>CAWIKY010000001.1:0-54307 GCA_963836905.1 uncultured Alphaproteobacteria bacterium
CGGCGAGCGCGGTTGCGAGGGCCTGATGCGTCAGTCTAAAGGTGAGCCCGAATACTCAGTCCAGCTTCAAGCCGCCGCGCCGGTTTCCGCCCAGAGCACGGCCGCGCCGCGCGCCAGATCGCGCACCCGCGCAATATAGGCTTGCCGCTCGGTCGGGGAAATTGCGCCGCGTGCGTCGATCAGATTGAATGTATGGCTGGCTTTCAGCGCATAATCATAGGCAGGCAAGGGCTTTCCGGCCTCGATCAACGCCTTTGACTGGCTCTCGCAATCGGCAAACCAGCGCTGCAGCATATCGACATCGGAGTGCTCGAAGTTGAAGGCCGATTGCTGGCGCTCATTCTCAAGAAACACGTCCCCATACGAAAGCGGGGCGGTGCTTTCCGGATCGTTGAAGGGCAGGTCGTAAACATTGTCGACGCCGAAGACATACATGGCCAGCCGCTCCAAACCGTAGGTAAGCTCGCCCGAGACCGGACGAACATCCAGCCCGCCCACCTGCTGGAAATACGTGAATTGCGAGACTTCCATGCCGTCGCACCAGACCTCCCAGCCGAGCCCCCATGCGCCAACGGTCGGGTTTTCCCAGTCATCCTCGACAAAGCGGATATCGTGCAGATGGCGGTCGATGCCGATTGCGTAGAGGCTTTCCAGATACTGGTCCTGAATATCGATGGGGTTCGGCTTCAGGATCACCTGAAACTGATAATGTTGGCCGAGCCGGTTCGGGTTCTCGCCGTAACGGGCGTCGGATGGTCTCCGCGAGGGTTGGGCATAGGCGGCGTTCCAGTGCTTTGGCCCGAGCGCGCGCAAGACGGTGCCGGGGTGCAGGGTTCCGGCACCGACTTCCATGTCATAGGGCTGCAGGATCGCGCAACCGCGTTCCGACCAGTAGGTCTGGAGGCGCAGGATGATCTCCTGAAACGAGGCGGGTCGGGTGGTTTCGGTCATTGTGAGGGCGATCTTCTGGCTGCGTGCGGACGCTACTTCAGGCGGACGCGGCGATCAATAACGCAAGGGTCCTCTCAGACATTCGGCGGCACCAGTTCCAGCGCGATACGGTCCGCGAGCAACCAGCCAGTTTCGGTCAGCGCGATACGATCAGCGCCGGGTTTGAGCAAGCCCTGAGAGATGAGTGATGAGACGACATTCCCGTCGAGTGCACGTCCGAAGCTGATTTCGATATCCCGTGCGGGCATACCGCTCCGCAGACGAAGGCCCATGATCAAGCGTTCCGTAGCCGCCTCTTCGCGGGTCAGCGCCAGATCGCGGACGAGAGGAGACCGGTCCTCTGCCAGAGCAGCGATGTATTCGGCGGGTCGATCCATGGCGCGCGTTTCGATCCTGCGGCCCTGCAGCGTGAACCGCCCCTCCGCGCCCGGACCGATCCCGATCCAGTCGCCGCCGGTCCAGTAGGTGCGGTTGTGCACGGACTGGAACTCCGGGGCGCGGGCATGGTTGGAGACCTCGTAGGCGGTGAGCCCGGCGGCCTCGGCGCGCGCCAGCGTCTCCAGATAGAGATCGGCCTGGGTGTCATCGTCGAGCGGCACGAGTATGCCGCGTTCAAGGCGTTTTCCGAATACCGTGCCGGGTTTGACCGTCAATTCGTACAGCGAAAGATGCGGTGCGCCGGTTGCAAGCGCTTTGTCGAGAGCATCCAGCCAGTCTGCGTGCGGCTGATCGGGCAGCGCATACATCAGGTCCACGGACACATTGCCGATGACCTCGAGCGACATGCTAATTGCGGAGAGCGCTAAACGCGCATCATGAGCCCGCCCGAGAAACGACAGGGCGTGATCGTCAAGCGATTGTACACCGAGCGAGAGCCGGTTCACGCCAGCGCCTCGCCAGTTTTTCAGGCAGGTTCCGGTAACGTCTTCCGGGTTAGCTTCGAGCGTGATCTCGCAGGCAGGCGACAGGCCCCAGAGCCTATCGATCTGCGCGATAATGCCTTCCATGCCAACGGGCGGTATCAATGACGGTGTGCCGCCTCCGAAATAGATTGAGGAGACATCACGTGCCCCGATACGCTCACGGTGACGTGTCAGATCGCGTGTGAGCGCTTCCAGCAGGGGGGCCGGATCGCGGCTTTTGGCGGCATAGACGTTGAAATCGCAATACGGGCAGATTGCCCGGCAATACGGCCAGTGCAGATAGATCGCGAGCGGTGCCGCGGTCACGCGCCCGTCAGAAGCGAGCTGCGCAGCCTCGCAAAAGCTGCCGCGCGATGGCTCATCGCGTGCTTTCGATCCGGGTCCATTTCTCCGAACGTCAGGGTTTCGCCATCTGCGATGAAGATTGGATCATAGCCGAACCCACGGGTCCCGCGCGGCGGAAAAACCAGCTCGCCGTGAACTTCACCTTCGAACACTTCCGTGTGGCCGTCCGGCCAGGCGAGGGCGAGGGCGCAGACGAATTTGGCCGATCTGTCGTCGCTGCCGGTTTCTTCCAGGGCGGTGCGAACTTTGTCCATCGCCGCATAAAAGTCGCGCGGTTCTCCGGCCCAGCGTGCCGAGTAGATCCCCGGATCACCGTTCAGTGGCGCAACTGACAACCCCGAGTCATCAGACAAGGCGGGCTCTCCGGTTGCTTTGGCGGCCGCCAGTGCTTTCAATTCGGCGTTGCCGGTAAATGTATCCTCGGTTTCTTCGGGCTCGGGCAGGCCCAGGTCGATAGCCGACCGGACATCAAAGCCAAGCGGCTCGAACAAGGCTTTCAGTTCGGTCACCTTGCCGGCGTTATGGGTCGCGGCAATCAGTGTCTTGCCGGTCAGTCTTCGGGTCATGGTCAGTGGCATCCGGTTGGTGTCGCAGGAGCTGGTTTGCCGTTAATCAATCAAGTTTCGTCGTTTGGCAGCAAATCAGATGACAGGTGGATGCATATTTGTCATGCTGATGGCGATGAGGTCCAGAGCGCAGACGTGCGCCGGACCGGCAACCGGCGCAGGGTAGGGGCAGATGGCAGGACTGAAAGCATTCGGACGCCATTCGGTTGCCTCACTCCTCGATATCGCTATGATCATACTGATCGTTCTGGGCTGGGCCGGTTTCATCTTTTCAGCTGCCGTGCTGGCCTTTGCTGTCTTCATCGATCTCTCCGGCGGCGAATTCGTGCGCCCGGGCTTTGAAGGATATGTGCCGGTTACCACAGGCACATATTTTGTTGGCATCGCGATCCTGTTCATAGTCTTCACCGGCATTATCCTGATGGCACGTCAGCTTCGCCGTATTCTCAAGACGCTGATTGCGGGCGACCCTTTCGTGCCAGAGAATGCCGGGCGGCTGCGAAGCCTCGCATTGATCGTCGCCGGAATGGAGATTGCGCGCAGCGCCATTGGCCTTGCCGCCAGACTTCTCGACATGCCGGTGGCAACCGGCTTTCCCGTGAATCTGGCCGCCTGGGTTGCCGTGATCATCCTGTGGGTTCTGGCCCATGTCTTCGCCGAAGGGGCCCGCCTCCGCGAAGAAGAAAAGATGACGATCTGAGCCGCCGATGACGATCCGTGTCACTCTCGACCGCGTCCTTCTGGACCGCCGTATGTCGCTGACAGAGCTCAGCGACCGTGTTGGCGTGACGCTGGCCAATCTTTCCATCCTGAAAACCGGCAAGGCAAAGGCGGTTCGATTTTCGACGCTGGAGGCATTATGCCGGGAGCTGGACTGCCAGCCGGCCGATCTTCTGGTCTATGACGGGACGCAGAGCGAAACGGATGACGGCAACGATTGAACGGGCCGTTCCAGTCCGGCTTGGGGCGATACGTTATCACGCGCGCAGTCGCGAATGCTTATCACTTGCTTTCTCATTGTTTTCGTTGCGCTTTTCACCGGTCGCATTCCGCACTAGGTTGAGGTTATGACCGAGCGCCACATTCACCGACATGCAGACCATGTTCATCACGAGCATGGCGGCAGTTCTGCCCAGACCAAGGTCGCAATCGCGGCGGTGATCACTTTCCTCTTCATGTTTGCAGAAGTGATCGGCGGCGTGATTTCCGGCTCTCTGGCACTTCTGGCCGATGCCGCGCATATGCTGACCGATGCGGGCAGTCTGGCGCTTGCCTGGGTGGGCTATCACCTTGCCAAGCGTCCGGCAGACCCGAACCGCACATTCGGCTTCTCGCGGTTCCGGGTTCTGGCCGCTTTCGCCAACGGGATACTCCTGATCGGGCTGGCTGCATGGATTCTCATTGAGGCCGCGACCCGGCTGCTCGACCCGCAACCGGTTCTGTCAGGCATCATGTTCTGGGTCGCCATGGGCGGACTGGCCGTCAATATCGCCATGTTTGCGATGATGCATTCCGGGGGCGATCACGAGCATGACCTGAACATGCGCGGCGCTCTTGTGCATGTGATGGGCGATCTTCTGGGCTCGGTCGCGGCGATTATTGCAGCCATCGTGATCTGGCAGACCGGCTGGACGACGATCGACCCGATCCTTTCGGCCGGTGTCGCCGTCATTCTCCTGTTTACGGCTTGGCCTGTGATCCGGCGGTCCGCACATATTCTTCTGCAAGGTGTGCCGCACGGTATTGACGCCGCAGAGATTGCCCGGGACCTGACCGAACACTACGAACGTATTCGGGCGGTGCACCATGTTCACGCCTGGACGATGACCGGCGAGGACCGTTTCATCACCTTGCACCTTATCACGGACGACCCGAAAAAGGCGCTCGACATCGTACCTGACGTGCGCGAGCGTCTTGCGGACAGGTTCGGTATCCAGCACGCGACGATTGAACTGGAATGTCCCGACGACCCGGCCGATACCTGTCATGTCGGCGGTCTCACAGGCGAAACTGTCTGAGTACTGCCGCCCCCCTGAGGCTCAGAAAACACGTGGCTCCGTGAAGGGTTTTCTTGGAGGCCGCGCATCCCCATACTGGCGGTCTGGAATCATTCCGGCATGGCGGGTCTGCGAAAGACCGCCTGCCGTGCAGAAAGCAGGCAGACGATGAGCGAACCGCACGAAGACATTCTTGTAATCGGGTCCGGCCCGGCAGGTTATACAGCCGGGATCTATGCTGCGCGCGCCATGCGCAAGCCGCTGATCCTCGCCGGACTGCAGCCGGGCGGGCAGTTGACCATCACCACTGAAGTCGAGAACTGGCCCGGCGATACAGAGGTACAGGGCCCCGAATTAATGGTGCGGATGCGCGAACATGCCGAAGCCATGGGCGCGCGGGTGATAGAGGATCATGTGTCCTCCGTTGACCTGCAGAACCGGCCTTTCACCGCCGTCACCGAAAGCGGCAAGACGTATACAGCGGACAGCATCATCATCTCAACCGGCGCGCAGGCCAAATGGCTCGGTCTGCCAAGCGAGACGAAGTTTCAGGGGTTCGGCGTTTCCGCGTGCGCAACCTGCGACGGCTTTTTCTACCGGGGCAAGGATGTCGTGGTTATAGGCGGCGGCAATACGGCCGTCGAGGAAGCCCTGTTCCTGACCAACTTCGCCTCGAAGGTCACTCTGGTACACCGGCGGGACGAACTACGTGCCGAGAAAATCCTGCAGGACAGGCTGTTCCGCCACCCGAAAGTCGAGGTGATGTGGAACCATAAGCTGGAGGAAGTTCTGGGGACAGAAACGCCGCTGGGTGTAACAGGCGTACGGCTTGGCAATACCGAGACCGGCGACGTAACTGAGCTTGCCACTCACGGTGTTTTCATCGCGATCGGGCATGCCCCCTCAACGGAGCTTTTCCGCGGTCAGGTTCCCATGCGCGAGAACGGCTATATCGAGACCAGGCCCGGTTCGACGGCGACCAGTATCCCCGGCGTCTTTGCAGCAGGTGACGTCACCGACGAGATTTACAGGCAGGCCGTAACGGCGGCTGGAATGGGCTGCATGGCGGCTCTGGAAGCGGAAAAGTATCTGTCTGCACTTGAAGCGGAACGTGAAACCGGCCTGCAAGCGGCTGAATAGAAAAATGCTGCACTAGCGAATACTGCAGTGCAACAATGTATCATCTTCGCCACACTTTGGTAAAATGCAATCTGTTGCTGACTAAACGTGCTTGATCGTCAAGCGGTCTCCGATATGTGAGCGCTGGGAGAAATGCCCTCATAAACTCCATGATATCGGAACAAAAAGAATGGCAAAGATGAAAACCGAACTGGCCAAGGCCGGTTCGCGCGGTACGGTTTCAGCTCTCGCGCTCGGTACGTGCGCTGCAGCGCTGATGAGCTTCGCTGCCCCGGCCGCTATTGCACAGGACGCAATTGCTGACACACCACAGGCCACCACAGAAACATCTCGTCGGCTGAACGCAGTCCAGGTGACCGCGACCCGCCGCGAAGGCGCAACAGTCCAGGACGTTCCTGTCGCTGTGACCGTCATCTCGCCGGAGCTTTTCGAGGATTCCGGCTTCAACGCGCTTGGCGATCTCGAGCAGCTTGCGCCATCCATCGGCATTACCCAGACCGAAAGCTCGGCATCGGGCACCTCGATTTCCATTCGCGGTATCGGCACCGGCTCGAACAACCCCGGTTTTGAGCCTGCTGTCGGCATCTTCATCGACGGTGTCTACCGCACCCGGACAGGTATCGCGCTATCCGACACGCCGGAATTTGCAGGCATCGAAGTCCTGCGTGGCCCGCAGGGCACGCTTTTCGGCCGCAACACCTCCGCTGGTGTCGTCTCGATCGAAACCGCTGGTCCGAAGGCAGAAGCCGAAAAGCAGATTTATGTCGGCGCAACCAGCTTTGACGGTTATTACGTCGGCGGCCACATCACAGGTGCCACCGCTGAAAACTGGGCCGCCCGTATCGACGCGAAATACCGGACCCGTGAAGGCTATATCAACGACATCAATACCGGCGAAGATTTCAATGATGTTGATCGCTATTTCATCAATGGTCAGCTCGCTTATGAGGGCGACAACTCCGATCTGCGGATCATCGTTGACACATCTCATGCGGATGAAAACTGCTGTACAGCCGTCAATATTGCTGCGGGTCCACTTGCTGCTGCCGTCAACACCGGAGCAGGTCTTGCGGGCCTGATCGGTCTGCCGGCCAATAATCCGGAAGCCTACCAGGTCGCAATTTCGCCTGGCCGTGATTACCAGGAAGACGTCGATCAGTGGGGCGTCTCGACAGAGTACAATCGCCGCATCAACGACATGAACTTCACGTCGATCACCGCCTACCGCGAATGGGAAGCCACGCGTAATCAGGACGTGGATTTCTCGGGCATCGACCGCGCCTACCGTGACGGCACGCGCATCGAGGACACGACCTTTACTCAGGAATTCCGTCTGCAGGGCGATTACGGCCGGGTCAACTGGCTCGTCGGTGCGTTCTTCCTTGATCAGGAACTGGGCTATGACGACACGATCCGTT
Source organism: uncultured Alphaproteobacteria bacterium (assembly GCA_963836905.1). Taxonomy (GTDB): domain Bacteria; phylum Pseudomonadota; class Alphaproteobacteria; order Caulobacterales; family Hyphomonadaceae; genus CAWIKY01. The sequence goes on from CAWIKY010000001.1 coordinate 7,341, forward strand.
TTGGCTCGCAGGCTGACCTCTACACCGATCTGGTAACGGCCGGTGCTGTTGGCGCACAATTGTTCGGAACGCTGCCGTTCGCATTCACGCCGACCGGAACGGCTGGAACACCTCCTGCGCTTGGTATTGTCCGCAACCCGGTCACCGGCGCGCCGATCATCAACCCGGCGACCGGCACGCCGATCCCGATCTTTCTGCCAGGTACGCCGGAAGGCGCAGGCCAGCAGTCCGATTCCTACACCGTGGAAACAACGGCGCTTGCCTTGTTCACCCACAACGAAATTGCGATCACCGACCAGCTGACGGCCACGCTTGGCGGACGCTATAACTACGAAGAGAAAGAGCTCAGTGCCGACCTCGTCTCCGTGGTTCCGGCCTGTGACTTCCTGGCCGCCAACCCCGCAATTGTCGGGGCTCTCGGCGCGCTTTCGGGCCTCGTTTGCAACCCGGCAGTCAACACCGAGTTCAATGGCACCTACGCTGATACACGCGAAGAGAACGAGTTCACCGGCACGGCCAAACTGGCCTACGCCTTCAATTCCGATCTCAACGTCTATGCAGGCTATTCACGCGGCTTCAAGTCGGGCGGCTACAACCTCGACCGGTCCGGTTTTGACAGTGTCCTTTTCGGCGGTGACGGGCCACAGACCGACGATCTGGAGTTTGAAGGCGAAACCGTCGATGCCTACGAACTGGGCGTGAAGTCGAGCCTGCTCGACGGCATGATGACCGTGAACGGTGCCCTGTTCTTCTCGGATGTGAAGAACTTCCAGGAGAACTTCTTCACCGGCATCAACTTCCGTACGTTCAACGTGGATGTCGAGAGCTACGGTCTTGAAGTCGACGTTGCGGCCAACCCGACGGATAACCTCACCCTGCAGGGCGGCTTCATCTACAATGTAGCCGAGCGCAAGTCCGATGTGAGCGTGCCAACCGGCACCGGCGGTATTCTCCTGATTGCAGAAGAAGGCGTTCAGCTCACCAACACGCCGGAATATGCATTGACGGCATCGGGCACCTATACCTACCCGATCAGCGATGCAGTTGAGCTGTTGTTCCACGCGAATGCCCGTTACAATGACGAGGTGTTCACCAGCCCTGCGCCGGGTCAGCGCGACCTGACTGCCAATGACAGCTATCTGCTGCTGGGTGCACGTGTAGGTGTGCGTGATCCGGACGGACTTTGGGAACTCTCCGTCTTTGGTGAGAACATCACCGACGAGTATTACAACCTCTCGTCATTCGGCGTGCCCGAGCAGACCGGCAACATCGCCGTCTATCCTGCTTTCCCGCAGCTCTTCGGCGTCGAGGCGAAAGTCAACTTCTAGGGTTTTGGCCCTGAGAATATGAATGAAGAAGGGCCGCTCATGCGGCCCTTTTTTTATTCGTGAGGGGCAATGAAATCGGCGATGATGAGAGCGGTGGTACGCTCAGCATCAGAGCAGTGTTGCGCTCGGGATGAGTGTGAGTGGTCCGAGCGCTGTCACATTGAGCGTGTCGAAATGCGAGAGCGCAGCAGCACCGGCTTTCCCTTGAAGGGGAACGCAGAGCGTGAAGCGGCTCCATGCAACAGTCCTGCGCCGACACTGGAGAACCGGCGCCTAGAACACCGGCAGGGAAGAGACCCACCAACCCTTCCAAGTAAGGGTTGGTGGGGCCCACTCCAATACCGAACCGATCAGCTAGGCCGCCTCGCGGGCCAGATTACGCAGCACGTAGTGCAGGATGCCGCCATTGCGGAAATAGTCGAGTTCGTTCTCGGTATCGATCCGCACCAGTGTCTCGACCCGTTTGACCGACCCGTCCGCCATGGTGATCTCGACCGGCAGGGTCTGGCCCGGATTGATGTCGGCAACGCCCGAGATCGATACGGTTTCAGCACCTGTCAGACCAAGCTCTTCCCAGCCTTCGCCGGACTGGAACTGCAATGGCAAGACGCCCATACCGATCAGGTTGGAGCGGTGAATACGCTCGAACGAGCCTGCGATCACAGCCTTCACACCGAGCAGGATGGTACCCTTCGCCGCCCAGTCGCGTGACGAGCCGGTGCCGTACTGCTCGCCTGCAAACACGACCAGATCGCGCCCTTCAGCCTTGTAGTGCATGGCGGCGTCATAGATCGGCATCTGCGTGCCGTCGGGCAGTTTCGTATAGCCGCCCTCGACCCCGTCCAGCATCTGGTTCTTGATGCGGATATTGGCGAAGGTACCGCGCATCATCACTTCATGATTGCCGCGGCGAGCCCCGTAGGAGTTGAACTCCAATGGCGGAACCTGATGCGATTTAAGATACTCGCCCGCCGGGCTGTTGAGCGCGATATTGCCAGCCGGAGAGATGTGGTCTGTGGTGATGGAGTCGCCAAACAGACCCAGTATGCGCGCGCCTGACACATCGCCCGGAGCATCCGGGTCCATGGTCATGCCCGCAAAATAGGGCGGGTTCTGCACATAGGTCGATGTGGGCGGCCAGTCATAGGTCTGTCCGCCGGAAATCTCGATGGAGCGCCAGGCGTCATCGCCCTTGAAGACGTCGGCATAGCGAGACGCGAACATTTCTGCCGTTACGCTTTCACGCATGATGTCGGCGATTTCCTGCGAGCTCGGCCAGATCTCGTGCAGATAAACCGGTTCGTTCTCATTGTCATAGCCGACCGGATCATCGGTCAAGTTGATGTTCATGCTGCCGGCCAGCGCATAGGCAACCACCAGCGGCGGGGAAGCCAGATAGTTGGCGCGTACGTCCTGATTGACCCGGCCCTCAAAGTTCCGGTTTCCGGAGAGGACCGATGCGGCGACGAGATTGCCGTCGTGAATGGCTTTGGAAATCGTGTCCGGCAGCGGTCCTGAATTGCCGATGCAGGTGGTGCAGCCATAGCCCACCAGATCGAAGCCAAGCGCGTCCAGATCGTCCTGCAGACCGGCGCGGATGAGATAATCGGTCACCACCTGTGACCCAGGCGCGAGTGAGGTCTTCACCCACGGATGCACTTGCAGGCCGCGCTTGCGCGCATTGCGCGCCACCAGACCGGCGGCGATCATCACCGACGGGTTGGAGGTGTTGGTGCAGGAGGTAATGGCAGCGATGACCACGTCGCCATGGCCGATCGAATAGTCGGTGCCCTCGACCTTCACGCGCCGTGCGCTCTCGTCGATCTGGTTGAACTCGGTATCCATGGCGGTCGCGAAGGCGTCGGCAGCCTTGTCCAGCGCGATGCGGTCCTGCGGGCGTTTCGGGCCTGCAATGGATGGACGCACATCGCCGAGGTCGAGCGCCAGCGTGTCGGTGAAGACCGGCTCTTCCATCTCCGGGCCCCAAAGACCCTGTTCCTTGGCATAGGCCTCGACCAGCGCCACGCGGTCGGCCTCGCGGCCCGTCGCGGTAAGATAGTCGATGGTTTCGCCGTCGACCGGGAAGAAGCCACAGGTCGCGCCATATTCGGGGGCCATGTTGGAGATGGTCGCCACGTCTTCCAGCGTGAGATTGGCAAGGCCGGGCCCGTAGAATTCGACGAACTTGCCGACAACGCCTTTCTTGCGGATCATTTCCACCACGGTCAGCACCAGGTCGGTCGCGGTCGCGCCTTCGGTCATCTTGCCGGTCAGCTTGAAGCCGATCACTTCCGGGATCAGCATGGAAATCGGTTGGCCGAGCATGGCGGCTTCGGCCTCGATCCCGCCAACGCCCCAGCCTAGAACGGCCAGACCGTTGATCATGGTTGTGTGGCTGTCGGTGCCGACGCAAGTGTCCGGGAACGCGTACTCGACGCCGTCTTCCTCACGCGTCCAGACGGTCTGGGCGAGGTATTCGAGGTTCACCTGATGGCAGATGCCGGTTCCGGGTGGCACGACGCGGAAATTGCGGAAGGCGCTCTGGCCCCATTTCAGGAACTCGTACCGCTCGCCATTGCGCTCGTATTCGCGCGCAACGTTCTTCTCCATGCTGTTCGGGCCGCCGAAATAGTCGACCATCACCGAATGGTCGATCACCAGGTCGACAGGAACCTGCGGATTGATGGCGTCGGCATTGGCACCCAGCGTCTTCGCCGCGTCGCGCATGGCCGCCAGATCGACCACGGCCGGTACCCCGGTGAAATCCTGCATCAGCACGCGGGCAGGGCGGTAGGCGATCTCGTGCTTGTCGGTACCTTTGTGTGTCAGCCAGTCGGCAAAGGCCTGAATGTCTGCCTTTGTGACCGTCTTGCCATCTTCGAAGCGCAGCATGTTTTCCAGCAGCACCTTCAGCGAGGCGGGCAGGCGCGAGACATCGCCAAGCCCGTTCGCGGAGGCCGCTTCCAGGCTGAAATAGGCGTATTCCTTGCCTGAAACGGTCATGGTCTTGCGGGATTTGAAGCTGTTGATCGACGCCATGGGCGGGGTCCTTCGTCTGGAGGGCGGCGCGCACGGGAGGGGTACTGCGCTGCGGTCGGGTATCACTGCCGCCTAGATAAGCCCGCTCGCGCGTTTGAGCAAATTATTGCGGGGAAGGAAGGGCGGGCAAAATTCACAAAATCAGGTTTCAATAATGAACCTTGAAAGCAAAAGCTCATGAAAACGGCCTTGGAGCGATTTGGTTAGCCGCGCTTGTCGAAAGGAAGCGTCTTTACCCAGGCAGAAAGGCGTTCGGACTCAGAAGCGTTCAAGTCCACAGGCAGCCTTAGAGCCACCTTAAAATTTTCGCGAAGTATGAAGCTGTGGTCCACAGGCTGGAGTTTCGATGCATCGGATCGGCCCTTTTTCTCTCCAGAACCCATTCGAGCGCTTTTTTCTCCCCTCGCCCTTGCGATCTCGACCATTTCCTTCAGACTGTGCTTCCATACAATCCTCGTAGCCGCGCCTCTACGGCCAACGAGATAGTCGCCGGCCCCGATCTTATCAAGTCTTTTAAAAAGAGCTAACACATCACTGTAGCTTAAGCTCGTGCAATTTTCGGCCTTTTCCGCTGTTGTTTCATTACTAAAACGAACTTTTTGACTCATTGCATTAAAGAATTCTCTAGCATGATCGTCGCCATCGTAAAGGGTTTTAAGTTTGAACTCTAATGTTGATGGGATAGAACTCGACATCTATTTTTCTCCGGATTTACGGAAAATAGACTTAGGACTTATATACCATACAAATCGACTTTCATAACCATGCCTGCCTACAACAAATCTACCAAGCTTCATGTACTCGAATAACCTAAAGAGCGCAAGAATCTCGCTTTTCTTAACACCTGTCTTCGTCACGGCAACCGAAACATTGGTTTCGGTTGCACCGTTTTTGCGAGAACTAAACCATTTACTAAACGCGGCGGCAGGCGGGGAGCACCGCGCCAAGTCTTGCAGTAGGCGCGGCGAAGGGGGTGGGGTGTTGACGGTCATTTATAAATCTCCGAGGGATGATGAGCTTATAATACGACCTTTGAGGCGCTTATGCAATTCATATCGCCTAAAAACCGTGTTCTTAGAAAAATATCTTCTCTTAGGCTCTTTAAAGCTTTTTCCTGCCGCCTGCTAAGCGTATTTTGAGTGCCGATTACAATCCCAAATAGCAGAACGGAATTGAAAGCTGCTAACGTTATGTTCGTAGTTCTGGCTCCTCGCGCGCAAGAGGACATACGGTGTCGACCCCCGAGATTTCCTCTTCCTCCCTTTGTCTCCGGCCCGGACCCGCGATAGAGAGGGTCGATGCAGGATAACCCTCAAAGAATGCAGATACCGCCAAGCTCACCCTGAAAGGCGTCGCGGCGAGGCGCGGAGACCGCGTCCTGTTTGCCGGGCTGGATCTGACGCTTGCGCCGGGAGACTGCCTGCAACTGACCGGGCCGAACGGGTCCGGCAAGACCACGCTTCTGGGCATGATTGCCGGACTGGTATCCGTTCCGGCAGGCTCGATACGCCGCCCGGCCATGCGCCAGACCCCGCGCGACGATATTCCGCTGCATCTTGCCGGTCATCTTCCCGGCTTTCGTGACAGCGAAACACCTCGCGGTCATCTTCGTTATTTTGCGAAGCTTTCCGGCGTGCCCGTCAACTCGGTTGCAGACGTGCTGAAAAGTGTTGGGCTGGAGCCATTCGCAGACCTTGTCTGCGGCAGGCTTTCGGCAGGTCAGCGCAAACGCCTTGCGCTGGCCCGCGCACGTCTGGTCAGTGCGCCGCTCATGCTGCTGGATGAGCCGGGTGCAGCGCTGGATAAAGAAGGCGATGAGGTGCTGCGGATGCTGCTTGAGACATATCTGGCGGCGGGCGGGATCGCGGTCTGTGCCACGCATGACCCGCTTCCCGTCACGCCGACACGGTCGCTTGCGCTGGAAAGTTATCTCCCGTGAAGGCGTTCGCAGCTGTCTTTCTGCGTGAGGCCAGTGCCGCATGGGCGGGCGGATCGGGCGCGCTTCTTCCGGTTCTCTTCTTTCTGGCGACGCTGCTTCTGGTCCCGCTGGGCGTTGGCGGCGAGGCGGCGAGGCTTTCTTCACTGGCTGCGGGGCTTTGCTGGCTGGCAGCCGCTCTGGGCGTGCTTCTCACGCTGGAGCGAATGTTTCAGGCCGATCTGGAATGCGGCGCGGTCGCGCTGGCGGCGCTGTCTCCTGTTCCGCTGGAACTCGTCGTTCTGGCCAAGTGCCTGGCCCATTGGGCGATTTCCGGTCTGGCCCTGTCGCTCGCCGTGCCTCTGGCCGGGCTCCTGATGGCAGCGCCCGGACTGACAGGCCCGTCGGCCATTGCGGTGGTTCTCACCGGCAGCCTGTCATTTTACCTCTGGGGCGGTGTCGGCGCGGCGTTGACGGCCGGGCTGAACCGTTCGAGCGCACTTGTAGCCTTGCTTGTCTTGCCGCTCTTCGTTCCCACGGTGATCTTCGGTGCAGAGGTTCTGTCGGGTATCGGGGAAAGCGACCCGGTAACAGCGCCGGTTCTGTTCGTTTTCGCCGGAGCACTTGCAGCGCTCGCGATCGCGCCTTTTGCGATGGCTGCGGCCTTGCGCGCGCATCTCGACTGAGGGGGGGGTCTGCGGGGTTTACCCTAGGGCTCGGCAGGTCTGAGGATTTCGTTGTGCTCGTCAAGAAGAACCACCGTCGGTTCATGGCCGCGGGCGTCTTCTGCCGGCATCTGAGCAAACGTGGTGATGATGACACGGTCCTGAAGCTGGAAATAGCGCGCGGCAGCGCCGTTGATGCCAATGGTACGCGACCCGCGTGGGGCCTCGATGGCATAGGTCATGACCCTTGCGCCATTGGTGATGTTCCAGATATGGACCTGCTCGTTTGGCAGTATGCCGGACGCATCGAGGAGATCCTGATCTATGGAGACCGACCCTTCATAATGAAGGTCGCACTGCGTGACCGAGGCGCGGTGCAGTTTGGCTCTCATCATGGTAAGGATCACAGGCGTCTATACATCCTTGCGTGCGGTAGCTTTTATTGCGGCGCACATAGGCCCATTCACCCCCTCGCGTAAACCCTCGCGCTTTGTATCAGCTGCGCAGTACGTCAAAATGGGCCCGAGCAGCCCGTCAATCGTCTCCTGTGACGACGTATCGAGCCTGGAATATAGCGACCGCAGCACGCTCAGGCATTTGGCCTGATAGCTGAATACGCCCTGTGAGAAGTCGCTGCCATCGATCCGGACTGTGAACGTCGGCTCGCCTTTTTCCAGTGCTGACGCATTCGCTGCCAGAAACGGCAGATAGTCACGACCGATCCGCGCCATCAGGTCGGATACCCATGGGAGGTTCAGAGGTTCGTCTGCCCAACTGCCCTCAAGCCCCGAGGCATCATCAGTCATGGCGATCCAGCGATACGCATACGGATAATCTTCCCGCATCATGACTTGGGGCGTCGGATCTGTGGCGAGCTGGCTGAACTGACCAAAAATGGCCATGTCGGCCACGGATGGTCGTGAGCCAAAGAGAAAAGGCCCCTTGAGAGCCGCGTCTTGCAGACTGGCCAGCACGCCGTTGGCGGAGTCTTCTATTGTTTTTGCGTTTTCCGGTGTGCAGCCGACAATCGGCATGCGTGACACCTGACGTTCGCGGAAGCCTTTGGCAGCATTCTCGATCTCGTCCCGGCCCGCACCCGGCAAACTGTCGAAGAGCAGCCATTTGGACATGGTGTCGGCGTCGACATCGCGGGCCCAGCGATAGTGAAACATCGTCTTGGTCAGCCATTCATCGGCATAGTCCTCGATCAGCAGGGCAGCAAACCTTGCTGCACCGGCAGGCGGCATGAGCGACCGGTCGGCAAATCGCTCTTCCAGCAGTGCAAGGATAGGCGTGGAGTCGTTCAGCCACTCCCCTTCAGGGGTATGCAGTACGGGGATGACCGGTACCTTCACATGCCGCATGACCTCCGCCCGGTTCTTCGCTGTCAGCGGCACGAAAACGTGCGGAATACGGCGCGCTCTCAGGGCTGCACGTACTTTCAGGGTGTAGGGCGAACCGAGGGCACCATAGAGGGTATAGAGGCTCATGAAGGGTTCCCCGCAAAAATAGTGGACCTATTGTCAGACTGCCTGCGGCTGTAGCGCATATCAATGGAATACGCCGCCCATCAATCTGACGGGATCCAAACGTCAGCTGACGGGCAGGAGCTCGCGGGGTAACGGGTTGAAGGCGGGTATGTCGTTTGATCTGTAAACCGAAACGAACTGGCTGACCCTCTCGATCGGGCCGTAGGCGGTGAGAAACGCGATATCGGCTGCATCGCGCCCGATGCAAATCTTTACCATTTCAGACTCCATGGCCATGCCGGTCGGGTCCACCAGATGCCATTCGCCGCCGAGGAAAACTTCGGCCACCGCGTGAAAATCCTGCGGTTCGACGCCCGGCGCATAGACGCTGGCGGTACGGGCCGGAATGGCCGCGGCCCGAACCAGCGTGATCAACAGGTGAGCAAAGTCACGACAGACGCCGCGCCGGTCCGTAAACGTATCCTGCGCGGTGGTGTTTGCATCGCTGGAGCCGCGCACATACTCAATGTTTTCAAACACCCAGTCACACAGGGCCCCGACTTTCTGTCCGCCTTCATATTGAGCGAATTTGGTCTTTACGAAGTTCATGAACTGGTTGGACGGGCAGTATCGGGACTCGTTCAGATACGACACGGTCGGTCCCGGCAACTGATGCACCGGAACCTGGGGAAGCGTTCTGTAGTCTGTCAGAATGCGGTTGATCTGCACCTCGGCAGAGTACTTCACCTGCATGTCGCCGCTGGTTCTGAGCCATACGCATTCGCCAATCATGTCGTCCGCCGGTACACGGGCCAGATGCTCACACTGGCCGACATCGATCTCCCAATGAACAACGGACTGTTCGGGCAGCTCTGCAGCTTCCAGCTTGAGCATTATGTCTACAGGCCCGTCGAGTTTGTAGTTCAACTCGACCTGAACAAGAATGGTCATGATTTACGTTTCCGTGGGTAGGAGAATCCCGGGATGGATCCGGTAAGTCTGCCAACGCAGGAATGCCCGCTGCGTTCCTGCAATTTGCACCGGAATGAACGTCAGGTTCACCAAGCGCAAACCTGACGTCGCGGCAGGCTGGTTTCTAAAACTTTTATCCTTCCACGCGATGAAACACGAAGCCTGTTACAAGGCATCTCCCGCGACGACACTTGGCCGCGTGACCACAAGGTCCTGGTGGGCAAGCCCCGCTTCCCGGTGCCGGTGCATCTCGTTGTAATCGCGATGGTTCAGCGTGGCGATGAAGGCTTTCCGGTTCGGAAACTGCATCACCATGACGGCGTCCCAGTCCCCGTCACCAATGAAGAACCGCTCGGCCTCTGCCATCAGAAGACAGGTGCCGCCGACCTCCGCTGCCGCCACTCCGAACGCATCTGCATAGCGTTGATAGGCGTCGCGCCCGCTCGACCCGTCGCCATGTTCAGGGTCCGCCTCGTCATAGGTCGCGCGCTCGCGGAACTTCAACAGGTTGACCTGGCAGATCGGTCCTTCGTGTGGATCGTCTCGAAAGGCGCGGAACTGGTCGGCGGTCGGCTGTCTGGCTGGCATGGCGGGGGCGTCCTCTGATTATCGCCCCGCATGACAGCAGAAGCACGGAACGGACGCAAACCGGCACGCTGGCAATCTGGCGCGCCAGACGCTATATCGCGCGCTTAACACTGCACGGGCCCTTGAACCCGCTGGAGCGCGAACATGACAGATACGCTTGCTGCCCCCCGCCCGATGGCGGACGGGGTCAATTCTCTTGGAATCGCCAAACCGCCATCGGAGACGCGCGTCGTCGCGGCCATGTCGGGCGGCGTGGACAGCTCCGTCACCGCAGCCGTTCTGAAGGCGCACGGCTATGACGTTGTCGGCATTACGCTGCAGCTCTACGACCATGGCGCTGCCATCCAGAAGAAGGGCGCGTGTTGTGCGGGGCAAGACATCCATGATGCCCGCCGCGTCGCCGAGCGCATCGATATTCCCCACTACGTGCTCGATTATGAAAGCCGGTTCCGCGAACAGGTGATGGAAGACTTCGCCGACAGCTATCTGGAAGGCTCGACCCCGATCCCGTGCATCCGCTGCAACCAGACGGTCAAGTTCCGGGACCTGCTGGCAACGGCGCGTGATCTCGGTGCGGACGCCCTGGCGACCGGGCATTATATCCGCCGCGAAGTTGACGGGGCCGGCCGGGCTCGTCTGATGCGCGCCCGCGACTCCAGCAAGGATCAAAGCTATTTCCTGTTCGCAACCACGCAGGAACAGCTCGACTATCTGCGCTTTCCGCTCGGCGATCTGCCCAAGAGCGAGGTCCGCGAACTGGCGGAAGGGTTCGACCTGCCGGTTGCGGCCAAGCCCGACAGTCAGGATATCTGTTTCGTGCCGGACGGATCCTACGCGAAGATCGTGGAACGCTTGCGGCCCGGTGCCGGACGCGGCGGCGAGATCGTGCATCTGGATGGCCGGGTCCTGGGTCCCCATGAAGGCGTCATTCACTATACTGTCGGCCAGAGACGCGGACTCGGTGTTGCGACCGGAGACCCGCTCTATGTGGTCAAGCTGGATGCACGCGAACGTCGGGTCATTGTCGGTCCGCGCGAAGCACTATTGACGGGTGCGCTGCATGTTCAGGAGATCAACTGGCTGGGCGATGGGACAATCGACGAGACCTGTGCGCGCGGCGATGCCGTTTTGGCACGGGTGCGCTCGACCCGCGAACCGAAGCCCGCACGCTTCGGGGTGGTGGCGGGCGCGCCGGGCGTCGTCTTCGACGACCCGGAAGAGGGTGTCGCCAAGGGGCAGGCCTGCGTCTTCTACAATGCAGACATGCCCGATCATGTACTCGGCGGCGGCTTCATCGCAGGCACGGTATCCGCGCTATCGCTAGAGACCTGTGTGTCGGACGCATAGGCGGCATGAGCCATTCGGGAAATGACCGCGCGGACGCGCTCCCAATCGCTGTCGTCTTCCAGTTTTACGCCGCCGAAACTTCCGATAGCCCGTGCCGAAAGTGCAAGATGCTGAACGGCCGCTATCAGAACAGCGTTTATCGCCCCTGCGTCCGCGTCGGCGGGAATAGCTAACGTATTCCGTCTCGCTTGAACCCATTCATTGAGTGCTTGGCCCCGAACCATTGCCAGCCGCTTGGTCACGGGGGTCGGGTCGAGAACTTCCCACGCGGCGATCCTGAGCAGCAGATCGGATGAACGAAATGCATCCAGGAGCGCAAGCACCAGATGCTCCACAAAGGCCGGATATGTGTCACACGTCTTGTCGTCCGGTTCGGACAATAGGATCTTGAACAAGCCGGACAGGTCTTCCCCGATAGCGTCGACCAAGCCATCCAGCCCACCGAAATATCTGTAAATCAGTTGCTTGTCGCATCCCGCCCGCCGCGCAATTGCGTTGACGCCGAACCCTGAGGGTCCGGTTTCAGAGAGAACCTCGCGGGCAGCATTCAGGATTGCACGCTCGGTACCCACCCTGTCTCTGGGTGATGCTGGTGCAGGTTTTCTCGCCATATCAAAAGTCTCCACGAGGTCTCGATACGTCGCATCGGGCGCACATTCAATATTTTTCACCGGTCGGTGACAAATAACTGTTGCGTATATCACCAAGCGGTGACATATCGACGTCACCAACCAGTGACAGGAGATTGTCATGACGATTTCGACAAGCGTGCCGCGTTCCTCAACTCCCGAATACAGTGGGCTTTCTCTCTCGCCTGACCGTTTGAGGGAACAAGAGGTGAAGTCCGGCGGTCGTGGAGAAAGCCGCCTCTCAGGCGTTTCCGCCATCGCGCTCGGGATCGGTTTCAACGTTCCTTACGCTGTCCTGGCCAGCCTCTACGATTATCCGGGAATTCTCCGCAAACCAGCTGAACTCGCTTTGCAGCGTTTCCATGATGGTGGACCTGCGATCGTGCTCGCCTGGTACGGCTTCACGCTGGGAGCTCTCGCGCTGGTTCCGCTCGCTGTTTCGCTATCGATCACAGGAGAGCGGTTACGGCGATATCCTGCACTGGCGATCGGGGCGGCGCTTGCCGGGGTGATGGCCGGTCTCAGTCAGGCGGTTGGATTATCGCGCTGGGTGTTCGTGATCCCATCGCTTGCAGCCAGCCCGGACAAGGCTGATGCCGCGCGTGCGTTCGACATACTCAATGCCTTTGGCGGCGTCGCTATCGGAGAGCACATCGGGCAGTTGCTGACAGCTCTTTTCGTGCTGCAGCTGGCGATACTTCAGCTGAAGGAGAAACGACGCGCACTGGGTGCAACTGGCATTGCCGCTGCTTTTGCAATTACCGCCGGAACCGGCGAAGGCCTGGCTATCGCGCTCGGCAGGAACGGGGACGTCTTCTCGTTCGCGACCATCGCAGGCTTTCTGGGGCTCAGTATCTGGCTGATCGCTACAGGTTTCGGCCTTCTTGGCTCAAATCGCCGCCGGTCCGACCCCGGGATCTGACCACAACCTCTTACCGAAAATGTCTTTCCGGCCCGCAGTGACGGCGGCGGGTCCGGTCCCTTTTTGCCGTCTTCAGGAGAATGAAAATGTATACATTTGCCAACCATATCCTCGTCGGTTTCATCGCTGCGAGCGTGCTTTTCTCACCCCAGAATGCTCGTGCCGGAACCAGCGATGAATCGCACACGCTAACAGGCGGGTTCGTCGGAGGTTTCGCCTCGATCCCGGAATACGAAGGCTCCGACGACCAGCGGCTTATTCCTCTCGTTGCCGGCAACATCAGGATCGGGAACCGGTATCTGTCACTTCAGGGCACAAGCTTGCGGGCCAATACGCTCGACAGCGAGCATTTCGAGTTAGGTCCTGTTCTCAATCTGAACTTCGGACGTGACGAGGATATTGATGCAATCCCGGTCCGCGCGCTGGGTGTCATTGATGACGCCTACGAGCTCGGCGTGTTTGCGGCTTACAAAAGAGAACTCGGTCCTCACACCTGGAGACCAGATCAAGGTCGGTGTGCAGACGCTTGCCGATATCAGCGACGTGCATGACGGGCAAACTCTGGAAGCTGATATCGGTTACAGCTTGCCACTCGGAAATCGCGTGCTCGTCACAACGACCGCATCGGTCGGTTTTGCTGATGATGACTATGCCGACACCTATTTCTCGGTTACTTCCGACGGTTCTACCCTTAGCGGACTGGCACCATATACCGCTGCTGGCGGTCTGAAGGATATCGGGGCGTCGGTGACGGGGACCTATATTGTCAGCGAACGCATCTCCGTGCTCGCCTATGCAGGGTACAGGCAATTGCTGGGTGATTTCGCGGACAGCCCAATCGTGGACCAGGCAGGTAACGCCTCGCAAATGTCCGCCGGTCTGGGCATCGGGATTTCATTCTGAACCGGACCGGCGTGCGAACGACTGAAGGAATCCGGGGTGATCGCAGTGACACCCCGGGTTCATCTTGTTTCGCTTGTCGGCCTTTGCCTCAGAGCGAGCCCAGAGCGTGGTTGATGGCCACATCACCTTTTGCGCATTGGAAAATGGCGTTTCGTGCGGCGGACTCATCAAGGGCGCGGGCCAGAACGGCGGCGACATCGGCTCTTGAGATCCCGTCACCGTTGACCTGGCCTGTGGAGAGCTCGATCTGTCCCGTGCCGCCGTCATCGGTGAGCGCAACGGGCCGAACGATCGTGTAGGTCAGCCCGGACCCCTTGAGATATTCGTCGGCGGCGTGCTTGGCGTTCAGATAATGGCGCATTTCGTCCGGGCCTTTTTCCGGCGTGCCTGCGCCCACTGAGCTCAGCATGACGAAATGGGCAACGCCGGATCTGACGGACGCATCGATCAGCGCCTTTGCGCCATCACGGTCGATCTTGTCTGTCATGTCCTCGCCTGTATCGCCGCCGGAACCGGCCGCGAATACCACAGCGGCCATGCCATCGGTCACGTCACGGCGCAGATCTGAAAGGTCAGCCTGCGTTGTTTCACAGCCATCCGGCAAAACGGATGTATCCGAGCTTTCGCGGACCATTGCGACGGGCGAATGTCCGGACTTTGCGAGGATGTGAGTAAGTTGGCTGCCGGTGTCACCGGTCGCGCCGGCGATCAGAATGCGCATGACGTGATCCTTTGTTTTTGTGAACAGAACCAACGGTGCTGCACGGCCAATCGTTCCGATCGAACGGGACTGCCAGCCATGCAAAGGGGTTTGCGCGTTCAGCGTCTGCGCCTACACTGGGCATCTGGTGTGGGGCTGGGAAAATGCGAAAAGCGTTACCGCAGGGCAAGAGACGCCGTATATCAAGCATCCTCTTCGGGGTTGCTGTTTGCCTTACGATGCCCGCGCTCGCGCAAGAGGCTCCCCCAAGGCCGAACTTCGTTGTGATCCTCGTAGACGATGCCGCGCTGATGGATTTCGGCATTTATGGCGGTGAGGCCCGCACGCCCAATATCGATGCGCTGGCCCGGCGGGGCGCCATGTTCAGCCATTACCGGTCCTCACCGCTCTGCTCGCCGTCCAGAGCCATGTTGTTGACCGGCGTCGACAATCACCGGAATGGTGTGGCGACGATCCATGAAGTCCTGCCGCCCGAACATGTAGGGCAGCCCGGCTACGGACTGGCACTCGCACCGGATATCGAGACCCTTGCTGACCGGCTCGGAGCCGCAGGCTACCGGACCCTCATGGTTGGCAAATGGCACATGGGAAGCCAGCCCGGCGACCTTCCCGACGCGCACGGGTTCGACCGGTCCTTCGCGCTCGATGCCTCCGGCGCGGACAACTGGGAAGACAAGTCCTACATGCCGTTCTATCGCGACGCTCCGTGGTATGAGAACGGCAAGGCCGTGGATCTGCCAGAGGATTTCTATTCCTCGCAATTCATTGTCGACAAGACGATAGACTATCTTGAAGACGGCGACGCAGAAGTACCGTTCCTGGCCTATGTCGCGTTTCAGGCGATCCATATTCCGCTGCAGGCTCCGCCTGAATTTACCGCCGGTTACGACGGCGTTTACGATGCGGGCTGGCATGACTTGCGCAAGTCCAAACATCAGCGGGCGCAGGAACTGGGCTTCGTTCCCGCAGGCGCACCGCTGGCCCCCATGCCGGAAGATGCGCGCGACTGGGCCTCCATGGACGCAGCAGAGCGCGAACTCTATGCGCGGCGCATGCAGCTCAATGCGGGCATGATGGAAGCGATGGATGTTCATATCGGCCGTCTGATCGACTGGCTGAACGCCAACAACCATTACGACGACACGGTGTTCGTGGTGACGTCCGATAACGGTCCGGAACCCAATCGCGGCGATGACAACTGGGAACTGGCTTTCTGGATGCACATGAATGGCTATCATGTCGGCGGCGAAGGGCTCGGTGAACGTGGAAGCTGGGGATTTATCGGGCCTGAATGGGCAAACGCCGCGGCGTCTCCCGGTGCGCTCTACAAATTTTATGCGACAGAGGGCGGTGTGCGGGTGCCTCTCATCATGGCCGGCCCCGGCATTCCGGCGGGACGGGTGGGGAGCGCTGCGCTGGTCACCGATGTCATGCCGACACTGCTCGAACTGGCGGGCACGGTCCCTGATGCCCCTGCCGGAACGGTGCCGATGACCGGACGAAGTCTGGTTCCGGTGCTGCAGGGACAGGCCGCCTATACCTATGGCGCGGACGAACCGGTGGCGATGGAGGTGTCCGGCAATTCAGCGCTGTATCTCGGCGATTACAAGATCACCCGCAGTGTCCCGCCCGTCGGCGATGGCACATGGCGGCTTTATAACCTTGCCGCAGACCCGGGCGAAACGACGGACCTTTCGTCAACGCAGCCTAAGACCCTGGCACGAATGCTGGCGGATTATGCCGCTTACGAAACCCGGATGGGCATTCTTGCGATGCCGGACGGGTACGACTCTATTCGCCAGGTACACGACAATGCCCGCGCAAAACAGCGCGAGAGATATGGCTGGCTGCTCATACCGGCCGGTCTCGTTATCCTGATACTGATCTTTGGCGCATGGGTCGGGGTGAGTGGCCTCGTCAAGCGACGGCGGAACCGGCGCGCATGAAGACTGACCGGCTGCAAGAGGGACCCTAGAGTCATGTGGAAAAGATTTCTTGCGGGCTTTTTACTCATCATGATGGCGATCGGGGCCCTGGCCTGGGTCAATCGAGAGGATTTGGTCCGCTTTCTGCCAACAGAAATGATCCTGCGAGCGGTCGAAAACAGCCGCGGCGACGTCGCGCCCAACCGTGACATTGTCTGGCAAGAGGGCCCGGCCACCGCTAGCGGCATTGGCGACGATCGACCGCCCAACATCATCGTCATTCTGTTTGACGATCTGGGCATGAACGATCTCTCGACTTTCGGGGGCGGAGTTGCCGGCGGGCGTGTGCCGACGCCCAACATTGATGCGTTGGCAGCGCGCGGCGCGATTTTCGAGCAGGGCTATGCCGGAAACGCGACCTGCGCACCGTCCCGCGCCATGCTCATGACGGGCCGTTATCCGACGCGGACAGGGTTTGAATTTACACCGACGCCGCCCGGTCTGGGAGAGGTGGTTGCCACGATCTCGAACCGGATGGATCGGGGGGCATTGCCACCGGTTGAATTTGATCGCGAGGCTGCAAAAGCCCTGCCGGACTATGGCAATATGGGCCTGCCCGGCAGCGAAGTGACGATTGCCGAACTGTTGCAAGTGCGCGGCTATCACACCGTACATATTGGCAAATGGCATCTGGGTCGCAGCGAAGAGAGCCGCCCGAACGCGCAGGGTTTTGACGAAAGCCTGCTGCTGGACAACATGCTGTACCTGCCGGAGGATCATCCCGATGTCGTCAATGCACGGCTCGAATTCGATCCACTTGACCGGTTTCTCTGGGCGCGAGCACAATACGAGACCAGCTACAACATGGGCGAACCGTTCGAACCGGGCGGGTATCTGACCGATTACTGGACGGATGAAAGTCTGAAGGTCATCGAAGCCAACCGCAACCGCCCCTTCTTTCTTTATCTGGCGCATTGGGGTGTCCACACACCCTTGCAGGCAAGCCGCGCAGACTATGATGCGGTTGGCAACATCGAACCGCACAGGCTTCGGGTTTATAGCGCGATGGTGCGTGCCCTGGACAGAAGCGTCGGCGAAATCATGGCAAAGCTGGAGGAAGAGGGATTGGCTGACAACACGCTGATCCTGCTCTCCAGCGATAATGGCGGCGCGGGCTATATCGGCCTGCCGGACGTCAATGCCCCCTTTCGCGGGTGGAAAATCACCCTGTTCGAAGGCGGTATAAGGGTCCCGATGTTCATATCCTGGCCGGACAGGATCGCGCCCGGCACCCGCATTCAAACGCCGGTCGCCCATATTGACCTCATGCCTACGATTGCGGCGGCGGCGGGTGCGGACTTGCCTGACGGGGTGATGATTGACGGACGCAACCTTCTGCCGCTTGCGGAGAGCACCGGAGAGATCGTTCGCGAGAACGAGGGATTGTTCTGGCAGTCCGGCTATCACCGCGTGGTGCGGGCCGGAGACTGGAAACTGATCGTGGACGGTCGCCAGAAAAAAAACTGGCTGTTTGACCTGGCCAATGACCCACACGAAGAGACAGACTTGTCGGGGTCCGCTCCGGAAAAGCGCATGGAGCTTCAGAGCTTGATTGACGCTCATCACAAAGACGCCGTTCCGGCTCTCTATCCCTATACCATCGAAAACCCGACCCTGATCGACAAGTCGGGCGCTGAGACCGCAGAGCCCGGTGATGCGTTCGTCTGGTGGCCGAACTGACCTCCCTATCCAGGAGACCGGGTCCACGGATGGTTCAACATCCTGCTTGATGCCGGTCAGACCTGCTTCAGCGTCTGCAACGGGAACCGGCGTCCTGCGAACACGGGCACGACGGCAGTCGGCAGGGTGATGGCCGCTGGCGGGACTTGAACAAATCCAAAACCAGATGAAGCAAAAACGGTCTCTTTTGCAAAGCCGACGAACGTCGGCTCCGGACTCTCACCGGCCGGACTGATCACGAGGCAATAAAACACGCTCATCCGCCCTTTGAACCGGCCCGGCGTCTCGGATCTCGTAAATCTCCCGAACAAATTGAAAATAATTTGACCCGGTTTCTCTCAATGCCGCGCCTCTCATTGAAAGGGAGAGTCTCTGAAGAGTTTGAGAGAGCACTTTCCGGGGCGACGAACCAAGGGCAAACATATGGCACATTCGAGACTTCGCATGACCGGAAGCGCGTTCGCTGCGGCAGTCGCACTGACCCTGACCATGGGTCAGGCCGGTGTCGCCCAAACGACGGAAGCTGGCGTCACGTCGGGCCCGCAGTTGCAACTCAACACGCTGGAGACCGGTCGCAAGCTGATGGTCGAGAACCAGACCGGGCGCGTCAGTTTTGCGGGCCGCAGCGTTGACCTGCAGGCCTTCAGCGGGATTGTCGGCTATGCGAGCGACGTCGCCTATGTGACCGTTATCTCCGGATCCGCCAGTGCTGACGGGAAAACCGCCAGGCCGGGGAGCATGTTGCTTCTGCCCCCCTTCGGCGGTGAGGTCCTGCGCGAACGCTTTGACGCAGGGCGCCTGCGTGACGCGTCCACTGATGATGTGAGCGGCGCACCGCCTTCATTGCTGGCGTCTCTGGAGACGCTCGCTCGCCGTCAGTCGCGTGGAATCTTCTTTGGTTTGCTCGGCCAGACGAACTTCAACGTCGCCGCTTCCGGGGTCGCTGCCGATGAAGTGGGACGGCGAACCTTGCTGGGCGGAGAGGCCGTTCGCGAGGTGCGTTTTTCTGACATCTCCGACCCGGTCGATTTGCAAAGAGAGATAGTGACGTCCTTCCTCAATGCGCTGAAGCGCGGCGACGCGGCCCGGGCGGCACAGTTCATCGATCCGATGCCCTTCGGCCAAAATGGACTGACTGACGGGGCCATGGCGGCGCGAACGTTGATGGCGCAGGCCATCATCGACGAGCGCAACTGGTCCAGTACGCTCGGACAGAACGCGCCCGTTCCGGCGGAGGACGCGCCGGATATCTGGACCGTCAATGGTTCGGAAGCCCGCACTGTGGTCGCCCTGCGCCCGACCGTCGATTTCACATACGTTTCAACCGTCAGCACGGAGCGTTGATCATGACACGCCATTCCGGAACCAGCTTTTTACCCCTTCGTACAATGCTTCACAGCACGGTCTCGTTCACTGTGCTCGTGGCAATGACGACCAGTCTCGCAATAGCCGATCCTGGTGCACAGGCGCCGGCTGCAAATGTGCTCGCAGCACCCGCAATGACAGCGGTCGGAACCAGTTCAGGGGTTGATGAGACAAACCGCTACAATGTGCGGCTGATCACCCAGATATTCGATGGCTCGCAGGAGCTTTCCCATACGCAGGTCGCCGCCTTCGCCAGAAAGCGCCAGGGCAATACGTCCTGGACGATGATGGATTTCGGCGATGGATCAGTTGTGATCACCGAGCCCGGAAACGTCGCTGTCAGCAGTTTTGAAAACACCAGTCCCGCCGAGATGGGCGTGCTCTACGACTACGAGACGCAGACGATTGAAGGCGACTCAGACGTAGCGCAATTCCACAACACCTTCGTCCGGCAACAGCTTGGCAACGCGCCAGCGCTCGGCAGCGATGCGCGCTGGACAGCGCAAATGCCGGTTGCGGCACTCGGCGTCGAGGGACTTACCGGCGGGAATGTGAAGATCGACCTCAGCCGTGAGTATTTCACGCATGACGGCAAGCAGATGGTGCTTCTGAAATACCGCATACCGGCCTTCATGTCCGCTGCGGGCAGTACGAAGGTGATGCACTGGGGCGAGGGCTTTGCCCTGACTGATCCTGGGTTTGGCAACATCTATACGAGCGCCACATTGCAGCGCTCGGTTGCCGATGAGCCGAACGGGGTCAAACGTCCCTATCGTTATATCCGCAACTTCTTCGCCTCCGACGAGACCGGCGCGCCCATGCTGGATATCCGCGAGATTCCACAGGTCGCCGAGATCTATGATGATTATTTCAGCGTGCAGGCCGTCGATGTCATCCCGTTCACTGCGGATGCTGGAAGTGCCGATCAGAGACCGGTAGCTCTTGCCGCCAATCTCGACGTGATGGCGTTCTCGATTGCCGAAAACGGCGCGAATGATGTCGGTATCACCAGCGGAGGCAGCACCAATGGGAACCGGGGTAGTGAGCGTCCGACAGGGGGCGGACTCGGAGGAACGATGTCGACCGTTTCGACGGGCACGAGTCTTGCGGGAAACACCTACACCTGGGCCAACATCGCTGCCGGAAGTCCGCAGGAGCAATCTGCTTTCATTGCTATAAAGAACAATCTTGCCGCCTACAAAGCCCGCGGACAGTCGCTTTCGACAGAACTCAATGCCAAGGCCGCGCGGGTGGAGCAGCTTGAAAATCAGATCAAGGCAACACGGGGCGGCACATGGAATGCATCCGACAGCCTTAACAACGCCGAAAACATCATGACGCGGGCCGGTCAGGAGTTCCAGACCGCAGCCAACAATCTCGACGACGCCTTCCGCCGTTATGCTCCGGGAGGCAGCTCCACGCTGTCGACGGCAGAGAAATCTGCAGCTCGCCAACAAGCCTATAATGCTTACAAAGCCGCTCAGTTCAGAAACCAGACGGCTATTTCAACTTATGAAGCGGCGCTGAACAACCCGGCCAACTACACGTATGTGCCCAACCGCGTTGAAGCTGGTCTGGCTGAAGAGTTTGCCGATGCGGCCTATGATTTCCGGATCGCCGAGCAAAAGCTCGCGCAGTACGGTCAGGAGGGCTTGGCCATCGCCGCCGAGGTAAAAGCTATACCAGCATCGCGAATGCCCACCTTCAGTTCGGTGCTTGGCGGCGGGCTGGCCGTGCTCGGCAACGGGATGAACGGTTATACAGTCGGGGCCTCACTTGCGAATTTTCAGAACCAGGCCGGAACCAACCTTTCGTCAGGTGCCGGGCCGAGGCTGACACGCACGTATGGAGGCGCGCTCAACGGCACGGGACTGACAGGCGCCGGGCTTTTTGATCTCGGCCTTGGCCTGGATCTGCTGGGTCTCGCAGGTGCCGCGCTCTCCGGAGATGTGGTTGGAGCCGTTACAACGGTGGCAGCGATCGGGACCGGTTCGATCACCGACATCCTGCTTTCGGCTAAGGGCCTGAAGGATATTAACACCGTCAATCTCGAGGCCGCTGAACTCGGTAGAAAACTGGCACGTGAGCGGCGCGAACAGTATGAGCGCGTCTCCGATGAGAGAGAGGAAAGGTTCCGCGCCGAGATAGCGCAGCTCGATGCCGATATCGCCCGGCTGGACGAACTGGCCCCTGCCGCCGAACGCAACCGCGATAACATCATGCGGCAACGCGACGAGGCGCGGGCGGCACGACAGGCCGCCGAGGCCGAGGCGGCTGCTCAGGCCGCGCGTCAGGCCGCCGCAGAAGCGCAAGCTGCCAGAGATCGTGCAGCACGCGCTGAACGTCTCCGCAGGGAGCAGGAATGGGCCGACGGAGCCAATGACCGGCTTCGCGATGCCATGGAGCCCGACTACCCGACGGCCCCGCCGCGCGATCCCAACGCACCGCCTCGCCCCCCGCGCGAACCTGCTCCGCCGCCGCCACCGACAGCCGAGGAAATCAGGCAGGCTGAGATCGATGCCCGGCAGGCAAAGGCGAAAGCCGAACTTGATGCCTACCAGACCAAAAAACTCGCGGAAATGAAAGCGGAGCGCGAGCGCAACAGAAACAAGGAAACCAAGCCGTTCACGACGTCGCCGTTGACCGTCAGCCAATTCGACACCGACCCCGTCACGTTCGAACCGGTGACGTTTACGCCCGTCACATTTCTAAAGGTCGAATTCGACAAGGATCGCGATCTCTTCGACGAGGACGGCAATCTCAAGAAAGTCGGCCCGGACGATTTCGAGATGACGCCGTTCGATGCGCCGGATATTTCTGAATTTCCGCCGACTGACCCGGACGACAAGGATGGCTATCCCGGTACCGGTCTTTACCCGGCCTTCGATTATGACGGTCTTGAAGGGACCATCGAGACCAGTCTCGACCGGTGGGCAGAATGGCTGGAAACCCAGAACGTCGCCCAGTTGACCCGGCTTGCCTTGCAGGCAGGTTATCCGAACCTTGCCTCTGCACTGGCCGATGCCGAAAACATCATGCGCTTTTCGCAGGACACAGGCTACAGGCGCTGGGCCCTGACCGCGCCGAGTTGCGCCGGCTCGATCGGGTGCGGTCCCTCCTATCTGGAACGCTGGTCGATGAAGTCCTCCATCGTCGCACTGGGGGATATTCTGGTGCAGAGCCGCGAGATCTTCTCGACCGGCGGGTTCTCCGACATCGGGATCTCCGGCCTGCAACTGATCTATATTCTGCGCGATTTCGGACTACAGGATGGAGACCTCGTGGATATCCAGATTTCCCAGTTCGGCAGGACGATCTTTACCAACCGTCTCAGCCTGACCAATGCCGGGGATGATTTCGCGATCCGCCTGCGTCAGGGCGTGGCGCAACTGGTGATCACTGCGGTCAACGAGGGGTCGGTCTCACCAAACACAGCGGAGATCGACATTGCGAACGTCGTTCGCGGCGAGGGCAATCAGACCTACTCGCTCAACACCGGCCAAACAGCCGTTCTCCGTATCGAAGCGAACGCCACAGCCGCGTCATCCTCCAATTCCGGTATAGGGAACTAGTCATGTATCTGCGTTTTCTCATCGCCGGAGCCCTGACGGCATCGTCCATTGCACTGTTTGCTCCTGCAGCGCGCTCACAGGCGACTGCTGACATCACCAATGCGATCACCGAGCAGGATCAGATCGCCAATGTCGTGCGCCAACGAAGTACGCCTGGCCCAATGCTCGGGTCAGAGGGCAACGAGATCGATGGGGAGGCGGGTATTTACGTGCTCCGCGTCAACGACATCTTTTATCTCAGCGCAGAAAGTAGCCTGGGCTGGTCGGAGAACCCGCTGCGGACCGCCGACGATGCAGGCGATAGCTTCTACGCGTCGCTTGCGGCAACTGCGGGCGTGCAGACAAAGATCGCCGGGCTCGTTGATGCCGGAGCCAGCATCACGGTTTCCGGGCTTCAGTATGACGAGAGTTTTGCGCCCTCCTCACGCAACGTGAACGCTTCGGCGAATGTTGGATATCAGGTCAAGAGCCTGCCGATCTATATCGGGGTCGTCGGGTTTGGCGGCCAGAACTTCGATGAGGACTTTGACAATGGCACCGCGTTCTATGGCGCATCGGCTTCCGTCAGCTATGCGCTCGCGCTTGGCCAGCGAACGCTCGTCCAGCCCGCTTTGGTGGTCACTCGCCAGCTCAGCGAACGCGATGAGAACGATTCGACTTCGGTCACCGCTGCCCTTACCGCCACGCA
Source organism: uncultured Alphaproteobacteria bacterium (assembly GCA_963836905.1). Classification (GTDB taxonomy): domain Bacteria; phylum Pseudomonadota; class Alphaproteobacteria; order Caulobacterales; family Hyphomonadaceae; genus CAWIKY01. The sequence goes on from CAWIKY010000001.1 coordinate 31,129, forward strand.
TGTCCTGACGCCGCGCATCAATCTGACCGGGTCGGTCCGTGTGTCGCAGAGCTACTTCGACAATTTCTTTGAAGACGTGACCTTCGTTGAACGCGAAGACACCCAATATGGTGTCAGCGTCGGAGCGACTTACAGGCTCAACGACGCGATCGGATTCTCGGCGAGCGTTGGTTATGACAAGCGTACATCCGACTTCTTCCTGTCCGAATACGAGAGCGTGGAACCGGCTATTGCCATTTCCGGGCGGATTCGTTTCTGACAGCACCGTCTCTCCCCGGAAGCCGCGATGGATTCCGGGGCAGGCATGTCGCTCTGGAGATCGTTGAGACGCTCTGACAAACCTTCTTGCCCGGAAGCCTCTGGCGGGTCGACGGGTCTGGCGCGGGCCCGGTCCGGTCGGATAGAGTAGGGACATGAAAGTCTCCCTCATCCAGATGACCAGCGGCATTCGGGTCGATGCCAATATCGCGCAGGCTTCGGCCCTGATCCGTCAGGCAGCGGCCGCCTCACCCGATCTGATCGCCACACCTGAGATGACCGGGTTGCTCGACAAGCGACCGGGCGAAGTGGAACGACAGGCGCAGGCGGAAGACTCCGACGCGGCTGTGGCTTCCTTCTCGGCGCTCGCAGCGGAACTCGGAACTTCGCTTCTGATCGGTTCGCTCGCCATTCGCACGGCTGGCAACAAGATCGTCAATCGCAGCTTTCTTTTCGACACGGCCGGTCGCATCGCTGCCCGCTATGACAAGATACACATGTTCGACGTCGATCTGGACGGTGGCGAAAGCTATCGCGAGTCCGCAACCTATTTGCCGGGCGGGGCCGCCGTACTGACGGACTGTGCGGGAACCAGGCTCGGCCTCACCATCTGCTATGACGTACGGTTTCCGCACCTCTACCGGTCGCTTGCCACCGCCGGTGCGCGGGTCATTACTGTTCCGGCAGCTTTCACAGCCACCACGGGCAGGGCGCACTGGCACGTCCTGTTGCGGGCGCGGGCCATAGAAACGGGGTGCTTCATTCTCGCCCCGGCGCAATGCGGCCATCACGAGGACGGACGGGACACCTATGGCCATTCGCTGATCGTTTCGCCCTGGGGCGACGTGCTGGCAGACGGCGGAACGGAGCCGGGCGTCGTCACCGCAACACTTGCTCTTGGGGATGTGGAGGTTGCCCGGAGCCGTGTTCCCAGTCTGGTCAATGGCCGCGCCTTCAACGGGCCGTAAACAGCTGCACGTCAGACAAGCAGGATCCAGGCGGCCAGCACGGCAAAGATCACAATTCCGGCGATAAAGATTTCGAGCTCGTATTTTGCAACGACGTCCTTTGCCCTTTGACCGATGGCGAGAACCGCCAGCCATAGCCCGAAATAGAGAATCGATCGCGAAGTTGCGACGGCAAGTATGAAGAGCGGGATGTTCATTCCCAGCGTGCCGGCAGCTGCAGTACCGACCTGAAAGGGAAATGGCGTCAAACCGATTGCGAACACTGTCAGGAAGGCATTGTCACGCAGGCGCTCGCTGGCACTTTCCCATGAGCCTTCCGCCCCCATCCACGCCACGAACGGCTCGATCACGGGTTCCAGAAGCCACATGCCAAAGGCATACATCAACGCTGCGCCCGCGACGTTTCCAATCACGAGCCACAGCGAAATAACCCAGCCTGAACGGCCGCGACTGACCATCATCGGTATGAACAAGGGCTGTATCGGGAATAAGATGAAGGAGCCTTCGAGAAACCCCAACAACCCCGAAACGGGGATGACCCGTCTCGATCTGACGAGCCGCGATAACGCTTTGCGCATGGTTTACCTCTCCGCCGGCCTCAGAAAGCGAACGACGAAGAGGTGAACCCGTTCCGACAAGCGGCGGTAGTGTGGCCGCTATTCTGCCGTTGCCGAGAAGCCGAGACGGTCTTTCGTCAGGGTCTGCGGGGCTTCCATGGCGGTTCCGAGATTGAGCGGCGTTTCAGGCGCCATGGCGATTGTCAACGTGCCGGATTCCGCAATGAAGGTGGAAAGGGCAGCGACCAGATCTGTCACCAGCGCCTGATCGATGCCTGCGCCGCTTGCCATCATCGGTGCCATAGCGACCATGGCCACGGCCTGCGAACGCACGGCTTCCGGCTCCTGTCCGGACTGCTTGGCCTGAAAGGCGATAGCGCGTTCAATCAGACCGGTATCTTCCAGAACGATGGACAGGTTGTGAATTGAGAGCTTCGAATAGGCATCCGCAACCTCGGCCATCACTGCCGAAACGTCTTCCTGCTGTTGTTCGGGCGTCATTCCGGCCTGCATTTCTGTCAGAGCCTCACCGAAAGCCTTGTAGCCGCTGACCTTGCCATTGCTTTCCAGACGGAAGGCATTCACGAGTTCGAGAAAGCTTTCCTCGGAGGTCGCGATGTCGGTTTTCGGGTCGTAGAGAGTGGCACCGCCCGCTTTCAGCCTGACCTCCTTGAGATCCAGCGTCGTCAGGATCGGAGAGACCTGCGCGCCCAGCTTGCCCTTGTCGGCATCGGCGATCATTGCGAGGTCAAAGTTATTGAGTTCGAGCCGTGTGGGGACGCCGTCACTATTGCGTTTGATGGTGTAAAGCGTCTTGGGAGCGGAAATCGTCAGTCCGGCCGCATCGAAACGGACGCCGTCCATGGAAAACCTGTCAAAGCCCGGATCGAGCGGATTGCTGAGCCGGTCGGCAAACGCCTGGGCCTGCGCCTCGCCATCGGCCTCTTCCATCATCGATGCGAAATCTAGCTTCAGATTGTCCATCTTGATCGAGGCAATATCGAACGTGCCCGAAATGTCTTCCTCAGCATCGTCGAATGTCAGCTTCAGGCCGTCGAGAGCCATCGAACCTGCCAGAAGGTCCGCAACATCGTTGACGGCAAAACGTTTCACTGCAACCGATCCAGTGGAGCCGTCTTCGCCACCTGCGAAGCTCAGCCCGTTCCAGACCAGTTTCTCGAACGAGACGTTCTCCGGTACCGGCGGTTCGCCGGCTTCGCCGGTTTCGATCAGGTTGGCGACCCATGCCGCCAGAGCGGGCGATGGCTTGAGAAGTTCAAAATCGGCAAGCGCGAACGTGCCACTGTTGGCCTCGTTCTCGCCGGCGCGTCCGGAAACACCCTTGAGCTTGAACGACGTGAAAACCGGCTGGCCATCGGCGCCGGTACCCAGCCCGGCGAGCACCATTTCCTTCGCCTGAAGTGTGTTGAACCGTCCGCCGACTTTCAGGGACACATCGCCATCGGTACCATCGGAATCGACATTGGCGTTTGCCTCTTCGATACCTTTCATCTGGATGGTGACGTCCCGGAAGGTCGCTGTCTTGCCTGCAACCGTCTTTTTATCCCAGGAAAACTGCCCGCTACCGGAATCGGCCAGCGCCATCTCCGTAAGCGCGGCCTGCGCCTTGGGGTCGGGCTTTCCACCGGACCCACATCCCGCAAGTACGGCAAGAGCGACACCGCCAATCAACCAGTTGCGCATTTTTCTTCTCCAGCTAGGTGTTTGTATGAAACCAGCTTAAGCGATTTTAAGACGGCCTGCCACCTTGCCATGACTTCTTCGATACATTCGCTCGAACTTGCAGACGGACGCCGTATCCCGCTTCGCATCCGAGTGAACGCGCGGGCTCGCAGATTGATACTCCGTACGGACCCTTCGACCGGCGGCGGCGTGGTCACGGTACGCACCAAATCCATGACGAAAGCCGCCCTGCGATTTGCCAACAGTCGGGCAGACTGGCTTGCCGCGCGACTGGAAGAACATACAGGCGCGCCTTTTGTCGAGGGCAGCGAGGTCAGCTTTCGCGGCGTTCCGCATCGGATCGTGCTCAGCGAAGAGGCTGGACGGGTGCGTACCTGGACATGTCCCGCAACCTCCCGTCTTTTCAGCTCGGGTCCGGCGATTACCCTGGCCGACCGCGTGCACGGTTTTCTCAAGCGCACGGCGCGGCAGGACCTTGAGGCTGCCGTCGCGATCTATGCCGAAAGGCTGGGTGTGAGGCCGGCCAAGCTCGGCATCCGCGATACCACATCGCGTTGGGGGTCATGTTCGGCGCAGGGCAATCTCTCCTTCAGCTGGCGATTGATCCTCGCCCCGCCGAAGGTCCTGCAATATGTCGCCGCCCATGAAGTGGCTCACCTGCTCGAAATGAACCATTCACCGGCATTCTGGCGTCATGTCGAAGACGCCTATGGCAATTGCCGCGAAGAGCGCCGTTGGCTGAAAACCCATGGCGGTCGGCTTCACACCGTAGGCAAATCCGGATCGGCCGGCGGCTGACCCGATGTCGGGGTGGGCTTGGGCGGGTTCTTGCTGCTTACTTCCGGACCGAAACTGATGATCCTGGTTCCGGTACCCCCCTTTACGGCCTGTTCCGGCCCGAGAAAGATGATCGAATTGTCCGGTCGTATCTCCGCCAGCATGTCCGCCTCGGGACGTTCCTCAAGAAACTTGGCTAGCGGATATTTCTCCGTCAACTCGGTTTTTGCAAACACCCAGCCCTTGTAATAGTCGCGTACCAGCCCGTCATAGCCACGGCCGCGGCGGATGAGTGTTCGGCCCCGTGTGCCGTGGTGCATACCACGCTCGTCGAGCTCCTCACGGTCTCCCGTCGCCAGCTGGAAGCATTTGGATCGTCCGAGTTCAGGCGCAAAATGCCGACAGACAAGCGCATTGTAGCTGTCGTTTGATCCGAGCGCGAGACAGTCGGCAAACCGGGCATGGTCCATGCGCAGTTCGGCCTCTTCCGACAGAACCTCACCGGTAAACGTATTCAGCCCGGCCTCGCGCGCCGGCCGAAGCCGACGCAAACTCTGGTCAGCGATGATCACGTCGACATCGAGATCCTTAAGGGTGCGTGCAAACGGAATGCTCCACGGGTTTGCACCGACAACGAGCACACCGGGCGGGCCGGTGCGCGAAAGCCCCAGCCGACGGGCCAGGGGTCCGATTGTGAACCCATGTGCAATGACTGTTGCAAAGACGATCGCAAAGGCCAAAGCCGTCACGCGCTCGGCGCCTTCAATGATCCCGGTCGGTGTATCCTGCAGGGCCAACAGACGTTCTGCAAAGAAGCCTGAGATCGCGACAGCGACGATACCGCGCGGCGCAATCCATCCGACAAGCGCCATCTCCCGCCAGTTCAGCTCGCCAATCGTTGCGATTGCGACGGTGATCGGGCGGACCACGAACAGCATTAGGAAGAGGAAGCCGAGCGTTCGCCAGTCGAGCGCGTTGACGATGGTTTCCGGGGTCAGGTTGGCCGTCAGGATAACGAACACACCGGAAATCAGGATGATGGCGATGCTTTCCTTGAAGCGCCTCATGTCCTGCAGCGCTGCAAACTTCGAATTACCAAGTGCAACGCCAAAGGCCGTTACCGCCACAAGGCCTGTCTCGTGCTCGATGCTTTCCGACAGCGCATAGCAGGCCAGAACCACAACGAAGATGATCGGTGCCTTGAGAAACTCCGGAATCCAGCCGTTTCGGAAAGACGTCGACATGCCGATGCCCATGCCGATACCGAGAACGGTGCCGAGCACAACGGCAAACGCGATCCAGGACAGGACGAAGAAAGCGCTCTCGCCCGACAACACGACGCGAATGACTTCAAAGGCGATGACTGCGAACAATGCACCGATGGGGTCGTTGATGATACCTTCCCATTTCAGGGATTTGCCGACGCGCCCGCCCAGCTTGGACTGGCGGAGCAGAGGCATGATCACGGTCGGTCCGGTCACGACGAGAACGCCTGCAAAAAGGGCCGATGTGCCAATACCGAGGCCCGCAACATAGTAGCAGACGACCGTACCCAGCGCCCATGCGATCGGCCCGCCCACGAACACCAGACGGCGCACGGCCGCGCCGGAGTCGCGAAGGTCGGAGAACTTCAGAACCAGACCGCCCTCGAACAGGATGATTGCAACCGCAAGACCGATCATCGGCTTGAGGAGGGTTCCAAAACTTGCTTCCGGACTGATGATCGGCTGCCCGAACACCGCAGCGGCCATGGGACCGACGATCAGACCTGCCAGCGACATGAGCACAATGGCCGGTAACTGGAACCGCCAGGCCAGCCACTGCGCGCCAATGCCGAGTATGCCGATGACAGCCACGACAAGGATGAGTGAATCAAGCATCAGAAAGGATGTATCCGTATTTCGGAACAGGGGTCAGACGGTGCGGGATGCATCGGTGTCGCCGGTTTCGGTGAAGTCAAAGCCGATTGATCGCGAGGCATAGTCGCCATCATCATAGCGTTCAATAGCCTCGGTAAAGCGTGACAGGATGTGCGCATAGAGGAGTTCGTAGAACTCGCTCTTGTCATGGTCTTCCAGAGGCAGGTGGAAGGTGTAGGCCGGGCCACCATCAAGTTGAACGACAAAATCATGCCCGGCTTTGCGGCAGTGCAAGGTGAGCCGTATCCAGTCGGTCCCTCTCGTAACTCTTACCGCGAGACCAAAGATGATCGGACCGAGCGGACGGAACCCTCGCGGCGCGACCGAAAACGCGGCATCACCTCCAGGCTTGGGTGTGAACGCACCCGTCGGCGATACCAGATGCACGCAAACGCCATCGCTATTGCCGAGGAAAGCGCAAAAGCCGGTACTGATCTCTTCGGCCAGCGCGCGGATACGGGAATAGTTCTCCGCAGCGCGTTTCTGGTACTCGTCGACCGTCGAAACCAGTTCGTCAAAACGTGACATGCAAATGCCCCCGCAGGATATGAGTGTTCAGGACATAGAACCTGCCCGCCCTCGTGCAAACCTGCAAGCGGGCGGGTCACGTTATGCAGGGCTACATTGCACGTTCAGTGTGCAGCCTAGACATCGACCTCGGCTTCCAGGGCGTGGGTCTGGATGAATTCCCGGCGTGGCTCGACAACGTCGCCCATGAGGCGCGAGAACATATCGTCGGCCTCATCGGAATGGTTGACCCGGACGCGCATCAGGGTCCGGGCATTTGCATCAAGCGTGGTTTCCCACAACTGATCGGGGTTCATCTCGCCCAGACCCTTGTAGCGCTGAATTTCAACGCCTTTGCGACCGGATGCCAGAACGGCTTTCACAAACGAGACCGGCCCGAAGACCTGTTCGGTGACGCCCTTGTCATTCTGGAACTGCGCGGGGCGTGCGAATGTCTCGGCCAGAACCGGCGAGCGTTCGGCCAGCCGTCGTGTGTCTGCCGCACCAAGAAAGGCGCGATCGAGAAGGATCTCTTCGCGTACACCGCGCACCATTCGGGAGGCGTGCAGGTCACCCTCGCGAAAGTCTGCCGACCAGCCTTCTTCACCTTCGGCAGCCGTCAGATCGAGCCGTTCGACCAGGGCTTGCGTTTCTTCTTCGCCGGCGGCTTCAACCAGGGTGCCGGCAAGCGCGGCCTGCTCGATCATGTGCCCAGGTGCGCGGGCGGCGAGGCGGTCTACGAGCGATTTGAAGACAAGCGCATCGCGCACGAGCTGGCGCAGGTCTTCGCCGGTAATCGTTTCGCCGTCTTCCAGCTTGAGAGCCGCACCGTTCGTGCCCTCGTCGACCAGATAGCTTTCATGCTCCTCGTCATCCTTGAGGTAGCGCTCCGACCTGCCGCGCTTGACCTTGTAGAGTGGCGGCTGGGCAATATAGAGATACCCTCTTTCGATCAGCTCCGGCATCTGGCGGTAGAAGAAGGTCAGCAGCAGGGTACGGATATGTGCGCCGTCAACGTCGGCGTCGGTCATGATGATGATTTTGTGATAGCGCAGCTTTTCGATGTTGAAATCGTCACGTCCAATGCCCGCGCCGAGCGCCGTGATGAGCGTGCCGACCTGATCGGATGACAGCATCTTGTCGAAACGCGCACGCTCGACGTTCAGGATCTTGCCGCGCAAGGGAAGGATGGCCTGGTTCTCGCGGTTGCGTCCCTGCTTGGCCGAACCGCCTGCCGAGTCGCCCTCGACAATGAATATCTCCGACTTCGCCGGGTCCTTTTCCTGACAATCGGCCAGCTTGCCCGGCAGCGAGGTGATATCGAGCGCCGTCTTGCGACGCGTCAGTTCGCGTGCCTTGCGGGCCGCTTCCCGGGCGGCAGCGGCCTCGACGATCTTCTGCATGACCAGTTTGGCGGGGCAGGGTTCTCCTCGAACCATTCCGACAATTGCTGCGTCATCAGGCCTTCGACGACGTTTCTCACCTCGGATGAGACGAGCTTGTCCTTTGTCTGCGAAGAGAATTTCGGGTCGGGAACTTTCACGGACAGAACGCAAGTCAGCCCCTCGCGAGCATCATCGCCGCTGATGTCGACCTTTTCTTTTTTCGCAACGCCGGTTTCGGCAGCGTACTTGTTGACGACACGGGTCAAGGCGGCCCGGAAGCCTGCCAGATGGGTCCCGCCATCGCGCTGCGGAATGTTGTTCGTGAAACAGAGGACGTTCTCGTAATAACCGTCATTCCACTGCAATGCGGCATCGACGGTGATCCCGTCCCGTTCGGCAAAGGCGCGGATGGGAACCGGAATAACGGCATTCCGCTGCCGGTCGAGGTGATTGACGAACGCCTCTGTTCCGCCCTCGTATTCAAGGATGCTTTCATACGGCTCGGTGCCGCGCTCATCGCGAAAGATGATCTTCGTTCCCGAGTTCAGGAAGGCCAGTTCGCGAAGCCGGTGCTCCAGCGTCTTGCGATCGAACTCGATCATCGTGAAGGTTTCACTCGAGGGCATGAACCGGACGGCCGTTCCGGTGAACGGCTTGCCGTTTTCCAGAACTTTCGATGGGCCGGTTTCGCGCAGCGGATCCGTGGTGAAGCCACCCTCGAAGCGGACATAGTGTTCCGAGCCGCCGCGATTGATGGTCAGGTCGAGCCAGGTCGAGAGCGCGTTGACGACCGAGACGCCGACGCCGTGCAGACCGCCGGACACCTTGTAGCTGTTCTGGTCGAACTTTCCGCCCGCATGAAGCTGGGTCATGATGACTTCAGCTGCCGAGACACCTTCGGATGGATGAATTTCCACCGGAACGCCGCGGCCGTTATCGGTGATTTCTGCCGATCCATCGGGATAAAGCGTGACGGTGACGCGGTCGGCATGACCGGCAAGCGTTTCATCGATCGCGTTATCGACAACCTCGTAGACCATATGATGAAGGCCGGAACCGTCATCGGTATCGCCGATATACATGCCCGGGCGTTTGCGGACGGCTTCCAGCCCTTTGAGAACCTTGATGGAGTCCGCGCCGTATTCGGGGATGCTGGGTGTTTCGTCGGCCATACGTGGCTGTTTCTCGTCTTGTGAATCGGAACCGGCAGTATAGGGGGTCCCATCTCAAAAGTGAAATCCGAACCGGTCATTTTCGGGAGCGCTTTTTCTAATCAAAACAATATGTTGCAAGGTTTCGATGGGGTTGGCCGAAATGCGGGTTCGGCGGGAGCGCCCATTAGGAGCAAAACTGCTCACTACAGCACCTGTTCTGCGCGCCCCTCCTGCACCAGGATATACTGCGCACGATCACCGAAAGCCCCGAAAAGGCCCCGTTCCGTGCCCGTCAGCCAGGCTTGGCCCTTCAGGTCGCAAAGGTCGTCGAACAGAGCGGCGCGCCGGGCCGGGTCCAGATGCGCGCTGGCCTCGTCGAGCAACACCAGAGGCGGCGCACCGTTATCCTCTTCCAGAGCTCTCGCATTGGCGAGGATCAGCCCGATCAAGAGCGCTTTTTGCTGGCCTGTCGAACAGTCTCCGGCGGGCATGCCGGTCGGGGTGTGCACCACGTGCAGGTCGCTGCGGTGCGGCCCTTTCAAGGCACGGCCCGCGCGGGCATCGATGCGGCGTGCATCGGCCAGTTCGTTTGCAAAGGCGGCGATGGTTTCAGACATGTCCAGCCGGGCATCGAAGGCGAAGCTGTGTCCGAGGGAGAGTTTGGCGTGCGGAAAGGCACTTTCCGGTCGCGCATCCAGCGCAAGCTGCAATCGCTTCAGCGCTGCCTCGCGATAATGTGCGAGCGCCGCCCCGTGCTCCGCCATACGGGCCTCCAACCCGTCCAGCCAGACCGGATCCGCGCCGGGACGTTCGAGCAAAGCGTTTCGCTCACGCATGGCGCGCTCATAGGACGTGGCTGCGCGCGCATGGGCAGGGAAATGTGCGAAGGTCTGCCTGTCGAGAAAGCGCCGCCGGTCGCCGGCCCCGCCTGCAAACACCCTGTCCATGACCGGTGTCAGCCAGACCACCCGGACCAGCGAGGCTAGGTCTCCGGAAGGGGTCACTGCGCCATCAAGTTCGACGATACGACGGCCACGACCGGCGCTGTCTTCTTCGCCACGGATGTAGATGTCGCGGTCGATCATCCCGTCATGAATGAGCGTCTTGATCTTCCAGTCCGGTTTCTTGCCTGTGTGTCCGGGACCGGCATAGCCCAGATCGCCGAGACTGGCTGACCTCAGCCCCCGACCGGGAGAAATTTGCGAGACCGCTTCGAGAAGATTTGTCTTTCCCGCGCCATTCTCTCCGAACAGGCAGACCGGGCCGCGCATCCAGGTCGAGCGCCAGACTGCGATAATTGCGAAACTGTTCGAGGGCGAGCCGTCGGATCCAGAAGGACGGCTGCGCCTGCGCGTCAGAGGATGTGTCGCCGGACTGCGGTATCACACCCGCAGCGGCATCAACACGAAGCGCGACGCCTCATCGCCCGGATCGCGGACGAGCGCTGGAGACGCGGCATCACGAAACTCGAAGATCACATCCTCGCCGCTGATCTGCTGGGCGACATCGAGGAGATAGCGGGCGTTGAAACCGATCTCCATGCTTTCAGCCTCGTAGCCGACCTCGACCTCTTCGACACCCAGGCCGGTCTCGGCATGGTTTACCGTCAGGGTCAGCTTGTCTTCCGACAGGCTCATCTTGACCGACCGTGAACGTTCAGCCGAGACGGTCGCAACACGGTCCACGGCTTTCTCGAAAGCCGAATTGGAAATGGTCAGCCGCCGGTCATTGCCTTGTGGAATGACGCGGGCATAGTCAGGGAAAGCCCCGTCGATCAGCTTCGTCGTAAGTGTGGCGCGGCCCGATGTGAAGACGATCTTGGAATTGGACGCTTCAATCTCGACATCACCGCCCGCTCCGTCGATCAGGCGACGTACCTCGATAACTGCCTTGCGGGGAATGATGACGCCCTGCATGTCCGCTGCGCCCTCGGGAAGCTCCACTTCGGAGAGCGCCAGACGGTGACCATCAGTTGCCACGGAACGCAGCCGCACCTCGTCGCCTTCGCCATGGACGTGCAGATAGATCCCGTTGAGATAATAGCGTGTCTCTTCGGTCGAGATGGCAAATCTCGTCTTGTCGATCAGACGCACGAGCGAGGCGGCCGGCATCGAGAACCGCACCGAACCTTCATCCCGCGTCATTGGCTGGAAATCGGAAGCCGGCAGGGTTGGCAAGGCATAGCGCGAGCGTCCGGCCTCGATGATCAGCCGCTGGTTGCCGGCTTCGAAATGCAGGCTGAGTTCAGCGCCGTCCGGCAGCTTGCGCACCACTTCGTAGAGGGTCTGCGCAGGAGCCGTCAGGGCACCGTCCTGCTCGACCTTGGCTTCCGCCGCGTCGACAGCTTCCATGTCGAGGTCGGTGGCCGTCAGGCGCAGTTCGCCGTTTTCCGCCGAGAGCAGGATATTGGAGAGGATAGGGATCGTGTTGCGACGCTCGACCACGCTCTGAACGTGGGACAGCGCGCCAAGGAGCGCGGACCGCTCTATTTTCAGTTTCATTCGCCCTCCGGCCCGGTAGTGGTGTCGCGGCAAACCTGCCGCCCGCCACGAATCTTGGCGGGACCAAACCTACTCACATTTCAACGGTATGCGAAACCCTATTTACGACTGCCGCGAACCTCGTCGATGGCAGCGGCGGCCCGTTCGGCATCGGCGCGGGTGACGGGATCATTGCCGACCCGTTCGGTAATCTTGCGGACGGCATAGAGCACCGTCGTATGATCACGTCCGCCGAAATAATGTCCGATCTGGGGCAGGGAGCGCGCCGTGAGCGTCCGGCAGAGATACATCGCGATCTGGCGGGGGTACGCAACGGCGCGGGCACGGGACGGCGATTCCAGGTCCGTCTTGGTAACACCGAACGCGAGCATGACCGCACGCTTGATCTCATCAATGGTTGGCGGTTTGGGCGTCCCGACCTGGCGCTGCACCTGGGCGCGGACGTCTTCGAAAGTAACCGGGCGGCCAACGAAGGTGGTGACCGCATGTATGTTGCAGACCGCGCCGTAGAGTTGACGTCCAGGACCACGGACCGACTTCAGGATATGGTCGACAGAGTCGTCGTCCAGAACGAAATCCGGATAGCTGCGACGGATCAGGGACGCTTTCATGCGGACGATTTCGCCGCGCATCGCCTCATCCGGCGTATCGATGGGAACGGACAACCCGCCCTGCAATTCACCGCGGATACGCGCATCGAGCGATGGAAGCATGTCGGGGCTGGTGTCGCAGGTAATGACGACCTTGCCGCCCCGTCCGACCACGGCCTTGATGTTGGCAAAGAACTCCTGTTGCGTCTTGGCCATTCCGGCGATCGTCTGGAGATCGTCGATGAGCAGAAGATCAGCGGAGCGAAGACGGGAGCGAAGGTCCACTGTGTCACGGCGCTTCACGCCTTCGACATAGGCGACCATGAACTCTTCCGCGCTCATGTAGAGCACCTTGCGCCCGGTATTCCGGTGACGGGCTTCAGCCTCGATTGCGTGAAGGATATGGGTCTTGCCGGTTCCGTGCAGGCCGTAGACGAACACAGTGCGTGCAGGAATGTCTTCCCCGACCGCCAGCTTGCGGGCGATTGTCGATGCGATCCGGTTGGAATCGCCGACTACGAGCGAAGCAAATGACGGTGCGTCGGGGTTGATCGGGTCAAACTGATCCTCGGTTGCCTCTGCAACGGGCGCATCTGCCGCCCCGGCAGACGCTGCACGTGCAAGCATGGCGACATCCTCGGGAAGGTCGTCCCAGCAGCAGACGGCAAGTCGACGGCTCTTCGGGTCACGATTGGCCCAAAGCGCGTTCAGCTTGCGCCCGTAAGCTTCGTTTACACGGTCACGTTGCAGGCCTGATGGTGCAGCAATCTTGATAACGTCATCGATTTCCGCGACGAATTCCAGGCCGGAAATCCATTTGCCATATGCCCCGGCGCCGATGTCTTCGCGCAGATTTTTGACAACATCAGCCCAGATGGCCCGGCCCGAAGCCTGGTCAACACTTGCAAAAATCCCGTCCATTTCCCTCTTATCCCCTCGTACTTTCACTTAAAGCGCGGTCTGAAATTCGGACAAAAAGGCTCTCGCGCTGCCGATGGGCTGCGTTCGAAAATTGCTCTCTGTCCGGACGATCTAGGTCGATGTCCAGACACTATATTCTGGGTGAGGAGCGAGCAATCATCTAATGTCGGATATCGGGGTCTGAATGCTGAGATGGTCTATTGACGTCAATCAAGCTGTTGAAAATCATATGAAAAAATCTTGATAAAAAATTACCGTATCGAGAATATAGTTAATATTCATGCTTTGTTCTTGATTGGCCTGTCAACTGAGTGCATGCAGAAAGTCTGTGGAAAAGCATGCCGTGTCATTAAAAAGAAACACGAAAAAAGCCGTGCCGGACGAACCGGAACGGCTTGAATATCCTGTGTTGTCAAACCGGAAAGGTCACCGGTGACAACAGGGCGGTATCTTCCGGACGGCTGGCCGTCCGGAAACCGTATCAGCTTTGCATTGCACCGACGCGGTGGGACAGGCGAGACACCTTCCGCGAGCCGGTATTGGTGTGCATCACACCTTTTTGGGCGGCACGGATGATTTCCGGCTGCGCCTCGCGAAGAGCCTGCTGTGCGGCCGGCTTGTCGCCGCTTGCAATCGCCTCTTCGACCTTGCGAATATAGGTACGGATCCGTGAGCGACGCGCCTTGTTCACCTCGGTGCGGCGTTCGATCTTGCGGACCATTTTCTTGGCTGACCGTGAATTGGCCATGCACATCCTCCAGGGGAAATTTTACGAAGCCGCGTCGTTACAGAAAACGCTGCGGTGCGTCAACGGTCATGACGCAGAAACGTCAGATGACACCTCTACCGGTGACGGAAATGCGGGTCGCGCTTTTCGACAAACGCTTCCATGCCTTCCTTCTGGTCTTCGGTGGCAAACATGGAATGGAAAAGACGACGTTCGAACATCACGCCTTGTGACAGCATGGTTTCATAGGCCGCTTCGACGCTTTCCTTGGTCATCATGGCAATGGGCCGGGACATGGATGCAATCTTGCGGGCCATCGCGCGGGCCTCTGTAAGGAGCTCGTCCTTGGGAACCACGCGTGCGACCAGTCCGGAGCGCTCGGCTTCCTTGGCGTCCATCATCCGACCCGTCAGACACATTTCCATCGCCTTCGACTTGCCGACAAAGCGGGTCAGGCGCTGGGTGCCGCCTGCGCCCGGCATGACACCAAGCGTGATTTCCGGTTGTCCGAACTTGGCATTGTCTGCTGCCAGAATGATGTCGCACATCATGGCCAGCTCGCAGCCACCGCCCAGCGCATAGCCGGATACAGCCGCGATGACGGGCTTGCGGCACCGCGATACCCGCTCCCAGTTGCGCGTGATGAAGTCCTGACGATAGGCCTCCATATAGCTCTTGGTCTGCATTTCCTTGATATCGGCGCCTGCCGCGAAAGCCTTGGGCGATCCGGTGATGATGATGCAGCCGATCTCGTTATCGGCCTCGAAACCGTCGAGCGCAGCGGTCAGCTCGTCCATCATCTGGTTGTTGAACGCATTGAGCGCTTCGGGGCGGTTGAGCGTAATCAGCGCGACCGCGCCATCCACTTCGGTCAGAAGCGTTTGATATGCCATTGTCGGAAAATCCTTCCTGAAGCGTGGTTTTCCTGAAGCGGCGCAACGTTGCGCGCTTGAGTGCCGACCAGACCTTTTTGTTGCTGTGCTCGAAACCGGCCTCGTCGATCCTTTCTCCAGCGGCGTACTCCGCCGTTACCCTGCGGGCTGAAAACCAGAACCACGAAGCGATTGACCCGTCAACAGGGCGCAATATCAGCGCTGGCAGGTCGAACAAAAGAACGTGGAACGGCCGGACTGGACAATCCGGCGGACCGGAGTGGCGCAGCGCACACATGCGGCGTTCTCGCGGCCATAGACTTCGAAGGCATGCTGAAACCAGCCGGGACGTCCATCGGTCTGCGCATGATCGCGAAGGCTGGAGCCGCCCGCTGCGATCGCCGCTTCCAGAATGTTTCGGATAGCCGGTACCAAAGTCTCGCAACGCGCCCTGCTTACGTTGCAGGCAAGGCGACGCGGTGAAATCCGTGTTCTGAAAAGTGCCTCGCAGACATAGATATTGCCAAGCCCGGCCACGACCTGCTGGTCGAGCAGCGCGGTCTTGATGGGCGTCCGGCGCGACCTCAGGGTTTCGTGAAGGGTGGGAGCGTCGAAGCTGTTGCCCAGAGGCTCGGGTCCCATGCGGACATCCGGCGCATTCCTGTCGCCATCGAACACCATGAAGCCGAACCGTCGCGGATCATTGAAGATGATTGTCGCATTCGCGGTTTCGAACCGGACATGATCGTGCTTCGTCATCCGGCTGGTCTCGTGGACATACTGGCCGGGTACGAACCTTGCCCCGGTCTGATCCACGACGAACCGGCCGGACATTCCGAGATGCATCCAGACAGACAAGGCGTTCTGTCCGTTTCCAGGCGAAGATATTTGCCACGCCGCGTCAGGGAGGTCACCTGCGCGCCGCGCAGGCGGTCAGCGAAACCCTCCGGGAACGGAAAGCGCAGATCGGGTCGGGCCAGCACCACATCGCGAAGGGTCTGGCCCACCAGATGCGGTTCCAGCCCGCGCCTGACTGTCTCGACTTCGGGCAGTTCCGGCATGGGACACTCTCGTTAAAGCCAATATGCGGACGCATGGCACCAAGGTGGGCAACGCCTTGGCGATGCGGCGACCGGATGATAGGAAGCTGCATAGATCTTGCATCCCGTCGATGCAAAAGTCTGCTTCAGGGTTCGACCCGTTGGCGATCTTTGCTTGCGGGTCGGCTGCACGGGTCGTTTCATGATGTCGAAAGTCATAACAGTCGCAGGTGTTCTGGCCATCTGCTTTCTTGGTGTCGGCGCGCTGGCGGGTCCGCTTGATGCAGAAGCGCCAAGCTATAGCACAGCGCCTGTCTTCACGTTCGACTGCTCGGTAAGCTCAAGCCTGCCGGACGGTGCGGTATCGCAGTTCACCGATGCGGTCTGCGCCAAACTGGAGGATGAAGTGCGGCGCGAAGTCTCCGACAGGCCGGACTGGGCCTTCGACGCGCCGGAAGGGACACTCTCCGAAACCCCGCTGGCCGTCACTGTCGCCGTTACGGTTGATCGTCCGGACAGCGCATCGGCCAAGCTGCGATGGGTGCGCAGCGAGTCCAGTTGCATGGCGGAATTGCAGGCCTCCGGTGGCCGCAAGGCCCCGAATGCCCGTTCGGTCCTGCTAAGTGTCGATGTCTCCGATGCCAACCTCGGTAGCGAGCAAGCCGATCATCTCGCACGTGATCTGGTGTCGATTGCCAAAATCCCCGCTGTCTGAACCCAGGGCCAGGGTCATTGTCGGTGACAAGCCGTGTCGGACTGCAAGCCGTGTCGGACTGAATGAGACTGGTCTCCGCTGCGTGCGGTGCTAGCTTTACCGGTCATTGCCGGAACAACCCCGAAAGTACGCCCCTGTGTCTCATGCCAACCTCCTGAAACTGCTCAGCGATCTGCGCGCGAGTTACTGGTTCATTCCGACGCTGATGGTTACGGCGGCCTTCCTGCTGTCCCTGCTCATGCAGGGCGTGGACAGGCTGAACGCCGTGCGAGATCTGGAAGGTCTCAAATGGCTTACCGCCACGCAGACCGAAGGGGCACGCGCCGTGCTCAGCACGATCTCCGGTGCCATCATCGGTGTGGCAGCGACTGTGTTCTCCGTCACCATGGTGGCCGTCTCGTTTGCAAGCTCCAATTACGGTCCGCGCCTGATCGGCAATTTCATGCGCGACCGGGGCAATCAGGCCACGCTCGGCATTTTCCTCGCCACATTTGTCTACACACTGATGACGCTGCGGGCGGTTCGCGACGCCGTTGAGGCAGCCGATCAGGGGCTTGAGGCGTTCGTCCCCTACATGTCGATGCTGGTTGCATTGATCCTCGCTTTGACGTCGATCGCAGCCCTCATCTATTTCGTCCATCACGTGCCGGAAATGATCAATGTTGGGAACATTACCTCCCGCATCGGCAATCAACTGTCGCGGTCGATGGACCGGCTCTATCCCGATTATGCTGTCCTCCAGAAAGCCAATGAGCATGTCGATCTCGACTGGGAAGGCGCGAACAACCGCCTCGCGCATGTCGACATCCTGGCCAAGAAGAACGGCTATGTGCAGGCGGTCGACCAGAGCCGCCTGGTGGAGATTACCGTCAAGCATCAGCTTCTGGTGAATATCCAGTATCGCCCCGGAGACTTTCTCACGGAACACGACATCGTCCTGACCATCTACTCCGCCGATACGCTCGAGGATGCGGTGGTTGAGGATTTACGTGAGACGTTCGCCATCGGGCGCGAGCGGACGGTCCACCAGAACGTGCTTTTTCTGGTGGACGAACTCGTGGAAATCATTTCGCGCGCCTTGTCCCCCGGCATCAACGATCCGTTCACAGCGATCACTTGCCTGAACTGGGTCAAGGCAGCGATGGTCGCCTATCTGAAGAACGCCGACAATCAGGCCCAACGCGGAGAGGACGATGTGATCCGCGCCACGCCGCTCAGCTTTACGCGGCTCACATCAGTCATGTTCGACCAGCCAAGGCAATACATTGCCGCAGACCGGAACGCGTCGCTTCATGTCATGCGCATCCTCACGGAGAGCTGGTTCGATTGCAAAGCGCAGGCTGACCGGGACATATTGATCGGGCATCTCGACAAGTATCTGGAAGCGTGCCGCGAATTGATTGGCGACCCGGCGGGTTTGCGAGAGGTGGAAGTGCGTTACGAAGAGGCAAGGCGGTTGCTGCGCGATCCGAAGGCACGCGGTGCTTTCCAGCATAGTGATCGATGGTTTGGCGGTCGCGGCTAGCGACCGGCCCGAAATATAAAGGGAGAGATGGAATGGGCGTACTCGAGGGAAAGACGGTTCTGATAACCGGCGGCGGAAACGGGATTGGCAAGGCAACTGCGATCCTTGCGGCGCAGGAAGGCGCGAATGTTCTTATCAACGATCTCGGCGGCAGCCTGGAAGGCGACGATGCCGGAAGCGCTGGACCGGCAGAGGCCGTGGCGCAGGAAATCCGCGATGCAGGCGGGGCGGCGATTTCCAATTCTGACAGCGTGACCGACTATGGCGCTGTCGAGGAGATGATTGCGCAGGCCAAATCCGAGTTCGGCGGGCTGGACTCGATCATCAATCCGGCAGGCATCCTGCGCGACGGCATGTTCCACAAGATGAGCGAAGCTGACTGGGACGCCGTGATCGACGTGCATCTGCGCGGAACCTTCAACGTGACGCGCGCCTCGATCGAGCATTTCCGCGATCAGGAAAGCGGCAATTACGTCCTCTTCACCTCCACATCGGGGCTGATCGGCAATATCGGGCAGGCCAATTATGCGGCTGCGAAGATGGGAATTGCTGGGCTCTCACGGATTCTGGCGATGGAAGGCCTGCGCAAGAATGTGCGTTCCAACATCATCGCACCCTTTGCCTGGACGCGGATGATCGCCTCGATCCCGGTCAAGGACGAAGAAGGCGCCAAACGGGTCGAACGGATGCGTAATGCTATGCGCCCCGATCAGGTGGCCCAGCTTGCCGTAGCGCTGTGCGCTGACGGGGCGAAAGATGTGTCAGGGCAGATCTTCGCCGTGCGCGGCAATGAGGTGATGCTGTTCAGCCAGCCCCGACCGGTCAAGTCACTGGCAAAAACTGAAGGCTGGACCCCGGAAAGCCTGCTCGACGTCTGCCTTCCGGCCATGAAGCCGTCCTTCTTCGACGCCGGGGCGACGGCGTCTGTCTTCCCTTACGATCCGGTCTAGGACGCGGCTTGGAGAGTGTTTTTCCCCGCACTGGTCGGCGCGGGAAAAAACACGATGACTAGAAAGCCTCCGCGTCCAGCGCCATCATGCTGACCCGCAGCCGGTCTTCAGCTTGGCCAGATGCGCGCTGGCATCCGGCAGCAGACGCTCGACGAAATAGCGGCCCGTCTTCAGCTTGGTCTCGTAAAAATCATCGCCTTTCACGGCGTCAGAGCGCTTCTCCAGCGCGGTCTTCGCCATCATCGCCCACATGTATGAGAGCGCGGTCAGTCCGAAGAGGTGCAGATAGTCGGTCGAGCCCGCACCGGCATTGTCGAAGTTTTCCAGCGCATTGGCCATCAGCCAGTCGGTGCCTTCCTTGAGCTGATCGCGCGCCGATTTCACGCCATCGACAAACGGAGCGAGTTCCTTGTTGCCTTCATTGTCGCCGATGAAATCATCGAGTTCCTGGAAGAAGGCGAAGACAGCGCGCCCGCCATTTGACGCCAGTTTGCGTCCGACCAGATCGAGCGCCTGAATGCCGTTGGTGCCTTCATAGATCATCGCGATACGGACATCGCGCAGATACTGCTCCATGCCCCATTCGCGGGTATAGCCGGAGCCGCCATGCAGTTGCAGGCTATCGGAGCAGGACTTGAACCCACGGTCGGTCAGGAACGCCTTCAGCACCGGCGTCATGAGCGCCATGTAATCATCGGCTTTTTCGCGGACTTTTTCGTCTGGGGATTTGTGCGCCAGATCGCCATGCAATGCGGTCCAGTAGAGAAAGGCGCGCGCGCCCTCGTTGAAGGCGCGGGTATCCATCAGCATACGGCGCACATCCGGGTGGACAATGATCGGATCAGCCGGTTTTTCGGGGGCCTTCTCTCCGGTGAGTGAGCGCCCCTGAACCCGGTCGCGCGCAAAATCGGCGGCGTTCTGATAAGCGACTTCCGCTTGCGCCAGACCCTGCAGACCGACACCAAGCCGCGCTTCGTTCATCATTACGAACATGGTGCGCATGCCCTTGTTTTCCTCGCCGACCAGCCAGCCGGTCGCGCCGTCAAAGTTCATGACGCAGGTCGCATTGCCGTGAATGCCCATCTTCTCTTCAAGACCGCCGCAAGACAGCGGATTGCGGTCTCCGAGGCTGCCATCCTCACCGACGATGAATTTCGGAACGACGAACAGGGAGATGCCCTTGATGCCTTCGGGCGCGCCTTCGATGCGGGCCAGTACCAAATGGATGATGTTTTCGGTGAGATCCTGCTCGCCGCCGGAAATCCAGATCTTCTGGCCGGTGATCTTGTAGGAGCCGTCGCCTTGCGGCACGGCCTTGGTCTTGATGAGTCCGAGATCGGTGCCGCACTGGGGCTCGGTCAGGTTCATCGTTCCGGCCCAGTTGCCGTCGATCATGCGGGTGACATAGGTCTGTTTCTGCTCTTCCGAACCGCCTGCCAGCAGCGCCTGATAGGCCCCGTGCGTCAGCCCCGGATACATCGCGAAGGCCATGTTGGCAGACGACTGCATCTCGTTCACCGCAATGTTCACCACATTCGGCAGGCCCTGACCGCCATAGGCGGGATCGGCTGAGAGCGCGAGCCAGCCGCTATCGACCAGCTGGCGATACGCTTCCTTGAAACCGGTTGGCGTGGTGACACTCGCATCCTGATTTCCGGGTGCAGCCCTCATGGTCGCCCGTCATGTTCAGCGGGAAGAGCACTTCCTTGGAAAACTTCGCGCCCTCGTCGAGGATCTGGTCGACCAGATCGGGCGTCGCTTCGCCGAACCCTTCCAGATTGGAGTGTTTCTGCATGGCCAGTACATCATGGAGGATGAACTGCATGTCGCGAACGGGGGCATCATAACGGGGCATTGGGTAAGTCTTTCTGTTTCACTGCAGACATTCACATGTTGCGTAAGGGTAGAGCACACTGGAGGATGTGAGGCGCGTACCATCCCGGGCAAGCGCTTTAACGCTTTCCATCGAGCCGGGCGCGGGCCACGGCGTCGTAGGCACGGGCGGAGGATTGTTCTTCGTCCGCAGGGCCGAATTTGGACAAGCGCTCTTCCATCCAGGCAATGCCCTTGCGAAGCTCGCCCAGGGCCTGATCCACCTCGATACGTTGCGCTTCCAGCACCTCGACCTGTTCGAGATGCTTCTTGTAGGAGGCGCGGATCTGCGCACGCTGGTCATCGCCCAGATCGTAGAGGTCCAGCATCTCGCGGATGTCATTCAGCGAAAAGCCGACCTTTCGACCGGAAATGATCAGTTTGAGACGTGCCCTGTCACGCGGGGAATAGACACGGTTCATGCCTTCGCGTGCCGGGTGCAGCAGGTCCTTGTCTTCATAAAAGCGCAGCGCGCGTGGTGTGACACCATATTCGCGCGCCAGTTCGCTGATCGTGAAGCGGCGTTTTTCGAGGGTCGGAGACGCGGATGATCTGTTCATCACAGGATAATGCCAGCACCTTACGCGAACGTCAACGTAAGACTAACCTTGCGTAAAGCTTGATCTGCCTGTCCGGGTAAAGACTGCACGCCCGCGCTACGACCTTAACCTCACCTTAATGCAATCGGTCATTTTTAAGGGATCAGGTGGGGTCGGTCAGAATGTGCGATCCCGGTTTTCGAGGAGCAGACCATGGCATCCTACGGTCCATGGAGCGTAAAAGGGATCGACTCCCGTGCCCGCGAAGCCGCGTTGGTCGCAGCGCGGGACGAGGGCCTGACGCTTGGCGAATATATCAACCGGCTGCTTCTGACAGACGATGAGGACGTATTTGGAACACCCGATGAAGGCGCTTCTGGCGGTGGTTCAACCGAACGCAAGGCCTCGTCCAATACCCCCCGTTCGCATGGCGGCGATGCTGTCGACCAGCTTGTCCGCCGGATCGAGGCAACCGAGGCGCGATCGACGCTTGCCATTTCCGGAATTGACCAGCTCGTGCTCGGATTTCTGGGCCGGATCGAAGCCGCCGAGGGCGCGAACCGTGATCTTGGTGAGAAGCTGGAAATGTCGAAAGGCGATATCAGCGAAACGCACAACCTTATTCGTCGCCGCCTGGAAAAGCTCGAGGACGACGATAGCGGATCGCGCAGCCTGAACGCCCTGAAATCGCTGGATGCCGCACTTGAGAAACTCTCCACGCGGGTCGAGGAAGACGCCAAGCTGAAGAGCCAGCGCGCGGACCTGCTCGAACAGAGCGTCAATAACGGCCTGCGCGGTGTGAATGACCGCGTGGAAACACTTGCGAGAACACTGGACTCCACGCTCGACGACGCCGCCACGCGGTTCGCGAAATCGCTGGAGACCGCCGAGCTTCGCACTGAAGGGGCGACCCGGCATCTCGCTGATCGCATGTCGAAGGTCGAAGGCGAGATGTCCTCCAATCTGCAGGACATGAAGACACGCCTCGGCAAAGTCGAGAACGATACCGGCAGCGTTCTGAACCGGGTCGGAAACTCGGTCGAACATCTCGGTCGCCGGATGAGCGAGACCGAAGACCGGTCCGCCAAGGCGATGGATGTTCTCGGCGATGTACGGACCGAACTGCAAACACAGCGGACCGACCTCTCTAACGCGATGGAGAGCATGGGCGAACGGGTTACCCGCCTCACAGATCGTCTGGCACGCGCCGAAACGACCACGGATGCTGCCCTTGGCGGGTTCGAAACCACATGCACCGCGCTCGATGCACGTCTCGAAAAGCTGACGTCGGAAGCTGGAAACGGCCAGACAGACAAGCTGCGGGCCGATATGGAAGCGCGCATTCAGCAATTGGGTGATGCGCTCGCACGGTCTGTCGCCGATATGCGCAGCGAAATGAAAGCCGAGATCGAGAGCATCGCGAACGGGCCGAACGAGGCCTATGCGGAGATGAATGCGACGATGTCGGACCTCTCCAAGCGCATCAAGCGAGCCGAGCACAAGCAGGCCAAGGCGGTTGAAGCGCTGGGCGAGGAAGTCACGCGGCTCACCGAACACCTTGATCGCCGCGTTCAGCGGGTCGAAGGCCGCAACGAGTCCGATATCACCACAGGCGTGACACAGCAGATAGAGCGTCTGGCGAACGCCTTTGATGGTCGCATCGCCGATATTGAGAAGCGCGATGCCAGTGCGATCGAT
>CAWIKY010000002.1:0-148549 GCA_963836905.1 uncultured Alphaproteobacteria bacterium
GCTTTTAACTGCGCTGCGAAATCGTCGGCATTAAAATCACGGCCGATGTCCGGGATATGTTCGGATGTATGAAAGTCCAGGTGAATTTGTCTGAAGGGCTGGTGGTGCATTAGGTACCTCACAAAGGGTCACCGACACAGCGTGACCACGTTTCTTGCCAAACTTATAAAATGTTAGCCGGGTTTGTAACCCCTGTATTTTGTTGATTATATTAGACAAGCCGCCTATCAAACATGTTAGTTACGAATCCGAAATTCAATCAGGCGAGATGATGCCCTTTTCCACTTTCTTGCGCTCGGCATTGATTTTGGCAGTCATTCATGCCCGCGCGGTCATATTTAACTCCAAGGAGGGCAACCTGATTGGCGAGGGGATACGGCCCTTATGCCGTTGGCCAGACCGGGGTCATGACCGACGCCGCCGATCCGAATGTCGCGCGCCAATCGCCCGCTGCTTATCTTGCGGCGCTTTCGACAGCGGTCAACGCGCCGCGATCAAGTAACGGCGCGACAGACGGCGCTGATATTGCCAGTATTGGGGTCGGCCACCACGGGCTCGACGCCCCTGCCCGTCGATCGTCAGCTGCGCCCGCTGGCTGATCAGGTGCAGTTCAAAGATGACCTCAATGCGCAGGCCTGGATGTGGAAAGACCACACGTCTTTTTCGGAGGCGGACGAAATTACTGAAGCGGTAAATTCAACACGATTGCCTTACCTTTCGCAATCGGGCGGGCGTCTACTCCTCAGAATGGTTTTGGGCGAAAATTCTGCGGTGCGCGCGCGATCGGCTCCTGACGTGTTCAACGCCGCGCATACCTGGCTTGAACTGCAGGATTTTATCCCTGCCGCGCTTTGCGGCATTACAAGCAACCCTGATCTGAAGCGGGGCATCTGCGCTGCCGGCCATAAAGGTATGTACGGGGCAGAATGGGGCGGCTTGCCAAACGCTGACTTTCTAAAGCAACTTCACCCCGGCTTGTCGGGCCTCAGAACGCGCCTGTATGATCAAGCTTATACCTCAGACCAGATTGCCGGCGCCTTATCGGATGACTGGGCCGGGCGGCTTGGCCTGAAGCCGGGAATTCCCGTTGCGGTTGGCTGTCTCGATGCGCATGCCGGGGCTATCGGGGCGGGTGTCAGCCCAGGTGTTATTGTCAAGATCATGGGCACCAGCACTTGCGATATCGGCGTCAGCACAATACCCGCCGCTGATCTCCAGTCGAAAGGTTTGTGCGGCGCCATTGATGGCTCTGTCTTGCCCGGTTTGACGGGGCTGGAGGCAGGTCAGTCTGCTGTCGGTGACCTGTTTGAATGGGGCGCGCGCCTATTCGCCGTCGATGGCAATCCGCCATCGACGCGTTTTGCATCTCTCACTGCCGACGCCGCAGCGCTCGCGCCAGGCGAAAGCGGCCTGATCGCGCTTGACTGGAATAATGGCAATCGCTCAATTCTGATGGACGCGCGTCTGTCGGGCCTGCTGATAGGTCAATCGTTACAAACACAGCCGCATGAAATCTTTCGCGCATTGATCGAGGCGACCGCCTTTGGTGGACGCATCATTCTGGACCAGTATGCACAAGCTGGCGCGCCGGCCGACGAAGTGGTTATATGCGGCGGCGTCGCGACCAAAAGCACGTTGGTTCGCCAGATCTACGCCGATGTTCTGGCCAGGCCAGTCCGGCTTGAGGCATCAGATAATGCCTCTGCACTGGGTGCGGCCATGCTTGGCGCGGTCGCTGCCGGTTTACACGTCGATATGGCCGCGCGCGCAGGCGCGATGATCAGGCCGTCAGATACGCCGTGACCGAGCCGATCGCCGCGAATGTTCAACGTCTACGCGGAGCTGTTCGAAGCTTTACCGCGACCTGCACGACGGTTTCAGCAAGCACAGCTCGCCTGTTGAGTTTTCCCGTATCATGAAATCTCTGCCTTGCGATCCGCGACCGGGTCCGCAGCCGCTCCTGAAATAAAGGCCAATACCTATGACTGATACGATCCAAATTTTCTGGCCGGGCGATTATCGCGATGCGCCAAACCAGCTCGCTTTACCGCTTCTGCAGGACGCCACTAGCGAACTCGAGACGGCGCTCGATCGGCTCGGCCGCAAGCATAATCGTATTCCTGGTTTCATGACCCGCCCGCACGAGGTGATTAAGGACCTCGGCCAGATCCACGACCCGATGATTGGCTGTACACGCACTGGGTTTACGGGCCGCACACGGTCGACGGCGTCATCGGCAAAGACAATCCGCTACTTATGATGTCCAATTTTTCCGGACACCTGGCCCGGCCTTGGTTGGCTTGCTCAATACAGGTGCCTGCCTGCAGGCCGAAGGCCGCAAGCATAGCCGTTTGTGGACCGACAAACCGTTCTCTCAGGACGATGAACTGATGGCGCGGCTAGAGACCTGGTGCGACGACCGGCGAGATCATCTGGTCAGATGATGCGGTACATACGCCGGGAACAGGTTAGCGATAGGCGCCCTCGGAACCGCGCACAGGGATTTGGCAGGACATGGTCGCCAAACGCCCTCCTTCTCCTCATGCTCGGCGACACGAGCATGGGTATGACAAACGGATATTTCGGGGCGCGCACCTTGCACAAGATCGGCTTCGCAGAGCACAAGGTCGATCAGGCATGGATCATCGACTATGGAAAACGCGTATCGGATACCCGCATTGATGCTGCGCTCGCCTTTGTGAAGGATAAAGGGCGTCACGTTCCATTACGGCGAGGTGGCGCAGAAGATTTTGGCGAACATGATACGCGCGAGCAGTTGCGCGATTATCTTGCGGTCCTGGATATGGTGAACGAGTTTCAAGCCGATTGTATTGGCTGGCAGTATCAGCTCGGCATGATCCACCAGCGACCGCCTTCCGACTTTGCCGAAGGGCCTCTTCAACTCTACCTGCCGACCGGAGAGCAATGGCGACACGATTGTCGATGCGACGGAAGCTGATCAGGGCAATGCCGTTCCTATGGAAATGCTCAAGCGCATATTGAAAGCCAAGGGATTGCACCAAAGCGTCGCCTTCCACGATGTTCGCTGGGGTATTGAACATGACGGCCGTTTCCTCTGGGTGTTGCTCAATTCCGGGTCTGCTGGCGCTTATGCGTTCAACCACGATCCCGACACACTTGCAGGGCGTTCATTCCTATCGCCAGCCTTCACAATATTTCCCAACCGCCGGCGGCTCTTTTGCCGGTGAGAGTCTGCCTGGCGAGATTACGTGGGCACGCGCTTGGCTTGATGATGGTGAGCCGGTGATGGATGTCGGGTTCTGGCGAAGTCGTGAAACTCCCGCCTGAAAAATTACGCGAGACATGGGACGCGACGACGCCGGAGTGGCCGATCATGATGGCTGACATGGGCATAGGTCGGGACACGCTGATGGCGCATTTCATGAGCAATCATGTCGCGGTCGCTTACGGTAATGTGCGCGATGAAATGATCGCGCTTAGCCAGAAACTCGGATTCCGCGTCCGACATTTGAACGATTAGTGCTCGCTCGCGACGGTGGAAGCACGTCGTTCGCGAGGAAATCTATTCAGCGATAGCGAAAGCCTTCGGGGCGATAAGGGGCTCTGGCGAACAAGTGCTCAACCGGGTTGAAACCGACACCTGGCGGGCCGATCGGTCGGTTTCGCAAGGAAGGCTTCCACCATGACTGTCTCTGGTTACAGACCCTCAAATTGGCCGCACGATCCCGTCACCGCCTACAGTGCGCATCAAGACCTCTGCCAGATCAGCAATCAAACGACATCGAACGCAGTTACGATGTCGCTTAGCGTCGTCCAACGCAGCAGATTAAACGTCAGATGATGGCTCGACATACTTCCCGGCCAAGCCGGAGATACTATGAGCACCGTCTGCGCGACATAGCGACCAATGCACGCCCTCGTCTTCGAACGTCGCCCTTCGACAACCGCTCGCGGACAACGGGCTCTCGAAGTCTACGGCCTCGGCCATTCTGTATTGCAATCCGCCGCTCTTTTTGAAGGACTTTCAAGATATGCAAATCAATTGCATCGAGGGTTGCTGCGCGCGCGGCACCATCGGATAGCTTACACGCCCAGACATGCGACGCTGCTTCCGGTTGACGAAAAGCGACAGAAACCGCAATAACAGCGTTGTCGAACGCCGGAACGCCTTTTCTTATGTGAAGTAGCACGCCGTTCCAAACGTGTTCGACCCGAGCGAGCTTTCCACTGCCTGCTAGTTCGTTCGGCTTTGTGCAGGACACCCGCGGCGAGAAAACCGCCGTCCACTGCAAGCACATGCCCGTTGACATAGCTCGCTTCCCAGCTGGCAAGATACAGCGCTGCACTCACAACCTCCTTCGGCGTTCCATAGCGGTCTTGCGGGATTGCTGCGGTGTAGCACACGTCGCGTTTCCTCAGAATGCATGCGGGCAACCAGCTCGGTTTCGATCGCGCCAGGGGCGAGCGCATTGACGGTGACACCCATCTCGGCGAGTTCGACCGCAAGCACACGGGTCAGCATGATCACGCCGCCTTTAGCTGCTCCGTAAGCTGCCCGGCCGGTCCCGCCAACGATGCCCGCCGTCGATGCAATATTTACAATTCGGCCGTACCCGCTATCGGCAATTACCTGCCCAGCTGCCCGATTACAATAAAACGTCCCAGACAGATCGATATCGATCAAGCGTTGCCACTCCGTGTCGCTAGTCTCCAGAAATGGGCGCTCAATCCCAACGCCGGCGCTGTGTACCAGAATGTGCAAACCTCCAAACTCAGCGACGCATGCAGCGACCATCGCGTCGACCTCATCACTGGACGCAACGTTGACCTCAAACGCATAGGCGGCGCCGGGTCTCTCGCGGTTTTCGGCGTCGGCGAATTGAAGGGCCGCGGACATGTTCACGTCGGCAACTAGCACGTTTGCCCCTCGGGCCAGCAGATTCTCTGCGACAGCGCGGCCAATGCCACTTGCCCCGCCTGTGACAATTGCTGTCAATCCAGTAAAATCCAGCATCATCGCCTCCCCTTGCTATTGGCACATTGATCTAAGAAGCTTAGGTATCTTCAAAACCATATTAACATTTTAATGCCGCCGTCACCCGGCAATACTCGAAAGACCACTTCATGGCCTTGACCGTCCACATGATCGGAAACGCCCATCTTGATCCGGTTTGGCTATGGCCTTGGCAAGAGGGCGTCGACGAAGCGCTGGCAACGTTCCGGTCCGCCGCCGACCGCTGCGATGAATATCCTGACTTCATCTTCTCGCGCGGCGAAGCGTGGCAATATGAGCAGCTTGAACGTATAGATCCTGATCTGTTCGAACGCATCAAGACCTTGATCAAGAAAGGCCAATGGCATGTCACGGGCGGCCAATACTTGCAGCCCGACCTGAATGGGCCCATCGCCGAGAGTCCACGCGCGGCAATTCACGCGCGGCCTTGCCTACTTTGACAAGACGTTCGGCGTGCATCCCCGAACCGCCCTGAACGTTGACAGTTTCGGCCACCCCGCAACGTTTCCAGACATCATTGCGCCCTCTCGGCATCGAAGGCTATGTCATCCAGCGCCCGAAAGAATTCCAGATGAAGCTGCCACAAGCTTTTGTCTGGCAAGGCCAGGCCGGCCACGAACTTGTCACCTTCCGTATGTCAAAGCCGTATACGTCGATGACAATAAGTGAGCTGACCGGCGCAGTTGAAGCCGCAATCGACAATGCAGTCGATAGCGTGACCGATACGATGTGCTTCTATGGGATTGGCAATCATGGCGGCGGGCCAAGCAAGGCCCAGATTGAATGGATCATCGATAACCGCCACGCCTTCCCCGATGTGGAACTGATATTCAGCACCCCGGATGCCTATCTCGAAGCGATCAAGCCACAACGCGGCGCCCTGCCAGTCATCAGCGGAGACCTTCAGCATTGCTTCCCCGGCTGTTACGCCGTTATGCATGAGGTGCACCAGGCGCAGC
This sequence comes from uncultured Alphaproteobacteria bacterium, assembly GCA_963836905.1. Classification (GTDB taxonomy): domain Bacteria; phylum Pseudomonadota; class Alphaproteobacteria; order Caulobacterales; family Hyphomonadaceae; genus CAWIKY01. The sequence goes on from CAWIKY010000002.1 coordinate 5,956, forward strand.
GGCACGGTGAGTTGCGGCTGCAATATACCCAAGCACTGGTCGATCTGTTTTCCCCGACAGAGGAAGAGAAAGCAAGCCGCACGGCACGCCTCGAAACCGCTTGGGATGATCTCCTCTTCACCGCCTTTCACGACATTCTGGCCGGCACATCCGTCAAGCGCTCTTGGCCGTCTGTGCGTGCGATGTTTGGCCGGGCGCAAATTACGGGCGAGGAAGTTGCTATGGAGACGACGCGACGTTGGGTACGCCATGCCCTGGTGCCACAGAACGCCCACCGCCATGTCCTTATCAATGCGAATAGCGAAGACTGGTCAGGCCTGCTTGAGATTGAGCCGTGGCTGGAAGATTATTCAAATTGGGATGACCGCTGGATTTCTGATCTAGATGGTAATCCAGTCGATTTCCAGCTGGTTCAGCCGGAGGCCAATATTCGGTCACGTGCGCTCACGGCTGTATCGGTCGGTGCGCAAAGCCACGACGTATTGTTGATCCAGCCGGGTCCGCCGCCGCAGCAGACGATTGAAAGCGACCTGAAATGCGATGGCACTACAATCAGCAATAGCCTGATCACCCTGACGCTCGGCTCTGGCGGCCTGAACGGTCTTACCTACAAGGGCCAGCCGGTCTTGTCCGACGCCGGTCTTCGTCTGCACCTGCGCGAAGACAGCGCCGATTGCTGGGGGATGTTCACCGATACCCATGATGAGCCGGTCGCCGAAATATGGTCCGACGCAGATTGGGTTGTCGAGGAGACGGGCCCTCTACGCGCCCGTGCCCGCCTCGAAGGCCGTATCGGAACTTCGCGGCATCCTGTTACTCGTCAGCCTGCATCGCGGCGATCCAAGCGTCTATCTGGATATTGAAGTAAACTATGATGAGCGTGGAAAGCTGTTGCAAATGCCCGTGGCCTGGGCGGCGGCGCAGGCACAGATCACCGACGGCCTCCCCGGCGGGCACTTGCCCCGAACCTCATCAATCGTCGAATGGCCGTTTCAGGCATGGACGCATCGTCAGGCCGGGGGTCATCAGATCTGCCCTCCTTACGCATGACGCCTACAGCCTAAGCCACCGCAAGGACACGACGATACTTACTCTGCTAAGGGCGCCGGTAATGGCCAGCGCCGGCAATACACCGCTCGTTTATACCGGCCGCGATGATTATACCGATCAGGGTGTCCACAATTTTCACATCCAGCTGCTTTGCGGCGAAGACCTTCCACCGGAAACGCTCGGCACCCGCGCTGATGCCGCGCTTAAAGAGCCTGTCCATTTCGACTATTATGATGGCATGCAACGCCCGCTTCCGCTTGCGGCAACGCCAACTCCCCCAAACAGCATGGTCAATCAGGTCACGCCGCAAAACATAAATAGTGTGAACCGGCAATAGAAACGTCGTGCCGGCGTTTACCTCCAGCACGTCTCGCGATCCGCAGCCAGTTGCTGCCGAGCAGCCCTTCGACTGTACGGGCTGCATGACCGCGGTTCAGCATCTCATGTGTGATCATTGGCGTGTCGTCAATTTCGAAGCACTCTACCGGCGCTTCATATCCAAGGCCCTGTGGAAAGGTCGATCCCATGGACACTTTCTCGGCATTGATCGCATCTAGGTCAAAGCAGTAGTCAAGCCCTAACCCAACATGGTTCGCGCCGACCAGATCCAGCAGATACTCCAGGTGATCGCAAATCCGCGCGGCGCTCGGACGCATGCCCCATGAACAGTGTCAGGCCGTTCACGCCAATAACGCCGCCTGTCTCAGCGCACGCCTTTAGTAGCGTGTCGGGCACATTACGAGGATGGTCCCACAGGCCGCGGGGATTGGAATGTGAAAAGATTATCGGACCATTGCTGATCGCCAGCACATCTTCAACTGTGCGATAGCCGACATGGCTGCAACAGACGACCATGCCTACCCGCTGCATTTCAGCGACCAGTTCGCGCCCGAAACCGGTCAGACCGGTATCCTCATCATGGCAGCCGCCGGCGAAATGATTATTGCTATTGTAGGCAAGCGCCATCCAGCGCACGCCGAAGTCGTAAAACTGTTTTAGCTGCGCCAGATCGTCGATGACGCCAGCACCCTCTATATCGAACGTCACCCCCAACTGGCCGGCTTGTTTGGCCGCATGGATATCTGATGGTGGTTGATCATGCGATAACGCTCGGACTGCTCGTTCAGCCATCCGCGCATTTGCGTGATTAGCGCCAGATGTTCCGGCAATTGTCATCGTCCCATAGCCAATATTCAGGCTCACCACGTCGCAACCTGCCGCGCGGTACTTTTCGATTTGCAGGAAGCCATTTGAGATTTTTATCGGGCGCCATCGGCAGACAGGAATGATTGTCCCAAACCAGTGCTGATTGGTGCAGTTTTACGGCGTTCGGCGATTCGGACATTTCATCCGATGGATCTGAATTCGCAATTCATTGACACTTGCCCTGATTAACATTTCAATGCGACTTGATAGTGATATGCGTTCGGGCGTCAATTGCCGAGGAACCAACCATCTCTATTGTGGTTTCTGGAAGGCCACTTCGGCTAAAGGATCGACGTATTGCAGACGAAATACAAAGGCTTACGACGCTCTAGCAAATCGGTTTCGTCGCGTCGCCATTTTGCGCAGTATCGCCGGTACGCTCAGCTTTGACGCCGCCACTGTCATGCCAGCCGGTGCTCGCAACGTTCGCGGTGAACAATTGAGCATGGTTGAGGAAATTGCTAACGAGGTTCTCAAGGCAACCGAAACACGCGACCTTATAGACCAGGCATTTGAGAATCAGGACGCGCTTGACCCGTGGCAGCGGGCAAATCTACGCGAGATTGATAGAGAAGCTATTCATAGCAGCGCCGTACCGGGCGAGCTTGCCGCAACCTGACCCGGGCTCAAACTCGGTGCGAAGGGGTTTGGATTGAAGCTCGAAAGACCGATGATTTCAAATCGGTCTTGCCGCTCGCAAACGAGGTACTCAGCCTCTCGCGTGAAGTTGGTATGGCCAAGGGCGAGGCACTCGGCTGTACGCCACATGAAGCCTTGATGGATTATTGGGACCCGGGTCTGCGTGCGAAGCTAATAGACCCGCTGTTCGACCGGCTCTCCGCGGAGTTACCGGGCCTGATCGAGCAGGCAAGCCGGGTACAGCCGGAGCAGCTTCCGCCCATACCTGAGGTTTCGGCGACCGCTCAAATGGCAGTCTGCGAAGACCTTGCAAATCTGCTGGGGCTATGACCGTACCATGGCGCTATCGCGCAGAGCGCCCAGCCTTGCTTTATGGACGATAGCCCAGATGACGTGCGCATATCGTCCAGTGTGTCTGAAGCTGACTATCGCCGTGCGACAATCGGGATTACTCACGAAATCGGGCACTCTTTCTATGAAAACGGCGTGCCACAGCAATGGCGTTATCAAGCAGTTGGCAGACCCGCCTCAGCGAGTTTCCAGGAAAGTCAGTCTCTCCTTTTTGAAAAAATAGTCATGCGGTCGGCTGTTTTTGCCAACAGGCTAGCGGGTTTTATCCACGCACATGCACCAAATGCCGCCAAGCAACTCACACCTTCAACCATTACCTCGCAAATTCAATACATTGCGCGCGGGCCAATTCGTGTGGAAGCGGACGAAGCCACCTACCCGCTCCACATCGTCATTCGCTACCGGCTTGAAAAGGCGCTACTCGAAGGTGAACTCTCATTCAGTGATTTACCGGATGCATGGGACACCGCTTATCATGAGGTTCTGGGCATTGCCCCAGTGCCCGGTAGTGTTGGCTGCCTCAAGGACATCCATTGGTATCGCGGCCTGTATGGATACTTTCAGAGCTACGCACTAGGCAGCGTGATCGCCGCTCAAGTCTTCGAGTGTGCCGTAAAGTCAGATCCGGAAATCGGGGCGGAACTTGAGTTAGCCAACGTGGGCCCTCTCAAAGCCTGGTTAAAAGAAAACCTGTACGCGTTGGGCAGGCTTCATGAGCCCGACGAATTGATAAGAACTGTGACGGGCAAACCCTTAACGGCGGATGCATTTCTGCAGCATTTGAGACGTCGTTATACGCTGCCGCAACGCGCGGTGGCCACGCCATGATCAGATATATCTCTCTGCGGCTTGCTACCGCGATACCGACAATGCTTCTCGTCATCGCAGCCAGCTTCTTCTTGCTGCGCGCCGCGCCGGGCGGACCATTTGACAGCGATCGTACATTGACAGCTGATGTTGAGGCCAATCTGAATGCCAGGTACGGCCTGGACCTGCCGCTGCATGAGCAATTCTTTCGTTATGTGAGTGGTTTGTTTCGCGGGGACTTTGGCCCATCCTTCCGCTATAAGGACGTCCAGGTCTCAGAGATCATTGCAGACCAGCTCCCGATCAGCCTGACAATCGGAATTCTGGCATTCCTGTTCACGGTCATCGTGGGCATTTCGCTTGGAACATTGGCGGCGCTGAAGCAGAATTCAAAGATTGACTATGCCATTTCTGGAGGGTCTGCATTCGGTGTCGCCGTGCCGAGCTTTGTCAGTGCGCCAATTCTCGCAATGGTGTTCGGCGTTATCCTAAATGTGCTGCCTGTGGCCGGATGGGGCGGCGGCAATCCAGCAAACCTTGTTCTCCCTGTAATCGCGCTGGGCATACCGAACGCCGCCTATGTTGCGCGTCTGATGCGGGGATCGCTGCTCGAAAACCTGTCCTCCGACTACATTCGCACAGCGCGCGCGAAGGGGCTCAGTGAAGGTCTGATCATCCGCAGACATGTCATTCCGCCCGCGCTGTTGCCTGTCATTAGCTATCTTGGGCCCGCAACCGCAGCGATCCTTACTGGCTCTGTCGTTATCGAGAAGATATTCGCCTTGCCCGGAACTGGGCTGGCGTTCGTTGATGGGGCGCTGAACCGTGACTATACTTTGGTCTTGGGACTGGTGATCGTTTATGCGGGCCTGGTTATCCTGCTCAATCTCATCGCAGACGTGATTTACGGGTTTCTCGATCCGCGTCTGAGGGTGAGCTGATGAACACAGCGACCGAAGCGGTACCCGTCGACGAAGACGCTGGGCGAACCTCCGCGTGGGACAAGTTCAGGCGCAACCGCGCCGCGTATTACAGCTTGTGGATACTCGGTGGCATCATCGCTATCGCCATTATTGGTCCGTTCGTTTCTCCATATGATTATGACACCGTGTCGTGGGACGCGATCGGGGTGGGACCATCGCTGACAAACGGTCACATATTCGGCACTGACTTTTCAGGCCGCGACCTGTTTGTCCGTACGGCACTAGGGATCAAGATATCTTTCATGGTCGGCTTTGTCGCGGCAATCGTGAGCGTAACGATCGGAACGACCTACGGTGCGATTTCAGGCTTCTGCCGGGGCCGAACAGACGCCGTCATGATGCGTGTCGTAGACGCGCTCTATGCCGTGCCCTTCATGTTCTTTGTCATTATCATCATGGTTCTACTGGGCCGTAATTTTTTCCTGCTTTTCGTCGCGATTGGTGCCATTCAGTGGCTTACCATGTCGCGGATTGTTCGTGCCCAAACCATGGCTCTGCGCCAACGCGGTTTTGTGGTCGCAGCTGAAGTCGCCGGCGCGGGGCCCAGACGGATCATCTGGCGACACATAGCGCCGAACCTGATCGGCATTGTGATCATCTACATGACGCTGACGATTCCCGACATTATCATGATCGAGAGCTTTCTCAGTTTTCTCGGTCTAGGCGTACAAGAACCGCTGACCAGCCTCGGTGTCCTGATCGCTGATGGCGCAAAGGAAATGTATACCGCCCCCTGGCTACTTGTCGTTCCCGCAAGCGCTCTCGTCATAAGCCTGCTTTGCCTCAACATGATTGGTGATGGTCTACGCGACGCTTTCGATCCGAAAGACGGGGCGAGCTAAGCCATGGAAGCTCTGTTCGAAACGAAAGATCTGACCGTCAGTTTCAACACCCCGAATGGTGTCGCAGATGCCGTTTGCGGCATTTCAATCGAAGTTGCAGCAGGCGAGTGCCTTGCGATTGTCGGCGAGTCAGGGTCCGGCAAAAGTCAAACCTTTCTGGCTGCGCTTGGCTTGTCGGCGAAGTCTGCAATCGTCACCGGTCAGGCATGCTATAACGGAGTCTCGCTACTGGCCCGCGCCCCCAAGGCGCTGAACGCCATCCGTGGCCGGGAAATCGCAATGATTTTCCAGAATCCGCAAACCTCACTCACTCCGCATCTGACCGTCCTGACCCAACTTGCCGAGACGATGCAGGCTCATGGCACGCCAAGCAAAGGCGAGGTTTATGCCCGCGCTGTCAAAGCGCTCGCCGATGTCAGCATACCCGAGCCGGAGCGGATGCTGCGCCAATATCCGTTTGAGCTATCAGGCGGCATGGTTCAGCGCGTCATGATAGCCATTGCCAGCCTCAACAATCCAAAACTGATAATCGCTGACGAACCGACAACGGCGCTTGACGTTACAGTTCAGGCTGAAATTCTCAGCCTTTTGAGAGCCCAGATCGACACGCGCGGTGCCGGTCTCGTCTTCATTACCCATGATATGGCTGTCGTCGCCCAAATCGCAGATCGCGTAGCAGTCATGTATTCTGGACGTATCGTCGAAACCGGCAAGACGCGCGATATTCTCGACCGTCCTCGCCATCCTTACACGAACGCATTGATCAATGCTGCGCCGCGCTTGTCAGGGCCGGTGCCAGACTATCTTGATGCCATTAGCGGTGTGCCCGCCATCGCTTACGAACCGTCCACTTGGTTGCAGTTTTTCGCCCCACTGCCCCAACGCGACAGCACTTTGCCGCACAACGCAGCCGGGCCTTCTGCCGCACGGCGAGACGCGCAAATATGCCTGTCATCACCCGTTGGAGACTTGGCCACCATGATGTCCGAACGTTTCTTCCCGTCCGCTACTGGAAGCGCGTGATATCTCGGTCGAGTTTCCGATCCGCACCGGCGGGCGGCCTGCGGTTTTGCGCGCCGTCGACCAACGTGTTCTTTGATCTTGGCCACTCGGAGATACTCGGCCTGGTCGGCAAGTCCGGTTCGGGCAAGTCGACCCTCGCACGCGCTATCTTGCGAATCACGCCAACCACTCAAGGCATGCCACACTGGAAGGCACCGATCTACTGGCACTCAGCAAGAAGCGTTGTTCGCTTACCGGGACCAGATGCAGCTTGTCTTTCAGGATCCGCTCGACAGTCTGAATCCACGAATGACAGCCCAGCAATCGGTTGCCGAGGCACTTTACTGCCAAGAACAACAGACTCTCAAATGCCGAGATAGACATCAAAGTGCGCGAAGCATTGGATATGGTCAGCTTGCCGCGAAGTGCAGCCGGGCGCTATCCACATGAGTTTTCCGGCGGCCAGCGCCAGCGTATTGCGATTGCCCGCGCCATCATCACCCGGCCGAAACTTCTGATCTGCGACGAAGCTGTCAGCGCGCTGGACGTTTCAGTTCAAGCACAAATCCTCAACCTGCTAAAGGATCTGCGCCGCGAATTAGGCATGTCGATGCTGTTCATAAGTCATGACATGGCCGTCGTCAGGCATATCTGCGACCGGGTTCTGGTCATGTATTTTGGGCGGATCGTGGAACGTGCCGCGCGCGACGTCTTGTTTGAAAATCCGTCCCACCCGTATACCCAAACATTGCTCGCGGCCGTGCCACGCATTCGGGGCGGGACACTTGGTCCCGCGGCAATCCGAGGGCCGCGACGCCTCGCGCCAGCGCTGGCTGCAATTATGCAAATCGCTGCGCCCATGCCGATGAGACGTGCTGGACCAAAACACCCGAGACCACTTCGGTCACGGCAGATCATTTCGCAGCCTGCTGGAAAGCAGACAGATCACATCTTTGACCCTCAAAAGTTGACCTCAATGAACGCATCTCATTTCTACGCCCGTGTTTCAGATACGCTCAACCAGATTGCGGCTGACGGCCTGACCAAGCCAGAACGGGTACTCACAACGCCCCAGGCCTCTATCATTCAGACCGCGCAAAGCGGCGGGCAAGACCTGATTAATCTGTGTGCCAACAATTATCTCGGGCTTGGGAACGATCCGCGCGTCATCATGGCGGGTAAGGCGGCCATGGATGCCTGGGGCGCAGGCCTTGCCTCGGTGCGTTTTATCTGCGGCACCCAGACATTGCACAAACACCTCGAGCGCGAACTTGCCGATTGGCTTGGGTATGAGGATTTCAATTCTCTTCGCCGCATGTTTCGACGCGAATGGCGCGGTGTTTGAGCCGCTCTTCGGGCCAGACGACGCGATCATTTCCGATAGTCTGAACCACGCCTCGATCATAGATGGCATCCGCCTTTGCAAAGCCAGACGCTATCGTTTTGCGACTTCCGATATGGACGATCTCGAGACCAAATTGACCGAAGCAAAAGCAGGCGGCGCGGAGACCATCGTCATCGTCACCGATGGCGTGTTTTCCATGGACGGAACAATTGCCAAACTCGATGAAATCGCCGTTCTTGCGACGAAGTTCGGGGCCCTGATCATGGTTGATGATTGCCACGCCACCGGTTTCGTTGGACCTGAGGGGCGCGGAACACCTGCATTGCACGGGGTTACGGACAAGGTCGATATTCTTACCGGCACCCTCGGCAAGGCACTTGGCGGCGCCATGGGCGGCTATATCTGTGCGCGTCAGTCAGTCGTGGACCTGCTGCGCCAGAAAGCCCGCCCTTACCTGTTTTCCAACACACTCGCACCGGCCATCGCAGGTGCCGGTCTTGAAGGTGTCCGCCTCGCCCGCGACGGAGATGGCCTTCGCGCCTCGATTCGGGCAAATGCCGCTCAGTTGCGCGCAGGATTGACCGCTGCCGGCTTTACACTTCTGCCAGGCGAGCACCCGATCATTCCCGTCATGATTGGCGACGCCGCCAAAGCACAAGAGATGTCAGAACGTCTGCTCGTACATGGTGTTTACGCGATCGGGTTTTCGTTCCCTGTCGTGCCGAAAGGCGAGGCACGCATCCGCACGCAAGTCTCTGCCGCTCACACGTCAGAGCAAATTGAGAGTGCCATAATCGCCTTCTGCAAAGCCGCGGACGATGTCCGCCTGTTCTGATCTTGCAGCCGCTTCAGTCGCAACGGCCAGTGCTGGCGAAAAAGGCGTCCGCTCATTAATCGATCCACGCGATACCGGCACCAGCCCTGGCGTTCCTGATTGACGCGATGCGGCGTGCGACTACTCGATTACCTCCTGCGGAGACCCCATCCAGGGGTCCCCGCATTCTCCCTAGGTTGCGGGTTCAACGATCTCTACCAGAGGCAGGGTCAGTTTCGCGGCGTCGGCCCCGGAAACAACGATCATCACTTTAGCCGTCAGCGCATCATCAGGCGTTTGTTCGGACACGGGTTTCAAAGCATTGTAATTTCGTTGAATGTATATGGAGTTCGGTGCTCCCAGCACGAAACGAAGCTTGCTGCCCGCTGCCAATCGCCGAGACGCAAATGAAAAATGCTCAAACCGGTACGGTTGCGGCGTTGCGTCTTTCAGAAGTTGCTCACGACCATCGAGACTACGGTATCGCGCCCGCAAGCGTGCTTCGCTCAGATAGATGCTTTGGCCGGTTGAGGTCACCTCGTAGAGACGCAATTGAAAATCCGTGTCCGGCGTATCGATCCCGATGTTAGCCTCAAATTGCGGCGAACCGATAATCTCTACACCGGTCTCGAACGGCGCCGTTTCAAAGATCAGGGCCTCGCCATCAATCGCCTGCACGTCATCATCGTAAAGGACAAAGTCACCGGAAAACCAGCCACCCAATGGCGCCTTTGTAAGATCTGTCGGATCAAAGCTATAGTGTAAATCGGTGCTGGCTTCCGGCGCGCCGGTTAGCGCTCCCGGCTCGGCGACTGAATGCGCTCCGCCGCCCGCTTCGCTCAGATAGTATGTCCTTTGCTTGACAGTAATGTCATCAAGTGACGCCGCGTATCGCCACTCATTGGCGCCGTCACCCATCACATAGTAAATGAACCTGTCCTTGAGGAAGTCGGGTTTTTCGCCGCCCGCCATGGTCCAGCCATACCAGGCGGCGTGAAGCTCGGTCGGAACCAGTCCGCTTGCATTAGGCACGTCCAGGCCGCCGACTTGTGGCGTCGGAAAGACAACCCCGGCATGATCATAGGGCCCGATAATGAAATAATGGTCTTCCTTGGCCTCGTCGGAAGCCAAAGCCATGTGTTCGCGGTAATAGCGGAAAGCCCCCATCTGGGCGCCATCATAGAGGCCTGTCATAGACAGGATGGGGAGATCTATTGCGGCCATCTCCTCAGCGCTCGGATTAATGCCCCGCCAATAAGCATCGTGTGAAGGGTGAGCAGCCCACTCGTCGAAGAGGTCAGTGTCGAGGCCTACAAACTTGTCTAGTTCAGTAAACGGCGTGCTGCTTTCAAGGAAGTCGGTGAACGCCGCTTTCCAATAGGCCTGGTCCCCGAACAATCCGAAATTCGCCATACGGCCTTTGGTAAAACCAGTCCAGATAGACGCATACGGATATCCAACATAGGTCGTCATCGGAAAATCCCAGCCAGGATAAACTGAAGCACCTGGCGTGATACTCGTCAGCCCTTCGGCACCTTTGGCCGCCGCCATCCATTGATTATAGCCGCTGTAAGACGATCCCCACATTGAGACTTTGCCGTTGGAAAACGGTTGCCGCGCAGCCCATTCGATAACATCAACAGTGTCATTAAGGTCGCCATAGAACATTTCGAACGTTCCTCCGGAATCGCCCCGGCCACGCACGTCGAGGAACAACACCGCCAGACCAGCCTGCGCGTACGCGGTTGCCAGACGATGGCCGCCATGTCTCCCATACGGCGTTATCGAAACCACAACCGGCGCCGGCTTGCCATGCGGCGGCGTAACCAAATTGCCCACCAACTCGACGCCGTCGCGCATGGGCACTGCTACACTGGTAACATAGTAGGGTCGAAGCGACGGCAGTTCCGGAGGCGCGTACTCAGAATAGCGTGTTGCCATTTCAGTCGGAGCTTCTGCGGCGTCCGGAGAAGCCACACAGGCAGCAGTACTCGCCAGCATTGCGGCGCAGGCACCCCCAAACAATAGCTCTTTTCTACTAAATACCTTCGTCATGGCTCACTTCCCTTTGTGTCGCGGCAATCGCTCCGATGATCCGCTTTTTCGTTGATTTGCTCCGGGCAACGGGAACGGCGCAGCCAGAAAACCTCTGGAAAACAAACTCTACTCCCGACCTATCGAGGTCTCCCCAGCAATGCGGTGACGTAAGCTGTAACGCTCGGTTCAAAGATCATTACAATATCGTCCGTCGACCTCGGCCGCGCGAGAAACACACGAATGTCGCCAAACCGCGTTTGTGCGCAGCAACCGGGCTGTAATACCGCATCGGTATTGAGCGGACTGTGCGCAGCCAGGATGTCCGACGCCTTGCCGGAATGTAAGGCGAGAACAATCCTCGCATGGCTGAGGTCCGCGCATAGCAGAGAGGCTGGTTCAATTTTCGACAGGTCGGACGACACCAAAGCAATCGGCGCTTTAGGCCCAAACAAGAGCCACTCACCAGGCGCCAGGCCGGCTAAATACCGCCTGCCACCCTCTGCGATTTTGCCGGGCTGCGGTAATTCCTCCACGTCGATTGCCTTGGCGAATGATGCGCCCGCGTGATCAAGATTGGCGATAGATTTCACCAGGACGAGCCCCATCGACGAGATCGGCGATACGCCGGGTATCGCCGAAACGTCAGGCACCGTAGGGCGCAGCTCAACCATTCATTCGAACTCCCTTTGGATCTATTCGACAAGGTTCGACGAGTTTGGCACGAATAGATTTTCCCAAGTGCCACACGTCGATAACACTACCGAGCCGTTCACGGCCCCCGGAAACCATTGCGAGCGCAACGCCAGTTTCAAGGCTTGGAGAATACGCACTTGATGTGATCCAGCCTTGCGTTCTGCCGGGTCCCTTGGCGCCAGCTTCAACGATATGGCCGCCAATCGGCAGAACCGATCCGTCGAGTGCATCCACGCCGACGAATTGCCGTCTATCTTCCCGCCGACCATCGGGTCGCATGGTCGAACGTTTGCCAACAAAATCAGTCGCTTTGCGCGCGATCATACGCTCATAGCCGAAATCTTGAGGCAGCGTCGTCCCGTCGGTCTCTGAGCCGACATGCAAAAAGCCTTTTTCTATCCGGAGCGTCATCAGCGCTTCAATCCCGAACGGAGTTATTCCATATCGGGTCCCTGCCGCCACCAACTGGCGATGCAGGCTGGCCCCGAAAAACCAAGGTACCGAGATCTCATAGGACAGCTCACCGCTAAAGCTCACGCGTTGAATGCGGCAGTCCACACCAAGCAGCTTTCCCCGCACCCAGCCTAGATGCGGCAAGGCGTCAGCACTAAAATCGATATCGCTATCCAGAGCTGTCAGTACGTCGCGAGACAGCGGCCCGGCCAGATTCAAAGTCGACCAGCTGGTCGTTACGTCAAGTGTTGCGACCTGCAAATCCATCCATTCACATTGTAGCCATTCCTCGAGGTGCCGCGAGACAAGGCTTGCATGACCGCTGGTAGCCCCGACCAGAAAATGGTCATCCGCCATCCGGGCCACGACGCCGTCATCAAATACCGTTCCGTGCTCGTTCAACATCAAGCCATAGCGGCATCGCCCAACTTTCAGCGTTGACATTGTTCCGACGTAAATTCGATCCAGAAACTCTCCGGCATCCCGTCCGAGCACCTCAATTTTGCCAAGTGACGAAGCATCAAAGAGTCCGACGCCGTTGCGGACCGCCAACGCTTCGCGCGCAACGGCGTCTGCTTCGCTTTCTCCAACTCTCGAATAGAAAGCCGGGCGACGCCAACGACCGTAATCGTCCATTTGTGCACCCAGGACCAGATGCGCGTCATGTGCGCACAAGCGTTGCTCGGGATGGATTTCAGCGCCCGTGCGGACCCCTGCAAACACACCAATGGTGGTCGGATTGTATGGCGGCCTGAAAGTGGTGGTTCCGACCTGTCCCGGCTCACGCAACAAGAGCGAGCCCATGACTGCCAGGCCATTAATGTTCGACGTCTTGCCTTGATCAGTGGCCATTCCAAGCGTGGTATAACGTTTAAGGTGTTCAACAGAATGAAAGTTCTCACGCGCTGCTATCGCGATATCCGCGGCCGTGACGTCATTCTGAAAATCGACCCAGGCTGAGCTTGACGGTTCAGTGTTCGGTCCATTCATTGTCCAGACCGGTCTTACATTGCCTTGATACAGGTGATCACCTGACGCTGCACCCACGCACTCAGCATTTTGACTGGTGCCGACTGGCAAGAAAGTCGCACGAGCTTCATCGAAGAGAAGTTTCCCGCCTGCCTGCGAATGAAGATGCACCACAGGGCTCCAGCCACCGGACATCAACAGGGTATCGCACTCTATTGGCGCGAGACGCTCCGCCATTGCAGAGGTTTGATCTAGCCGCCCCGGAATGACCCCTCTGATGCGTTTCCGACCTGTAGCCGCGAATGGCGCCGATTCAAATTCTATCGGGACGCCGTCCAATGCGGCGAGAACGGAACTGGAAACATATTTTTCAGATCGACTATCCAATATTGCCTTTATCGTAGCGCCTGCGCGATGTAGCGCTGCAGCCGCAAAATAAGCGCTGTCATTCGTCGTCGCGATAACGATCTCGCGTCCCGGCATGACGCCGAACCGGTCAAGATAGGTCAGTGCTGCAGAGGCGAGCATGATCCCGGGTCGATCATTGTTCTTGAAGACGAGCGGGCGCTCGATCGCACCCATTGCCAGAACGGTCCGGGCAGCGCGAACTTTCCACAGTCGTTCGCGAACTGAACCACCATCCTTTGAAACCGGCAAACGTTCAGAAATCGCAATCAGATCATGATCGTAGTACCCGATGCCAGTCGCCTCGGTCAGAAGTCTCACATTGCGCATCTGGCGCAGTTCGCTCACAGCGCGATCAATCCAGACTTTGCCAGCCACACCCTCGACATCATCTGGCGAAACGCGCCCGCCCCAGACACTTTCGTGCTCGACCAGCAGCGTCTTGTTCCCTGCCCGACCCGCAGAAATCGCCTCTCGAAGTCCTGCAATGCCTCCGCCTACGATCAGAGTGTCCACATGCTCAAATCGCTGACTATACATATCAGGATCCGCTTGCATCGGGACTTTACCCAATCCGGCAGCGCGGCGAATGGCTGGCTCGAACCAGTGCCAGTTCGGCCACATGAACGTCTTGTAGTAGAAAGCCGCAGGAATAAACGGCTTGAACCATGAATTGAGAGACATCAGGTCGAATTGTACGCTCGGCCAGGCGTTCACAGGTCCGGCCTGCAATCCCTTGGTGAGCGTCACCTCGGTCGCTTTCAGATTGGCAATGGCATCGCCTCCCTGACCGATTTGCACGATCGCATTGGGCTCTTCAAGTCCGGCAGCCAACAGCCCGCGCGGTCGATGATACTTGAAGCTACGCCCGACAATATCGATGCCATTGGCCAATAGTGCGGAGGCTAGCGTGTCGCCCTCAAAACCGCTCAGCTCACGACCACCCCATCGAAATGCGATAGGTTTCGAGCGGTCAATATTGCCGCCGGTAGCCACACGGTAACCACTCATGGCCGCGCAATCTCAGGCTTCGGCGCGCGCATACCATATTGCGTCAGAATCTCATGGCTCAACGTATCTCGGACAATGACGAACCAACGCCCGCAACCGAATTGATGCAGCCACCGCTCGTGATGGATACCTTTTGGATTTTCGCGCAAGAACAGATAACTTGCCCATTCCGCATCAGAGACGGTTTCAGCCGGGCCGGGACGAGTCAGGTGTGCTTCGCCGGCGCCATGGAACTCCGCTTCTGCACGCGGGCCGCAATAGGGACATGTGATCAATAACATCGACTGGGCTCCTTAGTGCGCAATTGCCGCCGCGCCGGCTTCGTCGATCATCGCGCCGCTGGTGAACCGGCCAAGACCAAAAGGAGCAGCGCGCGGCTCCGGTGTCCCGGTCGCCAGCAAATGCGCAAAACAATACCCGCCTGCCGGAATGGCTTTGAACCCGCCCGTTCCCCAACCCGCATTGATGTAAAGTCCATCAACCTCGGTTGCTGACAGAATTGGCGAGCTGTCATGAACGACATCGCAGATTCCTGCCCATTGCCGCAGAAAGCGTAGTCGGGAGAATTGCGGGAAAAGCTCGATCACGCCGGCGGCAGCTTGTTCCATCCAGGGTAAATTGCCACGCTGTGCATATGACAGGTAAAGGTCCAGCCCTGCCCCCATCACCAGTTCTCCCTTGTCCGACTGACTCATGTACACTCCCGTCGCCGAGCTGATCACGACGGTATCAAGAGCCGGCTTCACGGGCTCAGAAACGAATGCCTGCAGGGCATAAGACGAAATTGGCAACCGGATGCCAGCGTGGCGCGCAAGATCACTCGTATGTCCCGCAACAGCTGTACCGACGACTTGTGAATTGATGACGCCTTTGTTCGTACGGACGGCTCCGATCTTGCCGCCCTCAATCTCAAACCCTTCGACGCTGCAATTTTGAATGATGTCGACACCCAATGCACTTGCAGCCCTGGCATATGCCCAAGCCACCGCGTCGTGGCGCGCAGTACCACCGCGCGGCTGTAATAGACCCGCTGCCAGAGGATATCGAGGCGAGGGATTGAGCTGAGGGATAAGGCGACGCGTTTCGGCTTCATCATACAGCTCCGCATCTACGCCATTCAGCAACATGGCGTTCGCCGACCGATTAAGTATCTCGCGGTCATGCCGGTTATGCCCAAGCATCCAGACGCCGCGCTGCGAGAACATGATGTTGTAATTGAGCTGCTTGCTCAGGCCTTCGTACAGCTTGAGGGACAAGTCGTAAAAGGCAGCGCTTTCAGGAAAGAAATAGTTTGAACGAATGACAGTCGTGTTGCGACCCGTATTGCCACCGCCAATCCAACCGCGCTCGAGGACGCACGTATTCGTAAGTCCGTGATTTTTCGCCAGATAATACGCCGTGGCGAGCCCGTGGCCGCCGCCGCCGATAATGATGACGTCATATGCCTTTTTGGGCGTCGCGTTCTTCCATGCAGGCTTCCAATGCCGCTGGCCGCTCAGGCCGGCCCGCAAAACCGATAGGGCCGAATAGTGCGAAGGCGCGTCCGATCTCAAACCTGTTTCCCTCGCGCTAAACGTCCGGCACTAACCCCATTAACATGTTAGCTATCCGCCGTCTTAGCTTATACAGCAAGCGGTAAATCTGAAATTTGTTGCGTTGCTGACCCTGAGAAAGTGGTCTGCCCCCGCACAAAGTGGTCCGCTAACCGGCTTCGTTCGGCCTTCAAGTATGAAACTGAGAGATGAGCAAGCGACTGATACGTGAGGAGACCATCGCAACAAAAAGTTTAGCGGGCAAACTTTTGATCAGGACAAGCGATCCCTTTCGGGTAGCATTCTTTTTTAAGGTCCAAGCTTCGCGAAGGACCTGAACAGCCTTCACGCTGTATCTCTAAGATGGCAACTGCGGCTATGGATAAATCCGTTCACGCAGGGTTCGCGGGCCTGACCATCTCGATCATTTTTGCGTGCGATTCAAGGATGTGAAGTTACCGACTAAATCGACAAATCGAGTGAAGCAAAAAGCTCGCACTAGAAGGCCTCGAAGGTTTTGTCCGGTGCGGCGGTGCAACTGGCCTGCAGCCAGCGCAGGTTCAGGCCCACGCGGTCCGCCCCGCCCTCCGTCCAGGCATAGGATATGGCGCGGTCGCTTCTCCCCTTCATAGGCATAGAGCGTGAGGGATGGCCGCCTGTCGCCATAGGTCCAGTCAACATCGCGCAGTTTGAGGCGGACGGTGCGCGGCGGGGTTTCATCGGTGGTGAGGACCGCCTCGCCGCCCTGATCATGGAGCATGACACCCGTCTGGAACTGCCAGTCGTCCATGCCTTCGCCGCTGTCGCCATGCTGCGCGCCGCGCATCACCGCAGTCCAACATTCGAAGGCACGCGCGCGGCGAAAGCGTGCCGAGGAAAGCGACACGCCCCGCGAAGCATTTACCCAGTAGGCAGTGTCGGAGAGGGTCAGGTTGACCTGAAGCGGTTCGCCATCGTCGGTCGCTGCCGGACGCGGGAACAGCACGATACATTCGCGACCTTCAGCCCTGCCGGAAAACCCGTCTCCGGCGCGTTGCCAATGAATGGCACAGTCTGCGAGTGGTTCAGCGGTATCATCTGCAAGGATATCTTGTCGGATGTGCCCCTCTGCCGGATCGGTGACCAACCGGTGCCGGAGGACGCTGTTTCCACCGCCTTCGACGTTGCGACGGGCATGCAGCATGATGGAACCATCCGTACCGTCTGCCGCGTCGGCCTCTATAGACCGAATGACCAGATGCTGGCGGGGTGCGAGGTCACTTACCGGCTGGCCTGCATCCTTGGCGAAGAAGTTGGCCCGGTCATTATCCCAGCGGCCTTCCAGCATCGCCGCCAGATCTGCCAGATCCTTTTGCAGGTAACCGGGCGTCTCTTCCTGCGCCATTGCAGCGAACGGTAGCGACACAAGAGCGGCCAGCGAAAGGGCCGTACCGGAAACATTGGTCATCAAACGCATATCAGCTCCCCGCTGCCGGTTTTCTTCGCCGCCAGCGGCGGATCTGCATGATTGCACCGGTTATCAGTAGCAGGAAGCCCAGCGCGATTGCGGCCAGCAAGGCGGGCTTCTGCCGGTATTTAATGATGCCGCCCGTCCAGTCGACGACATGAACCTTGTAATATAGCTCGAGCCAGATCTCAGGACGGGTACGCGGCACGTGAACCTGCCCGGTTGTCTGGTCGATGGTGATTGCCCCGTAAGCTGGCGCGGTGAAATAGCCTTTCCAGACCGGCCATGGCCCCGTGTAGAAATAATAGTCCAGGTCTTCCGGGCCGGAAGCGGTCTCCCAGCGCGTGATCGATCCGGCAGCCTTTGGGACCAGAGCTGATGCAGCAATCGCATCGCGCATAGTCTCATCGACAGTTATCCGTCGTCCATCCGCGGCGCTCCAGAGCTCCTGGGGGGATTGCGGCCGGGCCATTGCGCGCGCCAGACCGGTTCGCCGAGCAGGCTGGTCAGGATGAGCCGGGTTGGCGGTGTCTCGTTTCCGAACGCAATGTCTCGTGGATGGGTATTGACGCGGCTCCAGTCGATGGCGGGAGCCGGAACCTCAAGCGTCCCGCTGAAATCACGGGAGGGATGGAGCAGCCAAACCACGCTCAGCCCCGAAGTCACCCAGAACACGACCTGGATCGCCAGAACCAGCCCGACGAGTTGATGCAGCTTCATGCTGCGCAGGCCCGCCTTGTGCCGGATGTAGAGACGCCGCGTCGTGATCACGCCAGAGACAGCCGCGCTAAGGAAAAGCAGCGCAAAGAACGTCAGCAGCAGATTCGTCTGCGCCACGCCCTTGCCGGTATAGTCCATGATATGAATTGTCGTTGCCCAGTTCTCCAGATGCTTTAGGGGTGTCGTCTGGTCGATGAGAGCTCCCGTAACAGGATCAAGAAACAGCACTGCCTTGTCAGCCTCCACCCTCAAGGCAGGAACAGGCCGCTTCTGATATTCCGGCGAATTTGCGGTTTTCAGGCTTACAGCTTCTACCGCGACAGGTTCGCCGGTGATCTGCGATGCGATTGCTGCCGCCTCGTCGAAATTAATCGGTACAAGTGCGCTGCCGGTCACCGGGTTGACCAGCAAGTCGTTATCGGCGGCGACGACGGTGCGACTGCCCTGCGTTTCCAGCACAAGGATCGAAACACCCCCTCCGGCGAACACCGTCTCAAGCAAGGTCAGATCGGGCAAGCCTGCAGGTGCATCAAGCGCTGCCGGAGGCGGCGCGCGGTACGCCGTGGTCCCTGATCTGGGTATGAGCGTCATCGTCAGGGCAGTCGTGAGCCAGACGGCAAGCTGCAAGACGAGGATGAGCGTCAGCCTGCGGTGCCATTTCATCACGCCCATACGAAACGCAGGTGAAACCTTGGTCATATGACGCTTCCCCCCGTCCGATGCGGATGCGACGCTCGCATCCGCATACGTCGGTCAGATCAGAACGTGTAGCTTAACCGGACACCGACCTGGCGCTTACGCGGCGCACTTACGGTGAAGTCACGGTAGAAGGTGAAACGGCTGTTGGGGCGGATGATGAAGCTCCTCACCGGATCCGGAATGATGAGCGTCCGGTTAAAGTCCAGCAGTCTCGTGACAACCTGCGGCGTCTCATCGGACAGTATATTGTTTGCGAACAGCGAGATGCGCCACTTGTCCGTCGAGAAGCCGGTCTGCAGGTTCATGAGATGGCTCGCGCCGGTCTCTGCCAGGTTATGAACCTGCACATACCGCGTCGACTCATAATTATAATCTACGCGGGCAAACCAGTCTGTACCGCTCATCGCTGCAACAGGCAGGGTTACCGTTCCGCTGGCATTGAACTGATGGGTTGGGGTCTGCGGCAGCTTGTTGCCTGCGACCTGACCGTTAAAGCCGTCGACATCGCCGGGTGCTCCGGACGGAATGCCATCGGTATCGAACAGCTCTTCGGTATTCTCATCGTAGAAATCGATGAACTCAGCGTTCGAATAGGAATAACCGACGCGATAATCGAAACTCTCAATCGGGCTACCGAAAATCTCGATCTCGCCGCCGTAGATTTCCGATTCACCTGCATTCACGATGAACGGAACGGTTGTGCCACTACGCCCTCCGGACGACGCCGTTGTGTAGGGCTGGGATTGCGAAAGCTGCTGATCCAGCCAGTCGAGATAGAAGACGGCGACATTGTAGTTGATAGCGCCACCCATCAGGACGCCCTTTAGCCCAACCTCGGCCGAATAAACCGTTTCCTCATCGAAAGATCCGAACCGGGAGTTCAGATCCTGGAAGTCCTGCTGGACAAAAAATTCCGACGCAGGCGGGAAATCGTTGAACCCGCCGGGCTTGTTGCCAACGGCCAGCGACCCGTAGAAGTTCATGTCCTCGTTGATCGCATAGCGTCCGGTAAGGCGAGGCAGGAAGCTGTCGAAGGTTTCGGTACGAACATTCGTAAAGGCTGGCCGAACGCCGCTGCCGCCAACGCCGAGAACTTCATCGGTCGCGGTAATTTCGTCTTCCTGATAGCGCGCTTCTAGCGTCATCGTCAGGCGATCCGTGAAATCGGCTTCAATCATCCCGTAGATAGCGGTGTTCTGGATCTCGTCTCCGGAATCGAAGAGGCGTCGGAGGTTGCTGCCCCCGGCCGGATCGAACGTGCCACTGGCGTCAAAGCCTTCGCCGTCTTTCTCGTTGTAGTATTAGATGCCAGCCAGCCAGCGGAACGCGCGATCGCGGGGCGAAAGCACCCGTAGCTCCTGTGAAAAATCCTCGACCATGCTCTGGGCAATCGAGAAGTTCGGCACCGTCGATGGCGCCAATGCACTGTCATAGGAATTCAGGTTTTCCGACTGGTTGTATGCTGTCACGGACGTGAAGGTGTAACCGTTATCGGTCTCGTAGTCCGCCTGCACGGAAGAGCGCCATGCCGTACGCTCAAGGCCGTTATAGCCAAGCTGATCCAGTTCAGCATCGTTGAAGGCGAGCGTGTCAGGCACGTCGATTTCGCCGCAGAAATAGCCGCGCGACCGGTTGGTCGATGTCGGAATGCCGAAGAACGCACCGTTTATGTCAGGAAGGAAGCAGTTGAGCTTGTCGCTGCCGAAGGCCCCGTAGGCGAAACCGCCGTCACGATCCTCTGACCAGCCGACCAAAGCCCTTACGGTAAGATTGTCGGTCGGGGTGAAGACCAGCTTTCCACCGAGATTATAGGTGCGCTGTGCCCCAAGGTTTTCGCCGCCATCGGCATTTTCGTAATCGCCGCCGAAATCGTAATAGCGTGCGTTCAGCTCACCGGAGAGAATACCCTTGATCAAGGGGCCGCTCACATATCCGGACGCCTCGTAATTATCGTATTCGGCGACGGTGGCGTTGATACGTCCTGCGAACTCGTCACCGGGGTCGCGGGTCACAAAGTTGATCGCACCTGCGAACGTCTGACGCCCGAACAATGCAGACTGCGGGCCACGAATGACCTCGACGCGCTGGAGATTGTCGAGTTGGTATGACGTGATGTTGCCGGAAACAAAGACGCCATCGACAAAGAAAGCGGCATTCGATGCGCCGAGAATGTTCGACATGCCGCGGATGACCGGGCGAACCCCTGCTCCGCCCTGACCGCTACCCGTGCGGCCGAAGCCTTCACGGAACGAGAAGCCAGGTGTCTTTAGCGCAATGTCCGCAACGTTCTCAGAGCCGGACTCGAAAATCTCTTCGGCAGTGAAGGCGCTGATCGAAATCGGAACGTCGGTTAGCGACTCTTCTGTTTTGCGCGCAGTTACGACAATCGTGTCCTGCTTGAGTTCACGCTCGGCAGGTGGTGGCACATCGCCGGTCTGCGCCTGTGCGACTGCCGATGGAGCGGCGATGAGCGCGAAAGCGGTGCCCGCGAGCAAAATAGAACGTGACATAGGTATCCCTCCCTGATGTCCGCTTTGGCCCCCTGACCATACTGCGCGGACAAATGATATACCATTTTGCGCCCTTTAATCACGATTATCAATAGGCCCTGACGTTTATAGGCGCTCGAGCCTCATTCGCGACCGGCGGGAGTTGGCTTTATAACCTGCCAAGTGACAACAGAAAAACGCCGACCCTTTCGGATCGGCGTTTCTGACAGGTGTATCTTAGGCAAAAGCCTAGAAGCGGACTTTCAGTTCGGCACCGAATTGGGCACCGCGCCGCAGGCTTCCAAAATACGCGCGCGGAGCACCGTTCGACGCACCGGCAGGAGCCGCGTTTGGAGATATGATTGTAAAGTACGGGGTCTGCAACCAGCGTGTGGCAATGGCGATCGTGTCATCGTCCAGAATGTTCTGGCCATAGACGGACAGAACCCAACGATCTTTTTCAAAGCCTGCGCGGGCACCAACACTGGTCGAGTCGCCCGTTTCGGCCAGGTTGTGCACCTGAACGAACTTGGAGCTCTCGAAGGTAACATCCGTCGAGATGAAAGCATCCGAGCCGAACGGACCGGCTTCGGCCAGATCATAACGAACGAAACCACTCGCCTGATGCTCTGAGGTCAACGGGAAACGCTTGCCTACAATCGAGCAGCTCGCGGGACCGGTGCCGGGGAAAGCAGCCGTGAAGTCTGTACCCGTAGTCGCGGGATTTTCTAAAACGCCGCCGCCGCTCGTCAGGGTCCACTGGTCGGCATCGCAGCCCTCGGTGAACTCCGTATCCGTGTAGGCATAGGTCGCACCCATGCTCCAGTTCTCGTTCAGCGAACCGCTGAGGTCAAACTCGAGACCGAAAATTTCGCCCGCACCCTGGTTGGTCGCGATAGAGGTCAGCGCGCCTGTCGGCGTGCCGATGGCACTGGTTACCTGAACCTGTTTGGCATCGGTAAAGTATCCCGCTGCCGTGAAGTTGAACGAACCGGGCATGAAATCGAGCGGGGTTTTGAGGCCAAGCTCGAAGTTATCGGACTCTTCCTGATCATAGAATGGTTGCCCAACCTGCGCACCAACATCGCCGTTCAGGCCGCCGGGCTTCACACCCTGAGCGAAGACACCATAGATCGTACCGCCATTGTCGAGGTCATAATCGAGTGTAATGCGGGGGGTGAAGGCGTCGAACGACGCCGTCGGATCGGGTGAACTGGTATCGGTCTTGGTTTCTTCAGCGTAGCGCCCCTCGACCGTCAGCGTGATGCGATCGGTCACATCGACCTCGACAAGGCCGAAAATGGCCTGGTTTTCAGTGGAGCGGTCACGCTGGAAGTTTGCTCTATCCCTGCCCGCAGGATCGGCGAACGTGATGTCAAACTCCTCGATCTGCTGGTCGTAATAGTACAGTCCGACCGCACCACGAACACGGCGATCCTGAGGAGACAGCAGTTTGATTTCTGCAGAGTAGTCTTCGATCTTGTCGCGGGAGGTGTTATTGAAGAATGCCTCATCCCCGAGAAATGCATTAAACACACTGACAGATGAGTGATCGGAGTCATATCCCTGACGCTCGTCCTCGCTGCGGTAACCGCCGAGGAACTTCACAGCAAATCCTGTGTCGCCGATATCATAATCAGCAACGAGACTGGCGATATGCTGCTGGCGCGCGATACCGTCAAACGCTGTCCCGTCTACGAGCGCATAGGGCGAGCCGTTGGTGAAAGGCGGCAGGACGGGCACACCTCTAAAATTGCGATATATAGAGGTCAGCGGAACGCCAGGAATGACATTCGGGATGCCATCCGCGTCAGGACCGGAGTTGAGCGCAACCGGCTGTGGCGAGATGATTCCGCAGTAGTACTGATTGGTGTTTCCCGAACCTGACAGAGGCCATGCCGACAGGGATCGATAACCGGGCTGGCAGTTGTTGAACTGCGCGGGCTGCAGGAACAATGCGAGCGGCCCGTCCTTGTCTTCGGTGTACTGGTAGCGCGCACGGGCGGTAAAAGCGTCCGTCGGCTTGAAGTCGAGCACGCCCGAGAAGCTGATCGTCTCTTCCGACCCAACCAGTTCGTTCGTTACCTGGTTGCGGAACTCACCGCCATATTCATAACCGCGGAACGTCACCCGACCGGTCAGGACATCGCCGAGAATGG
This sequence comes from uncultured Alphaproteobacteria bacterium, assembly GCA_963836905.1. GTDB lineage: Bacteria > Pseudomonadota > Alphaproteobacteria > Caulobacterales > Hyphomonadaceae > CAWIKY01. The sequence goes on from CAWIKY010000002.1 coordinate 29,609, forward strand.
GACCGGAAAGTGCAAGATTGACTTCGTTGGTCTCGTTGGAACCCATGCGAAGCACAGCTTCACCCTCGACGGTTTCCGTACCACCCTTGGTGATGAAGTTGATTGCACCGGCGTAGGTGTTACGTCCGTAAAGCGCGGACTGCGGACCCTTGATGACTTCGACGCGCTGAAGATCGTTCGGATCGAGGTTCTGGATCGAACCGGCATAATACACGCCATCGATGAAGTAGGCGGTTCCGGACTCGACGCCGAACTGGACGCCTGCAAGAACGTTGGACTGGCCGCGGATGACCGGACGCTCGGTCGAGCGGCCAAATGCTTTGGAGAAGGAGAGACCCGGGGTGAAACGAGCAATATCATCGATTGTCTGAAGTTGAAGGTTCTCGATCGACTGCTCGTCGAACGCGGAAACAGCAACGGGCGCTTCGAGGATCGTTTCCTCTTTCTTGCGTGATGTCACGACGATGACGTCCTGCTTTAGCTCACGCTCGGCTGGCACATCGGACGTCTGCGCAACAGCCTGATTTGACGCAGTGAACGCCAGTGCGGCGACCCCTGCCATCAGCATTGATTTGTTCATTTTACTCTCCCCGGTAAGGCGACGCACAAAAAGCCTCCCAATGCGTGCCGCAAATGATATACCTTTTGATACCAACCAAACATGCTCCCGATTGCAAGCGGCTTGTTGGGTCTTTGACACTTTCGTGTCGGCTTGTGATTAATTCGGCACACTCAACAGGAGGTAAGCCAATGTCAGACATCGTGACTTCGAACGAACTCAAGAAAATCATGCCGCTACTCGCGCGTCACGAAGGCGTATGGGAAGGACATTACCGATTCTTTGACGTCGAGGGGAACAAGATCGACGAGCACGAATCGCGCCTGATCTGCCGGTTTCCGGAGGACGGACATCCCTACCATCAAACGAATCACTATCGATGGGCGGACGGCAAGAGGGAGGTCCGCGACTTCCCGGCGACGGTCAAGGACGGTCGCCTGAACTGGGACAATGACTTCATCATCGGTTGGGCCTGCGATGTGGCGCTGGACGACTTCAATCGGACCACGATGCTCAACTGGACACGGACCGGCGAGCCGGACCTCTATCTCTACGAGATGATCCAGCTGTCAGATGACGGGCAGTCACGGGCGCGGGTCTGGCAATGGTTCAAGGCCGACCGCCTATTCCAACGCACTCTGGTGGATGAAAAGTTCATCACCAAGGATTGGAAGCAGTACGAGGGCAAGGAGTTCTAGGCTTCGGCTCACCGGACGCAGATACAAAAAACCCCGGAGCATGGCTCCGGGGTTTTTCATGGTAATCCAGATTGAAACCTAGCGTTTTGGCGCTTCGATCTCACCATCCTTGACGGCCTGATAGTACTTCCAGCTCGTCATGTTGTCGCGATCATCGCCGGTCTCCGGTGGAGACATGTATTCCGGATAGTGGGTCTTGATCTCGTTCATCATGACGTCCGGGAGTTCGTCGATACTATCGAGTTTCACACCCGCTGTATGCACCCAGAAAAGGCCTTCACGCCCTTCCATCATCATCCACGGCAACCAGTCGGACATTCGCGACCAACCCACCGTAACCTTGGCGATATCAGTCGCAGGGTCGAGAAGATCCTCGGTGCGACCGAAGAAGTTGAAGAGCTCGGTCGCATGATAGGTGCCGCCGACTTCCTTCTGATAGTCGCCGCCCAGTGGGTTCGGATACCAGAGCGGGAAGGTAGAACGATACCACCACTGGCCGTTCATCATCTCGCCGGTCCATGTCGCGGGCTTTCCGTCGCGACCCGTTTCGTAGGCTTCGAAGTTCACCGGATCATTGGCGACCTGAAGCACATCGACGGTCTCGCCCGTGTATGGGTTATCCCATGTGGCCAGAACTTCGCCCGTGTCCTTGTCGATATAGAGAAGCAGTTCGCGCGAGACGAGCGCATAGCCCTTGCCTTTATCGTCCTCAATGGCCGAACAGGACCGGGTGTTCATCCCCTGAACATCGAAAAGATGGGTATCTTTTTCACCTTGGCGGCGACCGAAAGCCTTGCCGTGCCACCAGTAGGTGACGGCCTTGCCGTCTTCTGTCGAACACTGGATCTTGCGATTGATCTGGAGCGCATCCTCAGCATCCATCGGATCGAGCATGTCTGACTGGGCGATTGCCGCACCGGCACCGAAGGCGAGGACCATGCCTGCCAGCGCGCCGGTGATGAGTTTCGTACGAAGTTTCATGGTTCAACTTTCCTCCCGTTGAAATGATATATCTAATCTGTCACGGCTTTTGCTGATCTCCAATAGTGGAGGTGCGCCGCGTTGAGCTTCCTGAATCGAGCAGGAAAGCAGCAAGACCCGCGACCCAGGGCAAGGTCCGGAACCAGATATCGCCGGGACCCGCATCAAGCACGAACTCAAAGAGAAGTGATGCTGCAAACCCGGCAAGCACAGAAGCGAGAACAGCTTTTCCGGACGGACTATTGCCCAGGGCGCGCATAATTACGGTCGGTCCGAATGCCGCTCCGAGTGCCGTCCAGGCAAACAGCGTGCGCTCGAATATTGTTGCAGGAAGAACAAGCGTCAGGGCAACGGCAATGACGGAGAGGACCAGAATCGCTATGCGCGATACTAGCACTTCGCGCCCTCCGAATGCGCGCTTTAAACCCAGATCATGCGAGACGGCGGCGCCGGCAACAAGCAATTGACTGTCCACAGTCGACATGATCGCGGACAGGGTTGCCGCAGCGATGACGCCCCCCAGCACTGTGGGGAGCAACGTATCGGCAAGTTCGAAGAACACGCCCTCAGCCGGTGCCGAATCACCAAAGATTGCCCGTGCCGAGAGACCGAGTATGGCCATGCCGGAATAGACAAGCGCGCCCCAGCCAATGGCGATACCAGCGCCCGTGACCCTCGCCTTTTTGTCACGCGCCGCCATGATCCATGCGATCAGATGCGGCTGGCCGAGCGCGCCAAAACCCGTTGCCGTCAACCCGACGACGAACCCTGTAGCAATCCAGCCCGTACGTCCACCGAAGCCTGTCACGTAAGCGGGGCCTGTATCCGCCAAGGCTGAGGCGATTCCCTCGATACCCCCTGCTGCCAGATACGCCACGGTCGGCAAGAGCACGGCGACGAAGGCGATCAACAGCCCCTGAATGGTGTCTGTCAACGAGACAGCCAAGAACCCGCCAAGGAAGGTGTACGCCACGATGACCGCCGCACCGATGATGACGCCGGTCGCAAGGCCCGTTCCGAACAAGCCGTCAAAGGCTATACCGGCACCCTGAAACTGCGCAGCGACATAGTAGGAAAAGCAAAACGCGATCATCAGGCTGGCTGCAATCCTGATGAGGCGGCTGGTGGCAGGTGATGCAGTTTCGGTCAGGAAGTCCGTAAGTGTCAGGTGCCCACGTTCGCGCGAGCTCTCCTGCAGACCTCGGGCCTGCCCACAGCCAGACAGCGGCATAGCCCGCCAAGGATACCCGGCACCATCCAGATGGCGGACGGCCCGACGGCATAGACGAAACCCGAAAAGCCCAAAAGTACCCAGGCCGAGGAACTGGATGCGGCATAGGCAAGCCCCGCAACCCACGGACCGAGATTTCGGCCCCCCAGCAGAAAATCATCCGCCGAACGGGCTTTTGCTGAGGCCCAGAGCCCGAGCCCGACAAGGCCTGCGCTATAGAGCACTAGGGTGATGAGGGGGATGGTCACGCTTTGCCTCAGGCGGCCATGAAGCCAAGCGGCAGACCGGCTCTTGGCGTAAAGCCGTAAAGCTCCTCCTCCGGAAGGCCCTCGCTGAGTATCTCACGGCACCGCATGAGCGCGTCCAGATCAATGCCGGTAGAGATGCCCATGGATTCGAACATGAAGACCAGATCCTCGGTCACGATATTGCCACTTGCGCCGGGCGCGGTTGGACATCCGCCGAGACCACCAAGTGAGGAATCGAATGTGGTGATACCTTCATCATAGGCCGCAAGAACGTTGGCCAGGCCAAGACCGCGCGTATTGTGAAGGTGAACGCCCGTTACATGCACCTCACCCACTTCACGCCGGACACTACGGATAAGACGGCGAATGGACGCCGGGTCGCCATAGCCGGTCGTGTCGGACAGCCCAACCTCATCGCATCCGGCCTCCATGAGACCCGCCGCGAGCTTCAATATCTTTGCCTCCGGTATTTGTCCTTCGAGCGTGCATCCGAATGCTGTGGAGAGCGAGCCTTCAAAATGCGGGCGCTCGTTTGCTGGAAGTGCGGCAATCAGCTCGGCAATGGCCCGGGCTTCATCCAGTACCTGCGCATGTGTGCGTTTGATATTGCGAAGCGAATGGGTCTCGCTAACGGACAATGGCAGTGTGATCTTGTGCGCGCCCGTTTCCACGGCACGTTGCGCGCCCTTCAGATTGGGCACAAGCACTGCGATCACCAGATCCGGAACGGTTCGCGAGAAGGCGACAACCTCTGCGGTGTCTGCCATCTGCGGCAGGAGTTTCGGCGAAACGAACGAGCCGACCTCGATCTCTCTTACCCCGGCCGCAGCCTCTTTCCCGATCCACTCGCATTTGCGATCAAGGGGCAAGATGCCCTTGCAGTTCTGCAGCCCGTCGCGGGGGCCAACCTCACTGATCAGCACAGCAGCACTTTGACATAGCGCCCTCCGTTTTCCCGTTCATTTACCGGTTTGCCACATCCAGCGGGTGACGTTAAATGATATATCAAATTCAGTCACGTCAGGCTCTTATGGCACTGACAATCACGCAAAAATGGATACCCGTATATGACTGACAGCCCGAAGCCGCTCGCCGGTCTGAAAGTCGTTGAGTTCACGCATATGGTGATGGGGCCGGCCGCAGGTCTCGTATTGGCCGACCTCGGTGCTGACGTGGTGAAGGTCGAACCCGTTGATGGCGACAAGACCCGTACCCTCAAGGGATCCGGTGCGGGCTATTTTGCGATGTATAACCGCAACAAGAAGAGCCTCGCGATCGATCTTAAGTCCGACGACGGCGCGGAAGCCGCCCGCCGTCTGATCGACGGCGCGGATGTCTTCATCGAAAATTTCAGGCCCGGAGCGCTGGAGAAGCTCGGTTTTGGCTATGAGCGAATGAAGGCACGCAATCCGGGCCTGATATACTGCTCGGAAAAGGGGTTTCTCGACGGCCCTTACGAGAACCGCACGGCGCTCGATGAAGTCGCGCAGATGATGGGTGGTCTGGCCTATATGACAGGTCCGCCGGGCCAGCCCCTCCGGGCGGGGGCCTCGGTTATAGATGTAACGGGTGGAATGTTCGGAGCAATTGCCGTTCTGGCGGCGCTGAAGGCGCGTGAAACAACCGGAAAGGGCGCATATGTCAGCGCCTCGCTCTACGAAACGAGTGTTTTCTTCGTCGGCCAGCACATGGCGCAATTCGCTGTTACCGGAAAAGCGGCCGCGCCAATGCCGGCGCGTATATCCGCTTGGGCGATCTATGACGTGTTCGACACCGGCGACAATGAAAAGGTGTTTGTCGGCGTGGTGTCAGACAGCCAATGGACGGCATTTTGCAAGGCGTTCGATATGACGGCCTGGGAGGCTGACAAAAGTCTGGACGCCAACAATGCCCGGGTGGCCCGGCGTGATGAAATCATGCCGGAAGTTCGCAAGGTTTTCCTCGGCTATACCAAGGCCGAATTGATGGAAAAACTGGAGACGATCGGTCTGCCATTTGCCCCCATTGCCAGACCGGAGGATCTCTTCGACGATCCGCACCTGAACGCGTCGGGTGGACTACTCGCCATGACATTGCCGGACGGCCAGACCGTCGCCCTGCCCGCTTTACCGCTGAGCATTGACGGCGCGCGGTTGGGTCTGGTGCGCAATCCACCAAAGCCCGGCGAGCATTCCCGCGAAGTGCTTGAATCCGCCGGACTGAGCAGTGACGAGATCGAGGCGCTTTATGGTGCCGGACGACTTTCGGACCGGTAGATCCACGGACGTCGCGCCTTGTCAGTATCGATGAACTCAGAAATTTTCCGCGATTGCGTCAGGGTCAGGCCGATCGGGTCGAGCCCCTCTACCAGCAGACGCTTGGCATAAGGTTCGATCTCGAATTCGTATGCTGCACTGCGGGGCATGCTGGAAACGGATATGGTCTGTTCAGGCAAATCCATTGAAAGCGTCGCCCCCTCAGACGCGCGGGCTGCGATTGCTTCGACGTCTTCGCGCGGCAATGCGACCGGTAGGATGCCGTTGCGCGAGCAATTACCGCGAAAGATCGCTCCGAACGAGACGGCGATGACTGCGCGGACACCAAACTCGGACAACGCCCAGACGGCATGCTCGCGCGACGATCCGCACCCGAAATTCTCACCGGAAATCAGAATTTGAGTGTCTGAAAATGTCGGTTGATTGAGCACGAAATCCGGGTTCGGTTCGCGTGACCCCGCATCCGTGTAGCGCCAGCCCGCAAACAGACCGCCCGCCAGTCCCTCACGGCTGACTGTCTTCATTTCGCGCGACGGAATGATCTGGTCAGTATCGACATTGTCGATCATTAGCGGTGCCGCGGTAGAAACAAGATGTCGAAGAGGTTCAGGCATGATCTGCAACCATCTTGTTTGCGAATGCCCTGACATCGGTAATTTTCCCGGTCACAGCAGCGGCAGCGACCATGGCTGGACTGGCCAGATGGGTGCGCACGCCCGGCCCCTGACGGCCCTCGAAATTCCGGTTGGTCGACGACATCACCCGGGTTCCTGACGGGAAAGTTTCGCCGCCTGCATAAAAACACATGGCACATCCCGGAGCGCCCCACTCGAAACCCGCGTCAACAAAGATGCGATCAAGTCCCTCGGCTTCAGCCATTCGCTGAACGTCACGCGAGCCGGGAACGCAGACGGCGCGCACGCCTTTCGCCACCTTGTGGCCGCGCAGAACCCGCGCCGCCTCGCGCAGATCGGACAACCGTCCATTGGTACAGGACCCGATGAAAGCACCGGATATGCCAAGGCCTTCGACAGGCTGGCCTGCTGAAAGCCCCATATAGTCCAGAGCGCGCCGCCGAGCATTGGTGGGAATGGGCATGTTCACCGGTGCCGCTTCTTCAGGGCTGGTTCCCCATGTGACTGTTGGCGACAGGCCGCTGACATCAAACGATATTTCGTGGTCGAATACTGCATCATCATCGGTTGCGAGCGATTGCCACTGGTGGAAAGCGTCATCCAGCTGGTCGTCTTTCGGCGCAAAGGGCCGTCCTTCCAGATAGGCGATGGCCTTGGCGTCCGGCCGGATGATCGCCGTGAAGGCCGAAAACTCCACGACCAGGTTACAGAGAGTCAATCGTGCCTCCATATCCATGGCATCGACCGCGCTACCGCAAAACTCGATGGCCGAACGCTTGCCACCGGCTGCGCCATGTCGCGAAATCAATGCCAGCGCGACGTCCTTTGCACTGACAAACGGTGACACGTCACCATCAATTCGAACCCGCATCTGGTCCGGCCTGGTCAGCCTGAGGGTTCCTGTCGCCATAGCGTGTTCGGCTTCGCTGGAACCAATACCCCATGCCAACGCTCCGAACGCTCCGAGGCTGCAGGTGTGGCTGTCGGGGCAAACCATTGTCAAACCGGGCAGCACGATGCCTTGCTCCGGAGCGACCACGTGAACAATACCCTGCCGGGCATCATCCGTGTCGATAAGATGAATGCCCGCTTCCGTGGCCATTGCGCGCGTTTCGGTGATGAAGGCTTCGCCACCGGGCGAACGGGCCTCGTCCCTGCCCCGACCGGCACGGAAGGACACGATGTGGTCCATGATCGAGAACACGCGATCCGGTGCCATGACCGCGTGACCGGCGGCCTTCAGGGACTTGAGCGCAACACCGCCTGTCCGCTCGTGCAGCAATGTCCGGTCGATGGCAATCAGGTCCGCGCCGTCCTCATAGCTGGCAATGCGATGGGCGTTCCAGATCCGGTCGAAGAGTGTCTGAGGCTCGGTCATGATGTGCAGATAGGAACCCGTAGCTTTCGTTCAGCCTGCCACCGGGGCAAGACTGAAGAACTCGATGGTGGCGCCGTCCGGTGCCTTGACCCGAATGAGGTCGATCTCACCGTATGGCTCGCGCATCTGCCGTGCCGGGCCGTAAGCAACCTCCCCGCCCCGTTCCGTGATCGTACGCGCGGTCTGATCAACATTCTCGACCGGGTAAGTGACAGCGAGGGTGCCGAGGTTTGGCGCATGGCAACGGTCCGCGAAATCATGACCGTCCAGCCCATCGATCTCGATGAACTCCATACGGCCAAACTCGCTTTCGACCGGATAAAAGATGCCCGCCATGTAGGGGATCGTCGTCGTCAGATTGACCGGGATTCCGAGCGGCATGAAGGTTGGTGAAGTGTCCGTATAAGGTTCGCCAAACCAGAAGCGGTCAAAGCCCAGAACGTCTTCCATCAGCACGCGCGCCGCTTCACGGTTTCGCACCATCTGCATGATGTTGAAGGGTTGGGAAATCTTCTCAAAGGGCGGGAAACCTTCGGGCACATCGGTGGTGAGGCGCTCATAGCCCTGAACCTGAACACCGTCCGGCCCCTGAAACACGACGACATTCAGCTTCGACGGTCCAAACTCCAGATAGGTTATGGGCGTCTGTGTCCACCAGCCAAGCTCTATAGCCTGATCATACACAGCTTCCATATCCTTCACGCGCACCATGATCGACCAGAAGCATCCGGTATCCCAGGCTCGCGCGCCGGGCCGTGTTGGAACCTTGCGGCCTGCGTCATCGAAACGTACCAGCCTGATGAAGCCATGCTCGGAGCCCGGTGCCTTGAGGAGTAGCGCTTCGCCGGTGGCACCGTCCGGAAGATCGAACCCGGCAATCTCGCTTGCCGTCAACGGGCCCTGAAAGAGCGTTTCATACTGGCCGATTTCGCGAAAGAACGCGGCCGTTCGGTCAAGATCGGACACGCTTACGAGCGTCTCTTGCCAGGGATCGGTGGTCACGGGCGCGGGCTTTTCAGAGGCTGCATCCAGGGTCTGCGCGCAAGCGATCGTGGAGACACTGAAAAGCAGAGCGGCTGAAAGGGCGGACAATGCGATATGTTTCATGATGCCAGCCTGTGAATTTTAGCGTCGTTGAAAGCGAAGAAGGGCGGCCCGAAAGCCGCCCTTACATAATTTATAGCGACTAGCCGCCGAAACGGAGCGCGAAGTCGACCCCGAAGGTGAGGGGCGGTGCGGCATAGGTCGTGAATGAGTTGCCTGATGATGCGCGCCAGTATTCCTCGTCGGAGAGGTTCTGACCCCAGATAGCCGCCGTGAACGCGTCGGTTTCATAGGCAATCCGCGCGTTGAACAGGGTACCCGGATCGGTCAGCGCATGTGGCGGGCTGTTTGCCACGAGGCTGAAGCTGTCATCCTCGAACTGGATGTTGCCGCCGAACGAGATTTCACCCTCGGCAAATGGCATCCGGTAGATGGCACCAACCGCGCCCTTGTATTCAGGAGCGTTCTTCAATTCCAGACCAAGCGCGCATGCGATGGTGACAACCCCGCCGGGGCATGCAGCGCCCTGATTGGTGAGACCGCCAGCCTGCGAGAGCGTGACATCGGTATATTCACCGTCAAGCAAACCGAGATTTGCGTTGATCTCGAAACGGTCGGTCACCTTCAGCGTGGTCTCGAATTCAAGACCCTGAATCTCTGTCTCGTTCACGTTGAACCGCGTGAACCCGACGCCGGGAACAGTGGCGCCGATCTGCAGACCTTCATAATTGTTGAAGAAGTAGGTGGCGTTGAAGCGAAGCCGGTCGTCGAACAGGTCGCTGCGTACACCAACTTCAAAGCTGTCGAGATTTTCTTCGTCGACCGGAAGGTAGCAGGCTGCGGGCCCGAAACAGTCAGGCGACCAGCCGCCGGACTTGAAGCCGGTCGCGTACTTCACATAGCCCATGATCGCATCTGTGAACTGGTAATCCAGGCTTGCAGAATAGCTCAGGTCTTCGAAGTCCGCACTTGCGGTACGACCAAGATTCGAGGCGAGATTCAGACCGGAAAAGTCTTTTGTCTCGTCGGTGTATCGCAGGCCCGCCGTGAGGGTGAGCCTGTCGCTAAACTCATATGAGCCATTGCCGAAGACCGAGACACTTTCGGTATCGGCCGAGAGGGTCGAAGGTGTCACGAACACGCTGTCGAAGACGAGGTCTTCGGTAAAGTAATAGACACCGGCGAGGAAATTGAACGGTCCATCGAAATTGGAGGCCAGCGTGAATTCCTGGCTGAACTGGTCCTGATCGGTCTGCTGGAAGTAGGGAAAGCCGATGCGGGTGGCCAGATCATCGGTCAGTTCACGATAGCCGGTCAGGGACTCGAATGTGAAATTGCCGATCTCGCCGGTCAGGTTGGCGGTATAGCCCTGAGTGGTGATGCGACTGTCATAGCCTTCAAAGCAGCCGAGCGGCAGGAAGTTGGCAGGTGCGAAGCGTGAGCAGGTGGTCCCGGGCAGCGGCTCGATTGAAAAGACATCATTGTCCCGGTCGTTTCCGGGCGCAGCACTGTCTGGCACCGGATCGGAGTTATCGTTCGTGTAGTCGTAGGCGACATAGAGGTTCCAGTCGGCATTGAAGTCGTGGCTGACGCCAATCCGGAAAGCCGCAGTATCGACTTCGCCGACATCCTTGTTGCGACCGGCGAAGTCACCGTTCGGGGTCAGGCCGTGAAAGCCTTCGCGCTGACGGTACAGGCCGGTTGCCCGAACTGCGGTGTTTTCGCCAAGCTGTACGTTGCCTGTGAGGCGACCGTCGATGCGGCCGTAATTGCCAAGGGTGGTGCGGACCTCACCGCTGTTTTCCATTTGGGGGCGAACGCTGACAAGCTTGATTGCGCCGCCGATCGTGTTGCGCCCGTAAAGCGTGCCTTGTGGCCCGCGGAGCACTTCGATTTGCGCAAGATCGACTACGTCAAAGAGCGAGCCTACCTGACGGCCGATATAGATGCCATCGACATAAATGCCGACGGCCGGGTCGACCGCGCCGCGCGATTCGTCTTCGCCAACGCCGCGCAGGAAGATGCGCGCAGAATTTGCGGTACCGGTTCCGGTTGCGAGAGAAATGTTGGGGATCTGGTATTGAAGATCCGTGAGGTCAGCGACCTGATTTTCTTCAAGGTCCTGCGTCGACAATGCCGTGACAGCGACCGGAACATCCTGGAGGTTTTGTTCGCGGCGCTGAGCCGAAACGGTAACCGTGTCGAGACGCGCTTCGGTGTCCGTGGTTTCCTGAGCGATAGCGGGCGCCATGGCCCCAAAACCGGTCAGGATGGAGGTGGCGGCACCTACCGCGAGAAATGACTTGAAGCTCATTATTCTTTCCCCGAAAAGAGCGGATGATCCCGTCTCACGAACAAATGGTATATCATTTGTTCATCCCGACAAGATCGTCCGCCCATTTGGAGTGAAAGTGTGCTTTTCAGGGCGCGTCTGCCGTCGTTTCAAGCGCAGGTGAGGACCGAACGGGCGTTTTCAGACCTGGAATAAGCAGAACATCAAAGTCACCCCAGTCACCCTCGATTCGGGCCTGCTTTAGGACTTCATACTCCGGGCTTTCCCAGAAAGCCCGCGCCGCTTCCATGCTTGGCCACTTGCCGATTACGAAACTTTCATAGGCCAGATCGCCTTCCAGCACTTCCAGACCGGCGCCAATCGCAATGTATTGACCATCATATTTCTCATAAATCGGGCCGAGTTTCATAGCGTAGCCTTCCATGAAGGCTTCGCGATCTTTCAGATTGCCCAACACGACCATGTAGGCCGGTAGCTCGGCGTCCGTTGAGGTGGGAGTATTAACCGCCTCAGATACGTCGGCTACAACCGGTTCGTCGGGCACGGCAGCAGCTTGCGGTGCGTTACTGCCCATCATCAAGAAGCTGGCGGCCAGTGCAACCAACGCCCCTAGCACGAGCCCGCCGAAAAACTTCATCATCTTCTTGTTCCCTCCATACAGGTCGGCCCGCACTGGACCTGACCGAAAGAATATATCAATTGTCAGGCATACCCGTTTTCGCAAGGAGCCGCCATGACCCAGTCCCTAAATGAACCGACTATGGTGACCTCCGGCAAGACCGCGCGGGAGATCTTCGAGGATGTCCGCGCCAATCCGGCTCGCGCACGTTTCGGGTTCGGAGAAAAGCTCGCGATCGTCAACGTCGATCCGCAAAAATCCTATACCCGGCCCGATCTGTACAAGACCGCTTACATTACCGATCCGCGGCAGATGGAACATATCAACGAGATTTCCAAGTTGGCCAGGAAGCGCAGCATGCCAGTCGTATGGACGCATGTCGCGTATATGGACAACGCCGCTGATGCCGGTGTCTGGGGCACCCGGACCGACACGCCGGACAGTCTTCAGAACATCAAGCAGGGCTCGGACCGTTCCGAATTCGATGACCGGCTGGAGATCGACCGCTCAGTGGATGCGGTCTACGAAAAACGCATGCCAAGCGCCTTTTTCGAGACGCGTCTTGCGTCCTTTCTAACATGGCACAAGGTCGATACGGTCGTAGTCACCGGCGGGTCGACCAGTGGCTGCGTCCGGGCAACGGCTGTCGATGCGCTGTCTTATGGCTATCGCACGATCGTGCCGATCGAATGTGTGGCCGACAAGCATGAGAGCTATCACTTTGCAAACCTCACCGACCTGCTGCTGAAGTATGCCGACGTGGTCGACGTCCAAGAGGTCTACGACTGGCTTGGGGGGGGCGGGAAATGACCCATTCGGATCCAAACCTCTATGACTATTGGCCGTATGAAGGCCGTCCGAAAATCGTATGGCCGGGCGGGAAAAAGCTGGCGTTCTGGATCGCGCCAAATATCGAATACTACGAGTTTGACCCGCCCGGAAACGCCCAGCGTCAGCCTTGGCCGAGGCCAAACCCAGACATAACGGGCTATTCGCAACGCGACTGGGGCAACCGGGTCGGCCACTGGCGGCTGATGGAATTGCTGGACAAACACGGGCTGCGTGGCTCGATCTCGCTTTCCGTCGGGCTGCTCGATCATCATCCGGAGATTGTCGAGGCGTGTGTGCAACGGAACTGGGAGTTCTTCTCGCACGGCATTTACAATACGCGCTTTTCCTACGGCATGGACGAAGTGCAAGAGCGTGCCGTGATCAAGGATTCAATCCGCTCGGTAGAGGCGGCCACCGGTCAGCGCATTCGCGGATATCTTGCCCCTGCCCTGACCCATACCGAAGCGACCCTCGACCTGATCGCCGAACATGACTTCTGGTATTCGTGCGACCTTTTTCAGGACGATCAGCCACAACCCCTGAAAACCAAAACAGGCAAGCTGGTTTCGATGCCCTACTCGCTCGAAGTCAACGATGTGATCACTTATTCGGTGCAGGGTTGGAGCCCGCAACGTTACACCGACATTCTGAAACGCCATTTCGATCAGCTTCTCAAGGAAGGCGAAGAAAGCGGCACGGTGATGTGCATCCCACTGCACGCCTATCTTGTCAGTCAGCCACACCGTATCCGACCCTTCGCCGAAGCGCTGGAGCATATCATGGCGCATCGCGATGACGTCTGGTTTGCAACCGGGGCCGAAATTGCGGCACATTTTCGCGAACATTGCTGGGAACAGTCCGTCGCAGATATTGCCACACGTGGGCTCGCCAGCGGCGGCACCGGCTTTGCGCCATGATCGACCGCGAACACATCAGGCTGATGTCCCGCTATAACCGTTGGCAGAACCGGAACGTCTATACTGCGGCGGAAACATTGACCGATGAAGCGCGCAAGGACGATCGCGGCGCGTTCTTCGGCTCCATTCACGGGACGCTGAACCATATCCTCTGGGCCGATCGCGTCTGGATGAACAGGTTCGACGGATGGGACCGACCAACGGTCGCGCAATCGGCTTCGGGGAGCATGATTGAAGATTTCGCTGTGCTTGCGGCCGAACGTGCAGCGGACGACGAGCGAATTATCCAATGGGCGGAAGCGCTTCCGGACGGAGATTTGCGCGGACCGCTGACCTTCTTCTCCGGCGCCCTGCAGTCAGATGTCTGCATGCCCTACTGGACCTGCGTGACGCACTTCTTCAACCACCAGACCCATCATCGCGGTCAGGCACATGCCATGTTGACCGCAGCCGGTGCGCGGCCGCACGATACAGATCTCTTTCTGATGCCGGAGGATGGCACATGAAGTATGTCGGGCCCTTGCTGATAGCTTTTGCCGCCGTGCACTTCGTCATGGGCTTCGTGCTCTTTTCGGATGGCTTTGTCGAAATCATCGAGCGTGGTTTCTTTGCCGGCCTGTCCTGGAGCATGGAGGCGCACACCTTCTTCTGGTTCCAGCTTTTATGCTGGCCGCTCGTCATGCTCGGTTATGTCGCGCACCAGAACTGGTCGCGCTTCGGGGATATTCCTGGGCCGACAGGTCATGGGCATCCTGTTGATTCTCGGACCTATCCTGTTCGGCCTGGTTCTGCCCACCTCCGGCCTCTGGGCCTTCATTCTTCCGGGCGTTCTGGCGCTGACGGGCAAACCGAAAAGGCGTCCGCTTCATGCCGCTTGATGAAAGCTATCTGACCTATCCGCACCGGTCCTATGGGATGGATCAGGAACTGTATGACTGGGTTCCGGTGTCGTCGCGCGAACCGGTCACGCTCTCCGGCGGCATCAAGTGTATCGCGAACATCATTGTTCCGATTGAGTTCTTTCCGCTCGACCCGCCCGCAAAACCATTTGCGCATCCGGGCGCGATGAAGACGCCGTATCCTGACCTTCGCCATTATACCACCCGCGACTATGGCAATCGGGTTGGTGTCTACCGCATACTCAAAGTGCTGGCGCGAGCCGGTGTGAAGGCGACCTTTCCTATCAATGCTGAAGTGGCCACCCGCTATCCGGGACTGGTGGCTGACATACAAAGCGACGGTCACGAGATTGCGGCGCACGGGGTCTCGACGGCTCATATCCATCACGAAGGAATGAGCGAAGACGGGGAACGCGAATTGGTAGCCCGTTCGCGCGAAGTGTTTCCCGATGCCGTGACGTGGATGAGCCCGGCACGCAACCAGTCCTTCCGTACCCCTGATCTGCTGACCGAGCACGGGTTTTCGGTCTGTCTCGACTGGGAGCATGACAACCGGCCTAGCGCGCTGCGAACCAAAAATGGCCCTCTCATCTGCCTGCCGAACCTGAATGAGCTTGCCGACTTCAAACTGCTGGTCGACAGGAGCCAGTCGGAGGAAGACTGGTCAGGGCAACTGGTCGAGGCCGCGCGGTACCAGATAGAGCGACACGATGTCGAAGGCGCATCGAGCTTTGCGTTCACCCTGACCCCTTACATTGTCGGGTTGCCGTTCCGGATTGCACCGCTGGAAGACCTGCTCGAGACCCTGACGGGCATGGACGGACTTTCATTGCGAACAGCTAGCGACACTGTAGCGGCCTTCGGAGGTGAGCAATGAAGCGCCGCGATCTTCTCCTGAGTGCAGGAGCGGTTGCAACGGCGACGCTCGCGCGTCCGGCGTTCGGCCAAGAGATGCCGGGCCTGCGATACAGTGCCATTGCCTTGCAGACGGTCTGCGACGCGGTCAATCAGGATGCGACGCCTGAGGCTGCCCGCGCCCGCATGGGCCGCGCCATAGACCGTGTGCGCGGGCAGATCGGGTCCGCCAAGGGCTTTCTGAAAGGCTTCAATGGCTATGATGTGAAACTCGTCGTGCTTCCGGAATACTGGATGACCGGTTTTCCGATCCGCGAAACACGTGAGGAGTGGCAGGCCAAGGCGGCAATTCCCATGGAGGGAGCGTTCCCCGACAAGATCGCGGCAATGGCCCAGACGTTCGGCATCTTCCTGTGCTCGAACCACTACGAGACGGACCCGAACTTCCCCGATCTCTATTTTCAGTCCAACGTTATCTACGGACCAAACGGCGATGTGGCTCTGCGCTACCGGCGTATGATCTCGCTCTATACGCCGAGCCCGTACGATGTCTGGGACCGTTACCTGGAGGTCTATGGCAGCGACGCGATCTTCCCGGTCGCGGACACCGAGGTCGGAACGCTTGGGACGATTGCGAGCGAGGAAATCCTTTACCCGGAGATTGCACGCATGCATGTCTTCAACGGCGCGGAGATCCTGCTGCACCCAACGTCGGAAGTAGGCGCACCCACGCTAACGCCGAAGCACATTTCCAAGAAGGCACGCGCTGTCGAGAACATAGCGTATGTTGTCTCCGCCAACAGCGCGGAGATCATCGGGACATCTGTCCCGAGCGCCTCGACGGACGGCATGTCGATCATCCTCGACCCGTATGGCCGTACACTTGCGGAGGCGGGCACGGGCGAAACGCTGAATGCCAATGCGGTTCTGGATATTTCCGCCCTGCGCGAGATGCGACGCAAGACCGGCATGACCAACACGCTATCGCGTCTGCCTAACATGGCCTTTGCGAACGCGTATGCTGCGGCAGATCATGCGCCTGGCCAACCGGACGCCCGACGGCCGGATGATCGAACGCGCGGATGCACTGGCGCAGCAGCAGGCTGTCATAGACCGCCTGCATGCCTCCGGCGTTCTCAAATAGAAAAGGTCAGTATCATGAATGCTACAGCCACTCCGCCCCCAACAGTGCCGCGACTTGAGCAGACCTGCTATCTGGTGACCTGCCGCGATGGCGCAAACAGCGCGCAGAACCGGCGCGATCATCTGGACGGGCATCTGGAACACGTGGAGACGCACTGGCAGAGATATGTCTCGGCCGGACCAATTCGTGAGCCGGGCGGTGAAGCTCTGGTGGGCTCGGTCTTTCTGGTGCTGGCCGATAGCCTTCATGAAGCCAGGGCGCTTATGGAAGGCGATCCTTACGTCACGTGCGGGATGTACAAGACCATAGACTACAAGGAGTTCACCAACTCGATCGGCCGGTTCATCGGCGGAAAGATATGGGAGAGCCGTGATGCGATCCGTCATCGCGCGGCAGGCGGGCCGCCTTCGGACATCAGCAAAGGTGTGTCCTGAAAAGGCCGGACACTATTCGTCTTCGAGCAGATCGCCCCAGAAAACCTGACGGCTAGAGCGGAACACCTCGATCACGACAATCAGGGCTGAAAGGCCAAGCACCGCCCAGGGCACAGCGGGCTGCTGCACCATTCCTACCATCACTTCAATCATGTTTTCTCTCTCTTTCGGAGTGCTCCCCTTCTAACCGGTTATGCTTAATGAACCGTCGCCAGAACGTGTTGGAATTGCGAAGGAAATGCGCCGAAAACGGACGAAGGCATTCATATCTCGACAAGGTTTTCCCATGCGTGACAGTCCTGCAGACGTAACGCCCAGGGCCTGGCAACGGATGTTGTCCGGCAGGCGACTGGACCTGCTCGATCCGTCTCCCGTGGATATCGAGATCACCGATATCGCGCACGGCCTGGCAAGGGTCGCCCGCTGGAACGGTCAGACGCTTGGAGAGACAGCTTTCTCGGTTGCCCAGCATAGTGTTCTGGTAGAAGCGCTCTGCGTCGAGATGTTCGCAGGCTTCACGCCGCGAAACAGCCTTTATGCGCTGCTGCATGATGCGCCGGAATATGTCATCGGCGACATGATCTCCCCCTTCAAGACGGCTCTCGGCTTTGATTACAAGGTTTTCGAACGCCGTCTGGAAGGCGCGATCCATGTCCGTTTCGGATTGCCTGCAGCCATGCCTGCCTTTCTGGAACGGCAGATAAAACAGGCCGACAATGCAAGCGCCCGCATGGAAGCCACGCAACTGGCAGGTTTTACCGACGAAGAGGCCCGACAGATCTGGCCGGACCTTCCGGCAGGCGTCGCGCGCGATCTTGAGCCATTGGGTGCGGTGCAGGCACAGGAGATGTTCCTGAAACGGTTTGAAACCTTGCTCGCCGCCTTTGAAGCGTCCAGAGCCACAGGACGAAAAGCACACGGAACCGACAAGGGCACAGCATGACAATCTGGATCAGTTCACGGTTTCAGGCAGGCGGTCTGGCCAGCCTCCACAGACCCAGCCACGCGATTGGATTGCTGGCTCCCGGCGACGACTTTCCGACCTTCGATGCAATTGAAGGTGAACGGCATCTGACGCTCGAAATGGACGATATCGATGAGGCCGACGACACAGTGCCCCATCAAACCCTGCCGGGTGAAGACGATGTCGCGAAAATACTGGCCCTTGGCGAAAGCTGGGACCGCAAAGCGCCCCTGTTGGTGCATTGTTATGCGGGCGTCAGCCGTTCGACGGCCAGTGCGTTCATGATCGCCTGTTTGAAAAACCCGGAAGCCGACGAGATGGATATTGCCGCAGCCCTTCGGCGCGCCTCACCCACGGCAAAACCCAACCGGCGACTGATCGAACTGGCTGACCAATTGCTGATTCGGCGGGGTCGAATGGTCGACGCGGTGGAGACGATGGGTCCGCATGACTGGTGCGACGAAGCTTTGCCGTTCCGGATCGAGTTCGACATACGGGCGCGGAACCGCCGGAAAGCGTCCATGAGCGACCCGCTGGGTCTTCGCGTCGGGCTGTCCGCCGTGATCGTCGCGCTGGTCGATGGCGAACCTCACGTGCTTGCGACACGGACGAAGACCGAGGCGGCCCGCGCCGGTTTGCCCTTCGGCCCGTTCAAGCCGGGCGAACATCGCACGTTCGAACTAGGCTTGCGCGACTGGGTGAGCGCCCAGACCGGCTTCGAGCTTGGCTATGTCGAGCAACTCTATACCTTTGGCGACCTTGGCCGCGACCTTCCCGAAGCACGGCTGGAAACGCCGGGCTCGGCAGAACGCATCATCTCGGTCGGGTATCTGGCCTTGACCCCCGAAGCGACACGGATCGGCGCTTTCGAAGCCGTCTGGTGCGACTGGTACAGGTTCTTTCCGTGGGAGGATCATCGCGGCGGCGTACCGGATTTGCTCAGCCGTCACCTCATCCCGGCTCTCAATGTCTGGTGTGGCACCGCCGATACCCGCGAGGCCTGTGACCAGCGATCGACCCGGGTGCGTCTCGCATTCGGCCAGGGCGATGCCGAGTGGATGGAGGAGCGGGTGCTTGAACGCTACGAGCTCCTATATGAAGCCGGACTGGTGCCCGAATACCATCGCGATCACGGGCGCTCCGGCTCGGACACTGTAAGCGAAGCTGCGGGGGGGTCTGCCATGCGATCCGATCACCGCCGCATTCTGGCCACCGCCATTGGTAGGCTGCGGGCGAAGGTCAAATACCGACCGGTGATCTTCGAACTGATGGAAAACGGCTTCACGCTCTCAGCCTTGCAGGCGGCGATGGAGGGTTTGCTGGGCCTCAGCCTGCACAAGCAGAACTTTCGCCGCGCGGTGGAGAAGACCGGACTGGTTGAAGGTCTGGGTGACTTCGAAACGGCGACCGGTGGCAGACCGGCCGAACGGTTCCGCTTTCGCCGTGAGGTACTGAGCGAACGCGTGGCGCTGGGTATCCAGACATCCGTCCGGCGGGGTGCCGGATGACCCTGAATATGATGCCCTCGACGGAGACGATTGCCGACGGATGTGAGGCACTCGCGGCGCGCGACCCGGCGCTTGCAAAGGCATACGCGCGAAACGGCGTGCCGGTCTGGCGAAGCGAACCCGCCGGGTTCCAGTCGCTCGCTCAAATCATAGCCTATCAGCAGATATCCACTTCTGCAGCGAAAGCCATCTGGACGCGCTGTCTGGATCATTTCGGAGGCGCGATAGATGCCGCGGCGTTGCTTCAGGCTGATATAGAGGTCCTTCGGTCATGCGGATTGTCAGGTCCGAAAATAAAGCACATGCGCTCGATCGCTCTCGCGATCATACAGAACAGGCTCGACTTTCCCGCTATTGCAAAAATGAATGATGCGTCGGCGCGGATAATGCTCGTCGCCGTAAAGGGGATTGGCCCATGGACGGCGGACATTGTTCTGATGTCATCGTTCGGACGTCTCGATGTGATGCCCCATCCTGATGTGGGGCTGATGAAATCCTATCGCCTGCTGACCGGCGATGCGGAACGGCCAAGCCCACCCGCATTCGCCGCAAAAGCGAGCGGCTGGTCGCCCTACAGGGCTGTGGCGGCACACTTGTTGTGGGCGCATATCAACGCCGTACGGGCCACCACCGCCTAAATCGATTTAACGCTCGCGGCCGTCCTGGAGCCGGGCAACACGAAGCTCGATCTTCTTCAGCTCTTTCAGCAACAGGAGCGTGTTCATCCGCTGGAAAAGCCATTGTTTGGTCTGCACCTGCACGGTCCATGCTGCCCAACCGGCCGCCATCCAGAGAAGCAGACCGCGTGTCGTGTCGGCCTCGAACATTTGCCAGATGATAAGAAGTCCAGCGATCGTCGCCATCACACTGATCGCCATGCTTATGGCACTCCATCCGGCCATTGGTCCGATGAAGGTGTTTCCGATCTGATCGAACAGACCCTGCCCGTCTTCCAGTTCGTTCAGAAAGGCCTTGTCATCTTCGCTGAGGGCTTGCTTCAGGCGTGCATCAAACTCGGTCATCATTGATCTCCCAAAATGGCCCGAAGCTTTTTTCGGGCGGTAAACAGACGCGACTTGGCGGTTCCAACGGGAACGCCGGTCGCGGCGGCAATCTCGGCAAGGGAGAAGCCCTCACCGTAGAAAAGAAGTGCGGTGATCCTGAGTGGACCCTCGAGCGCATCGAAAGCGGCAGCAACAGAGATCTCATGATCCTGATCGTCCCGGCCTGCCGGGAGCTCGAGGGACACGTTTCCTGCCGAACGTTTCCTGTCGCGAATGACACCGCGCAAGTGGTCCGCGCATCGTCGGTTCAGGATGGCATAGCTCCAGGCCGGAAACCGCGATGGGTCCTTCAGCCGGGGCAATGCCTTCAGAAATCGAGAGCCAGGCCTCCTGCACCGTATCGCGGGCAAGTTCGTCGCTGCGCATGAGGCGGCGGGCCATGATCAGAAATCGCGGTTGCCATCTGGCGGCCAGTCGCTCAAGCGCGCGGGCATCGCCATCCTGCGCAAGAAGGACGAGCAACTCGTCATAGACCTGTCCTTCTTCCTTGCGCATCTCGCCTGCTTCCGTCCTGATCCTGATGTCTTGGTCCATGCACCTTCGGAAAAGGTTCAAAAAAGTCTGCCTGGAAGCTGCTAACCCAGGGAAACTGCCATTCGCGTCATAAAGGTGTTGCAGATCGCGTAAGGGTCAGGATAGCGGACCAGGGAAGAAACCGGGGTATGCTCGTGACAGACGCGCCAACACCGACCGGCCGGACCGACCGGCACGGGTCTGAAGTGAAAGAGACCGCGCCTAATGGCTGGCCCGCGCTCGTTCTCAATGCAGACTATCGACCGTTAAGCTACTATCCGCTGTCACTCTGGCCGTGGCAGGATGTGGTCAAGGCCGTGTTTCTGGAACGTGTGGATGTCGTGGCCGAATACGACCATAAGGTTCATTCACCGTCATTCGAGATGCGCTTGCCGAGCGTGATTTGTCTGCGCGAGTTCATACGTCAGGATCGACAGCCCGCCTTTACCCGCTTTAATGTGTTCCTGCGCGACGGGTTCAAATGCGCGTATTGCAACGCCGCCGACGATCTGACGTTCGACCATGTGGTGCCGCGGTCCAAGGGTGGACGCACGACCTGGGAAAACATCGTGACAGCCTGTTCGCCCTGTAACCTGAAGAAGGGGGGCAGGCTCTTGCGCGACGTCGAAATGGGGTTGGCACGACTTCCGTCGCGTCCGAACAACCATCATCTGCAGCAGATAGGGCGCAAGTTCCCGCCAAATCATCTTCACACCACGTGGATGGATTATCTCTACTGGGACGTCGAGCTGCAGGGCTAGTCTTGCGTCAAGTCGCCTGCGATGGCGATGTCACGCGGAATGCGGCGAAGAAGCTTAGACCGGCCAGAACGAGCGAGATCACGCCGTTATAGCCCGCCATCGAAATACCGAAGAGGCGCCAGGGTGCCTCGCTGCACGAGATGGTCTCGAACTTCTGATCGAGATCAATTCCACCGGAAAAATCTACTGCGCCGCCGATCGGACCGGAACAGCTGACCGGACCCGGCCAGAACTTCCATTCTACCCCGGCATGATAGATTGCGATGATCGCACCGATGAGGAAAACGAGGGCAAGAAGGACGTTCAACGTAAGAAGTATGCGCGGTGAACGGCGAAGTCGCCAGAAACCATAGCCCGCAATAGCGACCCCGATCGCGGCCCAGTACACTTCACGCTGGCGCAGGCATAGCGCGCACGGGCCCATTTTCCCGAATATCTCGAACGAATGTGCGCCTGCCAGCATCGATACCGATGCGATCAGCGCCAGGAGCGGCCAGAGAACGGGAGACAGGCGCGGGGTCGACATTGTTTTAACCTATAGCGAACATCCCGAAAGGGATATGCGACGGCTCATCACAGACAAGAATAGCGTTCAGGCCATTCCGAGGAGCCCCTTGATCAAAGCCTTCACGGCGGCGGGGCCAAGGATCAGAAGACCAGCAATCCAGGCGCTGCCCCAAACCATACCGGCGACCATCAGGATCCCGTCTCTTGCCATCAGTCCGAACGCAACGAGCGCAACACCGAAGGCCGGCGCAGAGTTGGTCAAAGGCAAAGGCACCAAGAATCGACGCGCAGAACACGGTCAGCAAGACACCTGCAACTCGCTGCGACAGCGGCCCTGTGATGGCCTGCAGGCGTGGATGGGAAATGCGCTCGGCCCAGCCGAAATAGCGTCTCCCGCCTTTGGCAATGCGCCGGAGGCCGTCAGCATCAATCCGACGCGCCGCAAATTTTTCCGGCATCCAAGGTTCGTTTCTGCCGACAACCATCTGCAAGGTCAACGCCATCATCGGCAAGGCGACGACCTGCGGAACGCCATAGAGAAAGGGAATACAGCACGGGATAGCCAGCGCGAATAAGACCGCGCCAAAAGCCCTGTCGTCCAGAAGGTCCACCAGGGCGGCAAGAGTTATCCCTTCCGGCGGAGCCGTTGCCGAAATTTCGTCGAGCGCGTCGAGGATAGAACCGCGCGGTTCCGGCGTCGCAGGTGTGGAATCGTTCATGACGTGCTTGTGGAACGCTACACTCCGCACGGCAAGTGCGACGACAACCGGGCTGGCACCCCAAGGGCTTTGGGTCCCGTGCCCTTTACGGAATCGGCCCCCGTCGACATAAGTCCGTACGACACCTTACGATACACGTTGTATGGAGCCCGCATGACGCTACCGCCAAAACCCGCAAAGATCATTGGTTGGCGGGAGACCGTGGCACTTCCCAGTCTCTCGATTGCGGGCATCAATGCCAAGATCGACACAGGGGCCAGAACATCCGCGTTGAATGCACGCAAGTTCAAGCTACGGACCGAAGACGGCGTCGAATGGGTGGACTTCGAAGTACCGCTGACCGGCCAGAAGACGCCTGTTCTGTGCACCGCCAGGCGCGTGGACAAGCGACCGATCAAGAATACGAGTGGCATTCCGGAAGTGCGTCATGTTATCGAGACTGAGCTTGTTCTCGGCCGCCATTCCTGGAAGATCGAGGTCTCGCTCGCCAATCGCAAGGAGATGGCCTTCGACATGATCCTGGGCCGAACGGCGATGCGTGGCCACCGCGATCGTGGTCGATCCCTGGAAAGTCGTTTCTCGCCGGATTGCCGGAAAAACGCCCCGTCCGCCGAAAAAAGGCTATAGTGACGTCGAAGAGCGGCACAGCGCCTATGGATCCCAACACTGACCCGGCCTGATCGCCTATGGAGCTTCCCCCATGAAAATTGCCATGCTGGCCCGCAATCCGAACCTCTATACGCACAAGCGATTGAAGGAAGCTGCCGAGAAGCGTGGTCACACGCTGGACATCATCAATACCACCCGCTGTTACATGAACATCGCGTCGCGCCGCCCGACCATTTATCTGGATGGCAAGCAACTCCCCAAATATGATGCGGTCATTCCGCGTATCGGTGCGTCGATCACACAGTACGGTATGGCCGTCTTGCGCCAGTTCGAGGTGATGGGGACGTTTCCGCTGAACGAGTCCGTGGCAATCGGACGGTCACGCGACAAGCTCCGCTCGATGCAGCTTCTGGCGCGTGAAGGCATCGGTCTGCCGGTGACGACCTTCGCCTACGACCCGAAGGTGACCGAAGACATGCTCAAACTGGCAGGCGATGCGCCACTGGTGGTCAAGCTGACCGAGGGAACGCAAGGCATTGGCGTGGTTCTGGCCGACACCAACCGGTCCGCAAAATCCGTCGTCGAGGCATTCCGGGGCGCGAATGTGAACATCCTAGTGCAGGAATTTATCAAGGAAGCCGGCGGCACGGACATCCGCGCACTGGTTGTCGGCGGCAAGGTCGTCGCGGCGATGAAGCGGACCGGAGCGGAGGGCGAGTTTCGCTCCAACCTGCATCGCGGCGGGTCGGCGCAGGCGATCAAGATCACGCCGGAAGAACGCTCGACGGCTATCCGGTCCGCCAAGACCATGGGCCTGAACGTCTGCGGCGTAGACATGCTGCGGGCCAATCACGGACCGGTGGTGATGGAGGTCAACTCTTCACCCGGTCTGGAAGGTGTGGAAATGGCGACAGGTATTGATGTCGCGGGCAAGATCATTGAAACACTTGAAAAAGCGGCCGAGGGCGGCACGGCAAAGACCCGGGGCAAGGGATGAGTTCAGTGCGCGACCCGTTCGTGATGAGCGGCGTGGAGGTGAAGGCCGGCACACGGCAAACGGTCAATTTGCCCGTCAGCGTGATGTCCGATCATACACCGGTGACGATGTCGACGCACATCGTTCATGGCCGGAAACCCGGGCCAACGCTGTTTGTGAGCGCCGCCATTCATGGCGATGAGATTATCGGCGTGGAGATCGTCAGGCGGCTGTTACGCGCCCCTGCCCTCTCGCGGGTGTCCGGCACATTGCTCGCTGTGCCCATCGTCAATTCGCTGGGGTTCATGACGCATTCCAGATATCTGCCGGACAGACGCGATCTGAACCGCTCGTTTCCGGGCAGCACCAGCGGATCGCTGGCGGGGCGTCTGGCGCATTATTTTCTGACAGAGATCGTCAAACGTTCCGATGTCGGGATCGACCTGCATTCGGCGGCGATTCACCGGACAAACCTGCCGCAGATACGTGTTTCGCCGTCGAAGCCGGGGACGATGGAACTGGCCGAGGCCTTCGCGCCTCCGCTCATCCTGACGTCGAAGGTGCGCGAAGGCTCGCTGCGCGAGTCAGCCCAGAAGAACGGTGTCGATATTCTGCTTTATGAAGCCGGCGAAGGGCTTCGCTTCGATGAGAACGCGGTGCGCGTCGGCGTCAGCGGCGTTCTCGGCGTGATGGCACACATGGGCATGATCCCGCCACGCAAGAGCCGCCACAGGGTCACCCCGCTGCGTTCGACCGGCAGTTACTGGGTCCGGGCACCGGCGGGCGGGCTTATGCGCACGTTTCAGGACCACCGGAGACCGGGTGGATGCCAACAGCATTCTCGGCATGGTGACGGACCCGTTTGGCGAGGAAGAACGGGAAATCCGTAGCGAGGATGAGGGCATTATCATCGGCCGCAGCAACCTGCCGGTCATCAACGAGGGTGATGCCTTGTTCCATGTTGCAAGGGTGAAGCGGATCGAGGATGCTTCCGAGCGCATCGATCAGATCGCCGCACATCTGGAAGCCGACCCGATGTTCGATGAGGATGAAATCATCTGAACGGGTGCGCGGACAGGTCCGTTCGCTACATTACGTCAGGCGCCGCCTCGGAACCCGGTTCCAGCATATGCAGCTTGCCGCCGCGCCGCTCCAGCACCGTGACCGAGGCGTGAGCCGGTTTGAAGGCCATGACCTTGTCGCTCGCCCGTATCGTGCTGACGATCGCGTTGATGGCTACAAAATGGCTGAAGACGGCTGTGTTGTCAGGCAAGGTCTCGACAAACGAGACGGCCCGCTCGCGCCAGTCTCGGATCTGCAAACCGGCATCTTGCCAGGTTCCGCTCATCATCGCGGTGAGCCAGTCATGCCGGTCTTCGATGTCTTGCGGCGTTTCCACCTCACCCACTTCGCTGGCAATTGTCGCCTCGATGGAGAGGGCACCGCAAAACGGTGCGGCCGTCTCGCGGCATCGTTGCAGAGGCGAACTGATGATGCCCTGCATATCAAAGCCTGTTTTCAGATGCTCAGCGAGATCGGCTGCCTGGCGATGTCCCAGTCCTGAGAGGCCGGGGTCCGGGGCAGCGCCCCAGCGGCGGCAGGTTCGGCGTGGCGGATGAGCAGGATCGGCACGGGGTCAGAGACCCCGCGTGTTCGTTGTAGATCTCGATACGCCCTGAGATATGTTTCCGGTTTGCCGATGCCGAGACGACGTCGCGCGTCCGCGAGCGGCTCGCCCATCAGCGAGACAATGTCCTGTGCTGCTATGGGCTCTGCGCGCTTGCCGAGCCGTCGGCCTTCCATCATTGCAGCCATGACCGGCGCGGACCGCGGCATGATGGACGCGATTTCCCGGCACCCCATGAATGAGATGAACATGAGACCGGGGTTTGGGTCCATGCTGTTGGTGAACGCCAGAAGCACAGCCTCCCCGAGCGGATTGCGTCCGTACCCTGTCAGGACGTGATAGAGATCGTGGGTATCTCGCAGACGGTTGCCATACCATTTCAGATCATCATCCCAGTCAGGATAACGCGCGCCGAACTTCTCGCTTTCAGCGACCAGTCCAGCAGCCGTCAGTCCTTCGGTCTCCATGAATTGCAGATAGGCATGTCCGACGCTGTCTGACGGGAGGGCCCGCAACCAGTCGCGCTGATCCAGCACCGCAGGCAGGGAGACTCTCTCGCGAAGCCTTGCCGCGCCGTCGGGCGTAGTTGCAAAGGCGAGAAGGCCTTTCTGAAGCGATCTGCCGTACAGCGCGCGGATGATATGGAAGACCTGTTCGGTGTCCTCCCTGTCGCGTACGAGCCGCTGGAAACACCTGAAGGCCTCCAGCGGACGCATGCGCCGGCGTTTTGCGATCAGGGTGGAGGTAAACCTGATAGCCATGATGGTTCGCAGCTCGTGCCACCGCGGTTGCGGTTCGCTTCCCGTGATCCAGTTGGGCCGTTTTCATCACGCGGTCTGTTTCCTCTTGCGGCTGCAGCCGCGCCAATAGCCTGTCCGTCTCTTTACACCATTCGGATCATGCTCGCGAAAACCGTTCAGCAAAGGTAAAGACGGATTTTCCAGCTTCCGGCATCCGTCGACACACGACCTTTGGCACCTATGGGCGCTTTCATCGTTCTGAAGCCTTGCAATGATCGCAGGTTCGATGCCGGTATTGGCGACAAAGCGGCGATCCTCGCTGTCGCGCCCGATCACGATGCCGAAGCGAACACCCTTTCTGTCATGCACAACCGTGAAGGTTTCGATGCTGGCCGGACCTTCGGGAAGGTCCACAGATGCGGACTGTGCATGTGTCTATTTGCGACTGGTATTCGGACAGTGCGCGCCGTTGCCATGCGTCCTTCGGCGCGTCGGTCGAATAAATGCCCATCGCATACTTTGTCAGGAACCATCCGTTTGCGGTGACCAAACCGCGTTGGCCGGGTGATTTACGTGCACGGCCTATCGCTTCCGCGATCGAATGCATGACGTAATTGTTTCCCGGACCGCCGAAATACGGCAACCCGCCTGTCAGCGTCAGACCGCGCGGATCGTCCCCGGCGATGCCGAACTCCTGACAGGCCATTTCGACAGCGATGGGAAAACAGGAATATAGGTCCATGAAGTCGAGCCCCGAGACGGTTGTTCCAGCCATATCAAGGACTTCGCGTGCCCCGACACGTATAGCAGGAGAGCTGTGATAGTTCACGCGGTCCAGGACATTCCAGCGTTCGACAGTATCGGAGCAGCCGTTCAGATACACGCGAGCATCGACCGGAACACCCAGAGCGTCGGCCTTTTCGGTCGACATCATGATCAGGGCTGCGGCCTGGTCGACCTGAATGATGGCATTCAGGTATTTCGGGTACGGGAAACCCACCATCCGGTTGGCTTCGGTTACCGTAACGAGCTCGTCGCGGTGAACGTTCCTTCGGAAACCAAGCGTAGGGATTTTTGGCTGCGACTGTTGTGAATGGCGAAAAGAGGCGGCCCAGTTCGTCCATGTGCCTGGCGAACGGTCGGCCCAGACGATGCCTCCAGGCATTCTCGAATAGCGGATAAGTGTTCGTCGGAAATGCCAGCCCGTGCAGCGCTTCGTTTGGCGAGCATCCGTTGCGCGGGTCGCCGAAGCGTTCGGGTTCGGGTGCGTCCGCATCCGGGTCTGCCCATGCAGACAGGTCGCCGCCCGATGTCATGAGTTTGGTCAGGCTGTTGAGAAACTCGGCTCCGGCCAGAAGCACGAAGTCGTCTTCACCCTCCGAAATGCGCTCTGCATGAAAATTGACCAGCGCTTGCGGCGTGTTCCCCCCATCTCGGTGTAGAGGGCACGCTCCGGGTCGCGCCGAGAAGCAGTCCGCCAACGATTTGGGAGCATTCTGAAGGCGCGGCATACGAGCCGCGAGCTTCGGATCGGAATCGATCGTGAAGCCGACGACGCTGACGGCATCGAGACCGGCAAGACGCCCACGCCCCAGACCGGCGTCTTCGACTGCCGTGACAGCGCAGCGGCGCATCATTTCCAGCGGTGCGGGGCAGTTTTCGGGACTGCCTTTCCAGGTAAACTGACCCGCGCCGACCAGAACCGGCATTCTCGGATGGACCTTGCTGCTGGCCATGCACACCTCCCTTGCTTGCTTTGCTTTCGACCGTGACGACGCCCGTTTGCCCGGTCAAGTGATGCAGATTGCAGCACTGACGCTCAAACTTCGAGCATATCAGGATAGAGTTCCGTTCTGCAGCGGGCTCCAACCTGTTGCACGGGTCAGGTGTCTTCTAGGTGAAGCGGGACGAAACATGCGGGGATGAGATGAAAAAGATCGAAGCGATCATCAAGCCATTCAAGCTGGATGAGGTGAAGGATGCCCTTCATGAAATCGGCCTAAACGGAATGACGGTCATCGAAGCGAAGGGATTTGGCCGTCAACGTGGTCATACCGAGCTTTATCGCGGCGCCGAATACGTGGTCGACTTCCTTCCGAAGCTGAAGATCGAAATAATCGTGTCCGACGAAAAGGCCGAGGATGCGGTGGCGGCCATCACGTCCAGCGCACACACCGGCAAGATCGGCGATGGCAAGATCTTCGTTTCCTCGATGGACGACGCTATCCGCATCAGGACGGGCGAACGCGGAGACGCTGCGGTCTGATCCGATTGCGTTGACGCTTCCCTTCAGTTCACTACAACTAAGACACCACCCAAACGGAGGCCATAAATGTCTGAAGACGTACTCAAGATGATCAAGGACGAGGACATCCAGTATGTGGATCTCCGGTTCACCGATACGCGCGGCAAGATGCAGCACGTCACGTTCGACAAGAGCATGGTCGATGAGGACCTGTTCTCCGAAGGTACGATGTTCGACGGCTCGTCCATTGCCGGCTGGAAAGCCATCAACGAGTCCGACATGACATTGATGCCGGATGCATCGACGGCCAAGATCGACCCGTTCTTCCAGCAGAACACGCTCGGCATCTTCTGCGATATTCTCGACCCGATGACCGGTCAGGCTTATGGCCGCGACCCGCGCACGACCGCCAAGAAGGCCGAGACCTATCTGAAGTCCTCCGGCACCGGCACGACCGCATATTTCGGACCGGAAGCCGAGTTCTTCGTCTTCGACGATGTTCGCTGGTCGATCGCGCCGCACAAGACGGGCTATTCGTTCGACTCGACCGAATTACCGGTTAATTCCGACAAGGAATATGACATGGGCAATATGGGCCACCGGCCCGGCCCGAAGGGTGGCTACTTCCCGATGCCGCCGGTCGATTCCGAGCAGGACATGCGTTCGGAAATGCTGGCTGTCATGGCCGAGCTTGGTCTTGAGCCGGAAAAGCACCACCACGAGGTTGCCCCCGCCCAGCATGAACTCGGCATGAAGTTCTCGACGCTGACGACGATGGCCGACCGCATGCAGCTCTACAAATATGTGGTGCAGAATGTGGCTGCCTCCTACGGCAAGACGGCGACGTTCATGCCAAAGCCGATGGTCGGCGATAACGGTTCGGGCATGCACGTTCACCAGTCGATCTGGGATGGTAACACCCCGGTCTTTGCCGGTGACCGTTATGCCGACCTGTCGGAGACCTGCCTTCACTATATCGGCGGCATCATCAAGCATGCGCGGGCGATCAATGCTTTCGCCAACTCGTCGACGAACTCCTACAAGCGTCTTGTGCCCGGCTTTGAAGCTCCGGTTCTGCTGGCCTATTCTGCCCGCAACCGTTCGGCTTCCATCCGGATCCCGTATTCGACGTCGCCTAAGGGCAAGCGGATCGAGACACGTTTCCCCGACCCGTCCGGCAACCCTTATCTCATCTTCTCCGCGCTTCTCATGGCCGGTCTGGACGGGATCGAGAACAAGATCCATCCAGGCGACGCTATGGACAAGGATCTCTACGCGCTTCCTCCGGAAGAGCTGAAAGACATCCCGACCGTCTGTGCCTCGCTGACCGAAGCCCTGATGGCGCTTGATGCCGACCGTGACTTCCTCAAAAAAGGCAATGTCATGGATGACGATCAGATCGACGCATATATCGAACTGAAGCAGGAAGAGGTTCTGCGCTTCCAGATGCATCCTCACCCGGTCGAGTTCGAGATGTACTACAAGTGCTAGTCAACGCGCTTTGAAGTAAAACTGACTGCCGCCGGACCCTACATCGTCCGGCGGTTTTCGTTTGCGGCATGGTTTACGCGGAATTTACCTGATCAGTTTAATTGGTCTGAATTCATGAGCATTCGTATCGGTCTTCTCGTGGGTATCTGTCTGGCTGTCAGCGCGTGCGCGACAGCCCCTCCGGAACAGATCGCAAATGTTTGCGGCGTGCTTGACGGGCGCAAGGACTGGTATCGCAGTGCCGTCGCAACCGAAGAACGCTGGGGTACGCCGGTATCGCTGCAGATGGCCATTCTCTCTCAGGAAATCGAGCTTTCGACACGACGCCCGGCCCGCCCGCGGCGACCGTCGCATGCTCGGTCTGCTTCCGGGAAAACGGGCCTCGTCCGCTTACGGGTTTGCGCAGGCGCTGGATGGAACATGGGACCAGTACAAGTCCGAGACCGGGAACCGCGGTGCCAACCGCAAGAGCTTCGACGACGCGACCGATTTCATTGGCTGGTACACCGCCAAGTCATCCCAGATTACCGGCATTCGCATGAATGATGCCAGGTCCCAGTATCTCGCCTATCATCAGGGTCCGACCGGTTATCTTCGTGGCGATTGGCAGCGAAAGCCGGGGATCATCAGGCTGGCAGACCGCGTCGCTTCAAGAGCCGCTGACTACGACAACCAGCTCCGCACCTGCCAGAACGACCTTGGCCGTCGCGGGTTCATCCCGTTCCTGTAGACATCAGACAGCAGCCATGTTCTTGCGGTATGCTGCAACCGAGGTTTTCTGCGCATTTTGCATCCTGCCCAACGCGCCCACCAGTCCGAGCGAGAGGTCCGGCTCTTTGCCTTCCGCCATTCGAGCAATCTGCGCCATGTACCATCCCTGAGCGCCGCAACCGTTCAGCGTCTTGATAAGCGAAATGGGCGAATCCCTGCCCAGAAGCCGCGTCGGTCCGAGGCGAAGCCTGTTGGAGATATCGAGCGCTGTCTCGCCGTCCCCGTTGAGCAAAGCTGTAGGCAGATCCGGCTCGACGCATAGCGTGCGGGCAAGGCCTATCAGGTCGGCCTTGCCGGTCTCTATTGCTGTCTCCATCCCTGCCTTCGAACGAAAACCGCCGGTTGCCATGACAGGCATGATGGCTCGTTGGCGAACGGAATTGGCATACTCGACGAAATAGGCTTCGCGGGCAGCGGTTGATGGGGGAAGGCGGCCGTCATGTTCCGGAGCATCCAGACCGTCCATCCCCATCATTTGCGGTTGTTCGTAGTTTCCGCCGCTCAGCTCGATGAAGTCGACTTTTTCTGCGTTCAGCCAGTCGACCACGGCGAGACAGTCTGCATGGCTGAAACCGCCTTTCTGGAAGTCGGCGGAATTAAGTTTAACGGCAACCGCAAAGCCCGGCGCGACTGCGGCCCGGGTCTGGCGAACAATTTCGAGGAGGAGCCGGGCCCGGTTTTCCATGGTCCCGCCCCACTCATCCTCGCGCCGGTTGGTGCGTGGCGATAAAAACTGTGAGAGCAGATAGCCATGCGCCGCATGGATCTGGACGCCATCAAAACCGGTCTGTTCGGCCGTTCTTGCAGCATGAACGAAGCGTGTGATGACATTCACGACCTCTTCTCCGGTCATGGCGCGCGGCGGAGCGAAGGGAAACAGCGATCGGCCGGGCATCTCCAGCGCAACCGCAGACGGGGCAACCGGCCTCTCACTTACGATCTTTGGCGTCTGGCGACCAGCATGGCTGATCTGCATAATGACCTTGGCACCGTCGCCTTGCGCTGCCTTCGCCATTGCGCGCATACCGTTCAGAGCGGCCTCGCTTTGCTCGCCGTCGATGGCGATGTTGCCGGGCGCTTCCAGATAGCGCCTGTCCACAAGAACATTGCCGGTGATCTGCGTACCGATGCCGCCTCTAGCCCAGCGCGCATAGAGGTGTTCATGGCGGGCATGGGCATGATTATCACCGCCAGCCAGCCCTTCGGTCATCGCAGCCTTGACCAGCCGGTTCGGCAGGACGAGACCGCATGGCAGTGTCAGCCCATCCTTGAATATGCTAGCGCTGTTCATGTATCGTTCCCCTCGGCTTTCGCGTATCCGCCCTGCGCCAACTCAGTTAGACAGGAAGACATGTCCAGCCCTGCCCTCAGAAAAACGCCCGACGACACCTCTCTTGCATACTCGGCAAAGGATATCGAGGTTCTGGAGGGTCTCGAGCCCGTTCGCCGTCGCCCGGGCATGTACATTGGCGGCACCGACGAACGCGCGCTGCATCACCTCTTCGCTGAAGTTCTGGACAACTCCATGGACGAGGCGGTTGCCGGTCATGCAAGCTGGATCGAAGTCAGCCTCGAAGAGGATGGCTTTCTGAGCGTATCAGACAATGGACGCGGAATCCCCGTCGACCCGCACCCGAAGTATCCGGGCAAGTCCGCGCTCGAAGTCATCATGACCACCCTCCATGCGGGCGGCAAATTTTCTTCCGATGCCTATGAGACGGCAGGCGGGCTGCACGGCGTCGGCATATCGGTCGTGAACGCCCTGTCGGAAACGGTTATCGTCGAAGTCGCACGCGACCGGAAACTTTACCGGCAAATTTTTGACCGGGGACTGACACGCGGCCCGCTCGAAGAAATGGGAAATGCCCCGAACCGCCGGGGAACACTCGTCCGGTTCAGGCCGGATGAGCAGATATTCGGAGCCAATGCGAAGTTCCGCCCCAAGCGCCTGCTGCAAATGGCACGCTCCAAGGCCTACCTGCAGAGCGGCGTCGAAATCCGCTGGAAGTGTGCTGTTTCGCTCCTGCCGGACGATGGTTCAGTCCCGGCTGAAACTGTGCTGCACTACCCGAACGGACTGGCAGACCAGCTTGCGGAAGTGATGGGAGAGAAGCGCCGCGTTACGGATACGGTCTTCAATGGTACAGTCGACAGTGGCAGCGCCGGAAAGGTCGAGTGGGCAATCGCCTGGACCCCGCAGGGCTTTGGCGAAGCCGATGCGATGAACCGCTCATACTGCAACACGATCCCTACCCCCGAAGGCGGAACGCATGAGACGGGTCTGCGCACCGCGCTCACCAAAGGGCTGCGTGCCTATGGTGACCTGAAAAACCAGAAGAAAACCTCCAATATTGTCGCTGACGATGTTCTAGGCTCAACCTGTTCGTTGCTCTCGGTGTTCATTCGCGACCCGGAGTTCCAGGGCCAGACTAAAGACAAGCTATCATCGGCATCGGCCACGCGGTTAGTCGAATCTGCCATTCGCGACCGGTTCGATCACTGGCTCGCGGCATCTCCCAAGGAAGCTGACAAACTGCTGGAATGGGTCATTTCGCGATCCGAAGACAGGCTGAAGCGCCGCAGGGAACGCGAAGTCAGCCGACAATCGGCAACACGCAAGTTGCGGCTGCCGGGCAAACTTGCGGACTGTTCGCGCAATGACGCCGTGGGTACGGAGATATTTCTGGTCGAAGGTGACAGCGCAGGCGGCTCGGCCAAACAGGCGCGCGACCGGCAGACACAAGCCATCCTTCCTTTGCGCGGGAAGATTTTGAACGTTGCAAACGCGACGGCTGACAAGCTTTCGAAGAACCAGGAACTCTCCGATCTGACGCTCGCGCTCGGGGCGGGCATGGGCAAGGCTTTTGATCTGGACGCGCTTCGGTATGAGCGCGTCATCATCATGACGGACGCAGATGTTGATGGGGCGCATATTGCCGCCCTCCTCATCACCTTCTTTTACAGGATGATGCCACAACTTGTTGAAAGTGGACGGCTTTATCTGGCACTGCCACCACTTTTCCGGCTGACGTCCGGTGGCAAGACGATCTATGCAATGACAGACGAGGAAAAGTCCGCGCTGACCGATGGCGTGTTCAAGGGGAAGAGCGTCGAGATCGGACGGTTCAAGGGTTTGGGCGAGATGATGCCTGCCCAGCTGAAAGAGACCACCATGAACCCGGCATCACGAACACTCGCCCGGATCACCCTGCCCCGTGACCTTGAAGTTTCACCGTCCGAGCTTGTCGAAACCCTGATGGGCAAGCGAGCTGACCTTCGTTTCCGCTTCATTCAGGAAAACGCGGCCTTCGCTGGTGATCTCGATATTTGAACCTGTTCCCGTCCAACAGCCGTGATCATTGACATTTTCACGAAATCGCTTATCTCACCGGAAAGCGGAATGCCGGTCATGAGTCGCCTGATTGCGAAGTTCGGTATGCTTCCTCCAACTATGTTGCTTTATGAAATTTGACGATCTTGGCCTCAGCCCGGAATTGCTCGGCGCAATTAACGATGCGGGCTATACCGAACCGACGCCCATTCAGGCGGAGGCCATTCCGGCTGTACTCGCAAAACGCGATGTCACCGGCGTTGCCCAGACAGGTACCGGCAAGACCGCCGCCTTCGTGCTTCCAATCATCGACCGTCTCTCAAAAGGCCGCGCACGCGCACGCATGCCGCGTAGCCTGATCCTTGAACCGACCCGGGAACTGGCCGCCCAGGTGGCCGAGAACTTCGAGAAGTATGGCGCCAACCACAAGCTTTCCATGGCCCTGTTGATCGGCGGCGTCGCCTTCGGTGACCAGGACCGAAAGCTCAGCCAAGGCGTAGATGTTCTAATCGCAACGCCAGGCCGGATGATCGACCAATTCGAACGCGGCAAACTCTTGCTGACCGGTCTCGAAATGCTTGTCATCGACGAGGCTGACCGGATGCTCGACATGGGGTTCATCCCCGACATCGAGAAAATATGCGCGATGCTGCCGCCGCGTCGGCAAACGCTGCTCTTCTCTGCGACGATGCCACCCGAGATCACCAAGCTCGCGGATAAATTCCAGAAAGACCCCCTGCGTGTGGAGGTGTCCCGTCCGGCGCAGACCGCGGAGACGATAATTCAGTATGTCGTGAAGCTGGATGCTGATGATCCCAAAGCAAAACGTGCCGCCTTGCGCGTGGTGATCGAGTCCTGCGACGTGAAGAACGGAATCGTGTTTTGTAACCGCAAGCGCGACGTGGACATCGTCGCGAAGTCCCTGTCAGACCATGGCCATGATGCAGCTGCCATCCATGGGGATCTGCCGCAGTCCTACCGGACCCAGACGCTGGAACGGTTCCGGGACGGGAACCTGAAACTGCTCGTCGCAAGTGATGTGGCTGCGCGTGGTCTCGACATTCCTGATGTCGGGCACGTCTTCAATTTTTCACCGCCGCCCAACTCTGACGACTATGTGCACCGGATCGGCCGCACCGGACGTGCCGGACGCAAGGGCGAAAGCTTCACGATCGTGACCCCGGGTGATGAACGCCTATGGGACGCCGTCATCAAACGGCTGGTCATGGATGTTCAGCCCTATGCGCCGGAAGGTTTGAAATCCGGCGGGTCACCATCGGGTGAGGCCTCGGAAAAGCCTGCACGCAAACCACGCGCCGCTTCCAGGAAGCGGGAAAGCGCCAGCGGCGACGAAGAGACAAAGCCAGCTCCGCGCAAACGAAGCGCCGCGCCGCGTGAAGAGCCCCGTCGGGAGCGCTCGCAACCAAAAGATGACAGCGGCAGCGGTCGTCGTGGTGGTGGACGCGCATCCGGCGGTCGTCACCGCGATGACGAGTTTCTTGAGCCGGCCAGCGGTGGTCAGGTCAAAGGCATGGGCGATCACGTCCCGGCGTTCCTGCAACGCTCGATCTAGCGCGGCAGCTGTTTCCGGCCCGCGAACCGGGCCGGTTACAAGATGGATACGCTTCACCTGCGAGCGAACACGAGCCTTTAATGAACGCGCGGTCGAATGACTGGATCAGCCAACTTAAACCTTGATGCGCGCCGAAACCTGCTTGTGGAACATCTTGCCATAGGGCGGGCGCATGATCGAAAGAACATCGAATTTCGCCTGAGTATAAATGGCTTTGGCATGCGAGAACTCGCGAAAGCCGTCCTGCCCATGATAGCTGCCCATGCCGGAAGGACCGATGCCGCCGAATGGCAGGTCTTCCTGGGCATTATGGAACAGCACATCGTTGACGGTCACGCCGCCAGCCGTCGTCCGCGAGAGAACCATGTCCCGCTCAGTGTCGTCCTTGCCGAAGTAATACAGGCCTAAGGGCCGGGCGTTCGCGTTGATGTAAGCAATCGCTTCTGACGTCGAGCTATAACCTTTCACCGGAAGGACGGGGCCAAATATCTCCTCCTGCATTACGGTCATGTCGTCGGTCGGATTCAGAATCAGCGTCGGCGGCATCTTGTGGTGAGGTTGTTGGTCGAAGTGTTCGTCAGCAGGGTTCAGCTCAACGATCTCGGCACCTTTCGAGCGGGCGTCCTCGACATATCCCTGAAGCCGCTCATAGTGGCGTTGATTGACGATTGACGTGTAGTCGTCATTGTCCTTGATCGTCGGAAACATGGTAGAGACAGAGGCCTGAGCCGCCGCGACGAAGTCAGCAACCTTGCCTTGCGGCGTCAGCACATAATCAGGCGCGAGGCAGATCTGCCCGGCATTCAACGTTTTCCCCGTCATGACACGGGTTGCGGCAAGCTTCATGTCCGCTGTTTCGCTAATAATAGCCGGCGACTTTCCGCCCAGTTCAAGGGTTACCGGAACGAGGTTTTCAGCAGCTGCGCGCATCACATGATACGCAATGGACGTCGCGCCGGTAAACAGGAGATGGTCAAATGGCAGGCTGCTGAAGGCCGCGCCGACATCCGGCCCGCCCGTCACCACGTCGATCTCGGTCGCATCGAAGCGCTTCGAGATAAGTTCCGCGAGGGCTGCAGACGTAGCCGGGGTAAATTCTGACGGCTTCAGCATGGCCCGATTTCCCGCCGCAAGGATACCTGCCAGCGGAACGAATGAGAGGTTCACCGGGAAATTCCACGGCGCCACAATACCTACGACGCCCTTGGGCTGGAATTCGACACGCGCACGCGCCCCGAACAGAGACAGAATCCACGGGTCTACGGTCCGCCGCTCAGGTTTCATCCAGCCTTTCAGATGTGTGCGCGCGTGTTTCAGCGCGCTAATGGACGATGCAATATCGGTCAGCGACGACTGCTCTCGTGACCGATGGCCGAAATCTGCGCTCAGCGCGTTGACCAGTTCAGTTTCGTGTTCGACGAGAAGCGAAATGCACCTGTTGAGTTGGTCGACCCGAGTTTCATAGCTTGGTGGACCATCGCTCAGAAAGGCAGATTTCTGCGCGTCCAGCCTTGTTTTGAGGTCTGTCTTTAGTGTGTCGCTAACTTCAGCCATGGCATATTCTCCCCTGACGGCGATTCTCGGCGGTTTCGTCTTGCGCGTCAAAAACTGACCGTCTTTTGCGTTACCTTTACTTTTGACCGCTAGTGTTATCGAAATCGTGGGGGGTAGGCCAGAATTATGATATTCGACAAGCTAAGCGGTGAAACCGGGCGAAAGACCGCCCATACTGCGGTCGATGAGATCGTCGACCATCACCTCGCGCCATCGCCACGCAATTACGAGCTTTGGCTTCATTATCTGAATGACTGGACGCCAGGGCTGCGCGACGAGATGACTCGCGAGCTGCGGGAGACCGGTGCGCTCGATGAGACCGCAACCGAATTGCTCTATGAGCGCTACTTCTCGAACGCCAAGTTCAATAATGAAGTCGTGCAGACCGGAGAACGCCTCGCCAACGAGCTTGCAACGGCGCTTAAAACCCTGAACCGTGCCGACAAGCAGACGCGCTCTTTCGGAGACAATCTGGACAAGACGGTCGAAACGCTGACGTCAGGTGATCTGCAGCAGACGCAGATCAAGGAGCTCACGCTGAAACTGGCGGAAGCGACGCGCCAGATGGCGCAGCAGAACCGTGAACTCACAGCACAGCTTCAGAACTCCTCGGGCGAGATCGAGGTTCTGCGCACCCACCTGCAGGATGTGCGAAACGAGGCCCTCACCGATTCTCTCACTGGCATCGCAAACCGCAAGCAATTTGACGAGACAATCAAGTTCCGGGTCAGGGAAGCGACCAAGCTCAACTATCCGCTAAGCCTTGCGGTATGCGACATTGATTTCTTCAAGTCGTTCAATGATACCTACGGTCACCAGACCGGTGATCAGGTGATCCGGTTCGTTGCCACGACGCTCGAACGCCTTGCCCTAAAGGACTTTCTCGTCGCGCGCTACGGCGGCGAAGAGTTTGCGATCATCATGCCCCGCGTGTCGATTGATATGGCCCTGCCGATCCTTGAACGCATGCGTGCAGCGATCGAGGCAAAGCAGCTGATGCGCAAGTCGACCAACGAAAGCATGGGCAATGTAACCGTCTCGTTCGGTGCATCGCAGATGATTGAGGGCGACGGCCCGACGTCCTTGTTCAGCCGCGCCGACGACCTGCTTTACCAGTCGAAGCACAACGGCAGAAATCGCATTACTGGTACGGCGAAGCCCACACGGCCGCTGCTTGACGCTAGGATACGGTTTCACCGGTCACTGACCTCAGCTAGTCTCTCACGAAACCAGGGAGACATGCGATGGCCTTCGAAAAGATCACTTACGAAAATTCGGACCGGATCGCGACGATCACGTTCAACGATCCTGCGACAATGAATGCGGCAGGTCCGGACACGGTCAGCGAATTGCTTCTCGCTTTCGAGCAGGCGGCAGACGATGCCCGTGCGACGGTTCTGACAGGTACCGGTCGCGGATTCTGCTCGGGGCCAATCTTGGTGGCGGCAGCATGAGCGAAGCCGGGAAAGGCAAGTTTGATGCCGGTCGTGCTCTCGACAGTCATTACCACCCGCTGATCATGGCAATGCGGGAACATCCCCATCCGATCATCACCGCCGTGAACGGCGCCGCAGCTGGCGTCGGCTGCTCCATCGCGCTCATGGGTGACATGATCATCGCTGCGGAGTTGGCGTATTTCCTGCAGGCCTTTCGCCGGATCGGACTCGTCCCCGACGGCGGGTCCACTTGGCTTCTTGCCGCGCATGATCGGTCGGGCACGGGCAATGGAGACTGGCTCTTCTGGGGGAGAAGCTGCCCGCGACCAAGGCGCTTGAATGGGGGCTGATCAACCGATGCGTTGCAGATGACGCATTGAAATCGACTGCTGTCGAGATGGCCAACGAGCTGGCAAATGGTCCGACAACGGCCCTGTCGCTTCTGCGCAACCTGTCTGGGAGAGCTCTGACCGGACGCTGGAAGCCCAGATGCACGCTGAACGTATCGCGCAACGGGAAGCCGGGCGAACATCCGATTTTGCGGAAGGCGTGAAGGCGTTCCTGCAAAAGCGAAAGGCAGACTTCACCGGGCACGTAACGCCCCTGGACTTTTAGTGAGTGATCACTTGTAATCAGCTTCGTTTGGTGTACATGACGGAAACGGAGACGCGCCATGTCGCGACGAAGTGCCAAACCGGAAATTGATCGTGCCGCTATCGAACTGTTCAACCGGCTCGGTATTGACGCCACGACGACCCGTGAGATTGCATGCCTCCGCCGGTGTTTCCGAGGGCGCAATCTACAGCCACTATTCCGGCAAGGAAGACCTTGCGGAATCGCTGTTCACTTCCAGTCCATAACCGGATTTCGCTTCTCCTTATCGGCGCCGCCGCCGACGGTCATAGTCTCCGCAGTCAGGTGGAGGCTGTGGTCAGCGCTTATTGCGGATTTGCCGACGAGGACTGGTCGGCCTGCAGTTATCATCTCCTGAACCTGAACCGGTTTCTGAAATCGGACACGACGCGCGACGACGATCCTGTCAGTCTGGCCGAGGCGCTGGTCGAGAACTTGATCGAGCATGGACGAATACCGCCGGGCGAATCCATCACTTCTGGCGGCCATGTCTCTGGGTATCGTTACGCAGGCCGCACAGAACCGTATCTACAACCGGCTGCCCGGCGCGTTCAGCGATCACAAACATGCATTCGTGACTGCCATCATGGCTGTTTTGCAGACCCGTTAGGACAGACGACCATGTTTAGAAACCTTGCATTCGCCGCCGCTTACTGGACCCTGTCGTCGGATACGTGCTCATATCGCTGCCCGGAATGATCGGCTCGAGTGGTGGCTACGTTCGCGCCGTCATCCGCAGCTATACGCGCGCCATGCGGCTTGCGCTGAAATATCTGGCTGGAATTGATCACGAGGTGCGAGGTCGCGACAGGCTGCCCGAAGGCGCGTTCATCGTCGGCGCGAAGCACCAAAGCTGGGGCGACGGGTTTCTTATTTATCCGGAAATTCGCGATCTGGTTTTCGTTACGGGCGACCATTTGGAAAAAATTCCGTTGGTAAAGGGAATTCTTACGCCGGATTGGCGCCATCGTGATCGATACGTGCGGCGGCGGAGAGCGAAAGGCGCAGTCACTCAAGGACGGTCTGGCGCGCGCGCGTGACAAGCGGACAACGTGTTCTGATTTATCCGGAGGGTCATCTGGCACCGGTCGACTACCACTTCAAATACAAGGCCGGGATTTGGCATATGTATCGCGATATGGTCGTGCCGGTCGTGCCGGTCGCGACCAATCTAGGGCTGTTCTGGCATCAGCAGACGTTCGAGAAGACGCGAGGCGTCGCCATTATCGAGTTTCTCGATCCAATCGAGCCGGGTCTTGAGAAATCTGAGTTTCTGGAAATGCTGACGCAACGTGTCGAAGAAGCGACAGCAAAACTGGTGGCAGAGGCCCGCGGAACCGAGGCGAGACTGGCGCAGCTTATTCCGGATCCGAAAAAGGGCGAGATCGCAGTTGTGGCGGGACTGCCGAGCCGGAGAAAGGTCTAGCGGTTCTTCGGGCAAAATTACTGGGCTAGAGCAGGTTTTATCGGAGTTCACAGGTCATCAGCCGTCGGCAACAGCAGGCATGATCGTCACGCTTTCACCGCATCCACAGGCGTCCGTCTGGTTCGGATTGGAGAAGACAAACTTGGAGTGCAGCGTGGTCGTTTCGTAATCGACCACAGACCCGATGAGGAACAGGACGGCTTTGGCATCGACGAGGATGGTGACTTCGTTGTCTTCGACCACTTCATCCAACGCTTCGGGCGCA
This sequence comes from uncultured Alphaproteobacteria bacterium, assembly GCA_963836905.1. Lineage (GTDB taxonomy): Bacteria > Pseudomonadota > Alphaproteobacteria > Caulobacterales > Hyphomonadaceae > CAWIKY01. Next base: position 71,343 of record CAWIKY010000002.1, read on the forward strand.
TCGACATAGTCCATGGTGTATTCCATGCCGGCGCAGCCGCCATTCTTGACGCCGACACGCAGATAGCCTTTGCCCAGCCGCTGCATCAATGTCTTGACGCGCGTCGCAGCGGCGTCGGTGAGCGTTACGAGTTTCGGTCGTGGACGACGGGCCATGTCAGTCTTTCCTTTCCGGGAACCGGTCAGAGCATGTTCAGTGCTAAGGCGGGCTTCATCGGACATCCGCGATGTTTCCCAGGGCGGATCGAAGACAAGATCAACCTTGACGTTTTCGACGCCATCGACCGTTCGTGCGGCGTCTGCCACCCAGCCCGGCATCTCTCCGGCGACAGGGCAGCCGGGAGCGGTTAGCGTCATATCGATGTGGACGTTTCGGTCGTCATCAACGTCTACGCGATAGATCAGGCCGAGTTCGTAGATATCAACCGGTATCTCCGGGTCGTAGACCGTCTTGAACGCCGTAATGAGAGCATCGGTGAGCCGATTGAGCTCCTCCTGCGGAAGCGTGCTTTCCGCAGCATCCTTCTTCCCGTCCGTACCGGAAAGGTCGATCATATCGTGCGTGGTCATATCGTCTGCCATGTCACCACCTATACCAGCATTCGATGCGCTTTGCCGAGAGATTCGACGAACCGTTCGACATCCGTCCGGGTGTTGTAGATACCGAAGCTGGCGCGTGCTGTTGCCGAAACACCCAGATAGTCCATCAATTGTTGAGCACAATGATGGCCTGCCCTGATGGCAACGCCGTATCGGTCCAGCAATTGCGCCAGATCATGCGGGTGGGCACCTTCGACAGCTGAAGGACAGGACGGCGCCTTTTCCCGGCGATGTGCCGTGAAACCGGATGCTGTTCATCTGCGGCAAGCCCGTCTGCACGGCATGTATCAGCAGGTCATGTTCATGAGCCGCGACGTCTGCAATCTCGAAACGGTCGAACCAGCGAATGGCCTCGCCAAGCGAGATGGCTTCGAGTATCGGCGGCGTTCCCGCTTCGAACCGGTGAGGCGGCAGGGCGTACGTGACATCGTCGAGGGTCACGCGTTCGATCATCTCGCCCCCGCCTTGAAAAGGGGGCAGCTTAATCAGGGACACATAGCGACCGTAAAGGACGCCTACACCGGTCGGACCGTACAGCTTGTGGCCCGAGAAAACATAGTAATCACAGTCGAGTGCAGCGACATCGACCGGAAGATGAACAACCGCCTGACACCCGTCCAGCAAGCACCTCGGCACCCACGGAATGTGCAAGCGTCACGATCCGCTCCACATCGGTCACCGTGCCAAGAACATTGGACATGTGGGTCAATGAAACGAACTTCGTACGCGGACCGATCATGTCTCGCAAGCGCCGCCATATCGAGGCTGCCGTCTTCCAGCAGCGGCACCCATTTGATGACGGCACCGCAGCGTTCGCGCAGAAAATGCCATGGAACGATATTGGAATGATGCTCCATGACCGAGAGGATGATCTCGTCGCCGGGTTGCAGCCTTGAGCCTATTCCTGACGCAACGAGATTGATGGCCTCCGTCGCGCCTTTTGTGAAAACAATCTCTTCGACCCGGTCGGCATTCAGGAACGCGCGTACGGTTTCGCGCGACGCCTCAAGCGTGGCAGTGGTCTCGTTGGCGAGCGTATGCAGACCGCGATGAACATTGGCATAGCTCGTCCGCATCTGCTCGGCGAAGGCATCGATGACCGCAGCCGGTTTCTGCGCCGAGGCAGCATTATCCAGATAGCAGAGCGGCGCGCCGTTTACGTCACGCTGCAGGATCGGGAACTCAGCCCGGATCGCATCGACATCAAAGCCGGTTTTCAGATGTTGGCCGTCAGCCATTCGCTTGCTTTCTTTTCAAGACCTTCCCGGAATATATCGGGAGCCTCGCCAAGGGCCTCAAGGACAAACACCCGTGTCAGGAGCGCGCGGGCCTCCGCTTCGGGAATGCCGCGCTGGCGCATGTAGAAAAGCGCGGACTTATCCAGATCGCCGACCGTATTGCCATGCGCGCAAACCACATCATCGGCATAGATCTCAAGCTCAGGCTTGGCGTTCACTTCGCCGCCATTCTCCAGAACAATGGCGTTATGCGCCATTTGCGCTTCAGTCTTTTGTGCGCGCCGTGCAACATGGAATTTGCCTTGAAAAGCGGCCCGGCCGCCATCGCGCACGGCCCCTTTCACGCGCTGCGTCGTGGAAGACCCCGGGCAACTGTGCCGGACGACGCTGGTCTGATCGAAATGACGGCCATCGGACAGCAGATAGGCACCGTTCAGTGTAGCACTCGCGGCTTCGCCATGATGGAAGACGCGGGTTTCCAGCCGCGCCAGATGTGCACCCGTGCCGAAATGGGTTTGCACGAGGCGCGCCCTGTCATTGAGATGGATAAGGCCCGTCACGATCTGCGTCGCAGCCGACCCGGCCTCCATATAGATCACGCGCTGAAGCGTCGCATCATCCTCAAGCCCGTATTCAACGACGACCGAGGAGAAACCTGCGCCCGCCAGATGGCTCTCTGCCACGGTCAGGCTCGCCCCTGTGCGCAAAATGAACGAGACCCTCGAAAAGCGCAGGGCATCGCTTCCTTCGCATCGCAAGCGGATCGGCACATCCTGGGGCTCGGATATTTCGATCACGAGCGCGCCGGGGTTATTCGAGAGCGCTGCACCAAGGGCTGCGACGGGAAGATCCTCTGCGCCACCAAGCGCTTGTGGTTTGTCCTGCTCCATCAACCGGATGCCGGAGGCAAGCTTGCCCTCGACACGGCAACCGGATGAGGTCAGCACGATGACCGGGCCATCGCAAACACCGTCAAACGGGTCGGCGATAATGGCAGCGTCACCTCTACCGGTCACAGATTTCAGCCCGCGTTTCAGGTCCGTCCAGCGCCAGGCTTCCGTCCGCCGCCCCGGCAATCCGGTTTCGGCAAAGGCTTCGAAGTTGCGCGTGCGCTGCGGCGTTTCGGGCAGTCTGGCATATCGCTCGACGAGCTCAAGCTCGACCGGGGTAGGATCGGCAATCAGATCACGTAACCGGGACATTCAGGCTGCCTCGGCGAGAACGCCATCATAGCCTTCTTCTTCCAGTCGCAGGGCAAGTTCGGGCCCGCCGGAGGTGATGATCCTGCCATTCGCCAAAACATGGACACGGTCCGGTTTGATATAATCGAGCAGGCGCTGATAGTGGGTAATCACGAGCATGCCGCGCTCGGCCGATCTCATCTCGTTGACGCCGTTTGCAACGGTCCGCAGCGCATCAATGTCGAGGCCTGAATCGGTTTCGTCGAGAATCATGAATTTCGGTTCGAGCATCATCATCTGGAAAATCTCCAGCCGTTTCTTCTCGCCGCCCGAAAAGCCGACATTGAGCGGGCGCTTGAGCATGTCCGGGGTCAGATTGAGATGGCCGGCGATTTCCCTGGCTTTCTTGAGAAATTCCGGCGCGCCCATTTCCTCCTCACCCCGGGTCTTGCGCTGCGCATTCAGCGCAGTGCGTACGAAAGTCATGACGGGAACGCCCGGTATTTCGATGGGATACTGAAACGACAGGAACAGCCCTTCGGCAGCCCTCTCTTCGGGGTCCATTTCAAGAAGGTTTTGGCCGCGATAATCGACTGCGCCATGCGTAACCTCATAGCCGTCGCGACCTGTCAGCAGATAGGACAGTGTCGACTTGCCGGCACCGTTCGGACCCATGACGGCGTGCACTTCGCCTGCGGGAACGTGCAGCGACAGGCCGGACAGTATTTCCTTTTCGCCGTTCTCGCCGACTGAGACGGACAAATCGTTTATATTCAACATGTTATCAGGTCTTCTTCCGGTTCTGACGTTCGACCATGATGCCAGCGATCAGGTAGGTTCCGATCAGCTGCACGGCTATGATGAGCAGAGTTCCAGGCCATTCATTGTAGATGCCGAGATAGTAAGTGAGCGGCACTGTCAAAAGGGTGAGCAACAAGGCAACCATGGCCGCCTTGAATACGGTTTTGATTCCGGAGGCCTGCCCTGTCTGGATCAATTCAAAAATGCGTTTCATCAGCCGACACTTCCTTCCAGACTGACCTCAAGAAGCTTTTGCGCCTCGACAGCAAACTCCATCGGGAGCTGCTGGATGACATCGCGCACGAAACCGTTCACGAGAAGCGCAACAGCGGCTTCTTCGCCCAGTCCGCGCTGACGCGCATAGAAAAGCTGGTCCTCCGACAATTTCGTTGTCGTGGCCTCATGCTCAAGCTGCGCATCAGCGCGGCGTGTTTCGATGTAGGGAACAGTGTGCGCGCCGCAGGTATCACCAATCAGAAGCGAGTCGCACTGGGTAAAGTTGCGTGCGTTTGAGGCCTTCTTGTTGATCGAGACAAGGCCGCGATAGGTCTGGTCTGACTTACCGGCGGAAATACCCTTGGAGATAATACGCGAGCGCGTGTTTTTGCCGAGATGGATCATCTTGGTGCCGGTATCGGCTTGCTGGCGACCGTTGGTGACCGCAATCGAGTAGAACTCGCCGACCGTGTCATCGCCGCGCAAGATACAGCTCGGGTATTTCCATGTGACCGCAGACCCGGTCTCGACTTGCGTCCACGAGATGCGTGACCGGTCGCCCCGGCAATCTCCGCGCTTAGTGACGAAGTTGTAGACACCGCCCTTGCCGTCTTCATCGCCCGGCCACCAGTTCTGGACCGTGGAATACTTGATCTCGGCATCTTCCATCGCGACGAGTTCAACGACCGCGGCGTGCAACTGGTTCTCGTCCCGCATCGGGGCCGTGCACCCTTCAAGATAGGAGACATAAGACCCCTTCTCGGCGATGATCAGCGTTCGCTCGAATTGCCCGGTTCCTTGAGCATTCATCCTGAAATAGGTGGACAGCTCCATCGGGCAGCGAACGCCTTCGGGGATGTAGACAAAGGTTCCATCGGAGAAGACCGCGCAATTTAGCGTGGCAAAGAAATTGTCCGATGGTGGAACCACGCTACCGAGATACTTGCGGACAAGTTCTGGATGGTCGCGGATCGCTTCGGAGATCGAACAGAAGATCACGCCCGCCTTCTTCAGTTCCTTCTGGAAGGTGGTTGCCACCGAAACACTGTCAAAGACGGCATCAACGGCAATTCTTGGCTTGTCGGTCGCCGTCTCTACACGGGCTTCTGCCGCAGAATCGGCTGCGCCTTCAACACCGAGCAGAACCTCCGCTTCACGCAGTGGAATGCCAAGCTTCTCGTACGTCTCAAGTATCTCTTTCGGAACATCATCGAGCCTCTCATACTTCGCGCCTGTCTTCGGGGCGGCGTAGTAGTACGCATCCTGATAATCGATCTTCGGGTAGCGAACGTGCGACCAATCCGGCTCTGTCATGGTGAGCCACCGCTCGAACGCCTTCAGACGCCATTCGAGCATCCATTCCGGCTCTTCCTTTTTCTCTGAAATGAAGCGGACAATGTCTTCGTTGAGACCTTTTGGAGCGAACTCGGTCTCGATATCCGTCGAGAAACCGGCCGAATAGTTCTTCGCCTCCATAGACTTTGCCGCGGCGACAGTCTCCGCATCGATGCCGTCCTTGGCCCGGCTTGCGGGTTCGATCGTTGCTGTATCGGAGGTGTCCAGATGAGCCGTCATGCCAGTTCCTTGAATGCTGCCGGATGTGCGCGCCGGGCTGCCTTGAGCCAACGGTCCGCTACCGCTTGAAAGTCTTCCGCGCCGTGGCCCAGCCAAAACTCACGCGAGCGCAGAGCCTGCCATTTCAGGCGTCACACCCATTGCGGCGAGTGCACCGGATACACGAACCTTGCCGCTCGAACAGGCCGAACCGGCAGATACCGCGACCTGTTCCAGATCCATCGCCATCACTTGCGTTTCAGATGGAAAGCCATCGAAAGCAAAACACGATGTGCCCGGAAGCCTCGGCGTCTGTTCACCAAATATAGTGACGCCTGCTCCGTCTTTCAGCCTCCGCTCAAAAGAGTCGCGCCCGTTTTCGACCCGTTTCGTATCGTCCAGCCGGGCAGCCCGTTCCGCGGCTGCGCCAAAGCCAGCGATGGCGGCGGTATTTTCGGTGCCGGAGCGTAAACCGCGCTCCTGACCGCCGCCGGTCTGCATGGCAACGAGTGGCGCAACACTTTTGACCCACAGGGCCCCGACACCTTGCGGTCCGCCGCATTTGTGAGACGACAGTGAGACGTAATCGGCCTGCAGGAGTGAGACATTTACCGGGATCTTGCCGAGGCCCTGAACGCCATCGCAGAAAACGAGGCCGCCCGCGCGATGTATGATCGCCGAGGCATCCGCCACCGGCTGTACGACACCGGTCTCGTTGCTTGCGAGCATGAGGCATAGAAATGGCGTCTGTCCGGCTGACACACAGGCGTCCACGGCAATTGAGAGATCTTCCAGATCGACCTGCCCATCTTGCAGAACGGCGAGGCTTCGTGACGGAAGTTCGCTGCGCCTGACCGGCTCGGATACCGCGACATGCTCCAGCGGGCTCATGAGAACGCAAGGCGCCTCTAAAAGCTTCAGCGCTCCAAGCACACCCAATGTATCTGCCTCGGTGCCCCCGGATGTAAAGATGACATCCTGCGGGATCGCACCGATTGCGGACGCGACCTGCTCACGCGCCCGCTCGATCATCTTGCGTGCCTGTCTGCCCGGCGCATGAACCGATGAGGCGTTGCCGGTCAGCGATAACGCCTCGACCATAGCCGCCCGGGCTTCCGGGCGCAGGGGTGCGGTCGCGTTGTAATCTGCATAGATCATGGCAACTCCATATCGAAAACTTGCGTCAGCGCCTATCCTTGTGCTTATGACCGCGCCTTGACGCGCGTTGCGCGACGCCTGCACGGCTTTCACGACAAGGATATACGCCATGGCCGAAATGATTATCCCCGGTCCTGCCGGACGGATTGAAGCCCGCTACACCGAAAGCCTCGAAGAGAACGCGCCAATCGCGCTGATCCTTCACCCGCATCCACGGGCCGGCGGAAGCATGCAGGACCCCGTCACGATCACGCTTTACAACCTGTTTGAGTCCCGTGGCTTCTCGGTGATGCGTTTCAACTTTCGCGGCGTTGGCCGTAGTCAGGGCCAGTTCGAAAGCGGCTCGGGCGAACTTGCCGATGCGGCCTATGTGCTCGATTACATGGAGTCGCTCACCGAAAGCCCGCGTTATTGCTGGGTTGCAGGATATTCCTTCGGGGCATGGATCTGCCTGCAGCTTTTGATGCGACGCCCCGAGATCGACGGGTTTCTGGCCGTCTCGCCGCCTGCAAACCATTACGATCTGAGCTTTCTGGCCCCCTGCCCGGCCTCCGGGCTGATCTTGTCCGGCGATCAGGACAAGGTGGCTCCGCCGCAGGATATCGAACGCTCGCTGACAAAGGTCCGCGTGCAAAAGGGCGAAAGCATCACACGTGACACGATCATCGGTGCGAACCATTTCTACGAAGGCAAACTCGACGAAATGAACTCCCGGTGTGCGGCGTATCTCGACGAGAGCATCGCTGCCGCAGACCGCGAACGCCTCGGCGAGATCTAGCGAGCGCAGACGGTAAAGTCGTCGCCTATCCAGCAGGATGGATCATCATCTGACCGTCTGGCTTCTCCCCAGCGTGAATTGATGCCGCCGGTCGTTAGTCCGCTGACCTGCGCAAGAGGAAGCTCGGTGACAAACACCGTGACCAGAACCGTCTCGCCAAGAAGAATAGACTCGTTCACGCCTGCCACGGAAAACGAGTTGTCTTCGTCAGGCAGGTAGACGCACGGGCCTTCGAAACTGCTGGCGTCCTGACCCGTTCCGCTCTCGATCCGGCAGGATGCCATTTCGACATCGTCCTGAACGTGGGTCGCCATTCCGGCGTCTCCCACTTCGGCAGCGGTGGGGCCGCAGGCGACCAGACAAAGCCCGGCAAGCGCATAGCAGACTTTCATTTCAGAACTCCCCCTTGATGAGCCGCCGTTCAACCAGTCGCGGAATCAGGCGGCATATATACACCGCCAGTGATGGCTTTCGTGACACCCGTCGTGCCCGGCCAGCTTAAAGGCAGTCCTCTGAGCGATCTTACTGCCAGAAACGCAAACGCCTCTGCCTCGATGGAGTTGCCTCGCCAACCGAGGTCTTCCGCGACGCAGATATCCAGACCGGTTCGTTCGCTCAAGGCCCGTAGCATGACCGGGTTGTGTCGCCCGCCACCACACACAACCAGCTTGCGGCGCGGGCCCGGCAACAGACCAAGCCCTGCCTTGACCGCCTCTGCGGTGAACGCGGTCAATGTCGCGCACCCATCCTCGAACCCCAGCCCCCGCGCAAGGTTTGCGTCAAAGTCGTATCGGTCGAGTGATTTGGGCGGCGCTTCTCCGAAGAATGGATGATCCAGCCACTGCGCCAGTGACCCCTCATGGATGTAACCGGCTCCAGCGAAAGCCCCGTTCAGGTCGCAATTTCCCTTTCCATGTCCCTCCACCCACTCATCCAGCGGGCCATTTGCCGGGCCGCAATCGAAGGCGATCAGGTTACCGTCGGACCCGATGGCTGTGAGGTTTGCAACACCGCCAAGGTTCAGGACAACGGCGTCCTGCAAACCAGACGTTCGAAGTAGAGCCTCGTGATAGGCCGGGGCAAGCGGTGCCCCCTCGCCACCCGCTGCAATGTCGGCGCTGCGAAAATCGGATATCAATGCGCATCCCGTCGCGTCGGCAAACCCCGCCGCATCGAAGATCTGAAGTGTTCGTGCATCACCCGAACCGGTGCGTCTGCGGTGGAGCACGGTCTGTCCGTGAATACCCGCCAGCATGATCGGAGCCGGACCACAGGAACTCTTGCAAATGGCTGAATGCGTCGAGATGACAGCGCAACAAGGACCTCGTTTGCGTCCGCGAAGGCATCGTGCGGCTCAGGGCCGGTAAACTGCCAGCGTCTGGCCGCTTCGACCGCTGCCTGCAGGCAGGCACGTTCCTCAGCAGAATACTTTCGCTCGAAAGTCGGCCCGAACTCGAAGATCGTTTCGCCATCCGTCAGGAGCACGGCCCCGTCGACGGCGTCCAGCGACGTACCGCTCATGAAGCCGGCTACGAGCACGGGAGAAAAATCATTCATCTTTTCGCTCAACCTGATTATGGACGGAACGCAGAACACACCCAACCGGCACGAGGCAGACATGGCAGACCCTTCATCGGCATTCATGACCGAGATGAAAGCGCGCGGCTACCTCTATCAGGTCACCGACGCCGATGCCCTCGACGAGCGCGCCAGATCGAAAGTGCTGACCGGTTATATCGGGTTCGACGCCACGGCTGACAGTCTGCATGTCGGCTCGCTGGTCCAGATCATGATGCTCCGGCGCTTGCAGCAGGCAGGCGGCAAGCCAATCGTGCTCATGGGTGGCGGCACGACCAAAGTCGGCGACCCCACGGACAAGGACAAGGTGCGTCCGGTCCTCGATGATGCCACGATTGCGTCCAACATTGCTAGCATCCGGTCTGTCTTCGAACGCTTCCTGACGTTTGGCGACGGGCCGACCGATGCTGTCATGGTGAACAACGCCGACTGGCTCGACCATCTTGGCTATATCGAGTTTCTTCGCCGCTATGGGCGTCACTTTACAATCAACACGATGGTGAAGCAGGAGACAGTTGCTCGGCGTTTGCGTAATGAGCAGCCCTACACCTTCCTTGAGTTCAACTACATGCTGCTGCAAGCATATGATTTTCTTGAGCTTTTGCGTCGCCACGCCTGTGATTTGCAGATGGGCGGATCGGACCAATGGGGGAATATCATCAACGGCGTGGAGCTTTGCCGGCGCGAAGCGAACAAGCAGACCTTCGGTCTGACAACCCCTCTCCTGACCACGTCGTCCGGGGCCAAGATGGGCAAAACGGTCGATGGTGCGGTCTGGCTTAATGCTGATCGCCTCTCACCTTTCGACTACTGGCAGTTCTGGCGCAACACAGAGGATGCAGACGTCGGCAAATTCCTGCGGCTGTTCACCGATTTGCCGGAAGAAACAATTGGCTCTCTGGAAGCGCGGCGAAGGCGCAGCGCTGAACGAGGCCAAGACCGTTCTCGCAAATGAGGCGACACGCCTGCTGCATGGCGAGGACGCTGCCGCAAAAGCGGCTGCCGCTGCGGCTTCAGTATTCGCTGGGGGAAGCAATGTGGATGCACTGCCGACAGAGATGATAACGGCAGACGAGATCGACAGCGGCTTTCTGGCTGCCGCAGGCTTTGCGCGTGCGGGCCTTACCAAATCGAACGGTGAAGCGAGGCGGCATATCAAGGCTGGAGCAGCGAAGCTCAACGGAATGGCGATTCCGGACGAGAATGCCGTTCTGACTATGTCCGATTTCGATGATGCAGGCTTTGCTGTCCTTTCGGTTGGAAAGAAGAAGCATGCCCGGCTGCAACTCGATCAGGATAAAGCCTGACACGTTCGGCCTGCCGCTTACTCGTCAACAGGATCAGGCGTCTCGATTGGCAGGGGATCCGCAGGATTCTCGAAAATGCGTCTCAAGATTCCCGGCAACATGCCCGATAAAGGATTGATCGCGACACGCGCTTGCGACAGGGTTCCGCGAACGGAGTAGGTGACCGCGAAAACCCCCTCTCCTTCCCGTGACACCAGAAGGTCGCCAATCAACGGAATGCTGCCCAGAGCCGAATTGGTGTCGAATGACGGTACGAGAACGCCGTCCAGAGAAATCGAATCGTTGCTCGCGCCAATTCGTCCCTGTGCGGTCAGGCCCAGAGCCGGACCGGCCGCGCGCGCGCCATCAATCACGAAGAAGTCGTCACGGATCTGGAGCGGAATGTCGATCTGCGTAAACAGAATGCCGTCGCCCGAGAGAACATCAGAAAGGCCCTGCAGCGACGCAAGCGAGAGGATCTGGGTCAGCAGAGGCGCATTTTTCAGGCGGCTGTCGAGCAGCTTCAAGTCAATCTGTCCAGGCCTTCCTTCGCCTGGAAACCGTCCTTCGACCTGCAGCCGTCCACCGGTGACGGCATCAAGTCCGGTCATGCCCTCAATCAGCACTCCGGCATCGTCGGCCACCAGACTGAAGGTCCGCATATCGCTACGGTCCTTGAGAACGAACTTGAGCGCACCGTCGGAGAGGGTCCGGCCGGACAGGGAGAGGTCCGACAAGCCCGTCTCCAGGATCGTCCCGGACAGGATTGCGGTCCTGATGGCGATACCTTCGCGCAGGCGGATCTCGTTAAGGTTCGAGGTGAAGTCGATAGCGCCAAGACCGCCATCCTCGTCTTCGTTGCCGCCGAACTCAGGCAGCGAACGCAAGAGCGATTCAGCATTGAAATATGGCCCCTCAAGACGAACGCGCAGGCGCTTCTCTCCGGTCCGCTCCACAACGCCGTAAACATCGACGAGATCCGGAATGACGAACCTGTCAAGCGTCAGGGACTGCAAGCCGACTTTATCATCCCGCTCCAGACTGCCTGCAAGGCGCGTGTCACCACTCTCGAAAACAATTGACGCCTGGCTCGCGGCATCCGCTCGGGTCAGGTCGATTTGCGCCGTAGCTGAGACCCCCATCGGCTTGGTCCAGCCAAGAGGACCGGTATCGAGCCTGGCGTCTCGGAAATCCAGTGTCGCGACGGCCGTCCGGAAACCAGAAAAAGATGGGCCGGAGGCGTCGAGATCGACAGCGGTGTCGCCTGAAAGAAACTGACGAACCGGCAATCCAAGTGCGTTGAACGTATCCGGTGTGACGATTGCGGATGCTTCCAATGCTGCCCTATTTTCGCCGTCTGGACCGAGCCGCTGCGTCAACTCGAACTGCAGCGGGGAGTTGGCAATCTCGCCATATCCCTCGACGCCGATCAGATCGTTTTCGAGGCGAAGATCGAGCCGCGGCGACGTAAAGTCGACGCTCTCGAAGACGCGCTCCATCCGAATATCGGTCGCTTGACCCGTCACGCTGTATCGCCATGTTTCAGGACGGAGCGGCTCTTCCAGGAGACCTTCAACCGAAATGTCGGCGTCAATCATGCCGGACACCGCGCGTCCTGCAAGCGGGTCCTTCCCGCCCGCCAGAACGAGCAACCGAACGCCCTCTTCAACCGAACCGCCAAGCCCAAGGCGCGCAGACAAGTTAACGACCTCGTCGGCATCTTCCACAACTGACAACGCGCTGCGGTCTATTTGCCATTCGCCGATCTTTCCGCGAACGAGGTCAACCGAAACACCCGTGCCGTCTACCTTGAGCTGCCCTTCAAGGTCGCTCGCGGGCGGAAGATTTCCATTGGTCGCAACGCGCGTTCCGGCAAACCGGGCCTCTATTCGCATTCCGGAGCGGGCCATGCGCTTGTTGCGTAGGGTCGTGCTGTTTATGTCGAGATCGAATTCCGGATCGATTAGCGTACCCGACAGAACGCTTTCAGCGACCCATTCGCGTGCTTCCGGGACAATCTTCACCGGCCAGAGATCCAACACTTCGGTGATTGACACCTCATCGTCAGTTCTTGCCTTCAGGGATATGTCCAGCGGCAAACCGGTTACACTGCCGGGCTCGGCGAGTTTCAGGGACCCTTCAGCGGTATAGGTCTTGCCCAGCCGGGTTCCAACCGCATTCGCAAAATCCACCGTCCGGCTTGCCCAGTCGAAATTGCCTTCGGTCCTGATAGCTTCAGCTGACACAGGACCGGCGAAAACATCAGGGCGTCTGAGCGACAAACGATCAAGGTTTGCGATAAAAGGCCCACCGACCGGCTTTGCCCCGTCGAACTGCTTCGAGGTTTCAGGAAATTGGACCCGACCTGCAAGAGAGACCCCTTCGATGTCGAGACGCTCGATGTTCAGCACGAGGACATCGTCACTTACGGTGTAGCGTGTGTCAGCTTCAAGCTCTCCAATATCGAATCTCTGGCTATCGATAGTCACCGGGCCGGGCCCGGTTTCGAGTTCCCAGCCAAAGCTCTGCAAGGCACCCTCGCCAAACTCCAGGTCCAGACCGAAGTCAGCGCGTATGTCACCTGATAAACCCTCTGATGATCCAAGCCGCTCCATCAGTTCGAACGGGTTCCACTGCAGGAACCTGGACGTGAAGGTCAGCCTTCCGAAGTCTTCGGCAAGAGATGCCGTCAGCGTGGCCTCCGACGGAGCGCCGTCGCCCGTCAATTGAGAGCCGAGGTCTATCACGATACCGCTGTCGCGCCGTGTGATATCAAGATGAAGACCGGTTGCCTGCCAATCGAGCCCCGTTATCCTGTCGATGAGAGCAATCTGAAAATCGTCCAGCGTGAGCCGGGACAGGCCGATGTTTGAGGTCTCCGAAGACAGCAGACGCTTCATCCCCTGCAGTGTCCGCTGACCTCGCTCATAGACCGAAGCGGAACTGTCGAGCGAGAATGGTATCGGCTCCCCGCCGATCAGTACGGAGCCTTGTGCGCTGCGAACAATCGCCAATGATCCATTCCGCAAAGTGACAGCGCGCGGCACGAAACGTCCCCGCAGCAATGCACCTGTCTGAAGGTCGATAGCTGCCGTTTCGGCTCTGGCCGCAGCGTTTCCTGCTTCGGAAAAGAAGCGTAACGTCCCGCGCCAGAACTTCGAACCGGCGCTGATCGCGGACCCACTCCAGTTGCAACCTGCGAAAGTCCACCTCCCGTCCGCCTCGCAGGTCGGCAAAGGCTTCCTCGATCTGTGGACGGGCAAATTCGAGGTCGATCGGGCCTGAAGACAGTCGCCAGGCGAACACGGTCGCAGCAAGGGACAAAAGCAGCACGATGCCGGTCACAATTTCGATCAGGATGAGGCCGGCTTTGCGATGCACGTGATCTCGGTTCCGTTCTGGTCTAAGGACGCGGTCTACCGGTCCGTATCAGGCAAGGACCGCACAATACCGCCGATATCAATACCGGAGACTGCCATGACCACCGAAAGACCGGACGCAGGAGATGTCATTCCATCGTTCAAGGTTACGACGACCGCACGTGAATCCCTTACAAATGATGATCTCAAGGGAAGTCTGACGGTGATTTTCTTCTACCCGAAGGACGACACACCAGGATGCACGAAAGAAGCGATCGGGTTTTCCGAGCGTCTGGCCGCCTTTGAGGCTCTCGACTGCACGCTCATCGGCGTTTCGAAGGACTCATTGAAAAAGCATGAGAATTTCAAGGCCAAGCACGATCTGAACATCGAACTCGCATCCGACACCGATGGTGGCATGTGCGAAGCCTTCGGTGTCTGGGTCGAGAAAAAGCTCTATGGCCGCCAGTATATGGGGATCGAACGCACGACCTTTCTCATCGGTGCCGACGGCGAAATCGTGAAGGTCTGGCGCAAGGTTCGAGTGACCGATCATGCCCAAGACGTGCTCGACGCAAGCCGTGTGCATGCGAAAGGCGCTTAGCCTGAATTAAGACCTGCGAACCGATTTAATGCTTCGGGTTCGGGTTTCATTAACTACAGCTTTACGCTCGCAGGTTAACGATCTGTCATGACCAGAAGCGCAATTAACTTTTGGCAACGGCAGATTTTTCCGTTAGAGCCATACGCGCAAGGTCAAACTCAGGTTCCACAAGAAACCGAAAATTTCTGGAAGACACCATGAATGATATGCTGACGAGAGCTAAAAGCCTGCTGGACCGGACGTTTCCGGAACGTCAAATCTACCATCGCAGCGGCGGCACTGTCAGATATGTTTCGATCTCTCCAAAGCGGCAGATGATAGGCGCAGCCGGACTGGCTGCCGCCGTTGTCTGGATCGGCTTTGCCAGCATCAATACCCTTGCCGAGGCTCCAAAACTGTCTGCAAGCGCTGATGCGCTTGATCGTACGGAAGCCAAATGGGAACGTTGGGTTAGCGAAACGCGCGCTCGCGAAGCAACCGCACGCTCCCTTCTGGAAGAACGAACCGAAGCATTCCAGCAGGCAACCCTTGAGTTCGAAGCCCGTCACGACACGCTCAAACTACTTTTGAACTCGATGAGATCGCCTGATGCTCTTGAGAGTAAAAGCCTCAACTCTTCTGGAGACGCGGTTCTGGTAACCGCCAGCATCGAAGAAGCCGATCTCGCGGGAAGTCCGTCCTTCGGCAGCTTCTGCGCAAACGGCCGAACTCGTCGGATTTCGTAGCCGGATCGATGAAATTCGCAACGAACAACTTCAGTTTCTCGACGAAGCCGAAGAACTTGCTGTCGGCCGCACAGAACAAGCACGTGGCATTCTGAGCCTGACCGGCGTCGACATGGCCGGGTTTTCAGACAATCGTGAGCTTGGCGGTCCGCTCGTCGAGTTTGCGTCAATGAGCTTGTCTGCCGGCGCTGGAGATGATCTCGAGTTCAATCACCGCGTGGCCCAGGTCGCATCGCGATTGGAGGAAGCCAATCATTACAAGCGTGTGATGGACCGATTGCCGCTGGGTCGTCCGGTCGGGGTCGGTTATCGCGAGACGTCGAGCTACGGTCTGCGCATGGACCCGTTCACAAAGCGCGCCGCCTTCCATTCCGGTCT
This sequence comes from uncultured Alphaproteobacteria bacterium, assembly GCA_963836905.1. Lineage (GTDB taxonomy): Bacteria > Pseudomonadota > Alphaproteobacteria > Caulobacterales > Hyphomonadaceae > CAWIKY01. The sequence goes on from CAWIKY010000002.1 coordinate 86,798, forward strand.
CGACCTTGCAGCCTACAGGTCTGCTCCGGTGACAACGACCGGTCCCGGCAAGGTCACTTTTGCGGGCACAAAATCTGGTTACGGACGTGTTGTCGAAATTGATCACGGTAACGGGTTTAAGACACGATACGGTCATCTTCAGGATATAGAAGTGAAGCGTGGCGATGTCGTGCGTATGGGCGACACGCTCGGTCGCATGGGGTCAACAGGCCGTAGCACAGGACCGCACCTCCATTACGAGGTCTGGTTTGGCGGCAAGACCTATAATCCGGTTAAGTTTCTCAGGGCAGGTAGTCATGTTCACCAAGGGTAAATCCCCCGATTCATCTGCGGCGATGCCGCAGGCTAGCCCCGCCACTCCGCAGGTGGAATCCTCAAGAAGCACCCCGAGCCGCGGGTCCACGCGGTCTGCACCTTCGCTTATCAGCAACGATATGAAGGTGACCGGTTCAATCCTCACCGAGGGCGAAATCCAGATTGATGGCCACATCGAAGGTGACGTGCGCGCTACTGCACTGACTATTGGTGAAGGTGGGCGGATTGCCGGTGAAGTCGTCGCTGAGACGATCGTCGTTCGCGGTGCCGTCCAAGGCAGCATTCGCGGCCGCAACGTGCAACTCGCCTCATCAGCGAAGGTCGAAGGCGACATTACGCATGCGTCGCTTTCGATCGAAGCGAACGCTGTATTCGAAGGTCAGGTACGACACTCGCAGGATCCTCTGGCTGACGCCAAACCACAAGCGTCTACGCCCAACAAGCCGAGCAACCCTGCTCCAGCTCAAACGACCGCACCAGCGCCTTCAGCCGCAACTCATCAGCGAAGCTAATTTCGCCGGAAAACGGGTGCTCAACTGCATAGCAGGTAGTTGAGATTAGACGCGTTCGTGTTATGTTCTCCTTTCGGAGAACTGTATGGCGCGCAAGACACTTATCGATAAATTGGCTGTTCTGTCGGATGCAGCCAAATATGACGCTTCTTGCGCATCTTCGGGTTCGTCAAAGCGAAACTCGCTTGGCAAGTCGGGGCTGGGCTCCAGCGAAGGCATGGGAATTTGCCATGCCTATACGCCCGATGGGCGCTGTATTTCGCTTCTGAAAATCCTGCTGACAAATTTCTGTATTTTCGACTGCCGGTATTGCGTCAACCGGGTCTCTTCCAATGTGGAACGCGCGCGATTTTCGGTAGACGAAGTTGTCGATCTCACGCTCGATTTTTACAAACGCAATTATGTCGAGGGTCTGTTTCTCTCTTCGGGGATAATCAGAAGCTCTGATTATACGATGGAGCAACTCGGAGAAGTGGCCCGCAAGCTTCGTGAAGATCACGGCTTCAGAGGTTATATTCATCTCAAGACGATCCCGGATGCTGACCCCTCGCTAATTGAAGCTGCGGGTCGTCATGCAGACCGGCTATCCATCAACATCGAATTACCTACCGATGACGGCTTACAGGCTTTGGCTCCCGAGAAATCGTCAACATCTATCCGTAGAGCGATGGCCAATGTGAGGATGGGGATCGAGGAAGCCACTGAGGACTCAGCCCCGAAACCGGGCGGACGTAGACGGTCAAAGCCCAACTTCTCGCCCGCCGGTCAGACAAGTCAGATGATTGTTGGCGCCGACGCCTCGAATGACGAGACCATATTGCAGTCGGCGTCCCGGCTATATTCCGGATATCATCTGAAGCGTGTCTATTATTCCGCATTCAGTCCCATTCCGGACTCATCGCAAGATCTACCGTTAATAAAGCCCCCCCTGGTTCGCGAACACAGGCTTTATCAAGCGGACTGGATGTTTCGCTTTTACGGCTTCGAAACGCAGGAAATCCTTGCAGGCAGCGAAGCTGGAATGCTCGACTTAGAAATCGATCCGAAACTTGCATGGGCGTTACGAAACCGAGCCTTCTTCCCGATCGACGTGAACCGCGCATCTCGGGAGGTTCTGATGCGGGTGCCGGGGTTTGGTGAAAAATCAGTTCGACGGCTCATTTCTGCGAGACGGGTCGCGCGGCTACGTCTCGAAGATGTCAGGAAAATCGTCGGCACGGTGAAAAAGCCGCTGCCTTTTATCGAAACGCTCGACTGGACACCGGGAGCGCTGACTGACAGCGAACATCTCAGATCCCGTTTTGTAGCCCCGTCGCGGCAACTGGAATTGCTTTAGCGGGTTCGTCGAATATGCGGACTGTCCAGCTGACTTCTGAAACGGACTTCGAGGGGTGGCGACGGGCCGCGCGATCTCTCTGTTCACAGCGTGTACCTCCGGAGCAAATTATCTGGACGGTCGGAAATGGTGACGGTGATCTGTTCGCTGAATGCGGTAATGCCTCTGAACAGACAGTCGATCTGGCTGAGGGCGGCGAACCGGTCATGGCAACCCGTCCATTCCTGCAAGCTGCGAGGTCAGCGGTATGCCACCGCGACCCGGAACGGTTTGCCAGACTTTACAGGGTGCTCTTTCGCATGCAGTCAGAAAAGCATCTGCTTGATGCGGCCGCAGACGATGATGTCCTCTGGTTGCGCCATATCGGCAAGGCCATCTCTCGCGACATTCACAAGACCCACGCTTTCGTGCGGTTCCGCAAAGTCGGGGAACACGATGATCGCGAACAGTTCGCCGCTTGGTTCGAGCCGGAACATCGTACACTCGAACTCTCTGCCCCCTTCTTCATGCGTCGTTTTCCGAACATGGACTGGGCAATCCTGTCGCCCGAAATGTCTGCGCTATGGGATGGCAAATCGCTTTTGATCGGCCCCGGGCGAGCGAAGTCGGACGTTCCTTCGGAGGATGCGGTCGAGGATCAATGGCGCGTCTATTTCTCGTCCATTTTCAATCCGGCTCGGGTGAAAAAGAACGCGATGATGTCCGAGATGCCGAAAAAGTACTGGAAAAATTTGCCTGAATCCAACCTCATTCCAGGCATGTTGAATGCCGCAGCGAAGCGCGAGCGCAGCATGGCGTCTGCACGTCCAACTCAGCCAAATCTGCTGGCGGAAAAGGAACTTGTCGCACCCCGACAGGGACCGTCCGTGCCCAACCGGATCGATGATCTTGCGTCCTTGAAGGCCAGCCTCGAAGCTTGCCGCAGATGCGAACTTCACGCGTGCGCCACTCAGGCTGTTCCCGGCGAAGGGCCGCAGACCGCCGAGATCATGATTGTTGGAGAACAACCCGGCGACAGTGAAGATTTGGCGGGACGCCCATTTGTAGGTCCGGCCGGAAAGCTGCTGGACAGCGCTTTGGCCGAAGCGGGAATTATACGGGACACCAGCTACGTTACCAATGCCGTGAAGCATTTCAAATTCGTGCAAAAAGGCAAACGTCGCATCCACGCAAAGCCGAATGTCGGTGAGATCACCGCCTGCAACTGGTGGCTCAGGCAGGAAGCCGCATTGATCAAGCCAAAAGTAACAATTGCACTTGGCGCGAGCGCCGCACGCGCCGTTCTGGGTCAGACGGTGAAGATCGGCGATGCAAGAGGTTCGGTCCTGGACATGAAGCCAGACGGCAAGGCACTTGTTACGGTTCATCCGTCCTATCTCTTGCGCCTGCCTGACGCTGCGACGCGGCTGAATGAAGAAGCCCGTTTCATCGATGATCTCAAACTGGCAGCCAACCTGATTGGATAAGGTCGAACGCTGACTAACGGTTTCGGGTCGACAAGACTTGCCCAGTTGCTAGAAAATACAAAAAACGAAAGCATCCTCATGGCGTCCCCCGTTATATCCGCGACCGGTCTCTGGACACCGGAACAATCCATTTCCAATGCCGAGCTGGTCGCCAGTTACAACGCCTGGGCCGACAAGTGGAATGACACCCACCGGACCGACATTGAGCAAGGCCAGGTAGAGGCCAAGTCGCACTCTTCGGTCGAGTTCATTGAAAAGGCATCGGGTATCAAGTCTCGCTATGTTCTGGACAAGACCGGGACACTTGATCCCGACGTGATGTGTCCTCGACTGCCGGAGCGTCCGGATACGGAAATTTCCGTCCTGGCAGAGATCGGCGTCAATGCGGCTCGCCAAGCGCTGGAAACTGCCGGGCGTAACGAGAGCGATGTGGATGCCATCCTTTGCGCCGCGTCCAACATGCAACGTGCCTACCCTGCCATGGCGATTGAGATACAGGATGCGCTTGGCATTGACGGTTTTGCGTTCGACATGAACGTGGCCTGCTCGTCAGCGACATTCGGCGTACAAACAGCTGCCGACTACATTCGGTCCGGAAGCGCCCGCTCAGTCCTGGTCGTGAACCCGGAGGTGTGCTCCGGTCACCTGAATTTTACGGACCGGGACAGCCATTTCATCTTCGGCGATGTCGCCACAGCCCTTCTTATCGAAGCGGATGATTTGGCTCCGCAGACGCACTGGAAAATTCTCGGCACATCGTTGAAAACCAGTTTTTCAAACAACATCCGCAACAATTTCGGTTTCCTGAACCGTACAGCGCCAGACGGTATCGGCGCAGAGGACAAGTTGTTCGTGCAGGAAGGCCGCAAAGTCTTTCGGGAAGTTGTGCCTATGGTCTCCGCCATGATCCAGAATGAAATGGACCGGCTGGGCCTTGCACCGGAAGACCTGAGACGTCTCTGGCTGCATCAGGCAAATGCCAACATGAACCGGCTTATCGCTCAGAAGGTGCTAGGCCACGAAGCCAGCGCAGACGAAAGTCCAACGGTGCTCGATGAGTATGCAAACACCTCTTCAGCCGGGTCCATCATCGCGTTTCACAAGCACTCGTCTGACCTGAAACATGGCGAGAAAGGGCTGATCTGCTCGTTCGGAGCCGGATATTCTGCCGGAACGGTGTTTGTTGAGAGGTCAATATCCCGCTAGGGACATGGCGCTGCGGCCAGTTTACAGTATTCTCATGCAATTGCGGGATGCTTTCGTGCTAGGGTAGCCGTATCGGGTGTTGTCTGGATATAACTCGACGCGGATCCAAAACATTTACAGGTCAGGTGACCCTTGAAAATGCCAGAAAAACGGATCGCACGACTGACGCCTTTCCTTGTGACGGCAGCTCTGTTCTCGATCATCACGAACCTTCTGATGCTCGTGTCGCCGCTCTACATGCTGCAGGTCTATGACCGAGTGCTGACATCGGGCTCGGTCGAAACCCTCGTTCTGGTGTCGATCCTGGCTGCCGGCTTGCTGGGCGTTTTCATCATTGCCGATACTGCGCGCCGCAAGGCGCTGGCACTCGGCGCACACTATCTGCAGACGCATCGGGCCCCGAAGATTTTCAAGGCTGATATAGAGGGCTACGGAAAGTCAAAATCGCTCCAGAAAGACCTGACGGACCTTTCGACGGTGCAGGGGTTCCTGTCGCAGGGCATGATCCTGCCGATCTTCGATCTGCCGTTTACCCCGTTCTTCCTAATGATCATGTTCCTGATCCACCCGCTGATAGGCTGGATCGGCGTTCTGGGCGGCCTTTTGCTTCTGGGCATCGCGCTGCTCACCGAACTCACCACGCGCAAGACTATGGCGGATGCGCAAAAAGCTGAGTCCGCTGCATCGATGACCGTCGCCAGTATATCGCGTCAGCAAGCAGCAATTATCAGCATGGGCATGTCGTCGGTCGCGCTTCGCAATTGGCAGGAGCGCAAGTCTGTCGCGGGCGACCTGTCCCTGAAAGGCGCAAACGCCACCGGCTTCTTCGGATCGACCACACGCGGACTCCGTCTGCTCTTGCAGATTGCCGCACTCGGAGCGGGTGCTTTTCTGGTGCTGCAGCAGGAAGCGACCGCCGGTGTGATCATCGCAGGCTCCATCCTGCTCGGACGCGCCCTCGCACCGATCGATCAAGCCGTCGGAATGTGGCGTCAAATCATGCGTGCGCACAGTGCCTGGAAAGACCTACATGCGCGCGAGAAAGAGATCTCCGATCTTGTTGACGACTCCGATCAGATGGCCGTCCCACGACCCGATCCAAAACTCGAGTTCACAGCGCTGGAAATAGCTGCCGGAGGCGATGATCGCCCACTGCTTCCCAAGTTCAACCTGACGCTGAACCAGGGTGACATCGTTGCGCTAGTGGGCGCGAGCGGGTCGGGCAAGACGTCTCTTCTGCAAACGGCTGCCGGGGCATGGAAGCCGTTCTCCGGCCAGGTCCGGCTGGGCGGACGCGACCTTCATTCGTGGGGTATAGACGATCGGGGCAAGTATATCGGTTACCTGCCCCAAGATGTGGATTTGCTGGACGGTACAGTCGCGCAAAACATCTGCCGGTTCAATCAGGATGCGACGAGCGAGGAAATCGTCGAGCTAACCCGACGCATCGGCTGCCACACGATGATCATGTCGCTCAAGGAGGGCTATGATACGCGCGTCGGCCCGGAGGGCGTGCATATTTCCGCAGGCCAGCGACAGGCTATCGGTCTCGCACGGGCAGCTTTCGGCAACCCGGTCATGCTTTTGCTGGACGAACCTTCATCGAACCTTGATCAGGTGCTTGCACAAAGCGTCAGAACCTTCCTCTCATCCCTGAAGGCACAAGGCACGATCATCATCGTTTCAACACACGACCTGCGTCTCGTCGAGACCGCCGACAGCGTAATTGTCCTCACTCCGGACCGTATCGCGATGATGCCCAAGACCGACTATTTTGCCGCCCTTCGCAAACAAGGCCCTGCACTTGTCCAGAAGCGCGAGGGAACGAACGCATGAACGCCACCGGCATTCTCCTGCGCGACCGCACGATGATCATGTCGACGATCGTCTGCCTTCTGGGCTTTGGCGGTTTCTTCCTGTGGTCCGTTACCGCACCACTGGCCGAAGGCGTGACCGTCTTCGGTCAGGTCGTCGTCGATGGCGAACGTAAAGTGGTCCAGCATCTGGAAGGCGGTATTATCGAACGCATCGAAGTGCGCGAAGGCGATGACGTTGAGGCCGGCGACCCGCTGCTTGTACTGACGGACGTCGCCGCGATTGCAGGACGCGCGGAGGTCTCGCAGGACCTTCTGAATGCCAAGGCAAGCGTCGCGCGGCTTGATGCTCTTATGGGCCAGCGTGACTCGTTCGACTTTCCACAAGAACTCGCCGACGAAGTGTCTGCAGCCCGGCTTGCAGACATACGGATCAAGCAGAACGCGCTCTTCGAGCAGCAAAGAAGTGCGCTCACCGCAGACGTGGCCGTGCTCACGAGCCGCCAGCAAGGCTTGAGAGAAAGCATACGGAACCGGGATGTCCAGATCGACAGTACTCTTCGGTCACTTGAGATTGTACGGGACGATTTGGCCCGCAAGCGGGAATTTCTGGAAGATCGATTGATCACCGCCAATCAGGTGACGGCGCTGGAACGTGAAGAAGCGACGCTTGAGGGGGATCTGGCGCGTCTGAGGACTGAACAAAATCAGGCCACATCGCAGATCGCCGAAACCGGGCGGCAGATTTCTCAGGCACGGGCGAGGTTTCTTGAACGGGTTTCGTCCGAACTGGTCGATGCCCGCTCGCAGGTATCTCAACTGGAGGAACGGCTGACCACAGTGCGCGATGTGGTGAACCGCTCTATCATCACCGCTCCCCAGTCTGGCAAGATACTCAACATGGCTTTCTCTACACCCGGCGGCGTCGTGGGGCCGGGTGAGCCGATACTCGAGATCGTTCCCAGCTATGAAGGTCTTATTGCGACTGTTCAGCTCAGGCCAACGGACCGCGACAACGTTTATGAGGGACTTGCAGTCACCACACGTCTATCAGGTTTGAAGGGATGGACATCGCCAAACCTTCCAGGCGAAGTCACCCAGGTCAGTGCCGACCTGAAAACATCGCCGGATGGCTCCTACTCGTTCTACGAAGCCCGTCTGGTCGTCGATACAGACCCTTTGAATGACAGCGGGGTCGAAATTACTCCCGGAATGCCGGTGGAAGCGTTCGTATCATCGGGAGAAACACGAACCCTGATGGCGTACCTGATAGAACCGATCGAAGCGACGTTCAGGCGTGGCGCGCGGTCCTGATCGATGATGCGGTGCCGGGAGGGTCTTTCACGCTTCAGCGCCGTTCTGGCGGTAATGGCAGTCTCGCTATACGCCATGCCCGGCCTGCAAAACGCGCATGCACAGGCCGACGCCTGTATCGATTTCCGGATGGCGATATTGAAGTCCCGCTCGGTCAGTCCTGAACGCTTGCAGGCTTTGCAGGAACAGAGGATCAGCGAAGCGCGGCTCAAGCAGACACGGTCGGAATTCAGACCACAGCTCTCAGGCTATGCACGCGCAGCAGAGGGCGAAAGCGGTCTGCTCAGCGGGCGAACGGACAATCAGGTGGGCTTCATCCTGTCGCAGCGGATCTATGATTTCGGGCAAAACAAGTACCAACGCCGCGCCGCGCAGGCCCGGATCGACGCCGCTATCTCGACCGTCGAAAGCACAGGGGACCGGGCGGTCCTTGAAACGTTGTTGCTCTATCTGGCTGTGCTTGAGGCGGAAGAGCGCCTGATTGCGATACAGGAACGTGAAGACCGCTTGCTGACAATTTCGGACGGGTCGATCAACGGCTTGCTGCAGGCTTGATCACCCAGGCCGAAGCCAGCAGTCTGGCCGCCGAACAGGCCCTTTCTAGGGCCGACCGGATACAACAGGAGTTGAACCTTGCGCTGGCACGTGAGCGGTTTGCAACGCTTGTGGAGACCGCCGCGCCGCCGTGCGCCGCTCTGGGACCACTTGCACGCAAGCTCGATGTCTCAAGCACGTCAACCATGCTCGAAACGGTCGACCTTGCCGTACGCAACAATCCGGAGCTGGAGGCGCTCAGGGCGACACGTGATGCGAGCCGCGCGGACCTTTCTTTCACCAAGCGAGAGCGACTTCCAGTTGTCGAAGTGCAAGGCGTCGGCGCCTACATCTACGACCAGTTCCGTGAAGAATGGCAGCAGGGAACACGTCTCGGCGTGGATGTATCCGCACCTATTTATGCCGGCGGAAACTTTGATGGTCGACGAGCCGAGGCGCGTGCCCGTGTCAGACTGTCGGAGCTGGAAATCGACAGGGTGGAACGCGCATTGAGCGAACGTGTGCGTATAGCCTGGACACGGATCACGTCGCTCTTCGGTCTCGCTGAAGCGCAGGCTTTCGCCCGCGACAAACTGGCAGAAGAAGCTGTGGCAGTCCGGCGCTCCTTCGAAGTCGGCCTGACCGCCTATCCCGATCTCGAGCGGACGGAAGCCGAGTTCCAGATTGCCATCCTGCGCGAGATAGATACCCGATATGCCAGCCGCGAGGAGCAGGTTTCGCTCCTCGCGCTCATGGGAATTCTGGAGGAAAGTCTTCTACCCGTACCGGAAACGGGCGCGTCGCAGTCAGCCCAATAGGCCTCAGACCTTTTCCTCGACCTTCAACGCGCCGCGATTGATCTGGTCACGTTCCATGCTTTCGAACAGCGCCTTGAAGTTGCCTTCGCCGAAACCTTCATCGCCTTTGCGCTGGATGAATTCGAAGAAAACCGGCCCGACCTGCGCCTGAGCGAAGATCTGCAGCAACAAGCGCGGTGAACCGCCCTCGGTGGTACCATCCATAAGGATGCCGCGGGACTTCAGGTCCTCTACATTCTCGCCATGTCCAGGCAGGCGGTCGTCGAGCATCTCATAGTACGTCGCCGGTGGCGCGGTCATGAACGGAACACCGCGCTTCTTGAGACGGTCCCAGCAGGAATAGAGGTCATCGCAAATGAGCGCGATATGCTGGATTCCTTCGCCGTTATAAGCGCGCAGGTATTCCTCGATCTGACCTTTGCCGCCTTCTCCTTCTTCATTCAGAGGAATTCGGATCTTGCCATCGGGTGCCGTTAGGGCCTTGGAGGTCAAACCGGTATATTCGCCCTTGATATCGAAGAACCGGATCTCGCGGAAATTGAACAGCCGTTCGTAGAAATCGGCCCAGTACTTCATCCGGCCGCCATAGACGTTGTGAGTGAGGTGATCGATCACATCGAAGCCTGCACCTTCTGGATGCCTGTCGACGCTCGGCAGATAGTCGAAATCAATATCGTATATCGTCAGGTCATCTCCGCTGCCTGTGTCGTAGCGGTCGATCAGATAGATCATCGAATTGCCGATGCCGCGGATAGCTGGCAAGCGAAGTTCCATCGCGCCTGTTTCCGTCGGCACCGGTTCTGCGCCCTGCTCGAGAAGATGCGCGTAGGCTTTCCGGGCATCGCGGACCCGAAACCCCATTCCACACGCGCTCGGTCCGTGCTCGCGCGCAAAGTACCAAGCCGCCGATTTCGGTTCATAATTGGTGATGAGGTTGATGTTCCCCTGCCGCCATAGCTCAACGTCTTTCGAACGGTGACGCGCAATCCTCGTGAAGCCGATGGTTTCGAATACGTCTTCCAGCAGGCCTTTCTCAGGCGCGGAAAATTCAATGAACTCAAATCCGTCCAGTCCGGCGGGGTTTTCGAATAGATCGGCCATGTCAAAGTCTCCGTTTGTATCTTCTCGGCTATATAGGGGCATATCCTTGCCCGTTAAGCGACCGTGCGAGAAGTTCTGGCCTGGCCGCCAGTGATGTCATGCGGCGTCGAGGAATGTAGCGATGACCTTCTTGGTCCCTGCCTTCTCGAAATTGACCGTCATCTTGGCCCCTTCGATTGCCGCGACACGGCCGTAACCGAACTTGATGTGAAAGACCCGCTGACCCATCGCAAAGAGAGCACCTGCCGGATCGCTGGACCCCATGATCTCGGCCTTGCCGTCTATGACAGGTGCCGGAGAACGCTTGCGTCCGGCGGATGCCTGCATCCGTTTCCAGCCCGGAGAATTATAGGTGCTTTGCTCGCCCAGATCCTCGAAGGTCGTAGAGGCCTGCTCTCCGAAGGAGTTGCCGAACCCGGTGGACCCGGAATAGCCGGTTTCACTGATCGCTTCGACATGCTCCGGCGGAAGCTCATCGATAAAACGTGAAGGCATCACTGACTGCCAGCGACCGTAAATCTGCCGGTTTGCCACGAATGATATGGCGGCCCGCTCGCGTGCACGGGTCAGGCCGACATAGGCAAGACGGCGTTCTTCCTCGAGCCCTTTCATGCCACTTTCATCGACCGAACGCTTGGAAGGAAACACCTCTTCTTCCCATCCCGGCAGGAACACCATCGGCCATTCCAGACCTTTGGCGGCATGCAGGGTCAGTATCTGGACCTCATCCTCGTTCTCGCGCTCACCACTGACATCCATGACCAGTTCGACATGCTCCAGGAAAGCAGCCAAGCTATCGAACTGGCCCATGGCGCTCACCAGTTCCTTGAGGTTGTCCAGTCTGGTGGCGGCCTGAGGGCTGCGGTCGTTTCGCAACATGTCGGTGTAGCCGAACTCATCAAGAACGATCCCGGCAAGTTCGACATGCGAGATACCGTCCATATGGCGCTGACGCCATTGACGGAGCTGATCGGTGAAAAGCTTCAGGCCACGCTTGGCAGGCCCTTTCACCTCGTCTGTTGAAAGCAATTCCGGCACGATTTCCGTCAGCGGACGGGATGCCTGGCGCGACGCCTGCTGAAGACGCTGGATGGTGGTAGTGCCTACTCCGCGTTTGGGCTGGTTGACGACCCGCTCGAAGGCCAGATCATCATCACTGGAGCGTATCAGGCGGAAATAGGCCATTGCATCGCGGATCTCTGCGCGCTCGAAAAAGCGAGGCCCACCGATGACGCGATAAGGCACGCCGAGCATGATGAAGCGTTCCTCGAACGCTCGCATCTGCCAGGACGCGCGGACCAGAACGGCGCAGTCGTCATAGCGACGACCGGAGGAGCGCCAGGCTTCAATGTCATCGCCGATCAGCCGCGCCTCGGCTTCGCCATCCCAAAGCCCGCGAACCTTGACCGTGTCGCCAACCTCGTCCTCGGTCCAGAGTGTCTTTCCGAGGCGCCCTTTATTGCCGGTAATCAGATGCGCGGCAGCACCCAGAATATTGCCCGTCGAGCGATAGTTCCGCTCCAGCCGAATGACCTTCGCACCTTCAAAATCATTCTCGAAGCGCAGGATATTTGTGACCTCAGCGCCCCGCCAGCCATAGATTGATTGATCGTCGTCGCCGACACAGCATATGTTGCCGGTGCCCCGCGCCAGCAGCCGGAGCCAAAGGTATTGGGCAACGTTTGTATCCTGATACTCGTCGACGAGGATGTATCGAAAGCGACGGTGATATTCGGCAAGAAGATCCGGATTGTTCTGAAAGAGCGTGATGTTATGGAGCAGGAGGTCGCCGAAATCGCAGGCGTTCAGCGTGGCCAGACGCGACTGATAGATCGAATAAAGTTTGATCGCGCGTCCGTCGGCAAACTGAAAAGCCTCGTCCTCGGGCACCTTTTCCGGTAGCAGAGCCCGGTTTTTCCATCCATCGATAAGCGAGGCCAGAAACCGCGGCGTCCAGCGCTTGGTATCGATGCCTTCCGCTTCAATGATCTGCTTGCACAGCCTTATCTGGTCATCCGTGTCCAGAATGGTGAACGAGGATTTCAGGTTCACCAGTTCGGCATGGGTACGCAGGATTTTCGCTGAGATCGAATGAAACGTTCCCAGCCAGCGAAGGCCTTCTCCACCCGGGCCGATCAGTGACAGAGCCCGCTCACGCATTTCCCGCGCGGCCTTGTTGGTGAAGGTGACCACCAGGGCCTGCCAGGGTTGGGCCCGTCCGGTGAAGATCAGATGCGCGAGCCGGGTCGTCAAAACACGCGTCTTGCCGGTACCGGCACCCGCCAGCACCAGCAAAGGACCATCCAGTGTTTCCGCAGCTTCACGCTGCTCGGCGTTGAGACCGTCCAGGTAGTCGGCATCACCGGGTGACTGCGGTCTTGCCATTGCCTGCTGCGAAAGAGGGAGCGGTGACGCCATGTGCGAAAACATCCGTTCGAGCAATTCGTAAGAGAACAAAGGTAGCACACCTTGTCTTCGCTTGAAGACCAAGGGCTGTATTCCATAGTCGCAAAAGCGCTGTTCTAGCCCTTTTCTCGCAACTGCTTTTCGAAGATGCCACCACCTTCAACGGCCTGCACGATAACCGTTGCAAGGGAAACAGCGACCAGAACCGCGGCTGCGGTCTGATATGAGCGCGTCAACTCGAAGACAATCAGCGTCGTTGAAATCGGTGCGCCGATGACGGCCCCCGAAACTGCACCCATTCCAACCACGGTGAAGAAAACCTTCGCGCTGTCGAGATCGCCGGTCAGCAGCCCGACACACGCACCAAAGAAGCCGCCCGTCATTGCGCCAGTGAAGATCGAGGATGAGAAGACACCTCCGCCGAACCGGGCGCCGATGCAGACTGCGGTTGCAGCTATCTTTGCGACTGCCAGGATCAGCATGAACGCCGCGCCGTACCCCCCCGCGATCGCGGCCGCCGTCGCCTCATAACCAACGCCAAGAACCTGCGGAAAGGCCAGAGCAAACAACCCGATCAACAGACCTGCAAGCGGCGGCAGCATGTAGGTTTCCACGCCGAGCCGTCCGGCGAACTGGTCGCCAAGCTTCGGTGCGGCAAGCAGGATACGGATAACGACGATTGCGATCCCGGCCGCCATCAGCCCGAGAAAGGGCGATGCAACGAAATAGCTGATCGGTACGTCGGTGATCCCCGGCGGAATGAACGATGAGTTGTTTCCGAAAGCCAGCCGCGTCACCAGCGACCCGGAGACCGAAGCGACCGCAATCGGGCCGATGTCAGATATCCGGTAACGTTGCAGGATGACTTCATGCGCAAACAGGAGACCCGCAAGCGGTGCGTTGAACGAACTTGCTACTGCGGCTGCCGCGCCGCACCCAAGAAGCGCGCGGACCTGCGCAGGTGTGAAATCGAGCCGGTAGGCAATGGCACCGCTGAGGGTTGCGCCGATATGCACGGCGGGGCCTTCGCGGCCCGCGCTTGCGCCCGTTCCTAGAGAGAGCACCGCAAGTATGGCCGTCAGTATGCCATCCTTGATAGCCATCTTCATGGACGACAGCGATCGTGTCCGGCCACGTTTATCGAGAATCTGCTGGCGCGCATAAATAACATCGCGAATGCCGCCGATTCTGAAACCGTTCTTCCAGAGCGTCTTTCGGGCAATGAAAAGAATAAGGCCGACAGCAAGCCCGCCGCAGAACGGAACCAGCACCACATGATACCAAGCCAGTCCGATGACGGCCGTGGCAACGCGGTCTTCCTCCACACCGAACGCAGCAAACTCGACCGACACAATGCCGACCCTGACACCCGCCATTGCCAATCCGACGAGCAGTCCGCATGCAAGCGCCACGAGCCAGAGGCGCATCTCCAGCATGAGATTGCGGCGCGTCTGACGCTGGCCAATTGAGCGTGAACGCTCACGCTTGCGTGTTTCCCCTGACACCGGCGCTGCAGGCTTTACGCCTTCGGCAACTGCTTCGGTGTTTGGATCAACGGTCGACATGACCTTTCAAACACCCTTGTGCCGAAGCGGGTCAAGAGAGGCCTTGTCGCTAAGTGCATGAGCAACCTCGTTGATCCTGTGCAGAGTTGCGGCGTCGAGATCTCCAGAGACTCTGTCAGGGACGAAACGTCGCTGAAACGCGGTGATACAGGCCACTGTCGTTGCATCCATGATGGATGTAGCGGTCAATCCGTACCCGACGCTGGACAATTGCCTCTGAGCGCTGCCGATACGTTCAGCTGAAAGATCCGCCGGCGACACGGTATTGTTTTCCGCATCCATGCCAGCTGACGGGCTTGAAGTTGGCCAGATACCAATTCCGTTCTCCGCTAATCGCTTCCACGGAAAATGCTCGCCAGGGTCTTCCTTGCGTAATGGCGCAATGTCCGAATGACCCACAATCCTCGAAGGCACGATCCCGTGACGCCCGAGAATGCCTTGGCACAGGGATATCACGCTGATGATCTGCCTTTCCGGATAGGGTGGCAGGCCGCCATCTCTGACCGGGAAGTTGTGCCCACCATTCACGATCTCGATGCCGATCGAGGCAGAGTTCAGGTCTTGGTCTCCCTGCCATTGCCCTGCCCCCGCATGCCAGGCGCGACGGGACTCTTCCACGAGCGCGAAGACCTGCCCGTCTTCAGCGACAACATAGTGCGCAGAGACTTCGGCCACCGGATCGCAGAGCCGAGCGAGCGCCGACGCTCCATCTTTCATGCCGGTATAATGCATGACCAGCATATCGACGAAGCCTCGCCGTTCATTGTGGTTCGGCGATGGTGCAGGAATGGCGAGCGGCGTGCATATCATTCGCTGGCCGCCTCCCGCGAAAGTCCGGCGCGCGGATGTTTCGAGTTTCCGCGCAATGCAATCACCAGAACGCCCGCAAGCGAGATCACGGCGCCAATGAGCAGTTGCGGCGTGAAGGGCTCAGAGAGAAGCCATACGCCTAACACAACGCCCCAGATGGGTGTCATCAAGGTCAGCGGAGACAGAAGCGAAACTTCGTACTTCTTGAGGAGAACATAGAACATTCCGTGCCCGAAGATCGAGACGGCAAGCACGGCGAACGTTGTCGCTGCCCATACGAGAGGCCCGCCCGAAACGAATGCACCTGTCTGGCTTGCCAATCCGAACCCTTCGCCTTCGAAAGTGGCTGAAATCAGGAAGAGTGGCAGGAAGGAAAACAAGCCGACCCAAGCCTGCATCTGCAGCGAAGGGATCGGACGAATGCGCTTCATCAGAATTCCACCAACAGAGCCGATGAAAGCGGCAGCAACGATGAATAGCAATCCGGCAGACATGCTGAAGCCAACAGGATCAATGGCAATCACGAGCACGCCCACAAAGGCCATGGCAATGCCGAGACCGCGACGCCACCCTACTCTCTCTCCAAGGATGAGCATCGAAAGAAGCGTTGAGAAAGGCACACCGAGCTGGCCGGTCACAGCCGCAGCACTGGCATCGGCATTGGCCAGTCCAAGAAAAAGCAGTCCAAAATGCGCGGCGCCGATACACATCGAGATTGCAAAAAGGGTCAGCAACTGTTTTGGCCAGGGGCGGAAGAAAAAGGGAGCCAGAACCAAAGCGATAAAGGCAAACCGGATAGCCGCGTAGAAAATCGGGGAAACGCCGCCATCGACGATGACCCAGCGCGTAAGAACAATGTTGATGCCCCACACAAAGCAGACTGCAAACAGCGCAAGAAAATCACGGGCATTCATACTGGGATTTCCCGTCGCGACCGTTGCATTCGGTGTCCGCGCCTAGCCCGTTTGATCGGGAATGTCGAATTTATCGGTCTTGCGGTTCCCCATTATGAGACGGGATTCCAGATGTCGCCGCAAGGCCTTATAATAGGCGGCTAGAAACGCTAAGTCCGTTTCCTTCGCAAAAGGCTCCAAACCGCAGCGTGAACGGATCCGGCTGGCGACAGCCTTTACCGTGTCGGGTGTCGCTTCGCGCAGGACAGTCTCGAGTGTCTGTAGTTCATGCTCTCCATAAATACCGAGTTGCGCGGCTGTGAACCGGCTCTCCTGCGACATCGCCTCTGCGCCGAAGTCCTGTCCGAGCCTGGCTCTCGGGGTACGAATGACCCATGTACCGGCCACGAGGTCGCCAACCCGCATCCGGTCACGATTGAACAGCGGAAACAGGACAAAGCCGCCGAGCCAGACGATCAGGGCCAGACTGAGCCAGCCGGAAGTCGCGCCGGAGCCCGGACCGGACAACAGAACATAGGCAGGAAGAAAGAGCTCGATCTCGCGCAGGACATTGCGGGTAAAAACCGCAGCCGGCAGAAGCTGACCGCCATTGCGCGCGATCACCCTAAGCTTCGTCAGCCGCTTGCCTGGCGTAGCGTTCCGGCGGCTCATTTCGAAACCGGTGAAGTAGAATGCTCTCAGAATGAAAAAGAACAACGTCGACATCACGCCCCACATCGCACCCGCGATGTCGGAACCTGTCGCAAACGTCATTGTGAATATAGCGAGTTGCCCGACGATCAAGGTCAGCAGGATGATGACGAGATCGATAAGCAAGGCCCCGCCCCGTTCAGCGAAACTGGCCAATCTGACCTGGAACTCGGCTCCTTCCGGTGTCAGGATCTGCCGAACGAGACGAGCCTCCGGCTCTATCGAACTGCGTTCTTTACTGCGATCGCGCTTGCGTTTCATGAACGCCGGACCGGCAGATAGAAATAGAGCATCCAAAGCATCAGCGAGCCGAAGCCAATCGTGTAGCGAAGCCAGTCCGCGTTGATGAGTTCCCGTCCAAATCCTTCCAGAAGAGCCGCAAGAAACAACATGACGACGATCCCCATGCCCAGTGTCCCGGCCTTGTGTCCGGCATGAGCTGCAGAATCTTGCCGCGACCTTCGGCCGGGAAAGGCAATCGAACCTCCGATAATGAACCCCGCTGCCCCGGCAAGGATGATCGCGAAAAGTTCGGTGGCCCCGTGAATTATCAGCCAGCCTGAGAGCTCGTATCCAAGTCCCTTCTCGAAATAAAGCGCCACAAAAGCACCAAGCGTAAGGCCATTATAGAAAAGCAGGATAGCTGTCGGAATGCCAAAAGCGAAACCGAGCGCAATCGCAAACAAGGCCACCATCGTATTGTGCGCGAAAAGCTGGCTTGCGAAAACGCTGAGGACATCGAAGATATCAAAGTCTTCAGTGTAGAGCGTCGCTCTCAGCACGTCGGCAGTTGCCTCCGGCGTTCGCTCATCCACGAACCCCATTCTGAACGTATAAAACCACTCGGTATCCTGCGTGACCAGAATGAAAGCAATGATCGCACCGCCAAACATGAAAGCCGCCGCCAGAAGCGTCGCACCCACTGCAGATCGGGTGGCCGCAGGCCAGTCGCGCATGAAGAAGCGGGACAAGGTTTGCGCCCAACCGGCGCGGGGGGCGTAGAGAAAGATGTATCCGCGCGAACACAACCATTCGAGGTATTCGATGAGGTTCCGGTCAAGCGATATTGCCCGGGCTGTCGAAAGCGATGAGACGGTCCATCGGTAGAGCCTCGGTAGAGCCAGCAATTCTTCAGGCGAGAGCGCACGCGGACCCCGGCGTTCCGCCTTGTCCAGAAGCCCGGCAAATGCTGTCCAGTTGGCCTCGCGTTCGGACCGGAAACGGTAGCTTTTCAGGTCTCCGGAAGCGGACATCAGATCCGGTTCTCCTTTCGGATTGCGAGATAGCGGCTCACCAGCTCCGATCCGAACTCGCTTGCGGAAGTCTCCATGACTTCGATGCCGAGACGCCGCAGTCTGGACAGGACAAGCTGACGTTCGTCCAGCAATCCGTCCGCAACGACAGCCATGGTGAGATCGTCCAGTGTCTCGGGAACGGCATCGATCAGTGCTTCCATATCAACGTCCCTAAACACGGCAAACAGGACAAGATGCGTTCTGGCCAGGCGTCCGGCTGTCTCGATCATCAGTTCGGCGCTCGTCGTATCGACAAATTCCGTAAAGATTACGATGAGGGACCGCCGCTTCAGCTTGCCGGAAAGATGGGCAAGACCGAGCGCGTAGTTGGCGTCCACCGTGGCGTATCTCAGCTGCGTGGCCTGTGCCTGCAATGCGCCAAATGATGATGACCCCTGTACGAAGCCGGTCGACAGGTTTGGACGCGCATCAAAACCGTAGAGACTCACCCGGTCTCCGCCATGCAAAGAGGCATAGGCCAGAAGGAGGCCGGCATTCACAGCGCGATCGAGGCGTGTGACGGCTTCGATCGGGTCCGACATCAGCCGGCCGGTATCGAACGCCAGCACGATGTTGTGATTACGTTCGTCGCGAAATTCCTTGGCAAGAAGGTGGGCATGTTTGGCGGAGGCTTTCCAGTCGATACTGCGACGGTCCATTCCCGTTGCGTATTCAACAAGCGCGTCGAATTCAGTTCCCTCGCCCCGGTTGAGCTGCGTCTTCACACCGAAATTTGACGTTCGCGACAGAAGTCGGACGGCCTCCTGCTTTACCCATTTCGTATTCGGCGTGACCGGAATTTCCAGCGCAAGGGGAAATCGTTTCTGTTTTGCAATGAAGCCGAGCCGTCCGGACCATTTCAGCCAGACAGCATCAATGGACGTTACGCCCCTCCGGTCTGCGAGAAGATCGAACGCAACCGAATAGCGGCCATTGTCCCCTATTGATGTCTGCGTCGTTTCCACAGGCTGAAGCCAGACCCCCAGATCGAGACGGACTGCAACCGGTCCGGCATTGGCGGATCTCAAAAACCTGAACGAAAGCGGCAGTTCGTCGCTTGAGCCAACAAAGAGGAGCGCGGGCGGAACGGTTTCGAGCTCGATCAGTCTTCCGGCCGGCGTAACGGCCGCGTCTATCAGAAGAATTAGGGACAGGGCGGCAACGTAACCGCCCACCCAATACCACGCGTACGGCAACAGGATCGCCAGTCCTGCAAAGCCGGCAAAGCCAATAACGCCCAGAATAAGGGTAAGACGGGAAGGAAAGACCTGAACCAAGACTTATCTCGGTACCGGTGTCTGATCTATGATCGAGGCAATGACGGTGTCGGTGTTACGACCTTCGATCTCTGCCGCAGCTGACAGAAGAATACGGTGCCGCAAGGTAGGTAGTGCCAGTGATTTAACATCGTCTGGAACCACATAGTCACGTCCCTCGAGCCCGGCGCGCGCGCGGGCAGCCGCCGCGAGCATCGCTGCGGAACGCGGGCTTGCCCCAACCGCAACAGACGGCGTTTCCCGCGTTGCACGGACCAAGGTCACAATGTACTCGACCACCTCGCCCGTCAGCTTGATCGAACCGATGGTCTTCGCGGCTGCCGTAAGCTGGTCAGCCGTTACGATCGCCGAAATCCCGAGAGAGGCCGTATCAGGTGCGCCGGTGCGTTCTCCGTGCCGGGCAACGATAGTTAGCTCCTCTTCACGGGAGGGATAGGTCATGAGGTGTTTGAACAGAAACCGGTCGAGCTGGGCTTCAGGCAAAGGGTATGTCCCCTGTTGCTCAATCGGGTTCTGGGTAGCTGTCACCAGAAAATGCTGGTCCAGCTGATACGTCTGCCCGTCGATCGTGACCCTGCGCTCCTGCATAGCTTCAAGAAGCGCAGCCTGGGTCTTGGGAGGGGTACGATTGATCTCGTCTGCCAGCAGGAGCGAGGTGAAGATCGGCCCCTTGGTCAGGGTGAACGTGCTGGTTTGAAAGTTGAACAGATTGGTACCAAGCACATCACCCGGCATCAGATCAGGCGTGAACTGGATCCGACCGAAGTCGATACCGAGGCTTGCGGCGAAACACTGGGCCAGAAAGGTCTTGGCAGTTCCCGGTGGACCTTCGATAAGCACATGTCCCCGCGCAAACAGAGCCGTGAGCATCAAATCGACGCAGTCGGCCTGTCCGACAACTCCCTTGGCAATTTCTGTCCGGAGCCGGTTGCCCAGCTCCTTGATTTCATCGGTTTGCATGGAGCAGGGCTTCCTTCCAGTTATAGAGTTTACGACCGGCAGAGAGGGCATCATCCCCGCGGACGAGTTGATCGTCATTTCCCGGTCCGCTGTCCGGGTCGAGGCCGCGCCGCCGGGCGAGCATGCGCAAGGCGTCCACCCTGTCGCGCTCTTCTGCCTTGGGCGATAGATTGATGCTGCGCAAAACGCGCTTTCGCATGACCCCGCCATAGTTCGGAACGAGCGTTGTGTGCTTGCCCGAACGTTCGATCAATCGTGCGGTGTTCTGAATAAGGCTGATCTTTCCGGCCGCGTGAACGGGCGGCTCCCGGACCGGCGCACCGAACCGAAAGAGTGCCCGCCAGCCGAGCAGGAAAGCCGCAAACACAGCAGCAAGCGTTGCCCCGATAAAGGGTGGCTGGAACACTGCCTTCGCCAGGCTTCGCGTTCTCTCCAGCCCGTGAAGCGCTACATCGAACGAGAGGCTGGACACGTCTGCATCCATCAGTACCAGATCAATCAATTCGCGTCCGAGACGGGCGTTTTTTATCTCGGCAATTCCGTAGGTCGCCATGAACTCAGGCTCCGACAGAATGAAGATGAAGGTGTCCTCAACATACCCGAGAACCGTTTCGCCTCGCATCTCAGCTAGCGGAACGATTTGATCCGACCGGATAACCTGCATGGGGTCCGTCAGTTCGACTGGATAACTCTCGTCTCCGACCGCAACACGCGATGCGCTATCCAATCGCGCGACCGTAATATCGTAAGAGAGCGCTTCGAACAGGTTTTCGATATCATCTGTATCAACAAGACGCGTCCGGCCATACCAGGCAGGCCTGTCGACATCAGGCATGCCGGACCGTTTCGGCAAGACGATCAGAATAGGCGCGCTCGCCGCTTCGACAGTCTTGGCAAGCTCCTCCGACTGAAAGCGGGCCGATGGCGTAATAACCAACAGGCCGTCCCCATCCTTGGCAAGTTCCAGAGGCCTGGAGCTCACACTGGCGGCGTATCCGGTGTCTTTCAACAGCTCCAGAAATGGTGCATAACCAAGTGCAGAATTTGACCAGCCGTGAAGGTCGGCCCGCTCCTTGTTCGCCATGTCCGGCGCAAATGTCGACAGCACCAGAACCGCTCCGAAGCTGAAGATGCCGACCAGGGCAATGACAATCACCCTGCCAATCGACATGAACTGTCGGCTTGCGGTTGCGGGCATCACCCGGTCCCCTCCCGCAAGGCGAAGGTTTCATAGTCATCGCGCGTCGCCAAATAAGCGGCCTGATTAACAGGCGCCTCACCGAAGACGGCGCGCTCAACCCCGGAAATCAACCGCCACAACGCTGCGCGGGCACGATCCGATAATTGCCCCATCCGTCCGATTTCGCGGGCTGTCAGAGACGCGCCGATCAGCTCGTTCACGCGGGCCTGCATGTCCTCGATGCTCTGGTGCAGCAACAAATGGACTGCAGCTGCATAAGCTCCCTCACGGGCCAAGCGGTCCGCCTCGGCCAGAAGATCGCGTGCCCGGGCTGCGTCGGGACGCAAGTCGACCTCGCGGTCAGTCTTGGTCCTGGCTGTGCGAGGGCGAAGACCGAACCGGCGATCGATCAATGCGCGGACGAGCTGATAGAGGACAAAGAGCACTATCAGCGCAACGCCGATCCAGAACAGCCACACCACCACGGGCGCAAAAAAGGAAATGAGATCAGCGATGAACTCGATAAGCGGCTCCAGCCAGCCAAGCTCCATCGGTTCAGAAGGCGGATCAACGCCTGGCAGGGCAGCCTGGACATCGCTGCGCGCCAGTATTGCGTCATGTGCAGCGTCGAACCCTTCCGGCGATGACTTTGTCTCAGGCAAGGCGGCGTCGTTCTGCACGGCAACTCCGGAAGTGTCGTAACGCGACTGCACCACTTCCCCGCGCAAAGCTCAATCCCTGCCTGTCCGCAAAAGAGAAGGCCGCACCCCGGAAAAGGGTACGGCCTTGTTTATTTCGGAACCAGCGCACGGTCAGGATACGCTTGTTGCCATCCCGCACTCATTGTTCAGGAAGCTCTCGATTGCCGAAAGCGATTTGCGGTGATGTTCCGGCCACCAGGGCAGGCTGTGAGGCATGTCCTTGATGACAACCAGCTTGGAGTTCCGGCTGATATCTCTTCACGCCATTGTAGAAGTCCGTGCCATGGAACAGAGGCACACGAACATCACGATCACCGTGATAGACGAGGATCGGAATGTTCGCTTTCTCGTAGTTCTGAGCAGGGTCCATACCAGTGACTGTGTTGCCCTGAATGGCACGCTGAAGGCGGTTGTCGCTCCAATTCAGGCCGATACGTGTTAGATTAGAGACGCCAGCTCCTGCAATTGCGCACTGGTAAGGGCTGTTCGGACGAACAGTTGCCGCCATTGCTGCAAAGCCACCATAGGAATAGCCGAACATGGCTATTTTGTCCGGCTTGGCAATACCTTCGGATACAAGCCAAGCGGCACCATCATCCTTGTCATCCTGCATCCTCTGACCCCATTCGGCATCACCGGCAAGCCAGAGTTTGCGACCAAAACCCGTTGAGCCACGATACTGTGGTTGCAGGACAGCATAGTTACGGCTCGCCAAGAACTGCGGCCAGCCAGAACCGTCCCAGTCATTGCTGTCACGTGACCATGGTCCGCCATGTGGAAGAATAACAGTGTTGAGCGGACCGTCCGCTTTCGTCCAGCCCTTTGGCAATGTCAGAAAGGCCGGGATCTCCAAACCATCACGCGCCGTGTAATACACGAGTTCTGTATCGCGAAGGTCGTCGCTGTCGATCCACGGACGGGATGCGCCGACTAGTGAGACTTTCGACTTGTCAGATAATAGGTAGTAGACAGGTGGATATGAAGATGACGAGACTTCAAAGAGAACGCGCGACATGTCTTCGTTCACGCCACGAAGCGAAATGTAACGACCGGGAAAAGCAGCTTTGAGGCCTTCGTAAACGCTCTTGGTTTCGGGTTCGATGTAAAAGCGCTCCGAACTCGCGCCGCCATAAGCGAAACCGACAATGTCGTTGAAGTTCTGTTTGCGGTCCGAGAAGATGACATTCGTCGCCGAAAACTTCGGATGCGCAAAGACAGGCTCGGTGTCAAACGTGTCTGTTGCGATATCATAAAGATACACGGCAGCTTTGTCGCGGAACTTGTCCGTGATGACATAATACTTACCAGTTGCGTCATCCACACCTTCAACATCCACCGTAAAGCGTTTCGATGCGGTCGACGTCAACGCCTTCGCTTCCTCGAGCTCACCGGTATTCGTGTTGAGAAGCTTGTAGCTGATGGTGTAATCGCCGCCGCCGGCAGGATCGACAGACGTGGTTGCGAGAACCGATCCGTCCCGGTTGCTGATCAGCGATATCTGCTCGTCACCCTTGGACCGGTACATGAGGCGCTCAGCTTCCGTCTTCATGTTATAAAGATAAAAGCCATTGCCGTCCTCTCCGCCGCGACTGATGAGAACCTCGTCCTCCAGTAGGGGAAGCGTTCTCACGATCTGAGTCGTTGAGGTCTGAAGCTTGAGGCACTGCTCCATCATCTTGTTGCGCGTCCCAAGAGACGCCTTCTCGAACGGACGCTCGAACTTGCGGCTGTCGAGGGTGGAATCAGTCATGTAGAGCTGGTTGATGAAGGTCTTTTCGTTCCCGGTCGACTTGCCCTCAAGACAGCCTGCCGTCTGGCCGGTAAACGTCTGACGGCCCATGACGAACACCTTGCCGTCCATCAAAGCTTGCGCAAACATCAGGCGGAGGCGGTCATTGCCCGGGGTGATGGCCTTCGGGATGAGAGCGCGATCAGTTGGCAGGTCACCGGAGATGTCCCAGCTCGCGATGGCTGTGTCCATCCCGTCGGACCCGGGGCGATGAACGACGCCCACAAGGACGTCTCCTTCCATCGACATATCAATGCCGGAAACTGCAGGGTACTTGGCCAGATCTTCAATGGACACCGGATCGGCAAGCGCGGGCAGCGCGAGCGTTCCGGCTATGGCAACGGTGGTCATAAACCTTCGAAGCATGAATGTTTCCTCGTTTGTGTCTCGTTTGGCGTAAACTTGCCCTAACCAGTGAGAACGTCAAGGAAAAGCCGCCGTCGGCTCTGCCATTCGTCTCCATTTTATTGCGCCGGTCACGTCAATTTGTGACACATCTGCAACATGACTTGGGTGTAATGGAACCCGGCGGCTGATTTAACGTTCAAGGCGCTTGCGCGGCGCGGGGGGGCGGTGCATCAGGAAAAAGAGAGAGGTGCGCCAGCCCGTTTGTGCGCCACTCCGTCCAAAAAACCGCTCGCGGGAGTAACGAGCCATGATCAACAGACCATCTTTTCGCCGCCGCATCGCCTTTGGTGCTGCCGTCAGCGCGATAGCGCTTTCCGGGGCCGCCTGGGCTCAAGACGCTAACGTTGAGCCCACTGCCGAGGACGAAGGCATTGTCGTCAATGTCCCTCAGGAAGAAGAAGCTCGCCAGCAGCGGATCACGGTTACCGGTTCGCTGATCCGTAATAGCGAGTTCTCCTCGGCTTCGCCGATTCAGATCATCGGGGCCGAAGTTTCTGCGCTTGAGGGTCTCGTCAACTCCGCTGACATTCTGCAGGGGTCGTCTATCGCAGCCGGCTCGACTCAGTTGAATAACCAATTCGGCGGCTTCGTTGTCGATGGTGGCACGGGCGTTCAGTCAGTTGACCTTCGCGGTTGTGGCGGAACTCGAAGCCTGATCCTGATTAACGGCAAGCGACCCGGACCTTCCGGAACGCGCGGCGCGGTAGGAACTTTCGACTTCAACGCTCTTCCGGGTTCGATCGTCCAGTCCTATGAAATTCTGAAGGACTCCGGCTCGACGACTTATGGCTCAGACGCCGTGTGTGGCGTGGTTAACGTCATAACGCGAACAAGCGTAGATGAGCCTGAAATTAACGTTCAATTCACCCAGCCTTTCGAAGAAGGAGGGGAAAGTTTCAATATTGATGGCGCCTTCGGCCTCGATTTCGATAATGGATCAATTTCGTTCGCTGGTGAGTACGTTCTCCAGGAAGATCTCTCGATTGGCGACCGGAACTACCTGAACTGCGAACAGGACCTTGTTCGTGACCCGCAAACCGGCGAACGCCTCGACCGCGTGAACCGTTCAATAACGTTTGAAGGTGTCGGTGACAATCGCCATTGTTCCAACACATATTTCAATACTGTGATCGATAATTACAGCGGTCGTCGATACATCAACGCGCCCGGTTTGCCGCGACTTCCAAGCCTTCCCGCCGACCGGCTAATTCCTACTCCTGATGGGCTGGTTCTTCCCACACGCAGTGGTACGGGCCTGCCTGGATATAGACCGCGCCAGAACCAAGGTTTTGGTCCGGGTCAATTTGCGTTTTATGAAGACGTGCTAGAAGACCCCCGTGTCCTCTCAACTGATGCGATCAACAAGAACGAACGTGCCAGCCTTTATGGTGTTGCCGACTTCGAATTCAATGCTCTAGGCGGCGTTTCGATGTTGACAGAAGTGCTCTACACGAAACGAAAAACGAAAAACGAAAACTGGCGTCAGTTTTTCCCGCTCGTAGGCGGAAACATGTCCCTTGAAGCGACCACAGAGTTTCTGCGACCGTTCTTCGGGGACGTCGGATTTGAGGATACTAACGCAAGGGAAGTTGCGCCGTTTTTCCAAGACTTCTTCGCCTACGCGCAGGACCCGGGTTACGCAAACCCGCTTCAAAGCCTTGTGCAACCCGTTACCCTGCTGCCAAGCAATACAGAGGTCGAGGTTGACTACTATTACGCCTCTACTGCTTTTTCGGGTGATTTTGGCGGAATAGGTAATTCGTTCGTCGAGAAATTTGCATGGTCGCTCGGTGCAAACTATTCCTACTCCTCCGGGGATTATACGAATGATCGTATTCGCGGCAGCGCCACTGGCGATTATGACCAATTCGGTCTGGCTGGCGATTACGAAGTATCGAGAGATGCGGAAGGTAACGTCATTGTCGGTAGCGATGGACTAGCCACTCTTGAGCCAGTTGATGGTTCCGGGTTCGCTCCCACGATCAACTACTTTACCGCCGATTTTCTCGCCGGGAACCTCTCGGCAAGCGACCTTGCGTCTCTGACCGCAACGGAGACCGGAAACACGGTTTACGAGCAGTATATCGTCAATGGGAGCGTCAGCGGACCGATCTTTGAGCTGCCAGCGGGTGCCGTACAAATTGGTCTTGGATTCGAATACCGTGACTTTTCAATTGATGACTTGCCCGGTACATTGACCTTGGGAGAAATCATCACTGTCAATGATGCTGATACCGGCCAAGATTTCCAGGGGCGTGTCGCTGACGTTTGGGGGTCCTCTACTTCAGGGAACACCAAAGGTAGCGACAACGTTGCCGAAATATTTGGCGAAATCGAAATTCCGATCCTGAAGGGTCAGCCGTTCGCGGAAGAGCTAGTGGTCAACCTTTCCGGTCGGGCGTTTGACTATGAGTTATTTGGATCCGATAGCGTTTACAAGGCTGGCTTCAATTGGCAAATTGTTCCGTCCGTCCGTGTCCGCGGAACGACCGGTACATCTTACCGTGCACCTGCGCTGTTTGAGTTGTTTCTGGCCAACCAGACAGGTTTTCAAGGTCAAACGGCCATTGACCCTTGTATAAACCTTGCCGAGCAAGACAATCAAAACATCGTCCGTAACTGTCTCGCCGACGGGATTCCTGCTAGTTATGCAGGCGGCAGTTCGTCCGCTCTTATTATCTCCGGCGGTGGAGCGGGTGAGCTCGAACCAGAAACGTCTGACACTTCCACGTTTGGCGTGATCTTCACACCAACGTTTGCAGACATCAGTATTGCGCTCGATTATTATGAGATCGAAATCGAAAACCAGATTGCGCAACTCGGACCGGGTACAATTATAACGGGCTGCTATGCAGCTGATAACTTCCCGAGTGAGCTGTGCAATCGTTTCGACAGGGCTTCAGGTACTTCTCCGTCCAATGCCTTTTCGATCACACGCGTTCGGGACCCGTTCCTTAACGTGAACAGCCAGAAGTTCCGCGGTATCGATCTTGAAGCTCGGTATACACGGGACTTTAACTTCGGCACCGTGCTGATTGATGCAGATGCTTCATGGTCGCTTGAGCGCGAATCCCAGCTCTTTGCACCAGGAACTGTCACGGGCTTCGACGAGCAGGACTTCAACGGTACGATCGGCGCGCCCAGTGTGACCGCTAATCTGTTGGCATCACTGGAAAGGGCAGACTGGACCTATACCTGGTCTTCAGATTTTGTGGGTCGCATGTCGAACGCGCGCTTTGCCGATGCTCCGGACGGTCTGGGTGAGGCCTATTTTGGAAGGCTTGTGAATGTCGATTACACGACTGAAGCTGTGACCTACCACAACGCTTCTGTTCGGTGGAGAGGCGACACTTGGCAATTCACCGCCGGTGTCCGAAACGTTTTCGACGAAGAACCACCACAGGTCTCGGCAGAAGCTGCTCAGGTTCGTGGCAACACGCCCCTCAGCGCGACGCAATACGACCTTCGCGGTCGGCGCGGGTTTGTTCAGGTTTCCAAGACCTTCTAGGTCTCCGATACCGACCCAAATTAAGAAGGCGGGGCCTCGCGGCTCCGCCTTTTTTCTTGTTCAGCCTTTATCAATTGCCGGCTCTGAAGGGTCAGGACTAAAGGAAGCCCAATGCATCAGACATCACAAACCAAACTGGTGAACGAGACACCTGCCGAGACATACCAACGTTTGGCGGTTGAGCTTGAGGCTATCCTCGACGCGGAAACCTTCATGCCCGCAAGGTATGCGACAGCTGTCTGCCTTTTGGCAGAGGCGTTTGCTCCCCGCTTTTTCTGGACAGGCTTCTACTGCGTGGCGCCGGAGAATGCCCAGGAACTCGTGGTAGGGCCATATCGCGGCACGCTTGGCTGTCTCAGAATCCCGTTTGGCAAGGGGGTCTGTGGCATGGCTGCAGAAACCCGCGAGACGCAAGTGGTGGACGATGTGCACGCTTTCCCGGGGCATATCGCCTGCGATTCCCGTTCGAACTCGGAAATCGTCGTCCCGGTTTTCGATCCGGGCGGCCAATTGCTGGCCGTGTTGGACGTCGATTCCGAAGACCCTGCGGCGTTCACTCAATCAGATCGTATCGGGCTCGAGCGTATTTGCGCCCTTGTCGGGAAACCGCACTGATCCGCAGTCCAGGTTACCGTTGAGACAACCTGAGTTGATATAAGGCCGGACTTGCAAGGCCGCTTTTCGAAAAGGTTTGTAGAGTTCGCCTGTTTAGGGCATATTGGTGTGGCGTCGAGAATACCGGCTGAGTTGCAGTCTGCATTCAAAGAGTATGAATTGAGCACCCAAAACGGAACAGATACGGCCAGGACGCATTAGGTCGGAGCGTTACGAGAGAAAACGGAAACTACACATGGATTTTGATGACGACGAACCACGCCGCGACCGCGGTGAGGATCGTGACAAGCGGCCAAAGCGCGGCGGACGACGTGAATTTGGCGATGATAATTTCTCCTCTGACAGCTCTGAAGGTTTTCAAGGCGGTGCACAGCCCCGCGAGATGGGCTTCCAGTCCGGCGGTGAACGGCCATCAGCTGGTGGCGGCGGCGGTTATCGCGGCGGCGGCGGCGGCGGTGGTTACCGCGGCGGCGGCGGTGGCGGATACCGTGCAGGCGGCGGCGATCGTGACGGCGGCGGTGGCGGTGGTTACCGCGGCGGCGGTGGCGGCGGCGGTTATCGCGGCGGCGGTGGCGGCGGCGGTGGTTACCGTGGCGGCGGCGGCGATCGTGATGGCGGCGGCGGCGGTTACGGCGGCGGTGGCGGCGGTTACGGCGGTGGCGGCGGATATGGCGGCGGCGGCGGTGGTCGTGGTCGTCCCGGCGGCGGTGGTGGCGGCGGCGCAGGTGGTGGCGGTGGAGCTCCACAGATCGAGAAAGAAGGCGTCACCGGTACGGTGAAGTTCTTCAATCAGGATCGTGGCTTTGGCTTCATTACACCTGACGACGGCAGCGCTGACGTGTTTGTTCATATTTCTGCGATCGAGCGTTCGGGCCTCCCGGGTGTGGAGGACGGCATGAAGCTTATCTTCGACCTCGCAGCAGACAATCGTGGCAAGGGTCCGAAAGCGGTCAACCTTCGCGAAGCAGACGGCGAGTAGTCTCCGTCGACAATCAAACTTCCTCGAAAGAGGGAAACCGGCGGGCCGCTCATTGAGCGGCCCGTTCCAATTTCCCCCGGCCCTCAAGGTGTAAGGGCGGGACCTATTTCAGGACATGTCATGACTTCTGAGCAACGAACGGCCTTCACGGACGCACTGGCCGTGATCGCGATTGATGCCGGCAAAGTCATAATGGACGTCTTTCGCGCCGGGTTCGACGTCGAGCGAAAGGATGACGACTCTCCTGTTACGAAAGCAGACCGGGACGCCGAGCGTCTTATTCTTGCACGCTTACGGGAGCTCGATCCCGGCCTTGTAGTGATTGCCGAAGAGGCAGCGTCGGCCGGTCATATACCGGACGTAGGCGACCGATTTGCATTGGTGGACCCACTTGACGGAACGCGGTCTTTCACCGAGCGCAAGGAAGATTTCACTGTAAACATCGCCATTATCGAACACGGCTGGCCGGTCATCGGAGTGGTGTTTGCGCCTGCCACGGGTCGACTCTTTGTCGCCGGTGGGGCCCGGCTCTGCCTGGCAGGCAAACATCAACGAAGGCGGACAATTCCCCGAATTGTTGGACAGGCATGAACTGACCATACGCAAGGCGCCGGAGGCCGGTCTCACGGCAGTGGCCTCACGCAGCCACCGGTCACCCGATACGGATGCCTTTCTTGAACATTTTCCGATAGCAGACACACGTTCCGTTGGCTCGTCGCTGAAGTTTTGTCTCGTGGCAACTGGCGAGGCTGACATCTACCCCCGGATGGGACGCACCATGGAGTGGGACACCGCTGCAGGGCACGCCGTAGCACAGGCCGCGGGCGCCCGGGTTCTCACGCTGGAAAACCAGCCTCTGTCGTATGGCAAGGTTGAACGCGGATATGATAATCCGTATTTCGTCGTCTATGGAGATGTGGCACCGGTGAGCCCGCTTGCATCCTGACCAGTGACCCGCGCTATACTCGCGCATTCCGCCAAAGACGGACTGAAAGATCAGCCAATGACGCATTTCCTTGATTTTGAAAAACCAGTCGCTGAACTGGAGAAGAAGATTGCCGAGCTAGAAAAGCTCTCGCAAGCCAAGGACGGGCCCCCGATCAGCGATGAGCTGGGCAAGCTGAAAGACAAGTCTTCCAAGCTTTTGCACGACACCTATCGCAACCTCGATGCGTGGAAAAAGACGAAAGTCGCACGCCATCAGGACCGCCCGCACTTCACGGACTATGTCGACCATTTGCTGACTGATTTTGTCTTGCTGTCCGGTGACCGAAACTTTGGCGACGATCAGGCCCTTCTGGGTGGCATGGGCCGGTTCAGAGGACGCTCAGTCATGGCGATCGGTCATGAAAAAGGGCGCACGACCGAGACCCGTATCAAGCATAATTTCGGCATGGCGCATCCCGAGGGGTACCGCAAGGCCGTGCGGTTGATGACTCTTGCTGAGCGGTTCAACTTGCCTGTGCTGACGTTTGTCGACACGGCCGGTGCCTTTCCGGGCAAGGCCGGCGAAGAGCGCGGCCAGGCCGAAGCTATTGCACGCTCGACCGAGCGCTGCCTTACCCTTGGCGTCCCCATCATCGCGGCGATTGTGGGGGAAGGCGGGTCAGGCGGAGCGGTCGGGATCGCTTCTGCCAACAAGGTACTTATCCTCGAACACTCCATCTACTCAGTCATCTCTCCGGAAGGCTGCGCCTCAATCCTCTGGCGCGATGCTGCCCGTGCCAAGGACGCCGCCGAAGCGATGAAGATCACAGCGGAGGAACTTCTGAAAAACCGGATTGTAGATGAGATCATCCCCGAGCCGACCGGTGGGGCGCATCGGGATGCAGAAGGCACTATTCGTTCAGTCGGAAACGCAATGGAGCGGGCCCTCATCGAGCTGGAGAAACTTTCGTCCGACGAGCTCAGGGCGCAGCGCAAGGAACGGTTTTACGCGATCGGCCGCGAAGGCCTGAACTAGGCGGCCGCTTTAGTCGAACAAGCGTGCCCAGGCTCGAACATCATCGGTAAACAGTTGCGGCTGTTCCATAGCTGCGAAGTGTCCGCCTTCCGGCATGTCCGTCCAGTGGACGATGTTGTAGGCCCGGTCGCACCAGCTTCGCGGTGGCGGCGCGTAGAGCTTCTCGCCTGGAAAATTTGCGAACCCCGTCGGCGTTTCGCATCGCTGAGCGTCCGGCAAGCTCATGCCGCCTTCAATGAATAATGCGTTGTAATACCAGACGCTTGTCGCGAAAGATTTGCTCACAAGATAAATCATCACATTGGTGAGCAATTCATCCTTGGTGAAGCGGCTGCCGAGATCTCCGTCTTTCAAGTCTGACCAACCGTGAAATTTTTCCAGGATCCAGGCGAGTTGTCCGACCGGCGAGTCCATCAGTGCCAGCGCTAGTGTCTGGGGCTTCGTTGCTTGCTGTGAGAAATACGCACCTTCTTGCTGCATGGCAGACTGGGTCCGCTTCAGCCAAGCGGTCTCGCCGGGGGTTTGCGGCGTTGCAGGCGTGGGTCGAAAGCCGATCATGTTGAGATGAATGGCACAGCACCCTGCCCCGGCTGCCTCGGCGCCGTGGTCGAAACCGAGCCATGAAGTCACCAGACCGCCCCAGTCCCCACCCTGCGCCAGATAGCGGTCATATCCGAGACGCTCCCGCATCAGGGTATCAAACAGCGCTGCGGTCGCGCGTTGACCAAAGGGTTTGTGCGGCTTGCCGGAGAACCCGTATCCAGGCAGTGACGGGATCACTAGATCGAAGGCATCCGCATTGTTCCCGCCATGACGGCCCGGAAATGCCAGCCGCTCTATCACTTTCCAGAATTCGAAAAACGACCCGGGCCAACCGTGTGTGATGAGCAAGGGACGCTTGCCCCCCGCCTCACCGACGACATGGACAAAGTGAACATCGAGCCCGTCGATCTCAGTCTTGTAATGCGGCCATCGATTCAGGTTGGCTTCTTCCCTACGCCAATCATATCCTGACTGCCAGTGCGCAACGAACTCTTTCAGAACCGCCGTAGATGTACCGTACTGCCAACCGTCATCGGCCGGAGCCGGAAAGAAGCGGTAGTCAGCGACCCGCTTCGATATGCGGCTAAGGGTCTCTTCGGATATGTCGATCCGAAAGGGGCGGACACGTTCGGTCATCTGTCCATCCTCGAGATACTATTGAGTGCTGGCTCAGACCTGAACTGTCTGTGACGCCGGGTCACGGCTCTGAGTTCGCGTCGTCCGGTTGCTGCAATTGCAAGCGCATGAGTGTCTGCGTCACACTCGAGCGTAGATCGTTCAGCATCGTCTCAAACAGGCGGAAAGCCTCGGACTTGAACTCGTTCAACGGATCACGCTGACCATAACTGCGCAGATGAATAACCGAGCGAAGCTGATCAAGCTGTGCGAGGTGTTCGCGCCAGCGTGCATCCATCATCTGCAGCAGGATTTGCTTTTCGATCCAGCGCATCCGATCCGATCCGATCTCGCTTGCCTTGCGCGCATATGCCTGTTCAACGGCCTCTACAATTCTCGCCCGGACTTCTTCGTTGGCGACACCTTCCTCGGCGGACCATTCGCGCACCGGCAGGCGCATGTTCAGGTATTCCTCAACGTCCGCTTCCAACCCGTCAATGTCCCATTGTTCGGCATAGGACCGTTCTGGCATGGCCCGGGTGATCATCTCATCGACGGTATCGTTGCGCATCTCACGCACGGTTTCGGCAATCTCGTTGTCGCGCATGAAGTCAATGCGCTGCTCGAAAATGACCTTGCGCTGATCATTGGTAACGTTGTCGTACTTCAGAAGGTTCTTGCGCATCTCGAAATTGCGCTGCTCGACTTTCTTCTGTGAGGTCTCGAGCGCCTTGTTCATCCAGGGATGCACAATCGCTTCGTCCTCACGAATGCCCAGCCGCTTCATGATTTCGTCCAGCCTTTCGGCCGCAAAAATTCGCAGGAGATCGTCTTCAAGAGAGATGAAGAACTTGGACCTTCCCGGATCGCCCTGCCGTCCTGTACGACCGCGCAACTGATTGTCGATGCGGCGGCTCTCATGGCGTTCAGTCGCCAGAACGAACAGACCGCCAGCGGCAAGCGCCTGATCCTTCTTGACCTTGATCTCGGCCTTCAGGCGCGAGGTGATCTCCTTGATTTCGTCAGCGGTGAGTTCACGTCCAAGCTCTTCTGCACGCGCGGCCGTTGCGGCCTCAACCTGCATTTCCAGGTTGCCGCCCAACTGAATATCCGTGCCGCGTCCGGCCATGTTCGTCGCTACCGTGATCGCACCCGGAACACCCGCGTCGGCCACGATGAAGGCTTCGCGCTCGTGATGACGCGCATTCAGCACTTCGTGAGGGATCTTCGCATTCGCCAGAAGGGTCGAAATCAGTTCGGACTTCTCGATGGATGCCGTTCCCAGAAGCACCGGCTGGCCACGCTTGTGGCACTCT
Organism: uncultured Alphaproteobacteria bacterium; assembly: GCA_963836905.1. Classification (GTDB taxonomy): domain Bacteria; phylum Pseudomonadota; class Alphaproteobacteria; order Caulobacterales; family Hyphomonadaceae; genus CAWIKY01. Next base: position 120,748 of record CAWIKY010000002.1, read on the forward strand.
TTCAGCTCCTCGATGATAGCCTTGTATTTTTCTTTGGCGGTCCGGTAGACGACATCATCGTCATCGATCCGCATGACAGGCTTGTTGGTTGGAATGTCAAAGACACGCAGACCATAAGTGTCCTGAAATTCGGCCGCTTCAGTTTCGGCCGTGCCCGTCATACCTGACAGCCGCTCATAGAGGCGGAAGTAATTCTGGAAGGTGATTGATGCGAGCGTCTGGTTCTCGGGTTTGATATCGACGCGTTCCTTCGCCTCGATCGCCTGATGCAAACCTTCAGACAGGCGGCGTCCTTCCATCATGCGGCCCGTAAACTCGTCGATCAGCATGACCTGACCGCCCTTGACGATATAATCCTTGTCACGGGTGAAAAGCCGGTGCGCGCGCAGTGCCTGATTTGAGTGATGCACGATCGTGACGTTCTCGGGATCGTACATCGACCCCTCAAGAAGCCCGGCCTCTGTCAGCAGCGTTTCGATCTTCTCATTGCCGTCTTCGGTGAACACCACCGAACGGGCTTTCTCGTCCAGTTCGAAGTCGCCGGACTCCAGTTGCGGGATAATGGCGTCGATCTTTTGGTAAAGCTCGCTACGGTCATCCGTCGGACCAGAGATGATGAGCGGGGTACGGGCTTCATCAATGAGAATGGAGTCCACCTCATCGACGATTGCAAAATGGTGTCCCCGCTGGACCATTTCCTCAAGCGAGAACTTCATGTTGTCGCGGAGATAGTCAAAACCGAATTCGTTGTTTGTGCCGTATGTAATATCAGCGGCATAGGCCTGACGCCGCGCATTATCGTCCGGTCCGTGGACGATGACGCCCGTTTTGAGGCCGAGGAAACCGTAAACCTGCCCCATCCATTCAGCGTCGCGGCTGGCCAGGTAATCGTTCACGGTAATCACGTGGACGCCCCGGCCAGTTAGCGCATTCAGATAGGCAGGCGCGGTCGCGACCAACGTCTTGCCTTCGCCGGTACGCATTTCGGCGATGTTGCCCGCGTGAAGAACCATTCCGCCGATCAACTGGACGTCATAATGGCGCTGGCCGAGCGTACGGTCGGCCGCTTCGCGAACAACCGCGAATGCTTCCTCAAGCAGGGAATCGAGTGTTGCTCCCTTCGCCAGCCTGGCCTTGAATTCCAAAGTCTTGGCTCGCAAGGCGTCGTCGGAAAGTGCGCCGATTTCAGCACCGAGACCGTTTATCCGGTTAACGCGCTCGCGATACGGACGAAGCTGGCGCTCGTTTGCAGAGCCGAAAAACTTTTTAGCATATTTGATCATGGTGATACCGGTTGTATGCGACTGGGCTTCCCGAATTCGGTGCGACGCCGAATAACCTTATAAGGGAGGCGCGCCAACCCTCTCGACCCGATGTACGGGAAGACTTATGAAGCCGCCTGTAGGGTGTCAATGAACGGTCTGCGCGACGCGACAGGAAGGATATAATGCCGGGATCATTTTCCATGCGATTTTTGATTGCCGCAATGCTCGCACTCGCGGCCTGCGACCGGCCAGAGCCGACACCTCAATCGGTCGGCCAGCCCTTCGTTATCGATCCGGCTGTGGCTGCTGTCGTCAACGGCGAAACCATACTGGCAAACGAAGTTGAGCTTGAGGCTGCATCACAAGGCTTGCTGGAAGTTGGCGACAGCCTCGCCATCACCGACCCGGTCTTCGGCCAGATTCTCGAACAATTGATCGACCAGAAACTTCTCGCTCAGGAAGCCGTCAATCGCGGTCTGGACAAAGACGAAAATGCCCGCCATCGGCTGGAAGCGGCCAGGGAGCGTATTCTCGGCAATGTCCTTGTCGAAAACCTCGTCGCGCTTGAAGTCGACGAGGATGCAATCGTTGAAATGTATGAAGCGCAGGCGGACCTTCAGCAGATGGGCGAGGAAGTCCTCATCCGCCATATTCTGGTCGAGACCCGTGCCGAAGCCGACAAGCTTGCCCGCGAGCTTCGTAACGGTGCCGAATTCGCGGAACTGGCTTTTACCCATTCAATTGATCGTGAGACGAACGCAGAGGGCGGTCTGATTGCCTATGTCGTGCCCGAGGAAATGAACGAGCCCTTCACCAGCGTCATCAAGTCGACGCGAACCGGACAGCTCTCCAGACCATTCCAGACCGAATTGGGCTGGCATGTTCTCAAGGTGGATGATCGCCGCGTGGAAGCCCCAAGAAGTCTTGCCGAAACCCGGCCCAAAATCGTGCAGTTTCTGACGCTTTCGGAAATCAGCCGTGTTCTGAAACAATTGCGCGCCGAGGCAAGGATCGAAACCATTACGGAAACCGACCGGCGCGATGCCTTCGAACAGGCGCGTGAACTGGCAGACGATGATTTGCTGAAGCCTGCAGAAGAAGTCGACGCCGACGCAGATGCAGGTGACGCAGTGGACGAGCCGCAAGTTGATGAGGACTTCTCCCGAAGGCGTGGCCGACACCGAGGCTACACAGCAATGAAGACTGCTCCCGCCCGCTCACCGCTTGCACCCGACCGGTTTCCGGACCTACCTGAAATAAGAGGATTACGAGCAACGACAGCGTCGATCGGCCTTTATGGTACTTCGCGCGACGACCTGTTGATCGTTCACTTTCCTGAGCCGGTCGCCTGTGCAGGGGTATTCACGAAGTCTGCGACACGTTCCGCAGATGTTGACTGGTGCCGGTCTGCCTTGCGGCGCTCGGCAGGACGCGCAAGCGCGCTTGTCGTCAATGCAGGAAATTCCAATGCCTTCACCGGTGAGGCAGGGATCGCAAAGAATGATGCGACTCTTGCAGCCGTGGGCGACACCTCAGGTGCCACACGGGAAACGATCTATCTCGCCGCTACGGGCGTGATTGGTGAGCCTTTGGCGCCAGAGAAAGTTGCGGATTGTGTTGTTGTAAACTGGCCGAACCTCAAGGAAAAGCCGGACTGGCAAACACTCGCTTCGGCCTTCATGACAACGGACACTTTTGCCAAAGGTGCAGGTCGCACTTTCAAGGCCGGAGACGCAACATATGCGATCAGTGCCATCGCCAAGGGTTCCGGCATGCTCGCACCGAATATGGCAACCATGCTTGCCTACGTCTTTACAGATGCGCCGCTGAGCCCCTCGCTTTGCCAGTCGCTTCTGTCGACCCACGTTACGCCGACCCTAAATTCCATCACCGTCGACAGCGATACGTCCACTAGCGATACCCTTATGTTGTTCGCTACAGGGGCAGCCGGCGGCGACATGATCGAAACCGAAGACGATCCCCGTTTCGCGCCGGTTTCAGCTGCCGTTTACGACACCCTCCTCGAACTGGCTCATCTGCTGGTACGTGACGGCGAGGGCGCGACGAAATTCGTGACCGTTAACGTCAGCGGAGCGTCCAGCGATGCATCTGCGCGGATAATCGCTGCTTCCATAGCCAACTCGCCGCTGGTCAAGACGGCCCTGGCGGCTTCAGATGCCAATTGGGGGCGCGTGGTGATGGCGGTCGGCAAGAGCGGCGAGACGATTGACCGGGATGCGCTCACCATCCGGTTCGGTGATGTAACGGTTGCCGAAAAGGGTCGGCGTGCAGAGGACTATTCGGAGGAGGCCGCGAGTGCGGTGGTCGCACGGGACGACATCGCAATTTCCGTCGATGTCGGCGTGGGGGCGGGCACGTCGCGCGTCTACACATGCGACCTGACGCATGGTTACGTCACGATTAACGGCGCGTATCGAACCTGACCTCGAAATTTAGCCGCTACTTCAGCAGACACTCCTATAACGGAAAGCGGGCATGAAAGTCGTCTATGTAGCTGCCGCTGCCCTCATCTCGCCGGATGGAGACATTCTGCTTGCACAGCGTCCGAGAGGGAAGAGCATGGCCGGATTATGGGAACTGCCAGGTGGCAAGATCGAAGCCGGTGAAACACCGGAGGCTGCCTTGATCCGCGAGCTTGAGGAAGAACTGGCCGTAGACATCGCGCCAGCAGACCTTTCCCCTCTGACCTTCGCCTCTCATGCCTATGATACGTTCCATCTGGTGATGCCGGTCTTCGAGTGTCGCGCATGGACCGGCGAAATGCAGCCCCGTGAGCATCAGGATCTTGCCTGGGTGGCACCCTCGCGGCTGTCTACCTATCCGGCACCGCAGGCTGATATACCGCTTTTCGGCTTTCTCGACCGCTGGTACGGACCCTCAACATGAGTCGCCTCGGTCACTTCATGGGACGCGTCTGGCGGGACAGCTCCGGCGGAACCGTCATCGAATATACGCTGATAGCCGGTTTGATCGTAATCGGGCTTGCGGCCGCCATGACCACAATCGGCACGTCGACCCAAAGCAGCTTCGAAACCTTGAAAACTGAATGGGACGCAGCCGAGGCCGGCTGATGCCTCGCATCTTCTCGCGTTACCCGGCTCGCCCGTCAGGCGTTTCACCGGTTATGATTTCTTTTACCCCCAGCGCATCCGCGATCCTGTGAGTTGCGCTTCCTGGACGTTTGGGTTTGGGCTGGGATGCATGCGGTGCCCACCCTGCCAACCAGATAACGTCTACAGTCGCGCGCACCCGTCCATCGGGATGTGCAAAGCGGTCTGCATAGATGTCTGCGGCGCGGGCGAGGACACGTCTTTGCAGCGGGCCTTGAGCCTTTGCCGGAGCATGTGTCTCGCCAGAGGCCTGCAGATCACGCAACACATGGAAAAGGCTGTCATAGCGGAGCGTGAAACGGTCCCGGTCAGCGACCGGCAGCGCAAAGCGGCCCGCTGCAAAAGGCCCGATGCGTCCAATGCATCAGCAAACGGAGACACCCGCATTTGCGCGCCGCCCAGCAGATCGGTTTCCGCCTCGAGCAGTGCCTGGCGCAACTCGGTTAACGTCGAGCCGCCCAGCATGGCTCCCACGAAGAAGCCATCAGGTTTCAACGCGCGGCGAATCTGGATCAAGGCACCCGGCAAGTCGTTTGCCCAGTGCAACGCCAGAACACTTACGGCGAGATCAAAGCTTTCCTCATGGAACGGCATCATTTCCGGATCACCGGCTATCGAAAGCGTATCGAGCCGCGTGGCAAACCGCGGCGAAGCATCCATCGACACAGTCATCTCCGCGAGATGGGCGACCGCCGCACCAGCTTCGCCGCGATGTGCTCCGATATCCAGAACACGCGCAAACGTTCTGGAAGTCGCGGCAACCCGGTCTTCCAAGTCTGCACTCAGGCGGCGCTTGAGGAAGGCAATTTCATCATAACTGCGAACGGCCCGATCGCGCCGCTTGCGCAAACGGGTCTGATCGAACACCATTGATGGATCGTGGCTGGACATGAGGGCGATATGGCCAATCGGCGCGGGATTGCCAATGCCAGGGGCGCGATAGCGAGGCTCCCTTTCGGCGTCACGACCTCAGGAGTTCTGAACTTCATCTGGCCGCAGCGCTCATTGCTCTCCCATCGCGCCCTACACGGGCCCGGCCCGTTGGCAGCCCCCGAATGGGCGGACCTTACCTTCATTGTTGATCCGACCTGCGGTATCTGCGGAACGCCGTTCGAGATTGATGATGGTGTCGTTACCAGCTGCGCGGCCTGCATTGCCCGGCCACCTAGATACCGTACTGCGCGTGCACCTCTGGTCTATGACGACGCTTCCCGGCGGCTGGTTCTACAGCTGAAACGGGCCGGACGCAGGGAGGGCCTTTCCCTGTTCGGTCGCTGGATGAGCGATGCAGGAGCCGGTTTGCTCAGTGAAGCCGACGCTCTGGTTCCGGTCCCCCTTCATCCACGACGGCTGGTGTCACGTGGGTTCAATCAGGCCGGATGGTTGGCCAGCGCCGTTTCAAGACACGCAGACATTCCGGTGTGGCATTCCGCACTGGTCCGGACGCGCCACACAGCGCATCAGGGACACAAGACGGCGCGGCAACGACGTCTGAATATGAGGGGTGCGTTCTCGGTTCGTCAAAGCATGGAAGCTCGCGTCAAAGGCAGGCGTCTCATCTTGATCGATGATGTGCTGACGACCGGGGCGACCCTCGATGGCTGCACCCGGGCCCTTCTTCGCGCGGGAGCAGCGGACGTTTGTGTGGTAACGCTTGCGCGCGTTGTCGCCCCAACGAACGTTCTTATATGACAGCTTGCAACAGGAGACCTGCATGACTGACGTAACGATCTACACCCGCCAGTTCTGTCCATATTGCACCCGTGCTCTGGGTCTGCTGGACAAGAAAGGTGTGGCCTACTCGCATATCGATGCCGGAATGGACCCTGCCAAGAAGGCCGAAATGGTCGAACGTTCAGGGGGCGCACGCACGTTCCCGCAGATCTTCATTCAAGGCAAACATGTCGGTGGCAGCGATGACCTGATGGCGTTGGAGCAGAACGGCAAACTTGATGCGATGCTGAAATCCGATGGCCAGACCTGACCCGAACGTCCCATGGTGAAATACGCGCTCCGCTGCGTAACGTGCGACGAGCATTTCGAAGCCTGGTTTTCGTCATCCGATTCCTTCGACATGCAGCGCGACGCAGCCCTGCTTTCGTGTCCGAACTGCGAAGGACACGCGGTGGTAAAGCAAATCATGTCTCCGATGGTTTCAGGCACGAAATCACGCGATGCATCTGGCATATCTGCCGCGGATTTCGGGACTGCGCTTCGCCGGATGCGTGACCACGTCGCAAACAACTTCGAGTATGTTGGCGAAAACTTCGCAACCACTGCCCGGCAGATGCATTCGGGCGATCTTCCGGAAAAACCCGTCTGGGGCAAGGTAACGCCAGGTGAAGTCCGGGAGCTTGCGGAAGATGGTGTTCCGGCTCAACCGCTACCTGACATCATTGCTCCAAAGACACCGGACGAAACCAAAAAATTGAACTGATGCCCCCCGGTTTAAAATGACGAGCCAGGTTCCTTCAGAAAGGCGATTTCGTCAGACGTCGACGCGCGTCCGAGAGTGGCGTTGCGGTGAGGATACCGCCCGAACCTGTCTATGATTTTCTTGTGGCGGACTGCGAAATCCAAAACGCTGGCCATCTCGTCGCTGAATTGCTCGCGCGCCCCGTCTGCCAATTTTTCAAAACAGGCCACGCTGTCCGCCTGGATGTCTTCGTCCTCGGCATGCATCAAAGGCATCAGCATGAACTGGACCTCAACTTCCGAGAAGTCGTGATGCATCCCTTGCGAGAGGCCACGTAGGGTCAGTTTCAAAGCGAGCGCATCGTTCTCGAACGCGCCGGGCATGCCCCTGAAGATGTTTCTGCTGAACTGGTCGAGCACAATGATGCTGGCTAGAAGCCCTTTCGGGCCCACCGCCTCGAAACTGCGCCATTCGCCGGAAGCGATGGATGCCAGGTCCTCGAGAAACAGCGTTGAGATTTGAGCGTCTGTTTCCAGTGACTTCCGAAACCAGAGGCTTCCCTTCTCCTTGGCGGCGGCAATCGTGTCCCAGGCATCGCCGATCCAGAAGTCGAGGATGTGGGCCGTTCGGTCCGAAGGGGATACATGTTTCGGCATGTCAGCGAGCTTTTCTACAGACGACCATGTAATTTACGCTCGTATCAGACGAGAGAGACCATTTGTCCATTAGCGGATTATACGTCACGCCCTGCGCAGCGTCGCTGGCAAGGCCTGCGCGCATCGCGCCCCGTTCGATCTCGTCCGGACGGACGAACTTGGAAAACTCATGGGTCCCGCGTGGCAACCAGCCAAGAACATATTCCGCCCCGACGATTGCAAGCGCAAAGGCTTTCGGCGTCCGGTTCAGCGTTGCCACAATCATCAGACCGCCCGGCGCAACCAGATGGCCACAATCTGCAATGAAGGTCTCCGGATTGGCGGTGTGTTCAACAACCTCAAGATTTCAAGACAACGTCGAAAAGAGACTCACCTGCATCGAGCAGTCCCTCAGCCGTGCCCGCCCTGTAGTCTACCGTCACACCACTCTCGCGGGCGTGTACCATGGCCGTCTTGATGTTGGCCTCGCTCGCATCAACCCCGGTAACATCCGCGCCCAGCCGCGCCATAGGCTCGCTGACCAGACCTCCCCCGCATCCGATATCCAAAAGACGAAGGCCGGAAAGTGGCTTATCCGTATTTCCGCCTCGTCCGAAATGATCGCAGATCGTACGGCGGATGAAGTCCAGCCGCACCGGATTGAACTTGTGGAGCGGACGAAACTTGCCTTTCGGGTCCCACCAGTCCGCGGCGATGGCGGAAAACTTAGCGACTTCGTCTGCATCGATGCTGGGCGAACGGGCCGTTACGGGGCTTGCATTTGCGGCATGGGTCATCCGATACACTCCTGACCAGTTTGCACTGCGCTACAACGCATTCTAATAGAGTGCAGTTTGTCCGATCGCCCTCCCCCGTCAACATCATGTGATCAATTGCACCCATGTCTAGAATAGTCATGAAGTTCGGCGGAACCTCGGTTGCCGACCTCGTCCGTATCAATCATGTCGCCGATCTTGTTTCCGCCCAGGCTGCGCGCGGGCACGAGATCGCCGTGGTCGTTTCGGCAATGGCAGGTGAGACCAACAGACTCGTCGAACTTGCAAACCTCGCTTATGGCGGCAATGCTCCTGGTATCGGACTGGATGACGAATACGATGTCGTGGTCTCGTCGGGCGAACAGGTGACCAGCGGATTACTCGCTCTCGCCTTACGGGCGCGTGGGTGTCAGGCACGGTCCTGGCTTGGTTGGCAGCTTCCGCTGGAGACAGACGGAACACATGCCAAGGCGCGCATTCTCGGAATGGGCAGCAACAGCCTCCCAGACAGTTTGAGCCGCGGAGAAATCGGCATTGTGGCCGGCTTTCAAGGCGTGACGCCAGATGGGCGCGTGTCCACTCTTGGCCGAGGGGGGTCAGATACCTCTGCTGTCGCAATAGCGGCTGCGCTCAAAGCCGAACGATGTGACATCTACACCGACGTGGATGGCATCTACACAACAGACCCGCGGATCGTGTCGAAAGCACGTCGGATAGAGCGCATTTCGTATGAAGAAATGCTCGAAATGGCATCGTTGGGAGCCAAAGTGCTGCAGACGCGCTCCGTCGAAATGGCCATGAACCACAAGGTGGCGGTAAGGGTTCTTTCCAGCTTCGTGGCAGCTGGCGAGGAAAACCCCGGAACACTGGTATGCGATGAGGATGAAATCGTGGAAAAGCAAGTCGTTAGCGGGATCGCCTACAGTCGTGATGAAGCCAAGATAACGCTACTTGGCGTTTCCGATCATCCAGGCGTCGCCGCCAAGATCTTTACCAGCCTTGCCGTCGCAGGCGTGAATGTGGACATGATTGTGCAGGCGCATGCGCGCGGACGCGAGCGCGCGAACCTGGTCTTCACTTGCGGCGAGCGCGACAGCGTTCTTGCACGTTCGGTTCTGGAAGAGCATGCGGAGGCGATCGGGTATGAGGAACTTCACGTCGAAACAGATGTCGCGAAAGTATCCGTTATCGGTGTGGGTATGCGCAGCCATACCGGCGTTGCCAAGGCAATGTTCGAAGCGCTGTCGGCCAAGGGCATAAATATCGAGGTCATCTCGACGTCGGAGATCAAGATTTCGGTCCTGATCGACGCGTCATACACGGAGCTTGCAGTACGTGCGCTCCATACGGCTTACGATCTCGATGCCCGGTAGCCGCGTGCCACCGGCCATGTGCAGGACGGAGTGTTTTCCGTGGTAAGCCCGTCTGGCGCAGCGACGCCGCGCCTTCTCATGACGCGTCTGCGCGAGCTGATGGCGCAGGGACGCTCGCTGGAAGAACGTCTTGCCGGGGTGGTGGAGCTTGTTGCTGTCTCGCTCGTCGCCGACGTCTGCTCGATCTATCTGCGGCTGGAAAACGGTCAGTTCGAACTTGTCGCCACGGAAGGCCTGAAGGCTGAAGCTGTCGGACGGACGCGGCTGGCGTCCAACGAGGGTTTGATTGGCTATCTTGCCGGGCGGGCCAAACCGCTTCGTGTACAGAATGCCCCACACCATCCAAACTTCAGCTACCGGCCCGAGACGGGTGAAGATCCCTATCACGCGTTTCTGGGCGTCCCGATCCTCAGGGGTGGCCGGGTCATCGGTGTGCTTGCCGTGCAGAACCGGACCCACAGGATTTATGACGACGAGGAAGTAGAGACGCTTCAGACCATCGCGATGGTGCTGGCAGAAATCGTGTCCTCCGAAGCAAACGACGCCAGCGGAGTGCTTACAGGTCTGGCATTGCGCCCCTCCGGCCCATCGAAGATGAAAGGCAGGGCGCTGGGTGACGGTATTGCAATCGGGCCCGCACATCTGCACGATCCGGTCGTTGTCGCCGCGGAGTTCTTCAGTTCCGACAGCGCGGCAGAGGCACGGCGTCTGGAGGCCGCGCTCAACAGCTTGCGGACGCAGGTCGATGCAATGCTCGTCCAGAACATGTCACCGCTCGCTGGAGAGACACGGGACATTCTCGAGACCTATCGCCAGCTTGCTCACGATCCGTCCTGGGCCGCCAGATTGCTTGAAGCGGTCAAGACCGGTCTTTCGGTCGAAGCGGCCGTCGACCGCGCCCGCCGTGAGCACAGGGCGAGGCTGGAAAGCGCAACAGACGCCTATCTTCGCGAACGGCTTCATGATCTTGAAGATCTGGATAACCGCCTGCTGCGCCAGCTTGCGGGGCGCGACCATAGCTTTCGCGGCGCGCATCTTGACGGTGCCATCCTGATCGCGAGGCGGCTGGGGCCCGCTGATTTGCTCGAATACCGCAATGCGGGCCTGAAAGCCCTGCTTCTGGAAGAAGCAGGCGCGGGGTCTCATTCGGTCATTGTCGCGCGCGCGCTGGGCTTGCCGGTAATCGTCGGTCTGTCACGCCTGATGACCAGCGTGGAGGAAGGCAATACGGTGGTTGCCGATGCTGAAAACGGTATCGTGCACCTGCGTCCCGACAGCGAGATGCTGGCGAGCTTTCAGAACCGTCTGGCCTTGCGTAGTCAGCGGCTTGCTGCGTTCGCCGCAATCCGTGACACAAAGGCCATGTCGCGCGACGGCGTGGGCGTCACCTTGATGATGAATGCCGGGTTGTCGCTCGATATGGAGCAACTGGATGCCAGCGGCGCCGAAGGGATCGGGCTGTTTCGTACCGAGTTTCAGTTCCTGGTCTCCGAACGACTGCCAAAGATCGACGAGCAGGTGCAGTTCTATTCGGACGTTCTGGACAAGGCCGGCAAGCGTCCGGTTCTGTTTAGAACACTCGATCTTGGTGGCGACAAACTCCTTCCAACGCTTGCGGCAAACCGTGAGGAAAATCCTGCACTGGGCTGGCGTTCGGTGAGGCTGGCGCTCGACAAGAAGGGCTTGTTCCGCCGGCAGATGCGGGCCTTGATCCGTGCTGCTTCAGGTCGCGAACTCTCGGTCATGTTTCCGATGATCACGACGCCGGACGAATTTCGGGAGGCCAAGGCCTTGCTGTTGCGCGAGATAGACTGGCGCACGTCGCGCGGTGATAACCCGCCGTCATCTGTACAGATCGGGGCCATGATCGAGACGCCAGCGTTCGCCGACTCCTTCAATTCACTTGCTGGCGAGGTCGACTTTCTTTCAGTCGGCAGCAACGACCTCCATCAGTACTATTTTGCAGCAGATCGAAACAATCGCCGCGTCGCCGACAGATACTCGGTTCTGACACCCGGATTTCTAAAGCTTCTGAAATCCATCCGTCAGAATGCCGATGAAATGAACGTTCCGATATCGGTCTGCGGCGAGGCTGCCGGACACCCTATTGAAGCACTGGCGCTCCTTCTTCTCGGCTATCGTCGCTTCTCGATGCAGGCTGGAAGCATCGGGCCGGTCAAGAACATGGTCCAGAAACTGCATATTCAGAGCCTGACCCGTAAATTCGACACACTTCTGAATAAAGATGAGCGGGTCATTCGGAAGGAATTGTTAAGCCTGACGCAAGAGTATGATTCATTGCGATAGGCTGTTGATAAATCTGGTGCGATTTCGTACGAATGGCACGGGGGAATATCGCAGTATTTGCGAATGAAAAACGCTAGATGCGGGGCCGGATACAATCATGCGTTCAGGGGTTACCAAGGCCGAAAATGCAACCGGACTGGACTCATCATCCGGTGTCGATACCCGTACAGGATTGCTGCGTCCCCCCCGCTTGCAGCTTGTCGACGCACCAATACCGAGAGAGGGCCGTGTCGGTGACAGGTTGCGTGCGGCAAGACTAAACAAGAGCATGGCTCTGGACGACGCTGCCAAGACATTGAAGCTCAAGCCCGAATACATCGCGGCCATGGAAGCGATGAGCATCAAGCGGCTCCCCAAAGGTCTGGCAAGTTTTTATGTGCGTGACTACGCCCGGATACTGGGTATGGACGTCGCGGCCACTGTGATCGATTTCAATGAGCAGTGCGGCGCAATTTCACAGCGCATTGAGCAGGAACACGCCATCCAGAAACTGGACAGGCCCAATCGCAATCATTCGATGCTTGCCGGGTTTGCGATCCTCAGTGTCTGCCTGATCGCTGCAGGCGCGTTTGCGTTTTCAGTTATTGGCACAGAGTCGGCAGACCCCAATATCGACGCTTTCGGGGAACCGATCATCGCCTTCAATGGCGCAAGCGAGCCGTTGGTCGAACGACCGGGCATCCTGGCCGCCGATACTGCGCAAAATCTTGACGTTTCCATATTGGCAACACGCAGGAGCTGGATAGAGGTACGTGGTGCTGACGGGACTGTCTTTATCGCTCGGCAGATGGCCCCCGGAGAGACCTATAAACCCCGTGTTGGCGCGGGATGGACCGTGACTGCCCGGGATGGCGGAGCGTTTGTCTGGCAAATTGATGGTACGGCTTATCAGAGTTTTGCCGCCGATGGCACGCCGGTCTATTCGATGCGCCTCGATCAAGCGGTAGACGATGTTCGCAAAACGCTTGCGGCACAAGCGACAGCTTCTATCGGTGCAAGTCCAGCAACAAACTGACACGGCGCATATAGATTTCGGGCCAGCAACACTTCAAGCGCAGCTAAGAACTGAGAAAGCTTGTATTCGGTACGTGAAGGACGATCTCAGCACTTCGGTTTCTGAAAGAGACAGGCGATGAACCAGCTGCGACCCTGGCGTACGATTGAACGTCGCAAATCCCGTCAGATCATGGTGGGAAACGTGCCCGTGGGCGGTGACGCGCCGATCAGCGTGCAGTCGATGACCAACACGCCGACAGACGATGTCGATGCAACTCTGGAACAGATCAACGGCCTGGTCGAAGCCGGAGCCGACATCGTTCGCGTTTCCTGCCCTGATGAGGCCTCGACGGCCGCACTGCGCCACATTGTAGCCGGGTCTGCCGTACCGCTCGTGGCTGATATCCACTTTCATTATAAACGCGGTATTGAAGCTGCCGAGGCGGGCGCGGCGTGCCTCAGGATCAATCCGGGCAATATTGGGAAGGCGTCCCGTGTCCGTGAGGTTATCGACGCGGCAAAGGCAAATGGCTGCTCAATCCGGATCGGCGTAAACGGCGGATCGCTTGAACGACACCTGCTGGAAAAATATGGCGAGCCTTGCCCCGAAGCCATGGTTGAAAGCGCGCTGGATCATGCCCGCATTCTGGAAGATCACGGCTTCGACCAGTACAAGATCTCCGTGAAGGCTTCCGACGTCTTCCTGACAGTGGCAGCCTATCAAGCCCTTGCAGAGGCCACTGACGCGCCGCTGCATCTCGGTGTGACCGAAGCCGGTGGCCTTCGTGGCGGCACAGTAAAGTCCTCCATCGGTCTGGGAAGTCTGCTCTGGGCCGGCATCGGCGACACGATCAGGGTTTCCCTCTCTGCCGAACCGGTTGAGGAGATCAGGGTGGGTTTCGACATCCTGAAATCGCTGAATCTCAGAACTCGCGGCGTGAACATCATTTCATGCCCGTCCTGTGCCCGTCAGGGCTTCGATGTTATCCGTACAGTCGAGACCCTCGAAAAGCGTCTGGCCCATATCTCCCAGCCGATCACGCTTTCAATCATTGGATGTGTCGTAAACGGCCCTGGCGAAGCGGCTTTGACAGACCTTGGCTTCACCGGGGGCGGCAAGGATGCCGGGATGATGTATGTTTCCGGCAAGCCCGACCACAAGGTTTCCAATGCGGAGATGATTGACCGGATCGTGGAGCGGGTAGAAGACCGCGCCCGTCTTCTTCAAGCCAAGGCTGACCGGCTGGCAGCGGCCTGACTTCAAGAATCCCTGATTACGTTCAGCTAAATTCAACGCTTCTCTGCTAGTGTCGTGCTCTCTGATCCGGGACCGAGACACGAATGTATACGATTACCTTGAAGGACCTCTTTCGCATCCACGCTGACGATCTGGAGCTTGCAAAAGCGCAGGTGACAGCCCTGTCGCAGCAGATGCCAATGTTTTACTTCATACTGTGCGCGAACATAATTGCTCTGTCGTCTACTTACTTCGGCGTGGCGCCCGATTGGCTGATTCTGTACATCCCGATCGCAATGGTCGCTTTCGCAGTCGTCCGCCTTGTTACCTGGGTTCTGATCCGGGGAAAGGAACTGACCCACGAGCAGAATATCGGGCGTCTTCAAACGATGTTTCGGCTTGCGATCCTCGTAGCCTTTTTCAGTGCTGTGTGGGCCATCTCGCTCTATCCGTATGGCGGCCCCATGCAACGCGGACATCTCGCCTTCTTCATCGCGGTTACCCTTATCACCTGTCTGTTCGCCTGCATTCAGCATCCCCGTGCAGCCCTCACGGGCCTTATAGTTGTCACCGGCGTTACGTGTGTATTCTTTATGTCCACGGGCGACCCCATCACGATGGTGATGGCCGCGAACTTCGCACTTGTTGGCATCGTTATCTTTTCTCTGATCCGGTCCTATTTCGGGGCGTTCTCGGGGCTCGTAAAATCGCGACAGGAGTTGAAGCAGAAGAATGCGGCGATGAAGACTTTGAATACGGAGCTTGCCTGGCACCGTGATCATCTGTCCGAGAAGGTTCGCCAGCGCACGGAAGCCTTGCACCGCCAGACGGTGAAGCTGGAAAAATCACTCGCGGCAGAAAAAGAACTGAACCGGCTTCAGTCGGAGTTCGTGGCGATGGCCAGCCATGAAATTCGAACGCCACTTGCCATCATTGATGGCCTTGCCCGCCGGATCGGCAAATCTGCCGGGGAGATGCCGAAAGAAGACGTTGAGGATCGCGTGGAACGGATACGCGCTGCTGTCGCGCGCCTTTCCAATCTGGTTGAGCGAACGCTGGACTCTTCAAAGCTGACCGCCGGCAACCTCGATCTCAACCTCGCACCTTTCGATCCTTGCGCCCTGATCGAGGAGATCGTGGAGCGTCACCGCGAACTGTCACCGCAGCATGAATTTACACTGAACCTCCAGGACCTCCCGTCGACAGTCTGCGGCGATGTCAGGATGATGGATCATATCCTGTCCAACCTGATTTCCAATGCGATCAAATACTCGCAGAAGAACCCCAGAATTGCCGTCGAGGGGCGGCAAGACGGAGACCGCTATGCACTCTCTATTCGCGATCATGGTGTTGGCATCCCGGCCGAAGAGCTTCCGAAAATCGCGAGCCGTTTCTTCCGTGCGTCTACCTCGACCGGGATACAAGGAACGGGGCTCGGACTGAACTTCGTGAAAGATCTCGTCGAACGGCACAACGGTCGAATGGATGTCTCAAGTGAGGTCGGCTGCTGGACCGAAGTAACGCTCGACCTGCCGTTGAACGCAACGGCGCAGCGCCGCTCCGGCAGCTTGTCGTCAGCGGTCGCATGACACGTATGCAAGACTGATCGACGCCGGTAAGGTCTGTAGATGACAGACACGCCGCTTCGTCCGTTGACGACTTCGCAAAAATACCTGATCGCATTCGGATCGCTTGCGATGGGTGTGGGGATGACGATCAACTTCGTCGTGGTTGCACCGCTTGCCCGTCAAGCCGGACTGACAGAAATTCAGGTGGCCGGCATTCTCACGCTCTCCACACTGCTCTACGCGGCGCTGATACCGTACTGGGGCCGGTTGGCAGATAAATTTGGCCGTAAGCGGGTGATGGTATTTTCACTGTTTGCCATGGGCGCGATGAACATGGCGTTCCTGTTTGCGCTCTCAGCCGCACTGGCTGGTGTTGTAACGGGGCTCGCAGCGTTCCTGCTTCTTGCCTTCGTGCGGCTTTGGTTCGGTGTGCTTTCGCCGGGTCTCCAACCAGCAAGCATGGCGGCAATGACGGATGCGACGACCGCGAAGGACCGGGCGGTCGGTCTCGGTCTTCTTGGCGCAGCAATGGCGCTTGGCTCGATTATCGGACCCGCAAGCGCGGCACTTCTGGCGCCGTTCGGCGCGCTCATGCCGATATGGGGCTCGATTGTGCTCTGCTGGGCGACGGCATTGCTTATCGGCTTTGCTCTGCCCAAAACAAGGGAGAGAGCGCCGGGGAAAGGCAGACCCGTTCCATTGAAGATGACCGATCCGAGGGTTGCACCTCACCTTCTGTTCCTGCTGATATACTTCATGGCTGTCGCCATGATCCAGCAAACGCTTGGGTGGTTCATTGAGGATCGCTATGCCTTCGTGGACACCGATTTGAGGACTGCGAAGGAGGCTGCTGTTCTCTATACCGGAATAGCATTCTCTGCACTTTCCATAGGGTTTGTCGCCGTCCAATTTGGCTATGTTCAACCCCGCAAGCCGTCCTCACCGCATATTCTGCCAGTAGGATTATTTCTCGTGGGCACGGGATATCTCATCGCTGTCAGCGTTCATCCCTTCTGGGCCCTTTGCGTGGGATTTCTTGTCACCGGAGCCGGATCGGGGCTGGTTGTTCCAGCAGCAAATGCGCTGGGTAGTTTGTCCGTACCGCCAGAAGACCAGGGAAGCGCGGCAGCACTTCTCTCTGCTGCACCGCCTGCAGGCTTTATTTTCGGACCCTTGCTAGGTGCAATTCTCTATACGTTCGGCAAGTACCTGCCCTTGATCGCGTCAGCTGTCGTTATGTTGAGCCTCGGTGTCTACGCCATTATGATGCTGCGCCGGGCTGGCGTCGCTTCCGCTGCAGCCCGACCGGCCATCGATCTTTAGGCGTCGTTATTCAGCAGATTCCGGTTTGTCGCGACGACGCGTCGATGTTGCGCCGGTAATCAGACCGATGCCGGCGAGTATGACTGCACCCACAGCGATCCAGACAGGCGGAGCGCCCAGCAGAAATGCTGCGATGGCAAGGCCGATGATAAGGATCGCGTAACCGATCGCATAGATTGCAAAACTGGACATATTTTCCCCCGATACGAACTATCTAGCCTGCAACGCCGGCTTGCTTGCTTCGTTCCAATCATGGCGCTACATGGCGGAAATACCACCATCAACCTTCAGTTCCGCACCGGTGACAAACTTGCTTTCGTCGCTTGCCAAATAGAGTACGGCGTAGGCGATATCATCCGGCTCGCCGACCCGGCCAAGTGGAACCTGACGGGCAAGCTTCGCAAGTCCTTCAGCCTCACCGAACATCGCCTTTATGTCATCAAGGATAGGCGTGTTGATAAAAGTGGGGTGGACCGAATTGCAGCGGATACCCGGAGCCTTGCGGGCACAGTGAAGCGCAATGGATTTCGACATCATCCATACGGCAGACTTCGCTGCGTTGTAGGCGACGTAATTGGCACTCGCGATGAGACCTGCAATCGACGATATATTCACGATCGAGCCCGGGGCGTGATCCCGCATCACCGGGATAGCATATTTGCAGCCCAGAAAGATTGAATCGACGTCGACTGACTGAACGCGCCTGAACATTTCCAGGGTTTCATCTTCAACAGAGCCAAGAGAGCCAATCCCTGCATTGTTCACCAGAACATTCAGCCCACCCATCTCAGCGCTGCTATCGGAAATCACCTGCTTCCAGTTTTCCTCGGACGTCACGTCATGGCGAAAGGCAAAGGCCCGGCCGGGAAACTCGGCATTGATCCGCTCTGCAGCCGCTGCGGCACCGTCAGCGTTAATGTCGGTCAGTGTGACCTTCGCACCTTCCCGGGCGAGCATGCGTGCCGTCGCCTCGCCCAAACCCTGCGCCGAGCCGGTTATCAGCGCCATCTTTCCCGATACCCTGCCCATACAACATCCCTCGAGTTTTGACCGAGCCTAGGACGGGTCAGGGCCGGACGCCATATTGTTCTCTCTGATCGCCCGTTTTTCAGCGAGCGAAGCGTTCGTCCATGAAACCCGCAAGTGCGACGTCCTTCGCAGTCAATCCTCCGGCATCGTGCGTTGTGAGCGTGACCTCAACCTTGTTGTAAACGTTGAACCATTCAGGGTGATGGTCGTCTTTCTCAGCACGCAAGGCGACAGCTGACATAAAGGCCCATGCGGAAACAAAGTCGTCGAACTCGAATGTTCTGGAGATTGCCTCGCCATCCCGAGCGGCACCCCACTCCGGACGTTTTCTGAGCGCCTCCTCGATATCGACTTTTTGCATGTTAGGCTCCTTGGCTAAACCGGGTTCGTAGGCGCAACGGGTTCAATCCCGAAACGTTCAGTTATCCTGCAAGAGATAGGCCCACTTCCCGTCCTGAGTAATCGCCAGCCTGAAACCCGGGTATGATTCCCCCGCTTCTATGCGACGGATACCTTCCTGACCGACGAGGTCGATCAGGTCAGCGCGCTCCATGAAGGAAAGCCGGGCAAGCTGAAGCTCTTCAGGTGAGCGGGCCGCAAAAGACGGCCAGACATAGTACTTTTTCGTACCGAAATCTTTTACGGCATAGGGATATTGGAGAATTTCGCGGGTCTTCACGACAGGATCGATTCCTGCACGTTGCAGAATATAAAGATGATCCCAGTTTGGCAGGTCACCATAATTGGAGCGAAAGCCCTCGTAACGCTCGGCCAGACGAACGAGTTGCGCAAAGATCCAGTCTCCAGAGTGGCTTCAATCTCGCCAAGTTTGTCCGCAACCGGCTCCGGCAATGTCTCCCTCGCTGCGATCACATCGCTTCGATCAACAGCCCGCGTCTGTAAACCCTGTGGTGGGGGCATAGCGCGACGCTCTTCGTCCTCTGACGGAGTACAACCCACTGACATCAGCATCAGTACGGAGAGACAAAGCCGGATCAAGTGACATCGAACCCGGTTACCTCGTGCAGATCTGCCAGTAACCCGGATTCATCAACCACCTTGATCGTTGTCATCCCCATCGCCCGCGCAGGCTTCAGGTTTATTCCGAGGTCGTCGAGGTAGACGCATTTTTCGGGCGAAACATCGAGCGCTTCGCACATGAGGGCATAAATGCGCGGATCCGGCTTGCGTAATCCTGCTTTCGAACTCTCGATGACATGGTCGAAGAGAGCGAAGACGCGGGCTATATCGGCCGCCTTGATCGAATCAGACGTCATGCCTGCGCCGGTGCCAACAGGGGCATTGTTGGTGATGCAACCTACTTTTACATGCTGTTTGCAAACCTTCAGTGCGTTCACCACCGCCGGGCGCAAGTTGCCTGAAAGCAAGGCAAGTACCTCACTGCCCCGAACCCGATGCCCGAGAGCTTCGGAACTCGTCGGCAAACCGTGCATCGAACACACGTGCAGAAATCTCATGCCGTTCGAGCTCTGCCCAGGCATTCGTGTCCGGATTTCGTGCATTGACGGACCGCAGAAAGTCTCGAGGCAATCCGTGGGACTCTTCGTAGCGTCGAAAGGCGTCAAATGGGGAAGAGGTCAGAACACCTCCGAAATCCCAAATGACCGCCTCAATCTCCTCTACCATGGCCGCTCCCCGGTGACTTGGCTGTCAGCTTTCGGTCTTGCCAACCTTGGCGACTTTCTCCCGCGCGAAATACTCCTTCGTCATGGAAGCGACGAGTGGAGATAGTACAAGGAGGGCGATCAGGTTTGGCGCGGCCATCAGGCCGGTCAACGTATCAGCAACCAGCCAGAGAAGGTTGACCAGACTGTTCAGCGCACCTTCGAGATAGAAAGTTGCGCCATCGGCGTAGAGAACACCGTCAACCAGACTGACCGTCTCGGCACCGATCGCAACCGGATTTCCGTTTATCAGGTATTGCACCCCGTCGACGAACAATTGACCGTCCACAAGCGCTACCGATGTTCCGTCAATCGCGAGCGGCTGACGAGCCAGCAGAATGGCGGCACCTGCAAAAACGAAGAATATCCAGGTCAGCTTGAACGGGAAGATAATGTGCTTGCCGAACAGGAACTCCGCACACCGTTCGCCATAATAGCTCCAGCCGAGAATGGTGGTGAAGCCGAAAATCGCCAAGCCCCACGTGACCACGTGGCCGCCAATGCCCGGAAGCGCATTGTTGAAAGCCACCACAGTCAGGGCAGACGAGGTTTCACAACCGGCATTGCGCGGAAGTTCCAGCAGATCCGGACGCACGAAGGGCGAACACGCTTCGGGAATACCGGCCGCGGTAAGAATGACCAGCGCCGTGATTGAGCAGACTATAATTGTATCAATGAAGGTACCAAGCATGGCCACGATACCCTGATTGACAGGATCGTTGTTCTTTGCGGCGGCGTGCGCGATGGGAGCGGAGCCCTGCCCTGCTTCGTTTGAGAAGATGCCTCTGGCCACGCCCTTCTGCATGGCGAGAAGAAGGATCCCGCCAACGATGCCACCCGTGGCGGCATCATATCCAAAGGCCTGGCTGAAGATCATTCCGAACGCACCCGGCACCGCATCGGCGTTCAGTCCGACGACGATCAAGCCGGCAACGAGGTAGGCGGCTGCCATGGCCGGCACCAGGCTGGAGGCAACGGCTGCGATCCGCTTGATGCCGCCCAGGATAACCGCCGCTGCGCCAAGCGCCATGACGGCCCCCACCAGCAGTGCGGGTGCCCGGTATTGCTGCTCGAAGGCCAGAGCAATTGAGTTGGCCTGGATGTAGGCCCCTGTACCCCAGCTCGCGAGCACGCCAAAACCGGCAAACAGGACCGCAAGGAATATCCAGCGGTTCCCCATTCCGTTCTTGATGTAATACATGGGCCCGCCAATATGGCGTCCGTTATCGGTCTCTTCACGGAACCGTACCGCCAGAACGCCTTCGGCATATTTCGATGCCATGCCGACGAGTGCCGTCATCCACATCCAGAACACAGCGCCCGGACCACCAATGGCGATTGCCACTGCAACGCCCGCAATGTTTCCCGTACCGATGGTGGAGGATAGTGCGGTCATGAGCGCGGCAAACGGCGATACATCACCTTCGGCCTCACCGGTCCGCTTCTTGAAGAGCTGTCCGAATGCATAGGGAATGCGCAAGATCGGCACGCCACCGAGCCGTAGCGTGAGGTAAAGCCCGGTCGCCAGAAGGAGCATCAAAACCGGCGGATAGACGATGAATCCGATCCCCACACCAGAGCGTTAGTCAATTCTGTGAAGCTGCGTATCGTTTCCATCAATTTCCCCTGCGCCCTAGGCGAACAAGACTAGGCTTGTTGGCGCGCCGGTGTCCAGTTCAGATATCCGGACGCCAACATGTTCCTGACAGCAGGCGTACAGACCGGATTAATCGATCGAAAGGACTTCTTCCTCGTCAGTTTCACGACGTAACGGGCCGTCATAGTTGACGTCTTTGAAATCGTCGTCGGTCAGGCCCGAAATAGTCCCCGATCTGCAGGAAGGGTCGGCGTTTGAAGACAACCGCATTGATACGCCGCGCCACATCGACAGGCCGAATCGGCTTCACCAGAAACTCGTCCACTCCAGCGTTGATTGCGTCTACGATACGCTCGCGTTCACTGTGCGCGCTTATCATGATGATCGGAAGGAAAGCATTCGGACCCGTGTTGGGCCTTCGGATATGTCGGCACAACTCAAGGCCTGTTTCATCTTCGAGCCGATAGTCGATCAGCACCAGATCGTAAGTGTTGTGGCGAAGAGCATCCTTGGCTTCATCGACTGAACCGAATCCATGCACCTCCCTGATTTCGAACCCCGAGAGGATGGTACGAATGATCGCACGCATCTGCCGGTTGTCTTCAACCAGCAGAACCTTCAAGTGCTTGAGCATGCCCCACCTCCAAGCATACGCGCCTAGCCTCCGTCCCTGGAAGTCAAGGTTTCCAACGCTTGTTCTTTCATTACGTTACAATCCGCGCGCAGTCTGTATCTTTACCGCTTAATGAATATACCCTCTTTGGCAAGGGACGTTGCCGCATCCGGATCCTCGAAAAATGTTAAAAAAACCAGCCTTGTAATCCTTGCCTGTATTTTAGTCATGATTGGTGTTCTGGTTGTACGGGCACTTAATTTTGGTGCTGCAGATGGCGACATGATTGTATTGTCGGACGCGGACATTCCGAAAATTGATAGCCTGAAAGCCTCGCAGCGTCTCTCATCCGTCATTCAGATACCGACGATCACGGTCGCGCCGGGCGACCCACGTGAGGGCCTTGAGGGTCCGTGGAACGACTTGCACACGTTTTTGGAAACAACCTATCCCCTCGTTCACGCGCGCCTGAAGAAGACCATCGTCGCTGACCATACCCTGATCTTCAAATGGACGGGCTCCAATCCTGATCTTGCCCCCATATTGATGATGGCGCACCAGGATGTCGTGCCGGTCAACATGGGTACCGAGACTGACTGGACGGCACCCCCTTTCGAAGGGCGGATCGTCGACGGATATATTTATGGCAGGGGTACGATAGACAACAAGGGCTCGCTCATCGCGCTGATGGAAGGTGCAACCGCCGCTCTGGAAACCGGTTTCACGCCTGAAAGAACAATCTATTTGATGTTCGGCCATGATGAGGAAGTTTCCGGTTCCGGCGCTCAGGCAGGCGTCAGATGGTTTCAGGATCGCTGCATTCGCATGGAAATGGTGCTCGACGAAGGATTCCTGATCATCGAAGACTTTCCGTTGACAGGGGGACGCGCCGGGCTGATCGGTGTGTCCGAAAAGGGTTATATGACGGTGCGGGTTACGTCGACGGCCGTCGGCGGGCATTCGTCGACACCGCCGCGCAGCAGCGCAGCAGTCCAGCTTGCAAAGGCGATTCAGGCGCTGGACGAGAACCAGATGCCCGCAAACTTCTCGCAGCCGCCAATCTCGACAATGATCGAAGCGACGGCCAGCGACATGCCGTTCATGCAACGGATGGCTTTCGCCAACAGGTGGCTTTTTGGCGGCATGATCGAGGGCCAGTTTTCGAAAGATGGCGCATCGAATGCTCTTATCCGGACAACAACCGCACCCACAGTCCTCGTGGGCTCGGCGAAAGAGAATGTTCTGCCGCAGAAGGCGTTCGCTCTCGTGAACTTCCGGGTACATCCGAACAACACGGTTGAGGATGTCCTTGCCCATGTCCGCTCGGTAATTGCCGATATCGACGGAGTGAGCGCAGACCTCAACGAAGGCGGGGGCATCTCCTCGGAGGCCTCCCCGGTCTCTCCAACCGATAATCGCCCATACGCGGTTCTTAAAGCTGTCGCGGCGAGGACGGGTGAAGGCGCGCCGGTTGCACCGGGCCTCGTTCTCGGTGCCACGGATGCGCGATGGACGACTGTGATTTCGGACAATGTCTATCGCTTTGCACCAATGATCATGACCCGCGAGGATCTGCAGGGATTTCACGGAACAAACGAGCGTGTCTCGGTCGAGAATATAGGTGCGGTTGAGTGAAGGCTATGCCGCAATCATGATGGAAATGGGCGGCCAGTAGAATGTCAGGAACCTGGGTGATCTCGAATGGCTGAAAGCGCTCCCCCCAAACCGGCAACAGGCATGACCGCTGAAGGGTGGCTGACTGAAAGCTGGTATTTCATAGCAGCGTCCAGATCCCTAAAGGCCGGCACTCAGCGCCGTGAAATCATGCTAGACCAGCCCGTCCTGATCGGGCGAACGCGAGACGGTGAGGCTTTTGCTCTGCGCGATGTCTGTCCTCACAGGCTCGTTCCGTTGTCTGAAGGTCGCCAGATCGACACCGATGGCACGCCGACGGTTCAATGCCCGTATCATGGCTGGCGGTTCGGCGCGGACGGAGTGTGCAGGCACATGCCATCTCTCGTCGAGGGAGACCCCTATGACCCGTCACGGATCAAGGTCCGGACCTACCCCGTCCATGAAACCAACGGTATGGTGTTTGTCTATATCGCCAGCGATCCGCGCAATTCATCCGCGCCTGTCGTCCCGCCCCCTGATTTCGGGCTGGGTCCGGACCAGCCAAAGTTCATCGTCGAGCGTACCTTCAATGCGCATATGGATGACGCGATTGTCGGCTTGATGGATCCGGCGCACGTGCCATTTGTTCATAACCAGTGGTGGTGGCGCCCCCCGTCGACGGGGTTTCGCGTCAAGGAGAAAGCCTTCGAACCAAGGGATCGGGGCTGGGCAATCGCCAGGCATCAGCCTTCCGGCAACTCGCTGGCTTACAAGGTGCTGTTCGGTGGCAAGGTATCGACCGAGATCGTCTTTCAGCTTCCCGGCTTTCGCTGGGAGATCGTCGAAAACGAAAAAGCGCATCTGGTCACCCTCACCTGCCTCGTACCTGTCGAAGCCAAGAAAACACGGATCGTACAGATCACTTACTGGAAGAACGCGCCACTCCTCGATCTGCTCACACCCGTTTTCATTCCGGCTGCGGGCAAGTTTCTCGATCAGGACGGCCGGATGGTCGATTTGCAGAACGAAGGCATGAAGTACCAGAAGTCCATGCTCTGGATCGACGACATCGATGTGCAGGCGAAGTGGTACCAGGCATTGAAACGGGAATGGGTTTCGTGCATTGGCGAAGACCGGACATTTGCCAATCCGGTAACACCACGCACGCTGCGCTGGCGTAGTTGATCGGCAACTGCAAAATTGCCTTTCTCCATTTGAAAGGAACATTCACGCCGCCCTCCCCGTTGCTTCTCTGAATTTGGTGCAACTTTGCAGGAGCGGACAGATGAAAGCCTTCGGATATGGAACACAAGACGAGCAAGGCGAACTGTCGCCTGTCACCTTCGACCGCAAGGATGTTCGCGATGGTGAAGTCGAAATAGAAATCACCCATTGCGGTGTCTGCCATTCAGACCTTCATCAGGCGCGCGGAGACTGGGGCAATACGGTGTACCCGTGCGTTCCGGGACACGAAGTCGTCGGCCAGGTTACCGCTATCGGACATGGCGTAACGCGTTTCAGGGTGGGTCAGACAGTCGGTGTCGGCTGCATGGTGAACTCGTGTCAAACATGCGAGGCCTGCAAGTCCGGCGAAGAGCAGTACTGCTCCGGCCCGAAAAGCTGCACGCTGACTTATAACGGTCCGAAAAAGCCCGACGGGACGAATTCCTACGGCGGATACTCAACCGGGATTATCGTGCGCGAAGAGTTTGTCGTGCCGATCCCGGATGCGATCGACCCGGCACATGCGGCACCAATCCTCTGCGCAGGGGTCACGACCTACTCCCCTATGAAACACTGGAACCTGAAGGAAGGTCAGGACGCTCGGGGTCGCCGGCATAGGCGGGCTTGGCCATATGGCCGTACAGATCGGAAAGGCACTGGGCGCGAGGGTCATTGCATTGACCACTTCTGCAGAGAAGTCCGATGCGATAAGGGCGTTAGGCGCCGACGACGTGATTGTGATGTCGGATGAGGATGCTGTCGAGAACGCGGCACAGAGCCTCGACATGATGGTCTTGATACAATCCCCTATGCCCACGACATCGCCCCCTACATCTCGCTAATGAAGCCGAACAGCGTTCTCGCCATGGTCGGAAACATGATCGAGGTTCCGGCCTTCGCACCTGCAAACCTCGTCTTTCACCGCATTACCCTCGCCGGTTCACTGATTGGCGGCGTGGCGCTGACCGACGAGGTTCTGAAGCTTTGCGCCGAGCATGATATCCGCCCGGAAATCGAGATGATCGACATGGAGAACATCAACACCGCGTGGAAGCGCATGGAAAATGAGGATGTCCGCTTCCGGCACGTTATCGACATGGCGAGCCTGAAGCGCCGGACTGGTGAACTTGAAGGCTCGGCGACGCAGTTCTCGGTCCTGACCGCGGCGACGTCGTCGGCCGCTAGACGCCCTTCCCTCACTTATCAGGTACCGGAGACATTTCATGAGTTCGACATTCGAAACCACCAACCCGGCAACGGGCAGAAGATCAAGACCTGCGACTTACGCCACCGACGCTGATGTAAAAAACGCCATCGAGGGTTGTCATTCAGCATTTATGGATTGGCGGCATCGACCGCTTGATGAGCGCGCGGACCAGATCCGCAAGATCGGCAAGGCGCTGACAGACCGCAAGGAAGAGCTTGCAAAGCTGATGACCGAGGAGATGGGTAAACTCCTTTCCCAAAGCCGGCAAGAAGTCGATTTATGCGCTGCCATTTGCGACTGGACTGCCGAAAATGCCAGCGAAGCTCTGAAAGGCGAGGAGCGCGATCTTGGTGACGGCGCGAAAGGATATATTTCGCACGAGCCGATCGGTGTGATTTACGGAATCCAGCCGTGAATTATCCCGCTTATCAGGTCGTTCGCTATTCAATTGCCAATCTCATGGCGGGCAATGGTGTGCTTCTCAGGCACGCCGCCAACGTTACCGGCTGCGGACATCTTCTGGGCGAAATCTACGAAAACGCTGGTTTGCCAAAACATCTGTTCAGCGTGCTGATCATCGATCACGATCAGTCGGACGACATTATCAAGAAAATGGCAGGGTGCGCGGCGTGACGCTTACAGGGAAGTCCCGTTGCAGGTCGAAAGATCGGCGAGAAGGCCGGTGCCGCCTTGAAGAAAACCGTTCTCGAGCTTGGTTCCAACGATGCTTACATCGTCCTCGATGACGCCGATATTGAAAAGGCCGTCGAGAATTGCGTCAAGGGCCGCATCTACAACAACGGCGAAACGTGCATTGCCGCGAAACGGTTCATCGTGGTCGATGCCGTTTACGATGATTTCAAGGCGGCATTCGTGAAGTCCATGAGCGGCATTACCACGGGCGACCCAACTGGAGACTAGACGTAGATATGGGGCCGATGGCGCGCAAGGATTTGCGCGAGGACCTTCATGAGCAAGTGGAGAAAAGCGTCCAGAACGGCGCGCAAATTCTCTGCGGCGGCAAGGTCCCCGATGGCGAAGGATATTTCTATCCGGCCACAGTTCTGGAAAATGTCTCACCCGGCCAGCCCGCCGATGACGACGAACTCTTCGGCCAGTCGCTGCACTCATTCGTGCCAAAGACACCGACGACGCGATGCGGATCGCCAATGACAGCAAGTTCGGCCTGGGCGGCGGCATCATGACGACCAATCCCGAGCGCGCAGTTGAGCTGGCGCAAAAGCACTTCGATACCGGGATGGTCTTCATCAACGGTTTCGGACTTGCCAAGCCGAACATGCCTTTTGGCGGCGTGAAGGATTCCGGCTATGGCCGCGAACATGGCGGGTTTGGTATGCGGGAGTTCGTCAACACCAAGGCCGTGATGGTGCTGGGCTGAGCAGAAGGGAGGACGGCGCCGCCGTACAGACGGCGCCTTCCCTGCCCTATGTAACCTAGTAGCGGTAGTGCTCCGGCTTGAAGGGACCTTGCGGCGTCACCCCGATATACGACGCCTGCTCGCCGGAAAGCTCCGTCAATTCTACGCCGAGCTTGTCGAGGTGCAGTCTGGCAACCTTTTCATCGAGCTCTTTTGGCAAGGTGTAGACCTTGTTTTCGTACTCATCGCCGCGCTGCCAAAGCTCGATCTGCGCCAGCGTCTGGTTGGTGAAACTGGCCGACATCACGAATGACGGATGGCCGGTAGCGTTACCAAGGTTCACGAGCCGACCCTGCGAAAGCAGAATGATCCGGTTTCCGCCCGGGAACTCGATCATGTCGACCTGCGGCTTGATGTTCGTCCACTTA
>CAWIKY010000003.1:0-358136 GCA_963836905.1 uncultured Alphaproteobacteria bacterium
TAATGGGGTCGCGGACGATGAAAGAGATTTCAGTCTCGCCGCAATTCCCGGCGGTGGCTTTCAGGTTACATACGAGGATGCAGACGACGTAACGGGAGTGGTCAGCCTGCGCTTGCAGCGCTTTGACGACAATGGAACTAATCTTTCCACGCTGAATTCAATTGTTGGCGATAGTCTTGCCACCACGCCGAATTATTCAAATCCTGAAATTGCAGTCTCGAGCCCGACGTCCGCAATGATCGTTTACACCATCGATGACGGTGGCAACGATGTGGTTTACAGACTTTATAACCCGACTGCCGATACGATTGGTACTGAGACTCCGCTCATTTCAGGTACAAATGTGGATGATGCCTCCATCGATGTTCTGGCAAACGGCAATTACGTAATTGTCGCGACCGATGACCGGACAGATGACTCTATCCAGATGCGGATCATATCGCCGGCAGGCGCGAGCATATTGGGCAACACCTCCGTCGCAAATACTGGCACCAACGGTGACAGTGACAGCGGGGCTCGGGTCGCCGCGCTGACAGGCGGCGGATATGTCGTTGCCTGGGAAAATCTCGACGGCACTGACCGGGACATTCAGTTCCAGGTCTACAACGAGACCGGTGCAGTAGTCGGTAGTGTCGGAACAATGACCGCACCCTCGCCAAACAACGACGAAAACTACACCGAAGTGAGAGTGGAAGCTCTGAGCGATGGCGGCTTTGTTATTCTTGCAGATAACCAGACAGCGGGCGAGTTCGACCTGCAAATGCAGAGATATGATGCCTTCGGCTTTCCAGTAGGATTTCGGGTAATCATTCAGGACGTCAACGAAACGTCGATTGATCTTGCGCTTTTATCGGACGGACGTCTCGCCGTCACATACGACAACAATTCTGCGGCAGGCGGCGCGCGTCTGGTCATCTACGATACGCGCGATGCCGGGACGCTCAATACCGGTTCCAACAATTACATTGGCACGACCGGAAATGACTCGGTCACTGAGGGCAATCTCGGCGCGACAAGTTACTTTCTCTGGGACGGTGACGACACCATATCGATAACCTCAGGTTCGGGCGCATCCCAGGAAACATTCGACGGGGGCAACGGCAATGATTCGCTCCTGATCACGGGCGGCTCTGCGGTGTTTGCAGACTTGCAGGCAGGCACGATTGACTATGCCGCATTCGGCGGCCCGATCGACCGTATTCTGAATTTCGAGAACTTCACCGCTGGCACGGGTACTACCGTCGTTTACGGCACAGCGGGAACGAACATGCTCATCGGCGGCACGGGCAATGATTTCATAGACGGCCGCGGCGGTGCTGACGCGATGACCGGCGGAGATGGCAATGACGTCTACCTTGTCGACAATGCCGGAGACACGATCATTGAAGCGATCTGGGGTGGTGGCGTCGACACGATGTACGCAACGATCGGGTTTGGTCTGCCCGACGGCGTCGAAGTCGGGGTCAATCTGACGACGGGCACTGCGGGCTCGTTTCTGAACGGTACGTTCTTGAGCGATACGCTCATCCTCACCAATGTTGCAGCTACGGCGGCCAGCTTTGTCAGCGCGTTAGGCGGCAATGATACGATCTACGTCCAGTCGGTCGCGACAGTGAGCGGCGGAGATGGCAATGACGCAATCGTCACCTTCGGCAACAATAACACGCTGCGTGGCAATGCCGGTGACGACGTCTACATCCTCAACGGTACCGGCAACACCGTAGAGGAATTTGGCGGCGAAGGCACCGACACCGTCTACACTTACGGGTCCGCCTTTACGCTCGGTGCCAATATCGAGACGCTGGTTCTGATTACCTTCGATGCGGCTTTCGCACAGAACGGTACCGGCAACAGCCTGGCAAACACGATCATCGGAAGCGGATCGGACAACGTGATTGCGGGTCTGGCAGGCGGGGACTTTCTCATCGGCGGCGGCGGCAACGATACGCTGATCGGCGGCGAAGGTCTGGACGTCCTGCAGGGCAATACCGGCAATGACAGCTTCTTCTATGGCGGGTTCAACGAACTTGGCGACGTGATCCAGGACTGGGTTGCCGCAGACGATACCTTCGTCTTTGCCTCGCTCGCCTTCGGAATTGCAAATGGCGGGCTGGTCAACGGCGTCAACTTCATCTCCTCGACGGCGCCTTCATCCGTTTTCGCACAGCCCACCTTCCTGTGGGATAGTGATGACTATGATCTCTATTATGACGGAGACGGTATCGGTGGAGGCGTAGCAGCCGTGCTGGTGGCACAGCTTCAGGACTTCACCTCGGTCACGGTGGCAGACTTCAACTTCGTGACGTTTGCCGAGCCGCTCTCCGACAAGGATCTGGATGTCTCGCGGGTGATTGACCTTGGCGAAGGCGAAACAAGTTCGCCCGTCATGCTGCCGCAAATGCAGGACCCTTCCAAGGAGGTCTCGTTCGAGGGCGCAGCGTTCCTCCACGACTCGCCCGTGTTCATGAACGAGCTGACCAGAGAGATGGAAATCTCACCGCTCGATATGCCGGATTACGCCGTCTAGGCGGTCCCTGCTTCAAGCCGGAGGATCAGGTCGCCATCGGCAACCTGGTCTCCGGATTTGCGGCCAAGCTCACCGACAATGCCACTTCGCGGAGCCACCAGCGTATGCTCCATCTTCATGGCTTCCATGACAGCGACCGGCTGATCCTTCTCCACCGCATCTCCCACCGAAACCAGCACCGAGATAAGCTTGCCAGGCATGGGCGCCACCGTCTCGTCTCCTGCCTCGAGCGCTTCCGCAGCACGTTCCGGATTGTGCGCAATCAAGGAAACCGAGCGGCCCTCAATAAAGGCTGCGGCGCCGCCCTCGACTGGTCGGACTGTGCCTGCCAACATGTAATCGCCGACCTGCCCGGACAGGACAACCTCACCGTTTTCTTCGAATGCGTGCAAGGTCAGATCGCCGAGCGGAAATGTTTCACGACGGTCTGCGGGCCCGCATGTGGCCTGCGTCCATGTCGCCATATCGCCCGTCAGGGTGACCGGAAACGGTTCATCGTCGCGCTCGAAAACGAAGTTGAGTCGCGCGTCGGCGTTAGGTCGCCAACCATCCGGAATGGACCACGGGTCACTGTCTTCGCCTTCGTCACCGATCAGAACACCAAGGCCCGCCGCGCCGAACGCACAGGCGTAGGGCTCAAACGCACGGCTGGCGTCCGCGAAATCGGTTGAAAACTCTCCGGCCAATGCCGTCGTCATCTCTCCAGCGCGAAACTCCGGCAGATCGATCAGCTTGGCGAGATATTCGATATTGGTTTTCAGCGGCCAGACCTGCGAAACCGACAGGTTCTCTATCAGTCCGTCTATGGCCGCCTCTCGCGTGTCTGCATAGACGATGGCCTTTGCAATCATCGAATCGTAGAACGGGCCGATCTCGTCACCCGGTTCGACCGCGCTGTCGAGCCGGAAAACAGGCTCGTCCAGATCGTCGTCTTCATCGCCGGGAATTCCGACCTCGAATAGCTCAAGTCCACCAATCTCGGGGCGAAACCCGTTTGCCGGGTCTTCGGCGCAGACCCGGGCCTCCATGGCGTGGCCGACCATCTCGATCTCATCTTGCGTATCGGGAAGCGCTTCGCCGCTGGCGACGCGCAACTGCCACTCCACCAGATCAAGTCCGGTGATCATCTCGGTGACAGGATGTTCCACCTGCAGCCGGGTGTTCATTTCGAGAAACCAGAACCCGTCAACGCGCGGCGGTCCGGACCCGTCCACGATGAACTCGACCGTTCCGGCCCCCTCATAAGAGACGGCTCTGGCAAGTTTCACGGCTGCGGCTGTCATTGCCTCACGCACGTTGTCCGTCATCCCCGGCGCCGGAGCTTCTTCGATCACCTTCTGGCGTCGGCGCTGCAGCGAACAATCGCGCTCGAAAAGGTGAACAACGTTACCTTGCGTATCGCCGAAAACCTGGACTTCGATATGACGAGGGTTCTGAACCAGTCGCTCGAGCATGACCCGTGTATCGCCAAAGGCAGAAGCGGCTTCCCTCTGAGCGCTTTCCAATTGGGCCTCTATTTCTTCCGGCGCGTTGACTTCTCTGATCCCGCGCCCGCCACCGCCAGCAATGGCCTTGATCAGAAGCGGAAAGCCTAAATCCAGCGCAGCGCGTTTAAGGGTTTCAAGGCTCTGGTCTTCACCGCGATAGCCTTGCAGCACAGGAACACCCGCCGCTTCGGCCAGTCGCTTTGCTTCGTCCTTGAGCCCCATAGCCTCGATTGTTTCCGGTTTCGGGCCAACCCATACGAGACCCGCCTCAAGGACGGCTCGTGCAAAACCCGTATTCTCGGAAAGAAATCCATAGCCGGGATGGATGGCCTCGGCGCCGCTTTCAATCGCTGCATCAATGATCCGCTCACCAACCAGATAGCTTTCCGCTGCCGGAGCCGGGCCGATATTCACCGCCTCATCCGCCTCGCGAACATGGCGCGCATCGGCGTCGGCATCGGAATAGACGGCGATGGTTCGTATCCCGAGCCGGTTGCAGGTCTGGATGATCCTGCAGGCGATCTCGCCACGATTGGCTATGAGGAGAGAAGAGATCATTACGGTCGTCCGTTTGTCGGTTTCTGGCCATACCTATCCGTGACAGATAGAGGCCGCCACATCTATTGCGTCCAGTTTGGCTTTCGCTTCTCGAAGAAGGCGGCGATACCTTCCCGCCCTTCCCCGGACCCGCGGCGGTGCGCAATGCGTTTTGCCGTCTCACGGGAAAGCGATGACGAGATCTCTGAGTTCCGCCAAATCGAGGACAAGGGATTTTGCGTCTGCAACCGCGCCATGTGCGTTCTGGAAGGCGAGAGACGACAAGTGTTCGAGCATGGATTCCATGCCAGCCTGATCGTCTACCGCATACTGGACCAAGCCAATTTTCTCCGCGAAACCGGCATCGAAGCCTTCGCCTGTCATGAACAGCGCCTTTGACCATCGTGGACCGATGGCGGCCATGACATAGGGAGAGATCGTTGCCGGGGTCAGACCAAGCCTCACCTCCGAAAACCGGAAAGACGCATCCTTCACAGCCACCGCAACGTCGCAGGCCGCGATCAGACCGGCTCCTCCGCCCATGGCTGCCCCCTGTACTGCCGCGACGGTCAGTTGCGGCAGTTCATAGAGTTTGCGCAACATTTCGGCTAGAGCGAACGCATCCTGTTCATTCTCATCTTCGGTAAAGTCAGCGGCCAGCTTCATCCATTCCAGGTCAGCGCCAGCCGAGAAGCTCTTGCCGGCCCCACGCAGGATGACCATACGCAGATGGTCTTCTCCGCGCAGGGTTTCGAAGGCATCCGCGAGTTCCTCGATCATGCGGGCATTGAACGCGTTATGGCGTTCCGGACGGTTCAGCAGAACAACTGCAATCCCGCCCGGGCTGGCTTCGAGGGTGATCGTTTCATACGTCATTGGTGTCTTGCTCCCGCATGATCGCTTCGTAATCCTGTCCACCGCTGAGAATCTTGGGGACCGGAAACACTGCGCGCTTCCTCATCTACGCGAAACGCGATTGTAGCGCGACCCACTCGCAATCTGCGTTACCTTCCAGACAAACCTACATCCGGAAGACGCCGAAACCTCGGTCGCCGAAAGGCGCGTTCAGAGTGGCCGAGAGCGCCAGCCCAAGGACACGGCGGGTATCGGACGGGGCGATGATCCCGTCATCCCAGAGCCGCGCAGTAGAGAAATATGGCGAGCCTTCGGCTTCATAAAGATCGCGCACAGGGGCCTTGAACGCTTCCTCGTCTTCTGCCGACCAGGACTCGCCGCGACGTTCCATTCCTTCGCGCCTGACGGTGGAGAGCACCGAAGCGGCCTGCTCGCCGCCCATGACGGAAATGCGGGCATTAGGCCACATGAAGAGGAAGCGGGGCGAGTAGGCGCGTCCGCACATACCGTAATTGCCTGCACCGAAAGAGCCGCCTGTGACTACGGTGATCTTGGGGACCGACGCGGTAGCAACGGCCGTCACCATCTTGGCCCCGTCCTTGGCGATACCGCCCGCCTCGTATTTCGAGCCGACCATGAAGCCGGTAATGTTCTGAAGGAACAGCAAGGGAATGCGCCTCTGGTCTGCCAGTTCGATGAAGTGCGCGGCTTTCTGGGCACTCTCGGTAAACAGGATGCCATTATTCGCGAGGATCGCGACCGGCATGCCATGAATATGTGCGAAGCCTGTCACAAGGGTTTCGCCATAGAGCTTCTTGAACTCGTGCATTTGTGAGCCGTCGACCAGGCGGGCGATGACTTCGCGCGCGTCATAGGGTTCGCGGACATCACGCGGGACCACTCCATTGAGTTCTTCGGGGTCGTAAAGGGGCGTCTCGGTGTCGCGCAGGGCCAGGGGCTCGGGCTTGCGACGGTTCAGGGTCCGGACAATCGACCGTACGATAGCGAGCGCGTGATCGTCGTTTGCAGCATAGTGATCGACGACACCTGACTTTCGGGCGTGGACATCCGCGCCGCCCAGATCCTCAGCCGAGATTATCTCGCCAGTGGCGGCTTTGACGAGGGGCGGTCCTCCAAGGAAAATCGTTCCCTGCTGGCGGACGATGACGGTCTCATCCGACATTGCCGGAACATAGGCGCCCCCGGCAGTACACGAGCCCATGACCGCAGCAATCTGCGGAATGCCTTTCGCGCTCATCTGTGCCTGATTGTAGAAAATGCGCCCGAAATGGTCGCGGTCTGGAAAGACGTCAGACTGGTGTGGAAGGTTTGCTCCGCCCGAATCCACCAGATAAATGCACGGCAGATGGTTCTGTTCGGCGACTTCCTGAGCCCGCAGGTGCTTCTTTACGGTCATCGGGAAATACGCGCCGCCTTTTACGGTCGCATCGTTGCAAACGATTACGCATTCGCGGCCCTCGACGCGTCCGATGCCGGTAATCACCCCCGCTCCTGGTGCCTCGTCGTCATACATGCCGTTCGCTGCGAGCGGAGACAGTTCCAGAAATGCCGTGCCCGGATCAATCAGCCGTTCGACCCGTTCACGTGGCAGAAGTTTGCCGCGTTCCGAATGACGTTGACGCGAACGTTCCGGTCCGCCGAGCGCCGCGTGACGGGTCCGCCCTCTCAAATCGGTAAGCAGGCGTTCCATTGCGTCACTGTTTTGCGCGAAAGTATCGCTCTCGCGATCAAGTTTGCTGGTCAGGGCGGGCATTGCGGGCTCCGGAAGCGATAGTCTTACGGTCCGCAATACGCACGGACGCTGCAAAAGTCATCCGCAGAGCGACATGTTTCGCATGGTGCTTCAGTTGAAATCACCGCCCTCGGAAAACGCTTCGAGACAAACCGAAACGTCAGGTGCAGTTATGGCTCCACTGTCACGAAGCCGTCCGGCCTCTTCCATCTCGATGCCAAAGTCTGCAAAGCCACCGTTGAGCGAAGGATCGAGCAGCAGTGCCACTGCCCTTTGAGACGCCGCATTTATGCGGCGGCCTTCGACCACGAGCCTGTTCAATTCTACTATCCAGGCGGCTTTCGACTGAGCCGGCAGACCTTCGCCTTTTACCTGATGGCTTGTGGCGGCCTGGAGAGCCGCATCTCCAGTTTCGGTAAGCGGGTTCAAGCAAGCGAAGGCCGCATCTGAAGCATCGGGAAGGGCTGAGTTCGTGTAGGCCCTTATGACCTTGCCGCTCTCGAGCGTGATCGGATATCCAATGCCCGACAGCGTTGTCTGGGCCGCTCGCAGTTTGGCGATCTGTGCGCTCACCTTGGTAAAATCGGTTGTCTGTTCGGGTGCCATGACGAAGGGTGAGACATTAGGGTCCTTCTCGAGCGCATGCGCCCGCCACTTGGCAGCAATTTCGGGGCTGGCACGACTGACACCGTATCCGTGCTCGACCGCATCGGCATACGCCATAGCGGCAGGAGGGTAGCTTTCTGCCAACTGGGCCAGATCAGCATGCGCGTCTCTTCCGACCGGACAGTCGCGCTTGTGGCGCAGGCAACCATATCCAAGAGCTGTTTTCGCACCGCGGTGACCGGCTTTGCCAAACATGATCATCCGGTCAGCGTCGGACCCGTCGCGGTAATACGCCGCTTCCGTTTCCAGATACGTAGGCTCGTCAGATTGGACCTTGATGAACGCAAAGTCTTCCGGGCTGATAATCTGTGAAAAGCCCATGAAGGGATCGGGGCCTTGGTCTGTCGCGGGGTTCGTAACATCCAGTTCACCTGGACCCACAGGCGTGGGGGCCGCCCCAAACACTTGCGAAACGGGAAAACCAAGGTCTGCAGCCGTAAAGCCTTTTGCATTCTGCGCCATTACGGGTCCAGAGGACATGCCCAGAACGAGCAAAAAAGAAGATGCAGCCTGGCATACGGGCCGGGCCGATCTCTGCAGCCTGAAGTCTATTCGCATCGTGTCCACTGTTTTGCACGGCTCCAGTCCGTCATGATCTCGCCAGGATTCTTCACGACCAGCAGAAAGGCATCCTCATTGATCCAGTCGGTCATGATTGCGGTGTCGTTGTCTCCCCACCAAGGATATTTTCCACCGAAATACCGGACCTGCCAGACGCCGATATCGCTGTCCTGGATCTGCACGTGAATGTCGTGCTCGCCAACGATCTCGATCACGGCCGGGTTTTCGCAGGTCGCGTCCGGCACGTTGACGATCACGCCATCGGCATCAGGAAACGCGATTTTCCAGCTGCCCTCAAATTGGGCGGGGTCTGTTGGACCTTTCTCGGGTTCTGCGCTGGCTGCGCTTCCGAGCAGGCCAAACGCTGCCGCCGCCATCAAAAGTCTCACCATGGTCTGTCTCCTGTTTCAGACCCGACTTTCCATCAAACCGCACAGCGGGTCATACCCGCGAGGGGTGACAGCCTGCTATCGATTCGGGCAGAATGCTGATCTCTGCAGCCACGGGTCGAACGAACCGTTTCATTGACCGCGCAAAACTTCTAGAAATGCCTCAGGCCCGTCCGCACGGCACCATTGTCAAATGGCGCCTCCCGGACCGTCAAAAGATGAACGGACGCAGACCATGACAGACAGCTCTTCATCATCTGGCAGCCCGTCCAATGAGCAGGAATCCGGCGGCGTCAACGAAGAAGAGCTGGAGAGATTGATCGATTCCGCCGACGCAGGCGACAGCGAGGCCATCCTTCAGCAGCTACAGGCAAACCACCCCGCCGATGCCGCGGACCTGCTGGAGAACATGCCGCGTCAGACGTTGAGCGATACGATTACGCTGCTCGGCACCGGTTTTCCGGCTTCTATCCTTATCGAGATGCGAGACGAGTATCGTGCACTCGCCCTCGATTGCCTGCCGGACATCGCAATTTCGAATGCGCTGGACGAACTGGACTCAGATGATGCGGCGATCATTCTCGACGATCTTGATGATGATCGACGGCCCGCCGTTCTGGAGCCCCTCAACAGTGCCGACCGGATCGAACTTGAACGTGCCCTGGAGTTCGATGAGGAAACCGCTGGTCGTCTCATGCAGCGTGAGTTCGTGGCCGCGCCGGAGTTCTGGAGCGTTGGCCATACCATCGATCATGCAAGGGCGAGCGCTGACGATCTTCCCGACACCTTTTTTGAAATCTATGTCATCGACCCGGCTTTCCGCGTTACCGGAGCCGTTCCGCTGAGCTTGCTGCTGCGCACCAGTCGCGATACCGCCCTGCGCGATATTTCCGTGCCCATCGAAGTCGAAATCCGGCCGGACATGGATCAGGAGGAAGTCGCCTACCTTTTCCAGAAATACGATCTGATGTCTGCGCCGGTGGTGGAGGCCTCCGGTCGCCTGACAGGCATGATCACGATCGACGACATGGTTGATGTCATTCAGGAGGAGAATCGGGAAGACTTTCTTGCCCTGTCCGGCGTTAGTTCCGGCAGCGCGTTCGACACCGTGCTTGCGGCGTTCAGGTCGCGTGCGCCCTGGCTGGCCATGAATGTCGTGACGGCCTTTGCTGCATCCGGCGTCATCTCGATGTTTGCTGACACGATCGACCAGCTTGTTTCCTTGGCCATCCTAATGCCCGTCGTAGTGGCTTTGGGCGGAAATGCAGGCTCGCAGACATTGGCGGTGTCGGTACGCGGAATCGCCGAGCGCGACCTTGCCGGATCTGCTGCACGGCGAGCGGTCTTGCGCGAAACACTGAACGGATTGCTGAATGGCGCGGTGTTTTCAACAGCGGTGGCGTTGATTGCCTGGTTCTGGTTCCGGGACATCGAGTTGTCGATGGTCATTGCCCTTGCCATGATCGCGACGTTTCTATGGGCCGGCCTTTCCGGTATCGTTATCCCGCTCACCCTTAAAAGACTGGGCGCCGACCCTGCCGTAGCCTCATCGGTATTTCTGCTGACAACTGTCGATATCATCGGCTTTCTCAGCTTTCTTGGTCTGGCGACGCTGTTTTTGTTGTAAACCGGTACGTACGGCTTCGATCTTGCAAAGCACGACCCGAACACGCCACATATGTGTCAGCACGAGGCAGAAGCATGACGTCTGTTAACCGTATATCCAGCACCGGGCTCGAACTGATCAAACAGTTTGAAGGCTTTCGTTCCCGCTCAGAGCCTCTGGCTGACGACATCTGGATCGTCGGCTACGGACATACGCGTTCGGCGCGGGCGGGTGTCGAAGTTTCCGAACGGGAAGCCGAATATCTCCTGCGCTATGATCTCGTCGACATTGAGAATGCTATCAAGCGGATGATTTACGCTCCGCTGAATCAGAACGAATTTGATGCTCTGGTCTCTTTCGCGTGGAATATTGGCGTCGACCAGTTCCGTACCAGCAATGTCCTCAACTACATCAATGCCGGCGAGATGCTTGCCGCAGCCGAGAGCTTTTCGTCCTGGCGGAAGGCAAACCTGGATGGCAGTCTGATCGTTGTCGATGCGCTTGTCCGTCGTCGTGCAGCTGAAAAGAACCTGTTCCTTCGCCACCCGTCAGGTCCGGCCTCCATATCAGGCGCCGTCGTTCGTCCACAGCTCGATACGACGGCTTCGGTTCTGGCACTGTCCGATGGGGCGCTCTCACGTGAGGCGAAGCTGAAGCTTACGTCGCAGCCAAAGGCAGGCGAAGAGCCATCCCGTATCACTTTTGGAGCGGCAGACGCTTCGGATGAAGCGTCGCCGGGTACTGAACCGGGCAGCTCAACGGACGATGTTCCCGAGAACGGGATCCTTGTTGACAGCCCCGCGGCCGCCTCAACTGTGATAAACGCCTTCTCGAACCGGATAGAAACATCCCGGTCAGAGCCCGAGGCAGGATCGCCGCTGTCTACAGCGAATGCCGATGCACCGTCACATGCGGTTACATCTGCTGACGCCTCGTCATCCTCGATCCACGCATCGTCCGATCTCGGCGATTTTGAAGAGGCAAGCTCCATAGGCGCAGACGAAATCAGCGCAAGCTCCGGACCGTCCCAGGCCAACGTCATTTCAATCCGCCGCGACCGGACACCCGACGCTGCAACTTCGGATGTTTCGGAGGCTGCCCGGCGCTTCGACAGGCGGATCGAAGAAATTCTTGGAACCGATGATGCTAGCGAGCCCATCGTATCTCGTGATTCAAGCCGGAACGACGATTCTAACCCTCCGCGACGCCAATCGATTCCGTTCTCATTCGGTACCGGCGCAACGGCCCTCGCAGCGGAAATGGATGCGGGCAAACATGCCGAGGATGAAACGCAAACGACGGGTGTGATCGAAGACACCACATCCGATGACACGGGCGCAGGCGAAAAGGATGTGCCCACTCCAGAGCCCGAACCGATCAATGATCGTACTGGTCAGGCCTCCCAAGGCGTCCTGAGTGGAGACGAAACCATTGACGTCGCTTTGCCGGAGGAGATCTCTGAAAGCGATGGCGCGGACCAGCCCTTGGATACGGCAAGCAATGACGACCACCCGCAAGTGGCTGGGGATATCGATCAGCACTCGGAGATTGCCGGATCCGGACTTTCCGAAAACGGCGATATATCTGAGCCAATTATCGAACCTGCTGTCACGACGACGACCGAAGATCACGAGACAGACGAGGACAGAGTCGCCGATTTCGATGCGCTAGAGACCGATGTGGACGCACTCGACGAGGCACATGTTGGCACGGCTAGCGAGGAAGCCGAGACAGATGGGCCGGTTGACGATCCCTATCCGCTCGAAGGTCTCGATGCCGAAGACACGCGCCATGTTGACGAAGAAGCTGAAGAGAACAGCTACCGGCCGGGAAATGACTACGATACGGAGCCGCAGACAGGCGTTTTCTCGCCGTTGAAGGCTCACCAGCCTGTCGAGAAAAAGGGCACATCCCTGGCCGCGCTTCCATTCGGTCTTTTGGCCCTGATAGGTCTGGTCATGGTGGTGCTTGGCGTGATCGACTGGTGGAACATTCTCCAGTCTGAAACGCCGATCGATCAGAACGAGCTCTATGCTGGACCGTTCCTGATGCTCATTGGTGGTCTGGGCCTCATCTTCGGACTCTATTTTCTGGTGCGCCGAATGATGGGTGCGCCAGAGTAGCGCCTCTGTTTCAAAGTGACCCTACTTGAAAGCCCGGCTTGGAAAAGCCGGGTTTTCTGCTTAATGACAGACGCATGATACCTAACAGCTACCCCACCCTGAACTTCGATCTTAGCGAGACCGCAGACATGCTCCGCGACACAGTCCGGTCATTCGCCTCAGATGAGATTGCTCCACTTGCAGCCGAGATCGACCGGACCGATGTGTTCCCTCGCCAGCTTCTTCCGAAAATGGGAGCACTTGGCCTCCTCGGCATTACCGTCGAGGAAGAATGGGGCGGGTCCGGGCTCGGATATCTGGAGCATGTGGTTGCGATGGAGGAAATCTCCCGCGCCTCAGCCTCCGTCGGTCTTTCCTATGGTGCACATTCAAATCTTTGCGTGAACCAGCTTCGACGCTGGGGCACCGACGATCAAAAATTGCGCTATCTGGAGAAACTGGTCACAGGCGAACATCTTGGCTCGCTTGCGATGAGCGAGACCGGCGCAGGCTCTGATGTGGTGTCCATGAAGTTGCGGGCAGAAAAGTCGGGTGACCGATATATCCTGAACGGCGGCAAGATGTGGATCACAAACGCACCGGACGCCGATACGCTTATTGTATATGCAAAAACAGAACCGGACGCCGGATCGCGTGGCATTTCAGCATTCATCATCGAGCGTGGTTTTGAAGGCTTCTCCGTCGCCCAGAAGCTGGACAAGCTCGGCATGCGCGGATCCGAAACCGGCGAACTGGTGTTCGTTGATTGCGAGGTTCCCGAAGAGAATGTGATGGGTCCGCTGAACCGCGGCGTCGAAATCCTGATGAGCGGGCTGGACTACGAGCGCGCGGTGCTCGCTGCCGGACCTCTCGGAATCATGCAGTCAGCCATGGATGTGGTCCTGCCCTATATTCACGACCGCAAGCAGTTCGGAAAATCCATCGGCGAGTTCCAACTCATACAGGGCAAGCTGGCGGACATGTATGTTCAGATGAATGCGGCCAAGGCCTACGTCTATACGGTCGCGAAAGCTTGCGACCGGGGCGAGACAGCCCGCAAGGATGCCGCAGGCGCAATCCTTTATGCCGCTGAACTTGCCACGAAACTGGCGCTCGATGCGATCCAGATCCTGGGCGGGAATGGCTACGTCAACGACTATTCAACCGGTCGTCTTTTGCGCGACGCGAAACTCTACGAAATCGGTGCCGGCACAAGCGAAATCCGCCGCTGGCTGATCGGACGCGAGCTGTTCGGAGAAACTGCTTAAACGAGACGGCGCGTCTGCCTAAAAATCATCAGCGTAGGCGCTCGGTAACGTGCACATTCAGGAATCGTCTGGATCTCGACTCAAAATGGGCTGATCATCCGCATCCATCGTCTTTGGCGGGGTCATGCCCCCAATTCATGAGTGAGTAGCGCCAGTCACTGCTCTCCATGTCCTCATCCGGACCGCCCTGGGAGCAATGGCGTTTTATGTAGCCAATGACCGTTGCCATATGATTCCACTGATCGTCGCTCAGATCATCCTTGTTCGTGCGCTTGATCTCGACGATCCGCTTTCCCGACTTGTGACCCTTGCTTTCCCCGTCGCCGCTGTCGGCGCCGACCGACTTGCTTTCGTCCGTTTCGAGAAAGTCCTCGATCTCTTTCGGGGCCATGTTCACGAGGTCATGCCATTCCTCCCAGATCGTTTCGTTGTCTTTCGATGACGACATGATGATACCGGTCCTTGCTTCAATTGATATCAAACAGGAACACATTCCGCGCTGCTCGCGTTCCGAAATTGACCCTGTATTCGGAAGGAGCCGCCAATGACCCTCACCACAACCCATCACGGTGCCGAGATACCTGTTATCGGCTTTGGTACTTGGCAACTCGAAGGCCGTGATGCACGCGATGGGGTCATCACAGCGATCGAAGCGGGATATCGCCATATTGATACGGCCCAGAAATACGGGAACGAGGGCATGGTCGGCGAAGGATTGAAAGATGCCCAGCTTCCCCGAGAGGATGTCTTCCTGACAACAAAGGTCTGGATCGAAAACTTTCGCGACGGAGACCTGCAACGCTCTGCGCGCG
Source organism: uncultured Alphaproteobacteria bacterium (assembly GCA_963836905.1). Taxonomy (GTDB): domain Bacteria; phylum Pseudomonadota; class Alphaproteobacteria; order Caulobacterales; family Hyphomonadaceae; genus CAWIKY01. The sequence goes on from CAWIKY010000003.1 coordinate 14,564, forward strand.
AAAGTCTGGACAGGCTGCAAACCGATCACGTCGATCTCTTGTTGCTTCATTGGCCGAATGAGGATGTTCCGATGAACGAGACGTTTGCGGCGCTTGCGGACGCGCGAGAGCAAGGCCTTACCCGGCACATCGGCGTTTCGAATTTCACAACGAGCCTCTTGGCAAAGGCGCGGGACCTGTGCCCGGTGCCCCTCATTGTGAATCAGGTGGAATACCACCCTTTCATCGACCAGACGGCCGTATTTGAAGCCACCCAAGCAGCCGATATGGCACTGACAGCATATTCACCGCTGGCACAGGGCGACGTCTTCGACAATCCTGTGATCAAGCAGATTGCTGACCGTCACGGCAAATCGCCCGGCCAGGTGGTCATGCGGTGGTTTATCCAGCAGCCGGGCGTAATCGCCATTCCGCGCTCGACGTCTGCGGAGCACATTCGCGATAATAACGACGTCCATGACTTCGCGCTCGAACCTGCCGAGATGGCCCGAATCTCCTCGCTCAAATCACGCCATATGCGAATTGTCGACCCCGACTTTGCGCCTGAATGGGACATACCGGCTGGCTGACTGGACCTCTAGCGCGGGCCCAGTATATTTGACGCGCTGGCAATGGTCTTTCTTGCGGCTTGATACCCCGCCTCTACCGCCATGTCGTAATGATCCCAGTCTCTCAGATCAATGTCGGGAAGTTCGGGAAGAATCAGAACATCGGCGAGCTCACGCCCCCGGTTCGGATCGACGCTGACCGTCGCGGATCGCATCAGCAGGCTCGCAATCGGCGGCGCACTCGAAAACCCGTGCCGCAGCACCCAGCCAAAGAAGTTTGGCGGATCGATGAAGTCTTCTGCATCCAGTCCTTTTGGTGTGCGCGCAACATCGCATCCGATGATGAGGCCCCGGTGCAGGTCGCTCATCACATCGACAGGGAAATTGTTCAGAACGGCCCCGTCTGCGAGAACCTGTCCGTCTTCCACCACCGGCGGGAGAATGCCCGGAAGCGCGATCGACGCCCTGAGCGCACGTCGCAAGTTACCGTGATTGTGTATCCGGTACGCCCCGCCCGTCAGGTTGGTTGAAATCGCAAAGTAGGGAATGCGCAGGCTGGTGATCTCGGTATCACCAAAATGCTCGCGCAGCCGGTTATCCACGCGTTTGCCGCGCACCATTCCGACAACCGGAAGATTGTAGTCGCCCAGCGGATTGCTTTCGACGAACGCCTTGCGGATACGCATCTCGATCTCGGAGTCCGGCCAGCCCATAGCCACGCATGCCGCCACGACCGCGCCCATGCTCGAGCCGCCTGCAAGATCTATTGGATAGCCGGCCTCGCGCAGGGCGCGAACCACACCAATATGTGCGTAGGCACGTGCGCCGCCGCCCGAAAGTACCAGGCCGACCGATCGGCCGGCAACCACCCGGGCGAGCCGGTCAGCATCGGCCCCTTCGAGGCCCGACCAATGAAACAGCCGTGCGGCGTCCGCAGCCTCTTTCCATTCATCCGGAGTGGATGCCCAGCGTTCCGATCCGTGATGTATCAATACCACATCGACGAGGCGAAACCGCTTTACCGGCGAAGTCTCGTCCGGCATCAACGGAACGGAGGGGCGGGCATCCGGGCGGGCTAGCACCCAGACCCGGTCGGCTTGCCTCAGAGACAAACGGAACCAAGTCGAAGTCCTCAATGCGCGAGATGAGAATGACAATGTCGTGCTCTGCCTCAAGCTGATCGAAGAAACCCGTACTCATCCGGTCCGCCTCTTCGCCGACAATTGCCACGCGGAGACCGAGCTTTTCGAGGCCCGCCGCGAGAACCCGGGACCGCAGACGCAGGTCTATCGTGGGTGAGGCTGCGGTCAGCGCAAAGACCTTCGGCTCCGAACGTAGCGTCTTGAGTGGCTTCTTTCGCAGCCGGACAAGAACAATCCGCGTCAGCTTGCGCATGATTTCCGGCGAGGCGCGGCCCAGCTTCAGAAAGGTGTCGCGTGGGAGCCTCACGAGCTCTGTATCACGCAAGGCGAAAACTGAACTTGCATGAGGCTCTTCGGCAAGAAGGGACATCTCGCCAACCGGTTCTCCGGGCCTGATATGGCCAAGAAACTCGTTTCGACCGTCCGGCGTTCGCTGAAATGCACCGAGCGAACCGGTCAACACGAAATAGATATGTTCTGCAGGGTCGCACTCTTCGAAGAGTGGCCAGCCTGCGGGCAGCGAGAACCAGTCTGCAGCGTTTTCAGCTGCCTTTACCCGCCTGCTGGGAAGACCTTCAAAGAGCGGCAGTTCTGCAAGTGAGCGCAAAGGACGGCATGCTCCGGTCTGTGTGCTGAGAAGATGTCCCAGACAGTCTTATACTGGAAGTCTTACGCCTTCCGCAAAAACGGAAATGCGGCGGTACCCGGCAATTCGCGAACCTTTCACTGCCCAAATCATAGGCGGAATGGCCATTCGAAAGGCCTGTATCCACCAGACTTGCGGTTTTCCGGGTCGCCCATCGGTGGCCCAATAAAAGCATATTGCCAAGGCTGAAAACCGGATGCAGTATAAAAACATGTTACGTACCCGGTCTCTTACGCTCGTCTTTGGACGCGTCTCGACAGACTACCAGCTCTCTGAGTGGTGGGACGAATAGCTGTTTCCCCGGCAGATATTGAAAGCCGGGACGTCGTGAAATCGCGCCAGACATCCATATACATACTGCCGTGATCTCCACGCGTCCTGTCCGGTCCCTTTTCGGGTCCGACCGTGACATTATGGGGAAACATCGAAATGACTTCGAAGTCTGATAATCTGAAGAACATCCTTGCCTGCATCCTTGGAGCTGCCTTGATCAGCCCGCTTGCGAGCGCACAAACACAGCTACTCGCCGACAACGAAGAAGCGACGCTGGCGGTGCCGGACACCGAAACCGCTCCGGAAACGGACACACGCCGGATGGAGACCATCGTAACCACGGGGTCGCGTATCCAGGGGCTTTCCGAGGACAGCGCTGTTCAGGCGTTCTCGATCAACCGGGATGAGATCGAGGAAAGCGGCGCGCTCTCCATCATTGATGTTCTGGGCGATCTGCCTGTGACCGGCGGTGGCCGGGGTACGTTCTCCACGTCGACGGCCGGGGCCTTGTCCGGCGACACGCCCGCAGGTGCGGCATCGGTTTCCCTGCGCGGTCTTGGAGCCTCATCGACACTTACCCTGATCAACGGACGCCGTGCGTCGATCACATCGTTTGCAGCCGGTCAGGAAAACTTCATTGACGTTAACGCCATCCCGCTTGCAGCGATTGAGCGCGTCGACATCCTGCCCAATGGCGCATCAGCTATTTACGGTGCGGACGCCGTCGCAGGCGTGGTCAACTACGTTCTGCGGGATGATTTCAACGGCTTCGAAGTTTCGTCCAGCTACGGCAATTCGACTGCGGAAACCGATGAGGGCCGCTTTAACCTGAATGCGGTCTACGGCAAGTCCGACGACAAGCAATCGCTGATTCTCATCGCAGACTATTACAAGAAGAACGCATTCTTCGACCGCGACCGCGACATCACCGCAAACTCGATCCGGCCAAGTCAGCAGGGCTTCTTTCCAAGCTTCAACGACCTGTTCCTGATGTTCTTCGACCAGACTGAAGAGCCACAGGATGGCGGGTGCGCCAGCGAGGATTTCGGGTTCGGAAACCTTGGTGAGTTCTGCGAGGTCAACACCAATGCCTTTACAGCCACCGAGGACGCCTTCGAGAGCGTCGGACTTATGGGGAGCTACAAGCTCAAGGTGTCGGACAAGCTGACCTGGTTCAATGAGGCGATCTATTCCTCAACCGAGAGCGAAGGCACATCTTCACCTGCAAACTTCTCGCGGGCACCGGTTGATCCGGAGAACCCGTTCTTTCCGCAGGCATTGATCGACGACATCGTGGAAGAAGCGAACTTCGACAATCCCGGCACAATCTACTCCGATTTCTTCGGCTTCCCGATCTACGCCTGGGGCAAGTTCCTCGACCCGCGTGCCGTCCAGGTTGAAAGCGAAACCCTGCGACTTGTGACCGGTCTCACCTATCAGTTCGACAATAGCTGGAGCGCCGAAGGTGCGCTGGTCTATGGCCGGAACGAGAGCACGCAGCGGGGGCTCTCCGGCCTCAACCGGTCAGAACCCTTTTACGATCTCCTCCTCGGCAATCGTTGTACGGACGGATCGAGTGTAGCCCGCTGGGACGTCGACCCTGAACGCCCAGATGCTTCCTTCAATGGTGATACCTGTGAGGACAATGGCCGCACCACGCTCTGGTACAACCCGTTTGGCGGCCAGGACAATCAAAGCGCCGGTGTCCGCGAACTGATTGAAACCACTGCTGAACGCAACGGCGAATCGACGCTCTTCCAGATCGATTTCTCGGCCTCCGGTGACCTGTTCGATTTCAATGGCCAGACTATCAAGGCAGCGTTTGGCGGAGAGTTCCGACGGGAAGAACTGACAGACACCCCGTCGGGCCTGGCAGTTGCAACCCTGAACAATCCAGAGCCCATCCTCGGCTTCTCGTCGACATCGGCAAATGCAGAACGCGACCAGTATGCCGTCTTTGGTGAGCTCTATGTGCCTATCACCGACACCTTCGAAGTTCAGCTTGCTGGCCGGTTCGACGACGTCGATGGTTTTGGCTCGGACTTCAATCCGAAAGTTGCATTCCGCTGGCAGCCTGTTGATCCGCTGGTCTTCCGTGGGTCCTACTCCACATCGTTCAGGGCGCCGTCGCTTGCCCAGGTTGGCGCAGGCGTCCGTCTGACGAGCTACCGTGTCGATTGTTCGGCAACACCACAGGCTTGCGGAGGCGATCCACTGGCCGACGGACAGGCACTTCTCTCCGAAGAAGTTGGAAATCTCGGTCTCGATGCCGAAGAAGCCGAGAGCTACAGCTTCGGTACCGTGTTCGAACCGACGCGCGATATCAGCATCAGTCTGGATTACTGGAATATCCGGCATGAGGATCTTGTGGGGGTTGATGAGGATGATTTCATCCGGCGTGCGCTGGCGGGTGACTTCACCTCTGTGGACACGGCAAACGGGTTCCTGCCGACCGGTACGCCTGGTGTGGAAATCACCAACGGGTTCGTCAGCGATGCACACTTTGCACTAACCAATCTTGGCTTTCAGGAAACCAGCGGGCTTGATCTGACCTACACGCAGTATGTCGACATAGGCTCCTATGGCCGGTTGGCGCTGCTTGCAGATGCAACTTACCTTCTGGAGTTCGATACCCAGGCGTCTGACAACGCTCCGATCATTTCCGAGGCCGGTGAGTTCACCTACCCCGAGCTAATCGCAAGCGCCCGCGTGCGCTGGTCAAAAGGCGACTGGCGCACGACCCTGTCGGCCAAATACACGTCTAGCTACGACGATGATCCGGCACCGCGAACGCTGGAAGCGCTTGGGCTTCCGGTCGACTCGGAAATCGAAGTCGATGCGTGGACAGTGTTCGATCTCTCTGTCTCGTATGATTATGCGGAGAACTCGTTCATCCAGTTGAAGGTCGACAATATCTTTGACGAAGAAGCGCCACTGGCGCTTGGAACGGGGTCGAATGTCGACTTTTTCAACCATGATACGCTGGGCCGGTTCGTGACCCTGCGTGTCAGTCACGCCTTCTAGGGTTGGCATTTGTACAGGGGACCGGACCCGGAACATGATCCGGTCCCCAGTACGCCCAAGCGTCAACCGATCAGAACTGGCCGATAGACAATGCATAAGACTGACGAGCCAAAACAGGCCCGCAAGGGCTTTCGCGCACCCGATACACTTCTCATCCTGTTCGTCATTGCCGTTCTGGCATTTGGCGCAACATGGATCGTTCCGGAAGGACGGTTCGCCTCCGGCGAGGACGGATCGCTCGCATTGGAAACGTTCGAGAGTGTAGGACGCGTTCCGGCAACGCTTTTTGCAACAGACGGGTCTCCCGGGTTCCTGAACACCTTGTTCGACGGGCTGGTCAGCGGTGACCGATATTCTGCCACCGTGGGCCTGATGGCGTTTCTCCTCATCGTCGGCGGTTCCTTCGGGATCGTGATGAGAACCGGCGCGATGGAGGCGGGGCTTGCGGCCTTGCTGAAAGACAGGACACGCCCCGCAGACTGGCTGCCACCCCTGCTGTTCGTCCTCTTTTCGCTCGGCGGCGCGATCTTCGGGATGAGCGAGGAAGCGATCGTCTTCACAATGATCCTTGCGCCTGCACTGGTGCGAACGGGCTATGATTCGCTAACGGCCCTCATCGCCGTCTATGTCGGCACGCAGGTCGGGTTCGCTGCGTCTTGGATGAACCCGTTTTCAGTCGTGGTCGCGCAAGGCATTGCAGGGCTTCCGGCCATGTCCGGGTGGGAGTTACGCGCTATCGTCTGGACCGTCTTTACGGGGCTGGGCGCGGGTTTCTGTTTTCTGCATGCACGAAATGTTCGCGTGCGACCCGAGACCTCACTGGCCTATACGAGTGACACAGAGCTTCGCGCCAGCAATGTTCCTGACGGTCTCTCCGGCCGGTTCAATTTCGGGCATGGTCTGGTTTTGCTCACTGTTGCACTTGGTGTGGCCTGGGTCGCCTGGGGCGTCGCCGAGCATCAGTATTACTTCCCGGAAATCGCAACGCAGTTTCTGGTAATCGGCCTTGTTTCGGCGCTGGTCGCGCGGGTCTGGAATCTTGGTAGTATGGATTTCAATGACGCTGCCGAAGCCTTTCAGACGGGCGCGATGCAGCTAGTACCCGCTGCACTCGTTGTCGGTATTGCCAAGGGTATCGTGATCCTGCTTGGAGGCGACAACGCTGCCGAGCCGAGCGTCCTGAACACAGCGCTGGCCGGAATTGCCACCATGACCTCGGCACTTCCCGAGACCGTTTCGGCTGTGTCGATGTTCCTGTCGCAGTCGGTTGTGAACCTGTTCGTGGTGTCAGGGTCCGGGCAGGCGGCGCTCACCATGCCGTTGATGGCACCGCTGGCAGACCTGAATGGCTTGTCACGGCAAATCGCGGTACTTGCCTTTCAACTGGGCGATGGTCTTACCAACATCGTTTGCCCGGCGTCGGCAGCTCTCATGGGCTGTCTTGCCGCCGTCCGGGTCGGCTGGCTGACCTGGCTGCTCTTCATCTGGAAATTCACCGCACTTTTGATGGTGCTCTCTGTCGGCGTGATGCTGATATCCGTCTTCATTGGCTATAGCTGAGGTTCTTCATGTTTCGATTGTCCTGCTGCGCCGCCGCGCTTCTGACCCTTTCACTGCCGCAATCTCTGGCGCAGGAGACGGTGCGCGTGTCCGGTTCCAGTTCGCCTGATTGTCCTCTGGTCATTGTTGGCGGAGCGCTGAAAGACACCAATGAGAGCGTCTATTCTGCATTTCTGTCCGGACTGAAAGCCGAAGGCGACCTGATCGTTGTGCCGGTCGCCTCGGGCGCGCCGGTCGATTCCGCCAAGGCCATGCAAGATGTTTTCGTTGCCTACGGAATCGAACATGATCGCATCAAGACAGCGCCGCTTGCCGTGACGGACGACCCCGGCACTGACGATGTCGACGAAAGCGCATGGGCGGGGAACGGGGCATCACCTGAGCTCGGTGAAGCATTCGCAAATGCGGCGGGTATCTGGTTCGTGGGCGGGGATCAAGCAAGAATTGGCGACACCTTGAACCCGGCCGGGAAAGGCAGCCCTGGCCTTGATGGCCTTAGAACCGCCTGCCGGACTGGCGCAGTCGTCGGCGGAACGAGCGCGGGCGCAGCTATGATGAGCGATTTGATGCTGGTGCAGGGTGACAGCCTCCCTGCCCTTCTGGGCGAAAAGGACGCAGAGAAGGGCGCTCTCCTCACGCAGGCCGGGCTCGGGTTCTTCGAGGGCGGCGTGATCGATCAGCATTTCGATGCAAGATCCAGGCTCGGACGCCTGATCGTAGCGCTGGAGAAAGTCGAGGACCCGGCAGACCGCATCGGCTACGGCGTGGATGAAGACACTGCCCTCGTTCGCCGAAGCGATGGCCTGTTGCAGGTTCAGGGTGCAGGTTCGGTTGTCGTCGTCGACGCCCGCAATGCCAACCTGACCCTGACGGACGCGGGCGCACTCAAGGCAAACGGCCTCGTCCTGAGCGTTCTGACGCAAGGCGATACGCTGAACCCGTCCAATAGAGAGGTTCAACCAGCCGAGGGAAAAAGCGCGACTGTCGGAAACGAATATTTCGAACGACCGCAACCCGGTGGCGGCGGCATGGCGCTGCCGCAGGCGAGCCTGTCGGTGATGCTCGGCGAAGCCCTGCTCGACAACTCTGCTGCAACCGCCCTTGAGCGCGCCAGCTTCGACGAGTCCGGGCGCGCGGTGATTTATGCTTTCGCGCAGACGAAAGAAAGCGCCGGTTATTGGGGTAAGGGACCGGATGGGGTCAGTCGCTTTACCATTGAAGGCGTCCGCTTCGATATCTTGCCGGCGACCGTCACGCTGGAACGTCTTCCATGAGCGGCGGCAGGTTCGCACTTGCGATTCATGGCGGAGCCGGTGTCAAACCGGGACGGGATTATTCGGAAGTTGAAGCCCATCTGGCTGATCTGATCGAAGAAGGACATGCAGCTTTGGCGAGTGGTAAAGGCGCGCTGGATGTCACAGAGGCAATTGTAACAGCGCTGGAAGCCTCCGGGCTCTACGTCGCGGGTCGGGGGTCTGCGCCCAATTCCGCAGGCCGGATCGAGATGGATGCGGCCATAATGGACGGTGCACGCGCACGTGCCGGGGCCGTGGCAGGCGTGAGTGCCGTCCGCTCGCCTATTTCAGGGGCCCGCCGCCTGCTTGAAACCTCCCAGCATGTTCTTCTGGCGGGCGACGGGGCTGATGCGTTCTGTCTGGCGCAAGGTCTCGACCATGTCGGCGCTCACGAGGACTGGTACAGGCTGCCTGTCGGTGTGATCCTGGCAGAGACAGAAGTTGATGAACTGTCCCACGGAACGGTGGGCGCTGTGGCGCTGGACCGTGACGGCAGACTAGCCGCCGCTACCTCAACAGGCGGCCTTTTCGGCAAGGCTGCCGGACGCGTCGGCGATACGCCGCTGATTGGCTGCGGAACCTGGGCGGATAAGAGTGTCGCTGTTTCCTGCACGGGCCTCGGCGAGTATTTCATGCTCAATGCCACGGCAAAGGATATCGCGGCACGAATGGCATACGGCAACGAAAGTGCGCCTCATGCCGTCAGACACGGACTTGATGCGATTGCTGGCATGGGCGGCGATGGTGGCGTTATTGCCGTGACGCGAAGAGGCGAAATTGTACTGGATTTCAATTCGCCCGGCATGAAGCGTGCCTGGGTGCGTGAAGGCGAAGCGGCACGTATTGCTATCGACTGATCGAACGAGGCAATGTCAGCGTGCAGACCTTCAGTATTCGGTATCGGTTTTCTGGTGTTCATTGCGTTTCTCGACAGCGCGCATGATCAGTGGCGCCGTGATCCCGTGCAGCACAATCGACAATAGGATCGTGAAGGCCAGCACCGACCAGAGAACGTCCATCTGAGCGAACTCGCCGTGGGTTTGTCCGTAGGCCAGATAATAAATACTGCCGACCCCGCGAATGCCGAGAAAGGCAATCGCCAGACGTCCGGCCCATGGCAGACCACACCCGATCTGACCGATGATTCCGGTTACCGGACGGATGACCAGAACCAGTGCCAGAGCTACCACGACACCCTGCCATGTCAGCGTATCGAGAATGCCACTCGCCAAAAGACCACCGAACCCAATCAGGATGCAGATCAGGACGATTTCCTCGATCTGCTCCATGAAATGATGTGTCAGTTCGTGATACCGGCTCTTACGTTGACGCTGCCGGGCTACGACCGCGCCAACGAATACCGCCAGAAATCCGTACCCGTGAACGACTTCGGCAAGTCCGTACGCCAACAGGAGGCTGCCGAAGACAATCAAGCCCGCATTCGTACCTGCAATATCATAAGGTCCCTCTTCGCTTTCGTCCACATCTTCGCCGCGCTCGAAGACGAACCATGCGCCTGCAAGGCCAACTGCGACCCCGACAGCTACTCCCGCGCCAATCCGCCACAGAAAGTCTTCCAGAAACCATCCCGAAAGTCCCGACAGACCTACAGCCGCAAGCGTCAAGGCCAGATGCGTAAACGGAAAGGCCAGTCCGTCATTGATGCCCGCTTCGACCGTGAGGCTGAACCTTACATCATGACGCTTGCTCTCTCCGGGAGGGCCGACCTGAACGCTGCTGGCGAGCACCGGATCGGTCGGGCTGAGCACCGCACCCAGTAAAATTGCAGACGCAGGTACGAGACCGAGCGCAAGCCAGCCCATGAGCGCAACCGCGATAATCGTCAGTGGCATTGTCAGGACAAGCAACGGCCAGACTTGCCGCCATTGTTTCCAAGAAAGTGGGCGGTCTATGGCCAGCCCCGCGCCCATGAGAGAGGCAATGACGAGAAACTCCGTCACATATTCGACGGTCTTGGCCTCGGCCTGATCAACGACGGGATTGATACCGGGCAAGCCAAGGGGAAGCGAGAACACCGCCCATCCAATCGCAACATATAAAATAGGCAGGTTAAGGCGAAAACGCTTGGCTTGTTTCTCGACCGTCCGGGCCAGAAAGATAGCGAGCCCGAAAACGACAAAGAGAGCGATGCGCGGATCTGGTGGAAACATGGGTATCGCCTTGCATCGTATATCAGGAGTTTCATTTCTGATCCGCATACGAACAAAGCTTCAAGTGCCGAAGCGTTCCCGTGTCCTGCAAATGGCTCCTGATATGTCGTTGACTGCGTATGCAGAAAAGCTATCACTCCCTCGCAAGTGCGCAATTCGGGACATCGGTGCTGCCCGCAGGTGCCGATTGGCGCCTTTGGCTTTACCTTGGCTGGTTCGAGTGAATACAGCGTTCTCGACAAGTTTTCATCAGATAGGTCAGTAGCTCAAATGACAGCTAACCAAGCAGACAACTTTCAGTCAGAGAAAGACCTGGTGCGGACGTTTCACGACGCTCTGGACAGCGCGACCGCCGAGGGGGTCGAGGACGCGATTTCAAGGTTCGTCTCCCCTGACTGGCATTGGCGGGGAATGCATCCGTTCGATGAGCAGCGCGGGCCCGCAGCCGTCGCGCGCGTATTCTGGACGCCGTTAAAGAACGCGGTGAAACCGCTACAGCGGCGACCCGACATATTCATAGCCGGTCGCAATGAGATTGACGGGTTCAAAAGCGTTTGGGTCGTTGAGATGGGCCATCTGATGGGCTTGTTTGATCGCCCCTGGCTCGGCATCCGCCACACGCTTCGAATTGCGATGTTGCGCTATTGCGAGTTCAATCGGGTCGAGGATGGAAAGATCGTCGAGACGGCCATGTTCTGCGATATTCCGCACCTCATGATGCAGGCGGGACAGAATCCTTTCGCGCCTCAAACCGGAGCGATGCTAGTCCAGCCTGGCCCGCGCACGCATACCGGACTGTGCTTCGATATTCAGGACCCGGAAAGAGGTGAGGCAACGCTCGCTGCTATCAACGGAATGATAAACAGCCCCGCCGCCAAACCCCAGAACAAGGACGAGGCTGACCGGCTTGCGAAGACATGGCATGAGGACATGATCTGGTGGGGGCCTGCAGGTATCGGCGCGACGTACACGATTGAACGATATATACGTCAGCACAGCATACCGTTCGATAAAGCCCTGTCGGCCGGTTACAGGTTCAACGGTCACATTGCACGCCTGGCAGAAAGCGATTTCGGTGGCTTTTTCGGATGGCCGAACCTGACGGTTCGAAACGCGGGCGGCTATCTCGGGATGAGCGCTGCTCCCGGCTCTGCAGACATGCGAGTCATAGACATGTACAGGGTGGAAGACGGCAAGATCGCTGAAAACTGGGTATTTATCGATATCCTGCACTACCTTGCCATGCAGGGACTGGATGTTCTCGACCGCATGGATTGCATTCAGTCGGGTGGAGGTTGAACCGAAACGGTTGAGTGCAATCAAACCGGCTGCTAGCTTGAAGATCTTGGGGCTTTGTGCGCCGAAACCGACCAACTGTATGCTTGGCCCGTAAAGCGACAACAAAGCTGATCTTATGAGCAAGCAAGACTCATCACAAATATCGGCGAACAAGAAGGATCGCTCGACGTCGTATGATGTGGCGAAGCTCGCTGGCGTTTCGCAGTCTGCGGTGTCGCGTTGTTTTCGTCCGGGATCGAGTATTTCGTCCAAGACCAAGGCCAAGGTCCTGCAGGCCGCGAAGCAATTGGGCTATCATCCCAACGCAATGGCGTCTGGGTTGATGACAAACCGGACGGGTCTGATTGCCGTTATTATTTCCAGCCTTACCAATCTTTATTACCCTGAAGTTCTAGCTGAGATTACTCAAAGGCTGTCAGACCGGAACGCCCGTGTTCTGCTTTTCGCACTTCGCTCGGAAGGTGAAGTTGATACGATTCTTGAGCAGGTGTGGCGATATCGTGTGGACGGCGCCATTGTTGCCGCCAGCTTGACGAAAGCTCAGGTTCTGGACTTTTCCCGGCATAAGGTTCCGCTTGTTCTGTACAATCGCCAGAGCACCGATCTCGATGTCGCGAGTGTCAGCTGCGACTCGCTGGTTGGTGAACGTTGGCTCGTTGATTTGCTTGTCGAAGCGGGACGCCGGAATTTCGGCATTATAGGCGGACCGAAAGACTCGTTTGTCGGTCAAGAGCGCGTTCAGGGAGCAATCGGCCGATTAAAGCACCACGGTTTTGTCGCCAGCGTAGTGGAAGGGAGATTCGACTACATGAGCGGGCAGAAAGGGCTTGAGGTCCTGCTCCAGGAGACGCACGGCAAGCTCGATGGAGTTATTTGTGTAAATGATCTCATGGCCATCGGTGCAATTGATCTGGCGCGTGCAAAAGGGCTGAAAATTCCTCAAGATCTATGCGTCGTCGGTTTTGATGGTGTCGCCCCTGCCGGCTGGGACAGTTACCGGCTCACTACCGTGAGGCAACCGGTCCGCCGTATGTCCGAAGCAGCTGTTTCGATGATACTTGAACGCATCGAAAATCCGTCTCTTCCGCCTGAGGTGCGAAGCTTTGCAGGCGCCATCATCAAGGGAACGTCAGCCCAGTGTCCTGACGGAACAGAGATAACAAAAGGACCCGTGGCTCAAACCAAGCACTAGCTGGCATCTTCTATCGGCTTTCATCTTCGAAGTGCCGTTCGCATGGCGGGCTATCATGTCTGATAGTTCCTCAGCTTTTCTGACTATGCCTCGCGTTACCAGACGGGTTTGAGAGTGTTCCCATTGCTGTGGAGGTCGAAGAGGATCATGATCTCCTGAAGCCATCCAATCGTCGATGTCGGGCAGTCGAGGCGCTTGGCATCTACCTATTTTCTTCCCGGTTTACGGCATTTCCGACATTCGAGACCAGGGCGAAAACCCCACAGCTACAGGGTGGATAAAATCTTCCAAACGCGTATTGCATGCGCATGCACAAGATGAGAAGACATAGGAATGGTGGAATCTGATTTGTCTGACGTGAAGGTCTCCAGCACCGTGGGGAGTTATGACGAGGGTTTCGGGTTGCCCATCCTTCGGACCGCGCGTGGATCCGATCTTGAAGAATTGTATCGTCTTGCTCGCGTTGGTGGCGACGGACTTACTAACCTCCCACCGGATCGCAATTCCCTGGCGGCCAAGCTGGCAGCAAGCGAGCAAGCAATGAACTCTTCAGCGTCGCGGGAGCAAGGCGCTGCAATGCTTTTCATCGTCGAACTGGCTGGCCGGGTTGTGGGAACGTCGTGCGTCTTTCCTCGTGTCGGGGCGGATTGGCCATTTTATAGCTATCGATTAACCCAGCAGGTCTCTCGCTCACTCGCGATCGGTAAGCGTAAATCCCAGACGCTTCTCAACCTCGTGAATGACTTCGATGGTGAGTGTGAGGTTGGCGGACTCTTCGTCGATCCCAACTGCCGCGGTCACGCAGTTGGCAAGCTGGCGGCGCAGGCACGCTACCTGTTCATTGCAATGCATCGGGAATGGTTCGCCAGCACGGTCATCGCCGAACTCAGGGGCTATCAGAATGAGGGGGGTAAGTCTCCGGTCTGGGAAGCCATCGGCCGACATTTCTACGAAATGGATTTTAGCGACGCAGACCGTACCGGCGCGCTTTCCGGTAATCAGTTCATCGCCGATCTTGGCCCGCGTTATCCGTTGTATTTGTCGATGTTGCCTAAGCCAGCTCAAGAGGCGCTCGGAAAGCCACACAATGATGGTCGCCCGGCTCTGAAGATGCTTCTTGCGGAAGGTTTCACCGCTGGAAAATACGTCGACATTTTCGATGGTGGCCCAACGCTGGTAGCCGAGATCGATGCGGTGCGAAGCGTCAGGGACTATCGTTCCAGCAGCGTTCGAAACATTTCCAATGACCTTGAAGGCGCGACCAGTTCACTTGTCGCATCCGGATTCGGGCCTGAGTTCCGTGTTACCCGCGGTTTGGTGGCCGAACGGAGAAACAATATCTCCTGAAATGGCCTCGGTCCTTGGACTCGAAACCGGCGACGCCTTCTCTTTCGTCCCGATTTAATGCGGAGCTAGCATGGAACTTCCGTTCTCAATTCCTGATCGTCCTTCCGTGACGAAAGTTCGCCGTCGCGATGCCAACGAGCTGCTTCACAACGCCGGCGAGCGCACGCAACCCATGTCCGGTTTTGAAGACCAGTTCACCGATATCGTCGATTACATCGTGAAGATTACCGACGAGATCTGGATGGATCGTGCGGTTGGTCGAATCTACGACACGTACGATGCCAGTTGCACGATCTATTCGTCTTATGGAGTCGTGCGCTCGGTTGAAGAGGTTATTTCTGGCACGGTCACGACACTCAACGCGTTTCCTGACGGGGAAATACATCACCTGAATGTTGCGTGGTCCGGAGATGAAAACGAAGGCTTCTACACCTCGCATCTGGGCCATAGCCGATCCACCAACTCAGGCCGGACCAGTTTGGGTGCGCCGACTGGTCGACGCTCATCGATCAGATTTGCGGCAGACTGTATCAGCAAGGACAATCGAATCCACACTGAGTGGTTGGTCCGCGATGCGGGGGCCCAGGTTCGACAGTTGGGGTTCGATTTGCAGCAAACGGCGCGCCGCCTGGCTGAGACTGGCCAACCCGAGGTGATGCTGGTTTCGCCGGAAACCCGCCTGAACGGACAGGCACCACGGCAGAAACTCGATATCGATCCAGCCGACGCTGACGGGTGGGCACGGCACACCTTCCACAATCTCTGGAATCTCAAGAGGTTTGACTGGCTTGACCAGTATTACCATCCGGGTGCCGTCGTGCATGGCGGTGGCGGCAGACTTGCACAGGGCGTGCGCAATATCGGCGCTCTTCTTTTGCATATCCAGACCGCGATTCCTGACGGTATTTTGCGGGTTGAGAATGTCTGCCATAGCGAGGAAAGCGACGGGGTCATTCTTGCGGTTCGCTGGGTGCTCGAGGGGACAACAGCTCCCGGGGGCGTCCTTGGAGAATGTCCGGCCGGCAAGCCGGTGTTCATGATGGGTATCAGTCATCTACGCTTTGAAGGTGGACGCATAATCGAGGAATGGATGATTTTCGATGAGCTTGGTGTTCTAACGCAGGCGTATCGCTGATGAGTAGTTGGAATGATCATCCCGAAGTTCGGTCTCCAATGGGCCGGAGTTTCAAAGACCTCATGGAAGAAGGTCCGCGTCGACAGGCCCTGCCTGGCTACGAGCCGGTCTATAGGGACTTTGTCGACTATATAATCCGGTGCACACACCGGATTTGGGAAGAAAAGAATATCGGCCTCTGCCGCACACACTACAGTGACGATTGCGTGATGCACACATTGGCCGGACCGCAAACCGGTAGCGAGATCGTTGTGCAAAACACGATTGGTGCCCTTGCCATGTCTAGCGATCGCCAGGTCATTGGCGAAGACGTGATCTGGAGCGACGACGGAGGTGATCATCTCTACAGTTCGCACCGTATTGTAAGCAGTTCCACGCATCTGGGCGATGACGCCATGCTCGGGGCGGCAACACGGCGCGAGGCGGGCGTGATGACAATCGCCGACTGCCTATGCCGTGAGAACCGAATTGTCGAGGAATGGCTTGTTCGCGACAATCTGAGGGCCGTTTGGCAGGTCGGGCGTGATCCATGGGAGGTCGCGCGGAAGCAGGCCGCCGCTGATCAGGACGGCGACCAATCGCGACATGACTGGCGCTCAAACGAAATTGCGCGGGTACGTCTCGAAGATCATGTGGGTGTTCCGACCGATCATCCAGCGCAACTGCCGTGCAACATGCTGATAGCTGCCTTTTCGCAGGATATGTATGGCGAAGCGGCAAAGGCATTATCTCCTGCTGCAGAAGTGCGCTGGCCATCGAATCGTCACGGTTACGGGCGAGGGTTCTGGATAGGGTGCCTGACGCAGATACGGGCGAGCTTGCAGCAACCCTCATTTTCGATCGACCACATCGCGGCGAGGCCGTTGCCCAACGATGACGTGGCAGTCGCTCTTCGCTGGTCCCTGGCCGGTGTCCATGCTGGCGGAGGGGTCTGGGGGCAACCGACGGGCCGCGAGCTATTGGTTATGGCGGTTTCCCATTACCGCATCAGAGCGGGCGCAATTGTTGAGGATATGACAGTCTTCGACGAGCTCGCGATACTTCGACAGATTGCAGGAGGGCTCGGAGCATGAAAGCTGTAGATGCCCTTCGTATGCTGTCACAAGGTGAGCGGCCGAAAGATGCCATTCTTCCCCCCTGTCGGCTGGACGGATCAGGAACCGAAGCTTATGGCGAGGAAGCCATTATAAGTCATTTCAGACGTGCTCCATTCAAGGGCCTTGAGGCTGCGAAACTGGTTGTGTCCTCAGGACATGTCGGAGTGTTTGCAGACGAGGCCGTTCTCATTGCAGACACCTACAATGATCGGCTCCTTCGCATCTGGCATATCGGCGCTGCAGACCCCTGCCCCGCCGAACCGTCGATCGGCGTAGCGTTTGATACCGATCTTTTTCAGGAAAGACGCGATGTCGCGTGGCGCCCTGAGGATCATCCTCAACTCGATACCGGTGCGTTTGAGGCCTTGCGCGAGATCGGATACGGAATTGCTCATGGTCGGGCGGGCGCAGAGGGCCCCGCGCATTGGCGTACCCGCCCCTTTGTTCTTCGGGCATTTTCAGACGGACCTACAACCGCTGCCCTGTTCGCAGTTCACCGGCTTGGTTCGGGGCAGGAACGGAGTACCGGGTTCTCGTTTGCAGCAGCCAGGTTTATGTTTGGGTCGGAACGGGCTGCTGAGCCAAAGGTCGTGCGCGATCATGCAGGAGAAAAGGCTGTAGAGCAGACAGTCTGGCGGGCCACTTTCGCATGACTGACCGTCCAACACTTTTACTCCTTCCGGGTAACATGTGCGACGAGCGCCTCTGGCGTGGCGTGCTGCCGGAATTAAACGGCTGGCACGTTCAGCAGTGTCTGCCCACTGAGGACTCGATCCATGAAATGGCTCAGACCTGCCTGGATCGCACACCGGGCCCATTAATACCGGTCGGGTTCTCGATGGGCGCAATTATTGCGCTCTCAATGGCGAATATCTCACCGGAACGGATCGCCGCCATTGCCCTGATCGATACAAATGCAGGTGCCGACCGTCCGGATCGTGCCAACGTCAGGCATCGTCAACAAAAAGATGTCATGGCAGGCAAGCTTGAGACCGTGGTTCTGGACGAACTCGCGCCTGTTTATTTTGCGAGCGGGAACCGCAACGATGAGAAATTGCGGTCTCTTGTCCTGAAAATGGCTCTGGATATCGGTCCGGACGTGTTCTGCTCGCAGAGCGAAGCGCTGCGTACCAGACCAGACCAGAGGCATGTAATGCCTACCCTCAACGTCGCGTCGTTTATTGCGTGCGGAGAGGAAGACGCGATCTGTTCCCCCGACCTTCATCGCGAGTTGTCCAATACCGCGATGAACAGCGAATTGCATATCGTGCCGGATGCAGGACATATGTTGCCGATGGAGCAACCCGAGGCGCTTGGCAAACTGCTATCGCACTGGCTGAACCGAATTGACCTTTGATGGTCTCACCGGATCCTGACCCCGCCTGCCAGACACCGACCGCACAGGATACAGACGATCACGGATATCCGACTGAGTGGGCAGACCAGCAAGATGTACGTAAAAGTGGTCTCGCTCAGCCTGCGACCGGATATCGGGTCAAGCGTAGAAGATTCGGGAGAGACGTAGCATGAGTAACTTCGGCGAAAGACTTAGATCTGGCGAACTACTGATAGCAACCTGGGTCAAGACCCCTCACCCTCACGTGGTTGAAGTGTTGTGTCATTCGGAACTGGACGCTTTGATCCTCGATGCAGAACATGCCCCATTCGACCGGGCAGTTTTGGACAACTGTATTCTGGCCGCGAGAGCCGGTAAGAAGCCGGTGCTTGTTCGGCCATCGGCAAATGAGCCCGCTGCCCTTCTGCAGGCTTTGGACGGCGGTGCTGACGGTGTTGTAATTCCGCATATCTGCAGCGAGGCCGAGGCTGAAGCAGCTGTACTGGCCTGTCACTACCGGCCGGGCGGACGGGGATATGCAGGCAGCACGAGAGCCGCGGGCTACACCACCCGGGGAATGGCAGCCCATCGCGAGGCGGCAAAGAATGTCACTGTCATAGCGCAGATCGAAGACGCTGAGGCACTTGACGAGATTGAGCGCATTGCGCGGGTGCCCGGTCTGGACTGCCTGTTTGTAGGACGCGCCGACCTGACCATGTCTCTTGGCGCAAACTCACCGGATGACCAGAAAGTCATAGATGCTGTAGAACGCATTTGTACAGCTTGTGTAGAGGCCGGAATGCCTGTTGGAATGTTCCTGGGTCGACCTTCCGATGTCCCGCACTGGCGATCGAAAGGCGCTACGGTCTTCTTTTTGAAATCTGACCAGGAGTTTCTGCTCTCCGGCGCGCAAGCTCTGTGCTCTGCGGTACGCACCTAGTTCGGCGGTATGAGTTCCTCTTCTGCCTGCCGTGACTTGAGGATTGCCCGTGCATTATCATGGGTCACCTTGGTGACGCGCAGCTTTCCGTAGAAGATCGACGCTATCAAACCCGGAATCGTTGTCAGGACGAAGGCAGCAGCGAGTGACATCAGGACCGTCTGCGAGACCTCGCCAGGGAGCGCCTTTTCCGGAAACGCTATTATGGTGAGGACCCAGCCTGCCAGCGCGGTGCCGATCGCCTGATCGACACGGGCAAACAGGGTTCGCGCCGCGTACAGAATGCCTTCCTGACGCAGACCGTATTTCACCTCATTCTCGTCAGCGATATCGGCCAGCGCCGAATACACCGTCGTCGTCATGACGCTGTAGGGTGCATGCTGCAGCACCGAGAACGCGATGAGAATCCACAGGAGCCCCGGCGTTTCAGGCCCCATGATCCCCAGCCATCCGAGCGCGAGAGGGAGAGCTGGACCGATGCAGTAGACAATAACCGCCACCATTCCGGTCCATCGCTTGTCGAACCGGTTATGCAATCGAGTTACCGCAAGTGCGCCGAAGAGGTATCCTGTAAAACTTCCGATCGCAAAAAGGCTGATCTGGGTATTGTCGATCTGCCAGAAATAGCTCGCAGAATAAAACCAAAGTCCGCCACGAACCCCCACCATCAGGGAAAGGAAGAACATGCCGATGAGCAAGACCACATAATTTCGGTTCGACAGCGCTTTCACGAAGTCGCGCCAGAATTCAATCGGACTGAATTTCGGTGTGTCGGGTTTGGCCTGGGCCAGATAAGGGATGAACCGTTTGGTCGACCAGGCCGATGCTGCGCAGAACAGGATAATCAGCAGGGCGAAAAAGCCCGCAAATGCCGGATATCGTGAGGGGTCTAGCGCTCCGTTTGTATACTCCGCTGTCGCACGGAAGAACCAGGCAAAGGACAGGACCCACCCGAGTGTGTCGCCAACCCAGAGAAAGAACGTGTTGTAGGCCATGATGCTTGAACGGCCGAGATAATCGTCCGACATCTCGCCGCCGAGTGCCATGTGGGGTGTGTGATAGAGCGACATGCATTGCAGCAAGGCGACGTTGAAGCAGGTCAACCAGGCAAGTTCGAGAAATTCGGGAAGGCCGCCGGGCGGGTTGAAGACTGCATAAAAACAGATCGCGCCCGGCAGGATCGAGCCGAACAGAAAGGGGTGACGCCTGCCAAGCTTGGTGCGGACCCTGTCGGACCATGAGCCCACGAGCGGATCGAAAACAGCGTTGACGATCATGCCGACCGCGAGCGCCATTCCGACGTGTCCCGGTTCGATGCCTCTAACCTGATTGTAAAAGATCAGAAGAAAGCTTGCAGTGGTCGTATAGACAATCGCTTCAGCGGTGCTGCCCACACCGTACATTGCCTTGTCCCACGCACGCAGGCGCGGTTTCCCGTTCACTAGTGAAACCAAGTCCCTGCCCTCCGCCCAACTCGCCAATCTCTCGCTGCAATATCTTACTGATCACAACCGGTTGACGACTATTGAATGCGCATGCAATCGGATTTCTGTCAAATGGAGCGTGTGATGGAGACCATTGGGTCAGCGAACAAATCTCTCGTTCTCGCATTTCTTGACGCAATTGCGGAAACGGAAAGCGAGCACAGTACGGCTGTTCTGGATCGCTTCTGCCACCCCGATTGTGTCTGGCATTTCTTCGCACCTTTTGAAGGCCCTCACGACAATTCTCATGCGGCAGAGCATTTCTGGAGCCCGCTGAAACAGGCCTTCCCCGATTTTGAATTCCGACCCGCCTTGTTGCTAGCTGGAGACTACGAGCGGACTGATCACGTGAGCGCTCTGGGGTTTGTCATGGGGAATCAGGTGAACCCCTGGCTTGGAATTCCGGCCAGACATCAGCTTTCAATGCTCCGATTTGGCTTCAATGCTACAGTTACGGAGGGTAAGATTGCCAACGCGTTCGTCATGTTCGATGCGATCGACCTGATGTACCAGGCTGGCGTCTACCCTCTGCGCCGGATGCCAGGTAGTGCAATCCAGTGGCCGTTCGGTCCTAACCAGACCAGCTCATGCAAGCTCGAAGCCGACATCGCGGAAAGCGCACAGAGCCTTGCTATCATCAGAGAAATGCAGCGGGGACTGCCAAAGGCCGGTAAGGTGGTCGACAGAGCCTCTGCCGCTGCAAACCATAGCCCTCACTGGTCAAAGAACATGAACTGGTATGGTCCTGCCGGTATCGGCTCGAGTCGCGGTATGGCAGGTTTCAGGGACTATCACGGCGCGCTGTTTCTAAAGGCTTTCCCGGATCGGAGCGGTATTGCGCGTGATGACACCGGCGCCATTAAGCGAGCTGGCCACTTCTGCGAAATCGGCGATGCAAATTTTGCGATGACTGCAGGATGGCCAGCCATGCAAGCCACACATACGGGTAGCCAGTGGCTCGGTTTGCCCCCGACCGGGAAGCGCGTCGAGATGCGAGTGGCCAACTGGTACCGTCTCTCGGCTGACAACAAGATCGCTGACAACTGGGTGATGATCGACGTCCTTCACATTCTGGACCAGATGGGTCTCGATCTCCTTGACGATCTACGCTTCCTTGTTCAGCCCGAAATTCCCCGTCTTGACTAGCGCCCGGGCAGCCGATGGGTGCGCTTGCAATTATCCAGCGTTTTATCGAGCCCGTTTTCATCCTTGACTGTATGTTTACGACACTCTTGCTAACTGACTGCGCTTGCAATATGAATTATCGTACAGGGAATTCACTCGGGAGGTTGAAATGAAAAATAGTTCCAGGCTGGGCACCGCACTATTGTCTTCAGTTGCAGCATTTGCGCTCGCCATTCCGGCATTGGCGCAAGCAGAAGACCAGGAGCCAATCACAACGTCGTCGGATGAGGAATCGTCACTTGGCCTTGGCGTCGTCGTCGTGACCGCACAGCGGCGTCAGGAAAACCTTCAAGACGTTCCGCTTTCCGTCACCGCCATCCCGAGAGAGGAAATCCTGAAGAAAGATCTGAGCGATCTCAGCCGTCTCGAACAAGTCGTCCCGGGCCTGCGCCTTGCGCGATCGGGTGCTGCGCAACGCCCTGCGATCCGGGGTGTCTATACCGAGGCAGTTGGCCTGAACTCCGACCCGCGTATCGGCTTCTACATCGATGAAATCTATCAGGCCCGCCCGCAGCAGGCGACGGCAGCACTGGTCGATCTTGAGCGGATCGAAGTGCAGAAGGGTCCACAGGGAACCCTTTTCGGTCGCAATAGCTATGGCGGCAACATCTCGCTGACCACCGCTGAGCCGCGCGATGACTTCGAGGGCGGCATAGACGTCACAATCGGTGACTATAACCGTGGTCGTGCAGAGGGGTTCATCAACCTTCCGATTGCAGAGGGCCTGGCTGCACGCTTTGCCGGAGCGATCGAGAAACGTGATGGTTTTCTTGAAAGCATCGTATCGAGTGAGGCCGACCTTCAGGACAAGGATGAGAAATACTTCCGCGGCACATTGCGATGGGCGCCGCCGTCGCTTGACGACCGGCTCGAAGTGTTGCTCCGGGGTAGCTATTATGAGCGTGGCGGTGCCGGCTTCAACGCGATCAACGGCAAAGTCATCGGTGTCGCGGTCGACCCGTCGCTGATCACGCCTCCCGGCGGAACAATCAATTTCAACGGGCAGCCTTATACATTCACCGGAACGTCTCCGGGTCTTGGCGGCTTCAACGGGCTCAATGCGGGCACCGGAACGCTTTTCCCGTTCACAAACGCCTTTCGGGACAACATCCCGGACGTGAATGGTGCTGACGTCGGTATTCCGATCCCTGGACCTTACGCCTCGGTGTATGACGCCAAGCCTTTTGAAGATCTGACGCAGGAGCAGTTTAGCGCCACCGTCAACTTCGATCTGACCGATAAGCTGCTGCTGCGATCAATCACCTCTTACACCAGTTTTGACTCGGTTGCCGGCGGTGACGGTGACGGTGCTGCAATTCCGCTCAGATACTTCGTGGCTGGCACTCAGTCCGATGTTTTCACTCAGGAATTCCAGCTTCAGTCAACTGACTCCAGCAGCCCGTTGCAATACACAGCTGGTCTTTATTACCTCAATGAAGAAGGACGTGACGGAAGCTCCTTCTATTATCTGAACCGGGATTACACCACCGCTACAGCAGCGGCGCTGGGTTTGCCGGTCTATTACGGTGGAATCGGCGGATTCGGTGCATCGAACGGCTGTCAGTTCAGTTACACCACGCCGCCGGGATCGTGCAGCCTGAACTATACGACGGGAAACCTCTTCGACTTTCGCAGCGTTGCGCAGGCCAAAACAAATTCCTACGCGATCTACGGACAAGCCTCCTACGATTTCACGGATAAGCTCACTGTTACCCTGGGCGCGCGCTACACGATTGACGACAAGGAATACAAGACGATTACCCAATCGCCGGACAACGGAACGGTCTTCGCAGGGCAGTTCGCGACCCAGCAAGGTTTTGCAAATCCGGGCAATTACTATGCGGTAAACCCTTCCTATAGCGACGACTTCAATACAACGTGCGGAGGTTTCACGTCGCAGGAAATTTCCACGAACCAAAGTGATGTTGGTGTCGCTGTCGTTCCGAACTACTTCTACACGCTTTGCGGCCAGCGGGAGTTCAACTACTTCACATATCGTATTGCGGCAGATTACCAGATTACGCCGGACAACATGGTTTATGCCAGCTTCAGTACGGGTGAGCACTCTGGTGGTTTTGGTGCCGGCATTACTGCTGCCAACTCCCCCGGGCTCATTACAACCTTCGACTCCGAAGGTGTGGAAGCGCTTGAGGTCGGGTCGAAAAACCAGTTCTTCGATGGTCGGCTTCAGCTGAATGTCGCTGCGTTCTACAACGAGTATTCGGACCTGCAGGAGCAGGGCACCCAGGTTGTCACGATCGACGGTCAGCCGCGCAACGTAACGACGATCTTCAATGTTGGCACGCAGAAGGCCCCAGGCGCAGAAGTATCGCTCATCGCCAATCCTTTCAAAGGACTGACGCTGAGTATGTCGGCGAACTACCTTCGGGCGAGATATGACAAGTTCCCGCGCTTCGCGCCTGCGAACTTTATCTGCTTCTATATCTCGTCACCATCCTGCGGCACCGGTGCATTCCCTCCGACAGCTCCGCAGAACTATGGTGTCGGTGGCGGATACTTCCCGAACGCGCAGACCAATCCCGAAGACTTCATTGCGACGGGAATTGACAGCTTCAACTTTGCATATATCCCGACCGACCGACGTGTGCAGAACACGCCGGACTGGTCCGGACAGTTCGGAGCGTCCTACGAGATCGATTTTGGCAATGGCGGCACACTGACCCCGGAATTCAACACGCAGTGGACCGGGGAATACCTGCTGTCACCTTCGGCGCCCAATATCGAACAGGACGGGTACTTCAAGACCGATGTCCGTATCATCTGGGAATCAGCTGGTGGCCGGTTCAGCGCTCAGGCCTTCGTCCACAACCTTGAGGACGAAGCAACGCTCGGACGAATTACCGTTCGCAGCAATGGCGAAATTCAGGGAACGTACAGCGATCCGCGCACCTACGGAATTCGCGTCGGGCATCGCTTCTAGCCGGACAACCTTACAGAAAACTGGAGGCGGCGAGCGTTTATGCGCTCGTCGCCTCTTTTATGTCTGGAGTATGTGACCCGATTGTACCGATCACGGGTTACCTGCCCGTAGCGTCATCAGGGCCGAGCACAGCCACCTGATGGCTCCTGCTCTGCGTCCACAGCTTCAATCATCTATCAAGATGGAACGATGCTGGTGCATCCCAACTAACGCTTCAAGGTTGATATCGATTGGATAGGCGGGAGTCTTGTATCCGGCGTCCGGCGCTTTCGTAAGACTGTCGCTGCCTGTCTGTGAGACTCAGGGTCTCACCAGCGGCGATAGTATCGCATTCGCTGGTACAAATCTTTTAGGCTCGCTGATGGTCCCGCTGAACGCAGCACCAGGCTGACGACGAATGAGACGGCCCTTCAGTGTCAATCGTCGCCTTCACGTACCATGAAAACAACGGCTCCAGGACCCGTGGAGACCGTGTGGGCAAGTTCACGGGGGACCGAAAAGGTGTCCCCTGCTTCCAGATCCAGCGTGTTCTGGTCCCAATGGAAGGCGGCTGTACCGCTCTGCACGAAAATAACCTTTGAGCCGGAATGCTCTTCGGGTTCGGTGGTCTTATTATTATCGAAGGCGAGCCGCTCCATCGTGAAACCATGAGACCATGCGAAAGGCGCACCTCTACCGATCAATGGTGTTCGGCCAGACGCTTGAGACTGCCCTGCCCGCCAGACCAGACTTTCCGCTTCGTCTTGTGTGGCTTTCTTCATTCCTTCGACTTCGGTTTCCGACGTCGGTTCCATTGCGGGCTCACCCTCAGGAACGGACTGGCCTTTCTTTGTGTCGATCAATCGACCGGATTTGAGAAGCACAAGGCCGTATTCCTTGGCCATCTCGAACACGTTCGGTGCCCAGGTAACACGACCAGGGTTATTCTCACCCAGAACAGCCCAAAGAAAACCAAGATCGTTGCCCGTATTTGTGAATCCACGGAAGATGTCGGTCGGAATTGAGACGACGTCTCCCTCGACGAGCGTGACCTGAGCATCGTTGCCGTCCTCACCAAAATCAAACCGCCACTCACCTTTGTGAACCACGAAGACTTCTGCAGTCTTGTGGCTATGCTGTGAGTTTACGCAGCCAGGCGGCTGCCTGGCACCACCGATATTGTAGCCGTGCTGTTCCTTGATATGGACGTACTGGTCAGGGTTCTCCGATACTCCCGGGCCAATTATGGTGAAGTTCTCTTTAGCTTCCGAGCCCGGCGTACGGGTGTCGATGAATGCGTTGTAACAGGGCCGAAGGTCGCCATAGCGAACGAGCCTTTGTTTCAAATCTTCGACCGACCAGCCTGATACCTTTGTAGCCATGGCTCAATGTACCTTCCAGAATTTCTTTAAAGGAGTTTCAGCCTCACCTATTGCGGAGTTTTGCATTCGCAGTCAATATCAGTTCCGACGCGGTTCCGCGAACTTGGCAAAGCGACAACGAGGAAATCAGAATGGCGACGTGGTTAAAACGAGGCGCGGCAGTGGAAGCAAGAGCCGATGCGAACAGGAAAGTTCGCGAGACGGTCGAGGCTTTGCTGAACGATATCGAAACGCGCGGGGATGACGCGGTACGCGAACTTTCGGTGAAGTTCGATAATTGGGATCGTGAGAGTTACCGACTGAGCCAGTCCGAGATTGATGCCTGTGTGGAGAGCCTCACCGCTCAGGAGCGCAAGGATATCGAGTTTGCGCAAACCCAGGTCAGGAATTTTGCACAGATCCAGCGCAAGAGCATGACCGACGTGGAAGTGGAGACACTACCCGGCGTCATTCTCGGCCATAAGAATATTCCACTGAATTCTGCAGGTTGCTATGTGCCGGGCGGAAAGTACCCGCTGCTCGCGAGTGCGCACATGTCGGTCATAACTGCGAAGGTTGCAGGCGTACCGAGAGTGGTTACAGCCGCGCCTCCATTTAAGGGAACACTCGCACGCGCAATCGTGGCTGCCCAGGCGATGGCAGGTGCCGACGAGATTTACGCACTGGGTGGGATCCAGGCCGTAGGTGCAATGGCGATCGGAACCAAATCCATCGACCCGGTAGACATCCTCGTCGGACCTGGGAATGCCTATGTTGCCGAAGCCAAACGCCAGCTGTTCGGCCGGGTGGGTATCGACTTGTTCGCAGGCCCTACGGAAACCTTGATTATCGCAGACGAAGAGGGCTGCGATCCCGAAATGGCCGCGACCGATATTCTGGGCCAGGTCGAGCATGGGCCCGACAGCCCGGGCGTTCTCCTTACGAACTCGGAAAAATTCGCACGGGAAACCATGGCTGAAATTGATCGGCTTTTGCAGATCCTCCCGACAGCTGATCATGCACGCGTCGCCTGGGAGACGTTTGGCGAGGTCATTATCGCAGAGAGCTATGATGAAATGGTCGAGATTGCCGACGAACTGGCAAGCGAGCACGTGCAGGTTATGACCCGTGATCCCGAGTTCTTCCTCAAGAACATGACCAATTACGGCGCGCTCTTTCTCGGCGCGCGCACAAACGTGAGCTTTGGCGACAAGGTGATCGGCACGAACCATACCCTTCCGACAAAGAAAGCTGCCCGATATACGGGGGGACTATGGGTCGGGAAATTCCTCAAGACCTGCACGTATCAGCGCGTGACGACAGATGAGGCAAGCGCGTTGATTGGCGAGTATTGCAGCCGCCTATGCGCGCTCGAAGGCTTTGCCGGGCATGGCGAGCAGGCCAACTTGCGCGTCCGTCGCTACGGAGGGCGGGACGTTCCCTATGCTGGACAAGCCGAACCCACACCTGAGACAGCCGCTTAGCGATGACGAGCGTCCCGATAACGCCGTCTTTCCGGCTGGATGGCCGGCGGGCAGTTGTGACCGGCGCAGGCCGGGGAATAGGTCTGGCAGCGGCGGCCGCTCTGTCTCAGGCTGGAGCGAAAGTGACTTCTGGCTGCGCGTACATCCACCGAGATAGACGCGGCGGCGCGAGATATCGGGAATGGTGCCGAAGCTCTCTGCCTGGATGTCTCGGACCTTGCGGGGGTGCAGGACTTCTTCAGTCAGCGTGAGCCTTTTGATATCCTGGTCAACAATGCCGGCACCAACCGACCGAAACCAGTCTGGGATGTTACCGAAGACGACTTCGACGCCGTGCTCGACCTCAACCTGAAAGCAGCGTTCTTCGTCGCGCAAGCGTGTGCCAGAAGAATGCATGAGGAAAGCCTGCATGGCAGCCTCATCCACATGGGCAGCCAGATGGGGCATGTCGGCGGCGAAAACCGCAGCCTCTACTGCGCAAGCAAATGGGCTTTGGAGGGTATGAGCAAGGCCCTTGCTCTCGACCTTGCTCCGTTTTCCATTCGGTCCAATACCATTGCGCCCACTTTCATCGAAACACCGATGACAAAGCCGTTCTTTGAGGATGAGCAATTCAAGACAAGCGTGCTGACCAAAATCAAACTTGGACGACTTGGGCGCGTTCAGGATCTGATGGGCGCGATCGTTTTCCTGGCCTCTGACGCTTCCTCATTGGTTACGGGCACAAGCCTTGTCGTCGACGGTGGCTGGACCGCTGACTAATTGCCGGGCGGCCGTGCTCCGGTCGCATCTATGCGTTCAGATACAATACCTTCCAGTCCTGCTCTCTTTAGTGTGACAGAGGTTCGGGACATATTCATAGAGCCTGAGAAGGTAACGGCTTATGGCGATACAGATGGCAACTACGTAGACGAGGGCGCATCTGTCATGTTTGACATGCGTGCGCCGCTTATCCCCAACTTCACAATCGCAGGGCGCGCGAGCGATGCCGTGACTGGAGAAATATAGGGAAGAAAGCTAATGGTGCGGTCGAGAGGACTCGAACCTCCACGAATTGCTTCACAGCGACCTCAACGCTGCGCGTCTACCAGTTCCGCCACGACCGCACTCAGTAGCAAGCGGCGCTCATAACAGACATTTTACGCGGTTCACAAGCCATAATTTCGCGGAAACGATAATTGTGTCTAACCGGCTGTTGATCGCTTGCTCAGCCGCCTAATCGAGGCTGTCGAACTCCTGCGGCGTGGCAAAGGAGGTGAGCATAACGGAGACCCGTTCACCTTCAATCGTTACATCACCTTTGGCGATCGGGTGATCGTTCGCGAGGATCCAGACTTCGTCGGTCTCTCTGGTATCAAGCGGTATAACGGCGCCGCGTCCCATGCGCAGCAATTGCTGCACGGGCAGCTTGGAGCGCCCAAGCAGTACCGAGAGTTCGATCTTCACTGAATCGAGTTGACGGGACATGACCCAGGACACCATCTCTTGCCGTTAAGGGATCAGTGTCGCGCGCTTTCGTGACCGCGGAGTTAAGTATGGCAGAAATTGACCTGGCAATCAGCGAAAGACCTGTGGAGTACCAGGTTGCGCTCGCCGCGATGGAAGAGCTTGTCGCGCAAATCATTGCAGGCGAGGCCGCCGAACTCATCTGGTTTCTTGAACACCCGCCCCTTTACACGGCCGGGACCAGCGCGCGCGTCGAGGACCTTCGCGACCCTGCGCGCTTCCCGGTTCATGAGGCCGGGCGTGGCGGGCAATACACCTATCACGGGCCGGGCCAGCGCGTGGCCTACGTAATGCTGGATCTGCGCGAACGCGGCCGCGACGTCCGCAAGTTCGTCTGCACACTGGAAGAGGTTGTCATCGATACGCTCGCCTCGTTCAACGTGCGCGGCGAGCGACGGAACGGTCGGGTGGGCGTGTGGGTTGATCGCACGTTATCCGGCAGCCCGCTTCGTGAGGACAAGATCGCAGCGCTTGGCGTGCGGCTGAAGAAATGGGTCAGCTTTCACGGGCTCAGTCTGAACGTTTCGCCTGATCTGACCCATTTTACTGGCATCACCCCCTGTGGCATCGCTCAGCCGGGTTTGGGTGTCACCAGTCTCGAAGACCTTGGTCAGATTGTGTCGATGGCCGAGGTGGACCTTGCGATGCTCGCTGCATTCCAAAACCGCTTCGGAGACATCAGACGCGTTCTGCCACCGCAGGGCTAGCGAACGAAGGCGTCCTGTGTTCGCCTCTCCGCTCGCGCCACGAAGCGTAACGAGAAGATCGCCACACCCAGACCGCTCAGAAAATAAATCCAGAGCCCGCCCAGCACTGGCAAGGGAAGAGGAGGTGGACCCTCACTGCCCTGCCCGCCGCGTCCACCGCGGCGCCCTCCCCTGTCAGATCGGTTGGAGGGCGCCTCCGAGGCACCCTCCGTTGACGAGTCGGCATCAGCGGTTTCCGCAGCAAGCCGCTCGGCCGCCTGTTTTTCCGCAGCTCTCTGTTCGGGTGTCTTGGCCGCCTCAATCCTGGCCTTCTCGGCCTGATTGGCAGC
Source organism: uncultured Alphaproteobacteria bacterium (assembly GCA_963836905.1). Taxonomy (GTDB): domain Bacteria; phylum Pseudomonadota; class Alphaproteobacteria; order Caulobacterales; family Hyphomonadaceae; genus CAWIKY01. The sequence continues at coordinate 44,545 of CAWIKY010000003.1, forward strand.
CATGGACGTCGCCAGCAGTCCGAACAAAGCGGCGAGGAGGATCGGTATGGATACAATCAGCGCCCAGTAAAGCGAGCGACCGGCATCCGCCAATCGTCTTACATGAAGGGTCGTCGAGGCATAAGCGGCAAGAGCAAACACACCGGCAATTATCGCGCCGCCGATACCCGGGCTGCCGGAAAAGCCCATACCGAAACCGACTATGAGAGCGAGCGCCCTGACAATCCACAGCATGAGCTGCCCACGCAGGAACGACAACTTGCCGACCGTGCCGGTCGGAATGAACATCAGTTGGAACCAGTTAGCGCGCGATGGATCGTCATCTTCGTTGCTGACCCACGGGCGATCGGGATCATAAAGGTCTTCACTGGCAGGACTTGTCATTCAGGTACTCAATCTGTCTAGGCGAACTGGATAGTAGACAACGGGTCAGCTGTCGGACGGTACCGGCCCGAAGCGATTTGCGGCAGGTTCGGTTTTTACCAGCCCGACCCACACGGTAAACCCAATCCAGATCAGAACTCCCCCGAAGAACGCCAGGCTGAAAGCGGCAATTTGCGGCATCATTGTTTCAACTATCGCCGGGTCGGGCTCCACGCCCTCTTGAGCTGCCGTGAATATCTCCATTATGAACGGCCATGCGGTGACAACGCCCCAGACCGTCAGCGCGAGCGATGGTACCCAGGCGAGCAGCAGCCACCAGGCAGACTTGCCCATATCATGCAACCGCTTCCCGTAAACGCAGACACCGACATAAAGAAGCGCGATGCTCAGGATGGAGCCCACGATCGGTAAAAGACCTGCCAAAACGTTGCCGGCGAGCAGGATGAGCCAGCCAACCCAGAACTTTGATCGGCCAATTCGCCCATGCGGGCTGAACATCAAGTTTGCAAAATTCATGTTTTGAAGACCCTATTCGAACTCAACCATTACATCATCGGCGGCGACATTATCACCCGGGGCAACGTTGATAGACTTGACCCTACCCTCGGCTTCGGCGCGGATGATGTTCTGCATCTTCATCGCTTCCACGACGCAAACCTGTTCGCCTTCCTTCACGTCCTGACCAATTTCGACATCGATGGAAACGACCAGCCCCGGCATCGGACTCATTATCAGTTTCGATGTATCGGGCACTTCCTTTACGGGCAGGCGCGAATGCAGTTTCGCCGCTTCCGGCGTGAAGACAAGAGCATCAAGCGAGACACCGCGATGACGAAGTCCATACCCCCGGACCCTGTTATTGAACTTGATTGCAAATTCCTGCCCGTCGAACTGTCCGGTCAGCAGGTCTTCCCCCGGCGTCCAGTCAGATCGAAGCTGGTGCGTCTGGCCGTTCAAAGTGATATCCGCACCGTCATCGACCAGCTCGATAGACGTTTCGATCTCGTGTCCGCCGAGAACCACGACCCAGTCTCGACGAGCTGGTGGTGGCGGTGATAACCGGCCTGAGATCTTTTCGGCACGGCGCGCATAGACAGCGTGAACGAAAGCCGCCGATGCCGCCATCTGCGACAGTTGCAAATCCGTCGGATCCACGCCCGCAAAACCGTCAGGAAACTCGTCCTTGATATAGGCCGTCGTGATATCGCCGGATCGGAAGCGGCTCTCGTTGGCGACTGTTGCGACAAATGGAATATTGTCCTGAATGCCTTCGATCAGGAACCGGTCCAGGGCCTCGATCTGTGTATCAAGCGCCATATCGCGTGTTTCGCCGTGCGTGACGAGCTTGGCGATCATCGGATCATAAAACATCGATATCTCGTCGCCTTCGCGCACGCCGGTGTCCATGCGGATGGTTCCGCCGGTTGCGGCCTTGCCGGTTTTTGGGGGCGTGAAGCGTTTGAGACGGCCTATGCTGGGCAGGAAGTTACGATAAGGGTCTTCGGCATAGATCCGGCTCTCGATCGCCCAACCGTTGATTTTCAGATCGTCCTGCGAGAAGTCAAGCGTCTCCCCGGCGGCGACGCGGAGCATTTGTTCGACAAGATCGACGCCGGTGATGAACTCGGTGACAGGATGCTCGACCTGCAGGCGGGTATTCATTTCCAGAAAATAAAAGCTCTTGTCGGCACCGGACGCGACGAATTCCACCGTACCGGCGCTGTCATAGTTTACAGCTCTTGCAAGCGCGATGGCCTGCTCACCCATTTTCATCCGGGTCGCCTCGTCCAGAAGCGGCGAGGGGGCCTCTTCGATGACCTTCTGGTTTCGTCTCTGGATGGAACATTCGCGTTCAAAGAGGTGAACGATATTGCCGTGCTTGTCGCCCAGCACCTGTATCTCGATGTGGCGTGGGTTCAGGATGAACTTCTCGATGAAAATCCGGTCATCGCCGAACGCATTCTGAGCTTCCGCGCGGACAGCAGGGAAGCCTTCACGTACATCGGCGGACGAGTGGGCAACCCGGATACCCTTGCCACCGCCACCCGCGGAGGCCTTGATCATGACGGGGTAGCCGATGTCGTCTGAGATGCGCACTGCGTCGTCAGTATTTTCGATCAGCCCCATATGACCCGGAACTGTCGTTACCCCTGCTTCAGCGGCAAACTTCTTGGAGGTGATCTTGTCACCCATCGCTTCAATGGCGTGAGGGTTCGGCCCGATAAAGGTGATTCCCTCTTTTTCAAGCCGCCGCGCGAAGGCGGGGTTTTCCGAGAGAAAGCCAAAACCCGGGTGCACCGCTTCAGCACCTGTCTTGCGCACGGCATCAACGATCTTGTCCATGACGAGATAGGATTCCGAAGCGGGCGATCCGCCGATATGGACGGCTTCATCCGCCCTCAAGACAGCCAGACTGTCCGCATCTGCATCCGAATAGACGACGACCGTTTTCACGCCGATCCGGCGACATGTATCAATGATCCGACAGGCGATCTCGCCGCGGTTGGCGATCAGTATCTTGGAAAACATTCCTGCCCTTTACCCCGAAGTCGCGCCTTGCAAGTCATTGCCTGCAATTGGCATCCGACAGTGTTGTGCGAAACTCTTGACCGCAGAGCAAGCCAACTACGCCGAAAACTGTATCGCGGCGTCCTCAAATGAAAACCCCGCACAATAAGTGCGGGGTCGCAGTGCATCTTACCCATAAAGATCAAACTGAGCGCTCGGCACGACCCTGGACGTAACGCTCTCTTGCGTTTCATCACCTCATTGGAAGTGAAATCCGTGCTTCAGAGCGCGAAAGTTACACAAGAGAGCGCTGACGAAGGCCCCGGCCCCTTTACGGGACGACGTGAAAGCGTGATTAACGCAGGTTCCGCGATCCCCGCCCCGGTACGACGAAGGTGAACAATGATCCTACGCTATTCACGCAAGCAGATGACCGATATCTGGACGCCCGAAATCGAAATACGGAATCTGGCTTGAGATCGAAACGCTCGCCGCCGAAGCGATGGCTGACCTCGGCCAGATCCCCGCAGCGGCTGCCAGGGCGATCCGCGAGCGTGGCGGCTTCGATGTGGACCGGATCGACGAGATCGAGCGCGAAGTGAAACACGATATCATCGCGTTCACGACAAGCGTCGCCGAGCACGTTGGTGAGGAAGCCCGCTTTCTGCATAAGGGCCTGACCTCATCGGATGTGCTCGACACCTGCCTCGCCGTGCAGCTTGCCCGTGCCAGTGATCTTCTGGAGGCTGGGCTTGAGCGTGTCCTCGCGGCTCTCGAGACACGTGCGATGGAACATAAGCTCACCCCTACAATCGGCCGCAGCCACGGAATTCACGCCGAACCGACGACCTTCGGCGTCAAGCTGGCAGGATACCACGCGGAATTTGCACGCAATCTTCGGCGCTTGAAAACGGCGCGGGAAGAGATCGCAACCTGCGCAATCTCCGGTGCAGTTGGAACCTTCGCAAACATCGACCCGCGCATTGAGGAACGGGTCGCGGCGGCGTTGGACCTGGTCCGGGAAACGGTATCGACCCAGATCATTCCACGCGACCGCCACGCCGCATTCTTCTGCACCCTGGGCGTTATCGCCTCCTCCATTGAACGACTTGCAACCGAGATCCGTCACCTTCAACGAACCGAAGTCCTGGAAGCAGAAGAGTTCTTCTCGCCCGGGCAGAAAGGTTCGTCGGCCATGCCGCACAAACGCAACCCTGTGCTCACCGAAAACCTTACCGGACTGGCCAGACTGGTCAGATCCGCGGTCACACCAGCACTTGAGAACGTAGCCCTCTGGCATGAACGCGACATCTCTCATTCGTCGGTAGAACGGGGTATCGCCCCGGACGCCACGATCCATCTGGATTTTGCCCTGCACCGCCTTGCGGGCGTGATCGAGAACCTCGTCGTCTATCCTGACCGTATGGACCGCAACCTCAACGCACTTGGCGGGCTGCACAACTCGCAGCGGGTCCTTCTGGCGCTGATCGAGGCCGGAACATCGCGGGAAGCCGCGTACAGTCTCGTCCAGCGAAACGCGATGGAAACCTGGCGGTCCGGCACGCCGTTTGTTGAGCTTTTGAAAGCGGATGAAGACGTCAGGGCTTCATTGTCCGTAGACGAGATTGAGGCTCTGTTCGATCTGTCCTATCATCTGGCACAGGTGGATGTGATCTTCGGCCGTGTCTTCGGGCGTCAGGAAAGCGCCTGACCGTACTTGCCGTATGCGTTGCCAGATTTGATGCACGAAACCTGAGAGGATTAATGCAAAGCGCTTGACTGCCACAATGGTAAACGCCACGGCTCATTGAGGGCCCAACCAGCTTGTTCTCTATCAGGTTAGGTTGCAGCACTGGCGCTGGATGCCACCGAGCGCGACTCGCCTCACGGCCCTACCCTTTTGCTGAATTCAGGCTGCGAGGACTCTCGACGACGACTCGTTGGTCAATTCGGCATCCCGCAGAAAACGGTCAAACATGCACTGAACGGTCGCCCTCGGATAGCCAATCCCCAGAGAGAGAAAGTCCCCGTGAAGCTTCTCAACGGCGCGCTCCGACGTGTCGCTTATCATCCCTACAAGGCAGGTACGGTAGGCCGCACCATTGGTCCGCTCACCGAAATGTACCAGTCCCCAATCGGCAAGCCGAACGCAGGCCGCTTCCATGGCATCCCGCTCGTGCGTCCGGCGCCCCGTTCTGTCCTCGTTTGTCATCATTGTCTCCCCATTCGCCTTTGACGCGCCGCAGGGTCTTTTTGCCCCGTCGAGTGCGACACCATCTTACAACACTGCCAGACATGCCTTTGAACCGCGTGAAGTCCGGCTTCGAAAAACGCGTGACACGGTAAGCGCACCGTTAAGCATGCGAGTGCAGCCGCCTGCGGCGAGCTATCGAAAGCAATGGAATAAGGGCAGGCGGGGATCATCCGTGACGTGAAGATCAGGAACAGAACCACCATTCACCCTGATGGACTGCGTCTGCCGCCCGAAGCGCTAGCTAGCCAGCGTTACGTTCGGCAACGATCTGGTCATGCGCAACAGCCCGGAGCATACGCATCTGGTCGCGAATGTCCTGATCGTTTCGGTCGATACCCTTGGCGTCAAAATCCGCTCTTACCTTGCGGAAGACATCGTCTTCACCGGCTTCCTCGAAATCCGCGATCACGACCGATTTTGCGTAGGTGTCGGCTTCTTCACCTGTCAGCCCGAGAAGATCCGCGGCCCACAGTCCGAGAAGTTTGTTGCGCCGCGCCATCATCTTGAACTCGCTCTCCTGATCGAGAGCATATTTGCGTTCTTCTCCGCGCTCGCGCTCATCAAACTGGCTCATTCGAGTATCCTTTCCGTAGAGGTCTGTCATAACCTGCAATGCAGCTTACTGCCCTTCGCATACGTCAGAGCGGGCCGCAGTGAAAGCCTGCAGACCCGTGATCCGTCTTGTTCTGGTTCTTTTCGGTGAAACAGTGTAGAGCCACGCCTTTACCGGCGGTACCTGAGGGACCGCCTACCCCGCACCGCAGGAGACGGAGGCCATGACCCGCCGCAGAAAAATCTATGAGGGCAAGGCCAAGATCCTTTACGAAGGACCCGAACCCGGCACGCTCATACAGTACTTCAAGGATGATGCGACGGCCTTCAACGCCGAAAAGCACGCGATCCTTGACGGCAAAGGTGTGCTGAACAACCGGATGTCGGAATTCTTCATGACCCGGATCGCGGGCATCGGTATTCCCACGCATTTCCTGAAGCGTCTCAACATGCGCGAGCAGCTGATTCGCGAGGTTGAGATCATTCCGCTTGAAGTGGTCGTGCGGAACGTCGCGGCCGGTTCGATTTCAAAACGACTTGGCATCGAAGAGGGCGAGCAATTGCCGCGCTCGATCGTCGAGTTCTACTACAAGAAAGATGAACTGGGCGACCCTCTGGTGACCGAGGAACACATAACGGCTTTCAACTGGGCCAATACCCAGGAAATCGACGACATGCTGTCCATGGCGCTACGGATCAACGACTTTCTCTGCGGAATTTTCGCGGCCGTCGGCATCCGCCTGGTAGACTTCAAGATTGAGTTCGGCAGGCTTTACGAGGGCGACCTGGTGCGCACCGTGCTGGCAGACGAAATCAGCCCGGACAGCTGCCGGCTTTGGGACATGGAAACCGGCGAAAAACTCGACAAAGACCGGTTCAGGCGTGATCTGGGCAATGTCACCGAAGCCTATGCCGAAGTTGCCAAACGGCTGGGTATCATCAAGCAATCGGCGGAAATGGCCGAAGTGATCAACATAAATGGTGAGCGCCATGAAAAGCGGCCCACCTGAACCTGACGCCACAAGGAAACTGACATGAAAGCGATTGTCACGGTCGGCCTGAAGCCCGGCGTGCTCGATCCCCAAGGAAAGGCCGTGCAGGAAACCCTGCACAGGCTCGGCTTTACCGAAGTCGCCGAGGCGCGGATCGACAAGCGGATCGAACTCCAGCTCAGCGGCGATGACCGGGAGGCTGCCGAGGCGAGGGTTCGCCAGATGTGCGAGACATTGCTGGCAAACACGGTCATCGAATCCTACCGGTTCGAGATCGAGGGTTGAGGTGCTCTAACGCGCGGGTCAACAAAGTGTCATACTTGCCAGCTAGAGCGGGGAGGTAGGGCTGCAGGGCCTGGTGTCCGGCGCTTGTCTGACAAGGCGACGACCCCCGTCATGCTCCTGTTCGCCCTGGCCTGAGCAACTCGAATGTCCGGAGTTTTTCAATGCGACCAGTACTCTTCGCGTCAATCTGTGTGCTTGTCTCGATCCCGCTCACCGCCTGTGGCAACCCCGAAACGGTAAGCCAAACGGCGCCTGCGGCCGAAGATGCTGCGCCGACGCCCCAGACTACAGCTGCACTGGGAGAGAAAGTATTCCCTGACATGCCCGCGCCAACACCTTTCACGCGCGCCTATGTCATGACGGAAAACGCTGCCGGGACGATCCGCGTCTTTGGCAAGGAGTCGTCCGACGACACCGATCTTTACGAAAGCAGGATGCAGCCGGATGGCAGTTGGAGCGAGCCGGAAAAGCTCGATTGGCCCAAGCGCCTTGCAAACGCGTACCCGCATTTTTCCCCCTTTGACGGGATGATGTATTTCGCATCCGACCGGGAACTTCCGTATCGTGAGGGTTCCACAGACCTAAATATATGGCGCATCGCGAATGAGGATGGCGTCTGGGGCGAAGCTGAAGCCCTTCCTGAACCGGTCAACACTGGCGCCAAGGAGACCTCATCGGCAATGGACGCATCGGGTCGTCTCTATTTTGTCTCCAATCACCCCCGCGGCATGGGCGGTCAGGACATCTATTATGCCGAACAGTCTGGCGACACTGGAGCCTGGACGGTCATGTTCATGCCGCCCACCGTCAATTCGACCCGGGTCGACGATCATATCGCGCTCATGCCGGATAACCGTACGCTCGTTTTCTACACCCACACCGAACCAAAACTGGGCGTGGTCGACTTGAAGGCTGTCACACTTGAAGATGATGGCAACTGGATTGGACCGTACAATATCGGGCCCGAGATCAATACGGCGGACATCGACTTCGGGCCGGGGGTCTTCAGCTGACGGCGAAACGTTTTTCTTCTCACGCGAAGGGGAGATGATGCAGTTACCTATGGACGTTGTTGAGCGTAACCTGAGCGAAGCTTTGACGGCCTTCAAAGCTGGCAATGAAGCACAGTTTCTGAGACCCGATACCGCGCCAGCTAATACAGACACGGCAAACGACTAGGCAAATCAGTTCAGCGTGAGAATACCGTCTTCGCCGCCAGATGCCATCTGGTAGGTCGGAACGCCCAGCCAATCTGGCTCCCGCAGGTCGAGCACGTCCTGAACAAGCCGGTTATCAGTCTGGACGAGAACGAGAACCCGTCCATAGCGCCAGGTTTCCAGCCCCGTTGCCTTCGGCTGCGTTCTCAGTACCACAGGCAGAGGCGCTGGCATGCGTGGGACAGCCTCCGGAAGAGGTTTGCCGATTTGAACCATGTCTTCGAACGGTGACCTGCCGAAGCAAATGCCCTCATCGCTGAGCCCTACCTTGCAAAAGCGGTTTCCGTTGGAAAAGTTACGAGCGAAAATTTCCTGATCAGCTTCAACGAAGGACTCACTCACTTCGTAGTCTGCCTCGATATCGAGCCGAAGCAGGTTTACCGCAAGAAAAGCAACGCCGAAAACCAGTATCGCCAGAAAAGCTGTTTCAAATTTAGCCCACATTCCTGCGCGTCCCGTTTTATTACACATCAGTAACGAAACCGGCAGTTTGCGCTCTGGTTCCTTTAGTGGGCCGTTCTGCTCATCAGGTGTGCTTTAACTGCAACGCTATGAAGCGCGCTGCGGAGGGCCCAGCGCCATGAGCCGCCTGTCAAGAACGAATGACTGAGACGCGCCGACGGGCCATGAATGCACTTTCGGCTGTGACATTTGCCGAACGTTGTCGTAGCTCGCGGGCGGCAATGCAGGTTACTTTGCCAAGCGGTCGAAATTCGCCCCGTGAATGCGGGCCCTGAACGTCCGCGATTGTCACTTCGAAATCTTACGGCTTCACCTGCATCATGAAGCAAGCTAGACCGCACCTCATGAAATCTGCGCTAATCGTTTTTCCGGGATCAAACTGCGACCGCGATGCCGAGACGGCCCTCGAAAGGGTTACCGGTACCACGCCCACGCGCGTCTGGCACAAGAGCGAACACCTTCCAGATGGGGTCGATCTCGTTCTGGTGCCCGGGGGGTTCTCATACGGAGACTATCTCCGGTGCGGAGCGATTGCAGGGAACTCCCCGATTATTCCTGCCCTCAAGACCCATGCTGAACGGGGTGGATATGTGCTGGGCATTTGCAACGGCTTTCAGGTCCTCACCGAAACCGGACTTCTCCCGGGTGCCCTGCTTCGCAACGCCAATCTGAACTTCGTATGCCGGAACGAAAGTCTTGTCGCGGACGGCAAGGCAAATGCGTTTAGCGCTTACGAACACGGAACTGACTTGAGTTTTCCGATCGCTCATCACGATGGTAACTATTTTGCCGACGACGACACCCTCGACAGGCTGGAAGGCGAAGGACGCGTCGCCTTTCGCTATCTGAACAACCCAAATGGGTCTCAGCGCAATATTGCGGGGATCGTCTCAGAAAACGGGCGCGTGCTTGGAATGATGCCGCACCCGGAGAGAGCCATTGGTGCCCATGAAGGCGGCGAAGACGGCAGACGGTTATTTCGTCAGCTTCGGAACCTCGCTGACTAGGCAGCCACAAACACGGCTCTGGCACGACAGGTCTCAACCACCTTGGCAACGGACTGGTCCGCAGTCATCACAACATCCGGATATCCGTCGGTAAGCATGGTGAACCCATCAACGGCGCCTGCAAGCTGATCTGCAGCACGGCCATGAACGGAAAGTCTGGCCTCCGCACCCGGCATCCCGTCAATAATGCCGTTCAGAACGAGCCCCTCAGTCGCCGACGTCGTCTTGATCTGCATCCCAAGTGTTTCTCCGCCTGCAAGCGGTACCGAGCGTATCAGAACAAGTTCAGGATCAGACGAGTTCAGTGTGGCCATGTCACAAGCAAGCGTGAAGACCGGCTCGCTCTGAGGTGGACCGAACATCGCCATTGGACCGTCGAGGTCGTCCTTGTAAAACCATGCATAATCGTGGCCGACAACATCCGGCGACGTACCATCAGCGCGCTCGGTCGTGTTTGACCTGGCGCCGAGATCAGCCCGCTCGGAGTCGTGGATGGCAGCTGCGCAACCGGAAACAAGCAATCCCGCAAGGGCGACAGTTGCAAATGCAAAACGTTTCACTGGACCCTCCGGACTATAAAACTCTGTATCGATGAAGGCTGAACTTCCGGATCCGCGTAACGGTTCCACGTGTGTAACGTCTCTGCGGCGCACGTGATATTTTCGCAACAGCCGGTCGAACCTGCTGGCGATCTTCGCCAGTTACTCAGCGTCGTTCCGCGGAGCCCAAAAAGCCGCGCTCGCAAATCCGGTTCATTCGGCCTAAGTCCGTGAGATGCATGAACTGATCCTTCGTCTCGCACACCGGCTCAAAGATGTTGACCGCGAAGCATGGGACGCAGTTGCCAATCCATCCGGCGTACCGATGGACCCTTTCTTGTCATGGGATTTTCTGGAGGCGCTGGAGGCGTCAAAGGCTGTATGTGACGAGGAAGGCTGGAGCCCGAGACATCTGCTGATTGAAGAGAGCGAAACTGGCAAGCTTCGCGCCGCCATGCCGCTCTACGTAAAAATGCACTCCTATGGAGAATTCGTCTTCGATCATTCGTGGGCAGATGCAATCGAGCGAGCCGGTGGTCGGTACTACCCGAAACTACTGGCCGGGATACCGTTTACACCGGTTACCGGACGGAGAAGGCTGGTCCGCCCGGACGATCCTGAACGGGCTACCCTGATGACCTCCCTTCTCGCGGGTGCCGTCCAAATCGCGCAAGACAACGATCTCTCCTCGTTGCATCTGAATTTTCTCGGCGAGGACGAAGCGAGGACGATGAAAGAGGCTGGCATGCTGATGCGGTCGGACCAGCAGTTTCATTTTACAGACCGGGGTTTCGGTGACTTCGATGGCTTTCTGGGAGCACTCTCGTCGCAAAAGCGGAAAAACCTTCGCAAGGAACGCCTTCGCGCTCAGGATGGCCTGACCTTCGACTGGTTGACTGGCGACCGGCTCAGACCGGAGCACTGGAAAGCGTTCAGTCATTTTTATCAGGACACCAGCGCACGCAAATGGGGTACGCCTTACTTGAATGATGAGACGTTTGCTCTGTTGCAGGATCGGATGGCAGACAGAATTCTGATGATCCTCGCCAATGATAACGGAAAGCCGATTGCGGGCGCCTTGAACTTCATCGGGTCTGCCACGCTGTATGGGCGTTATTGGGGACGCGGCGAAGAGCGGCCCTTTCTGCATTTCGAAGTCTGCTACTATCAGGCCATCGACTTTGCCCTCGCCAATGGATTGAGCCGTGTCGAAGCGGGTGCCCAGGGCGGACACAAGCTTGCGCGAGGCTATGAACCGGTAAAAACCCATTCGGCGCACTGGATTGCGCACGAGGGTTTACGCAATGCCGTCGCAACGTACCTGAAACAGGAAACAGCAGCTGTCTCTCGTGATTTCGATTATCTGAAAACCAGAACGCCGTTCAAAAAGCCCGACAATCACAACGCCAGTAACGGAGACAATGATCAATGAGCCTGCATGGACATTACGACGAGGCCAATATCTTCGCGAAAATCCTGCGGGGAGAAATGCCTGCCGTAAAGGTTTTCGAAGATAGCGTCGCTCTGGCGATCATGGATGTCTTTCCACAAACGAGAGGCCATACGCTCGTTCTGCCAAAAACCCCTGCGCGTAACTTCCTGGAACTCGCTCCACACCAAATTGGACCCTACCTGACGGTTGTGCAAAGAACCGCCAGAGCCGTCGAAGCCGCCCTCAAACCGGATGGCGTCATCGTCACGCAGTTCAATGGATCAAGTGCCGGCCAAACAGTCTTTCACCTTCATTTCCATATTCTGCCCGTCTGGGACGGCAAGGAACTGAAACGCCACGGCGGTGACAAAGCGACAACAGAAGATCTTCAGGGTCTGGCTGAAGCGATTTCCGGCAAGCTGTGAAAACCTTGATTCGGGACTGGAAAAGGAGACAAACCCTGTTATCTTGCCTCCAACATCAACAAGCGAGAGGAGGTGATCCAATGTCGAGTGAGATCCAGCAGGTGAGGAAAATATCCGTGCAGGTTATCGAAGGCATGGAGCAACCTTCAGCCTTCGCATGATCGCCTTGAAGACGGGCCCAGCTCGTCTTCGGGATGTTTGAGACACCGTTCTCACGGAAGCCGCGTTCGAAAGAGCGCGGCTTTTTCCGTTCAGGACTGTGGTAGAGAGGAGCCAACCTGCATGTTCGGTCTGCTCAAAACAGGCTCAAGCCGCGCTTGTGTCGATCAGCTGCAAGGCTTTCTCGAGCGGCCCGTCCTGACCGTCGTCATTCGGTGCATCAGAATAATTGAAAAGTGTCCGCGGCAACCAGACCTCGCGCGGCGTTCCGTCGATATGCGACAACGCCTCGGTTGTCAGAACAAATTCGACGCCCGTGTGGGGGAGCTTGTGAGTGGAGACACCTCCTCTCAGACCGGCCATGGCCGATCCGATCACCGGAATGCCAAGGGCATCAAAGCCGAGCGCGAGCCCCTCTCCCATACTGGCCGTCCATCTCCCCACCAGAACCGCAACCGGAGACGGCCAGGCGTCCTTGCGCGGGTGGACTTCCTCAAGCCAGGATCGTGGCACGCCAAAATCGCGAGCATCGCACGGGAGGTGATGGCGCTGATAAGCCCGAGGCGATGTCGTGAAACGTGAGAGGAGGCCTCGCGCAACAAGAGCCGTGCCTCCGCTTGCTGTATCGCGCAGATCAACAACGAGACCTCTGGTGCCGGAGAGGAGTGTAAGTGCCTCGTCAAAGGCTGCAATCGTCGCTTCGTCGCCCAAGCTGTCATTGAGACGCACGATGCCTGTTCGGTGCTTGCCATTGCTGCGTCTGGCAATGTCGACGCTTACAAGACCAGGCGTGCGGCTGATACGCTCCCGATAGAGAGACGGCAGGCGGACATTCAGTGGGCCTCGTGAGGTCTCGAAGCCCAGGTGGCGATCTCTGTCACGCCGGCCAGCTGCGAGCACTCTGGCAGCATAGTCCCGTCTTGCATCTCCATGGACAGCGCCTGTCGGTCCGATGAATTCCTGAACTACGGATGCGACCGGCCGGTGATTTATCCGGCTCAGGAGATCGCCAGGGCGGATCCCGGCTTTGAGGGCAGCGCTGCCTTGTCGAACATCGGTTACGACATATCCCCGAGGACCGAACTTGATCCAAAGATCGGCGAAGCTCGGCACGAGCCCGTAAGCATCACTTCGACCGTGCCCTGAAATATTATGGTGGTCATGTAGGGCGTGAAAGGCCTGCTCGATAAAGGCAATCAAGTCGTTGCGGGTCTGAAGGTGGGGAATAGCCCATTCGAGTTCCGCTCGAACAGGCATCGCGCTGTCAGGAAACCGGTTTGCATAGGCATAGCGGCTTTCAAGAAGGGCGAGGAAAGCTACGGCATCCTGCCGAATACTAGTCCCGGAAAACGGTGACGGTTCAGGGCGTCTGAGCTCAATCCCTTCAACGGTTGCCAGATAAGGCGCTGACACACTGGCCCCCTGCCGAAAAGCCTGCTCGCCCAACAGAGATTTTTCGCCAGGCATTTCGCCAAGTTTGCGGTCATGGCTTAACATTTGGCTAACCCCGAATTCTCACGAACCGAGGAAACCTGAGTCTGCGCGCCTTCGGCAAGAAAATAATGTCAGACGTCAGGTTTGACGGACGATACTGCTTCGTTTTCGCTCATGCGATGAGCAAAGCCTGCTCAAGTTCCCAAGCTGAAGGATGAGCAACCAGGTCCTTGAAGGGGGCAACCTGAGCACTGCCAATATCAGCCAGACCTATCGGGTTAGGATCACGCAAGCCGTCCATCAAAAGAGACAGACGGCTTGCTTTCAAAAAACTATCCGACCGGCGCCTTGGCGTCGGGATCTGAGTCGTTCTCGACCGGTTCCGGCTCACGAGGCGGTGCAGGGAAGAACTCGAAGGTGAGCTTGCCTGCGCCATCTTCGGCTTCGGGATCGAACCCGACCCTGACCGCGCCACCATGTTGCAGGCCGCCGAACAGAAGCTCGTCTGCCATCGGTTTCTTGACGTGCTCCTGAATGACACGGCCAAGCGGCCGAGCGCCGAAGTCGCTGTCATAGCCTTTCTTTGCCAGCCAGGCTTTGGCCGCTTCGGTCATCTCGATCGTCACATTGCGATCTGACAGCTGGGCTTCGAGTTGCAGAACGAATTTTTCGACCACGCGTCCGATGATCTCGGGAGACAAGCCCGCGAACGGAATCGTCGCGTCGAGACGGTTGCGGAACTCCGGGGTAAAGAGCTTCTTGATCGCTTCGGTATCCTCGCCTTCACGTTTGCCACGCCCGAACCCGATGGAGTTCTTGGCAGCATCAGACGCTCCGGCATTCGTCGTCATGATGAGGATGACGTTCCGGAAATCGATTTTCTTTCCGTTTGCGTCCGTCAGCGCGCCGTTATCCATCACCTGCAGCAGGATATTGAAAATCTCCGGATGCGCCTTCTCGATCTCGTCGAGCAGGAGGACGCAATGTGGATGCTGGTCGACGCCATCGGTGAGCAGACCGCCCTGATCATAGCCGACATAGCCCGGAGGCGCGCCAATAAGACGGCTTACGGTGTGGCGCTCCATATACTCCGACATGTCGAAGCGGAGGAGCTCGACGCCCATGATGGACGCCAACTGCTTGGCCACTTCGGTCTTGCCGACACCGGTCGGTCCGGAAAAGAGATAGCAACCGATCGGCTTGTTCGGTTCACGCAATCCTGCACGCGAAAGCTTGATGGCCGTGGAAAGTGCCTCAATGGCATTGTCCTGTCCGTACACGACAAGGCGCAGATCGTTCTCGAGACCCTTGAGGGCCTGCGCGTCCGATTTGGAAACCTGCTTGGACGGGATGCGCGCCATGCGCGCAATGACTTCCTCGACCGTCTCGACATCGACGACCTTCAGACGCTCGCCTTCCGGTTTCAGCCACTGGCTCGCTCCCGCTTCGTCGATGACGTCGATGGCCTTGTCGGGCAGTTTACGATCCGCCAGATACCGGGCCGAAAGCTCCACAGCCGTCTTGATTGCTTCATCGGTATATTTGAGGCCGTGGAATTCCTCGAAATGGGTGCGAAGCCCTTTCAGGATTTTGATCGTATCCGGCACTGTGGGTTCGACAACGTCGATCTTCTGGAACCGACGCGCCAGGGCGCGGTCTTTCTCGAAATGTTGCCGGTATTCCTTGAACGTCGTCGAGCCCATGCATCGCAGGCCACCGTTCTGAAGCGCGGGCTTGAGAAGGTTTGATGCATCCATGGCACCGCCAGACGTGGCACCGGCACCGATGACGGTATGGATTTCGTCGATGAACAGCACGGCCTTTTCCTGCTGCTCAAGCTCCTTCATGACCGCCTTGAGGCGTTCTTCGAAGTCACCGCGATAGCGGGTTCCGGCCAGAAGCGTGCCCATATCGAGTGAAAAAATGACGGCGTCTTTCAGAACTTCCGGCGCTTCATTGTCCACAATCCGCTTCGCCAGTCCTTCAGCGATTGCGGTCTTGCCGACGCCCGGATCACCCACGAGCAGCGGATTGTTTTTCCGTCGGCGGCAAAGCACCTGGATGCAGCGCTCCACTTCCATCTGGCGGCCAATCAAAGGGTCAATCTTACCCTCTTTCGCTTTTTCATTCAGGTTCACGCAGTAGGCATCGAGCGCCTCACGGTTGCTCTTGGCCGGATCGTCTTCCTTTTCCGCAGCGCCGCGGGCGGGTTTAGGCTTGGACATGCCAGGCTTCTTCGCGACGCCATGGGAGATGAAATTGACGGCGTCATAACGGGTCATGTCCTGCTGCTGCAGGAAGTATGCGGCGTGGCTTTCCCGCTCGGAAAAGATCGATACCAGAACGTTGGCACCGGTCACCTCGTCGCGGCCCGAACTTTCCACATGGAGGATTGCGCGTTGCACAACCCTTTGGAACGCGGCCGTCGGACGGACCTGATCGTCGATCTGGTCGACGACAAGCGAGGAGAGGTTATCATCGATGTATTCGGTCAACTCGCTGTGCAAGGCCTCTACATTCACCTTGCAGGCGGTCATCACCTCAACCGCATCCTCGTCTTCGGTCAGAGCCAGCAGAAGGTGTTCCAGGGTCGCATACTCATGCTCGCGACCCGCAGCGTGTGCCAAAGCGCGATCAAGCGCACGCTGGAGACTTTTGGTAAGTGAGGGCATAGCGGTCTCTAGTCTTCTTTTTCCATGGTGCACTGCAGAGGATGCTCATTCCGGCGAGCCAGATCCAGAACCTGTGACACTTTTGTTTCAGCAACTTCGAACGTGAAAATCCCGCAGATGCCGACACCGTGGTTGTGGACGTGCAGCATGATCTGGGTCGCTTCATCACGTGTCTTGTTGAAGTAGGACTCCAGAACGTAGATCACAAACTCCATCGGCGTGTAATCATCATTCAGCAGCAGCACCCGGTACATGCTCGGCTTCTTCGTGCGGACACGCGTACGGGTAACAACGGCCGAGCCCGGGCGGGGCGTGCCGTCGACATCGTCTTCTCCATCTCCGTCGCCGGGTTCTGAGTTCGCGCGCGGAGCCATCACCGTTGTTTCGGCGTAAGGTCCTGTTTCGGAAATTTTGGGATACACTCTCGACATGCCTTAAAGATAAGAACGCTTTCGCAGAGCGGAAGCCTCACCCTAAACTGGTTCGGCATCAACCCCGGGCAAGCGTTTCATTCAGCGCTTCAATCCAGTCACTGATCCGTTCCTTGTTCGCCCCCAGATCCCAATAGCCCTTCCGGGACCGCGAATAGATCATGAAGCTTGAGGCCTCATTATTGGCGAGGATTTCGACGTTTATATCATCCTTGAACTTCATGACCTTGGACGTCGCAACGATTGCCATGGTCCTGTCAGCGTCATTGCAAGAAACCAGCCTGTTTTCATCCGTACGGGTGAAAAGTGTCTTGCAGCCGAGATACAAATCGTCCGCGCTGATTTTGTAATCAGGCACATCGCCATCAGATTTTTCCGGGAGCGCGACCCACGCCGGATAGAAAAGCGCCGTATTCGGCGACCCTGGCCTGTTCAACTTGTAAAAATCGAAGTTTCCGGTCATATTAGTCAAACACGCTCACTTCGTTTTTGTTCATCTACAAAACGTTCTCAACAAAAAAGCCGATCCAAGGATCGGCTTTTCTGTATTCAAGCGCAACGATCGGCTGGAATACAGCCGATCGCAACGATTATAGTTAGGCGCGCGCCTGAAGGGTCGACACGACCTGGCCTGCCTGGGCGTTGATCGGCGCAGAAGCGTCTTTCACCATCGAAGCGAAGCGACCCGTAAGGGCGTTCACTTCTTCAAGGTAGGTTTCCATGAACGACTTGGCATAGCCAGCCTGCATTTCCATGGCTTCCTGAACCGACTGGGCCGAGGTCATCGACTTGGCAGCTTCCATGCCGCGCTCGAAGGTTCCGCGTGAGAAGTCGGCATACCGTGTGCCGATGTCTTCCATCGCCTTGGTGGTGATCTTCGTGCTTTCAGCAACTGCTTCCATGTTCTTCTTGGACAGCTCGCCCATCTCGCCCATTACGCCAACCGAGCGCTCATAGCCCTTGCGCAGCGTTTCGGACGCATTCGCGTTCATCTGCTCGTAGGCATTTGCAGCGGTCGCATTGGCGTGCTCAAATGCTGCCTTGCCGGATTTTTTTGCTGTCTCAGCAGCCTGTGCGGCTTCGTTGACGGCATTCTTGATGGTTTCCTGTGTCATAATCCAAGCTCCTGACGTGTTGGTATGGATCTTATATAAATGCTGCAGGTGCGAAATCAAGGTATTTTTTGTGCAGCGCACAATGGCGCATAGTGTGCGTGAATGTTGTCCGGTGGGGCACAAAATGACACACATGCACTTTGAACGCGCCTGTTTAACAAGGTAACCCAACTATCTGCAGGATTTGTAAGATTTTCCGGGGCGCATTAAGAATGGAGCAATCATACCACGAGACATTCGTGGTGTGTCTTAACGGGGAGTTTCAGGTGACTGACAATTCGTGGCTATTGCGAACGCTTGCCGGTTTATCCGCTTTGCTTGTCTGCGCTCTGTTACCGCTGACGGCCGCAGCGGGCCCTCAGAACACGGATGGCAAATATGCTTCCATCGTGATCGATCTGAACACCGATGAAGTGCTGCATGCCCGCAACGCCGATGCCCCGCGCTATCCTGCCTCGCTCACCAAGGTGATGACCCTCTATATGGTGTTCGATGCTCTCGAAGCCGGGCAGCTTACGCTGGATGACCGAATGACGGTCTCTGCCTTCGCTGCCTCCAAGCCTCCTTCCAAACTCGGTCTGCGGCCCGGCAGCACCATTTCTGTTGGCGACGCAATCGGCGCACTTGTCACCAAGTCGGCTAATGATGTGGCCGCCGTGATTGCCGAACACCTTGGTGGAACAGAGTCGCGTTTCGGAGCGCTAATGACCGTCAAGGCAAGATCGCTCGGAATGGCCGATACCCGCTTTTACAACGCGTCCGGGCTGCCGGATGCCCGTCAGGTGACGACTGCACGTGACCTTGCGACCATGTCAAAGGCACTTCTGGACAATCACGGCGCCTATTACGCTTATTTCGAGACGCAGAATTTCGTCTACAACCGTCAGACCTACAGCAATCACAACCGGCTTCTGGGCAAGGTTGCTGGCGTTGACGGAATAAAGACAGGCTTCACGAACGCATCCGGCTATAATCTTATTGCGTCCGCCCTGCGTAACGACCGCCGCGTGCTGGCCATCATGCTTGGAGGCTCCAGCTCGAAAGCCCGCAATGACCATGTGAGCGACCTGCTCGAAGCCGCCTTCCTATCAGTTCCAAGCGCTCCGCCAGCCGGCAAGGCCGAACTGCGTACACGTATGGCGTTCAGGGATATTGCCGAGCCGGACTCTAAAGCCGAAGCCTGGGGCACGTTCCGCACCGCGCAGGGCGATGAAAACTACGGCGAAGGCGAAGATGAAAGCGACTTTGCAACAGAGCTCGTCACTGCGCCCTGACGTCAGAAGCTGATCGTTGAACCTTCAAGGAAAGGCAGCTTCATCAGGATAAGCAGATCACGAAGTTCCTGACGCGCCGCAACATGGCTCATCGTGAATGTAACATTCGAGCCTTCTTCCGTGAGATCCAGGAGTGTTAGCCCCAGCGGAAACAGTTCCCGGTAAATGACGCGCTCAGACAGCCCCGGCGCAAGACGAAACCCGATCCGTTTTGACAGGTTGCGCAACGCTTCACCGACACGCTGTTTGTTTCGGGCTTCAAGCGGCGACATCCTGTTTCGCATCACAATCCAGTCCATCGGCTTGCGGCTTTCAAGCGCTTTCTGCTTGCGACAGGTCCAGACCATTTCCGCATAAAAACTTGGACGTTCGACTTTCAGAGTCTGCGGATCGACATCGCCCAGTAGATCGAAGTCGACGAAGCTGTCATTCATGGGCGTAATCAGTGTATCCGCCTTCGTGTGAGCCAGCCGGGACAGAAACGTGTCTCCTCCCGGCGCGTCAATGATGATGCAATCGCACCGGGATCCAAGACTCGAGATCGCGTCCGTCAGGCGATCCCGTTCTTCGGCTTCGGCCTGATCGAGCTGTCGTTCAGTACTTGCCGCAAGGGATGTCATGATTGGCATCGGCAAGGTGGCGTTCGTGTTTTCCTGCCAGCGCTTCCGGTTCTCGAAATAACGGGTGAAAGTTCTCTGTCTGACATCGAGGTCAATAATGCCGACCGTCTGCCCCATTCGCATGAGCGACACTGCCAGATGCATGGCCACCGTAGACTTCCCGGCCCCGCCTTTCTCATTACCGATTACGATCACATGTGCGTGCGAGCGTGACATGGTCGGTGGCACCGACCCGGTGACCGGCTGCGTACCAGCTTGCGAATATCGATCAGGTTTCATGAAACTTCATCTCCTACCGCTTGACGGCACCCGTTTTTCCTCGCCCTGCATCGCGAGAGATCGCGATTCTTGCGAAGATGTTGCCCCGGCCACAAGGATTCAGCATGTCGGGTTAACGCTCCGTTTACGAAAACGGGTTGCTCCACGGTCAATCGCATGATGAGACGCGCGTCAGATCAAACAGTGTTCCCGGACGATCCGTCATGCTCGTAGCTCGTTCCCGTAAAGAATTGCGCGATACCCTGCAGACCTGGCGTGACCGGGATATCCGGACGGCGCTCGTTCCCACGATGGGCGCGCTGCATGAGGGTCACGCCTCGCTCATCAGGCTGGCGACAACCCGTGCCGATAAGACGCTTGCGACCATTTTTGTGAACCCGACCCAGTTCGCACCGCATGAAGACCTTGCCCGGTATCCAAGGCAGGAAGAATCCGATCTACAAACGCTTGAAAAGGCAGGGTGCGACCTCGTCTGGCTACCCACGGATACCGACCTTTATCCGCCCGGAGAACAGACGCGGGTCGTGCTGCCAGCGCTCGGAGCGAAACTCGAAGGCCGCGCGCGTCCGCATTTCTTTGGTGGCGTCGCCACGATCGTCTCGCGGCTTTTCGTGCAGATACGGCCGGACATAGCCGTTTTCGGCGAAAAGGATTTTCAGCAGTTACAGATCATCCGGCGCATGGTGCGGGATTTTGGCTTCGAGATCGAGATCATTGCTGGCGCAACGGGACGCGCGGCAGATGGCTTGGCTCTCTCGTCCCGCAACGCCTATCTCAGCGCAGCAGAGCGGCGTATCGCACCCGTTATCTTCCAGACGCTGAACCGCTTAGCCAAGCGCATTAGAGCCGGCAGCAATCTGCAGGACGCGCTTCAGGAGGCCCATTCCATACTGCTGAATGCCGGGATTGACCGGGTCGATTATCTGGAGGCGTGCGATAACGATACGCTGGACCCACTCTCCGGTTATTCCGGCCGAGATAAGGCTCGTCTTCTGGTGGCAGTGTGGCTTGGGCGCACGCGTTTGATCGATAATATCCCGGTATAGCGGCGCTGGTCGGTTTCGGCCTTGCCTGCCGCCGCAAGCTGCGGCAATTCGAACGTTATGAGAACATATTCCGAGGACCCCGAAATTTCGAGCCGTATCAAGACGGCCAGACGCATGGCAGATGCGGCGTCGAACATAACCCTTGGCTGGTTTAGGAAAGCGCTTGATACGAGCAACAAGGGCGATGCCAGCTCATATGACCCTGTTACCCAGGCTGACCGTAACGCAGAGGAGGTGATGCTCTCACTTCTGGCGAAAGACTGGCCGGACGATGCCGTCGAAGGTGAGGAGTTCGGGTCCCGCAGCGGAACAAGCGGCTTTACCTGGTATCTCGATCCAATTGACGGAACGCGTGCCTATGTAGCGGGCCTGACCAGCTGGACCACGCTAATCGGTCTGGTACGGAACGACGAACCGGTAGCCGGATTGATCGATCAACCCTGGCTTGGGGAGCGCTATATCGGCTGGACCGAAGGTGCGGCGCTTGAACAACGCGGAGACGTGTTGTCGTTGAAGGTGTCTTCCGTCAGCACGCTTACGCAGGCCGTTCTTGCAACAACAGATCCGTTTATCTTCACGGCATCCGAACGTGGCGGGTTTGAGCATATCAGGGCAACCGCGCGCATTACCCGATATGGGCTTGATGCTTATGCCTATGCGAGGCTGGCAGGCGGCAGCATGGACATCGTGGTTGAGGCCGGTCTTCAACCTTATGATATTGCAGCACTCGTCCCGGTCATTCGCGGCGCGGGCGGCATCGCTGCGGACTGGCGCGGCAAACCTGCAAAACTGGGACCGCAATTGATTGCCGTGGCCCACCCTGACCTGCTCGACGCGGCCGTGCTTTCACTCAAGCGTTCGGCGGTCTGACATGAGCGAAACGCGCAGCGCGATCGTCGTCGGGGCCGGAATAGGTGGTCTCGTCTGCGCGCTCGCTCTTCAGAAGTCCGGTTGGTCCGTGACCGTTCTTGAGAGGGCGAGCACGCTTCAAGAGGTAGGCGCTGGCATCCAGCTTAGTCCGAACGCCATGAAGGTAATGCAAACCTTGGGACTGGCTGATGATCTGCTCAAAGCCGGATTTCAGCCTGAAGCGCTGGAAATGCGCCTCGGCACGTCAGGCAGGGAAGTTTTCAGCGTTCCCTTGAATGAGCGTCAACTGGACCGCTGGGGGGCGCCTTATCTTCACATTCACAGGGCACACCTGCTCGAAATCCTCCTCGAAGCAGTTGAAGGATCGGTTCGCGGAACGGTGCTGCCGGATGAAGAGGTCAAATCGGTTTCGGCTGACCGGAAGCGGACAAACGTTGCCACGGCCAGGGGAAGCCGGTTTCAGGCCGATCTGGTCGTGGGCGCTGATGGTATTCATTCGGTCGTTGCCGGTCATGTGGGCAGGCCTCCTCCGCCCACCTTTACCGGCAATGTGGCATGGCGCGCGACTGTCGAGACCGCTCGGCTGGGTGACGATGCCCCACCGCCGACAGCGTGTGTCTGGACAGGTGCAGGTCGACATGCCGTCACCTACAGACTTGACGGCGGGCGGCTCTGCAATTTTGTCGGTGTTGTCGAGCAAAAGAAGTGGACGGCCGAGACCTGGTCCATTCCCGGAAGGGCAGAGGATGCCCTGCAGGATTTTGCAGGATTTGATCGCCGCGTGACCCGCCTGATTGAACTGGCGGATCCCGTTTTCAAATGGGGCCTGTTCGAACATGCCCCAATGAACAGATGGCACAAGGACCATGTCGTCCTTCTGGGCGATGCCTGTCATGCCATGTTACCGTTCATGGCGCAGGGGGCAGCCATGGCTATAGAGGATGCCTTTGTATTGGCACGCGAGCTGGCCGATCAGACGTCAGTTTCGAAGGCGCTTTCCCGTTATTGCGAGATCCGCCGTGGCAGAACAGCGGCAATGCAGAAAGCATCCCGTGAGAACGGGCATCTCTTCCACCGGGCAGGCGGCCTCTCTCGATTGCTGTCCTACGGACCGGCCTGGCTGGCCGGCCGAATCGATCCTGGATTGATTGCCCGAAGACAGGACTGGATCTACCGCCATGATCCGCGGACGGATCAACAACAGAAACAGACCTCTCACGCCTAGCTTTTGAAAAGGGTCTCGGCGGTGAAGGTCTTTTCAGCCTTTTCTTCGACCTCGACCTCTTCCTCTGGCTCGACTGTCGGCTCAAGGCCCGGTCCGTCAAGATTTTCGGCGCGCTCGGCTTCCAGCTTGCGGCGCTTTTCCGAAGCCTTCGAGATAAGCTCGTCAAGCTCGATCTGGCTGCACAGACCCATGGTTACCGGATCGACCGGTTTGATGTTCTGGGCGTTCCAGTGGCTCCGGTCGCGAACCGCGTTGATCGTCGGCTTGGTGGTGCCGATGAGCTTGCCGATCTGCGCGTCGGTAACTTCTTTGTGGTGATACAGAAACCACGCGATGGCATCCGGCCGGTTCTGCCGACGTGAAACGGGCGTATAACGCGCGCCCTTTCTCTTGGGCTGCGAGATCGACGGGTCAATCTTCTGCTCGGCCAGCACCATGCGATAGTCGGAGTCGGCTTCGGCCTTGCGGATCTCTTCACGCGTCAGTTCGCCGGATGCAATGGGGTCGGCTCCGCGCATACCCTGCGCCACGTCTCCGTCTGCGATGCCTTTCACCTCCAGATGATGAAGTTCGCAGAACTCCGCGATCTGGGTGAATGTGAGTGTGGTGTTATCGATCAGCCAGACGGCTGTCGCCTTCGGCATGAGAATGTTTGCCATTGTGGCTCTCCAATACGAATGCGCCCGGCATTTCGGCCGGGCGACTGTCTCATTCGAAACATGAATCTGACGTCTGTTCCTATATACGGCACCGGTCAAGGGAAAGCAAAATCCCCGTATCGAGAACACGGTTCACCCGAGCTGAAAAACTGCGAGGCCCGGTTGGGTGCTACCCTTCGAACAGCCCGTCCGGAACGAGCACGATCTTGCCGATATGCTTGCTGGACTTCATCAGGTCATGCGCATCGGCCGCCCGTGAAAACGGGAACGTCTCATATATGACAGGCTTTATCCGACCATTCGCGACAGACTTCCAGAAGCTCTTTTCGACCCCGTCACGGACGTGGCGCTTTTCCTCCGGAGAACGGGACCGCAGGGTCGATCCGGTCACCGTCAACCTCTTGAGCATGAGCGGCATCAGGTCGATCTCGACCTTCGAACCGTTCTGGTAGGCGATGTTCACAAGCCGCCCGAGTTTGTTAAGTGCCGACAGATTGCGCGCCACGTAGTCGGCACCGACCATATCAAGAATGACGTCTGCACCACCGAATTCGCCGATCTTCTCGACGAAATCTTCGGTCTTGTAATTGATCGCCAGATCGGCGCCGAGGTCACTCGCAAACGCACATTTGTCATCGCTACCGGCGGTAATCGCGACCTTGGCTCCCAACTCCTTGGCCATTTGTATCGCGCTTACGCCGATACCGCTTGTGCCGCCATGCACGAGAAGCGTTTCCTCCGGTTTGAGCGCGCAGACGTCGAAGACATTCGTCCAGACCGTCATCATTGTTTCGGCGAGGCTTGCGCCCTGAATGAACGAAAGCCCGTCGGCAAGCGGCAAACATGACCCTTCGTCAACGACAGCATACTCGGCGTAACCACCGCCCGGCAGGATGCAGCACACCCGGTCACCGACACGATAGCGCGACGTCGCACCGCCGACCTCTTCAACCGTTCCGCTAGCCTCCAGGCCCATATGCGGGGATGCACCCTTCGGAGACGGGTAGAAACCGGCACGCTGGATCAGATCGCCTCGGTTCACGCCGCTGGCATGGACACGGATAAGACATTCGTGCTCGCCAGGGGATGGGCGCTTTTCCTGTTGCACGCTGAGCGACTTGTCGTCGCCGACTGCGATCACGTTCATTGTCCCGGGCATGATGTTGCGCCTCGCTGTCTGGTGGTTGAGTCCACTTCCAGATGGGGTCAAGATCGGCGTCAATTCAACCAGACCCAAACGAGAACGAGATGAAAGACGATGAAGAGCCGATAACGTCCAGACCGCAGTTCGACGTGGATCGCCTTTCTATTGATGATCTGAAGTCGCGGATCATCGCACTTACGCAGGAGATCGCCGACTGTGAGGCCGCAATTGCGCGCAAGCAGAACACCCGTTCGGATGCCGATGCGCTTTTCTCGTTCGGCGGTTCAGGGAAACCCGGCGCGTCCGGCGATGACTGAGTTCCAGCACTCTTTAACGTGCGGGAAAGGCAAAGTGTTCTTATGCTCGCGCGAACGCGAAATTCCCTTGTGACTTACGGACCCTGAAATTCATGGACGCACGAAAGCCATTGCCGGTCATAGACTCGAGGATTCGCGAACGGATCGAGACCTTCGCACAGTCCGATATCTTTTCCCGTTTGTTCACGGACGGCATGAGTCTGGTTGAGGAAACCGCCGCTTATCTCGACGGCCCCGGCAAAGAAATTTCCCGCACCCTGACGCGCGATGCATCGCTCAGCTATGCCACGGTGAGCATGGAGATGACGACGCGGCTGATGCAGGCCGCTTCGTGGCTCGTCGTCCAGAGGGCGGTCAAGGAAGGCGACATGACCGTCGAAGACGCAGCAGACGCCCGTTTCCGCATAGATGACACGGTCGAAACAGCGTTTGCCGCCCGGCGCAACAGTGCGCTTCCGGAAGAACTGATCTCGCTTGTTGAACGCTCGAAGATTATGTTCGAGCGTCTTGTTCGGCTTGATGCACGACTGTTCGACGATCTGGCAGAAGACGCACCCTCTTCTCTCCCCGATCAGGTTCGCAAGCTCGAGGACGCCATGAAAGCAGGAGTGTTTGATCCGCTACGCGTCTGGAAGGAGCCTGGTTCGGAGACTTAGAGCCGGTCAGAGCGTTCTCAGCACGACAGCCGGGTTGCGTTTAAGGATTGCCCTCCCGACCAGAACGCCGCCGATTGCTGAAACTGCCAGCGCAACCAGAAAGATCGTGAGAACAGGCAGGAATGGCAAATGCCATTCGGCTTCGAAGACCAGCTTGACGAGAGGCCACGCGCCCCCAATGCCTACCAAGGCACCCGTAAGCGCACCTGCACCGCCTGCAATAGCGAACTCAACGGCATAGATGCGCAGTATCTGAGCACGTTCTGCACCGAAGGTCTTCAGGATCGCTGTCTCTTGAAGCCTGGACCTTGCCATAGCCACCAGCGCACCGAGCAGCACCAGAAGTCCGGCCAGTGTCACCACGCCCGCTGCCACGTTTACTGCAAGACCTATGGTCGCGATCAGCCTGGCTGCTGTTTCCAATGCAGGCCGCGTCTGGAAGACGACGGTGTCGGGAAGTGCCTCGCCCAAGCGCTCAATGATAGCTTCTTCCTGCGCCTCAGTGGTTCTGGCAATCGCCACGCTATAGGGATTGGCGGCTTCCAGCGCTCCAGGCGATAGAATGAATGCCGTGTTGGAAGCGATCCCGAAACTCCCCCAATCGACTTTGCGCAGAGAGGCTATTTCTGCATCGAATTCGCGACCGAAGATTCGAAACCTGATCATGTCTCCCACGCCAACACCCAGACCTGTGGCCGCATCGGCCTCCACCGACACGCGCAAGTCTGCCATCGGGTTCTTCAGCCCACCAGTCTCCATCGACCAGTTCAACGTCAGGCGGTCGTCTGGCCAGGTAGGTGAGACTCGTTTCACCGCGCACGATCCATCGCTCGGAGGGCGCAACGTCCTCCTCGACAATCGGATTGCCATTCAGTGAAATCACGCGGCCCAGAAGAAAAGGCGCACGGCGGAACGCATCCGGGTCTGAAATATCCACGCCCTCCTCCGCCAGTATTTCATCGAACCGGTCGGTCGACTGAAACGGGATTTGCGAGAACACCAGCGAGGGCGCGTTTTCCGGCGCAGTCTTCGCAATTTGGCGCAGAAGGTTTGCCTGCACGGAAGCGACGAGACAAAGCAATGCCAGGCCAAGCCCAAGTGCCGGAACGACGGTGAGAGCAAGCGATCCGGAGCCTGCCAGATTTGCCAGAATGATACGGCCAATTCCCCGCGCCCGACTGGCAAAGCCAGCCGCAAGTCTTCGGATCAGGTTCGCAATGGCGAACAGCAGACCCCAGAGAACAGCAGATCCGCCAAGCAGGGCAAGGGTCAGCAGAGGCGAAGCGCTCGACAACACCGCAATGGCAATTAGTGCCATGAGGGCAAGCAGGGTGAGACCAAGCTCCATAGCGGGCGGACGCCGGTTGCCGCGAGTGGTCTCGCCCCGGAACAGTACTGCAGGCGAGGTTGCACGCGCTCTTCCGAGGGATACGAGGGCAAAGACCGCTGCCGCCAGAAGGCCAAGAATGAAGGCCTTGATCAGTACGACCGGATAGACGCCGAGGGCGCTGGGCAAGGTTAATCCATCTCCGGCAATTGCGATGAGCAAATAGGGTGTCGCCGCCCCGATCACGATACCCCCTGACGCGCCAGTGGCTGCCAGCAGCAGGAGTTGAACACCATAGATCAACCGTATTTTCGGTCCGGACGCCCCAAAGGCTTTCAGCGTTGCAATGGCTTCTGTTCGTGTCTGCAGAAAGGAACTTGTAGCCTGCGCAACACCCACTCCTCCCGCCAGCAAAGCCGCAACGCCGATGATGGAGAGAAAGGTACTCAGCGTATCGATAAGTGAAGAGAGCCCGTCAACGGCGTCCGCCGGCTCGCGGATCCGCAGCCCGCTGTCAGAAAAGCGCTGATCAAGTGTCTTCTTTATGATCGCAGAGTCGGTCTCCGGCGTGGTCACCAGAACCGTGCGGGATCTGAAAAGCTGGCCAGGCGTGAGACGTCCTGCCGCTTCGAGGGCCTCAAGAGAGATGATGCCTTCCGGGCCGAAACCGCCCGGCGTTCCAACACGGTCCGGCACGGATATGATGACGCCGGCAATCACCGCATCGACGGAGCCAAAATTGATCCGGTCTCCAACGTCAACGCTGAAGCTTTCCAGAAATGAGGCGCTTACCACCATGCCCCATCCATCAGGTCGCCGGGCCAGTGCCTTCGACAAAACCGTTTCACCCGGTGCCAGATCCACAGCACCAACCAATGGCCAGGCAGGCTCCACGCCGCGTAAGTCAATCTGACGGCGACGGTCCCCGGCGGATGCCATGACGTTCAGTTCGACCGTCTCTGCAATCATCCCGAAGCCGCTCGCAGCGTCGCGTTCCTCAATATCCAGACGGCGCTGCGAAACGGCGAGCATGAGGTCCCCGCCGAGCAGCGTCCGGGCTTCACTTGCCAGACCGCGGGTAAACATCTCAGCGACAGAACCGGACGCCGCGATAGCCGCCGTCCCCAACAGAATACAGGCTATATAGATGCGAAACTGGCCCCAGGATCCGGCGAGTTCGCGCAAGGCAATGCGGAAAGAAAGTGGCATCAGGCGAGCCGTCCGTCCTGCATATGCAGGGTCCGGTCGGCCCTCTGCGCCAGTTGAAGGTCATGCGTAACGACGATCAGCGTTGCGCTCCTTTCGGCGCATATGCGGTAGAGAAGATCGGCCACAGAAGAACCTGCCTGCGAATCGCAGATTGCCTGTCGGCTCGTCTGCAAAAACCAGAAGCGGGTCACATGCCAGCGCGCGTGCCACGGCCACCCGCTGACGTTCGCCGCCAGACAGTTGACCGGGTCGGTGATCCTTTCGCCCGGTAAGCCCCACGTCCTCAAGCGAGGCCAGAGCCCGCGCAGTCGCGTCCGTCATACCCGCAATCTCCATCGGGACCCTGATATTGTCGAGCGCGCTCATGGTCGGCAGGAGATGGAAGGCCTGAAATACCATAGACACCCTGCCCCGCCTGAGTCGGGCTAGATCATCCTCGCTTCGCCCGGCCAGCTCGTCTCCCAACAACCAGACATCCCCGCTCGTAGGCGGTTCCAGCCCTGCCGCCACCGAAATGAGAGATGACTTTCCAGACCCGGAAGGCCCGGTGATCGAGACGCTTGATCCAGTCTCTATTCTGAGGCTGATATCCTTGAGTATCTCTACCGGACCCGATGATGCATCAAGGGTGAGATTGACGTGCTCGATACGAAGCGCTTCGTTCATAGGGAATGACATCCTTGAGGCAATGGTCCGCCTCGCCTGATATGGCGCGTTGCAACGGGTCTCCAATCTCAGGCGCGTCAAAAGACTGTGGGGCCGCAAACCGGAGTACGTGATGAGAAAAAGATCATTGTCAGCATTTGCGGGTATTTGCCTCGCCGGAATTCTGGTCGCGGCCTGCGGCCAGGCAAACGACACCACGCAAGACCCGGCCGCAAGCAGCCCGAATATTGAGCCATTACAAACTTCGCCGGTCGATACTCTCTCACGGACCGGAATCGAACCCGTGCGCGTGGTCTTTCTTGGAGACAGTCTGACGGCAGGCTACGGGCTTGCAGACGGCCAGGCATTTCCTGAAAAGACCATCCTGGTGCTGGATGAAGAGGGGATCGACGTCGATGCGATCAATGCAGGTGTATCCGGCGACACCACGGCAAGTGCGCGAGCCAGATTCGAGTTCAGTATCGGTATGCCACCCCCGGACATTCTCGTACTCGCTATCGGTGCAAACGATTTTCTCTCCGGGGTCGACCCGGCCCGCACGCGCGCTAACCTCGCGGCGATGATCGAAGCAGCGCAGGCCAAGGGTGTGCATGTCCTCCTGGCGGGAATCGGGGCGCGCTCTGTCGGGATGGACCAGCGCGAACAGTCCTATGCCGCGATCTATCCTGAACTCGCGGAGATCTATGGCGTCGCGCTTTACCCAAATCTGCTGGATGGTCTCGAGGCCTCGCCACAATTTTTGCAGAGCGACGGTCTGCACCCGAACGCAGACGGAACGACAGAAATGGCGAGCCGCTTCGCACCGTTTCTGAGGGACGAAATCGAAAGTTTCACATCCGCTGGGGAGAGAGGCCCGTCAGCCCAGTGACGAGGTGCTTTGTGTGCGACGCGCCGTGCGCGCAGGAACCGGAAACTGCTGAAGCTAGTCTCGTATGCTGGTCGTGCGGTGCGCAATGGTCCCCGCATGCCACCAACGCGAGCAAAGACTTTCGCGCTCAGGACCTGCGAGCTCGCCTGAGAGAGGGCCCGGTCGATTTCCAGTGTGATCCCCCAGCAGGATGGTTTATCGATGACTACACATTGAGGATTGCAGCAACATCAGCAGGACTGGTGTTTGAGTCTGCGCAATCTGAAAGACTGCTTGCGCACACTACCGGGCAACCGCAGGGGTATCTTCGCCCCCAGCGACGTCTCCCCCTGAAAGATATAACGTTGGTCGTTCTGACCCGTTCTGACGATGAACGGACAGAAACGCTTCTGCGCCGCCTGTCGCCGGCCTTCCCTGCCTCCATCGTTGTGATTGACCCCAAAGCGCATTGGGCTAACGGCCTGATAGACACCGTGTCAGCATTGAATGTGGCAGTTCTGGAAAGAAGGCTGGAAGGCGATTTTGGTGCACAGAGAAATGCTGCACAGGCCGCGTTGACCACCGGCTGGGCCTTGCATGTCGACAGTGACGAAGGCCTTGACGACGCACTGCTGGGAAGCCTTCCGGACCTGATAGCGATGTCGGACCGTGACCATCTGGACGCAATCGGATTCCGTAGGAAGAATTTCGTCGATGGAATCGTCAGTGACCTGTTTCCCGACGTCCAGTATCGCCTTGTCCGCCGCAGCGTTCGTTTTACAGGGCGGGTTCACGAACGCCCCGATGTCTGTTCCGAGTGGCCCAGAACAAGTTTCTCCCTGACGGGGGCAATCGACCATCATCTCTCGCGGGATCGCGTGGTGGAACGAAACCGGCAGTACGATCTGCTCGGCCAGTCGACAGACCGGAACGCTGACGAAGATCGGTTGTTACGTCCCTATTCGCCCTGAACCCAATTCCCGCATATCCGGGGACCAGAGCTCAAAATGAATGCCGGACGATCATGCGTGTTGCTTTATTGACTTGGGATTATCCGCCGGTGCCCACCGGTCTTGGCCGCGCCGCCAGCGAAATCGCCGAGGGTTTGATAGAGAATGGCGCAGAGCCTGTCGTGTTTACGCTGGATCGCACGGGCTACGAGACGTT
Organism: uncultured Alphaproteobacteria bacterium; assembly: GCA_963836905.1. GTDB lineage: Bacteria > Pseudomonadota > Alphaproteobacteria > Caulobacterales > Hyphomonadaceae > CAWIKY01. Next base: position 75,719 of record CAWIKY010000003.1, read on the forward strand.
TCATGACGGTCGCCTGAGCATCATCGGCTGCGCAATCGAGCCCGGAACAGTGCTCCATTACCTGAGACAGAGGGTGATGCTCGGACATCTCGCCGTTCCCCTCGCCATGCGAACTGCCCTTCTCAGGCAGCACCGCCTCAGAGCCTTCGATCTCATCGAGGCGACGAACTGGTATGCGCCAGCCGCGTTGTCGACGCGACTTGGCATTCCGGTAGTGATCCGTAATTCAACGCCTGCAATCGACGCCATGCCAGAAAAGCCGGACCTGCGAACACGGCTCGATCTCGGATTTGCGCATTCACTCGAACGCCGGACGGCGCGTCTTGCCACATCCCTTATCTCGAACACTGAACCGCACGCCCGGCTGATCGAAGACCTCTACATGCCCGACCCGCGCAAGCCGCATCATGTCATCGGCCTCTCGCTGTCACAGGAAACCATTGCCAGCGGGAGGGCTTCGCCCTTCCCCGCTAGCTTTGACGAGCCTGTCCTGACATTCGTCGGACGTGCCGAACGGCGAAAGGGGTTCGACGAGGTCCTGAGCGCGTTCGATACCTGGTGCAGTCAGCGTAGCGAGAGCGGAGTGAAGCCGCCGCATCTGCATCTTGTCGGGCTTGCACCTGGTGATCTGGAAGCGCGAATTCATGCCTTGAACGTGAGCAAGCACGCACGCCGCAACATCACGAACCATCTGCGTGCCGAGCAGGAGATACTCCATAGGGCAATCTCGGAAAGCCACGCCGTACTCGCCCCGTCACGTTATGAGTCGTACGGGCTGGTCTACAGGGAAGCGGCTGCGTATGGCCGTCCGCTCATCGCCTCATCCGAAGATCCAAGTGCACGGGACTTTATCAGTTCGGTGAACTGTGGAGTATTGGCGCAAGCGACCGAGGCGTCTGCGATCCATCAGGCCATGACTGACCTCTTCGCGGATAGGCAGAAGATGCTGGACATGCGCCGCGCAGGTCTCATTCATGCAGCGACACTCTCCCGGCAACAGCTCGGTGCGGAAACGCTGGATGTTTACCAAGAGGCCTTGGCCGCTCCCTGCAGGACCGCCGATTACAAAGAAAGTAAAGGAACCGCCGTTTTGTCGCCGGGCGACTGAACCAAACGGTACGCCTTGCGTTCGAATATGGATGACAGCCGATACCAAATGCACCGAAATGTTGCTAACTGATCGATGCGACATCGTAACCGGTGTCGGGCCGGTGATGGCATTTGCCTTGCATAACGGGCACCAGATTCGTCCCTCGCTTGAACCGCATCTGAAACTCTCCGAGATGGATCAATGGCGCGAGGAAGATCCGGAAACGGGTGTTTTCGCAAATCTCGGCGATCATATTTTTCGCAATTACGTGTCGCGCTTCGAGGTCGACCTGAACCGGAGTGAAGACCGGAGCGTCTATCTGACGCCGGAAATGTCATGGGGCCTCGACGTTTGGGAAGACAGCTTGCCCGAGAGCGAGGTGATCCGCTCGAAAACTCTCCACAAGCAATTTTATGACTTGGTATCAGGCTGGATAGAGGACGCGCTCCGCGTTCACGACACCGTGCTTGTTCTGGATATTCACAGCTACAATCACCGTCGGGACGGACCGGAGGGTCCCGCTGCCGACATCGCGTCGAACCCGGACATTGATCTCGGCATGACGACGCTCGATCATGCCCGGTTCGGCGATCTCGCTGACCGGTTCGAAGCGCAGTTAAGGGCGCAGCCGGTCTGCGGACGGGAGCCGGACGTTCGCCGGAATGTGCGCTATCCGGATGGCGGCCATTTTCCCGAGTGGATCTTCGCAAACTATGGTGATCGTGTTTGTACGATTACCGTGGAATACAAGAAAATCTATATGGATGAATGGACAAGCCAGTTGCACCTTCCGGTGGTCGAGGACCTTCGTCTGGGTTTGTTGAGAGCGACGAAAGCAGCGCGGACATTTCTTTGATGGCCGAACGAACACCGCCCGACCTGGGTCCGGTTGCCGACAAGGTCGACCGCGAACTGATCCGCATAGAGCGCGACGTAAACTGGCTGCACGCCCTTTCTCCTACCGGTAACTCAGCGCGATGGGCCGCCTTCCAGGAAAGCGGGTTCAAGACAGCGCCCGCGCTGACCTATCCGAGTCCGAACCCGGCGCTGCCTAAACTGCGCAAAGAGTTGAACGACCTTCCACTTAGCGAGATCGAGCATCCGCTGTTCGAAGCGCTGCTGACAGAGAAGGCGCACGAAGTTGATCGCCAGATTGAAGTGGTTCGCCTTCGTAACACCGAAGGTATGATACCGGCCTCACTCGCACTTTTCGGCAGTATTACGCAGCATCTTATTACCGTTGCGAAGGACATCCTCTCCCTTGAGCCCCCTGATGAACACGGAGAGGAAACCTGCGACGTAGACGACTTCGTTGCCGCTGCCGAGGCGGAGTTCGCCTTGTACCGCGAGCAGTGTCCGGGATTCCAGTCTAACGTTGTCGTAGAAGCCGATCTCAATTCAGACGTGATGGTCAACCACGGCACTCTGTACTTGTCTCGCGATATCCGGGAAACCCCGGCACGAATGGCAGCGCTTATCGCTCACGAGGTTGGCACGCATGTGCTTTCCGCACACAATGGGCGCCAGCAACCACTCAGGCAACTAGCCTATGGCCTGGCAGATTACGATGCGTTGCAGGAAGGGCTCGGTTGCCTGGCCGAATTCCTTGCCGGATGTCTCTCCCTGGGCAGACTGCGCGTCTTAGCGGCAAGGGTGGTCGCATCATCCATGGCGACCGAAGAGTGCAGAATGCAGGAAATCTTCGAGTGCCTGCATGACGAACATGGCATCCCGGCCGAAGACGCATTCGACACTGCAGTGCGCGCGAGACGTGGCGGCGGTCTTACCAAGGACGCTGTTTATCTGGAAGGCTTGTCCGACCTGCTCGACTATCTGGGCAAGGATGGAGACATCGAGTTTCTTTTTCTGGGAAAGTTTGCGTTGGGACAAGCGCCAGTGCTGCGCCAGCTTCTCAAGCGGGAACTTATTCGCGGACCTGAACTTCTACCTCGACACATAATATCGAATGAGGGTGCAAGCCGTTTGCAACACGCCCGTTCCACACCTGTAACCGGGCTCTATACGAGAAGTGATGCGCCATGAAATTGACCTTCATCATCAACGACATTCAAACCGAAAAAGACAATTTTACCACGATCAGGCTGGCGCGCCGCGCGGTAGCGCAGGGACATGAGGTCAGCCTGGTCAGTCTCGTTGACCTGACGTACGAAACCGATGAGCGCATTACCGGCCTTGCGTCTGTGCCTTCCGGAACAGAGTATGCGGATGATGCGGCTTTGCTGGATGAGCTACAGTCCGAAGATTTTGAACTCCAGTCGGTCTGCCTCTCCGACTCCGATATCATCATGTTACGCTTCGATCCTGCGGACGAAATTGTTGACCGGTCCTGGGCACCAAACTCGGCATTGCTGTTCGCGCAGCTTGCGGCGCAACAGGGCAGTATCGTCCTGAACGATCCGGCCCACCTGACCGACGCTTCGAACAAGACCTACTTCCAGCAGTATCCGGAAACAATACGCCCGCGGACGTGCATCACGCGCAGCGAAAAGGCCATCAAGGCGTTCATTGACTCCGAAAAGGGCAAGGCGGTCATCAAGCCTTTGCAGGGGTCCGGCGGCCAGGGGGTCTTCATTATCAAGAAGACGGACGGGCCCAACCTCAACCAGATGATTGAAGCCACAGTGCGAGATGGCTACGCAATTGTTCAGCAATACCTTCCGAAGGCAAAAGATGGCGATTTGCGCTTGCTCATGCTTAATGGTCGTCCACTGAGGGTCGAAGGGGTCTATGCCTGCTTCCGACGCTATAACGACAGCGGGGATGGACGCTCGAACATTAGTGCGGGCGGCAAGTTCGAGCTGGCAGAACCCGATGAAGATGCGTTGCGTCTTGCGGAGATCGCCGGACCAAAGCTGATACAGGACGGGATGTATTTCGCGGGGCTGGACATCGTCGGCGACAAGATGATGGAGATCAATATCGATACGCCGGGCGGCATAAACATGGCGGAGGATCTGACCGGCAAGGATTTCTCCGGCGTCATTCTGGAAGATTTCGAGCGTAAGGTCCGTATGCGCAGGCATTACGGGGCCAGCCTCAGCAATCGCGATATCGCCTGCATGTAAGCGACCGCTTTATGCAAGACAGACCATGCACGTTTGGCTAGCGTCAGGGCCATGAAGTTCTCAATCGGACCTGGCGCACTTGTAGCAGCGGCCTTCATCGGCCCCGGGACGGTGACCGCCTGCACACTTGCCGGAGCAAACTTCGGCTACGCATTGGTCTGGGCACTCGTTTTCGCAACTCTCGCCACCATTATTCTGCAGGACATGGCCGCCCGATTGGGAGCCGGTGCACAGCTTGGCCTTGGCGAAGCCCTCCTGCGGCAGACGTCGTCCGGCCCCCTCCGGATCGCGCTGGCCGGACTGGTGCTGGCAGCCATTGTTGTCGGAACGGCCGCCTACGAGGCCGGTAATCTCAGCGGAGGCGCGCTGGGCGCCGAAGCCATCCTCGGCGACGGGGCACCGGACCTTCGCCTGATCGTGCTTATTCTGGCTATGCTGGCAGGATTCGCCCTCTGGACCGGACGATATGCCGTGCTGGAGAAGCTGCTGATCGGTCTGGTCCTTATCATGAGCCTTGCCTTCATTGCAGCAGCGTTCAGCGTCCAAATTGATCCCGCCGCCTTGCTGTCAGGATTACGCCCGCAAACGCCGGAAGGCTCGACGCTTACGGCCATCGCTCTCATCGGCACTACGGTCGTTCCTTATAATCTGTTCCTCCATGCCGCCGCATCCCGCAAACGCTGGACTGCGTCGGACAGCACGGGCGAAGCGCGTCGCGACTCGGTTGTGTCCGTCGGATTGGGCGGCCTGGTCTCGATACTGATACTTGCGACGGCTGCATCCGCCATATTCGGAAGCGGGCTGGCCGTTTCGAGCGCGGTCGACATGGCGCGCGGGATCGAACCGGTGTTCGGCTCTTTCGCCAAATACATGATCGGTGCGGGCTTGCTCGCTGCGGGTCTGACGTCTGCAATCACGGCGCCCATGGCGACGGGGTATGTCGTTTCGGAACTCTTTCCGTCGAGTGATGAGCAACGGTCCCGGCGGGTGTTCAGATCGGCGGCACTTGGCGTTCTGCTCATCGGAACCGTGGTAGCGTGTCTGAACCTGAGGCCGGTCTCGCTTATCCTGATCGCGCAAGCGGCAAACGGTTTGCTTTTGCCGATCATTGCAGCGTTCCTGATCGTGGTTATGAACCGGAAGAGCCTCCTCGGTCCCCACACAAACGGTTGGGCCTCGAACATGGCCGGTGGGGTAGTTGTGCTCTTCACTGTCGGTCTCGGCTTGAGGGGCATTCTCCGTGCGTTCGGGGTCTGGCCATGACCCCGCTTCGAAAGATTGACCTTAATGCCGATCTTGGTGAGGGCTGCGGCGATGATGACGCGCTGATGGCCATCGTATCCAGCGTGAATATTGCCTGCGGCGGCCATGCCGGAAACGCCAGCACAATGGACGACGCCATCCGAAAGGCAAAGGATCGGGGGCTTGCAATCGGTGCGCACCCGGCCTTTCCGGACAAGACCGGGTTCGGCCGGCAGGTAATGGATATCCCGTCTGACCAGCTCGAACGGTCTCTAAGAGAGCAGGTCGAGACCTTCATGGAACTGACCGTTCGGCGGGGCGCACGAACCCGCCACGTCAAGCCACATGGAGCGCTCTACAATCTGGCAAACGCGGACCGGTCCATGGCAGACCTCGTTTGCCGTATCCTGCCCAAGAACGAAGCGATCCGCCTGGTGGGCCTGCCGGGAAGCCGGCTGGAGCGCGCCTCTGCGACGGCTGGCATCGGATATATCAGCGAAGGGTTCGCCGACCGCGCCTATCTTGAGACCGGCGCCCTTGCTGACCGTGGCAGGGCGGGAGCCATCATCGAGCATGACAGTTTGCGGGCTGAACAGGCCATCGCCCTCGCCTCAGGCGGGCAAATCAAGTCGCTGAACGGCGGATCGCTGCGTCTCGAAGTTCGCACAATTTGCCTGCATGGAGACACAGAAGGTGCAGCAGTGAGCGCCCGGACCATACGTGCGGAGTTGGAGCGACGCGGTTTTCAGATCGAGCCGCCCCGATGACCGCCCCGTCGCTTCACCGGCTTTCGTAGAACCAGTTCACGGTGCTGAACATCGAACCCGGCAAGGTTACGACCATCGTCCAGCATTTGCGGGCGCAGTCATTCTGGACCGAGATCATCCCGGGACTGGACAGCGTAGCGGCGAGCTTTCACCCGCTTCGCCAATCTGAACATGATGCGGCCCGCCTGATGTCGCAAGCAATCGACTGCATTACAGGACCCGTTCCTACGGCTAAGCAAACCGGCCGGTACGTGGAACCGGTTGAGATATCGGTTGCTTACGGCGGGGCGGCAGGACCTGATTTCGAGTATGTCTGTCAGCGGGTAGGAAAGTCGCCGGGGCACTTCATCGCCGACCATTGTGCAGCGCCGTGTTCGGTAGCGATGATGGGGTTCACGCCGGGCTTTGCCTACATCTCCATGCCCGAGGTGGGGAGCGGACTACAGCGCCTCTCAACGCCCCGAAAACGCGTTGCTGCAGGGTCAATTGGCCTTATCGACGGGTATTGCGGGCTCTATGCGCTGGAGGGGCCGGGCGGGTGGCCGATCATCGGGCGAACAACCAGCCAATTGTTCGATGCCGAAGCGAGCGAGCCTTTCAGGCTGGCTATGGGGATGCGGGTGAAATTCACCGCCATCGACACGTGCCAATAGCGCTCGAAGTTCTCGATGCTGGCATTCAGACGACGCTGCAGGGTAAGCCACGTTCGGGTTATCGCGCGGCGGGCGTCCCTTCGGCTGGTGCGGCTGACAGGCTGTCTCTGGCTCTCGCCAACCGATTGGTAGGAAATGGCTTCGATGAAACGGCGCTTGAGATTACCTATACCGGTTTTCGATGTTTTTTTGAACGGGAGACATCAATTGCCATAACCGGTGCCGGAACAAGAGTGGTTCTGGACGGTGCAGATCGGGACCCACACAGAACGCTGCATGTCCGTGCGGGGCAAATTCTGGACCTGCAGCCAGACGGTCCGGGATGCCGGTGCTATCTGGCCATCGCCGGTGGATTTGAAGGCGCAGTATTTCTTGGTTCGCCCTCGACTTATCTGCCCGCGGGTTTCGGCGGCCTCGATGGCCGGGCGCTGAAGGCGGGAGACCTGCTTCGCTTTAAAAACAACAACGGATCAAAACTACCGGAAATGACAACCCCAAGGGACCTTCGCCCGGTACTATCCTACCTCTGGGTCCTGCACGCGCTTCGCGGCCCGGAATACAGTGATGCCAGTAGCGCCATATTTGCCTTCGAGCGTAAGGTCACGAGACGGACCAGCCGGATGGGCATACAACTTGGCGGAACGCAGATCTCTCTCAGCTTGCAGACGGACATGAAATCAGCCCCGGTTTTTCCGGGGACTGTGCAATGTCCACAGGACGGTATGCCGTTCATCCTTCTTGCGGATGCACAGACGACAGGTGGATATCCAAGGGTCGCGCAGATCGCCCTGAGCGAACATCACCGCCTCGGCCAGTTAAAACCCGACGACAGGGTGATACTGCTCGAAACAAGCCCTGCGCGAGCGATGGAGCGGCTTGCACTCAAGCAAGCCGCGATACGCAAATGGATCCCGGACTTCAGCTTCGTCTAGAACGCGGCGCGAAGTCCAAAGCGTATGTTGCGCCCCGGAAGCGGGGTAACGTCCTTGAGAACGGAGGTCGCGACACGCGCTTCTTCGTCGGTGACGTTCCGCGCCTGCAGGAAAATGCTCGTGCCCTCTCTGGCGAAACCGAAACCGCCCAGATCGTAGGCGAGTTTCAGGTCAAGCAAGCCATACCCGTCAGTCGGGAATTGACCCGCGCCCGGTTCATCCTGCTCTGCCGCCAATGTCAGGTCTGCGCCAGCGCTTACCCGCCCCCATTTGGCGTCGATACCTGCATTCAGCGTAAGGGGCGGAATAAACGGAAGATTGCCACCCCCATCGATCTCGGCATCGACGAATTCGATAGATCCGTCCATCGTCCAGTCGGCACCGATCCAGTTACCGGCGCGGGCTTCCAGATAAATCTCTCCACCCGTGAACGTCACGTCGTTCTGAACAAAGGTGAAAACAGGCAGGTCATCTGCAACCGTTACCAGTGCGCCGTCTTCGAAGGTCTGGCCAGGCGTCAGATAGATGAAGTCGTAATACTCCGTCACGAAGAGGTTCACGCCGCCTGAAACCCTGTCGCCGTTCCAACGCGCAACGCCTTCAAGGTTCAAGCCGCGTTCGACATCGAGGTTTGCATTGCCAACCTCGAATTGCTGCGTCGCCAGATGAGGTCCGTCGGCATAAAGTTCGACATCGCTCGGCGCGCGTTCGCTATAGGCAAGCGAGGAGCCGAAAAACCATCCTGACTCAAGATGTTTGTGAATGCCAAGCGACGCGCTGACGAGATCGAATTTTTCGTTACCAAGACCGACCTGATTGGACACCTCGACGGTTTCGATACGCGCACCGCCTTCAAGGCCTAGACCATTTTCATATTCGGTTGCGTGGTAAACAAAAAGCGCCCCCGAAGTTGTGTCGGTTGGCGTGACGAAGGCTTCCTCACCGACGGCGGAAAAGGACTTGTCCAGAAACTGGACGCCGACCGCGCCGCCGGAGCTTTCCGAGCCGTAGTCGAGCTCAATGCGACCTTCATAGCCGTCGGTATCGAACATGGTTCCCGCTTCGCCCGGGGCTTCGAATTCGGTATGCTCATAGTCGGAGACCGAAATGTGTGCATTCACGCGGTTGAAAATCGCTGTATCCAGATCAGCGCCGCCGCGTATCTCCACGCGGGTCTGATCGAGATCGATAAACGGGTTCTCTTCCTCTTCTTCGCCTTCGTCCTCGTCTTCCTCGCCATGAGCATGTCCGCTGCCGGGAAGGCCGTAGAGGGACGTCTGGTTGCGGACGGCTACGCCGATAAAACCGCGCGATCCGACATAGCTCAGCCCGGCAGAATAAGTCTCTGTTTCGAGAAACGAGTTCGGTACCGTTCCGCGGGCTTCTTCTTCCTCGTCGTGATCGTGATCATGATCTTCGTCTTCGTGCTCTTCATCCTCCTCGGACGCACGAAGCGCGGATGATTCGACAAAGCCGGGAACATCATAATCATCGAAATCACGACCTGAAACGCTCAGGGAAAGAACCAGAGGGCCGGTCACGAACGTGCCGCGAAGCGCACCCTCTGAGCCGTCGTTGACGCTGTTATATGCCGCGTAGGCATCCCCGGAAAACGGCTGATCGGGAAGCTCTTCAGCAATCAGTCCGTCGATCACGTTGACAACACCGCCAATAGCCTGACCGCCGTAGACAAGGGCTGCGGGCCCGCGCAAGATCTCGATCTTATCCGCATCGATCCCGTCGCTCGTAACCTGATGATCGGGGGAGGCTGCGGAGACGTCGATGACACCAATGCCGTTGGTAAGTACCTGAACGCGCTCTGCGCCAAGACCACGCAAGACCGGGCGACTGGCACCCTGACCAAAGAACGTGCTGGAAACGCCAGGCTTGCTGTCAAGCGTATCACCGAGTGACCCGGTCAGATTGTCGAGAATCTGGCCCCGATCCAGAATGGTCGCGTTTCCAATAAGCTCGTCCGTGGTTCTGTCAGGTCCGGGCAAGGTGACGATGACAGTCTGTTCGATAAGCGGCGCTTCCTCCTGAGCGTGCGCCAGACCAGCGCAGAGAACGATCGGCGACGCAGCGCACAACAGATACCTGGAAACCATGGAAACGTACCTCAATTCTCGTAACGATGTAACATAACGGCTTATGTCATCGGGACGAAAACCGGTCAACACCGTGATTGGCGATTTGTCCGGTTGCCCATTTGACGCATGACGGCACCGCGCCGGAACGATAGAATAATGGCTCGTCGAAACAGGAAAGCAGGCCAGTATGGGCCCGGAGATCGGTCAGTTTGCACTCGTATTGGCGCTTGTCGCGAGCATGGTGCAGGCGTTCAGTGGATATGTCGGTGCCTCACGCGGTGACCGACGGATCATGGCCGTCGCCGACCGCAGCGCGCTCGCTCATGCGGGCCTGATCCTCCTGGCGTTTGGCTTACTCACGATCGCCTTCGCACAGTCGGATTTCACCGTTGCTCTGGTTGCTGACAATTCAAACACCGCCAAGCCGATGATCTACAAACTCAGCGGTGTCTGGGGAAATCATGAGGGCTCGATGCTGCTCTGGATCCTTATCCTGGCCATCTTCGGCGGTGCAATTGCTGTTCTTGGTGGCTCGCTTCCGGTAGCTCTGCGAGCGAGAGCTATCGCAACACAAGGCTTGCTGGGTTTCGGGTTTCTCGCTTTTCTAGTGTTCACATCCAACCCGTTCACCAGGCTGGCGACACCGCCGGCTAATGGTTCGGGCCTTAACCCGCTCCTGCAGGATCCGGGGCTCGCGCTACATCCCCCGTTTCTCTATCTCGGTTATGTTGGCTTCTCGATCGCGTTCTCTTTTGCGGTCGCGGCACTTATCGAGGGACGGGTCGATGCAATGTGGGCCAAATGGGTTCGCCCCTGGGTTCTGGCGGCATGGAGCTTTCTCACGATCGGGATAACGATCGGTAGTATCTGGGCCTATTATGAACTCGGCTGGGGCGGTTGGTGGTTCTGGGACCCCGTTGAGAATGTCTCCTTCATGCCCTGGCTTGCGGGCACGGCCCTGCTGCATTCGACGCTCGTCGTCCAGACACGCGCGACCCTCATGAACTGGACCCTGTTGCTTGCGATCGCAACATTCTCGCTCAGTCTGATCGGGACCTTCGTCGTCAGATCCGGTGTTCTCACAAGCGTTCACGCATTCGCTGTCGACCCAGATCGCGGCGTCTTCCTTCTCGCACTCCTAATAGCCTTCACAGGAGGGGCATTGGCGCTCTACGCTTTACGGGCGGGGAAAATTGCCAATGGCGTGGCCTTCGGTGCGATCAGTCGCGAAGGCGGACTGGTGCTGAACAACCTCTTGCTGGCAAGCGCGACTTCAACCGTTTTTCTCGGCACCTTCTATCCTCTGCTCATGGACGCGATGACGGGCGAGAAGCTCACGGTCGGCCCGCCCTATTTTGACAAGACATTTGCGCCCATCATGAGCCTTCTCATTCTGTTCATGGCCGTCGGACCTCTCCTGAAATGGCGCGCGGACTCGCTTGCACGCATTGCAAAGAGCATCGGGCTGATAGCCGGTATCGCCCTGATCGCAGGGATCGCCGTGCTGGTCCTCGGCAGAAGTTTCGGCGGCGCGCTGGGCTTTTCACTGGCGGCATGGCTTACCGTCGGGACGGTGCTGGGCTATCGACGCAAGGCATTGCTGGCGTCCGGGTCGAGACAGAGGACATTATCAGGCTTGGTCCGTCTGCCCGGCGCAACGCATGGCTTTCTGCTGGCCCATCTGGGCATTGCCATTACCACGGCCGGGATAACCGCAATGGCTGTCTGGTCCGATGAAACGGCAGCACGGATGAACATCGGCGATACGGTTTCGATCTCCGGTTACGAACTGAGACTGGAAAGCCTGGAGCCGCTACAGGGGGCCAACTTTAACGCCGAAGCCGCAACGCTATCGATGACGTCTTCAGGCGGCGGCGCGCGCCAAACGCTAACCACGCAGCGCCGGTTCTATCCGGTCGAAAACAGCGCCACGACGGAAGCGGCCCTGAACGTTACCCCGATGCGGATCCTCTATGCATCTCTAGGCGAAGGAACGGCTGAAGACGGTTGGGTGATACGCGTCTGGTATCATCCGATGGTCACGTGGATATGGTTTGGAGCCCTGATGATGGGACTTGCCGGGTTCGCATCGCTATCGGACCGTCGCCTTGCAATAGGCATTCTGCGTCAACGAACCCGGCGTTCCGGTACATTCGAGGCAGAAGCCGTCGGCTGATGCGCAAGCGCACCCTCCTTTTGGCTCTTGTGCCCCTGGTCGGCTTTCTGGCGGTTTCCGTCATTCTTGCGGTCGGGCTGACGCGTGACCCAGCACGGCTGCCCTCCGCCATGATTGACCGCCCCTTGGCAGACTTCCGGCTTCCAGAACTTCACGATGAGACCGCGTTCGTCACCCGTGAAGATCTGACCGGAACAGTCGCGTTACTCAATGTCTTCGGTTCATGGTGCGTGGCGTGTGTGACTGAACATCCGTTTCTGATGTCGATAAGCGACGACGACCGGTTCGAGCTTATCGGTGTAAACTGGCGCGATACAGATCCCGAATCAAAACGCTGGCTGGCCAGATACGGCGACCCGTATGACCGGATCGCGGTCGATCACGATAGTGAACTGGCAATCGAACTCGGAGTCACCGGTGCACCGGAAACCTATATTGTCGGACCCGACGGCGCGATCCGCTACAAACACACCGGCCCGCTCGATCAGACGATCTGGGACAAACAGATTTCACCTGTTATCGACCGACTGATTGAGGAAGCAGAGAAATGATGCGCGCCGTATCCCTCTTTGTCAGCCTGTGCGCTGCGTTCGTCTTGCTGGGGCTGTTCGCCCTTTCCACAACGGCCCAAGAACCCATAGGGACAGACCTCTCCGAAGCGCGGATCGAAGCGCGGACCGCGGCCATCGCCAAGACGCTTCGCTGTGTCGTCTGCCAGAACCAGTCCATTCACGATTCCAGCGCCCCTCTTGCTGCCGACATGACACGCCTCGTGCGCGAACGCGTCCGTGCGGGAGACACTGACGCTGAGGCCCGTGCCTATCTTCAGGCGCGATACGGTGATTTCGTTCTGATGGAACCACCGTTCCAGCTGAACACCTTGTTCTTGTGGCTTGGTCCGCTCGTCATACTCATGCTTGCAACCGGATGGTACCTGTTGCGAACCCGGCGTGCCTCGGGGGTTCCGGCAGACCAGATAGACAGACGATTGACTGTGGAAGAAGCGACCCGCATCGCTCTGGCGCTTCGGCAGAACAATCCGGGCGGTGAGCAATGATATGGGTTGCCATCACTGCCCTTCTGGCGTTCGCCCTCCTGGTCATAATACCGCCCCTGTTTCGCTTGCCAGACGATGACGATACGAAGGAGCGCGCGCTGGCTGAAGCACGTGCCCAGCGTTTAATACTGGAAACCGAGCAAGAGGCGGGAGCAGGAAACAGCGAGGCCGCGGACGAGGCCCTACTGGCGCTCGACCGACGCATACTGAAGCTGATCGACGATGACATGTCGGCTAAGCCAGTATCAGAATCCGCTTCGAGCCTTGTGCGACTCGCACGTTTCGGGCTCCCGGCGCTGCTGGTTGCGGGCGGGCTTGGACTTTATCTTGCCGTAGGCTCTCCGCTCTATCGACCGGTCCCGACTTCGGTTGCGGAAAACGGGTCTGCGCCGGTCCCACCGCGCGACGCCGTCGAGCGAATGGTTCTGGAACTCGAAACGCGGATTCAGACCAGCGCTTCGCCTTCGGTTCGTGACCTCGTTCTGCTGGCCCGGGCTTACATGTCACTTGAGCGCTATGATGATGGATTGGCGCTTTACGAAGCCATACTGGCACGAACCGGCAGCGATCCACTGATCGTGAGCGAACTGGAAAGTGCGCGGGAGTTTGTGATCAGGCGACGCGGCGTTGCGGCGCCCTCCGTCCCGGCACGTGACGGACGTGCCCCCGGGCTGGACAAGGAGACAGTCGAGCAGTTCGCCAGCCTGTCCGCCGAAGAGAGGAATGCAACAATAATGGCGATGATCAATGGCCTGGCCGATCGTCTGGAAGACGACCCTGCAGATCTTGATGGATGGAAGCGGCTGATCCGCGCGCGCACCATTCTGGGCAATACCAAGGCCGCCTCTTCCGACCTTGCAAAGGCCAGGCTTGCCTTCAAGGACGACACCAATGCGCTGGATGACCTTGAACGATTGCGCGTTTCACTCGGGATCGCAGCCAAACCGCAGTCCAGCGACTGAACGACTCCCACCTTCACGCGTTTTGATACTAATCAAAACACGAGTTGGAACCTCACATGTCACGTAGCCAGGATCTCGAAACCTTCATGCAGGGGCTGGAGAAACGCAATCCGCACGAACCGGAGTTCCATCAGGCAGTAAAAGAAGTCGCCACCGATATCCTGCCGCATATCGCCGACAGGTCTGACCTCCAGGATCTCTACATTCTCGAGCGAATGACAGAACCCGACCGGATCATTACATTCCGTGTCGTTTGGGAAGACGATGATGGAAACACCCGCGTCAATCGCGGTTACCGCGTTCAGCAGAACAACGCGATTGGCCCTTACAAGGGCGGATTGCGATTCGACCCTTCGGTCACACAAAGCATTCTCAAGTTTCTGGCGTTCGAGCAGGTGTTCAAAAACAGCCTGACCGGCTTACCGCTGGGTGGTGGCAAAGGTGGCGCTGACTTCAATCCGAAAGGCAAGTCGGACCGCGAGATCATGCGATTCAGTCAGGCTTTCATGACCGAGCTGTCAAAGTATATCGGCCCGAACCGCGACATTCCTGCCGGAGATATTGGCGTGGGAAGCCGCGAGATCGGATATCTCTTTGGTCAGTACAAGCACGTGACCGACCGGTTCGAAGGTGTGCTCACCGGTAAGTCTCTAGAGTTCGGCGGGAGCCAGATCCGGACAGAGGCAACCGGCTATGGTGTTGTTTACCTGATGGAAAACGTGCTGCAAAAACACGACCTTGATCTGGAGGGGATGACTTGCTGCGTTTCCGGTGCCGGCAATGTCTCGCTGCACTGCGCAGAAAAACTGATCGAGCGCGGCGCGAAAGTGCTGACGCTTTCAGACTCGGATGGTCATATCTACAAAAAGGGTGGGCTTACCGCCGATGAGCTGGACTGGATCAAGGACCTTAAACTGAACGCCATGGGCGCATTTCCGAGTTCGCAGACGAATACGATGCCGAATTCAGCGAGGGTAAACCCTGGAACCGCGACTGCGATCTGGCTTTTCCTTGCGCCACACAAAATGAGATGGGCGAAGACGATGTCTCAAGCCTTATCGACAATGGATGCAAGGCCATTGCGGAAGGGCGCGAACATGCCCACTACCAATGAAGCAATCGCGTGCCTGCGGAAGAGTGACATCTTGCACGTTCCCGGCCAAGGCAGCCAATGCCGGTGGGGTCGCGGTCTCCGGGCTCGAGATGAGCCAGAACAGCGTCCGTATGAGATGGTCTCCGGAAGAGGTAGACGATCATCTCCGCAACATCATGGAAACGATACACGACCAGTGTGCCCAATACGGTCAAACGGACGATGGTCGGGTTGACTATCTGAAGGGTGCCAATATCGCCGGGTTCGAAAAGGTGGCGGCGGCGATGATTGCCTATGGCGCAATCTAGCGACCCTGCACCGGATATCAGCGCCCGGTGGTCTGCAGAGCGGCGGCGCTCTCCTCTGGCGTCAAGGCAACCACTGACAGGCTCATTTTGGCTGAACCATCGACTGGCTTGCGCGAATACGAGATGTAAAGGATCGCATTGTTCTGCAGATCGATAATACGCCGAACAGACATCTGCTTGAAGAAAAGCGACTGTTTCTGAGAAAAGACCTCTTCTCCGGATTTCCGAAGCTTTGCCGTATTCAGGTCAATCGGTCCGGACCGTTCGCAATCGATTGAAGAGTTGGACGGGTTCTCGAACCAGTTCCCTTTTCCAATCCGGTCCCAGAACCCGCGATCAAAATGGGCAACGTGACAGATGACGCCGGCAATATCCGGGTCCTGCACCGCGTCGATCTTTATCTCGTTTCCAAGCCAGTCATTCTTGAATTCTCCGACTTCATCTGACCCACCGCCACATGCAGCCAGAAAAAGGAATGCGGCTAAGCCGCCAGCATTGGCGAATGTTTTTCTGGTGGCCCGGCCGGATCGTTTCAGGCGTTTTGTCATTGTAGTCTCCATTAAAAAAGGCCCCACCGATAACAGGAGGGGCCTCTCTGAACGTGTATGTCTTTGTCAGGCTGCGGCGGCCTTGTTCACTTCGCCTTCCGCAATTTTGCTCATCGTGCGGTCACCCTCATACGTGTTGTCGAGGCATTCGTTGAGCTTGGAAGCATCGTCCTTCAGGCCGAGCCGCTTGGCGAAAGCTACGACACATCCGTATCCAGCCAGTCCGTAGTGTGTCATGCGCTGATACTGTGTAATGATCATCGCGTCACGGACATCGTCGTCCGAGAAATCGGCATCGATAACGTGTGCGTGCACTTCTTTGACTATACCTTCCATGCCTTTGCAGAATTCACCGGTTGGATCTTCGCCATGGCCCTTGATGATACCTTCAAGCGTTTTCATTCCGGTCTGTATGCCTTCAACACCGCGTTCCAAGGCGGCCTTCAATTCCTTGTTGGTCGCATGCTCATGCAGCTTCTTGGTGGCGCCCAGTGACTGCTTGTCGGCGCTGTAGATGTCCTGAAGCTGATCGATGTAAACGTCCTTGAGTGTCGAGAGTGTCATATTCGTTTCCCTGCTTTTTTCGGGCCGGAATGAATGCTGAATTGTCAGCACCCGTATTCCGGCGGGTTCTGCAAGATCAACGGCTGGCAGTCGCAGCGGTTCCTGCAGTTCGAGGAATGACGACAAAAGCGCGCGCCCCTGCGCTTTCAACGCGACAATCCCTAGTTCAGGGTAGGAAATAGCGACCAGCGGGATGGCATGAGCGATTCAAGAAATCTGACAACCGGTCCTGTCTGGGCGAGATATCTGGCCCTCGCAGGACCGATGGTTTTCGGGATTATCGCGGTGCTGTCAGTTTCTCTCGTGGACACCTATTTCGTAGGCAAATTGGGCACGAACCCGTTGGCAGCATTGTCGTTCACGTTTCCCGTGACCCTCACTGTAACAAGTCTCTCGATCGGTCTCGGCGCAGGCGCAGCCTCTGTCGTCTCTCGCGCTATCGGCAGCGGCAACAGACGGGAGGCCAAACGCCTTTCGACGGACAGTCTGGCGCTCGCTTTGCTGATCGTAGGTGTCGTTTCCTGTCTGGGCTATTTCACCATCAGACCACTCTTCAGTCTGCTGGGGGCCGAGGGTGAAGTGCTCGACATGATCGGGCGCTATATGCGCATCTGGTATATCTCAATGCCGTTTCTGGTCATGCCGATGGTGGCCAATGCGCTGATCCGTTCTGCAGGAGACGCTTTCTGGCCAAGCACGATCATGATCGCTGCGGCCTTCGTGAATATCGCAACAACGCCGGTTCTCATCTTCGGTTGGGGCCCGATCCCTGCCTACGACATCGAAGGCGCTGCGCTGGGAACATTGGTGGCGCGGTTCGCAACCCTGCTTTTCAGCATGTTGATTATCATCTATCGCGAGAAACTGGTGACTTTCCGGCCGCCTCCCCTTGAGGAACTTCTGTCGTCCTGGCGACGGGTCGTTGCCATCGGTGTGCCTGCCGCAGCAGGCAATATGGTGAACCCGATCGGTATCGCGATCGTAACCGCCTTTCTCGCTGGATACGGCTCGGAAACCGTCGCCGCGTTCGGCGTTGCGACCCGGGTAGAGTCCTTTTCGGCGATACCCATGCTAGCGCTCTCCTCGGCGATTGGCCCGATAGCGGGACAAAACTGGGGGGCGAGTCGCAAGGACAGGGTCGTTGAGGCATTGAGGCTCAGCCTGTGGGTTTGCCTTGCCTGGGCAGCATTCCTCGGAATCGCGTTCTGGTTTTTCGGTGAGCCGATAGCATCGGTATTTGCCTCCGAGGCGGCGGTCGCCGAAGAAGCTGCGCTCTATCTGCGAATTGTGCCGATCAGTCTGTGGGGCTACGGCATCGTGATAACTGCGGCTGCGCTTTATAATTCGGTTGGCAAATCAGGTACTGGCTTTGGCTACTATTTCACCCGCTCGATCCTGCTTTATGTGCCGCTGTCATGGCTGGCCTCAAGCCTGTTTGGCAGTCGCGAAGTCTACATCGCTATCGCTGTGTCGAATGCTGTCGCGGGCGTTCTTGTGGCGGTCTATGCGTTTCGCTGGCTCTCGCGGAACGCTCCTCCAGAATCGGATGGGCGACAAGCAGAAGACTGACTGTTCAACCGGGGCACCAACGCGTGCTAGGCAATGACGTCAGTCCTCTGATAGCGACGGTCGGCTTCGGAGGTGAACGCCTCCATGATCCGCGACACGGCCAGATCGAAGTTTGCCGCCGCTAGTGCCCGTAAAATGAAGTTACGAAATTCGTAATCTATAAAGAATTCAATCCGCGTCCCGGTATCGAGCGGCACGAAGGTCCAGCGGTTCGTCAGATGTTTGAACGGGCCTTTAATCAGAGACACATCGATACTGCGAGCCGTCTTGTCTGCCTCGACTCGTGTCACGAACCGCTCCGAGAACCCCTTGAAGCCAATGCGCGCATCACCGATCAGATGCAATTGGTGCGCCGAGAGCGAGGCCTCTTCGCGAACATCCATCGATCTGATCCACTTGATGAAATCAGGGTATTGCCGGATGCCGGAGACCAGATCGAAAAGATTGTCAGCCGTATGCGGCAGCGTCAGGGTACGTGTGTAGACAGCCATCGGTTGGAACCGCCTGTCAGGCGGCGACGCCTGATGTATCCAGAGACTGTTGGCGGGCTGCCCTCAATCGTTCGAAGTCTTCTCCGGCGTGGTAGCTCGAGCGCGTTAGCGGCGAGGCGGCAACCATGAGAAATCCTTTGGCGCGTGCAATGGTTTCATACGCCGCAAACTCTTCCGGCGTCACATAGCGGTCTACAGCAGCATGTTTGCGCGTTGGCTGCAGGTACTGTCCGATGGTGATGAAGTCGACGCCTGCCGAACGCATATCGTCCATGACCTGCATGACCTCTTCCTTGGTCTCGCCAAGCCCGACCATGATCCCGGATTTCGTGAACTGTGTCGGGTCGCGTTCCTTCACCCGGTCAAGCAGACGCAGTGAATGAAAATAACGCGCGCCGGGACGGATTGAGAGGTAGAGCCGCGGGACAGTCTCAAGGTTGTGATTGAAAACATCGGGTCTGGCATCGATCACCCGCTCGAGCGCACCTGCCTTGCGCAGAAAGTCCGGCGTCAGAATCTCGATTGTCGAGAGAGGCGCGGAGGATCTGATAGCCGCAATTGTCTCGGCAAAATGCTTCGCGCCACCATCGTCAAGATCATCACGGTCAACCGATGTAATAACAACATGCTGGAGGCCCATCGCGGCAACCGCTTCTCCGACTTTCTCTGGCTCTGTGGCATCGAGCGGAGCCGGGCGTCCTGTCCTGACATTGCAAAAGCTGCAGGCCCGCGTGCAGGTATCGCCCATGATCATCATGGTGGCGTGCTTCTTTTCCCAGCACTCACCAATGTTCGGACAGCCTGCCTCTTCGCAGACCGTGACCAGCCCTTTTGACTTCACGATCTCCCGGGTCTCGGAATACCCGTGACCGACAGGCGCCTTGACGCGAATCCAGTCCGGCTTTCGCAAAACAAGGGTATCGGGCCGGTTGCGTTTTTCCGGGTGCCGGAAGTCTGCGCCGGCCGGTTTCGCTGAAAGGGTATCTATGAGGTTGACCATGGTCACCAGATGGACTTTTTCGACATTCGCATCAAGTGCGACGGATAGGGAACCGGTCAAGGTGACGGTTCGGCTTGGCCAAACCGGCTCGAACCGCATAAAGTGATGCACTAATTTCAGTGGAGGCCTTGATGGCGGCTGCCAATTACAAGTTTCGCGTCGCCAGAACGCGTCAGGATCTGTTCTCCGGACTCCTGAAAGCCCGCAGCAAGTTTGGCGGCAGCACGGAGATTATTGTCGACGGCGATGAGCGGGTCCTCACCTATAACGATGTCGTACGTGCCTCTTTCGCTTTGGGCGCGGCACTGAAGGACCAGACCGAATCTGCAGAGACCGTTGGGGTCATGCTGCCCACAGGCGCCGGAGCCGTAATCGCCTTTTATGCGTTGCAGGTCGCCGGACGCAGTCCCGCAATGCTGAATTTCACCGCAGGAACACGCAACTTGCGGGCCGCCGGCAAGGCTGCGCAGGTGAAGACGATCGTTACAGCCCGCAAGTTCGTCGAGCTGGCCAACCTCGAGCCGCTGATCGCCGAGTTGGAAGGCAGCTTCCGGATGATCTATCTTGAAGATGTCCGCGAGAATCTCACCCTCAAGCACAAGGCTGCGGGCGCGCTTGGCCCCTATTTGCCGTCACTTTTCTATTCGAAGAAAAACCCGGACTCTACCGGCGTTGTCCTGTTCACATCCGGAACGGAGGGCGACCCCAAAGGCGTTGTTCTCTCCCATGCCAACGTCATCGCAAATGTCGAGCAGGTCCGCGCTCATATCGATCTCTATCCGGAAACCGATATCGTCTTCAATCCGCTGCCGACCTTCCACTGCTTTGGCCTGACCGTGGGCGCTATTCTGCCCATCATGGCAGGCGTGAAGGCCGTGTTTCACCCGACACCCCTGCAGCCGCGCGAGATCGCGAAACGTATCCGCAAAACCGGGGCAACCTTCCTTTTGGCAACCGATACGTTCATCTCGCAGTACTGCCGCGCAGGCGACGATGATGACCTGTCCTCACTCCGGCTGGCGATCTGCGGAGCGGAGCGCGTGCGCGACGAGACACGCCAGATGGTCCGCAAGAAATACAATATCGAGATTCTGGAAGGGTACGGGGCTACCGAGGCCTCACCAGTTGTCGCCGCCAACTCGGTCGGCGCAAACACGCCAGGTTCAGTAGGGCAGTTGATGCCGGGGATGGAATACAAACTGGAAACCGTTGAAGGGATTGATCAGGGCGGTCGTCTGCATGTGCGTGGCCCGAACGTCATGAAGGGCTACATGCGCGCCTCAAATCCGGGGCATATCGAGCCGCCGCACGATGGCTGGCACGATACCGGTGACATCGTCACAATCGACGGCGAAGGTTTCATACGTATTCGCGGACGGGTGAAACGGTTCGCAAAAATTGGCGGCGAGATGGTGTCTCTGACGGTCGTCGAGAACTGCGCCTCCGCACTCTGGCCTGACAACATGCATACGGCGGCGACGATTGCCGACCCGCGCAAGGGGGAACAGATCGTTCTTCTCAGCGATACCGACGCTGTGAACCGTCCGGACATGCTCGCCTGGGCTCAGAACCATGGCGTTTCGGAACTGGCTGTTCCACGAAAGGTCTTCTACGTCGACGCCATTCCCGTACTCGGAACCGGCAAGGTCGACTACGGCGCAGTTACAGCGATTGCACGGCAAAAGGCCGGTATTGCCGAAGAGGACGCCTGATATAGCGTTTCCGTCGCAGAACGTCTTACATGTGAATGACCTTCCCGTAGGCATCCAGAACGCTTTCATGCATCATTTCGGAGAGCGTCGGGTGCGGGAAAATCGTTTCCATCAGCTCTGCCTCTGTCAATTCACCCTGTCGGGCAATGACGTATCCCTGAATGAGTTCAGTGACCTCTGCGCCGATCATGTGGGCGCCAAGAAGTTCCCCTGTCTTCGCATCGAACACCGTCTTGACCATGCCATCGCCTGCGCCCAGCGCAATCGCCTTGCCGTTGCCAATAAACGGAAATTTTCCGACCTTCACGCTGTGCCCGGCTTCTTTCGCCTTCGCCTCCGTTAAACCGACGCTGGCTACTTGTGGATGCGAATAGGTGCATCCGGGAACATTCGATGCGTCGAAAGCCGCTCCGTGTCCTTTTCCGGCAATGGCCTCGATGCACACAACGCCTTCGTGGGAAGCCTTATGGGCGAGCCAGGGCGGACCGGTCACGTCGCCTATCGCATAAAGACCGTCCACGCCGGTTCGACCAAAGCCGTCCACCTCAATATGAGTTTTCTCGACCTTCACACCGAGCGCTTCCAGCCCGAGGTTTTCCACATTGCCGACAATGCCAACTGCGAGAATGGCGCGATCCGCTTTGATCGTTTCGGTTTTCCCGCCGGTCTCAACCGTCGCAGTAACCGTATCTTCGCCTTTCTTCAGACCTTTGACTTGCGCGGCAGTAAGGATACGAATGCCCTGTTTCTCAAAGTCCTTACGCGCCATCGCAGATATATCGGCGTCTTCTACAGGCAGGATCCTATCCAGCGTTTCGACGACGGTCACTTCGCTGCCGAGTTCATTGTAGAAACTCGCAAACTCGATACCGATCGCACCTGAGCCTATCACCAGAAGGCGTTTGGGGAGCGCATCGGGCACCATGGCTTCGCGATACGTCCAGACCAGCTTTCCGTCAGGCTCCAGCCCGGCCTGAGGGATGGAGCGGGCGCGAGCACCTGTGGCGACTAGAACATGCTTGGCCGAATACGCGGTTTCCTTGCCAGCCTTGTCCTTGACGAAGACTTTCGGGGCAGACTTGGCCTTTTCAAGCCGGGCGGTGCCTTCGATCACGGTGATCTTGTTTTTCTTCATCAGGTGCTTCACGCCTGAGGACAGCTGTTTTGCCACGCCCCTTGAGCGTTTGACCACGGCAGGCAGATCGACCTCGGGCTTCGCAATTTTCAAGCCGAAGCTTTCCGCATGTTTGGCCAGATGAAAGACCTCAGCGGAGCGCAAGAGTGCCTTCGTTGGAATGCAACCCCAGTTCAGGCAAACCCCGCCAAGGCTTTCGCGCTCCACAATTGCCGTCTTCATACCGAGTTGCGTGGCGCGGATCGCAGCCACGTAGCCTCCAGGGCCGGAGCCTATGACAATGAGATCGAAGTCGGTTTCAGCCATGGTCTGTTGTCCTAAGGGTTAGTAAAAAACGATCCTGATCAACCATACAATACCGGCAATCGCGCAGAGCATCATCCAGATGGGGACACCTTTGCGATATGTCCCTTCATCAACGATTGTCAGATTCAGTTTGTCCAGACAGGAGCAGAATTGTTTGAATGCGAAGGTAAAAAACTTCATGGAAGTCTGAAGCGTCAAAATACTGCCGTCGGCATAAAGCCCTAGAGGAGCTTGAAGCTTGTAGGCACTGGCGACCTCAACATCAAAGAAACGTATGAGTCGCGTGCCTAACTCGATCCGGTCCCGGTAAATGTGTGCCGTGCCGACGAGCTTGCCCGAAAACGTGCTCCGCCGCCAAAAACAGATACGGTCCGCCTCGAACGACTTGCAGCTACAGCTACAGAGACACTTGGTTTCATCCGCCGCCAGATCACGTTCGGCCCCGGCGTGTGTCGGCTGCGTGTTCAACTCTTCGCTTGCCACTTAGAGCAGCATCGCTTCGGGCGCTTCCACATACCTCTTGAATGCCTGTAGCCAGCGCGCGCCTTCCGCTCCGCCAACCACGCGATGATCGCAGGTCAGTGTTACCGTCATCACTGTGGCAGCTTCCAGCGAACCGGCAGCGTTAACGACCGGTCGCTTCTCTCCAGCGCCTACGGACAGTATCATGCCCTCAGGCGGATTGATGATGGAGGCGAAGGTCTTGATACCGAACATACCGAGATTGGAGAGCGAGAACGTGCCGCCTGAATACTCTTGCGGCTTGAGCTTGCGGTCGCGGGCACGCGTGGCGAGATCCTTCATCTCTTCGGAAATGGTCTGCAACCCCTTGGACTGGGCGTCACGTATGACCGGCGTGATGAGACCACCCTCAATGGCTACGGCCACGGACACATGAGCCGCCTTGTGATAGGCAATCCCTTTGTCAGTATAGCTGGCATTACAGTCCGGCTCCGCCATAAGTGCCATTGCTGACGCCTTGATGAGCAGATCGTTAACCGAGATTTTCACGCCGTCCGGCGCGGACTCGTTGATGGCCGCACGTGCGCTGAGTAGCCGGTCCAGATTGAGGTCCAGAGTTAACGGGAAGTGCGGCACCTGCATGAAGCTCTGGGTCAGACGCCGGGCAACAGTCTTGCGCATGCCGTCGAGCGGCTTGAGGTCGTAGCTCGCCGGATCGTAAACCCGGTCATCAAGAACCTGCGGCAGGATCAGGCCATCCGGCGTCGCAGCAGCGCCAGCCGTTGAGGCTTGGGAAGGCCGGTCTGCAGACGGAGACGCCTCTTCGACATCCTTGCGAACGATCCGCCCGTGAGGGCCAGAACCTTTCAACGAACTGAGATCAACTCCCTTGAGAGCGGCGATCCGGCGCGCGAGCGGGCTCACCTTGATACGGTCTTCGCCGTCTCCCAGCGCCTGCAATTCGACTTTCCGGGTCATATCGACACCCTCGGACGCCTTGCTGCCGGAGCCGGTACCGGCTGGCTCCCGGCCATAGCCGCCCTGAGGTTCAGGAGCTGCCTCGACGGGCGCTTTCTTGTCGTCAGTCGATTTTGTCTCTGGCGTGTCGGCCTTCCCGACAGGTTTTTCCGAAGATGTCTCGTTGGCGTCCCCTGTATTTCCGGAAGCAGCCTCTTCCTCGACAGGAGCCTCTACGGCACCGACATCCTCACCCTCCTCGGCAAGAACAGCTATGACACTATTGACCTTGACACCCTCGGTGCCAGCTTCGACGAGCAGTTTGGCAATCGTGCCTTCGTCAACGGCCTCCACCTCCATGGTCGCCTTGTCGGTTTCGATCTCGGCAATGATGTCCCCGGACGAGATCTTGTCCCCCGGAGCGACAAGCCATTTGGACAATGTGCCTTCTTCCATGGTCGGTGAGAGGGCGGGCATGGTGATGTTGATCGACATTCAGTTACCTGTCTTGGTATCAATGGCCGAAACCACGGCCGATAATTCAGGATTGTGTTTCACGCGCTCGACGAAGTTCTGCATGATCTGCTCAAAGACACCCTGGGCATCAGGGCCATCCGGATCTGCCTTTCGCAAGGTCTGAACAACGTGTTTGGCGATATCAGCAAGAATGAAGCCCCACATTCCGGGCTCGACCTTTGGATCTGCCAGACCGACCTTCAGGGATGACGCACCTTCATTGTCAGCGATCCAGAAGCGGACCAGTTCTTGCGCAGATGTAGCACCATCTACCGCCTCGGGGATCAAGAGGGCATTGTCTTTGTTGCTCATTTCTGACTCGGAAGGTCGGGAAGGTTTAGTTTTAAATCGGGAAACGCTTCGCAGAGAGCCGGTTTCTCAACCACTGCTCCTGGATGCCTAGTCTTCTCGACTATCCGGTGAAGAGATGCCACCCGAAGCGTAAAACACGCGTCGACCGTGATCCTCCGTGCGGTATGCACATCCTCTGGATTATGAGTAGACAGGATGTTCATCGCGCCCCGCCTTTCATTCCCTCGCAAACCTTCAACGCGGCCTCAACGATATCCTTCACGCCGGGCAGGCTGAGGGCTTCGAGATTGGCCGCATAAGGAAGCGGAACGTCTTTCTGATGGACCCGTGCCGGAGGTGCATCAAGCCAGTCGAAGGCCTCATCGACAACAGTCGCACATATCTCTGCGCCAACGCCGAAAAACCGCCAACCCTCCTCGCACGCGACGAGCCGGTTGGTCCTTTTCACGCTTTCAATGACCGTAGCGGTATCGAGCGGACGGATCGTGCGGAGATCCACCACCTCGGCTGATATGCCCTGCTCGGCGAGGATCTCTGCAGCCTGAAGCGCAAAACCGACCATTCGGGAATGCGCGACGAGTGTGACATCCGTTCCTTCCCGTTTCACGGCGGCCTTGCCGATCGGCACAGTCCAGTCGTCGATATCGGGCACATCGAAGCTCTCGCCATAGAGAAGTTCGTGCTCGAGAAACACGACCGGATTGGGATCACGAATCGCGGATTTTAGAAGTCCCTTCGCATCAGCGGCATCATAGGGCGCGACAACCTTCAATCCCGGGACGTGACCGTACCATGCGGAAAAGTCCTGACTGTGCTGAGCACCAACCCGGGAGGCCGCTCCGTTCGGCCCGCGAAACACGATCGGGCATCCCATCTGGCCCCCGGACATATAGAGCGTCTTGGCGGCCGAATTGATGATATGGTCGATTGCCTGCATGGCGAAATTGAAGGTCATGAACTCGACAATGGGCTTCAAGCCACCAAAAGCGGCACCGACGCCGAGACCTGCAAAACCGTGCTCGGTAATAGGCGTATCGACCACCCTGTCGGCACCGAACTCCTGCAGCAGTTCGCGCGTGACCTTGTAGGCCCCCTGATACTCAGCGACCTCTTCACCCATCACGAAAACTGTCTCGTCCCGCCGCATCTCCTCGGCCATCGCGTCACGCAGGGCATCGCGCAGGGTAACAGACGTGAAAGTCGTGCCTTCGGGCAGACTGCGGTCGACTGGCGTCACAGATTCCGGTTTGGTCGGCGTTGTGGCACCGCCTTCATCGCTGGCGTCTGTGCCTTCCATGCCCTCGCCGCTTTGAACACGTTGATCTGCAGCGGCGTCGGCCTCATCGGTCGGCTCACTCCCGGAGGCGGTTCCAGCCCCTGCCTCAACAGATCCGGCGTCCTCTCCGTCCTCAGCAAGGACAGCGATAACCGCGTTTACCTTCACGCCTTCAGTACCGGCTTCGATCAGTATCTTTGCCAGAACGCCTTCATCGACAGCTTCGACTTCCATCGTTGCCTTATCGGTCTCTATCTCTGCCAGAATATCCCCCGCGACAACCGTGTCGCCCTCGGACTTCAGCCATTTGGACAGTGTGCCTTCCTCCATGGTGGGCGACAGGGCAGGCATGAGAATGTCAATCGACATGAACCGGAAACTCTCAGGTGAAGGGGAAAATCGGGATGAGAACCAGAACGGTGGCTATGACGCCGCCGAACCAGGCGAGGGAGCGAAGATATGGAACGCCGAACCAGTAGAGTGGTGCGTAGGCGACCCGGGAGAGGAAAAACAGAACGCCGCCCAGTGCTGTGAGTTCGTTTGTCCGGCCCGCAACTACGGCAACAAGGACCAGCGGTGCAAACATCAAGAGCGCTTCGACCATATTGTGGTTGGCGCGCTTGGCCCGCAGAACGCGAACGCCGTGATCGACGATATTGTCACGTGCGCCCGCGAGATCGCGGCCCTTATGCTCAAGATTTGAAAAAAGGCCCTGTGTCAGGATCATCACGCCGTAGAGAACGACGCTCGCGACAAGCCATGAAAGTTCAATCGGCATCAGGCTGTCTCCACTTCGCGCAAGACATCCGTCCAGAGTTCAGAGGCATCTGGCTCAGGACTTTCCTGCGCAAAATCGACCGCCTTACCGACACGGGCGCGAATCTCCTTGTCGATTGCCTTGAGCGCATCTTCGTCCGAATGCCCGTCGTCGATCAATGTCTTCTTGAGACCCTCGATGGGATCACGATGCGAACGAATATCATCAACTTCTTCGCGTTTTCGATATTTGGCCGGGTCGGACATTGAATGGCCCCGATACCGATAGGTTTTCATCTCCAGAATGTATGGCCCCTTGCCGGACCGGGCATAGGCGACTGCGCGTTCCCCGGCTTGGTGCACCTTGCGAACATCCATGCCATCGACCTCTTCGCCCTCGATCTCGAACGAGATCCCACGCTTGTAAAGCTCGACCTCCGCCGAGGCGCGGGCGACACTCGTCCCCATGGCATATTGATTGTTTTCGATCACGTAAACGCACGGAAGATCCCACAACGAGGCCATGTTGAATGCCTCGTAGACCTGGCCCTGATTGGTCGCGCCATCACCAAAATACGTCAGGCAGACGCGATCATTCTTCTTGTACTTGTTGGAGAAAGCCAGACCGGTTCCGATAGGCACCTGCGCGCCGACAATGCCGTGGCCGCCGTAAAAATCTTTCTCGCGCGAGAACATGTGCATGCTCCCGCCCTTGCCACGCGAATAACCGCCTTCGCGTCCGGTGAGTTCGGCCATGACACCATCCGGATCCATGCCGCAAGCCAGCATGTGGCCGTGGTCGCGATACCCGGTAATGACCTGATCGCCCTTGCCAATGGCTGCCTGCATCCCCACCACGACCGCTTCCTGGCCGATATAGAGGTGACAGAACCCGGCGATCTTGCCCATTCCGTAGAGCTGTCCGGCCTTCTCTTCAAAGCGGCGAATAAGGAGCATGTCACGGTAATAACCCATCAGGGTTTCGGCGCTGGCGGCGGCTGGTTTCGATGTCTTCGAGCGGTCTGCCACGCGGATTCTCCCTTGGTTCATCAACGACTATAAACATCCTCGTCGTCTTTGCTAAGGGCGAAAAGGTCTTCAGGGTCTGCAAGTTCCTTCTTCTGCATCTGTGGGCGAGGTGTCTCGACCCGGGCTGGGGCAGGAGCGGGAGAGTCCTTCTTTGCTTCTGACGGGAAAACCAGGACGTATTCATCCGGCCTGGCAAATACGAAGGTCCGGCGTGCAGCCTCTTCCACATAGTCAAGATCGAGACTCGACGGCGCCAGACGCGAGGTATCGCGCAACAGGTCGTCGCGAACGCCGGCCAGCGCCTCACGGCGTTCGGTCAGCTCGTCCAGAGTGCCTTGCATACGCATCCAGTTGACCAGCCCCTGCTCCCCGGCGAGGGCATGGAACGACAGGTAAACGATGAGTGCCACCAGCCCAAGACCGGCCTTTGAAAGTGACATTGTCGAACTCCGGGCAGAGCCCTTTTTACTGCATCGCGCAGGGTTTCTACATCATGAAGACGTACGCAGTGTCCGGCGCCCTGCATAAACCGCCTGATCTGCCAGTTCCTCTTCAATCCGCAGCAACTGGTTGTATTTGGCCAGCCTGTCGGAACGCGACAGCGAGCCGGTCTTGATCTGCCCGCAATTGGTCGCAACCGCCAGGTCGGCGATTGTGGAATCTTCCGTCTCACCCGAACGATGTGACATCACAGCCGAATAGGAATTGGTGTGTGCAAGGGAGACGGCCGAAAGGGTTTCAGTCAATGTGCCGATCTGATTGACCTTCACCAGAATGGAGTTTGCGGCTTTCTTTTCCAGACCGGTCTGCAGGCGGACCGGGTTCGTCACGAAGAGATCATCCCCCACCAGCTGGCAGGTCTTGCCGATACGTTTTGTCAGCTCGACCCAGCCCTCCCAGTCGTCTTCCGCCATGCCGTCCTCGATCGACATGATCGGATAGCGCGAGACCAGGTCGGCCAGATAATCGACCATACCGCCCGCATCGAGCGATTTTCCCTCGCCAGCGAGTTCATACTTTCCATTCTTGTGAAATTCGGTCGATGCCGCATCGAGCGCCAGAACGCAGTCCTCTCCGGGACGGTACCCGGCCGTCTCGATTGATTTCATGATGAAGCCGATAGCCTCGTCGGTAGACGACAGATTGGGTGCAAATCCGCCTTCATCGCCGACATTGGTGTTGTGGCCTGCGGCTGAAAGCGCCTTCTTC
Source organism: uncultured Alphaproteobacteria bacterium (assembly GCA_963836905.1). Lineage (GTDB taxonomy): Bacteria > Pseudomonadota > Alphaproteobacteria > Caulobacterales > Hyphomonadaceae > CAWIKY01. The sequence continues at coordinate 105,017 of CAWIKY010000003.1, forward strand.
AGCGCCTGAAAGACCTCGGCTCCCATCCGCATGGCTTCCGAAAAGCTCTGTGCGCCAACCGGCATGATCATGAATTCCTGAACGTCGATCGGGTTGTCGGCATGTGCTCCGCCGTTGATGATGTTCATCATCGGCGTCGGGAGGATGTGCGCCGAAACGCCGCCCAGATAGCGGTAGAGCGGCAAATGAGCTGCTTCTGCAGCGGCCTTGGCAGTTGCAAGGGACACGGCCAAGAGCGCGTTGGCGCCGAGACGGGATTTGTTCTGTGTTCCGTCGACTTCGATCATTGTGGTATCGATCCGGCGTTGATCTTCGGCCTCCATACCTTCCAGAGCATCGAAAAGCTCTCCATTGACCGCTTCGATGGCTTGCAAGACCCCCTTGCCCCCAAAGCGGTCGCCGCCATCGCGAAGTTCGTGCGCTTCATGAACGCCAGTTGATGCCCCCGAAGGCACGGCAGCACGTCCCATCGATCCGTCTTCCAGTGTCACATCCGCTTCGATTGTCGGGTTACCGCGGCTGTCAATGATCTGGCGGGCGTGAATGTCGACGATTTCTGTCATTTGAAGGCTGCTCCGGCTGGCAAAACTGATCTGCGGCAGGGTCTAGAGCGTTTTAGCGGCCAGTGGAAGCGCCAGCGGACCTCTCAGAGACTCGCCGACCGACATACCATCAAGATCAAAACGTTCCGGTAGAAGCGGTCCGATCGCATGAAAAAGCAATTCGAGTTGGCGTGCTTCTCCATGCTCATATTCGATCCATGCCCGCGCGCGACGTCCAAGACCTTCCAGATCGTCAGGATCTGCAAGACAGGCCTCCATCTGCGTCTCGACGCCTTCGACAGTATCGGCTGCCAGGACGGGTGGTGGCGTCCGAAAGAACTTGCTGGCTGATGGCCAGTCAAACCGTGTGATGACGCGTTGCCCGACGCCCATGGCCTCAAGTGAAACGCCACCGAACGCCTTGCAGCCGAACTGGTCGAGCACAGCAATGGCTTCCGTGTAGACCGGCCAGAGGCGCTTGCGGGCGAGGGGCTGCTGCCAGGTGACATTTGCTCCAAGGCCCAGTTCTTCGATCAGGGCTTCTGTCTCATCGAGTTCTGCACCCCATCGAACCAGCCTCAGGTCGAAATTCGCACGACGCTCCAGAAGTCTGGCTGCGGCACGCAGATAAACGTCATTACCCTTCAGAATCGAGGCATTGCCAACTTTCCAGTGATGACGCGCCGGGGCGAGGAAATAGGGCCGCGTCTGCCTCGATGGTAGAACGCGACGGGCAGGTGGGCGAATGTCGCGGACACTGAACGGATGAAGGACGGGATGAACGCGTGCTGGCTCAAGCTTCATCTTCCGAGCCGCCGGCAAGCAGTCTGTGTTGGTCACGAGCGTCTGCGGACTCTGCTCGTAGACGTATCGGGTCAGGCGACCCATGGGGCTGTCCTCGAACGGAAGACCGCGGATCGTTCCCAGTTCGACCGAGGCAAATCTCTTGAATCCGAGTGCGGCGGGAAAATAGCTCATCGTCGTAAAGCCGAGCACCAGATCGAAGCTCTCAAGAATGGGTTCGAAGAAGGCCCGGTTCTGACGCACAAACTCGATTTCCGCAGGCACGTCAGCCGGAGTGGCGTCAGACGGGTTCATTTCGCCGGTAATCCCTGGCGTTTGTGTAGCCGACTCAAGGTCTGCAGGTTCCGTTTCCCTGACCGGCCCACTGCCAGTTTGCCCATCAGGTTTGTCGACAAACCGCGCCATACCCGTTGCGCGCAGAGCGCGGACACGGATCGCCTTGAGATATCGGTTCTGTCCCTGCACCAAACCGCGAACGAGCCATGGCAGGTCGCCGGTTGTCAGTCGCCGCGCAAATTCATTGATGCGTTTGCGTGTAGAAAAATCAGATGCAGATCCGAGCATTCGGGCTTCGAGGGCTCGAAAGGCGGTTTGCCACGGACCCTGAATGAACCAGTCCGGTCTCTTGTAACCGCTCCGCGACATTTTCGACCATCTCGGCAGATAGTCATCACCATGACGACCACGCAAACGGGCTTCATGCCATTCAGGCGAGGCCATGATGTGAAAGAAGTCGGGATCGATCACGACCGCATCGATCCCGTGTCGTCGCAGCAATTTTGCAGTCACATATGCATAGTTCGCAACGTTGCCGATAAGCAGTATTCGCAACGGATCGTCTGATTGCGAAATCCGCTCCAGCCAACCGGGGGGTAATTCAACCTCCGGTGCAGTGACATCCGGGTAGCTGCGCCTCTTTGCTTTACCTGTTTGAGCCACTAGCACCTATTACCGTTGTCACCGAGTCGAGCCTACCTACCCGCAAGCCTATGAAAATTCCAATGGAAATAACAACTGAGACCCGGCGCAGACCATTGAGAGTTTTGCACGGGCCCGAGAACGTTTCGGGCATGGCGGCTCTGATTGCACGTGAACAACGCGCACTGGGTCTGGATGCGGTTTCAGTCTGCTTGCCCAATAGATACGCCAGTTCTCCTGACTTCGAACTCGCCCAGCGCAATGAGCGGTCCGTTTCGTTTTCAAAGTTTTTCGGAACGCAGTTTCTTACCTTTGACGTCTATCATTTCTACTATGACAAGACATTTACCGGGACACACTTTCGCGACATCAATGTACTGAAGCGGCTCGGAAAACACGTCGTAACGACATTTCTCGGCTGTGATATTCGAGACCCCGATCTGCCGGGCAGTCGCGAGGACAATGCGATGTGTGTCGCTTGCGGACGTAACGGATGCAGCCCGAACCGCGATTTGCTGCGAACAAGAAGCCGGAATACGGATGCCTGTTACGTCACTACGCCGGATCTTCTGGAAGGGATGGCGCACGCAAGCTGGCTACCGTTGACCGTAGACAGACGGGACTTTGCAGAGTTTCCGAAATCTGTTGCGCGGGACTTTCGGAGCGGAGAGCCCTTGCGAGTGTTTCATGCGCCCACAGACCCGGTAAAGAAAGGAACGGGGTTCATCCTCAGGGCAATCGCAAATCTTCAGGATGCGGGTATTGCGATAGACCTCGTTGCACCCGATCACCGCGCCAGATCGGACCTGATCGCGATGGCGCGAACCTGTCATGTTGCCATCGACCAGCTTGTGTCCGGTGTCTACGGCACGTTCTCAGTCGAGATGATGGCGGCGGGCGTTCCTGTCATGGCCGGATGCAAACCGGAACTTTGGCATCTGGTTGACCTTGAGGGCATGCTGGTGTCAGGCACTACGACGCTTGAGGCGGATCTGCTGGATATCGTTGAGCGACGCGTGGATCTTGGTGTGCGTGCCCAGGCAGGCTTTGACAGGTTCGAGCGGCTTCATTGTCCGGAGAAGGTCGCTTTGAAAGCCAGTGAAAGCTACTTCTCCCCCAGCTCAGCACCGGCGTAGAGCGTTTGCATCCGGCTTGCCCACCGGGCAGCAATGGCCATTCGCAGATCGAGCGGGCTCACCGCGCCCTCCTCCAGCCTCCGGAGCTGCTCTCTGCGCCATACCTCCGGCACGAGTGAGCCGAGGTAGTGTCCCTGATCCTCCAGCGTGAACCGCACCCACCGGCCCAGATCGCCAGCAAGCCAACGATCCTGCGGCGTAACGAAACCAAGCTTCCTGCGACGGTTCACGATCATGTCCGGAAGGAGCCCGCGAAACGCATCACGTAGCGGCTTCTTGGTCCATCCATTTGAAATCTTGATCTGTCCGGGCATTCGCAGACCGAGGTCGGCAAAATCAGCGCCCAGAAACGGCAGACGCGTTTCCACACCGTGCGCCATCGCATTGCGGTCTTCGTATCGAAGCAACGCAGGCAGAGAGTTCTTCGTGGTCAGTCGCCGAACAAGCTCGTCGAGCGCGCTTCCGGCCTGCGAGAGAGGTTCTGCTTCGGGAATTGCGCCAGCAACAGGCAAACCCTGTGGAGGAAATTTCCCGAGCGCATTCAGGATGCCCCGCCGCACCGGTTCACCCAGCACCTGACGGTAGACCTCGCGCGCAAGGCTCTTCGCTGAACGATCGGACGGGCTCTTGATCAATGCTTTGTACAGCGCACAGGCTGACAGAAACCTGCCAGTCCGTACCCGGTCGGCAACCGCGAAAGCCGCCATCGAAGAATATCCGGCGAGGATTTCATCGGCGCCCTGCCCGCTCAGCATGACTTTTCGTCCTGCCGAGCGTGCCTCGCGATAGACGAACCATTGGGCGACCACTGAGGTATGCGGAAACGGTTCACCCTGGGCATCGATTACGGCGTCAATGTTTGCGACGATGTCTTCAGCTTGCGGCGAGAGCTGGTGGTGTGGAAACGCTGATCCCTCACGCGCGGCCGCGATAAACGGAGCTTCACTCAGACTTCGGCCAGATGCATCATCTTCATCATAGACGGCGGAGACCGTTGCAAAATCGCGTTGGCGATCCTTCGCAAGCACCCGATCAGCCGCCAGGAGGATCGCGCTGGAGTCCATTCCGCCGGATAAGGTAAAACCGACCGGCACATCGGCAACCAGACGTCCGGCGACTGATGCCTGCAAACCCTCGCGGGCGCTGTCGGCAGCCTGTGAAGCGGTTACCTTTGGATCGAACTCTTGGTGGCGACCAGAATCGCGAGGTATCTCGTAGCGCATCTTGCATACCGTCTGCAGACAGTCCGGGCAGACGGATTGTGCACGAGCCCGCAGGTGGAAACGGTGTGATTCCGGAGATGAAGCTTTGCGGCAGATGCCCAACGCTTCCAAAGTTCAGGAAGCTTGCCATCACGTCAGGATTGATGTCCGGCCGAATAAGGCCGCTGGCAACAAACTGACGAAGCTCCGACCCCACCGCCAGTCCGGTATGTCCATCGGGCATGGAAACAATAGCGGAATAAAGCGGCTTTTCCCCGAACCTGTCTCGGGCCAGAAACACGGTCTGCGTATCTCTGTCATAGATGATGAACGCGAACATCCCGTCCAGACGCGGCAGGATTTCAGCGCCGTGCCTTACGAACGCCTTGAGCAGTACCTCGGTGTCTCCCTCTGTTTCGAAGGTTTCACCCAGATGGATCAGGTCTTCACGAAGGCTTGGAAAATTGTAGATCGCCCCATTGAAGACGAGCGTGAAACGTCCGTCGGCAGTGGTAAAAGGCTGGTCTGAACGTGGATCCGGATCATAGATGGCCAGCCTGCGATGCCCCATGAAAACCGGGCCCGCATCCGAGCTAAACCGTGCAACCCCTTCACCGTCGGGCCCGCGATGGGCTACGCTCGACAGCGCGGCAGGCCGTTCAGGAAGATTGATCGTGAACCATAAACCACACACGTTTTTATCTTTCGTGAGATGTTGCTTGCTGCATAGACGGACCGGGCCCTTCCTATGAGCGAACAATCAATGACTGTTAAGCCTGCCGCGCTCATTTGCGATCGCCTGACCCAATATGACTCGCGCATTGCAAGAATGGCGGAGGCGCTTGAAACCGCCGGATATGCGCCCAGCAAATATGCAATGACCCGGTCTGCCAACCCTGATGAAGGCGCGGCTTATGCTGCGTCTCCGGGCATTCTGCCACTTGCCGCGCTGGCGCTTCTCGGGCTGACCTTCATTACGGGACTGTTCGTTTCGGCTCCTTGGACGCTTCTGGCGCTCTTAGCTGTCGCGACCCTCTCCGGTATCATAGCGGGCCTTGCGCCATTACGATCTCTCACGACGAAATTGTGGGCATTCGCCTCGTACCGGCTGAGGATGATCTCCCTGTCTGCGCAGATCGGTAAACGCACACCCGCAGTGATCGTTTGCTGCGACATCAACGCCCTCCCCCTCTCTGCACGTCTCGCGAGAAAACACGGTGTGCCGCTGGTCTATGATGCACACGAATATTTCCGCGAAGAAGTGCTTCATGACGAGGCCCGCAAGGCATGGGTGGCGAAAGTGGAAGAGGCGCACGCGAAAAACATCGACCTGTTCATCACGGTGAACACCAGCATTGCACGCCAGTATGAAAAGGACGGTGCCGGCTTCCCGCCAGCGCTGGTGATCCATAACCAGTCTGACGCCGCATCCGCGTCAGCCTATGATGGACGGCTTCATGCCGAGGCCGGGCTCGCTCCTGACACCCGCATTCTTCTTTATCATGGTGGTCTTGCGCCGATGAGAGGACTGGAGCGGCTGGCAAGGCTTGCGCCTCATCTGGAACGTGACTGGGCGATCGTTGTCATGGGCATCGGTGCCAAAGACGATTTCTTTCCCGCCGCCGACGAGATGGTTCGGTTCGTCGAACCCAAACCGATGCATGAACTTGGCAACTGGATAAGAGGAGCAACTCTTGGAGCGATCCTGTATGAGGGCGGCGCGCTCAACCAGACCTTCTGTTCGCCGAACAAACTCTGGCAGTATCCGGCAGTGGGCGTACCTGTTCTGGTCTCTCCTCTCCCCGAACTTCGACGCGTGGTGGAAACGTATGGCAGCGGTTTCGTCGTCCCCGAAGACCTGCAGCCGGAAGCTTTGGCGGAGATGCTCGCGAACCTCTCGCCGGACGAGCTCGCAGATGCACGAAAGGGCTGTGCGAGGCAGATTCGCGCCGAAAGTTGGGACCTCTCGCGAGCCAAGCTGATCGAGCATCTGGCCGCCCTGAGCCAAAGCTGACCCCACAAAAAAAGCGCCGGATCGCTCCGGCGCTTTCGCTTTGAATCAAGTCAGATCTCTATCCCTAGATATGGGACAGGATAGCCAGCATCAGGAGTGCCACGATGTTCGTGATCTTGATCATCGGGTTCACAGCCGGTCCGGACGTGTCCTTGTAAGGATCACCGACCGTATCACCGGTAACCGATGCCTTGTGGGCCTCGGAGCCTTTCAGATGCTTCACGCCATCCTTGTCGACGAAACCGTCTTCAAAGGATTTCTTCGCGTTGTCCCAAGCGCCACCGCCTGAGGTCATGCTGATGGCAACGTAGAGACCTGTCACGATCACACCCAGCAATAGGGCACCGAGAGCCGAGAAGGCCTGCGATGGTCCCGCGATGAAGTAGATCACGGCGAACAGTACGATTGGCGACAGGACCGGCAAAAGGCTGGGCACCAGCATTTCGCGGATAGCGGCTTTCGTCAGGATGTCGACAGCCCGACCATAGTCCGGGCGCTGTTCGTAGGTCATGATGCCTGGCATCTCACGGAACTGGCGACGGACTTCCTCGACCACATCCTGAGCAGCACGGCCAACAGCCATCATCGACATTCCGCCGAAGAGGAACGGCAGGAGGCCCCCGAACAGCAAGCCAACAACCACGTATGGATTGGAGAGCGAGAAGTCGGGAATGACCCCTGTAAAGAAGCTGCCTTCACCCGCATTTGCGGCAAAGTATTTCAGATCCTCGGTGTACGCTGCGAACAGCACCAGTGCGCCAAGACCGGCTGAACCAATGGCATAGCCCTTGGTGACAGCTTTCGTCGTGTTGCCCACAGCGTCCAGCGTATCGGTCGTCGAACGAACACTGTCATCAAGGCCTGCCATTTCGGCGATACCGCCTGCGTTGTCGGTCACAGGACCGAACGCATCGAGCGCAACCACCATGCCTGCAAGTGCCAGCATGGTCGTCGTGGCAATCGCGATACCGAACAGGCCGGCCAGATTGAAGGTCACCAGAATGCCGCCCATGATCACGATCGCAGGCAATGCGCAGGCTTCAAGTGAAACAGCGAGACCCTGAATGACGTTCGTACCGTGACCCGAAACGGAGGCCTGGGCGATTGACTTCACCGGACGATAGTCCGTGCCGGTATAGTACTCGGTGATCCAGATGATGAGCCCGGTCACGATCAGACCAGCCAGGCCGCAGAGGAGGAAATCCCAGCCACTGATGACCAGACCTGCACCGGTTTCCACCGTCGCACCGAACCCGCCCATGACGAGATAGATGGCAATCGCCACGCCGATGGCAGAGAAGACAGCAGATGCGATGAAGCCCTTGTAGAGCGCGTTCATCACGTTGTTGCTCTTGCCGAGCTTCACGAAGAACGTACCAATGATGGAGGCCAGAATACAGACCCCGCCAATCGCAAGCGGCAAAAGCATCATCATCGAGGCGGCTTCGCCTGCGAAGAAGATGGAGGCCAGCACCATGGTGGCGACAACCGTCACCGCATAGGTCTCGAAAAGGTCAGCGGCCATGCCGGCACAGTCGCCGACATTGTCGCCGACATTGTCAGCGATGGTGGCAGCGTTACGCGGGTCATCTTCCGGAATACCGGCTTCGACCTTACCAACCATGTCGCCGCCGACGTCAGCACCCTTTGTAAAGATACCGCCGCCCAAACGGGCGAAGATCGAGATCAGCGAGGCACCGAAGCCAAGCGCGACCAGTCCATCGACAATGGTGCGGTCAGTTGTCTCGAAGCCAAGAACCCCGCGCAGAAAGCCGTAATATCCGGCCGTTCCCAGAAGCGCGAGACCCACGACAAGCATGCCTGTTACGGCACCTGACTTGAACGCCATGTCCAGTCCGGCTGCGAGACCGCCCGAACGGGACGCTTCGGTTGTGCGCACGTTTGCCTGTACCGACACTTTCATGCCGATGAAGCCTGCTGCACCCGAAAGAACGGCGCCGATGAGGAAGCCGCAAACGATGATCACAGCATCTGCAAAGGAGCTGAGTGAGAACGCCGCAAACAAGAGGACTGCAATAACCACGCCAACGATGGCGATCATGCGATACTGACGCTTCAGGTAGGCGTCAGCGCCTTCCTGAATTGCTTTGGCGATTTCCTTCATGCGATCATTGCCAGCAGGCGCGGCCATAATGGCCCGGCTCTGCAGAGCTCCGAAAGCGATAGCTCCGATTGCCGCAGCAAGCACGAGCACAAGTGTCCAGACAAACATTCCCTTACCCCATTTAATTATGGACCGGGCGCACTGGACCTTTGATGAGTCGTCATCGCCCCCGATTTCGCGCGGACACTGCCAAAATGACCGCCCCGCTGCAAGCGAAAGGATTGGAACGCCACGTTAATTGGTGGCGGATTTGACAAAGACCTTCTGGGAATTGGCCGTCACGATGGAAATGCCACTCACCGCGTCGCCCATGTCCGCACGGGCAAACGCCGATTTCACCACTTGTTCGAATAGAACCAGATCAAGTTCCATGGGGCTTTTCGGTTTGGCAACAGACACCTTGTGCGCTTCGCGCAGGACCAGATCACGGTAGACATGGGCATGCTCGCGAAACTCCCACTGATCATAGCCGTCGGCAATCTCGATCTGGGCGGTCACAAAGAGGTAGTTGATCAGTTTTCCGTCATGAGAGACCGGCATGATGAGTCCGCTGAATTCGACGGATTTGTTGCTGGACGTTGAAGTTGACGCTGCTTCTTCAGCGGCATGAGCGCTGAGAGGGGAAACAGTCAGACAGAGCGCAGCGGCGAGAACAAGGGCGTGTTTCATGCGACCTCTTATAGAGGATCAGACTTGATTTAGTCTGAACGCCCGAGCGAATGTTCGTAGCCGGACTTTACCATATCAAGTGGCGCGCCCGTCGCATCCGTGAGTGCAAATCCGCTGCCGACACTGGCAAACCCGATACGCGTCATCTGCAAGTCCGTACCCGAAATCTCTTCCAGAAAGTCCGCTTCCCAAGCGTTCGATACGCTCATCAAGACCTGATAATCGTCTCCGGAGGTCGCCAGCATTTGCCGTTCTTCTATCGTCGGCGGTTTACCCAGCACGTGCCGTGCTGCAGGGCTCACTGGCATGGCCTCAAGGTCCATGGTCAGTTTGACCTTTGAGGCGTCGGCCAGCTTGCTCGCATCCACGATCAGTCCGTCCGAGATATCCATTGAAGCACTCGCATAACGGGCAACGAGGTCGGCAATAGCCATGTTCGGGAGGGCTGGCACACGGTAAGCGTTCACAAGCCGGGTGCGGGCGCGGCTTCGTTCATCCCCGTCACTGAAGGAACCCGCCACATCTGACGGTGCTGTTTGATTGAACGCAAGGCCCAGCCCCGCATCGCCAATGGTGCCGCTGACATAGAGAGCGTCACCGGCTCTTGCGCCGCTGCGCCTGACCGGACCGCCATCACGGCATTCGCCAATCAAGGTCAACGTCAAAACCATTGGTCCGAAGATCGAGACGGTATCTCCGCCGATGAGCGATATCGAAAACCGGGCAAGATCTTCGCCGAACCCGGCAACCAGGTCCTGCAGTTCATTTTCGCTTCGCGCCTCTGGCCAGGCAAGATTGAAGGTCGCACTGACAGGCAACGCACCCTTGGCGAGACAATCGGAGACGTTCACGCGCACAAGCTTCTGCGCGATGGTGAAAGGCGGGTCCCAAGGCTGAAAGTGGACTCCTTCGACGAGCGTATCGGTCGTGATAATGTGAGCCTTGCCGGTCAGATCGAGGCGGGCAACATCATCCGTCAGCCCGTTCGCGCCGGAACTTGTAGCCAGGGGCGCAAGAAGCCGATGGATGACATCGGCTTCCTTCATGCCGCGCCGGTCGGCAAACCTGTTTCAGGATCGCGTACATCCCGCGCAATCGTATCGAGCACGCCGTTGACGAAGCCCGGCTCAGATCCTTCGAAGAATGCGTGGGCGAGCCCGACATATTCCTCGATTATGACGCCCGGCTTCAGTTCGATCCGCATCATCAGTTCGGACACGCCGCACCGAAGGATTGCGCGGCTGGTGGCGTCGAGCCTGGTAATCTTCCAGCCAGATGCCAGCCGTTTGACAATAGCCGCATCAATGGCGGCCTGATTATCCACCACGCCATTGACGACCGAGGCAAAGATATCCGGGTCGGCGTCTTCAATCGGTTCAGCGTCGGAACCGAGCCCCATCCGGTCCTCCATGAAGTCGCGGATGACGGATTTGGCACTCTGACCTGTGGCTTCAAGCTGGAAAACAGCTTGCACGGCCGCCAGACGCGCGCCTGAGCGCCGCAATCTGCGAATTTCAAAAGGCAGCGTCTGTTTGCTCATCCCAGCAGCAATTCCTTTCTGAGCGTGCACATGCGCAGCGCTGCGATGGCCGCATCACGGCCCTTATTCCCTTGCGTGCGGTCTGCGCGCTTCATGGCCTGTTCCATTGTCTCCACGGTCAGCACACCAAAGCCAACAGCCAGCCTGCGTTCGAACGACAGGGACATCAGCCCGCGTGCCGTTTCTCCGCACACATAGTCATAATGGGTCGTTTCGCCACGGATAACGCAGCCGAGACCGATATAGGCATCAAAGCGACCACTATCGGCTGCCATGGCGATTGCCCCCGGAATTTCGAAAGCGCCCGGGACCTCTATCAGCGACGCGTCCACGCCCTGCGCCTTCAATTCGGCGTGGGCACCGGCTTCGAGTTCTTTGGCAATATCCGCGTAATAGCGGGAAGTGACGATGAGGACACGTGCGCTCATGAGGGATCGTCCTTGGAAATCTGCTTCCAGCCATCAATGCTCAGTCCGTAACCGTCGAGCCCGACCAGCTTGGAAGGTTTGTGTGTAGACAGAAAAATTATCTTTCGGACGCCAAGATCTTTTAGAACCTGAGCACCCACGCCGTATTCCCGCAATGGCATGGTCGGATCCGGCGGCTGAGTCGAGGCCGCGCCAAGTCGTTCGGCAATCGCGTCGGGGCGCATGGTGTTGACGAGGACGACCACGCCAGGTGAGCGGCTCTCCTCGATTGTCTTCATGGCCTTGCGGATCAAGTCTGTCCGCCCGGACGAAGCGCCCAGAAGGTCTGTCATGACATCGGTGCGGTGAACCCTGACCAGAACGGGCTCGTCCGGGTTTATCTTGCCGCGAACCAGCGCGATGTGTTCGGCGCCGTCGAGCGTATTCTTGAAGACGATGGCCCGAAAGCCGGATGCATATTCGCTTTCGAACGCCGTCTCGATCCGTCTTTCCAGAAACCGGTCATGTCTGCGTCGATAGGCAATCAGATCGGCGATGGTTCCGATCTTGAGGTTATGACGCTGCGCAAATGCAACGAGATCCGGAAGCCGCGCCATGCTCCCGTCATCATTCATGATCTCGCAGATAACACCGGCCGGATATAGACCCGCGAGACGCGAGATGTCGACAGCCGCTTCGGTGTGACCTGCGCGGACAAGCGCGCCGCCATCACGTGCAATCAACGGAAACACATGGCCGGGGGATACGATATCCGCGCTAGTCTTGCCGGGATCGATTGCAACGGCCACCGTCCGCGCACGATCATGCGCCGATATTCCGGTCGTGACGCCTTCTCTTGCTTCAATCGACACCGTGAAAGCCGTCGACATTGATTCGCGATTATTGCGGGTCATCGGTTCAAGATCGAGCGTTCGCGCCCGCTCGGCCGTCATGGCAAGGCAGATCAGACCACGGCCGTGCGTTGCCATGAAATTGACCGCATCGGGGGTGGCAAACTGGGCAGGAATGATGAGGTCGCCCTCATTCTCGCGGTCTTCGGCATCGACCAGAATATACATCCGGCCATTGCGCGCATCCTCGATGATCTCCTCTATAGAAGAGATTGCGGACACGTCCGCGTCAGGGTCATTGGCATCCATCTGGTGGCTATCGCCCCCTTTTACTGCATCGTCGAAAAGATCGTGCCCAAGCCCCAGCCCCAGTTCATTGTTCTTCGACAGAAGCTCGCTCAGCATCTTCTTCGGGATCGCGCCCGAGCTGAGCCAATACTGGATCGTCGAAGGCGTTTTCCCGATGGCACGCGCCATCGGCCGGACTCCTCCAAAGGCAGAAACGATTGTCTGGACAGGGTTCATGCGTTTCCGTACGTATTTTTCGTACGGGCCGTCAAGTCAGCCTGTGTTACGGAAGGCAAGTTGCCGCGCCACGTAACGGGCCAGCATGTCGGCTTCCAGATGAACCCGGTCTCCCGCTTGCAGCCGGTTCAAGTTCGTCTCCGACCAGGTATGCGGAATGATCGCCAGCTCGAAATCGTCGTCATCGCAGATTTTCGCCACCGTAAGTGAAACGCCATCGACCGTAACAGAGCCTTTCTCGGCCAGCATGGGTTTCAGGTCTGCGGGCGGGCGCACCCGAATGCGATACCCTTCGCCTTCGGCAATAACGGAGATGATGTCTCCGAGGCCATCTACATGCCCGAAGACGAGGTGCCCGCCGAGTTCGTCGCCCAGGCGAAGCGACGGTTCCAGATTGACCATATCGCCGACAGCCAAATGCCCAAGACCGGTGCGCTGCAATGTTTCCGGCACGGCATCGACGCTCCAGCGCGCCAGTTCGCCCGATGTGTCACTCCGCGTAACTGTCAGACAGACGCCGGAATGGCTGACCGACGCACCGGTCGAAACATCTTCGACGCGCAATGGGCCTTCAAAACGCAGACTGGCACCGCCGTCATGATCGCGTCTTTCGAGCAATCGCCCGGTGGCGCATATGAGTCCGGTAAACATCAATCCTGTCCTGTTCTGTAGCGTTCGTGCATATCCGGGCCGCAAGGGGCCAGCGCATACCGTTGCCAGATCGTTCGGTCGGCCAGCGATGCAAGGCCCAACCCGCCGATTGCGGCCAATCCGTCGTCCCCGATCAGAAACGGAGCGCGAAACCATTCGATCCGCGAAACGAGCCCTGATACCAGATAGCTGGTTGCGGCAGCGCTTCCGCCCTCGATGAGGGTGCTTCCGATGCCTCTCTCTTTCAGAACGGTGTCCAGTGCAAAGAGCGAAACGCCGAAACCATGCTGTCCCGGCTCGACCTCAATCACGTCCGCGCCCGCTTCGATCAGCCTGTCACGGCGGGTTTCCGGTGCGTCCGGGCCGCAAACGATAAGGCACCCGGGCTCTGGACCACTGATGACACGTGCAGAGAGCGGCGTTCGCAGCCTCGTATCCAGCACAACGCGTAACGGATGCGGGACGCCCGGCTGATCCTCGATACGCGTTGTCAATGATGGATCATCCGCAAGTACGGTATTTGCGCCGACCAGAATAGCGTCATGGCGGCTTCGCAGACCATGTCCCGCCTGCCGGGCCTCCACCGAGGTAATCCACTTGCTCTCACCAGTCGCCGTTGCGATTTTTCCGTCAAGCGATGTGGCCAGCTTCAAGGTATAGCGAGGGCCGACGGTCATTCGTCATCCTGACTGTCCCGGCTTTCCAGCCTGTTACTTTCGATGAACTTGGCGAAGTCCCCCGGATCGCGAAAGTCACGATACACCGACGCGTAACGCACATATCCGACTGGATCGAGCGTCGAGAGCGCCTTCATCACCAGCGCGCCGATATCCTGCGACCGCATTTCAGTTTCGCCAGAACTTTCAAGTTGGCGGACAATTCCCGATACCATCTGCTCGATCCTGTCACGATCAACAGGGCGCTTGCGCATCGCTATCTCGATTGAACGTACCAGTTTTTCCCGTTCGAACGGCGTACGTTTGCCGTCCCGCTTGACGATGAGAATTTCGCGGAGCTGGACCCGCTCGAAGGTCGTGAAGCGTCCGCCGCACGTATTACAGGAGCGGCGTCTGCGAACCGCTGCGTTTTCCTCGGCAGGGCGCGAATCCCTGACGGCCGTTTCAGGAGACCCGCAAAACGGACAGCGCATACCGGTCAGCCACCCTGACCGTTTGGATAGATCGGAAACCGCGCTGTCAGAGCACGTACCTCCTCCGCCACATCCCGTTCGATCTTGCTTGTGTCTCCGCCTGCAGCAAGAGCATCCACAATACGACCGATCCAGGTCCCGACCTGCTTGAATTCAGCTTCCTTGAAGCCGCGTGTCGTTGCCGCCGGAGATCCCACACGGACACCGGACGTAATGGCAGGCGCCTCGGGATCGAACGGAACACCGTTCTTGTTGCAAGTCATCAAGGCGCGCTCCAGCGCTTCCTCGGTGGCATTTCCCTTCACACCCTTTGGACGCAGGTCGATCAACGCCAGGTGCAAATCCGTGCCGCCAGAAACCACATCAAGGCCGCTTTCAATTACAGCTGCCGCCATAGCCCTGGCATTCGCCACGACCTGATGGGCATACTGCTTGAACTCCGGCTCCAAGGCTTCGCCGAACGCGACGGCCTTCGCCGCGATTACATGCATCAGAGGACCGCCCTGCAGGCCCGGAAACACAGCGGAACGTATCTTCTTGTGCAGCTTTTCATCGTTGGTGAGGATCAGGCCGCCCCGTGGCCCTCGCAACGTCTTGTGGGTTGTCGTTGTGACCACATCGGCGAAAGGCACCGGATTCGGGTACGCACCGGTCGCGGCAAGCCCGGAGAAATGTGCCATATCGACCATGAAGACCGCGCCGACCTCGTCTGCGATTTCGCGGAAGCAGGCAAAATCGATGACGCGCGAATAGGCCGAACCGCCTGCAACGATGATTTTCGGCCGATGCTCGAGCGCCTGCTTGCGGACATGGTCATAATCTATGAGGCAGGTGTCTCGATCAACGCCGTAATGCACTGCATTGAACCATTTGCCGGATTGATTGACCGGCGATCCATGGGTTAGGTGACCGCCTTCCGCGAGGCTCATGCCAAGAAAAGTGTCGCCCGGCTTCATTACAGCCATGAAAACAGCCTGGTTGGCCTGACTGCCGGAATGGGGCTGAACGTTCGCGAATAAAGCGCCATAAAGCGCTTTCGCGCGCTCGATCGCGATCGTCTCGATCTCGTCGACATACTCGCAACCGCCATAATAACGCTTTCCGGGATACCCTTCGGCGTATTTGTTGGTCAGCACAGATCCCTGAGCCTCCAGCACGGCGGCCGAGACAATATTCTCGGAGGCGATCAGTTCGATCTGGCTGGCCTGACGCTCGCTTTCCTTTCTGATCCATCCCGCAATATCTGCATCACCATCGCGAAGCGAACGGGTAAAAAAGGGGGAAGTGGAGAGACGATCTGCCAGCAAAGTCGACATGGCGTTTTCCTCGGTTTGAAAAGCGATTTTCTAGCGATAACGCTGGAAGTGTGCAACTCGCATGATGTTAGCCCTTTCCAAGTATCGCTCTTCGCGTTTATTATGTTTCGACGGAGTTATATGTTGATAACTTCAACCGAATGTGGCCATTACGTTCTAGCAAAACAACGAATAGAGGCACTAATGAGTAATTCCGGCGCGCAGGCAATCTTGGAGCCCGATGAGATCATGCGGATGTCGACGGACATCGTATGCTCGTTCGTTTCGAATAATCCGGTTCCATCTGACGCGTTACCTGAACTCATGCGCTCGGTTCATGCAACAATCGACAGATTGTCGAGGCCAGAAAGTGACCCGATAGCAGAACGGCCCAAACCTGCGGTGCCAATCAGCCGTTCGATCACGGATGATCACATCATCTGTCTCGAAGATGGCAAGAAACTGAAGATGCTGAAACGTTATCTGCGCTCGCACTACGGTTTGACGCCCGACGACTATCGCCGCCGGTGGGGGCTTCCTTCCGACTATCCTATGGTTGCGCCAAGCTATACCAAGAAACGGTCCGAGTTTGCCAAGAAGATCGGACTGGGCAAAGGCAATACCCGCTCGGGCTAAAAGCCGCACCGACGTTCAGCGAACAAGGCCGTTTCTAGATGAAGCGGCCTTTTTTACGTCCCGCTTCGTTTTCATCGGCAGGGCCGCCTTGTGCAAGTCGGTACCGGAGCTTCTGGCGCGCCAGCCTTTCGATATCGCTCCGTCTTGCTGACAGGGGGACTGCGAACCTCACCTCGACCCCGGTGCCAGCATCTATGGCGGCGACCGATACAAACTGTCCGACCGTCGTAAATTCGAGATAGATGTCTCCCCCAGCCGAAGCGCGGGGTGCGCGCTCCGGTTTCTCAGGCGGCATTTTCCAGACCGAGTTGCTTCCAGACAGCAAGGATGGCTGCAATCAGATCGTCCATCATGGCCTCCGTGTGGACCGGCGAGGGCGTGAAGCGCAGCCGTTCGGTGCCCTTCGGAACCGTGGGATAATTGATTGGCTGCACATAGAAACCGAAGTCGAACAGCAAGGTGTCAGACAAGGCTTTGCATCTTTCAGGGTCGCCAACCAGCAACGGAACGATGTGCGTTTCCGATGGCATCACCGGGAGCCCGACAGCTTCAAACTTCGCCTTCAGCAGCGCCGCCTTCTCCTGATGGGTTGCCCGCAATTGGCGACCCTTGTCAGATCGAAGTATGCGCACGCTTTCCAGCGCGCCAGCAGCCATGACAGGGCAGGTCGAGGTGGTGAAGATGAAACCGGGCGCCATGGACCTTATCGCATCGACGACCGTTGCATTGGCAGCAATATATCCGCCCATAACGCCAAATCCCTTGGCGAGCGTTCCTTCGATGATATCGATTCTGTCAGACAGGCCGCGCTGCTCGGCAACCCCGGCCCCGTTATGGCCATAAAGCCCCACAGCGTGAACCTCGTCGATGTAAGTCAGCGCATCGAATTCTTCGGCCAGATCGCAGAAATCGGCGATGGGCGCAATGTCACCATCCATCGAATAGACAGATTCAAAAGCGATGACCTTGGGCGCCTGTGGATCGTCGTTTTCGATCAGTGCACGCAGATGATCCACGTCATTATGACGGAAGATGCGCCTTTCGCAGTTGGCCTTGCGGATACCGTCGATCATGGAGGCGTGATTGAGGGCATCGGAGTAGATGATGAGACCGGGCAGGATACGCGCCAGCGTCGAGAGCGTGGCTTCGTTGGCGACATAGCCGGATGTGAACAGCAATGCTCCGCTCTTGCCATGCAGATCGGCAAGTTCGCGCTCGAGATCGACATGTACACGGGTCGTGCCTGAAATGTTGCGCGTACCACCCGAACCCGCACCAAAACTGTCTATGGCAGTATGCATGGCGCCGATGACCTGATCGTCCTGGCCCATGCCAAGATAGTCGTTGGAGCACCAGACGATGATATCGCGTTCACCATGTTCAAAACGGGCGGTCGCATGCGGAAAATTCCCGCGATGTCGCTTCAGATCGACAAACACCCGATAACGGCCCTCGGACCTGATATCGTTAAGTGCTTTCTCGAACGCTGCGAGGTGTCTCATGATCCGGGAACTCCACCCACTTTGCTGCACACTGCAGGACCTACAAGATAGGCGGGATGTCCGTAAACTGAAAAAGGCCGTATCGCCGCATGTCAGCGATACGGCCTTTCCCCGTATTTATGTAATTCTCGAGACTACATCCGGTAGCGGATCTGGTCCGACCAGAACCGCTCGAGCCGGGTCGCGGTCTTGTTGAAGTGCGAAAGATCGTCAGGACGGACACTGGCCGTTGGTTCCAGCGCATTGGCATGACGTTCGAAAAGGTCGCTCACCCGGTCCCGGATGTCATGACCCGCCTTGGTCAGCTTTAGCCGGACGGTGCGACGATCATCATCACTACGCGTCTGGATAAGGAAGCCGGCTTCCTGCAGCTTCTTCACGTTGTAGGACATGCTCGTACCGGCAAAGGCACCCCGGGCCCGAAGGGCGCTTGCGGGCGTTTCGCCATCCCCGATTTCATAGAGCAGGAGCGCCTGAACGCCCGTGAGCGAACGCTCGCCGCACCGCTCCAGGTCATCCTTGACCACGTCGTGCAGGCGTCTGTGCACCTGCTCGAGCAAAGTCAGGCTCTTGAGAAATGTCTCTCCTACTGATTCTGTGCCACCGTCAGTCAGGCTTCTTGCCTTCATCATCATTTTGATCACCCGTGGTTTTTTGTTTATTTTCATCCCTTCTACGCAGACTCAGCTAAGAAAACGCTAAGCACGATCAAAATTGATTCCTTAATAAACCGGCAACTATACTGAACAGTCCGTTACCACGGGAACGTGTCAGTCTTCCGGCGAGAACGTCAGTTCCTCGCCATGAGGTAGCGGGGCAAAAACGGCATCCACATCCGCCTCGCTGACCTCGGCCAGACTGCCCGATGGCCAGACCGGCGCATTATCCTTGTCCTTGATGACAGCACGCACGCCTTCCTGAAAATCGGCGCTCCGAACCTGCCGCGCCGCAATGCGATATTCGTTTTGCATATTGTCCTCGAACGTTTCGAAAGCCCGGCCCTCGCGCAGCTGGCGAAGCGTCACTTTCAGCGTACGGGGCGATTTGGAGTTCAGGATCTTCAGTTGCGCCTGCGACCAGTCGCAGTTCTCTTCGGCGAGGGACTGCATGATGTCCTCAATAGTTGATCCGGAAAAGACCCGATCAATGAGAGCGCTGCGATCCTGAAACGGTGCTGTAGGCGGGACCTGGGAGCGACCGGCTAGAATAGTGTTGACCAGTTGCGCCGCATCCACCGAGAAATCTGCTGACAAAAGCTCACGTCGCACGTTCGGCAAGAGTTCATTCGGGACAAAATGAGTTGCAACACGCGCTGCAGCGACATCGCTGCCTTTCAGCCTCGCGCCGGTCAGAGCGAGCCAGGTTCCAGTCTCACCGCGCAGTCTGGGAAGGAACCATCCGCCCCCGACATCCGGAAAAAGTCCAATTCCGGTTTCCGGCATTGCAAACACGGTGTTTCCAGTCGCGATCCGGTGCGAACCATGCACAGAGATGCCAACGCCCCCGCCCATAGCGATGCCATCCATCAGGGCAATGAAAGGTTTCGCAAATCGCTTGATTGCCGCATTGAGCCGATATTCGGTTTCGAAGAACGCCATCGCTTCGCGTCCGTCCGCGGCACCGCTGCGGGCGAGCATGGATATATCGCCGCCCGCACAGAAGCCGCGCGTGTCCTGTGCATGATCGACGATCACAACATGGATGGTCCGGTCGTTGTGCCATTTCTCAACCGCTGACAGCATGGCCGAACACATATCCGTCGTCAGGGCATGAAGAGCCTTAGGACGATTCAGCGTGATACGACCGATTCCGCTTTCCCGGCGGATCAGCACGTCATTTGTATTTGTCATTAAAGTCCTGCCATCGAAACCCTGTGCGCCGCTTAGTGCAGGGGCCCACCCTTGACGGTAATGCGATGCATCAACCGCCGCTCCCCGGCATAATCGTTCTGCGCAAAGTGCCATGTCGCACGATTGTCCCAGAATGCAACCGATCCGGGCTTCCAGACATGACGGTACTGGTAGTCGGGCTTCATCGCATGGGCAAAGAGCATTTGCAGAAACGGCTTGGCCTCGTCATCAGACCAGTCCTCGACTCCGAGCGTGAAGGCGGGGTTCACGAAAAGCGCCTTCTTGCCGCTCAGCGGGTGGGTGATGACCAGCGGATGCACGACATCCTCCATGGCGTCGGCCTGCTCCATGCCCGAAACGCGGCCGCCGAGCTCCATTGATCTGTAGAAACCGGAGGAGCCATAAATATGCCTGCAGGAATGTCTGGCGCGAAGACCATCCAGCGTTTTCTTCAGCCCGTCCGAAAGCCCGTCATATGCGGCGTACATGGACGCAAACAGCGTATCGCCGCCGGAGGGCGGAAGGGTACGGGCGACCAGTATCGAGCCCATGGCCGGTTCGGCGTCATAGGAATGGTCCGTATGCCAACCGCCCCCGATATTGTGCGCCTCGCCGGGCTCCTTGCGGACCTCGGCAATTTCCGGATGCCCTTCAAGGCGACCGAAGAAGCGATTGATGTCGATCTCGCCCCAGAGCTTTGCAAAGGCGATGTGATCGGTTTCACTCAGCGACTGGTTTTCAAAAAACAGCAATCCGTTCTCTGCAAAGGCCTCACGCAGTCCGGCGAATTCATCCTCTGACAGCGGTTGCGACAAATCCAAACCGCCGACGACAGCGCCAACGCCTGCGCATTTCGAAACGCTGATAGGCATCCAGACCTCCCCTATAATTTTCCGGAAGTCTGCCTGTTTCGATCACCCGGCGCAATCTCGCCGCGCCGTCCGGTTCTATCCTCGCAGCATGTCACGGGCGATAATGACGCGCATGATCTCGTTTGTTCCTTCGAGGATCTGATGGACGCGCAAATCGCGTACGATCCGCTCCACATCATAGTCCGCCAGATAACCATATCCACCATGGACCTGCAGGGCGTCATTGGCGACATTGAAGCCGGTGTCCGTCACAAAACGCTTGGCCATGGCGCACCAGCGGGTTGCGTCCGGCATCTTCGCATCGAGACGACGCGCGGCTTCGTAGAGGAAGACCCGTGCCGCCTCCAGTTCGGTCTGCATGTCCGCGAGCTTGAACTGCATGGCTTGAAACTCTGCGAGTGCCTTGCCGAACTGTTTGCGCTCCTTTGCATAGGCAACCGCCTTGTCGAGCGCGGATTGCCCGCCCCCAAGGGAGCACGCAGCGATATTCAGCCGTCCGCCATCAAGGCCGGCCATGGCGTATTTAAACCCGTCGCCTTCAGGGCCAATCCGCTGGCTGGCCTTGATGCGAACGTCGTCGAAGGTCACTTGCCGGGTGGGTTGCGCGTTCCAGCCCATCTTGCGTTCGTTGGCACCGAACCCAAGCCCGTCAGTGTCCTTCTCAACGATAAAGGCGGAAACACCGCCCGCACCGCTATCCCCGGTTCGTGCCATGACGACATAGATATCGCTCGCGCCCGCGCCGGAGATAAACTGCTTTGAACCATTCAGCACATAATGCTCGCCTTCGAGCCGGGCCGTCGTCTTCATGCTTGCCGCATCCGACCCGGAACCGGGTTCGGTCAGACAATAGCTCGCGATCAGGTCCATCCGGGTCAGGCGGGGCAGCCATTCGCGGCGTTGCTCGTCATCGCCGAAAGTGTCGATCATCCACGATGCCATGTTGTGGATGGAGATGAATGCAGCCGTCGTCGGGCAGCCCATTGATAACTGTTCGAAGATCAGTACGGCATCATGTCGGGTCAGCCCGGAACCGCCAACGTCTTCCGAGACGTAAATTCCGGCAAAGCCCAGCCCTGCGGCTTCCTTGATCGTATCGATTGGAAAGTGCTTGGTTTCGTCCCATTTTGCAGCATTGGGCGTCAGCTTGTCGCGCGCGAAGGCAGCCGCCGTATCGCGGATCATGGTCTGTTCTTCGGTAAAGAAAGCGCTCATTCAAGCTTGTCCTGTGCA
This sequence comes from uncultured Alphaproteobacteria bacterium, assembly GCA_963836905.1. GTDB lineage: Bacteria > Pseudomonadota > Alphaproteobacteria > Caulobacterales > Hyphomonadaceae > CAWIKY01. The sequence continues at coordinate 126,939 of CAWIKY010000003.1, forward strand.
GGGGCCTGCGGCTAGGTGGTCATTCAGGCGCGGGCAAGGGAAATATCAGCGTGCGGTACACTCTTCCAGATGGTTATCGCCTGCGCCGTGCCAAGGCAAACGAACTGGAACGACTGCAAGATGTGGACGTGCTCGCATCAGCCCTGTTCGCCCCCCTCGGCCTGATCGACGAGGACCCGGCAGACCCGCAACCGGTTCCCTACAACGCGCTCAAGTTCGCATGGAAGCAAAAGATGCTCTTCACGATGGAGCATCGCAACGACGGGCCTGTCGGGTTTGCAATGGCGGCGCGGCGCTATCCGGACCTGTATCTGGACCAGATCTCGGTCAATCCGTCGCATGGCAGGATGGGTTTGGGTCGGGCGCTTGTCGGGCGCGTCATCGAGGCTGCGGACAGACTACGCTGCGGCGGCGTGGTCCTCTCGACGTTTCGCGATGTCTCCTGGAACGCACCCTTTTACGCCAAGCTTGGTTTTAAACAGATTGCAGACGCGGACAAGCTGGACTGGATGCTCGATCTGGAAGAACGCCAATCCAACACGATGGATGTGTCCCTTCGGTGCTTCATGCGGCGTCCCGGCCGCTATGACGGACGTCTCCTCGCCCACGCCTTTCCACTGGCCACGCCCCCTCCCCGCCTCAATAAGCCCGAACAGAGACCGTCATGACGCTAACGAGCCAGACCGGACAGTTTCCCGCCACACGTCTGCGGCGTACAAGACAGGCGGATTGGTCTCGTCGCATGGTACGCGAAACGCGGCTTTCGACCGACGATCTTGTTGCGGCTCTGATCATTCAGGACGGGCCGGAGGCGAAAAGCGCCATTGCCTCCCTGCCTGGCCAGTTCCGTCTCAGCCCGGACGAAGCGGTAAGCGCAGCGCGGCGCATGTATGAGCTCGGCATTCCCGCCATTGCGCTCTTTCCGCATATCGACCCGCGCTTGAAAGACGATAAGGGCAGCGAAGCGCTCAATCCGGACGGTCTGGTGCCGCGCGTCATCCGTGCCATCAAGCGTGAGGTGCCGGGGATCGGCGTGCTCTGCGACGTGGCGCTGGACCCGTTCACCAGCCATGGCCATGACGGCGTGATGGGAGAAGGCGACCGCATACTGAACGACCAGACGCTGGAAAAGCTGGTGGCTCAGAGCCTTGTTCAGGCAGATGCCGGTGTGGATGTCATTGCCCCGTCCGATATGATGGATGGACGTATTGCGGCCATCCGCACAGCGCTTGAAGCACATGGGCACACCGATACGATGATCATGTCCTACAGCGCCAAGTATGCCAGCGCTTTTTACGGCCCGTATCGCGACGCCATCGGGTCCGCCAAACTGAAGGGCGACAAGAAAACCTATCAGATGGATTTCGGGAACACCGAAGAAGCTCTACGCGAGACAGCGATGGACATCGCCGAAGGCGCGGACATGGTGATGGTTAAACCGGGGCTCGCCTATCTCGATATCGTCCAGCGGGTCGCCTCGACGTTCAAGGTACCGACCTTCGTCTTCCAGATTTCCGGTGAGTATGCGCAGATAAAGGCGGCTGCCGAGCGGGGCTGGCTGGATGAGCGCCTCGCCGTTCTGGAAACTCTGAGTGCATTCAAGCGCGCAGGCGCGAGCGGTATCGTCACCTATTTCGCAGAGCAGGCCGCCGGGTATTTGAAAGAGGCGGGTTAGGCCGAAAACGTCTCGTAATTTGCTTTCATGTAATCCACGCCCTCCCTGACGATATCTCCGAGCACGTCGATATCGGCGTCCGCAAGTGATTTGAGATAGAGGCACGACTTTCCAAGCTTGTGCTTGCCCAGGTGCGCCAGCTTCTCCTGCATGTCACCGAAGCGGTATCCGGGAAGAATGTAGATGGAGAGGTTCGCCTTGCGCGGGCTGAACCCTGTCATCAGGAACTCGCCCTCGCGGCCGCTCTCGTATTTATAGCGATACCGCCCAAAACCGATGATGGTCGGCCCCCACATTTTTGGTTCCAGGCCGGTCCAAATGGAGAATCTGTCGAGTAGTTCGAGACCGTCGAGACGCCGCTGTTCCGGCTCCACGCCTGCCAGAAAGGCTTGCGGCGAAACCTCAGTCGCCTTTGTCTTGTTGTCCGCCTTTGCCATGTCCGTCCCCATCGGTCAGCCGCGTGATCAGGCTTGAAGTGTCATGGCGACTTCCGCCGCCGGCCTGAACGTCAGCGTAGAACTGATCCACCAGCGCGGCAACGGGCAGGCGCGCGCCGTTTCGCCGGGCCTCGGCGAGCGCGAGACGCAGATCCTTGCGCATCCAGTCGACCGCAAACCCGTGATCGAACTTTCCATCGACCATCGTCTGCCAGCGGTTCTCCATCTGCCAGGATTGCGCCGCACCCTTTGAGATTGCCTCGATGACACGCGCCTCGTCGAGCCCGGCTTTCGCCGCAAATGCCAGACCTTCGGAAAGCCCCTGCACCACGCCTGCGATGCAAATCTGGTTGACCATTTTTGCCAGCTGGCCCGACCCGCTCTCGCCGATGCGGGTGATCTGTTTGGCGTAAACCGACATGAAAGGCTCGGCGCGGGCAAATGCGTCATCAGAACCACCGCACATGATAGTGAGCTTGCCATTGATGGCCCCGGCCTCGCCGCCGGACACAGGCGCATCGATGAACATTGCGCCCTGTTCGCTTGCCCGAGCAGACAGGCTACGGGCCAGCTCGGCGCTGGCTGTGGTATGATCGACGAGGAGGGTATTCCTGGCGATCTGCGGCAGAATTTCCGCATAGACGGCTTCGACGTCAGGGTCATCGCCCAGACAGGTGAAGACCGCTTCGACCCCTCGCACAGCTTCCGCAATGGACGAGGCGGCGCGCGCTCTGCCCTTCCCCCGATCAGTGCCGGCCCAAACGTCTGCCTTGTTTGCGGTGCGGTTCCAGACCGTTACATCGTGTCCGGCGGCGACGAGATGGCCCGCCATGGGAGCGCCCATGACGCCGAGCCCCAGAAATGCGAGTTTTGCCATCAGCCTGTCTCCGGCCTGTGCGTCGAATACTTGCCGCGGTAGTAACCGAGTGCATCGCCGGGGCCTGATGAAAAGTCCTGAACATCGCCGAAGATAACGGTGTGATCGCCTGCCTTCTGCCTCCAGGATGTCCGGCAGACCATCCAGGCGATCGCGCCTTTCAGGACCACTGCGCCGGAGATACGCCGGTCGATAATATCCGGTGTGATCTCGGCATCCGCCCTGAATGCGAAGAGGTCCGACAAATGCTCCTGATCGCGTGACAGGATGTTCACGGCAAAGTGTGGCGCGTCGGTGAAATGGGTGAACCGGTCGGATGCTTCGTCGATGCTCCACAGAATGATCGGAGGGTGGAGCGACACGCTGGAGAAACTGTTGGCGGTTATGGCCATCAGACGTCCATCCTCCGCGGAAGCGGTAATGACACAGACCCCGGTTCCAAAGCAGCCCAGCGTATCGCGGTAGGCGCGGCTATCAAAAGCCGGGTCAGCGTTAGCGTCCTTTGCCATGCACCAGACCTTAACTTGCGCTTGTTAGAGAGAGGTTCGAAACGCGAGACATGACACACCATGAACGGCAATCAACCTGTCGTCATCAAAAAGGTCAAAAAGGTCGTCGGTGGTGGTCACCATGGCGGTGCCTGGAAAGTGGCCTATGCCGACTTCGTGACGGCAATGATGGCATTCTTTCTTTTGATGTGGCTCATCAACACGACGAGTCCCGAGCAAAAGCGAGGGATTGCGGACTATTTTGCACCGGCTGCCGTGTCGTCCTCCACATCCGGATCGGGCGGAGTCCTTGGCGGCACGTCTATCTCGAATGAAGGCTCGCGCTCGCAAGGGTCGAGCTCCATTGTCGAAAAGCTTGCGCCAAGTGCGCCGCGGACGGTTTCGCAGAAACGTCAGGACATTGCCGATCCGATGCAGGGGATCGAACGGGTCAATCTGGACGTTACCCAGGATGCGATTGATCAGGCACGCGCCATTCGCGAACGGGCAGAATTCGAACGGGCAGAACAGTCCCTGCGTCAGGCAATGGAAAATCTGCCGGAACTGGCCGAGCTTTCCAAGCATCTGATCGTCGACCAGACGCCCGAAGGACTGCGGATACAGATCGTCGATCAGGAAGGTCGGTCAATGTTCGAGACCGCTTCTGCGGAGCCCAACCCACGCGCCATGCGGTTGCTCGAAGCTGTCGCGGGCATTGTCTCTCGCCTTCCCAACCGCGTTTCGATCTCTGGCCATACTGACAGCGCACCGTCTGGCAATGCCGATTATTCCAACTGGGAACTGTCGTCGGACCGCGCGAACGCGGCTCGCCGTGTTCTTGACCAGAACGGGGTTGATCCGCGACGGGTCGCCCAGGTTTCAGGCAAGGCAGGCTCAGAGCCATTGTTCGTTGACGATCCGTCCTTGCCAGGTAACCGGCGTATAAGCATAGTCCTGCTACGTGAAGCGCCGGTACTTCCGCCCAAACACGCCCTTTAACGTGACGGGCTGGTCCGGTCCGCCATGCGGTACCGGAGGAATATAAGACGGCCATGCTGGAAAGCCTCGCCAACAACTGGACAATGTTTGCCAGTGGCGCGGTCGTGATCGTGGCCATTGTCCTTTACATGATGGACCGGCTTTCGATGGAGTTCATCTCCATCGGGGTGATTGCCCTTCTGCTGTTGATTTTCGAATTGCCGGGATCGACCGGCATAGACGGCGAACCGCTCTCGGCTGACCTCCTGCTGGCCGGGTTCGGCAACCCGGCCCTCATCACGATCATGGCGCTTCTTGTCGTCGGACAGGGCCTATTCCAGACAGGCGCGCTGGACGGTCCCTCAAAGGCCCTCATCGGTTATTATGATGTGCGCCCGAAGCTGACCCTGCTTTTGACGTTCGGGGTCGTCTTCGTCACCAGCGCGTTCATCAACAATACGCCCGTCGTCATCATGTTCCTGCCGATCATGTCGGCCTTCGCGGTCCGCATGGAGATATCGTCCTCGAAACTCATGCAACCGCTCAGTTTCGTTTCCGTGCTGGCGGGTATGACGACCCTGATCGGCACCTCCACGAACCTCCTGGCGGCTGACGCCTACCGCAAGGCGACCGGCGACACGCTGGGCTTCTTCGAGCTGACGCCGATGGGGCTGATCCTGGCAGCGGCCGGGTTTGTTTATATCGGTGTCTTTGCACGATGGCTTTTGCCCTCCCGCGCCGGGCTTGAAGCCGATCTTGTCGGCAGGTCAGGGCGTCAGTTCGTGGCCCAAATCGGTGTGCATGCAGGAAATCCGATCATCGGCGAAACCGCCGTTGCGGGCATGTTTCCGAGCCTCCCGAATATGACGGTACGCATGGTCCAGCGCGGCGAGCGTGCTTTTCTGCCACCATTTGAAGAGGTTACGCTGTCGCCCGGCGACTACATCATCGTCGCGGCAACACGAAAAGCCCTGACCGAAACGCTTGCCGGACAACCGGATCTTCTGAAACAGCTCTGGCAAAGCGAACATGACATGACCGAGGAGAACGGTTCGACACCAAGACTGGTTCTGGTGGAAGCCGTCGTCGCGCCGGGTTCGCGCATGATTGGCCGCGCGATCGAACAGCTCGGTTTCAGACGCCTGACCAATACGCTTGTTCTGGGCATCCAGCGCCGGTCGCGGATGATTCGTGCACGGCTAGGAGAAATTCGGCTGGAGGCCGGCGACACCCTGCTCCTTTGCGGTCCATCGGAATCCTTTCGCGATCTGCGCACGAGCCGGGACGTTCTTCTGCTGGAGTGGTCGCAGATAGAGCTGCCCGCAACAGACAAGAGCACAGTTGGCGCGGGTTATAAGTCTCATGGTGGTGGTGTCGGCAGCGACCGGCCTCTTGCCGATCCTTCATGCGGCGGTTGCCGGAGCTGTTGCAATGATCGGGCTCGGATGCCTCAACATCCGGCAAGCCAACCGCTCGCTCGACCTGCAGATCTTCACGTTGATTGCCGCTGCTATCGCCATGGGGGTTGCGCTTGAACATACCGGCGCGGCATTGGCGCTCGCGCAGGGAATGGTCACGTTGGTATCGCCGTTCGGACCATTGGCTGTCCTCTCGGCCCTGTTTCTGCTGGTGGCATTGATCTCGAACATTCTGAGCAATTCGGCGACGGCCGTTCTCTTCGCGCCGATTGCTATTTCGGTGGCCGGTCTGATGGACGCCGATCCGAAGATCTTCATTCTGGCCGTCATCTATGCGGCAAATTGCAGCTTTGCGACCCCGATCGCCTACCAGACAAACCTGCTCGTGATGGGCCCGGGGCACTACAAGTTTACCGACTATGTGAAGTTCGGCGGTCCGCTGGTGATCCTTATCTGGATTGTCTTTACCATTTTGTCGGCTTTGCACTTCACCCCTGTGCAAGGTTAGAAGGGCAGCGAATGAAAATTTCCGACTCCCCTTCTGTCCAAGGCGTGGCCCACCGCAAGCTGCGGTTTTTTCTGACACGCCCATCGCCCTGCCCGTACCTGGAGGGTCAGTCCGAACGTCGGATCTTTACCAACCTTGCCGTCAGCGAGGCTGACGCCATTCATGACGCCCTCACCCATAGCGGGTTCCGCAGGTCTCGGGAGGTCGCTTACCGGCCCGCATGTGCCACATGCTCGGCCTGCCGTTCGACGAGAGTTCTGGTAAACAGGTTCGACCCTGGAAAGCGCTGGCGACGGGTTCTTACGCGCAACAAGGATCTGGTACGAAGGCCGGTCAAGCCTGTCGTAACCCGCGAGCAGTTTGCCCTGTTCAAAGCTTATCTGACAGCGCGCCATCTCGAAGGCGGCATGAGGGACATGACCACTGACGATTTTGCCACCATGGCAGAGCGATCCCCGGTCCAGTCGGTCATCTGTGAATACCGCGAAGGCAGAGAGGAAGACGCACCACTCGTTGCTGCGGTCATCCGGACGTGCTCGAGTGACGGGCTTTCCATGGTTTATTCATTCTTCGACCCTGCATGTCCGGACGGGGGCTCGGCAATTATCTCATTCTCGATCAGGTCGCGCAGGCCCGTGAACTGGTCTGGATTACGTGTATCTCGGATACTGGGTGCACGGCAGCCAGAAAATGGAGATACAAGCAAGCCTTTCGTCCGATGGAAATTCTCGACGGCGATACATGGCGCGACGTCGAGACTGTCGAACAGGGTCTTGGTCTTACGGGGACGGTATGAACAGACGGAAACTCATAGTCGGGGCGGTCTTGCGGCGGGTGCCGGTGCTCTTGCAGCGTGCGGTCAAGCGGGTACGGGAACTGCTCCCGGTTCGCCCGCGATCAGCCGGAAACGCCGTCAACTTAGTATGGTCACGACGTGGCCGAAGGGTTTGCCCGGCTCGGGCAAGGCTGCCGAACGCGTCGCGGAAAGAATTGAGGCTGCGACCGATGGGTTGATCACCGTCAAGGTGTTCGCCGCGGGCGAACTGGTGCCTGCTTTCGGTGCGTTCGATGCGGTATCGACCGGTACGGCAGACATGTATCATGGCGCGGAGTATTACTGGCAGTCGAAGTCGAAGGCGTTCAACTTCTTCACGGCCGTGCCGATGGGAATGACGGCGCAGGAATTGATGGGCTGGATCGATTTTGGTGGCGGACAGGCGCTCTGGGAAGAACTCTCCGGCCAGTTCGGCATCATCGCCTTTCAGGCCGCCAATACCGGACATCAGATGGGTGGATGGTTCAAGCGCGAGATCAACACGCTGGATGACTTCAATGGCCTGAAGATGCGCATACCGGGGCTGGGCGGCGACGTCATCCGGGGTCTTGGCGGCGCAGCCGTGGCGCTGGCGGGCGGTGAAATCTATCAGGCACTGCAGACCGGCACAATCGACGCCACCGAATGGGTCGGACCGTGGAATGATTTCTCACTCGGCTTTTATCGCGAAGCGAAAAACTATTACGGACCGGGTTTTCATGAACCGGGCTCCGGTCTGGCCGTCGGCATGAACCGGCGCGTCTGGGACAGTCTGACGGCCAGCGATCAGGTTCTGATCAGATCCATCTGCTCGGACGTGAATGCGCTCAGCCTTGGTGAGTTCACCTATTTCAACGCGATCTACCTCGAAACACTCATCAAGGACCACGGCGTACAAATGCGAAGGTTCTCGCCCGAGATCATGTCGCGCGTCTCGTCGATTTCGCGCGACGTCCGTTCCGATGCCGGTTCAGGCGACGATCTTTCAAAGCGGATATACGAGTCCTTCGAAACAGCCTTGAAAAGCATGCGCGGATGGGCGTCGGTTTCCGAAGGACCGTACTATTCCAGCCGTGACCTCGAAACGAACGGCTAGGGGCGGTGGGGCCGGTCTCACAGGGCGCACTGGCTGTCGGGGACGGCCTGCAAGTGTTGGGGCTCGCGCTATCGCCCCTTCTGCTTCTGCCTTTTGTGCTTTTGGTGGTCCCTGCTCTTGCCGGAAACTGGCTCCAAGGGTCACGGTTCATTACGAGAACTAACAGTGCGGGCCTGACCCTGTCTGGATGGTTGCTCGCCATCATGGCAATCGTGCAGGTCATCGCCGTTCTGGCGCGATACATGTTCGGACTCTCGTTCACATGGTTGAACGAGATTGTGCTGTACTGCTTCGCCGCAGGGTTCCTGCTGGCCGCAGCAGGTGCGCTGGCAACCAATGCTCACGTTCGGGTCGATATCATCTACGGCAAGCTGTCGCCATCCGGGAAAGCCATCGTTGATCTGTTGGGCTTTTACCTACTCTTGCTGCCCCTTCTGATACTGATCCTGCAAACCTACGCACCGACGCTCGCAGTCTCCTGGCAGATTCTCGAAGGCTCATCCGAAACGGACGGCCTCCCGATCCAGTATCTCTTCAAGTCTCTCGTGCCCGTGTTTGCCGCAATGCTGCTTTTACAGGGATGGTGCGAGGCCATTGCTGCCGCACTGACCATCCGCAACGCAACTCGCCTAACGCTGGAGACCTGAATGGACGTGTCCGGCCTTCTGGCCCTTGCGATGTTTGTGTCCGTTTGCGCGGTTCTGCTTGCAGGCTACCGGGTCGCCTTTACGCTCGGCGGTGTGGCTCTGCTGTTCGCAATCCTCGGAATAGCCATAGGCGCGTTTGAACCGGCGTATCTGCGCGCCTTTCCCTTGCGCATCATTGGCGCGATGGAAAACCAGATACTCTTCGCCGTCCCGCTGTTTATCCTCATGGGCGTTGTCCTTGAACGGTCGCGCATTGCCGAAGACCTTCTGGAGACTGCCAGCGCCCTCCTCGTCCGCGTGCGCGGCGGACTTGCATACGCCGTTGTGCTGGTCGGCGCACTTCTCGCGGCGTCGACCGGCATTGTCGGCGCGACCGTGGTCACCATGGCGCTCATCGCGCTGCCCACAATGCTGCGGCAGGGATACTCCCCTGCACTCTCGACCGGAACCATCGCAGCGTCGGGAACGCTGGGGCAGATCATACCGCCCTCCATTGTCCTGATCCTTCTCGCGGACGTGCTGTCGAACGCCAACCAGGTTGCCAGGCAAGAAGCCGGTTTGCCGCCCTCTGCCATCTCGGTGGGCGATCTGTTTTCCGGAGCGTTGTTGCCCGGTCTCATGCTGGTCGGCATCTATCTGCTCTACATCTTTCTGACGACCTGGTTGAAACCCTCTTCCTGCCCGGCTCCCGTCCGGGGGCCGACTGCCGAGGAAGACCGGGTTGCCCCCGGCAAGGCCCTGTTCGCACTTGGAGCGCCACTGACGCTTATTCTGGCTGTTCTGGGATCGATCATATTCGGTATCGCCTCGCCAACTGAAGCGGCAGCCATTGGCGCTGTCGGCGCAATCCTGCTGGCTGGCATCCGGCTTGAATACAAGCTGACCGGCCGCATGACATCCAGGCTGCTGCTAAGCGCAGGCAGCCTGATCGCACTGGCGGCGCTGCTGGCGCTGAACGTCTTTTTTGATATGCGCGCCAATCAGGCGGAGACCGGAACGCTGGACGGTCTTGCCCGTATGGCTGCCATGCTGCTGAGCGTAATTGCCATTCTGGGCATCCCGTTTGGTGGCCTCGCAACCCTGCGCAAAAGCGGTCAACTCAGAACGGTTCTGCGTTCGGCCGCAGAAGTAACAACGATGGTCTTCGTCATACTCATCGGCGCAGCTCTGTTCTCTATCGTGTTCCGGGGCTTTGGCGGCGATGACTATGTGGAGCACTTTCTGACGCTCATTCCCGGCGGTGTGTGGGGGTCGCTTGCGCTCGTCATGGGCGTCATGTTCGTTCTGGGCTTCTTCCTCGACTTTATCGAGATCACCTTCGTGGTGGTGCCGCTGGTCGCGCCGCCCTTGATCATGATGGGGGTCGACCCGCTATGGCTGGGGGTCCTGATGGCCATGAACCTGCAGACCAGCTTCCTGACCCCGCCGTTCGGCTTCGCGCTGTTCTATTTGCGCGGTGCGGCTCCAGCCAGTATTTCGACCGGCCAGATCTGGCGGGGAGCTGTGCCATTCGTCGGGCTGCAGATCTGCGCCATTCTTCTTGTGGTCGCCATTCCGGGACTGGCGACCTGGCTTCCGTCACTGACGCGGTCCTAGCCCGAGCGAAGAGCCGTCTAGAATTTCACATCCGGAACGGTGGACAGTCCGACACGGGCATCATCGCCCACATCGAAGAATTCGCGTTTCGTAAAGCCGAATGTCGAGGCAAACAGGGCCGCAGGAAACTGTTCGATAGCTGTGTTGAAATCTGCCACTGCTGAGTTGAAGAACCGGCGCGCCGCGGCGAGCTTGTCCTCGATGGTGGAGAGTTCTTCCTGCAACTGCTTGAAGTTCTGGCTCGCTTTCAGATCGGGATAGTTCTCAGCCAGAGCGAACAAGCGGGCGAGCGACGATGCCAGCATGCCTTCCGCGCGAGCGGAGTCTGCGGGGCCTTGCGCGCTGATCGCGGAGTTACGGGCCTCGACAACCTGCATCAGGGTATCTTTCTCATGGCTGGCATACCCTTTGACCGTCTCGACGAGATTGGGAACGAGGTTCTGGCGCTGCTTTAGCTGCACATCGACATCCGCAAACGCCTGATTGCAGGTCTGACGCTTGGACACCAGACTGTTGTATATGCCGATGACGATGACCGCGAGCACCACCAGTATGCCCAGCACGATAAAGAATGTCGTCACGTAAAAACCCTCCCCGAAAGTGCTGAGACTAGCGCCAACACGTAATTACACAAGAAAAGAAGCCGTTTGCTCAGCCGGTGCTAAAACGCCCGGATCTTGGAAATCCGCGCGGCGCCATGCGGCCCGCCCCGGCGCGCTTTCCGATCCAGTCTTTCCAGTCCGGGAATGTCCGCGTCCGACCGGACGGATCGCTTACGGCAAGCCCGTCCTCAGACGCGAAGACCATCACGTCCGCGAGTCCGCCATCCTTGTATCCTTGCAGCTTCACGCCCTTGCCGCGTGCCATCTCGGGCAACTCGTCACGATCAAAAATGAGAAGCTTCCGGTTTTCGCCGATCACGGCAACCCGGTTGCCATCGGCAATCCGGCAGACAGTCAGCTCCCCGCCCGGCGGCGGGTTCATCACCTGCTTGCCTGCCTTGCGCTGGGACAGGCATTCAGCTTCGGCAACAATGAAGCCATACCCGGCATCAGACGCGAGCAGTCGTTTGCGCTGCATGTCGGCGGCGAACATCGTGACGATCGCTTCATTTTCCCCAAGCTCGATAGACAGGCGTATCGGTTCACCCTGCCCTCGGCCGCCTGGAAGCTGATCACCCGCAAGCGTGAAGGCGCGGCCATCGCTCGCCATCAGGACAAGCTTGTCCGTTGTCTGCATCGCAACAGACAGGAAGAGCGAATCCCCATCCTTGAACTTTACCTTGGTCATATCGTTCTGGTGACCGCGCAGGGCACGTATCCAGCCTTGCCGGGAAAGTACTACCGTTATGGGCTCACGCGTAATCGACGCTTCGGCAGCGGCTTCGGCAAGTTCGGCATCGGGCGCGCTGGCGAATTGCGAGCGACGGCGGCCCAGCTCCGTGCGTGGATCGAAGGTCTCACGCGCCGTGGTGAGCTCTTCGGAAACCTGATTCCACTGCCGGTCTTCCGAAGCCAGCAAAGCCGTATGGCTGTCGCGTTCAGCGGAAAGCTTGGCATGTTCACTGCGCAACGCCATTTCCTCAAGCTTGCGAAGAGCCCGCAGTCTGAGGTTGAGGATCGCTTCCGCCTGGATATCGGAAAGACTGAACGTAGACATAAGAACCGGTTTTGGCTCATCGTCTTCGCGGATAATGCGGATGACTTCGTCGATGTTCGGGAAGGCAATCAGATATCCGTCGAGAATGTGAAGCCGCGCCTCGACTTTTTCCAGACGGAACTGCGCCCGGCGGATCACGACCTCGCGGCGATGATCGAGATATGCACGCAGGACCGGCTTCAGGCCCATGACTTTTGGCGCGCCGCCATCGAGAACATTGAGGTTGAGCGAGAACCTGCTTTCCAGATCGGACAGCTTGAACAGGCCTTCCATAAGAAGGTTCGGATCGGCGGTTTTCGACCGGGGCTCGATGACGACGCGTATATCTTCTGCCGACTCGTCGCGTACATCACCGAGCAAGGGCAGCTTCTTCTGGTCCAGAAGTTCGGCAATACGTTCGATCAGTTTGCCCTTCTGAACCTGATAGGGAATTTCGGTGACGACGATCTGCCAGAGACCACGGCCAAGAACCTCCAGTTCCCATTTTGCGCGGATACGAAAGCCACCCCGCCCGGTTTCATAGGCGTCGAGCATCGAGTCCGAAGGTTCGACGATCACCCCGCCGGTCGGGAAATCCGGGCCGGGCACATACTTCATCAGGTCAGCGGTAGAGGCGTCCGGTCGCTTGATCAGGTGCAGGGTTGCATCGATCAGCTCGGCAGCATTGTGGGGTGGAATACTGGTTGCCATCCCGACCGCAATGCCTGTCGCCCCATTGGCAAGAAGGTTCGGGAAGCTTGCGGGCAGGACAACAGGTTCGGAGTCCTGTTCGTCATAGGTCTCGCGGAAGTCGACGGCGTTCTCATCCAGCCCCTCGAGAAGCAGCCGCGCGGCTTCTGTCATCCGGCTTTCAGTGTAGCGCATCGCAGCAGCTGAATCGCCGTCAATATTGCCGAAATTGCCCTGACCGTCGACCAATGGATAGCGGACGGAAAACCCTTGTGCGAGCCGGACGAGTGTATCGTAGATCGCGCTGTCGCCGTGCGGGTGATAGTTACCCATCACCTCACCGACGATCTTGGCGCATTTGCGAAACGCCGTGTTCGGGTTCAGTCGCAGTTCGCGCATGGCATAAAGAATGCGCCGCTGGACGGGTTTCAAACCGTCCCGAACGTCCGGAAGGGCGCGCGAGGTTATTGTCGACAACGCATAGGCAAGATAGCGCCGTGAGAGCGCATCGTTGAGCGACTCTTCAACGATATTGTCCGGTACGTCCGGTTCCAGAAGGTCACTCATGCTGCATGTTCCATGTGATTCGCGCTGATCAGTCTAACCGATCCACCCGTCACCTCATGCAGTTATCCACGACTTTGCGACAAGCCTTGAAATCATCTGCTCGCGGGCGACAGGCGGCGGCTTGTGCATGTCGGCAAACAGCCGGTTCTCGAGGAAATAACCGGTCAGCCGCATACCCGCACCGATGTCTTCCGGGCTGGCCGGAGCGGAGGGGTCGATCAGGAATGCCGGGAGCGGAAGCAGCTTGTCGACGAATTCGGGCGCTGCCGATCCGCATACCGCGCGACCCGTGCGCGGCGAGACATGTGTCATACCTGTTTCAGCCCCGGTCAGAGCACATCGCGATAGGTCCAGCCCGAAACCAAGCGTTGCCAGAACCCCAGCTTCCCAACGCACATAAAGTGCGGGCCAGACCTCTTGTTCACCCAGCTTGTCCAGCAGCAGGACGCTTGCCTGATAGAGTTGCGGATAGGTTTCTGTTTCAGGCAATGCGGCTGACAGGATCGCTGTTGCGGATGCGAGCGCATAAAGCCCTTCACGGTCTTCCAGCAAGGCCGCCGAACGCTGGGTGTAGACTTCTGCAATCGAGAAATGCCCCAACTGATCGGCTGAACGTCCGCGCCATTCCAGATCGAGCGAGTTACCGACTTCCATGGAGGCGCGCTTGCTGCGGCTGGCACCGCCATAGACGAGGCCGGCCCGCTTGCCGCCCGTTGCCGTGAAGACCTCAAGGATCAGCCCGGATTCGCCGAACCGGCGCCCTGCGATAACGATGCCTTCGTCGCGCCAATCCATAGCGTCAGACGTTGAAGTCCAGACCAAAGGGTTCGTATGAGTCGCGCTTTTCGGCCCATTTTTCGTCGATCTTGACGAACAGGAAGAGATGCACGGGTCGCTCGAACAGCTCGCTCAGCTCTTCACGCGCCAGCTTGCCGATCTCCTTAACCGTGCGCCCCTGTTTTCCAAGCACCATGCCCTTGTGCGTCTCGCGACCCACGATGATGACCTGATCGATCTTGACTGATCCATCCTTGCGTTCTTCCCATTTCTCGGTCTCGACCGTGAGCTGGTAGGGTAGCTCGTCATGCAGTCGCAGCATCAGCTTCTCGCGCGTGATCTCGGAGGCCAGAAGACGAAGCGGCAGATCGGCGGACTGTTCGGGGTCGAACAGGAACGGGCTTTGCGGCATCAGATCTGCCAGTGCAGACTTCAACCGGTCCACACCGTCGCCATTTGCAGCCGAAATCGGAAACATCTCCGAATAGACAGACCGAGACGAAAATTCCGCCAGCAGGGGCAATACGGCTTCGTGCGGGAAAAGGTCAATCTTGTTGAGTGCCAGAAATGCCTTCCTGCCAAGACGTTCGAGGTCTTCCATCACGGTCTTGTCGTCCGTGATGGAATGCTTCTGGCCCGCAGTAACCCGGCCCTGCGCCTCTGCCACCCAAGCTGACGCATCGACGAGATGTACAATAGCATCCGCATCTTCGGCACCGCTTCTGGCGGATCGCACCATGGCGCGCTCCAGCTTGCGTTTGGCATTGAAGATACCGGGTGTATCGACAAGCACCATCTGCACATCGCCTTCGGTCAGGACGCCGCGCACAGGGAACCGTGTTGTCTGAACCTTGTGGGTCACGATGGCGATCTTCATTCCGACGAGCCGGTTGACCAATGTCGACTTGCCGGCATTTGGCGAGCCAATGACGGCCACGAAGCCAGCCTTAGTATTTACCTCGGTTTCGGCGGGCGTCATTCGGGGCTGTCTTTCATAGTGAGGTATCTTTCGTCGGCCAGCATGGCACTCGCGGCATTGCGCTGGGCATCCTGTTTGGTTTGCCCACGTCCCTCAACCGGGGGCAAGCCCCCCACGAGAACACGCGCAGCAAAAACCGGTTCATGGTCCGGCCCGACACGGCCAACGATCTCGTAGGTTGGTATCGCGTGGCCGTTGGCCTGCGCCCATTCCTGCAGGGTTGATTTCGGATCGCGCGGGCGGACGGCCAACTGCCCCAACGGCTCGCGCCATTTTGCAAGAATGAACGTCCGCGCCGCCTTCAGCCCGCCATCCTGATATATCGCACCGATCAGCGCTTCGCAGGCATCGGCGAGAATGGACGCTTTATCGCGTCCGCCTGAACGGGCCTCTGAAGCATCCATCAGGACATGGGTTCCAAGATCAATCTGACGCGCCACCTGCGCGCAGGCATCGCGGTTCACCAGCGCGTTGAGCCTCGACGCCAACCCGCCTTCGCTCTCATTCGGGAAAACCGCAATGAGGTGTTCGGCTATGACCAGGCCGAGCACACGATCTCCAAGAAATTCAAGACGCTCATAGCTTCGCTTGCCTTCAAGGTTTGCAAGCGCACTGCCATGCGTCACGGCCCGGTCCAGAATTGCCGGAACGGTGAACGCGTACCCGACATTCGCCTCCAGCGCCTTTCGTGCTTCAGGATCAAGCTTTGGTTGCCGGGACAGGTGCTTTGCCGATGCCCGCAGCCGTGTGCGTTTGGGACGGGTCGGCTTCATTGCGCAGACCCGCGCGGGAAGCTTTCGATAATGACCATCGCCAACGCATACGGATAATCATCAGTAATCGAAAGATGGATATGTGCCTCATGGTTCTCGGGCAGCATCTCTGCCAGCCGCTTCTGCGCGCCACCGGTGAGTTTGAAGGTCGGCTTGCCCGACGGAAGGTTCACAACCTCCATATGCTTCCAGTGGACGCCGCGCCTTGGAACCCCGGTGCCGAGCGCTTTAGCGCACGCTTCCTTGGCGGCAAACCGCTTGGCATACGTCGCCACCGACAGTTTGCGACTTTCAGCCTTTGCAATTTCTCCCTCGGTAAAGACGCGGTGGCGAAACCTGTCGCCGAACCGGGCGAGCGTCTTCTCGAACCGCCGGATGTCCGCCATGTCCTGACCGATACCGATAATCACGCCCTGGCTGCATCCATACGTGCGCGCATTTCCTTGATAGCCGTCTCAAGACCGACAAACACCGCTTCGCCAATCAGGAAATGGCCGATATTGAGCTCTGTCAGTTCCGGAATGGCCGCAACCGGCCCGACCGTATCAAATGTCAGCCCGTGCCCGGCTTGCGGCTCCAGCCCCAGTTTCAAAGCCAGACCTGCTGCCTTGCGCAGCCGTCCCAACTCAAGATCGGCATCATCGATCACGCCGGATTGAACTGCCTCGACGTACGGGCCGGTATGCAGTTCGCAAATCTCCACGCCCATGTCGGCCGCTGCCCGGACCTGATCTTCTTCAGGATCGATGAAGAAGGACACCCGCGATCCGGCCGCCTGCATCCGCCGGACATATACGCTGAGCGTGATATGGTGACGCGCAGCATCAAGCCCGCCCTCAGTCGTCAGCTCAGCGCGTTTTTCAGGAACGAACATCGCCGTTTCGGGCACAAAACCCTCGGCAATAGCGACCATCTCGTCGCTCGCAGCCATCTCCATGTTGATCGGGAGAGAAACAGCTGAACGAATGGCGGCAAGGTCGGTGTCTCGAATGTGGCGCCGATCCTCACGCAAATGAAAGGTCAGACCATCGGCTCCCGCCTGCTCTGCTAACCTGGCCGCCCGCGCCGGATCTGGATGCACTCCTCCGCGGGCGTTCCGGACCGTTGCAACATGGTCGATATTCACTCCAAGCCGAATACGCGAAGCCGTCATGCAAGACCCCGGCTACCGGGCTTGATCGCTGGAATGTCAGCCAGTTCCGGCGGGAGATCGTCCGGGTCGTAATCCGGAAACGAGACCTGTGCGAGCGAGACGAGCTGCGTGCCGACATCGGCCCGCCCGCCTGAGCGGTCGATGATGCAAGCGCCGCCCACAAGTTCGCCATCAAGACGCGCAAGTGCTTCCACGGTTTCACGAAAGGATTTTCCGGTAGTGACGATGTCTTCCATCAGCAATACGCGCTCGCCGGGAGCGATCGCAAACCCGCGCCGGAACTGCAGAACGCCGCCTTCGCGTTCGGCAAAGATCGCACGCGCGTTCAACTGCCGGGCCATTTCATAGCCCGGAACGATACCACCAATGGCAGGCCCCGCGACGATGTCGACGTCACCAAACTGATGGGTGATCTTTGCTGCGAGCGCCTTGCAGAGGCTCTCGGAGATAGCCGGTTTCGAGAAGACGAGCGCCTTCTGCAGAAAGACCGGGCTACGACGCCCCGAAGACAGGATAAAATGGCCTTCCAGAAGAGCGTCGGCCTTGCGGAATGCGTCAAGTACATCATCGGTGTTCATTCAGGTCCTCATGCGTTCGGCGCTGTCGACAACCGACATTGCCTGCAAGGATGCCAGCAACCGGCTCAGGTGACGAAGGTCTTCCACCTCGATATCGAAGAGGAGGTCGATAAAATCAATGTCCTGGCCGGTCGTCTGCACCCCGATGATATTTCCCCCGCCATCGGCCACCATGCCGCAAAGCTTTGCCAGAACCCCGCGCTTGTTGGATGCGCTGACGACAATGCGTCCATGCGCGGAGACCGGGCTGTCGCTGTCGGGAAGCCATGACATGTCATACCACTGGATCTCGGCGTCATCGCTGCTCTCCAGCGATCCGCAGTCTATCGCGTGAACGATGATAGGCCCGGCATTTTCCTGCGTCCCGACGATCCTGTCGCCTGGAAGCGGACAGCACATCTTGCACAGTGTCAACGCACCGCCCGTGGGCAGACCGCTGATGGAAATCAGATCCTGCGCCGTCTCGTCACTCAGCCGCAGCATGCCTGAGCTGGGCTGCAGGTTTTCGGCGTGACCGGGAAAGGCGACCATCAGAACATCGTTTGTCGTGCGGTTCTTGGTGCCGATTTCGTGGTAAAGGTCATCGGCTGTCTCCTCACCGACGCGGTGGGCAATGTTCTCCATATTCAGATCGGAGGCCACAAGGCCGATGCGATGAAGCGCGTGTTCGAAATGGCGCCTGCCGATCGAGACGAAATCATCGCGTCGCTGAGTGCGCACAAGCCGTTTGATCGCGGACTTGGCACGTCCGGTGCGCGTAAGGGCTTCCCAACCGGGAATGACCGAGGGCGCTTCGCTGCGCAGAATCTCGACCACATCGCCTGTTTTCAGAACGGTCTTCAGTGGCCGGGTCTCGCCATTGATCCGGCATCCACAACACGTATCGCCGAGACGGGTATGCACACGATAGGCAAAATCAAGCGGCATCGCGCCTTGCGGCAACGTCACCAGTCGCCCCTTGGGCGTGAAGGTGAACACATGGTCGTGGTACATTTCGAGCTTGGCGTGCTCGAACGTTTCCTGCGGGTCGGCACCATCGGAGATGATCGCTTCGAAGGCCGTCAGAAACTTGTCGATATCCAGCCCTGAAGCACGCGCTGATTCCGGGTCGAAACCATAGGTATCGTTCTTGTACGCCCAATGTGCTGCGATACCTTTCTCGGCTGTCGCGTGCATAGCTTCGGTACGGATTTGTAACTCGATCTTGCGGTTGCCCGGCCCGTAAATCGTTGTGTGAATGGAGCGATAACCGTTGACCTTCGGCCAGGAGATATAGTCGCGGAACCGGTCGTTGAGCGCCTTCCAGTTCAGATGAACAAGTTGAAGCGTACGATAGCAATCGTCCACCGTTGGGACGATCAACCGGTAGGCAAAGATATCGGCCACGTCTCGAAACCGGATATCCTTGCGTTTCATCTTCTGGGAAATTGAATAGGGCTGTTTGCGACGTCCGGTAATGCGCACATGGACACCGGCCTCCACGAGAAGCTTGCTGAGTTGCTGACGGATGTTCTCGAGGTCTTCGCTGCTCTCCAGTTCGAGCGTTTCCAGACGGGCGAGGATGCTGGCGCGCCCTTCGGCGTTGATCTCGGCGAAGGACAGATCTTCAAGCTCTGCAGCGATCGAGTACAGACCGACCTGACGCGCAAGCGGCGCATAGATCTCGATCGTCTCGTTCGCGATGCGCAAGCGCTTTTGCGGGTTCGACAGGTACCCAATGGTACGCATGTTGTGCAAACGATCGGCCAGCTTGATCAAAAGGACCCGCAGGTCCTTGACCGACGCCAGAATGAATTTCTGGAAGTTTTGTGCCTGTTTGGAATGTGCCGACTGGTACTCCAGATCGCGCAGTTTCGTCACGCCATCGACAAGCCGGGCAACTTCAGGGCTGAACGTCTCGCTGAGCTCGGCCTGCGTCGCTTCGGTATCCTCGACGGTGTCATGCAGAAGCGCTGCAACAATCGTCGCGACATCAAGCTTCAGGTCAACCAGAACGGCGGACACGGCGACAGGATGGTGGAAATACGGCTCGCCGGACTTGCGTTTCTGCGTCCCGTGCTGGCTGACGGCATAGACGTAGGCGCGGTTGATCATTTCCGTATCGCTGCCCGGCGCATACAGGCGTACGCGCTCCGACAACTCGAACGCGCGTATTATTTTTCTTCTGGAAAGGTCCGCGCCCGGACCTATCTGACCGTCAGATTTGCGTGCTGCCTCTGGAGGCTCAGTAACGGTCATCCCGCGCAGATTCCATCTCGGCCTGATAAGCCTTCATCACGTCTTCTTCCGACGTGGTAGGTGCCGCCTGAAGCGCCTTCTTGTCTTCTTCGCGCTCGGTCTCTTCATTCGGACGCACGTCCTGAAGATTGCTGATGAACGCTTCCTTGACGTCTTTCACCTTGATCGATTCCTCAGCGATCTCCCGCAGGGCGACGACCGGATCCTTGTCATTGTCGCGGCTGATGCTCAGGGGCGATCCTTCCCGGATCATGCGTGCACGGTGTGCAGCCAGCAAAACGAGCTGAAACCTGTTGTCGACCTTGTCCAGACAGTCTTCGACGGTGACCCGGGCCATGACTTCTCCTGATAATATTCAATCGCATCCCCTAACGCGCGAACGTCACACTGGCAAGGATTAAAGCCTGGATTGGCCTATTCAGACGCATCCGGCGACAGCCCCGGTATCGTTTTACATTTTATTCGAATCCGGAACCTTTGCACCGCGTTACCGTAGGCATTTCATATCATTAGAATAAAACTTTGCAGGACACATACCCTTGGCATTTTACCAGAATGAACGGATTGCCCTCTTTATAGATGGTGCAAACCTCTATGCCGCTTCAAAGGCCATTGACCTTGAAATCGACTATCGTCGGCTATTGGCCGAGTTTCGAAAGCGCGGGAGGCTTTTGCGCGCCTATTATTATACGGCCCTGATCGAGAATGATGATTACTCTCCTATCCGGCCTCTGGTCGACTGGCTGCAATACAATGGGTTCAACGTCATCACGAAGCCAGCGCGCGAATTTACTGACCGTGACGGCCGGCGCAGGATCAAAGGGGATATGGATGTCAAGATTGCCGTCGACATGCTCAACCTGGTTCCACACATCGACCATATGGTGGTGTTCTCCGGCGACGGGGATCTTCGCCGCGCGGTCGAGGCCGTGAAGGAAAAAGGGGTTCGGGTCAGCATTGTCTCGACCGTCCGCAGCCAACCGGTGATGATCTCCGACGAACTGCGGCGCACGGCGGACAGTTTTATCGACCTTGTCGATCTGGAACCACTCGTTGCCAGACCGTCGCGTCCGGAGGATGAAGAGGACGACGAAGATTATGACGATGAGATCGACACCCGAACGTGAACAGTGAACCTCCGCACAATTGCCGCCTCTGCCCGCGACTTGCCGCCTTTCGCGATGAGAACGAAGCCCGCCACCCCGACTTCTTCAATGCGCCGGTTCCATCCTTCGGTGACCGTCAGGCTCGGCTACTGGTCGTCGGACTTGCGCCGGGCCTGAAGGGTGCGAATGCGACGGGCCGTCCTTTCACCGGCGATTATGCGGGTGACCTGCTCTACAAGACGCTGGGCGCATTCGGTTTTTCGAACGACAAGTATCAGGGACATCCGAACGATCGACTGCGCCTGAACGACTGCATGATCACCAACGCTGTCCGTTGCGTTCCGCCGGAAAACAAGCCGGTGGGACTGGAGATCAGAACCTGCCGCCGGTTTCTGAAACATCTCGTGGCGGACATGCCGAACCTGCAGGTCATCCTGCCGCTCGGGAAGATCGCACATGACAGCACGGCCCGCGCGCTAGGGTTAAAGCTCTCCGGCGTACCGTTCGGCCACAACTCAAGCTACAAGGTGCCGGTCAAGGACGGGAAGCCACCTGTCTTCCTGATCTCGAGTTATCACTGCTCGCGCTACAACACGAATACCGGCCGCCTGACAGAAGACATGTTCGCTGACGTATTCCGCCGCGTGCGCAGAATACTGGGCGACTGACCGCTAGCCGCGCTCGCGCAACAGCCGTGCCTTGTTCCGGTTCCAGTCGCGTTCCTTGACAGCGTGGCGCTTGTCGACGGTCTTGCGCCCCATGGCCAGACCGAGTTCAAGCTTGGCCAGCCCGCGTTCGTTGAAATAGAGCTTCAGCGGAACGACAGTGCGGCCTTCGCGCTCGATACCGGCACCGATCTTGGCGATTTCACGCCTGTTCAACAGCAGTTTGCGGGGTCTTTTGGGCGCGTGATTTTCGCGGTTCGCCGGTGGATAGATGGGGATGTCGGAATTGATCAGCGTCAACGCCCCGTCATCGATACGCGCATAGGCCTCGGCGATGTTGGCGCGTCCGATCCGCAGGCTCTTGACCTCGGTTCCCAACAACATCAGGCCCGCCTCGAAGGTATCCTCGATGGTATAATCGCGCCGCGCACGCCGGTTTTCGGCAACCAGTTTACGTCCGGCCATGTCCGTTCCTCACCCCGGCAAGTCGCATCGCTTCCTCCAGCTTCCTTCCGACCTCCGGGTCCGGTACGAGCAGTGGTAGCCTGATATCCGGTTCACAATGACCAAGCATGGAAAGCGCAAGCTTTGCCGGACCCGGGCTTGGCGCAGCAAAGAGGGCGCTGTGAAGCTTGTAGAGCGCGCGCTCGATCTCGCGGGCCTCATCCAGTCGTCCCGCAGCCGCCGCCTCGATCATCTTAGCCACCTGAGCAGGCGCGATATTTGCCGTGACGCTGATGCAGCCGGTACCGCCCATCGCGACAAACCCCAGCGCTGAAGGATCATCCCCCGAAAGGAGAATGAACCTATCCTCGCATTCGGAGATATGTCTGGTGACACGCGCAAGGTCTCCGGTCGCATCTTTCAGACCGATCACATTCGGATGGCGCGACAGCCGGGCGACGGTTTCCGGCAGGATGTCTGACGAGGTTCTGGACGGCACATTGTAAAGAAATACCGGAAGCTCGACGGCGTCTGCGATCGCCGAAAAATGCGCAAACAGACCGTCCTGACCGGGCCGGTTGTAATACGGGCACACACATAGGGCTGCGTCCGCCCCCACAGTCTTCGCAAAGGCCACAAGTTCGATCGCCTCGGCTGTCGCATTCGACCCGCAACCGGCGATGATCGGCACACGTCCACGAACCGTGGCCACACAGGCTTCCAGAAGGTTTCGATGTTCCTCATGAGTGAGCGTTGCTGATTCGCCCGTCGTTCCGCAGGGAACAACCGCAGATGCGCCGTTGGAAATCTGGCGTTCGATCAGTCTTTCGAACACGTCGAAATCGACCTTTCCGCCAGAGAAGGGCGTTATCAGTGCAGGAATGGAGCCTTTGAACATGAAACCTTCGCTGTTCTGAATGAAAGCATTGTCGTTACAGTCCGATATAGCTAGCTTCCGCTTCAAAGCCTACCCACTCTCAGGATTGCCAGATTATGCCGGGATATCCGAGCAAGCTTTTCGCACTTGTTTTCGCTGCTTTTACGGCAGTTATGTCTGGCCTGACGGCTGCAGCGATGTCGCCACCTTCGGCAAAACCGCCACCTAGCTACAGCTCCAGCATTCTCAACAGTACCGACGCCGAACGGCTGGCGCTGGGTCTGGACGCTGCTGAAGACGCCGACTGGGCCCTGGTCAGATTTTACCGTGGGCAGATCACCGACGAGACTGCACGCGACCTGCTTTTGTGGCGAGAGATGACGTCTTCTGGCGGTGACGGGGCAAGTTTCAGTGTCTCGAGCGATGCCCTTTCACGGCTGCACGGTTGGCCCTCCGAACTTACGGTGCGCGCGCGCGCCGAAGACGCAATCAAGCTTTCCGGACTGACCGATTCCCAGAAGATCAACTGGCTTGAAGCTTCCGGACCGGCAACGGGCGAAGGCAAGGCCCTACTCGCCGAAGCCTATACGCGCGTCGGACGCAATGAAGATGCTGCACGGACAATCCGGGATGCCTGGCGCAACCATACCTTTCCCGTGAGCCGGCAGAGTGGCTTGGCGACGGCCTACGGACCCGTTCTGACAAATGAGGACCACAGGAGCCGCGTGGAGTTTCTTCTCTGGACAGGACAGCGGACACCAGCCTCCAGAATGATCTCTTATCTTGATAGCGGATATCAGAAACTTGTGCGTGCCAGAATTGCACTTGCAGGCGGGTCAGGCGGCGTGGACGGGCTTGTAGATGCCGTTCCGGCTGAGCTGCAGAGCAGTCCCGGCCTTCTCTATGATCGTTCCGTCTGGCGACGAAAGCGTGACCGCTGGGAGGACGCCCGTCCACTATTGATCCAGATAAACCCGGACTTAATCCCCGACAGTGGCCATTCAAGAATCTGGGACGAGAAGAACCTGCATCTGCGCCGGGCCATTCGCGACAGGGACTGGCAGGCAGGCTATGCCCTCGCCTCACGGACGGGCATGACCTCCGGGGTCGATTTTGCGGAAGCGGAATTCAATGCGGGATGGATCGCCCTTCGGTATCTGGGGCAACCAGATCTGGCGGTTGATCATTTCAAGACCCTCGAAGCGCGGGTTGGTAGCCCGATAAGCCTGTCGCGCGGCGCGTACTGGACAGCAGAAGCCTATACAGCGCTTGGGAATGTTGCCGAAGCGAACGGCTGGTACGAGAAAGCGGCAACTCATTATACGGCATTCTACGGACAACTCGCGGCAAGAAAGCTCGGACGCAGTGAACTGACGCTCCCATCATCGCCTACAGTCTCGGCAGCCGACCGGTCTGCGTTCGAGGCAAAACCTCTGACCCGCGTTCTGATGATGCTGGGCGAGAACGGCCAGACATCGACTTACAGGCGGTTCTCCTATCATCTGGACGACAAGTTGACCTCAGCGCCTGAGTTCGTGATGCTCGCCGAACTCGGAAACCGCTACCATATCCCGGATGCAGGCATACGTGCCGCCAAGGCCGGTCTGAGCGAGGACATCGTTACCCCGGCTGCGGCGTATCCACTGTTCAAGACAGGCTTTCCCGAAAGCCGAAGTTCAATTGACCGCGCTCTTGTCATTGCTCTCTCCCGGCAGGAAACGGAGCTCAATCCGGCAGCTGTGAGCGGCGCAAACGCGCGCGGGATTATGCAATTTCTGCCACCGACGGCCAGGGAGCAGGCCCGGCGCGAAGGTGTTCCCTATCAGACCTCATGGCTTATCGATGACCCGGAATACACCATTCGGCTCGGCATGGCGCACCTCGATGATCTGGTGAACCGGTTCGACGGCTCTTGGGTGCTCGCTATCGCCGGCTATAATGCCGGGGCATCACGGCCACGTCGCTGGGTACAGGAATACGGCGACCCGCGAACCGGCGAGATCGACCCGATCGACTGGATCGAGTCCATACCGTTCTCCGAGACACGCAACTATGTGCAGCGGGTGCTGGAGAACACGCAGGTCTATCGTGCACGATTGGCGCCGAGCCAGTCCGCCCCGCTCAGGATCGAAGAGGATCTGCGGCGCGACGACCGCTAGGCGCCTTCAGGCGTCGGCGAGGATTGCTGCAAACGTTGCCGGATCTGTGTTTCCGCCGGTGAGCACCACCCCGACCGGGCCGTCATTGGCGGGTTCGAAGCTGGCCGACAGAACGCGTGCAAGCGCCGCTGCGCCGCCCGGTTCAACAACGATTTTGAGATGCTGGAAGGCAAACCGCATCGCTGCCTTCACCTCGTCATCGCTGACAGTGTGAATGCCCGTCAGCGTTCGCTGGAGCACACCGAAGGTGAGATGGCCGGGCGTAGGCGTCATCAGCGCATCGCAGATCGTTTCGGCATCCAGGTCTGCCTTGACCCGTTCGCCGGCTTTCAGCGACCGTTGAAAGTCGTTCATTGCCTCCGGCTCTACGCCGAACAGAGCCGTCTTGGGCGAGCGGGTTTCGAAGCCCAGTGAAATGCCTGACAGAAGGCCGCCACCACCGAGACAACAATACAAGCTGCCAAGGTTGGTATCGGAAAGATCGTCCAGCATTTCCATGGCAATACTGCCCTGCCCTGCCATGATGTCGGCATCGTCGTAGGAAGGCACCAGCAAGGCGCCGGTCTCCTCGACGAGCTTGCGCGCCACGGCTTCGCGGTCATCCGTTCGACGATTGATCGAGACGATTGTACCGCCATCGCGCAGGACGCCCGCCTTCTTGATCGCGGGTGCGTCCTCCGGCATCACGATAGTGGCGGGGATGCCGAGCATCGCCGCCGCCCGTGACACACCCTGGGCATGATTGCCGGATGAAAACGCCACGACGCCCTTGTGACGGTCAGCTACCGGTACCTGAACGAGCCGGTTATAGGCCCCACGAAACTTGAACGATCCGGTCACCTGAAGAGGTTCACATTTCACGAACACCGGACGACCGACATGTCTGTCCAGTTCGGAGTTTGTGATCATGGGCGTATGGCGGACAACTCCGCGAATGCGCTTTGCGGCATCGGCAACGTCTTGAAAGATTGGCAGCTTTTCCATGATCATCAATCCGGCTGACAGACAAAGACACCGGCGACCGGCACAATCAATTCCCAGCCATCCGGTGATGTGATCCGAATGTTCCCCTCCGGAACGCGTTGACCGCCAACAAGCGTTTCCCCGGGCAGGAGTGTCAGGGAAACGGGCATTGTTTTACCCGCCGTGGTGAAGGATTGCTCGGTAAATTCCTGACCGAATACCCGCCCACCGGTCGATGTCTGAACAAGCGTCTGCATCTTTCCGTCATGCCAGAGCTCGGCTTCGGGCAGAGCGCTGGGCTTGAAGAAGACAAACTTCGGATTTTCACGTCGTGTCCAGAGAAACAAACCACATGCGCCCGGCTCAAGCGTTCGCGCGGGGAGCTCCTGGCGGGCAGATGTACCCGATGAAACCGGTATCAACCCGCTCGCATCAGTTTGTGTCTGGGGGGATACCTGACACGCACAGAGCAATGCCAGCCCGCCTGCGAGAGACGCACATCGTGCCACTACAGCCGCGCCCCTAATCGAATGTCCGGACATAGCTTAGTTCGTCTCCCTGTACCTGAAACCCCAGAAGAATGGCCGCCTGACGGAGTTCAGGACCGGCAGACCTTATCCGCGTGTTGAACGATCCGCGACCGTCCATGCGCCCGACCAGTTCCACACTGATCGCTTCGCCGCTATCCCCGGTCCCCGAGAGCGACAGTCTTATATCTCCATTCTCACAGGACAACGGGCCTTCCAGTTCAGGACCGGCCCACTGATAGCGTACATCGAGGTTTGTCAGAAGATCTGTCCAGACACGCCCATCAGCTTCCACGCACGCTCCGTCAGATACGATCAGCCTTGCGATATCGACCGCGTATCGTCCGTCGAGATCCCGGATATCTTCAACGAGACCGACGAGCTCGCTAGTCTGTCCCGTAGCTCGAAACTCCGAAAGCTGGAGCGAACCGCTTCCTGAAAAGCGCACCTGTCCCTGGGCAACGAGTGATACGCCCGAGAGTGCAAACCGGCTATCCAGAGTTCCGCCAATCAGGGGGATGAGTGACTGTTGAAAACGCCCTGTACCCAAAGACTGACGTCCAAGGCGGACATCGCTTGCCTGCCCGTTCCATATCGTCCCGGCGGGAGCGGTTATTGCCACAGCCGGAAAGCGCTGCCCGATCCTGTCGGTCACGACCGCAAACGGTGTGAAGGCAAGGAGCGCCACGCATGCCATGACAGCGAAAACAACAAGCAGCAGAACGAAACGTTTCACGATCTGGGATCGCCGAATGTCACGCTGCCGCGAAGACTGGTGCCCGCTTCCACCCGGGCAAGACTGCTGCGGATGACTACCAGTCCATTGCGGTCTTCCAAACCGGCCAGCCATCCGAACGTCACGAGCGGGTCAGCATCATCGAACCAGAGCGTCAGCGATCCATCGGAGCCGGGCTGCAAGCGACTGATTTGCAAGCCGGAAGCCTCCGCGGAACGGCTGAGGGTCAATTCGAGGCTTTCGCCAGTGTCTGCGTTGACTGCCGATGGCACCGCTGCTGACGGTCTTGCCTGCAATTGCATCACGCCCTGCTCGACGCCGGCATGCAACGCCATCATCCGCTGAAGTTCGCCACCTGCTCTCTCATGCGCCTTCATCAGCGGCACGAAAAGAAACTGGAAAAGAGTCAGCAACAACGCCAGCAGCGCGGCCACAGCAATCAGCGCCTGCTCGCGCGGCTCACGTTCATTCCACCAATTCATCATCGCCCGGCTCCGATCATGACATCACCGGTAATCAGCCCGCCCGATTGACGCGACGCGCCGAGTTCGAGAATCAGTCCGAATTGGTCGAATGCCTGCTTGAGCGCTTCGCGTGGTTCATAGCCCGCAAATCGCAAGGTTGCCGTCATCTGGCCTACGTCCGCATTATAACTGATCGCCGACAATTCCACACCTTCAGTGGCGGCGATGGCCGCAAAAAGCTGCGCTACCAGATCGGTGAACCCGGGAGCCTCTCCGCCCCGTGCGCTTAAAGCGAGGTCTGATCGTATCCGCGCCACCGGGTCGACGGGAATGTTGCCGGAAGGATAGATCGTCCGATAGGACTCGATGGCTTCAGCATACAAAGCGTCCGCGCGGCTGCTCATCTGCCAGCTAGTCATTGCCAGCCCGAGCGTCCAGACAAGTATCAGCGCTGCAGCCAGTCCGAGCGTGAGTTTCCAGGGACCGGGTGCCAGTCGCAGCGATGCTCTTCGCTTGTAAGCACCTTGCCGCAGGTCAATCCCGCTGCCTGCGCCAAGACTGCGCAAGACAGTTGTCACATAGTCAACGGGCGACGTTCTGTCCCCAAGGCGAGCCGTGACGGCTGCCGGGAATTCGAGGTCTGCAAGCGGTGTTGTTTCAAGACGGATATTGTCGAGAGACTTTTCCTGCAGGACGCCTGCGAGGATGTCGCGGTCGTTGAGCGGCGTCGAACGTCATGATGCTGTCGTCCAGCGCCAGATAGGCAAACTCGTTAGACAGATGCAGAGACGGAGAGGGTCCGCCTGCAAACAGGGATGGAGCGGGAACAAGCCGTGCATGGCTCAGCCCGTGCGCGTCGAGCCAGTTGAGCCAGCCCTGCATCCGCGTTCGCGAACAGATAGCCACCCAGCGGCGGTCGGCATTGTCCGGCCGCGCCTCATGAGCAATGTGCAGCTGATCCAGCGGCTCGGCGAGATCGTCTTCGACCTGAAACAACAAGGATGTCCGCAGGTCGGTCGATGACTTCGCGCGGCTGGACGGTCGTCTGATCATTACATCCAGACCGCTTACCAGAACAGTTGTGTCCAGCTCGTCCGCACGTTCGGGCAACTGGCCCGCGTCACCGGTCACCGTCGCGTCCCCATCGCTCACGACATACCAGTCCACAGGTGGACCGGCTGCCTCAGGCGGCATGAAGACGATCAACCTGGTCATTCGTCTGCTCCTAGACGTCGGCGGACAAGTTGCGCGCTGCTTGCGGCATCGATTTCGAAGAGCGCATAAAAGGGCGTTTGGACGTCCAGATAGACCACCTCTCCCCGCATGTCGAACCATGTAGACGTGTCGCTCAAAACATCGTCATAGCGGTTCTCGGGGGCAATCGCGGCAAGCGATGGCGCTTCAAGAAACTCTGCAACCGTGCGCCCGGGCTCCCCTTCCTCGAACAACAGTCCGGTCAGGGTTTCGAGGGAGACCAGGTCTGCAAATACCGGGACCAGCAATGGGGATTGCCACGGCTCCATCGTATTGATGTTGAACGGCCCGATCCGCGTATCCGGGTGGGCGCAAAGGAAGGGCGCGATTCGTTGAACCAGAGCCGCGTCATAGCCACGGACCGCGCGCAGTTCGCTCAGGGCGACCATTGGCGCATCTGCTGCCGCATACGGCGTCGCGCCGCTTGCATAAAAGGCCGTCTCGGCCCCGAATGGACGCGGACCTGTATCTTCATCTACCCAGTCAGCTGCCGTATCGACCAAAGTGCTTACATCATTGCGGTCCACACCAACTGCAATCAGAAGGCGCTCGTAAAACTGGGCAGGGTCTGGCTGGTTCTGTTCAACCGCTTCCTGAGCAGACACCGCCAGCGAATTGATATTGAAGCAGTTTGACGCATCCGCAACGGTCACGGCGATGCGTCCGGCCTCGATCGGGAAGACGATGGGCTGTCCCAGACCGGGCGTAGAGCGGGTAAATTTCCCTTCCACCGCACCTGCCGATTGCGTCAGCAGCGACGCGGCCAGAGCTTCCGCACCAAGCACATGCCAGCCTGTCTGCGCTCTCGCTTCGCCAAGTGTTGCCGATTTGACGGCTTGCAGACCCGCCCGCTGCAGCGTGACCGCAATAATGGACAGTGTGGCGACAATCAGCAGCGCGATGAGAAGCGCAGCGCCGGACTCTCCAGTCCGTTCTGGATTGCCGAGCGCCCGTTTGCTCATCGGGTTTGTCCGGCTGCAAACGACCAGTCGAGCCGACTTCCATCCTCGCGTTCCAGAACAAGCCGGACAATGGAGGGCGCTCCGCCGTTACCGCCAGCGCTTCTTGCATCCCAGACAGCGGTTTCGCGATTGCCTGAAAGAAACGAGATTTGAACGTCCGCAAGGTCTTCAAGAAGGCGCGTTGTGAACGTCGCCGTTCCGTTCACACCGTCCGGAGCGATACGCACATCCCGTTCAAGCCCGCCATTTGCGACGCGGTATCGAATGGCTATGAGACCGCTCCGGTCATCAGCGAGACCGGGATTGGTCCAGCCATCGCGCACGAAGGCCATCAGAATGTCAGGATCACGCACTCCTCCGCCTGCGAAACTGGTGGGAAGGTCGATGCCGGTACGGTCGATGAAGTTGCGCGGAACCCATTGACGAAGGTCATCGCGGATCACTCCGTGTGCACGGCGCAGGGCATCGCTTTGTTCGACTGATTCCAGAAGGACAGTCCGACTGTTGACCGCGGTGGTCAGCATTGCCCCGCCAGTAAGGCTCAGAAGCGAGACCACGAATAACGCCACGAGAACTTCCACAAGCGAAAACCCGCTATCGTTCTTCATGGCGTCGCTCTCAGACTTGCGAGGCTTGCCAGTACCTGGCCGTCTGCTTCGGTCGAAACGGCGACTTCGATCCGCTTGAGTCCATACTGTCCTAGTATCTGTAATTACCCGTTTCCAGTAAAAGGTCTGGCCTCCCATTGGTACGGTGCCGGATGTCTCGCCCAGAACAAGCACCCTGTCATTACGCGATTGTACCGTCAGATTTTCAGCAACGAACCCCGCATAGGTTCGCAATTCGAGATCCGCAGCCATTCGCAGGTTTTGAGTCACGAGGCCCAGCGCTGCGGTGGCAGCTATGCCCAATACCGCCAGCGCAACCATCGCCTCGACAAGGCTGAAGCCGGCCTCTGACGGCCTTTGCTCGGAACAGCTAGCTCGACGGGACAAGATCGATCTCACCGGAGCGCGCAACGTTGAGGGTCATATCCACCCGCTCTCCTGCCAGCTTCAGCCGGGTCTGCGTGGCGATCCCTGACGGGTCAAACCAGATATCAGGACGGAAAGCGGCGGTAGCCTCATCCGTCGAGGTCCTGCGATCTGATAGATCAACAGTTACAGGAACCGGACCGCCGAGGATTTCAAGCGACTGAAAACCAGTGTCCCCGTTACCTGAAATGCGTGTTTTCTGATCGGCAATTTCGCGCCATTGTCCATCGCGCCAGACGAGCACACGCGCCCCGTCCTCCCGAATATATACGCCATGCGCCGAACCGCTTGCATAAGCACGCTCTCTTGCGGTCTCGGTCGCCGCAACCAGCGTCGCAGCAAGCGTATTTGCATCGTCCCCGCGTGTTGGGAGACTTATCACGACGAGGCTCGCGGTCAGGCCCAGTATGAACAGCGCAACCATGATTTCGACGAGACTTACGCCCGCTTCGTTCCCACAGATGCCTTGCTGTTTTGTCATTGCTGCCAGTTGCCGATATCGGCGTTGAGCTCTTCGCCGCCGGGACGACCATCAGCGCCCAGAGAATATATCTCGATCCGCGCGCGTTCACCCGGATAGGCGTACTGGTAGGCGTTGCCCCACGGGTCTTGCGGCAAACGCGAAACATAACCGCCGGGACGATAGCGTTCGGCATTGCGTGTATCGGCAGGTTCACTGACGAGTGCAGCCAACCCATCATTGCCATCCGGATAGTCGAGCATGTCCAGCCGGTACTGTTCGAGCGCTGTCTCTAGCGTTGCGATATCGGAGCGTGCTTTCTGTATCATCGCTGTGTCGCGGGCAGGCAGGACGTTGATGAGCACGACGGTCGCAAGCAGCCCCATGATGAAAACGGCCACCATGATCTCAGTCAGGCTGAAACCGTCATCGCGCTGAGAGGCCCCTGCAGCAGGAGCGGCGACATCATCTTGACGGTCCGGCGATCCGGCCGGAAGTGTTTTGGTTGGCGCAAAGGTCAATGGTGATCCTTTCATGGTTCAGCCGATCACGAACGTGTTCAGCCGCAGGATAGGCAGCATGATCGAGAGGACGACGAGCGCCACGATCCCGCCCAGAAAAAGAATGATGAGCGGTTCCAGCAACCCCAGTGCAACAGTCGTGGAGGACTCAAATTCATCTTCCAGAAATTCGGCGCTCTTGAGCAGCATGACGGGAAGTTGCCCGCCCGCCTCACCGCTTGAGGCTAGCTGTACCATAAGGGACGGAAAGACACCGGTAGATTTCATGGCTGAACTGATACCGCTCCCTTCGCGAACCTTTACCGAGATCGAATCTACGGCATCGCGAAAAATGCGGTTCGAGAGGCTGCCCTTGGCTGCAGCCAGACTTTCGAGAACAGGCGCACCGCTGGAGAGAAGAGTAGACAAGGTCCTTGCAAAGCGCGCTGCATTCATCTGGGTCATCATTTTGCCGATCACCGGCAACCTGAGAAGAATGCCGTCGACCCCGCGTTTGAAGCGCGCGATCTTCAGCGCACGCGTTCCAAGCCAGATTGCCGGAAGCACGGCCAGCAGAAAGGATCAGACCATAGCCGCGCAAGAAATCCGAGATCCCGATCATCGCCTGCGTCAGCGCAGGCACGTCCTGGTCCATGGTCTGGAACTGCTCGACGACTTTCGGAACCACAAATGTCATCAATCCCAGGATCACCACAAGCGCGACGACGACAAGGATCAGCGGGTAGATAAGCGCGGCAAGGATCGTCTGCCTTACCTTGCGTGAACGCTCCAGATAATCAGCCAGTCGGCCCATCACCAGACCGAGATCGCCAGACGTTTCCCCGGCTGCGACCGTGGAACTATACAGCTCTCCGAACACATCCGGGTGCTCGGCCATGGCGTCGGAGAGCCTGTAGCCTTCGGTCACGGATGTGCGAAGGGCAGTAAGAAGCTTGCGGGCGCCCGGCGTTTCGGCCTGTCCTGCAGCCATGCTGACGGCTTCTTCAACCGGCGTACCGCTTTGAACCAGCATGGCCAGTTGCCGCGTGAACAAGAGCATTGCGGATGCTGAAAGTGGCTTGCGCCCAATTCCAGATGCACCGCGCCTGGCAAGCGGTTTTCCTTCGGTGATACGCAGAGGCGTAAGTTGACGCATGCGCAGCTCCCGCCTCGCCATGCGCGCGGTGTCGGCGTCGATGACACCCTTTTCGCGATGTCCGGAGCTATCCAGTGCGAGGTAGTCAAACGCTGCCAAGATTGCCCTCCTCGCTCCGGCAGACGCGCAAGACCTCTTCCGCTGTCGTCACGCCGCTCAGTACATGACGAACGCCATTGCGCAACAGCGAGTCTGATACCGCGAACGCGGCTGATTCCATGTCCTGTTCGGACCCGGAGTCATGGATCATTCTCCGCAGGCCTTGATCGACCCGCAACAGTTCAAAAATGCCTGCCCGTCCGTCATAGCCGCTATTACCACAGGTCATGCAGCCCTTCGGACGATAAAAAACGTATGGCTCTTTGGAGGCGGCGATGCCCAACGCGGCGAGCTCAATATCCGTTGGGGTATACGGATCCTTGCAGACTGAACACAGTCTACGCACCAGCCGCTGCGCCAGGACCGCCCGCAGGGTTGAGGACAACAGGAAAGGCTCTATCCCCATGTCGCGAAGCCGGGTGACGGCGGCGACAGCGCTGTTGGTGTGCACCGTCGAGAGAACCAGATGTCCTGTCAGACTGGCCTGTACGGCGATATCAGCGGTCTCGACGTCTCGTATCTCGCCGACCATCACCACGTCCGGGTCTTGACGCAGAATGGCACGCAGGCCCGCTGCAAAAGTGAGCCCGACCTTGGTGTTCACCTGCGTCTGGTTGACCCCGTCCAGACTGTATTCGACAGGGTCTTCGACGGTCAGGATATTTCGCGTCTGATTGTTCAGCAAAGTGAGGGCAGAATAAAGCGTGGTCGTCTTGCCGGACCCTGTCGGCCCTGTCACCAGCACGATACCGTTTGGCTGCGTGAGCACCGTCTTTAATTGCGCCAGCGTGTCCTGCGCCATGCCGAGCTCGGCGAGATCGATGCGCGCATGCTCCTTGTCGAGAAGGCGCAAGACAACCCGTTCACCGAACCGCGACGGCAAGGTGGAGACGCGAACGTCGATTGAGCGTCCGCCAAGCGACAACGAAATCCGCCCGTCCTGGGGCATCCGCTTTTCGGCAATATCGAGGCGCGCCATAACCTTGATGCGGGATACCAGAAGCGGCGCAAGGCGACGCGAAGGCGTCAGCACCTCCTGCAAGATCCCGTCGATCCGGTAGCGGATTGCCAGCTTCTCCTCGTAAGGCTCGATATGGACGTCGGACGCCCTGCGTTTGACTGCCTCAAAGATCAGGCCGTTGATCAGGCGAATGATCGGGGCGTCATCATCAACGTCGAGAAGGTCGGCCGTCTGGGGTATGCCATCAACAAGGCTTGCAAGGTCTTCGCGGTCTTCCAGACCGCTGGCCTCATATCCATCACTGAGGCTGCGTGAGGCATACACCCGCGACAGAGCCTGATCGAACACCGTCGAACGCATGTGGACGATGCGGAAAGGACGACCCGCGACCCGTCTGGCTTCCGGAAGGGAAGATGCACGCGCGCCTTCGCGCATGCCGCACACCAGTTCCCCGTCTTCGATCATCAGAACCAGGCCGTGTTCCTTGGCGAACGCGTAAGCCAGAACGGATGCTGACAGCTCATGCCCATCAGCTACGGTCTCTCCGGATAGTGTCTGCAGGAAAGCGGTATCTGTCATAAGCTCCGCGGCCTATCTCGCCGGCGAAGGAACGGTCGCGCCAAGAACTTCGCCGATGAACCGGTCGATCTCGGACACGCCGGCCTCGTTTCGGAGCAATTCCTGAGCGCGTATATAGTTGTACTTCCCAGCGGTCGTACGCCTCACATCGTCGACATCGCGCACAATAGTTGGCCGGATGAAAACCATCAGATTGCGTTTGGCCCGGGTCTGCCCGGTCGAGCGAAACAGCGGTCCGACGCCAGGCAGATCGCCCAGCAACGGGACCCTGCTTTCTGAATTGCTCAGCGTCTGTTCGATCAATCCACCGAGCACAATGATCTCGCCGTTGTCTGCGATGACAGTCGTCTCGATTGACCGCTTGTTGGTGATGATCTCGCCGGTGCTTCCGCCTACAATGCTGGCAATGTTCGAGGCTTCCTGAAAGATTGTCAGCCGGACACTGTCGCCCTCCCCGATCTGCGGGGTGACATCAAGTTGTACCCCGACATCCTTGCGCTCAATGGTCCGGAACGGGTTGGCATTGTTCGCGCCCAGCACCTCACCGGTCGCGATGGGGATTTCCTGACCGACAATTATCGAAGAGGTTTCGTTGTCGACGACCATCAGTTGAGGGGTCGACAATATGTTCGAGTTCACATCACTCTCGACCGCATTGACGATCACCCCGAACAGCGTGTTTCCGCTGACGCCGCCACCGCCGATGGTCAGTCCGTCAAGACCGAGCAAGGATGAGATAGCTGCATCCTGAAAACTGCTGGTGCCGGTCGTCGAGCCACTGCCGAGAAGATCGCCGCCATTCACGAGGGCACCGGTCAGTGCAAGAATATTGGGCGCCGATCGTGTGAAGTTCGTGGATGCAAACGGTATGTCGCCTCCGGTACCGGAAACAACGAACTGCAAACCCAGTTCCTCGACGGCCGTATCCGACATTTCGACCACAAGCGCTTCGACCATCACCTGTGGGCGTCTGACATCGAGCTGCTGAACGACGCGTTCCATGGCGTTAAGCACGTCATAATCGGCGCTGATCACCAGGGAGTTGGTCGCTTCGTGGAAAGCAATCGTTGGTGCGGCCGTTTGTGCCCCTTCAGGACCGGCCTGCGCTGACATGGCTGTGCCGATCCGCTCGAGCACAGGCAGAATGTCCTCAGCCTTTGCGTTGTCCAGCGTGATGACCCTGATATTGTCCCGGATACGCTCGGCAGAATCCAGTTCGCGGGCAACCCGAAGCGCGCGCTCAACGCTTCCGGATTCGCCGCGAATGACGACGGCATTGGCGCTTTCAGCTCCGACGGCCGTGAAGTTCAGCGAATACTCATCGTTAAGGCCGTTGAGAATGGCTTCCATCTCCTTGGCACCGATGTTGGAGAGCGGCAGCGTCTGCACCGAAGTGTTATCCGCATCCAATTGATCGATCATCTGTCGGATGCGCGGCATGTTCGAGGCATAGTCGACCACCACAAGCGTGTTGTTGTTCGTGTTTGCCGAAACCTGTCC
Source organism: uncultured Alphaproteobacteria bacterium (assembly GCA_963836905.1). GTDB lineage: Bacteria > Pseudomonadota > Alphaproteobacteria > Caulobacterales > Hyphomonadaceae > CAWIKY01. Next base: position 163,312 of record CAWIKY010000003.1, read on the forward strand.
GACAGGATTTATCAGCGGTTTGATCATTTGCGCCGCTTCGACAGCATCGAAATAGTTCAGCCGGATGACCTGCGTCACGAATGCTCCGGACCGGGATTGACCGGAAACATCCGCCTCTGAAACCGCAGCCTGTTCGGGTACGATCCGGTATGTCCGGTTGCCCGCAGGGACAGCCACGAAGGAATGTACTTTCAGCGTAGCCAGAAACACATCGAACACCTGCGCAGCGGTCATCGGCGTCTGCGAGGTGACAGTCACCCGCCCCCTCACCTGGGGATGAACAACGAAGGTGTAGCCGGTGACGATGGAGACGTCCTCGATGAAGGCGGACATCTCGACATCTGTCAGGTTGAGGATGTGCGACCCCTGATCGCCGCGATCCACCTGCGCCGAAGCGCTTATCGTCAACCCGCAAAGGGCTACGGCAAGAAGGACAAGGCCTCGCGACACGGATTCAACCAGGAATTTGAACATCATTGTACAGGTCCAACATTGATCAGAACCGTCGAGATACGGCCATTCCGAACCCGTTCGATTTCCAGCGCCTGCGCGCCCAGAAGACTTTCATTAAGATCACTCAGTGACTCGTCTGCCAGATTGAACCCGTTAACGGAAACAATCTCGTCGCCCGTCTGCAGGCCGATCATCGCAAGCTTCTCTGCATCGCCGTTTGCGCCGATCAAGATGCGGGGATCGCCGTCCTCATTCAACTCGCGTTGAGCATCCAGCGCCGCATAGAAAGCTGGAATATTGGCAATTCTACCTGCGAGAGTGCTGCTGTCCGCAACTGCGACAGTGTCGGGACTGCTGTCTGTGGTTTGATTGTCCCCGGCAAACACCCGCTCATCAAGATCGTACTTGTAGAGCGTCTCACGTTGCCCTTCTCGCGTCAGGATCACACGATCGGCGAGCACGCTTTCCAGAACGACGTTCGGAACGATCTCGTCTCCGACCCGGTAGCGGCGGGTCTCGTTATCGGGCGTCAGGATACGCACCAGGCTGGTTGCCTCGTCTACCCCGGCAAACAACCCCTTGATTTCAAGATTGAGCGGCGTTTCGGGTGCGTCCTCCTCAACCGAAACGATAGTCGAAAGAGACCGATCGAAAGCATTGAACCGCGACAGGATCGACGGATCAGCCATCACCGGCCGTCGCGTTTCAGGTCCGCCCAGGCTGACTGTCTGGACCGAGGTCAGGTTATACCCCGGGTACATCAGCTGCCAGAAGGTGAGTGCCAGAACAAAGGCAATCGCAGCGACAAGCATAACGTCTACAGAAAGGCCAAACACCGTTCCGGCCCGACCTTCACGACGTAGCAAACCTTCAATATTACGACGCGTTGTATGGGTAACGACACTCACGCGTCAGCCCCTCCTGAAAACGTTTCCAAGCCTCCCCGCGCGGCCGTTGCAATAGGTTATATACACGTCGAGACGTGAAACAGAAACCTCTGCAGGCCGCGCCCGACGGGCGATCAGAACGAGCGCTTGATACCAAGCGAAACGCTCGGCCCAATATCGTAGCTGTCAACGTCAACCGTGATGCCGCCGCCTTCCTGGAAGGCCTCATATCCGTCGCCAAGAAGGTTCTCGGCGTTGAAGGAAAACTCGTACTCCCCGCCCCGGAAAGTGAAGGGCAGATTGTAGACCAGATCAACAGAAACCGGCGGCTGTTCAAGGATTGCCGGCAGACCGTCAGCCAGCGACTCGCCCGAACGGATGCGCTCACTGGCAAAGTTGATCAACAGGTTGAACTCTGCACCCGTGTCGACGTGCTCGTAGCCGAGCTGGAAGTTGAAGAGGTGTTCAGACTGACCCTGAAGACGACGCCCATCAGAAATCCGACCGGCAGCGTCCACGGTATCGAGAACCGGGTTGGTCGGCGTTCCGCGGTTGATGCGGATGGTACCGTCCGTCGAGATTTCCGAGTTCTGACCAGGTGTAGTTCGTCTTGACCGTTATATCGCGGTTCTGGAAAAAGCCCCAGTCAATCCAGTCGCGAACCGGCAGAACCTGTTCATACTCGATCTCGAACCCATACAGCTCCGCAGACGGTACGTTGATAAAGCTGGTGTTCGTCACGTTGCCGATCTGGACCAGCACTTCCTCGATCGGGTTCTCCATTTCCTTGTAGAAAACACCGAAGGTCACGAACTGCTCGCGGCCGAAGTAATATTCTGCCCGCGCATCATAGTTGGTAAGCGCGGCATTCTGCAGGAACGGGTTTCCAACGAATGACACATCGGTCTCGGTATTTACGAACTGGGTTGGTGCGAGCTCGCGGAACTGCGGTCTGGTCAGGGTCTCGGAATAGCCCAGACGGATCTGAAGATCCTGGACCGGCGTGATTGTGATCGTCGCAGCGGGGAGGAAATCTTCCTTGGCCTCGCAGCTCTGGTCGGCCTGACGCTCGATGCAGCTTTCCACGAAGTTGTTCGTCTGATCGCCGCCCAACGTAATCGTGTCGACAGCCTGAATTGCGGACTCATAACGTCCGCCAAGAGCGGCACGCAGATACGGTGTGATCTGCGTATCAATCTGGAAGTATCCGGCATCGATCTCGAGCGTCGCCAGGTAGGCTTCCGGGAACTGAATGCCGCCGGTCTCCTGAACAGATCCGCCACCGCCATTGAACAGGGTTGAATAGATGAAGTCGTTGCGAATGCCGCGTGACCGCGTGCCGAGATTGCCGATGCCCGTGACATCGAAAATCCGGACCTGCGCCGAACGGTCATTCTCGATGTAGGCATAGCCGGCCTTCAAATCGACTTCAGAGAAGAGGTCGCCGTCGAACCGGACGGGAAGAAGGAAATCGAGACCGAAATCGGTTGTGTCATCATCGACGCGGCTGAACTGGAAACGGTTCGCAGCCGGGCTGGATTGCAGGTTGAACGAGCCGTCCGCAGCCTGAAGATAGCGATTGAACAGCTGGTAGGGTGCGTCGCGAAAGGCTTCGGAATACGACCCGCGCCAATTGATCTGCATATCCATCAGGTTCGGGAAGACATGCTCACCACGGGCCTGACCGGTATAGAGCTGACGTTCGAAGTATTCGAGCGAGTCGTCACGGAAGACGCCAGCATCCTCTTCGGTTGCACCCAGAACCGTCCGGGTCTCTTTCTCGGTCGAGCGCGTGATCAGACCGGTAAACTGGATCTCGTGATTGTCGTAAAGTTCGAAGCCGATCACGCCGAGCCCATTCACATCAACAGTATTTTGAGTGCTTCGACGGTCACGCTGCTCTTCGGCCTCGATCGTCGGGTCATTTACCGACGGACGAACCGCTTGGCCGCGAATACCTTCGCGCGTGGTCCATGAGTTCTTGTAACCGGCACTGGCCAGCACGCCGAGGGTAATGTTCGGGGTAAGGTCGAATGCATCGCCGCCAGTTGCGCCGAAAGAGAAATCCGGACCGATCTCGCCTTCTTGCGCCACCAGAAGGGAAGAATTGTTCGTCAGAGCGCGTCCGAACTCGGTATTCTCGGTCGAGAGATCGAAGTTGGGCAAATCACGCGCCCCGTCATCATAGCCCAGATAGTCGGTATCGGAGCCGTCATACAGAAGACCGTCCTGGAAGGTCGTCTCTGTGTCGCCGCTGATACCAACGGAAATATCGAGGAAACGTGAATCCGGCACTGCCTTGGTGCGAATGTCCACAAGACCTCCGCCGAATTCGCCGGGAAGGTTTGGAGAATAGGTCTTCTGGACGAGCAGACCGGACAGGGCCGATGTCGGGAAAAGGTCGAGCGGTGCCACGCGGCGAAGCGGTGCCGGGCTGGGAAGCGGCGATCCGTTGAGGGTGGCGCTGGAATAGCGCTCGTTCAGACCGCGAACATAAACAAACTTGTCATCTGCCGTCGCCACACCGGCTACCCGACGAAGCGCGGACGCGGCGTCTGCATCGCCCTGAAGCTGGAAGTCGGCCGCATCCAGCAAGCTGGAAACTTCCGAGGTGGACCGTTTTTCGTCTGGGATGAAGCGGTAGCGTACCTCAACCGTTTCAAGCGTGCGTGAATCGTCAGGCGTCGTTGTATCGATCTCCTGCTGAGTGTCCTCACTGGTTTCGACCGGCGCGCCTGCCTGCTGGGCCATGGCGGGAGCGAGAAACGCGAAAGATACGCTGCCGAGAAGAATGGCGCGGAGAAGCGATGGACGGGTCAGCATTGTTCACCCCAAGAATAGCGACCGGCGGAATAGGGTCCGCCTGAAAAAGAAAAACTGTGAATGCGAATAAGGGCGGCCCCCCGAAGAGACCGCCCTTGTTCTTCAGGTTATTGCGAGACGAGATTCCCGTTCTCGTCGACACTCCAACCCCGGAACCAGGTGTCGTTAGCATTCTGAACGGCGCCGATATAGGTCGTCGGACGGAGCGTGCCGACACCGGTGACATCAAAGACCGGAACACCGTTCTCGTTGTCGCCCGGCACGACGCCCTGACGACCTGCGCGGAACGAGAAGCCCGAAAGCGTGTTCGGCAGGTTCAGCGGCGTTGCCGTTGTGTCGACATAGTTCGGAATGTCGCTGTCCTGACGAACCTCAACGACGTTGTCGAGGAAGATCGAAGTCAGGCGAAGCGATCCGTTGTTGAAGTTGGCGATGGTTGCCGCATCGTCCACATCAAGTCCGGTCGGGAAGCCGACAATGATACCGTTCACGATCGTACCGCGCGTTCCCCGACGGATCACCGCACCAGCGTCAACTGCCGGATCACCGGAGTTGATGACGGTGAAGTTGGAGATCTTCGGATCTGAGATCGGCATCTTGTCGTTTGGACGCTGGTTGTCACCCTCGATGCCGCGCGGGTCGTCTGACATATCGCCTTCGCCCGGATAGACGATGGCGTACTGGGCGGAGCCCGTCCAACCGTCGGTCCAGTCGATGGAGTCATCGCCACAACCAAGCGCAATAATGTGATCAACAGACACCGTGCCGCCAAACCATTCGAAGCAGTCGTCCAGGTTGTTGTAGACCTGAAGGAAGCTGGCTTCTGTCTGCGAACCGACGCCCTGGAAGGCAATGCCGTTCAGTTCGTCGTCATTGGTCAGACGCACACCGGCATATTCGACGCGAGTGTAGAAGAGTTGACCGGAGTCGTCGAACGGAGAGGCTCCACCGAAGAGACCCGACGCACCTTCACCCGATTTGACGCAGCCGACGGTCCCGCCGGTCGCTGTGCTGTCGGCGCAGTCGTTGATCGGCGCACGGCCATTGATGACCACTCCACCCCAGATACCCTTGGTGGACTTAGTCGCCGTGGTTGCACCGGTATAGACACCCTTGGACGTCATGACGACCGGACGGTTGGCTGTGCCGTTCGACACAATCCGTGATCCGCGAGCGATGACGAGATAGTCGTCATTGCCGTCGGCGACGACAGTGACGCCGGGCTCGATCGTCAGAGTTGCACTGGCCGATCCGGCAACAGGGGCCGCCGGGTTCGGGCCTTGATCGACGCCTACGAAAACCGGATTGACCAGTTCGTAGACGATCGCTGCACCATTGCTGAGTGTCAGATTGCTGGTCAGCGCGTTGGTGCCGTTGATCTGGCAAAGTTTCTTCGCTGCCGAGGCGCCTGCTGCAGTGATTTCGCCTGCATCGACGGTGCCGGTCGGACACGCGGCAACCTGCTGTTCGAACAGGGTCCCGGGAAGGGTAAAGTTCGCCCAGCTGCTCGACGCGGTTTCGGTCGGGCTGAACGCGCCAACATAATTCACGGTCGTGTCCAGGAAGCCGTTGCTCGGCGGCGTCTGGACCGGAACGTTACGTTCTGCCTGACCCGGGAAGAAACGGTCGACCAGAGAGTTGTTGCCAATGCGAACATTGAGCGTCTGCGCAGCCGTCAACGGGTCGCTGTCCTGATCGAACACGGTCGGGACATCGAACAGGATCGAGGCGATCTGCAGCTCGCTGTTGGCAATGTTCGTGAACGTCTGCGCGTCGTCTACGTCGATACCGCTCTGGAAGCCCGTCACCACACCATTGATGATGCGCCCCTTGGTCCCGCGACGCAGCAGGATGCCCTGCTGGTTACCGGCCGTTCCGATCATAGTGAAGTTCGAGATGGTCGGGTTGGAGAACGGTGTTTTGTCCGTTGGACGCTGGTTGTCGCCTTCGATACCGCGTGGGTCGTCCGAAGATGGGAGGGTCGAGCGAACAGCAGCAAACTGAAGCGAGCCGCTCCAGCCGTCCGTCCAGTCGATGGAGTCGTCGCCAGCGCCGGTCACCGCGGCATAGCGCACGTTTACCGTACCACCGAACCATTCGATACCGTCATCGAGGTTGTTGTGGACCTGCAGATATTCGGCAGTCGTGCCGTTACCAACGCCCTGGAAGGCAATGCCGTTCAATTCGTCATCATTGGTCAGGCGCGAGCCCGCATACTCGACGATCAGATAGCGATAGGTACCGGATGTATCCGCGGGATTGCTGCCGCCGAACAGGCCGGAAGCGCCCTCGCCCGACTTTTCGCATCCTGCCGTACCGCCGGTCGCGGTTGCGTCGGCGCAATCATTGATAGGCGCGAAGCCGTTGATGACAAGACCGCCCCAGAGACCGTTATCATCGGCTGCGAGCGTCCGCGAGCCTGTTTCCTCGTCGTTGATCGCGGCACGCGCGGTCATGCGAACGGGGTTGGCTTCGGTACCGTTCACAACGAGTTGCGAGCCGCGGGTGACGACGAGGTAGTCGTCCGTTGCGTTCGCCGAGCCGGTCGTCGACGCACCAAAGAAGCGAACCCCCGCACCGACGGTCACGGTCGCATTCGCGCCGCCGTCGGCACCGATGAAGACAGGGCCCTGAAGCGCAATGGTCGTATTTGCAGGGATGGTAATGTTTGACGAGATCGTGGTCTGGCCACCCGTTGCGCCAAGTGCGCAGACATCGGTGCTCGAAAAGCCGTCCGCTGCAACTGCTGCGAGGGTGATCTGTGTCGTACCTGTCGGGCAACCTGCTGCAGGAACCAGCCCGATCGTGCTAGCGGCCGGAGGTGGCGGAGGAGATGGCGGAGGAGCCGGAGCAGGCGCGACGGGCGTCGGTGCGCCGGGCGAGTCAATGGTTGTGTCGGAACAGCCGACAAGTGCGATTGTTGCTACGCTTGCAAGTGCAATTACGCGCAGAGTTCCTGCCATCTTCATAAGTTGAGCCCCCTCAGGTGAGCAAGTGACGTTTTTAGTCGTCCGCACCTTCGAAAGGCCGCGTTGATCGCAGCTCTTTTCGAAACCGAACTGGCCTCGCAATGTCACAGCTTCATAACGGTTTTTTGACAGTCAGAAAGAAAAGTTGAGGATGCTCACATGAAAGGATAAAGCAAAGAAAGCTGTATGCGGACGGCTTGTCATTGTACTGTCACAGTATTCCGCCGGTTGCGCTTTGCCATAACCAGACAGCCCATATGGATACGCTGATGGGGATCCCGAAGGGAATCGCCAACTGCCCATCCGTGTCCTTCGCACCGAGGATTGCCGGAAACCGGGAACAGACCAGCGCGACGATCAGGCCTACAAGGCTGGACACCAGAAATATCGTCGGGAGGGCAAGCACGCCGAGCCATGCGCCGCTGACCGCCATCAACTTGGCATCGCCCATACCGATTCCCTGTTTCCCGCGCAGTCTGGAGAACGCGTAGGCGAGACACCAGATTGTGCCATAGCCGACCACCGCACCCGCAACCGACATCGCAAGCGATGGACCGGCAAGTCCGGCTGCCGCCAGTGCCAGGCCGGCTGCGAGAAGCGAGTAGGTTATTGTGTTCGGCAATCGAAAAGCATGGACATCGTACCAGACAAGGCTTGTCAGTCCGATGAGCAGCAGACCGCCGGAAAGTCCGGTCGCTGCCGAGATGACGCCAGGTCTCGGGTCTGCAACACCGTATGCGACGGCTGCCATGCCCGTCGCCGTGACGAGAAATCCGGCTGTCCACAAGCTTGCCCGGCGACGATCCGGGCAGCTCATGTGATACATCCAGCAAGCCTTGAACCGCCGATGCGCTTGATCCTACGGCGACAAGGTGCGTTCCTGCGCGAAGTGACAGGCAATGTCCGGCTGGAGGAAGCAATGAAGAGTGTCGAGATGATTTCAGGTACGATGAGCGACAGCATGGAAGCTGTCGCCGCTGCCTTCGCCGAGAATTTCGATCTGCGTGATGAAGTTGGTGCCAGCCTGCACGTCATCAAGGACGGGGAAAGCGTACTCGACCTCTGGGGTGGGCATAAGGATGAAGCCCGGACAGAGCCGTGGCAGGAAGATACGATCTCCATAGTCTTCTCCTGCACCAAGGCGATAACCGCTTTATGTGCTCACCTGCTCGTCGATCGGGGGCTTCTGGATCTGAACGCGCCCGTCTCGAAATACTGGCCCGAATATGCAGCCAATGGGAAGGAGGGAACCACGGTTCTCATGTTTCTCAACCATGCTGCTGGTGTTCCTGCCTTCACTGACCCGCTGAAGGACGGGGCTTACTGCGACTGGTCGTACATGATCGCACAACTTGAACGCCAAAGGCCCTGGTGGGAGCCCGGTACCCGCAACGGATACCACATGATCTCGTTCGGCTGGACGGTGGGTGAACTGGTCCGGCGCGTTTCGGGCAAATCGCTGGGCACGTTCTTCCGCGAGGAAATTGCCGACAAGGTCAGCGCGGACATGTGGATTGGCTTGCCCGAAGCCGAAGAGTCCCGCGTCGCGCCAATGATCCCCTTCGTACCGCCCGAGAATGCTCCGGTGAGCCGCTTCATCGCGACGCTGGCGACCGACCCGACCTCGATCCAGCATCTATCCCTGCTCAACTCTGGGAATTTCGATTTCAATGGCCGCGCCGCACATGCTGCGGAAATCGGTGGCGGCGGCGGGATCGGAAACGCCCGTGGAATGGCGCGCGCGTTTACAACGCTTCGCGGCGAAGATGCGCTTTTCAGTCCGGACCGGGTCACGGCCATGGGTGAGGTCTCGGTTGCGACGCGCGAGGATGCGACACTCCTCGTTCCAACGCGGTTTGCCCAGGGCTTCATGAAAAGCATGGACAATCGCAGCCAGCCGCTCGGACATCTGAACTCGGTCATTCTGGGACGTAACGCGTTCGGGCATGTCGGGATGGGCGGAAGTCTGGTCTTCTTCGATCCCGATTGCGATCTGATCTTCGCGTATTCGATGAACCGGATGGGCGATGGCCTGCTGCTCAATGCCCGTGGACAGTCTCTGGTGGACGCGACATATGAAGCGCTCGGTTACCGGTCGAATGCATCCGGCGTCTGGACAATGTAGCGCACGGCTAAGCCTCCGGGCGTTTATCGGTTCTGATAAATTTGAGATAACGGCAACACGCTTCCTTGGCTTTGCGCGGTTAGCTTCCCGATAACCGAGGAGCGGTCCGTTCATGAGCCTTACTGCAGCAAAACCCGTGCTGACGAGCGACCGGCAGGCCGAGAACTTGCCGTCGGCCACGGAAAAGCGCTCGTCTGACGCCAAGCTTACGCTTCACGAAAGCATCCGCCAAAGCACTGATGATCTGTCGCCTCTGACATCGCACAAGTCGTTGGGGCGCAATGGTCTGCAAACGCTGGCGAGGGCAATCGATCTGGGCGTATTGTATCTGGTGTGCGGATTTGGTCTGGCCTCATTCGGCGCACACATACTCGCTCTGCCGCTGGGCACGGCATTGCCATATCTGGTATTCCCCGCCCTCCTGGCTTGGGCGCTTGCAAGTTCCGGTGCCTACAGTTTCTCGTTCTCCGAGCCGGTTCTGAAGCAGATTGGCCGTGTCGCTATCGTCGCGCCCCTCTTGGCGGCTGCGCTGTTCGTCATGGCGCTGTTCTTCGATCTGGGTGGAAACGCCGTAACGATTTTCGGTGTCATGGCGATATCGGCAGCCGCGCTGCTTTCACTGCACGCCCACTATGCGACGACGCTCAAGCGTATGACGCGTTCGGGCTTGCTGTCGGAGAATGTCGTGATCGTCGGTGCGACGCCGAATGCCCGCAAACTGATCGAACAAAACGCCGGAAACCGCGAACTGAACATCGTCGCCATTTTCGATGATCGTCTGGGCCGTGCCCCGCGCGAAATCCATGGCGTTCAGGTGGTCGGCACACTCGACGATCTCCTCGCCTGGAACGATCTGCCGCGCGTTGATCGCATCATCGTCACCGTCACTTCCAAGGCTCAGGAGCGGGTCAAGCTTCTCATCGAGAAGCTGCGCTATCTGCCTAACCGGGTTGTGCTTCTGCTCGATCTGGAAGACTTCAACCCAGAGGGTGCAAGCTTGGCTCAGGTCGCCAATTCTCCGGCCGCCTATGTTTCGGGAGCGCCGCAGGACGCTCGCCGCGCAGCGGTGAAACAGGTTTTCGATCTGGTTCTGGCTACACTCATGCTGGTTGCCTTTGCGCCGCTGATGGCAGTGCTCGCCTGCCTTATCAAGCTCGACAGCCGAGGTCCGGTCTTCTTTCGTCAGAAGCGCCACGGCTTCAACAACCAGATCGTCCGTGTCTGGAAGTTCCGCACAATGCGGCCGGACAGGCTGGCTGAGGAAGGTATCATCCGTCAGGTCGTGGGTGATGATGATCGCGTGACCCGGCTCGGCCGGTTCCTGCGCAGATCCAGCCTTGACGAGCTGCCGCAGCTTTTCAACGTCATCAAAGGCGAAATGTCCCTTGTTGGACCCCGCCCTCATGCCGTCGGCATGACGACCGAAGAAACCGAGGTCCACAAGCTCGTGGGCGATTATGCCCACCGCCACAGGGTGAAGCCCGGTCTGACCGGTTGGGCGCAGATCAACGGTTCGCGCGGACCGGTTCATACTGCTGCGGAAGTACGCGAACGTGTGCGCCTCGACATGGAATATGTGAACCGCTCGTCACTCTGGTTCGATCTCTACATCATGATCATGACCGCACCCTGCCTGTTGGGAGACCGCAGCAATGCGCGTTGACACCTTGCATTCCTGCTCGGCACCGGCGAGGCGCGTACTGGACGACGTCATCGCCGAAGCCGGAGAATGCGTCCACCAGAACGCGCACTGGCGTCGTACGCTGCCGGCCATCTCCGTGCTGATCCCGAGTTATCACGATGATCCTTGCGCACTCATACGCCGCCTTTCGCAGTGCATGTCGAGTGAAACAATCGAGATTCTGGTCTATGACGATGGCAGCCTGGACAGCAGTCTCGGAGCACGCATCGCCGACGCTCTGGACTCGTTTGATGGTGCCGGTTGTCTGATCAGCGCGGATACGAACAAGGGCCGGTCCTCCGCCCGCAATCGTCTGCAGTCTGTTTCGCGCGCGGACTGGCTACTCTTCGTCGATGCCGACATGCTGCCTTTGAACAAGGCCTTCATTGCCAGTTATCTTGACATCCTGACGGCTTCTGTCGGGCCGGAGGTGGTTGTCGGCGGGTTTTCCATCAAAGGACTCAGACACACCGGCAAGACCGGACTGCATCTTGCCCAGAGCGCCGCCTCGGAGTGCATCCCGGCTTCGGAGCGTCAGGAAGAACCCGGTCGGTATGTCTTCACCAGCAATGTTCTGGTCCACCGCGATATCATGGCTGTCATTCCGTTTGATCCCGGCTTCGAGGGATGGGGCTGGGAGGATGTGGACTGGGGTCTGCGTGCGGCGCGGCGTTTCCCGGTCCGACATATCGACAATGCTGCAATTCACACCGGTCTCGACCCCGCCCCGGTTCTCCTCAGGAAGTATGCCGGTTCCGGCGCAAATTTTGCGCGCGTCGTGAACAGTCATCCCGATGAAATGAAACAGACCTCGCTCTACCGATGGGCAAACCGGATCCGGTTCCTGCCGGGTCGCTCCTTCTGGCAGTCTGCCTTCGGAGCAATTGCACGGCTACCCGGCTGGCTGATGCCCGTTAATGTCCGTCTGGCAGCTCTGAAGCTCTATCGCGCGACCGTCTATGCCGGAGCGCTGGATGCTCGCTGAAACCGCCTACTCACCCAGTCGCTCGCTACCGGCCAAACTCGGACGTCGGCTGACGCAATACCGCTACGCAGCGCCTGCGCACCTGGTCACGGACGTTCCGTTATTGAGCGTCACCTTTGACGATTTTCCAAGGTCAGCTGCGCAATACGGTGCCGATGCACTTGATCGTGTGGGGGCCCGCGGCGGTTATTACGTTGCGTCGGGACTCGAAGGACAGATCACGCCCATGGGCGAAATGTTCAGGAGCGAGGATCTGGCGATCCTTGCCGCAGCCGGGCATGAAATCGCCGCGCATACCCACACGCATCTGGACTGCGCTGTGGCGAAGACATCGGATATTGTTGCAGACACGGACCGAAATCTCGACTGGTTGGCGGAACGCGGTGTTGCGCGTCCGGTTCGGTCTTTCGCCTTTCCGTATGGCGAAACCAGCTTTGACGCGAAAAAGCAGCTCTCGACACGGTTCGACACGCTCAGGGGCATACTTCCAGGGATTAACCGGGGACGGGTTGATCGCGCTCAGTTGTGGGCCATTGAACTCTCGGACGATGAAACCGGCCTTGTCCGTGCACACCGGGCCATCGAAGAACTGGCATTGAATCCAGGCTGGTTAATTCTTTTTACGCATGATGTCAGCCCGCGGCCGAGCCCGTTTGGTGTCATGCCGGGCGTTCTGTCGACGCTTCTTAAACACGCCCGCGATGCGGGTATTCGTATTTTGCCGCCCGGGCCTGCAGCCCAGATATCGGGACTTGTTTGAACATGCCCAATTCTCTTACCGTCGCAATTCCGACTTTCCGCCGTCCAAACGACCTCAAACGCGCCTTGTCGAGTGTAATGGCGCAACTGGGCATGGACCGGACCCGGCTGGAAATCCTTGTCGTCGACAATGATCCGCAAGCAAGCGCTCGCGAACTCATAACCAACTGGCCGCAGGAAGATGTGCCTGTCCGTTATGTTCACGAACCCGAGCCGGGCGTGGCTAATGTCCGCAACCGCATCATTGCCGAAGTCACGACAGATCTGGTCGCTTTTCTGGATGATGACCAGTCAGCTCCTGCGATCTGGCTGCGAACGCTTCTGAAAACGCACAAGGCCTTTCCAGCTCCAGTGACGTTCGGTCCCGTGACCACAAAACTGCCCGAAGAAGATATGGAACACGAGGCCTATCTGAGATCGTTCTTCGAACGCAAAGGACCGGATGACGAAGGCTTGAGCGATACGTTCTACGGATGCGGAAACTCGCTTTTCGACATGCGCCTGATGCCGGCAGAACGTCCCCTCTTCGATGTTTCGATGAATGAAACCGGCGGCGAGGATGACCTTCTGTTTCTCAAGCTGAAGACCGCCGGACACCAGTTTGCCTGGTCGCCCGGGGCCTGGGTTTTCGAACATGTGTCGGAAGAACGCGCGCGGCTTCGCTATACGCTGAAACGGGCGTTCGCATACGGACAAAGTCCGAGCGTGTTCTGCCTCAAGAAGTCCCCGACGGACTGGTTCGGTCTGGCCTACTGGTGCATGGTCGGCGTCGGTCAAAGCTTGGTTTTCGGAATGATTGCTGTTGCATTGTTGATCGCAAGATCACCGTCCAGGGCCCGTTATTTTGACAAGTTCGTCCAAGGCCTCGGCAAGTTTCTCTGGTTCGGCGCGTTTGATCTCAAGTTCTACGGAAGATCAGCGCTCGAGGCGGCCCCGCAGGCCGGAAACAGACCGTCGTCCGCCGCCATTCAAGGCCACTCCGGATTGGCCGGCACAGGATCGTGAACGGTTTGACGCATCCAGAGCCAGTCGGCCGGCAAAGGCGGCATACATCACCCAGATGATGTTGTTCTGTTGCATCACGACGCTTTCAGATACGCTGAACAATGCAAACAGAACCAGAAATCCGACAGCAAAGAGACCCGAAGCACGGCTTGAAGCCTGTCTCAGCCCTCGAAAGAGGTTGGTAAGATAATCGATCAGAAAACAGACCGCCCCCAGCTTGCCGAGGGCAAGTGTGATCTCGATCAAACCGTTATGAGCCGTCGGAACGTCCCATTCGGTAAATTGTCTGACCCGGAATGCAGGCGTGCTGTCTTCGCCCCAGAACGCCCCGTAGCCGTACCCTAAGAGCGGCCGTTCATCGATCAGCATGAACAGGGCTTCCCAGATATCGGTTCGCCCGGTCAGCGTGAGATCACGTCCGATGACCGCAACCAACGCATCAGGCGCGGCAACCAGAAGAAACACCAGAAAACCGATCGAGGCCACACCGCTCCAGACCAGCGCAATGGCAGATACGGCACCACGTTTCATCCATAGTCCGGCACCAAGCACGGCGAAGCCCAGCATCATGCCAAGCAATGAAGTCTTCGATGTCGACATGAGCACCAGCAGGACTGCCAGCAACAGCGCGCCAATCCAGAGCCGCCTGCGCCCAGGGTCCATCATTACGAGGAACCCGAACAGGAAGCTGGCACGCGCCATGTGTCCGCCCAGCTGGTTCTTTTCGAACCAGAGCCCCTGCCAGGCACCGACATGTATCTCGTGCATGACCCCGAATGACGGAACCGCGGCGGCTGCGATAAAGCTACCGACACCAAGTATGAGCCAAGCCAGTCCAAGAAGCGTCAGAAGCTCACGCCAGTTGTATCGAGCCGCCAGGTAAAGTCCGAACCCGGTCGTAAAGAAGATCGCGATGCCGCGACGCAAACTTGTCGAAGGATCAATGGACCACGCGAAGGAGGCGATTGCCATGAGGCCAAGCAGAACCAGAAATGGCGACCGGATGATGATCGCCCAGACGCTTCTCGCATTCGCAGCCAGAGCGCAGAGTGTAAACGCGTAAACCGGCAGCCAGAGCAGTCTCAGAAACACGCCCCCTTCCGGGTTTTGCGGTGACGCGAACACCCGTCCGAGAAGCCCCTCGGAGAAGAGCAATAGAAATACCAGAACCACAAATGCTTCGATGAGCCAGAAGACAGAACGCCGGTTCACTGTCGCATGTCCCACTTCGCGTGGGATCGCCGGGCTGGACGGGTTCATGATCTGTGACATCAGCTTGCGAAGCGGTCAGCCAGCCTGGCATCGCCGCGAACTTCATTCATCACCAGACCAAGGACACGGCCTCCATGGCCCTCGACTTCGCGCTGTGCGATCTCGACGTCACGTATGTTGGTGGCATCCGCCCGAAACACCAGAATAACGCCGTCCATCTGGCGAACGAGCGGGAGGGCAGCAGCGGACGTTTCCAGCGCCGGAGCGTCAACGATGGACCAGTCTGCTATCTTCTTGAGGCCGTCCCAGAAGGCCGGATTCGACCGCATCTGAACCCGTTGGCCAGATCGCAAACGTTCGGTCCGGAAACGTGTCACCATCAGACGGGTTGCACCAATGCGGTGCGCGACCAGCAATCGTCCGCTCTGACGCGTCTCGCCGTTCGCGGTTCGCAGTGCTGGTAGCACCTCATAAAACGGGGCCGCATTGAGCGAAGCCTCATAGGCTTGCCCGGGACGTCCCGCCGGTCCGGCAAACCCGGCTTGAAAAGCACGAAACTGGGTCTGACCGGCCACATCAAGATCGACGAGCCATGCGGCGCGACGTGCGCGTCCTGCCAGCAACAAAGCGAGAGATGCGGCGACGCTGGATGCACCTTCGTCCGGATTGGCGCCGATCACCATGATGGTCTTTCCGCGCTCGCCCCCCAGTCTTGAAAGGTCACGGGGCAAACCATGCAGATGCTCGCGCAGATCAATCATCAGCGCGTTCCCTTCACGACCGGAACGGTTGCGAGAACCGGCAGGTCGAAAGATCGCCCGGCAGAACTGCCCGTGGGAAGGGTGGACCGGGTAAACGCCCACATCAGACCTGCGAGCAGTCCGGTAAAACCTGCAAACAAAAGCGCCAGAACCGCAACCGGCTTGCGCAGGCTCGACCCTTTCGACGGTACCCGTGCCGGCTCCAATATCTGGATGTTGTCGAATTCCGTCTCGGAGACTTCCCTGTTCAGCCGTTCCTCCTCGGACCTGACACTGAGCGAGCGAACCTGATTTTCAAGGAGCGCCCGCTCCCGCAGCAGTTCCTGATAACGCGGTTCAAGCCGCGTCAGTGTAATCTGGCGGGCTTCAAGACGTTCTTTCTGGCGACGCAGTTCAGCCAGCCGGTCGGACAGCGCATTGGCTTCCGCTTCGAGTTGGGCACGCTGGGTTTCGAGGCTCTGATATACCTCGTTCGGCCCGCGTCTTATCACACCGGTCGCGCTGCCCTGCCCGTCGACCAGAGCTTCAACTCTGGCGATCTCGCGCTCGACAGCGCGCACTTGCGGCGTGTCGGGCTGGTAGGTGGCAAGAAGTTGCTCCTTGCGAATGCGCAGATCCATCAATTGTCTCTGATCGTTGCTCTCGACAAATAGATCGATCGTCGGTTCGGTCATGGCCAGTTCACGGTTCAGCGAAGACAGTCGCCCGCGGGCTTCGCTGATACCCGCCTCCACGGTGTAGAGTTGGTCTGTAACGTTGCCGTATATGCCCGCGATGGACGTCTTTTCGGTTTCGAAATCACCGATAGAGTTTGTCGTCAGGAAGGTTTCTAGTGCCAGATCAACGTCCTTCAGCTTGTTTTCGGCACGCGCCTTCTGGTCAAGAAGAGCGGTGCCTTCCTCGTTCGAAAAGAGCTCTGCGCGGTAAGTCAGATATGTTGCGATGATCGTGTTGAGGGTCAGCGCGGCGATCTCCGGGTTCTCGTGCTTGAAAGCGGTGCGGATCACCGGATTCTTCGGGGCTGCGCCCGCGCTGAAATTCTCCTGAAGACCAACGATCGCGCGCTCGTAAAGCACAGGGCGTTCCGCTTGCGGAGCCTCTGAAATTGCCTTGGCCGTCTTGGGGTAGAGCCTCGCCAGTCCCAATTGCTGGATAACCCTGTCGGCAATCACGGGGCTTTGCAGAAGCTCGATCTCGGACTCGGTGATCGCCTGCTGCTCCGGCACCGCACCCTGGCCCGGACCGACAATCGGGTTGAAAACCCGCTCCGAGCCAACTGATACCTGAATGCGGGATGCCGCCTCATATTTCACCGGCAGTGCAAGGGCTCCCAGGATACCAAGCGCAAAGATTGGCGCGGCAACCAGTGCCATCCCCCATTTGGCGCGCCAGAGCAGAACGAAAATGTCGGGAAGGCCGAGCTTCACACGGCCGCTGCCCCCCACGGAAACCCGGTGCGTGGCGGAGCGAGCGGGTTCGATTGTCCTCCACCCGTCATCGGCAGCCATGACCGGACCTTTCAAGAATTCGGATGCAAGCCAGAGACTCGCGGGAGCCACTTAATAATTCCTTGAACATTAACCATCAGTTTCGATGGCGGAAGTTCACAAAGGGGTTACGGTTTGCGGCTTGCGGTTCTGACAGTGTGTCTGGGATGTCTGGCGACAGGTTGCGGCGGCGGAGACTTCACGCCATCGGCCTTCCCCGAGCAGACCTATAATGCTTTCACGCCAGCATCGCAGACCTACCGGCTCTTTCCCGGCGATGAATTGCAGGTAACGGTGCTTTCGGTCCCGGAGCTGTCCGGACCGGTTACGGTCGCACCGGACGGGCGCATCTATCTTCCATACACGCAGCCGATCATCGCAGGTAACCGACCCGTGGAGGCCGTGCAGGCCGAATTGATACAGCGTCTGGCCCTGCAGCTTGTGGACCCCTACGTCACCGTTACGGCAACCGGTTTCGGACCGCAAAGGGTCTTCGTGGGCGGCGAGGTCGGCCAGCCCGGTATCATTGATCTACCCGGCCAGATCGACCCGTTGCAGGCCATCATCATGGCAGGTGGCTTTACCGACAGGGCGCGTGAGCGTCAGGTCATCCTGATGCGGCGGCAACCGGATGGCGAAGTGCTTGCCACGGTCCTTCGACGTCAGCGCCGGAATATTCAATCCGGAGCTTGCGAAAGTTTGCACCGCTGCAGCGTTTCGACGTTGTTTACGTGCCGAAGTCGCGCATCGCGTCGCAGAACCTGTTCATTCAGCAATACATCCGCAATGCCTTGCCGATCGATTTCAGCCTGTTCTACGACGTTGCCGGAACAGGCCGGTAATCCAGACGGCCCGGTTGCTGCAGATCAATTTGCGAGAGCAAGCCATTCGCGGGCAGCTTTCTGGGCTGCGGCTATCTCATCTGACGACATGTCGTCCGCGAGTTCCTTGCGGCAGGTTTTGGCTTCGCACGATCCACGCAGGGCCGCGAGATTGAACCATTTGTGCGCCGTGACGTAATCCGCCTTGACGCCCATGCCGGTCGAATAAACCAGACCGACACGGTAAAGTTCTTCCGCGTTCGCATTGCCGGAGAGGCTTGCACACGGGCTTTCGAGACTTGTATCCGAGAATGCCATTTCTTGACTCCTTGACCCTCGAGCGCCCTGCCCGCTCTTGCGGGTCTCGAACACTCAGTTCCATCGCCGGATTCTTCCGGCTATCGAATTAAGACAAGAAGTCATTTCGTTAAAGTTAAGAGGCAAGAACAGCGAACAGATATCTCCCGTTAACTTCCCTTCAATATATGTAAACGGAATATTACTCTATACTTTTCTAATATTCGTTTCCGGTAGAGGTATCTGAATTCTGCCGTTATCTGCGTCGCGATGGACATCTCCATCAACTCCTCTTCCGAAAGGATATACAACTGATCGGCCCCCGCTGCCTCAAGCGAAAACCAGTAGACGGGACACCGGGCATCCTACTTCTTCGAAATAAGCCAGATAATCTGCGTGAAGGGCATCGTCGCGGCCAAGATCGCGGCCTTCTGTACCGGCACCGTCGCGCCAGGAATGCACCCCGAGCTCGGCGCCCTGTTCCACGGTCCGTTCTCGTCCGGCGCAGAACAGATCGACCCCGCCCGAACTGACCCGGCTCCCCGCCGGAACGAAGGTGTCGAGGTTTCGATTATGCACCAGTCTGCCGAGCTTCAGGTTTGCCGCATCGTCTTGCGAGCCTTCGATATCGACAAGAACCAGACGATCGACCGGTATCGGTCCATCGAGGGCCCTACCGACTTCCCGAACAGTTTGCGCGTTCAAGTGCCCCGAAATATAGAGCGCGGAGCCTTCCTGCCAGGTCTCGGTTCGATCTATATCCGAAGAGAACTGGCACGAGGTCAGCATTATCGTGGCAATAAGAACGGTGCGGGATACGGCAGGCATCATATATGCGCCGCGATATACAGCAGAGAGACGGAGACCGAAATTGTCAGACGCAGTCGAAACCGCCATCGAACCGCTGTCGATGCGCGTTCTTGGTTCAGACCCCCACCGCTTCGCCGCGATGCTGTTTGCCAGCTTTCAGACTGCAGGCTTTGCCGTGGTCGAGGATCACGGTCTGGATGCCTCGCTCATCGCCGGAGTTCAGGAGGTATCACGTCGCTTCTTCGACCTGCCAGAACAGGCCAAGATGGCCTATTGCGACCCGTCTGGCGGGTGGTCAGCGGGGCTATACGCCCTTCGGGCGGGAAAACGCCAAGGGCGTGACCGCGCATGACCTGAAAGAGTTCTGGCATACCGGACGGACACTGCCGCCTGAACACCGCTTCAGTGAGCTTATGCCGCCAACCCCGTCGGTGCCGGACATCCCGGAATTTGACGTGGCGACCAGACGGCTCTTCGACGCTTTCGACCGGACGGGACAAACCCTGCTTCGGGCTCTGGCGCTCGCTCTGAAGATTGAAGACAACTGGTTCGAGGAACGCGTATCTCAAGGCAACTCGATTCTTCGACTTCTGCATTACCCCGCGCAAACATCGCCGCCGCCCGAAGGGTCGGTGAGAGCCGCCGCGCATGAGGATATCAACGTCATCACACTGCTTCTTGGTGCGGAGGAATCCGGTCTGGAGATCAAGCCGCGAGGCAGCGATGTCTGGGTGCCCGTCTCACCTCCCGGAAGGCGCACTGGTCGTCAATGTCGGCGACATGCTTCAGCGTCTGACGAACCATATCCTGCAAAGCACAACCCACCGGGTGACTAACCCGTCGCCGGAACGCGCCCGGTTCTCCCGCTATTCAATGCCGTTTTTCCTGCATTTCGCGCCGGATGTCGTGATTGAGACGCTTCAGAGCTGTATATCGCCCGCGGCCCCGAACCGGTATGAAACACCGATCACCGCACATGACTATCTGACCGAACGTCTGGTCGAGATCGGGCTGATCCGTATCTAACCCGACGGCCTAGCCGGTGGGCTCCAGTTCAAACGCTCCGTCGCTCACTTGGTCGATCACGTCGAGAATATCGTTGGGAGTGAACGGCTTTGCAATATGTCCGCTGGCACCGGCAGCGATGCCTCTGCGATCTGATCGGACATAGCGTTCGCGCTGAGCATCATGATCGGAACAGGCGGCCTGCCAGCTTCAACTTCGAGCCGCCGGATCTCGCGGGTCGCTTCCAGACCGTCCATTTCCGGCATCTGGATGTCCATCAGGATGAGGTCGAACGCGGTCTCGCCGAATGCGGTCAACGCGGCCAGTCCGTTCTCGGCTTCGGTGATCTCGATATCGAGCGGCGCAAGAATATAGCGAAGAATCTTGCGGTTCTGCGGATGGTCCTCGACCACGAGAATACGTTCGATCGGCGAATCGCTGCTCACCGCGAGCCGCGCAACAGGTCGCGCCACATCGCTCTCCTCGTCTGCCACGTGCTCAAGCGGAAGCCTGACACCAAACACGCTGCCCTTGCCAAGCTCCGATTTGACCCAGACCGACCCGTTCATCAATTCGACCAGAGACTTCACGATGGACAGTCCGAGCCCTGTTCCTTCGGCCGAGAGACGCGCGTTTCCCCATACCTGACGGTATTTCTGGAACAGCGTATCGACTTCGTCCGCTGGAATACCGGAGCCGGTATCGGCAACTTCCAGACATACACGATTGCGATCACCATTCTCGGAGGTCACGCGCACAACGACTTCCCCGACGGTCGTGAATTTAAGTGCGTTGGTTACTAGGTTTCCGACAATCTGGCGAATCCGGGTCGCGTCTCCCAGATAGATGCCGGCTGTTTCGGACGAAAAGTCCAGTTTGAGTGATATGCCTTTCGCATCGGCTGCGTACGCATTGATATTGACCACGCTACGGACGGCTTCGTGCAGATCGAACTTGTCCTCTTCAATGCTGAATTGCCCGGACTCGACCTTTGAGAGATCCAGTACATCAGAGACGATACGCTTCAGTCCCGTCGCGGACTCATGAACCAGGCGCACCATACCCTCCTGTCGTGCATCGAGCCGTGTTGCCAGCAATGACCCTGACACAGCGAGAATTCCGTTCATCGGCGTACGTATCTCATGGCTCATAGTTGCCAGAAAGTTCGATTTTGCTCGCCCGTGGCGCTCGAGCTCTTCGGTACGCTCCGCTACCTGCACTTCAAGCGTATCCAGCATGTGACGAACGCGGTCCCGTGAGGAGATCAGTGCCTTTGCCAGCGAGCCGATCTCGTCATTGCGTCTTGCGATCGTCCAGATTTCATCAGTTGCTGGCGGGGGAAGGCTCTCGTTTTCCTCGATCGCCGGTCCGAAATGCGCGGCAAGGGAGTTTATGGGCAGGATCGCCTTGCGCCGGACCAGAAAGGCAATCGTGCCGATCAGCAGCAGCAGCGCGAAGATCCCTCCAACGATCAGCGATACGAGCGACTTGGCGGCAAACTGCAGCAGCTTCCGCCCGGGGTGTCTCCACGACCATGATCCAGTCTGGAATTTCGAGCTTGTAGTAGGAATACAGATTGCTGTTGCCTTCGCCGCCAAGCTTGCTCACGCCGGATACGCTGGAGAGCTGCCCGATCTGTTGGGCGATACGTGTCGACTGCACAGTTGCCCCTAACCCATCGAGTTGTTCCTGAAGGGGAACCTCGGAAAAGTCGATTTCAGGGTGCGCCACGACCCGGCCGTCGGACGAGAGAAAATAGATTTCGGAGCTGACCGGTTTCCCCTTCAGAGATGTTCTGAACACATCCTGCAGCGGCATCGTGGTGCCGAACGCTCCGATTTGTCGCCCACCGCTTCTGTAGGGTGTCTGGCAGCCGACCGTCGGAGCTACGACATCGATCTCATACACCGGAATTATCATATCAAGGCAGCGCGACTGTCCATCAGGGCTGTTGGTTTCGTTCACCAGGGTTTCGAACTCGCCCCCGTGGGACTTGAACCAGTCAGCCGGCTTGACGCGGTACGTGGCCAATTTGCTTGGACGATCCGGGGCGTAAACGAGAAGGTCGTTTTCCGGCGTGAAGAACCAGAGGCTCTCGATGTCCTTGCGATAGGCCGGGCCGAGCCGTGCAAGCGTGAGGAAAGCTGCGTAAATCGTCCGTTTTCGCGACTCGGTCCAATCCTCGGCACCCGATGAAAAGAATGCCATCCCCTCAATGTGACCTATGCCGTCGACATAGGTTCCCTCGAACACCTCGATACCGCTTCTGCGACTTCCGTCGGCGCGCAGCACGAATATCGAGTCGAAAGTTCCGCTCGATCTCGTCTTCGCTCAAACCTTCGCGATACGTGTCGAGTATCCCGTTTGCGGTAAGATGAATATCCCGAACCTGTTCGAAACGAGCCGCTTCCTCACTGCCGCGACGCTCGATGTAGTCGCCAAGACGCGACGCAACATTGCGCTCGACATCGGCCACCTTGAAGATGAAGGCTGTTGTCGTGACGATCGAGATCGCAATGATGGAAATGACCAGAAACACCATGAAAAGAGACGTTTGAAGGCCTCTTCCGGAGCGCTTGGTTTGCGAGGATGACAGGCTCAAACGACACTCCAGACTGTATCTTTTCGATCGCTCCATCATCCCTCAGACTCGCATTGAAACCGTTAATCGTGCGGGAAAATCGAGATAAAACAGCGCTGAAATAAGCCCCCGGCTCCCTGAATGTTGCGTTCAAAGCCCGTTCATGACGCCACCGTCAGACTGTTCGTTAACGAAAACAGAGGTTCGCAGAAACCTTTTGAACCCGTTGCGGGTTGGGACCGATAAGGAGAATGACCGATGTTCAAGCAACTCAGAAATCTGGCGCTGTGTCTGGGGGTCCTTTCGATGACCGCCGCTCCGGCGCTTGCCGATGGCAATCGCGGTCAGCGCGGGTATCAGGACAATCATCGTGGGCATCATCGCGCCGACAACCATCGCGGCTACAATAACGGCTATCGCCAGCAGCGCCGCGACAATCGCCAGGCCTATCGTCAGGGTCGACAGGATCAGCGGCAAGCGTATCGTCACAACAGCTACCAGAATCGTGGCTATAACCAGCACCGCGGATATACCCAGCAACGCAGAAACAATGCGTATGCGTATTATAGCCGGGGCTATCACCAGCAGAATTATCGCGGGCCGCGTGTCGTCTACGCCCCTCGCTATACGGCGCCTTACCCGTCCTACAACTACCGTCCGGCCTACAATGTCGGCCACCGCTACCCGGCATATAACCGGTATCGCGTGAACAACTATTCGCGCTATGGTCTCTACAACCCGCCGCGCGGCCATTACTGGAGCCACAATAACAATGATGCCTATCTGGTTGCGGCCGGCACAGGACTGATTGCCGGCGTCGTGATCGGAGCTCTGGGCGGCTACTAGGCTCCAGGCCTCATGCAAGACCTTCGAGAACGCCGGCCCCATCGTCCGGCGTTCTCTTTCATTCAGAGGTCCAGTTTCGACTTCAGGATCTCGTTTACGGCTTGCGGGTTCGCCTTGCCGCCGCTGGCTTTCATGACCTGGCCGACAAACCAGCCTAATGCTTTGGGTTTGGCATGGCCTTCGGCTTTTTGAGCCTGGACCTGAGCGACCTGATCCGGGTTGGCCGCGATAATGTCATCGACAATCGCTTCGATCTCTCCGGTATCAGAGACCTGCGTCAGGCCCTCGCGCTCGACGATCACCGCCGCCTCGCCCTCGCCCTCCCACATCTTCTCGAAAACGGTCTTGGCGATCTTGCCGGATATCTTCCCCGACGCAATCAAGTCGATGAGCCCGCCGAGTGCTGTCGCGGATACCGGGCTGTCGGAGATTGCAAGCCCGTCCTTGTTCAGGCGCGCAAAGAGTTCGTTTGTGACCCAGTTGACCGCAAGTTTGCCGTCGCGGCCTTTAGCGACCGTTTCGAAGAAATCCGCGCGCATAGTCGCCGCCAGCACACCGGCATCATAGGCCTTGAGGCCGTACTCACTCAGAAAGCGCGCTTTCTTCTGGTCCGGCAGTTCGGGGAGATCGGCCTTGATCCGGTCAACAAAGGCATGCTCCAGCTTCAGCGGCAGCAGGTCCGGGTCGGGAAAATAGCGGTAATCATGAGCGTCTTCCTTGGAACGCAGGCTGCGCGTTTCGCCGGTTAGCGTGTTGAAAAGCAGTGTCTGTTGCTCAACCTTCCCGCCGCTTTCGATCAGTTCCACCTGACGCTGCGCCTCATAGGTGGCCGCTTCGCGGATGAAGCGGAACGAGTTCACATTCTTGATTTCGCAGCGCGTTCCGAGGTGACTGAAATCGCCGCTGTCGCGGTATTTCGCATAACCGCCGACGCGGTTCACAGACACGTTCACGTCCGCGCGAAGATTGCCCTTGTCCATGTCGCCATTGCAGGTGCCCAGCGCGATCAGGATCGAGCGTAGCTTGCGGACATAAGCCGCCGCCTCTTCAGGCGAACGGATGTCAGGCTTCGACACGATCTCCATCAGCGCGACGCCGGACCGGTTCAGATCGACATAGGTCGCGTCCGGGTCGAGATCGTGGACGGATTTACCGGCATCCTGCTCCATGTGCAGACGCTCGATCCCGACGACAAAGCTGTAGCCCTCGTCGCTGTCGACTTCGATCTCGCCCGTGCCGACGATCGGAAACTCGAACTGTGAAATCTGGTAGCCCTGCGGCAGGTCCGGATAGAAATAATTCTTCCGGTCGAAGCGCGAATAGAGATTGATCTGCGCATTCAGCCCAAGGCCCGTCCGAACCGCCTGCTCGACGCAGCGCTCGTTGATGACTGGCAACATGCCCGGCATTGCGGCATCCACGAGGCTGACATTCGTGTTCGGGTCGGAGCCAAAATCGTTCGGCGCGCCGGAAAAGAGCTTGGCATTGCTGGCGATCTGCGCATGCACTTCGAGCCCCATGACGACTTCCCACGTCGCCGGTCTCGCCATGAATGATCATTGGTTTGCGGTCGGTCATGGCCTCGGTCACAGACATGGCTTCTCTAGTTTCCTTAACATTTCCGTCTCAGTGCTGGATCAAGCAAAATAGGCTACTGCTGTTTGTTGAACAAAATCATCGTCAGAGCCTTCCGGACAGAACCGGCGGCTCCGTCTCCGAAACCGAGATAGGGGTTCTCGACCGTGCCTTGAACTTCTGCAAAGCACTGCTCAGCCGTTGTTTTTGTATTATCTAGCGACTTCGCCGTTGAGTTCCCAAGATATAGAGCCCCACCATCGTATAACGTAGCGGGCCACCATTGCGACGTCCGAAATCTTGACATCATTGACGACATTCGGACAAGGTCATGATTGAATTGCCAACGTTCCCAAAGACCTCTTTATCTCAATTATGCGGTTAAACTAAAGTCTTTACTCCAAACGCAAACATCGAATTTTGACCGGTCTGTCACCAACTAGGCCATTTTTTCGTTCCGAAATCACCACTTTGCGTCCTCCAGGACTTTGCCGAGGTTTCAAGCGTTACATAACAATTATTTTTTGTAACTAAGGCTCTAGCGACCTCAGTTTGTATTGGTGACTCAACCCGGCATCCGAAAGCCAGTTACCTCCAGACCATTTCTCATAAAGGGTTGCTGCCTCATTGATCCCGTCAAACAAAAGATTGTATGCATTTTCCCCATTCAACACATCTCATCTCCATTTTGAAATCGAGAAATCTGTTTTATAGAGAGGCGCAATTCGCCTGCGCACAGCCTGATATTTTAGCGACTTTCCAGTCGCCGGTCTCGCCATGGATGATCATTGGATTGCGGTCGGTCATGGCCTCTACTCCCACCAGCGATCAGGACGGGCGTAGAGTCTGCCGCTTTCTCGAGCGCCGCGCCTACGCTGAAACATGTCGCTTCATCAAGCGCCTTGCCGATCACCTGCAGACCAAGCGGCAGACCCTGACGGTCAAGCGCGGTCGGTACCGAAGACCCGGAAGGCCGGCGAGGTTTGCGGTGACGGTGAAGACGTCATTAAGGTACATCGACACCGGATCGTCGGAGCGTTCACCGAAAGCGAACGCGGCGCTCGGGCAGGTTGGCGTCAGCAGCGCGTCGACGTCTTCGAACACGTCGTTGAAATCCTGCAGGATACGCGTGCGCACCTTTTGCGCTTTGATATAATACGCATCGTAATATCCAGCCGAAAGCACATAGGTGCCGATCAACAGGCGGCGCTGAACCTCTGGCCGAACCCCTCGGCCCGCGTGTTCATAGACCTCCGCAAGCGCATCGCCCTCGGCACGCATGCCATAACGCATGCCGTCATAGCGGGCGAGGTTGGAGGACGCTTCTGCCGGGGCAACGATTAATACGCCGGGAGCGCATACTTGGTGTGCGGCAGGGACACATCGACAATCTCGCAACCGGCATCTTTCAGCCAGTCTATGCCCTGCTGCCAGAGCGTTTCGATCTCCGCGGGCATGCCCTCGAGACGGTATTCCTTGGGAATGCCGATACGCTTTCCTTTTACGGACGCACCGACATCGCCCCGCCAGTCCGGCGTCTTGACCGGAAGCGATGTGAATCGCGTCGGGTCGTGCGAACACATCGCGCCGAGCATGATGGCCGCATCCTCGACCGTCCTGGTGATCGGTCCGGCCTGATCCAGCGATGAGGCGAAGGCGAACATGCCGAAACGCTGGCGCGGCCATAGGTCGGTTTGATCCCGACCGTGCCCGTAAAGCGGCTGGTTGGCGGATGGAGCCGCCCGTATCGGAAGCAGTTGCCGCCAGGCAGAGGTGAGAGGCGACCGCGCTGGCAGACCCGCCCGATGATCCACCGGGCGTCAACGGCGCGTTTGCGCCGTCATTGCGTCGCCAGGGGTTTGTCACCGGTCCGAAATGCGAGGTTTCGTTCGACGAGCCCATGGCGAACTCGTCCATGTTCAGCTTGCCGAGCATTACGGCGCCCCCGGCCCGAGAGATTGCCGGTTACGGTGCTCTCATAGGGCGGCGTGAAATCACCGAGAATGGCCGAGCACGCCGTCGAACGGACACCTTCCGTGCAGAACAAGTCCTTGATGCCAAGCGGCGCACCTTCCAGAGTGCGGCCTTCGCCCTTGGCTAACCGGGCATCGCTGGCATCCGCCATCGTCAGCGCCTTTTCAGGCGTCGGGAACACGAAAGCGTTCAGATGCGGGTTCGCTGTATCGATAGCACCGATGAACGCGGTCGTGATTTCACGTGAGGAAAAGTCTTTGGCTTTCAGCCCGTCGAGCACTTTGGCCAGTGTAAGGCGTGTCAGATCGGTCATGCGGCGCCCTTGAAGCGATGGTGTTCAGCAGCCCGTCTCGTAAGCCGGACGGGCACGCTCTTGCAAGTGGGCGTTTCCACGAATTATGACGCCAACCGATGCATGAACGCTGACGGGCGGGCGATCCGGAGAGTTGCCGGACTGTCCGGCCGGATCAAGACAGCCTAGCCAGCGGCTTGCGCTGCGGCGTCTGCGGCGTCTTCATCCCAATCGTAGATCGGCCCGGATCAGGCAACGCTGTGGCCCGATAACGATATTGTCAGTCAACCCGAAAGCCGAATCCGAGACGATCAGGCTGTCACCCGGGCGGGCACATGAAAGGTCGGTATCGAGGCCGATGGTCTGTGCCCTGTCGAGATCGAAGCAGGTGCCGTTCGTCTCGACCAGATACTCGGTGCTTGGTCCGGTTTCCAGAATAACCGTATTGTCTCCGGCCTGGCGGAACCCGTCCACGGTCGATGCAAAGCAAAGCCGGTCGGTTTTTTCTCCGAGCCGGGGATCACCCGCAAACTGCGCTGCACCGGTCGGCTGTGCATCTGCCTGATCTGCCGGTGTCTGGCACGCGGCGAGCAGCGCGCCGGATGCGAGTGCGGACATTAGAATGAATGGACGTTTCATGGCTGTCTCCATTGCGATAGATCGTGTCTACGTTGTTTTTACGAGCCGCCCCGCCCGCCTGTCTGGAACTATTCGACAGCCTTCGGGACGACAAAGAAGCCATCCTCCGAGCGCGGCGCGTTTGCGAGGACCTTGTCGCGAACATTCCCGTCCGTCACCTTATCCGCGCGCATGGGCAAGCTGACATCCACGACGGACGTCATTGGCTCAACGCCTTCAACATCCACTTCGTTCAATTGTTCGATCCAGTCGAGAATGTGGTTCAATTCCTGGGTCATTGGCTCGAGCCGGTCTTCCGGCATGGCAATGCGCGCAAGCCGGGCCGCTTTCCGTACGTCTTCCAGTGTCGCGCTCATGCCGCCTGCCTCTTTCGACTTTGTATGCGGTAACGATACGCGATAGGTGAGCAGGCGGGCAAGTGCGCGTGTCTGCCGCAAACCGGATCTCTGCAAATGGCCCTGATCGATCTCTCAAACCTGCCGCCATCCGGCCCGCTTCTCGGGATCGATCCGGGTACGCGTCGTGTCGGGGTCGCAATCAGCGATTCGCTACGGTTTACCGCGCATCCTGTCGAAGGCGTTCTGCGCCAGAAGAAGCTCGCTCCCGTGCTGCATCGCATTTTCGAACTGTATGACAGCCGGGCTTGCGTCGGAATCGTTCTCGGTCTGCCGCTCAATATGGACGGCTCCAAAGGGCCTCGCGCACAAGCTGCCCGCGCCTTTTCCCGCAGCCTGCTTGAATTGCGCGACGTGCCGCTCGCCTTTCAGGATGAGCGGCTTTCCAGTGCCCAGGCCGAGCGCGCGATGATCGAAGCTGACCTGACACGGGCACGGCGCGCGCAATTGATCGACAAGTCCGCTGCAGCGATCATTTTGCAGACGGCGCTCGACTATCTGGCCAATACCGGACCGGAATAAAAGTGTGCAGGCTTGCCCCGTGACGGGCTTGGCCGTATCGACTGGCATTTATGAGCAGCGCCAACCCCTACCGGTTTCAAGGCAAGCATCTCCTCGGGATATCGGGGATGCACAAGCTGGCAATTGCAGACCTGATGGAACTTGCAGAGAGCTATATCGATACCCCGCCATCGCGTGAAACGCTGGCCGGCCAGACGCTGATCAATCTCTTCTTCGAAAATTCGACACGGACCCAGGGTTCCTTCGAGATTTCCGCGCGGCGTCTTGGCGCGGATGTCGTCAACATGGCGATCCAGACCTCTTCAATGAAGAAGGGTGAAACGCTGATCGACACGGCGATGACGCTGAACGCCATGTCGCCAGATCTTCTTGTGATCCGGCACGGCTCGTCCGGGGCCGTCCGACTGTTGTCGCGCAAGGTGGATTGCGCCGTCGTCAATGCTGGCGACGGAACGCATGAGCACCCGACACAAGCCCTTCTCGATGGCCTGACCATCAAGCGCAGGCTGGGAAGGCTGGAGGGCCTCAAGATCGCCATCTGCGGCGATATCCTGCATTCAAGGGTGGCGCGCTCATCCACCATGTTGCTGCACCAGATGGGCGCGGAAGTCCGGCTGGTTGCGCCACCGACCCTCGTGCCACCCGGGACCGAAACCTGGGGCGCCGTCTCGATTCACAACGACATGCAGGAGGCCCTAACCGACTGTGACGTCGTGATGATGTTGCGCCTGCAACTTGAGCGCATGAACGGGGCGTTTCTGCCGAGCGCACGCGAGTATTTCAGGCTATACGGGCTGGATGCGGCGAAGCTGAAACATGCAAAGCCGGGCGCGCTCGTTATGCATCCGGGACCGATAAATCGCGGCGTAGAGATCGATAGCGCGCTGACTGAAAGCGCCCAATCGGTGATTACCGAGCAGGTTGCCATGGGTGTATTTGTACGAATGGCCGTTCTGGTCCGGTTGGCCGAAGCCAGAGCGCAAGGCGGGCAAGCCTCATGAGAACGGTCTTCTACAATGCGCGGCTGGTCGATCCGGCCAGCGACCTTGATGAGCCGGGCGGTCTGCGCGTCGAAGACGGACGCATTAGCGACATCGGTCCGCATGTCACCGGCAGCGGGTCCCCAGACGATACGCTTCTGATCGATTGCGACGGCGATGTCCTGTCACCGGGACTGATCGATCTTCGTGTGTCGACCGGCGAGCCCGGCTCGGAGCATATCGAGTCACTCGAAAGCGCCAGCGCGGCCGCCGTTGCGGGCGGCATCACGTCCATGATCCTCATGCCATCGACGCGGCCGGCAATCGATTCGCCTGCACTGGTCGATTATCTGGCCCGCGCTGCCCGCTCATCGGCAATCGTGAACCGTATCTATCCCGCAGGCGCGCTGACGGTCGGTCTGGCGGGTGAGCACATGGCCGAGCTGGCGCTGATGAAGGACGCCGGGGCGGTGTTCTTTTCGCAAGCGGGCCAGGATCTCTCCTCGGCGGCTGTCGCCAGACGCGCTATGGGGTATGCCAGCGCGCTTGGGCTCTGGGTTGCCTTGCAGCCAAACGATCCTTCGCTACGCGGCGGCACCATGCATGCCGGAGCCTTTGCGGCACGGCTGGGCCTGAAAGGCATGCCACCGCATGCCGAATGGATCGGCCTGTCTCGCGATCTCTTGCTGGCGGAGTCGACCGGGGCATCCCTGCTCGTCGATCAGCTTACAACCGGGCGAAGCCTGGACCTGATCGCCCGCGCCAGGGCCAACGGTGTCCGGGTCGCCGTGACAGTTGCAGCGCATCATCTCTATTTTAACGAGCTCGACATCGGCGATGGCAGTCATGATCCCGACAAGGCGTATTTGACCTATTGCAAGGTCGATCCGCCGTTTCGGTCGGAAACCGACCGGCTGGCGCTGGTCGATGCATTGAAGCACGGCATGATCGACGCGGTCGTTTCAGCGCACGATCCGCAGCCTCCCGAGGCCAAGCGACTGCCCTTCGAGGACGCCACTTTCGGTGCCGCCGGTCTGGAGACGCTTCTGTCGACCTTGACCAGTCTGGTAGCTGACCCCGGTTATGGTGTGTCGTGTCTGCAGGCCTTGCGTGCGGTCACCAGCGGCCCGGCTGACCTGCTGGGGCTGGAACAGGGGCGACTGGCGATCGGTGCACCTGCAGATCTGGTCCGGATCGATCTCGAGAGACCATGGAAATGCCGACGTGAGGATTTACGGTCGAAATCGACGAACTCACCTTATGATGGGCGGTTACTGACTGGACAGGCCATCCAGACAATGGTCGCGGGGCAAATGGTGTTTGACCGTCTTTCGGAGCGAAAAGACTGATGGAACAGGTATCCTGGCAGGCCTGGGTAGCTGCTATTAGCCTTGGTTATCTCATCGGGTCGGTCCCGTTCGGGCTGGTAATCGTCCGTGCCGCCGGGCTTGGCGATATCCGCACGCTTGGCTCCGGCAATATCGGAGCGACGAATGTGCTGCGTACCGGCCGCAAGGATCTGGCGCTGGCAACGCTCATTCTGGATGCAGGCAAGGCCGGGCTGACGGCGGTCTTCTTTACGGTGATCTTTTCCTCGTCCGTGATCGGCCTTGCAGCTGGTGCTGCGGCCCTGATCGGTCATTGCTTTCCGGTCTGGCTGAAGTTCCACGGCGGCAAGGGCATTGCCACTTATGCGGGCCTCTTGTTTGGCGCTGTCTGGCAAGTCGGTCTGGTCGCAGCCGCATGCTGGTTGCTCGTGGCCGTGCTCACCAGACGAAGTTCAATGGCGGCGCTCGTGACGGCGATGATCGTGCCTGTCGTGGCAATCATGTTCGGCAAGCCGCTCGCTTCGGTCTTGATGCTGGCAGCTTTGACCCTGATCGTTTTCTGGCGACACCGCGTGAACATAGAGCGCCTCATTGCAGGCACCGAGCCGCGCATTGGCGAAAAGAAGACCGGTGAAGCGGACGCGCCGTAATGGGCGACACCGAGCGCCTTGCCTTTGTCCGGCTGTCACGCACGGACGGCATCGGACCGGTCACGTTTCTGGGGCTGATCAATCGGTTCGGCACGGCGCAGGCCGCATGCGAGAACCTGCCCGATTATGCCGCCAGTCGTGGACGCAGGGAATTGCGACTGCCGACGCCCGGCATGATCGAACGGGAATTCGAACGCACGGCACGTCACGGCGCGCGATTCTGCCTTTCATCAGATGATGACTACCCGACAGGTCTTGCCGCGCTGGATGCGCCGCCTCCGGTTCTGACGGTTATGGGGTCAATGGCTCTGGCGAACGCGCCCTGCGTGGCGATGGTCGGAGCGAGAAATGCGTCTGCGCCCGCACGGAAAATCGCAACCGACATGGCGGCGGCTCTGGCGGCCGAAGGCTATACTATTGTCTCAGGGCTGGCACGCGGCCTCGATACGGCGGCTCATGAAGGCGCAGGGCCGGGCGCAACTATCGCCGTGATCGCGGGCGGCATCGACAATGTCTATCCGCCGCAGAACCGTGAGCTACAGGCCAGAATAGCGGACGAAGGGCTTTTAATCTCCGAAAGCACGTTTGCAAGCGAACCCAAGGCGCGGGATTTTCCGCGCCGAAACCGGCTGGTGACGGGCCTGTCTTTGGGTGTTGTCGTGGTGGAAGCGGCACAACGGTCCGGTTCGCTGATTTCCGCACGCTGCGCGCTGGAACAGGGACGCGAAGTCATGGCCGTACCGGGCTCGCCGCTCGATCCGCGCACGAAGGGCTCCAATGGACTGATCCGCTCCGGAGCCCTGCTGGTCGAAACCGCCGACGATGTCCTCGATGCACTACGCAACATGACGAGGTCCGGGTTCCGAAGCGACTCCACCCCTCTACTGTTCGAGACGGCAAGCGACGTCCGACCTGCAGGATGACCACCTCGAGACTGTCAGAACCCTTTTGAGTTACACGCCGGTAGCCATGTCGGACCTGATCAGATTGTCCGGTTTGCCTGTTCCGCTTTGCACTCAGCAATTGTCGACCTTGAATTGTCCGGAATTACGGTGTCCCTGCCCGGTGGTTTGGTACGCTTGCGGACCGACCGGGACTGAACGCTGCAACAGTGCCGCTTTAATTATCGCTCCGTATGGCAATCAGGGTTCTATTTGCCGTGTTAAGCGTATAATCCCGTCTTTTACGGGAGAACCGGGGAGAAACAGGCGTGAAGCAATCGAAGCTCATCGCAGCCATGCTTGCCTCCTTGGTGGCAGCCGTTCCTGCGTTGGCGCAGGATGCACCAGTCGACGCCACACAGCAGCCGCCTGCCGAGGAGCGCGTCATTCTGGAAGCTGACCGGCTCATTGACAATCGCGAAGAGGGTGTCCTGATCGCGGAAGGCAATGTGCAGGTCAAATACGGTATTCGCGAACTTCGTGCTGACAGGGTGATCTACACGATCGAGACACAAAAGGTCCGCGCGATCGGCAATGTCCGCATCGCCGACCCGGATGGAACGATGCGGTTCGCCGAAGAACTGGAAGTCGACGAACAACTCGCGGACGGCGTGGCAACCCAGTTCGTAGCCCAGCTCCCCGGCGATGCATCTGGTCATTGCCCGCGCCGCCAGCCGATCCGCTGACGGCTCCAACACGCTGGATCAGGCCATCTACACGGCTTGCAAGATTTGCGAAGACGGAGAGGGCTCACCAACCTGGGCTCTGCGGGCACGCCGCGCCAAGCAGAATGCCGAAACGCAGATGATCAGCTATCAGGACGCAGTCCTGGAAGTGAAAGGCGTTCCAATCCTCTACGTTCCGTATTTCGCCCATCCGGACCCATCCAGTAAGCGCCGGTCGGGCCTTCTGGCCCCGGAGCCTGGCCTCTCATCCAAACTTGGCGCGTTTTACATCCAGCCGTATTATCTGGCTCTGTCAGAGTCGCAGGACCTGACCATCATTCCGCACCTTCACACCAATGTGGCTCCTCTTCTGGAGCTGGAATACCGCAAGCGGTTCTATTCGGGGTATGTCGAGGTCGAAACCAGCCTCGTTTACGACGAGGAGTTCAACTCAGACGGCGATCCGCTCGTGTTCGATCAAAACGGTTTTGTTGTCCGCGATCCGTCCACGGCGATCGGGCCGCTGCGTGAAAGCGAAGAATCGCTGCGGAGCCATATCTTCGCCGAAGGTCTGTTCGACATAAACGAGACCTGGAAATGGGGCTTCGGGCTCGAGCGGGCGAGCGACGATCTCTATCTGCGCCGTTACGATTTCGACGACATCAATGCGCGGCGCGGCCTCTATGAAAGCCAGGCCCTGCGGCTTCTGTCTCAGGTCTATGCTGTCGGGTCAGACCGAGACCTTCTATGCCGATGCCGCAGTCATCGACGTACAGGGCAATCAGTTCGGCGACCGCGACGAGACCTTCGGCCTGATCACGCCTGTGGCGTTTGCAGAAAAGCTCTTCGAAGTCGGGGGCGGTACCCTCGGCGTGAATGCTTCGACCGCAGTGATCAACCGGGATGCTGGCGATGACAGCCGTCGGGTGACGGTCGGCTACGGATTTCCGGACGTCGTATGTCTTGCCGTTGGGCCTCTTGCTGGAGCCCTTTGCGGAGGTCCGCGCCGACTATTACGATCTCGATTTTGACTTGAACCCTGCAGCGTCGACCCAACTGACCCGGACATCCGGACTGGCAGGCGCAACGCTGAAATGGCCGCTGGTCCGCAATACGGAATTTGCGACCGTTATCATCGAGCCGACCGTGATGGCGGCTATAGGCACGTCGTCGGAAGAGAATGCGGTCATTCCGAACAATGACACCGTTTTCTATGAGTATGACGAATCGTCCCTGTTCGAACCAAACCCTTTCAACGGTTATGACCGCTGGGAGGGCGATGAACGTCTGGCTGCCGGGGTTTCGGCTTCAGCCGTCTTCAACAACGGTGTCCGGGCAAGTGCGGTCTTCGGGCGACGCTGGCGCTCGGAAGCCGATCCGGCGTTCGATCCGTCGACGAACCTCAATGGCACCCGTTCGGATTATCTGTTCGGATCGAGCCTCGAAATCAGCCCGTCACTGCAGCTCAATACCAGCCTGCGCCTGGATGATGATTTCAAATCCAGCGGATCGAAGCGACCGGGAATGTGGATTTCTGGCGTGTCCGGTCGAGCCTGACCTATTTCCGAACCGACGAAGATATCTCCGTTTCGACCGTCAATCCGCGCCCGTCCGAAGGCATTCTCTTTTCGTCCTCACTTCGTGTCAGCGATCATTTCTCGTTGCTGTACGCCCAGCAGCGGGACATCGAAAACGACCGGAATGCCCGTCTGGCCATTGGCGTCCAATATGACGACGACTGCAGTTTCCTGCGGGTCTATTACGAGACATCCGACAATTTCGACCGGGGTGTGGGCAATGCCGAAAGCATCAAGATCGCCATCGGTCTGCGTACGCTTGGCCAACTTAGCGACAACACGTTCGATTGATCTTACAAAGACTTAACACATGGGCGGTGCGGCGCGGCGTTGCACCTTTGCGGCCAGAAGCTATTGTGCCGCCAAATCACCGGTATTTCGGAGCATTTCAGATTATGAAGTATGCAAACTTCGCGTTCGCCGGTCTTGCAAGCCTCGCTCTCGCCTTTGGCGCCATGGCGCAGGAACAGGAAACAGAAGATCCGGCCACAGTCACAGACAGGATCCCTGCGTCCGAGGAGCCGGAGGGCCAGCTTCTCGGCGGTGTTGCGGCAGTGGTGAACGACCGCGTGATCTCGCTTTCCGATGTCGCACAACGAGCCAGACTGCTTCTGGTGACGCTCGGCATTCCGGCGACGCAGGAAAACTTCTCGCAAGCGCTGCCGCGTGCTCTTGAAGAACTTATCGAAGAGCGTCTGCAACTTCTCAAATCGACTGAATACAGCATCGAAATCAGCGATGCCGAGATCGCGCAGGCGGTGGGCGATATCGCCCAGCAGAACGAGACGACCGTACCGGCGCTCTATGACTCGCTGCAATCGGCGGGCGTGAATCCACAAACCCTCGAGGAACAGACCCGTGCAGAGATTGCATGGCGTCGCATCATGGGCGGCGTCTACGGATCGCGCGTACGGATTTCCAAGGTACAGATAGACATGATGCTCGAGCGCCTGGAAAACAGCGCCGACGAGACCCGCTATCAGCTATCGGAAATCTTCATCTTTGCGCCTACCGAGGCGGACAAGCAGCAGGCCGTGAACGCTGCCAATGTCATTGTCGAGCAGTTGCGTCAGGGCGCGCGTTTCCAGCTCGCGGCCCAGCAATATTCCAACTCTCCTACAGCTGCGATTGGCGGAGACATGGGATGGGTTTCACCGGAAGAGCTTGACCCGACCGTTCGCGATGCGTTGGCGGGGACCACACCGCCCACACTTACCTCCCCGATTGTCGTCGATGACGGGGTTTACATCTACGCGTTCCGCGGACGACAGGATGGTTTTACCGGTGCTGACGAGCTCGATTTGCGGCAGGTTCTTGCTACTGACGGCGATTCTTCGACGCTGGAGAATTTTCTTTCGGTGCCGCGCACATGTGAAGCACTTGAGGAAGACGCGGGCGAATTCGGCGAACTGGTCTTTGCCGATCTCGGCAAGATTCCGGATGCTGCACTGACGCCCGACATCCGTGCGGCTGTTGAAAACGTGGAAACCGGAAACGCCACCGCTCCGATCGAGACCGCAAGCGGACCTGCCGTTCTGTTCGTTTGTGGACGCGGACAAGCCGGGCTCGAATTGCCCTCGCGTCAGCAGATTGAGGACAGACTGTTCCAGCAGCAACTTACGATGCTCAGCCAGCGCGCGCTGCGCGATCTGAAACGCGAGGCAACGATCATCCGGCGCTAGGGCATTCGATGGTGTCCGGTTTGCCGCTTGCGCTGACGATGGGCGATCCGGCCGGGGTCGGACCGATTTGTTCGGTACTGGCCTGGCAAGGACGCGCAGCACTCGGCTTGCCGGCGTTCTTCGTTATCGCATCGAAAGGCGTGATCGATCAGGCCTTCACCGCACTTCGACTGGCCTCCTCCGTAAAGGTTATCTCAGACCCCGAAGATGCGCTGGCGGCATTTTCAGACTATCTTCCCGTGATCGAAACAGGCGGCAAGCCGGTTCCTTTCGGATCACCGGACATTGAAAGCGCGCCAGCCATTCTCGCCAGCATCGAAACAGGTGTCCGGTTTGCGCTGGAAGGCCGGGCTGGAGGTGTCGTGACCAACCCTATCTCGAAGGCGGTTCTTTACGCTGCCGGTTTTGCGCATCCGGGTCATACGGAGTTTCTGGCCCACTTGTGTACAAGGCCGGACGGAGCCGAGCCGTTGCCGGTAATGATGCTGGCCGGTGGAGGCCTGCGTGTCTCGCTTGCGACAATCCATATGCCGCTCCGTCAGGTCCCGGACAGCCTGTCAGGAACGCTGCTTGAGCGTATTGGAGCGATCACGCTTGATTCGCTCAAACGCGACTTCGCTATTCCCTCCCCCCGGCTCGGTATCGCAGGCCTGAACCCGCATGCGGGCGAAACCGGAACGATCGGGCTTGAGGAAGAGCAGATCATCAATCCGGCTGCGGCAAGGCTGAGAGCGCGCGGCTACGACGCCTCCGATGCCCGCCCCGGCGACACGATCTTTCACGAGGCACGCGAAGGCCGGTATGACGCCGTCATGGCCATGTATCATGATCAGGGATTGATCCCGGTGAAGACGCTCGACGTCTGGGGCGGCGTGAACATAACGCTGGGCCTGCCGATCATACGGACATCACCTGACCACGGCACGGCCTATGACGCGGCGCGCTCCGGGACGGTGCGGCCCGAAAGCCTTGTCGCGGCCCTGCGCATGGCCCGGCAGATGGCACAGAACCGGGCCACCACTGCATGACCGGACATGAGGGACACCTTGATGATAGCGGGCTCCTGAAGGCTGAGGCCAACAAGGCGCTTGGTCAGCATTTTCTTTTCGACCCGGACATTCTGAAGCGGGCGGCGTTTGCGGCGGGCAAGGTCGAAGGTCGCGTCGTGGTCGAAGTCGGCCCAGGCCCAGGTGGGCTTACTCGCGCATTGCTGCGCAATGGTGCCCGGAAAGTGTTTGCGGTCGAAACCGATGAGCGGTTTGCAAACGCGCTCCTTGAATGGCCGGAAGCAAAAGACGGGTCGCTCGAAGTTATCGGACAGGATGGTCTCACGGTCGATTATGAGGCGCTGGTCAGGCCCGCTCTTGAAGAAGATGAGACAGCGATGATCATCGCCAACCTGCCCTATAACGTCGGAACACCCCTGTTGACCGGATGGCTGAAAGCCGAAGCCTGGCGCGGCGAGATGGCCCTGATGTTCCAGAAGGAAGTCGCGCAACGTATCTGCGCCCAGCCTGGAGAAAAGCATTACGGCAGGCTTGCAGTTCTGGCACACGCCGTCACGCGGCCCCGCCTGTCGTTCTCTTTGCCACCCGGGGCCTTCAAGCCGCCTCCGAAAGTCGCCTCCGCTGTCGTCGCCTTGCATCCGCTGAAGCCGGAAAATCGCTATCAACGTCTCGACGTGCTGGAACAGGTGACAGCGGCGGCTTTTGGTCAGCGCCGCAAAATGCTTCGTGCTTCGCTCCGTGGCCTGGCAGGTGGGTCAGATGCCGCAATCGCACTTCTGGAGGCGTCAGGGATTGACCCCGCCTTGCGCGCAGAGGTTCTGACGCAGGAAGACTTTCGCAGACTGACCGATCAATGGATCGCCTTGCGCGACCAGCGACCGCGATGACAATCGGTCACTCCGAAAAGATATACCAACCCGGCGTCGAAGGGCGTACGGTAGCACACATCGAACGGGGTGCCTCCTGGCTCTACGGCCATGCCGTTGAATTCTGGCGGCACCGGTACATGTCCTGCTTTAAAATCCGGGGAGCGTAACTTGAATATCAGACGCCTTCTCCCTGCTCTTTGCATAGCACCTCTCATGATGATCAGCGGGTGCGGCGGGACAGAAAGCCCCGCGGGCGGCGGCAGACCTGATCGCGGTAGCAGCGTATCGGTCGTGACCGAACCGGTTACCTATCGGCGTGATACTCGCAACATCGAGGTGGTGGGAACCGCACGCGCGCGCGCCTCGGCTGTCATTTATCCGGAAACCGGCGGCGAGGTCATGCGCGTCAATTTCGAACCCGGGCAGAAAGTCACGCGCGGCACCGTCCTGCTTGAAATGGAGTCGCGGGAAGAGCGCCTGGCCGTGCGCAATGCGGAAGTCGCCGTGAAAAGCGCCGAGCAGTTGCTGGCACGATACAATCGTATCGATGTGCCGGGTGCCATCTCGAAAAGCCAGATCGAGGAAGCAGAGACCTCACTTGAAGCGGCGAAGATCGCGCTCGAGGTCGCAGAAAACCGTCTACGCGAACGCAGTATCAGGGCCCCGTTTACCGGAAATATCGGGTTGACAAATATAGACCCCGGCGCGCGGATCACACCAACGACGGCAATCGCAACGCTCGACGACCGTGAAACCCTGTTCGTGGATTTCGAGATCGCAGAAGAGGCGTTTGGAGACGTGGCGGTCGGGGATGTTTTCTCGATCATGCCATTTTCAGATGTCGAAGCCTCCTATCAGGCAAAGGTCATCACTCTTGGCAGCGCCGTTGACCGGGCCAGCCGGGGGGTGACGGTCAGAACGGAAGTAGAAAACCCCGAAGACAAGCTTCGCCCGGGTATGAGTTTCCGGATCAGTCTGGAAACGCCGGGCGTCAGCTATGCTGCAGTCCCGGAAGCCGCAATCGTCTGGGGCGGCGATGGCGCATATCTTGGGGCGCAGCAGGGGGCACCGCGACCCGCGTTCCCGTGACGATTGTTTCCCGGACCGATGGGCTCGTGCTGGTACAGGCAGACCTTGAAGAAGGCGACCTCATCGTAACGCGCGGCGTCCAGAAACTTCGTGACGGGGTCGAAATTGCAGATGCCACCGCTCAGCCCCCGCAACGCCCTGATCGGTCTGAAGGTGATGCTCCACCCGCTTCCGGGCCGGCCAGCTGATGAAGCGCTCGGTCGGATCGGGCCTGCCCGGGCTCTCGGTGCGGCGGCCACTCCTTGTGGGCGTGCTCAACCTCCTGATCGTGATCGCCGGTCTGGCCGCACTACTCGGACTTGAAGTCAGGGAACTGCCCGACATTGACCGGCCGATCGTTGGGGTCAATGCCACCCTGCCGGGCGCAGCTCCGGAGACTATCGACGCTGAGCTCACAAGCGTACTTGAAGGCGCCATCGCCAGGGTTTCGGGTGTGCGCGATATTGAATCCTCCAGCGAGGAAAACAATGCCCGGATCAGGGTGGAGTTCAATGCCGGCGTAGATCTGGATACCGCCGCCTCCGACGTGCGTGAATCGATCAGCCGTGTGGCACGCGAACTGCCCGAACGGGTCGAGAACCTTTTCGTCACAAAGGCCGACAGCGAAGGCGAGCCTGTCCTGACCATTGCAATCATCAGCGATGTTTACCGCGAGGACGATCTGACACGTATTGTCGACAACGACATCATTCCGGCTTTTCTGGCAATTGATGGAGTGGCTTCAGTGCAGGAGTTCGGAACACGTCAACGCCAGATGCGCGTTGCCGTTGATCCGCTTCGATTGAGCCGTTTCGGATTGACGATGTCGGATGTGGCCGCTGCGCTGAGGCAAGCCCCGTTCGATGTTCCGGTGGGCAGTTTCAGGTCCGACGATCAGGAACTGATCGTTCGTGCCGAAGCGACAGCGACGACACCCAAGCTTATCAAGGATGTTTTCATTTCGGATACCGTCCGGATCGGCGACATTGCGGAGGTCGTGCTTGCCCCCGAGGACGCAAGCAATTTGCTTCGTTTTAACGGCGGGCCCGCAATCGGGCTCGGGATCGTCCGTCAGGCGCAATCGAATACTATCCGGATTTCCGACGCCGCGAAACTGAAGGTCGCGGAACTGGATGAACGTTTCTCCGATATCGACATCACCGTGACATCCGACGAAGCGGTTTTCATCCGCGCATCGGTACAGGAAGTGCTCACCAGTCTCCTGATTACCATTTCCATCGTGGTGGTGACGATCTGGCTTTTCCTGGGCTCATTCCGTGCCACGCTGATCCCGGCAATCGCCATCCCCGTCGCGCTCATCGGCACGCTTGCCGGCATCTGGGCAATGGGCTTTTCGATAAACGTCCTGACCCTGCTGGCTCTCGTTCTGGCGACCGGGCTGATAGTGGATGATGCGATCGTGGTTCTCGAGAACATCCAGCGCCAGCAATCGCTTGGAACCCGCCCCCGCGCTGCCGCTGTCATTGGCGGACAGCAGGTCTTCTTCGCTGTCATTGCCACAACCGCTGTGCTGGTCGCGGTGTTCGTGCCGATCTCTTTTCTTCCGTCGACAGCTGGTCGTCTCTTCCGCGAATTCGGATTCGTCCTGTCGGTGTCGGTCATCATTTCGTCTTTCGTGGCGCTGACGATTGCACCTGCCCTGGCCGCGCGCGTGGACTTTACCCGCAGTTCAGGCACAAGCCGCTTCCTTGAACCGGTGGGCCGGAAGATCTCCTCAGGTTACGCCACTCTGCTCGGGGTATGCCTCAACCGTCCGCTGATAACGCTGGCGGTTGCCTTGATAGCTCTTGGCGGCGCTGGATTGCTTTATCGCGGCATTGCGCAGGAACTCGTCCCGCCGGAAGACCGCGGCAGCGTGCAGATTTTCGCTACCGGCCCGGACGGGGTCGGTCTGTCCTATACAGAGCGCGAAGCCGACATGATCGAGGCGGTCCTGCAGCCTTATCTGGACAGCGGCGAAATTCGAATCCCTCTTTACGATTGTCGGCCGTTTCGACCCCAACCGCCTCAGCATATCCGCAAAGCTAGCGCCGTGGGCCGAACGGGAGCGCACCCAGGACGACATCATCAATTCCTTGCGCCAGCCCATGTCGCAAATTCCCGGCTCACGGGTGTTCGTCTTCGGTGTCAGCACATTGAGTTTCGGTCGTGGAAGCCGTGCCGGAACGATCCGGGTTGCACTGACCGGGAGCGATTATGACGAGATTTTCGCGGCCTCCCGTGCCCTGTCGGAGGCGATAGACACCCGCTCGGACATTCTCTCGAACGCCGAGATTTCCTATCAACCGACCCAGCCCCAGCTTTCCATCGCAGTCGACCGTCAACGGGCCTCCGATCTGGATATCCCGCTGGACGAAATCTCCCTGACCCTTCGAACGATGGTCGACGGGGAAAACCTGATCGATCTGAGTGTCCGGGACGAGACGATACCGATCATTCTCGAATTGCGCACGGGCACGATCAATTCGCCGACGGACCTGCAAAATCTTCTGGTCAGATCGCGTGCCGGAAACCTTGTTCCGCTATCCAGTCTGACACGGATAACAGAGGAAGGCGTCGCAGCTGAACTTGACCGGACAGAACAGCGTCGTGCAATCGAAATTGACGCCAGCTATGACGATGGGGTCGCGCTAGCCGATGCCGTCGGCGAAATCACCCGGCTGGCTGACGAGGTGCTTCCACAGGGCATGGACATGCTGCTTCGCGGCGAGGCGGCAACCCTCTCGGAAACGTCGCGCGACCTGACGCTCCTCTATATCTTCGCCTTCGTCATCGTGCTTCCTTGGTTCTGGTGGCCCAGTTCGAAAGCCTGACCAGCCCCGTGATCGTCATGCTGACGGTGCCGTTCGGACTTGCAGCAGCCGTCTATGCTCTTGTCCTGGCCGGAATATCACTGAACATCTACTCGCAGATCGGGCT
The DNA here is from genome assembly GCA_963836905.1 of uncultured Alphaproteobacteria bacterium. Classification (GTDB taxonomy): domain Bacteria; phylum Pseudomonadota; class Alphaproteobacteria; order Caulobacterales; family Hyphomonadaceae; genus CAWIKY01. The sequence goes on from CAWIKY010000003.1 coordinate 205,923, forward strand.
GATCATGCTCATCGGCATCATGGCAAAGAACGGGGTTCTGCTTGTCGAGTTTGCCGACCAGTTGCGTTCGGAGGGCCGTGATGTGAATCAGGCCGTGCTTGACGCCGCAACGATCCGTATCCGCCCGATCATGATGACTGTCATCTCGACCGTACTGGGCGCCCTACCGCTCATTCTTTCCAGCGGTGCGGGCGCCGAGGCGCGGGTATCGATTGGCTGGGTGGTTTTTGGCGGTCTTGGCATCGCCGCACTTTTCACATTGTTTCTGACGCCTGTTGTCTATCTGCTGATCGCCCGCTTTACCGGCTCAAGGGGCGGCCAGACAGATCAACTCGAAGCCGAATTGCAGGATGCCGAAGATCAGATCAGCGGCCTGCCGGAGACGCCGGCAATGATGACGGGGCGCAGTATCATACTGCGTCGGCCTGACAGGTCTTATGTCCGCCTGCACCACCCTCGGACCGGACCCGGTCGCGCCTGTCATGCCGCTACCCGAACGGTTCCAGACCGAAGTGCCGCCCATCACCGGCGAAGCCGTAACCGCCTGGTGGGAGGGGTTTCGAGGACGAAAGACTGACCGGCCTGATAGATGCAGCGCTCGATGCAAATCTCGACGTGGCCGTCGCGGCGCAGGCCTTGCGGGAATCTGCGGGCGCTCGGCGTTGCGGCAAGGTCTGACCTTTTCCCCACGCTCGACGGTTTCGTCGATACGCAGGTCTCAACCATTCTGAACGAAGGCGGCGATACCAGCACGCTTGCCAATGGGGGCTCTCGCTTTCTTCTTCGATCCGGATATTTACGGACGCTCTGAGAGACGCCTTGAGGCCGCAAACGCACTGATCGAGGCCTCCGCCTTCAGCCTCGCCGATATTCGCAGGGTCATCGCTTCACAGGTCGCGCTGCAATATATCGAGTATCAGCGTGCCAATGCGCGGCTGGAACTGCTCGAAACCACATTGGACTTGCAGCTCCGTACGCTGGAAATCGTTCAGGCGCGCTTCGATGCCGGGCTATCCGCCGAGCTGGACGTTGACCGTGCTGCCGCCGACCTCTTCACGACCCGCGCCCAGAAAGGTCCGCTGGTCGCCAGCCTTCGTGAATCCGAATACGCGCTTGCCGTGCTGACCGGATCGGTGCCGCAAAAACAGGCGCTGGCGGATATCGGCGCGGCCGCCATACCGGGTTTCGTCAGCGGACCGCCCACCGGCATTCCTGCAGATCTTGTCCGTCGTCGCCCTGATGTGCGCGCTGCCGAGGCGGTGTTCCTTGCCCAGACGTCGCTGATCGGCGTCGAGATCGCGGACCTCTATCCGTCACTAACCTTGCCGGGCACGCTGCGCGCGAGCGTCGGTACCGGTTCGGGGTTCATGGACAGTCTGGTTGGCGTTCTCGGGGCGTCTCTCGATATTCCCATCTTCGACAAAGGCCGCCGCCGCGCCGAGATCGAGGCCCAGCGCGCCAGAACCGACGCTGCCTTGCTCCGCTGGCGGCTTGCTGTCCTCACGAGCCTTCAGGAAGTGGAAAACGCGCTGGTCGCTATCGAAGCGCAGACCGACCGCCGCAACGATCTCTTGCAAGCCGTCGAGTCCAGCCAGTCTGCTTATGAGCAACTCGATGCGCTTTATCGCGAAGGGCTTGCAGGCTTCATAGACGTGCTCGATGCGCAGCGTACCCTCATAAGAAGCCGCCAGAGCTTCGTCGATTCCAGCGCAGACCTCGCTGCTGCCGTGACCCGTCTCTATACCGCGCTTGGCACCGGCGCGCAGGTGCCGGAACCGGCCTAGGCCCGGCAGGCACTGCATGCCTCTTTTCAAAGTGTCTTTCTTGCGCGATACAGCACGTCGATCCCGTGCCCCTGTGGCGGAATTGGTAGACGCGACGGATTCAAAATCCGTTTTCTACGGAAGTGCCCGTTCGAGTCGGGCCAGGGGCACCATCCCGCGCGGGTGGGTTTGCCAGATTACACACCACCGAAACTCCTCATCCTCAGGATCGCAGCGGATGAAACTTTCGTGAACTTTTACTTTCGCAAGCTGTCTTTCTGTAGAACGCAGTTCTAAATGAAGAGGAGCCGCATGTAACTTTAACGTGAAAGATTTTTGTATTGTATCTTGCCGCAACAACGTTTCGTAGGTTTCAATCTCACCCATGATTATTGTGAATGATAACCCTGTCATGCTAATTCCAGGGGCGGCAGACGTCTATAATTCTCTTGAAGATGCCGCATTCCATCTAGAAGTTTACGACATTGGTGATCCACGTATTCATGTTTTTTCTTCAGATGGCATAGTGTATGAGCTAGAAAAAGACCGCGTAGACCCGAACAAGGTATGTTTCCAGGCGTCTGAATCCTTACGATTGAGCAGTGATCAAATTAGATCATTCGCTTTGCAATTTCTGAGCAGGCGCGATTTCGCAACCGCTTCCGATCTGAAATCTCTGTCAGAGTTAAGTTTGGCAGACCTCTACGACCTGGCGTTTCGATCTCAAAGCTTCCAGCGCCAAAAGGAAGATCCGTTCGCCCGGTTAAAACGTTCGTTCAGCTTTGCCAAAGCCGAAACCGAACAAGAGTTTACGCCCAATGAGGTATTGTTACTAGAAGCGGTCATTCAGCAGTTCGAACCCGGGCATCGTCAGTCGGTCAGAAAGCAGCTTCTAAAATCTTTGGCCGTTCAGCGCAGCGCTTTCATAACCTATGTTTTCTTTCAGGATGACTTCACGCCGGATATCGCTCCCGACGGCGCTTTTAAAGAAGAGCTTTATCGGGTTCGCTTCGAAGCGGATGGTGCCCGCTCCTTCGCGAATGTTGTGTTTTTTGGTGGCAGGATTCACCGCATCGAAACGCGTCTCCGGAACAAGCATTTGAAGAAAATAAACCTCAAGGTTCTCGACGTAAAAAAGGGAAACCCGAAGCTCTCGCGTGCCTATGCCCTTTATCGTCTGAAACAGAAAAGATGCATTTGTCTTGACTAGCGTCGTCCGCAGGCGGGATTGCACGTCCGCATTTGCATGGAATGGGCCTTCCCACGCCGTGCCGACGCTACGGGGAGATTGTTGTGACTGCCAATGAGACTTATCTACTCTTTATTCTTTCTAGAAATCAGGTTTATCCGATCTGTGACAGGACATTCAATTTCTACTCACACATGCCTCGATGTCGTAAGTCGAGTACCATCGGAAGCCTCATCGTTCACAGAGATAGCAAATCAAAGGCTGTCAGGACTATAAAGCGCAGACGAATTTATGGCGAAAATGCATTCGCTAAGATCGTCAGCTTGATATACGGAACGTACGAAATCGAAACCGAGTTCTATCAACTGGGCAAGATTGAACTCTCCGGATTGAAGAACCTGTTATTGGCAACCCTGCCACCCAATCGACCGCCCGGCGATCAATACATCGAATGGTTCGTGGAAGACGTCGGCGAGTTCGCTGACGTGAGCGTTAAAGCTGAAGCTTTCGAACGCATCATCGAGGGCATTCATAGGGCCGAAACCCACGAGGCGGTTTTTGCAGCAATCAATATGCCACCTGTGGAGGATTGCCTCGACGGCCTTTAGCCGATCTTCACCTCAACCCTGTTATCAGGGCGAAAAGCTCACCGTCTCAACCAGAAAGCTGGCCTGAATGTCGAGACAGGACGCCTGTTAAAGCGGCGTCGGCTTACATCAAATACAGACTTGGAAAAGAAGATGGAAAATAGGGAAAATGAAAAAGAAAAAATACTAAAATGGAAGGAAGACTTTCTAGAGTTCATTCCCTTCATGACTCCTATCGCTATCATCAACTTCATAATGCAGGGCGTTAATTTGGTTAATGCGCTCCTTATGGTTCTTGTAGTTGCTGTTATTTTTGTCTTCTATGAAGTTCTTTTGATATGCTACCGTTTCATTGATCGACGGGTGAAACGGGCTCAGAAATAGCCTGACGATCCCTCACACCCCAACGTCCAGCATCTTCTTGTAGGCCGCGCGCGCCTCGACCTTTTCCAGCCATGCTTTGGACGCCGGGCGCTCTTCCAATTGGCCCTGCATGTGGGCGCTGCGCACCTGAAAGCCCATCAGACAGTCGGCGGCCGAGAACTGGCCGCCTGCAAAATACGCATGCTTCAGAAGGTGGCTTTCGATCGTATCGAGCGCCTTCTTCTGTTCGGCCTCCATGTTGGCCGCCAATGGCGTGTCCAGCAGCCCGCCATTCATCAGATAAAAGCGGAAGAGACCCGGCAGGAAGACCGCGCCCTCTGCGGCATGGGTCCATTCCAGATAGCGCGGGAAATCGGCATGTTCGGGGCGCGGGTGCAGCGCATGCTCATGATCGTGCCTGGCCAGGAGATACTGGGCGATGGCTCCGGTTTCGGCAATCACGACGCCGTCATCGACCAGCAGGGGTGACTTGCCCATAGGGTGGATGTCCAGCAATGCAGGCGGCGCGAGCCGTGTTTCGGGGTGGCGCGAATGACTGATGATCTCGTGCGGCACATCCATTTCGAGAAGCAGCCAGACGATACGCTGCGAGCGTGAAGCGTTCAGATGGTGAAGGGTAAGCGTCATGAGGGCAGGTCCTGTTGCGGGGCAATTGCCTACCCTAGCAGACGCTGCGCTTTTCAACAGGCCCTAACCGGCGAGACGCTCAAGGTCGGGCGGAACATCGACCAGAATATCCAGAACCGTTCCCAGCTTCTTGAAGGCCTCGATCTGGACCTGCAACTGGCTGGCTTCGATGGCTGCCGTAAGTGTGGCGACCTGTCCCGTCACCATCACGATCTGCGTGGTCAGGAAAAGAATGCGGGAGGTGGTGTTCAGCGCGCGTTCCGTTACGCGGATCGTCGTATCGCCAACCGTGTAGACACCTTCGCCCACCTTGTAGACGCCCTTGCCCGCGAGCCAGACACCCTGCCCTGCCAGTTTACCGGCTCCGTAGGTCGTCTTCGCACCAAACTCGGCCGTCTTGTAGGTGGCCACAACCGGGAAAGCCGCGACTTTGCCGACAGTTTTCGCCGCTGTGCACGACGGCAAGAGGAGGCAGGCGAGCAAAGCCGTCACTGCAAGGCGGCGCGTAGCTTGCCTGTGCGGTTTTTCGTCCGGCATGTTCCGTCCCCCCGTCTATCAATCCTGACGGTCGCCCCCCAAGGCGAGATCAGCTCTCCTACCCCGCCCCCGGGGAACCTTTCGTTGAACGGTCAGGCCGCGTCGCGAACCTTCCAGAAGCGGACGGCGCGCTGCGCGGCTTCCATCGGCACGTCACGATAGATGGCGCCGAACTTCTCGATCTGGCTCAGACCGTTCGCCGTGCCATCCATCATGGCGGCGACCGTGGCAAACGATGACAGATCTGCACCGACCGATTTCATCAACATGGCCAGTGCGTCTGTATCGTTCCGCTTGTAGACGCCGTTCGCCACCGGATAGGTGACGCCTGTCAGCGCAGCGAGGGCCGCGGAAAAGGCCGGCACGTCATTTCCCTGCAGGAATCTGATCAAACGGTTGGCATTGAGCTTGTTGTTGCGCTGCAGGTTGGAGACGAGCGCTTCGGCTTCCAGACGGGCGTCATCTTCGGGCGACGGGCCCTGCGACCTCGCCTTGCGGAATTTTTCCTGCATGTGACGGCGGCTGGCTTCGAGGGCCGCTTCCAGATCCTCGGACGAGGCACTCGACAGCCGCTGCATGACTTCTGCCCGCAATTCCTTGCGTACGCGGGTACACATGTCATTGAGCAGATCGAGCGGAATGTTTCTGTTACGGATCAGCGGTGCCTGGAGCATACCGCTCTTTTCCGCACGTACCGCAACCTTCTCGAACGTCTCGCGATTGATTTCGGCGGTTTCATTCTTGAGAAGCGATGCCACCACCCCGTCATTGCCGTGATCGACCAGCGCGCTCGAAACCGCCTCGGCAAGGCCATTGCGACGGGTCACCGCCAGCATATGCTCCTGCGATGCGTTTTCGATGATGCCGACCAGGTCTTCGCTTGTCAGATGTGCGGAGCGTTCCAGAACCGGCTTGGCAACATCTATGTGATCCTTGGCAAGGCGTTTTGCTGTCAACGTCACAGGCGCTTCACTGTCGGCGATCCTTGCCGACAATTCAGCGCGAACCTGCACATCCATATCCTTGGCAACAGCTGCGACGACATCGTCGAACAGCCTGCATTCAACGTCACTTCGCGTCGGTTCGGAGAGGAAGACGTCCGTCACAGACCGCAAAAGGTCGCGGCGCTTCTCGCTGGATGGCTCATTAGCGAGTTCGAGCAAACGGGAAAAGGCTGACGAAGTCGACTGTGCGGGCATCTGGCGCATCCATTGAATTTCAATGTCACCCGTTTAGCGAACAAGGTTTAAGAAAAGGCTTGAAAATGGTCACAGATTAAAAAGTTCACGCGTCCGGCGAGGTCAGCCTACCGTTTGTCTTCAAGTTCAAGCCATTCGGTCTCCAGCGCTTCCAACTCGCTTTTCAGATTCGCCAGCTCATTGCTTTTGCTCCGAAATCCGTCCGGATCGCGCATGAAGAAGTCCGACACGGCAAGCTCGCTCTCCAGCTTCGCAATCCGCTTTTGCAATTGCGGCATCTGTTTTTCCGCTTCCTTCAGCCTGTGCGTTTCCTTGAACGTCAGGCCCGTACGTTGAGCCGGTTTATCCCCACGAGGCGGCGCGGCAGAAGCTGGTTGACCCTTCTGCCGGGACGCAGGCTTCTTCTCTCCTCGCAACTGCGCAAGTTGCGTGACGGAGTCCGCGTATCCGCCGGGTGTTTCAATCCATTTGCCGTTCCCCAGGGGTGACAGGCAGGATGTGGCGACCGCATCGAGAAATGCCCTGTCATGGCTGATGAGAAGCAGCGTGCCCTCATACTCGCTCAGCATTTCTTCCAGCAGTTCCAGCGTTTCCATGTCCAGATCGTTGGTCGGCTCGTCCAGAACCAGAAGGTTTGACGTTTTTGCGAGTGCGACAGCCAGAAGCAGTCGGTTACGCTCTCCGCCCGACAGGGCAGCGACGGGCTGGCGCAATTGTTCCGGCTTGAAAAGAAAGTCCTGGGCGTATGACGCAACATGGCGCGGCGTACCGCGGACGGTGATCTGGTCGCCGCCGGTTGGGGCCAGCGTCTGCCAGACCGTGTCATTCGGGTCCAGTCTGTCGCGGTTCTGATCCAGATAGGCGATCTGCAGATTCGTACCGTGCTTGACCGAGCCGGAATCTGCTTCGATTTCCTGCAGAAGAAGCTTCACCATGGTGGATTTGCCAGCACCATTGGGGCCGGCTATGCCGACCCTGTCACCGCGCTGGATGCGGATCGAGAAGTCTTCGACGAGCGTGAGCGACTTTTCGTCTGACACATAGGACTTGGAAATACCGCGTGCCTCGATCACCCGCTTGCCCGAGGCATCGGCGGTCTCCAGCGTCATGTCGGTCGTTGCGCGTGCGTCGGCGAGCCCGGACTTTCGCATGACGCGTTCGGCACGCATCTCGTGAACCTTGCGCAGCCGACCCTGATTGCGTCGCCGACGACCCGTTACGCCCCGGGCCAGCCAGCGGTGCTCGGCCTTCAGTTGCGTATTGAGCCTGTCGAGCGCCTTTTCGTCTTCCGCCTCGACCGTGGCGGCCCAGTCGTCGAAGCCCGCATACCCTTTGTCATAGCGGCGCACATCACCCTGCCGCAGCCAGTAACAGGATGTGGAAACCGTCTCCAGAAAGCGTCTGTCGTGGCTAACGATCAACAGGGCACCGCTATAGGACGACAACCGGCCTTCCAGCGCTTCGATGGCAGGAATGTCCAGATGGTTCGTCGGCTCGTCCAGCAGCAGGATGTCGGGTTCAGCGGCGAACGCCCGCGCAAGGGCTGCGCGCCGTTTCTGTCCACCGGATAGGGTGGCAGGGTCCGAGAGCGGGTCAAGCTCCAGCGCCATCAGTTCGGCCTCGGCTATGTGGCGATCATCGGCAGATACCGCTGGCAGATCACCGACTGCATAGTCGATCAATGTGTCATGACCGGAGAGATCAGGTTCCTGGGACAGATAAACCGCACGCGTACCAGGCTGTTTCCAGACGGATCCGCCATCCGGCTCGATACGCCCGGCGATCACTTTCATGAGGGTCGATTTGCCCGCCCCGTTCCGGCCAACCAGCACGGCGCGTTCGCGCGCTGCCAGACTAAGCGTGACACCTGTAAAGACGGGTGTTCCACCAAAGGTGAGCTGCAGATTATTGAGCGAAAGAACGGGAGGTTGGGCCATGCCCGTTCATGTAGGCGAGGTCGCCGGTTTCACATAGGGTCTTCGAAGCGTTGTCGTTCGGTTCGCACTGCACCGGCTTCCTGAGCAATCTGCGAGAGCGTATCAGAGATAGATTTTTCGACGTCTTCGATACCGGAAATCCCGTAGGCATTGGCAAGCGCGCGAATATCCGGATGGGTCAGAACAACCTCTCCGGAGGGCGTTTCACGGACCAGAATTTTCAGGGGCAGTTCGAGGCCGAAAGCCGGTTCCGCCTGCATGAATGGCGTTCCGCTTTTCGGATTGCCGAAAATATAAAGCTTGGCAGGCGCAAGTGAGAGGCCGGTCTGCCGGGCACCCTCCCCGTGATCGACGACCGCGAAGAGCTTCAGGTCCCGCGATGCAATTGCGGCCCGGACGCGTCGATCAGTGGTCGCGAAGTCCTGGGAGGATATATAGACCGTCTGCATCGCCGGACGGGTCGTCGTCATGTCGACGGCGCTCGACTGGGAAAGTGCAACTGGTGCAGCGAACGCCATCAAACAGGTTGTCGCCGCCGCGATACAAACGGATTTCATCATGTCTGGTGTCCTTGCTGCCTGTCTGTAGAATGACATGGCAGGGCAAAGGTTCAAACCTTGCTGACCCGTCGGTCGCCTAAGCTGCGCGGACCCAGAGCGGTTCGAGGGACGCATGCGACCCTGAATTATCCGACCGGGTCCGGATCTCGACCAGACAGGGTTCGGGTACAAAATGCAGGTTCAGCACAACTTTGTCCGGGTTGTGCTCGCCCGCGGCACGCAGAAAAAGCGCCGTATTGGCGAAGGTCTTGACCGCAAGCAGGGCCGCGCAATCGGCGCACGTATCCTCGTCGAAGCCTTCCTGATCACTGTCTACAAGCACGGCGCGGGCGTAATCCAGCGCTTCGCGCGCCAGTAGCTCGTCCGGGTGTCCGCAGCCCATCTCCTGCCAGTTTGCCTTCAATCTTTCGTGCGGATCGCCGATCTCGATTACGCGATCATTGAATAGAAACAGCATCGGACGAACTCCCTGACATCGAGAGCGCAATGTACGGGACGGCATTTAACAGCAGCGCCAAGACCGGCACCAAAACTGACCGCCGCGCGTCAACTTGTCGTCAAGGCTGGTAAACGAAGCCGGGCGGTATTAGCCCGAACCGGTTAGCCGAACGGGTTCAGTCAGGAAACTCCGGCCCTCCCGGTCTTCTATTTCGATAACCCAGAGGTCCTCGTCATAGCTGCGTCGTCTGGCAATGGCCGCGTCTATGTCAGCTTCCGCAAACGCAGGCTCGAGCGCCTCAAGTCCTGCAAGCGGCGCAAACATCCGCGTCCCGTCCGGCGAAGCGTACGGCGCAAACGCAACCGCGAGCCCGTTCAGGGCAGACACCTTCACAATGACATCGCCCCGTTCAGCATCTCCCTTGCCGGTCACGAAAGCCGAAGCACCGGCAAGATCGGCCCGCCGGATCAGCGCATCAAGCCAAAGCCTGGTTGGAAGGCGTGCTGTCATTGTCTTTCCCCTACCGCATCCGCCTTCTGGCCGCTGCCTTGCGTGTTCCTGATGAAGTCTAGTCAGGATAACCCGATATGACACAGATTCTGTTGCAGGCCGCCGCACAGGTCTTGAACGTAACCGCACCCGCTTTGCGCGGTCGAACCCTGATTGCCGAAGATCCGGCGATCGCATCCTTTGTTCAGACAGGCTTTGGCGCAGACATCTGGATTGGTCTGGCCGGGCTCGCGGTGCTCGCAATCACCGGCGTTGTGGCCGTCATGCGCGAGGTTCGTATCGAAACCGAAACCGGTAAAGAGGACTGGTAGGACGGTTGCCAACATCCGGGCGCGTCTGCAATTCAACCCGAATTCCGGACAAGTGATGCAGCTTCGTTAAGCGTGCGGCAAGCCGGGCAGTTTATGTGTGACGTCGATGATCACACATTTTCTTCCTTCCCGCCTGATGTGCGCCGCCGCTGCCCTAACAGCCGTAGTCATCGCGCCATCGGCGTTTGCAGAGGCTCCGCCTGCTGCCGAGCGTGCCTTTCTGGAACGGACCTCACTGGCCGCTGCCGACGAAAAATGCGGCTATTTTACCGACATGGAACGTCTGGCGCTTGAGTCCGGGCGTTTGCAGGCACGCGGAGCCTTGCTACGCGGCGGGTTCGACCTTCCCGATATATCGCGCGGAGCCGAAGAGGTCAGCCGGTTCGCAATGTCCCGTATGTGTGGCGACCCGGAATTTCTCGCCAGTGCCAACAAGCTGAAGTCTGCCTTCGAGGCATTCCTTGGCCAGATTTCAATGCGCTATCCTGGGTCGGACAGTGAATGGCTGGCTTCCCGCAGCAAGTGGGACACATGGCGTGTGGTTCAAAGCCAGGGTACCGGCAAAAGTGAAGCCGTTTTCGGTATGCGGGCGCCTCCCCCGCCCGACAGACTGGACCTTGCGGGCGGCGAACAGACATCGCCACAGCTCAATCTGTCTCTGGTCTACACCGCACCCGCCAGTGCACCCGAACCCGTCGGCGCGCGGATCTATCTGCGTGATACAGCCAAATGGGATGAGCCATGGCTCGGAAATATCTTTACCGGCGAAAAAGGCACCGCGCCCCGTGGCATCGCTGCAAGCTGGTGGGCGACGAGCCGTTTCGTCGGCAAGCCCAACGAAAACGGACGTAGTGAAATTCTGCTCACCTTTCCGCGACAGGCACAGGCAGCGCTCGAAACGCTGGACCCTCGCGAGATGGTCGAGATCGAGATCATCGCCAATCCTAGGGCGACGTCCCGTACGCCACTGGTCTACCGTTTCGAGGTCGGCGACTTTGCGGCTGCCCATGCGTTCGCACGCCTGCCGAACCTCTGAAGCGCATCCGTCACCCGCCATCAGGTCGGCGTTAACGCCAACATCCAAAAACCTGATATTTGACGCTTGACCTCTTTGCACTGAAAGCCTAATCACGGCCTTCGAAATGGCCAAGCGGGTGTAGCTCAGTTGGTTAGAGTACCGGCCTGTCACGCCGGGGGTCGCGGGTTCGAGTCCCGTCACTCGCGCCATTTCTTCGGAAATGATAAGTTCTAAAATATTGAAAAGGCTCGGTTTTATCGTCGAGCCTTTTTCTTTTACCCCATATATAGTAAAAATGGGGTAGAAAATTCGTCGGAAATGGGGTAAAGTCTCCCCATGAGCGCGACCCATAAGCCAGATCAATACCTGATGGAACGCGCCGGAAGATGGTATTATCAACGCTTTATTCCGGCCCGGTTTCAGCATGTGGATTCGCGCAAACGCATTCGCACTGCCCTGCGCACAAAATCAGTCGACATCGCCCGCCTTAGGCGAGACGCACTAGCTGAAGCAGACGATGCTTATTGGTTGGCTCTTTCGATTGAAGCCGCAGAAAATGGTGGGGTCAGCGACGCCACGTTGGAAGCCGAAGAGCACCGCTATGAAGCAGCCCAGGCCCGCGCCATGGCCTATGGGTTCAAATACAAACCTGCAGAGGATCTGGCGAAAGAAGCCAGGGCCGATAAACGTGTCGAACGCCTGCTAGAACGGATCGAAGAATTAGAGCGCCAGACCGGTGCCTCGGGTCGCCCGCCGCTTGCGGACACCGAAGCCTTGCTCGGCGGTGTTGAGAAACCTGAAAAGCCTCTTGCGGATGTCACGAGTGCCTTTGAGCTTTATGTGTCCGAGATTGCATTTGACGAGCAAAGAAAGAAATCGCCCAAACAGCGGCGCAATTGGGAAAAGACCAAACGCACTTCGATCAACTATTTCATCGATGTGATCGATGACGTGCCGCTCAATGAAATCACGCGCGAAATGGCGCTCGCCTATCGTAGTTGGTGGATCGAGCGCATGATACCCGGCGACGGCGATACAAAGCCTGCCAGCCCGAATACAGCCAACCGGCACATCGGCAATATGCGCAGTCTCTATGACGCGTATTTCACGCATATCGGTTCAGAGGAGCGGCTCAATCCCTTCCGGAAGATGTTCTTCAAGGACGATCAGGAAACGAAAGTGCCGCCTTTCCTCGATGACTGGGTGCGCGACAAGATACTTGTGCCCGGCATGTTTGACGACCTAAACGATGATCTGCGCCTTATGATCTATGTGCTCATTGAGACAGGCGCGCGGATAAGCGAAATTTGCAATCTTATGCCGGAGCAAATCAGACTGGATTCTAACACACCACATATCGAAATCCGCGCGATTGACCGTGAGCTCAAAACTGTAACGTCAAAGCGAGAAATCCCACTCGTCGGTGTGGCTTTAGAGGCCATGCGTTACGCGCCGAACGGCTTTCCACATTACCGTGATCGCGGAGAGCTAGTTTCTGCCAATCTGATGAAGGCGTTCCGTCACCGCGACCTGTTTCCAACGACGGATCATGTCATATATTCTTTCCGTCATGCTTTTGAAGACAGAATGCTGGAGGCAGGAATCGATTTCGGGATGCGCTGCTATCTGATGGGGCACAAAAATCCGCGCCCAGATTATGGCAGCAAGGGCTCACTAGAGTTTCGCCAGGAACTCTTAATGAAAATTGCGCACCCTTATCCCATGGGGCTTGTAAAGCCGTCCAGCGCTATGGATGAACCTGCCTAATCTTGTCTTTCCCATTTCTGGTATTTTTATCGTTGGCAGGCTTTCTAAACTCAGCAAGCTGGGTACGGCGAGCATTGCGGGCATCAAGCTCTTCTTTCAACGCCTCGAAGATCGGCCAATACACCTCGCCGTGACACTCGATGGCATTGGCAACTGTGCGCAATGCGCGGCGCAGACGCACTTCAGTGACAGGGGATGATGAATTCTGACCCATTGAAGGATTTTAGATGATATGTGCCGGCTCGTAAGAGGAGAAAGCGGGTAAAAATTTAGGTGAATTTTGAGTGTGAGAGCTGAAAATTCAGCTTTTTATCAATTTTTCTAAAAAAGCTGACCGTTGGCGCATAAATAGATTTATCTGCGCGGAGGAGTCCTGAATGAGAATAGAAGAAGCAATTAAGTATTACGGAGATCGTTACGATTGTGTAGGGCAATGGAAAATTCGCCCTGACAGCGAGAAAATTTATTTGGGAAGCAAAGACGACAAATATTGCCGATTTTGCTTACAAAGCGGTGATGATGTCACGTTCCGAAAAAAGGCGCACGCTATTCCTGAGGCTCTTGGCAATAAAGCGCTGTTTTCCTTTTACGAATGTGATGCGTGTAATGAGCTGTTTGGGCAAACCATTGAAACGGATTTCGGGGCATGGTCGAAACCAATGCGCACCATCTGCCGCATTACCGGAAAAAATGGAGTCCCAAGCATCAGGCTCACTCATGATGGGGTAGCAAGAATTGATGTCAACGATAATGTGCTGTCGATAAAGGACTATGAGCACAATCCGAGTTTCGAGCTTGATGAGGCCTCCAACTCAGCGAAGCTTTCTCTGAAACGAGACACCTATACACCGATCGCTGTCGTCAAAGCTTTCGTTAAGTTCGGCCTTACACTGATGCCAGCCAACAATATGAGTGAATTCGAATTGGCACGCGAATGGATTAGAAATCCAGATCATGCCGCTGATTTCGTTTCTGCTCTACCTCTAATCTACACGTTCATATCAGGTCCAATGCCTAACGACATTATTAGCCTGAAGACATTTATCCGTAAGGACGGGATAACGGATGCGCCATACGCATTCTATATACTGACCTATGCGAATGAGATATTCCAAGTCTTCTTGCCATGTCCGCTACAAGATACATCAGTACACGAAGTAAATCTGACATTTCCGGCATATCCAAACAACATTCAAATGGGCTATGCTCCGGAATATAAATTTGGGTCGAAAAACTTGGATATGATGAAGCGGGAACGGGTTGTCGGAGAGATACATACTGTCACCATAGGGTATGATTATTTGGAGACAAATAATCGCGAAAATACCTAAACTCAGTTAAGGTCGTTAACCTCGACGACTGGTGAGACACCATAAGCTAATTTTTGTTTTTTGCCGCATTCTCGGCACGCCCATTCCAATCCTACACTGAACTCGTTTTCCCAAATATAGTTTTTCGTGTCGCACTCGGTTGAAACACAAGGAATGGCCGATTGTCTTGGTTCAAAAGAGACCTGATTGTCTTCTGTCCTGCTCATATTGTAGGTGGCTTTGCATGCCCAACATTCTACCTTTCTCACATCGACGCCGTTCAACAGTCGGCGGCGAACAGGCTTTTCACAGACAAAACACTCTACCTCACCACGATTGGTCATGGACGTTCCCCATATCTTCGACGCGAGAACGGTTTCAATTGCATCAACGATCTTCACACAGCGGTTGCGAAGTTTCGACATGTCGTGAGTTTTTTTCTTCTCAAGCTGCGCTAATGTAGGAGTGTGAAGATATGATCCTAGAGCGTCATAGTGCTTTTTTAGTGTTCCCAGTTTAAGTACGTTGTCTGTGCCAAGCATGGTCATCGTCTCGGGGGTTTCTCCGTAAGACGGCTCTAGGCCAAATGACAGCGTTGCTGCTGTGTCCGCTTGTGGGTCAACCTCTAGCATACGCTCCATCAGACGTTTCGGCTGCCATGTTTTCATTTGGTCTGGACCTAACTCATCAGCGTAAGTCATCGCGCGTTCATAGGTCAGAGCTTCCATCGCCATTCGTAATTGGAGCGCTGCATCTCTAAGATCATCATCGTTGTCAGTGCTCATTTTCGCGTTGCATTTCTTCAACGCTTGTCGGGCCATATGTCGAAAGTTTGGTTTCATGCTATTAGCTATATACGGCAAACAAAAGCGCCAAACCCGCCGCCGCGATCCAATCGATTACAACGCAGAACGGAATATACCAGCGGGGCACTTTGGCACCAAACAGACCATTGTGGTGAATGAGATCCCAGACGCCATGCAGGAAGAGTGCAACCACGAATATGTAGGGCGACCAAATTGCACCGAGCAGAGCCATCACGCCGAAGAGCGCCGCAATACAGAGTTCTGTAAGAAACACCAAAGGGCGGCCATCGCTGGCACCAAAGCCAACATAAGCCCCAGCGATAATGGCAATCGTGATCGCTATGGTTAGGCGACTGATGTCGTCGGGAAGAATAAGATGCGCCGGGATTGCAACCCCGAGCACTAGGGCAGACAGAAAAATGCGGGGAGAAAATTTATGGATATGGGAATCAGCGGTGTGCTGATGCGTTTGCCTCATATCGCTCATCGCTTCAGCTTGTCGAACAAATCGATCAGTTCCGAGACCTTTTCGCGCTGCGCTTCGGCGTCGCCGGATTCAATCGCTTCAGCCACGCAGCTATTGGCGTGGTCTTTGAGAATTTCACTCTCGGCGCGGGCCAGTGCCGATTTGACGGCTTGCATCTGATGGAGAACGTCGATGCAGTATCGGTCCTCTTCGAGCATCTTGATGATGCCGCGGACCTGACCTTCCAGTCGGCGGAGACGGTTGATGGTCTGAGAAGATTGTTGCATTGACGAATACCCTTATGGGGTATATCTAGTGAGCTTAGGAGATTGCGTCAAATCATGTTTTTGCAAAGCGTCAGACCTGCATTGCTATCTGCCCTCGTCATCCTATTTGGCGTGGCCCAGATCTTTTGCGTATGCGCGAATGCAGACGCATCTGTGCTAAAACATACCGAGCATCAGATGGAGCGATCTGAGGCCATTCAAGCTGAAAAGCCACATTGCGACCCGAAACATGCGCCTGCCGCTTCACACACAGAAAAGACAGACAAACACAGCCAGCATACCGGCGATCATGAACATGCGGCCGATTGTGCACACTGTAATGATGCCAATGTTCTCGTGGGTGCCAATGATGTTATTTCGCCGGTTAGTCTGCCATCGCCAGCTGATGAGGACTTTCTAGCGCCTACCGCCCAAGCATTGCCAGTAACGCGCGCCCTTATGGCGCCGAACGCTCTGGACGGGCTCCGATGGCTTCATCCACCATCCTTCACATTGGTGACCCTAAAAATCCGTTTGACGATTTAGAGACCGGCTCGCAGTCATGCGCCATCAACCCCTTGGCGGCGTGTGTCTTGGACGAGTCCGGTCATTTGTTTTGCCCCACAAAACACCTGACCAGCTGCGTCCACAGCGATGCTTGGTTTCCCTATCCGTAAGTCTGTTGCCCGCCCTATAGCAGCAAAGACTGCCCATTGGATCGTAGATGTCTTCGCATTGCTGACGCGCACTCAAAGACGCCTCCCTCCCAGCAATAACAGGAATCCACAAGATGACTTTACGTTTCAAAACCGCTCTACTCGTCTCATCACTCGCGCTTATGACAGCGCTTCCAGCCACGGCACAGATGCCCGATCATATCGGGCATAATATACCGGTTCATGACATGGCGGGTATGAAGCATGACCGCAGCGCGCACATGGTTGAAGCCCTGGCGACGGTCACGGCCATTCTGCCCAGGGAAAACCGGATCAGCCTTTCGCACGGTGCTATTCCTGATGTGAGTTGGCCTGCTGCGACCATGAAATTCCCTGTAAGCAACAGCATAGACGTGACGGCGTTCAAACCCGGAGACCGCGTTCAGCTCACCTTGCACCGCGCCAAAAATGGCGGCCTGCCACTCGTTGAATTATGCCCCACAACTTCAACAGATGTTCAGCCCGGACTTTGCGCAGGCAGCGACATGATGGATCACGGGACTACGGACCATAGCAGCATGGATCACAGTGCGATGGGTCACGGCGATACGGAAAAGACGGACGTGACAACCACTGGAACCGTGCTGCGCATTGATGCGGCTGCACGGGGCCTACGGATCAAGCATGACCCCATTCCCGAAATTGGCTGGCCCGTTATGACCATGCAGTTTGAGGTCGCAGACGATGTAGATCTGACAGGCTTGTCAAACGGCGATGCCATCAGTTTCGATTTCGACCCTGAAATGGAAGATGGCTACGTCATTTATGCCATTCGCCCGGCCACCTACACACCTCAAACAACAGAACCGGCAGCAGATGGCCATGGCGACCACGACGGTCACTAATCCATTCAATGCGCCCCCTCAATTCGGAGACACTCCATGTTTAACAGACGACGATTTTTACAAACCACGCTTGGGGCTGGCGCGCTTACCAGCGCTTCTGGCCTTGTACCAGCCTGGGCCCGCTCTGCCAGCGACGGCAATCTCGGCATCCCATCGCTTACAGGCAATGCGTTCGATCTCAGTATCGACAAGTTTCCAATACGCATTGATGGCCGCGCCACTGAAGCCATTGGCGTTAACGGCTCTGTGCCCGCACCGCTTTTGCGCTGGCGCGAAGGCGATGAAGTTACGCTCAATGTCAGCAATCGGCTGATGAAGGATAGCTCTATTCACTGGCATGGATTACTTGTGCCGTTCCAATTTGATGGCGTGCCCGGCGTAACATTCCCCGGCATTAAGCCGGGTGAGACGTTTCAATATAAATTCGCCGTGCCGCAAAACGGCACCTATTGGTATCACTCCCATAGCGGCTTGCAGGAGCAGGTCGGTCATTATGGGCCGCTCATCATCGACCCAAAAGACGCTGACCCGATTAAGTATGACCGCGAATATGTGCTCATGCTGGGCGATTGGACCTTCATCGATCCGAATTTGCTTTTTGCCAAATTGAAAAAGAACAGCGAAAGCCTGAATTTCAACCAACCCACTATCGGCAATCCCAAGGGATTGACGGGCATGTGGGGCGGTATGCGGATGTCGCCAAATGATCTGGCGGACGTCACGGGCGAAACCTACACCTATGTCATCAACGGCCACTCGACTGCCGACAATTTCAACATAGTATTCCAGCCGGGTGAACGGGTGCGCCTGCGCATCATCAACGCCGCCGCGATGACGCTCTTTAATGTGCGCATGCCCGGCCTGCCCATGACCGTCGTGCAAGCCGATGGCCTGAACGTGAAACCCATTGAGACCGATGAGTTCCAGATGGGTGTCGCCGAGACCTACGATGTGATTGTCGAACCAACAGAGGCAAAAGCGTTTGCCTTTGTGGCGGAGTTGATTGATCGCTCCGGCCAGGTCGTTGCTACGCTGGGACCAAAACCCGGTATGCGAGCGGCGGAGCCGAAATTGCGCCCTGTCCCCGTGTTGACCATGACTGATATGGGCATGGAACATTCTGCCATGGGCGGCATCGATCATGGGGATATGGCGGACATGTCTGGCGAAAAAGCCGACTTGGATCACGCCGCCATGGGGCATGCCAGTATGGCGCATGGGCCAGACCCCTACGGTCCAGACATCCAATTGCCGAAGGTTGAGGCAGATATTAAGCGCGGCCCTGGGGTTGTGAACGTCGCCGCCATGCCAGTGAGCCGGCTGGATGAGCCGGGCATCGGGCTAGAAGACGTGCCCCACCGAACACTCACCTATAGCCAGCTCAGAAGTCTGGAAACGAACCCCGATACCCGCGTGCCGGGCCGCGAAGTTGTCGTCCATCTGACCAGCAATATGGAACGCTATATGTGGTCCTTTGACGGCGTGAAGTTTTCCGAAGTCAAAGAGGCGATCAAGTTCATGGAAGGCGAACGGGTTAGGCTCACCCTCGTCAACAACACAATGATGCCGCACCCAATCCATCTGCACGGCATGTTCTTTGACGTTGTGAATGGCGGGGGCAATCACATGCCGCGAAAGCACACAGTTGTCGTGAAACCCGGTGAAAAACTATCGACCGATGTGACCGCCGAGCATGTAGGAGATTGGGCATTTCACTGCCATCTCATGTATCACATGCACGCAGGCATGATGCAGGTCGTTACCGTTCTTCCAAATCCATCCCTCCATTCCGATCAGTCGGCGGGCACCGTAAGTTTTGGTCAATCCATGCAGGGAGGCATGAAATAATGAGACAGTCTCGTTTAAGATACGCTCTCCCCTTATTGATTGCATACAGCATGTTCGCCCCTGTTGCGCTCGCGCAAGACAGCGAGGAGCCGGCATCCGAAGCCCCTTGGTCTATGGCCGACAAATATTGGGGGGAAGCGGAAATGGAGACATCGCGCGAGGAGGTGCAGGCGGCCAATGGGTCCATGAATACCTTTTTGGTCATGGCTGATCGTTTGGAGGTCCAATCCTCGGATAATGAAGCGACGCTGCTTTGGGATTTACAAGGTTGGTATGGCGGTGACCTCAACAAGCTCTATCTGAAATCTGAAGGCGAGTTTTCCTTTGAAGATGACGAAATAGAGGACGCCGAACTTCAAGCCTTGTGGTCGCGCGCCGTCTCCCCGTTCTGGGATATACAGGCCGGTATCCGTCAGGATTTTGAGCCCAAGGGCCGCACCCATGCGGTCGTTGGCGTTCAAGGTCTCGCTCCATATTGGTTTGAAGTGGATGCCGCCGCGTTTGTTAGCACAGACGGCGATGTCAGTGCACGTATTGAAGGCGAATATGAGTTACGCCTCAGCCAAAGGCTGGTGCTGCAGCCGCGTGCTGAAGTCGAGTTTTCTGCGCAGGATATACCTGAACTCGATATTGGATCGGGCCTGACTGGCGTCGATGCCGGCGTGCGTCTCCGCTACGAATTCAAACGCGAATTTGCGCCCTATGTCGGGGTCGAATGGCAAGGCAGTTTTGGAGAGACCCGAGACCTGATTGAGGCTGCAGGCGGGGACGGTGACGAAATTGTCGCCGTCGCTGGGCTACGTGCCTGGTTCTGATGATCTCTACTCAAATCTAATATTATGGAACGGTATCAACCGAAAATCGTTCTTATGAAAATACCCCGCAGTGGTATTTGAAAGGAAAAAGACAATGAAAGAAGGACACGGAAACTATTGGCGCTTTGGCGCAATGATTGCGACCTCGATGATCGTCATGTTCGGGCTCATGTATCTCAATACTTATGAGTGGAGCCATGCACGCTGGAGCGAAACACGCTTCTACATGACCTTCATCATGGGCGCAGCCATGGCCCTGATCATGCTCAGCTTCATGCTGGGCATGTATAAGAGCACCAAAACAAACATTGCGATCTTCGCTGGAAGCGCGCTTGTCTTTGCACTGGCGCTGTTTCTTGTGCGCAGTCAAACGACCGTTCAGGACAAGTCGTGGATGAGTGCCATGATCCCGCACCATTCTATTGCCATTTTGACCAGTGAGCGGGCCGAGATCGAAGACGTCCGCGTACGCGCGCTCGCCAATGATATTATTGAAGCCCAGCGCCGCGAGATCAAGGAGATGAATTGGCTGATTGAAGACATTAAACAGAACGGACCTGCGACCGCCGAGGCTGAAGCGGAAATGCGGCCTGTGCCGAAGTTTGAAGATAAGCTGAAAGGAGCGCCGCAATGACCGCTACCGTTGACATGACCGTTACCGAAAAGACCAATGCCGGAACAGCGAAACTCTACCGCATGGTGACGGATGAACACATCTGTCCATTTGGCCTGAAAGCAAAAGACCTGCTGGAACGCAAAGGATTCCAAGTCGAAGACCACTTGCTTGAAAACCGCGAGCAACAGAATGCGTTCAAGGAGAAGCATGATGTAAAAACAACGCCGCAGACATTTATCGGCGGCGAACGTGTCGGCGGTTATGATGACCTGCGGCGGCATTTTGATTTACAAGTCAAAGACTCCGAAGCCGAAACCTACACGCCAATAGTTGCAATCTTTTCGATGGCGGCTCTTATGGCGCTTGCGGTGAGTTGGATAAGTGTTGGCAGCATAATTACTATTCGCGCTGTTGAGCTCTTTGTCGCGATCTCAATGTGCATTCTTGCCATTCAGAAGCTTCGAGACCTCGACAGCTTCTCTAACGGTTTTCTAGGCTATGATCTGCTGGCGCAGCGACATATCAGATACGCCTACATCTATCCTTTTGTCGAAGGCGGCGCAGGTGTGCTGATGATTGTCGGCGGACTTGCAGGCCTTATTGCCGCGCCTTTCGCTCTGTTTGTCGGCACGATCGGAGCGTGGTCTGTTTTCAAAGGCGTATACCTCGACAAACGCGACATCAAATGCGCCTGCGTTGGCGGCGGGAGCAACGTGCCGCTTGGATTTATCTCTCTATCCGAGAATCTGGGCATGATGGCTATGGCAATTTGGATGTTGGTTAAATACGTGATCGGTATATGAGCAAATGAGCCTGAAATCGTTTGCTTAAACTGTGAGTATCGCTTCACGTTAAAAAGTGCCTTGATGCTTATTTCGACGATTGAGATACACGCCAATCGATAGCATGCTCGCGATTATTAACTCTAATACTGCCTCACGAAAAAATACCGACGGAAGTTCAGTATAGTGAAGAATTACCCCTAAGAGACGCCCAGAGAGAAGGCCAGCAAACAAAAGTAAGAGTAAACACGTCCGTGCCGAGACCGTTACGCCAAGTTTCTGGCCGAAAAGCACGAAAAGCCCAAGACCTATTTCAGCCCCTCCAATGATCGCCATGATTGTGGATTTAGCGTGGGCGTCCGCCGTAACAAGCCCGTATCGAGTCATGATTTGCGGATGAATTATGGTGGTTACGCCAAGCAAGGTTAGTAGGAGTCCCAGCGAAATAACTAAAAATCCAGAATAGTGCTCGCATACTTTTTCTATCATCAAATGAACCGCCGAACCGATTGTTTGTATTTTTGATACTCCTCCCCATACTCGGCTTCTAGCCAGGGTTCCTCAAAATAAGGTGCAAAGAGATACATAATCACCCACGCGCTTAGCAGCAGCGTGACCAGCCAAGAATTGGCCAGCATGGCCCAGCCAATTATGCCAAGCCAAGTAAACACATAGATGGGGTTACGGCTCCATGCGAACCAGCCGGTTGTCATCAATCCGAGCTTTTCTCCAAAGGCATTGCGCCACCCCATATAAAGAGTGATACGGATGGCCATTGCAAATCCGATGAGAAGGCACGCGCCGCCTATGCCATATTGGGCCAAGGCATGGGTGCCTCGTAGCGGTGAAAAAACGAGCACTGTCAAAGCGATCAGCGGATATAAATAGAGGCGAAACAGGGCCAAAAAGGTCCAATGCTGCCAACTCTGTTTGCTGGGCGGTGGAAAGAATTGAAAATCAGAACGAATAGCCGCCAACGCTGAAAGTCCAAATATGGCCATTGCCCCAGTCAGGGACAGACCGAATGCGGCCCATATCATCCAGTCAGGGAAATCAAACATCTGTGTCTCCTTACAGCCAGCGCCGGGTCTGTTTGCGATAGGCGGAAAATGCTTCGCCGAAAATTGACTGTAGCGCGCGTTCTTCGGGTTTGATTTGGAGCTCGGTCATTACGCAGACAAAGATCGCCGGAGCCGCCAATGCGGCGATGTTGCCAAGCGCAAATGAACCGCCGATCAGGATAAGTACCATCGCTAGATACATCGGGTTGCGCGTGAAGCGGTAAAGCCCGGATGTGACCAGCGCTTGGGCCTGCTCAGGCGCAAGTGGATTAACCGTAGTCCGGGCACGAACAAAAGCCAGAATGGCAAGGGTCAGCAAGATAGCGCCAGCAAAAATAAGCCCATATCCAGCATAAACCGCTAGAGGAGAGCCAACGGCCAGTTGCGGCACGAGCACAGCAAGGGCCCATGCGAGGAGCGCGCAGATTAGAAACTGGACGATAGGCGGAATACGTAAGTTCATCGTAATGTCTCCGTCGCTGCCGGCTGATGGGCCTGCTCGGATTTGAGCTCGCCTAGGGCTTGTATGGTTATGGCAGCGGCCGATTTTAGAAATAGGCTCGCTAGAAGCGCCGCAACCACAAGATCCGGCCACGCCGCGCCTGTTGCTGCGACCAGCCCGCCCGCTGCGATCACACCGACATTGCCGATGGCATCATTGCGCGAGCAGAGCCAAACAGAGCGGACATTGCTATCGCCGTCGCGCCAGCGCAGCAGGATGAAAACACTGGTCAGATTGGCGAGCAAGGCCAGCAGCCCGATCACGCCCATGGTTCCAGCTTCCGGCGGCGCGCCTTCAAGCACGCGTAGATCGGTCATCGTCAGCACTAACTATCGCAATCACGGCCAGAGACGCGCCTTTGACCAGCGAGGCACGGGCACGGGTTTGTAAAGATGCGCCAATAACGAAAAGGCTCAGAGCTATACGTTGCTGTATCACCTGCGAAATCCAGAGCGTCCGCCTTCAGCGCTTGCGATCCCGACATCATGCCCGCGGTCATTTCGACTAAAGAACATGATCGCATTGATTGCAATCACGGCGATGAGCGCTCTGCTATAGGTAGGCGATACGCCATCAAACGGTTTTGTCTTCGCAGCATCCCGACATTCTTTGATTTTCCACTTCTTATTTGACGCTTTAGCATAACTCTACAGTCTACAGCGACTATAGGGGCAAGATTTTTTTATGGAGCGTTCTATGAAGCAGATGACGATTGGCCGTTTATCGAAAGCGGCAGGCGTAAAGGTCACAACCATTCGCTACTATGAGTCCATCGATCTGATGGGTGAGCCGGAACGAAGCACGAGCGGTCAAAGACTCTATGGTGATGACGCCGTGCAACGGCTCTCTTTTATTCGCCATGCCCGCGATCTGGGGTTTCCCATCGACTCCATCCGTGAACTCATTGAATTGCAGCACCAGCCGGGCGAAGATTGTGCCCATGTGGATGTC
This sequence comes from uncultured Alphaproteobacteria bacterium, assembly GCA_963836905.1. Taxonomy (GTDB): domain Bacteria; phylum Pseudomonadota; class Alphaproteobacteria; order Caulobacterales; family Hyphomonadaceae; genus CAWIKY01. The sequence goes on from CAWIKY010000003.1 coordinate 229,735, forward strand.
ATAGCGCGTCGGCAATTGGCGGATGTGCGCCAAAAGCTTTCCCAACTCGAAGCGCTGGAAGCCGAGCTGAAACGCATGGTTTCGGCTTGTGAAGGCGGGAGCATTGCCACCTGCAAAGTCTTGGAAAGCCTAGGCGATCACGATCAGTGTCTAGACTCGCATGACGGTGCAGCAGTGGCCACAAAACTCGGTGCACGGCTCTGAATTAGTATGATTTGAAGAAAGAGCTTGCCCCTACAGCCGCTGTAGGGGTTAGATAGAGGTCATGTTTAGAAATGAGTCGATAAAATTGGGGTTAGGTATCGCTGGCATATTGCTTTTGAGTGGATGCGCGAGCTTTGACAAAGCCGCCCCCGGCACGCCATCGCCCCTGGGAGCTTGGGCCAGCGGCGGGGAGGATAATGCTTGTGAAAGCATGCCCATTACATATTTCGCATCGGACGGCGTAGTGGCTGTATTGCTGAGCGCAAATGGGCCAGTGCATTCTATCGGCAGTTGGAGCCGTTCGGGCGATGCGCTTACGATGACTCACAATGATTTTCCCCTCGACCCCAGCGGGCAATCTAAGCCAGCTGTCGAATTGAATATTGTCACATTGGATGCGGATAATTTCGTAACACGAAATGCCAAAGGTGATGTCCGGGAACGGATCAAGTGCAACAGCGTTACAATAAACACCGGCCATGACGACGGGTCGCACTGAATAAATGTAGTTATTTAATGATTTTGACATCGAAAACGGATATACTGTTGAAATAATGAAATTTGCCGCGTTCATATGTTCTGCCAGATTTTGGCTCAGCGTCATGCTTGCCGTGACGATGGGTATGGGCACGGCTGCGGCAGATATTCATCCGGTGGACGCTGACGAAATCGCCTGCCAAAGCGCGGATATTGTCGAAAACCACTCCGGCATCGATCAGGATGATGGTGAACAGCGGCCAGACCATGATCACCACGCCCATAATTGCGGGTCGTGCCATGTCCACATGGTCGGAATGAAAGGGAGTAGTTTTTCCCTTGCCTGTCCCAGCTCACTCGCTTTGCGCCCCGGCGCTGATCAGTCCCTTGCACGGGACGGTCCTCACGGTCTCTACCGCCCTCCGCGTGCCTAACCTGACCCTCTAAATCTGCGCTCTTTTGCGCGGATTTGATGTCGTTTCAGGTTATCACAAGGACAAATACCCTATGCCAAAATTTAGACAGGGCGCGCTGTGCGCCCTGATCGCGGCTGCCTTTGCAGGCACTGCGGTCGCGGCCCCGTGCAACGGGCCAACAGGCAGCGCGCCAGCCATCGTGCCCGATGCGCCGCTGACACTCGATATGGCGCTAACGCAAATACGTTATGCGTCGCCAGATATTCGCCGCGCCGCGCTCGAAGCGCGCGCAAGCATTGCAGATGCCGACCAGGCCGGGCGGCGTCTCAACCCCTCTATCGGGCTTGAGGTCGAAAATTTCTCTGGCTCTGGCCCGCTTAGCGGGTTCGACCAGACCGAAACCACGCTCGCAATCGAGCAGACCTTTCAGCTTGGCGGAAAGCGCGGCAAACGTGAGCGCGCCGCTCGCGCCCGGGCCGCGCTGGCCGATGCGCAGTGCCGGGTCATTTTGAGAGAAACCGAATTAGAAGCCGCGTTGCTTTATCACGACCTGATTGCGGCTACCGAGTTGGCCGCGCTGGCGAGGGAGTCCGCCGACCTCGCCGTTTCTTTGGCGCAGACAGTCGCAAAACGGGTTGAGGCCGGGGCAGCCGCCCCACCTGAACGCTCTCGCGCCGATGCGGATGCGGCAGCTTTGAAAGCAGCCGCGCTTGCCGCCGAAGCTGAAATTGATCAGCGCCGCTATGAGTTGGCGGCCCTTTGGGGGAGCGCCAATCCGGAATTTGCGCCGCCTCGTTCTGCTCCACTGGAGGGGCCCGAAACACTCTCTGTCACGCGCGAACTGACCCAGCACCCCGCTGTCGCTGCGGCCAAAGCCAGCGCCAATGCCCGCGACGCAGAACAAATTGCCGCGCGCGCCGCAGGCGTACCTGATCTTACCCTCAGCGCAGGTGTCCGCCAGTTTGAAGAGACGGGCGATAATGCCTTCTTGCTCGGTGTCAGTGTTCCCATCCCGCTATTTGACCGCAACCGTGATGCCGCGCGCGCAGCAGGGCTACGCGCCGATGCCGAGCGGATTAGCGCCGTTGCAGTTGAGGCCAGATTGCGCTCGCAGCAGCAAGCCGCCGCAGCGCGCGTGCGCACGGCGCAGGCCCGTTTGGCACTGCTCGAAAATGATGCCTTACCCGCCGCCCGTTCTGCCTATGACGCCTCCGTCCAAGGCTATGCGGCAGGCCGTTTTGATCTCACATCCACTCTCGATGCCCGAAAGGGTCTGATTCATGCGGGCCTTGGCGTCATCGATGCCCGCCGCACCCTTAATGCCGACCTTATGCGCCTGAAAAGCCTGATTGGCGCGGCCCCCTTCAATGGAGACTTCCAATGAAACAGACATTCATTTTGACGACGGCCATGTTCGTTTTGGCCACACTACTTTCGGGATGCGGCAATGCAGGCTCGGATTCACATGGTTCACATGATGAGGCGCAGGTAAGCGCCAGCCCTGATCATGATGACCATGACAGCGCCAGTGATGGCCATGACGACCATGATGATGACCATGACGAGGCTGATGCCGATCTTGTTAAACTGACTGCTGACGCGGCCAGTGAAGCGGGTATTGAAACCGCCACGGTGATAGAAGGCGCAATCGCCCAATCGCTCAGCCTCCCAGCAGAAATCCGGTTTGATGCAGACCGCGTCGCCAATGTGTCGCCTAAGGTTAGCGGTGTCATCGGCAGGCTCTATGCAAGCGAAGGGGATCAAGTAGGCCGCGGCGATACGCTGGCCCTAATCCAAAGCCGGGAATTGGCGAGTCTTAAAAGCGGCTTATTTGACGGCGCAAACACGCAAATCTCTGGCCAGCAAAGCGCTCGCGCGTGAAGAAAAACTGTTCGCGGACAAGATTACGTCCGAAGCCGACCTTCAGAATGCACGCGCTGAATTTGAGGCAGCGAAAGCCGATAGCGACGCGGCGGAAAATGAACTCCATGCCGCTGGCGTTAGTCATGCCGCCTTGGATCGGATTGCAACAGCAGCGGACGGCGATAATGCCAATGCCTATCTTACCGCCCCGATTGCCGGGACGGTTGTAAGGCGCACTGTAACCCTTGGCGAAACCGTGTCAGCCGGTGATGCGGGCGCTGATCCGCTCTTCACCCTTGTTGATGACAGTGTCGTCTGGGCCGATATTGCGGTTTACAAACAAGATATTGGCCGTATCCGCATCGGCGCGCCCGTCGCGCTAAAGACCGATGACGGCGATGTGCTGGCCCAATCCACAATTGCGTTTGTTCTGCCGGTAATCAATGAGACCTCCCGCACCGCCACGGCGCGGGTGATCGTCGATAATCCGGACGGCAGTTTGCGTCCCGGCCAGTTTGTCACCGCGGATTTGAGCGTTGGCGCGCCGGAAAGTGTTTTGCGCGTTCCTGAGTCCGCCGTTCAGCTGGTTGAAGACAAACCATCTGTCTTCGTGCCCGTGGAGGGCGGATATGCCCCACGCCCGGTTATGACCGGGACAAAGTCCGGCGGATTTGTGGAGATACGCTCCGGCCTCGACGTAGGGGAGACAATCGTCACGCGCGGCGCGTTCACCCTCAAAGCTCAACTCGAAAAAGACGCCTTTGGCGACGGCCACGGCCACTAGGATAATTTGATATGTTTAACTTTATGCACCGTATCGCCGGAGGGCGGCTTCTAGCTGCTATCGCGGCGCTCGCCATGACGCTTGGCGGACTATTTGCCTTCCGCGCTCTGCCCGTTGACGCCTTTCCAGATGTGACACCATTCATTGGTTCAGGTGTTCACCGAAACAGAAGGGCTCGCGCCCGAAGAGGTCGAGCGTTATGTCACCTATCCGATCGAAACTGCCATGTCGGGACTGCCAAAATTGGATCACATGCGCTCGGTCTCAAACTTTGGGCTATCCGTCGTCAATATCTATTTTGAAGACGGCACTGATGTGTATTTCGCGCGGCAGGTCGTGGGCGAACGGCTCGCGGAAGCGCGCGGCAATATCCCTGACGGTTTTGGTGACCCGCAAATGGGACCAATCTCAACAGGGTCTAGGAATTATTCTCTACTTCCGTCTCGAAGACTGCTTCGGGAACGCGCGACCTTGTGGAGATGCGAGAAATTCAGGACTGGATTGTCAAATACCAGCTCCAGACCGTGCCGGGTGTTACCGAAGTATTGTCCCTTGGCGGTTATGAAAAGCAGTATCAAGTCCAGCTCGATCCTGATGCGCTTCTCGCATATGACATCCAAATCGGCGATGTAATGACCGCTTTGGAGCGCGGTAATAAAACTGAAGGCGCGCAATTCCTCGAAATCGGCTCTGAGCAATATACGGTTCGCGGCGTTGGGTTGGCGCGCTCTGTCGACGATCTGGCAGAGATAGTTGTGAATGTGGATGATGGACGCCCGGTGCGCGTTCGTGATCTTGGCGACATTGTTATAGGTGGCGGTGTGCGCCAAGGTCTTGCCACGGCAAATGGTGAAGGCGAAGTCGTCGCAGGGTTGGTGCTCAAACTCTATGGCACCAATACGTCCGACGTTATTGCCCGCGTTCAGACACGCTTTGACGCTATCAATCAAAACTTGCCGGATGGCGTCACGGCCGTGCCCTATTATGATCAGGGCACGCTGGTCAATAAGGCGGCAGCGACCGTAACAACGGCGCTATGGCAAGGCGCACTGCTGGTGGCCCTTGTCGTGTTTGTCTTTCTTGGCGGCTGGCGTCCAAGCCTTGTTGTCGTTCTCTCGATTCCATTTTCTGTCGGCTTTGCCTTCATCGCCATGCAATGGCTCGGCATTAGCGCCAATCTCATGTCGCTGGGCGGTGTTGCAATCGCCATCGGCATGATGGTGGACGGGGCCATCGTAATCGCTGAAAATGTGGACAGGGGTTTTCGCACAAGTGACGCGTCTGAGGATCAACGCGATATCGTGGCCCGCTCCACCGCAGAGGTGATTGCGCCGCTTATCGCCGCCGTCACCGTTGTCATAGTAGTGTTCCTACCGCTCTTCTCGCTCCAAGGCGTGGAAGGCAAAACCTTCCGGCCACTGGCCGCTTCAGCGGCCCTCGCCATGACCGGGTCTCTCTTCTATGCCGCGCTGATTGCACCGTCGCTCGCCAATGGCGTGATGCGCCGCAGCCAAAAACAAGGGGAACATCGCCCCGGATGGATTGCGCGCACCGTGAGCCGCACCGCAGGGTTTTTTGTGAGGCAGCGGCTGGCCGCAATTGCTTTGGCCGCTGTCCTTCTGCTCGCAGGCGGGCTTGCAGGATCACGGCTCGGGTCTGAATTTACGCCGTCGCTGGAAGAGGGCGATATTTTGCTGCGCGTGACTATGGCACCGTCAATCTCTCTAACTGAGGCGGCGGACACTACCACGCGCGTTGAAAAGCGGCTGCTAACCACATTCCCTGAAATAAAATCCATCGTAACCCGTATCGGGCGCGGCGAAGTCGGCGCCCATGCGGACCCAACCAATAGCGCGGAAGCCTTTGTGGAACTCAAGACCCAGGGCTGAATGGCGCGAAGGCTTTACCGCCGGAGGATTTGCGAACAGCGATTTCAGAAAACCTTGAAGGCGTCCCAGGCATTGTCGTCAATATCGGACAGCCCATTGCGATGTCCGTGGACGAACTCTTAACTGGTACGCGCGCTGAACTGGCGGTCAAAATATTTGGCCCGGACAGCGACGTGCTGCTAGACAAATCACAGGACTTGCAAGCTATTTTGCAGCAAGTGGACGGCGCTGCTGAAGTGCAGGCCGACCAGATCACAGGCGCGCCGCAGCTCGTGGTGCGTGTCGATCGCGCGGCCCTCGGGCGTTATGGTCTCGATGTTGAAGATGCGCTTGATGCGTTGCGGGCTTCGGTTGGCGGCGCGGAAGCGGGCGCCTTGTTTGAAGGCGTGCGCCAGTTTCCGATTGTCGTGCGATTTGATGAAGATAGCCGCGATACACCGGAAGCCATCCGCCGCATCATCTTGAAGTCGCCAACGGGTGCGCAAGTGCCCTTGGAAAGTGTCGCTAGTATCGAAACGGTTATTGGACCACGCCAGATTACCCGCGAGGATGGCGAGCGCTTTATAACTGTGCAGTCGAATGTGCGGGGCCGCGACATCGGCTCGTTTGTGACAGAAGCGCAAGCCCTGACGGACGCCAATCTTGATTTGCCCGCAGGCTATCGCGTGGTCTGGGGCGGTCAGTTTGAATTGCAGCAACAGGCCAATGCGCGTTTCGCAGTCGTGATTCCAATCACGCTGGGAATCGTCCTTCTAATCCTGCTTCTCACCTTTGGCCGATTAAAATCAGCGATCCTAATCCTACTAAATATTCCGCTGGCTCTAACAGGCGGCGCTTTGGCGCTTTGGCTCACCGGACTGCCAGTCTCTGTGCCTGCGACGGTTGGCTTTATTGCCTTGTTCGGCATCGCGCTTGGCAACGGCATGGTGCTGGTCAGCTTCATGGACGACTTTGCCCGCGCCGGGCGCGACCGGGATGCTCTGGCCATTGAAGCGGCGGGTCTCAGGGCGCGCCCCGTTTTGATGACAGCGATGACGACCGCTTTGGGCCTTGCGCCCTTGCTGTTTGCCACCGGGGTTGGCGCAGAAGTGCAGCGGCCTTTGGCAACGGTTGTGACAGGCGGGCTTGTTTCATCAACGCTCCTGACTCTGCTGGTCATGCCTGCCTTGCATCGCTGGTTCGCGCCAAAGCCAGACACCCATCATTCCCTGCTTGAAACGCCGCACAGCCCCGAGGCTGTTCCGGCTGAATAACTCACATGGCCTTGGCGGCTAACGCTGCCAAGACACACTATTTTTGGAGAAGACTTATGGAGACCCCTAGACCACACAGATCATGACCATGATGCGGCGGTCATGGTCATAATCATGGCGATGTTATTAGCCGCATTATTGGACCACGCGCCGAAATCATTTTTGCTGGATTGGCAGGGGTTTGCCTGCTGACAGGCTGGCTTGGCCCCAAGCTCGGCGTTCTGCCAGACACGGCTGGCTTTGGCTTTCTGCTCGCCGCCTATTTCTTTGGTGGATATTTTGCCTTGCGCGAAGCGCTCGGCAAATTGCTGAAGGGCCAGTTCCAGATTGACTTCCTGATGTTGGTGGCTGCCACTGGGGCTGCCATTCTTGGCGAATGGGCAGAAGGCGCGTTTCTTCTCTTCCTCTTTGCCATTGGCCACGCCCTCGAAAACTACGCCATGGCGCGGGCGCGCAATGCAATCTCGGCACTGGCTGATCTTGCCCCGGATGAAGCGCTTGTGCGGCGCGGCGAGACGACAGAAACCATCCCGATTGATGAGTTGGTCGTTGGGGATGTCGTGATTGTGCGCTCCAATGAGCGCCTGCCAGCGGATGGCTTTGTGGTCAGCGGGCAAAGCGCGGTCAACCAAGCGCCGATTACAGGCGAAAGCGCTCCCGTGGACAAACGGCCTGTATCTGACCGCGCCAAGGCGGCCAATAATCCAGATGCGCTCAAGCCCGAAAGCCGTGTGTTTGCCGGATCAATCAATGGGTCAGGCAGTCTGGACATTGAAGTTACGAAACTGTCGGGCGAGACGACGCTGGCGCGTGTTGTCACCATGGTCAGTGAAGCTGAGACACGGCAATCCCCAACGCAGAGTTTTACCAAAAAGTTTGAACGCATATTTGTGCCCTGCGTTATTGTCTTGGCGGTCGTTACGTCGCTCGCTTTTCTGGTTGTGGACGAGACCGCGTCTCAGAGTTTTTACCGGGCTATGGCCGTGCTCGTGGCCGCCAGTCCGTGCGCGCTTGCCATCGCAACACCGAGTGCAATTCTGTCCGGCGTCGCCCGCGCAGCACGCGGCGGTGTGTTGATCAAGGGTGGCGCACCGCTGGAATCGCTTGGTCGTCTTGACGCGATCGCCTTTGATAAAACTGGCACATTGACGGAAGGCGAGCCGCGACTGGTCGATATTGTCCCTTATGGCGATGTTGATGAAACGACATTGCTAAGCGTTAGCGCCGCAGTCGAAACACTGAGTGATCATCCTTTGGCTGAAGCCGTTGTGCGCGACGCTAGAACACACCTTGGGTCAGTTCCCGGCGGTGCCTCGGATTTCGCCAGTATTACCGGGCGCGGTGTGTCTGCGCTCTATGACGGCCAGATTGTGCATATCGGTAAATCGGCTTTGTTCGATGAGGTGGACGGCGAGCCGGTGCCAGATGAGTTGGCTGCGATTGTAAATTCGCTATCGGCCAATGGCCGCACGACAATGATTGTCCGCCACGGCAATGCTTATCTGGGCGCAATTGGCTTGATGGACACGCCGCGCGAAGCTGCCAAAAGCGTTATTGCGCGCCTTCGCGAGATTGGTGTCACCCGTATGATGATGATTTCCGGCGATAATCAGAATGTCGCTGATGCGGTAGCGCGCGAGGTAGGCTTGGACGAAGCCTTTGGTGATCTGATGCCGGAGGACAAGGTCACTAAGATCAAGTCGTTGAAAGAAGGCCGAGGCGTCGCCATGGTCGGTGACGGTGTTAATGACGCACCCGCCATGGCCAATGCGACGGTCGGGATCGCCATGGGCGCTGCGGGATCTGATGTAGCGCTCGAAACTGCCGACATCGCTTTAATGGCCGATGACCTTGAAACACTGCCTTTTGCCGTTGGCCTTAGCCGTGCGACCAGCCGTATTATCCGGCAAAATCTCTGGGCGAGTCTCGGAATTGTCGCGCTTCTAATTCCGGCGACGCTGTTCGGACTCGGAATAGGTCCGGCTGTACTTATTCATGAGGGGTCCACCCTTATCGTCGTTTTCAATGCGCTAAGGCTGCTCGCTTATCGGCGCGATGCAAGCCAACAGCCACCACACACTTCATTCGACGAAGATTCTTAGAGGAGTATTTTTATGTCAATCAATCGACCGAGAAGTCTCCTCGACCCTAATGACGTAGGTGTGTTGATACTGCCAAATTTACCAAGCGAGTTTTCAAGCCGACTAAAGACGTTGCAAAAATCGGGTATCGAGTGCTTTGAAATTGCAAGTATTGACAAGGCAGCCTGGAAGGACCCTGACGTTTGGGGTTTGATGGAGACTCCAAAATGGCGGCAATTACTGATAATTGCTAACGATGTCGGGACATATGAAATTGGCCTTGTGACCATGGCCTTGGAGAAAGGCTTCAATGTTTTCTTTGTTTCACCCAATCTTGATGGGGCCGACCTGCGCGCGCAAAGACTGAGGCAAGCGAGTGCTGTTCTTGTCTCAATTGATGATGTCGTCGCGGAGCTGAGTCTTTGAAAGTGTCACTTTCACTCCAAATGTTTGAACGCGCTAGTCAAATCATGGCGCTTGTATTTGGTGTCCGCGTGACAACCTTGAAAACGTAGAACTCTCAAAGTCTTGTCACAAAAGAGTGGGGTCAGTTTCGGCTGGTCAATCCAACGGATTTCACTAGAGTGATCACATGCACATAGACCCGAGTGATGATGTATTGAAAGGATGGCTGAGCCAGTTTGATGGCAAAGACAGAGACCTTGCTGTCGAATTGATTGATAATCTTCTTTATGTCAGCGCAGATGATTTTCAGCAGCGCATATTGCACATGCTGCGTGCATTGCCTCTAACGCATGCTGGGCCATTTGGTCTTTATGTGGAGCGAAAAGTCAGGCGCTATAACGGCGTCCCAAACAGACTTTTCCAAGAGCCTCAACGCAAAATAAAGCGATCAATTGGCGGCGGCCCAAGGCCTGTTGATTCCACCCATGCTGGGCGGCACGAGGTTGGAAGTGAAGGTATATTGGCCCACATCGCGACCCAAATTCAACGCGGCGATGCGCAAAATTTTTACAATCACCCTGGACCCAATGCCATTCGCCGGAACCAGATCAGACATTTCGTGCTTATTACGGACTTTATCGGCACGGGCAATCAGGCGTCCGAATACCTCGAAGCAGCTTGGCGCAATGCGTCCACGAAATCGTGGGTCTCAGGTGGGTTTGTAAAATTCATCGTGAATTGCCATTCGGCCACCGCGCAAGGACGCGCAAAAATATTGAGTCATAATTGCCGGCCCGAACTGATTGAGCATCAAGCGGCTCCCACCCTCAGCTCGCTGGCACCTTATCGACGAACGGCTCTGGCCCAGTTGTGTGAACGATATGGCCCAACATACTCTGAAGCCAAGGGCATTCCATCGCTAGGCTATGGCAATTGCGGCGCGCTGATTGCCTTTGCTCACGGCGTTCCGAATAACGCGCCGCGTCTGCTTTTCAAAAGGGGACGTAAATGGGAGCCGCTTTTTGCAGGGCGTGTAACATCGGCCGTCCAGCCTTTGCGCCGACAAGAGAAAACGGCGTCAATTGCGCGCCGCCTGGGTCGATCGTCAGAGTCTCGCCTTGCCCGATTGGCACAGGCGCAAGGCCTCCCCGCTGGGAGTGATGAAACACTACTTGTTCTTGCCGCGTTAAAACGCAGGCCACGAACGGTTCAAACCGTTTCATCACGTACAGAATTACCGATTGTCGAAGTTGACGCCGCAATTGTGCGCGCACGCGCAGCTGGGTGGATTGGCGCTGATAATCGTCTCACCCAACAAGCCTATACGGAACTGGAGGTTCTAAGAGAAAAACTGGCACCCGCGCCCTCACGCTTTCAGGGTAAGCGCGGATATTATGTGCCACAGAGTTTGAGAGCGCCATTGGATCAGTTTAGCTAATGCCCGGTCTGTTTCAGGCAGGGCTCGGTGGATTGCTTAGCTTCATCGGCGGCAATCCGGCCTCGGGCAGCGTTTTTCGCTCGCCTGCGTTAAAGCGGCCTCATGTTGCAAATCATGAACAAGCTGCGTTCTGGTGCGACGTCTTCCGTAGCACCTTGTTCACGATCCGCCTTCGGCGGTCGAAGTAAATTGACTAATTGGCGCTCTCAATCCTTTATCGACGCAGCGAATGAAGCAAATGCGTCACCGGAAGTCATTCGTAATGCAAAGCGAACACACGCCTTGCAGAGACGGCAAACTCGGCAAGTGCCGCCTGTATTCACATTAGAGCATCTTTCGCATCTCACGGGCGTGCACTATGGGTTTCTTCGCGACTGTGTCGAACGCTATGGCGATGAACCCTATAAAGTCTTCCGCATACTAAAACGCCAACTCCCGGGAGAGACAAAGCCTCGCTATCGCATGATCAGCGTGCCTGATGATCGTCTCATGGCAGCGCAAAGATGGATCAACGCACAGATTTTGCAAAATCTCGACGTGCATGCTGCCAGCACAGCGTTCAAATCCGGAAGTCACATTGTCGAGGCCGCATCGCGCCATTGCGGGTGCCGCTGGCTCATCAAAATGGACATCGTGAACTTCTTTGAATCTGTAAGCGAGCAGCAGGTGTTCCATGTGTTCTCAGCGGCGGGCTACCAACCGCTTATCGCTTTTGAGCTCGGGCGTATTTGCACTCGAATGGGTCAATATTCTTTCGCACGCAGAGGCAGGAAATGGCACTCACCGGGACAGGAAGACCCGACCATACCTGAATATCATAGCTCTTTGCTGGGACACCTTCCGCAGGGCGCGCCCACCAGTCCCATGCTCGCCAATCTCGCTATGATCCGTTTCGATGAAATCGTGACAGCCATCGCGGCAGATCGCGGCCTTATCTATTCTCGCTACGCCGATGATCTCAGCTTTTCCACAGACGACGACACCTTCGACCGAAATGATGCGCGAACCTTGGTTTCTCTAGTGAAAGCTGAACTGCAAAATCATGGGTTTAGATCGCATTATGCGATGACCAAGATTTGCCCGCCAGGGTGCCGGCGGATTGTGCTCGGTCTATTGGTCGACGGCGATGAACCGCATCTGTCGAAATCTTACCGCAAAAATTTGGATCAACATCTGCACTTTATGTCTCCTGAAAGCGTCGGTCCGGTTGCGCACGCCGCCTATAAGAATTTTACGACCGTTTATGGGCTGAAAAACCATGTCGAAGGGTTGATTGTTCATGCCATGCAGGTCGATCCGGATTTTGCACAAGCGGCGTGGGACAAATTCAACCGGGTTGAGTGGCCTTAGAGCTTTTTGCGTATTGACGTTTTGGGCGCCTTGCGGCTTTCGCCGCAACCGGGCTCGCGAAACCGAGCCTTGTCTTCGCCAAGTCTCGGCCCTTCGGGCTTTCATCCTTCCCTCAGCTGCGCTTCGGCTGGCGCACGTTCAGGTTCATCTGGTTCGTATGAATAGGCACCGAACTGAAGCGTGGAGATTTATAACAATCCATGCTTTTGCGCCATTTCCAAAATAGCGCGTCCGGCCTGCCTTTGGCGTTGCAAAACGGCTATGGCCCATATCATGCCGCACAGCGCAATAACTGCAATCGCAAACACCCATAGCGATCCATTATCAATAAAAGAACGCGCGGCAAACCCGAAGATAAGCGCCAGCATGCCAATAACGCTACCGTTCACAATCCACATCGTCCGTGTCCAGAATTTCAGATGGGCCTGGGCCTGAGCCGTCGATGTGACTAACGACTGGATCAGGCTGTCATCTATAGCATGCTCTGTTTGAAGGCGCTGAATATCAGTTCCAGACTGGCTTCATCAAACCCACCCTAACGTATTCTTAGGCGCGGCAAAGGGCGATCTCAACGCTCCTCATCTCTTTGAACCAGCGGGCGCCGCGCTGACGCGCGGGCGACATTATAGGCGTTTCTCTCGGAACAGACGGAGGTGGGCGTCAGGCACTCTTGCACCGGGCGGTCCATGGGCAAGGGCTTTGGGTTTGCGTGCGTTTAGTTCGCCTGCGGCGTCCTACCAAAACCCTTGCCCAGCGGCAGCAAGCTGCCTTGGCCCTGATGCCCGATGCCGGAGCGCCTTCTTGCCGCCCACCCCCGCCTGTCCGGGGGAAACAATGGCAGGGCGGGAGGCAACTGGAGACTTTTGACATGACCGCAACCAACCCACCCCTTGGAACAGCTAACGCACTCACGACATCGAGCGAGATTAGGATTTATGTGGCCTGTCTCGCCGCCTATAATTCGGGTCATCTTCATGGCCGCTGGATAGATGCCAGCCTTGGCGAGGCCCATATTAGGGACGAGACCCGCGCCATGCTGGCCGCATCGCCAGAGCCAGACGCCGAAGAATGGGCGATACATGATTATGAAGGTTTTGACGGTGCGCCTATTAGCGAATGTGCGAGTTTTGAAACTATTGCCGCGCTGGCCGAATTTATCACCGAACACGAGACCTTCGGCGGGAAACTGCTTGAGCATTACGGCGGCGACCTTGAGGACGCGAAAGCGGCACTTGAGGAATATTGCGGCGAGTATGAAAGCCTTGAAGATTACGCCCGCGAATTGACGGAGCAGACAGGGACGCAAATTCCCGAAAGTCTCGCCAAATATATCGACTACGCCGCGATGGCCCATGACATGGAAATGGGCGGGGACGTCTTCACGATTGAGACAGGATTTCAGCAAGTCCATGTCTTTTGGGCACGGTGAGCGATATGACGTTCACAGAAAAATTTGGGCCATTTGTGTGCGAGGGTGACACCATCACATGCGAAGCCCAAGGCTTTACCTTTAGCGCCCGCATCGTGCGTGATGATTGCGGAGACGCCCCCGACGAGCGCCAAGATGGATTCTGGCCTTCACTCTATAAAGACGCGGCGGGATTTATCGGCGCGGGCAATGGCTGGCGGGCGCGTTTTGACGCCGCCCAAGCCCGCGCCGAGGCGGTCATGGAGGCATGGCGCAATGATGAATGGTTCTATTGCGGGGTTGTCCTGTCTGTTCGCTTTGACGGGATTGAGATTGATGACCACGCCGCCAGCCTTTGGGGCATTGAAGCCAACTATCCTGACAGCGACAACGCCTATCTGGCCGAGGTCGCCAATGAATTGCTCCCCGAAGCGATAGACGCTGCCAAAGCCGAGCGGGCGCGGCTATGTGCCGTGCTTTGCGGCGCGGACGCCGAGACAGCGGCATGAGCCACGAGACGGAAACCACCGAAGTCGGCAACCAGACCCTGATTGACGGGGTGGCCCCGATAACCTTGCGAGATCGCTTAGCGGTCATGGCATCCCAGCCCATGACCCCAAAGCGTGGCCCCCACATCCCGCAAAAGCAATGTGACCACGGCCTTTTTGATGAGGTCGGCCGTGCGCAAATCGACCTTTGTGACCTTATCGCTCAAGCAACCAAGGAGACTTAATCATGAGCACCGAAACGAAAACGAGGCCCACCACAAAAAAGAAAAGCGCGACCCGTAAACCGAAGCCCGCGCCAAAACCGAAACGGGACGTAAAATTTCTGCCCGTGATTGACTTGCATGTCAGCAAGCTGAATATGCGGCATGGCAAGGATGCGCCCGATATTGACGACATCTATCCGAGCATATTGGAAAGCGGCGTCCATCAATCGCTCTTGGTGCGCAAAGAGGGCAAAGGCTATGGCGTGATTGCCGGACGCCGCCGCCTGTTTGCGCTCAAAAAGAAAGCCGAGGAAACAGGCCAGCCGCAAGCCGCGCCGTGCTTAATTATGCAAAGCGGCGACACCAAAGCCGCCCGCGAAGCCTCGCTTTTAGAAAATGTCGCGCGGCTTCCCGCGACCCATCTAGAACGCTTTGCTGCCTATAAGGGACTTGCTGATAGCGGCAAGGACGCCGCCGCCATTGCGAAGACATTCGGCATCAAGGAGCTGGACGTGAAGCGGGTTCTGGCACTCGCCAATCTTTTGCCCGAATTGCTGGCGCTGTTCGAGGCCGAGGATATTCAGGGCCACACATTGCAAGCGCTGACCCTTGCCACGCCTGACCAGCAAAAGGCATGGCTCGACATCTATCATTCCGATGATTACGCGCCGCAAGGCGAACAGTTAAGAGCATGGCTGACAGGCGGAGCGCGGATTAAAACCGATGTGGCCCTGTTTGAGGTGGACAATTTTGAAGGCACAATCATCACCGACCTTTTCGGCGACACCGCCTATTTCCAAGACCCAGACCTGTTCTGGATGCACCAGAACAAAGCCATTGCGACAGCCGTGAGTGAGTGGAAAGCGGAAGGGTGGAGCGAGATTGTCGTCATGGAACGCGGCGAGCACTTCACCACTTGGGAGCATGGTAAGCGGGCGATGGAGCAAGGCGGCAAGATATTCCTCGCCATCGGCCATGACGGGTCAGTCACGCCGCATATTGGCTATTTGTCCAATGCCGACATCAAGAAAATCGACGCCATCCTAAAAACAGGCGGCGCGGCAGACGCGCCCGCCAAAACGGATAAACCCGAAATGTCAGGCCCGCTTTGCGATTATGTCGCCTTGCATCGCCACGCCGCTATTCGCGCGTGTCTGCTCGACCATCCGAGCGTCGCCTTGCGGCTCACTGTAGCGCATATGCTGGTTGGCTCTGATTTGTGGCAGGTCGCGCCGCAGAAAACGACCTCCCGCAAAGAGAGCACGAGCGAGAGCGTGGCGGCAAGCCAAGGGGCCAAGCGTTTTGAAACCGAGCGCGATGACGCCTTTGACCTTTTAGGTCTGACGCCTTTTGAAAGCCCCTATAGCCCGTCCAAAAAACTCGCAGACGGGAGCATCACACAAATCTTTGCGCAGTTGTTGGAGATGGAGGATGCGCAAGTCATGCGCGTGATGACCCTCGCCATGGCGGCAAGCCTTGCGGCGGGGACTGACCTTATCGAAGCTGTCACCTATGCCGTGCCTGTGGATATGGGCAAGATGTGGCAACCTGATGATGCCTTCTTTGACATCTTGCGCGATAAGCGCGTCATCAATGCGATGGTCAAAGACATTGCAGGCAAGTCTTGCGCAGACGGGGCGCTGACCGATACGGGCAAGGTGCAAAAAGACATCATCCGCAACCGTATAGCGGGGCATGGCGTCAGCGCGGACAAGGCGCGGCCCGATTGGCGGCCTCGGTGGATGCAAGTGCCCGCCAGCCATTATCTCGACCGCGCGACTTGCCCGCCCAGCGCGGCGGGCGAGCGGGCAGCCAAAATAATGGACAAAACGCCGAAACAGAAAGCGGCCTAGAGCCACGAAAAATCGGGGCGGGCCTTCCTGCGAAGTCTCCGAGGCTTGCCCCAGCCTTGGCCGTTGCCATCGGCCTTGGCGACAGACCGCCGCGCCTTACCAGGCGCGGCGGTGCTTTTTTGGCGGGCCATCTGAATGCCATTAGGTCCGTTTCAGCACGTCTTGGACATGGGATAGGCTGGACTTTAATTCGGTTTCGAGATGCCGAAGGTCAGAGGCATCGCCTGCCTGCGGCGCGGCGCGCATATCGGACAGCATATCTTGTATGAGATCGCTGACGGGACGCGGCGGAATTTTGCCGTTCGAGCCAAACAATACTGCTTCATCGGCATGGCCTAATTGATTCGAGCAGAGCGCAATATAACCCGTAGAGGTCAGAAAGACCTTCAAAAGTGAGCCATCAATATAGGTGCTCGCCATACGCTACAGACCTGTTTTACTCTTTATAGCACAATTCGCGCGCCCCTGCGACGAATACCAACTATACTTGGTAGCGCGTAAACGGCCATCCCGTCCAGTCCTTACAGGATGGAATTAAAAGCGATCTTTGCGAGACATCTGCGCAAGCGCCGCGCCGAACTTGGTTGGAGCCAGGAAGAAGTCGGTGAGCGTAGCGGATTAACGCGTAATTATATTGGTATGATCGAACGCGGGGAAACCTCACCGACACTGGATGCCGTCGAGGCGATTTCCAAAGCGTTTGAAGTCAAGCCTTCGGCGATGTTGGACGACACCTAATCGGCGCGATCATGCGGCCTATCCGAGATTAGCAGAAATGTCAGACGCCCGAGACGAAGCACAGTTGCGCGAGGGATAGTCTTTGCCACAGGCTTGCGGGCGCGTTGCTTGCCGAAAAGAACACGCAGCCAATTTAGAAATAAAAACAGCCAAACCGTCTCTCTGCGCTGCACATTGAAAAGGCATATGAGTGCGAGAGGCCCACAAAGCCTAGAGCGCGAAGCCATCACCTTTCTCACACCGTGTCAGGCTAAAACGCAGGGCCATCGTCACACGTCTCCACCTCATTATCTGCACCAAGAGCCAATCCCCGAACTGAACGCTTTTAGCCCTAAGCGAAACCAGTCGCGCCTTAAAACATGCCAGCTGACCTTTTTTCCCCGCCGCTATCGCGGCTCCTCGCGCAGCAAAAAAGGTCAGCTTCTATGTGCTCCGCTTCGCTGCGCCCCTTCGGGTTGAGACGCGCCCGGCCTCGCTTTGGCGGGCGGCGTCAGCCGGGAGATTGGCTCCCGGCGGCATAACAAATGGAGACTGAAACAATGGCACAAGCACTTGGATATGTAACACAAGGTGAAAACGGAAACTTCGAGGGCATCCTCGCTATGGGCCTCAATACCCGCATCCGCATCGTGACGAATGATGCCAAAGAAACCGAGAAACAGCCTGACTTCCGGGTTTATTCCGCAGATGGCGGCGAGATCGGCGGCGGCTGGACACGCACCGGAAAAGCCAGCGGCAAAGACTATATCTCGCTCACACTGGCGTCCCCGTTGATCGGCCCGCGTAAAGTTTACGCCAATCTCGGACAGGCCGCAGGCGGTGAGCCGGAAGAGTTTGCCATCCTTTGGAACCCGAAGGACTAGGCCCACACCGCTCAAAAAGAGCCTCATTCGGCGTACAGCGTCGGGTGAGGTTTTTCGCGTCAGGGTTTAATTAAGTTCCAATACTTCTCTGATACGATAAGGTGTTGAAAACTATGGACAAACGGGCTGATGCGGGAAAATGGGCTGATTTCTGCTGCGCGGCGTATGCCGAATGCAGCATGGGCGTGGGAAGGATTGCGGCGCAATCCTGCCTATCGTGCTGACTATCGCGCACATGCCCATGCCATGCCCGCGACTATTCCGCTTTACGGCGGGGCGCGGCTTTTACGTGCGCCGCGTCGTTATTTGAGCGCTGAAGAATGGGGGCTTTTAACCTATGCCGACCCGTATTTGACGGCAGATGAGGCCAATGTGTTTTGGCGGCCCGATCTGCTGGCAGGCGCGCTTAGAGTGAAACTGACACCGCTAGGAACGAGTTCAGATGTTGATGATGGCCCGTCTGATACAATCGTCTTATCGGCACTGAAAACCCGCCGCGTGCTTCTCGAAACCGTGGATGGCGCGCGTCATATCTTGCTGAATGGTCGCCGTTTCTGGATACAACTCTATTCAATTAAACGCGCGCCTGTCGGGGACCAAGCGGAAGTCGATATACGCTTTGATGGCGCCGACCACATGCAGCGCAGACTTGATACTGCCGCTCAACTCCTCGCGCTGCACCGCTCGGCTGGCGGAAAATTGTCCTTAATCGGACGACGTAGAAATACACGCCCATTATCAAATGCGCTCAATGCCTATGACATATGGCATGGGTTTGACCGTCCGAAAGGCAGCCTTGAAGATGTTGCGGAAATGATTGTTGGCAAAGCCAGAATGGCAGCAGATTGGGGCGCAAATGATCGGGCCTTGAAAGCCCAAGCCAAGCGCGCTATTGCCAAAGGCGAGGCATTTGTTGCGGGAGATTACCGCCACTTGCTCGCCCAAAAAGTCCTTTAATAATCGTAAAATTCTACGTCACGGAATCGCAACGTCGCGATTGCGTGTCTTCCCTCCGACCTGAATTTCTGGCTCGATTCGCCTCGCGTTCCGCTCGGAACCCTGCGGCACGCAAGCCCGGTTGCATAGGAGTTTAGTGATGGAGAATGCACAGCCCAGCCCTTATTTACTCGCCGCAGAGGCGGCAGCTTATCTTCGACTTGAAGAGCGAACGATCAATAATATGCGTTGGCGCGGCGAAGGACCGTCCTACCGCAAGCATGGCGGTAAGGTCATTTATCACCGCGATGATCTCGATGCCTGGTCACGCACCCGCGACGCCGGAAGCGGGCATACCAATGATAATGACAGCGATGAAGATGACTAGGTCAGCCGATGTTTCGGCGACTGCCGTCATTATTTCTTATCGCAAAAACCGCCAGAATAACCGACTGGTTTTTGGCTTACCAGACATCGAAATTCGGCGTGGCTGGCATCGCAAACTAGCCGTTTTTAGTGCCGGACAAGTCTTCGGATATGAGAGGTGGCGCGGCGATAAATACGGCACGCAAGCGTGGTCACTGTTGGTTTGCGAGACGGTCGATACTGGCGCATACACACAAGTTCCGGGCGTGATGCCGGGCGCAAATTTGCTGCTGCATACGCACGGAAAAACGAAAACAAAGCGCGCATTGCAGTGCTTGGACACACTGAGACAAGGTCAGACCGCGCTCGAAAACGTGCCGAATACGCTGTGGCAGGAGCTTCATCACAGGCTGCTAGCAGGACAGAAAGAGACTCAAATCCTCACAGGATTGACCGAGACATATCCATGTTGATGCGCTTCATTCCAGCCGCCGCTGTCACCGCCTTTTGTGCGGCGAGCCTCTGGCAAATAATCTCTCCGCCTGCGCCAAAACTGATCTACAACAAGACTACCAGCGCTCCCATCGGTTGGTATGCAGTAGAGTCCAAACGTCCCCTAAAACGCAATGATCTCGTCGCAGCCTTTGCGCCAGCAGAGGCGCGAAAGCTGGCCGCTGATCGGGGGTATTTGCCTGAGCATGTGCCCCTTATCAAAACTGTTTGGGCGATTGGGGGGGAGCGGGTCTGCCATGACGGTTTGTCGGTGCGTGTCCCAAACCGTCCTGATATTTCCGCCCACGGGCAGGATGGTTTGGGACGCGCAATGCCGGTCATATCGGGCTGCTACACTTTGAACGCAGACGAAGTCTTCCTTGTCTCTTTAGATGTGCAGACGAGTTGGGACAGCCGGTATTTTGGAGGCGTATCGGAAGAACTGATAATCGGACCAGTTCGGTTTCTAGGTAAAGAGTTGGAAGGGTCGGCACGGTTGGTGGGGGCTGGGCACGGGTTTTGGCGTGGAGGGCAAGATAAAAGGCGGGAGGCCTCCCTTGGGGCCATCCCTTTGTCTGCACATCATTTTTTGGGGGCCTACGGCTTTGAAAGGGAGGCCCCCAAGATTTCGATGAGGCGCGGCGCTATGGGCGGTATCGGGAGGCCCCCGTCAAATGGAACCACTCGCAAACTGCCCGGAACCTTATAATGCGTACTCGCGGCCCTGATAATCGTTTTGAAGTGCGGTTGGGGCGTATTCGCTCGCATTCGGGCCACGAGCGCGTGACAGGATTTCTGAAAAAAGTAGGACGGCGCGGTGGGCGCAGCCGCTTGCGGTCAGGGCGAACGCAGAGCCGCACCAACGCGGCCAGCTTCCAGCGCCGGGTCATGGTGAAAGTCAGTATTGTGCGTATGGAGGGACGCGGTATTGGGGCGCAGCGTCAGCACCTAAAATATATCCAGCGCGATAGCGCCGCGCCTGGCGATGAGCGCGGCGGGCTCTATGACCGCGATGGACGCGAGGTTGACATCAAAGCGTTTGAAGCAGGCGGCAAGGATGACCGTCACCAGTTTCGGATTATCGTCTCGCCGGAGGACAGTACGCGTATGTCAGACCTGTCAGGCTTTACGCGCGACCTCATGTCAGAAATGAAAAAGGATCTCGGCACAAAGCTCGAATGGGTGGCCGCCGATCATTATGATACTGGGCAGCCTCACACACATATTGTTGTGCGTGGTAAGCGCGAGGATGGCACCGATCTTGTGATGTCGAAAGACTATGTCTCGCGCGGCATTCGGATGCGCGCGCAGGAACTTGTCGAGATTGAACTTGGGCCTGTGCCGCAGATTGAAGGCCGTGAGCGGTTTGCGCGCATGGTGCGCCAGCACAGATTGACCGCCCTTGATCGCCAGATGATGCGCGGTGCAAGCGACGGCGTTATCGACGTGTCTGCGCCAGCGCGGCGGGGCCAGGTTTGGCGGCGGCAATTGGAACGGGCCAGGCTTAAATATCTTGAAGGGATGGGGCTCGCAGACGGCCTTGGAAAAGGGCGATGGCAACTGTCGAGCGGCGCGCCTGAAACACTCAAGCGGATGGGCGAGCGAGGTGACATCATCAAAACCATGCACCGGGCGATGGCCAATCGCGGCGAGCGGCGGATTGATGCCAGCAGTTTCTATGACCCAAGCGCTGAAACGGCCAAGCCTGTCACGGGAAGAATCCTGATGACAGGCGTTGGGGACGATGTCGCTGACCGGGGTTATATGGTTCTGGATACGCTTGAAGGTAAAACAGCCTATGTGGATATTGGGCCAACGTCGCGATTAGAAACTCTAGCTAAGCATCAGATCGTCACCGTTATTCCGCCTAGC
Organism: uncultured Alphaproteobacteria bacterium; assembly: GCA_963836905.1. GTDB lineage: Bacteria > Pseudomonadota > Alphaproteobacteria > Caulobacterales > Hyphomonadaceae > CAWIKY01. The sequence goes on from CAWIKY010000003.1 coordinate 251,135, forward strand.
CAAGAGCCACGCAGTTCTGACATCACCATTGCCCGCATCGCTGATGGTAATGACGGGCGCTATGCCCCCAGCTTGCATATGGCGGATGATCCGTCTGCCCGGCCTGAATTTGTAGAGGCGCATGTGCGGCGGCTGGAATCGCTACGGCGCGCTGGGCATGCGACACGGCACAAGGATGGGAGCTGGAGCATTCCGTCGGATTATCTCGCCCGCGCAGGTAGCTATGAACGGAGCGCCGCTCTGTCTCGCCCCGTACAAATTGAAAGCCGATCCTCGCTTATGCTGAGGGAAATGAAATCTGCCATTGGCGCAACGTGGCTGGATGAGCAATTGATGGACGATAGCGGTGCGAGGCGAACCGCCGGGTTTGGGGCCGAGGTGGAAACCGCCAAAGTAGCGCGTCGCCAGTTTCTGGTGCAGCAAGGTTTTCTTAGTGATGTTAGCGCCGAGATTACGCAGACGACTTTGGATGAACTAGCGAATAAAGACTTGAGCGAAGCGGGCAGGTCACTGCACGAGAGATATGGAAAGTCATATTCCATTGCGCCTACCTCTGGACAGCTACGCGGAACCTATCGTGGTGCGATAGAACGTCCGAGCGGAAAATTTGCCATTATCGAGCGGTCGAAAGACTTTACGCTCGTGCCCTGGCGAGAAGTGTTGGAACGGGCGCACGGTAAATCCGTCAGCGGACTTATTCGGGGGAAATCGATCTCTTGGCGGTTTGGGAAAGACCTCGGCATCTCATAGCCGACTATAAGTAGCATTACTCAGATGGTTGGGACGAACGGAATAAATCAGTTTGAGACATCAAGCGGCTCTTAGGGACTTCACCCTTTGCGTAAGCCGCTGAGATTTCAGCTTCGCGCTCAATCATCCACTGCGGGTGAGGTTTCTCAACATTCAATATTTCCAGCGACCCGTTGAGCCATGGGTCGCCAGCCTCTGTCCATTCATTCAACTGCCCTGTATATGAGAGCAATCGGGTGAATAAAATATCGCCCGGTGATCTGTTCGATAAATATTCATCAAAAAGTGAATCGACGTGTTTTAGGAATTCGACATAGATAGATTGATCCGGCTCTTCCATTTCGATTTTTGCAACAGGCACATCCGGCAAATACTTGAAAATGGGCGGAAGCCCTTCGCGATAGTTCCACCATATAGCTGGAAGCGGTAACTCCTCTCCTTGGGTGACGGGGTGAAGATGGAGCTGGGATACCGACAAATCGACGATTTCCTCAAATTCCGTGTGCAGCCAGATATGGTGATCTGTATCCCAAAAGCCTGTCCATCCAACAAGTTTTCCTGATGGATCAACCTTTGTGAAGCAAACAGCACCCGCATAAAGCTGTGCGGCAATACCCAGTTTCATCAACACGCGCTGTATAGCCCCGGCAGTTTGGAGGCACTTCATAGGGTAATCGTCTGGATAATGCGAACAGGCGGCCTCATCAACGAGTTGCATAACGAGATGTTGGACAAAGGGCGCTGTTCGGCGTTGAGTTCGCCATTCAGCGATTTGTTCGTCTATTTCGTTCTTTGGAATCATAATGCGAGTTTGCCTGACAAATGCGATATGTCGAGGCTGATCATCAAATACGGTTCTGAAACAAAAATGGCCTTACTCAAATTTTCTAGATCGTTCAGCTTACTCACAATTTTCACCCGCAACCCTGAATTTCCCACTCATCTTGGTAAGCCGAAAGCTCTACACTTACCCGCAACATGCTGTGGACATCACCAGCTCTCGCAAATAACCCCGAAAGCGCTGATTTAACCCAAATTTCTACTCTGTTTCCTCACTGGACGATTTAGAGCCCATCGGCGCAGCATAGCCTCATAGTCAGTATGAGGTTCTTTTACAGTGTCACCGCAATCCATTCTTCTCGGACAAATCGTGGTCGTTTTAACAACGATCATATTTGGTGTTTGGTTCGCGACGCAGTGGACCGCTGCGCAGTTTTCCTACGACGCCTATCTTGGGCAAGCTTGGTTCACACTTGGCGATACGCCGATCTATTATCCGTGGCGTCTCTTCGAGTGGTGGTATGCGTTTGACGCTTACGCCCCGCAGGTTTTTGCCAAGGGTGGCCAGATCGCGGCAGGTTCGGGATTTCTCGGGTGCCTGTTCGCCATCGTCGGATCAGTCTGGCGTGGTCGTCAAGCGAAACGCTTGACCACTATGGATCGTCGCGGTGGTCCAACACCCGTGATCTGAAACGCGCAGGGCTTTTCGATGCACGCGGCGTATTCTTGGGCCGCACGGACGATAATTATTTGCGCCATGACGGCCCAGCATGTGATGGCCTTTGCGCCAACACGCTCAGGCAAAGGGGTCGGGCTTGTCGTGCCAACTTTGCTAAGCTGGACAGACTCCGCTGTCATCCATGACATAAAAGGCGAAAACTGGGAGATCACGTCCGGCTGGCGTTCGATCTTCTCTCACTGCTTGCTGTTCGATCCCACCAATCCCGCAAGCGCCAAATATAATCCGCTGCTCGAAGTGCGCAAAGGCCGCAACGAAGTGCGCGATGTGCAAAATATCGCCGACATCCTCGTTGATCCAGAAGGAGCCTTGGAGCGCCGCAATCATTGGGAGAAGACAGGCCACGCTTTGCTCGTTGGCGCTATTCTCCACGTCCTTTACGCTGAAAAAGAAAAGACACTCGCTAGTGTCGCAAGCTTTCTATCTGACCCCAGCCGCTCATTTGAGCGCACGCTTTGGGTCATGATGTCCACCAATCACCTCGGCCCTAATAATGGGTCTGGCGATAAGGCCCGGTGCCATCCCGTCGTCGCGCAAGCAGCGCGTGAACTTTTGAACAAATCTGAAAATGAGCGCTCAGGCGTGCTTTCGACGGCGATGAGTTTCTTAGGCTTGTATCGCGATCCCACTGTGGCCGAGGTGACTTCATCGTGTGACTGGCGCATTGCCGATTTGATCGAAGGCGACAAACCCGTCTCGCTCTATCTGGTCGTACCGCCGTCTGACATTTCTAGAACCAAACCGCTGGTGCGGCTTATCCTCAATCAGATCGGTCGACGCTTGACGGAAAAACTGGACAGTGAGCCAGGCGACCCATCGCGCCGTCAGGTTTTATTGATGCTGGATGAGTTTCCGGCGCTTGGCCGCCTCGATTTCTTTGAAAGCGCCTTAGCTTTCATGGCTGGCTACGGGTTGCGCGCGTTCTTAATTGCTCAATCGCTCAATCAGATTGAGAAAGCTTACGGGCCCAACAACTCTATTCTCGACAATTGCCATGTGCGCGTCGCTTTTGCGACTAATGATGAGCGCACAGCCAAACGGATTTCCGACGCGTGGCTGGGATCGACAACCGAAATGCGGTCGATGCGCAACTATGCGGGCCACAGGCTCGCCCCATGGCTTGCCCATGTTATGGTCTCGCGTCAGGAAACGGCACGTCAGCTGCTGACGCCGGGCGAGGTTATGCAGCTCCCGCAGGATGAAGAGATAATCCTTATTTCTGGCGTCTCACCTATTCGGGCGAAGAAGCTGCGCTATTTTCAAGATGGCAACTTTTCGGGCCGGGTCTCTCCCCCTCCGACTCTCCCTGACCCCAATCATGCCTATGGCGATACCCCTCCCAAGCGCCCGGATGATTGGGGTCAATCTACCCGCGCAGTTGATGACCGTCTGGCGCAGCCTTGGTTTGATCAAGTCAGCGGCGTTGATGATGGCGGGAAAGACAGACGCCCAAGCTGGGCCGCGACGCTGACAGCAAGGCTGATCGCTCTTCTGAGGAAGTTGAGAAAAGCGTGGAAGGCGAGGATGTCTCGGCTGAAGCGAAGCGTGCTGCTGATCTGGCCAAGAATACATCACTGGCCCGGCGCACTTATGGCGTCGAGCAAGCTGCCCCCAAACGCGACCTATTGGATTTCTGATATGCCCAGCAAACGTCCCCGCATAAGACCGTATCTCGATGAGGACATTTATGTCCTGCTGCGCGCCGCGGCTGAACGCCCAGGCTGCACCGAATCCAGCATCGTCAACGACGCCTTGGCCGCGCATTTCAAAGGCGAGCACGCTCAATCCTTCATGAATGCGCTGCTCCGGCGTCTCGATCAAATGACCCGCATACTAGAGACATCGAAACGCGATCATATCGTCCACGCTGAAGCGTTCGGTCTCTTCATGCGCTATTTTCTGACAGTCATTCCGCCCGTCGGCCCGAAAGATAAAGAAGCGGCGCAAGCTGAAGGCCATTCGCGGTTTGAGACCTATCTGGAGAGCCTGCGCACCATACTGGCGGATGGCGACCCCATCCTCATAAGCGCGATGGATGACGTCCGCTTTGATGAAAGCGCGTTTTTCTCCACTGAAGAATTGAAGCTCTTGCATGAAGCCCGTCCTGAAAAGGAGCCCGCCCATGCCTGATCGCTCGACTGAAACACTCTTGCGCACCGAAACCATGCTCAAAACGGCAATGGGGCAGACCGTTGCCTCTGCGCTCGCTGATCCAGCTGTCATTGAAATTATGCTGAACCCGGACGGTCAGCTTTGGATAGAGCGGCACGGCCAGGGCCGGATAAACTCAGGTGAGACGATGCAGCCGTCAGAGGCCGAGCGGGTTATCCGTCTTGTTGGCTCGCATATCGGGCAAGATGTGACGCGGGCCTTTCCCATCGTCAGCGCAGAATTGCCCGGCGGCGGCGAACGGTTTGAAGGCGTTCTTGCTCCTGTCGCAATGGCGCCGAGTTTCACGATCCGCAAGCCTGCCGCCGTGGTCTTCACACTGAAAGATTATGTCGGCTCCGGGATAATGACATCCGTACAGGCGCAAATCCTGCGCGAATGTATCATTACCCGCAAAAGCCTGTTGATTGTGGGCGGCACAGGGTCAGGCAAGACGACGCTCGCCAACGCGCTGCTTCATGAAGTCGCTAAGACCGGCGACCGCGTTGTCATTCTGGAAGATACGCGTGAGCTGCAATGCGACGCGCCGGATAAGATTGCGCTGCGCACACAGGCGGGCTCTGTTTCCATGGCTGATCTAGTGCGCTCGACGCTTCGGCTCCGCCCTGACCGCATTATAGTCGGCGAAGTGCGCGGCGGCGAAGCGCTGGATTTGCTCAAAGCCTGGAACACAGGCCATCCGGGCGGCATCGCAACGGTGCATGCCAATTCAGCCAAGGATGGCCTCAATCGGCTAGAACAGCTCATTTCTGAGAAATCAGCCCGCGTGCCGCGCTCGCTGATCGCTATGGCCGTCGATGTCGTTATCGGCATTACCAATACTGACGGGCAGCGCACCGTCACCGACATCCTCTCTGTCATCTCGCCGGATGGCCCCGATGGATACCGCTGCGAGCCACTGCGCCCGCAATCTCTGAAACTTGTCACTAAAGAAGGAGGTCTCTCATGATCTTAAATAAACATACGTGTCGCGCGCTGGGCGTGGCTGTTCTCATCCTTGCCATTGCAGGGCCTGCCCATGCCGCTGGCTCAGGCATGCCGTGGGAGGGTCCACTCGACTCTATCCTGCAATCTATTGAAGGACCTGTGGCCAAAATCATCGGCACGCTGGCGATCATCATTACCGGCCTGACACTGGCTTTTGGCGATACGGGCGGCGGCTTCCGCAAGTTGATGCAGATCGTCTTCGGGCTTTCTATCGCGTTCACCGCGACCAGCTTCTTCCTGTCGTTCTTCAGCTTTGGCGGCGGAGCAACCTTCTAATGGTGGAAGGTTTCTCCATACCCGTTCACCGCTCGCTGACCGAGCCAATCCTAATGGGCGGCGCGCCGCGCGGCGCGGCCATCCTCAACGGCACGATTGCAGCGGCCTTAGGACTTGGCCTGCAAATCTGGCTGCTCGGAATTGCCTATTGGGCAATCTCCCACGGCATCTGCGTCTTCGCGGCCAAGCGTGATCCAAAGTTCCTTGAAGTGCTGACACGGCACATTCGCCACAAGGGGTATTTGGCATGATCAATCTCTCTGAATTTCGCATCCGTCCGAATTGTCTCGCTGACTATCTGCCCTGGGCCTGCATTGTGGCGCCCGGCGTCGTGCTCAACAAAGATGGCAGCTATCAGCGGACGGCGCAGTTCCGTGGTCCTGATCTCGATAGCACCACCGAAGAAGGCCTCGTCGCGGTCTGCGCGCGGATCAATAATGCGCTCAAGCGATTTGGCTCCGGCTGGGGGCTCTATTTTGAAGCCTCGCGCTTGCCTGCGCAGAACTACCCGCAGAGTAATTGGCGGGATCAGGTCGCATGGCTGGTTGATACCGAGCGATATGGGCACTTTGCTGAGACGGGCGAACTTTATGAAAGTGCCTATTATCTGACCTTCGGCTTTCTTCCGCCCGCTGACAGGGTTGGGAAATTTGAAGATGTTCTAATTGAAACGCCGCAGGATATTGAAGAGCTTGCAGGCCGCGATCATCTCGCACGCTTTATTGCCGAGACGGACAAGGCGCTTGATCTCTTTGCTAATGTGCTGCCATCGGCGCGGTTTCTGTCCGATGATGAAACGCTGACCTATTTGCAGAGCTGCGTTTCACCAAAACGCCATCCCGTAAAAGCGCCGGAAACACCGGCCTATCTGGACGCTGTCTTGGGCGGCGCGGATCTCATTGGCGGACTTGAGCCCGTGCTCGGCGGCGAGCATTTGCGGATCATTTCGGTGCAGGGTTTTCCGAGCGTTACAGAGCCGGGACTGCTGGATGAGCTAAATAGCTTGGGTTTTTCATATCGGTGGATGACGCGCTTTCTGCCCATGGGCAAAACCGAGGCGACTAAAGTGCTGGGCCGCTATCGCCGCCAATGGTTTTCCAAACGCAAATCAATCATGGCGGTGCTAAAAGAAGTCATGACGAATGAAGCGTCAGCCTTGGTTGATACCGACGCTGACAATCAGGCTGCAGACGCCGACGCCGCCCTACAAGCGCTTGGTCAGGACTATGTCGGTTTCGGATATGCGACGACCGCTATTTGCGTCCATCACGAAGACCCCAACATAGCCGATGAAATGATGCGCGCGGTTGAGCGCGTCGTAAACGGGCGCGGTTTCGTCACCATCCGCGAAACCGTCAATGCCGTGGATGCTTGGCTCGGCACCATTCCAGGGCTGGCTTATGCCAATGTCCGCCAACCCATCGTGCATACTTTGAACCTTGCCCATATGATGCCGCTCTCGGCGGTCTGGGCAGGACCAGAGCGCAATACTCATCTGGACGGGCCGCCACTGCTTTATGCGACGACCGGCTCGCATACGCCATTCCGCCTAGTCACCCATCAGGGCGATGTTGGTCATACGCTTGTCGTGGGTCCAACAGGCGCAGGTAAATCAGTGCTGCTCTCACTCTTGGCGCTCCAGTTCCGGCGCTATGAGAATGCGCAAGTTTTCATCTTCGATAAGGGTGAAAGCGCAAAAGCCGCGACGTGGGGGATGCAAGGCGAGCACTACGCGCTTGGCGGTGATGGCGCGCTATGTTTTCAGCCTCTGGCTCGCATTGATGAAGACAGCTCTCGCGCTTGGGCGCAGGACTGGATTATCGGATTGCTGACCCATGAAGGCGTGGACGTTACGCCGGATGTCAAAGAGACAGTCTGGACGGCACTGACATCGCTTGCCTCTGCACCCACAAAAGAGCGCACCATGACGGGATTGGTTGCGCTCCTGCAATCGTCCAATCTCCGTCAGGCGCTTTTACCCTTTACATTGGAAGGGGCTCATGGCGCGGCACTGGACGCTGACCGTGAGACTCTTGGAGAAGCAGACTGGCAGTGCTTCGAGATGGAAGAGCTCATGCACGCCAAATCATTGGTGTTGCCCGTCCTCACATATCTGTTTCATCGCTTGGAAGAACGGTTTGATGGGCGGCCCACCTTGCTCATTCTGGATGAAGCGTGGGTCTTTCTGGATGATCCGCTCTTTGCCGAACGCATCCGCGAATGGCTCAAAGTTCTGCGCAAACGCAATGTGTCGGTGATATTTGCCACGCAATCGCTATCAGACATCGCCAACTCATCTATTGCGCCCGCGATCATTGAAAGCTGTAGCTCGCGTATCTTCCTACCCAATGACCGGGCGCTGGAACCGCAACAGTCTGAGACATACGCGCAGTTTGGGCTGAATGCCCGCCAGACACAAATTATCGCGCAGGCGACGCCCAAGCGGGATTACTATTTCCAGTCTCGCGCGGGCAATCGTTTGTTCGATCTCTCCCTCGGTCCTGTTGCGCTTAGTTTTTGTGGCGTGTCATCCAAGGATGAACTCAAAGCCATGGACGGGCTATATGCTCGCATGGGCAGTGGCAGCTTCGCGCAAGCCTGGCTATCCGCGCGCGGTCTCCATTGGGCCGCCGATCTTATCACCCCCGACATTTTAGAAACCGAAGGAGACGCCTTATGCGCCGCTCAATAATCGCTGCCATTCTCATGGCCACAACACCGCTAACACTTGCCCCGCCAGCGCATGCCATATTCGGCATCGGAGACATCGTGATCGATCCGACCAATCTGGCGCAAAACATTCTGACGGCGGCGCGCTCGCTGGAACAGATCAATAATCAGATTCAACAACTCCGCAACGAAGCGGCCATGCTTCAAAACCAAGCCGAAGATCTCTTATCGCTCGACATCAATATCAGCGTGGAGCTTGGCCGCATCATGGACGAAATCACCCAACTGACCGAGGACGCGAATGCGATCTCTTACCGCGTGGAAGAGACCGAGCGGGTGTTCCAGACGCATTACCCCGAAGAATATGAAGACTGGTCGTCTACAGAAATGGCGGAAGCCGCTGTCTGGCAATGGGAGACCTCACGCGCCGCCTATCAGGACACGCTCGTCATGCAGTCGCGCATCGTTCAGGCCGTCAAAGTCGATACCGATATTCTGGACGATCTTGTCGGCGCCAGCCAGTCCGCGACGGGCAACCTCGCCGTTCAACAAGCAGGCAATCAACTCGCCGCGCTTGGCATCAAGCAGGACATGCATCTCCAGCAGTTGATGGCAACGCAATACCGCGCCGAAGCACTCGAACGAGCCCGCCGCCTGCAAATTGAGCAGGAAAGCAAAACCCGCCAATCTCGTTTTATGTCAGGCGCGTCCACCGCCTATACGCGGCGCTAGGCGGAGCGGGTTCATGGATGATCTCGGCGTCATAGACCAGTTTGTTGCGACCTTCAGCAGCTATATCGATAGCGGCTTTGGCCTGCTTGGGCCGGATGTGGCCTATCTCACCACGTTTCTGGTGACGATAGACATTGTGCTGGCGGGCCTGTTTTGGGCCATGGGGCCGGATAACAATATCATCGCCAGCTTTGTGAAGAAGGTGCTCTATATAGGCGTCTTCGCCCTGATCCTGAACCAGTTCAGCTTTTTGGCGGATGTCATCTTTAACAGTTTTGCGGGGCTAGGCCTGACCGCCTCTGGTGCAAGCATGACAGCGGATGATCTCATGCGTCCAGGCTTTGTAGCCGCAACGGGCTTTAATGCGGGCTATCCACTTCTCGACGCGATCAGCGAACTAACCGGGCCAATAGGCTTCTTCACGAATATTGTCCTGATTGCTGTCTTCTTTCTCGCATGGCTGATCACGTTGTTCGCGTTCTTCTTTCTGGCGATCCAGCTTTTTGTCACCATTATTGAGTTTAAGCTCACCACGCTCGCAGGCTTTGTCCTTGTGCCTTTTGCACTTTGGAACAAAACCTCCTTTCTCGCGGAGCGGGTGCTCGGCAATGTGATCGCCTCGGGCATCAAACTTATGGTGCTGGCTATCATTGTTGGCATTGGTTCCACGCTATTTGCGTCTGTTACGGCAGGCTTTTCAGGCGATGTCGGCCTTGAAGATGCGGGCGCGGTTATTCTCGCAAGTCTCGCACTCTTTGCTCTTGGCATCTTTGGCCCCGGCATTGCGACGGGTCTAGTATCTGGTGCGCCCCAACTTGGTGCCGGCGCTGCCGTTGGTGCCGGTGCCGCCGTTGGGGCGGGCGCGATGGCCGCAGGCGCAGTTGCCACAGGCGGCGCGTCTGCCGTTGCTGGCGGGGCCATGGCGGCCGCTAAATCAGGCGCGGCGATCTCCGGCGGCACGCGCATGGCTTTCTCTATGGGTAAGACCGCCTCCGGTGCGGGCGGGTTGAAAGGTGCAGCGGCAGGCGTGAGCGCCGTAGCCCAAGCCGGGGCTGGCTCTGTCGTGAACAGCGCGAAGACCGTCGCCAGCAAAGTCACCACGCCTATCAAGCAAAGCTATCAAGGCGGCGGGCGCGGCGCGGTCACAGCAACCGGCGGCACGATCAAGGGCGGCGCGAACGCTGCGAATGATGCGGGCGGGGCGGTATCCGCTCCAAACTCAGAACCCAAATGGGCGCAGCAAGCCCGGCGCGGTCAGCGTCAGCGCGATGCCAACATGGCCACCATGCACGCCGTTCGCGGCGGTGATGGCGGCGGCGCAGGCCAAGGGCCGCAACTCAAACAGGATGAGGATTAGATTATGCTCTGGAAACGCAGCCGCAACGCTTACGGCACAACCCCCATGGCGGAAACGCCTTATCAACGCGCCGCTCAAGTCTGGGATGACCGCATAGGCTCAGCCCGTTTGCAGGCCAAGAATTGGCGACTAACGGCGCTGGCGGCCCTTGGGCTCTGCGCCGCGCTTTCCGCAGCCTATGTCTGGCGCTCCACCCAAAGCATGGTCACGCCCTATGTGATTGAGCTTGATAGTTCAGGTGAAGTGCGGACCGTCAGCGCGACAGTTGCTAATTATGAGCCGACCGACGCGCAGATCGCTTACCAACTCGCAGGCTTCATCAAGGATGTCCGCTCAGTCTCGATTGACCCGATTGTCGTGCGTGAGAATTGGCTGAACGCCTACCACTACACAACGGACAAGGCTTCGCTGACCCTCAATGATTACGCCCGAACAAATGATCCTTTTTCCGATGTCGGCAAGCGGTCTGTTTCAGTCGATATAGCGAGCATTGTGCGCAGCTCGGACGATAGTTTCGATGTCCGCTGGCGCGAGACTAACTTTCTGTCCGGCGTCCAGCAGGATCAGCAAACTTACACCGCGGTTCTCTCAATTGTGATCGACCCGCCTAGGGACGAGGCCACGCTGCATCGCAATCCGCTCGGCATCTATGTCCACGGCATCAATTGGTCACGCGACCTGATTTCACCACAGTCCAACACAGGAGTCTCGAAATGATTATCCGTCCACCCATACCCCTCGCTCTGCTTTGCTTGTCCATGTCCATGCTGGGCGGCTGCTCCACCTTACAAAGCATGTTCGACAAACCTGTCCCGGATTTCACGCTGGATGAGGCCGACTATATGGAAGCTGTCTATCTGCCTGATGAACTGACGGTGGAAGAGATCGGTGCAGAGACGCCGATGATCTATGAACGCGTCATGCCGGTGGCGATGGCGGGGCAACTCAAGCCGATCGTCAATGAGTCCATCGCAGAACTTCAAACCCTCAAGCCTCATGAGGCGATTGATCAGGCCAATGCGGCCTCTGCCATCGAGCCGGAAGCGGGCGGTTTCGTAAACGCTATACAGATCTACCCCTATACAATCGGCGCGCTCTATCAGGTTTATACGGCGCCCGAACAGGTCACGGATATTGCGCTTCAACCCGGCGAAGAATTGATGTCGGTCTCGGCAGGCGACACGGTGCGCTGGGTGCTTGGCGATACTGTCTCAGGGTCTGGCGACAGTGAGCAAGTTCATATTCTAGTCAAACCGATCTCGCACGGCCTGACGACCAATCTCATCATCACGACATCCAAGCGAACTTATCATGTCGAGATGAAATCCTTCCGCGAAACCTATATGGCGGCGGTGTCTTGGCGCTATCCGCATGAAGAGCTGATGCTTCGTAAGTCTGGTCAGCGCGCATCGCGGTCACCAAAGCGCCAATCCGTCGAACGCGGTCTACAAATTGAACGGCTGAATTTTCGCTATGAGATTGATGGGGATGAGCCCCATTGGCGTCCGCTGCGCGCTTTTGATGACGGCAAGAAGGTCTTTATTCAGTTTCCAGCTCGGCTCGATCAGGGCGAAGCGCCGCCGCTCTTTGTCGTCGGACGCAATGGCGACAGCCAACTCGTCAATTACCGCATCAATGGCGCTTATTATATCGTGGACCGTCTGTTTGGCGCTGCCGAGTTGCGCCTGGGTGAAGATGATCAGCAAGTCGTCCGCATTCTGCGCACGCAAAACCCCGTCACCAAAATGGCAGGGCTATAGTTATGGCCGATAGCTTAGAGCTTCGCGGCAAACCCCGTTCTGTGCGGCGGTTTAATCGCCGCGCCCTCATCGGGCTCGTCGGGGCCGCTAGTGTTATTGTGCTGGGCGCGGCCGCTTTTGCGCTACGCTCGCCCGACAGGTCGGGTGGGGCTGCGCCGCAAGAGCTTTACAATACGACCATAAAGGCGTTGCCCGATGGCCTCAATGAAATGCCGGCTTCTTATGCTGACGTGAAACGCGAGCCACCTTTGCTAGGCCCGCCTTTACCGGGAGACCTTGGCGCGGCGATGATTGGCAAAACACGCGAACCGGTGCGCGAGGACAATCCTTTCCGCTATGAACCGACCCGCGCGCGCTACAGCGGTAGCGCGCCTACGAATGCGCAGCCGTCGCCTGAAGCGCAGCTTGCTGATGCGGCCCGCACCTCGAAGCTCTTTTTTATTGCGCACCAGAGCGGAGGCGCCGAACAAAGCCGCCACCCATCCGCGCCGGGCTATGCGAGTGCGTCTCCAGACTTGGCTGAAATTTTGGCGAGCCAAGGGGGCATTGATCCTTCTGGTTTTTTGCCCGCAAGTCCGCCTGATCCAAATCGCCAAGAGCGTAAAGAGGCGTTCCTCGGCGCAGAGGTCGAAACGGAGATTTACAACCCATATCGCCTGCAAGAGCCGATCTCGCCCTATCAGGTCATGGCAGGCACAATCATTCCGGCCAGTCTGGTGACAGGGTTAAACTCAGACTTACCCGGCCAAGTTATCGCGCAGGTGACTGAGCATGTTTATGACACGCCAACAGGGCAGCACTTGTTGATCCCGCAGGGCTCGAAATTACTCGGTCGCTATGACAGCGTGATTGCATACGGCCAGTCCCGCGCGCTTGTCGTCTGGTTACGGATCATCATGCCTGATGGCACATCCATCACCATCGACAATCTGCCTGCCGTGGATATGTCAGGCTATGCCGGGCTTGAGGATCGCGTCGATCATCATAGTTGGCAACTTTTTAAAGCCGCTATCCTCTCATCCGTCTTGTCGGTCTCCTCTGAAATCGGACGCGACCGGGATGATGATATCCTGAATGCCCTGCGTGATGGCGGTCAGCAGACCATCAATCAGGCGGGCCAGCAGATTGTCACCCAGCAGCTTCAAGTTCAGCCGACGCTTAAGATACGGCCCGGCTGGCGGCTGCGCGTCATCGTCAACAAGGATATTGTCCTGCAACCCTATGGAGGCTCCCAATGAGCACGCTCAAAATCGGCCAACTTCCTGACACCACTCCTGTGAAGCTAAGCATTGCTTTGCCGCCGCCGCTTCAAGCTGACTTGCAGGATTATGCGCGGGTCTATGAGCAAGCTTATGGGCAGTCCGCCAAAATCGCTGATCTCATTCCGTCCATGCTGGAAGCGTTCATGGCCAGTGACAGCAATTTCAAAAAAGCGCGCAAAGCGCTCACCACTTAACCCAAGTCCACCAACCAAAGGAGACCATTATGGCTACCATCGGACAATTCAGGCCCGTCAAAGACGGATATGAGGGCACAATCTCAACCCTCGCAATGGCGCGAAAGGTGCGCTTCATCGCGAATGACCGAAAGAAGGGTGACGGAAGTCCCGACTTCTTCGTCAAAACAGGACAATGTGATCTCGGCGTTGCTTGGCGTGAAGAAGCAAAAGAATCCGCAAAACCCTATCTGCGCGTTCTGCTGGACGACCCTAGCTTTGCCGGGCCAGTCAACGCAGCGCTTTTCGACAAGGACGGCAAAGCCGATTTGGTCTGGTCACGTCCAAAAAGAGACGCCGCTTAGGGGATTCCGCCATTTTTTCTCCATGGCGAATGCTGTAGCTCAGTGTGCGTAATTGCGGTAAAACTTGACTTGTAATGCAATATGCACTACATAATCGCATGAAAGGAGTTCGCTATGTTGGATTTTCAAGCCAGTCCTCTGGACGATGAAAAGCAGTCTCGCACGACCCAGATCCGTCACGGCGACGGGCTGTTCGATTTAATTGAACAGGCTGCCACATCATTGGCGGTTGATAAATCAGTTTTCCTGCGGGCGGCAATCGCCAAGGAAGCCGAGCGCGTTCTTGAAACACGCTCGCGCCATGTGCTGACGCCAGAAGATGCCGCTCAATTTGCGGCTGCCCTGGATGCGCCGCCAAAGCCGACGCCACGCGCGATTACAGCTGCGAAGGCCTATAAGGACCGCGTCGTGCATGCCGACTGATTCAAGCGACTTGCGCATTGAGCATTTTGATCCGGCCCGACACAATCGGGCCGGATTTTCTTGTGGCGTTGACCGACTGGACAACTTTCTCAAACTGAACGCAAAGAAGCAGCAAAAGGACGACATGACCCGCGTCTATGTCGCTGTTGAAGAGGGCAGCGCTGATATTCTCGGTTATCATGCGATCAATCTCGGCATGATGAATGCGGGCGAATTGGCCAAACGTCCGCGCGGTGCGCCCGATCACGGCGAATTACCTATTCTGTTTCTTGGACAGGTCGCAGTGAGCGAGGATGCACAAGGCCAAGGGCTTGGGTCAATTCTCATGCACCATGTCTTCGCTAAAGCTGACGCTATCGCGCAAAAAGCGGGCTGCTTTGCAATCGTCCTAGACGTTATGTCCGATGGTGATGTCTTGGCTTATCAGAGACGTATCGACTGGTATGCGGCATTTGGGTTTCAGTCATTCGCGAGCAATCCGTCTCGCATGTTTATGACCATGAAGCAGGTGCGGCTTATACTGACAGTCTGAATAAGTGGAGAAACGTCTTCTAAGAAATTTTGGAATAGCTTTAAGCCGATTTTTGAAATTGATTCGCTCCGCAAAATCATGCAACCAATGTAGGCTATTGCAATAGTCTAACTCGCGATCAGCGCCCCTTGAACATAGGAAAGTTAGGTTAGAAACCTAATGGTGTTTGAATGGCTGGTGATGACGTTGACGACCTAAGAGCTTCATTGACTCTCGACTTACCCACTTTCTTGAGAAAGTTTGAGCAGCGCGCTGACGGCATCATGTGGCTTTTGGGAGCTGGCGCATCGCGAGCATCGAATATCAAAACTGCGGGCGATATGATTTGGGATTTCAAGGCGAGACTTTATCGCTCTGCAAAAAAGATCCCAGCTAGTGCTGTGTCGGACTTGAGCGACGCTCGCATACAAGAAATTCTGCAAAAATACTGTGATGGAACCTCGCAATTTCCTGATCAATGGGCCGAGAACGAGTATTCGGAATATTTTGAAGTGACTTATCCGGAGGCACAGGACAGGCGCAGATACATCTCTGATATGATACGGGGCGCTAAACCAAGCTATGGGCACATGGCACTTGCTCACCTGATGAAACGTGACCGCACTCGTATAGTTTGGACCACGAATTTTGACCGAGTGATTGAAGATGCAGTGGCAAACGTATGGGGGACAACATCTGAGCTCACCGTCGGTGCTTTAGGCGAGCCAGAGCGTATCGCGACAGCCTATGCTCAACAGACTTGGCCTATCTACGCAAAACTTCATGGTGACTTTCAATCCGAAAATTTGAAAAACACAAGCGAAGAGCTTTCTACGCAAGACAGGAGGATGAGGGATGTTTTTCTCGATACCTGCAGGAACATGGGGCTGGCCGTAAGTGGATACAGCGGGCGCGATTCTTCCATCATGGAGGTATTGAGAGAAGCAATAAACAACGGCAAAGGATTTCCTAACGGTCTTTTCTGGTTCGTCAGGGAAACTGATCACCTCTTTCAAGGCCTAGTTGATCTGATTTCAGACGCAAAAGCAGCTGGCGTCGATGCGTGTTTTGTCAAAGCTGAGAGTTTTGACGAGCTGTTTTCAGACATAGTCCGTTACCTCCCGGATACCGAACAACTGGCAATTACCCTCAACGACAAAACGAAAATCGCGCCTCGAAAAATCGATCTTTCGCAGCGGGGTGCAAAATTACCTTTTGTGCGCACCAATGCTCTACCAATTATCGATTTTCCAAAAACAGTTAGGCTTATTGATTGCGAAATTGGTGGGGCAAGAGAGATACAAGAGCTCTTGTCTGACAAGTCCTCGTCGCTACTTGCGTCTCGCATTAAGAAAGGGGTTCTGGCATTTGGTGATGATGGAGAAATCAAACGAGTGTTTGATGGAGCTTCGGTCAAATCACTTGATACACACAGTATTATTGCTGAAAGACTTGCGTTTGAGTCCGGCGAACGATCGTTATTGCGGGATGCATTGTTTAAGGCATTGTCAGACCACAGTGGTTTTGAGCTGAGCAGAAGACGGCATCGCTATTATTTCCGAGCGGATCGAGCGAACTCCAAAGTATGGCTTAGATGCTCTTCAAACAGCTACACAAAGATTACACGGGACCATGAGCACAGGAGTGGGATGGGCAGAAGCCTGTCAACTCCGATTGGACTACCGCATGGGCGGGTTGTGGTTGTTATTGAGTCGCCATTGTTCTGGTGGATTTTGATGACCAAACTTCTGATGAAGGCAAGGCAAAAGCAAAAGAGCTGCAAAGAGAGCGCCGTGTGGGTAGATACAATCTGCAAAGCAATCAGGTGCTGACGGGGTGGATTGAAGCGCTCTTTGGGAAAACCACAGATGCTGTAACTTTGGGCATAGATGGCGGAACCGGCATAGGTGCGCGATTTGAAATTATGCCAGTTACCGGATTCAGTGGAGCCGTATTATGAACAAGCCCGCAAAACCATATAACCTCCCACAACACCGGAGACTGGGCGAACCTCTCCTAAAGTTTGGAAGCACCGACCCAGACACGTATGCTGTTCATCCTCTACAAGGTTTGTTGGATCATGGACCATTCGGTAAATTGCGATTGGCTAGTGTATCCAACCCCATTCGCATTGCCTTTATCGGTCAAGAAGCAATGTTGGGAAGACTGAAAAATTTAGTCCGAGAACTCAATAGTCGGCATGTTCCCAAAGAGAGACGAAACTACCTTCCAGAGTACCCGGGTTTTGATCGAATTTTTGAAGCCTCAATTGTAAACGCGGAGACTGCTGCAACTGTAACATTACCCAATGAACTCGACGAGCGAGTTTCGTCGTCGGAAGCACCACATCGTGTTTTAGCTGAAGCCCTCACGGGTGCGCTTTCCAGTCTGAGGGCGCAAAGACACGATTTTGATGTTGTCTTTATGGGTATTGGTGCGAAATGGGAACGGGGATTTGAGGGGACGAAAGACGACGACTTTGATTTACATGACCATCTAAAAGCATATTCCGCTTCATCTGGGATGCCACTTCAAATGGTTAGAGACGATAGAGCGCTCGACTATCGTTGTAGGTGTAGTGTCATGTGGCGATTGGCAATCGCAACCTATACAAAAGCTGGAGGGGTTCCCTGGGCGCTCGCAGACACTCGGCATAAGACCGCATATATCGGAATTGATTATGCTTTACGGGCAAACGCCGATGCGCAAAACCGGTTTGCTATATGCTGTGCACAAGTTTTCGATTCAGATGGAGCCGGTTTAGACTTTATTGCTTACGAAGCCGAGGACGTGGCGGTATTCCGGCGGAATCCATTTATGCGTAAAGACCAAATGCTCAAAGTGATGGCGCGGAGTTTATCAATCTATCAGTCTAGCCATGCAGGGGACCTGCCTGACCGCGTTATAGTTCACAAAAACACCGAATTTCGTCGAGAAGAAATAGAGGGATGCTTAGCGGCTTTTTCAAATATTCCTGATGTTGAGTTGCTTCAGGTGCAACAGAGCCACGGCTGGCAAGGAATACTATTCAACCAACCAAAAACGGCAGAGCGTCACCCCTCTCACAGGGGGCAGGTTATGCCTATCGGCGAGCACGAGGCGTTACTTTGGACACAAGGTAACATTCCCGAACTTGCCGGGAACAGAGGCTACTTCTACAAAGAAGGAAAAGGAATTCCATCGCCATTGCTGATAACACGCTTCGCTGGGCGTGGGGACTTTTACGACGTTTGCGAAGAAACACTGGCGCTGACTAAAATGAACTGGAACAACGATGGACCTTATACTCGTTTACCTGTGACTCTTGAATACGCCGATGTCTTGGCTCAGGTAATAAAGCGAATGCCGAAATTGGAAGCAAAGCCATATCCGGTGCGATTGTTTATGTGAGGACAATGTTGATTCGGGATTTCTGAGATGTACCAACGAGAAAATGGGGTAAAAAATGGGGTAAAGAATGGGGTGGAAATTGAAATCGAAAACTATTAAGTTTTTGTTTTTATTGCAATTATAGGTTAATTTCGGCCCCCGTCACTCGCGCCACTTTCGAAATCTCCTCTCTCCTGTTCGCCCGGTACCAGGTGTGTCTTTCTGGAAGATGCGCCACAGTTGCCCGCGCGGACATGTGCAGCCTTTATCATATCTCACTGGCCTCATTCGGAAGGTGTCCGCTTCAGCTGGCACGGTTGCGGCGATATTCGGGTCCCCCAAACAAAAAAAGAGCGGCCCGAGGGCCGCTCTTTTCGTTTGTCTGTCGGTCGGATGACCGCCTGGAAGCTGGACTAGAAGTCCATGCCGCCCATGCCGCCCATTCCACCCATACCGCCCATGTCGGGCATGCCGCCGCCGCCGGACTCTTTCTTCGGAGCTTCGGCGATTGCCGCTTCAGTGGTGATCAGAAGACCGGCAACCGATGCAGCATTCTGCAGGGCCGAGCGGACAACTTTCAGCGGGTCGATGACGCCGAACTGATACATGTCGCCATACTCTTCGGACTGCGCGTTGAAGCCGAAATTGGCTTCGGTGCTTTCGACAATCTTGCCGACCACGATGGAGCCATCGACGCCCGCGTTTTCGGCGATCTGACGGACCGGAGCTTCGAGCGCCTTGCGGACGATCTCGATACCTGCGGTTTCGTCTTCATTCGCGCCCTGCACGGACATCGCACGCGATGCTTTCAGGAGAGCGACGCCGCCGCCCGGAATGATGCCTTCTTCGACAGCAGCGCGGGTTGCGTTGAGCGCGTCGTCAACGCGGTCCTTGCGTTCCTTCACTTCCATCTCGGTCGCACCGCCGACCTTGATGACGGCAACGCCGCCTGCAAGTTTGGCGAGACGCTCCTGAAGCTTCTCCTTGTCATAATCGGACGAGGTGTCTTCAATCTGCTTCTTGATCTGACCGATGCGGGCATCGATGTCCTCACGCGTGCCGGCACCGTCGACGATCGTGGTGTCGTCCTTGGTGATGGAAACGCGCTTGGCCGTGCCGAGCATGTCGAGCGAGACGTTTTCGAGTTTGATGCCGAGGTCTTCGGAGATGACCGTACCGCCCGTGAGGGTGGCAATGTCTTCCAGCATGGCCTTGCGGCGATCGCCGAAGCCCGGTGCCTTTACGGCCGCAATCTTCAGGCCGCCACGCAGCTTGTTGACGACCAGGGTTGCCAGCGCTTCGCCTTCGACATCTTCCGAGATGATGAGCAGCGGACGCGAGGACTGAACGACGCTTTCGAGGATCGGCAGCATTGCCTGCAAGGAAGAGAGCTTCTTCTCGTGCAGCAGAATGTAGGGATCATCGAGCTCGACGAGCATCTTGTCGGCATTGGTGATGAAGTATGGCGAGAGGTAGCCACGGTCGAACTGCATGCCTTCGACGACTTCAAGCTCGGTTTCCAGCGACTTGGCTTCCTCGACGGTGATGACACCCTCGTTTCCGACCTTGTCCATCGCCTTGGCGATCATGTCGCCGATTTCGCGCTCGCCGTTTGCGGAGATCGCACCGACCTGGGAGATTTCCTCGGAGGTGGAGACCTTCTTGGAGCTTTCCTTCATCGTGTTGACGACGTCGGCAACGGCTTTCTCGATGCCGCGGCGCAGATCCATCGGGTTCATGCCGGCAGCAACGCGCTTCATGCCTTCGCGAACGATGGCCTGTGCGAGCACGGTTGCAGTCGTCGTGCCGTCACCGGCGACGTCGTTCGCCTTGGAAGCGACTTCGCGCAACATCTGCGCGCCCATGTTCTGGAACTTGTCTTCCAGTTCGATTTCCTTGGCGACGGTGACGCCGTCCTTGGTCGTGCGCGGTGCGCCGAAGGATTTCTCGATGACGACGTTACGGCCCTTGGGACCGAGCGTGACCTTCACGGCATTGGCGAGAATGTCGACGCCCTTGAGCATCTTGTCGCGCGCATCCGTAGAGAATTTTACGTGTTTGGCAGCCATGTAATCAGCCTTTCAAAATTGGGTTGGGAAAGAGGAGTTTCGACTTACGAACTCGACGATGCCGAGGATGTCGCTTTCTTTCATGATGAGAAGCTCTTCGCCGTCGACGGTCACTTCCGTGCCGGACCATTTTCCGAAGAGGATGCGGTCACCCGCCTTGACGTCGAGCGCGACAACTTCGCCGTTCTCGTTACGGGCACCTGAACCGACGGAGACGATTTCGCCTTCCTGCGGCTTTTCCTTGGCGGTGTCGGGGATGATGATCCCGCCTTTTGTCTTTTCTTCCTCGGCGATACGGCGCACGAGGACTCGGTCATGAAGTGGACGGAACTGCATGAATGTCCCTTTCTTTATACGGGTTGCTGAACCGGTTAGCACTCACATGAGGAGAGTGCTAACACTGCGCTGCAGGTATGCAGGCGGAACAGGTCCGTCAAGCGCTTGCGCGCCTTTCAAAGAAGGAAATTTTTCCGGCGACCCTCAGGCAGCCATGACGCGCTCGACCTCATCCACCAGCTCGCGCAAGTGGAAAGGTTTGGAGAGGACTTTGGCACCGGCGGGTGCCATGCTCTTGCTGGAAAGCGCGACAGCCGCAAATCCGGTGATGAAAACAATCTTCATGGCCGGATCAAGCTCGGCGCCCCGTCTGGCCAGTTCGATCCCGTCAATGCCAGGCATGACAATATCGGTCAGCAGCAGATCGAACACTTCGCGTTCAAGTGCGGTCAGCGCACCTTCCCCGTCCTCATGAGCCTGAACCTCATGACCGGCCCGTCGAAGTGCGGCCGTCAGAAACAAACGAAGCGAGGAATCATCCTCTGCGAGAAGTATCTTTGTCATGTTGCTCGATCTGCTCTGCGCCATGCGATTAGCTTACTTTATGCCTCACGACCGGTAAATTCACCATGAATTGTGCAGGTTCTTTTCGGGCCTGCATCTTGACGCCACCTTCAATCGGCAAGCGAATGGCCGCAATGGAAGAACACGCACCCACCCTTCTATCAACCGGGCCCCCAGCTGCAGGCATGGTGTCCCACACGGGCAAAGCACCCGCCCGCGATTGCCCGATCGTGTTTTCATCTCCGCACAGCGGGCGCTATTATCCGGACGCTTTCAAGAGCTCTCTTCGCGTTCCCCTGTCAGACGTTCGCAGACTGGAGGATGGCCGGGTCGACGATCTTCTGCGCGGTGTCCCGGCCTCCGGTCCCGGCGTGTTCAACGCGGTTTATGCCCGTGCCTACGTGGATCTGAACCGTCACGAGAGCGAACTCGACTGTGACATGTTTGCGGATGAAGCTACCGGGCTGTCTGCAGTCGCAGCGGAACGCACGACGCGTGTCGAAGCCGGGTTTGGCTGCCTTCCACGTCTGTCGGGCTTTGGTGACCCTATTTATGACGCGCCGCTTCCGGCGGGCGAAGCAGAGCACAGGCTCGCAACTGTCTGGCGGCCCTGGCACGAGGCTCTGACACGCTGGCTTGCCGCGGCAAGGCAGACCTCAGGCATGGCGGTACTGATCGATTGCCATTCCATGCCCTCCATCTACTGCGGTCGCAGAATGGCTCCCGATATCGTGCTGGGAGACCGGCGGGGGGCATCCTGCGACCCGTTGCTGATGTTCGCAGTCCATCGTTATTTCGAGCGTCTCGGCTACCGCGTGGACGTGAACACGCCGTTTGCCGGAGGCTATATCACGCAGCGGCACGGCAAACCGGAGACGGGCTTTCATGCGCTGCAAGTGGAAATCAACCGGCGGCTTTATCTGGATGAGAGCAACATCTCGCTGACATCCGGTGCATCGCGGGTTCGCAAGGACATGGCCGGGCTGGCCGACTGCGTCGTCCACACGGCTGAGCGGATAAAAAAAAGCCGCGCCCGAAAGCGCGGCTAAAGTCATAGGGAGGAAACGCCCTAAAAGGACGCCAACGAAAATCGTTGTTCGATCAACCTACGCTGCAGCGCAAAAAACGCAAGGCTGAATCGGGGGATTTGCGGATTAAACGCTGCAAAACGCTCAATTCCGCCGTGGTTTCATGTTGCGGCGCACAAGAGCGCGGCCTGAAAATTGCGGTTCATGCTACCGGGTCTCCCGTTTCGGGACAGCTGGACATGAGGATATGCAGATGGCGACGGATATCGACTATCATGTGGGCAAGCGCTTGCGGCGTCGACGCAGGCTACTCGGCTTGACGCAACAGGACCTGGCCGGAGAGGTCGGGGTACGCTTTCAGCAGATCCAGAAATATGAATGCGGCGCAAACCGGATCACGTCCGGACGGCTTTATGACATCTCCTGCGCGCTCGACGTAACCGTCCAGTACTTCTTCGATGGCATTTCGGATGCGAACATGACATGCCGTTCGGCCAACGATAGCAGCGTTCCCAAAGGCGACATACTCTCGCAGAAGGAAACGCTGGAACTGGTGCGGGCCTATTACCGACTGGGCGAACGCCCGCGCAAACGTCTTCTGGAGCTGGCCAAGGCGTTCGACAGTGAAACCGTGGACGCGATTGCCTGAGCGTTACCAGACACCGTCTTCGAGCAGTTTCGCCTTCAACGGCGCGGGTAGATCCAGAAGATCAGTCCCCTCAAGATCAGGCGGCGCGTCCGCCATTGTCAGATACCGCCAGCCCTGAAAGGCCTTTCGCGCGACCGGACGCACCGGCACCAGCTTCGGGTCGAGCACTAGTTCGCAATAGGATTTGCCGTTCCGGTCATCGCAGCGATTGACTTCGAGTATTGTCTGGCGGACCTGGACCACGCCCTTGATGACCCAGTAGATCGAACCGCCATCAACCAGTTCGTTCGCCCGCTTCGGAAACTGTCGCGTCTCGTGCCAGGGACGAAGCGGCAGATTTGCCTGCCGCCGCCGCTCGATCAGCCGTTTCTGCCAGTCGCGCAGGTCGTCTGACGTTTCCGACCCGACGCTGAGCTTGATGAGGTTGACCGTCATGGCAACGAGATAGACCGATTCTGCTCAGGTTTCACCGCAGGCAGACACAAACAGGACTGGCTGCAGCCTACCCGACGATATCGGCTTCGGAAAAGAACTGGACGATCTCGATCTTCGCGTTCTCGGCGCTGTCCGAACCATGCACCGAGTTTTCACCGATCGACTCGGCATAGGCCTTGCGGATCGTGCCCTCGTCGGCTTCGGCAGGGTTGGTCGCACCCATGACGTCGCGATGGGCTTTCACGGCATTCTCGCCTTCGAGCACCTGAACCACCACCGGTCCGGACATCATGAAGTCGACCAGTTCGCCGAAGAACGGACGTGCGCGATGCACCTCATAGAAGCGTTCAGCCTGTTCGCGGGTCATCTGGATCCGGCGCTGCGCCACGATGCGTAATCCGGCCTCTTCGATCATGGCGTTGATCGCGCCGGTGAGATTGCGCTTGGTTGCGTCGGGTTTCAGGATGGAAAAAGTACGTTCGATAGCCATGACGGGCACCCTTGTAAGACGGTGATTTGCGGCGGCTATACCTGCCTACGTGCGCTGCAACAAGACAAACGCGGTCGGAGAGGCAAAAAAGCGGGCTCCGTCATTACGGAGCCCGCTTTCAGAGCCGTTAAGCTATGCCTGATGCGAAAGATCAGTAGGCAGTTGTTTCGCCTTTATCGTCCATCGACGCGTCATCCGTCTTCGACGCTTTCCAGTCTTCGTATTCGGCCATGTCGATGCTGCCATCGTCATTGGCGTCATACTCTTCGAACTGCGCGGAGGTCACGTCCGGCTTCACGGCCTGAACCTCGGTCATCGTCAGCGTTCCGCTGGCATTGGTATCGATGTCCTCGAAGGTCATGTCGTCGCCGGCGAAGGCAACAGGAACAGCCAGGAAGGCCGCAGCGGCAGTCAGTGCGATCATCTTCTTCATCTTGGTTTCTCCTAGGTTGTCAGCCTGTCGGGGAATGGCAGACCTTGCACCGGAAATGCCGATATACGACACCAGTTCCCGACCTTGTGCGATTGTAATGATGCGGGCGGAAACAAGGCAGAACCGAACCGTCAGCCGAGCCCCTTCTCGTCCCAGCCGCCGCTATCATTTTGTCTGAAATAGCGGACGGTAGCGCCCGCAGCCTTCGCCGTTCTGAACTGCTCTCGCGCTTGATTGCGGGCAAATCCGTCCGCGTCGTCGAACGCAACCATGATACGTTCGAATGGCTGCAAGTTGGCCGACGCCTCCAGCGTCTGCCCGTTCAGAAGAACCAGAACTTTTGCGCCGTTCAAAGATGCGACCTCTCCGGAAAGCAAAACGGGCTGGCGTGGCGCATCCGGGCCGCTTGTGCCGTGCGGAAGAAAGCCTTCCGGCGGAAGCTTCCACAGATCGGTATCGAGCGCGTGCAAGGCGTCTGTATCAGGAGACACGACAAGCACGCGCCAGCTCCGCTCAAGGCATTTGACCAGAAGCGGTGCGAGCGCGGCGGCCACCGGCGGGCGTTCAAGATGATAGAACCACCAGTCCGGACCCGCCACCATTGCCGGTCAGGACTTGTAGCGGTCTTTGATGTAGCGATCGAGCAGGCGTGGACCGTAACCGCTTGCCCAGGCCGGATCCATCGCGTCCTTCTCTCCGTCCTTCCAGGCGGTACCTGCAATATCGATGTGCGCCCAGGGAAGGTCGTCCTTGACGAAACGCTTGAGGAATTGCGCAGCGGTAATGGAGCCTGCGCCTTTGCCGCCAATATTTTTCATGTCGGCGAACTTGGAGTTTATCAGCTTGTCGTATTCCGGTCCGAGCGGCAAACGCCATACGGTCTCGCCCTCTGCCAGACCTGCCACCCGCAAGCCCTCTGCGAGATCATCGTCATTGCTGAACACACCGGCATGCTCATGGCCAAGCGTGACAACAATGGCACCGGTCAGCGTAGCCAGATCGATCATGGCCTTCGGTTTGTAGTGTTCCTGCGCATACCAGAGCACATCCGCCAGAACGAGACGGCCTTCGGCATCGGTGTTCTGAATCTCGATGGTCTGTCCGGAGGCTGACGTGACAATGTCACCCGGCCGAAGCGCCTTGCCGTCCGGCATGTTCTCGACCAGCCCGACCAGACCGACCACATTCACCTTCGCTTTGCGCAGAGCCAGCGTCTTCATGGCGCCGCAAACGGCAGCCGAGCCGCCCATGTCGCCCTTCATGTCTTCCATGCCGGGCCCGGGCTTCAGGGAAATGCCGCCGCTGTCGAAGCACACGCCCTTGCCGACCAGTGCGAGCGGCGCGCTGTCATCGCCCGCGCCATTCCAGAACATGATCGCCAGTTTCGACTCGCGCTCGGAGCCCATGCCAACACCCAGAAGAGAATGCATGCCCAGCTTCGTCATCTCGGCTTCACCGAGGACTTTCACCTCAAGCCCGAACTCGGAGAAGCCTTCAATGCGCTTGGCATAACTTTCAGGGTTCAGGATGTTCGGCGGTTCACACATCAGGTCACGTGCCAGTTCGGTCCCGGACGCGGCGGCGTCGAAGGGTGCCCAGGCGGCTTTGGCGGCCTCGATGTCATCCACCACGAAGGTAACTTTCGTGACCGACGGCTTCTGCTCATCCTTCAGCCTGGTGCGGTAGGTATCGAACCGGTAGCCGGCGAGCCGGGCACCGAGTGCGGCCCGTGCCGTTGACGCCGCATCGCCCGCCTGTACGGCGATGCTCGAATAGCCCGAGGTGAGGAAATGCTTGACCAGCGACGCACCGGCCTTTTCCAGCGCGCGATCATCGCGTTTGTTGGCCTTGCCGCCACCGACCAGAGCGTAACGCCGTGCAGACGCGCCCTTCGGAGCGGCGATCTCCAGAACCTGACCGGTCTTGCCGGAAAAGCGTGACCCGTTCCGCGCGGCTTCAGCGAGCTCCATGACATCGGCGTCGAACGCCCCGTGCGGCTTGGGCATCACATCGCCCTCATCCACCAGAACCGCCAGGATGTCTGCCTCAAAGGATTTCGAAAACTCGATGATCATACTTTCGCTCCATTCATATCCGCTTTAAGCCCACGTCCGGGGAAGGCACCCATGTAAGGGTAGGCACTGCGACATGCACGGCAAGAGTTGACCGCGCGCGCAAACCTTGGGCAGGACGTGGGATTATGAACCGGATCCAGCGATACCTTTTTTTCGCGGTGCTGCAAGCGGTGCTCGCCATTGTCGGCGGGCTCGCTCTGCTTGCCCTGCTCGCGCAAGGGCTCTCGCAGACCGAGCTGATTGTCGATAATCGCCAGTCTGCCCTGACCTATCTGAAAGTCGTCGCACTCGGCGCACCGCAAATCATCGCCGTTCTGACGCCGCTTGCCATCTTCGTCGCGGCCCTAAATGCGCTCAACAAGATCCACCGTGACAGCGAGATCGTCGTCGCCCAGGCCGCTGGAATGACGCGCTGGCAAATTCTTTCGCCTGTGATGCGCCTCGCGGTGATGGCGGCATTGGTGCATCTTTCCGTAAATTTGTGGGGTCAGCCAACGGCGCAGCGGGAATTGCGCGAAACCATCTCCAATGCGCGGGCTGACTTGGCTGCCTCACTGGTACGCCCGGGCGCCTTCACCTACCCCACTGAGGGGCTGACCTTCTATGCCCGCGACACCAGAGCCGGCACCTTGCGCGACCTTCTCATATCGGACAGCCGCACACCTGACGCTTCCGTCGATTACCTCGCCACCGAAGGTATCGTGATCGAGGTTGAAGGCAGCCCTGCCATTTCGATGACGGATGGCCAGATCCAGCAGACCGACGAACTGGGCCAGCTCTCGATCCTGAACTTCGATCAGTATGTGTTCGATCTGTCACCGTTTCTGAAAGAGGATTCCGATCTGGTGCTGAAAGCGTCCGACCGGTACCTGAACGAGCTGTTCTTCCCGGACCTCAGCGATTTCTACCAGAACCGCGATCAGGATCGGTATACGGCCGAAGCGCATACGCGACTGGCAGGTCCCTTGTTGAACCTTGCTATGGCGGCGCTTGCCGTACTGGCCGTCACCGGCGGTCAATACAGCAGGCGCGGCTATCAACGCCGTATAGGAATAGCCGTGATCGTAGCGCTATTGATGGTGGTTCTCGCGCTGGTGATCCAGTCAGCTAGTATCGATGACCCGGCCTTGAATGCCGTGCAGTATCTGCTCCCGATCGCGTTTCTGTCGGTCACGATCTTCATTTATCTGAGTGGACGCAGCACCTTCAGCAAACTGAGAAAACGGGCTCACCCGCCTTTGGCTGCGGGAGCCGTTTCCTGATGGCCCTCGGAATGCGTCTTCAGCGCTATGTCTTGCGTGAATATCTCAGTGCGCTCGCATTGACGCTTGGCGTGATCGTTTCGGCAATCCTGCTGGTCGACGTTGTCGAGCAGGTTCGCACGGTCGGCAGCCGAACCGATATCTCGATCTGGATCGCTGTCCGGCTGACCTTCTACAAGATGCCGATGCTGATCGAGCAGACGATGCCGTTTGCCATACTCATCAGCGCCATGCTCGCCTATTCGCGGCTGAACCGGCAAACAGAGCTTCCCGCCATGCGGGCCGCCGGTCTTTCGGCCTGGCGGTTTCTGGCACCCGTCGCTCTGGCGGCCTTCCTGATCGGCGTGTTCACGGTCACAATACTGAATCCCGCTGGTGCCTATCTCACCGCTCAGTTTGAAACCAGTCGTGCGCAATTGCTGCAAACCGATCCGAATGTTTCCAACCCTTTGACGAATGGCGTCTGGCTGCGCCAGGGCGATGAGACGGGGCAGTTCGTGATCAATGCGCGAGGCGCGGAGGAAAGCGGATTGCGGCTGCTCGACGTGAAGATGTTCGAATACGAGCGCGTTTTCACCGAAGGCCGCGGAACCGATGCGTTCGCCTTCGTGCGACGGATCGAGGCTGAGACCGCAAGGCTGCAGAACGGTTTCTGGCAATTGGAAAACGTCGTCGAGAATGTTCCCGGCCAGCAACCGGACCGTAGCGAAGCGCTGTCGATACCCAGTGATCTGGACCCGGCCCGTCTGCTCGACCGGTTTGCCTCGCCCAACACCATCGGCTTCTGGCGTTTGCCGGGTTTTCGTCCATGACACCCGCCAGGCAGGGCTTGACGCATCGCGTTACCAGATGC
Organism: uncultured Alphaproteobacteria bacterium; assembly: GCA_963836905.1. Taxonomy (GTDB): domain Bacteria; phylum Pseudomonadota; class Alphaproteobacteria; order Caulobacterales; family Hyphomonadaceae; genus CAWIKY01. The sequence goes on from CAWIKY010000003.1 coordinate 279,592, forward strand.
GCTATCACATGCTGCTGGCGGTTCCCGTTCTGTTGGTTGCAATGGCTCTGATCGGCGCGCTTGTCTGTCTGAGGCTGTCACGGCTCGGGCGGAACATCGCTGCTGATTGCATGGGGCACACTCAGCGCCGTGGTACTTTATTTCGTCACGCAACTGTCCTCCAGCCTTGGCTCTGCCGGCGCTGCACCTACCCTGATTGCGGCCATGGCACCGCCGGTTGCCGCGCTTTTCGCGGCGCTGGCGGCCGTCGCTTTCTTCGAGGACGGATGACAAATTTCGTCAGTTGACACCCCTGAAACACGACCTCCACTCTCGCGTGAGTTGCCAACCAACCCCGGGAAACCACATGAAAGTCGTTGTCGTCGAATCGCCTGCAAAGGCAAAAACCATCAACTCATACCTCGGCTCGGGCTATAAGGTTCTGGCCAGCTACGGACATATCCGCGACCTGCCTTCCAAGAACGGTTCGGTCGATCCGGCTGATGATTTCGCAATGGTCTGGGATACAGATCCCGCTTCGGCAAAACGTGTCAGGGAAATTGCCGATGCGGTGAAAGGCGCAGATGAACTCATCCTGGCGACTGACCCCGACCGGGAAGGCGAGGCCATTTCCTGGCATATCCTCGAAGCCCTCAAGAAGCGCCGCGCCCTGAAAGACATCAAGATCCAGCGGGTCGTCTTCAACGCCATCACGAAATCGGCCGTCACGGAGGCCATGAACACACCACGCGAGGTCGACCAGCAATTGGTGGACGCCTATCTGGCCCGCCGTGCGCTCGACTACCTCGTCGGCTTCACACTTTCCCCGGTGCTCTGGCGCAAACTTCCCGGGTCCAGGTCGGCAGGCCGGGTTCAGTCCGTTGCCTTGCGGCTGATCTGCGACCGCGAACGGGAAATCGAGCTTTTCAAGCCCGACGAGTACTGGCAGGTCCACGCGACACTTCAAGCCAATGATGGCATCGAGTTTACTGCTCAACTGGCTGTTCTTGATGACAGGAAGCTGCAGAAGCTCACCCTCGGGAATGCAGGGTCAGCCGCAGCAGCGCTGAAGGCAGTCGAGGAAGGCGGCTACAGCGTCACCAACATCGAGGCCAAGCCGAAAAACACCTATCCTGCGCCGCCCTTTATCACATCAACGCTGCAGCAAGCGGCGTCCAGCCGGCTCGGTTTTGGTGCCAAACGGACCATGCAAACCGCGCAAAAGCTCTACGAAGCCGGCAAGATCACCTATATGCGGACAGACGGCGTGCAGATGGCTGAAGAGGCCTACCAGGCGGCGCGCGGCGTCGTGAAATCACTGTATGGCGCAAACTACCTGCCGGAAAAGACGAAGCGTTACGCGACGAAATCAAAGAACGCCCAGGAAGCCCACGAAGCTATCCGGCCGACGAACTTCAAGCTCCACCCGAACGAGCACCGCGGCGATGCTGACCAGTCCCGGCTCTACGAACTGATCTGGCAGCGGGCCGTCGCCTCGCAAATGCTGCCTGCAGAGTTCGAGAACACGACTGCCGAGATCACCTCTGCGAGCGGACGGGCTGTTCTTCAGGCAAAAGGATCTGTCCTGAAATTCGAAGGTTTCCGCGCCGTGTACGGTGTCAGCGCGGATGAGGACGAGGGTGATGCGGAAGATGGCGGAAAGCGGCTACCGGAGATTTCGACAGGCGACAGACCGGATCTGAAAGAGGCAAAATCGAGCCAGCACTTCACCCCGCCGCCCTCGCGTTTCAGCGAAGCCTCGCTGGTGAAGGAACTGGAGAAGCTCGGCATTGGTCGACCCTCGACCTACGCCTCGATCATTTCCGTGCTGCAGGACCGCGAATATGTTCGCATCGAGAAGAAAAGCTTCCATCCCGAAGACAAGGGGCGGCTCGTCACCGGGTTTCTGGAGAACTTCTTCTCCCGCTATGTGCAGTACGATTTCACGGCTGCACTGGAAGAAAAGCTCGATCTGGTCTCGGACGACAAGCTCGACTGGAAAGTTCTATTGCGCGAATTCTGGAAAGAGTTCGAGGCCGCTATCGCCGAAACGACCGATCTGCGCACCACGCAGGTTCTTGATGCCCTGAACGAGTCTACTTGGGCCTTACGTCTTCCGCACCCCCGAAGACGCCGCCGAGGGCTTTGACCCGAGGGCCTGCCCCAGTTGTGCAAACGGCCAACTGAGCCTGAAGCTTGGCCGTCACGGTGCTTTCGTCGGCTGCTCCAATTATCCGGAATGCAAGTTCACCCGTGCCTTCAAGGTCGACAGCGAGACGGACGGTCAGCAAATTGATCCTGATGGCAAGCATCTTGGCGAAGACCTGGAGAGCGGACTGGACGTCACCCTGAGGAGCGGCCGGTTTGGTCCGTATGTCCAGCTTGGCGAAGGCGCGGACGGCGAAAAGCCCAAGCGCTCCAGCCTGCCGAAGGGATGGAACGCCGCAGAGATCGATCTTGAGAAAGCACTCAGGCTGTTGTCGCTTCCGCGCGAGGTTGGCAAGCATCCGGAAGATGGCGAACCCATTCTCGCAAATCTCGGACGCTACGGGCCGTATGTGCAGCATCTCAAAACCTACGCAAACCTGCCAACCGCGGACGAGGTTTTCGAAGTCGGACTGAACCGTGCCGTCTCGCTCATTGCTGACAAGAGAGCGAACCCTGGCCGGGGCCGGACGGCGGCCACTGTGTTGCGGGAAATGGGCACGCATCCGGAGGATGGCGAACCTGTTCGCATTCTGAAGGGTCAGTACGGGGCCTATCTCAAGCATGGCAAAACCAACGCGACGTTGCCTAAGGACAAGAAGCCCGAGGACGTAACGATGGACGAGGCGGTCGAGCTAATCGCAGCTAAAGCGAAGAAGCCTGCAAAGAAGAAGGCGGCCGCGAAGAAAAAGCCCGCTGCGAAAAAGTCCACGACTGCGAAAAAGTCCACGACTGCGAAGAAGCCTACGGCAAGGAAACCTGCTGCGAAGAAGAAGGCTGCTAAAGCCGGCTAGGTCGTATGGGGGCGGCTCAGGGTCTCGCAGGCAGAGAACCTGAAACCGCCCCTGCACGCCGGTTTCAAAACCTGCTAGAACGATGGCATGAATGACCTGACTCGCGAGCGCGTGCTCGCTTACCTCGCCGACAATCCATCCCATACCACCAAACGCGACATCGCCCGCGGGATGGGTGTTCACGGAGAGGCTCGCAAGGCCTTGCGTGAAATTCTCAAAAGCCTCGAAGCCGACGGCAAACTGAACCGTGTCGGCAAACGTGCCTTTGCGCGGGCCGACACGATCCCGCCAACAGGGGTCGTGCAGTTCACGCGGGTCGACGACCAGGGTGATCTGGTCGGGCGGATGACCGGACGCGATGGGCCGTTCGGGCCGGACATCATCTATTACGGCCCACGCGGAAAACGCCGCGACCCAGATCCTGGCGTTGGCGACCGGGCGCTCTGCGATGTTTCGGAAGGTCGTGACGGCCTCTGGCGCGCCAAGATGATTAAGCGGCTCGAAACTGCGCGGCCCGATCTTCTGGGTGTCTTCAAGGCCAGCGAGCGCGGCGGACGCGTGGAAAGCGCCTCGCGCAAGGACAAGCGTACGCTGATGATTGCGCCCGGAGATACCGGCGACGCTGCTGACGGAGACCTGGTTCGCTGCGAGGCGCTGGAGGAACGCGGATATGGCCTGAAAAAAGGTCGTATTGTAGAGGTTCTCGGTGAAGCCAGTGACCCGAAAGCCGCCAGCCTGCTCGCAATGGCGGCGCACAATATACCGGACCGGTTTGATCCTGATCTGATCGCTGCTGCCGAAAACGCAAAAGCACTCCCCTGCAAACGCGTGGACCTGACGCAAACCCCGCTGATCACCATTGACCCGTCAGACGCGCGCGATCACGACGATGCAGTCTTTGCCGAACCTGACAGGGATGAGAACAACCAGGGAGGCTGGCGTCTGCTTGTCGCGATTGCCGATGTCGCGGCCTATGTTCGACGCGGCACGGCGCTCGATGACGAAGCCTGCAAACGGGCCAATTCGACCTACTTTCCGGACAGGGTCGCACCCATGCTTCCCGAAGCGCTGTCGGCGGACCAATGCTCGCTTCGTGAAGGCGAATTGCGCGATTGCATGGCGCTGGAAATCATCATCGACCGGAATGGTCGGAAGAAGCGCCATACGTTCATTCGCGCAACCATGCGCTCGGCGTCAAAGATCGCCTATGAGGAGGCGCAGGCGGCCATAGACGGCAAAGATGTCGAGGCCGTCACCCCGGCGCTGCTCGAAGATGTACTCAAACCTTTATGGGCGGCGTACGGATCGCTGACGATCCAGCGCAAGCTCCGCGATCCGCTGGATCTGGATTTGCCGGAACGCAAGATAGAGATGTCTCCGGAGGGCAAGGTCGTCGGCGTAAGGGTGCGTGAGCGACTGGATGCGCACCGGCTCATCGAGGAGTTCATGGTGCTTGCCAACGTCTGCGCGGCCGAAACGCTGGAAGCGAAAAAGTCTCCGCTGATTTACCGCGTCCATGACGAACCGTCGGACGAAAAGATCCATGGCTTGTCCACGTTTCTCGATACGATCGGGATCAAATGGGCGCGTGGCGAGCGGACGACTCCGACGCGCTTCAACCGGCTTCTGGAACAGGCCCGAAAGGATGACCGCGAAAACGAAATTTCCGAGATTGTGCTTCGATCGCAAAGCCAGGCGATCTATTCACCGGACAATCTCGGACATTTCGGACTGAACCTTGCACGCTATGCGCACTTCACCTCCCCGATCCGCCGCTACAGTGATCTCATCGTTCACCGCGCGCTGATCGCTGCGCTTGATATGGGTGAAGATGGCCTGACACAGGAAGAAGCCGTCCGTCTGGAAGAGATTTCCGGTCATCTGGTCGAGCGTGAACGTGCCAGCATGGCGGCCGAGCGTGAAGCCAATGACCGCTACCTGACCGCGTTTCTCGCCGATCGCATCGGCGCCGAATTCGGTGGACGCATTACCGGGGTCCAGAAGTTCGGCCTGTTCGTCAAACTGAACGAAACCGGTGCAGACGGGTTCATCCCCGCTGCCCGGATCAGCCAGGCCTATTGGACTTTTGACGAAGCCGCATCGGCCCTCGTGTCCGAGCGAAGCGGTGAACGCTACGAGCTTGGCCAGACAGTGCGTGTGAAACTGGCCGAAGCAGATACCCTGACGGGCAGCGTTCTGCTTGAAATGCTCTCCGACCCGCGCCCCAAACCTGAGGGTGCCAGCTTGCCCCGCGCGCGCAGGTCCGGTGCGCCTCGCAGGGGGTCGGGCCCGACAAAACCGCGCTCTGGCGGCGGCAAAACACCTGCCAGATCCGCAGCAGACCCACAGAAAAAGACTCCCAAGGGCAAGTCCGGCAAGGTTTCGAACAGCAAGAACAAGGGGAAGCGGCGCACGTGAGCGGACCCTATGACACGCCACAGGATGGCAAGCAAAAGCCCGCCAGGAACCGCGCGGTCCGTCCGAAAGACGCCGCGACGCTGATCCTAGTCCGCCGTGATGCCGCCGAACCACGTCTCTTGATGGGTAAACGGTCGGGACGTCACGACTTCATGCCGGACAAGTACGTTTTTCCCGGTGGGCGCGTGGACCCTGAAGACGGGCGGGCACCGGCCCTTTCGGAGCTGCGGTCGGACGTTGAAGCTGATGTGCGCATCCTTTCACGCCGGACGCCGCGGGCGTTCGGACTGACGGCCATTCGCGAAACATTCGAGGAGACCGGACTTATAGTCGGAGAAGCCGGGACGCCCGACGGAACACCGCCCGCCAACTGGAAACCATTTCTGGAGGCCGGTGCAGGTGCTTCGCTTAATGGTCTGCATTTTATCGGGCGCGCGGTTACACCGCCCTACCGGCCCAAACGTTTCGATGCGCGTTTCTTCATGGCCGAAGCGGAAGAGGCGCTTCTGGACGAGCGGCCAGCGGCTATCAGCCCGGAACTGGTCGATGTGCGGTGGGTCAACTTTGCAGACGCGTTAAAGCTCGATCTGCCGTCGGTAACGCGCTTCATGATCGGTGAAATAAAGGAACGCCTTGAGGGGAAGACTGATCTTCGCCCCGCCTATCTTCGCTGGACGCGTTCTGGACACGCCTTCGACAGGCTCTAATTGATACGGAAGCTGCCTGTATCAGGCAGTTGGCGCTTTCAGTGTGTCCAATGCAGAACGAAGGCCTTCGATACCATAGGGTTTGCGGACAATCGGGATCGGGCCGAGGTCTTTGGCAAACGCCGGACCTTCATCATAGCCGGACGCAAACACGAACGGCTTGCCTGCACCGGCCAAAGCCCGGGCCACAGCTTCACATGTTTCGTCGCCGAGGTTCACGTCCAGAACCGCCAGATCGATATTGCTGGTTTCGAGAATGTGCAGGGCAGCTGATGCAGTCTCTGCCATCTTGACGGACCGGGCCCCCAGTCTGCCGAGCATGTCTTCGACGTCCATGCCAATGATAATGTTGTCTTCCACCACGAGGAAGTCGTGCCCATCGGCAATGCCGTCCGCAATCGCCTCGGTTTCGCCTCCAAGATCTTCGCACGTGGTTTCGTCAAACATTGAAGCGACCCTTCCCCGGTTTCGTGCAGCCGCACGGGAACCTGACGCCTCATTTATTACACAGATGGCCCGTGCCTTCCATGCCACCGGACTGACGGAACGCCGCTGGGTTATAGCAGATTAATCTTTTGAGACTTCTGCAGTCTCCCGACGGGCCGCAAAACATTACACCGATGGAGATGCCTGCTCCGTTGACGAAGAGGCCTGATCAGTATCAGGCCTGTTGCGGAACCTGATTTCGGCTCATCATGGACCAGCCCATTTTCCGTCATTCCAGATCAGGCCGCTCGAAAATCGCCTCTATCGGCTGCTGAAACAGGTGGGCGATGCGGAAGGCAAGCGAAAGTGACGGGTCATGCTTGCCGTTCTCGATGGCGTTCACGGCCTGCCGCGAGACCGACAGACGCTGGCCCAGTTCAGCCTGGCTCCATGCCCGCTCGGTACGCAGCACCCTCACATTGTTTTTCATCGTCAGACCCCGGTCAATCGACAAACGAGTGGTCGACGGTCCAGCTCAGGATCGCGGTAGGGAGTACCGAAGCGTAGAGGAGGACCCCCCAAAACACACCATTGAACTCATCATAACTGTCAGGAACCCAGCCGTCCCTCTCGCTTGCAAGCGCCGCATAGATGACTGCAATCAGCGTCAGAGCCGTAAAGGTCATGTAGGCAAGGCTCATTGCCCGACCGCGCAACCTCAACTCGAACTCATCGAGCATCTTTGTTTCTTCACTGACAATCCTCTGAAGCGACGAGCTGACGACCGGCCAATACGCGACGAAAGCCATGAGGATCAGGGCGAATGCAACAAGGGTGGTGGCGAACGCGTCCGGACCAAGGACGTGCGTAAGCGCTCCGACGGGATAGAAGACGAGGGACGCAGCCGAGAGGATGCGAACCTTGTTGACCGAAAGGTTTTTCGGGCCTGATTTCGACCGGTAGAAAATCATCGGTTACTCCTGCTAGTCAGCTGCGTAGGTGTCAGCAAAACCTGACATATTGCAGCCGCCATGGAGTGTCAAGTCCACCTGACACACAGGGCTTGACTTTTTACCCTCACCTCGTGTTTATGCGGCCTTCGGATTCTCCTCCTCAAGGTTCACACGCCATGGCCAAACCCGCCACGATAAAAATTCGCCTCAATTCCACTGCGGACACCGGCTTCTTCTATGTTACGAAGAAGAACCCCCGTAACATCACCGAGAAGATGGTGATGAAGAAGTACGATCCGGTGGTTCGCAAGCACGTGGATTTCAAGGAAGGCAAGATCAAGTAAGACCGGTCACCGGTTTTACCATCATGACGAGCCGCCTGTAACCGGGCGGCTTTTTTGCATTCCTGTTCAGGCCGCTTTCGCGATCACCTGGTTCCGGCCTTGCTGCTTGGCTTGATAAAGGCCGTCATCGGCACGCTTGAGCAGATTGTCGACTGTCTCACCGCTCGACCGCGCTGTCGCAACACCAACACTTACCGTGACGTTGATCGAAGTACCGTTCGGCAGCCTGAACGGAGCGCTGGCGATATTCCGGCGCAGACGCTCTGCAATCGTACCCGCCATGTCTCCCGGGGTCTCCGGCATGATGACGGCAAACTCCTCACCGCCCTGACGGCACGGCACGTCGCCGGGACGCACATTCTGTCGAATGCGCTGGGCGAACTCTTTCAGAACCTGATCGCCGGCTTCGTGCCCATAAGTATCGTTGACCTGTTTGAAGTAGTCGATATCGGCGATGAAAACAGATAGGCCCTGGCCGCCAAACTGGACGCGCTTCACGAACTGTCCGAGCTGGTTCATCATGTGACGCCGGTTGAACAGGCCGGTCAGCTGGTCAGTGATCGCCATTTCCAGACCATCGTCGAGCCTGCGTCGCATAAGGTCGAGATAGCGTTTCTTGCGGACCTGGGTACGGACACGCGCGGCAAGCTCTTCGGTGTCGATCGGCCGCATGATGATGTCGCCCGCACCGAGTTCCAGCGCACGGATGGCCTTGTCCTCTTCGTCCATGTCGGCAATGCAGAGAATGGGAAGGTCGCGCGTGGCTTTAGAGGATCTAAAATGCGCGCAAAGTTTCAGCGGGTCGAACGACGTTGCCCCCAGAGAGGTAATTACCAGATCGAGCCCCGTGGGTCCGCCTTCGGCGGCAGCCTCCTCCATGGTGAGAGGAATGTGATCATCCTGGAGCGCAAGCGCGAGGCGTCTCGCATGGCGCGGATTATCGTCGACTATAAGGATACGCGCCGGACCACCATTCCCAGCATCCATACCGACGTCGAGTACGCCGAGACGCTCGGCATTGGCCTCCCGCGTACGAAGTTCGTCGACGATCAACTTGTATTTCGTAAGCGCACGCACTCGCGACATCAGGCAGAAATCATCGACCGGCTTGGTCAGAAAATCGTCCGCGCCCGCTTCGAGCCCGGCAAGTCGATGTTCGCGGTCACTCAGGGCCGTGACCATGACGACCGGAATATGCTCGGTTGCGCGTGATCCCTTGAGAATGCGGCAGGCTTCAAATCCGTCCATGACGGGCATCATCACGTCCAGAAGAATGATGTCGGGCTGGAAGCTGGCCGTCATCGAAACGGCTTCCTCACCATTACAGGCGGTCGCCACCTGAAAATACTCGTGGCTCAGTTTGGCTTCCAGAAGCTTCCGGTTCGCGGCAACGTCGTCTACGACAAGAACCCGCGCGCTCAATGGACACACTCGCGCTCTGTCAGCGCGCGCACCTTTTCCATGAACGGACCGATCTGGATCGGTTTCGACATGTAGGCCTCACAGCCTGCTTCACGCACGCGCTGTTCATCGGCGCGCATGGCGAAGGCTGTTACCGCAAGCACTGGAATGTGCACCAGAAGGTCGTCATCCTTGATCCATCGTGTAAGATCGAGACCGGACACTTCGGGTAACTGGATGTCCATGATGATGAGGGACGGCATGTGTTCACGCGCGAGTTCGACCGCACGAAGCCCGTCTCTGCTCTGTACCGTATCGTAGCCGAACGCCGACAAGAGGTCGCAGAAAAGCTTCATGTTCAGTTCGTTATCCTCAACGACAAGAACGGTCTTGCGTTCGGAGCCTGACATAACCTTTTCCCTGCACGGCGATTCGGACCGATGGGCGGCCTTATGCAGTGTATAGCCTTTCTTGTATTAATCACCTTTTACGCAAGTTGTCCGGGGTGGCGACAATTTGGTGAACGAACAGGTAAGGATTGCGCCAGGCGCCCATCTGCCCCTGCCCCGACCTGCTTTCCGGAGCGTGCTTCTTGATCTGCCGTGACTGTTTCTCAGCCTTTGAACGCGACGAAACCTGTCCTGCCTGCGGGGGAGACAGGGTCCTCTCGCATCCTGAACTGGAGACGCTCAGCATTGCTCATCTCGATTGCGACGCCTTCTTTGCGGCAGTCGAGAAACGCGACAGACCGGAACTGGCAAACCAGCCGGTCATCGTCGGTGGCGGTGCACGCGGCGTTGTTGCCACATGCTGCTATATCGCGCGGCTTTATGGCGTGCATTCGGCCATGCCTATATTCAAGGCGCTGAAAGCCTGCCCTGATGCGGTGATCGTGCGCCCTGACTTCGACAAATACGCCGCTGCCGCGAAGGTCATCCGCACCCTGATGGGCGAACTGACCCCACAGGTTCAGCCCGTCTCGATCGATGAAGCCTATATGGACCTCTCAGGGACACGCAAACTGCACGGACAAAGCCCGGCAGCGCTCCTTATGCGCCTGCAAAAACGTATAGACACCGAGGTCGGGATCACGGTTTCGATTGGTCTGTCGGTCAACAAGTTTCTCGCGAAGACGGCCTCTGATCTCGACAAGCCGCGCGGCTTCCGTCTGATCGGTGAGGCCGAAGCCACAGAGCTGCTGGCGCCGCGCCCGATTGATTTCATCCATGGCGTCGGTCCGGCTCTTGCGCGGAAAGTGCAGGCGCGCGGCTATCGCACTCTTGCAGACCTCCAGAACGCCAATCCGAAGACACTCATCGGTCATTTTGGCGAGACCGGTCTGTGGCTGCATCAGCGCGCCAAAGGCGTGGACAATCGCCGGGTCGAGACCGAGCATGACCGCAAGAGCGTTTCGGCCGAAACGACCTTTTCAGAGGATCTCTCGGAGCTTTCGGCATTAGAGGACCGGCTCTGGACAGCGTGTGAAAAGACCGCCCGTCGCGCCAAATCGGCAGGTGTTCAAGGCAGCGTGGTGACGCTCAAACTGAAGACGAGCGACTTTCGCAGTCGAACACGCCGTGTATCGCTACCGGTTCCCACCCAGCTTGGTCAGACACTGTTCCGGTGTTCCCGTGCGCTTTTGGCCAAGGAATGCGACGGCACGAGGTTTCGACTGATCGGTGTCGGCATTTCCGATCTGGAACCTGCAAGCGGCGATGTCGCAGACCTCATCGACCCGGCCAGCCTCAAACGCGCAGGCGCGGAACGGGCGGCAGACATTGCGCGTAGCAGGTTCGGAGACGCCGCAATTACGACGGGACGGGGCGTCAGACTGCTTGCAGAAGCCCGAAAGAGAGAAGAAAAGCACGGGGAACGAAAAACCGTCATATATCCAAAGGATACATAATCGCATGTCTACACCTGAGTCGCGCCTCAAAGATCTTGGCATCACCCTGCCCGAACCGGCCAAGGCGGTTGCCAATTATGTGCCGTTCGTCATCTCCGGCAATCTCCTGTTCGTTTCCGGACAGGTCAGCCAGGGACCGGACGGGCGCGTGAACGGGCGTCTCGGTGAAGACATGGACCTTGCCGCCGGGCAAGCCGCTGCCCGCCTTTGCGGGATCGGCCTGATCGCACAGTGCAAGGCTGCCGTCGGTGATCTGGGTCGCATAAAGCGCGTGGTGAAGCTTGGAGGCTTCGTCAACGCGGCCGCCGACTTCACTGAACTCCCACAAGTAATCAACGGCTGTTCGGACCTCATGGTCGACGTATTCGCAGAGGCCGGGCGTCATGCACGTTCGGCTGTGGCTTCACCCGTCCTTCCGCTCGGCGTTGCCGTAGAGGTCGACGGAATATTCGAGATAGACTGATGACCCAACGCTTCATCCCGCGAGACCATCACTATGCCCATCGCGGGCTCTGGGGCGGAGACACGCCGGAAAATTCGCTGGCCGCCTTCCGCGCGGCAGCGAATACCGGGTTCGGCATGGAGTGCGACGTGCGCCTCACTGCTGACAACGTTCCAATTGTCTTTCATGACCATGACCTGGTCAGAATGACCGGAGCGGACGGCACGGTCGAGGGAAGCCGGCTATCCGATCTGCAGCATCTGACGCTGGACCGGACCGAAGAGACTGTGCCGACCCTGGCCGCAGTCATGCGCGAAACGCGCGGCCGACCCATGCTGGTTGAACTGAAAGCAGAGACCGGTACGGACCGTGACGCCTATGCCGATGCGCTCATGCAGGTTCTGAGCGCCCATGACGGCCCCTTCGCGATCATGAGTTTCGACGTATCGGTGTTAGAGGCGGTGCGGGCCATCTCCCGCGATGTCACGCTTGGTGTTCTGGTCCAGCCGCTGATGCTGCAGGACGCTATCGGTGTGCAGTCCCTGACCGAAACGGCGCGGCGGCTGAAAGCTGGTTATGTCGGCGCACACGTCATCGATTGTGGTGCGGCGCGAACTGTAGCAGATGCCCTGTCGCTCGATTTGCTGACCTGGACTGTCAGCATGCCGGAACATATTTCTCTTGTTGCGAACCATGCCGACGCCCTGATCTTCGAGCACCTTCCGATGAAAACCGTGCGCGATTACCGACGCAAGATGCCTGCCTATGCAGGTCTGGAGCGCGTCGCTTAGGAACGACCCGCCGGAGGTCATCCTCTCCCTGTCAGAACGAAACAAAGGCGCCGAAGGGTAGGCCCCCGGCGCCTTTTTCTGCCGCCCCTAGCGCTTGAAGCGAAGCCCGATGTAGGCAGCAGCCCCCGGCGTATTGAAGCCGATGACTTCGGTATACCGCTCATCCAGGAGGTTCTCGCCGCGCGCAAACACGTCAAGCCGGTCGGTTACAGCATACTCACCCGCGAGCCGGACCAGTATGTACTCATCCAGCGTCCGGCGCGGCGTGAAGTCCGGATCGGAGAAACCGAAGAACAGGTCTTCGCTCTCACCGTTATAATCCAGGCCAAGATTTAGCGTGGCCCGCTCGTCGCGCGTCCGGTAGGTGAGGTTCAAACTGGCTGTATTCTCTGGACGACGCACCTCGATCAGATCGTCACCGCCGGTCGCGTCAAGATATGTGTAGGTGGCATCCAGCGTCAGAAGGTCGGTCAGTTGCGCCAGCGCCGTGATCTCAACGCCTGACCGCTCGGAATCCTCCGTCAGGTTTACCGGCGTGGAGGTGAAAGTTGTAAAATCGAAGACCGACTGGATCTCGTCTTCCAGATTGGCTTCAAAATAGGTCACGTCGACGACCACCCGCTCATCGAGCAAGCGTTGCTCAACGCCGATATCGAAACCTTCGGAGCGTTCCGGCTTCAGGTCGGGATTGCCGCGGAACGAATTCGGGTCGAACCCGAAACGCTCGTTGAACGTCGGGTCGGTAATGCCCTCGCCATAGCTGGCATGGAAGCGAGTACCGCTTGCTTCGTGGAGCCAGGCTCCGGCCAGTCGGAAGGTCGTCGCGTCCTCGAACTCGTTGTTATAGTCCTGCCGAATGGCGGCTGACAGAAAGACGGTCTGCGCAACATCGAGCGCGTACTCGCCGACCAGAGACGTCTGATCGTCCGTGCGCGTCTGAATACCGTTGTCGAAGTCCAGCTCTTCGCGCTCTACCGCGCCGGTAAATGTGTGCTTCAAGCTTCCGGATTCAACAACGCCGGTCAGCTGGACGCCATAGTCGATCCGTTCGCCGTCGCTCGCTCCGGTTTGGGCCCCGTCGGCAAAGTTTGTCAGCTCGCTTTTCGTGTAGCCGATGAAGGCACGTGGAATGAGCCGACCCTCAAGGAAGCTGCCCGTCATATCCAGCTTGGAGTATATGTCCTCGGTCTCCGCCCTTATGTCTGCATCCTGAACGGTTCCGAAATTGAACTCCTGACGGTCGCTTTCGAACTCTGAATCGACGAAACGCAGAACGCCCTCGATCTCGGTTTCAGGCGTCGGACGGAATTGACCCTTGAAGCTGGCGGTCAGGTTCTCAAACCCGTCATCTTCAAAACCGTCGGGCGCTTGCGAGATGCCGCCGGTGGAATAGACCTGTACTGCGCCCCGAACCCCGGCCCGTTCCGTTCCGCCTCCAAGCGCCGCGAACCCCCGGTAGGTGTCCATCGTACCGATCTCGGCCTCGCCTTCGGCTTGAAATCCCAGTTCAGGATCGCGCGTCGCTACCGAGATTACACCGCCAATGGCTTCTGAACCGTAGAGCGCCGATTGCGGGCCGCGGATAACTTCTATTTGGTCCACGTCTGCTGAGACGAGACTGGCGAAATTGAACTCCGCTGAGAGCGGATCATTCGCTTCAATCCCATCGATATAAACAAGCGTCTGGTTCGCTTCGCTGCCGCGAATACGCACTTGCGTCAGCGCGCCCTGGGACCCGACGCGGTTGACCGCAACGCCCGGAACAGTGCGCAACACATCGGACACGAGTACAATCTGGCGGGCTTCAAGCGCATGCGCATCTATGACCGCCAGCGCCGAGCCGATTTCACCGACAGGGCGCGGGACCAGACTGCCCGTCACCACGATTGTCTCTTCGCGCGAGACGTCATCGACGTTTGTATTGGCCAGTGGGGTTTGGGCAAGCGCTTGAGGGACAGCAATCGCTGCAAGAATGCCTGCGCCCGTGCAGGTCCTCAACAATGAGATTGACATGTTTCGTATCTCCGGTCCTGCAGCGGCGGAACCGGACGTACAGGCATAGCGAAGTCCCCGTGCCCAAAGGCCCGGATTCCGGGACATTTCAGATGTCGCGTGACGGAAAAACCCCGCATTCCATGGCTGACCCCGGCCGGGAACTTACGACGGCGGGGCAGGTCTCCTGGCTTGCGGGTCAATGCAGTGACGTCGGCCTTCCCGGGTCGGGCCGAAGCCTGTTCCCAGTGACACAATTTGACGTCGCCGCTCTCCGCTTACAGTTGCGGGCACAGCACCGGACCTGACTTTACGTCGCACCGGTTTCCCTCTTGGCCACAGCATCACGCTGCGGAACCCCGCCTCGTGTAAGATCGCCAAATTGCAGACGCGTCAAGCCTGTTTGCTAAGGCAGGGCTTCATGTACCGCAGCGCGGGTTCACATGCCCACTTCCCTTTACGTGCGCGTAAGCTAGACTTGCCGCAACGAAATTCAGGGAGGACCGGTCATGGCCGAAGCTTACATCATCGATGCGTGCCGCACGCCGCGTGGGATCGGCAAAGTTGGTAAAGGTGCACTGGCAGACATGCACCCGCAGCATCTTGGCGCAGAAGTGCTCAAGGCACTGGCCTCGCGCAACGATCTCAACACCGCCGATGTCGAAGATATCATCTGGGGCACATCCTCGCAGAGGGGCAGCCAGGGCGGCGATCTCGGCCGGATGGCGGCGCTGGATGCGGGTTATGACATGAAGGCCAGCGGCGTGACACTCGACCGGTTCTGCGGGTCGGGCATTACGGCGGTCAATCTCGCTGCGGCGCAGGTCATGTCCGGCATGGAAGATCTGGTGATCGCCGGCGGCACGGAGATGATGTCCTATACCTCCGCCAGCGCCGACCCGACAGCGCCGCCAATGATGGATTCAGGCAATCTGCGGCTCCGCGCCAGCCACCCGCAGAGCCATCAGGGCGTTTGCGCCGATGCGATTGCCAGCATGGAAGGCATTTCGCGTCAGGCGACAGACGATCTGGCGCTCGAAAGCCAGAAACGTGCAGCCCACGCCATCGCCAACGGCCATTTCGACAAATCGCTGATTGCTGTTCACAAGGAAGACGGGTCTCTCGCGCTCGACAAGGAGGAGTTTCCCCGGCCGTCTACGACAGCAGAAGGCCTTTCGCAGTTGCGCCCTGCTTTCACCGCGATGGCAGACTTTCCGCTGAACGAAGAGGGTCTGACCTATCGCGGGCTCATCAACGCGAAATATCCAGACCTGAAAATCGAGCATATCCATCATGCCGGTAATTCATCGGGCGTGGTTGATGGCGCGGCGGCAGTGCTCCTCTCCTCAAAGGCCTATGCAGACAAGCACGGCCTCAAGCCACGCGCGCGGATCGTCGCGACCGCCAATATGGGCGATTGCCCGACATTGATGCTGAATGCTCCGGTGCCAGCCGCCCGCAAGGTCTTGGAGAAGGCCGGGCTATCGCTTGATAACATTGACCTTTTCGAAATCAACGAGGCGTTTGCCGTTGTCGCCGAGAAGTTCATCCGAGATCTAAAAATCGACCGCGACAAGGTGAACGTGAATGGCGGTGCGATGGCGCTCGGTCACCCGATCGGTGCGACAGGCTCTATCCTCATCGGAACGGTTCTGGACGAGTTGGAACGTCGCGGCGGCAGATACGGGCTTGTCACAATGTGTGCAGCTGGAGGGATGGCTCCGGCCATCATCATCGAACGTATGGACAGCTGAGAACGAAACGCGGGGCAGCTATAGCTTTGCCGCACGTAGAACCTCGTTCATCCGGGTCTGCCAGCCGGGACCGGTTGCCTTGAATTTCTCGATCACCTCCCGGTCCAGCCTCAAACTGACCGGGACTTTCGGATTGTCGGATTTCGGGCGGCCGCCGGAACTGATCTTTATCGTCTGCGCGCTGTGCTCGGACATCACAATCTCCTGATTCCGGTTATCGTATATACGACGAATACATGTGACACCAGCTGGCTTGCATAAAACACCCAGGCCTGCGTCAGCCTGTCGGGGAACGCCGGTCCACGTGATTGGTTGTCCTGTCACATCCAATGATAGGAGTTTCGTGATGTCGAAAGGAAAAGGCTACAACGAAGGCGACCGCGTGGAGTGGGACTGGGGCAATGGTACAGCCTCCGGCGAGATCGTGAAGGTCTACACGCAGAAGCAAACCCTGAAGATCAAGGGAAACGAGGTAACCCGGGAGGCCTCCGAGGATGAACCGGCCTACCGGATCGAGACCGAGGATTCCGAGGCGTTGAAAAGCCATTCGGAGGTCCGCAAGGCCTGAGAGGACGCGTCCCCGCTGAAACAGAGAACGCTCTGCCTTGACCTAACGGCAGTTTGCCTGCAGCTTTACGCTGCATTTCAGGGGGCTGAAGTCAGGGGATGAGCTCATGAATTATATACAGGAAACGCGCGAAGCCGGGCGTGAGGTCTTTCCGGACCTCGTTCGCGCCGCCGCCCTGGTCGGGATCGCTCTTGTCAACGTCGCGCTGTTTGCCTGGCCGATGTCGAAAGGTGGCTACGTCGCTGGCGGGCTTGAATCCACGGTAGATCAGGCGGCCTATTTCTCGGTCAGTGCCCTTTTCCTGATGAAATCCTACACCTTGTTCTCGTTCATGTTCGGTGTCGGGTTCGCCTATCAGATGATGTCCGCCGACCGCGCCGGAACGGGGTTTTCCGGGCGCTACTGGCGACGCATTATCGGCCTGTTCGCCTTTGCGGCGATCAACATCGCCTTCCTGTTTCAGGGAGACATTCTGTTCGTCTACGCTGTTCTCGGGTCGATCCTGTTTCTCTTCCGCAAGAGTTCTCCGAAGACGCTCATCGGCTGGGGGATCGGGCTTTATGTCGTCCAGATCATCTTCATGCTGATCTTTGCGGGTTTGATTGCACTCGGAGAAGCTTTTGCGCCCGAGGAGATGCAAGCCGCTGCTGGAGAAATGGCCGCCGCGGGTGCCGCTTATACCGAGGCTTACCTCAATGCCGGCTTTATCGCCGTCATGCAGGCACGGGTCAGCGAATGGACGGGGAGTATCGGCTTTATCCTCGGCTTTCAGGGCTGGGGTACCATGGCGTTCTTCCTGTTCGGACTGGCTGCCGTCAGAAATGACCTCATCTCGCGTGCCGATGCGCCTTTCTGGAAGCGCGCACGGCGGGTGTTCCTGCCCATCGGGCTCATCATCAGCCTCGCCGGGGCCTGGTTGGTGCTTCAGGGCACCTCGATGGTGTCTTCGGAAATGATGTGGGGAATGCTCCTGATTACGATCGGCAGCCCGTTCGCCTCCGCAGGCTATCTCGGCCTACTGGCAAAATGGACCATGGCCGGAAATGGCCCGATCAAGACCTTCCTGGCGCGTGGCGGCACCGCCTCGCTGACGGCCTACCTGCTGCAGGGGCTCATCTTCACGCTGATCTTCTACGAGTACGGCTTGGGCCTCTACATGCAGGTTGGCGCGGCGGGGTGCTTCGTCATCGCCCTTCTTGTCGCCATAGCGAGCATTGTCTTCACCAGCCTGTGGCGCACGAAGTTCCGCCGCGGCCCGACGGAAGAAGTTCTACGCCGCTGGACGTACCTGAAGTAGGTTGAGCAATCGATCACGCAGATAGCGTCGGGATGCAGTTCCATTGCGGGGCACATGACCTACGCAGGCTCCAAGGCATGAGCGTTTGTCGATGGATTTGATGCTCACGCGTGCCTGTTCGGCCAGTGCCTGCCCGGCTGAAACTCAGCTCGCTTTGCAAAACTGCCGACTGGTCAGCATGCGTGTTCGCCGCTAGACCGCACTCATGACCGATACTGCCCGAATCCTCACCGCCCTGACCGCTACGCAGACCGCCGCAGATGGCGCGTCACACGGCATCAATGCCGAGGAATACGAGCGGCTCGTCTCACGGCTCGGTCGCGACCCGAATCTCGTCGAACTGGGAATATATTCGGTCATGTGGTCGGAGCATTGCTCTTACAAATCCTCACGCCGCCATCTGGCGAAGTTCCCGACGAAGAATGCATCGGTCATTCAGGGGCCGGGCGAGAATGCCGGCGTGATCGACATTGGTGATGGGCAGGCCGCCATCTTCAAGATGGAGAGCCACAACCACCCCTCCTACATCGAACCCTATCAAGGCGCCGCTACCGGGGTCGGCGGCATATTGCGCGATGTCTTCACCATGGGCGCGCGCCCCATCGCGCTGGTGAACGCGCTCCGGTTCGGCAGTCCGGATCATCCAAAGACGCGCCAACTCGTGGCCGGTGTCGTCTCCGGCATAGGCGGCTATGGAAATTGCGTTGGCGTGCCGACCGTTGCGGGCGAAACCCAGTTCGATGCAGGCTATAACGGAAACATTCTGGTCAACGCGATGGCAGTGGGTCTCGCCGATCAGGACCGAATTTTTTATGCCCGCGGCGCAACGCCGGGCAATCCGATCTTTTATGTTGGCTCGAAGACCGGGCGCGACGGCATACATGGCGCGACCATGGCCTCGGCCGAGTTTTCCGAAGGCGACGAAGAGAAACGCCCCACGGTTCAGGTTGGCGATCCGTTCACCGAGAAACTTCTGATCGAGGCCTGCCTGGAGTTGATGGCAACCGATGCCATTCAGGCCATACAGGATATGGGCGCTGCCGGACTGACGTCATCTTCAGTGGAGATGGCCGACAAGGGCGGCGTCGGAATCGAGATGGACCTCGACGCTGTTCCGCAACGCGAACCGGGCATGACGGCCTACGAGATCATGCTCTCGGAAAGCCAGGAACGGATGCTGATGGTACTCAAGCCCGGCAAGGAAGCCGAGGCGAAAGCCATCTTCGACAAATGGGACCTCGACGCGGAAGTGATCGGGGTGACAACCGACACCGGCAGGCTGGTGTTGAAACAGTTCGGCAAGATCGTCTGCGATATCCCTGTCTCTCCTCTGGCCGAGGATGCGCCGAATTATGACCGTCCATGGGTCGCCCCGACGGCCCGCCCGTCGCTCGATGCGAAAGCGCATCCCGAACCGGAAGACTATAATGATGTCTTGCTCAAGCTGATGTCGTGCCCCGACATGGCCAGCAAGCGCTGGATCTGGGAGCAGTATGACCGTCAGGTCATGGGCGATACCGTCGACAGCTCGGCGAGCATGGGAAACGCCGCGATCGTGCGCATACACGGGACCAGCAAGGCACTCGCCATCTGCTCTGACTGCAACCCGCACTATGTGGCAGCCGACCCATATGAAGGCGGCAAACAGGCGGTTGCGGAAGCCTATCGTAACCTGTCGGCCGTCGGTGCGCGCCCGATTGCCATCACCGACAACCTGAATTTCGGCAACCCGGAAAAACCGGAAACCATGGGCTACATCGTGCGCGCGATCGAGGGCATGGCCGAAGCCTGCCGCGCACTCGATTTTCCCGTCGTGTCAGGCAATGTCAGCCTCTACAACGAAACCGATGGGGTCGCCATTCCGCCGACGCCTGTTGTTGGCGGCGTGGGGCTGATCGAGGATCTGTCGAAGATTGCCACGCTACGCGGAGCCAAAGCGGGCGATGCGCTCATGCTGATTGGCGAAACACGCGGGCATCTTGGAGCCTCGCTTTACGCTCGAGAATGGCTGGGTCTGCGTGGTGCGGACATGGGGCCGCCGCCGCCTGTCGATCTCGCAACTGAGAAACGCAATGCCGATTTCGTCCGCAGCCTGATTGAAGCAGGCCTTATAACTGCCGTTCACGACGTGTCCGACGGCGGGCTCGCCTGTGCGGCGGCTGAGCTCGCGCTTGCAAGCGGTTTGGGCGTTCATCTGGACCTCGACAGCGCTCTCTTCGCCTCAACCGCGCATACCGAGCTGGGCATGGCGACGTTCGCCGCGTTGTTTGGCGAAACTCAGGGACGCTTCCTGCTCGGCCATCGACGAGGCACATGGCGACGAGATTGTAGCGCGGGCAAAGGCGGCAGACGTTCCGGTGTCGTTGCCGCCGTTTGCCGGTCATATGGATAGCGACCCCGTCCTCAGCCTGTTCGACGACGGGCGAAACAAGGGCGTTTACGAACTGCCGCTAGACACCCTGCGTAATGTGCATGAGGGCTGGCTGCCACGTTACATGCGCGGCTGAAATCACTGCCCCGCACCTGTCAGCAGATTGACTGACCGGCTCCTAGAGGGAGCCCCTTCCGATTGCGCTCGATAGCGAGGTTTCAGTGGTCCACGCGGCAAATAACGCAACAGACGCGGTCAGCGCCCAGCTGCAAGGAACTGCACGCTTTTGCCTGCGTTAACGCAGAGGACCCTAGCCAACAGAGGACCGCTCTATGTCAGTTCGAAACACCATGCTCGCCGCAATATCGGTTGCAGCCCTCACGCTTCCCGCAATGGCCGAGAGTCACACCGACACTGACATGGCCACCATGAGCGTAACCGGAAGCGATGGCACGGTTCTGACAGCCTCAGCCCTGGAAACCTTTGACAGCCCGTGGGCCATGGCGTTCCTGCCCGATGGCCGCTCATTGGTAACCGAGAAGGCAGGCACGCTCTGGCTTCTCAATGCTGACGGAACCAAGGCCGGAACCATCTCGAATGCACCTAGCGTTACAGCGCGGGGACAGGGCGGACTGGGCGATATTATCGTGCACCCGGATTTTGCCACCAACGGACAGGTCTTCATCTCGTACGTCGAACGCGACGCGGCAGATGACAGCCTCAGCGGCGCGGTCGTTGAACGGGCCAGTCTGACGCTGACGGCCAATGGCGGCACCCTGTCGGACCGCAAGATGATCTGGAAACAGTCGCAGAAGGTGCCGGGCAACGGTCATTACGGGCATCGGCTTGCCGTGGCTCCAGATGGCAACCTCATCATTACATCCGGTGAGCGCCAGAAGTTTTCGCCGGCCCAGAACATGGACATGAACCTCGGCAAGGTCATACGCGTCACAACCGATGGCGAAGCGCTTGAAGACAACCCGTTTTATGGGAATGGCGGCGTTGCTGACACGATCTGGTCGCTTGGCCACCGAAACCCGTTGGGTGTCGATTTCGACGCGAAAGGGCAGCTTTGGGTTCACGAGATGGGGCCAAAAGACGGAGACGAGCTGAACCTTATCCTGAAGGGCGAGAATTACGGCTATCCGGTCGTCTCCAACGGCGAACACTATAACGGCAAGCAGTTCTTCGGATCGCACGAAGACTTCCCGATTTACGAAAACCCCGCTTTGTCATGGACGCCAGTGATCAGCCCGGCGGGCTTCGTAATCTATGATGGTGACATGTTCACCGACTGGATGGGCGATGGCTTTATCGGAGGTCTCTCCTCACAAGCGCTGATCCGTGTCGAATTCACCGAGACACCCCTCGACAATCAGGGCGCGGGTGGCGAGTCGCGCACGATGGAGACGACTGCCAGCGAGGCGGCCCGTTATGAATGGGGAAAGCGGATCCGCGATGTGGAACAGGGTCCGGATGGTGCCATCTATGTCCTTGAGGACAAGGAAGGCGCACGCCTCATCAAGCTCACACCCGCCGGCTGAGGCTCGTTATCGGGGAGACTTGCCATCCAGCGTGCGAATATGGCCGTGGGCAGAAGCCGGTCGCGGCTCTCCTCAGGGATTGCCATTTCGCCCTGCTCTATGGCCCCGCCAAGTCCGGTCAGATGGTCGGCAAGGCTCTGGCTCAGCGCCAGACAGGATAGTCTGACGGCATAAACAGTTGCGATCAGAAAAAGCGGGTCGGGCGAAAGAACCTGCCTGCAGAGTGAGAGTAGCTCCGGCAGGTCCTCCTCCAGTTTCCAGGTCTCGTTCTTCGGACCACGTCCGAACTTGGGCGGATCGACAACGATTGCGTCATACGTGCTTCCGCGGCGAACTTCGCGTCGCAGAAACTTCAGCACGTCATCGCAAATCCACCGGACCGGAGCCTTTCCAAGCCCGCTGAGCGTCTGATTATCCCGGCCATAGCCAATAGACTTGGGCGACGCATCGAGGTGGGTGACCTCGGCACCTGCTGCCGCTGCTGCAAGGCTCATCATTCCGGTATAGCCAAACAGGTTGAGCAGCCGGACGGGCCGGTTGACGCTGGAAATAAGGTCCTGAGCAAAACGCCAATGCACCGAGTGTTCCTGAAACACACCCATGTGCCGGAAGGCTGTCCGTCGCGCCGTGAACGATATGTCCCGCCAGCCCATCGGCCAGGTATCCGCAAGACGCGGATCGCCCAGTTCCCAGCGCCCACGCTCATCCTCGCCCGATGCTGCAAAGATCGCATCCGCAGCCCAGCGGTCCACTGGGATGGCCGGGGCCCAGAAAGCTTGTGGATCAGGCCGGTCGACCGTCTGCGTACCGAAACGCTCCAGCTTGCGCCCGTCGCCGGAATCCAGAAGCGCATAATCTTGCCAGTCATCGGCTATCAAAACGACAGGCGGTGTAACCAGCGGCCGTATATCAGCTGGCGCCATCATATCCGCGTGCCTCCCAAGCCTTGTAGACAAGCAAGGCGGTTGCCGTTGCGAGGTTCAGACTATCCGCGCCAGCGCGCATGGGAAGGCGTAGCAATACATCGCATTTGTCTTCAAGCTCGCCCGGAAGACCTTTCTGCTCGTTGCCCATCAAAAGAATACATGCCGCGCCGAACGTCTTGGAGTCGCTGGTCCATTTTCCGTGCATGGACGCGGCTATGAGCGGCATCTTGGCCGCATCGGCCATGGCCTCGAACGTTTCCCGGTCCAGCATCACGATGGATACCGCAAAGATTGAGCCCATGCTTGCCCGTACGCATTCGAGACTGAACGGATCGCAGCAGTCCCCAACCAGAAAGACCTGCCGTACACCGGCAAAGTCTGCCGTCCGCAGGATAGTGCCGAGGTTTCCGGGGTCGCGGACTTCATAGAGCGCCAGCCATGTGCCGGCCGGTGTATCTGCTGGAACATCCGCTGCCGCAGTCTGCGGCCTGAACGCTGCGACGATGGTTTGCGGGTTTTCCTTTCGCGCAATCTGGCCCAGAAGCCGGTCGGTAACTTCCTCGACCCGCGCACCGTGTGCCTGCAGAGCTTGAATGGCTTTTGCCGAAGCCTCCCGGATCAGACCATCCCGGCCATGCACAGCATAAACAGGTGTCCAGCCATGGCTCAACGCTTCCTCGACGAGCCGCACCCCTTCCGCCAGAAACAGATCATGTTCGCGCCTGCCCTTCTTTCGCTCAAGTGATCGCAGAAGCTTCACCAGCGGATTCGCCGCGCTGGTTATGGTTTCATTTTGTATACCTTCAGAGGCCATAGATATGAACGCTCCGCTGCAGGCGCTGACTTGATCCGCTTTCCGGCTTGGGGCAGTGCAGCCGGACCGGCAGACCAGAAGCAGGAACAGGAGCAGACTTGAGTTCGGGACGAAGCATATTTGACTGGCCAATCCTTCTGGCAGGCATCCTCGCCTTTGGCTGGCTGGGCTGGTGGGCTGTATATGCCGGACCGGACTTTGCAGGCAAGTTCGAGACCCGACTTGAGGACGCCGCCAACAGTGCTTTGCTGGAAGCCGGGATCGAATGGGCCGGTGTGCGCGTGGACGGACAATCTGCCGTCATGTCCGGTCAGGCGCCGAACGCCGACGAAGCCAATGATGCTCTGCAGGTCGTCGCTACAGCCGTCGGCAGGGGTGGATGGCTGTATGGCGGAATTGTATCGGTCTCTACGAATTTTTCGATGGCACCTGGTGTGTCGCCATTCACGTTTTCAGCGACCCGCGCAGGCAACGGGCTAGTCCTGTCCGGCTTTGTACCGAACCGGGCCTTGCGCGAACGACTGTTGGAAGCAGGCCGTATCGCGAGCCCTGATGGCCAGGTCGAAGACCGTTTGACGATCGCCGCAGGCGAACCCGATGGCGACTGGGTCGCAGCAGCAGAGCTCGCCATTGCCAGTGTCGCAGACCTTCTCAACGGCGCAAGCGAACTTACCGATACGGCTATCTTCGTTGCGGGCGAGGCTCCAGATTATGCCGCCCTGCGTGCCGTACGCGACCGGCTCCGCAATGCTCCTGCGGGCTTTACAGCGGACTCAGATATCGAAACGCCCACAATATGGGGTGCGTTCCTGCAAGGCGACCGGCTGGAGCTGCGCGGTCTCGTTCCCGATGCGAATACAAAACGCCAGCTTCTGGTGCTCGCTGAACGCTTCTATGATGGTGCTGTCCTGGACGGGCTGACCAGCGCGTCCATGCCTGATGATCGCTGGCTCTCCGGGGTACGTGCCGCCCTGCCCCAGTTTGCAAGGTTTCAGTCCGGGCGGCTGACCTTCGACGGGGAAGCGGTCGTCATCTCCGGACAGGCAACCGAAAGCGTTCTTGACTACCTTCGCGAGGATCTTGTCCGGCTTACGGAAGGTGTGAATCTTCGGATAGAGGCCGAACCCATAGCTGCCAGTGTAGCCGGTCTGGATACGCTGTCGCAGGCGGATACACCCCGACCGGCCTGTGACGAAGCCTATAGCGAAGCGCTGGGCGATGGCGTGATCGGCTATACCGGCCGGGATCAGGAACTCTCGCGCGAGTCCGGTCGTGTTCTCGACAGGCTTGTGGCGGTTGCGGAGCGCTGCTCACCGCTTGGCACGCGCATTACGGGTTTGACCTTCATCAATGGCAATCAGGTTATTTCCAGAACCGACGCGCAGGTCCGCGCGGACAGGATCGCCGATTACCTTATTGCCAAAGGCATCGCACCGGAACAGGTTGAGGTTACGATAGCGCGGGACCCTGTACCTGCTCCACCCAGCGCACAGGTCCTTGTCTCAACACGAAGCGGAAACTAGCGATGATCGAACTTGTCACGCATATGTGGATTGCGCTGGTCGGCGCAGCGATGGCTGGACTGCTCATTGGCTGGGCCTTGAGAGGTCTGACGCGAAAGGCAGCGCCCCGCGCGAAGACTCCTGTTCAACCAAAGCCGATGGCGCAAGAGCGCCAGACACTGCGGGCTGACGATGTGCGAATAGCGGTGGCCCGCGGCGCAAAGGCCGAGAAGGATCTCTCCAGCGCGCAGAACCAGCTTCTCGTCGCCAACAAGCAGATCAGATTCCTACAGCAGGAAACCGGTCGTCTGAAGCAGCGTCTTGGCATAGCCCACGAAGCCCCGGTCGCGGAAAACGAAGAGCTGACCGCGCTCGAACAGGACGAGGAGCGGACCCGTCTGGTCTGGCGAAACAGGTATCTGGAATCGCGTGTACGCCATTTGCAAGCGGCGCAGAATGATGCTGACCCCGTGAATGATCTCACGGATCAGGACGATGCGCAGAAAGCCAAGCTGGAATGGCAGGTACGATATCTTGAAAAGCGTATTGCGGACTTCGAAAAGAACGATCTCGATCTCGAAGCGGCCCCTGCAGGCGTACCTCTCGACCAGCCGCCAGTGACGCGAGCGGCGTCAGAGGAGACCGATGATACCCTGCCGGATGAACCGGAAATCGCCCGTTTGCGCTGGCGCAACCGCTATCTCGAAAGCCGTCTCAAATATATTGAAGGCAAGGAAGCCGATACCACGGCCTGATCAGGCCGGGACAAAGATCAGCGCGACGCCGTTATTGCAGTAACGAAGCCCCGTCGGTCGCGGGCCGTCATCGAAGACATGCCCCTGATGGCTGAGACACCGGGCACAGTGATATTCCGTACGCTGCATGAAGAGCGTGTTGTCGGGTTTGGTAGCGATAGCATCAGGCAAGTGATCGAAAAAGCTCGGCCAGCCCGTCCCGGACTTGTATTTTGTTGAAGCCGCGAACAGCGGGAGTTCGCAGCCCTTGCACGCAAAGACGCCGTCCCGGGTCTCATCGTTCAGCGGGCTGCTGAAGGGCCGTTCGGTCCCCTCTTCACGCATGACATCGAAAGCATCCGCGCTCAGGCGCTCGCGCCATTCGTCTTCCGTGATGTTACGGAATGGACTGTCTGCATACATGGCTTGAACGGACTGGGAGGCGCTATTGCCCCCTTGTGTTCCAGCCTGACCGGCAGGCGAGGGCCCTTGCGGGGTTGCGCCGCCCGTTCGGGAGCAGGCGGCGGCAGCCAGACCAAGCGAGGCAGTGAGAAAGAAGCGGCGGGAAGTCAGTGTCGGTTGAGTCATGACAATCAAATGCGCTCACCGGCCCGTAGTTTCCAGTTTTCAGGCTGCACAATTACGTGAACCGGGCATCGCCTATGGTTCATGGATCTCGCCCGTATCGTCCGACTGCATTTCCCTTTGGCGCATCGGCATCGCGTCGATGATCTCGTATACGGCATCGGCGGCCACCGGTGCATTTGACTTGTGTTTCACGTCGCCATCCTTTCCGATCAATACGAGTGCAAAAGCATCAGGGTTGACCCCGTAGGCAGTGCGCAGCGCTTTTGCATCAAGCTTTGTGGTTTCCAGGCCTGCGGGGAACACGCCGCTCACTACACCATCGCCGATCGCCAGAACGACCAGATCGCGGGCCGCCAACTCTGTCGGACGAAAATAGGCGACCTGTTCTGACAGCTGCCTCGGCTCATGACGCGGCGTGGTACTGCCGAAAACGAGGATCACACGGTTCTCCCATTCGAACGCCGTCAGATCCTTTCCCGTGTCCTGTGTTTGATGCGTAGACGTGTCCTGATGCTGGTCTGCCATTGCGAGACCTCCTGTAAGACTGAAGAGATAGAGACCGAGAACAACGTGCAGGCTTCTGCTCATTTTCGGTGTCTCCTGACATGTGTCGACACGCTCTTAACGGACGAAGCGAGGAAGCGTTGCGATTGCCTCCTGTCGCAAAGCGGCTCTCTACCAGATCGAACCCTGCAAACGGAATGTTTGGCGCTCTCCCGACCGACTGCCTTGAGACTGCAACAGGAATTTGACCCAAGAGGGTGACAGCGCAGGCGCTTCGCCTATGTGTTCAATCATCCGGAACTTAAAGACTGTGGGTGGCCTGATGGCGTTCAAGACCTTGTCCCTTCTTATCGCGCTAGTGCTTTGCGCAGGCGTTCATCAGTCGGCGAGCGCTCAGAGCCTTGCGGGGGTGTTTGGACCTGGCGTGTATGAGGGAGATAAATCGGTCCAGTACCGCACTGCGTTTGTGCCGGAAGAGAATGGCCGCGATTTAAGATACGCTCACCGGTTTCACTATCAGCAGTCTTTGAACGGAGATTTCAGACTGCGGGGGGTTATCGTCGGAAGCGACACCGGTGCCGGAGATTTCGAATACAGGTTTGTACAGGGCGAACTCCAGTGGGAGCTGACGCCCGAAGGGTCCAATGTCTGGAGTACGGGGCTACGGTTTGATGGCCGTCTGGCCGATGCGAACGCGCCCGATCAGGTTGGCGTAAACTGGACGAACCAGTTCGATTTTGCGCCCGACTGGCATGCCAGAGCGATCGTGCTCACGACCGTTCAGATCGGTGATCGTGCGCGAGATGGAATTGGCTTGCAAACCCGCTTCTCTTTGCATCGTGCACTTGGAAACGGTCTTGGCCTGAATGCAGAACTTTTCAACAATTACGGCTTCTCTGACGATTTTGGCAGCTTCGAGCAGCAGAACCACGCGCTGGGCCTGACCGCCAGCAAGAGCCTTGGCGGCGGATGGTCGGTTTATGGCGGCGGCATCTTCGGACTTCAGAAAACGCCGCCGATCAGGATTACAGGCTCTGGATCACCCGGTCCTTTTAGGTATCAGCCGCCGGGTTTCAGAAAATCCGTTTTGCCGAGCGCGACGCCTTGATGGCGGAGCAGTGCATAGGCGGTGGCCGCGTGAAAATGCAGGTTCGGCACGATGAAGCCGATCAGAAACTCCTGGCCGGTCATGTGCATTGGCTCTCCACGGGTCGGAATTTTGAGCGTGACATCGCCATTGGCTTCAATGCCCTCATCGGACAAGCCCATGACAACCTCGAGCGCCTTTTCGCACCGGACGGCAAGCGCCTCGAAAGAGGTCTCGGTGTCCGGAAACGAAGGTGCGTCACTGCCCGCAAGCCGTGAGCCGCCGCGCGCGGTGATATCGCAGGCAATCTGGACCTGGCGGCTCATCGGGAGCATGTCGGGAAAGAGCCTCGCATCCAGATAGTTCTCTTCCGGTGTCGATGTCGCCTCGGCATGCGCCGCAGCCTTGCGGAGGAAACTTGCCATCGAGCCAAGCGTTTGCCCGGCAGAGCTTTTCAGAAACGCCGAAAGATTGGTGGCCATGAACATATCCTTTATTGGTAAGGGTAAGGAGGTCGTAGCACCGTTCATCGCGGCAGCGTCAGGCTTATATTTTCACACCCAACTCTTGACGCGGCGCAGTCAGCATCGCTTTCCTTGTTTCAGGAGGACTCCCTATGACTTACAGAAAACTGCTGGTGGGCGCGAGCGCGCTTGGCCTGGTCATGATGGCCGGTTGCGGCAACAACGCGAACATCTCGACACCCGTGGAAGCTGAACCGGCCGTTGAAGATGCACAGGCCGGGCCAACGGTCGAAGATGCGCGGGCCTTTCTGGCCGACGCCGAAGCTGAACTCGCTGCGCTCTCCAAGGAGATAGCGCCTGTTTACTGGGCTCAGGCAACGAACATCACCGACGAAACCAATGCGGCGGCTGCAGAAGCAGGCGCCCGCGTCACCAAGACCGCTGTGCGCCTTGCCAACGCCACGAAGCGTTTCAACGATGTCGAACTCCCGGCTGACCTGGCCCGCAAGATGCAGCGCCTGAAGTCGAACGTGACGATCCCGGCCCCATCGAGCGAAGGTGCAGCGGAGGAACTTGCGGAGATCACCACTTACCTGGATGCCACCTATGGAACCGGGACCTTCACCTATAACGGCGAAACCCTGAACCTCGACCAGCTCTCCAATATCATCGAGCAGAGCCGCGACCCCGAAGAACTGAGGGCCGTCTGGGAAGGTTGGCGGACGATATCGGTTCCGATGAGGGACAGGTATGCTCGGATGGTCGAGATTGCCAATGAGGGGGCGCGCGAGCTCGGCTACTCCAGCCTGGATCAGATGTGGCTCTCCAAATACGACATGCCTGCGGCGGATATGGAAGCCGAAGTCGACCGGTTGTGGAATCAGGTTTCACCGCTTTATGACGAGCTCCACTGCCATGTGCGGGCCGGTCTGAACGCCTCGTACGGCGACGACGTCCAGCCGGCCAGCGGCCCGATCCGTGCTGACCTTCTCGGCAACATGTGGGCTCAGCAATGGTCGGGTGTCTATGATCTGGTGAAGCCGGAAACCGGCGGCGCCTTGCAATACGACGTCACCGAGAGGCTCAAGGAGAAGGGCTATACGCCGATCAGCATGGTGGAAACTGCCGAAGCCTTCTTCACCTCGCTAGGGCTTGCCCCCTTGCCGGAGACGTTCTGGGAACGATCAATGATCGTGCGGCCGCCGGATCGCGAAGTCGTCTGCCATGCGTCGGCCTGGAACCTCGACGACGAGGAAGACGTGCGCATCAAGATGTGTACCGAAGTCAATTCCGAGGACTTCCAGACCGTGCACCATGAACTGGGGCACAATTACTATCAGCGGGCCTACAAGGACGTCGACTATCTCTACAAGGATGGCGCGCATGATGGCTTCCACGAAGCCATCGGTGATTTCATCGCACTCTCGATCACGCCTGATTATCTGGTCAAGATTGGTCTGATCGACGAGAGCGAAGTCCCCGGGACCGACGCCGACATCGCGCTACTGATGAACACGGCGCTCGACAAGATCGCTTTCCTGCCGTTCGCCATCACCATGGATAGCTGGCGCTGGAGCGTTCTGGCCGGTGAAACCGCGCCGGAAGACTACAATTCGGCCTGGTGGGAGAAGCGGCTCGAATATCAGGGTATCGTACCGCCCGGACCTCGCCCGGCCGATGGGTTTGACCCCGGCGCGAAGTATCATATTCCCGGAAACACGCCGTATCTGCGCTACTTCCTGTCCTTCGTGATGCAATTCCAGTTCCACAAGGCGGCCTGTGACCAGGCAGGTTGGGAGGGTCCTCTCCACCGCTGTTCGATTTACGGCAATGAAGAGGTCGGACGCCGGTTCAACGCCATGATGGAAATGGGCGCCAGCGAACCTTGGCCCGATGTGCTGGAAACGTTCACCGGCACGCGGGAAATGGATGGCTCGGCAATCATCGAATACTTCGATCCCCTGATCGGATACCTGCGCGAGCAGAACAAGGATCGTGCCTGCGGCTGGTAAGCTGGCAGACCCGCATCATGACAGAAAACCCGTCGGTTCGCCGACGGGTTTTTTTATCTGCTGAACGGTAGAAGGATCAGGCGAACTGCAAGGCGCGCGGTGCGCGAGAAGAAGAAGTGTGATCAGTCCTCTCGGTTCCGATCACATGGTGCCTCGGCAGTGTTACGGCGTCGGCAGGCACTGATTCGTGACGGTCGTAGCACATTACGTATTGCGTACCCGTCGCCGTTTCCCGAAGCGGAAGTCGCATCCACCGGTGAATACTGTTTGCCGATACCGGTGTGAGCCCGCAGACAGGTGCACGCAACCGGCTGGCCTGTTCGAGAGCGAGCGTCCAGGCATCGCATTCGACCATCACGTGACTGACCGGAAGGCCGCGAACCTCGGCTCCAAAGACATCGCGCAGCATGCTGCCCGTCAATCGGAAACAGAATTCGCCATCATCGAGTTGCTGGACTACCGACAGATGAGCGAGACAGAAGAACACGCCACGCGGGGAAATGTCCTTGCGCTCAGGCAGGCCCGCGTCGCCACACTTCGACGCCCAGTATTTCAGAAGCCGTGTCTGCTCACCTGAAATGGTCGCAATCCCGTCGCCCGGCATCTCGTAAGCTCTCCCCGTTTCCCTGGACAGGGTCAACGTCTCTTAATTCGCGAATCGCGCCAAGAGGGAATATTGAAAAACACGCATATATTCTCAGGCGAAGAGTCAACCGACATTAAAACAGGGCCTTCGGATCGCGCAGAGTGGCGCCTTCTAGCGGCGCTGGCGGCTTCCCTGACCAAGACCCATCTTCTTGGCGAGCTCCGAGCGATGCTTGGCGTAGTTTGGTGCGACCATCGGATAGTCGTGTGGAAGGTTCCACTTTTCGCGGTACTCTTCCGGTGACATGTCATAACTGGAACGCAGATGACGTTTGAGAGACTTGAACCGTTTGCCGTCTTCCAGACAGATCAGATAATCGGGCGTGACCGACTTCTTTACGGACACTGCAGGCACCAGGTCCTTTGCTTCCTCAACGCTACCCGAATTACCCAGATCGATGAGTGCCGAATGCACACGCGTAATCAGTGACGGCAAATCGGCCATTTGTACGGGGTTATTGCCCACATACGCGGCAACGATCTCCGACGTCATCTCCAGCGTATACCCTTGCTCGGTGGCACTTTCAGTGCTCATTTCCATATCCTTATTCAACGGTTTTACGACACAGCCTGATTTCGTTTGCCAGTTTGGCATGAATTTTGGAAGTAAAAAAGGCTAAACCTGCAATCTGCAAGTCAGCCAAAGCAATGTAGGTCTTTAAAAGGACTTTACGCGCCTGACCGCATAACAAGGATAGGGTGGCTGATATAGTCCCTTGTTTCGAGCGCAGAACGCTCTCTCCATTCAAGACGCGAGTGACGTCTATCGAGGCTTTACAGAATTGGTCAGTGATTAAATGCCTGCAATCAAGGCTATGAAGAGAACGACACCAAGAACGATCGCTGTCCATACGGCCATCCCCGCTGAAACCGCACCGCGGCTGAGCAGGCTTTCAGGGCTGAAGGCCGACTCGATTTGTCGGTAAATACTGTTTGTCATGCGACCGGACGTTTGCGTCATGGCCGGGCCTAAACGGCTCCATACTTCACCGGCCCAGACAAACGAGCGGTAGCCCGGACGTCTGAAGAACCAGTCTGTGTCGAGCACGACCCCTCTTTTTTCCGGTGGGTAGAGGCGAATGCGATTCAGGAGAACGAAAGCAAAGGCGGCCAGCACGAGCAATTGCAGTTGCGTGAGAACATGCTCATAGGTCCATAAATCCTTGGC
Organism: uncultured Alphaproteobacteria bacterium; assembly: GCA_963836905.1. GTDB lineage: Bacteria > Pseudomonadota > Alphaproteobacteria > Caulobacterales > Hyphomonadaceae > CAWIKY01. Next base: position 311,928 of record CAWIKY010000003.1, read on the forward strand.
CAGGTACGCGTTCGCTTCCTGCTGAAAGGGCAGAATGTTGTAGAGCCACGCCGTTCCACCAAACATGGTCGGCAATCCGAGCCAGATGCACAGGAATGCACCAAGGCCCATGGCCAGCAGCATGTTGAAAGGAGCTTCCTTGGGCCTGAGCCCGCTATCATGGCCGAAGAACGCGAAATACGGGATCTTGATGCCCGAATGTTCCAGCACCCCTGCGGACGCAAAGAGAAGCATCAGCCAGATTATGGTGAGTTCTTCGCGTCCAACCGCACTCATCGTCATCGATTTGCCGGCAAAACCTGAAAACAGCGGAAAGGCCGAAATGGATGCTGCACCGATGATACAGAAGATCGCGGTTATCGGCATGGTACGATAAAGCCCGCCGAGTTCGCTGGCCTTTGTTGTTCCCACCCGGTAGAGCACCGCACCCATCGTCATGAACAACAAGCCCTTGTACAGGATGTGGACGAAGGCGTGTGCCGCAGCACCGTTCAGGGCGAGGGGTGTGCCGACGCCAATGGCAACCACCATGAAACCGACCTGGTTGTTCAGGCTATAGGCCAGAACCTTGCGTAGGTCGTTCTCGATGACGGCGAAGAATACCGGGAAAACGCACATGATCGCGCCGATCCAGATCAGCGAATCTTCGCCCGGGAAGAGGCGCGCAAGAGCATAGACGGCCAGTTTCGTGGTAAAGGCAGAAAGAACCACCGCCCCGATCACGGTCGCCTTTGAATAGCTGTCTTGCAGCCAGTTATGCAGGAATGGGAAGGCAGCCTTGATACCGAGCGCCACAAAGATCAGCCAGGCGCCCTTGTCCTCGAGCGATATCGCCTGCAACTCCAGTGAACCATTGTTCTTGAGGTAATAGGTTGCTCCATCAAGAAGCAGGACACCGGAGAGGATCTGAATGCCGAGATATCGCATCGCCGCCTTGTAGGCCGCTTTGGTGCCTGTCTTCAGAATAAGAAAGACCGACGAGACCGCGGTGATTTCCCAGAAGATGAACACAGACATCAGATCGCCGCAGAACACTGCGGCAATCGCCGCGCCGCCATAAATCAGCGCCATGGAATCCTGCAGCGCATCCTTGTTGTGCAAGGCATAAATGGAGTTGAGGACCGCCGCGATAAGGAAAGCGAGACCGAACGGAAAGGACAGGCTGTCGACTTTGTAAAGAATAAGCTCCAGCTCGATGAAGTTCATCGTTGCCAGCGCAACGCCCTGTTCAGCCTGAGTGAGCGCAAGCATGGCCAGCAAGGGGCCACCGATCGTAACAATCCCGCGCAGGACTGTATTGCGGGCAACATACGCAATCATCCCCGCGATAATGACGATGAAACCCGGATTTATCGTACCGAGAAAATCAAGCATCGCGGGTGGTCTCCGGCGGTGTTTCCTGATCGTCGTAATAATTCTCGTCCCGGCCAAGAAGCTTTCGCAACGGCCAGCCGCTCAGGACAACGATGGCAAAAGAGGTGAAACCGAAAATGGCATAGAAGGCCGGAAATTCGGCGCCTTCGATGTATTCATGCCGGTGCACGCCGAAATCGAGACCGATCAGGATAATCGACAGAAGCGCCATGCCGATGAAGATGAAATTCGGCGCATGCCTGTGGCTCGTCCACCCGAACAGAAAATCGCCCGGAAGGCGTTTCGGCCGCGACGGTGCAATGACCGGATCCGGAGCCGCAGGCTTTTTCGCTTCGGTCGTCATAGTCGTCTCCCGAATACCGGCAAGAGGAAGTCAGAGATGATGTTCACGCCGAAGAAGAGCACAAAACAACCGGCCGCCGTGATGGCCAGCGGCAACACCGTCAAAGCGGGCGCTCCGCCTGGCCGCTTGAATTCGGCTACCGGCTGGGCCGGGCCAGGGGGCAGCAGCGCCAGAATGGCAATCGGCAACAGGTAAGCAACGTTGAGAAGCGTCGACAGGATCAGTGTGTAGACCACATAGTCGTGTTCGGCGTCGATTGCGCCTTGCATCAGTTCGTACTTCGCCCAGTCGCCTGCCAGTGGCGGCACGCCGATAATCGACAAGGAGGCAATCAGGAAACAGATGAAGACAATGGGCATCTTGCGGCCCAGACCACGCATCTGGCTGATCTCGGTCATGCCGGTTGCGACATAAATGGCGCCCGCGCACATGAAGAGCGTGATCTTTGCCATCGCATGCATGGCAATCTGTAACCCGCCCCCCATGAACCCGGCCGGGTCTGCCAGCATGGCCCCGATAGTCACGTAGGAAAGCTGCGACACGGTCGAATAAGCAAGTCTTGCCTTCAGGTTGTCTTTGGTCAGAGCAATCAGGGATGCGGTGATCACCGAGAAGCAGGCAACGATCAGTATCCACTCGGTAGCAGGCGTCGCCGACAGAAGGTCTGCGCCAAAAATGTAGACAGCGATCTTCAGGATCGTGAAGACGCCTGCCTTCACCACGGCTACGGCATGCAACAGGGCTGAAACCGGCGTCGGCGCGACCATCGCGTTCGGAAGCCAGAAGTGGAACGGCATCAGGGCGGCCTTGCCCACACCGAACGCGAACAGGACCAGAAGGACGCTGGCAATGACGGGATCGACCTTGCCAGCAAGCAGTCCGCCCTCGACGAAATCAAGGCTGCCGGCAACCGAGTATGTCCAGACGATGCCCATCAGGAAAAGACCAATGGACGTTCCGAGCAGCGTCAAGATGTAGATACGCGCACCGCGCCGGGCTTTCGCGTCGCCTTTGTGAGCCACGAGCGGATAAGTCGAAAGCGTCAGGACTTCATAAAAAACAAACAGGGTGAAGAGGTTGCCGGACATGGCAACACCGACTGCGCCAAACAGGGCAAGGGTGAAGCAGACATAGAACCGGGTCTGGTTGCGTTCGCGATTGCCCCGCATGTAGCCGATCGAATAGATCGAGTTCAGAATCCACAGCCCGCTCGCAATTACCGCGAACATTGCGCCCAAGGGCTCGACCTTCATCGCGAACGTCAAACCGAGCGCAACGGGGCCGCTCTCAAGAAGCGGCCGGCTGCCGTCCGATACCGACATGGCAAGCGCGATGCACAGACCGAACAGAATGGCCGCGCCGGTCAGGGTCGCCGACTCGCGCGCGTTCGGCATCCGATGCAGCAACAGAACGGCCAGACCGGTCAGAAGCGGTGCAACAAGTATCGAAATGATCAGCAGCTGAGCGCTCATGGGGCAACTCCCGGATAGGCGATCTGCGCGGCCGCGTCCGTCAGGCTGGTCACAAACGAGGCGTCAATACCGATATAGAGGTTCGTCAGTGCCAGTACCCAGAGCGGAATGAGCAGGAGCAACGGGGCCTCACCGGAATGGACACGCCCCGCAGGTGCCTCGCGGAAATAAGCCGCTTCAAGAATGCGTCCGATATAGAGAACTGCCAGAACCGAGCTGACCGCCAGAACCGCGACAGCCCACCACCATCCGTTTTCCAGCGCTGCGTTGAACAGCGCAATCTTGCTGAGGAAACCTGATGTCAGGGGTACACCGACGAGGCTGAGCCCGCCGACCGCAAACCCGGCCATTGTCAGCGGTGCCTTTTTGGCCGCGCCCGCAAAGTCGGAAATGCGCGTGCTGCCGACACTCATCGCAACGCCTGCAACAGCAATGAAAAGAGCGCCCTTCATGAAGGCGTGGTTTGCCAGATGGAAAAGCGAAGCCGAAAGCCCCAACGCCGTCCCCATCGACAGGCCGAGCAGCATATAACCGACCTGCGCCACCGAGGAATAGGCGAGCATCCGGCGTATGTCGGTCTGGAAGAAAGCCTGAAACGAGCAGGTGACCGCGGCGATCGCACCCAACGGTGCCAGAACCCAGGTGAACGCGACGGCCTGAAAGTTGAAATCGGGTGAGAACACGGAAAACAGCATTCGTACCAGAGCGTAGAAGGCCACTTTTGTCGCGGTCGCAGACAGAAAGACAGTCACGAAACTTGGCGCATAGGCATAAGCCGATGGCAGCCATTGATGCAGCGGGAACATGGCCGCCTTCAGGCCCAGCCCGACAAAGATGAACGCAAATCCCGCCTGAACGGTGCGACTGTCGCCCAACCCGTCCAGCCTGAGGGCCATATCAACCATGTTGAGCGTACCAGTTGCGGCATAGAGAAAACCGACGCCGATCACGAAGAACGTCGCGCCAATCGTTCCCATCACCAGATAGTTCAACGCGGCTGGCAGAGCGCGGCGATCCTGTGTCGCCCCAAGCGCGACAAGCACATACGTGCTGATTGAAGAGAGCTCCAGAAAGACGAACATGTTGAAGGCGTCGCCGGTTATGCCAACGCCCAGCAGTCCCGACATGCAGATCAGAAATGCCGCAAAGAACAGCGTGCGCTTTTCCAGCCGGATCTCGCGCGCAACGGACGGGAAGGCAAAAACCGTGGCCAGCACCGATATGAATGAGACCAGCAACAAAACCGGAGCGTTCAGCCCGTCGACCCGAAACTCGATACCGACCGGTGGCTCCCAGCCGCCGAGTGCATAGGAAAGGACCGCGCCGCTACGTGTTTCTCCCACTAGAACGAGAGCGAAAATGAAGGAGGATACGGCGGCGAGGAGGGTCAGCGCCCAGGCAGCGCGCCAGCTCGGCAACGCGGCGCAGACAGGGGCCAGCAGAAGCGGCACGATGACAACAAGCACCGGCGCATGGTAGATCGCCCAGTCGGGCAGGAGGTTTGCAAGAGCGGAAATCATCAGGCGGCCTCCGCCGCAGTTTCCTTGCTTCCCGTTTCGATGTCGGCAAGCCGGACCTCATCCGCCTCGATGGTCCCGTAAGCCTCGCGCATTCTCACGACAAGCGCCAGACCGACTGACAGCGTGGCAACGCCAACGACGATCGCGGTCAGAATCAAGACATGCGGGAGCGGGTTGGAATAGGTTTCCTTCAGCGCGGTCGCGGCATACCCGGCAGCTTCGTATCCCGCAACGTCGGAGTCATAGGTCTTGGGATAGTCGCGGCCATAGAGAATTGGCGCGGTTCCGCCCGCGATTTTCCCCAGGGTTATGTAAAACAGGAACACGGATGTCTGGAAGATACTGAGACCGACCAGCCTCTTGATGTAATTCTTCGACTGGAAGGTGATGTACAATCCGACCATCATCAACACGATGATTGCCCAGTAATTGAAGCGTTCGGCGGCAAATTCGAGCATTGGCTACCAGTCCTCGTCGCTGATTTCAGGGGCACGACCGGCAAACGCATAGAAAATGGTCAGCATGCTTCCGGCAACGGCGAAAAGCACCCCGATCTCGATCAGGATGATGCCGATATGCTGTCCCCAGTGTTCACCCGGCGCATCGTCAACGAGCGCGCTATAGTTGAGGAACTCTCCACCGAGCAGCATGGCAGCGACGCCGGTTCCGCCGTAGATCAGCACACCCGAGAGCGCGAGAAAACGGGCAAATGTAGGCGGAATGGCACGCATGGCCTCCGTGACGCCGAAGATCAAGGCGTAGAGGATAATGGCCACCGCAAAGATGACGCCGGCCTGAAACCCGCCGCCGGCGCTGTATTCGCCGTGGAAATGCACGTAAAATGCATACAGCAGTATGACCGGGATCAGCAGCTTGGAAACGACCCGCAGGATGACATGGTGGTCAGTGTTCATTTTTTCGGCTTCTTGCGTGAGCTGAACGTCGCGGCGAGCGATCGCTCACCAAAACCGAGCAGCAAGGCTACCGCAACGCCGGCAATGAAGACAACGCCGACTTCGCCGAACGTATCAAAGCCGCGATAGCTTCCAAGAACAGACGTCACGACGTTCGGAATACCGATGTCGCCGTAATTCCGCTCGAGATAGATCTGCGCAAGGTAAGCATTGGCAGGCGAGTCCGGATCGCCAAACGCCGGAAGATCGATCGTCGCATAAACCAGCATCGCGCCAGTCACCAGCACGACCAGTAACGGCGCAATACGCCTGCCCGGCTTGTGCGGCTTGGCATTGCGGACCGTAAGAAGCATGGCGCCCAGAAGAAGCGCTGTGGACATGCCCGCCCCGACTGCGGCTTCCGTGAAGGCGACGTCCCAGGCATCGACAACCACAAACCATGTTGCGGAAACAAGGCTGTAGATCGTCGAGAGCATGACGATCGCAAACAGCGAGCGCAGCCGCGCGATGGCGATTGCCGTCGCCCCGAGGATTGCGAACAGGACAACGTCGATGGCCATCAGGCCATAATTGGCGGCCTCGCGGGCGAGTGTCTCGTCCATCAGTGACTATCCTCTGCAGCGCCGTCCAGCGGGCCATCCGTTTTGGCACGAACGCGGCCGGTCAACGGTTCAAGGCCTGCCGTAGCGGCGGCGTTTGCAACCGCATGCGTACTGGTCGGCCCCGTCAGAATAAGGAATACGGCAATCATCAACAGTTTGAAAAGGACAAGAAGCGACGGTGCCATGATCGCAAATCCGGCGAGCATCACGAACGTGCCGAGCGTGTCTGTGATACTGGCCGCATGGAGGCGCGTATAGAAGTCGGGAAAGCGCAGGATGCCGATTCCCGCAACCACTGTAAGCATTGCGCCAAGAAGCGCGACGAGGCCACCCGCGACAAGTCGGACCTGGCCCCAGTCAACAGATGCAAGCGACTCAATAATCGTTCGTCACTCCGTTTTTCGATCCGGCCTCGGTGAGCGAGACCTGGAAGGAGCGGTACCGGAAGAACTTCAGGATTGCGATCGTCGAAACAAAATTGATCAGTGCGTAAAGCAGGCCGATATCGAGAAAATCAGGGCGACCGGTCAGAAACCCTATCAATGTGAGCAGAAGAACGGCCTTTGTACCGGTCGCGTTCACGGCCATCACGCGGTCATAGAGTGTCGGTCCCGCAAACACGCAAATCAATACGAGAAAAATCGCTATGAAGAGCGCAAACGCCGCCGCCGCGAGGAACATCATGTGGTAATTGTCCGCCCTGCCTTGCCAGTAGCGACCGGAGCAGCGGGCTTTGTCGCTGGCTCTGAGGTGACAGGTTCTGCGCGGTGTCCCCAGTCGGCTGCCTTGGCGCAGCGTCGGTCCATTTCGATGAACGCTTCGGGCTGAGCCAGTTCCTCGTAAAGCGCATGCACGATCAGCATCTCCTCTCCAACACCGATAGTGACGGTGCCGGGCGTCAGCGTAATTGAGTTGGCGAAGGTTACGCGGGCAAGATCAGACCCGCAACGCGTCGGAATGTTCACGAGTGCCGGATTGATATCGAGGCGCGGGGCCAGGCATGCGCGAATGACCACGATGTTCGACTTGATTATCTCCCAGAGCAACCACGGTGCCAGCATGAAGAAGTTCGGCAGACGGTGGTAGAGTGAAGACTCCCGGTCGAGGATCTTCATCCGCATCACGATGATCAGACAGACCACGATGGAAACGGCGCCGAGACTGAGCACAATGGGTTTGTCGTAAAGGCCGGAAAGACCAAGCCACAGCGCGCTGAGAGCAACTATCAGACCAACCGCATAACCCACAGAAAAACGGCTCCCTGAAGCTCGAACCTTGAACCGGAGCAAATCAGTAAAGATTGTTCCAGCGCTTGGCTAGAGCGTTTGGAGCATTTGGAGCGAGACTATTTGCCGAAAACCAGACGCGCCGTATTGCGTGCTGATGAGAACGTATTTTCCTCACCAAGTGCAACAAGCTCCCGATCTCCGGGGTCTGCATGAAAGCTGGAACTGAGCGACCAGTTCCAGTAGCGAAGGACGGTCTGCGCCTTGGCCACACTGAGCGACTCAAACAGCGTTTTCACGCGAACATATTCCGGGTTGGGCGTTCCGCCGCCCAACTCCAGGGGACGCCTGAGAGCTGACCACAGCTTGGCGAAATACTCGCGCTTGAGCCCGGTCGCCTTGCAGAGGACAGCAAGCGTTTCGCCGCCTGGATCTGTCAGCATCTTCGCAATCGTCACCGGTTTCAGCCCGGCAAGATATCCGATTTCCTGCGCCGTCTGGCGATCGATCCCGATGGTTTCGGCATGGATGAGTGCAGCTTCCAGGCTTTCGAACGGGCTGCGCTCGAGCGCCCCTCGGTTGCGCTGGCGGCGCTCGATCAGTTGCAGCGTCTTGCGCGCAACCGGATCGCTCCAGCCTTCCTTCGCCGCGATTGCGAACACATCCGCGCAGATATCGATCAACTCGGCGCGGTCGGCAGCATGCCGCATGAGAATGTGCTGGCGTGTTGCGGCGTCGGACCACCAGAACATTGTCATGGCATGGTTGGGTCTCAGTTCGCCGCGCTCGACAAGCAAGGCGCAAAGGTCGGGTTCATCACGCGAGAACTCGACCAGATCGTCGATACAGGTTTCCGAAAGAAACGACCGCTTGCTGTTCAGCATGAGCTTGATCGCTTCGACGTTTCGGGTTCCGGCCAGCGCGTCGCATATGCCGGGTCCGAGCGTCTTGCGATTGGCAATAGCGATGGCATGTTCGCCATGGGTGCGGCCAAGAATGTAGACCAGATCGGAATCGTCGAAGGACTGGTTATCCGTCAGAAGGTCGCGAGCGACCTCGATCCGGCATTGCGCCAGATAGCGAAGCAGCCGCCGCGGTGCTTCATGTGTTGGTATCAGCCTCCGTGCACAAAAGGCTCTTTCGCGGTCTTCCGCCTCGAACAGCATCTCAAGAAGCACGTCGCCCGCCATTGAGCGGTCCTGTGGCGGAATGCGCGATGAGGGCATGACGACAACATCGATCAGGCGACGCAGCAACGTGTTGCGGGCGCGCCTCGCGTTCTCGACTGGGGGGCGGGCACCGAGGGTAAGAGGCTCGTTTTCTGCGGTCTGTGACACGTCCGCCCCTAAATCACTGAAAGTCTTCGAGCCTTCATTCTGGAACCGAAACGTTAACAAGCCTTGATGAGTACTTATGCCTTCCGACAGCGATTTAACTTCTGTTTAGTATCGCCTCGCAGGATTTGGATAGCGGAAAACCACCCGCGCGCCGGGATGAACAAAGACAAGGAGACCTGCAAGACAGGCAGTTGCGACGGTCAGGTAGAAATCAGCGACGGGTGTGTTCTGCAAGCCTGCGCCGACTGCAGGCATGGTCTGGCTTCCCGCAAACACTGGCAAGAGCTGAACGATCACCATTCCGCTCGCAAGGATCATAACGCTTATGGCACCGGCCCGGCGGGTCTGCGGCAAGACAAGGCATAATCCGGCTATTGCCAGAAGCACCCCGTAAATCACGCGCCCTGTCGGTTCGAGAAATGAAAATCCGGTTTCCGCGGCCAGGCGGGAAAACACCAGATTCTCGCCTGGCAGATCGTAAAAATAGACTGCGCCCGGCGAAGGCGCGCTGAAAGGCTGGACGAGCTGATGTGCGAGTGCAGCGACAAGAATGGTCGCAAGCAACCAGCTGAAAACGTGACGTATGGGTCTCATGACCACCCTCCCCGCCTGCGGCGTGTCCGTGCGGGAACTTGCCCCGAACATCAGCCCGGTGCAAGAAAGTCGGACCTATACAGGGGGGAAGCGTTTTTCCAGACTTGCCGGTTCCGCCGGATTTGGCTGGCAGGGGCCGCATCCGATAAAGAGAAATCACCGGGGGCAGTCCCCTCGAAAGTGTGGATGGCGTCATAGATGACGGACAAGTTCGAGGATCTTGACCGCGAGGTCATGGAAGGGGCGCGTTCGCCTGTTTCAGGCATGGACAGCGCTTTTGCGGCCGGTTCCGTCTTCCCGTTGCGCATCACCCGTCACGTAAAGCGCGAACTTCCGGCCTACCTGCTGGTGCAATCCTGCTGGTTCATGGCCTTCGGGCTGCAGATGGTGCTCTTTCCCTATCTGATAACCTCCAAGCTCGGTCTCGACGGCAAGGAACTCGGTCTGGCCAACATGGCCCTCGCGGCTCCATCCGTGGTCTTCCTTCTGATTGGGGGCGTCGTTGCCGAACGCGCCGACGGGCGGCGCATGATCATGATTCTTCATGCCATTGCCGCGATCCCCGCCTTGCTGCTCTCGTTCGTGGTGAGCCAGGGATTTCTCGCCTATGCCTTCATGGTTGCTTATGGCGCGGCCATGGGCACGATTGGTGCATTCATGATGCCTGCGCGGGACGCGATCCTGACCGAAGTGGTTGATCGCCGGTCGCGGAGCGGCTCGCCCGTTACCCTGCAGCGGGGCGTGGCGTTCGCAACGCTGGTCCAGTTTGCGGCTCAGATTACCGGCATCGTGATCGGCGGCTATTCCGACAAGGCGACCCGAATGCCCGCCTTCCTGGGCGGGTTCGAGATCGGACCGATCGCATCTGTCGATCTTCTCTGGTTCCAGGGGCTGGTCGTCGGGCTTGGCGCGGTCGGCGCGATATTTCTCGCCAAAGGCCGCCAGGTACGCACCGGACGGAGCGGCTTCACGGCGGCCTTCGGAGATATTGCCGAAGGTCTGCGGGTCGTACGCGGAAATGACCGCCTGCTCGCCATGACGCTTTTGATGTTCGGCGTCGGGATCTTCGTCATCGGCTCGTTTCTTGTTGTCCTGCCAATCATCAACCGTGATGTCTTTGGTCTCGGTCCCGATGGCATACGCGACATGTACATGACGTTCTGGTTCGGCGCCTTCGTGTCGTCTGTCGTTCTTTCCGTGGTCAAGAACCTGCCGCGACCGGGCAGGCTTCTGCTCAGTGCGCAGTTCATCGGCTCGATGGTCATCCTAGCAATGCTTTGGGAAGATATTCCGCACGAGCTGTTTCTGGTGATCGTTTTTGTCTGGGGACTGGCCGCCGGGGTTTCGATCGCAATGAGCAGGAGCATCGTCCAGATGGCGGCACCGAAGAACCAGCTCGCGCGGGTCCTCTCGATCTACCAACTCGGCTTCATGGCGGGGGCCCCCATTGGTGCCGCCCTCATGGGGATCGCGGTCGATGTCTTTGGCCCGCACACGATCGCCATCGTTCCGGCCATTGGAATGGGGCTCACGGTTGTCTGGATGATCGTCGCCTCACCCATCTGGAACATGGGCAAGCAGACCTGACGTTCCGGGTCAGATGCCGGGTGCGGGAACCTGCGTCAGAGTCCAGTGTTCGTTCTGCGACCTTCACACGATGGGTGTGAAGCGTTCGCAAGGATACGCCCATGTCAATTCTAGGCATCATCATTCTGATTGTTCTGGTCGCGCTTCTGTTCGGTGCCCTGCCCCGTTACGGATACAGCCGCAACTGGGGCTATGCGCCGTCCGGCACGCTCGGACTTCTGCTCGTCGTCGTGCTGATACTGCTGCTGCTCGGCTATATCTGACCGTACGAAACAAGGCCTAAGCGGCCCTACCCCGCTCTATCCGGCCATTTGAATTGCGGCGACTTCGCCCACGGATAATGCGGCGCAATGCCGGACGAAACCTTTTCAGGATAGTCCGGCTTGCGTTTTTCCAGAAAGCTCATCACGCCCTCTTTCGCGTCCCCGGTCCGGCCACGTTCGAAAATGGCCCGGCTATCAACGATATGCGCCTCCATCGGATGGCTCGCTCCCAGCATCTGCCACATCATCTGACGCGTCAGCGCCACCGATACCGGCGCTGTATTATCCACAATCTCGCGCGCAATGGCGCGGGCGGCGGGCATAAGGTCTTCGGGTGCATGGATAGACTGGATCAATCCGCCGTCCAGCGCTTCCTCTGCCGGAAACACCTTGCCCGAATAGCACCAGTCCAGCGCCTTCGAGATGCCGACAATCCGCGGCAGAAACCAGCTTGAGGCCGCTTCCGGTACAATGCCGCGACGGGCGAACACGAACCCGAAACGCGCCGTGGATGAGGCGATCCGGATATCCATGGGCAGCTGCATCGTAACACCGATCCCTACCGCCGCGCCGTTGATCGCCCCGATTACCGGCTTCAGGCTTTCGAAAATGCGCAAGGTAACGCGTCCGCCGCCATCGCGCAGAACGTCTTCCTGCGAGGTGCGTCCGGCCTCACCGCCGTCGGATCGGGCTTCATAATCGAATGTCTTGGCGCCTTCGGAAAGATCGGCTCCCGCGCAGAACGCCCTGTCGCCCGCGCCGGTAAAAATCACCGCGCCGACTTCATCATCGGCGTCGGTTATGTCGAGCGCGGCGATAATTTCCTGCATCATCTTTCCGGTGAAGGCGTTCATCTTCTCCGGTCGATGCAGAGTGATCGTCGCGATTTTTTCGGAGACGTCCAGCTTGATCGTTTCGAATGCGTGCGCGCTCATGGCGTTTCTCCCGTCTGTTCTTCTGCAGATAGATTGAAACGGTTTGACGCAAGGTAAGGCAAGGCGTCTTATAGCGGGAACACGAGGGGGGACATGATCATGGGTTTCGATACAACACTACAGACGGTGGCACAGGCGCTTGTGGACCTGTGCCGCGCAGGCAAGGACGGCGAGGCGCAAAACACGCTTTATGCGCAGGACGCTGTCTCGGTCGAAGGCCTCGCAATGCCCGGTCAGGACAGTGCAGAAATTCACGGGCTCGATGCCATCCGTGGCAAGAGCGAGTGGTGGTATTCCGCGCACGAGGTCCATGAGACCAAGGTTGAGGGCCCCTTCCTGAACAACCCCGACCGGTTCTCGGTTATCTTCGACATGGACATCACGGAAAAGGAAAGCGGCACGCGTACCCAAATGCGCGAAATCGGCCTCTATACCGTCAAGGACGGCCAGATCGTCCGTGAAGAGTTCTTCTATCCGGAATGAGTCTGGTTGTTTTGTACCTCAATATGCCTTTAGGTTGTAGGATGGTAGTATTGGTGTTAGAGTGCAGAAAACTTGGGAGAGAGATATCATGGAAATTCTAAGTCAAGGACCTGTAAACCTCGGGTCCCCTTGGAAAACGAAATCCGACCAATCCGCCAGACCCCTTTTTTGGCGAAAATGGTACTCTTGAAGATGATCCTGATGGTGTCGCAGGAATTAGAATCATCCAGAACTCAGACGGTTCTTTTTCTTGACAGACAGAACGTCGAGGCTTTTTCGACTTCAATGGGAACGGTGACCAAGACCCAGGAGAGCCCGACCACAATGCAGGTGCGTCTGCTACTACCGACAGCAGCTGGAACCATAATTATAACGAAGCAAGCGATCTGGATCTTCATTCTTTCGTGGTGGATGAACCACCACTAATCGGCTAGTCGAACAAGAGATTCAGGCTGAACGAAAGAATAGCTATGAAGTCCCTAATCGATAAGCGAGCATTGCTAGCTGTTGCGATTATGCAGATCGGTGCGCCAAGTTTCGGCGCTTCTGCCGAGACAACGCAGATTGTGGTAGAGCAACAAGTATTAGGCGAAGTTACCAAGCCTTCGGACGCGGTCGCCTTCTTTGAAGACTTCTGCATGCGCGACAGCCTGGATTTCGGAGAGGCCGAAAAGAAATTGCTTGCAAGCGGATGGGTGCGCCTCACCAGTCCTCAATAGACGAACTCGGTCTGGGGCATTCATGACTTCTGAATTGCGGGGGTATGCCATCGAACATAATACTGAAGACTGGCGGTACGTAATTATCAGCTCAGGGGGAAATATTACGTCCGCCGAGAGAAAACTCTTTCAGGCAGGCGTCCGCTCCACGACAGAGCCGATTGATCCTGACGGTGAATTTGTCGACGTAATGAATCTCCTGCCGGACGACATGATCGGCACATGGGAATGTGTTTTAGGCGGCACGTCCCGCCGGAGTGCCAGCCATACTCGAGCAGATTGAACGTATAAAGGTACACAAGTCGGCGCTCGGCCCGGCCAAGCAACGTTCGCATTTCAGACGCTACAAACCGGAGACCTAACAAGATAAACCACAACTGGTCCTTCTCGCTCTCGGAAAAGATAAACTTCGTTGAGGGCCTCGGAGCGCCGGACGCCTTACGCAGCTTTGAGATTTCAACCGGCGGCCTTGTCCGGCGCGGCGATGCACCGGAAACCTATACCTTTCCGGACTGACCCCACTTATCGCTGATGCACGAGTTTCATGCCGGCCACGGGGCTGCGGGCGCGTAACACATAATCGGCGCGGATCGAGCCGACATAGAGATCGCGCATATCCTCGCCGCCCCAGCTGATATTGGTCGGATGATTGACAATATCGCCAGTCAGATCGTGGACGATGGTGAAAACGGTCCGGTCCGGCGCGATCGCGACGATCTTGTTGGCCGCAGGGAGCGTCACCCAGAGATTGCCCTGCACATCGAAGCCGTTGCCATCGGTATAGCCCAGATGATGCATGATCTCGTCATCGGGAAGATTGTCCGGGTCGACAGGGCCTTGCAGAACAGGACCGAGCTGCGGACCGTAAGGTTCTGCCTCCCCCAGTTCGCCCGGTCCGGTAATCGGATAGCGCAGCACATTCGCGCCGCTCGTCTGGTTCACATAAAGAAAGGCTTCCTCCTCATCGAGGCAGCATCCATTGGCAAATTTCAGCCCCGACGCCGCCAGCTTGACCCTGCCATCCGGCAGGAACGCGAAGACGAACCCGTCGGTACGTCCGTCCAGTGCTTCGGGCCAAGTATCGGCATGCGTGGAATGGGTACACCAGATCGTCCCGTCGCTCTGGATGATCGGGTAGTTGGCCGATGTCAGTTTGCGTCCGTCGACCTCGGCAACCAGAACCTCGTTGGTATAGGTGGCCGGATCATATCGATGCAACGGCCCGGCCTCGCCATCATAGATGCCGAAATTGGCGATGATGACACGGCCCTGCCGGTCCATGTTGATGCCATTGGGCGCGCCGCCTTTCGGTCCAAGGCTGGCAAAACTGCCATCCTCGAAGATCTCGGCAACGCAGGCGTTATGATCGGACGCGAAAACCCGCCCGTCCTTTCCGACGACGACATCCTCTGGGCGGTCGATGCCAATGGCAATCTTGTGAAAGTCTTCAGGTTTCATCTGATGCAAGGGCATGTCCGCGCTCCCGGTTTCTCTATCTGCCAGACTGGCGCAAAAGCACATGTGAAGAAAGATGCGACACAGACGAAAACGGGCGACGTTTGCACGCCGCCCGTCAACTGGTTTGACAAGATCGACCGTCTAGTAGGACGACGTTTCCATCTTCTCTTTCTTCGGCGGCATCAGCACCGTGTCGATCACGTGCACGACGCCGTTCGAGGCTTTCACGTCCGCCATGATGACTTTCGCGCCGTTGACGACGGTCACGCCATCGGTTCCATCGACGGTGACGGTTCCGTTCAGCGTTTCGGCTTCGGTTACCGCGCCTGCCAGATCAGCGGCTTTCACCTTGCCGGAAATGACGTGATATTTCAGGATACCCGCGAGCTTTTCCTTGTTCTCCGGAAGCAACAGGCTGTCGAGCGTGTCCTGTCCGACGGCTGCAAACGCGTCGTCGGTTGGTGCAAAGACAGTGAAGGGACCTTCGCCCGAAAGCGTTTCGGCAAGGCCCGCGGCTTTCACGGCAGCGACCAGCGTGGTGAAGTCATTTGCGACGGCGACGTCGACAATGGTTCCGGCCGTTTCAGTGTGATGGCTTGCCAGAACGGCGCGCGGGGCATCAGCGTTGGCGGTTGTCGTCTTCATGCTGTTGCAAGCAAAGGCAGGTGCCGTTGCAAGCGCTGCGACAGCCGTAAGTGCGATAAACTTTTTCATGCGAGTCTCCTTTTGACCCCGTCGCACTTCGGGAAGAAGGAACGCCGGGAGGGGGCTTTCAGCCTGCACGCGATAGCGCAGACACTATGGTTACGCGACGGACACCGGTATGGATTACGGCTTACCGATATTTAACGAAAGCGCCTCGAAGGGGTCTTCCGAATACCATTTTCGCGGGTAAGCTAGGGCGATGTCCATCTGGTCCCGCCTTCTTGCCAGCGCGCAGCGCCTGTTCGACCCGCAAGGGGACGAAGACCTGCCGGAACGCGATGGCAGTTCCGGCTGTGCGCCCGACCCCAACGATCTGGCTTTCACCGCCGCCGTCATCGGTCTCGGTGCCAAGATGGCGAAAGCCGACGGGTTTGTAAGTGAGCGGGAGATCGCCGTCTTCTCGCAAGTGTTCCGCGCCGCACCGGAAGATGCCGTGGCCGTGCGCAGGGTGTTCGATATCGCCCGCCAGACAGTTCGCGGGTACGAGAGTTATGCCAAACGGATCGCCCGTCGCTATGCTGACCGGCCCTGTCTGCTTGAAGGCATTCTCGATGGCCTGTTCTTCATTGCGGGTGCTGACGGCGTGGTGAAACCCGAGGAGATCGAATACCTCAAATCGGTCGCCGACATTTTCGGCTTCGAAGAGCCAACCTTCCGCCGCATCCGGGCCAGCCATTTCGGATCGGAACCCGGCGACCCCTATGCCGTTCTTGGAGTGAACCATTCGGAAAGCTTCGACGTGATCCGGGTCGCCTACCGCAAGCTGATGGCGGACAATCATCCCGACCGCGTCGTGACCAATGGCGCGCCCCGGGAATTCGAAGTTGCAGCCCATGAAAAGGCGGCTGCCATTACTTCCGCTTACGCGCGTATCCGCGCCGAACGCGGCATGCTGGTCAGGGCCGACTGATAAGCGAAGATTGACGGGATGTGCATTTGCACCCACCTTCCCTGACGGAGACATATGATGACGCAAGCACAGGCCTCTTACAGCATTCTCGACGGCACCCGGCGCGCTGCCCGCTCGGCAGGAAACCTGGCGTCGCTGGTCGCCAAGCTGGCTTTCGGAGCCTTGCTCATCGTTGCGGCAGGGGTCATTGCGATCACGACGGCTATCTTCGGGATCATCATCGCTTTCTTCGCCATCCTGCTCAGCCTGATCATGAAGGCCGGCGGTGCCAAGACCGCTTCGCCCCGGGACGCAAATGGCTCGAATGATATCCTTGAAGCCCGTCGGACATCCCATGGCTGGACCGTCGATCGCTGAGCGGTCGACCCAACCGATAACTCATAGCAGTCCGGTGTCTGTCGATACCCCCAGGAGAACACGCCCCGTCAGCTCGTAGGTCGCAGGTGCTGTGATCATGTGCTGCGTCATCGTGTGCGCATCACGAAACCGTCGTTGCAGATCGTTTTCCAGGAATACGGACGCGCCGCCGCCCAGATCGAACGCGATACGGGTCACATCTGCGCCTGTGCGGACAGCATGCGTACACGCCAGGCGCAGGGCCGCCCGGTCCTCCACGTCAAGAACACCCCGTTCGCGCGCTGCGGTCCAGTTGGTGTCGACTGCTGAAGCCAGAAAAGCGGTCGCAGAGGCGAGCAGCGCTTCCGCCCCGGCGTAGTCGGACTGGACCATGACGCGGCCACTCCCGACGCGGGCATTTTTCTCCGCCTTGGACTGAAGCTGTGCCCTGACGCCGTCCAGTGCAGCGCGCGCATTGCCCAGAGCCACACTTGCGACACCCAGCGCAAGCAGCCCGAAGACCGGAAAGACGTATAGCGGCCCCCTTGCCGTGGGACGATCAGCCTGAAGCGATACGGTCAGGTTATCGGGAACGAACACATCGGACACCGACATATCGCCGGACCCTGTGCCCTTCAGGCCGGAGACGTGCCAGGTGTCGATGAGCTCCACATCCTCTCGCGGCATGATCATCAGCCGCGCAACCGGTCGTCCAGCGTCGTCCATGACAGGTGCGCCATCCCGAAGCAGCATCGCACCGCCGCACATCCAGTCACAGTTTGCAGATCCTGATGCCCACTGCCAACGGCCGGTCACACGGTATCCGCCGTCGCAGATCACAGCTTGTCCCATCGGTGCGAACACGCCGCCGGTGATAGTGCGGCGTTCAGCGAAGACGCGGCGCGCCGCGTCGGCCTGCAGATAGGCAGCATTGAGACCGGTTGTCGACGCGATCATCGCGCACCAGGCAGCGCTCGCGTCCCCGGTAGCAAGCGTCTGCAGCACTGACGAGAAAACCTGAGGGCTGACTTCCAGCCCGCCAAAGGCTTCAGGAATCAGCATCCCGAAAAACCCGGCACGGGCAAGATCTCCGGCAAGATCGGCAGGCAGACGCCGGGCCGCTTCGATCTCGTCCGCGCGGTTGCGCAAGGTCTCGACAAAACCGTCTGCGGTATGACGCAGGCTGCTGGCCGTCGCGGGCTCGGTTGTCACTCCATCCGGCATGATGTCGCCTTTCAGCTTGAAGGGTCCGCCGCCGGACGCGGAACGTCAAGTCCGGTGGTGCAAGGTTTGCCAAACCGCGCTACGCAGGAGGCCGGGTCAGCTTGGCACCGGAGGGACGGGAACATGATTTCACTACTTATCAAGTCGCTTGTCACGGTTGTCTTCATCATCCTGCTAACCGAGATCGCCAAGCGGAGCGCCTATTTGTCCGCTCTCATCATTGCCTTTCCCATCGTGACCGTACTGACGGTCGGCAACCTCTATCTGGAGACCGGCGACGCGGCCCGCGCCACCAAATTTGCCTACACCACCTTCTGGCTGATCGTTCCGAGTTCGGCGTTTTTCCTGACGCTGTTCCTGGCCCAGAAGGCCGGTGCGGGGTTCTGGCTGGGCTTCGTGATTTCGCTCGCAATGACCATCGTCTCGATCTGGGCGTTTACGCTCTTTCTGAAATTTGTGGGGATCGATCTCTTCTCGAACACGTGAGAGAGCTAGGTGGCCGCTTTACCCCTGCGCCAAAGCCTCCACCGGTTCTGGGCCGTGGAGTTGCGGGTGAGGTATGGGGCCGGGCGGGATGTCCTGCCGAAGCGGTTTAATGCCTTGCTTTCGCAGAGGCTGGTTTTGTGTTCGGGAGTGCATCCCGCCCGCAATGATGTGCCAGAGCCTCGGACCTACGCCCATCGGATCGGCTGTCTTGGGCCGTGTCCGACTTTAGTGGCAGCCCGCGCGGGTTGCCGCCGGGTTCGTGGACCTCTTCGCCGCACCATCCTTGAGGGGTTGGTTATGCCACCTCGGACAGCCACGGATCATTGCCGCACATAACGGGCCGGACCTTCCGGTTGGCCCCTCCGCCATGCGTGCGAAGATTATGAGGGGATTGCGCCGGGGTTGGACTGATTTGCGGTGGGCGGGCGCTTGCTATTATCAGTTTGTTCCAGGAACTGACCCGCACCCATCCTCCCCCTTTCATGGGGAGGGGTACCGCCTGGAAACGCTTCGTGGCCATGGAAGGGGATCAAGAATCAACTGGTCCCTTCCGGAAGGCTGCCCCGGATATGGCTTACGCCATTCCGGGAGGCGGTTTTGGAGTTGGGGCGTCTCATCTGCCGCTTCCCCGGACGAGCGCAGCGATGATCCGGGGGTGGCCTTTTAAGTCGCTACTCCAAGACTTGATCTTGGAGTCCACTCTGAAACGCTTCCTGTGCTGAAACATGGACTCCAAGATCAAGTCTTGGAGTGGCGGTGAAAGTAAGAGTATTGAACTGATATCAGCCTTGTTGGATCCCGGTCTTCGCAAGCGAAGCCGGGACAGCTGTTTGAGCGGACTGTCATCCTCTCAGCCGCTTCCCCGGAATGTCGAAGACATTTCCGGGGTCCAGCTCGTGTCGGTGCAGCGCGAAGGGAGGGTCACGTTTTGCCCCTTCTGGACGCCACGCGCTGTCGCGCTGGCGTAGCGATTGTGAAGAATGAGACTACAGTAACCTCAGCCCCAACCCCTCTCCTTGAAAAGGAGAGGGGCTTTTGTGCTGAATCCAAGCATCGCGCGCCTCGCTCTCTTTCTTGTTGGAAGGAGAGGGATCGAGGGTGAGGATGGCTCCGCGATAAGCCGCAACCCCCTTGATCGGCACTGCGCCGACGGGCACATCTTGGCGATGACCCATATCTCCGGCACCTGCCATTCCGACTTCACGCCCGTCCGCGATGCCTTTGCGGCAAACTTCAACGAAGACCTCGAACTCGGTGCGGGTTTTGCCGTCTTCAAGGACGGCGAATGTGTCGTCGATCTCGTTGGCGGCTATTCCGACCGGGACCGGACGCAGGCCTGGACGCACGAAACCCTCGTTCCGGTTTATTCGACAACCAAGCCCATTGCCGCGCTGGTGGCGGCGATGGCCATTGATCGCTCTGAGGAGGCAAGCTTCGAGACCCCGGTCGCGCAGATCTGGCCGGAGTTTGCGAGCCACGGCAAAGGCGCGCTGACGCTCGCGCAGGTTCTCTCGCATCAGGCGGGGCTACCCGGTTTTGCTGATGAGATAGACCCTGCCCTTTGGCTGCGCCCACGTGAGCTTTCGGCGCTACTGGCGGACGAAGCGCCGATGTGGGCGCCTGACGGAACCAGCGGGTATCACCCGCTGACCTGGGGCTATCTGGCCGGTGAAATCGTGCAGCGTCTGACCGGAAACTCACTTGGAACATGCCTTGCCAACTGGGTGACACATACAGACCAAAGCGTTCCGGACATGGACTTCTGGATCGGCCTGCCGGCATCGGAGCATCAGCGAACCGCGGCGATACAGCGACCGAAGGCTCCGCCGGAACTCGGTGAGATGAATGATTACAAGAAAGCTGCCTTTCTGACCCGATGGGCCGCACCCGATCGCGGCGGTGCACCGTGGCGGGAAGTCGAGATTCCATCGGCAAACGGACATGGAACGGCCCGTTCCGTCGCGAAGCTCTACGGTGCCTATACCGACGCAAGCCTGAATGGCGAACGGCTGATGTCGGATGAAACCTTCCACGCCCTGACACAGCGGCGCACCAGCGGACCGGACAGGGTCTTGCCGTTCGAGATCGATTTTGCCGCCGGGGTGATGCAGAATTCAGACGGGCTCTATGGGCCGAACCCGCACAGTTTCGGGCATTCGGGCTGGGGCGGGTCAGCGGCGCTGGCCGATCCGGATATCAACCTCTCCTGCGCCTATGTCATGAACCGGCAGTCGAACCATCTGCAGGGCGACCCGCGCGGTCAACGCCTGTTTGCGGCGCTCTACGATTGCCTTCGAGCGGGCTGACGCCCGGGCATCCTATACCGGCAAGGCTGCGGCCCGCCTGGCAGCGCGGCGCGATCGCTCGAAGCGAAAGCTGTCCAAGGAAAACACCGCCAGCGCACTCCAGATGAACAGGAAAGCGACAGCATGCAGCAGGGTGAAGGCCTCACCAAAGGCCAGCGCGATGATGAATTGCAGCGTCGGGCCGATATATTGCATCATTCCGATAGTGGAGAGCCGCAACCGCTTGGCAGCCAACGCGAACAGAATGAGCGGGGTAGCCGTGATCGGCCCCGAGGCGGCGAGAAGCGCCCAGGTCAGCGTGCTGCCGCCGCCGTCTATCGCGTTACCGGCCTGCGCGAACATCCACATCCAGATCGCCGCCGCAGGGGCCAGCACGATAACCTCGACCAGAAAGCCGACCCGGCCATCGACCTTCAACTGCTTGCGAATGATGGAATAGCCCGCAAAGGTGAAACAGAGCACAAGCGATATCCACGGCAGGTGACCGAGCGCCACCGTCTCGATCGCAACGCCGAGTGCTGCCAGACCGACCGCTACCCATTGCATCCGCCGCAGCGTCTCGGAGAGAAACACCGCACCGATGGCCACATTGACCAACGGGTTGACATAATAGCCGAGGCTGGCCTCCATGACCCGGTTTTCCGAGACCGCCCAGATATACAGAAGCCAGTTGCCGCCGATCAGAAGCGCGGTAATGACAAGCCAGAAGACCTGGGTCGAGAAGAGCGCCCGGCGTACCTCTTGCCAACGCAGCGCGACCGCGATGAGGATCGCCCCGGTCGGCAGGGACCAGAGGATGCGATGGGCCAGCATCAGGTCGGGGCTGACATGATCGAGCGCACGAAAATAGAGCGGCAACAGCCCCCATATCGTGTAGGCGCCGAGTGCCGCCGCGAAACCGAGGCGGAGCGAGGGGCTCATACGGTCTAGTGGACCTGACCGTCCGTTTGAGCGGCGATTCCCGTTTGTGTCGGCTTCAGAACGCCGCGATTGAGAAGCTCTTCGGCAATCTGCACGGCATTGAGCGCCGCGCCCTTGCGCAAATTGTCGGAGACGCACCAGAAGGCCAGGCCGTGCTCGACCGTCTTGTCCTCGCGGATGCGGGAGATATAGGTCGCCCAATCGCCGACACAGTCCACGGGGGTGATGTATCCGCCGTCCTCACGCTTGTCGACGACCATGATTCCGGGGCTTTCGCGAAGCAGCGCTCGGGCATCCTTGGCGCTGAGCGGGCCGGCCATCTGAATGTGCACGGCTTCGGCATGGCCGACAAATGTCGGCACCCGCACGCAGGTTGCGGTGAGTTCGATATCGGGATCGAGGATCTTCTTGGTCTCGACCTCCATCTTCCATTCCTCCTTCGTGCGACCGTCTTCCATGAAGTCGTCTATGTGGGGAATCACGTTGAACGCGATCTGCTTGGTAAACTCGGACGGTGTCGGCGTATCGTTCACGAAGATACCGCGCGTCTGGTTCCAGAGCTCTTCGGTACCGCCGGTGCCCGCACCTGATGTCGACTGGTAGGTCGAGACCACCACACGCTCAATGCCGACTTTGTCGTGGATGGGCTTGAGCGCGACGACCAGCTGCGCTGTGGAACAGTTCGGGTTGGCGATGATATATTTCTCGTCATAGCCCATGACCGCATCGGCGTTCACTTCCGGCACAACCAGCGGCACCAGCGGATCCATGCGGAAGGCCGAGGAATTGTCGATGACGATGCAATCCTGCAGCGCAATCTTCGGGGCCCACTCGCGTGCGACGTCACCGCCTGCCGACATCAGGCACAGGTCAACGCTGGAAAAGTCGAACTGCTCGATGTCGAGGCACTTCAGCGTTCTGTCGCCATAGCTCACTTCACGGCCAAGGGATTTGCGCGTGGCGACGGCGAACACCTCATCGGCGGGAAAGAAGCGCTCGGCGAGCACGGTGAGGATTTCCTTGCCGACAAGTCCGGTCGCTCCAACAACAGCTACGCGCAAAGCCATTCGGCTTCCCTTCATTTTAGGGGTGATTAATTCGAACGCCCGCTCTACATGGAAACGGGGGCCATCGCAAACATCAGCGGAGCCGTTCTCTCGTGGCAAATTTAACCGATCTCGTCGAACGTTATGTCGATCGCTATAACAGTGAGGACATCGACGCGATGCTGGACTGTGTGTCTGACGACGTGGTGTTCGAAAACATCTCCAATACCGGCCAGTCGATCCAGCTGAAGGGCCGCGATGCCATGCGTCAGGTCGCGGAGGCCAGCGCATCCGCGTTCAAATACCGGCGTCAGAAGATCGTCAGCCTGATGGTGAATGAAAGCTCTGCCGCGGCGGAGGTAAGCTTCAACGGGATCGCCGCCGTCAACCTGCCTACCGGAATACGGGCCGGGCAGAGCGTCGACATGCGCGGCGCGACCTTCTTCGAGTTCCGCGATGGCAAGATCGCGCGCATTGCCGATTACAGCTAAGCGCTTTTCAAGTCAGCTTCGCACGGGTCCCGCAAGAACGAGAAGCTGAACTGCGTTAGTGGTCCAATAGGACTGATCCCCACCCGGACTCCCCCCTTTCAAGGGGAGGAGCCCAGCCTCAAAAAGGTTCGCGACCGGGGACGGCGACACAGTACCGCAATTTCGCGTCAACGAAATAACCGAACCCCTCAGTCGGTTTCTGTGGGCGCGCGAAGCTCTACAGGTCCCTTCTGCACGAAAGTCGTGTGCGGATAGGGAATGGATATCCCGTTCGCGTCGAAGGCTTCCTTGACCCGCTTGATGAGGTCGAATTTGAGGTTCCAGTAATCGCTGCCCTCGCACCAGGCGCGCACGGTAATGTCGACAGAAGAATCGTTGAGATTGGTGACCTTCACGAACGGCTCGGGGTCTGACTTCACCCGCTCGTCGCCGGTCACGATATCGCGGACCAGCCCAAGGGCTTTGTCCATATTGTCATCATAATCAATGCCGTAGGTGATATCGCAGCGACGGATCGGATAGCCGGAATAGTTCTTGATGACATCATCAATGGCCTTGCCGTTCGGGATGATGACCTTGACGTTGTCGACAGTCGCCAGAACGGTCTGGAAGAGATTGATGTCTTTCACTGTACCGCCCTGCCCGGCCACGTCGATATAATCTCCCAGCTTGTAGGGCCGGAACAGCATGATCATGATGCCCGAGGCGATGTTGCCGAGCGCGCCCTGCATCGAGAGACCAATAGCCAGTGTCATCGCACCCAGCACCGCCACGAAGGCGGTCGGCTCGACACCGAATATGGTGAGCGCCGTGATCAGAACCGCGGCCGTCACACCCCAGCGCACGATGGACGCGAAGAAATTGCCAAGTGTGATGTCGATCCGGTCGTTCTTTTCCGCATAACGGCTGACCAGACTTGCCATCCAGCCTGCAAACCGCAGCCCGATGAGAATGATGACGAGCGCGCCGAGCGCATGGAAGGCAAACTCGAGAATGGGCGCCCTGTAGGTCTCCCAGAGTTCAGCCGCGTTCAGCCCGAACATTTCAATATTTTCCAATGTCTCGCTCCGTTTTCCACTCTCAACCGGTATTGTCGTCGTCGGTTATCTCGTAGCGACGGCCAATGCCTGCTTTGCCCGGCATGTCGTAATTGTACTGCACCTGCGCTGGCAAGGGCGTGGTCACCCCGCCTGCGTCAAGACCGAGCTTGATGGCACGCAGCATGTCGGTGCGAAGCTGGAAGAAGTCCTTTCCCGCACACCAGGCGCGCCCGCGCAGGCGAACCGAATAGTTCGAGATTTCGTGCACGCCGACCCAGACGGGCTCGCCCTCAATGGTGCGTTCATCGGCCTCCAGAACAGTCTCGATGATGCCCATCGCATGGTCGATATCGTCGGTCAGCGAGATGTTAAAGATCAGGTCGAGACGGCGGCGGCCAAGCCGGTTCGAGTTGATGATGACATTGCCCCAGACCTTGTCATTGGGAATGACCACCAGCTTGTTGTCCGGCGGCAGAAGCGACGTCGTGAAGGGAGAGATATCATGTATCTCACCTTCCTGATCGGCAATCGTCACCCAGTCGCCAATGCGGAACGGCCGGAAGATGGCCAGCATGACGCCCGCCGCGACGGCGCGTAGCGTATCCTGCAATGCCAGCGCGATAGCCAGGCCCGCGGCGCCGAGAATGGCGATCAGCGAGGTGAAGCCCATCTGTGCCAGTGCGGCAATGCCCGCGACTGCGATCAGCACATAGCGAACGACCGAGGCTAGATAGTTGAACAGTGTTCCATCGCCGGTCCCGCGCGCACGAACCCGGTTGCCGAAATCGCGGATTGATCCCGCAATGAAGCCGGAAAGCACCCATGCCGCGACGAATATCAGGAAGGCTTCAAACAGCGACGACCCGTTGCGGGCCACGAAGGCGAGGGTCTTGATGCCGATAAATTCAAGGCCGACCAGCAGACCGGCTCCCAGAATGACCAGACGCGACAAGGCCGCGGCAATATCGATACCGCTGCCGGTCAGGTCTTTCCGGTGCGATAGACGCCCGCCCAGTGCCCGGATGAGCCATGCCACGGCCACTGACAACAGCCAGAACACGCCGATCACCACGATCAGTTCGGCGCCCAGCCAGGCCACCTGTGCGGTATTGCGGAACCAGTCCGGCTGCGAACTCAGGTCAAATGGAAGCGGGTAGAAGCCCTGCATGTTTGTTGCGGCCCTTGAAGTGTCGGCGAACCTCTGCGGCTCTAGCGCTCTTGGCGGTCCGGCTCAACCGTATCATCGGGAATGGCAAGCTGAACGCGCTCCGACAAGGTCATTCCGGTTCCGGTGGCAGAAGCGCCTCGAGCGCTTCGATCCTGTCGGCTTCCGCTGTCGGCTTGTCCCAGCGGATACGGTTGAACCGCGGAAAGCGCATGGCAATGCCGGACTTGTGGCGCGGCGAGCGCTGTAGTCCTTCGAAGGCGACCTCTACCACCAGGCCTTTCTCCTGCGTTGCGGTCGACCGCACGCACGGGCCCGAAGCGGTCGATGGTGTTGTTGCGCACGAAGGTATCGAGCTGTTTCAGCTCCTCGTCGGTAAAGCCGAAATAGGCCTTTCCGACGGGGGTCAGCTCGGTGCCATCCTTGCCCTCACGCCAGACTCCAAAGGTGAAATCGGAATAAAAGCTGGAGCGGCGCCCGTGTCCGCGCTGAGCATACATGATGACCGCATCGATAAGGAACGGGTCCTGTTTCCATTTGAACCACGGGCCTTTGGGTCGCCCGGCGACGTAGACCGAATCCCAGCGCTTGAGCATCAGCCCCTCAATCTCGGGGGCAGGCGGCGAATTGCGCGCCGCTTCAAGCGCCGCGATGTCGGTGACAGGCACAAGCGGAGAGAGATCGAACCGGTCCGACGCATTCGCCTGAATGAAGGCTTCAAGCCGCGAACGGCGCGTGCGGAAATCGAGCGCGCGCAAGTCCTCACCGTTTTCGACCAGAAGGTCATAGGCGCGAATGAAAGCCGGGCGCTCGGTCATCTGCCGTTTGGTGACTGTCTTGCGGTTGAGCCGCTGCTGAAGATCGTTGAAAGGGGCGGCCTGGCCGTCCGCGGTGCGCACGAGTAATTCGCCGTCAATGGCCGCCTGGAAGTCCATGGCTGCCAGAACGTCCGGAAAGGTGTGGGAAATGTCGTCGCCCGTGCGGGTATAGATGCGCCGCGTCTCGCCCTCGCGTACGGCTTGGACCCGAATGCCATCCCACTTCCATTCTGCCGCGAAAGCATCGCCGGTGATGAGCTCCGGATCGACCGCGTCAGGATCGTCGCGGTCCTTCTTGGCGACAAGGGGGTGGGCCAGCATGACGGGACGGAAGGGGGCATCAAAGTCGGCACTGGGCCTCGCCGCCCGCCCCTCCAGCCAGGCAAACAGGTTCTCGTATGGCGGACGCAGGCCGTGCCAGATCTCTTCCAGATCATTGACGGGAACATCTCCGAAATTGGCCGCTGCCTGCTTGGCAAGCCGCGCCGACACCCCGATCCGCAAACCGCCGGTCACCAGCTTCAGCAAGGCCCATCTCCCGGTCGCGTCCAGAACGTCGAGCCAGCCTTCCACCAGCGCCGGACCCTGCGCGCGCGTCGCCGACATCAGCGCATCGACGATTTCGTGCAGGTCCGGCACGCGGTTGCCCCCCGGCCGTTCCGGCCAGACAAGGCTCACCGTTTCAGCCAGATCACCGACATAGTCATAAGACAGCCGGAACAGCTCGGCATCCATGCGGCCTTCAATGAGCCCCCGGATCATGCCCGGCTTGACGCTGGCAATATCGATGTCGCGGGTAATGGCCGCCAGCGCCCAGCCGCGATCGGGGTCCGGGGTGGCAGCGAAATAGTCGGACAGCAATTGGAGTTTTGCGTTCCTGCCGGGGGTCAGGATCAGGCGATCAAGAAGGGCGGCAAAAGCCTGCATATTGCAAGATCCGGAGTTACGGGCGACGACGGGTCGGTGAGCGCATCATGTCGCGGCCACCAAAGCAAACGCATCAGCCGCGAATGCGTTGTCAATTTGTCATTCGTTTCGCAGCCGACAGGGATGTTTCCATGTCAAGATTTACACCTTTCCTCATCGTCTGCGGTCTGACCGTGATTGCCTGGATCTGTTTCGCCGGGCTCGGAATGACCTTCGGCCTGACGTCAACTTTCTGGTGGGCGCTTGCCTGGGGTCACACTCAGCATTCTCGTCATGATCGGCGTCTATGATCTCATTCAGACGGATCACACGCTCTGGCGAAATTTTCCGCTGGCGGGTCACGGGCGCTGGCTTATGGAAGAGCTGAGGCCGTTTCTGCGGGCATATATCGTCGAGAGCGAGACCGAGGGAAAACCGTTCAACCTGGAAACCCGGTCCATGGTGTACCGGCGCGCCAAGAACGTCTCCAGCACCGAACCTTTCGGAACACAGCTCGATCTCGAGAAAGTGGGGTATGAATGGCTGGCCCATTCGGTTGCCGCACGCGAACCCGTGGACGACCCACGCAAAGCGTTTCGGGTCATGGTTGGAGGCGACGCCTGCACTAAACCCTATTCGGCAAGCGTCTTCAATATTTCCGCCATGAGTTTCGGATCGCTGGGCGGAAAAGCCATCGAGGCCCTGAACCGGGGTGCGCAAATGGGCGGCTTCTATCATGATACCGGCGAGGGTGCCGTGTCGCGCTATCACCGTGCAGGCGGCGGCGATCTGGTCTGGGAAATCGGCTCCGGCTATTTCGGGTGTCGCAATAAAGACGGTTCGTTCGACGTCGAGAAATTTGCCGATACGGCGTCCGGCGAGCAGATCAAAATGATCGAGATCAAGCTGTCACAAGGCGCAAAGCCCGGCCATGGCGGCGTGCTTCCCGGCGAGAAAGTGACGGAAGAAATCGCAGAGGCGCGCGGCATACCCCTCGGTGAGACCTGTTATTCGCCGCCATCACATTCCGCCTTCTCTACGCCGCAGGGACTGATGGAGTATATCGCCACTCTGCGTGAGCGCTCGGGCGGCAAGCCAGTCGGCTTCAAGCTCTGCATCGGCAATCCGCGCGACGCGGCCGCCATCGTCAAGGCGATGATCGAAACCGGCATCTACCCGGACTTCATCGTCGTGGACGGCGCCGAAGGCGGCACAGGCGCGGCACCTGCCGAATTCCAGGACCATATCGGCATGCCATTGCGGGAGGGTCTGGTCCTGATGCGCAATCTGCTTGTGGGCGGCGGCATCCGCGACCGGGTCCGGCTGGCGGCCGCCGGTAAGCAGGTCACCGCTTTCCAGATCGCATCGACGATGGCGCTGGGCGCGGACTGGGTGAACTCGGCACGTGGCTTCATGTTCGCGCTTGGCTGCATCCAGTCCCTGCACTGCCACGAAAATACCTGTCCGACGGGCATTGCAACGCAGGATCCCGGCCGTCAGCGCGGTCTGGTGATCCCCGACAAGGCGATGCGCGTTTGCATGTTTCATCAGAACACGCTGAAAGCACTCGCCGAGGTCATTTCGGCGACCGGGGTCACCTGCCCCGCCGAGTTGCGCCCGTCCCATTTGATGATGCGAACCGGCATACACGAGATCGGTTCGGGCAATGCAAATTACCCCTTGCTGGAACCCGGCGTGTTGTTGAGCGCTCCTGAAGAGACCTATCTCGGGCGAAGCTGGCTGGACGCCCGTACCGAAACCTTCCAGCCCTAGTGCAGGGACTACCGACCATGAGCGACAGCGTTGTCATTGATCCGCCGGAAGACGAGGACCGCTGGCTGCGCGAGATGCTGAACGCGGACGAGCGACAGGCACTCGATCGGGCCGATTCCATCGCAAGCTGGTTCGACGACCGGTTCACGCTTCCGGGTACGGGGTTTCGCTTCGGATTCGATGGCATTATCGGCCTCATCCCCGGCGTCGGTGACACGGTGACAGGTCTTCTGGGCCTTTACTTCCTGCAACTGGCCATGCGTTTGAAGCTTGGCGTTGGTACGCAGGTCCGGATTGTTCTGAACATCATCATCGACTCGATCGTCGGCGCGATACCGTTGCTCGGTGACCTGTTCGACTTCGGCTTCAAGGCGCACCGCAAGAACAATGACCTGATCCGGCGCAAGCTGCACGAACGTGCCAGACGCAATCACGAGGGCGTGCGATAATGCCGATCACCGGTCTCGATCATGTCGTGCTGGCCTGCGCGGAGGTCGAGACGGCTATTGAAACATGGTCCGGGATTTTCGGGCGAACACCCGACATTCGCCACAGCAATTCAGACGACGGGGTGGCTGTCGCCGTCTTCCGAACCGGCAATACCAGTCTCGAACTGATTGCACCGGATAATCCCGGCACCGACCAGACGAAGACCGGAGCCCGGCTCGCGCGCCGTATCGAGACCGGCGGCGAGGGCCTTGCCAGTCTCGTTTTCAGCACGGGTGATATCCTTGAGGCCCACCGGGTGCTGGGACGCCGCGGGCTTTCCCCGACCGATATTACGACAAGCCAAATCCGCAACCGGATCGACGACAGCGATCACACCTGGTCCCGCTTCAGGCTGGAAGCGGCACAAACCGGTGGGCTGAACCAGTTTGTCCTGCAGCCGGATGGCGGCAACGCGTCTTCGGGGCCTGACATCGCTCACGGACCGGCAGCGCTGGACCATGCCGTCATACTGACGCCGAACCCAGATCGCGCGGCCGCCCTCTACGGTGCCCGCCTGGGATTGCGACTGGCGCTCGACCGGACGGAAACGAGATGGGGCGCGCGCTTCATGTTTTTCCGGACCGGCAGCGAGCAAAACCCGCTTACCCTTGAAGTGGTGCAACGTTTGGGAGATGGAACACTGCCGGACCCGGACGGCCCAGACACGTTTGGTGGCCTGACCTGGCGTGTCGCCGATATCGACGCCGAGCATGACCGGTTGTCACGCGCGGGTATCGATGTGTCCGAGGTCCGAACGGGGCGCAAACCCGGCACCCGGGTGATGACGGTCCGGTCCGGCACCTGCAATGTCCCGACATTACTCCTTGAAGTTACCGCCTCCTGAGCGCTTGGCAAAGCCCGCATTGACGTGGCAAACCGCACCGCATGACACCTTTCACGCGCCTTGACGGCATTGCCGCACCTCTCGATATCGAAAACGTCGATACCGACATGATCATCCCCAAGCAATTTCTGAAAACCACCACGCGTACGGGCCTTTCAAAAGGCCTGTTTCACGAATTGGCGACCGATAGGGATGGAAAGCCTGACCCGTCCTTTGTTCTCAACCGTCCGGAGTTTGCAAAAGCGGAAATCCTGCTTGCGGGCAACAATTTCGGCTGCGGATCATCGCGTGAGCACGCACCCTGGGCGCTTCTGGATCGCGGCATCCGTTGCGTGATTGCGCCGTCCTTTGCCGACATCTTCTACAATAACTGCTTCAAGAACGGCATTCTGCCGATCGTGTTGCCGCGCGAGGCCGTCGAACAGATGATGGGGCAATCCGGCGGCGCGAATCACCGGTTCAGCGTCGACCTTGCAAACCAGACCGTCACTCTGCCTGACGGACATGTTCACACCTTCGACATCGAGCCATCGCGCAAGCAGGCGCTTCTGGAAGGTCTGGACGACATCGCCGCGACCCTGAAGTTTTCGCCTGCCATTGAGAGCTATGAAGCGCAGCGCAAACTGCAAACCCCGTGGCTGGAGCCAAATACATGAGCGTTCTTCTTTTGCCGGGTGACGGGATCGGTCCTGAAGTCATGGCCCAGACTGCCCGTGTGACTGGCCGTCGTTGCGCCCGATCTGGAGGCCGAGTACGGCTTTGTTGGCGGCGCTAGCCTGGACGAACATGGCGAGCCCCTGACCGATCATACGCTCGCCCGCGCCAAGGCCAGCCAGTGTGTGCTGCTTGGCAGTGTCGGCGGTCCGAAATGGGCCGAATGTGGCCCGTGACATGAGGCCTGAAGCCGGTCTGCTTGGCCTGCGAAAGGGCCTGGACGTCTATGCAAACCTGCGCCCGGCTTTCTGTTTCGCATCACTGGCGGATGCCTCTTCGCTGAAGGCGCATCTCGTCGAGGGCCTGGACATCATGATCGTCCGGGAACTGACCGGCGGGGTGTATTTCGGCACGCCGCGCGGGATCGAGACGCTGCCCGATGGCACTAGGCGCGGCTTCGATACGGCCGTCTATTCGACGCCGGAAGTGCATCGCATCACCCGCGTGGCCTTCGAGATCGCAGCGCGACGCAACAATCCGGACCGTTTGCGGGGCGGTGTCTGCTCAGTTGAAAAGTCGAATGTCATGGAAAGCGGGCTGTTCTGGCGCGAAGAGGTGCAGGCGCTCTATGATCGCGATCTGAAGGCGGGCGGCGTCGCTCTCCACCATATGTACGCAGATGCCTGCGCCATGCAGCTTGTCCGCGCGCCGAAAGAGTTCGACGTGATCCTCGCCGATAACCTGTTCGGGGACCTTCTGTCCGACGAGGCCAGCATGCTGACCGGCTCGATCGGAATGCTGCCATCGGCCTCGCTTGGAGATCCCGGCGTGCCTGGCTTATACGAACCGGTTCACGGCAGCGCGCCTGACATCGCCGGCCAAGGGCTCGCCAACCCGTGCGCGGCGATCCTCTCGCTCGAGATGGCACTTCGCTACAGTCTCGACCGGCCCGATGCGGCCGATGCGGTCTTCGCCGCAGTCAACACAGCGCTGGAGCTCGGTGCTCGAACGGCTGATCTTGGCGGCGATCTGACCACGGCGAAGATGGGTGACGCGGTTCTGGACGCGCTGGGAAGCTAGCTTGCCCCGCTTCGTCTTGACCGGTGCCCCGGGAACCGGAAAAACCACACTCCTCAAAGCATTTACCGACGCCGGATACTGGACGGTAGAAGAGTTTGCGCGACAGGTCATACGTCGTCAAAGAGAAGAAGAGCGTGTCTTGATCGGGGACGCTGACCCGCTCGTTTTCCTGAATGAGATGCAGCAGGTAGCGCTTGATGGGCTACGGCTATCGCCGGAGACCTCAGACCCGATCATACACGATCGGGGCATACCGGACCTGATTGCTTTTGCGACCTGGTACGAATTGCCAACCGATGAAATCAGAGATCTCGGCAGGCAGTATCGCTACGCTGATCCCATCCTGATGTGCCCGCTATGGCCAGGGATATTCATCAATGACGAGGACCGGAAGTTGACCCTTTCAGAAGCAGACAGGTTCGACCGGCTTCTCCGCGATGCCTACGAGGAACTGGGCTACAGCTTGCTTGAGGTTCCGTTTGCCGACCCGCCTGAAAGACTCCGCTTCGTCGAGGAAAGGGCTATGAACACGTCAGGCAAGAGCGGGCAAGATGGATCGAAAGGCAGGATGGGGCGTTAAGGATTCAATGAACACGACTACGACACGATCCCAGGGCGCGCCGCCCCTTCCCGGCGATGAAATCCCGACAACACAAGTTATCGACACCGACCCGGACCGTCGCCTCGGTCACCAGCACAAGAGCACAGCCGCCCGCATTTTCGGTATCGGCCTATGGGGCTGGGTCCGGCTCGTCCTGATCTGTCTCGCTGTCGGGATACTCTTGCGCGGGCTTGGACAAAACCCGTTTTCAGCAGAGTTCAGCCTCGGCGAAGCCTTTGGAAATCTGGTTGGCTCGATACTGGCCGTGCTGCGCTTCATAGTCGTGCATGGCTGGTTGCCTGCATTAATCGGCGCGGTCGTCGTGATCCCGATCTGGATCTTGTGGCGTCTCGTCAGCCTGCCATTCCGCAAATAGCCGTCACATCAGGGCTTTTTCGTCCCGCTCGCCGGTCCGTATGCGCAAGGCCCCGGACAGGCTCGTGACGAAAATCTTGCCGTCCCCGATCTTTCCCGTTCCCGCCGCTTTCGAAATGACGTCGAGTGCGGCTTCAAGCAGGCCGGACGCAACGGCTACATCAATTCGCATTTTCGGAACGTCCATGACCTCATATTCAGCGCCGCGATAGACTTCGGTCTGGCCGCGCTGTCGTCCGAAACCGGACACCTGGGTCGCCGTAATTCCAGTGACGCCAAGTTCTGAAAGCGCCTCGCGGACGGCCTCATAGCGATGCGGCCGGATGATGGCTGTGATCATTCGCATGGGATGGTCCTCATCATGGTTCAGACCGAGCGAGACCAGTCTGCGAATCGCCTCTGAACGGGATGGCAGATCGCTCTGCCCGCGACGCCAGGCATCGACCTTGTCGTTGAACTCGCGCGACGCCACCAGCTGGACACGCTGGTCAAGTTTCTCGCCACCTGTCACATCGCCTCCGGTCAAAGAACTCAATCCCGTCAGAACGGGCCTTATGTGTGTTTAACACACCTCTACGCAGTTCCTCAACTTACACATCATGACGGTATTCCCTGCCATGGCTTTCAAACCGTATGCAGGTCCGCCCAAATTTGACGGATCGGTCACGGGCTTTGTTCAGACGGGTTTGCGATAACGTCGCCTACGAACCTGAAACGAGGTCCAGACGACTGATGGCCAGAACGCGCACCGCGACGATAAACAAGTCCGCGACCTCCATTCTCTTGGGGGATCCGAGCCGCCATTCGCGCGCAATGTTATCCGAAATCCTGCGTAATCTTGGGTATCACCAAATACATATGGCGGGCACGGGCGCGGAAGTTCTCGACGGATGCAGGACTTCTCTTCCGAAAGTTCTCATTCTGGAGAACTTGCTGCCTGACGAACCAGGGGTCGATCTGGTCCACCGCATGCGCCGTGAGGATATCGTTCCCGACCGCAGTATCCCGGTCATCATGATCACCAGTGATCCGCGTATCGAGACGGTCAAACAGGCCCGGATGTCCGGGATCGATGAGTTCGCGTGCAAGCCGATTTCGCATAATGCGATTGCCGAGCGGCTCGAAGAGGTGCTCGTGCGGCCCCGCCCCTTCATAGAGGCGAAGATGTATGTCGGGCCTTGCCGCAGACGGAAGCGCAAGCTGCAATACCAGGGCGCCATGCGGCGGCTTGTCGACCCCGACCGCGAAGCGATTACCCAGCATGGACAGGAAAAGAAGCAGGAAATGCTGAGCCAGTGCGTTGAGCACATCGACAGTATCGCAGAGACGATGAACCCCAATGTACGGGCTGAGGTGAAAAGTCTGTTTTCGGTCGCTGAAGAAGCGCTGCGGCTTGCGGGCGAACTGCGCGACGAACCCGTACGGATTGCCGGTGAATGCCTCTCCCAATACATCCAGGGTGTCGGTGCCAGCGGGGATCTTCAGCGGTCAGTGGTCCAGACCCACATCAGCGCGATACGTCACCTTCTGAGTTCGCAGAACGCCGGACATAATCAGCGTCTGGCGATTGCCGAGGGCCTTCGAATGATAGTCTCGCGGAAACTTCATGATTACGCCTAAAGCCGTCTCGTGAACCAAGTGCGCGAACCCCGTTCATTCGACCCTCGGCACCTGAAACTGATCGCCGTGGAGCGTCAGCCTTTCGCGCGCACGGTCATCATGGAAGCGTTGCGCGGCAGCGGCATAAAGAATGACGCGGTCCTGTTTGAAAGCGGGATCGCGGACCTGTTGAGCGTCTTGCCGGATGCCGAGGCAGACGCGATGATTCTTTCGGATAATAATGACCTGTCCGAGGCCCTGCCCTCGATTCATGATTTGCGGCGCAACCTGTTGACCCATCTATCCGAAACACCGGTGATATTGATCGCTTCGCGTATGACACGATCCGCGCTTGATGCAGCCCGTGATGCAGGCGTTGACGAAATTGTCTGTCGCCCAATCTCGGCCGCCCAGCTCGAGATGAAGCTGCGGACCGTCATAGAAGCACCCAGACGGTTCGTCCGGTCCAAAACCTATGTCGGACCGTGTCGTAGACGGCGCGACACTGCAGGCTATCAAGGCGTATTGCGGCGTCTGGACGATGCGCTGGCTGGACAGGTCGAACTCGATGATGGCGTGGTCGCTGCCAACGAACTGGAAGGGGCCATCCGCTCGCTGCAAGCGGGCTGCAACACGCTTTCGAAAACGCGGGTCACCGAAATGCGTTCGGTGCGCGATCTGGCTATTCTGGCAAGGGATGCTGCACGTGAAGCCGGGGACAGGCCGCTTGAGAAAACCGCAGAAGCCTTGCGGCGTTATCTCGACGGGGTCGGATCGTCCAACGATCTGGAGCCGCATGTCATGACCACGGGCGTCAATGCCCTTGCCCAGCTCGGGGTTTTGCCGTTGGGCATGTCAGGTGCACGCCAGGCGATCGCGAACCTTCTGGATACTGCCGTCAACCGGAAGCTGGACGTCTATCAGAAGCGGACAGCGGGGCGGACCGTCGACGATGAAACCCTGCTGGACGAGATCAACATGCGTGGCGGAAATCTCGAAGACGCCGCGAACGAACAGCGTCGGAAAGCGAGCTGAAAATTCCCCTCACGGGCGAATGACCAGCTTCCCCACGACCTGCCTGTCGACAAGCATCTTCATCGCATCGACAGTCTTTCCGAGCCCCATCTCGCCATGAATGTGCGGCCGGGTCATGCCGGCCCCGGCCCATGACCAGATCGTCTCAAGGGCGTGGCGCCCCGCTTCCGGCACGCGTCGTGTGAACTCGCCTGCCCGCACACCAACCACCGAAAAGCCCTTGATGAGCGGCATGTTGGTCGTGACGTCTGCGATCCGGCCGGACATGAATCCGACCACCAGCAGGCGTCCGCCAAAGGCGATACAGCGCACGCTCTCGTCAAAGACATCGCCGCCTATCGTATCGAAGATCACATCTGCGCCGCGCCCGTCGGTCAGATTCTTGACGGTCTCACGGAACCCGTCTGCCGTATCGATGACCGTTTCGGCTCCTGCAGCCTTCAGGGCCCCAATCTTTTCCGGTGAGCCAGTGGTCGCGATGACGCGGGCGCCCAGAAGCCGTCCGACATCCATTGCGGCAAGCCCGACCCCGCCGGATGCACCGTGAACCAGCAGGGTCTCGCCCGCTTCGAGCCTGCCGCGAACCACCAACGCCACATAGGCCGTCAGATACGCCGCGCCATAACCGGCGGCCTGTGCATCGCTCAGGCGGTCTGGCACATGTCGCAGCGATGCAGCCGGAAGCACGATCTGCTGCGCAAACCCGCCGGTCTTCGCCCCGCCGGTTACCCGGTCTCCGATTTCAAAACCGGCAACCCCGTCGCCAAGACCGATCACCGTGCCGCAGACTTCCATACCGGGAACGAACGGCAGATCAGGGCGAAACTGGTAGGTCCCGCGCGTCATCAGTATATCGGGAAAGTTCAGCGATGCGGCACTGACCTGCAGGTGGACCTCGCCGCGTCCGGGCTGCGGCGCATCAATGTCCTTGAGGTCCACGCCGGAGAAGTCATCGCTGAGCTGACTGCAAACGACGGCGCGCATGGGTATCCTTCGGGCGTTGGGTGTGCCTGTCGCTCAGAAGATCAGGGCGTGATGGTCTGCAGGGATGCCACGTCCTGCGCGGTGCACTGATAGTCGGCCTTTTTCAGGTTCTGCAACGCTACGCCTGAGTAAATACCGTGTGTATCGGAGGCCGCGCCCACATCCTCACCGGACTCGGCCAGGCTCTGGATGAAGGTAATGAAACCGTTGCGCCAGTTGAGATTACAGTATTGCCGCGCGCCGGAGAGAACGCCCATCACGGCGACCGAATTGGTGCGGATATCATCCGAGATCAAAGCCTGCAGCATGAGACTTTCCGATACCGAACGGGCGGGTTCGACCGCTTCGACCGTTTCAGCTGGCAGGGGGCCGGTCGGACCGACGGGGCCAACCGGATCGGCAACCGCAGCATCAGGTGCAGGCTCCACAACAGGCGCGGGAACGGCAGCTTCAATAACAGGTTCGGTCCCGCTTCCCGGGAAACCGGTCGAAGCACATGAAGCCAGTACGAACAGGCTTGTCAGGATCATGATGCGCATAGTCATGCCACCCGGCTTTGTTTGTCAGTCCCGGCCGGATTGTAGACCCGGACAGAGAAAAACGATTCCAATTTGTGACAGTGTGCGGCAATACAAGGCGTAAACTCAAGCGGTTTCGGCTGTAAGGGGTATTTCGCGGTTTCGGGCCAATCCAGCAAAGCGGGTCCATCCGGCCGGAAAACGCACCGCTGATCCGCGCCGGGTCGCAGAACTTTGAAACAGGGACTGGTTCACATGCCATCGGAAACCGAACTCGCCGAACAGGCCCGCGCCTGGCCGTTCGAACTTGCACGCAAGCTGTTGGCGCGGGTGCAGCAGATGGAAAAGGCAGGCCAGCGAACGTCCAATATCGTTACGTTCGAGACCGGCTATGGACCATCCGGCCTGCCGCATATCGGAACCTTCGGTGAGGTTGTCCGCACGACAATGGTGAGCAACGCCTTCGAGACACTGACGGGCGGGGCCTACAAGACCCAGCTTCTGTGCGTGTCGGACGACATGGACGGGATGCGCAAGGTCCCCGATACCGTGCCGGACCCGGACGCTCTCAGAGCATATATGGACATGCCGCTGACGAAGGTTCCGAACCCGTTCGGCAGCGACGAGCCAAGCTTTGCGCACCATAACAATGCGCGGCTGCGGGCCTTTCTGGACCAGTTCGGGTTCGACTATACGTTCAAGTCCGCGACCGATCTCTACACGTCAGGAGCCTTCGACGAAAAGTTGCTGCTTGCCTGCGAAAAGTATGACGAGATCATGGACATCATGCTGCCCACACTGGGCGCTGAACGTGCGGCCACCTACAGCCCGTTCCTGCCCGTCTCACCGACCAGCGGCCGCATTCTCTATGTGCCGATGCAATCGGTAGACCCACGCAAGGGCGAAGTCACGTTCAGGGACGAGACGGGAAAGCTCGCAACGGTCCCAGTCACCGGCGGTCATGTGAAACTGCAGTGGAAGCCCGATTTCGGCATGCGATGGGCAGCCCTCGGGGTCGACTTTGAAATGTTCGGCAAGGACCATCAGGCCAATGCGCCGATCTATTCGAAGATCTGCAAGGTGTTGGGCGCCCGTCCGCCGGAACAATATGTCTATGAGCTCTTCCTCGATGCGCAGGGTGAGAAGATTTCCAAGTCAAAGGGCAACGGTCTGAGCGTCGAGGACTGGTTGAAATATGCCCCCGACGAGAGCCTTGCACTCTACATGTGGCAGAAGCCCCGGACGGCGAAGCGCCTGCACTTTGATGTGATCCCGAAAGCGGTCGACGAGTACCTGACCTTTCTCGAAAAGTTCGGCGAGGAAGACCCGGAAAAGCAGGTCGAGAACCCGGTCTGGCACATTCATGGCGGCAAGCCCGAGCCTGTCTCTCTGCCGGTCAGTTTTGCCCTGCTCCTGAACCTCGTGGCCGTAGCAAACGCTGCCAACAAGGAAACGCTGTGGGGGTTCATTTCCCGCTACGCGCCGAGCGCGACGCCGCAAACCGAACCGCTTCTGGACGCGCTGGCCGGTCACGCGCTGACCTATTATGCCGACATCATCGCGCCGTCGAAGGTCTATCGCGCGCCGGACCCGCAAGAGCGCGAGGCAATGTCCAATCTGGCACAGCGACTACAGACACATGAGGGCGAAGCGGACGCCGAAACCTTGCAAAGCCTGGTCTTCGCGGTCGGAAAGGATCACGGGTTCGAACAGTTGCGCGACTGGTTCAAGGCGCTCTACGAGGTTCTGCTGGGCCAGAGCCAGGGCCCGCGTTTCGGAAGCTTTATCGCCGTTTTCGGGGTAGAGGAGACCGCTTCGATGATCGACACCGCGCTGGCACGCGACGCCCATTGATCCGGCAGCCACACCCCTCGCCTTGGTGACCAATTCGTAACGCATATGACGCAGCACTTGTTATTGCGAATCTATCGCAACCGACTTACCTCTGCATGCGTATATTTTGCTTGCCCGGCGCACCTGCCGACAGACATGAACGGACGACGATGACGAACATTCTTCCCCGGTCCCTCGCCATTCCGAGGACCTTCAAGACGCTCGATTATGGCAGCCTGTTCTCGGCCTTCATCTATCCCGGACTTGGGATTATCGGGCTTGCGCTCGCCGTAGGGCTCGGGCTGGGCCTTGAGAGCGCCGTTCTGCATTGGTGGTATGCGCCGCTGGCCATTGTCATCTTTGCCGTCACTGTCGTGGTCTGCAATCTCGGCATCGGGCCGCTGCACCGCATCTGGCAGCACAAGGCGGGCGACCTGAAAGCCCCGGCGCAGGTTTTCGTTCTGATCAACTGCCTCGTTGCCATGCAGGGCAGCTTCAAGGACTGGATCAACTACCATTCGCAGCATCATCGTTTCGCCGACAAGCCGGGTGATCCGCATAACCCGTTCGAGAGCGTCTTCTGGGCGTGGACCGGCTGGATCCTGTTTCGTGACGATGCCGACCTGAAGCGTCCGATGCCGCTCTGGATCAAGAACAACAAGATCATCAGCTTCGGTGACCGCAATTACAATACGCTGTCGCTGATCCTGCACCTCGTCGTGCCCGCGATCATCTATGCGATCGTCTGGGCAACGGGCGGATCGCTCGTCCTGACGCTGATCATACATGCGGCGTTCGTTCTGGGCCGGGCCACGCAGTTCCATGCGACCACATTGGGCATCAACGTGTTCGGACACCTGAAAACGCCGAAATGGTTCGACCATGTTCTGGCGCTGCTCACCGGCGGTGAAGCCTTCCATGATCATCATCATGATTTTCCGGCGAGCATCCTGCACCGCCCCCGCAAGGGCATCTGGAACCGCATCGTCGACTATAACGGTACGGCCTTGCTGGTGATGGAGAAACTGCGCCTTGCCAAGAACTTCAAGATCGCGCCGCAGTTCAGCTAGGCTGGTCCTGCCAGTCATAGGCCTCGCGCATTGACGCGAGGCCGTTCAGCTTGGCAACGAACGCGCTCCAGTCATCTGACTCCGCAACAGGCTCCCAAAGGGCTTCGACGTCCTCGATCATCAGGGTCTCTGGCGTATCGCGCCGGAAGTAGGCGTGCGCCAGCCGCTCGGGCCGTTCGGCGGTGCAAGCCTTCAGCGCGGCGTCCAGAGTTGCGAAGCCTTCACCCCGGTAAAGCGCTGCCTGCGGACTGGCCTCCGGGACACCGCGTTCCGGCCAGCAGAAAAGGTCGAACCAGGTTTGCGGCCAGCTGGCACCCGTTTCCGTCATCCAGGCAAAGAGGGTCTGCAAGAGCTCGAGGTCATCTCCAAGATCGCCCGTCCGGCAGCCGAGCAGCGCAAAATTGGCATCGCGCAGTGCCAGTTGATAAGCCGGCGTGAAGGCTTTCAGGCCTTCAGTCAGCGCTTCGGGGTCTGCCACCATGGCAAACGCGCCGCCCAATTGCTGCAGATTCCATAGCGCAGCCGTGGGCTGGCGTCCGAACCGGTAAAGCCCCGTCTGGTCGAAATAAGCGGCCACGAAGTTCGGGTCACTTTTCGGCAAGAACCGCCACGGACCGAAATCGAAGGTCTCACCCGTGACGTTCATGTTGTCGGTGTTCATGACGCCATGCACGAACCCCGCCGCCATCCAGCCCGCCACCATTTGCGCCGTGCGCTCCACGATGCGCTCGAACAGAGCGGCGGCGGTCTCTGCCACGCTCCCGCGAAGGGTATCAGGATGGTAGACCTCTGCGCTGTGCCGGATCAGCGTTTCCAGATTAGCCTGCTCGTCCAGATAGGCCAGCCTCTGGAACGCGCCAAACCGGATATGGCTGTGACAGAGCCGGACCATGACAGATGACCGGGTCGGGCTCGGCTCATCACCGCGCTGCAGGGCCTCGCCCGTCTCGATCAGGCTGAGTGTTTTCGAGGTCCGCACCCCCAGCGCTTCCAGCATTTCACTGGCGAGAATCTCACGAACCCCGCCCTTCAGCGTCAGGCGACCATCGCCGGACCGCGACCAGGGCGTCCGGCCTGAGCCTTTGGTGCCCAGATCGAGAAGACGTCCGTCTTCTGCGCGTATCTGCGCAAAGAGAAAGCCGCGTCCATCACCCAGATCCGGATTGTAGGTGCCAAACTGATGTCCGTGATAACGGATGGCGAGCGGGCCTTGCATGTTGCCGGGTAGAGGCTCGAACCGCGCGAAATGGCGTATCCAGTCGGCGTCGGAAAGCTCTTCAATCGCGATCGTGCGGGCAGCACGGTCATTGCGGTATCGCAGGATGGCTTTCGGAAACTCGGCCGCCGTCACTGGATCGGCAAAATCCGGACCGAGGTCCGCGAATGGCAAGTCTGAGTCGCTCATATCTGATCTGGCCTCGTCCAAAGAAAAAAGGCGGGGACCTGTCCGGTCCCCGCCCTTGATGATGGGTGCATACGGGTCTGCTGCAAGAGACCTTGCGGCGGCTAGCCCCGGATCGTCAGTTCGATACCGATTACCCTGCCCTTTTTCAGAGGCGAGAATGTGCCGGCAGCTGGGTTCGGATCAAACGGTGCGTTGATACCGTTCGACCGGTTCACACCGCCCGGAACGGCTGCCGCGACGGCACCGCCGAATGGCACCTGCGTGTCGCCGCCAGCCTGAACCTCATCGAGAAGGTTGCGACCGTAAAGCGAGACCGACAGACCGTCATACGGCGTATTCCACGTCAGGTTCGCGTCGAGATTGTCCGCGTCCTGAATGAAGCCGAAATTGTTGTCGGTATAGGCAAACTCGTCGCGATACTGGTAGTTCGCCCGTGTCACGAGCGAGCCGTTCGAAGCCAGATCGAGATCGTAGATGAATCCGAAGCCATAGGTGGCTTCCGGCACACGCGGCAGGGCCAGTGCCAGATCATCACCGTTCACCACACCGTCAGACGAAATGTCGAACAGAACGTCGGTGTATTCGGCATCGATGAGGCCGATATTGCCGGTCAGCAGGAAGTTGTCGGTAACGGCATAGCGCCCCTCGATTTCCAGTCCCAGAATGTCGGCATCTGCGGTGTTGATGATCGTCTGCAAGACGCCCGATGTTGCGCTGGAGAGGTTCAGCTCGCGCTGCATGTCCTTGATCTGCGTGAAGAAGACCGCAGAGTTCAGGGTCCCGCGCCCGTCTTCGGTCTGGAATTTCAAGCCCAGTTCGAAGCTATCGACTTCTTCCTCGTCGAACGCACGGGTCTGGCCAGCCGGGAAGAGAGCCTCGAAGGCCGCAGGCGACGTGATGCGGAAGTTGTAACCGCCGGAGCGGAACCCCTTCGTGTAGTTGCCGAAGATTTGCGCGGTATCTGTCGCGAAATACTGGAAACCGAGACGCGGCGTAAAGTTCGACCATTCATCGCCGTCCGTGAAACCATTGTTTTCGGTCGGAATGAACGGATTGGTGCCGGTCACCGGGCAGCTGGCATCCAGGAAGGAACAGGCCGGACGGGGCCGGATGTAGGTAATGCCGGGCATCCTTTTCCTCACTGGAGTACCGCAGACCGAAAATGCCGGTGAACTTTTCGGTAAAGGCGTAATCGACCTGCCCGAAAATACCGTAGACGGTGTGGTCCTGACGCCCGCCGCCATAGAAGGTCAGCGGGGAAAGCGGCGGCAGGTCGCGCACTTCGGTATAGAGAATTTCCTGGTCGAAATAATAGACGCCAGTGGTGATCTCGGCTTTG
This sequence comes from uncultured Alphaproteobacteria bacterium, assembly GCA_963836905.1. Classification (GTDB taxonomy): domain Bacteria; phylum Pseudomonadota; class Alphaproteobacteria; order Caulobacterales; family Hyphomonadaceae; genus CAWIKY01. Next base: position 354,708 of record CAWIKY010000003.1, read on the forward strand.
CCGAACGTTCCGGCATAGCGAAGCTCGTTGGATATCTGCTCCTGTGCAATTTCAGCATCGGAGTGGAACAGGAAGAGAGGAAGCGCGTCGATGTCGCTGTTATCGGTGGTCGACTTGTAGTCGCGATAGCCGAGAATGTTCGTGATCGTTCCGTTTCCGAAATCCACGTCGTAATCGATGCGTAGTGATCCGAGGAAGGCATCGACTTCCTGCGTGCCGGGACTGTCGATTGCGATATCGAAGGTATCACGGCTGTAGACGCCCCGGTTCTGGCCATTGGGGCCATCACCGCGGCTGGTGAAATACTCACCCTTGCCGAGAATTGTGAGGTTTTCCGTCGGCAGCCATTCGAGCGCGCCGCGATAGATCTCTGTTTGTGCCTCGCCGAGATTGTCTCCGAAGGCGAGGTTCTTGAAATAACCTGCGTCGGAATTGTAGTAGGCACCGATCTTGCCGTTCAGCTTGCCTTCGATCAGCGGGCCGGAGACGGTCGCCTGTATCGTCGAGTTCACGCCGCCACGGTCATCATCGAGCGGGCCGTCGACCGACGCCTGTGCCTTGTACTGGAAGGTATCGGTGGGATTACCTGTATTGATGACGATTGCGCCGCCAGTGGTATTGCGCCCGAAAAGAAGACCTTGCGGCCCACGTAGAACCTCAACGCTGTCAAGGTCGAAGAGGTCGAACACGACACCATTGTTCACCCCAAGATACACGCCGTCGATGAACACGCCAACGGTCGGATCGATCGACGGAATGGACGAGTTCACACCAAGGCCGCGAATCGAGAAGTTGGCCGTACCACGTGCGGTTCCGATATCATCGAGTGCAACGTTGGGGGCAGAATAGGTCAGGTCCTGCAGCGAACGCACCTTCAGCGCATCAAGTGTTTCGGCATTGAACGCGGTTACCGAAATCGGCACGGACTGGACGTCTTCCACGTCCGCTTTTTTGGTGGCTGTCACCTGCACGGTCTGCAGAACCCGCGACACCGCATTATCGCGGCGTTCCGGAGCGTCTGTCTCCTGCGCCAGTGCGGACGATGCTGCGCCAAGCGCCACCAGTGACAGTGTCGAAAATAGTACTGATTTCATGATTTGCCTTGTCTCCCTTGCGGCCCTTTACGGGTCACCTTGTTCTTGACGGTCGGAAATGGTCCCGCTGAAATGAGCCAATCAGACCTGCGATTGTCTTGGAAGGGTTGTCACCGGCAAGTCAATTGCGTCAAAGCGCCCACCAAGGACGGCATTTGCGCGCGACGGACGAAGGCAGGCATTCCTCGACCGTTTGCGGGACCAGACAGCTTTCGACAGGCCCCTGGACGGGAAGATTGGTTCCGATCTCTGTCGAATGTGTCCGGAAAGACCCCGCATTTCGTCACCGCTATGTTGCAGGCCCGCAACAGCTATCCCTAATCTGGCGCGCTGATTTATTGCAGCTGCGAAGAGAACAGATGCGGATTGCCGACATGTTCCGGCTGCGAAAAGCATCTGCTCGGTCAATAAAATTGCCAGTGTTTGTTCCAGAGTTCTGCACGCATCCCGTCTGCGCGCCAGATTGATCTGCCGCAACGTCAACACGCCCGCAAAAGCCAGTAGTCGATCGCAATGGTTGACGGCTTCGACCAGTCCGGAAACCGCGGCGTTAATTGTTGCAGCGCGTCACGTATCCCGGCTTCCCCAGAGAAAGGTGTCATCATACAGTCATGTTCGAGAGCGGGGGAAACCGTTCCGTCAAACATATGGGGAGTTTATATGCGCGATATCCGAAAGCTGATTTACGGGGTTTCGACCCTCGCATTGTTGGCATCTGCCGCGGGCGCTGCCAGCGCACAAATAGCAGAATCACCCGAGGACGACCTCGTCCAGAACCAGGTGGTAGTCACCGGCTCGTTCATTGCCGGTTCGTCCGAGAAGGCCGCACTGCCCGTCGATGTCATCACCGATGTCGAGCTTGAGCTTCAGGGCAATCCGTCCCTTACTGAACTTATCCGCAACCTCGGCGTCTCTAACGGTACAGATGGCGAGACCAACCAGTTCGCCTCGAACGGCCTCGAAGGTACAGCGAACATCAACCTGCGCGCCCTCGGGCCGGGCCGCACGCTTGTCCTTCTCAACGGCAAGCGCCAGACCTTCGCGCCGTACGCCATCGGCGAGCAGGCACAGCTTTATGTCGACACCAACACCATACCCGCCGCTGCGATCGGACGGGTTGAGATCCTTAAAGACGGCGCAGCCGCGCTTTACGGTTCGGACGCGATAGCCGGTGTCGTCAACTTCATCACGAATAAGGACCTTGATGGTCTCGAAGTCACTGCCGACTACAAGACCTTCGAGGGGTCTGACGGCGACTTCGACATTTCGGGCGCATATGGCCTGCAATTCGAACGCGGCAACTGGATCACATCCATCGGCTATAACAAGCGCTCGGAAGTCTCTCTTCTGGACTCCGCTATCGGGGTGCCGACCGTCGCTGAAAACAGCGTTGGCGGTTTCTCGTCCCTTTCAAATCCGGGCCGGTTCGTACCGCTCGGTATTGGCCCAACGGGCGTCGGCCCGATCCCGCCATTCAATGTCAACGATGTCGGCTGCGTGCCGCTCGGCGGCGTTCTGGCTCCGACCTGCCTCTTTCAGTTCACGCAGTTCGACAATCTGGTGGAAGAAGAAGAGCGCTACCAGATCTTCTCCGAGTTCAATTACGAGTTCGCCTCGGGCATCAACTTCCATCTCGAAGGCCTGTACGCGCACACCGATGTTCCGGAGTGGAAGACGTCCCCGTCCTATCCGCCGCAGGTTCTTACCAGCCAGGTCGTGCCCGCCAACCATCCGGGCTTCGTTCAATACAGGGCTGACAATCCGGGCGCGTTTCCTGCCGGAACGGTTGCAGCCCTCTTCATCGGCCGCGTCTTCGGCTATGGCGGCTTCCCGGGAACGGGCGGCGCGCAGGAAGGATCGCGGACCTATGACAGCTACCGGATTTCCGGTGGATTCGACGGCGAGTTCGAAAACGGCCTGCTATGGCGCACCGATCTCACCTATCACACCACCACGGGCGACCGCCTGACGAACGATACGTTCATCAACGGTTTGTCGGCAGCGCTCAACGGCTTCGGCATCTGCGCTGATCCTGTGACCGGAGCTGTTCCGACCGGAGCTGTCCCGGGTCAGGGCGGGTGCCAGTATTACAACCCGTTCTCCAACGGTATCCAGGCAAGCGCCATCACCGGTCAGCCCAACCCCGGATATGTTCCGGGTCTGGAAAACACACCTGAGCTTGCTGAATTTCTGACGGGCCCGACATTCACCTCCAACACAACCGAATTGCTGGTTTTCGATGCGATTCTGTCGGGTGAAAGCGGTGTCACGGCTGCGGGAGGCCCGGTCGGGTTTGCTGTCGGTACCCAGGTTCGCCGTGAAGGCTACGAGGTCG
>CAWIKY010000004.1:0-329952 GCA_963836905.1 uncultured Alphaproteobacteria bacterium
TCGGCGACGCGGGCGGCGGCGATCGCCTCCTGCACCTCGGGGTCGGCGCGGAAGGCCGCGACCGCCTTCTCGCGCAGTGAGGTAGTTGCGCATGTTGGCCTTGGCCGACTCCCAGACGCCTCGACTCGCCTCGGCGCGCGACGGCTTGTAGTCGAAGTGGAGGGGGCCGTCGTAGGCGGGGCCGCCGCCGGGGCCCCGTTCTCGAGCAGGTCGACGGTCGAGAACGCGTTGTGCAGATCGCCGTGGCCGAAGACGAGATCCTGGTCGTACTTGATGCCGCGCTGGCCGTTGAGATCGATGTGGAAGAGCTTGCCCGCCTCGAGCGCCTGCGCGATGCCCGCGGTGAAGTTGAGACCCGCCATCTGCTCGTGCCCGACCTCGGGGTTGAGACCGACGAGCTCGGGGTGCTCGAGCGTCTCGATGAACGCCATGGCGTGACCGAGGGTCGGCAGCAGGATGTCGCCGCGCGGCTCGTTCGGCTTGGGCTCGATCGCGAAGCGGATTCCATAGCCCTTGTCGGTCACGTACTGGGTGAGGATGTTGACCGCCTCGCGGTAGCGCTCGATCGCGGCCCCGACGTTCTTCGCGGAGTCGTACTCGGCGCCCTCGCGGCCGCCCCACATGACGAAGGTGTGCGCGCCGAGCTCGGCGGCGAGGTCGACGTTGCGCAGCACCTTGCGCAGAGCGAAGCGCCGCACGGCGCGGTCGTTCGAGGTGAAGCCGCCGTCCTTGAAGACGGGCGCGCTGAAGAGGTTGGTGGTGATCATGGGCGTCTGCAGGCCCGTGGCCCCCTTGGCCGCGATGAGGCGGTCGATCTGGCTGCGCCGCTCAGCGTCGGTCGAGCCGAACGCGAACAGGTCGTCGTCGTGCAGCGTGAGGCCGTAGGCGCCGAGTTCGCTGAGCTTCTCGACGACGTGCACGACGTCGAGGGGTGCGCGAGTGGGCCCACCGAACGGGTCAGCCCCGTTGTAGCCGACCGTCCAGAGGCCGAACGTGAACTTGTCTGCGGGGGTGGGCGTCGTTGCCATGTCTCGTTCCTTAGTTTGTCATGGTGTGTGGGGATGCTGCTGAGTCACGACGAGGTCGTCGCAGGCGCGGCCGTAACAGCCGTCTCGAGAACGGCGACGACCTCGAGAGCCTGCTCCACAGGCACGGGCTCGGGGCCGGTGCCCCGAACTGCGGCGCTCGCCCGTCGGTAGAACTCTGCGTAGTCGCCGGTCGCGGTGGGGATGCGCGACGAGACGGCTCCCGCCGCGGTCTGCTCGATGAGAGTGCCGTAGTCGTCCGGCGAGACGTCACCGAAACCCTCGTCGGTGGGCCGAGCACCAGCGTCGAGTGCCGGCTCTTGCGGGTCCAATCCATAGCAGACGAAGCTGCCCCGAGAACCCAGAACCCGGAACCGCGGCGCGGTCGGATGGCTCACCCTGGTCATCAGCAGACGGGACACGACGCCGGAGTCGTGCTCCAGGTGGATCTCCGAGTGGTCGTCGTTGCCGCCACCGACTCGAACCGTGCGCAGCCGCGTCCCGATGGAGGTCGCAGGCCCGAACAGCTGTATCGCCTGGTCGACGAGGTGGCTGCCGAGATCCCAGGCGACGCCGCCGCCCTTCGAGGCCGGCAGCTGGTCCTTCCAGCCGCTCGTCGCCTCGGGTGCCCAGTGCTCGAATGCAGACTCGAAGTGGAACACCTCCCCGAGACGCCCCTCCTCGATCAGAGACCGAACAGTCAGGAAATCCCCGTCCCACCGACGGTTGTGGAAGACCATGACGGGTCGACCGGCCTTGCCTGCAGCATCGCGGATGAGTTGCGCATCGTTCACCGACGGAACGAAAGGTTTGTCGATGATCACGGCTGAACCCATCGCCAATGACGTCAGGGCGAGATCGCGATGACTGTCGGGCGGTCCGGCGAGGACGACGAGATCTATACCTCCGTTTACGGCGTTCAATTCCCCGAAGTCACGACAAATGCGCGCTGATGGGTGCTGTTTCGCTGCCAACGTCGCTCTTTCGTCGTTCGCAGTGACAATTGCTGTCAGCTCAAAATTATGATCGGCGTCGATGAAAGGGGAGTGGAAGACGCGTCCTGACAGCCCGTATCCGACGACCGCGGTGCGAATGGGGCGCGTACTCGCTGCATCTTTGAGGCTCGACATGCATCGATGCTATCCCGATGGACCTATTTAGATCAAGCATGAATTAATAGGCCCGCTGGTATTGTGAGGGGGAGCGAGATTCCTCGCTGAGACGGTTCCAGTGGAAGGCAGTGCGATCATGTCCATGCGCAAGACCACCGCGCCGGATGTGGTCCCCGATCGATTCCACAAGACGCCCGGCTCGAATCTCGGCAGCCTCCGGGCGCACAACCTGTCAGCTATCCTCACCCGCATCCACCATGACGGTCCGCTCGCGCGGAGTGATCTTGCCGAATCGACCGGTCTCAATCGATCGACCATCACGATCCTTGTCAACGAGCTGATCGACCGCGGTCTCGTCGTCGAGGCCAGCACCAATGGCAATGGCGCGAAGAAGTCTGCTGGTCGACCCAGCATGTCTCTGCGACCTAGCGATCGAGTCATCGCCATCGCGGTCAATCCCGAGATCGACGCCATCACTGTCGGGATCGTCGGACTCGGCGGGCGTGTCCACCGCAAGATCCGGTACGCGACCGACAAGCCGCCCACGCTGAAGGAAGCCGTGAACATCACGGCGGCGATCATCGAGGGGATCGAGACCATGTTGCCGGACGACTCGCGCATCGTGGGCATCGGAGTGGCGGTTCCCGGTCTCACCAATACGCTGGATGGCTCCGTCGCACTCGCTCCCCACCTGAACTGGAGACAGGAGCCTCTCGCGCAGATGCTCGCCACGCAAACGGGTCTGCCGGTACGGGCGGGAAACGACGCGCACCTGGGCGTACTGGCCGAGACGGTGTTCGGGGGCAGCACTCATGCGGGCAGCACGCTGTACCTCAACGGTGGTGCGAGCGGTATCGGTGGCGGCGTCGTCTCCAACGGCGTCCTCCTCACGGGAGCGATGGGATATGCGGGCGAGTTGGGGCACATGCGCATCCGCAGCGGTGGGAAGCGCGACACCGCTGGACTCGAGGGCACGCTCGAGTCCGAGGTCGGACGCGAGGGTCTGCTGCGCAGCCTGGGGCTCGAGAGCCGCGATGCGCTCGACCTCGACGATGCACTCGCCGCGTCGCGCAATCCAGAAGCGCAGGCGGAGATCGAGCGACAGGTGAAAGCCCTCGGAGTCGCTCTCGGTAGCCTGATCACCATCTTCAACCCCAACCTCGTCGTGCTCGGAGGGTTCCTGGGGAGCCTCTACGATGCCGAGCCGGACATGCTGCACTCCGTCGTCGCTCACGAATCGCTCGCGGCCCACTACTCGGCGGTGCGGATCACGCGGCCAACACTGCGAGACGACATCCTCCTGGTCGGAGCAGCCGAGCTTGCCTTCTCCGCACTGCTGTCGGATCCGACCGCGAGCGACGTGGCTAGCGAGCCGCCGACCATCGACACGATCCTGGAAGGGAGCGCCTAGATGACTCTCGTGACTCTGCGCAATGAGCAAGGAACCACAGCGGTGCTGTCGACGTACGGGGCGCGACTGGTCGAACTCATCGCCCAAGACGCCGCGGGATCCTGGGCAAACATCGTGCTCGGGCACGACACGGAGGAGGAGTACCGGAGGAACCCGAACTCCTACTACGGCGCGACCGTGGGTCGAGTCGCGGGCAGACTCGCTCGTGCGCGGTTCCTGGGGAGCGGTCTGGACTTTAGGGTCGCCGCCAACGAGGGCGACACCCATCTTCACGGAGGCCCGGAGCGGGCACTCGATCGAGTCGAGTGGACCGTGCTCACGAGCCCCGATGGGAGAGAGGCCGCGTTCGAGCACCTCAGCGAAGCCGGCGTGGAGGGGTATCCCGGCACACTGTCGGTCACGGCGACCTACTGTCTCACCGAGACCAACGAGCTCGAACTCGGCTTTCGTGCGACCACAACCGCGCCGACTCCCGTGAACCTCGTCAACCACACCTACTTCAATCTCAGCGGCGATGCGAGCCGGTCCATCGTGGATCACGTTCTGCACATCAGGGCGAATGAGATACTCGCGACCGACGAGAAGCTCCTCCCGATAGGCGGCGTCACCGCCGTCGCCGGTAGTGCGTACGACTACCGCTCCGAGCGGCGGATCGGCGACGATCTACCGACCGCGAGCGGCGAACCGTGGCCGGGTGTCGACAGCACCTACGTGCTGGAGGCCGGGAGAACGGGGGGTGCCGCCGCAACACTGTGGGAGCCCGAGAGCGGCCGAATCCTCGAGATCTCGACGACCGAGCCCACCCTTCAGGTGTACACGGGAAACCGCATCCCACCCTCGGTCGGGCGGCACGGGGCGAATTACGGCCCCGGTGGTGGAATCTGTCTCGAGGCGCAGCGCGTCCCCGACTCTCCCGCACTCCCCGAGTGGCCCTCAATCGTCCTTCAGCCTGGCGACGAGTACCGGCAGATGACGACCTGGCGACTCGGCACGCGCTGAGCTACCGCACAGCCGCCTGCTGATCGAGCGCGGACTGCATGATCTCGATGTCCTCCTCAGTAGTGCCCCCAGAGATCCCTAGCCCGAACCGCTCTCCGCTCGACACGACAAAGGGGGCACCGCCGCCGAACCCGATCAGCTTCGAGCCCGAGTTCACTGCGAGACCGTAGAGCGGTCCGCCTGGCTGAACCTTGTCGGTGAGTTCCGCCGTGGCGACATTGAAGGTCGCCGCGGTGTAAGCCTTCCTAAATGCCATCTCCAGTGAATGCATGGGTGCGCCCGTCATCCGGTGCAGAAGTGCAGGGTTTCCATGCACATCCACCACACTCACGACGACGGTCAGACCCATGTCGGCTGCCTTGCTCTCGGCCGCGGCCGCCACTGACTTCAGTTCCTCAAACATGCACTTCTCCTTGTTCTTCTCGATCGGATGCCTCAGTCATGCTCGGCGTATCTCCTCGAGCTCGTGCCAGAGCTCATCCGGGATCTCGGCCTTCATCCAGCGGTCGTTGCGCGCCTGTTGCTCGGGTGTGCGGGCGCCGATGCAGACGTTCGCGATAGCGGTATGCGAGCTCGCGAAGCGGGTCGCCACCGCGCCCAGCTCGACCCCGTGACGTGCGCAGAGGTCCTCTATCCGTCGCACCATCGCGACTACATCAGGCGGGGCGGCGGCGTAGTTGAAGCGCGCATCGGGGGTCGTACCGGTGGCAAGGATTCCCGAGCCGAAGACTCGGCCATTGATCACGGCCACCCCTCGTCGTTCGCATTCGGGAAGCAGCTCATCGGCTGCCGACTGGTCCAGCAGGGTGAAGGTACCGGCGATGAGAAGGCAGTCCAGGTCGACCTCCTCCAGCGCCGCCAGGCAGACGTCGGTCTCGTTGACCCCGATGCCGACGGCGCGGGTCACCCCCTCGTCGCGCAAGCGCATGAGCGCCGGGAATGCCCCGTCCACAGCCTCACGAAATCGATCACACTGAGAGTCGCCGTGAGTGAACCGGTCGGTGTCGTGCACCAGCAGGGCATCGACGTGGTCCATGCCCAGGCGCTGCAGGCTCGCATCGACCTGCCGCATCACGCCGTCGTAGCTGTAGTCGAATTCCATGCGCATCGGCGGGGTGTCGACCCACGGAGAGGTATCCCCTGGATCAGATGACGGAGTCAGCGTTCGCCCGACCTTCGTTACGAGGAAGTACTCGTCTCGTGGATGATCACGCAGCTGCTCGGCGAGTCTGTACTCGGCCAACCCGTGGCCGTACATCGGTGCTGTGTCGAAGAGGCGCACGCCCCCGTCCCAGGCCGCATCGATCACGCTTCGGGATTCGTCGGTCGAGACGACCCTTCCCATGTTCCCCAGAGCGACGCTGCCGAAGCCGGCGAGAGTCACGTCGACACCGAGTTGACCGAAGGGTCGGGTGGTGGTTGTCATGGTGGAGCGGGTCCTCTCGGATCGGTGAGGGAGGGCGGATGCCCCGAACGTGAGCGTCCGCCCTCCCGGTCTTGCTACTGGGAAGAGCGCTCCATGAGCTCGAGGAACTCGCGCGTCGAGAGAACGTCTCCGTACTGCGCCTGAATGTTGCGCAAACCCTCCCAGTACTGGCCGTAACCTTCCGGCACCTCGTGGTCGTAGTCCGGGTTTCGGCCGTGCGAGTTCAGCGGGATGGCCGTTCCCGAGTCGGCGACCACGATGACCTTGTAGCCCTTCTCGAATCCGTCACGCGTGGTGGTGGGCACGCAGTTGCCGGTCGAGGATCCGACGATCACGAGGTACTCGCAGTCGTCCTGCTGGAGCCAGCTGTTGAAGGGCGTCTCGAAGAAGCTGCTGTTGCGGTGCTTGCGGAGCACGGCCTCGCCATCCTCCGGCACGAAGCCGTCACACAGAGCGCCGTGGAACGTGCCGTGGTTGAACGGTGAGTCCGGCTCCTTCCACGCGGGATACTTCTCCCCCCACAGACCGATGTCGTACCCGTTGGGGTCCATTCCCCACATCGACCAGTTGATCTTGAGGTTCTTGGCCCGGGCAGCATCCAGGACCTTCTTCGCCTGGACGAGCGTTTCCTCACCGGAAGGCGCCCCACCAACGCTCTGGACGTAGTCGGCGCCTCGCTTGTCGAGGCAGAGATTCTGTACATCCAACATGTGGATGACCGTGCGGGAGAGGTCAATCTTGTCGGGCACGTACCGGTATGTGCGGTCGACCCACTTATTGAGCTTGTCCTCGAAGTTCGACATCGTGATTCTTCCTTTCCTATTGGGTGGTGGTGTAGTCACACGCTTTAGAGCGCAGTTGTTACGCGGTCTCCGGACCGTCATACGCGAGCAGCAGCTCGCGCCAGTCGTACTGCTCGACGAAGTACGGCGCCGTCGTGTAGGTGCCGTCCATCGTGTCCTTGAGTGATTCGGGGCCGGGGAAGCCGATCACCTTCCAGCCGACGCGGCCCTTGTTGCCCCCGTAGACGGGATCCGCGTAGAAGCCCTGACGCACGTGGAACGCGAGAGTGTCGAAGAAGCTCTTCCCCGTGTCCGTGTTGCCCTGTAGGCGCGAGTGGAACACCTCGTGCTCGTCGAGGCGAACATGCTTGGGCTTGGGAGCCCCGCTGATCTCCACGAGGATCGCGTCCTGAGTCGCCTCGTCGGCACTCACGAAATCGGGGGCTCCATGCCGCTCGGCGATGGCGTCGAGCTCGCTAGCGCCTTCGCGGTACATCTTCTGGAAGTCGTTGGTTCTCGCTCGAGCTGCGCGTGCTTCCTCGCCTTCCATGCGCAGGAACCCGCTACCGTCAGCAGCCGCGTAGTGAAAGTCGGTTCCCGAGAGATACCGATCGATGAAGACGATCACGCGCGCCTCGCGGGCCCCGGGATCGTGGTCGGTGGGGATGATGCGCGCAGCGGCGGCTTCCACCGTGTTCCACTCGTGCTCGGTGAAGAAGAGCTTCTCGTCTGAATCGGGATCGATCGAGATGTCGACGATCTTCCATTCCGATTTGGAGGCCATGGTGTTTTCCTTCCTTAATTCCCGGCCGACACGGGCTCGAGTACCAGACGTTCGCTGCGTCCCTTGAGATAGGTGTTCGCGATGTAGTCGGCGGCGCGCCACGAGTGAGCCATGATCGTCAGCGTCGGGTTGACTCCCATGGCGGTCGCGAAACCGGATCCATCCAGCACGAAGAGGTTGTCCACTGAGTGTGCCTGGGCCCACTCGTTCAGCACAGATTTCTGCGGATCGTTGCCCATGCGAACTGTGCCGTGCTGGTGGCAGGCGTTGCCCGTGAACTCGTCTCCGAGGTACACCGGCATCGTCCGCACGGCGCCGGCCGCCTCGAGGATCTCCACGTTCTTGTCGATCTGCCACCTGCTCATGGCGGTGTCGTTGGCGTGCGGCTTGTTGGTGATGCGCGCGACAGGCATGCCCCAGCGATCCTTCACCGTCGGGTCGAGATCCACACGGTTGGTCTCCTGCGGCAGATCCTGCAGGATCATGCCGATCTTCATCGAGTGCAGGAAGTAGTCGCGATCGGCGTCTTTCGAGCCTCGCCCCAGACGGGCTTGCCGGGCAGGATCGGATTGATGGGCTGGCCGATCTGGGTCGTCGCGATGATGCCACCCCCGATGTGCCCACGGTTGTGATCGGTCTCGTAGAAGTGCATCGAGCCGCCGCTCTGATAGTTGCCGGTGAAGCCGTTGAGCGGATCAGTCACCTCGCGATTGAAGAGCCCGACAGCGAACAGGTACTCATGGAACGTGGCGTTCTTGCCGACCAACCCGGAGTCGTTCGCGAGACCCTCGGGAAACCGAGGGGACTTGGACAGCAGCATCAGGCGCGAGGACTCGATAGCACCGAGTGCCAGGATCACGACGGTCGCCTCCTGCAGATGCTCCGAGCCGTCCGGTGCGATGTACACGACACCGGTCGCTCGTCCGTTCTTGTCGACCTTGACCTCTCGAACGAAGGTGTCTGCCCGTACCTCGAAATTGCCCGTCGCGAGCGCGTCGGGAATGTAGGTCGTCGCGACCGTCGAGCGGGTCTCCGTCGGGTCGCCGTATTGGTTCCAGAAGCTCGTTCTGTTCACTGCCTTGCGACCGAGCTCGTTCCGCTCCGTTAAGTGGCTCATGGGAAGCGGCATCGCGTTGATGCCGAGCTTGCGGCACCCCTCGTAGAACTTCGCTCCGAATTTGGTCGGGGGAAGCGGGCCACTGGGGTACGGCTTGGATCGGAATCCTGCACCGATCTCCGCGCCGTCCAGTCCCGAGATCCCGTAGCTCCACTCCACTTTCGTGAGGTAGGGCTCGAGGTGCTCGTAGCGGTACGGCCAGTCGGCCAGGCTCGCGCCCTCGATGTCACCGTGCAGCGATCGCATGATGAAGTCGGATGGCCGGGGGCGAGGCGTCCAGCCGGCCATGTGGGTGGTTCCCCCGCCGACGGCCGATGGCACGGGGGAGAAGTTGAAGATGCGGCCCTCAGAGCTCTCGTCGCTGCGGACTGTGCGCGGCATGAGGTCCACGTCTGGCCAGAGGTAGCTGCGATTCTGGAACTTCAGCTCGTCGCCCGAGTAGTGCTCGCTCGGTCGAAGCCATGGTCCTTTGTCGAATCCCACCACCGAGTACCCGGCCTCGGCCAGTACCTTAGCGGCCGGCCCTCCACCCGCTCCCAGTCCGACGATCACGACGTCTACTGGATCATTCTTCTCGACCATCAGCGTTCACACCTCTCTGGTTGTGACATGTGTTGTTTGTGTGTCTCGCCGTGGGGCGCTCCACTGCCTCGCAGAGCGCCCCACAGTGCGACGGAGTGCTAGTAGTTGCCGGGTCCAGCCAGCGACGCTGCGATCTTCGCCTCTGCCCAGTCCACGTTCGACTGATCGACGACGATGGTCGGGATGCGGATGAACTGTGCAACGGTCATCCCGAGGATCTCGTGCTGGAACAGGGTGTCGATCATGGTGCGGCCCATCTCGACCGAGTTCACATCGACCGTCGCGGTGAGCTTGCCCTGGCGGATCGAGTCCATGCCCGAGAGGAGGCCATCGGCACCGATCGTGATGATGCCGGAGGTCCCGTCCCAGTGCTGCAGACCGGCGAGATCGATGGCCTGCGAGGCCCCGAGAGCCATGTCTTCGTTCTCGCCGTAGATCGCGTCAACGTCAGGGAACTTCGTCAGGAGATCCTGTGCGGCGGTCAAGCCCTGATCCCTGACATAGCCGCCGTCGGCGGAACCGACGATCGTCATGCCGGGGTACTCCGAGATCGCCGCTTCAAAGCCCTGCTGACGCAGCTTGGTCCAGTCGGAGCCCGAAGGCCCGAGAATCTGGATGATGTCGCCTTCGCCGTTCAGCTCTTCGGCCAGGTACAGACCCGCGATGTAGCCGGACTGCCAGCGGTCGTCATAGCCGATGTTCGAGACGGTGAAGAGCCCGCCCGTGGGGTCGTCAGCTTGCGACGGGTTGGCGAGCTCCTCCGTCGAGTTGAACTGGTAGAAATCAACGTCGCCTTCCGACCCCGCAGCGTAGATTTCCTGCATCGTGGGAGCCGGCGCGGCGGAGCATACGAACACCGCATCGAACTCATTGGAGATGAAGTTCTGAACGATGCCGACCGCCTCGACACCGGAGTGCGCGTCGTTGAGGGCACCCTGACGGGACCACTCCCACTGAATGCCGTAGCACTCCTCGAGCTCGTGCATCCGATTGAAGGCAGATTTCTCGACCTGCGTGTAGAACTCGGACAGGATCGGCGGGGTGTATCCGACCTTGAGCGTACGGCCATCGACCGCAGCAGTAATCGCGGCCTGTTCCTCTGCGCTCCCGCATAGTGCGGCACCACCGTCACCCGACGCCGTGGAACCCTCGTTGTTCGAGCTGCCGACGGTGGTGCATGCGGCGAGTCCGACCAAGAGGGCACCACTCGCAGCGAAGGCGGCGAACCGCTTTAGGACTGGTCCGCGCGCGCCATGCGTGCGGAGGGTGAGTTGTTCTTGTGACATCTGATCTTTCCTTTCACTGTGGGCCAGCGCCAAGACGCTGGCGATTCAGATCTCTTTCTTGGTGCGCTCAAGCGACGGCGCTTGAGAGTCGCGTTTGGCGCGCCGCCGTAGGGCAGCGTTCCGTGCAAGTTCACTGAGGTAGTTGGCGATGACGGCGAGAAGCAGAATCGCGCCGATCACGATTTTCTGAAAGCTCGACGGCACGCCAGCCAGATTGATGATGTTGATCGCAAGTGCCAGGGTCAGAGCACCGAGAATGGCGCCGAGTACGCGGCCTCGACCGCCCATGAGAGAAGCACCGCCGATGATGGCCGCCGAGATCGCCTGGATCTCGTATCCGGTGCCCAGGTCGGCGGGCACATTGTTGTTGCGACCCGCCAGGATGATTCCGGCGATGGCAGCGCAGACTCCGCTGATGACGTAGGCCTGCGTCTTGACCCAGCGCACGGAGACTCCCGACTGACGTGCCGCGACCGCGTTGCTCCCGACCGCGAAGAAATGGGTGCCGAGCCTGGTGCGGGACAATAGCCATCCGGCGGCGAGCGCAAGCACCAAAGCGACGACCATGGGGAGCGTGACGGGGCCGAACAGCGGCTCGAGCCCTCCGATGACGTAGTACTCGCTCGTCATGTACCCGATGATCGGAACCCCCTGAGTCGCGATATAGAGCACACCGCTCGCGAGCCCGAGCATGGCGAGCGTGCCGATGAAGTCTGGAAGTCCCACGCGCGTCACCAGGAACCCGTTTAAGAGCCCAGCGATGACTCCGACGAGAAGCGCGCACAGGAAGGCGACCCACAACGGTGCGCCGAGCTTGATCACACTCGCCGCCGTGCCTGCGCACAGCGCCATCACCGCCCCCACGGAGAGGTCGATACCACCTGAGATGAGCACGATCGTCATGCCGACGGCGAGAATCATCACGGTGATGCTGCTGCCGACGAGGTTGTAGATGTTGTTGCCGGCGTAGAAGACGGGGAAGGCGAAGGCGGCGATCAGGGAGAAGATCACGAGGAGCGAGATCACGCCCAGGGTCGGGTCGATGACGAGTCGCTCCCACGCGTTGCGCGATACGGTGGCGATGTCGAGTGTCCTACTTTTCATCATCATTGCCCTCGCTAGATTCGGCAGCCGCACTGCGGGCTGAGACGGCGGCGGTCGTTGCGCGCTGGTCGCTCAGAGCGGATGTGCGCTGCAAGGCAGTTCTCAAGATCACGCGGCGCACCTGGCGCTCGAAGACGACTCCGAAAACGATGGCCAGAGCCGTGACGATGCTGAAGTAGACAGGGTCGACGTTGTTCAGACGAAGGCCCTGCTGAAGCGTGACGAGGAAGAACCCTCCCACCAGCGCCGCCCAGGCGTTGCCGTTACCGCCGGCCAGGGTGATTCCTCCGATGACAGCACCGGCGATGGCGATGAACTCATACCCGATGCCGAGGAAGGCCTGCACGGCGCCGAGTCGCGACGCGAGCAGCACCCCGGCCAACCCCGCCAGGAGGCCTGACGCCGCGAAGGACATCAGGCGCACATGCGGCACGCTCACCCCGGCGACGTTGGATGCCTGCGCGGAAATACCGACGGCGTACAAGCGCCTACCGAGCACGGTCTTCGCGAGGATGATCTGCGCGATCACGAACACTGCCGCCGCGATGAGCAACGAGGTCGGAATACCGAAGACATCGCTCTTGGTCAGCTCCGGGAAGCCCGGCACATCGACCCCTTGAAGGGGCTGCACTTGCGTGAGCACGACGAGCAGGCCTGCGGCGATGTTCAGCGTGGCGAGCGTCACGATGAAGTCGTTGATTCTCAGGTACGCCACGAGGAAGCCGTTCACGAGACCGAACACGAGCCCGGTTCCGCATCCGACGGCGATGCCGATAGCGAGCGGCGCACCGTTCACGAAGGCGAACATGGTCATGCCGGCGCTCAAGCCCGCCACTGTTCCGACAGAGAGGTCGATGCCGCCGCCCATGATAACGATCGCCACACCCAGCGTGATCAGGATGATCGGGATCCCGTTGGTGATGTAGTTCCCCAGCGTGCTCGCGTCGAGGAAGACGGGGTTGAGCATTTGGAAGACCACGACCGTGATGATGAGGACGAACGTCATCGGCATGCCGGGAACGGACATGATTCTCGCGAGTGGCGATGAGGACTTCATGATGCTCCTCCTGCTGCGCTCAGATTGAGCACTTCTGACTTGATGCGGGCGAACTCGCCGGCCTCAATGGCTGCGGGGATTCCGTCGACCTCGCCGACGACGCGGCCGTTCTTGAGGACGAGCACCCGATGGCTAAGTTCCAGCAGCTCTTCCACTTCTGAGGCGATGAGGATGGCGGATCCGCCGTTCGCCGCGTAGTCGCGCACGAGCGTGTGGACGTCGACCTTCGCGGAGACGTCGATGCCCTGAGTCGGCTCGTCGAAGATGAGGAGCTTCGGCGCGGTGTTGAGGCAGCGCGCGACGATGACCTTCTGCTGGTTGCCGCCGCTCAGATTGCCGATGCGCGCATCGACGTCGGGCGTCTTGATGCCGAGTCGCGCTCGGAACTTCTCGGCAAGAGCCCGCTCCTTCTTGCCGCTGATCCAGAATCCCGCCAAGGCGACTGTGGAGAGTCGCGAGATCGACACGTTCTTCGCGGTGGAAAGGTCCGCGAGAATGCCGAGCTGCTTGCGATCCTCCGGCACCATCGCCAGTCCGGCACGGTACGCCGCTGTCGAGCTGCGCAGGGCGAGCCGCCGGCCGTCGAGCTCCACGGTGCCGGAGGTGAGAGCATCCAGACCCATGAGCGTGCGCACGACTTCCGTGCGCCCTGCGCCGGCGAGCCCTGCGAGCCCGACGATCTCACCCTCACGCACGTCGAGCGAGACATCGCGAACGACGGTGCCTCTCGTGAGGTTGCGCGCTCGGAGAACGACGCGGCTTCCCGAGGAGGTCGACAGGTGCGCGACGCGCATGGCGTCCCCGCCGCCGAACTCTTCGCTGTCCATTCCGAACATGAGGTTGACGAGCTCTGCGGCAGACGTCGACTCGACCGGTACGGTGTCGACTCGGCGACCGTCCTTGAACACGGTAGCGGTGTCAGCCAGTCCGAAGAGCTCCTCGAGGTGATGAGTCACCCACACCAGCGAGACGCCTCGTTCACGCAACGAGCGCATGTAGCCGAACAGCACTTGCCGCTCTGCATCCTCGAGCCCCGATGTCGGCTCATCCAGGATCAGCACCTGCGGGTTGAAGGCCAAGGCCTTGACGATCTCGATCGCGCGCTTCTTGAGCGCACCGAACTCCGAGACCGGAGTTCCGAGTTCTGCAGGCGTGATGCCGAAGTCCGCGGCGAGGTCGCGCACCTTCTGCTCCATGCCCCGTCGGTCAGAGGTCAACGGCAGGCCCAGCGTCTTCTTCGTGATCTCTCGACCGAGGAAGATGTTGTCCAGCGCCGACAAGGCGGGCACGAGCGAGAGCTCCTGGTAGATCGTGGAGATACCTGCGGCCATCGCGGCGAACGGGCCAGACGAGGCGAGCGGCGAGCCGTTGAGGTGGATGGTGCCTCGATCAGGCTTCGTCACGCCCGAGATGATGCTGATGAGCGTCGACTTCCCTGCGCCGTTGCCTCCGAGGAGAGCATGAATCTCCCCGGCGCCGACCGAAAGCTCTACGTCTTCGAGGGCGGTCACGCCCTCGAAGTGCTTGGTGATTCCACGCGCTTCGAGCACGGCTGGCGTCGATACCGAGTCGTTCGCTCGCATGCGTTGGCTCCTTTGCCCCGTCGGTGTAGCGATCACCCTCTACTTCGGGGGCGCTACATACAATAATCCATACTTACGCCAAAATAGCAAGAGGTTTGTTTCCGAGCTGCTCGCCTCGTCGGTGCACACCCAGCAGTAGGGGTTGTGCACGGGCGACTTGGGGATGCGAGATTCCTCTAAAATACGGGACAGAAGCCGTGTAGGAGCAGCGCTCGCCGCGATGCACAGTCCCAACAGTCGCCTTGGTGGCGGCTCTGACGATTAATTTGCTTCCCGTCGAAGTTCGTCGGGACCTCTCCGCCGCCTCCTCGGAATGGCGTCAGCCATATCCGGGACAGCCTTTCGCATAGTCATCCCCATACCTCACCCGCACTTCCACGGCCCGGAACCGGTGGAGCTTTCGGCGCATGGGCCAAAGCAGGCGAAGCCTCCCCTCGACGACTGGAAGATTGCAAGTCAGAATGCCCGCGCCAACAGGAAAAGACAGGGGAGGCACGCAGCGACATGTCGGACACGAAAATCTGGCCGGTGCCGGAAGACTTCGCGGCGAAGGCCAATCTG
Source organism: uncultured Alphaproteobacteria bacterium (assembly GCA_963836905.1). Taxonomy (GTDB): domain Bacteria; phylum Pseudomonadota; class Alphaproteobacteria; order Caulobacterales; family Hyphomonadaceae; genus CAWIKY01. The sequence goes on from CAWIKY010000004.1 coordinate 14,830, forward strand.
ACGCCCGAACGCTATGCCAGCATGTATGCTGCCTCCATCGAGGACCCGGAGGCCTTCTGGTCCGAACACGGTCGCCGCATTGACTGGATGACGCCGTTCAAAACGGTGCGGGACGTATCCTGGGACAAGGACGATCTGCACGTTCGCTGGTTCGGAGACGGAACACTGAACGTCACAACGAGCTGCATCGACCGGCATCTGGAAACGCGCGGCGACAAGACGGCCATCCTCTTCGAGGGCGATACGCCGGGCCAGTCCCGCCACATCAGCTATCGCGAGCTGCACGCCGAAGTCTGCCGGTTTGCCAATGTCCTGAAAGCCCTCGGCGCTGGCAAGGGCGACCGCGTCACGCTCTACATGCCGATGGTGCCGGAAGCGGCGTTCGCCATGCTGGCTTGCGCGCGTATCGGCGCTGTCCATTCGGTAGTTTTTGGCGGGTTCAGCCCGGAAGCGCTCGCCGGGCGGCTGAAGGATTGCCAATCGGAATATCTCATCACCGCCGATGAAGGCGTACGGGGCGGCAGGAAGGTTCCACTCAAGGCCAATGCGGATGCGGCAGCCGATCTCTGCGGCGATCTCCTCAAGGCCATGCTCGTGGTGCATTGTACCGGAGCCGATGTTGCGATGACGGAGGGCCGCGATCACTGGCTGCACGAAGCGTCGAAGGGTGTGGCAGCAGACTGTCCGCCCGAGGCGATGAATGCCGAGGACCCGCTCTTCATCCTCTACACGTCCGGCTCCACCGGCAAACCCAAGGGCGTATTGCACACTTGCGGCGGCTATCTGGTCTGGGCCTCGATGACACATGAATACGTCTTCGACCTGAAGGAGGACGACGTCTTCTGGTGCTCGGCCGATGTCGGCTGGGTGACCGGCCATACCTATATCGTCTATGGGCCGCTCGCGAACGGGGCCACGACAGTGATGTTCGAGGGCGTGCCGACCTGGCCGGATGCCTCGCGCTTCTGGCAGGTTTGCGACACCCACGGCGTGACGATCTTCTATACCGCACCGACGGCCATCCGCGCATTGATGCGTGAGGGCGAAGGCCCGGTAAAGGCCACCAGCCGGGCTTCTCTGCGGCTTCTGGGAACGGTGGGCGAGCCGATTAATCCGGAAGCCTGGGAATGGTATTTTCGTGTGGTTGGCGAGGGCCGCTGCCCCATCGTCGATACCTGGTGGCAGACCGAGACCGGCGGAACCATGATCGTGCCGCTGCCCGGCGCAACGGGGATGAAGCCCGGCGCTGGCGCGCACCCGTTCTTCGGCATCCGCCCCGCTTTGCTGGATGCAGAAGGGGACAAGCTTGAAGGCGCAGCAAGCGGCAATCTGGTGATCGAGGGGTCCTGGCCCGGCCAGATGCGCACCGTCTATGGCGACCACAAGCGCTTCTTCGAGACCTATTTCGCCGCCTATCCGGGCCGGTATTTCACCGGCGATGGCTGTCGGCGTGACGAAGACGGCTTTTACTGGATCACCGGACGCGTCGATGATGTCATCAATGTCTCCGGGCACCGGATGGGAACGGCGGAAGTGGAAAGCGCTCTGGTCTCCCATGATGCGGTCGCCGAAGCCGCAGTGGTTGGCTATCCGCACGACATCAAGGGACAGGGCATTTATGCCTATGTCACCCTCATCGGTGCCACCGAGCCGACTGACGCGCTGAGAAAAGACCTCATCGCCCATGTCCGCCGCGAGATTGGCCCTATCGCCAGCCCCGACCTCATCCAGTTCGCGCCGGGCCTGCCCAAGACGCGGTCCGGCAAGATCATGCGGCGCATCCTGCGCAAGATCGCCGAGAACGAGTTTTCCGCGCTGGGCGATACCTCGACGCTGGCCGAACCCGAAGTGGTGGAGGACCTGATCAACGGACGCCAGAACCGGTAGCGCGCAAACCAACCCGTTCAGCAGTACGGATTGCCGGAACGGCAGGATGACGAATAGCCCGTGCCGATGGACTGGTTGGCTCGGATGAAATCGTTGAAATTGGCGGTGTCCTGCGATGAGGACGAACTGGAATAGGACGAACTGCTGCCCGAGGACGACGCGGACGGCGTATAGCCGCCATAGGCCCCGCTGGTTGCGCCATAGCCCCTCATGCCAGCGTTGAAGCCTTCGATCTGACTGATCCAGTCATCGAGCCAGCTCTTTTTGGCCGGCACGGTGCGGCGCGGCGCCGAATTGGCGAGAGCTGCATTATACATGCTGTAGAATGGCGCACAGGCTGGTTGATAAGCCGCATCAAAACAGAGCTTCTGCATCCGCGTCTGGGCGGCGGACTGATCCTGCATGCCGAATTGCGGGTAATACTCCATGAATGCCAGATTGTAGCAGGAACCGTTATTGCCAGTCATGCAGTCGGTCTCGAACGCACGGTAACCGCGCTTGATATCCTCCTTTGTCGCGGCATTCGAGGCGAGGACCAATGCGGACCCAAGCCTCAGACACCCGTTCATCACGCCAATATCACAAGCGCCCCGGAAATCGGAAAGCGCCCGCGCGGGGTTTTTCTCTACACCATGGCGACCGTTCAGGCGGTTAACACCGGCGTTGTAGCAAGCGATCCCTTCGCCCGCGAGGCAGAAGAGATCGAATGTCGTCATGGCTTGTCCGGCCTGTCCCTCTGCCTGCTGGGTTTCGGCGCGCGTGTTCACCCGGTGCGCCAGATCGATCATGAAGTCGCGTGCCGAGAGTTTCTCCTGATCATAGGCCATCTTGTACCAGCGAAAGGCGATGCTTTCCTGCACCGGTCCGCCGATGCCGTGTTCGGCGAGCCAGCCTGCCGCCTGCTGGGCAACGGGATCTCCGGCATCGCCAGCGCGGGACATGAGCGCACGCGCCCGTTTCTCGTCCTTTGCGACGCCGGTGCCGCGCAGCAGCATCTCCGCCACATTGTAGCGGGCTTGTGCATCACCCGCGTCTGCGGCGCGCTGATACCAGTAAAAAGCCTGTGCATGATCCTGCGGGACGCCCACACCTCTGTCGTAAATTGCTCCAACATTGAAAAGATCGCCCGCCAGTCCGGCTTCACCGGACTTCTTGTACCAGACGAGCGCCGCCTGCTTGTCGACCGGAACACCCTTGCCGTTGGAGTAGATCCAGCCAATCCGGCTCATCGCGTCATAACTGCCCTCAGCGGCGAGTTCGCGGAAGACCGGGAGGGCGGCCTGGGTATTTCCCGCTTCAACATTTTTCACAGCCCCGAAATAACGGGCTTCCCATTCGGGCTTCATGGCACCTGACAGCGTTGCCGTTTCGTCTGCAACTGCGTAGGAAAAGACGACCGCCTGAAAGATCGCAAAAAACAGGACGATGAAGATGCGCCGCATTGGCCTGGCCCTTTGTCACTGAGATTCTGCCAAGTCCAGCACGCGCCGTAACATGGCCTGCGTCATCCCCTGATAAGGTGACGGCCATTGAAGGTCTTTGCGTGCGCCGCTTCGGTCTGCGAACATATCCACACCAGAACTGGTTAGAGGAACGGGCATGGTAGAGATGGCGACAATAACGCCCCGAGAGGCCGGGTTGGACACAAACCGTCCGGTTTATCTCTTAGCGATTGCCGCTTGGCTCCTGTTTGCCGGAGCCTATTGCGCAATCTTTCTGATCTTCAGTCAGGTGGGTCGTCTGCGGAGGTACGGCTCGAGAACTTCCCGGCCACAATGGCGTTTCTGAAGCGCCATTCAGATCGCGCAGACTGCCGCAGCGAAGGTTCCGAAAACCGATAGCAGGTCGCGGAAGGCGTTACCGTCATTCCGCGCTCCGGTTGCAGCACCCTGTTTTTTCGGGTGTAGATCGCTTGCGACAGACGGGAGGGCGGGCTCATGCGGCCAAAGACATACGAGGCGCTGAAGGACAAACAGCGCGGCCTGCGCGACGGTTTTCCGCAGGCGTTGACCTTGCGGGTGCACCGCGCGCTCAGCTGGCTTTGCCGCGCCGAGGCCGAAGAGACAGACGATGATGCGGCGTTCATCTTCTACTGGATCGCCTTCAATGCCGCCTATGCGCAGGAGGGCCGTGCGCCCATAACTGCGGCAAGCACCGAACGCAGCCGCTTTCAGGCATATTTCGAACACGGTCGTCGATCTGGATGACCGGCAACGCGTCTATCAGGCCATCTGGTCGCAATTTTCCAATTCAATCCGCCTTTTGCTCGATAACCGCTTTGTCTTCGAACCGTTCTGGCGGGCACAGCACGGTCATGACCTGAGCGAAAGCTGGGAAACGAGTTTTCGCCAGAGCAAGACAGCCACGAACAAGGCGCTGCAATCACGCGATACGCCGGTCATTCTCTCAATCCTGTTTGATCGGCTGTATGTGCTGAGAAACCAGTTGATGCATGGCGGGGCGACATGGAATAGCGGCGTCAATCGTGATCAGGTGCGCGACGGATGCGCCATTCTCGGATTCCTCGTGCCCATCTTCATCGACCTGATGATGGATAATCCCGACATGGAATGGTCCGACCCGCACTATCCTGTTGTGGAGTGATGGCCCGATTGAAAGGCAGCACGGAAAGCGCCATTTAACGGGCATGGCAGGCGATCTCTATCATGGCCGGGTTCTGGAACTGGCAGCGAACATCGAACATGTCGGGCGTCTCGAAAACGCCGATGCATCGGTGGAAAAACGCGCCCGTATTTGCGGCTCGACTGTCCGCGTGGACGTGACGCTGTCAAAAGACGGACAGACGATAGCCGGCATTGCTGTTGAGCCACGCGCTTGCGCGCTCGGCCAGGCCGCAACGGCCATTCTCTCCGAGCATGCTGTTGGCGCGAGCATCGCAGAGGTGCGCAGCGCGCAAGAGACGCTGGTTGCCATGCTGAAAAACGGCGGGCCGCCGCCAACGGGGCGGTTTGCTGAACTGCGCTATCTGCAAGGTGTCGCGGACTACCCGCCGCGCCATGCCTCCACGACGCTCGCCTTCGATGCCGCCGTCGACGCCATTGAAGCGGCGCTGGCCAAACGCAGTGCGCCAGTCCCTTCTGACGCGTGAGGTTCGAGTGGGACGAGGTAAAGAATGCGGCGAACATCGCCAAGCATGGAGTATCATTTTTGCAGGCAGCTGAAATTTACGACGGAATAGTATATAATGTCGGGGAAGATCTGCTCGACGACGGAGAGTTGCGTTGCCTTGATCTTGGAATGACCGGCGGGTTGCTGGTTCTGGTCGTTGCCTCGACCGAACGCGGCGAGCGGACAAGGATCATCTCGGCAAGACGGGCAGAAAGACGTGAAAGGAGACTGTTCGATGAGTACTGCAAAACTATCGGAAGACGTTTCTGACATGGATATGGATGATATTGAGTGCTCCGAAATACCGCCTGTTACGGAAGAGATGTTTGCAGCCGGTCGAATGGTAACACCCGTTGAACGATCACTCCGGGCGTTGGGAATTGATCGAAAGCTGCTGGCGATCATGGCGAAGGACAATCCGGAGAGCGTTGTTGCCAGGATAAACGATATTTTGCGGCAGCATCTGGACGCCCCGACTGCGGTCACCAACCCGGCAAGGAAATAAGACGCTTTCCCATGACGCCCGCCCGTTTTCTCCTTCGCGCCTACAAGCTGACGCTGTCTAACGTCTTCTATGCCGTTGGCGTGCGCTGTCGGCATGAGCCGTCCTGTTCGGAATATGCTGCCGATGCAATGGACCGGCACGGCATCTGGCCGGCTTTCTGGATGGCACTGGCACGCGTACAGCGGTGCCGCCCCGGCGGCAGTCACGGGTTTGATCCCGCGCCGGAAACACTTGCAGAAACGTCTGCGCTTAGGCCTTGGCGTTACGGCGTCTGGCGGATCAAGGCGCGAACTAGTAACGGCCTGTAATACCTGAAACAGGGTGTGCAGGCCGACGGTTTTCGCTAAACACCCTTCACGTTTCAGGAACATATCTCTCATGATCGAAGTCACGCTGCCCGATGGCGCGAAACGCGAATACGAAAACGGCGCCACGCCGTTCGATGTCGCTGCCTCAATCTCCAACTCCCTCGCCAAGAAAGCGCTTGCCGCAAAGGTGAATGGCGAGCTTTGGGATCTCACCCGCCCCCTGCCCGGCAATGCGAGCGTCGCGCTGGTAACGGCGCGCGACCCGGAAGGGCTTGAACTGGTCCGCCATGATGCCGCCCACGTGCTCGCTGAAGCCGTGCAATCGCTCTATCCCGGCACGCAGGTCACCATCGGCCCGGTGATCGAGGACGGCTTCTATTACGATTTTGCGCGCGAGGAGCCGTTCTCCACCGAAGACTTCGAGGCCATCGAAGCCCGGATGAACGAAATAATCGATGCCGACCGTCCCATTGTTCGTGAGGTCTGGGACCGCGATGAGGCGGCGACGCACTTCCGCGGGATCGGTGAGACCTACAAGGCGGAACTGATCGAGGATCTGCCCGAGGGCGAGGAGATCACCATCTATCGTCAGGGCGACTGGTACGATCTATGCCGGGGGCCGCATCTTCCCTCGACGGGGAAACTGCCCAAGGCTTTCAAGCTGATGAAGCTGGCCGGTGCCTATTGGCGCGGCGACCATCGCAACCCGATGCTGCAACGCATTTACGGCACGGCCTGGTCGGACCCGAAGGACCTGAAAGCACATCTGGAGCGGCTGGAGGAAGCCGAGCGCCGCGATCACCGCCGACTGGGCCGCGAACTGAACCTGTTTCACTTTCAGGAGGATGCGCCCGGTCAGGTCTTCTGGCACCCGAAAGGCTGGTCGATCTATACCACGCTGCAGGACTATATGCGCCGCAAGCAGCGTGCGCATGGCTATCGCGAGATCAACACGCCGCAGGTTGTGAACCGGTCGCTCTGGGAGAAATCCGGTCACTGGGAAAAATACCCAGGAGAACATGTTCATCGTCGAAGTCGATGAGGATCATGCCCGCGAGAAGTCCGTCAATGCGCTCAAGCCCATGAACTGCCCCTGCCATGTGCAGGTCTATAATCAGGGCCAGAAGAGTTATCGCGACTTGCCGCTACGGCTGGCCGAGTTTGGCTCCTGCAGCCGGTATGAACCCTCGGGCGCACTGCACGGACTGATGCGGGTGCGCGGGTTCACGCAGGATGATGCACATGTGTTCTGCATGCCCGAGCAAATTGAGGCCGAGTGCGCCGCCTTCATAAAAATGCTCAGCGAGGTCTACTCCGAGATCGGGTTTGATGAGTTCGAAATCATGTTCTCGACACGCCCGGAAAAGCGCGTCGGATCGGACGAAAGCTGGGACCGGGTCGAGAATGCACTGGAAAGTGCTATCAAGGCGACGGGCCGCGACTTCACGCTGGATCCGGGCGAGGGGGCCTTCTACGGGCCGAAGCTGGACTTCAAACTGACCGACGCTATCGGACGGGTCTGGCAACTCGGCACGTTTCAGGTCGATCCGAACATGCCCGAGCGCCTTGATGCAGTCTATGTCGGCGAAGACGGGGCCAAGCATCGCCCGATCATGCTGCACCGCGCGGTACTCGGCTCGTTCGAGCGCTTTCTCGGTATCCTGATCGAGAACTATTCGGGGGCCTTCCCGCTCTGGCTCGCCCCGGTTCAGGTGATCGTGGCGACCATCACCTCCGATGCCGACGACTATGCCGCGGACGTCGCGCAGAAACTGCGCGCGGCGGGGCTTCGGGTCGAGACCGATCTTCGCAATGAGAAGATCAACTACAAGGTCCGCGAACACTCGCTGCAGAAAGTGCCATATATCGCGGTTGTCGGCCGCAAGGAGGCCGAAGAGGGCACATTGGCGCTGCGACGTTTCGGGGGCAAGGCACAGGAAATGCTGTCGCTCGATGCGGCTGCAGAGCGGATCGCTCAGGAAGCGCTCGCGCCCGATCTGGCGGACAAGCGCAAGGAAAATGCAGCAGAAACCCGCTGACCGGCACTTTTCTTGCTTGATCTTCCGGTAGAATGTCCGCCTGTTGCCGCACGTGAACAGGACTGGCGGTCATCGACCGGCCGAAAGGTAACTATGGTACTCCCTGCCTGGACCGCCTACTGGCTCTTATGGCCTGTCCTTGCCACACTTGGCGGACAGGGCATGGCTCCCATGCTGGCCTTTCTCGGCCTGTTTGCACTGACCCGTTTCGGCACCGGTTTGCCGGTTCCGCGCCTGTATGTCTGGGCGTTCCTTCTTTTCATGGCTTGGGCCGTGACGACCAGCATCTGGGCACCGGGCGGCGGACCGCCGGTCCATTTCGACCCGACAACCGGAAGCATGGCAATCGACTCAGGCGCGATCCGCGTCGCCATGGCGGCCGTCCTCGGACCGCTCGCGCTATGGGGCATGGCAGGCGCAGTCGAACATCGTGACCGTGCGGCCTGGCTCGGCATGGCCATGCGGTTTGCCATCGGCCTGCAGGCATTGGTCCTTCTGATCATCACGCTCTTCCCGGGTGCCATAGCTGCCGCAGTGGCGTCGATCAGCGGACCCGGCGAGATTGGTCAGAACTTCATCCGCAACGTCAATCTGGGATGTCTCATCCTGCCGCTGGTGATCGTGCTGGGCTTTCGCCGCGGTGCCAGCGCCGGGCTTCTGGCGGGTGGTGCGTTTGGCGCGATCCTTCTCTATGCATCTGTCAGACTGGATTCGCAGGCCGCAAGCATAGCTGTCATCGCGGCATTAGCTGGAACCGCTTTTGGTGCCATGGCAGGGCGACGCGGCTTTCTCGTCCTTGGGCTTCTCTCGGCCGCGCTTCTTGCCGCCATGCCGCTGATCATCGGCGGTGTGTTACAGCTGTCCTCAGCCAGCGAACCGGGGGCATTGCCGCTATCGGTGACCTCGCGGCTGGAAAGCTACGCCTATGTGATGGAGCGGATCGAGGCGCGACCCTGGCTGGGCTGGGGGCTTGAAGCTTCGAAAGGCTGGAAGGACACTTTCGGGGCAGATGCCGGAATTCTCGCCGGATACCGGCTTGTACCGGGCCATCCGCATAATATGGGACTGCAGCTCTGGGCCGAAACCGGCCTTGCGGGTGTCGTGCTGCTGGTTCTTGCCCTGATTGTCTTCAGCCTGCGCCTGAGCACGGCCAAGGCCATGACCCACCGTCAGGCCGCGTTCGGATGCGGGCTCTGGGGAGCAGCGATGCCGTTTGTGCTGTTTTCCTACAGCCTCTGGAACGAGGCGTTCTGGTGCGCGATAGCGTTCGTTGCTGCCTGTGTCTTCCTGCCGGCCCTTCGCAAGGCTGTCCGGCTTTGACCGATCGTCTGCCAAGCGTCAGCGCAATCGTTGTTGCCTATTATCCGGGGCCGTCCCTGCGCGAGTGCCTGAACGCGCTGAGGGCCAGCCACAATCTCAGCGAGGTCGTTCTCGTCAACAACGGCAATACGCCTGAGGAGACCGAATGGGTCGAGGCGTTCGCTGCCAAGTCGGACATTCCCTACAGGATCGTTTCCGGCCACGGGAATATCGGATTTGCCCGCGCGGTGAATCTGGGCGCAAGGCATGCGACCGGAGAGCGCCTGCTGATCATCAATCCGGACGCCGTTCTGCTGCATGGTTCGGTGCGGGCGCTCGAAGCGGCGTTGGTCCCGGCCAGAAAGCCTGCGCTGGTCGGCGGCAAGCTCTTTTATTCCAACGGACAGGAACAGCGCGGCGGACGCCGTGAACTGCTCACGCTCGGACGCGCCTTCATCAATTACTTCGGCTTGAGCAAGCTCGAACCTGTCATTCCTGCCTTGCGCGACATGCACCGCGAGGGCGACCCCGAGCCGGATGGCCCCGTACCCATGCCCGTCGTTTCAGGCGCGCTCTGTTACATGACTGCCGTTGATTTTGCCGCTCTCGGCGGTTTCGATGAGGGATATTTCCTGCACGTCGAGGATATCGATCTTTGCCGCCGCGTTGGCGAAGCGGGCGGACAGGTAATCTACACCCCCAAAGCGGGCGCGCTGCATTACGGCTCGACCTCGCGCGTCAGCGCCATGTTCGTGGAGTGGAACAAGGCCAAGGGGCTGACGCGTTACTTTCGCAAGAATGCCGGTGGGCCGTTTGAAACCATGATCGCATCGGTAGCGATCCTGCCGTTTGCCGGTCTGTTGATGGGGCGCTCGCTCGCTATTCGCAGCGTGCTGGAAGTACGGGCTTTCCTGACGCGCCATCTACCCCGGAAATATGCCCGCGCGCGAAAGGCCGGAGGAGACGGAGTGGCCGAGAACTCCTTCCAGCCAACGCGCCGTGGCGATTAGGCCGGCAAGATCGAGCCCGGTATCGAAGCCCGCCCGTTCGAGCATATAGACCACATCCTCCGTCGCAACATTACCCGTGGCTGCCGGTGCGAACGGGCACCCGCCTATCCCGCCGCAGCTGGCATCGATCACGTTCACGCCCGCCTCAACAGCCGCCGCGACATTCGCAAGTCCGGTCTTGCGGGTATCGTGGAAATGCATCCGCAAGAACACATCGGGCGCATGCAGCAAGACCGTTTCGATGCGTGCGCGAACATCCCATGGTGTGGCCACGCCGATCGTGTCGCCCAGCGCCAGTTCGCAGACGCCCGCCCGCTGGGCCCGTCCGGCAAGCTGACCGATCACCGCCGGATCCACGTCCCCGTCATACGGGTCCCCGAAGGCGACAGAAATGGTGGCCGAAAGCGGTATCCCGGCCTCGTGGACAAGCGGCGCGCACAAGCTGAGCATGTCAGCGCTTTCGGTGGGTGACATGCCCTGATTGCGCCGTCCGAACGCCTCGCCTGCCACCAGCACGAAGTTGATCTCGTCCGCTTTGGCATCGATGGCACGGCGCACGCCCTTTTCGTTCAGAGCCAATGCGATGTGGCGCACGGGTTTCGTCCGGTCGAGGCCGGCAAAGACCTGCGCGCTGTCAGCCATTTTGGGAACGGCTTTAGGCGAAACGAAGCTGCCCGATTCCATCCGTTTCACGCCGCAATCGATCAACCGGTCGATGAACTCCAGTTTCTGGTCTGTTGTCAGATCGGCAGGATCGTTCTGCAAACCGTCCCTCGGACCGACTTCAACGATTTCGATGAAACGGCTCATCCCTGGACTTCTCCTGTTGCGCGGGGCGGCGGGCTCTCAAAGCAGGGGTCCGCATCGACCCTGACGCCTATGAAATGCACGGGATCGCCATTGGAATAATTCAGCGCATAATGTGGCTTGCCGGTCGTCATGCAGCGGTTCTGTGCATTGGCCTGATCCCGCAATGCCTGCAAGGCCAAAGCGCCCTCTTTCCTGTCTTCAAGATTGACCACCCAGGCCGATACCGGCGTTTCCTCAACCGGAGCGAGATCGGTACTGGCATAAGGGCTGATCTTTACAGTCGTGCCGGTCTCGAAGACGAAGCTCGGCTCGGCATAGCCGATGGCGGCAACCGCGCCCGGCGGTGCCAGCAGGCAGTCGTCCTGACCCGGCAAGGCACAAACATCGGCAAGGGCGGCGCGGGCCGCATGGGTCGGTTGAACCCAGGTCTGCTCGGGCAGGAAGGCAATGCGGACATGCCAGCCAAGAACAAGGCTAGTTGCCAGGGCCAGCATCAATGCGGTTTGCAAACGCCGCCCCAGACTGGCCAACACAACGCCGCTGACCAAAAGCGCCGCAATCGCCAACGGCCAGAGCGGCACATCGACATAGCCCCATGCAGCCCTGACGGCTTCTTCCGAAACGGTTTTGAAATCGCCTGCAGCCTCGGCCATGCCAAGTTCTTCGCCCAGCGGAGAGGCAATCATCCCGATGACCAGCGCGCCCAACACAAAGGCTAACAGCGAAATGGCGCGGCTGACGGGCAGCTTCAGACCCTCGATCATCCGCAAAAGCCCGTAGCCGCAGATGAGCGCCAGTGCCGGATAGGCCGGCAGGATGTAATGGCTGAGCTTGGTGGGCAGAAACTCGAACAGGAGCCATGTCGGCACCGCCCATGCGATAAGCACGCGCAGGCCGCCGGTTTCGACCGAACGAAAGGCTCCCGGGCTCGCGAAAACGCTTCACGACAGACACCACGCCGGGGATCAGAAACAGTGTCGCGGGGAAGAAGTGCGTTGCCAGATGCAGAAGGTGATAACCCGGCAGGCCGCCATGGCCTTCGGACGCCGTCACCAGCTTGTCGCGCAAATCCTTGCCGACAGCGCCTTTGACGAACTCGCCATCGGTCGCAAACTGGATCGCGAGGAACCAGGGCAGAACCATTGCGACAAACAAAAGCGGGCCCGGCCACCAGGCCAGCGGTTTCATCCAGTCGGTCCGGCGCTCCCACGCCAGCAGAACCAGCACCATGAAGCCTGCCACCATGGGCGTGACCGGCCCCTTGATGAGAAATCCGAACCCCATCGCGAACCAGAACAGCATGACCAGGCGTTTGTCGGTCCCGCGCACCGGCGGCCCGTTTGCCTGCACATAGCGTTCCCGCAAGTGAATGAGCGCGCCGACCCCAAGCGTGGTGATGGCGACCAGAACGCCGTCGGTCTTGGAGATATGCGCTTCGCTCGTCAGAAGGAGGCCCGTGCCGAAGAGCGCCGCGCCCAGAAAGGCGGCACGCCTGCCGATGAACGGAATACCGGCCCAAAAGAGGATCGCCGTCGCCAGCGCCCCGCCAATGAAGGATGGCAGGCGATAGCTCCAGATCTCCCGCGCCTCGACCGAGGAAAACAGCGCCGTCGTTCCCGCTTGCAGCCAGTGGATACCGGCGGGCTTCTTGTTTCGCTGTCCGTCCTGATAGCGGATGGTGATGTAGTCGCCGGTCTCCAGCATCTGCTTGGAGGCCTGCGCAAACCGGCTTTCGTCCCGGTCAAGCGCGGGCATTGTAAAGACGCCGGGCGCCGCCGTGATCAGCGTCAGCAGGAACAGCAATACGTAGCCGCGCACGCCCGAACACAGCCGGTCGAGCATCGAAAATCTGTCAGGTGCGGCGGCGGCGGCGGTCATGAGCAGTCCGCGCGGCTCAGTCCTGCAGGTCCGGCACGCCGACAACATGGAAGCCCGCATCAACGTGCAGCACTTCACCGGCAATCGAGAGACCAAGGTCTGACAAGAGATAGAGCGCGCAGCCTGCCACGCCTTCCATGCTCGTGTCTTCTTTCAGGAGCGACCATTCGCGGCCCGTGCTCATCAGTCCCTTGCCGCCCTTTATGCCCGCCATGGCGAGGGTGCGCATCGGCCCGGCAGAGATCGCGTTGACGCGGATGCCCTTCGGCCCGAGATCACGCGCGGCATAGCGCATCGAAGCTTCGAGCCCGGCCTTGGCAACGCCCATGACGTTATAGGAGGGCACCACACGCTCGGCGCCCAGATAGGTCATCGTCACCATCGCGCCGCCATCCGGCATGATCGCGCTGGCCCGTTTTGCAGCATCCACGAAGGAGAAGACCGAGATATCCATCGCGCGGCGAAAGCCTTCACGGGTGGTGTTTTCCACGAACGAGCCCTGCAGCTCATCCTTGCCGGCAAAGGCGATGGCGTGGACCAGAAAGTCGATCTTGCCCCATTTATCGGCGATCATCGCGAACGCCTTGTCCATCTCTTCATCATTGGTGACGTCGGCGGGGACCATGAAATCCATGCCGATGCTTTCGACCAGCGGGCGGACACGCTTTTCCAGCACCTCGCCCTGATAGGTAAAGGCAAGCTCTGCACCCTGCGCGGCCAGCTGGCTGGCAATACCCCAAGCGATGGAGTTCTGGTTGGCGACACCCATGATGAGGCCGCGCTTGCCCTTCATCAGTTCGCCTTTCGGCATGGTCCAGTCAGACATGTGACACTCCTGTTTGTGCGTTGCGGACATATCTGCCGGTTTCGTGGCGAAATGTCACTAACAGGGCTGCGCGATCATGGCGGGGATGCCCGGCGGCGTCAGTCGAGACGCGGGAGGCCTGAAAGCGTCACGCTGAACCCGTTCAGAGACGGCGCGGCAACAGCGTCGTCAAAGCCAAACCGGGCCGTCTCGCCCCATCCGTCCCCCGATGGCGATGAATGAGTGATGATCTCGCCTGCATCCACATCGACCACCCAGTACGCTTTCACGCCGTGCCGGGCATAGAGCGCAGGCTTGATGACCCTGTCTCGCTGGCCGGTAGACACACATACCTCGATAATTAGCGCGACATCGTTTCCGCGAAGATCGGAGAGGCGCTTGTCGCGCGCATAGACGTAGATGTCCGGCTCGGGCGCATCGAAGGAAGACAGACGCAGCGTGCTGTCTGCTATGATCGCGAACCGCTGAAGATCAAGTCCGGTATAGAGACCCTGAACAATCGTGTTCTTCCAGTCGACGTGAGCAAAACATTCCGAAGGCATGGCGAGCAGCACCCCGTCTATGAGTTCATAAGGCGCGTCCGCTTCCATCATGCCGGAGCGCACCAGCGCATCAACATCTCCGGTAGAGAGGCGATAGCGGTCATCATCGGAGGCAGCCAGAAGAGCGTTCATGCCTTTAGCATAGCACAGGTCGGCGCTTACCGGTCGATTCCCGGACAAGCTAGCGTGGGGCTTCGAACGTGTTGTCGGCCAGGAGCGCGCCCTGCAATTTCTTCTGAATGTCCAGAGCGGTGCGGAAGGCGTTCGGATCGATGCTGACGGCGCGGTATTTGTCATTGTTGACGAGCGGCAGGGCGAAGGTGAGCGGCGTGCTGCCGCCCGCCAGCGCCTGCACCACCGCGTTGAGTTCATCGCTCATGAAGACCGCGACCGGCTCATTGCCGAGCGTCCCGTCCGGACCGGGTGTGCTGGACTTTTGCCATGTCATTTCGCGCCGGGTTTCGCCGAAGACAAGCATGGGCGTGGCTGTCAGGTCTATCGTGTCCCCGTCCCGCTTCATGGCTGGTCCGCTGGCTGAAAAGCCCTGACGCCCGAGACTGCGCATATGCAGTTTCACCTGACCGCGCTGATCAGGATTGAGGGTGCACTCAAGGTTCGGGCCCGAGCCGTAATCGGTCTCTGTGCAGGCAACGAAGGGCGTGGACGTTTCATAAGCGGCGGCTGCTTCCCCCAGATAGACGCTTGGTCCCTCCGCGCCATAGATAACGCGGAAAGGGATGTCGCCGGAGGTGCCGACCTCATGCTGATAGCGGAACGGCTTGTAGGCATCGTCGACCAGAACGCAGATCATCTCGCCGCCAAACAGGGGGCCTTCGGCATTGGGCTTCATTTCGATGGTATCGCTGGCGCGAGCAGCGTCTATCTCGCCGGTTTCGGTGCGGTCACATTGCAGATCATAGCGGGTGTCCTTCGGAGCCGACCGACCGGGCGCGGCAAACGCCGCAGACGCCAGAAGCGCGCCTGACAAGAGCACCAACCCTGTTCGTCTGATAGTCCTCTGCATGAAAATGCTCCTGGCCAAAATGCCAGCTTAGGGCGTCTGGCTCAAACGTCATACCCGCCAGCGGTGACTTGGCTTCAATCGTCCTCTGACCCTACGTCAGGCTTGCCGTTCGCCGTTCACAGGATAGGTTCAGCGCAAAGACAAACGGGGAGTTACGATCATGGCCTTGCCGCCCATCCTGCAGAACCTGCGCATTCCGGTGATCGGATCGCCGCTCTTCATCATCTCGCAGCCCGATCTGGTGATCGCCCAGTGCAAGGCCGGGATTGTGGGGGCCTTTCCCGCGCTCAACGCCCGCCCGGAAAGCCTGCTCGATGAATGGCTGGACCGGATCACCACCGAGCTTGCAGATTACAGTGCAAAGAACCCGGACCGCCCCGCGGCACCGTTCGCCGTCAACCAGATCGTCCACAAGTCCAATGGGCGACTGGAACATGACGTTGAAATGTGCGTCAAATACAAGGTGCCGATCGTCATCACCTCGCTGGGCGCGCGCCCGGAAGTGAACGAAGCGGTGCATTCTTATGGCGGCATCGTGCTGCACGACATCATCAACATCGTTTATGCCCACAAGGCACTGGAAAAGGGAGCGGACGGGCTCATCCCTGTTTGCGCCGGTGCGGGCGGTCATGCCGGTACGCTCTCCCCGTTCGCCCTGATTCAGGAAATCCGTGAGTTCTTCGACGGTCCGGTGGCCTTGTCAGGCTCGATTGCAACGGGCGGCGCGGTCGCGGCAGCTCAAGCCATGGGCGCGGATCTCGGCTATATCGGCTCGGCCTTCATCGCCACCGACGAAGCCTCGGCCGAGGATGCCTACAAGGACATGATCGTCGACAGCAATGCGGGCGATATCGTCTATTCCAACCTCTTTACCGGCGTACACGGCAATTATCTCTCGCACTCGGTGGCCAAGGCCGGACTCGACCCGAACGACCTGCCCGAAGGCGATCTCTCGACCATGAATTTCGGGTCCGGCGGGTCTACCAAGGCCAAAGCCTGGAAGGACATCTGGGGCGCGGGCCAGGGCGTTGGCGCGGTCAAGTCACGCGGCAGCGTCGCCAACTACGTCGACAAACTGGAGCGCGAATACAAGGCCGCCGTGGCCGCCCTGCAGCGTGGCCAGCGCTTCGATGCCAGGGCCATGATGGAAGCGGCCGAGTAGGGTTTCGCGGTGGACGATACCTCGTCCTCTCACACCCGGCCCGGCGCCTTCCCCCTTTCCCCGGCGGCGCACCTGCATACGGTGCTGGATGCCTTTCACTGGGCATTCGTGCCGTGGCTGGAAGAGACGCTTCGCAGCCATGGCATAGAGCCGCAGGACGCTCTGCCCGACAGTTCGCCTGTGCGCAAACACGGCTTCCGGCTGGATGTTCGCGGCGGGTTGACGCTTGCGCGCCATCACCGGGCCATGCTGGTAGCGGACGGTGCACGCAACACGCTTCGCGATGCGGCGCGCGATCTGGCCACACTCCGCGACTGGCTGGCCCATGCCCAGCCGCTTGAGCGGGCAATGGCGATAGAGGCGGCGCGGCTCGCAGAGACGATTCTGCTGAGCACGGGGCGATTCCAAGGCGCGGCATGTCTCTCGCTTCTTGCCGGACCACCGGAGGGCAGCCTTGCAGAACTGGCAGACTTTCTGGCAAGCGCACCGCTTCCTGTCAGCTTGCGCGATACGTTGGAGGCCTTGCGTTTGGCCGACACAGACGCGGACAGGCTGGCTCTAACATCCCGCAGCCTCTGGCTTGGCGCGCGGCAAAAGCTTCTGGGTGAGCCATTAAGCGTTCTGGGGATTGTCAGGACCCGTGGGACAGGTCTGCCGGACGCCCGGCTCTGGTGGCTGGCCGGCCTTCCCGACACTGCAGACAACGCCTCTCCCAAGCGGTTTGCTGCGGCGCGCGCCATGTCTGGCAATAGCGATTAGCAGCGACACATGGAGCCTGTAGCCTTTGGGGACGTATTAAAGGGAAGACATCCGGGAGATTTCACATGAGACGTTCGCTTCGCCCAATTGCCCTTTCCGCCGCTTCACTCGCCGCTCTTGGCCTTGCCGCCTGCCAGACCGCGCAGACCGTCTATGCGCCGCAAGGCCCGAACATGAAGATCGGCTTCACCGAAACCCAGATCGAGCAGGACCGCTATGTCGTTCGCTTTGACGGCGGCAAGGATGCCTCACGCGGTGAGGTCGAGGCCTACGCCCTGCGCCGCGCTGCCGAACTGACCCGCGCCCAGAACCGTGACTGGTTCCGTGTCGTCAGCCAGCAGACGGAGACCGATGGTGCTGCACGTTCCGGTGGGCCGAATGTGGGCGTTTCAGCAGGTGGCGGGTCCGGCAGCCGCGGCGGGTTTGGAGGTGTCGGCGTTGGCGTCGGCTTCAATCTCGGCGGCGGGAACTCTGAAAGCTATTCGTCCCGGCTTGAAATTCTTACCGGCAGCGGGCCACAGCCTGCAGATGGCAATGTCTATGATGCGCGTTCGGTTCTTTCGACAGTCGCCACAAACTGAGAATACCGCTAGATCGAACCGATGACACCGGACGATCTATCTACGCGGCGGGGACTTGCCCGCGCCATCACGCTGGCCGAAAGCCGCCGCGCCGATCATCAGCGCGAGGCGCGGACCCTCCTTACCGCCGCGATGGACCGGACGGGCAAGGCGCAGCGCATCGGCATAACCGGCGTTCCTGGCGTTGGAAAATCAACCTTCATCGATGCATTCGGCAGCCTTTTGACCGCGCGCGGGCACACAGTGGCCGTGTTGGCCGTCGACCCGACTTCGCAGCGGACGCGGGGATCGATACTCGGCGACAAGACCCGGATGCCGAACCTTTCGGTCGACAGGAACGCCTTCATCCGCCCGTCGCCCGCTGGCGACACGCTGGGCGGGGTGGCGCGCAAGACGCGCGAAAGCCTGCTTCTGTGCGAGGCCGGCGGATATGACGTGATCCTTGTCGAGACGGTCGGGGTCGGTCAGTCGGAAACGCTGGTGGCTGGCATGGTCGATATTTTCCTGGTGCTCATGTTGCCGAATGCGGGCGATGACCTGCAGGGCATCAAGAAGGGCGTTCTGGAAGTGGCCGACATGATCGCGGTCAACAAGGCCGACATCGACCCGAAAGCGGCCGCCCGTGCCCAGAGCCATTATCGCAACGCCCTGCATATTCTCGAGCCGGACGACCCGGACTGGAGCCCGCCGGTGCTCACCTGTTCAGGTGCGACGGGCGAGGGTTTGGACACCGTTCTGGAGACGATCGACCTGCACCGGCGCAAGGCTGAGGCCAGCGGCAGGCGGGCTGCGCGCCGCGCTGGTCAGCAGGTACGCTGGATGGACGAGATGATCGCCGACGGGCTGGGGCAAGCCTTTCGCAGTGATCCGGCAGTGTCAGACGCTCTGCCTGACCTTCGCCAGAAGGTGGCAGAAGGCAATTTGCCTGCCACTGCTGCAGCAGACGATCTATTGGCGCGCTTCAGAGGTGCAGCCAGGAACTGAACACTTGTATTCTTTCGACGAGGAGCAGGGTGTTTCTCTGATCTTTGTTCTTCCTTCGACCCATTCTGCCCTCGGATGATTTGAGTGCGTGAGGCCGAATATTCGTTTGGGGCGGTCAGTTCGAAATGATAACGCCTGAAGGGCATGATCTGCGTAACCGGAATTATGAACCTTTTTTATTCCCCGCTGCGATTACTTCCTTTCCGTTTGTGTTTTCACTAATATCGACTTGGTAAAGTGATTTGCTAGCTGACTTCGAAAGACTATAGATTTTCCAAGTCTTTCGGGGGAGAGGGTAAGTATGGATTACGACAAACTGGATGCCATTGGCATGTCGCGCCTTGTGGCGCGCAAGGAGATCACGGCAAGTGAACTGCTTGACGAAGCCCTGACCCGCGCTGACACGGCGCAAGACGCTTTCAACTGCTTTACGCATATCTTCGAGGACCGGGCCCGCAAGCAGATTGCCGACGGTTTGCCGCAAAGCGAACTGTCTGGTGTGCCGTTTGCGACCAAGGATCTGGCCATTGCCGTGTCCGGCGTCGAATTGACCGGAGGCTCGCGCCTCTTCAAGGGCTATGTTCCGGATGTGAGCAGCGAACTCGTCTCGCGGTATGAAGCGGCCGGAATCGTTGTCTTTGCGCAGACGACCAGCCCGGAATATGGGCTGACCACCTCCACCGAGAGCGCGCTCTACGGTCAGACGAAAAACCCCTGGGACGTCACGCGGACAAGCGGCGGGTCTTCCGGCGGCGCGTCGGCGTGCGTCGCCGCCGGTGTGATACCGATGGCTCAGGCCAGCGATGGTGGCGGCTCAATCCGCATCCCGGCGGCCTGCACGGGCCTCTTCGGAATGAAGCCGTCGCGCGGGCGCATACCGATGGGACCGGGTCGGACCGAGAACTGGAACGGGCTGTCCACGGTACACGCCGTTTCGCGATCGGTCCGCGACAATGCTGCGTTGATGGACCTCACGCACGGGCCGGAAATCGGTTCACGCTATCATGCGCCTGATCCGCTGACGTCCTTCCTCTCGAGCAGCAAGATGAACCCCGGGCCGCTTTCAGTCGCGGTTTGGGAAACCGCTCCGAACGGCACCCGCCCCGATGCCGATGCGCAGGCCGGGCTCGATGCGACCGTTCTTTTGCTGGAAAGCCTTGGCCATAAGGTCACCCGCGATGCTCCGGCAGTCGATGGCGAGGCGCTTTCCAAAGGGCTTTTAATGGTCATCTCGGCGCATGTCGCGGCACTCGTCGAGGCGCGTCTTCAGCTTTTGCAGCGTAAATTGCGCGATGAGGACCTTGAAACGGTCACGCGCGCCATGCTGGAACTCGGCAAGACCGTGCCGATGCTGGAAATGGCAAAGGCCGACGCGGCTTTCATGCAGGCAGCCCATGACTATCAGGTCTGGATGGATGCGGGCCTCTATGATGTGGTCCTGATGCCGACGCTGTCGCGCAAGCCGGACAAGCTCGGCGTGCTGAACCTGTCGCCAGACGATATGGACGCCTATACGAAGGCCGTAGGCAGCTTCGCGCCGCATTGCGCCTTCTTCAACCAGATCGGCGCGCCCGCCATGTCGGTGCCGCTGCACTGGACTGATGACGGCCTACCGCTCGGTATGATGTTCGGAGCCCGCTATGGGGAGGCCGGTTTGCTCTACTCGCTTGCCGGTCAGCTCGAAGATGCACAGCCCTGGGCGCACAGGCGGCCGGGTTGAGCGCGGCGCCTGCCAACCAATCCAACACCTGCTGACCGAGCACTAGTCTTGCTGCCTTGATGAGGCGAGGCAGGACGAGATGAACGCAAGCGAGGATTTCACGCCGGGGCTCTCACTGCCCTATCTGCTTTCGGGCCAGATGCAGAAACATGTGACGATGAATGAGAGCCTGCGAACGCTGGACGCTTTGGTGCAGGCCAGCGTGGTGTCCGCGAGTTTCACCTCACCGCCCGCAAACCCGGCCCCGAATGACCGCTATATTGCCGCCTCCCCCGCCAGCGAAAACTGGGCAGGCCATGACGGCAAGCTGCTCGCTTTTCAGGATGGTGAATGGATCGCCTACACCCCGAAGCGCGGCTGGCAGGTTCGGGTCGAAGAGACGGGCGAAACGCTCGCCTTTGACGGCACGGACTGGCTTGCGGCCCACGCGCGCACCCTGCAGAATCTGGACGCGGTCGGTCTCGGCACGGTCGCCGATGTCGCCAATCCCTTCGCCGCGAGCCTGAATAGCGCCTTATGGACCGCCCGGGAACGGGCCGATAGCGGCACGGGAGACCTTCGCTATACGCTGAACAAGGAGACGGGCGCAGACGTGCTCTCGCTGCTCTTTCAGAGCGGATATTCGGGCCGGGCGGAGATCGGGCTGGTTGGCGATGAAAACCTGCGCCTGCGTACAAGCCCGGACGGTGCCACCTTCACCGATGCGCTGGTGGCATCTTCCGTAGACGGACGATTGGAAGTGCCGACGGGTATTTCCCGCGGCGGCCACGCACTTGTGGAGGTGGAGACCGGGACACGAACGCTGGCGGTGCCGGGCGACTATCTGGGCCTGCAACAGGCGCTGGATGCCCTGGGCAATGTAGCTTTTGCGGGCGCGGGCCGGGCCATCATCGAGCTTGCGGTGGGCGATTACACGTTGGCAGCACCGCTTCTTACCACGCATGCGCAGGCGAACCGGATAACGCTGCGCGGGCCTGCCGTTTCGCTGCCTGCCCAACCGGATTTTACCGGTGTGGCGGCGGAAGATCTGGCCATGCTGACAACGCGGTTTCCGGCCCGCCTGACCTGCACCGGCGGTGCGCTCCTCACCTGCGGCCTCAACGTCGAGAATTTGCTCTTCACGCATTCTGGAACCGCGACTGGCATTGCGTCCGGCGGTGCGGAAACGGCACTGACCCTTACGGCGTGCGCGTTTCACGGCTTCGGGTTCGGGGCGCAACTTGAAGCGCAAAACCGGCTGACAGCGACCGGGCTTGTGCTTTCGCATTGCTCGCAGATGGGCATACAGGCGCGCCATCGCACACATGTTTCGTTGACCGACAGCCTTGTTGGTTCTGCGGGCTCATACGGGTTGAACACAGAGAACCATTCCAGCCTGCAATTGCGGGGTAGCCATGTTTTCGGCGGCGCGAGCTATGCGCTGGTGGCCGCCTACGGGTCGAGCGTCGCGGCCTCGTACTCAACGTTTACGGACAATCAGGCCCTTGCCATCTGGCTGATCGCATCCAGTGGAAACCTCTTCTATTGCGACTGGTCGGGCAATGGCGGTCAGGCCCTGCTGGCGCAGGCAAGTTTCTGCTGGACAATCGATGCCGGAATGGACGTCGCCGACGATGCCAATCAGCGCACGTTTCTGGTGCAGCACAACTCCACCCATTTTGCGGGCGGTGCCCATAGCGGCGGGCCGGTCTTCGTCCCGGCCGTCGGGGCGGGTGCAGGGCCATCGGGCAGCTACACGATATGACGCTTCATGCGCGGTATCGCGATGCCCCGTGGCAGGGAGACCGCTGGCCAAACTTCGCGGCGCGCGAACTGGCGTGCCGCTGCGCCGGGCGGTTCTGCGCGGGCGAGATCTGGCTTGATGCGAGCTTCATGGACGCGTTGCAGGCATTGCGAAACGAGGCCGGAAAACCGTTCATCATCACGTCGGGGCACCGGTGCGCACAGTGGAACGCAAGCGTTGGCGGCGCGCCTCTTTCCCGGCACCGGAGGCTCGCCGTCGATATCTCCCTGCGCGGTCATGAGCGGTTTGCGCTCCGCCGCGCAGCCATCGCCCACGGCTTTACCGGCATTGGTTGTGCGCAGACCTTTCTTCATCTGGACCGGCGCACGCGCCCGGCCCTCTGGCATTACGGACAACGGAGCGAAACACTATGGCAAGCGACCTACTCGGAATCGCCGCAAGTGCAGCAGGCGGCGGCATCTTCGGACTGATCGGCACGGCGCTGGGGCGTGTGGCGGGCTTTTTCGAAAAGCGTCAGTCGCTGGCCCATGAGAAGGCACGCTGGGATCATGAGACTGTGCTGTTGCAGTTGCAGCGCGACAGCCGCCGCGAAGAGAGCGAAGCCGAACAGGCTTTGGTGGACGCGCGCGGATCATGGGCGGGGCTGGCGGCGTCCTACGCAGCAGAAACCGGCATCGGCGAAAGCTATCGCTGGGTCCACGCCGTGCGCGCGCTGACGCGGCCCGGGCTGACGCTCTTGTTATGGCTCATCACCGGCGCGGTGTTCAGCATGGCAGCGGAGGCCGAACAGGCCCGCATCGTCGAGGCGTCCATCTTTGCCGCTACGGCGGCAACGCTTTGGTGGTTCGGCGACCGCAGCGCCGGAAAGACCGGCGGGCGTTGAGGGGGGCAAAGTTCTTTGCGTTGGTCGCGAAATTGATTCACCGGCTGATCCCCCTCCTTGGTCGCGAAATTGATTCACCGGATCAATTTCCATGCTCCCAAGCCCCCTTTTCAAGGGAGTGCAGGACTGTGCAGCGTTTTCAGGCAGAACTCCTCCCCATAAAAGGGGGAGGACGGGTGGGGGTCAGTCGGTGCCCCTACTGGCAGGCGAGGCATTCCTCATAGTCTGTAGGCGCATTGATCTTAAGACCCGCTGCCTCTGCCGGTTCCTTGGCGTTCGCAAAGGCGGCGCGCTGGACGGATTTCGACCGGCAATAATAGAGCGATTTCAGGCCCTTCTCCCAAGCCGTCCAGTGCAGCATGTGCAGGTCCCATTTGTGAATGTCGCCCGGCAGGAAGACGTTCAGGGACTGCGCCTGACAGATGAACGGGGTGCGGTCTGCCGCCAGATCGATGATCCAGCGCTGGTCAATTTCGAAGGCGGTGCGGAAGACCGCTTTCTCGTCCGGCGTCAGGCAATCAAGATGCTGCACCGAGCCTTCATGCTCGAGAATCGAGGTCCAGACACCCGGCGTGTTCTCGCCCTTGCCCTCAAGCAATGCCTCAAGATGCTGGTTCTTGACGGTGAACGAGCCTGACAGCGTCTTATGGGTATAAACATTGGCCGGAACCGGCTCGATGCCCGCGCTGGTGCCGCCACAAATGATCGAGATCGAGGCGGTCGGCGCAATCGCCAGCTTGTGCGAAAAGCGCGCCATCACACCGCAATCGGCAGCGTCCGGACAAGCCCCGCGTTCCTTTGCAAGCTTGACGCTGGCCGCATCCGCGCCGCGCCGGATGTGCTTGAACATGTTGACGTTCCAGGACTTCGCAGCGGCGCTTTCCATCGGCACATTCTGGCCTTGCAGGAAAGAGTGAAAGCCCATCAGGCCGAGACCCACCGAACGTTCGCGCTTGGCCGCATAGACCGCGCGGGCCATTTCCGGCGGCGCACGCTGGATGAAGTCTTCCAGCACGTTGTCGAGGAAGCGGAAGATGTCTTCCAGAAATCCGGGTGTGACTTCCATTCCAGATATTTCTCGGCATTCAACGAGGAGAGGCAGCAGACGGCTGTTCGTTCGTTTCCGAGATGATCGGTTCCCGTCGGAAGCACGATTTCCGAGCACAGGTTGGACTGCTTGACTGACAGACCGAGCTTGCGCTGATGGGCTGGCATGGCGTTGTTCACGGTGTCGGTGAACAACAGATACGGCTCTCCGGTCTGAATGCGCAGCTCGAGGATTTTCTGCCAGAGTTTGCGGGCGTTGATCGTCTTGATGACCTCGCCGGATTTCGGGCTTTTGAGGCCAAAATCGGCATCGCTGCGCACGGCTTCCATGAATTCGTCGGTGATATTCAGCCCGTGGTGCAGGTTGAGTGCTTTGCGGTTGAAGTCGCCCGATGCCTTGCGGATCTCCAGAAACTCCTCGATTTCCGGGTGGTGGATGTCGAGATAGCAGGCGGCAGACCCGCGCCGCAGCGAGCCCTGGCTGATCGCCAGCGTCAGGCTGTCCATCACGCGGATGAAGGGGATGATGCCGGACGTCTGGCCGTTCTGGCCGACTTTCTCACCAATCGAGCGGACATTGCCCCAATAGGTGCCGATGCCACCACCATTGGAGGCCAGCCAGACGTTCTCGTTCCAGGTTTCGACAATGCCGTCGAGCGAATCGTCGACCGTGTTTAGAAAGCAGGAGATCGGCAGACCGCGCTCGGCGCCGCCATTTGACAGCACTGGCGTCGCGGGCATGAACCAGAGTTGCGAAATATAGTCGTACAGTCGCTGGGCGTGCGCGGAGTCATCAGCATAGGCGGTCGCGACGCGCGCGAACATGCCCTGGAAGCTCTCGCCCGCCAGAAGATAGCGGTCGATCAGCGTCGTCTTGCCGAAATCGGTCAGCAGGGCATCCCGCGACGGGTCGATCGTTACACCCTGCACGACGCGAAGGTCCGCCTGACGTTTGGGCTTGCCGCGACGAATCACCTTGGATTTGGCAGGGACCGTTTGCGCATCGGCGGTGGTGGCGGACATGATCATTCCTTCAGGCAATACCTAGACATATATGGGAATTACGCAGCCTGATCGCCATATCTGGCGGTCGTTGAGCTCCCCGACGCAACATATAGTGGGTCATAGGTTAATCGGCGGTCAACAGTTTCATCGATCCGGGGTGATCGAAAACCTTGGAAAACCTGTTAAGACTTCTTAACTAATTCGGTTCCCGCTGGCCATGGGCTGAAGACGGTCTTGCATGAAAAGACCGATTCCGGCTGTGATTGGAAGGCTTGCGTTAACTTCGTTGCAAGACCGGTCAGGGCAGTCTCCCGCTCATGAAAAATGCGTGGAGGACTACGGTATGTTGACCGGACTTGTTTCCGAACTGGCTCTCAGGGTCGGCGTATCGTCCGTGCAGGCCGCCAGAGCTCTTGCGATCATCCTGAATGCGAACCAGCGCCAGGGCGGCGGCTTTGCGCACGCGCTGTTTTCACTCATGCCGCGCGCAGAAAGTCTGGCCGAAGCGGCAAGCGAACTGACCGGTGCACCAACCGACGAAATCTCGATGATCTTCGAACAGACCCCGGCCGGACGGGCTGCCGTCTTCGAAGCCATGCTCGGTCAGCTTCACAGGGCCGGATTCGGACCCGGCAAGACAGCCCTGGTCATCGCCGCCCTGTCGCAAATCTGCGCCGATCGCTGGCCGCAATTGCCGGGGCTGGATCTCTCGCAGATGCGGGTTCCCGGCACGAAGGATGCCGGACCCGGCACGCTCGACATTGCGTCTCCCACCCAATCCTTCGGGGCCCTCTGACATGGACATGCGCGCGATATGGCCTGCGCAAGCGGCAAGCAGGACGGCCCCATGAAACGGGTCGGCGTGGTCTATGGCGGCTGGTCCAGCGAGCGCGAGGTCTCGCTCTCTTCGGGGGGGCAGATGGCCCATGCGGCGCGCGAGGCCGGATATGACGTCGTCGAGATCGACGCGACGCGCGCACTTGCCGCCCAGCTGGGCGAGGCAGGCGTCGATGTGATTCTGAACGGATTGCACGGTCCCTGGGGTGAAGACGGCTGCGTACAGGGTCTGTTCGAGGTGCTCGGCCTTCCCTATTCCCATTCCGGTGTCGCGGCCTCCGCGCTGGCCATGGATAAACGCATGTCGAAAGCAATCTTCGCGCGCGAAGGTCTGGATGTTGCAAAAGACAAGGCCGTTTCCCGCGCCGAGGCGGCCGCCGCCCACCCGCTTGCCCCGCCATACGTCATCAAGCCGGTCGCTGAAGGCTCCAGTTTCGGTATCGTCATGGTGCGTGACGATACAAATGGACCATCGCAACTGGTCCTGTCCGACGAATGGACCTATGGCGATGCGCTGATGGCGGAAGAATTCATTCCCGGGCGCGAACTGACCGTCGGCGTCATGGGCGACAAGGCATTGGCCGTCACGGAGATCACCACACTACGCGCCTTCTATGATTTCGACGCCAAATACGCCTCGGGTGGATCGCGTCACGAAATACCGGCCCGCCTGCCGGATGCAGTGACCGCTGCCTGCATGGAGGCGGCCCTGACGGCGCATCGCGCTCTGGGGTGCCGCGGCGTGACGCGTTCGGACTTTCGCTACGACGAGGCCAGCGAACGGCTGGTGATACTGGAGACCAACACCCAGCCCGGCATGACGCCCACCTCTCTGGTGCCTGAGCAGGCAGCATGGTGCGGTATCGCCTTCGCCGATCTTGTGTCGTGGATGATCGAGGACGCCTCATGCCGAAGGTAGCGCCACCAAAAAAGCCAACCGCAAGGACGTCGCAGGCACGAAAGCCTGCAGCAGCCGCAACAGCAACGGCCGCAGCCGCAGCGCGCAGGCGGGCCGGCGGACCGCATCCGGGCCGCGATGCTGCCGTCAAGCAAACCGGGAGCGCGTCTGCCGTGCTCGTTGGTCTGGCAATCCTTTCTGCGACCGTGATTGGCGTGGCCGCGTGGATGGGCCAGTCGCTGGATGTCGTGGAGAACCGGATGACGGCTGTTCTCGACGGTGCGGCAAGCGCCGCCGGGCTCTCTGTACGCTCGGTACGGGTGTCCAACACGCTGAGCGCGGGCCTGCGTGAGCGCGTGCTCGACGCCGCCGATGTGCGGCCCGGCGACAACATGTTTCGTGCCAGCCCGAAAGCTATCCGCGCGCGGGTAGAAACGATACCTGCACTCGCCGATGTTCAGGTCTATCGGCTCTGGCCCGGCTACATCCAGATTTCCGCCACCAGCGGGCAGGCCGCCATGCGCTGGCAAAAGGATGGCAAGATACATATCGTGGATGCTCAGGGAGAGGCCGCCGTCGAGCCGATACCTGCCGAACTGGCTGCGCGCCTGCCCTTTGTGGTCGGCGAAGGCGGCGCGGTGCCGTCCGCCGATCTCTTCGCGGAACTGAAGGCCTGGCCGCAATTGTCGAGCCGGGTAAAGAGCGTCATCCGGGTCGGCGATCGGCGCTGGGACATTCGCTTCGACACGGGCACGGACGTGCAATTGCCCGAGGACGATCAGGGCCGCTCCCTGGCTGTCGCGCGGCTGTACGACCTGCAGACACGCCATGCCATTCTTGATACCGGCCTTGCCAAGATCGACATGCGCGATCCGCGGCGCGTCTATCTGCGCCCGTTTGCCGATGAACTGGCCGCAGCCGACCGGTTCAGGGGGGGCTGATGTCGACACTACAGGCGCGCCTTCGGGCTCATATCGGCGGCGAGAAACGATCTGCCAGAATGATTGCCGCGCTCGATCTCGGCGCAACAAAAATCACCTGCGTAATTCTGCGGCGACGCGGCGAGGAAGGAAGCGGATATGATCTCGCTGGTCATGGCCAGCAGACCAGCCGCGGACTGAAGAGCGGGCTTGTCGTGGATATGCAGGAGATGGAGCGCTCCATCCGGCTGGCCGTCGAAGACGCCGAGCGCATGGCAGGCGAGGCGATCCGGTCTGTCCGTGTTTCGTTGACCGGTCCGCCGCTTGGATGCGTTCAGGCGCGGGCCTCGATGGACATTGGCGGGCGCGAGATCACCGAGCGCGATGTCCAGAAGGTCACCGCGTCGGCGCGCGAGAAATCACGCAGCGACACGTTTGATCTCCTGCACAGCCTGCCACTGCATTTTTCCATCGACGGAACCGATGGCGTGCGTGATCCGGTCGGTATGTTCGCCTCAAAACTGGGCATTACGCTGACCGGGGTGACCTTTCCCGCTCCAGCCTGCAAGAATCTTCTTTTGTGCGTGTCGCGTGCACATCTTGAAGTCGAGAGCGTCTCGGCCGCGCCCGTAGCCGCTGCTGGCGCAGTGCTCGTCGAGGACGAGATCGCCAATGGGGTCATCCTTCTTGATATGGGCGGCGGGTCGACCGGAATTGCCGTCTATCAAAGCGGCGGACTGGCCTGGGCCGGAGCCGTCGCGATCGGCGGCCTGCATGTCACCTCCGACGTTGCTTACGGCGTATCGACCACGATTGCCGCGGCAGAACGAATCAAGACCCTTAACGGAACCCTGATCGAGAGCACTGACGCCGCTCGCGAAATGGTCGAGGCCCCCTGTATTGGTGATGACGGCAAGCTGGAGGCCAGCCGCATTCCGCGTGCCGAGCTGACCGGCTTCATCGCCCCGCGAATCGAACGAGTTGTTCGAGCATGTGCTGGCAAAGCTCTCTGCATCCGGGCTCGGTGGCCGAATGCCCGGACGGGTCGTGCTGACCGGCGGCGCAAGCGAGCTGACGGGGCTGCGCGAGTATGCGGCCCGAGCGCTGTCCATGCCGGTCCGGATGGGGCGGCCCAGACAGGCAGGTGCGCTGGGCGATATCTGCGGACGTCCGGGCTATTCGGCGGCCGTCGGACTGCTGGAAGATGACAGTTCGCTGCATGTCGACGCCGACAGGCAGAAATTGCCGACAACACAGGGCAGAACCGGCCCAACGGTTCCAAACCTTCGGCACAGGATCAGCAATGCCTATAGCTGGTTTCGCGAAAACATCTGATTTGCTGCCGGTCTTTAAGACCTGATTAAGCACGTGCCACCAATACTTAACCAAAGCCCGGCAATTTTTTCACGCCTGGACGAGGCAAGTGTCATGAGCGCGAAACGCAAATCCGGATCGACAAACACTCAAGTGTTGAAAGAGGCAGACGATATGAGCGAGGAACTGCAGCCAAGAATCGTGGTGTTCGGAGTCGGCGGCGCCGGCGGAAACGCCGTGGACAACATGATCGACGCCAAGCTTCAGGGTGTCGAATTCGTCGTCGCAAACACCGATGCGCAGGCACTGAGACGCTCCAAGTGTGAAAACCGGATCCAGCTCGGTCTGGAAACGACGCAGGGCCTCGGTGCAGGCGCGCGGCCCGAAGTCGGCGCAGCAGCCGCCGAAGAGTCGGCAGACGAGATCGCGCTCTATCTTGACGGCGCCCACATGGTCTTCATCGCTGCCGGCATGGGCGGCGGAACCGGCACCGGCTCTGCCCCTGTCATCTCCAGACTGGCTCAGGAACGCGGAATCCTCACCGTTGGTGTGGTTACCAAGCCTTTCGGTTTCGAAGGCCGCAAGCGGATGAAATATGCCGAGCAGGGCCTTGGCGAGATGGAAAAGCAGGTCGACACGCTGATCGTCATTCCCAACCAGAACCTGTTCAAGCTCGCCAACGAGAAGACCACCATCGCGGATGCCTTCCAGATGGCCGATCAGGTGCTGTATTCCGGCGTTCGTGGAATCACCGACCTGATGGTCATGCCGGGTCTCATTAACCTCGACTTCGCAGATGTCCGCACGGTCATGCGCGAAAAGGGCAAGGCAATGATGGGTACGGGCGAAGTGTCCGGCGAGCGCCGTGCCGTGGAAGCCGCCAAGGCTGCCATTGCCAACCCGCTGCTGGACGAGGTCTCGCTCAAGAGTGCCAAGAGCGTTCTGATCAACATCACCGGCGGCATGGATATGACCCTCTTCGAGGCACAGGATGTCGGCGAGGAAATCCGGTCGCAAGTGGATGAAAACTGCGAGGTCATCTACGGATCGACTTTCGATGAAACCCTTGACGGAGCCATCCGCGTGTCCATCGTGGCGACCGGTATCGATTCCGAACAGGTTCCGGCACGCGCCTTCATCCAGCCACCGGTGCAGACCAAGGCCGAGCAACTTGACATGCTGGCCGCCGAGAAAGCCGAAATCCGCGAAACGATCGTGCCTGCCGCACCCGTGGAGACGCCTGTTCCCGTCGCATCAATGGAGGCCGCACCTGAACCCGTCCGCGCCGAACCGGTGCCGGAAGAACGTCCGCGACCGAAGCTGCGGATTGACGATACCGAGCCCTACATTCCCTCATCGGCACGAAACGATGCGCCCGCCTCGCAGCGGCCAAGCATCATACCGCCGCGCTCGCGTGAGCACTTGACCGGGTCGTCGCTGTCGGACGCAGGCGATCTGCGTCCCGGTCTCGATACAGACCGCATCCCGGCAGACGCCGTGCTGGGAGACCGCATGCCGCGCCGCCCTGCTACGCCCGAGCCGGAACGCAAAAGCAGCATGAGCGAGCTTTTCGGCTGGCGTCATGCCAAGTCCCCGGAGAAGCCCTCCCCTTTTGACGACCGCAGGCCATCTGCCAACGCGGACGGTGACGAAGACACGTCAGCCTTCGGTGCCGCCGAGGACGACATGATGCCTGCATTCCTGAGACGTTCCGCCAACCGCTGATACGGACCGCCAATCAGGCCAGATAAAAAAAGCCGCCGGATGGACGTCTGGCGGCTTTCATCATTTCAACAGGTCCGCTGTCAGGCGGCGTTCTGTCTGGCCAGGAGATCGCGGATCTCTTCCAGCAGCTTTTCCTCGCGCGGCGGCTCGGGTACCGCTTCCGGCTCTTCTTCCTTCTTTTTCAGAAGGTTGTTCATTGCCTTGACGACGAAGAACATGGCCAGCGCCACGATCAGGAACGCAATGACATTGTCCAGGAAAATGCCCCAGGTGATCGCGGCTTCCTCGATCCCGGCGGCTTCGTTGCCTTCGCGGAGCACGATCTTCAATTCGGAGAAATCCACCCCGCCCATCAGAATGCCAAGCGGCGGCATGAGAATGTCCGAGACCAGCGATTTGACCACTGTTGAAAACGCACCGCCGAGAATAAAGCCGACCGCAAGATCGACCAGATTCCCCTTCATCGCGAATTCCTTGAATTCCTTGAACATTTGAAAATTCCCCTTGTTTTTCCCACCGGGAGTGTCCGGACAGCTTCACCCTAGCGCGCTTCGCGGTACGTCAAAACGGAAATGCGTGGGGCGAAACCTGAGTCGAGAGGCAGCTTCAATTGCCGACGCCTCGCCTCGGGCCGACTCGATCGGGCCGCCGTCGCGGAGGCCGGGGCATCGGGTAATCCGATACAGACCCGGCCTGCACCACTCCAAGGCCAGGCCTTGGAGTGGCGAAGTTCGAACATCGGACCAGCTGAAAATAACGAGGCCCCACGCTCCACCCGACGCGTGGTTGCTCCCCTCACACGTTGAAGCGGAAGTGCAGCACGTCGCCATCCTTGACGATGTAGTCCTTGCCCTCTGCGCGCATCTTGCCCGCTTCTTTCGCGCCCGCTTCGCCATTGGCGGCCACATAGTCGTCATAGGCGATGGTTTCGGCGCGGATGAAGCCCTTTTCGAAATCACCGTGGATGACGCCTGCTGCTTGCGGCGCGGTTGCCCCTTTGCGGACGGTCCAGGCGCGCGCCTCTTTCGGGCCGACGGTGAAGTAGGTCTGCAGGTCGAGCAGGCGGTATCCGGCACGGATCAGCTTTGAGAGGCCGGGCTCGTCCAGCCCGAGCGTTTCCAGAAATTCGGCCTGATCGGCTTCGTCCAGCATGGCGATCTCGCTTTCAATGCGTGCCGAAATCGCCACAGCCTGCGCGCCTTCCTTGCGGGCATATTCCATCACGCGCTCGGAATAGGCATTGCCCGTTGCGGCGGAGTCTTCATCCACGTTGGCAATGTAGAAGACAGGCTTGGCCGTCAGAAGCTGCAGCATCTTCCAGGCTTTCACCTCGTCGGCAGGCACGGCGACGGCCCGCGCCGGTTCGCCAGCGTTAAGTTTTTCCAGCGCCAGATCGACAAGGCCAAGCTGGACCTTTGCCTCCTTATCATTGCCGCGCGCCTTCTTTTCCAGTCCGACGCGGCGCTTCTCAAGGCTTTCCATATCGGCGAGCATCAACTCGGTCTCGACGACCTCCAGGTCGGCAATCGGGTCAACACGGCCCGCCACATGGGTGATGTCGTCATCTTCGAAACAGCGCAGCACATAGGCGATGGCATCGGTCTCGCGGATATTGGCCAGAAACTGGTTGCCGAGCCCTTCGCCCTTGGACGCGCCCTTCACCAGACCGGCAATATCGACAAAGTTCATGCGCGTCGGAATGATCTCCTTCGAGCCCGCGATCTTCGCAAGAACCGGCAGCCTCGGCTCGGGCATGGCGACATCGCCGACATTCGGCTCGATGGTGCAGAACGGATAGTTTTCCGCCTGCGCCGCTGCCGTGCGCGTCAGGGCATTGAACAGGGTGGACTTGCCGACATTCGGCAAACCAACAATTCCGCACTTGAAACCCATATTCCGCTCTCGTCTGTTTGTGACTGGTTGCGCGGCCTTCGCGCAGATCAGCGCCCGCTTTACCAGAAACCGGCAGACTGGCCAGAGTGTTGGTCTGATCCGGTGTACGCTATGCCCGTGAAGACGGGGACCTACCGGACCAGCTTTGCAAGACCCCCGCCTTCGCGGGGGAGGTGCCGGGAGCATTTACATCCTTCCGAAGAACTCAAATATCTCCCAATCCTCGCAGGCACAGGTATAAGCGCAGGCAGGAGACCTCAGCATGAAATCCGCTTCGCTTACCCTTTTTGCAACGCAGATATTTCGCGAGGCTCTGCTCGACCCGGAACGGGACGTCGCGCTGCTGGAGGATGCGCTTACAGCAGCCTGGGCCATGTCCGAAGACGATGATGCCGGAAACGACTGGTGCGCCGAAAATGGCTATCCGGGATATACCTCCTATGCCTCGCCGGTGGACTTGCGCCGCGTGGCCCCGGCATTCGGGGATATCGCTGCGCGGCTGGATGCGGCAGCGGCGAAGCTGCCTGAAATGCTGTTCTGGGACACGGGCAAATCGAAGCCGGTGCTGGACAGTTTCTGGGTGAACGTACTGGAGCCCGGTGGCACGCATTCAGGGCATATCCATCCTAATTGCGTGCTGTCGGGAACGCTGTGGCTTGCGCTGCCCGACGGCTCGGCTCCGATCCGCTTCGAGGACCCGCGTTTGCCGATGATGATGGCTGCGCCGCGCGTGAAGGCGGATGCGCCGAACGAAGCGCGCCGGTTTGTCTCGATCACGCCACAGGCCGGCGAGGCGCTGTTCTGGGAGAGCTGGCTTCGTCACGAGGTGCCGCTGCATGGCGGTGAGGATGCGCGTATCAGCCTGAGCTTCAATTTCTCGCTGAGCTGACCAGGCTCCTTGCGGCAAGGTTCAGGTGCGCACCGAACACCAGTGTTTCGCGCTCTGTCTTGCGCGTAGGATTGTGTAGGCCATTGGTGGACACCTTCTTGCGGGGCGCGCAACATGCCGCCCAAACCCGTTCCCGGAAAGGCCCAACCCATGAGTTCAGTCCAGCATCGCCCGCGCCGTTCTGCGCTTTACATGCCGGGGGCCAATGCCCGCGCGCTGGAGAAGGCAAAGACGATTTCCGCTGACTGTCTGATTCTCGACCTTGAGGACGCTGTCGCACCTGATGCCAAGAGCGATGCCCGCACGGCTGTCTGCGAGGCGGTCTCTGCCGGTGGGTATGGCCCACGCGAAGTGGTGATCCGCATGAATGCGCTCGATACAGAATGGGGGGGCGAGGATCTGGCCGCTGCGGTCAAGGCCGGACCGGACACGATTTTGGCGCCGAAGGTCAATCATGGCAGCGATATCGAGCGGCTCGACGAAGCCCTGACCGATGCCAGCGCCCCGAAGGAGCTCGGTCTCTGGGTGATGATCGAAACGCCGCTCGCCTTGCTGAACATTGCCGGGATTGCGGCGGCCGGCGCGCATACGCGCCTTTCGGGCTTTGTCATGGGAACGAACGATCTGGCAAAGGATATGCGGGCAAGCCCGGCGCTCGGACGGACGCTGGCCTTTGGAACGGCGTTCGGACTGACGCTGGCGGCGGCGCGCGCCTACGGCCTGATCGCGCTGGACGGCGTTTATAACGACATCAAGAACGAGGCCGGCTTTGCCGCTGAATGCCGCGAAGGGGCCGCGATGGGGTTTGACGGGAAGACGCTCATTCACCCCTCGCAGGTCGCGCCCTGCAACACAGTCTTTGCGCCGTCGGAGGCCGCTGTTGCGCAGGCCCGTGACGTGATCGCGGCCTTTGCCCTGCCGGAAAATTCCGGCGCGGGCGTTATCAAGGTGAACGGAAAAATGACCGAAATACTGCATCTGCAGGAGGCCGAAAGACTGGTCGCCATGGATGCGGCCATTACCCGAATGACGGGCGCGTGAGCGCCCTGCCCGACATCGCCGACATTCGGCAGGCCTGTCTGGTCACGCCGGGCGAAGCGGCCTCACTCGCAACCCGCCCTCACCGCGATACTGGGCTTTACAAGCATGGCAAGGATGCGGAAGCTTCAACAAACGAAGACGCCGAGGCGATTGTCGCACTGCAGGACAGGCTCTATGCGCACCGGTCGAATGCGGTCGTACTGGTTCTGCAAGGCATGGATACGTCAGGCAAGTCGAGCACGATACAGGCGGTGTTCGGAAAGACGGGGCCGCAGGGCGTGCTTGTGAAATCCTTCGGGGTTCCCACGCCCGAAGAGCGCGCGCATGATTTTCTCTGGCGTGTGCATAACGCCGTGCCGCCGGCAGGCTTCATCGGCGTTTTTGACAGGTCGCACTACGAGGATGTGCTGGTGGTGAAGGTCAAGGGTCTCGCGCCGCCGGACGTCGTCGAGGCGCGCTACGAGCAGATAAATGCCTTCGAGGCGCATCTTGCCGCCAACGGCGTGACGCTGGTCAAGTGCATGCTTCACATCTCGAAAGAGAGCCAGCGCGAGCAGTTGATGGAGCGGCTGGAATTGCCGCAAAAGCGCTGGAAGTTCAATCCGGCGGATCTGGATGACCGCGCCCTATGGAACGAGTATCAGACCGCCTATGAGACCGCGCTCACACGATGTTCGACCATCGCTGCGCCCTGGTATGTCGTGCCTGCCGACAGCCGCAAGCGGCGCAAGGCAATTGTCGCCCGCCTTGTGCGCGGCGCGTTGGAGGATATTGCGCCCGACTGGCCCGACCCCGGCTACAGGCCGAAGGATTTTACCATCGATTAGCCGTAGGGCTTGACGAGACTTATCGATAAGCGATAAATACATTATCGTTTTTCAATAAGGAACAGATCTGATGAAACGCCTTCTACTGACCGCCGCGCTTTTGTTTCCACTCGCCGCCGCAGGGTGCATCATTGTCGACGCCGACGATTCGAGCATGCGTTACTCGACAAGCGAAGGCACGTTGATGCGGGTCTATTCGGCAGAAATTGGTGCTGACGAGATTTCCCTTCGGGTTCCATCAAACGGCTGTACGGAAAAATCCTTCTTCAATGCCGAGATCGAGGAAGACGATGAGGCCTATGAAGTCGGGTTCTTTCGCATCCGCGACGACTTCTGCAAGGCGCTGGTACCCGACGGCGTCATGCTCACCTGGTCGATGACAGAGCTTGGCCTGCCAGCCGGTGCTCGTGTCGAACTGGAAAATGCGGTCGGGCGCTAGCCCTCCGGCCGGATCAGGTCAAGGCGCGCCAGAGGCCGTAGCCACTGGTGAGGGTGAGAATGATGCCGACGAGCAGAAGAAGCGGTTTGGCCGGTATGCGCTTGACAAGGATCGCGCCAAACGGAGCTGCCAGGAGACCGCCCGCCAGCAGCCCCAGTGTCGCCTGCGTCAGCACCTCAAGACCGATCGTGAAAAGGAATGTCACCGACACGGCGATCGTCAACACAAACTCTGCGCTGTTGACGGTTCCGATGGTCTTGCGGGGCGATGCGCCCTGGATGAGCAGGTTGGAGGTGACCACCGGTCCCCAGCCACCGCCGCCTGCCGCGTCAAGAAATCCACCGATAAAGCCAAGCGGGGCCACGCGTTTGGGCTCCTTTATCTGCGGGGGCCAGAACCAGCCGCGATAGACAAGCACCAGGCCAATGATCAGCAGATAGGCCAGAACAAACGGCTTTATCATTGCCGCGTCGAAGGCCGTCAGGACGTAGGCCCCAAGCACACCGCCAATCACGCCCGGAATGGCCAACCGGCGAAACAGCGTCCAGTCTATATTGCGGGCAATGATATGGCTGATACCGGACGCGCCCGTGGTAAAACACTCAACCGCATGTACCCCGGCAGACGCAACCGCGGGCGGAACCCCGAGACTGATGAGTATGGTTGTCGAGATGACGCCGAACGCCATACCGAGTGCGCCGTCGATGACCTGCGCGATGAAGCCGACAAGCACGAAGATCAGAAAGGTTTCAGGCAGATCCATGGAAGCGGTCGCGGCTCCGGCGAAAACACCAGATTACTGCCATGACCGGTTCGTCCGGTATACGGATTTCATAACGTGACAGGTGAGTCTGCCTGATAAGCCAGTCGCGCAAGCGCTAGCGGTTATTCTGCGGCGGCCATTTGTGGCTTTGCACGCTTGTCGAAACCCGACCAGACCCCGTCCTCGCCATGCCAGTCGCCCTGGGTCGCGCCCTTGGAATATTCGGTTGCGCGGGCTTCGAAGAAGTTGGCGTGCTCGACCCCGTTGAGGATTTCCGACAGCCACGGGATCGGGTGCTCGGTAATCCCGTAGATCGGCTCCAGCTTGAGTTGTCCCAGACGCCAGTCCGCAATGTAGCGGATGTACGCCTTGATATCGTCCGGCACCATGCCTTCGACCTCACCGGCCTCAAAGGCCAGATCAATGAACTTGTCTTCCAGCGCGATGACCGTCTCGCAGCAGGCGCGGATCCGCTCGCCAAGTTCGGGCGTCATCACGCCGGTCTCGGCGCAGAAGGTGTGGAAAAGCTTGATCATGCCTTCGCAGTGGAGACTTTCGTCACGCACCGACCAGGAGACGATCTGCCCCATGCCCTTCATCTTGTTGAAGCGCGGGAAGTTCATCAGCATGGCGAAGCTGGCAAACAGTTGCAGCCCCTCGGTGAAGGCGCCGAACACCGCCATCGAGACGGCAATATCCTCGTTGTTGTCTACGCCGAACTGGCCGAGGTAATCGTGCTTGGCCGACATTTCCTCGTATTCCATGAAAGCGGAAAACTCGGTGTCCGGCATGCCGATGGTTTCAAGCAGAAGCGCATAGGCAGCAATGTGGATCGTCTCCATGTTGGAGAAACTGGCCAGCATCATCGAGACCTCTGTCGGTTTGAACAGAGGCATGTAGTTTTCCATGTAGTTCGCGCCGACCTCGACATCGGACTGCGTGAAGAACCGGAAAATCTGTGTGAGGAGATTGCGTTCCTTGTCGGTCAGCTTGACCGCCCAATCCTTGCAGTCCTCGCCCAGTGGTACCTCTTCGGGCATCCAGTGGACCTGCTGCTGCTTTTTCCAGAACTCGTAAGCCCATGGATAACGGAACGGTTTGTAAGCCTGGCTGGGGACGAGGAGGCCGGGG
Organism: uncultured Alphaproteobacteria bacterium; assembly: GCA_963836905.1. Classification (GTDB taxonomy): domain Bacteria; phylum Pseudomonadota; class Alphaproteobacteria; order Caulobacterales; family Hyphomonadaceae; genus CAWIKY01. Next base: position 52,649 of record CAWIKY010000004.1, read on the forward strand.
CGGTCATCGCCGATGTTCATCATTCCGTCTGCCATGTCGTGGTCCATCCGTCCGTTTCGTGAGTCGCCCTGAGATTTACCATATATAGTGTCGGAAGCGTAAATGACGCGCAAGGGATAGGTTGTCGCGTGATGCTTGTTCTCCCCAGCCCGCGACGCTTTATGCACAACACATGCTGGCAGACGTCAGGCCTTCAAGGCCTCGCGTATCGCGTCGAGCGCTGCGTCGGCCTTGTCACCATCCGGGCCGCCGGCCTGCGCCATGTCTGGCCGAACCGCCGCCGCCCTTGCCGCCCAGTTCCGCGGCTGCGATGCGGACCAACTCAACGGCCGAGAACCGTGTCGTCAGATCGTCGGTGACGCCTATGGCAACGGCAGCCTTGTCGTCGTTTACGGCAATGAACGCAGCGACCCCGCTCTTCATCGACGCCTTGGCCTCGTCAACAAGCCCTCGCAAATCCTTTGCCGGGACACCTTGCGCCACCCTGCCAACGAAAGCAGTGCCGGAAATATCTTCTGGGCCGGTTGGAACGGCGTTTCCACCCCCGCCCATGGCCGCCTGACGCCGGGCATCGGAAAGCTCGGACTCCAGCTTTTTGCGCTGGTCGATCAGCGCAGAAATCCGCTCTTCGAGTTGCGTCACAGGCGTTTTCAGAAGATCGGCAGCGGAACGTGCCCGCGCGGCTTCGGTTTTCAGATGCCGCAGGGCGGCCTCACCCGTGGTCGCTTCGATACGCCGGACGCCGGATGAGACGCCGCCCTCCGAAAGCACGGTGAACAGTGCGATGTCACCGGTGCGCGCAACATGCGTTCCGCCGCAAAGCTCGACTGAATAGGGAGCCTGCGGATCGTCCAACGCATGCCCCATGGTGAGAACACGAACACGATCGCCGTATTTTTCACCGAACAGGGCCAACGCGCCAGCGGCAATCGCCTCATCGGGGGACATTTCCTCGATCCTGGCGGGCGCGTTCTGGCGGATGACCGTGTTGACCTGGGCCTCCACGGCGTCGAGTTCGTCGGCGGTCACCGGGCCGTTATGCGAGAAGTCGAAGCGCAACCGTTCAGCCTCGACCAGTGAGCCCTTCTGCGTGACGTGCGGCCCAAGAACATCGCGCAAAGCCGCGTGCAGGAGATGAGTAGCCGAGTGATTGGCGCGGATTGCATCGCGGCGGTGCGTGTCGATCTCCAGACTGGCAGCATCGCCGACACGGATTTCGCCCGAGATGACCTTCCCGATGTGAGCAAACAGACCGCCGCCGCGCTTTTGCACGTCGGTAACGGAGAAGACCGCGCCATTGTCGAAGCTTATATTGCCATAGTCGCCCGCCTGACCGCCGGACTCGGCATAAAAGGGCGTCATGTCGAACACCAGTTCGCCGACTTCTCCGTCCTGCAGAACGTGTGACCGGCCCATCGGAACCGACGATCGCCACCAGCTCGCCAGTGCCTTTTTCGGCGTCATAGCCCGTGAACGTCGACCCGCCATGATCGCGCATCAGATCTTGCCAGACCTCAACGCCGGCCGTGTCGCCCGACCCCTGCCAGCTGGCACGGGCCTTGGTCTTCTGGGCAGACATTTCGGTGTCGAACCCGGCGCGATCGACGCCGATGCCGCGGGTGCGCAGGACGTCTTCGGTCAGATCGAGCGGGAAACCATAAGTGTCGTACAGCTTGAAGGCCGTCGCACCCGGCAGACGAGCCCCTGCCGCAAGTGAGGCGCTTTCGTTTTCAAGCAAGGAAAGACCGCGCCCGAGCGTGCGCTGGAACCGGTCTTCTTCCTCGCGGAGTTGCGCCTCGATAACGGGCAGCGCGCGCTTCAGCTCGGGAAAGGCGCCGCCCATCTGGTCTACCAGTGCCGGGGCGAGCCTGTACATCGACGCTTCGCGCGCGCCGAGAATATGGGCATGACGCATGCCGCGACGCATGATCCGGCGAAGCACATAGCCCCGCCCCTCATTGGAGGGCATGACGCCATCGGCCAGCAGAAATGCGGATGAGCGCAGATGGTCGGAAATGACCCGCAGGGAGCCGATGTTCTCGTCACTGCGCTTTTGCGCATAGACCGTCTCTTCGGCTGCGATCAGCGCCTGAAAGAGGTCAATGTCGTAATTGTTGTGAACACCCTGCAGAACAGCCGCGATGCGCTCCAGCCCCATGCCGGTGTCGATTGACGGCTTGGGAAGCAATTTGCGCGATCCGTCGGCCTGCTGATCGAACTGCATGAAGACGAGATTCCAGATCTCGATAAAGCGGTCGCCGTCCTCATCGGGGCTGCCGGGAGGCCCGCCCGGAATGTCGGGGCCGTGATCATAGAAGATTTCCGAGCAGGGACCGCACGGGCCGGTATCGCCCATGGACCAGAAATTATCCGACGTGGCGATGCGGATGATCCGGTCATCGGTGAAACCTGCAATTTTGCGCCAGAGCGCGGCCGCTTCCTCGTCTTCGGCATAGACGGTGACGAGCAGCTTTTCCGGGGCGAGCCCGAATGTCTTCGTGACCATTGTCCAGGCATGTTCGATCGCTTCAGCCTTGAAATAGTCGCCGAACGAGAAATTGCCGAGCATTTCGAAGAAGGTGTGGTGGCGGGCCGTATAACCGACATTGTCGAGATCATTGTGCTTGCCGCCCGCGCGGACACATTTCTGAGATGTCGTGGCACGCGGCGCAAAAGCGGTTTCGGCACCGGTGAAGACATTCTTGAACGGAACCATACCCGCATTGACGAACAGGAGCGTCGGATCATCCTGCGGAACCAGCGGCGCAGACGGACGCACCGCGTGCCCGTGCTTCTCGAAGTAGCCGAGGAACTCGCGGCGGATATCGTTGACGGACGTCATGAAGCCCACCCTCCCTGAAACAAGCGGACGGACGCTGCGGCCCGGACGTCACCGCATATACGTGCCGACGGGCCGCGCGCCAAGCGCATGGCCCGTCGCAGGGCGGGTTTATTCGTTGACGGCGACGTCGCCGCTGTCAGAATCGCCATCGGCGGCGTCAGGACCCACAAGCAGGGCTTCCTGCAGCAGGCCGGACTGACGACGGATCGCATCCTCGATCTCGTTCATGATGGCGGGGTTTTCCTTCAGGAAGCGCTTGACGTTCTCGCGGCCCTGCCCGAGACGCTCGCCCTTGTAGGAGAACCATGAGCCGGACTTCTCGACCAGATCGGCCTTCACGCCCAGATCGACGATCTCGCCTGTCTTGGAAATACCCTCGCCATAGATGATGTCGAACTCGACCTGCCGGAATGGCGGCGCGACCTTGTTCTTCACCACCTTTACCCGTGTCTGGTTGCCCACCACCTCGTCACGATCCTTGATCTGGCCGATGCGGCGGATGTCGAGACGGACGGAGGCATAGAATTTCAGCGCATTGCCGCCGGTCGTGGTTTCGGGGCTGCCGAACATCACGCCGATCTTCATCCTGATCTGGTTGATGAAGATGACCATGGTATGGGATTTGGAGATCGAACCGGTCAGCTTGCGCAGTGCCTGGCTCATCAGACGGGCTTGCAGGCCCGGCAGGCTGTCGCCCATCTCGCCTTCAAGTTCGGCGCGCGGCGTCAGGGCAGCGACCGAGTCGATCACCAGAATGTCGACAGCAGCGGAGCGCACCAGTGTATCGGCGATTTCCAGCGCCTGCTCGCCTGTGTCCGGCTGCGAGACCAGAAGGTCGTCAAGATCAACGCCAAGCTTTGCAGCATATTGCGGATCCAGCGCGTGTTCGGCGTCGATGAAGGCACAGACGCCGCCGCTTTTCTGGGCTTCGGCGATGGCGTGCAGCGCAAGGGTCGTCTTGCCGGAACTTTCAGGCCCGTAGATCTCGATGATCCGGCCTTTGGGAAGTCCGCCAATACCAAGCGCAATGTCGAGACCGAGCGATCCGGTCGAAACCGCCTCGATATCCAGCTTGGTATTCTCGCCAAGGCGCATGACGGAGCCCTTGCCGAAATTGCGTTCGATCTGGCTGAGGGCCGTCTGCAGGGCTTTTTCTTTATCCATGGTCTTGTTGTCCACTACGCGAAGGGCCGGTTGTGCCATGTCAGTTTCCCACTCTCTTGCCGGAAGCCGCGCTGCCACTCAAGCGGCAGGTGGTCTTCATTGTCAGGAAAGAGGATGTACCACATTTGTTCCAGAAGAACAAACGAAGAATATCAGTCCGTTTCAACCGGCCTGAAGCTCTTCCTTCACCCGTTCTGCAAACTGCGTCATGGTAAACGGCTTGGAAAGAAACGACGTGGGACGCTTGTCTTGTGGCGAGGACGAAAGGTCCCGCTCGGTATAGCCCGATATGAAGAGGACACGGGCAGAGCCCAGCCATTTCTCGGCCTTGATGACGAGCGAGGGTCCATCGATTCCCGGCATGGCCACGTCGGAAATCAGAAGATCGATCTCGGTATCGCCCTGTTCGAGAATTTCCAGCGCGGCTTCGCCGTCTTCCGCCTCGATCACATGATAGCCGCGGCTGGTGAGGAAGTTTGCCGCCAGGCTGCGTACCGCATCTTCGTCTTCCACCAGCATGATGCGTCCCCGACCGGCCATGTCGCGCGGCCGATGGTCCCCGCCCTTGGCGCTCTCGGCCGCCTGACGTGCGGCATAGGCTTCAGCGTCCTCACCCGGCAGGGGCGGCAGATAGATCCGAAAGGTCGTTCCCTCGCCGATCTTGCTGAACGCGATGATGTCTCCTTTTGACTGGTTGACGATACCGCGCACGTTGGCGAGCCCGAAGCCGGTTCCCTTGCCGGGATCCTTGGTCGTGTAAAAGGGCTCGAAAATCTTCTCCAGAACCTCGGGCGGCATGCCGGTCCCGGTATCGCTGAACTCGATGCAGAGGCATTCATCGCTGTCCATGAAGCTCAACCGCTCGCCGCTCACCTCATCGGTGCTGGCGCGGCGGGTGACGATCTTCAACGTACCGCCATTGGTTTCGCGCATCGCATCGCGCGCATTGGTCGCCAGATTGAACAGCGCATTGCTGATCTGCGTCTTGTCGGCGCGCACCAGCGGCAGGTTCGAGCCATGAACGATCTTCATCTCGATATTCGAGCCAAGCATGGGCACGACCATGACCCGGAACTCCGACAGAAGATCGGTGATGTTGAGAATGTCCTGCTTGAGCGTCTGCTTGCGCGAAAACGCCTGCAGGAGGCTGACAAGCTCCGCGCCGCGGGCCGAATACTGGTTGATGGTCTGCAGGCCTTCAAAAGACGGATCGCCGATGGAATGGCGCTGAAGGAGCGTATCGCAAGCCAGCATGATGCCGGTCAGCATGTTGTTGAAGTCATGCGCGACACCGCCGACCAGCGTTCCGATGGACTGCATCTTCTCGCCATGGGCAACGCGCAACTCAAGTTCCTTCATCTTGCTGAGATCGAACAGATAGGCATGCACGGGACGCCCCGATGCATCCTTGCTGATCTGCAAGGAGATAGGTGTGGGCACGTCGGCGGCCAGAATGAACTCTACGGGCGTGCTGCTGTCGACCGGCAACCTTTCGGCAAACTGCGACGCGCTCTCTACATCGCCAAACAGGCTGGCGAGGACGGTTCCCGGTACCGCCATACCGTCGCTGAGTTCAACGAACGCCGGATTGGCATCGAGAATGCGCGCGTCCATCAACGTCTCGCCTTCGAGCATGGCTTCAGCCACAGGTGAGGCCTCAAAGACAGGGTTGGCATCGGCACGGACAGGACGCGGTGTCGTCTGCATCAAAGGCCGAAGCCCGGTCGGCTCTATAACGAAGGTACGCGACAGCGCATCGGCACCCTTTCCGGACCAGTTGGTGATCGAGGCCAGACGGGTCTCGACGCCGTTGCGGGCCTGGAATGTCAGGTCGAGCGGGATCGGGCCCGTTGCGCGGCGGTCCCGGCGCAGGCTCTTGACGGACGCTGTGGTCAGAATGTCGTCGACCCGCGTCCGGCCAATGTCACGCGGCAAACCCAGCCGGTCTCTCAAAAAGGCATTCATGTAGGTCACGACGCCGGTTCCACGCGCCATGAAGAACCCGACCGGCGCGTCTTCGATATAGAGGTCCATGCCGCCGTCGGTTTCCTGCGCGGATGTCAGCACCGGAGTTTCGCGGCGACGCACCCGCCAGAGCGCCCGGTTCGAGCGCAGGGGAGCCACACTGATATCGAAACGGACAGGCTGGCTTTCCTGTCCGAGCGCAACCGGCGGCAGGCTTTCGGCGTGAACCTTCCCCGCCCGCGCGGCCCGTGCGAGCCGGAACAGAGGCGCATTCAGGCCCGGATGAGCCCCGAACAGCCGGTCGACGGCTACCGGCCTTGCCGGATCGGGCGAAACCCCGACCATCCGGGTCAGTTCGTCGAAAGCGGCGTTTGCAGCAACGCAGCCGCCGCTGCCTTCGGTAACCAGTGCAGGCTCGTCCAGCGCGTCGATCCAGGCCAGAGCCTGCGGTTGATCGCGGACCAGTGCATCACCGGCGCCGCTCCCCGGGAAATAACCGAGCCGTCGCCCCGCACCCTTCAGCATCCAGACCAGCGAGACCAGCAGGCCCGCCGCGATGGCAATCAGGAGGACAGGTCCGGTACGGCCCACTGCATCGGGGCGAAGAATGGCAACCAGTGCGGCGCCCACCGCGACAAGCAAAGCCAGCCAGAAGACAAGCTGGAACACATCGACCCCGCGGGATGGCGCGGACGTGTCTTCGGTGTCTGCGGGCATGTTGCGGGCAGAGAGGGACGGATCCAGCGGGTCGGGGTTTGCAGGTGTCATGGACGGCCGGTCTCCTGAAAGGCGAGTTGTCCGGCGCAGGATACGCCAGTTGCGCGAAGAATGGTCATGTTTCCGGTCAAAGCAAAGCTCATCGCCGTGTCTTTGTGCGCATGACGAAGCCGATGATCTTGGCGACCGCCTCGAAGTGTTCCCGCGGGATGGTGTCATCGAGATCAACAAGAGCGAAGAGCGCCCGTGCAAGCGGTGGATTCTCCACAATGGGTACGCCCGCTTCCTCGCCGACGATGCGAATGCGCAACGCCACATCGTCCACGCCCTTGGCAATGCAGACCGGGGCTGCAGTCGTTTCGTCGTAGCGCAGCGCTACCGAATAGTGCGTCGGGTTGGCGATGATCACGGTGGCCTTGGGCACTTCGGCCATCATCCGCTTGCGCGAACGCTCCTGACGCAACTGGCGGATCTTGGCCTTGACCTGCGGGTCACCGTCGCTCTGCTTGTGCTCGTCCTTCACTTCCTGACGGGTCATCTTCATTTTCTCGTGGTGCTGGTATTTCTGGAAGAGGAAGTCGATGGCGGCAATCATGCCCGTGACGACGAGCGCAGCAATAACCAGACGCCGCGCGATTTCCTTGACGCTCTGCACCAGAACGCCGGTTTCCATCGCCCCGGCCTTCTCGATCAGGGAGACTTCAGGCCAGACAGCATAAGCCAGCGCCAGCGTTATGGCGGCCAGCTTCAGAACCGATTTCAGGAGGTTCATCCAGCCTTGCGGCCCGAACATCCGGCCCAGTCCGCCGATAGGTGACAGCTTGGAGAGTTTCGGCTTCATCTTTTCGGCGGTCCAGAGAGGTCGCGCCTGAATGAAGTGCCCGATGAACGCGAACAGCGTCACCACGCCAAAGATGATCGCAGCAACCGGGACCATTGCAAAGGCCAGCGCCCGCGTCAGCGCCATGGCGCCGCCATTCTGCAGGCTGAACGCATGCGGATGGTCCATCAGACCGATAAGCGGCTGCGAGATCATCCCTCCGATCGGTCCCGAGACCATGAGCAGCGCCGCGCCGCCGACCATCATGAACCAGACCGGGACGTCCTGGCTCTTGGCGATATCGCCCTTCTTGCGGGCATCCTCCAGCCGTTTGGCTGTAGGCTCCTCTGTCTTCTGACTCTTGTCGGGTTGGTCGGCCATGAAAGCTCAGATCGCTCCCAGCTTGAGGAAGGTGTCAAAGCCGTCAACCCAGGCCAGAAAGCCCGAACTCATGCCGAGTGCGAGCACGATGAGCCCGAGGGCAATGGACGATGGCATCGCGATGAAGAAGATCTGGATCTGCGGGATGAGACGCGCCGCCAGCCCGAGCGCCAGATTGAAGATAAGCCCGAACGCGATGGCCGGCGCAGCGATCTGCATGCCCAGCCGGAAGCTTTCGGCGACCGCCGTCAGACCATACTGGGCGATGTCAGCCGTGGCGGGAAACATGCCGGGTGGAAAAAGATCGTAGCTGGCGACCGCGCCTTCCAGCATCCAGCGGTGAATGCCGAGACTGAGCACCAGAACGGTAGCGACGAGGGAGAAGAACGCACCCAGAAGCGCGCCTTGCTGGCCCATGGTCGGGTCAACCTGTATTGCAAAGCCAAGACCTGTCTGCATGGCAGCGGCTTGCCCGGCGACGGAAGCGGCGCTCATGAAAATGCGGGCCGCACCGCCAAGGATCAGCCCTATCAGAACTTCGCAGATCAGCAGGAAGGCTGCCCGCCCGAGGCCGTCGGGCAGGAGCGGCAGCTGCGGCGTGAGATGCGGAGCCAGAACAAGGACCGCCAACAGCGCCGCTGACAGCCGGAAGCGCGCAGGTATGGGAGCTTCGCCCCAGCCCGGTGCCAGCATCAGGACCGAGCCGATACGGGCAAAGAGAAGCGCGCCCGACCAGACATATGGCGTGAGCTGGTCCAGCGGTCACATGCCCGCGATACGGGCGAACATGTTTTCCGCGTAATCACCCATCATTGCCCCCATGAGAGGCAGAAACACGACCAATGCGAGAAAGATCGCAACGATCTTGGGCACGAATACAAGCGTCATTTCCTGAACCTGTGTCAGCGCCTGAATCAATGCTATGACAAGACCCACGGCCAACCCTACAATCATGGCGGGAGCCGCCATCATTACAGTGGTCCAGAGGGCATCGCGGCCTAGGTCGAGAACTTCCAGTCCCGTCATGATGACATCTCCGGTATTTTCCGGTTAAGGATTACGAACGAACCGTTAACAAAAAGTCACGGTTTCGGAGTTTCGGTGAAAGAGATCAGATACATGTTCAGAAACAGCCCAAGCCTCAGAAACAGCGCCAGCGCGGCGGCTCTCTGCCTCATGGCCGGTCTTGTCACCGCCTGCGGGCAGAACGGGAATGGACCTGTAAATCCGGCCCCAGTGGACACGTCAGTGCAATCGGCTGCCGAAGCGCGCGCGCAGGCAACTGCAGGAGAAACCGCCCGCCTGAACGAGTGGTTCGAGGCCCGCTACGAAGAACAGCTCGACTTCAGCCCCATCGCAAAGACGTTTCAGGGCATTGATGAGGATCAGGGTCAGATCGACGATTATTCCGAAGCGGGCGCCGACCTTCAATATGAATGGCGCAAGCAGACGGCCGATGATCTCAAGGCCAATTTCGACCGTGACCTCCTGACCCCCGAAGCCCAGACCTCGTACGACATCTGGGTCTATGAGTATGACGCCGCGACCCGTGCCCGTGCGTTCCGCCAGAACACCTACGTCTTTGACCAGATGTCGGCAATTCATGGTTTCTTCCCGCAACTCCTGATCGCCTTTCACAAGGTGCAGGACGTCGAGGACATGGAAAACTACGTCTCTCGTATCGGCGGCAGTGCCCGTGCCCTGGACCAGTTGATCACGCGCGCGAAGGCGAATGCGATGGCCGGCACACGCCCGCCGCGCTTCTCGTTCGACATCGTCAAGGAACAGGCCGAGGACATCATCACCGGCTATCCCTTCAACGGCAAGGCAGACGGCAAACCGAGCGCGCTCTGGGCGGATGCACAAGGCAAGGTCCAGAAGCTCGTCGATGATGAATTGCTGACCGAAGCCGAAGGCGAAGCGATGCTGGAAAAGGTCCGCGCCGCACTCGTCAACCAGATGAAGCCCGCCTATCGCCGCCTCATCGCCTGGCTGGACAAGGATGTGGCCAACACGACGGACATTGCGACCGGCGTCAGCGCGCTGGCGAACGGCACCGACTATTACAATGAGCGGCTTGCGGCCATGACCACGACGGACATGACCGCCGACGAGATCCACGAACTGGGCCTTGCCGAAGTGGAACGGCTGCGCGCCGAAATGGTCAAGGTGAAGGACCGTATCGGCTTCGAGGGAGAACTGACGGAGTTCTTCAAATATCTGCGTGAACAGACCGCTGACGAGACCTATTTCTATCCGAACACGGACGAAGGTCGTCAGGGCTATATCGATGACGCCACGGCGGCTATCGAAAACATCAAGGGCCTGTTGCCGGACTATTTCGGCATTCTTCCCAAGGCCGATCTGGTGGTCCGGCGCGTGGAGCCGTTCCGCGAGCAGGCGGGTGCGCCACAGCATTATTTTCCGGGCACGCCGGACGGTTCGCGCCCGGGTGTCTATTATGCGCACCTGCTCGACATGTCTGCGATGCCGAAGACCGAGCTGGAAGTGATCGCCTATCATGAAGGCCTGCCCGGCCATCACATGCAGATTTCCATCGCGCAGGAACTGGAGTCGGTCCCGACCTTCCGTACGCAAGCCCGCTCGATTGCCTATTCCGAAGGCTGGGCGCTCTATTCGGAGATTCTCGCCAAGGAGATGGACGGAACCTACGAAACCGACCTTTCCGATTTCGGACGATTGGGATCGGAGATATGGCGTGCCGTTCGACTGGTGCTGGATACCGGGCTGCATTCCAAGGGCTGGACCGAGGAAGAGGCGGTCGAATACTTCCTCGCCAATGCACCGATCACCGAGGATCAGGCCCGCGCCGAAGTGCGCCGTTATCTGGTGCTGCCCGGTCAGGCGACGGCTTACAAGATCGGCATGATCAAGATCCAGCAGCTGCGGGCTATGTCCGAAGAGCGGCTCGGCGATCGGTTCGACATCCGGTCCTTCCATGATGCGGTGCTTGGCGGCGGTGCCATGCCACTGGCCATTCTGGAGCGCCGGATCGACGACTGGATTGCCGAAATAGAAGACGGGGACGGCTCTGACGGCTAGATGTACCTGCTTTGTTCTTGAGTTCTTCTAGTGGGGGTTGTATGGTCTACGGATTGATTAGCCTTCTGGCAGAGAGAGCGCGCAAGCGATGACACGGACATTCTACGATTTCTTCTGTGGCGGCGGAATGGCCGGTCTAGGCCTCGGGCCAGACTGGCAGTGTGTGTTTGCTAACGAGATCGATCCGATCAAGGGAGAGGTTTATCGCGCAAACCATTCCGGAGGCTCAGAGCTCCAGCTAAAAGATGTAGGGCTTCTATCGGTAGCGGACATACCCGAGGCAGCCGATTTGTCGTGGGCATCATTTCCATGTCAGGACCTGTCGCTGGCAGGCCAACGAAATGGTCTGAACGGACAGCGCAGCGGCACATTTCATGATTTCTGGAGGCTTATGCGCGGTTTAGCCGAGAGTGGTCGCGCACCGAAGATAATCTCCTTGGAGAACGTCTGTGGCCTCCTGACCAGCAACGGGGGTAAGGACTTCCTTGAACTGGCAGATTGTTTTTCAAAGCTCGGTTATAGCTTCGGCGCAATAGTAATAAATGCTGTCCGTTTCCTTCCCCAGTCGCGTCCCCGCCTTTTCGTCGTCGGCGTTCGTCAGGACCTTCCGATACCAAAGAGCTGCATTTCCTCAGGGGCCACGAATGCTTGGCATACCCCAGCCCTCCGCCAACTCGTTGAAAGGTTTTCGGGTGCACAGGCAAAGAACTGGATTTGGTGGGACCCCCCTGAACCGGAAACCAGAAGTCTTTCTCTCCATGAAATTGTCGGTCATCAAGAGGCTGGAGTTGAATGGCACTCAGCCGCCGAAACATCGCGGCTGCTGGATATGATGACGTTGATCAACATAGAGAAAATCGAGGCGGCCAAAGCAAGCGGCCAAAGATCTGTCGGCACCCTCTACCGTCGAACGCGACCTGATTTGAACGGCATTAAACGTCAACGCGCCGAAGTGCGATTTGACGGGGTTGCCGGATGCCTGCGAACGCCCGGCGGCGGTTCAAGCCGCCAGACGATTGTGGTGGTCGAGGACGGGAAGGTCAGAACCCGTCTGCTCACGCCTCGGGAAGCCGCAGCGTTGATGGGTCTCCCCAAAACCTATAGTCTTCCGCCCCGGTACAACGATGCTTACAAGCTTGCTGGAGATGGCGTGGCAGTCCCTGTCGTAACCCACTTGTCGAAACATGTTTTCATGCCTGTCCTTGCCGAGCATCGGCTGGCCTTGGCGGCGTAATAAACGATACGGCAAACGCAATGAGTAACGACACACCTGACAATACGAGCCTTCCACCATTCGAAACGAGGGACCTTCGAAGAAATCTGGCCGCGTTCCTAAAATCGGAATTTCTCAATGATGACACCGGCGAGAAAAAACCAATCGGGTCTTTCAAATGGGGCGTCTATGCGTTCTTCGACTATGATCAGGAACCGATTTATATTGGTCAGACGCGAGAACAGATTAGCACCCGTATCCGTCGCCACCTGACAAACCAGCGGACTGACGCTGTCGCCATGTCAGTTCTGGACCCGTTTGAGGTCTACGAGATTGAAATCTGGCCGCTTCCGCAATTCGAGACGACACCGAAGTCACAGTCTGACGCCAGAGCTTATCTGGACGCTCTCGAATACCGGATTTTTCAGGACGCGGTGGAGCGGAGTTCATTCAATGCCGTGTTGAACGAAAAAGACCCACCGGTGCCGACCGTCGAGGTTTTAATACCGAAATCAGTCCGTGTGAAACTGGTTTCCGATGAGGTTTTTAGAATACGCTCCCATCCTGACTTCCGCATAGCCAGACGGGCACTGACCATTTCGCGCCTCGCCCAAGTCATCTCCGAGCGACAAGTGCAGGGCGGTCTTCGCCGGGTTCTTTTGGTACAAGCGAAACGCTTGCAATGGCTTGCGGAACGCAGATTTTTGGCGCTCGGCGGGGAGACGATCGTTGAGACAGAAGACGGGGACGGCTCTGACGGCTAGGCCTTTCCGGACACGTTTTGCCCCGAGCCCGACAGGTCCGCTGCATCTGGGCCATGCCTGTGCAGCGGCGCGGGCCTTCGGTGCGGCCAAAGAGGCAGGCGGTGTCTGCCTGTTGCGGATCGAGGACATCGACAGGGTCAGGTGCCGACCCGAATACGAGGCGGACATCCTCGCCGACCTGGCCTGGCTGGGACATGACTGGCCAGACTCCGGTGCTTCGCCAGTCCGGGAGGTTCGAGCTTTACCGGGAGATCGTGGACGGGCTTGACGGCTCGCGGCCTCGCCTATCAGTGCCGGATGACCCGTAAGGAGATCCAGGCCGATGCCGAACGGCGCGGCCTCGTCATGTCACCCGCAGGCGAAATTCCCTGGACGCAAGACCCGTCCACCGCGCCACCCTGCAAAGAGCCCGACCCGGCGGATGCGACTCGTCAGGGCTATGCGATACGGCTATCGCTGGCGGCCTGCCGGGAGACGCTCGGGCCTGTTTGGGGCGATCTGGCCTTTACCGATACCGGAGAGCCCGGGCTTCGCCCCGGCGGATCACACGCGGCCCGGCCCGACTGGCTGGGCGATGTGGTGCTGGCCCGCAAGGATGTGCCGACGGGGTATCATCTGGCAGTCTGCTGCGATGATGCGGCTCAGGACATCACCCATGTCGTTCGCGGCGACGACCTCTTTCATTCGACCCACATCCATACCCTGCTGCAGGCACTTGTGGGGTGGCCGCCACCGATCTACACCCATCACCGCCTGATCCCCGGGTCAGACGGGCGCAAGCTGTCCAAGCGGGACGGCGCAAAAAGCTTGCGGGCGCTGCGCGGCGAGGGCTATGGGCAGCGGGAGATTGCGGTTCAGTGGAGGCGGATGCTCGATGACAGTGCCGCCACCGACCCCTGACAGATCCGAAACCGAGGCAAGCGCTTCCCGCTCGTTGCTGATCGGCATCGGTCTGATGGCGCTGGGCGGGCTTTGCATCGGCTATGCACCGATCGGTTTGCGGCTTTCCGTTGCCGAAGGGTTTGGCCCGCAGGCAACGGCGTTCTGGCGGTTTCTGTTCTCCGTGCCGCTTGTTCTTCTCCTGATCCGGATGACCGGGCGATGGCCCGGCAAACCGAACCGGTATGCCGTTCTGGCAGGCGTCTTCTTCGCGTTCGACATCGGCTTCTGGCATGTCGGACTGACAATGACGACGGTCGCGAATGCCACGTTCATCGTCAATCTGGGCAATGCGGGAGTCGGACTGACCGCCTGGCTGTTCCTGAAAGAACGCCCGTCCGGCATCTGGTTCATCGGCGCGTTCATTGCGCTCGCGGGCGCAAGCCTTCTGTCACTTGGCGGTGTATCGGTTGAGGGAAGCGGCGCTCTGCGGGGCGATCTTCTGGCGCTCGGCGCGGCGGTGATGGTGTCAGGCTATCTTCTCTGCGCCAAGATTGCGCGCCGGGACATGAACGCGCTGGACGTTCTCTTCTGGACCAGCCTCGCAGAGACACTTGTCGCGCTCCCGATCGTTCTGGCGAGCGGGGAAACACTTGCCGTGCCCTCGTTTACAGCCCTCTGGGCACCGCTTTCCATCGCCATGCTCGCGCAGGTGGTCGGTCAGGGCTGCATCATCGCCGGTGTGGGACGTCTGCCTGCGGCGCTTGCCGGTGTGATGATTCTGGTCCAACCCGTCGCCGCCGCATCGATCAGCTGGGTCCTGTTCGGCGAGGTACTGACCAGCCTACAGGTACTCGGCGCGGGCATCGTGTTGGCAGGCATTGCGTTGGCGCAGGTCCGACGACGTAAGCGTGCAGCCTTGCAGACCGAAGCCCTGTCATGACTCTGACGCCAAATCCGGCTAGTCCCTGACCATCGAAGCCCATCGGAGAAACCCGCATGAAACTGTCGCTCGTATCCGTCATCGCCCTCGCAGCTTCCGGCCTTCTGGTCGCGTGCGAAACGTCGTCCGGGACCGGGGATGGGCCGCCATCTGCGCAGATGGCTGAAAATAGCCGCGAAGCGATAGCCCCGGTGCAGGCGGGCGACAGTTATTACACGGCGGCGCAGGCTGCGGTTCAGGCGCGCGTTGACCGTCGCGGGCTGCAATCGGCAAAGAACACCATTCTCTTTGTCGGCGACGGCATGGGCATTTCTACCATCACGGCCGCGCGCATCTATGGTGGACAAAAAGAAGGGCTGGACGGCGAGGGCTACCGGCTGACCATGGAGACGCTTCCGGCAGCGGCCCTTTCCAAGACTTATGCCCATGACGGTCAGGTGTCCGACAGCGCGGCCACAGCGACGGCCATGCTGTCCGGCGTCAAGACGAACATGCGTACGCTGGGCCTGACCAAGGAGGCGCAGTTCGAGCGGTGTGATGTGCCCGGGGCAAACACGACACAGACGCTGTTCGAACTGGCCGAAGACCAGGGGCTGGCGACCGGCATCGTCTCGACCGCCCGCATCACCCACGCAACACCTGCCGCCGCCTACGCCAAATCCGTCTCCCGCGACTGGGAGGATGACCGTGATCTCGGTCGCGCGGTGGATGCAGGCTGCGTGGACATTGCCAGCCAGTTGATTGCCTGGCCGAACGGTGACGGGTTCGAGATCGCCCTTGGCGGCGGACGCGCAAAGTTCCGCCCCGATACGGTCGCCGATGAGGAAAAGCCGGACGGGATGGGCAATCGCGGCGACAAGAAGGACCTGACCGCAGCATGGGTGGACAAGTCCGACAACCATGTGGTGGTGACGGACCGCGCGGGCTTCGAGACTGTGGACTTTTCCAGTCCCGCCCGCGTGCTCGGCCTCTTCGACCCATCACACATGCAGTATGAGCTGGACCGGGAAACCGACACCGGCGGCGAGCCTTCGCTTGCCGAGATGACGACAGCCGCGATCACGCGCCTCTCGCAAGGCGATGCGGGCTTCATCCTGCTGGTGGAAGCCGGACGGATCGACCACGCCCATCATGGCGGCAATGCCAAGCGTGCGCTGGAAGATACGCTTGCTTTCGATGCGGCAATCAAGGCGGCGCTGGAGATGACGGGCGACGATACGCTGGTCATGGTAACCGCCGATCACAGCCATGTCTTCACGATTGCCGGCTATCCGCAGCGTGGCAACCCGATCCTCGGTCTGGCAGGGTATGAAACCGGCGAAGTGGCACTGGGGAGCGATGGCAAACCCTACACCACGCTCGGCTATGCCAACGGGCCCGGCGCGATCTGCGGCGCAGAAGACATGTGCGAACGGCCCGACCTGACCGGGGTCGACACCACGGACAACAACTTCCAGCAGCAGGCGCTGGTCCCGATGTATTCCGAAACCCATGCGGGAGAAGACGTCGCGATCTTTGCCGGTGGCCCCGGTTCAGACCTTGTCGGCGGCGTGATGGAGCAGAACGAGATCTTCCACGTCATTGGCCGCGCCATGGGACTGATCAAATAGCCGGTCTGGGGCTCGGGTAACGGTCGCCACTCCAAGGCTTGACCTTGGAGTGGTGGCGGGAGACTGCAGTGCTTTGTAGCCTTGCCCCCGCTTGCGTGGGGGTCATGCGGAACGAGACAAACGGGAAAAAGAGCGGCCAGGCGCTTAGTTCCGGGCCTTGTCCACCAGCCGGTCATTCTGCTGCCAGTGCATCATGGAGCGCAGCTTCTCGCCGACTTCCTCGATCTTGTGATCGTTCATGCGCGCGCGCATGGCATGAAAGCCCGGCGCTCCGGCCTGATTTTCAAGCACCCAGTTACGCGCGAACGTGCCGTCCTGAATGTCGCCGAGCACCTTTTTCATGGCGGCGCGGGTCTCATCGGTCACGACACGCGGGCCAGAGACGTACTCACCATATTCGGCCGTGTTGGAGATTGAATAGTTCATGTTGGCGATGCCGCCTTCATAAATCAGGTCGACGATCAGCTTCACCTCGTGCAGGCACTCGAAATACGCCATTTCCGGCGCATAACCGGCCTCGACCAGCGTGTCGTAACCGGCCTTGATCAGCTCCACGACACCGCCGCAAAGCACGGCCTGCTCGCCGAAGAGGTCAGTTTCGGTCTCTTCACGGAACGAGGTCTCGATGACACCGACGCGGGTATTGCCGATGGCTTTGGAATAGGAAAGCGCCACATCGCGCGCCGAGCCGGTGGCATCCTGATGCACCGCGATCAGACCGGGCAGACCGAAGCCCTTGGCATACTGGTCACGCAAGGTATGGCCCGGGCCCTTGGGCGCCGAGAGCGAGACATCGACGCCTTTGGGGGGGCGGATGAGGTTGTAGTGCACGTTGAAACCGTGGCCGAACATGATGTGCTGACCGTCGCGAATATGCGGTTCGATCTCGTTGGCATAGAGCACCGACTGCTTCTCGTCGGGAACGAGGATCATCAGGACATCGGCCCACTGGGCGGCCTCGGAGGGCGTGATTACGGTGAGGCCCGCGCCTTCCGCCTTTGCGCGCGAAGCGGAGTTCGGCTGCAGCGCAACGCGCAGGGCCGATACGCCGGAATCCTTCAGGTTGAGCGCATGGGCATGGCCCTGGCTGCCATATCCCACCACAGCCACCTTCTTCTCCCGTATGAGGGCGAGGTCAGCGTCGTTGTCGTAGAAGATGTTCATGTCAGGACTTTCGTTTCTGGTAAATAATTGCGCCGTTCAAAGCGGAATGGCGCGCTAAAGGCAAGGAATTGTTTGCGGCGGCGTGGCGGATTATGGGTGAAGGTCCAAAAGCCTTGCGAGCACGCCCCGCACAGCACTTACGGTTTCAACGCCGACCGTACCGACCTTGCGCAGATGGCGTGCCTCCCGGTCGATCGACTTGATGTGATCCACGAGAACCTGCCCTTTCACAGGTGAAGCCTCGGGAAGTGTTATCCGCGTTGGCCAGGGCCGGACCGTGCTCGTGATCGGACAGACGATCGCCATGTTGGTAAGCGCATGATAGCTCGCATCGCTCATGACGATTGCCGGGCGATGTCCGCTTTGCCCGCGCCCGATCCTTGGGTCGAAATCCGCCCAGACGATGTCACCAACGTCCAGCGTGTCGCCCTCGCTCATGTCGCGCTGTCCTCATCATAAGCCGGCCATTCGCTATCAAGGACAGGCCAGACCTCATTGCTGTGATCACGAACATAGGCGGTTCTTCCGCCGAGCCGCTTCATCTCCGCGATCATTTCGTCGAGCGTCGCATAAGCGGGGTCTGCGGAAACCGGCGTGAACGCCGCCTTGCGCCCCTCGACGGCAAACTCTGCCGTATCGCCCTCTTTCAGGCCCAGTTCTTCGGCCAGCGCCTTGGGCAGCCGGACCGCGAGGCTGTTGCCCCATTTGGAGATTTTCACCTGAACGCCCATCGGTTTGACCCTCTCTTCGGATATACATTGTATATCATTGCGAACCCTGCGTCACCCGTCCGGCAGGCCACGCTGGATGGAGAGGACACCGGTGCGCGAGACCTGAACCAGCCCGAGCGGCATCATCAGCTTGACATACTTTTACGAAGCGAATTTTTGATGCAAGCTATGAGCTTGTCTTCAAAATCCTCAAGGTTGTCGCGGTCCCACATTACGATTGTGGAGTGATTCACATCGAAATGCGGTTTCTCTTTTTCGAATGCCTCTTTTTCGCATAGGTAGATGACCGGTTTTCCCAGCCCTTCCGCATAACCCGCCTCCCAATACGCGCCTTTATTTCCATGAGTCAGGTCGGCTAGCACAAAATCGGAGTCAGCGATGGCTTCACGCATGATGTTGTCGATGATGCCAGCCTGAGAGACTTCGGGGCTATCGACCCGGTTAATAGGGTACCCGAGACTAGCTGAAACCTTACCTTGAATATTGGTTTTTACGATTTCATCGAGATTATTGTCCCCAAACTGCATCGCAATAAACCCAACCGGTTTTATCGAGGTCTCTTTTTGAATGCTTTCCCACTTTTCCGAACCACTAAGAGTTAATCGCAAACCAGTGAGTTGTGTGTTATTCGGGCTCTCCTTGGTGCCAAAAGGTTGGAATGCGACCCAGCCTCTAGCCTGCATATCATTCAGGAGGTTCTCTACGTCCATCGGATCGAGAGTCGCGATGAGTGCACGCATGTCACGCGTATTCGGGTCAGAGCTATCCATGGAACGTGCGCGATTAGCAGTGAAGCGTAAAATATGACGCACTTTCTGGCTGACCCCAGGCCAAACGAATGAGTTGTCTTCGATCTTGGAAAAACATTCACTATCGACAGTAACGCCGAAACCTTCTTGAAAGCTCATATCGATTTTATGCCGAACTAAGTAGGAGAGCATTGCGCGCTGAGAGTCGCTTAAGGTATCCTTTGGTCTGTCTTTAAAATTTTCGCCGTCAAACGAATTCATTAAAAACTTACCACAGTTTGAACAGTCATAGAAGTATGTATGACCCTTTTCTATATGTGACTGTACAAAGCCCGTTTTTGGGTTGTCACAAATCGGGCAGCGAATGTCATAGCTATAGTCTGGCATTGCTCTTAGCTCCGTTGAAACGACCGGAAGCCCCGTTTACCCGTCAGGCAGGCCGCGCTGGATGGAGAGGACACCCGTGCGCGAGACCTGAACCAGACCGAGCGGCATCATCAACTCGATGAACTGGTCGATCTTGGCAGACCCGCCGGTCAGCTCGAAGATGAAGCTTTCGAGGGTCACGTCCAGCACGCGGGCCCGGAAGATGTCCGACAGGCGCATGGCCTCGACGCGTTCGTTGGATCCGGTGGCCGCCTCGACCTTCACGAGCGCCAGTTCGCGCTCCAGCCCGGCCGGTGAGAGCGTGATGTCCACCACGCGGATGACCGGAACGAGCCGTTCAAGCTGGGCCTTGATCTGGTCGATGATGTGGATCGTTCCCGTCGTCACGATGGTGATGCGTGAGCGGTGCCGGGCCCGGTCGGTTTCGGCGACCGTCAGGCTCTCGATGTTGTAACCGCGCGCAGCAAACAGGCTGACCACGCGCGCCAGCACGCCCGGCTCGTTGGTAACGATGGCGGCAAGGGTGCGCCGCACGATCGCGTCACCGGCATGATCATCGATGAAATAGGCGCTTTTCGGCGCGTCGTCCGCCGCTTCCGGGCCGTCCCGCATGTCTTTTATATCCTGCGCCATCAGACCATGACCTTTCCGGCTTCGCTGACTTCGTCACCCATGATGGTGCCGAGCAGCATTTCGTTGTGAGCAGCCCCTGACGGGATCATCGGGAAGCAGTTTTCCTCTTTCGAAACGCGGCAGTCGAAAAGAACCGGACCATCATAGGCGATCATCTCCTCGATAGCCGCATCGAGATCCGCCGGGTCATCGCAGCGTATGCCGTGCCCGCCATAGGCCTCTGCCAGCTTGGCAAAGTCCGGCAGGCTGGCGGAATAAGAGTGCGAATAACGCTCGCCATGCAAAAGCTGCTGCCATTGGCGCACCATACCCATCCATTCATTGTTGAGGATGAACACCTTCACCGGAAGACCGTGCTGCACCGCGGTCGACATCTCCTGCATGCACATCTGGATCGATGCCTCACCGGCAATGTCAATGACGAGTGCGTCGGGATGCGCCATCTGCACCCCGATGGCTGCGGGCAGGCCATATCCCATCGTACCGAGGCCGCCGCTCGTCATCCAGCGGTTGGGTTGCTCGAAGGGGAAGAACTGCGCGGCCCACATCTGATGCTGACCAACCTCCGTGGTGATGTAGGTTTCGCGGCCTTTCGTCAGGGCATGCAGACGCTCGATAGCGTATTGCGGCTTGATGACATCCTTACCCTGATCATAGGCAAAGCACTTGCGCGCCCGCCACTCATCGATCTGTGCCCACCATGGCGAAAGGTCCATCGCGGCAAGATCACTTTGTTCCCATGCGTCCAGAAGCCCGCTGAGTGCCTGACCTGCATCTGCGATGATGCCGAGATCGACCCGCACCGTCTTGTTGATCGAGGAAGCGTCGATATCGATGTAAATCTTGCGCGAATGCGGCGAGAAGGCATCCAGCCTTCCTGTAACCCGGTCATCGAACCGCGCGCCGATGCAGATGAGCAGATCAGCGTCATGCATGGCGTGATTGGCCTGCCAGCTGCCGTGCATGCCAAGCATGCCGAGCCAAGCGTCTCCGGATGCCGGATAGGCGCCCAGACCCATCAGCGTGGACGTGACGGGAAAGCCGGTCGCCGCGACCAGTTTTCGCAAGGTCTGGCTGGCCTCCGGCCCGGCATTAATGATGCCGCCGCCGGTGTAGAAGACGGGGCGTTTGGCAACGGCCATCATCGCAACCGCTTCGGCGATGCGGGCGGGGTCGGCCGCGAATGCAGGCCGGTAAGCCGCCATCGCGACGCTCTCCTTGCCCTGATAGGTGCCTTTGGCGAACTGGATATCCTTCGGAATATCGATGATTACAGGGCCGGGCCGCCCTGTCGTGGCAACATGGAAGGCCTCGTGGATGATGCGCGCCAGATCGTTGACGTTGCGGACCAGGTAATTGTGTTTGGCGCAGCTTCGCGTGATGCCAACGGTATCGCATTCCTGAAACGCATCCGAGCCGATGAGGTGACGTGGCACCTGCCCGGTGATGACCACCATGGGAATGGAGTCCATCATCGCATCGGCAATCGGCGTGATGGTGTTGGTCGCACCGGGACCGGATGTAACCAGAACAACGCCGGGCTTGCCGGATGAACGCGCGTACCCCTCGGCGGCATGGCCTGCCCCCTGTTCATGGCGCACCAGAACGTGGTTGATTTCAGGGACACTGAAGAGCGCGTCATAGATCGGCAATACCGCGCCGCCCGGATATCCGAACAGGGTATCGACACCCTGCTCTGCCAGCGCACGTACCACGATTTGCGCTCCGCTAAGGGTTTCGGTTCGGTTGGCGGTGCTGGTCTGCGTGTCCATTGTGTCGTTTCCGGCGGCTAGAAGTGCGGACAAAAAGAAAGGGGCCCGAAGAGCCCCTGTCTGTCACGCGCGAGATGATCACAAAACCTTTTCAGGCTGTGGCTCGCGCGTAGCGAATTACTACAAGTGTCGAAGGGTTTTTACCAAACGTCATGTTTCACGCTTATCTTTTTCGTGCGGAGGCGTCAATCTCTCGAAAAAGGGCATGAATTACCTTTTTGCGGGCACCAAGGTCCTGCGATGGAATACGCGGCCAGAACGGAAACTGTTGCGCGATCCAGGTAAATTGCCGCTTTGCATACCGACGGGTGTCACGCTGTGCCCCTTCGGCGGCCTGTTCGGATGTCATCTCGCCGCGCAGGAACGCCAGAAGCCATGGCATGCCATGCGCCTTCATTGCGGGCAGCGACGGGTCGAGGCCCCGTTCGGAAAGTGCACGGGCCTCGTCCATCGCCCCTTCGATCAGCATGGACGAGAAACGTTTGTCGATGCGGTTGTAGAGCCGCGCACGGGGCGGAGTGAGCGCGACACCAAGCCAGTTTCCCGGATCCAGCACGGGTTCGGACCGCTTGCCGTGGAAGGCAGACAGGCGCTTGCCCGTCGCCAGCCAGACCTCGAGCGCACGCTGTATGCGCTGCCTGTCGCCGGGTTCGAGCCGCGCGGCCGTTTCCGGATCGACCTCCATGAGCCGCGCGTGACAGGCGTCCGGCCCGTCCGTCTGCATGAGCTGGCGGGCATCGGAGCGGGCATCTTCAGGGATGGGCGGAATTTCAGAGAGGCCCTGCACAAGAGCAAGAAGGTTCAGCCCGCTGCCACCGACAATGATGGCGCGCTTGCCACGTGACTGTATGTCGGCGATGGCCGCCGTGGCATCTGTCAGCCAGCTTCCGACGGAGGCGCGGACGCCCGGGTCCACATAACCGAAGAGATGATGCGGCGCCTGCGCCAGTTCTTCATCGTCCGGCCGGGCGGTAAGCACGCGCAGACCGTCATACACCTGCATCGCATCGGCATTGACGATCTCGCCATCCAGCGCGTTCGCCAGCGCGATGGAGACTTGCGTCTTGCCGCTGGCTGTAGGACCGTGAATGAGGATAGAGGCAGTCATGTTCCACGATTAGCGTTTCCGACAGTTTTGTGAAACCCGCCATTTCTGCCGGAAAGGATGACATGACCAAAGCCGATGACCACGCTGACGCCTTTCAGTCCTTCGCGCTGATCTGCGTGCAGAGGGTAATGAACGGACGTCTGGCCGAGAGTGTCGATGCCGCTGTCCGGGCGCTGAACCTCGCGCCGGATCGCATCGAACCCGTGTACACGCCCGGACCGTCCTGCATTTCGGTGACACTGCGCCTCGCCCCCGGCGCGGTAGAGGAAACGCGCGCGCATTTTTCCGCAGCGTTTTCCGAGACCTCCGACTTCGCGCTCTTGCCTCTGGCCGGACTGCGTAAACGTCTCCTGATCTGCGATATGGACTCCACAATAATCGGTCAGGAGTGCATTGACGAGCTGGCGGACTTTGCCGGACGGCGGGGCGAGATCAGTGCCATCACGGAACGCGCCATGGCGGGTGAACTCGACTTCGAAGCGGCCTTGCGTGAGCGCGTCAGCATGCTGGCGGGTCTGCGAGAGGCTGACCTGCAGGCCTGTTTCGACCAGCGGATCACGCTTACGCCGGGCGCAAAGACGCTTGTGGCCACGATGAAGGCCCATGGCGCGCATACCCTGCTAGTTTCTGGCGGGTTCACCTTCTTTACGGAGCGGGTCGCACGGCTTGCAGGGTTCGATGCTCATTTCGCCAACGAGCTGATTGTTGAAGATGGCAGGCTGACAGGAGCCGTGGGCCACCCGATCCTCGGGCGCGCGGCCAAACGCGAGAGGCTGGAGGAGGCCCTGTCCGCACACGGGCTATTGCCCGAGGACGCTGTCGCCATAGGAGACGGTGCAAATGATCTGGCAATGATCGAACATGCAGGGCTTGGTATCGGCTTTCGACCGCACAAGGTTCTGCGGCGCGCTGCGGATGCGGTGATCGACGGCGACTCGCTGGAAACCGCCTTGTATTTGCAGGGCTATGCGCGTGAGGCGTTTGTTTCAGGATAGTGACGAGGACATGCGGTTGCTCGACGCTTTCAGGACGCACGGAACAGTCGCCTCGCACGGAAACGCTGCACGGTCTGATCCCGCCATTGAAAAAGGATAGACTGAGAGGGTTCCGGCGAGCCTGATAACGCGCCCGCCTGCCCCGCCCTTCCCTGCAGCCCCTCCGGGCGTTATGCTGGTTCCGGGACGGGCCGGCTTGCCGCACCAGATACGCAACCGGTCTAGAGGCAGGAAAGCACGCCGTACACGGCGACGCTGATGAGGAACCAGACCAATGGTAGTACCGCAGCAAATGTCAGGCGCAGGCCGGGTCAGACCCAAACGCGGCGCGCTGAGCGTCAGCTTCACCATTTTCCCGCTGCTGGTTTTTCCGGTGCTCGTCTATGCCGTTCTGGCCGTGACCGCCGGCGCGTCAAGCGACCCCGGCCTGCCCGGCATACTGGGCAGCCTGAACGAGCCGTTCTTTGCGATTCCGATGGCCTCGGATGTCCGGTGGCGACTGACGGTAGGCGACTGCCTGCTGCTCTTCTCGCTCCTGATGCTGTCGATCGAGATCGTCAAATCGACCAGTTCCAAATCCGGTGCGATCATCAATCACGTGGCGTCGATGATCCTGCTTCTGGTCTGCATCATCCTGTTTCTGCTGGTCGGGAATTTCGCGACGTCAGTGTTCTTTCTGATCACCATGATGACGCTGCTCGATGTTCTTGCCGGTGTGATGGTGACGATCGTTTCGGCCCGTCGTGACTTCGGCGTTGGCGACGGCTTCGGCTGAGGTCCGGTTTCCCTTCCGGACGCCTTGCGGTGATACGCTGGCGTGTCGGATGTCGAGGCACGGCACTCACCCCTCACCCTCAACTGCGGCCGGCCGGTTGCCAGTCGAGGGCAAATTCCGTGCAGCCACCCGGGCGACAGGTTGCACCCGTCTGGAGATCGGCGACGCTCTCGATGGCGATCATCACGCCCCGGGATGTGTCGGCTGCCAGTGTGAACTGAAGTCCGGCCATGCGAAGATTGATCTCTCCTGCCAGCAGGGCGGCCAGCGCCAGACCGAGAACCAGAAGGCCTGCTCCGAGCCAGACGCCAACTTTTTCGTCTTGAAAATAGGTCATGGAATTCCCCCCCTTGCATCCGGACGTCTGACCTCTGGCTCTTTGGGAAACCCGGTCAGACGCCCCCTCGGTCTAGTTGCGTTCCAGATCGCGGAACTGTTTGCGCAGCCGCCATTCCTCTGAGGTCACCGAGCGCTCAATGTTCTGCAGCCGGTCATCCAGATCGCGGAACTTGTAGCGAAGGTTGGCAAACGTCGTACGGGGCCTGTTAGACACGCCGCGCCAGAAGATGTCTTCTTCTTCGCTGAGCGGACGGGACCGCAGCGGCGTTCGGGGCGTAATGATCCAGACGACGACGTAGGCCAGAAGGACCAGCGGACCGCCTACGAACAGAAACAGGGCTACAGCGAGAAGGCGAACCAGGGTCGGTTCCCATCCGAACCGTTCGGCGAGGCCGCCGCAGACACCGGCAATGACGCTGCTGGTGCGGGACCGGTAATACCGCTTCGGATTGGGTGACCCGTTGAAGTCATAGGCCTCTTCCTTGGCTGAAAAGCTGTCCTTCCAGGCACTGAAGTCGTTGCGGTCCTGTCTCTCTTCCCGGGTCATGCGTCTCTCCTGTAGTTCGGGTTGGCCGAGGTGCGGCGGGCGTCGTCGCGCGCTGCGCTTTCCTCGATTTCGGTAACGGATTCCAGGCTTTCGATCCGGCGCTCCATGGCGCGGGCAGATCGCCAGAGATCCTCGAGCATCCGCTCGTCATCCGGGTTCAGGGTCTTCTGCTGGCGCCAGAGTGTGACGTAGTGGAAGATAAGCCCCGGAAAGGCGACGAAGATGATTCCTATGATCGCGATGACCATGAATTCTTCAGGCATTTGAAACTCCGGTTTTGGCTCCGTCGGAGCGGCGCACTTTGCGCCGCTCTTCCAGATGCTGGGCGATGAGACCTGGCGCAGTGATCACGCTCAGGATCCCGGTCAGGACAAGAATGGGTACCAGCATGTCCTAGCCCTCACTTTGCGTCGAGCCTGAACCGGGCATCTGCACCGGCTGCTGGCTTTGTGTGGACTGGTCGGACTGGTCCGACTGGGCAGGCCGGCTGCCGCTCTTGCGACGCTTCAGCTCATCCAGCTCGCGCTCGACACTGTCGGAGCGTTCGAGGTCTGCGAACTCGTCCTCGAGCGACTTTTCACCACCGCGGATCGTGTCAGCATAGGCTTCCATCTCGTCGACCTTGCGCTCAACCACCGAATACCGGGCAATCGCATCATCGACACGGCTGTCATAGGTCCGGCTGCGGACGCGGATCCGCTGCTCGGCGGCTTCACGACGCATCATCAACGAACGATGCTTGGCCTTGGCTTCGTCCAGCTTCGCCTGAAGCTTGGAGAGGTCGTCGGACCGCTTCTCGAAGGCTTCCTCGGCCATTTCAAGCGCTTCGCGGCGGCGGGTGATTTCCGACTCGGCCTTCTGCTTGGCGACCAGCGCGCCGCGGGCGAGGTCTTCTCGGTCACGGTCGAGTGCCATACCGGCTTTTTCGGCCCAATCGTCACGGATGGTTTCGTAATGGACGATCTCGCGGTCCATCTCCTTCTTGTCGGCCATGGCACGGGCAGCGCCGGTGCGGACCTCGATCAGGGTGTCTTCCATTTCCTGGATCATCAGGCGGGCGATCTTTTCAGGATCCTCGGCCTTGTCGAGAATGGCGTTGATGTTGGAGTTTACGATATCGCCGAAGCGGGAAAAAAGTCCCATGATAGTGTTCCTTCAGGTTAGTTGATAAGGCTGGCGAGAACGACGCCTGCGATGAAGAAGCCCCAGCTTTCCAGCGGTCGCCGGGTCAGCCAGTGGCCAAAGTGCCGCGCACGGTCCGCAAAGGTTGGCTCGGTGTCGGGGTACGGTCTTGATCGCATTCGTCTCTCTCCAATTAGCGCAGCCAGTGAGCCGCCTTGGCCATACCTCTGCAACCAGCGTGCCAGTTTTTATTAATTCTCTATAGCTCTGATTTGGTTGTATTTTTTAGTCGGCTCTACAGGAACAACTATTTGTTTCGTCAAGTGAGCTATATATTTTTAGTAATCTGGGCATATATTTTTCGTCAATGATGCTAACTCAGGAACCTGTACAGCCGATCGGCGAGTCTCCGGAATGGTTGGCTGCCGTCGAGCATGCGTCGCGCATGGCGGTTGCCGAACGCCCGATCCTGGTGATTGGTGAGCGCGGCACAGGCAAGGAGTTGATCGGTGAACGTCTGCACTTCCTGTCGCACCGTTGGGAAGCGCCGTTCGTGAAAGTGAACTGCGCCGCGCTGAACGAGGAATTGCTGGATTCGGAGCTCTTTGGGCACGAACAGGGTGCGTTTACCGGCGCAACCAAGCGCCGGATCGGCCGGTTCGAGCAGGCGAACGGCGGCACCGTCTTTCTCGACGAAATCGCCACGGCTACGGACCGGGTTCAGGAGAAGCTGCTGCGCGTCGTCGAATACGGGGAGTATCAGCGGCTTGGCGGCGAAGATGTCCTGCGCTGCGATGTGCGGATCGTGGCAGCGACCAATGTCGATCTGCCCGCACTTGCCGGGCGGGGCGGTTTCCGCGCCGATCTTCTGGACCGGCTCGCCTTTGATGTGGTCACCCTTCCCCCCTTGCGCGCACGCCGTGAGGACATCGCCTTGCTGGCAGCTCATTTCGGCGCAGGCATGGCCCGCGAGATGGGACGCGCCTTTCCAGGCTTCTCGGAGGCAGCGCTGACGGTGCTGGAAGGGCATGACTGGCCGGGCAATGTCCGGGAACTGAAGAACGCAGCGGAACGTGCCACCTACCGTTCGGTCGCTGTCTCGGAACTGACGCCGATCGAGATCGCCCCTGATATGCTCGACCCCTTCGCCTCCCCCTGGGCACCGAAATCAGGCTCTGGGAGACCATCTGAACCGGGTCCTCCTACGCCCGTCACGGCGTCAGAAACGCTCCCGAAGCCTGAACCGGAACTGGCGTTCTCCGCCAGCTATGAGGATGCCATTGCAGCGTTCGAGCGGCGGGTGGTTGGCCATGCGCTGTCCCTCTCGGGCGGGCATCAGGGCAAGGCGGCGCAAGCGCTTTCGCTGACCTATCACCAGTTTCGCGGCATTCTGCGCAAGCTCGATCTGGACACCAGGGAAAAGCGTGATGCGGCAGGACTGGGTCAGCCGGATACCGTCCAGCCGGAGGTCTGACGAATTTCAGGCAAATCGCTGTCGATACTGCAAACCCGTCTTCAGCGGGCCGGGCTAGTGTGGCAATCGATAGTCACCGGACCGGACAGGCCTTCATGACCGACAGCACACGCACGCGCTTTCTGGGGCTGGACTTCGACCCGCTCAATCTCGAAGAGGCCGTGTCCCACATCGTCGCGCGGGCTTCAGATGGTTCGACCTTCGGCTATGTCGTGACACCGAACGTCGATCATGTGGTACGGCTGGACCACGAGCCGGAGCTTGCCCCGCTCTATGAGACTGCGGCGCTGACCTTGTGCGACAGCCGTATTCTAGAACTTCTGGCACGGGTTCGCGGCTTGCACCTGCCCGCCGCACCGGGCGCGGACATTGTCGAGATGCTGGTACGCCGGGAAATCGCGCCGCATGAACCGGTCACGGTGATCGGTGGGGACGCAGACATGGTCCGCCAGATGAAGGCACGGTTCGGGCTGACCGATATCCGCTGGCATGACGCGCCGATGGGGCTTCGCCGCAACCCTGAAGCCGTCGAGGCCGCAGCCGGGTTCGCGGCGCAACAAAACGCCCGGTTCGTGTTTCTGTGTGTCGGCTCACCGCAGCAGGAGATGATTGCACAGGCAATCGTCCGGCGCGGCGATGCCCGCGGTGTGGGCCTCTGCTGCGGCGCAAGTTTCGATTTTCTGACGGGCAAGACGGCCCGCGCTCCAGTCTGGATGCGCCGGGCGCGGCTGGAATGGCTGCACCGGTTGGCCAGCGAACCCAAACGTCTGGCCCGGCGCTATCTGGTCGACGGTCCGCGCATACTCGGTTTGTGGCTGCGCACTGCCTGAGGGGGCTTGTTTCGGGATCAAGGCTCGGGTTAGCGAGGCGCGACGTCTCAGTTGATGACGAGGTTCATCTCCACCCTCCCATCGCCACCCCAAGACGAAGATCTTGGGGTCCATGAAAGAGAGACTTACAGCCAGGTCTGTGACAGGTCCTGCCAGTCCGGGTTCTGGCTTTCAATCAGATGAACTTTCCATGCCCTTGGCCAGCCCTTGATCGTTCGCTCGCGGTTTAGTGCGGTTTCCATGGTTTCATGGCGTTCGGCGAAGACCAGTGTTTTGCAGTCATACTTGCCGGTGAATGCCGAGCTGTGACCGGACTGGTGTTGCTCGAGCCTCGCGTACAAGTCGGAGGTGCATCCGGTATAAAGGGTTCCGTTCGGCTTGCTGGCCATGATGTAGACCGCGATGAAGTCGAAACGGGCCATTCCAACCCTCCGGTCTGCAAAAGGTCGAGGGAGCCTGCCATTTTCCAGCATGGACTCCAAGATCAAGTGTTGGAGTAGCGCAGAAGTGACCACGAAACCTGCTGGAAGAGTTCGTCCCCGCCCCCTCACTGCCACCCCGAAACGCTACCCCGGGGGTCCATCTCGGACCGTGCCCTGACCCCAATACGTCTTCAAATCGCCATGCGCAGCAATGATCTTCAGGAACAGTTCGCTTCCGCGAATTTCGCTTCGGCCCGACTTGATCGGGCCGCCCATCTCTCGCCTTCAATACGCTTTGCACCGGTCAGGGATGGGTCCCCCGGTCAAGCCGTGGGACGGCGTGGACTAAATATCCGTCAAGCCTACCGCATCTCGCCCGCCGTGATGTCCGCAGACCATTCCACATCACCATCGATAATCGTCATCAGGGTTTTGGCGTTCAGAATGTCGTCGTCCGCGACCGTCATCAGATCCCGGTCGAACACGGTAAGATCGGCGCGTTTGCCAACCTCCAGCGTGCCTGCGACGTCTTCGGCGAATGCGGCGTAAGCGGCAGCAGAGGTGAACATCTGCAGCGCTTCGAAGCGCGAGACGCGTTCCTCACGGTTCCAGTCATTGCCGGACTCGCCCTTCAGATCCTTGCGGACGCTGGCCGCATAGAATTCGATCAGCGGACTGCCGACCTCGACAGGCGCATCCGATCCGCCCGCAATGATCGCGCCGGCCTCAAGCAGGGACGCCCACGCATAGGCCCCATCAAGACGCCGGAGCCCGAGCCGGGCAGGCGCAAAATAGAGATCGCCGATGGCATGAGAGGGCTGCATGCTGGCGATCACGCCAAGCGGGGCAAAGCGCGCAATATCCGCCGGACGCAGGATTTGCGCATGCTCGATCCGCCAGCGGGGGCCTTTGCCGCCCGTTTCCGACCTGTCAGCGGCTGCAAAGCTCTCTTCCATCCAGTCGAGTGCGCGGGCATTGCCCAGATCGCCGATGGCATGGACGGCAAGCTGCACATCGGCTTCAAGGGCCTTGCCGAACAGGTCGAGTGTCTCTTCGCGGGTCCGCAAGGCAAGCCCCGAGGTTTCCGGCGCATCGGCATAGGGCGCGGACAGAAGCGCGCCGCGTGAGCCGAGCGCCCCGTCCATATAGATTTTCACGGCGCGGGTCGTCAGGCGCGGCCCTTCCGGTTCACGCGCAGCCGCGCGGTCGAAGAGGTTGGGGTCGACAGCGTTGTAAACGCGCAGTTTCAGCGCCCCGTCGTCGGAGAGTCCGGCCAGCCCGTCGAGCTCGGCGGCATTGACGGACATGTTGTGCAGGCCGGTCCAGCCGCGCGAAAGATAAACCTCCTGCGCCGTTTCCAGCACGGATCGCATGTCCTCACCGCCATCCCCGGCCTGCAACGGCGCGAGCAGGTTCATGGCATTATCGATCAGCATACCGTTCGGGTTGCCATCGGCGTCCTTCAGGATATCGCCGCCCTCCGGCACCGGCGTCTGGGCGGTCAGGTCTGCCGCTTTGAGTGCGGCCGTATTGGCGACCAGGGCATGACCGTCCGCACGAACGAGCATGACCGGCGTGTCAGGACTGACCGTATCCAGATCGCTCGCCTTCGGAAAACGTCCCTCCGGCCAGTGGGTCTCGATCCAGCCACGCCCCATGACGACCGGCGTTCCGGGGTGATCCTCGATATAGGTTGCGACTGTCGAGACCAGCTCGTCTATCGAGGTGACCTGATCAAGGTTCAGCGTGAGTTCGCGCTCGCCAATGCCGCGCAGATGCGCGTGTGCGTCGACAAATCCCGGATACGCAAAGCCGCCCGCCAGATAGATGCGGCGGGTCGGCCGCTTGCGCGTGCGGGCGAAATCGGTCGCTTCTGCAACGGGACCGGCAAAGATGATCTTGCCATCCTCGACCACCAGCGTCTCGACGGTCTCGCCTTCAGCGCGGCCGGTATAGATGGTGCCGCCGGTGATCAGGTATTGCGCCGGAGTTTCCATGACGGGCGCGGTGTCCTGCGCCGACTGGGCAAATGCCGGTCCGGCATACAGAACGCCTGCAGCGGCGAGGGCGAGAAGAGCGGTTCGCATGAATGAGCCTTTTTACCGGGGTCGGCTCCCATCATGACGGCTCAGCCCGCAGAACGGAAGGGGCGAGCGGGAAACGACATGCCGAAACGAAAAAAGCGCCCGACCTGCGAGCGCTTTTTAATCTAGTCCGGAAAACAACCTGCCTTATGCGGCGGCGGTTTCATCCTCTGATTTCTTCTCCAGCTCGGAGCGGATCTTGGCCGCACGGGCATTCAGCGTGCCCTTCTTCGCCTTGAGAAGGAACGCATCAAGACCGCCCTGCTTGTCGACCGTGCGCAGCGTGCTGGCAGCAATCTTGAAGCGGAAGGCGCGCTTGAGCGCTTCGGAGTGAAGGGTAACGCGCACCAGATTGGGCAGGAAGCGCCGCTTGGACTTCACGTTGGAGTGGCTGACCCGGTTGCCCACCATGGGGGACTTGCCGGTAAGTTCGCATTCGCGCGACATGGCGGCGCTCTCTCTTCAGAAGATATGGAAAATCGAAGGCGGCACATACGCGCAAGGGGTGACCCCGTCAAGCCCGCCTCTATCATATGCATGGGCCAGGTCAGCGTTGAAATCCGGGCGGAGAGGGGATGATTTCACGGCAGCATTGTGTGCGGGCTGTTCATCAGGCGACGAGGCATACCATGTTAGACACCACGCCTTCGATCCAGAGACACGAGGACCGGTGAATGAAACGCTTTCTTGCTGCCACAAGCCTTCTTGGCGGAATGTGCCTGTCCGGACTGCCGACCGCATCCCAGGCACAAACGGCCCTGCCTGTGATCTCGCCCGCTCCGACCGCCCTGCAGCAGATCCGTGACGGACAGCCGATGCGCATGGTCTACGAGCTCGACGCGCGTGCGCGCCTCTTCATCATTCCAGTGTCCGCAAAAGCGACTTTCGCAGCCGATCTGCGCCCCGAGACCTATTCGATGACCTCGAATGTCCGGACCACAGGTCTGGCCGACATCTTTGTGAACTATGACCTTGCCAACAGTGCGGCCGGGTATGTGAACGCTGATGGCCTGACCCCGTACCGCTATGTCAGCCAGAACAATGACGGCAAGAAGAACAGGCGCGTGGAAATGGTCTATGGCGCGGACGACGTGACGATGACGGCCACACCGCGTTTCGGCAATCTTGGCTTTCCGCCGGCAACCCCTGCGCAGAAACTGGCGGCGCATGATCCGATTTCAGCGCTGATCGACTTTTCCCTCTCACCTGTCGCGAAAGAAACGCCGTGCGGCGGCCCGATCACGACCTTCGATGGTCGCCAGCTCACCCGCCTGACCTTGACCTATCAGGGCCGCTCGAAAGTGAAGACGAAGGTCTTCAGCGGCGAGGCCATTGAATGCTTCGTCAAGCTGGACCGTGTGGCGGGCTACAAGGAGGGTGAGAAGGGCAGCAATCTCAGCGGCATAGACGGCCCGATGCGCATGTGGATCGCGCCTCTGAAGAACGGCCTGCATCTGCCGGTGAAGATCACGGTCGATACCGAAGACATTGGCCGCGTAACGCTGGAAGCGTCAAAATTCTCCCTGGAGCCGGTGGCGGGGTAGCGGGCAACCTGATCGAAGAACACTTCACCCCACCCCGCAAGCGAGAAGCGGAGAAAGTGCCTGTAGCCCACCCTTCGACACGCTCAGGGTGAGACCTGAGAGCGCTGTGGCATTTGGTCTATTTGCTCAGTCTGTTCGTGGGCTACCCCCGCTCAGGCGTCCAATCACGTTGCGACCAGCCCTTCACGAAGGATTTCAGGTCGCCAGAAGGCTTGTCGGGCAGCATCACCGTCAGCTTCACATAAAGATCGCCGGGAGCATCCTTGACCTGCACGCCCTTCTTTTTGAGGCGCAGGACAGACCCCGTGTTGGACCCTGAGGGCACGTTGAGAGACACCCGCCCGAGGGGCGTTTCCACCTGAACCTTGGCCGCCCTCGACCGCTTCTGCCAGCGAGACCGCCAGCCCCATGCGCAGATCATTCCCATCGCGCGTGAAGGTCTTGTGCGGACGGATGGTGACCTCGAGCAGCGCATCTCCGGGAGGCCCGCCGCCCATGCCCTGCTGACCTTGCGAGCGCAGACGCAGGGTCTGCCCGGACTTCAGGCCTGCAGGGATCGAGACATCGAGCGAGCGCCCGTCCGCCATCTGCAGGCGACGGCGCGCACCGGTGACAGCGTCCATGAAGTCAATATCGACCGAATAACGTATGTCGCTGCCGCGAAACTGCGGCTTGGAGCGTCCACGCCCGCCGCCGAACATGCCGCCGAACAGGTCTTCGAACGCTTCCGGACCACCAGGCCCCTGACCGCCGCCGCGACCTCTGGGCCCCCACGGGCCCTGCGCGTCACCCGGACCGCCGCCATAACCACCATGCGCGAAGCGTGCCCGTTCCTGACCTTCCTCGTCGATCTCGCCGCGATCATAGCGGGCTTTCTTCTCCGGGTCGGACAAAAGATTGAACGCAGCCGTCGCCCGCTTGAAGCGGTCGCCAGCGACTTTGTCGTCACCTCGAACATCCGGATGATCGGTCTTGGCGATCTTCCGGTAGGCTTTCTTTATATCGGCAGCATCAGCGCCTTTCGGCAAACCGAGCACACCATACGGGTCCCAACTCACGCTGCGTCCTGAATTTCGCGGGCTTTATTGTGCTGGATAGAACTTAAGGACGCACGCCGCGCTTTCAAAGGCCAAGGCCCGAAACCGTGAAAACGACCTCTCGGAAACGCGACGTGACAAGATGGCCGACCTTTACTCTCTTTAATTCGGGCTCGCATCTTGACCATCACGCGAATCGCGGGGCATTCAGGGATCGAAGGTTGCACCTGACCTTCGGGGAAACTGGGGAAATACTCATGAAGACGACATTCGCCGCCGGTCTCGTTGCCGCCACTTTTGCTATCGGTGCCTGCACCTCGACCACCAAGGTCAGCACCGTTCAGCCGACCGACAACAAGCTGACCTGCTCCGAACTGGAGGCCGAATTTGCCAAGCTGGATTCCGTGATGGAAGAAGCTGATGACAACAAGGGCGTGAACACCGCCAACGTCGCTGCCGTCGTTCTGTTCTGGCCGGCCGCTGTCGGCAACTACATGGACGCCGACAAGGCGCAGGACATGGTCGAGAAGCGCCGGTCGCACCTCATGACCATTTACAACGACAAAGGCTGCTAGGACCTGATCCGGCAGTTTTGAGACAGAAGGCCGTAGCGGAAACGCTGCGGCCTTTTTCTATGCGGCTGCGACGTGCGTCTCTGCGGACGCAAAGCCGGTACCGGGCGAAACAGCCCTGACTGCAAAGCTGACCGGCGCAGTTGTAACGCCGTCTTCTGATCGGTGCGTGGCGGTATAGATGACAGAGACGTCCGGTGTCTGAAGCGTTCGACGGACGACGCCGTCCTGAACCACCTCCACACTGAACGACTGCGCGTCGGACAGGGCGGCCTCACCGCTCCAGTCATCACCTGCGCTGTGAAGGCGGGGCGTCCAGGACAGTGCGATATCGCCGCTCGCAAGAGACATCGCGCGAACATGCGCGGGCCGGAGCGGCATCTGTCCGCGATATCCGGTGAGCGCCTCCCCCTGCCAGCCCTCAATGCCCGGATGCATCGGCACTGTCCGGTAGCTGACAAACGTGCCTGCTTCGGCGGGCAGGATGTCGCCAAGCTGCTTCGTCGCCGGTGAGGAAGAGAAGACGCGCACCCGCTTCCGCACCCAAAGCTGCAAGATCTTCGGTGCCGCCAATACCGCAGACGAAGATCGATCAGCCGCCAGCGCGGTTTCGTGATCATCTGCGCACACGCAAAGCCGAAGACCATCCAGCCATCCGGCGTTTCGAGCGCGCCGCGATTGACGCCCGCGAGCACATCGCAGCGACCGGCAGACGAAAAGCCCAGGCCTGCGGTTTCAACCTCAGAGGCTGCGTGTCGCTAGCCAGCGACCGGCGCTTGCGGGCGCAAACGGGGTCAGCAGGCGCGCAATGGAAGCGGGCGCGTTGAGGCTTGCACGGCGTGTCAACGGAACGCCATTGCCACCGGCTTCGATCTCCAGCGGACCGCGCCACGGACTGGCGAACGCAGCGATCACCGGTCGCAGGTCGACGGCCTCTCCGGGAAGCGGTGCCAGATCGGCGATGATAACATCGGGGCGCGCGGCGAGACCGGCAGGGCCTGTCACCACAGCCGGTTCACCATCTGCAAGACCAGCAAGGCCGGTGACGGGCACCAGCTCCAGCTGCAGTCCGAGGTTTCGCTCGACCACGCCGACCCGCCAGACCTCACCCGCCATCTCCAGCATCGCTCCAGCCGGAACATCAGCAAGCGGTGAGAAAGACAGCGTGGCAGAGCGGGACGCCTCGCGCGACCGGGCGAGCAGTGCGTCTGCCAGAGCCGTCGCTTCGCCCGCCGTCATCACCAGTGGCAGCGAGACATGCGCTTCACGGTCCGCGCCCGCATAGTCGCCGACCCGTACGCTGGCAGGTTCGAAGGCCGCTTCAGCGTCGATATAATCGAGCGTCAGGCCGCGCAGGGCATGATCGGTCAGTGTGCGTGACCGGCTGATCTGCGGTCCGCCGTCCGGCGCGGCAAGCAATTGCCTCTGATCGACCAAGACCGCAGCACCGGTCTCTCTATTGGCAGCGACAAGCCCGCCTTCGGACGCAACCAGACGCACGGCAAAGGCTTCCGCCAGAGGGGCGATCACATCGCGGACACGCTGAATGCCGCGAATGGCATAGCCGTGGACATCGCCAATGACAGCCGAGACGTCGATGGCGAACCCCGCCGCGAGCGCGCTGTCCACAATGATTGCGGCAAGCGAAGAGCGCGCTGCCCGTCCGTTCAGCCAGTGGCCGCGTGCCCAGTTGTCGCCGTCCGACCAGACATCGCTGCGGGCGGGAAATGCCGGAAAGGGTCGCGCATCCCAGCACCAGACCGAAAGCCCGGCCACCATCGGATCTTCGCTCCAATAAGTGTCAAACGCGGCAATCAGAGCGGCCTGTATCGCATCATCGCGCGTTCCGGCAGAATATGGCGGCAGGCCGCTTTCGGAAGATTTGGGGTCGTAGAAGAGGTTCGGCGCGTTTGCGCCCTTGTCGATCGCCGCACATCCGATTTCCATGAAGCGGACAGGCTTGGCGGATGGCAGATAGGCAGTCGGCGAAGCGCTCCGCACCCCGCCCGGACGCGCATGATGAGGGCTGGACCACCAGCTGGCGATGTCCTTGACGCGAAAGACCCAGTCCTCGCCATAAGCGGTATCGATGATCAGCGTTCGCGCCTGCGCATCGCGGTCTGCCGGACTGGCATAATACCAGTCATAGCCTTCGCCGCCCTCGACCTGCGCTGCCAGATAGGCCGGATCGTGCGGGCTTTCCCATTGTGCGGCATCGAGATGAGCGCTCCCGTCGCGCCAGTCACCCATTGGCGCGTACCAGTCCACACCGATGAAATCGACATTCGGATCGGCCCAGAACAGGGTCCAGCGGGAACAGGACATCGCCGGAGCCATCACCCGGAACATACGCGCCGTACTCGGTCCAGTCGGCAGCGTAGGAGATGTCGGTGTCCGGCCCGAGCAGGGCACGCACCTCCGCCGCCAGACGAACCAGATGCGCCGCTGCCGGAAAGCCACCGGCCTCGTCACGCGCCTGCGTCAGACCGACAAGTTCAGAACCGAGAAGGAAGCGTGTGACGCCGCCCGCCGCCTTTGCCAGAGCCGCCTGATGCAAGACAAAGCGCGACCAGCTCCAGTCCGCCGGGCCGGTATAGGTCACGCCAGCACTGGTCACCCCGAACATAGATGCAGTCGCGGTGCCGAAGAAGGCGTCCAGTTCGGCGCGGCAAGCTGCGGTCTTGTCGCTGGCTGCCGGTCTGATGCGACCGCGCCACGGAAAAGCGGCTTGTCCGGCTCCGCCATGGGGGTCGGGCAAGCCATTACCGGGCGGAATATCCATCAGCAGGAACGGCGAATACGTGACCGACAAGCCGCGCGCTTTCAGCTCTTCGATGCAGGCGATGATTGAGGCGTCAGATGGTGTGCCGCCATAGCTGGCATGGCCATCCGCGCTCTGACTGATCAGATGCGCGCCCGCCCGGTCAACGCCTCCGCCGCGCCAGTCCTGTGGCAAGGTAAGCTTCTCGCGCGTCTCAACGCCGGGTCTTACCTCGCATTGCCCGGCCCGCAGATCACCGCCGAACCAGCACACCACCAGCGAGACCTCCCCGACCAGCGGCAATTCGGCCTGCAATTGATCGAGGCTGCGAAGCAGATCCGTCTGCCCGGTTCCCGGTATGTACGTTCTCGACGGTCTCGACGCCCGGAAAACTGACGCGCCGAACGGGCACGGGGCTGAGCACAGCCTCGCCACTGCCCGGTATCAGGTTCACCGCACGCACGCTGCCCGCCAGTGAGGCTGTGCCCGGCCGGTCTACAGGTCGCGACACTTCAAAGGACAATTGCGGCAGACGGGCCCCGAAATCGTCCAGCGGAAAGTCTTCAAAGACGATGTAAGCAAGACCGCGAAAGGCAGGCGCGCTTCCTTCGCTGGCAACAATCAGCGGGTCGGGGCTTTGCGTTTCGCTGCCCGTATAAAGCCGCCAGTTCAGGCCCGAAAGATCGAGTAATTCGCCATTGGCCCAGACCCGGTCAATGCCGGTGACGACACCTTCGCAAAGCCCGACCGCCAAGCTGATCTTGTAGGAATAACCGGTCGCCCGCGGGCTGCCCTTTCCGCCGATGGCACGTGTGGTCTTGCGTTCTTCAAGACGGCTCGCCCAGATCACCTGCCCGCCGATGCGCATCCGTCCGAAGATGCGCGGCATGCCTGCCCCTTCGCGGCTCTCCATGATGTGCAGACTTTCGAGCCGTGGACCTTGCGAGACCGGCCCGGCCAGAAGCGCGTCCAGAGACGCTCCGGCCAACCCGCCGAGCGCGCCGCCGATGGCTGCGCCGGAAATAGCCGGTCCGATCAGCGGCAGACCGTTCGGGAGCAGGGCCGCGCCAAGCCGCGCGCCTGCAGAGGAGAAGACAAGCTGGGCCATTGGTCAGTCCTTTGAAATGCCGGGAAATGCGAAGGCGCCGCAAAGCCTGCGCTGCCACCAGGGAACAAGACGCGTTTCGACCACCGCATGCCCCCAATAGGCATGGAGAATGGCGTGCGGACTAGAGATGATCGCGCAATGGCGGGCAGGCGCGCCGGTCGCCATGCGAAAGAGCAGCACATCGCCCGGACGTGCCGTGCTGATTGCCAGTTCGGAGAGATGGCGCTGCATGGCTGCAAGCAGCAAATCATCGCCCGTCAAATCGCTCCAGTCCGCGCCATAGGGCGGCAGCGCTTGCGGTTCGCGGCCTATGACACCGCGCCAGACACCGCGTATGAGGCCCAGACAATCGCAGCCTTCACCCTTCACGCTGGCCTGGTGACGAAACGGCGTGCCGCGCCAGCTTCGCGCCTCGGCAATGATCTCGGCCCGACTGCTCATCGCTCGATTCCGCGCGACCCGCCGGAGGTATCTCCGCCCGGCCCCGCGATGACCGCGTCATTGCCGGGCATGTGCGGGAAACCGCGAAAGTTCTCGCTGTTGGCAAAAACATCGCGGCAGGTGGCGAAACGCTTGTCGCAGACCGCTTGCGGCGCATCTGCAAGGCT
Organism: uncultured Alphaproteobacteria bacterium; assembly: GCA_963836905.1. Lineage (GTDB taxonomy): Bacteria > Pseudomonadota > Alphaproteobacteria > Caulobacterales > Hyphomonadaceae > CAWIKY01. The sequence continues at coordinate 91,772 of CAWIKY010000004.1, forward strand.
GACCCCGCAGCGCGTATCGCCAAGAGCCGCATCGCAGCGACGGCCATAAACCCGGCCAATCGTTCGCTCCAGCGCGTTCTTCTGCGAGATGAGCGAGACGCTGAAAACCCCGCCGCCGGTTTCGATGGACGAGAGATAGCCCGACCAGAGCCAGCTCGCCCTGTCCGGGTTCTGCCAGTCGACCTCAAGAATGCGCACCGCCGCGCCGTCCCAGAGACCGGCATGCACGTCGTCATCGGTCAGCCCCGCATGATCGAGCGCGCCCTCTATATCCAGAGGTTCAGGGGCCAGCCCGGTTGTGTGGCGAATGGCGGAACGGGTCAGCGCCAGTCCCGGCGAATAGCGCGCACCGCCGACGATACATTCGCGGTCGTGATCGGTCGCGCGCAGTATCGCGCCGTCCGTGCGGGTAAGCGTCCAGCACTGGCAGAGGGTCGTCACGCTCACGCCGCGCGCTCGCGCACTTCAATGATCGGCAAAGGCGCAAGGCGACGGCCACCTACGCCGACCGGCTCCATGGTGAGGGCATCAGTGTCGAAGCGGACCGGAACGTGAAAGGCAAACCCCGCCGTCACGACGGTTCCGGCTGCGGGCGGCGTTTCCAGCGTGAGCCGCCCGGTTGCGGCATCTAGCGTAAACGCGCTCGTTTCTGCGCCGTCGACAGCTATCCGGACAGAACTGGCAACGGGCCGTGTGATGGTGCGGACGATGCCGCCATCTGTCTTGCGCAACGCAAAGACCGTGCGCGCACCGTCGCCGGTTCCCAGCGCTTCATCGAACGGGGTAATGTCTGCACCTGCCGCTGCACTCGTCTGATCGAACGGGTCGGCAAAGCGAAAGCCGCGCAGCCGACCGCGACGCGCATTGAAAAAGTGCGCCAGCAGACTGGCCTCGCCCGCAGCGAGGGGCGGCGAGATGATCTCCCAGCGCCGCATAGGCCCCGCATGAGGACTGTTGCGGACTTCGTGTCCGGAGACCAGTTTTACCACTTGCGTGGTCCAGACCGGTCCGCCGCGTGAGCCATAGCCCAGTGGAAGCTCCAGCAGGATATCATCGAAGCCCTGATCCGCGCTCATTGAAACCGGCTCCCGCGACCGAGCAGGCTTGCCAGCCGCCGCGCCGTCTCGTTCTGCGATGGCGGGGCCGTTTCTTGTGGAGACGCCGAGAGGCCGACGCCATCGAGCAGGCGTTCGGTTCCGAGCCGCGCCAGATCGGCGAGGATATCGTCGACCATTCCGGAAAAGGAGAGCGTGCCGGACCGCGCAGCCCTCTCAAGAGCGGATTCGATCCGCCCGGCTGCGCGTTCATAGGCGTCGGCCAGCGCTTCAGCCTCGCGACGGGCAATTTCGGAGTCGATGCGGCTATCCGGGGTATTGGTCATGGTGCGTCTCCGGTCATGGCTGCGGGCGCGGCAAGCGCCGCCGTCAGCAGGCGGGTGAGAAGAGCGAAGGCCGCTTGCGGGTCGAGCGCGGCGGCCTTGCGTCTGGCGATTGCAGGGTCGGCCCCGTCACCGCGCAGCGCCGCTTCCAGAATGAAGACGACATCGCGCGCTGACAGGCGTTTGAGGCGAATGGCGAGCTCGGCAAGACTGGTGCAGCCAAGACCGCGTTCGATCTCGCTGAGCGCAGACAGAGTGAGCCGTGGGGTGAAATCAGTCATCGCCGCCGCCCGCCGTCTGGGAGGTGAAGACCAGCGCACCGGCGCTTTCCAGCGTCAAGGTGAGGCTGAGCGGTTCCAGAGCTGCGCCGCCAAGAACAAGAAAGGCGATCCGGAACGGGCCCTGCAGCAGACCCGCCCCTGGCAGCTCCACCTGCCAGTCGGTTGCTTCTCCGGCGAAGAACAGAGCCTGTACCCGGCGCTCGGCGGCGCTGTTGCGCAGAAGACCGGTGCCGGTGAGAACCGCGCGTTTCAGTCCCGGCAGGTTCAACGCTGTCCGCCAGCCATGCGTATCGGTGGCGCGCGTGGCGTCGGCACTTTCGGCCTGCAGGGAGAGGCGGCGTGTGGTCAAACGGGCCAGTGGCACGAACATACTTCGTGGTGCCTGACGCAACGCTGATGAGGCAGGCGGCAGCAGGCTGTGCGCCCGCACCTTCAAGCGGCGCGCTCATGCCGCCACCTCCGCGATCACCGGATCGATCAGCGCCCGAAGGCGCAGCACGGCGCGAAATGTCGTGCCGTCGCGGGTCAGGAAGACATCGCCAAAGACGGCGTGAAAGATGACCAGCCGGTGCAATGCCAGCGGTCCGATGCCGCCGGACAAGGCTTCGCGCACCAGAGCCAGCAACCGCCGGGCCTCCTCACGCCCACCGGCCCGGCAGGTGATCTCCACCGACAGACGATGCTCCGTCAGACCATCGGGGCGGGCCTCATCGGAGGGCAGGCTGCCAATGCCGGTCTCAAGATAAGGAAAGGCGCAGCGGGCTGGCTTGTCGGAATAGATGCGCGGCGGCGTGCCAAAGGCAGCGATCAGCGAAGGCGCGTTGCGCAAGACCTCCAGTACACGCGCCTCAACTGCCTGTTCGGGGCTGGTCATATCCGCAGCTCCCGGAACGGCGCGACCAGACCGGCCACCAGTTCGGAGACCGAGATGTCGCCCGGGCGTCCGTCGCGGACCTCATAGAAATGCGCGGTGAGGGCGAGCACCGCATGGGCAAGATCAGCGGGAATGCTGTTGGCACCGGCAAACCCGGCATCGAAGACGAGCTCGATTTTCTCGCCGTACGCGCCCGGCCAGGGCCAGACCCCGCTTCGCAGGACAAGCGTACGTCGGTCTTCCAGTGCGACATTGCCGGTATGGTCCGAGACAATGCTGCCATCGGTGGCAATGATCCGTACCGAGACAATCGCCGAAACGGGCCGGACCGGCAGGCTGAAACGGCCACTTTCCAGCGCGGGGGATGGCCAGCGGTCGAGCGTGAGCTTCAGGCGACGCGGCATCAGTGCAAGCCGCGCGGCCCCCTCGATCCGGGCACGGGCAGCGGCGATGAGCGAGGCCAGAATGGCGTCTTCGGTGTCGCTGCCAATGCGGGCATGAGCCTTGGCCTCGGCAAGGCTGACCGGTTCACCGGCAGGCGGTGTTATCAAGGTGAGTGTCATTTTTGCTGTTCCGGTGGCGGCTAAGGACGTAGGCGTCGTCCGCCGACTTGATCGGCGGATCTCGCTGTTCGGGTCAGATGGCGCGGTCAGGCGGCACCTAGCTCTCGGAAAACTTCATCAGTTTGATCGCATCGAAGTTCTGGACCCCGCCACCGACACGCTTGGTCGTGTAGAAGAGGACATAGGGCTTGGCCGAATAGGGGTCGCGCAGCACCCGTGCACCCTGCCGGTCGACGATGAGATAACCGCGCCCGAAATCGCCGAAGGCAATCGCATGGGCGTCCGACGCCGATGTCCGGCATGTCCTCGATCTCGGTGACCGGATAGCCAAGCAGGCTGGCCGCTTCGGTGCCCGTGCCGGGACGGAAGATATACGCACCCGTGCCGTCCTTCAGCTTGCGCAGGGTAGCAAGCGTGCGCCGGTTCATCACGAAGCGGGCGGCAGCGCGAAACTGCGGCTTCACCGAATAGACGAGATCGATCAGCTTCTCGACGGCCATTCCCGCGGCAAAGGCTCCGGCGGCTCCGGACGCCAGATAGCCGAGCTTGCCCCAGACATGGGAGGCTTCGGCCACGGTCTCATAGGCCAGAAAGCCCTTCGGCCTGTTGGTGCCGTTGCCGGAGACGAATGCCGTGCTTTCCTGCGCGGAGAAAGCGTCCTGAACCTCGGAGGCCAGCCAGTCGTCAACGTCCAGATAGGCGTCGTCGAGCAAGGTCTGTGTTGCGGCGGGCATGGCGTAAAGCTCGGCAGCGGGAAACTCCAGCAGCGAGAGGCTCGGCGCGGTGGTTTCGCTACGCGCACCGGCTTCGGCCACCCAGTTGGCGGACGATCCAAGGCTGACAGGCTTGCGGAAGACGTTCGCGCCGGTCTGGCGAACTGAAGCAATGGCGCGCATCGGACTGGTGGCGGCCAGCCGTGCCTCGATCAGCCGGTCAAGCTCGGCCGGGGCCAGATAGCCGCCTTCGCTGTCCGTGCCGGAATTGAGCGCCTTGGTATCGAGACGGGAAAGACCCTCGTCGCGGCCGGAACGCAGCCAGGTCTGCCAGGCCGGATCAACCGGTTCGCTGGCCTGCGAGGCCGGTGCGCCATCGCTGCGGGCCACGCGAAGCGCCAGCCGGTCAAGCGCCGATTTGGTCTCGGTCAGGGCGGTATCGAGCGCGGCAAAGCGGTCGTCCGCGCCTGTCCCGGCCTCGTCGATCACGGCTGCTGCTCGGGCGCGGCCTTGGTCTCGATGTCATTGGTCTGCATATCAGGCTCCATGTGTCTGAAGCGCTATCCTGCACGTCGGGCGGCGGGGGTTGGACTGATTGTCGAAAAGCGGGCGAGCGCGGCCATCGGACGGGCGACAAGCGACACCTCGACCAGATCGATCACGGCCAGATCGCGGCCCGGACCATCGCTGCGCGAACGCGACAGCCGCGCCCGAAAGCCGATGGAGAGACCATTCAGCGTGCCGGACCGGATGCGCTCGCGGGCAACAGCGCCGGAGGGTGATTCGCCGTCGACCCAGCCGCGCACATAAAGCCCGTTGCCGTCCTCACGCAGCATATGCCAGCGCCCGGCCAGCTTGCCGGAACGATGCTCAAGCAGCATTGGAACAGGCGTGTCCGTTGCAATCGAGCGCGCGAACGCGCCCGGGCGGATACGGTCCCCGCTGGCATCGGCCACCAGAAACCGCGCGGCATAACCTTCGATCATCATTGCGGGACTGCCGGATAGCCTGCGGCGAGACGCTTTTCCTCGCGCGTCAGAAAATCCGCCGCAGCGAGCTTGCGCCACATCGCTTCACGTTCAGGGGCGAGCGCCGGGACCGCATCAAGATCGGGCGCGAACCGGCCTTTGCCGTTCGTCTTCGGAGCGAGCCAGTGGCTCAGGGTATCGCCGACCTTGCCGACCAGAGGCAGGACGGTCATCCGCCAGAAAGCGAGGTTGGCTTCCTTGTAATTGGCATAGGTGTTGTCACCGGGAATCCCAAGCAACATGGGCGGCACCCCGAAGGCCAGCGCGATCTCGCGGGCGGCTTCCCGCCGCGCCTCGATGAAATCCATGTCGGTCGGCGTCAGCCCCATGGGCTTCCAGTCCAGCCCACCCTCCAGAAGGAGGGGACGCCCGGCATTCCCGGCACCGGTATGGGCGGTTTCGAGCTGCTCTTTCAGCCGGTCGAACTGGTCCGGCGTCAGCGCAGCGTTCTCCTGCCGGAAAACGAGCGCACCGGACGGGCGGGCCGCATTGTCGATCAGCGCCTTGGCCCAACCCGCACCTGCCGAATGTATCTCGACGGCGCGACTGGCAGCGGTCAGCGGCGCGGTTCCGCGCGGCGCGCTGTCTGGTGCAAAGAGGGCAATCCGCAAAATCGGGCTCCAGCCGGACCTGTCCGGCAGGACGGAGCGATGCCCGGTCCGCGTACGTATTTTCCAGCCCTGCAGAGCGCCCGACCGGTCGACCACGGGCTCAACGCCCGACGGGCTTCGCCGGGCCAGCCCGCTAATGCGTCCGTCTTCCCAGCTGACCGCCTCCACGAACGCCTCGCCGCATAACTGCAGATCGCCATAAAGGCCTTCCAGAAAGCTCTGCCAGGCCTGGTCGCCGTCAGCCGCCTCGATCAGGCGGCAAAGCGTTTCCGGCGGCGGCCCGCCATCCTCGGCGCAGGCAATCAGCGGAACGCTGGCAGCCGCCTCGACGACCAGCCGGATGCAGCGGTGCGAGACGGGGTTGTCGGCATAGGCACGAACCGCCTGTGCGCCCGGTTCCCGGCTGCCCCAACGGGCGCGACCGGGCTCGGAAAGCGCAATGAGCGGTACGGGCGCACTGCGGGTTTCGGGCGGGTTCAGCGGTTTCGAGGCTTTGTGGAAAGGGCGGAACGCCATGATGTCTATCCTTGTTCGGGGAAAATTGCGGGCGGTCAGACCGTGCGGATGGCGGGGATAGTGCCCTGCGCGATCAACAGCGCGTGGACGGCCCAGACGAGCGCATCCATCCGGTCGGGGCTGGCGCTGGATGCGCCCTCCGCCCCGAATGAGGTCATCTCGGCTTCCAGGTCGGCAAAGACGCCGCAATGATGCACGCGGCCTTGCTCGTAGAGCGCGCTTACAGGCTCGGCACGGGCGCGTTTGGAGCGGGTTGCGTGAACCAGCCTCACCGGCGCGGTCATTCCCGCGATCTTGAGCATCTCGCGCACCATCTCGCCGCCCTGATTGGCTTCGGCGATAACCAGATGGACGCGGTGGGAGGCGGCAACCGCGCACGCGCGCCTCGCCCAGTCGGCAGGCGAGAGGCCCTGCACACTGGAATCCTGCAGAACAAAGGCGTGGTCGCCTTTCCGGCCTGCAATAATCATCCCGCAGGCATCGGCGCGCGCACCGACACTTACCGGCGGGTCAATCGCCAGAACCACGTGTTCGAAAGCCTCCGGCACCACGATACGGGCCGCATTCGATCATCGCGGCCGACCAGAGCGCGCCTTCGGCGGCCTCCAGAAGGTCGCCGTCGATCTCCTGACGGCCGAGCCGCGTACCGCCATACTGGCGTGTCACGGCCTCCAGGAAGGCAGGCGCAAGGGCAGCAGAATTGCGAAAGGTCCCGCCGCGCGTGACGGCGCAGGAGGCGTCACCCGTCAGGCGGTGGACCAGAGCAACAGGTCGGGGCGTCGTTGTCGCCATGACGCGCGGGGCATCCCCCAGCCGCATGCCGAATTGCAGCATGTTCCAGGTATCCTCGGCGTTGGTCCAGGCGGCGATCTCGTCGATCCAGGCGGTATCGAATTGCGGGCCGCGCAGGCGTTCGGGCTCGGCGGCAGAAAAAACATGGCCGACCGCGCCGCCGGGCCAGGTCAGCCGCTGGCGCGACGGCTCATAATGCGGGCGCTCGGCATCGGTCCCGATCGTGAGAAGCCCCGAGGGGCCAGTCAGCATGACCTCGCGCACATCCATCAGCGTCGGACCGACAAGCGCGATCTGGCGGGCATCTCCCGAGGCGACGCGTTCGCGCACCCATTCGGCGCCGGCGCGTGTCTTGCCTGCACCGCGCCCGCCCATGAAGAGCCAGGTCCGCCAGTCTCCCGAGGGCTCAACCTGTTCGGCACGGGCCCAGAACCGCCAGAATGCGGGAAGCCACGACAAACGATCATGGCTCAAGGGTTCGGTGAACACGGTCTGGCGGATCGGCGTCGACAGCTCTTTGTATAGCGCGCAGAATGTCGGCCCTGAGGGCATCGGTATCTTCGGCCTCATCGGCAGGGCCAGGGCCTGCCTGTGCGCGCCGGAGATCGACCAGGGTCTTGATCGCCTCTGCAGATTTGGTGAGGGCAAGAAGGGTTCGGGCAAGGGTCTCGGCCTTCTTTTCATCGCCGTTCAGGGCATGGGTAACGGCAAGATCGAGAACGTCGCCGAGCGCGTCCTCAAGGGTATCTTGCGGCGGCGGGTCGGGCGGGAGCGGGGTCTTTTTCATGCCAGAAGTATCGGGCTGGCGGGATTGGCGTTGGACTGATCGCGAGGAAGGGCATGCTTCATACGTCCGCTGACTGCCTCCGAAGTCACTGCACCGACGTTTGACGACGGCGTTCTGCGAACGGCCGGATTTCTCCTCTTCACGCCGCGTTCAGCGGAGTGCGCCCAGAAGGAAGATGCACCTGCGTACGAAAGCCGGTATGCAGGGTCGGCCCGACCGGGATCAGGAGACACATCGACCCGAAATGCCCCCCTACCGCGCCGATCTTCGAGACCAGACCGCCCGGAAAACCCGGATGCGACGGCGCGTTGGCGGCGGTGTGGCAGCGTTTGTGCTGCTGGCTTTGATCGCAGCGGGCGGGGTCCTGTGGGCCACCACCTTCCGCAACATGCCGGAATTACCCGAGACCGCGCAGCTTTGGAGCGTATCGCGCGAGCCGGCAGTCGAACTGGTGACCGAAGACGGGCAGACGCTGATGCATCGCGGGCCGCGCTATGGCCGGGCCGTGACACTGGACGCGCTGCCTGACCATGTCTGGCGCGCCTTCGTCGCGGGCGAAGACCACCGTTTCTTCGATCATGGCGGGGTGGACAATACCGCGATTGCCCGTGCGGCGGCGGCAAACCTCAAGGCCGGGCGTACGGTGCAGGGCGGCTCCACGCTGACCCAGCAACTGGTCAAGAACCTGCTGCTGACGCCGGAGCAATCGCTCAAGCGCAAGGCGCAGGAGGTGAGCCTCGCAATGCAGCTGGAGGCGCGGATAACCAAGACGGAAATTCTCGAGCTTTACCTGAACCGCATCTATATGGGCCGGCGCGCATTCGGGCTGGACGGTGCCGCGCGCGCCTATTTCAACAAACCGGCCGCCGCGCTGTCGCTTTCTGAAGCGAGCTTTCTGGCGGCGCTTCCCAAGGCACCCTCACGGCTCAGTGCGGAGGACGACCTGTCCGAAGCCCTGTCCCGGCGCAGCTATATTCTCGGCCGGATGGCTGAACTTGGATACATTACCGGCGACGAGGCAACTGCGGCAGCGCAGGCACCCGTCCGCCTGATCGATGCCCCGCCCTATGACCCGCAGCTTGGCCATGTCGCGGATTTCGTGGCCGACCAGCTTGCGGGTCTTCTGGCTGCCGTCCCGGCCGATGCGGTGGTGACCGTCACCATCGATCCGCAGCTTCAGAAAGCGGCCCATGCCGCGCTCGAAGCCACGCTTCGGCACGGACGGCAAGACGGCTGAAGGCGGGTGAGGGCGCGGCGCTTGTCATCGACCGTGACGGGCCGGTTCTGGCCATGGTCGGCGGGCGGGACTATGCGGCCAGCCAGTTCAACCGAACGACACAGGCGATGCGTCAGCCGGGCTCCTCGTTCAAGGCGTTCGTCTATGCCGCCGCTCTCGAACGCGGCCTGAAGACCTGGACCCTCCGCGTTGACCGGCCGATCTCCATCAAGGGATGGAGCCCGCGAAACTATGGCGGGCGCTATGTCGGCACGGTGCCGCTGCAGGACGCCTTCGCACTTGTCGATCAATACTGTCGCGGCGCAACTCGCCAGCGAGGTCGGACCGGCGCGTGTTGCGTCACTGGCCAACCGGCTCGGTATCGGCACCGATATCGCCTCTTATCCCTCCATCGCACTCGGCTCTGATGAAACCACGCTTTTCGACATGACGCGGGCCTATGGCGCGTTCGCGCGCGGCGGTTTCCGGCTGGACCCCTACATCATCTCGCAAGTCGCGGATTCGCGCGGGAACGTGATCTACAAACGAAAGCCTTATCCGGTGTCGCGCGTCCTCTCAGAATCCGTCGCGGCGGACATGGATTTCATGCTCACCCGCGTGGTGGAGAGCGGAACCGGGCGCGCCGCCCGCATTGAGGATGTAAAGGTCGCCGGCAAGACCGGCACCTCGCAAAGCTGGCGCGATGCCTGGTTCCTCGGTTATGCGGGCGATGTGGTCGGCGGGGTGTGGATCGGTAATGACGATGACACGTCGATGTCACGCGTTACCGGCGGCACGCTTCCGGCACAGATCTGGAAGACGATGACAGTCGCGGCTCTGGCACGCGGCGCTCCCGCCCCGGCGGACGCCGAACCGGAGGCCGCAATCGTGGAAGAGATCGATGAGACGCCGCCGGAACCCGTGCTGAGCGCGGAAGACCAGACGCGTCTGGATTTCTACAACAGGCTGTCCAACGCCTTTGCCAGCGTCGGCGACCCGCAGGTTGCCGCCCTGCAAGGCGACAATGCCGGTTATTGAGGGTCGATAGCTTTCGAAGACGAAAACGACGCCCCGGCTCCCCGGCGCGCCGTACAATCACTTCGAACCGGCTCGTACCGCCAGCTTTCCCTCAGCGTTTTATAAGCCGCCAGAGGAAGATCAGCAGACACGCGCCGCCGATACCGACGAGGATCTGGCCGATAAATCCGGCAAATCCGAGCCCGAGGGCTGCGAGTATCGCGTTACCGATGATCGCGCCGACAATACCGAGCAGGATGTTCATGATGAGCCCCATCTTGCTCTTCATGATCTGCTCTGCGACCCAGCCTGCAATTGCGCCTGCGATAATTGCCAGAAACCAGCCAACACCAACCATAAAACTCTCCTTGAAACCGACGCGCCCGGTCCGGGCACCCAAGGGATCACAACGGTCGGCGGAGGCAAAGGTTCATACCCTCTGGCGAATACCGCTCCGGGCATCAGGCCGACACTGGTTTTCCGCCCGAATGCTACCAGATACCGGCCATGAGCATTTCAGACCGCGCCGCCGACATCCGTGACGAGTTCGCCTTTCTGGACGACTGGGAAAGCCGCTACGCCCACATCATCGATATGGGCAAAGGTCTGGACGACCTGACAGATCCCGAGCGGATCGACGCCTACAAGGTGCCAGGCTGTGCCAGCCAGGTCTGGATCGTGCCGGACCCGGACCGCGGTGCGCCCGACGAGATTGCCTTCCGGGCGGGCTCCGATGCCATACTGGTTTCAGGCCTCATCGTGGTGTTGAAACGCCTGTTCGACGGAACGCGGGCCACCGAGATCAAGGCGTTCGATGCCCATGGCTTCTTTGCCGAGATCGGGCTGGATCAGGCGCTGTCTGCGCAACGGGCCAATGGTCTGAACGCCATGCTGGAGCGTATCCGTATGCTGGCAAACGGGCGGGCCGGTACCGGCTGAGACGCGAAAGGTCTGGCCGGGTCAGCCGTTCGTTTGAAGACCCGGAGATGACAACCGTCTGTCTCGCAATGGCGCACCGACACCGAACGCTCTCCACAAACCGGAGCGAATCGTTTGACGCAGCGGTCCAGTTTGATAGCCCGACAGCTACGCTCTTCGCCGCCAGCCACGGAAACATCTCCCATGACCCGACCCGTCACCATCAAACGCGCGCTTCTCTCCGTTTCCGACAAGGACGGACTTGTGGAACGGGCCGAAAGACTCTCGGGCCTCGGCGTTGAACTGGTCTCTACAGGCGGTACGTTCCGCGCGCTGAAAGAAGCCGGACTGCCGGTTCGCGAAGTTTCCGAGCTGACCCAGTTTCCGGAGATGATGGACGGCCGGGTAAAGACACTTCACCCGGGCGTGCATGGCGGGCTTCTCTTCCGACGCGATCTGGAGACGCACCGGAGCGATGCTGAAGACCATGATATCCTGCCCATCGATCTTCTCTACGTAAATCTCTACCCCTTCGAAGCGACCGTCGCCAAAGGCGCCGACTTCGATGACGCCATCGAGAACATCGATATTGGTGGCCCGGCCATGCTACGCGCGGCGGCCAAGAATGCCGACTTCGTTGCCGTCTGCACCGACACGGCCGATCTGGATGCCGTACTGGAGGAAATGGGCCATCATGACGGGGCAACCCCGGTTGAACTGCGCCGCAGGCTGGCGGCCAAGACCTATGCCCGCACGGCTGCCTATGACGCCGCGATTTCCGACTGGTATCTGTCGCAGACAGGCGACGACCTGTCAGAATGGCGCGCCTTTGGCGGCGCAAAACGCATCGACCTGCGTTATGGCGAGAACCCGCACCAGAAGGCCGCCTTCTATGCGTCCGGAGACCAGCGTCCCGGCGTGGCGAATGCGCAGCTGATCCAGGGCAAGGCGCTTTCCTACAACAATATCAACGACACCGATGCGGCCTTCGAACTCGTCAGCGAGTTTTCCGCCGAGGCTGCCCCGGCCTGCGCCATCATCAAGCATGCAAACCCCTGCGGGGTCGCCACCGGCAAGACGACACTGGACGCCTATCGCCGCGCCTTTGATTGTGACCGCACATCGGCCTTCGGGGGCATCGTGGCGCTGAACCGTCCACTGAACGGGGAAACGGCCGAGGCGATCACGGAGATCTTTACCGAAGTCGTCATTGCGCCTGGCGCAGACGAGGCGGCCCTCGCCATTTTTGCCCGCAAGAAGAATTTGCGGCTCCTGCTGACGGACGGTCTGGCCAATCCGATAGCGGCCGGACTGACGGTCAAAAGCGTGGCAGGCGGCTATCTGGTGCAGGACCGCGACGCCGGACGGATTGAAGAGAGCGATCTGCGCACCGTCACGAAGGCGCAGCCCGATCAGGCCATGCTCGACGATCTCCTGTTTGCCTGGCGGGTGGCAAAGCACGTCAAATCCAACACGATCGTCTATGCGAAGGACGGCGCGACCGTCGGCGTCGGCGCGGGTCAGATGAGCCGGATCGACAGTGCCCGCATTGCCGCCCGCAAGGCAGAGGATGCAGCGGAGGTTCTGGGCCTCTCCGAGCCCTTGACGCGCGGCTGCGTGGCCGCCTCCGACGCGTTCTTCCCGTTTGCCGACGGTCTGATGTCGGCCATCGAGGCCGGAGCCCGTGCGGTTATCCAGCCCGGCGGGTCCATGCGCGATGATGAGGTCATCGCCGCCGCTGATGACGCCGGTATCGTGATGGTGCTGACAGGTATGCGCCACTTCCGGCACTAGGTTGCGGAACGCAGCTAGGAGCGCTTTTTCGGGTGCTTGACGGACCGGCTCTTTGCCTCCGCAGCCGCCGGGTCTTCCGGCCAGTCATGCTTTGGATATTGCGCCCGCATATCCTTGCGCATGTCGACATATCCGCCTTGCCAGAAGCCTGGCAGATCGCGGGTGATCGCCACGGGACGGCCCGCCGGTGAAGTAAGCGAAAGCGTCAGGGGAAGGCGGCCATCGGCCAGTGCCGGATGGGTTCTCAATCCGAACACTTCCTGCACCTTGCAGGCGGCGAGCGGGGCTTTTTCGTCCAGATAATCGATATCCACGCTGCGCCCGGCGGGCGTCGGCCAGCGCGGCGGAAAGGCTGTGCGCAGGCGTTCGGCTGTCTGCCAGTCCAGCAGCGCGTTCAGGGCAGTTTCCAGCCGATCCGCCTTCAGGGCGGCAAGCCCGTCTGCCAGAAGCGCGGGGCCAAGCCAGACCCCGGCGTCGTCTACCAGACGCGTGTCCGACACATCCGGCCAATCGTGAGCCTCGCCAAAGACCTGCCGTGCCAGCTGGACGCGCGCTCGCCAGACCCGCACGGCCTCATGGTCCGGCAGACTTTGCAGACCTCCCTCACGGATCGCCGAAAGAACCGCTGCGCATACGGCCGTGTTGTCAGCCACGGCGACGGGCTGCTGCGAGAGGATGATCGCGCCAGCTTTCCGAACCTTGCGCGCCTTCACGCGGTTATCCTCCGGCAGATAGGTCGCTTCGAGACTCTCGCTCACATCAAGATGGGCCAGCGCATGCGCCTCGCTCAGCGCCGCCGCGCAGGTAATCAGCGCATCGCTGCCGCGTGTGCCGATCTCTTCGGCGATTACCAGCCAGTCATGACGGGCAAGCGGGTCGGCCTCTTTCAAACGGGCACCGCTGCCACTTGCCGAGATATATTGCGTCGCAGAGCCGTCGCGCCTGCGGGCAATACGGTCGGTGAAGGCTGCCGCCAGAACCTTGCCTGCCTCGCTTGATGGCGCGGGACGGGCATCGCCGCCCCAGTTCGCCGCCTGCCGCATGAGCCCCTTCGCCCGTGGGGACCGGTCGCGTTCAAAGCCCGCCAGACGCGACTCGATATCGGTGGACGGCCCGCCCAGCCCGCGTTCAGAGAGAAGCGCGGCCATACGGGACGCCAGTGCGCGCGTCTGCGGTGTCGTGGCAGAAGCGATGAGCGCGGCAAGATCGGTCGCAAGTGGCAGTCTCGCCGCGACGGCACCGCGCGCGGTCAGCATCCCCTCCCCGTCGATCAGCCCCAGAGATGTGCATCTGGCAATGGCTGCCGCGATGCGACCCGGCGGCGGCGGGGTGACCCATGGCAGGGCGGCAGGGTTGCGTTCGCCCCAGCGGGCCAGCGTAAGCACCATGTCTGTCAGGTCGGCCCCCAGAATTTCCGGTTCGATGGAGGCGGCAAGTCCCCGGTTTTCAGCCTCGTCCCAAAGCCGGTAGCAGGTGCCGGGACCTGTCCGCCCTGCCCGCCCGCGGCGTTGATCGACACTGGCAAGGGAGGCCCGCACCGTCCGCAGGGACTGTCTGCGCTGGTGCGGATCGAACACCGGCACGCGCGCCAGCCCGGCATCGACCACCGTCTCCAGCCCCTCGATGGTGAGCGAGCTTTCGGCGATGTCTGTTGCCAGCACCAGCTTGCGGCGACCGTCCGGCGCGGGCGCGATGGCGGCGTCCTGTTCTGCCGGAGAGAGCGCGCCGAACAAGGGGGCGATGTCCACGTTTCCCGGTACACGATCTGCAAGGCTTTGACCCACGCGCCGGATCTCGCGCGCACCCGGCAGGAAAACCAGAACCGAGCCGGGCGTTTCGGCCAGCGCTTTCAGCGACCCGCGCACCGCCGCATCCTCGGCATCCTCTCCGCCCCGCCCCAGATAGACCGTGCGCACCGGATAGCTGCGCCCTTCGCTCACCAGAACAGGCGCATCGAGAGCCCTGCCGAGAACGCCTGTCTCGATGGTCGCCGACATGACCATCAGGCGGAGGTCGTCTCGCAGAGCCGACTGGCTTTCGCGCGCCAGAGCCAGCCCCAGATCGGCTTCCAGACTGCGCTCGTGAAACTCGTCGAACAGCACCGCGCCAATGCCGGAAAGCTCCGGATCGGCGACCAGCATATTGGTGAAGACGCCCTCGGTCAGCACCTCGATCCGTGCCTGCCGACTGGTGCGCGTATCGAGGCGTGTACGCAGGCCGATCGTCTGGCCCACCGGTTCGCCCAGGCTTGCGGCGAGGCGTTCGGCTGCGCGGCGGGCAGCAATCCGGCGCGGTTCCAGAAGCAGGATGCGTTGCCCGCCCAGCCAGTCATCCTCCTTGATGGCCAGCGGCAGGCGCGTGGTCTTGCCCGCCCCCGGCGGCGCAGCCAGTACCAGCCGGTTGGAACGGGCCAGCGCCTCGCTCACCTGCGGCAGGATGGCATCAATGGGAAGCGGCTCTGACATGCGGCGGTTATAGAGGTCCGTGCGCCTGTTTGGACAGGCCGCTATCTCAGCTGCTGAACCGGGCAAAAAGTTCAAGGCAGGATCAATCCTCTCAGAAGACGTTGACAACGGTACAAATCTATTTACTTTGTGTTTCAAAGCTATTGGAGAATGAAATGAACAGGACCCTGTCGGACGATCTTTCCTACATGCGCGGCGTCGCTGAAGCCGGGGACCACGCGCCATCGCTTTCAGGACGTTACTCACTCTGGTGGGCAGCGCTCTCGGTCGTTGCCCTTGTCGCACACTGGGGCGTCATCACCGGGCGGATCGGTGTCATCGAGCCGCAGGGAGTCGGGTTCATCTGGTTGATCTTCGGGTTTGTCGGGGTGCTGGGTTCGTTCCTGATCGGCATGACCCTTCGCAACAAGCCGGGCCTTTCGGCACCCGGAAACCGCGCTGCCGCCGCTGTCTGGCCGGTGACGACAGCCGCGATCTTCATCTATGCCATTGCTCTGGGCTTTGCCGTTGGTGTGCGCGGCGTCGCACCGGTCGTCTTCGACACGATCCTGCCGCTCGCCTTTACCGTCCATGCAATCAATTCAGCGCTCGGTGCATCGCTTTTCCGCTCGGGCTGGCGCTATGTCTCGACCGCTGCGGCACTGGTGTCGGTGGCCGCAACCGCCTTCATGATCGCCATGCCGGAGGTCTATCTGGTTGCCGCGGCAGGCGTATTGGCCGTCTGGCTGGTGCCGGGCCTCATGGATCTGCGCAGCGAACCAAAATCCGTGGAAGGCTGAGGGAAAGCTCATGTCCGAACCCGATGAAAACCCCTTCGACCATGGCAGCCTGGATGATGTCATACACGGCCGTTTGCGGCTCGGCATCATGGCCTATCTGGCAAGCGTCAGCCCCGCCATCTTCGGAGAGTTGCGTGACAAGGTGAACACCACCGACGGCAATCTCTCCACTCATCTGCGCAAGCTGGAAGACGCCGGATATGTGCGGATAGAGAAACGCTTCGAAGGACGCCGGCCACAAACGCGCATCCACCTGAAACCGGCCGGGCGCAAGGCATGGCTGGCTTATCTGTCGCGGCTGCAATCACTTCTCAACGCGGCGGAGTGACAAGCAGGCTGGCACTCTCTTTACAGAGAGGCGCGCGCTCGGTACTGGACGGGTCAGGAACAGGAACATCATGGCCGACAAACTCCATTTCTCTCTCGTTTCGCCTGCGCGCGAGCTTTTCTCAGGCGAAGTCGATCACGTTATCGCGCCGGGCGCGGAAGGTGAGTTCGGCGTTCTGCCAAACCACGCTCCGTTCATGTCGACCCTTCGTCGGGGGCGTGTGCGCATCATCGACGGCGATGTCAGCCATCGCTTCTTCGTCGAGGGTGGATTTGCCGATGTGACGCCGGAAGGTCTGACCATTCTGGCCGAAGAGGCGATCCGTCTCGAAGATCTCAATGCAGAGGATTTGCGCGCCCAGATCGCTCGCGCCGAACAGCGCAGCGCCGGAGCTTCCGACAATGCGGGGGTGCGTACCAACGCCGAATCCGATATCGCGCGCCTGCAAGCCCAGCTTGATGCACTGGAAGAGGCGCAAAAGGCCTGACGCGACTTGCGTCAGTGCCAAGGCTGCAAATGCTCTACCCCTAGAATCCCATCAGGCTGGCAAACCGGTCGCGATGGAAGCTGTCATTGCCATAAAGCGCTTCCTGAACGCGGGCGCGCTTGAGAAAAAACCCTGAATCATGCGCATCGGTCATGCCGATACCGCCATGCATCTGGATGGTCTCGTTCGTCACCAGATGCAGGGTCTCTCCCGCCCGGGCCTTGGCCAGTGATGCCAACTCAGCCGTATCGTTGCGGTTCTCGTCGAGCGCGGAAAGCGCTGCAGTAATGCAGGACCGCGTTTGCTCCAGTTCGGTGAACATGATCGCCGCGCGATGCTGCAAAGCCTGGAACGAGCCGATAAGCTGGCCGAACTGGGTCCGCGTTTGCAGATAATCATGAGTCATCTCGAAGGCAGCCGATGCGGTGCCAAGCATTTCAGCGGCGAGGCCGATCCGGGCCATATCGAGCAGGGGCTCAAGGCTTTCCCATCCTCCATCGACGGACACCAAGCACCGCTCCGCCACCAACACTGACATCCGACAGCTCGAGATTGGCAGCGCCGTGTGCATCGATCGTATCGAGCGGGGTGATCTCCAGCCCGTCAGTGTCAGACGGAACAAGGAAGAGCGTCAGCCCGCGCGCATCTCCCGGCTCACCGGACGTGCGCGCCACCACGATGAACATGTCAGCGAAATGACCGTTCGGCACAAACCGTTTGTGCCCGCTGATGACGAAGCCTTCACCCTCCTTGCGGGCCACCAGGGCGGTTTGCAGGGACGCGTGATGTGGACCTTCGTCAAGGGCGAGCGCAAATGTCAGGCTGCCATCGGCGATGCGTGGCAGAAACTCCGCCTGTTGGCCCGAATCTCCCGCCTTCATGATCGCGCTCGCACCGATCAGCGCGGTCTGCAAAAGCGGTGTTGCGGCAACGGTCCGGCCCTGAGCCTCCAGGATCTGGCCAAGGCCGACATGTCCGAAGCCCGACCCGCCATGCTCCTCGGGGATGAGGATACCGGCCCAGCCCATTTGCGCCATCTGTGACCAGGACTCCGGATCGACACCGTTGCGGCCGTCGTCACGCAGCTTGCGAAAATGCGAGACGGCCAGCTTCTCGGACGTGTAGTCGCTGGCCGCATCCTTCAGCATCTGCTGCTCTTCGGTCAGTACGAATGTCATGGGCGTCGTCCTCCGGCACGGTTGTCATTATCTATCAGCACGTGAATATCGACCCTTGACGGTTTGGACCAGACCCAAACCGGATCACCGTCAAGGAGCCCTACGCATGACCGGATCGATCCGCCTCTATACCGGCCCGACGCCAAACGGGCGCAAGGTCTCCATCGCGCTCGAGGAAATGAACCTCCCCTACGAGACCGAGTATGTCGACATACTGGACGGCGACCAGCACACACCGGAGTTTCTGGCGCTCAATCCGAACAACAAGTTTCCCGTCATCATTGATCCTGACGGACCTGACGGTGTGCCGTTCACGCTCTGGGAGTCCGGTGCCATCCTCTGGTATCTGGCGGAAAAGACTGGCAAGTTCCTGCCGCAATCGGGCGCTGCGCGCCACCTTACGCACCAATGGCTGATGTTCCAGATGGCGGGTATCGGTCCGATGTTCGGGCAGTTCGCGCATTTCTTCTTCTACGCGAAGGAAAAGCACCCCTATTCACTGGAACGGTATGGCAATGAAATGCAGCGCCAGCTTTCCGTGATGGAAAAGCACCTTTCGAGCCATGAATGGTTTGCGGGCGACACCTACACCATAGCGGACATGGCGATCATTCCATGGGTGGCCAACATTCCCGACACGCCCGGAATGCCGAAACGGCCGCACTTGAAGGCATGGATCGAACGCATGAAGGCGCGCACCGCGGTTCAGGCTGGACTGGCCGTCATGCGCGAACGTGTGAGACCCGAAATCGTCGAAGGCGGCATGAAGGGGTTTGACGATGAGCACCGTTCGCAACTCTTCGGAAACGCCCAGTACGCGCGAAGCATGAGCGCCGGAGAAAAGCTGCTCACCGATGTTCAGCGGCGCGTGGGATCAAACAGCCTTGTCCGGCGCGCTTACCTGCTTCTGGCCGGAGGCAGGCAGAAGCCCTGAACCGTGGCGGGACCTCGACCGGCACACGCGCCTCAGCCGGCTTTTTCCATCCTGAATATCTCGCCGCCGAAGGTGACGAAATAGAGATCGCCGGACAGCGTGACTTCAATCGCTGTTACGCCAAAGAGATTGCCCACGTCCGGAACAAGCAGGTCATTGAGAACACGAAAACCCGATGCCTCGAACGTCTCACCATCGACAAGCTCGGTTTCCGGGATCGACCAGACATTCCCTCCAAGAAAATCGGCGAAGACATACGCATTCTCCAACTCCTCAACCCGCCCGCGATGGACAACGCCGCCCGTGATCGAGCGACCGTTGCGCATGTCCGGCCCGGCATGGAAGTATTGCGCGACAGGCGCTGTCAGTCCGGAGCCGTCGCCGCCCTTGAACGGCTCGGTGCCCTCCAGCAGCGGCCAACCGAAATTGCGGGATGGGTCGTCAATCGCCAGACGGTCGACTTCCTCGACATTTGCCTGCCCGACATCGCCGATTATGAGGTCGCCGGTACGGGCATCGAAACTGGCCCGGTAGGGGTTTCGAAGGCCAACGGCGTAAATTTCGGGTCGGCCATCCACCGGATCGTCGAACGTATTGCCTGGCGGGATAGCGTAATTGCGCCCGGCCTCCGCGGGAAAGTCATCCTGCGTCACGTCGATCCGCAGAATCTTTCCGAGCAGGGAATTAGGGTCCTGCGCCGCATCATCAGGGTCACCGAAGCCGCCGCTGTCGCCCGTCGGAATGTAGAAGAGACCGTTCGCATCGAACCCGATCCAGCCCGCATTATGGTTGGCTCTTGGCTGCGGGATACCGAGGATCAGTTCCTCCGTAGATGGGTCGAGCTGATCGACCCGGCCCGCAAACGTCTGGTAGCGCCTGATCTCGGTGTCACCCTGCAGATTGGTCAGATTGACGTAGAGCGTCCGGTCCGTTTCAAACTCCGGCGAAAAGGTGAGCCCGAGCAGTCCGCGTTCATTGTTGGTCGAAACCTCCGATGAAACATCCAGGAACGGTACCGTATCGATGGCCCCGGTTTCAGGATCGAGCAGCCGGATGCGTCCTGTCTTCTCGACCACCAGAACGCGGCCGGACGTGTCCGGCAGGCCTGCAAGGAACAGGGACTGATCGAAACCTGAACCGACACGGCGAAGCTGGACAGCATCTGTAATGTTCTCGACCTCGACGGCCAGCGACAAGGTTGCGATTGCTCCTGCAGGATCGCGCGCGCTGATGGCGACATCGTAGATGTTGTTGCCATCGGCATCGCCCGGGGTGTCGAAATCGGGGGGCGTATCGAAGGACAGCTCGCCACTCGATGCACCGATCCGGAAAGCCGAGGCGTCTGCCCCGCCGGTCACCTCATAGGTCAGCGTTCCGCCTTCCGGATCACTTGCTGTTGCTGTGTAGATGACCGTGTCGATATTCTCATCGACCTTCACAGATGTAGGCGAAGAGAAAGACGGGGGCGAATTCGGTACGGGAGGCGGTCCGCTACTTGCGCCGCCATCTCCACCCCCGCCGCTGCAGGCTGCCAGAAGGCCGATGACCGTGCATGTCTGGATTGCGCGTGTCAGTAATCGGGTCATGTCGTTCCGCCCCTTTTGCCCGACCGTAGCGGCTGGGGTGCCCCTCGTACCATCGAACGCCAAGAGAACGTGCCACGGCGCAAACGGTTCAGTCGAACGTGTCGGCAATCCTGGGCTCGGTTCGCTCGCGCCAGATTTCCGAAAACGGTTTTCCGAAAGCATGCCCGACCCAGAACAATAGAACCGGTATGGCAAGACCGAGAGCGAAAACCATCAGGCTGGCCATATCCCCCTCGCCAATAATCCTCACAAAGGCGAGCACAGCGGCAAGGCATGCCGGGCCCAGCCCGGCGATAAGGGCCAGCCGTTTGCCCCGGCGCGCCTTTGGGAAAGGCCGCGCAAAACCGCCGGCAAAAGGAATGATAACGGCGAGAACCAGAAAGATCAGGATCGAAACCGTCATCTCGAACAGGTTCCTTTCTCAAAGGAAGCTGCAGGCGCAGCTCTCGGGGTTACTGATGGTCCCGCAGGCCGAGAACGCGCTTGGCAACGACGTTGAGATTGACCTCCGAGGTGCCCCCTTCGATCGAGTTCGCCTTGGCGCGAAGCATGGCACGAGGAGCCTTTATCTCTGCGTCATTGAAACCCTCACCCGACCAGCCGAGCCCCTGAAAGCCCATGGCCTCCATGCTCAGTTCGGTCTTGGTCTGGTTCAGCTTGGCGGCGGCATACTTGATGATGCTGGCCGTGTGGCCGACCTCTTCACCGGCTTTTGCCTGCTCGCCCATTCGCTTCACCGTCAGGCTGAACGCCTTGTCAGCCATCGCATGGCGCGCCAGCCGTGAGCGCAGATCGCCATCAGACAGCTTGCCGTCGGATGTGCCGACATAGGACTTGGCCAGTTCGTGTACCGGCAAGGCGCCGGTTCCGCCGCCGAACCCGCCTGCAGAGATATTGGCGCGCTCGTATTGCAGAAGCCGCTTGGCGATCTCCCAACCGCCATTGATCCGGCCGACCAGTTGGTCCTTTGGTACCTGCACATCGGTAAAGAAGGTTTCGCTGAACGGCGAGGCGCCGGAAATCAGCTTGATCGGGCGGGTTTCCACACCCGGGCTGCGCATGTCGAACAGAATGAAGGAAATTCCTTCATGCTTGACGGTCGTATCGGTCCGCACAAGGCAGAAAATCCAGTCGGCTTCGTTGGCATAGGAGGTCCAGACCTTCTGGCCGTTGATCAGCCAGTGATCACCCTTGTCCTCGCATTTGGTCTGCAGCCCGGCCAGATCTGACCCGGCGCCCGGTTCGGAATAGCCCTGACACCAGCGTATCTTGCCTTGCGCAATGTCCGGCAGGAACCGCTTTTTCTGTTCTTCATTGCCATATTCCAGAAGAACGGGGCCGAACATCCAAAGCCCGAACGAAAAGAGCGCAGGCCGCGCCTTGATGCGTTTCAGCTCTTCTGCCAACACCCGCGCCTCAGGCTTGGATAGGCCGCCGCCGCCATACTCAGCCGGCCATTCAGGCGCGGTCCATCCCTTTTCGCCCATCCGTTTCAACCAGACTTCGGAATCCGGATTTTTAGATGCAGCGTTGCGGCCGCCCCAGACAATCTCGTCTTCCGGCATGGGCGTGCGCATGGAGGGCGGGCAGTTTTCCTCCAGCCACGAGCGGACGTCGCTCCGGAAGATATCAAGGCTTGCATCGTGTCCGTCTGCCATGGCGGTGTTTCCTCTTGTCCCGGTTTGTTGGTCGTCTTTGAAGCAAGTTTAATCCGCGCAGCGTTCGAAAGCCAGTGGGCGCGATGAAGCAGCTACCGCATGCGTCCGAACGGGCTGTGCTCCGGTCCGGTTTCCACACCGCCGAGGTTGATGAGATGCACCACCATCAGAAGCGACCAGAACGCGGCAAGGATCATGATGAACGTCCACGGTAACATTTTCGGCTTCAGGTCATCGCGCGGACGCCCTGCCCGCCAGTTGGCGAACACGGCCAGAGCCACACCGCAGGCCAGCCCGGTCAAGGTCAGGATCAGACTTGTCACGCGGTCATCCTTGCCCCGTCAGCCGGGTCTGGCGAGAGCGCGCCGGTCTATCCGTGATCGCGCCCGGCCATGCTCGGTCTTCTGCCAATGGTAGGAGGATGTAAGTACACCCCACAGTGCTTTCATCCCCGCCAAAGTCTGTAACGGCCAGTAAAGCAGAGCCGTCACTGCCAGAATGACAGCCCTCGGACCATCCAGCCGCGCGACGGCAATCAGGCTAACAAGATGCAGGGCTACACCCCCGGTCAAAAGGGCAATGGAGGCGCGGGTTGGCAAACCGAGACCCGAAACCAGAAGCCAGAGAACAATCAGGGCGAAAGGCAGATGCAGGAGCGAGGTGAGCACTGAACTGGCCAGCAGCAGATGTCCCGTGCACCAGTGCAAGATCGGAACCCGGCTGAAAATGGAGCGTGTCTGGAAACAATAGGCGCGCCAAGTCTGGATGAAGCCGTGGATCCAGCGCGACCTCTGCCCAAGCCAGACGTCAAAACGGACCGGCGCTTCCTCGTAGGTATGCGGCGCGATGATGCCCGTCCTGTATCCGTTCAACATCAGGCGCAGCCCAAGCTCGGCATCCTCCGTCAGGTTCCATGCGTCCCATCCGCCAATGTCCTCCAGCACGTGACGCGGCAGATGCATGCTGGTACCGCCAAGAAGGATAGGCAGTCGCAGGGCGGAAAGTCCTTTGAGGAAAAGCTCGAAATGTACGGCATATTCATGTGCAAATTGCCCGGCCAGCCAGCCATCGCCTCCATTGTCGATCCGTAGCGGTGCCTGAACGCAGCCAAGCGGAGATGTTCCGGGCTTTCCGGCATCATTCCGGAACGCGGCGACCGCTGCCTTTAACTGACCTTTCCGGATGCGGTCTTCGGCATCGTAAACGGTCACGAACTCGCCTCTGGCGAGGCTCAAACCATAATTCAGGGCCCGTGGCTTAGTGCGGGGAATGCCTTCGGGAAGCACCAGTATCTCGAAGTGACGGCCGAGACGCTGCTCGCATATGGCATCCAGCGTCGCAGCATCGTCAGCTTCGAGCAGGAGCTTGATGTCAAGTTTGCGCGGTGGATAATCGAGAGATTTGAGCGCCGCAATGATCTCCGTTGCCACTTCGCTTTCGCGGTAAAGCGGCACGAGAACCGTATAGACCGGCCAACCGGACTTGTCAGACGCGGGCGGGTCGGGCACGCCGCCTTGCGTGATCCGCACATATGCTCCGACGGACAAGACGGCCAGCCGGAAGACGATGATTGCAGCGAAGACGAGGAAGAAGACGAGTGCGAGAGAAACAAGCGTCAGGGCCGGCATCAGCAACAGGCCTGCCCCCAGAAGCGTGCCGAGGCCGGCCAGAAATCGGCTTTCGCCAAGCGAGAGCGGGCGTTTTGCGCTGGCGGCCGGAAACCGCTCGCCGAATGCCTGAGCCGCGCGGAACGCTAGTGTTTCGGCATCGTCCGGGGCAACAATCCTGTCGCGCCCGGCAGGCCTGCGTCCGCCGGATGGTCTCGCCATACCGTCCATTACCGCTCATGCCCCCTGCTCCGCCCAGCCATAGTCAGCCAGCGCAATGCCGTCCAGATTGTAATTCCCGCATCACGCACGTAACCGGACCATCGCCATGGTCGTGACTATTGAAAGAGAAATGCCGGAGAGGGATGCCGCTCCGGTCGAAGCGCTGTTCGACGCGACCTTCGGGCCGGGCCATTTCGCCAAGACTGCGGAAAGGCTGCGTGAATTTGGCCATTCGCTTCCTGATCTGACCCGGGTTGCCAGGTCCGGGGACATGGTTGTTGGCGTCTGTCGGATATGGCCGATCCGCATCGGCTGCGCTCGCTCGCTGTTTGTCGGCCCTGTCGCCGTCGATCCGGCCTGGCGCGGGGACTGGATGGGATTGCAGGTGACAGGCGCGGCGCTTGATGCCTGCAAGGCGGCAGGTTTTCCCCACGTGTTGTTGATTGGTGCGATGAGCTATTTCGGCAGGATCGGGTTCGAGGCAGCGCCCATCGGCAGCATCACCCTTCCCGGCCCGCAAGACCCGCGCCGCATTCTCGTGAAACGGTTGCGGGGCGACGCGCCGTTTCCGGAAGGCGCAGCAAGATCGGGCTTCGGCTAGATCGGCTTGGCTGAAAGAAGCTTCGTCTTGATCTTCGGCATCAGCACAGGGTTGGCGGCCAGGATATTGCCGGTATCGAGCAGTTTACCGCCGTCGAGTTCCTCGATGTAGCCGCCTGCCTCACGCACCAGCACGATACCGGCGGCAATGTCCCAGGACGACAGATTGCGCTCCCAGAAACCGTCGAACCGTCCGGCTGCGACATAGGCCAGATCGAGCGCTGCCGAACCGAAACGGCGAATGCCTGAGGTTTCCTGCGTCATCGCAGCAAGTTCGCCCCAGAAGCGGACATGCCGG
This sequence comes from uncultured Alphaproteobacteria bacterium, assembly GCA_963836905.1. Taxonomy (GTDB): domain Bacteria; phylum Pseudomonadota; class Alphaproteobacteria; order Caulobacterales; family Hyphomonadaceae; genus CAWIKY01. The sequence goes on from CAWIKY010000004.1 coordinate 116,402, forward strand.
TCAGGAGTCTGGCCGATTGACGGGGTGCCGGTTGCCAGCACAGCCTGACTGAGCTTGGTGCGGGTGGCCACGCGCAGCCTCCAGGTATCAAGCCATGCCCCGCGGCCTTTTTCTGCCCAGTAGATATCCCCGCGCGCGACGTCATAGACAACGCCCGCAATCAACTCACCCTCGCGCTCGAGCGCAATGGAAATGGCGTAATGCGGAATGCCGTGCAGAAAGTTGAGTGTGCCGTCGAGCGGATCGACATGCCAGCGATTGGTCTTGTCGGTTCCGGCAACGATACCGCGTTCTTCCATCACGAAACCATAGCCGGGTCGGGCACGGGACAGTTCCTCGAAGATCACGTCCTCGGCCTTGGTGTCGGCGTTGGAAACGAAATCGCCCGGGCCCTTCACGGATACCTGGAGGTTTTCCACCTCGCCGAAATCTCGCGAGAGACCACGCCCGGCCATGCGGGCGGCTTTCACCATGACGGTGATGAGAGGACTTTGTCTGGACATGTTTTACCGGAATTGGCGCAACAGGATCAGCGTTCGAGCCGGTCCTTGCGCTGGAGAAAGGAAACGACCTGCAAGGTAATGATCAGTCCTGCAACAAGGAACCCGGAAAGCAGGACGAATTCAAGCAACGGGGTCATGTCGGGCCTTCACTCTCAGAGCGTGTTCGGACCACATATAGAGCCAAACCGTGGAGAATGAAACCGATCCCGACGCTCAGCACCCCTGTAGCGAACTCGATATCGACCTGACGCAGAAACGGCGCAACCATCCCGCCAGCCATGAAAAGCTTGGCCAAGGTGTTGCAGAGATCCGCTGTCAGCTTCAGCTGTTCCGGATTAAGGTTCCTGCGGAGCAAGTCCATTGCCCGTCAGTCCGAGCGGCGCAGATACGTGCTGTCTTCGGTCTGCACCACGATACGCTCGCCCTCGCCTACGAATGGCGGCACCATCACGCGCACACCATTCTCGCAGATTGCAGGCTTGAAAGAGTTTGCCGCTGTCTGACCCTTAACGACGGGCTCGGTCTCCTGAATCGTCAGGATGACCTGCTCGGGCACCTTGATGCCGAGCGGTGTCTCTTCATAAAACTCGATCTGGACGACCATGCCGTCCTGCAGATATGGGCCGGCGTCGCCAACGAAATCGCGCTGCAGGTCGATCTGCTCGAAGGTGTCCTGATCCATGAAGGTGAAGGCCTCATCCCCCGCAAAGAGATACTGGAAGTCCTTCTGTTCGAGCCGAACCTTCTCCACGGTTTCGGAAGACCGAAAGCGTTCATTGAGCTTGGAGCCGTTCATCAGGTTGCGCAGCTCGACCTGATTGAACGCGCCGCCCTTGCCCGGCTTGACGGAGTTTGTCTTCATTGCGCGCCAGACCGAGCCCTGATGCTCGATGACATTGCCGGGTTTGATCTCGTTGCCGTTTATCTTGGCCATAGGGGTTGCCGATTTTCCTTGAATATCTGCCTTGCGCGTTACAGACGCGCCGCGAAACGGTCAAGTCGGGACGGAGGGGTGCTGTCGGATCGCGTGGGTCGAAGAGTAAAGCGCCTGCGGACGCGTCTCCTCCCTGTTGCATCCCCGCCAGAGGGTAAGCGGGCGCGATGAAAGTTGGGCACTGCTATCCGTCCCGGGCTAGCGTGGCACGGCGCAACCGGAGAAGCGGGCATGGTCACGGTCTCAAGACAACGCTCCTCCAAAGGTAAACGGACCGGTTGCCTCGGCGGCCTTGCCTTCGTCGCGACCATGATCGCCCTGATGGCCGCAAACCAGTTCGTTTTCACGCGCTGGTATGCGCCGGAAACCCATGCCCATGCCGACAGATGCATCGGGCCATACGTCGCGACGCCATCATGGGAAAACACCTGCGACTACCCCGTGAACTTCCGGTTCTGCCTGCTCGCCGGACCCACACGAGAGGCCTGCCGCACCCTTGCGCTTGCGCCGGGCGAAGGCGTTGGCGACATCGGGCCAGTACAGGCAGAGCTGGGCGGCGGCCTCAACAATATGCGGACAAAGGCCTGCAAGGCGCCTTTCGTGCCGGATCGCAAGCCCCACCCGAACAACCGGCGGCTGCGGGACGTATGCGCCCGGCCATGACCTGAAACGACCTCGCTACCGGTATTCATGCGCTCTATAGGTTACCTGAAAAGAATTGATTGGTTCTTTGTCACGGCCGCCCCCACCTCCGGTTTATCGATCAAACAGGAGACCCAGATGACAGACCTTACCGAAACGCAAAAAGACCAGATTGTTACGGGCCTGAAAGCGGCGATGGCCGATACCTACGCGCTGTATGTGAAGACGCACGGCTATCACTGGAACGTCACGGGGCCGAACTTCCGCTCGCTGCACCTCATGTTCGAGGAACAATATAACGACCTCTGGGCGGCACTCGACGATATCGCCGAACGCATCCGCGCCCTCGGCGCCTATGCGCCGGGCTCGACCGAGGCGATCCTGGACGCCGCAACCATCAAGCCTGACAATGGCGTACCGGATGCCTCCTCAATGGTGGTAAACCTCGCCAATGGCCATGAAATGCTTGCCGCCACGGCCCGCAAGACGCTGGAAACAGCCGAAGAGGCCGGAGATGATGTCACCGAAGACCTGATGACGGCCCGCCGCACCTTCAGCGACACCGCCGCATGGATGCTGCGCTCGTCGCAATAGACACCCCTTGTCACCGGCCCGCTTTGGCGGGTCGGGGGCGAGACAGAGGTTTTCCTGCTAATTGCGCTTGACAATCATTCGCATTTGCAGAAACTCCGGCGCATGATCATTTGTGTCTGTCGCCGAATTAACGACCGAGCCGTGCGCGATGCCGTACGCGCCGGTGCGCAATGCCCTGAAAGCGTACAGGCGCATCACGGCTGCGCGTTCAATTGCGGCAAGTGCCGCCCTGCCATGCAGGAGATCGTCACCGACGAAATGGTGCGCACCCCGGTCATGGCCGGTGCCCGTGCCGGAGCGATGATGCCCGCGGGCTGAGCCTCTCCGATTGCCCCGCACAGCGGGGCGCGCTAGTCAGACATCTGACCCATTTCGCGAGGAGGCCGCGCCATGAAGGGCGACGTCAAAGTCATCGAATATCTCAATCTGGCACTCCGCAACGAGTTGACGGCCATCAACCAGTATTTCCTGCATTCGCGCATGCTGCAGGACTGGGGCGTCTCCATTCTCGGCGATTACGAGTACAAGGAATCCATCGAGGAGATGAATCATGCCGACTGGTTGATCCAGCGCATCCTCTTCCTTGCCGGACTTCCGAACCTGCAGGATCTGGGCAAGATCCGCATTGGCGAAAGCGTCATCGAGATTCTGGAAGCCGATCTGGCGCTGGAGAACGATGCCATACCGCTGCTTCGCGACGCCATCGAGTATGCCGACAGTGTGCGTGACTATGTCTCGCGCGACCTCTTCAACAAAATCCTCGCCAATGAGGAAGAGCATGTCGATTATCTGGAAACCCAGTTCGACCTCATCGCCCGCATGGGCATCGAGAACTATACCCAGCTGCAATCAGCCCCCAATGCCAGCCAGGCCATGGACTGACACACATGAGCAATATCCGGATAACCGCGCCATTCGACGGCGGCAATATTGAGTGTCTCAGTGCGGATGACGCCTCCGATATCCGGCTGAACATTCGCAAGGATGCCGGCGGGGTCTATTCGCAATGGTTCTATTTCCGCGCCTCCGGGGTGGCGGGCAAGGCTTGCACATTCCGGCTGATGAATGCGGGCGAGGCTTCATACACACAGGCCTGGCCGGGCTATCGCGCCGTTGCCTCCTACGACATGCAGCACTGGTTCCGCATCGACACGGCCTATAATGACGGCGTGCTGGACATGTCCCTGACGCCGTCCGGTAATGCGGTCTATCTGGCTTTCTTCGCGCCCTATCCGGTGGAACGCTACCGCGCCTTCATTGCCGGAATATCGCAGCGGAGCGGTGTCACAGCCTCCACCATCGGCACGACGCTGGACGGTGAACCGCTGGAGCTCCTACGCCTTGGCACAGACCATAAGAACGCGCCCGCCTTCTGGACGATTGCCCGCCAGCATGCCGGTGAGACCATGGCGAGCTGGTGGATGGAAGGCTTTCTGGAGCGTTTGACGGCGCGCACGCCTGATCGTGTGGTGCAGCGCCTGCTGGAGCGGGTCCGGCTGCACGTCATTCCGCTGGTCAATATAGACGGGTCGCGGCGTGGCCATCTGCGCGGCAATGCCATTGGCACCGACCTCAACCGCGAATGGGCGGAACCGTCGATGGAAAAGAGCCCGGAAGTCGTCCACATCCTGCGCGAGATGGACGCTGCGGGCTGCGACCTCTTCCTCGATGTGCACGGCGACGAAACGATCCCGAACAATTTCATTGCGGGTGCCGAAGGCATTCCCGGCTGGGACGAGCGCCAGAAAGAACGCCTCGACGAGTTCAAGTCGACGCTGGCGCAGATCGATCCGGCTTTCCAGACGAAGGACGGCTATCCGCTGACCCCCGCGGGCAAGGCCAATCTGAAAGTCGCCACCAACGCCATCGCGCACCGCTTCGACTGCCTGGCCGGAACGCTGGAAATGCCGTTCAAGGATGCTGATGTCGCGCCGACGCCGGAGACCGGCTGGTCTCCCGAGCGCTGCCGCGAGCTTGGACGCTCCTGTGTCGAGGCGATGGAAAAAATGCTCGACAGGCTTTAGGCTGCGGCGGCGGGCCGCTTCGCTTTTTCCGCCCGCCATGGCATTGAATACCCGCGCGCAGCCTGCGCTTCGCCGAACCGGATCTGACAGAAAACCACCGCCCGCATGAGCCTTTCTTACCCCGTAGCTGCCGATGCCGACACCGCCCTCAAGGCCCCGCTCGGCCATGCGCTGACCAAGGCGTCCGCGCGGCGTCTGGCCGATGGTGATGTGGTGTTCGAAACGGTGTTTCTGCGCTTTTCGCCGAAGGAAGCCGAGGCGCTGGAAAGCGAGATCCTGACGGCCGTCTCGACCGGCGCGGTGCAGGTCTATGAGACAGACCCCGGCCGGTCCGTCATCTCGCTGAAGTTCTGGCGGCCGCTGGCAGCGGATGAGCCCGAAACTGCGCCATCGGCTCCGCGCAGACCGACAAGCGCACATGCGGATGCGGATGACAGCGACGATGAAACACCCGCTTCGGGCGATGCGGCGTCAGGGTCGGAGGACGCAGCAGCCTCCGGAGAGGCCGCCACCGACCATGCCGACGATCTCTATTTTCGTACCGGGCGCACCAAACGCCGGGGCCGCAAGCGCGACGAGAACCCGAACCAGGGCGATTTGTTCGGGTAACCCCACCCCTCCCTGAACGCCGGACAACGCCAGCGCCCGTTTTTTGGCCGTAATCCATGGGCAAGGGTTTCCGCATCGAACATCTGACGACGGAGCCTTGCTCATGAAACCTTCCCTTTGCCTTGCCGCGCTCGCTCTCTTGGCCCTGCCTGCTCTGGCAGAATCGCCCCTTCCGGCTACCGACACCTCGGGCACGGTGAGCGTGAAGCCGGGCCTGTGGAACTGGTCGCATGCGACCGAGCTGGCGGGCTTTCCCTTCACCGAAACCAACACCGAATGCCTGCCGCCCAAGAACGCGAAAATCTCGCTGACCGACGTCGCAGATGCGCTCGACCAGAACTGCACGGTGTCGTCTGTCCGGCCTGTCGAGAACGGATATAATTTCTCGCTGAGCTGCTCTGGCGAGATTTCGGGCCGCGCGCTCGGCCGTTTGACCCGTGTCAGTGATACCGAAGTGGCGATGGATGCCAGTGGCATGGCCAGCCTTGCCGGGATGGAAGCCCCCTTCACCTTCCGCGCGACAGCCAAACATGTCGGTGCCTGCCCCGGCTGACGGGCAGAGTTTCCGACACTGCCGCGCCAACGCTCTCGTTATCGTGGGCGAGGTATCATCCCAGTAGTAATTTGGCTCGCTAACGTAAGAACAACTTAGTCTGTAATCTTTGGCTTTACGTCTGGAATGTCTCTTCCGGGATATGCCCCAACGCGGTCAAGATGTGCCTCAAATGCGGCTTGTTCTATCGCACGCGAGATAACGAACGCCGGCAGCAAGACGAGTGAAATTGCTGCGACAATTAGCGCGCCTATAAATACGACCAAAGCTTGAGTTGGATCACCATAAGCGCTCAATGTTTCTTCGATGATACTTGCGCGCGCGAAAGCAGCTGCCACAACTGACAAGGCGAACACAATGATTGATAAAGGGATTTCGATACCGAACTCCCCATAACTAGGCCTCACCCAAGGTGTTGACCCGCCAGCTTGAGAGTACTTTGAAATTGGCTTATCGTGGTCTTCATTAGTCATTTTTTTGATTGTCTTCTCTGCTTCCCAGCCAACTGCTCCCGCGCGGAATTGACGTAATCTTTCACGACCAAATTTAGCATGGCTGTCTTTCGCCAGCAAGTTTCGGGCATGTTTGAATCATTGTCGCGGGCCGCACCCATGAAGCATTCAAGATCATCTATGTTGTAATTGCTTGGCGGAGTGCTTGTACGACCGAAACCCTACCTGACAGACAAAAACGACATCGGGCGCCCCTGCGGCGCAGGAACGGGTAGCGAAGCGGCCCGAATGCGCCTAAATGTTTCGGCAATGTACGCAAGGTTAACCTGGCGTACCCAGACTACCACCCAAGGACGCTTCTACATGGCAGACGATGGCACGCCGCACGCGCCGCAGATCGAAACCCGCAGCGAGACCAATTCGGCCATGCTCGACACCGCCTTTCTCTATGGCGCGAACGCGGCCTGGATAGAGCAGCTACAGTCAGATTATTCACGCGATCCGAACTCGGTTTCGGCAAGCTGGCGAGCATTCTTCTCCGATCTGCGCGATGATGCGTCTGCTGTTGACGTTATCGCCAACGGGCCGGACTGGAAGCCGAAGAACTGGCCTGCTCAGGTCGCCGACGAACACACCGCAGCCTTTGACGGCAACTGGGGTATTCTTGAGCCGCGTCTGGAGAAAGCCATTGCCGCGCGCAAGGGCGAGGACGCCAGCCCGGAAGACATTGCGCTCGCGGTGAAGGATTCGATCCGTGCACTGATGATGATCCGCGCCTTCCGCATTCGCGGGCATCTGGCCGCCGATCTCGACCCGCTGAAGCTGAACGATTTCGGCCAGCAGCCGGAGCTCGACCCGGCCAATTATGGCTTCGACGAGGACAATCGTGACCGCCCGATCTTCATCGATTTCGTGCTCGGTCTGGAATACGCCACCGTCTCGGAAATGCTGGACATCCTGCGCCGGACCTATTGCTCGACGGTCGGCATTGAGTTCATGCACATCTCCGACCCTGAGGAAAAAGGCTGGGTTCAGGAGCGTATCGAGGGCCCGGACAAGGGCGTGGACTTCACCCCCGAAGGCAAGAAGGCCATTCTGAAAAAACTGATCGAGGCCGAGGGCTTCGAACAGTTCCTGCACAAGCGGTTCCCGGGCACCAAGCGGTTCGGTCTGGATGGCGGCGAAAGCGCCGTGCCCGCACTGGAGCAGATCATCAAGCGCGGCGGCGCGCTCGGCGTCGACGACATCGTGCTTGGCATGCCGCATCGCGGACGCCTCAACGTTCTGGCCGCCGTTATGGGCAAGCCCTACAAGGTCATCTTCCACGAGTTTCAGGGCGGCTCTTCGCAGGGCGCGGACAATTTTGGCTCCGGCGATGTGAAATACCATCTGGGCGCCTCGTCCGACCGCTCGTTCGACGACAACAACGTCCACCTGTCGCTGACGGCCAACCCGTCGCACCTGGAGGCGGTCAATCCCGTGGTGCTCGGCAAGGCCCGCGCCAAACAGGCTTTCGACAAGCGTGAGGACAAGGCGTCCAAGCGGGTGCGCGTCATGCCGCTTCTGCTGCATGGCGATGCGGCCTTTGCAGGTCAGGGCGTCGTATCGGAGTGTTTCGCCCTGTCCGGTCTGGCGGGCTATCGCACTGGCGGCACGATCCATTTCATCGTCAATAACCAGATCGGCTTTACCACCAGCCCGAAATATTCGCGTTCCTCGCCCTATCCGTCCGACGTGGCACTGATGGTGCAGGCACCGATCTTCCATGTGAATGGCGATGACCCGGAAGCGGTCACCTATGCCGCCAAGATCGCGACCGAATACCGTCAGAAGTTCGGCAAGGACGTCGTCATCGACATGTTCTGCTATCGTCGCTACGGGCATAATGAGGGCGACGAGCCCATGTTCACCCAGCCCCTGATGTATGAGACGATCAAGGCGCATCCCGGGGTTCGCGAGCTTTATGGCGCGCGACTCATCGAAGAAGGCATCATCACGCGCGATGAGCTTGATGGATGGACGTCGGATTTCGACACCTATCTCGACGAGCAATTCGAAGCCGGGAAGACCTATCATGCCGACAAGGCCGACTGGCTGGACGGCAAATGGAGCGGGCTTGGCCTGCCGGAAAACGACGAACGTCGCGGCGATACCGAAGTCAGCATGGAGCGGCTGAAGGAAATCGGCGGCAAGATCACCTCGATCCCCGAGAACGCACAGCCCCACAAGACGCTCAAGCGCGTCTATGACGCCCGGGCCGAAGCCATCCGCAGCGGTGAAGGGCTCGACTGGGCCACGGCAGAAGCGCTTGCGTTCGGGTCACTGCTCGACGAGGGCTTCCCCGTGCGTCTTTCAGGGCAGGACTCGGCACGCGGCACGTTCTCGCAGCGTCATTCGCACATTGTCAGCCAGACGACGGCCAAACGCTACACCCCGCTCAACCATATCCGCGAGGGTCAGGCCAATTACGAGGTGATCGACAGCCTTCTCTCCGAAGAAGCCGTGCTCGGGTTCGAATATGGCTATTCGCTGGCAGACCCGAACACGCTGACCCTGTGGGAAGCGCAATTCGGTGACTTCGCCAACGGCGCGCAGGTGCAATTCGACCAGTTCATCTCGTCGGGTGAGCGCAAATGGTTGCGGATGTCGGGGCTCGTCTGTCTTTTGCCGCACGGCTATGAAGGTCAGGGACCGGAGCATTCCTCCGCCCGTCTGGAACGCTTCCTGCAGATGAGCGCGGAAGACAACATGCAGGTGGTGAACCTCACCACACCGGCCAACTACTTCCATGCGCTGCGCCGCCAGATTCACCGCGATTTCCGCAAACCGTTGATCGTGATGACGCCGAAATCGCTGCTGCGGAACAAGCTGGCCACCTCGAAACTCGAAGATCTGGGTCAGGGATCGTCCTTCCACCGCATTCTCTGGGACGATGCCGAGACACCCGGCCGCGAAGGCAAGATCAAGCTGACGGCCGACGAGAAAATCCGCCGCGTCGTCCTCTGCTCCGGCAAGGTGTATTACGACCTCTTCGAAGCCCGCGAAGAGCGCGGCATCGACGATATCTACATCATGCGGGTCGAACAGTTCTATCCGGTACCGCGCAAGTCGCTGATGAACGAGCTGAGGCGCTTCACCAATGCCGAGATGGTCTGGTGTCAGGAAGAGCCGCGTAATATGGGCGCGTGGACCTTCATCCGCGACGAGATCGAATGGTGCCTGATACAGGTCGATGCCAAACATACCCGTCCGGTTTATGCCGGGCGTCCGGCGTCCGCCTCCACCGCCACCGGCCTCATGTCCAAACACGTTGCCGAACGCGATGCGATGATCGAGACGGCGCTCGGCGACACCCAGCCCAATTCCATTTTTGAGACAGCCTGAACCTGCCGGAGTTTCCAGATGACCGATATTGTAGTTCCCACGCTGGGCGAGTCCGTAACCGAAGCGACGGTCGGAAGCTGGCTGAAAAAAGAAGGCGACACCGTTTCGCGCGATGAAGTCGTCGTCGAGCTTGAAACCGACAAGGTGTCGGTCGAGGTTCCGGCCCCTGAGGATGGCGTTCTTGGCAAGATCGTTGCCGCAGAGGGCGAAACGGTCGAGATCGGCGCTGTTCTGGCGCAAATGGGCGAAGGCTCGGGCGCATCCTCGGGTGATGGCGGCAAGGCCGCGACGCAAGAGGCCCTGCCCGATCACAAGGAGGGTGAGGGCGCCGAAGCCGGGGCGTCAGCCTACGACGACAGCTCTTCGGGCTCAAGCGAACAGGCTGACACCAAGGGATCAACCGAAGAGCCGAAATCACAGCCCGTTGGAAATGCGACCACGGGTGACCTGATCGATGTGGTCGTGCCGACCATGGGCGAAAGCGTCACCGAAGGTACGCTGGCAAGCTGGTACAAGAAGCCGGGCGAGCCGGTTTCGAAAGACGAGACCATCGCCGAAATCGAGACCGACAAGGTTGCTGTAGAAGTGCCGTCGCCAACCGATGGTGTGCTGCAGGAAACGCTGGTGAGCGAAGGTGAAACCGTCGAGATCGGCGCGCTCATCGCCCGTATCGGCGGCGGCAGTGGAACAGCGACAGAGGCGATCCGTACCGGCGGGTCCTCGCGCGGAACTCCGGACAAGGCACCGGCTACCAAGGCATCGGGCGATGCGCCTGTCGCTCCGTCGGTTCGCCGTATCGCGGCCGAGAACGACATAAACCCGAAAGACATTCCGGGTTCAGGCAAGGGCGGACGCGCCACAAAGGCGGACGCAATGGACTATCTGAACAAAAAGTCTTCCGCGCCTGCCCCGTCTGCCAGCCCTGCGAGGGCGGCATCGGCACCGCGCGAAACCGGCCCGCGCGAGGAACGGGTGAAGATGACGCGTCTGCGCCAGACAATCGCGCGCCGCCTGAAGGAGGCGCAGGAAAACGCGGCCATGCTCACCACGTTCAACGACGTGGACATGACCAACATCATGGAGATGCGCAAAACCTACAAGGAAGCGTTCGAGAAGCACCACGGCGTCAAGCTCGGCTTCATGTCGTTCTTCGTGAAGGCGTGTGTCACGGCTCTGCAGGAAATCCCCGCGGTGAATGCCGAGATCGATGGCACGGACGTCATTTACAAGAATTACTATGACATCGGCGTCGCTGTAGGCACCGAAAAGGGTCTGGTCGTTCCGGTCCTGCGTGATGCGGATACGCTCTCGCTCGACGGTATCGAGAAAGGTATTGGCGAGCTCGGTCGCAAGGCGCGCGATGGCGACCTCTCAATGTCCGATCTGCAGGGTGGTACGTTCACCATCTCGAATGGCGGCGTTTACGGCTCGATGATGTCGACGCCAATCCTCAACCCGCCACAGTCCGGCGTGCTTGGCATGCACCGGATCGAACAGCGCCCCGTGGCATTGAACGGGCAGGTGGTCATCCGGCCGATGATGTATCTGGCGCTTTCGTACGACCACCGGATCGTCGACGGCAAGGAGGCGGTCACCTTCCTCGTTCGTGTGAAGGAAGCGCTGGAAGACCCGGAACGCATGCTGCTGGGGCTTTAGGGGCCCGCCGCTGTCGCATTGACCCTTCGAAATGCAAAGCGCAGGTGCCAGTTAGCGACCCTTCGACAAGCTCAAGGTGAAGGCGAGGGGTGTGGGGCTCGGTTGAGAGAGTTACCCCTGCCCCTAGTCCGCGCGTGGCGGCTTTGCCCCGTCGCCATGCATCGCCTGCCAGAGCCCAAGCGCAAGAATGGCCGCGGTTTCGGCCCTCAGAATGCGCGGCCCGAGCGTGACCGGAACAACGTTGTCAGCGCCCCGGAGCCGATCGCGCTCACTTTGCGAAAACCCGCCCTCGGGGCCGACAAGCACACTGGCCTTGCCTGCCGTTCGGGCCTGCAACGCGGTCAGAAACGGCTCTGATCTTTCTCCGCCTTCGCCGCCACCATCCTCGTCCAGCATGTAGACGACGCGGTCCAGCTCCCGCGCATCCAGCCACGTCGCAAGACCCAAGGGCTCCAGAACCTGCGGCACATCAAGACGCTCTGTCTGCTCGGCAGCCTCCAGCGCGATCTTTTCCATCCGGTCGAGGCGAAGGCGCTGGCCCTGGGTGTAGTCCGTCGTTACGGCTTGCAGCGCTGTCACGCCAAGCTCTGTTGCCTTCTCTATCACCAGATCGGTCTGCGTCTTCTTCAAAGGCGCAAACGCCAGATGCACATCGCGCGTAGCGGTCTGGACCCGGGTCTGTTCCACCGCTTTCAGAACGGCATTTGTCTTACCGGTGACCGTATCGATCACGCACATCCATTCTCCGTCGCGTCCGTTGAAGACACGCACGGCGTCACCCTGACCAAGACGCAACACCCGCAACAAATAGCGCGCCTGATCCTCCGTCACCGCGCACGGGGCGTCGGCCGCAAGCTCTGAAGAAACGAAAAGGCGCGGGATGGCTGACATCGCTCCGGCTTATCGCCTTGCCTGCGGGCTTCGCAAGCCTTCGCGTTATTGAAGCCATGATGATATGACCGGTCGGCGGCGATTTGTGCCGTGAGGAGACCATCTCATGTCCGACATATCATCGCCCGGCTTCATGAGCCGCTTGCCGGAGCCTCTGCGACCGTTCGCGGAACTGGCGCGCTATGACCGTCCGATCGGCATCTGGCTTCTGGTCATTCCCTGCTGGATCGGGCTGGCGCTGGCCCGGATTGGCGAGCAGGTGATGCTGATCGACGCCTGGTACGCACTGCTCTTCGGAATCGGTGCGGTGGCGATGCGGGGGGCGGGCTGCACCTGGAATGACATGATGGACCGCAACCTCGACGCACAGGTCGCGCGGACAGCCAACCGCCCCCTGGCCTCGGGCCGGGTCGGCATGACGTCTGCGAGCCTTTGGCTCGGCGTCCAGCTTCTGGTCGGTCTCGCCGTCTGGCTGGCCTTGCCGATGGCGGCAAAATTGATTGCCTTGCTGACACTGCCTCTCGTCGCAGCCTATCCGTTCATGAAGCGCATTACCTGGTGGCCGCAGGCCTGGCTGGGACTGACCTTCAATGCCGGGCTGATCATTGCCGTCGCAACTGCCGAACGCGGCTTTCCCGGCCTTTCGGCCTGGATCGTCTATCTCGGTCTGGCTGTCTGGACGGTCGGCTATGACACGATCTATGCCCTGCAGGACATCGAGGACGATTCCTTGGTGGGCGTCCGCTCAACCGCCCGTCTCTTCGGTACGAATGTCCGGGTTGCCGTTCTGGGGCTCTACATTCTGGCTCCATTGATCGTGGCGCTTGGCCTCTGGATTGCGGGCGCAGGTAATTTGTCTGCTCTGGCGGCAATCGCCTTCCTGCTTCATCTGATCTGGCAGGTCGTCCGGCTCGACGAGGACCAGCCCGCCCGTGCGCTCGCCGTGTTCAAATCGTCCAGAACTGCCGGATTGATCCTTCTGGCTGGAACGGCTCTTGCAGCATTCTTCGTCAATTGATGGAGTGAACCATGGCGGCACGGGCCGAAAAACGAGGATCGGGCCTTTTTGGCACCGCCTTGACGGGCCTCGCCCTTGGTCTCGGGACCGTTGCCGCGATCTGGGCGATCGAACCGAGCTTGCCAGACTGGTTCGGGCTCAGCTTCAAAAGCGAGCTTGCAGGTGCGCCCGGCTTCCGAACAGATCCGCCTGCACCGTTGGAGCTGGCATTTGAAACCGGGCCGGCGCTTCTCTATGCTGCGCGCGTCGACGGCGTGCCGCCAGCCGCGAACATCGTGGCGGCGCTGAAGGCCGAACAGGCAGAGATTCAGTCCGGCCTTGTTAAGGAGCTGCCGCCCGTCAGCGACGGCAAACGTCATGTAGCCGAAGTCCGCTATGCTGTTTCGGCCCGGGCCGGCGACCTGATCAGTCTGTCACGGACCGACACCATCCTTCGCAACGGGCAAGGTGCCCCGCAGATTAGTTTTGCGACAATTCTTCTGAACGAGAAGACCGGTCACGCCTATGATGTGGCGGACTTTTTTACGGACGGCGACCTTGAGGTGCTGACGGCGCTTGTCTGTCCGCGCCTGCAGGCTGCGAAGATCGCTGCGACCGGGCGCGCCGTGATCGGGCGTACCGCGCTTCGCTGCCCCGAGATGAACCTGCCCGGTGGCCTCGCCGGAACACCGGTCGTTCTGGCAGCCTCGACAGCGCCAGACCGGATTGGCGGGCTGGTGTTTCGCTTTGCACCAGGCAAGATCGGTCCGCCTGAGGAGGGCAGCTATTCGGTGATGGTGGAGCAGTCCGCGTTCGCGGAGGCGCTGAAACCGGCCATTCGGCCCTATTTTGCAGGCGAACCACTGCTCTAGCGAACAGCAGATTGAGCCCCGGCGCCGGGACTGGTAGACTGTAGCAATGCAAGCTTCCGCACGCCTCAAGCCGCTCGAATATTTCACGCCTGCCGAATGGTCGAACCTTCGCTCGCGGTCGAACCTGCTCGGTCTCGGAATGGTGGTTCATGCCTGGGCGATCATTCTGGCAGCGGGCGCGCTGTTCGTGTTGTGGCCCAATCCGCTGACGTTCGCACTGTCTGTCATGCTGATCGGCGCGCGCCAGCTTGGGCTGGCCATCCTGATGCATGAAGCGGCGCACGGCGGGTTGTCGACCAGCGCGCGGGTGAACGATCTTGTCGGCCAGTGGCTGTGTGCGGCCCCTGTTGGCGCAAACCTTGGCGCTTACAGGGATTATCACTTCCAACACCACAAACATGCACAGACCGAACACGACCCCGACCTCGCCCTTTCGGCGGCCTTTCCGACAACACGCGCTTCGCTTCGCCGCAAGATCGTGCGCGACCTGACCGGTCAGACGTTCTTCAAGCAGCGCCGCAGCCAGTTTGCCAAGGCGCTCGGGCTCGACAGGCGCCGCATGAAGGGCCGGGAGAATCTGGCCCAGTCGGCCCGCGAGGCAGTGGTACCGTTCCTGATAGTCAATGCGCTGATATTTGCCGTGCTGACGGTCGCCGGGCTCTGGTGGGCTTTCTTTGTGCTCTGGCTCTTGCCGATGGCCACCTGGTCCCAGCTTGTGACGCGGCTTCGCAACATTGCCGAGCATGCCTGCCTGACTGGCGGAACTGCGCCTTATCAGGTTGCCCGCACGACCCGTACAAATCTTCTCGAGCGCTTGTTCATTGCGCCTTACTGGGTCGCCTATCATGGCGAGCATCACATGTTCATGTACGTGCCATGCTATCGCCTGGCGATCATGCACCGTCTTCTCGAAGCGAAAGGCCACACACAAGAGATGGATGTGGAGCGCGGATACGTGCGCGTTCTGAAAACCGCATCCGCCGGACGTCCAGCACCCATCGGAGGCACGCCATGACGCCGCTCAAGCTCGAAATGGTCTCGGATCTGGTGTGCCCGTGGTGCTGGCTGGGGCTGCGCCGGATGCAGACGGCGCTTGGCCGTGTTTCAGACGATGTGGCTATCGATGTGGCCTACATGCCGTTTCAACTGGACCCGACCGTGCCTGCCGAAGGTGTTCCCTACAAGGACTACATGCGGGCCAAATTCGGCGGCACCGGCGAGGACGGCCCTCAGAAGGACCGGTTTGCTCAAATGCGCGAGGCGCTCGAGACCTATGGTGAAGCCGAGGGTATTCCGTTCGATTTTCCGGGAATTACGCACCGGCCTAACACCCTGAATGCACACCGGCTTGTCCGCTGGGCGCAGGGTCAGGAGAGAGGTCTCGCCGTTAAGGAAGCGCTCTTCCATGCGTATTTCGCCGATCACCGCGATATTGGCGATACCGGTGTTCTGGCGGACATTGGAGCCGAAAACGGCATGGACCGTGCGCTTCTGGCAGACTTGCTGGCGGGCGACGCCGACAAGGAAGCGACGAACGCCGAAGAAGCCTTCTTCCGCTCTGCCGGCATTCAGGGCGTTCCGGCCTATGTGATCAACCGGAGCCGCGCGGTGCAGGGCGCCGAAGACCCGGACCGTCTGGTAAAATACTTCGAGACCAGCGCACGCGAGTTGGCTGCCTAGAGGCAGGAACCGGCTAGACGCAGGTTTAGGACCATGTGCTTTGTCCAGTTTTCTCGTACATTCGGTCTGGCTTCACGCGACGGCCATCATCGCTGGCAAGCGCCGCCTCAACCGGCCTCATCGCAAGCCCGCTGAAGGGTTTCCGGCCCGCGCGGCTGGTGCGGTTATCCCTCGAGCTCCAACCGGGGGAAAGCACGATCGGGGACCCGCCGTTAACTGAGACAAACAGGGGTAGAACGCAGGTTTACCTTCCGCTGGAAGTATGAAACCGCGGTCGATTTCGTGCGTTCGCTCAGCCGGAAAGAATGACTATCATTTCGCCCTCTTTTGTTGTTTAAGTGCACTTCAACAAGTGGACAGGCAACGGGACGGGGGGACCGATGCAGGGACGTGCGAAACCTATGGCGGTTTTAAGCTTCGACAGTATTTGTATTGGCGTGCCATGGCTGCGCAGGGCTTTTCAGCATGCAATCCACCGGTCAGGTAGCTGAGGACACCGCTGCCAAGGCAAGCCAGAACAGCGATTATCGTGTCGGGACACTGGCGCAGCAACGCGGCGCGTCCAGCCTTGTATCGCCGTCCGCTAGCACTCTGGTCGCCGGTGCAGGCGCCTTGACCATCACACCGAACCGGACGCCCAGCTTCGCGCCAGCGGTATCGCTCAACAATTATTCGCCCGCGCGCGACAATCGCAAGACATTCACCTCGGGGGCACTCGGGCCCGAAGACTTTGCGTCAAAAACCCGCGCCGATCCGGTCGCGACCCTGTCTGCGGCCACCGATGGAGCGCGCTCATCCGCCGGGTCCTATCTCACGCGCGGCGAGGCTGCTCGCACGACCCGGTCACGCACAGCGTTCACCGTTAATGCCGGAAACGCCATGACGGGCCTCGGCGTCGATCTCGCGCTTTCACCGCGCATCACCGTCGAGGAATCCGACGCGTTCCGCTCTACCCGCGCGGGCGCGGAAGTTCGCATTGGTCAGAACCTCGATCTGCGGGGCGCCGATGCCGAAAACCCGAACTGGTATGTCTTCGCAGGCGCTGACGGCGAAGCCGTGGTCTGGGACATGCGTCAGGGCGGCGGAATGGACGTTGCCGGCGGGGCGTTCACCTTGCAGGACAAGGTGACGGTTGGCGACATGCAGGCCGGTATCTCCTTCGAGCAGGCAGGCACTCAGATGTCGGTCAGCTATATCCAGCGTGACTATCGCTACGAGAACGGCGCACGCTCGCAAAGTGGCACCGAAGACTTCGCAGCGCTGACCCTGACCTGGCGTCGCTGACCCGTTTCAGTCCCCGACAAGGGCCATGGTCAGAGCTGGAATGAAGCGTTCGCGCTCGAGATCGTATATTCCGAACTCGTTGGCCCAGTCCCAATAACACCAGCCAAACCCCTGCGCTTCCGCCTGTTTGCGGACGAACCGCGTCCAGTTGGCGCGGTCCGCCATGGCCGCAGCGCCGATAGGCCCCGAATTCGCCAACGAAGAGCGGCATTCCTGAAGCATCGCGCCATCCTGCCAGACGCGCGAAATCCTTCGCGATCGCCGCCCGGTCGCTGGCACTGCCCCAACTTATGCCAGTCGGCATTGGTTCTGACGTCCAGTGCGCCCCCTGATGGGTAAACTCGAACGGGTCATAGAAGTGAAACGTCGTGACCACGCGCGGATCAAATGGCGGGTTCGACTTCTCCAGCCCGATGAAATGTCCCCAGTGACCACCGCCCAGCACCACCCAGCGCGTCGGGTTGGTGCGGCGGATATCGGCCAGTATCCGGCGATTGAGCGCATCCACATGGGCGTAGGTCATGGCGGAATGTGGCTCGTTTACGGGCTCGAAGATGAGCCCCTCCGGCCAGTCCGCATAGCGGCGTGAAATCTGCTGCCAGATGGCTTCGAGGCGCGGTTCATGGAGGTCCGGGTCTTCGTTCAGGGCGTTGTAATGGTGCACGTTGACGATGACATTCAGCCCGGCAGCAAGGCCCTGGCGGACGACCTCGTCTATACGTGCCAGAAACGCCGGATCGATCTGATAGGGCGCAGCGTCTTCGGTATGGGCCGCCCAGTTGATGGGGACGCGCACTGTATCAAAGCCCGCCTGCGCAATGCGGGTCATGTCGTCGGCGCGGATGGTGTAGCCCCATTCACCTTCGACGGGCGCTTCGAGGCCGCCGCCGAGGTTGATGCATGCGCAGATTGGCGAGGCCGCGATAACGGTTCCGGTTCGCGGCTCGAACTTAGGGCCGTCGGCCTGCGCAAAGGCGAGCCAGGCGAAGACGCCGCAGCGCGCCAAGTGCGAGAGTGATGAGGACGAAGCGAAACATGATGTGTCCGGGTGTCGGGAGAGACCGTCATGGCAGACAAACCGCGCCAGAGCCTTAATGCGCAGATGTGAATTGTGGCGGCCGGAAACCTGCGTGTTCGGTGTGATCCCGGAATGGCACAGCCCCCAACGCCTCCCCGGAATGGCGCCAGCCATATCCGGGGCAGCCCTTCCTCCACGCCCTGCACCGCTCATCCGTCAGGCTGGCCGCTTTTGAGGCACAATCAGGCCTGAACCGCCCCCTCAGACGAAGACCGGGCCGAAGCCTTTTTCCCTGAACCATTTCGTCAGCACGTATTTTTCCCCCCGCAAAGGTTTCATGCCGTGATGAAGCGTGGCCGGGATGGGTTGGCCCCCAGCGTCCAGATTGTTCCAGATTAGCGCGCTGCCCTGACGCGGCCGGAACCGGCGATCCAGATGCGGAAAGCGGGTCGCGCCGCCCGCCGCCACGTCGTTCAGATAGACCATGAAGGTCCAGGTCCGCTGGCCACGATCCCCGGTATTGGCAGCAAAACTGGGTGTGCTGGCATCGAAATAGTCCGTATGCGAACGAAACTCCTGACCGGTCTCGTATTTCTGGCCCTGAATGGCTTCAGAATAGGGCCAGTTATATGCCCAGACCTTCGCAGATACGCGCATCTGTATCATGGACGATCGGCTCGGTCAGCGCACCCAGATCGCAGGTCTTGCTGGTCCGGTAGAGCGCATCCGGCGGTTCGTCGGTAACGGTGGAGGGGCGCAGGTTTGCCTCTATGAGCGCCATAAGCGCCTCGCAGGTTCTTGCCTCGAGAAATTCGTCCCAGACGAAGATTTGCGTGTCCCGCGCGGGAAGCTGTTTCAGACCCGGCGTTGCGCGGACGCGCTGCGTCAACGCACACGCAGCGTAATCGGCAAATGACGCCCCGACCGTCAATCCGTCCGCCGCCGGCCCCATAGCGGCACGGATAAACACCTCATCGAGCCCGTGCGTTCGCATCTGGTCGGTCAGAGCGTTCGGCA
This sequence comes from uncultured Alphaproteobacteria bacterium, assembly GCA_963836905.1. Lineage (GTDB taxonomy): Bacteria > Pseudomonadota > Alphaproteobacteria > Caulobacterales > Hyphomonadaceae > CAWIKY01. Next base: position 135,512 of record CAWIKY010000004.1, read on the forward strand.
GGCTACCGCGCCGCAGATTGAGCACGCACCAGTCGGACCAGGCACGCAGCTTGTCGTCGGCCAAAGTCATTGTATCCTCCGGCATGGATGGGCATCTTTCGCCCTTGATACTGAAGCAGACAGTCGGTCTGCAAGCCGGAACGGACAATGCAATGAGCGGCAAGACACTCTATGACCGGATTTTCGAGGCGCATCTGGTTGATGAGAGCCCCGATGGCGATGCCATCCTGTTCATCGATTTGCACCTCATCCATGAAGTGACGACGCCGCAGGCTTTTTCGGGGCTCGACGCGGCGTCCCGAAAGGTCCGGCGGCCTGACCTGACGCTGGCCGTGGCAGACCATAACACACCCACGGAAGGCCAGGCGCTCGGCACGTCGCATGTGAAGGATTTGCAGGCGCGCGAGCAATTGCAGACGCTCGAGCGTAATGTGGCGGCACACGGTATCGAGTTCTTTCCCATGGGTGACCTTCGCAACGGGATCGTACATGTGGTGGGGCCTGAACAGGGACGTTCCCAGCCCGGCATGACGATCGTCTGCGGCGACAGCCACACCTCCACGCACGGGGCATTCGGCGCGCTTGCGCACGGCATCGGCACCAGCGAGGTCGAGCACGTTCTGGCCACACAGACCCTTCGCACCCGCAAGATGAAGAACATGAAGGTCGAGATCGTGGGAGAGCTGCCGGACGGCGTCGGACCCAAGGATCTGGCCCTGCACATCTGTGCGGTGATGGGCACGGCAGGCGGTACGGGCTGCGTGATCGAGTATATGGGTGATGCGATTTCCGCATTCAGCATGGAAGAGCGGATGACGCTCTGCAATCTCTCTATCGAAGCCGGTGCCCGGGCCGGGCTGATCGCACCGGACGAGAAAACTTTCCAGTATCTGCTCGGACGACCGGCAGTGCCGAAAGGCGGCGGCTGGCAGATGGCGGTCGATCACTGGAAGACGCTGCAATCCGATGCGGATGCGCATTGGGACGAGGTGCTCACCATTCAGGCAAAGGATGTCGCCCCGACCGTGACCTGGGGCACCAGCCCCGAACAGGCGCTGCCACTGACCGGCAAGGCACCTGTGCCAGCCGAGATCATCGATCCGCACAGACGCGAGGCCGCACGCCGCTCGCTCGATTATATGGGCATCGAGGCAGGCGCGGTGCTCGCCGACCTGAAGATCGACCGGGTCTTCATCGGCTCCTGCACCAATTCGCGGATCGAGGATTTGCGCGCGGCGGCTGAAGAAGTCGGCGGACGCAAGGTCGCCGATGGCGTGCGGGCGATGGTGGTGCCCGGGTCAGGACTGGTGCGCTCACAGGCCGAAAGCGAAGGGCTGGACGAGATATTTCTCGATGCCGGATTTGAATGGCGCGAACCCGGATGTTCGATGTGTCTGGGCATGAACCCGGATATTCTGGCACCGGGAGAGCGCTGCGCCTCCACCTCGAACCGCAATTTCGAGGGACGTCAGGGTCGCGGCGGTCGCACTCACCTCATGAGCCCGCGTCTGGCAGCGCGAGCAGCACTGTCCGGAACGCTGGGCGGGGTGTGACGGGGCCGAATGGCACCAATGACCGGATGACGGCTCGCAGAACAGGAGCAGCGACGCAGATCAAACCGTTTCCGGAAAGGGCTGAAACGCTTTAGGACAGGATCATGGCCGACACTCTCGATACCTCTTCAGTCCGTTCGCTCAGCAACCGTCAGGATCGTGCGCCCAAGCCCAAACCCTGGCGGATGGCTTCAGTCATTGACGGTCGCCAGTTGCGGGTCCAGCTCTCAGCTGCTGCGCTGGAGCATATCGGTGAGGACAAGGCGCTCCGGGCCCGCGCTCTGGAACTGCTGCACGGCGCATTGTTCCGTGGACGGATGATCGCGCAGGAACGCTTGCGCGACGGTGCCGACGGGCTTGATATTGCGCGGCTACTTGCGGCGGTACAGGACGAGGTCCTGCAGGCACTGTATGACTTTACCGTCGCGCATGTCTTCCGGGCCCGGAACCCGACGCAAGCGGAACGCATGGCCCTGTTCGCCGTCGGCGGGTATGGCCGCGGCGTGCTTGCGCCATCGTCGGATATCGATTTGCTCTTTGTACGGAACTACAAGCAGACGGCGTGGGCCGAGAGCGTGATCGAGTACATGCTCTACATGCTTTGGGACATGGGGCTGAAGGTCGGGCACGCCTTCCGGACAGTGGACGAATGCATACGCCTGTGCCGCGAGGATCTGAATACCCAGACCGCTTTGCTGGATGCCCGGTTCCTGCTGGGCGACGCCGAACTCGGTACCGATCTTCTGACCCGTTTCAGCAAGGATGTGATGGAGGGCCGCGAGGACAAGTTCATCGCCGGCAAGCTGGCCGAACGCAATGCACGCCATGACCGCCAGGGCAGTACGCGCTACGTCGTCGAACCAAACGTCAAGGAAGGCAAGGGCGGCTTGCGTGATCTGCAGACGCTGTTCTGGCTGGTAAAAGCCTCCTATGGCGGGACCACCATCGAAGACATCCTGCGCAACCGCAACGTCTTCACGCCGCGCGAAGCCCGAACCTTCAAGAAGGCGGCACGCTTTCTGTGGACGGTCCGGTGTCAGCTTCACTATCTGACAGGTCGCCATGAAGAACGGCTGACCTTCGACGTACAGCCGGAGATCGCACAGCGCCTCAGTTTCGAGGACCGTGACGGACGTCTCGGGGTCGAGCGTTTCATGAAGCGCTATTTTCTCGTGGCAAAGGATGTCGGCGTGCTGACCCGCATTCTGTGCGCCCGTCTGGAGGCGGAAAACCGCAAGGAGCTTCCCGAGATATTCCGTATACTGACGGGAAAGCGCGACGACCCTTTCGACAGCCCTGATTTCATCATGCGCAATGCCAGGCTTTCCATTCGTGACGAACATCTGTTCGAGACGTCCCCGATTGCGATGCTGAAGCTGTTCGAACTGGCCGACACCCACGAACTGGACATCCATCCGGTCGCGTTTTCGGCTGTCATGCGGTCCCTGCACCATTTCAGTCCGGAGGCGCGCAAGAGCGAAGAGGCCTGCAAGCTGTTCCTCCATCTCCTGATGGATTCCCGGTCTCCCGGACGCATCCTGCGCATGATGAACGAGTCCGGTCTGCTGGGGCGCATGGTGCCGGAGTTTGGCGGCATCGTCGCCCAGACCCAGTTCAACATGTACCACTCCTACACGGTTGACGAGCACACGCTGCGGGCAGTCGAGACCCTCTCCGAAATCGAGCGTGCCGAGGGCGAAACCATTCATCCGCTCGCCAAGCGTCTGATGGGCGAAATCGAGGGACGCAGGGCGCTCTATCTGGCCATGTTGCTTCACGATACCGGCAAGGGTCATGGAGACCAGCAGATCGAGGGCGCGAAGACCGCCGCGCGCGCCTCCGAACGGCTCGGGCTGGACCCGGAAGAGGTTCGCCTGATCTCCTGGCTCGTCGGCAATCATCTTGAGATGAGCGATACCGCGCAGAAACGGGATATTTCCGACCCGCGCACGATTGCATCTTTCGCCAACACGGTCGGTACGGTCGAACGCCTGCGATTGCTCCTTATACTGACGGTCGCCGATATCCGGGCGGTCGGTCCGGGTATCTGGAATGGCTGGAAGGGCCAGCTGCTACGCGATCTCTATGAAGCGACCGCGCCGGTCCTGAAGGAAACGAGCGAACGCGAGGCCCATGCGGCGCACGAGATCGAGGCCCGCGCGGCCCGCGCACGTGCCGAGCTGGCAGCTTCACGCGCCCGCATCCCGCCCCTCATGCTGGAAATGGACGCCGCCTACTGGTCGACCTACGACATGAACGACCTGACATGGCAGGCAGATGCACTCGAACGCTCCACCCAACGCCCGGTCATCGACCTGCAGATCAATCAGGAGACATCGAGTGTCGAATTGATGGTGGCCCATAACGACCGTCTCGACCTTTTCGCAGATATCGTGGCGGCCATTACCACGCAAGGGGCGAGCATTGCCGCGGCGCAGATTTTTACGGGCGAGAGTGGCGGCGTGATCGACGTCTTCGTTCTGCAGGATGAGGAGGGCGGGCTGTTCGCAGCGGGCGAGACCTCGCGGCTGGACCGTCTGAAAAAGACCGTTCGCGACTCCATTCTTGGCGATGCACCGGAACCGAAACGCAAGCCCGGCCCTGAAAAGCGCCGCGAGGCGGTCTTCCTTATCGATCCCTGAGGTCAGTTTCGACAATGAAGGCTCGCGCGATTACACCATTCTGGAGGTGACGGCCAAGGACAGGCCGGGCCTGCTTTATGATCTGGCGCAGGTGTTTGCGGCCCACAAGCTCCGGCTCGATTCTGCCCATCTGGGCAGCTATGGCGAGCGGGTGACGGATATCTTCTATATCCAGACCGCCGAGCAGGAGAAACTCAAGCCCGGCAAATGGCGCGACGGTCTCAGTGCGGCGCTGTGCGAGGTGATGAAGCTGGACCGCTACGATGCCCCACGCACCCCGGCCCGGGTTCTGGCGCGTTCGCGGTCTGCTGAAAGCTTCTGACCCGATGAACCGCACCGTCCATGAGCGCCCGATGAGCGTCGTTCGCAACACCGCCACGCAGGCCGGGCTGACACTGGTCAGCCGTGCGCTGGGTTTCGTCCGGGACATTCTCCTCGCCGCCCGCATCGGTGCGGGGCCGGTGGGCGATGCCTGGACGACGGCGCTGATGTTTCCCAACCTCTTCCGGCGCATCTTTGCCGAAGGGGCGTTCGCCTCCGCCTTCGTACCTGTGTATGCAAGAACGCTGGAAGCTGACGGGCCGGAAGCGGCGGCAGACGTGGCGGCAGACGCGTTCCGGGCACTTTTCGCCTTTACCGCCCTCCTGACAATTCTGGCGCAGATCGCCATGCCATGGGTTTTGTTGCTGGTTCATGGCGGGCAGGCGGACGATTCTGAAAACTACGATCTGGCGGTGCTGCTGACGCGGATCACCATGCCGTATCTGACCTTCATGTCGCTAACGGCGCTGCTCTCCGGCGTGCTGAATGCCGGTGGGCGGTTTCTGCTCTCTGCCGGTGCGCCAACCCTGCTCAATATCTGTCTGATCGGCGCGGCGTATGTGAGCGATGCGCCGGTGGAGACAACCAAGGCTGCGGCCTGGGCAACGACATTCGCTGGCGCCTTGCAGGTCCTGCTGGTCTGGTGGGGTGTCCGACGGGCAAAGGTTAAACTGAACGTCTTCGCCCTGCCGCGCATCACGCCGAATGTGAAGCGGGTCATGGCGCTCGCCATTCCGGGCACGATTGCCGCCAGCGGGACGCAGATCAACATCATCGTCAGCCAGTCGCTCGCCAGCTTCGAAGTCGGGGCGAAGACCTGGCTTTACTATGCCGACCGGCTTTACCAGTTACCACTGGGACTCGTCGGCGTTGCTGTCGGTATCGCGATCCTGCCACGCCTGTCGCGCGCCGCCCGCAGCGCCGACCAATCCACGGCGACAGCAACCATGGACGAAGGCATCGGGCTGGCACTGGCGCTGACCCTGCCTGCTGCCGTCGCGCTGCTGGTCGCCCCCGCTTTGCTCGTGGACGGGATATATGCCCGCGCTGCTTTTACCAGTTTCGACGCGCAGCAGGCGGGGCGGGCGCTCTTGCACTATGCCTGGGGCGTGCCGGCCTTCGTGCTGATCAAGGTCCTCGCCCCGGCCTATTTTGCCCGCGAAGACACCAGGACCCCGATGCGGTTCGCGCTGGTCTCGGTCGGGGTGAATACCGTTCTGGGTGCCGGACTTTTCTTCTGGCTGAACACCGTCGGGGATGCGGGCTTTGTCGGACTGGCCGTCGCGACGAGCACGGCGGGCTGGATCAATGTCATCCTGCTGAGCGGAACGCTCATCTCGCGCGGCTGGTATCGCCCCGGCCGGACACTCATCTCCCGCTGCGTCCGCGCACTGGCCGCCTCTGCGGTCATGGGGGCTGCGCTGGTTCTTGCAGCTGCACAGTTCGCGGGGCTGCGGGATTTCGCAGGCGGCAGTTCGCTGCTTGCCACACTTCTCTTCGTACTGTTCGGCATGGCGGTCTATGCGCTGGCGGCACTGGCAACAGGGGCCGTCCGGCTTTCAGACGCAAAGGCTCTGGCAAGACGCGGGCCGAGCGACTAGAGAGAGCCGCTATGACAGACCAGACTTCCGACTATACCGGCCCGCAGCGCATCTTTTCCGGCGTCCAGCCCACCGGCAGCTTGCATCTCGGCAATTATCTTGGCGCGCTTACCAAATTCGTCGCCTTGCAAGATCGCATGGAGAGCATCTTCTGCGTGGTCGACCTGCACGCCATCACTCTGCCGCAGGATCCGGCGCTCCTCGCCAACCAGACCCGCTCTATCGCGGCAGCCTTCATCGCGGCGGGGATCGATACCGACCGCGCCATCGTCTTCGCCCAGTCCTCCGTTCCAGAGCACATGGAACTGACCTGGTATTTCAACTGCGTGGCCCGCATGGGCTGGCTGGAGCGGATGATCCAGTTCAAGGAAAAGGCCGGCAAGGACAAGGAGCGCGCCAGCGTCGGCCTGTTCGACTATCCGGTGCTGCAGGCGGCTGACATTCTCGTCTACAAGGCAACGCACGTGCCTGTGGGCGAGGACCAGAAGCAGCATCTGGAATTGTCGCGTGACATTGCCGACAAGTTCAATCGCGACTTCAATGCGCCGGGTTTCTTCCCGCTGCCCGAACCCCTGATCGAAGGACCGGGCGCACGGATCATGAGCCTGAAGGATGGCACGAAGAAGATGTCGAAGTCCGACCCGTCGGATCTGTCGCGCATCAACCTCACCGACGATGCCGATACGATGGCGAAGAAGATCAGAAGGCAAAGACCGATCCCGAGCCCTTGCCCGAGACAATGGACGAACTTAAAGCCCGGCCCGAAGCGGCCAATCTGATCGGCATCTATGCAGCGCTTTCGGGCCAGTCCGATGCGCAGGTGCTTGGCCGGTTTGCCGGAAAGGGTTTTGGCGTGTTCAAGCCTGAACTGGCCGAGCTGGTTGTGGAAAAACTGGCTCCGGTCACGGAACGCTATGCCGCGCTTCTGACTTCTCCTTCTGACATAGACGCGGTTCTGGCAAAGGGCGGACAGCGTGCGAGAGCAATTGCCGCAGATGTTGTCGCGCAAACCCGTGAACAGATCGGGTTCTGGCCGGGTCGCCCCTGACAAGACCGCCGAGACTGGAGACCAGGATCATGCAAAAGACGCTTCTTCCCCTCATCGCCCTGATCGGGGCCGCCATGTTGCCAGCCGCTTGCGGGAACGCCTCGCAGACTGATGAAACCCCTGTTGAGGGCGCTATCCAGGTCGAGGATGACGGCATTGTGGTTCTGAACCCGACCGTGACCCTTCCGCCCGCCGGACGCGACGTAACGGCGGCTTATTTCTCGATCACTTCGTCGCTTGAGAGCGATGCGCGTATCATTGCCGCAAGCAGTGTCGATGCAGAATCCGCCGAACTTCATACCCACACCATGCAGGACGGCATGATGGCCATGCGCCGCGTCGATGGTGTTGACCTGCCCGCCGGAGAGAACGTGATGTTCGAGCGCGGCGGACTGCACGTCATGCTGTTCGGTGTTTCGCCCTCGCTGGTGAGCGGAGACATGCTGACCATCGACCTGACCATCGAGACAGATGACGGAGAAGAAACGGTCAGCTTCCAGGCACCCGTAGTAGCGATGGGCTAGACCGGTTCTGGCTGGTTCTCCCCGGAGTGGCGACGCCATATCCGGGGCAGCCTGTCACTCGGAGATCTACAAACGCTGCCATCAACTTGAAAAGACCGGCGCAAGGCGTCACTTCCAGACCTGAGACACCCGACAAGCGAAACATACCGCTCAGGACGCCCGACCATGTTCATACAAACCGAAGCCACACCCAATCCGGATACGCTGAAATTCCTGCCCGGACAGGAGGTTCTGGCCGAAGGAAGCCTTGATTTTGCAAACGTCGAAGCGGCGACGGGCTCTCCCCTCGCTAAACAGGTCTTCGACCAGCCAGGCGTTGCGCGCGTTTTTCTCGGAAGCGATTTCGTGTCTGTCTCGAAAACCGAGAGCGCCGACTGGAAACACGTCAAGCCGATGGTGCTGGCAGCAATCATGGATCATTTCATGTCCGGCCTGCCCGCCGTGGAGGATGCGGCAGCGGCTCTTGCACCCGCAGCCGATGAGCCCGTTTATGAAGGCGAAACAGCTGAAATTGTCGAAGAGATCAAGGAGCTGATCGAGACCCGCGTCCGCCCTGCCGTGGCGCAGGATGGCGGGGATATCATTTTCGACCGGTTCGACCCGGAAACCGGTGTGGTCAGCCTGCACATGCGCGGCGCGTGCGCGGGATGCCCGTCTTCGACAATGACGTTGAAGTCAGGCATCGAGAACATGCTGCGCCATTACGTGCCGGAAGTGACCGCCGTCGAGGCGGCGCTCTAGCCTCTGCGCCCCTTTTCTCAAGACACCCGGACACTTTGCAGGACTTTTCTACATGACCGATCCCGTACCCGACGCTACGCTCGACCAGATGTTTCGCGATGCGCGCACCTACAACCAGTTCAAGGACACGGACGTGCCGGAAACGCTCATCCGCTCTGTCTATGAGTTGACCAAGTTCGGACCGACCAGCGCGAATTGTTCGCCTGCGCGGTTTGTCTTCGTGCAGTCCGATGACGCGCGAAAGAAGCTCGAACCGCATCTCGCCGAAGGTAACCGGGAGAAGACGCTCAAAGCGCCCTGGATCGTCATCATCGCCTTCGATGAAGACTTTGCCGAAAAGATCCCGGAGCTTTTCCCGCATAACCCGGGTGCGAAAGACTGGTTCTCCGACCCGGACGTCGCTCACGAGACCGCCTTCCGGAATGGTACGCTGCAGGGCGCCTATCTTATCATGGCGGCACGCTCGCTCGGGCTGGATTGCGGGCCGATGTCCGGTTTCGACAAGGCGGGCGTCAACAAGGCTTTCTTCTCCGGCGATGGCGATACCGGCAAGTGGAAGGCCAACTTCCTCTGCAATATCGGCTACGGCGATGCCTCGGATCTCTTTCCGCGCTCGCCACGGCTGGGCTTCGACACGGCCTGCAGGATTGTCTGACACCGTTGAAATGGACCGGTTCGCGTGCTGACACTCGGCATTCATACGGCCGGGCGGGCCTGTCTGACCGGTCTGGCCAGAGGTGAGACCCTGCTGGCCGCAGCAGGCGAACCGATTGCCCGCGGGCATGAAGAACGTCTGCCCGCGCTCGTCGATGCGGCGCTGAAAGAGGCGCGCAAGACTATTGCAGACATTACACAGGTTGCGGTCTGTACCGGCCCGGGCAGCTTTACCGGCATACGTGTCGGCGTTGCCTATGCCCGCGCTCTGGGTCTGGCGCTGGATGTACCCGTCATTGGTCTGACGAGCCTGCACGCGATTGCGGCCTCCTCAAACCTGAACACCGGACAGGCACTTCTGGGGGCAAAGCGCAGACTGCCCGAGCGTTCGGTCTGGGCACAGTCATTCCGCGATGGACATCCCGCCGACAGACCGGTCGAACTGGGAACGACGGACCTTGCAACCCGGTTCGGCGCAGCGACAACGCTGGCCATTTCTGCTTTGGATGAAGAATTGCTCGACGACGCAGACCTTACAGGAACGCTTCTCATTGGCGGGGATGATCTCACCGGACTTCTGCTTGCGGCAGCCGGTGTGGAGGATTTAAGCGACTTCCCCCCGGTCCCCGTCTATGCCCGCGACGCCGACGCCGCCCTGCCGGGGCAGGCCAAACAGAAAGCGGGTCGTGCCTGACATCTTCCGCCTCGACACCTCTGATGCCGACGCGCTCGCCCGTCTGCACGGGCAATGTTTCGTCGACGGATGGAGCGCCGATACCTTCCGGCAGGGGTTGGCGGACGGCGCGGTCATGCTCGGCGTTGTCGACGAGGGCGCGGCGACCCGAAAATTACTGGCGTTCGTGCACGTCAAACCGGTCGCGGACGAAGCGGAAATCCTGACCCTCGCAACCGATCCCACCTTTCGCAAACAGGGTCTGGCACGCGCAGTGATGGACCGGTTGCTGGCGGTGGCGCAAGCGCAAGGCTGGTCGCGTATTCTGCTTGATGTGGCAGCCGACAACACCGCCGCACTCGCGCTCTATACCGGTCTGGACTTTCGCGAAGATGGCCGGCGCGCAGGCTACTACACCACCGGACGCGAAACCCCCTGCGACGCAATCTTGATGTCATGGCGGGCTTGGTAGGCGGATCCGGGGCCTCAAAATCTGGACACAGGCGTGGCAAGGGCGCATATCCTGATGGTAGAAGGATGATGCCATGAGCCGACTGGAAAAACTCTGTCAGGAATCTGGATTGCGGCTGACCGAACAGCGCCGCGTCATTGCCCGCGTGCTGTCGGATGCAGACGATCATCCCGACGCCGAGGAACTGCACAAACGCGCTGTTGCCATTGATCGCAACATCTCGCTGGCAACTGTCTATCGCACCGTGAAACTGTTCGAGGAATCCGGCATTATCGAGCGCCATGACTTCCGCGACGGACGCGCCCGGTTCGAGGAAGCCACCGACGACCATCACGACCATCTCATCGACATCAAAAGCGGCGATGTCGTCGAGTTTGCGAACGATCAGCTGGAAGCGCTCCAGGTCGAGATCGCACGCAAGCTGGGCTACAGGCTTGTCGATCACCGCATGGAGCTTTATGGCGTGCCGCTCGACGAGACCGACGCTGAAAGCTGATACGTGACCAATACGAGCAGGCCCGCAAAACGCCTCTTCATCAAGACCTACGGGTGCCAGATGAACGTCTATGATTCCGAACGGATGAAAGACGTGCTGGCACCGCTCGGCTATGTCAGCACCGACGAGATGGCCGGAGCCGATCTGGTTCTGCTCAACACCTGCCATATCCGCGAAAAGGCAAGCGAGAAGGTGTTCTCCGAGCTCGGCCGCATCAAGAAGCTGAAAGAAGCTTCCGGCGGGCGCATGACGGTGGGGGTTACCGGGTGCGTGGCGCAGGCCGAAGGGGCCGAAATCCAGCGCCGCCAACCGGCCGTGGATCTTGTTCTGGGCCCGCAATCCTACCACAAGCTTCCCGAACTCATCGCGCGCGTGCATCGCCAGACCGGCGAGACGCTGGAGACCGACTTCGCGGTCGAGGAAAAGTTTGACGCGCTGCCGGTGGAGCGCGGCGTGGACGGGCCTTCGGCGTTTCTCTCGATACAGGAAGGCTGCGACAAGTTCTGCACTTTCTGCGTGGTGCCTTACACGCGCGGCGCGGAGTTTTCGCGCCCGGTCGAACGCAATCGTCGCCGAGGCCCGCGGGCTCGTACAGAAAGGTGTGCGTGAGATCAATTTGCTGGGTCAGAACGTCAATGCCTGGCATGGCGCTGCCCCCAAGGCGGACCCGGGAACCGATTGGGGTCTGGGACGTCTGATCCGTCATCTGGCGAAGATCGACGGGCTGGAGCGTATTCGCTTCACCACCTCGCATCCGCGCGACATGGACGAGGACCTGATCTCTGCCTTTGCGGATGTGCCCAAATTGATGCCGTATCTGCATCTGCCGGTACAGTCCGGGTCAGACCGCGTTCTGAAGGCCATGAACCGGGGTCATACCGCGCAAGCCTATCTGGACATTCTGGCGCAAGTTCGTGCAGCGCGTCCGGGCCTCGCAATCACCTCCGATTTCATCGTCGGGTTTCCCGGTGAGACCGATGCCGACTTCGACGCCACCATGGAACTGGTGGAAACCGTCGATTTCGCGATGGCCTTTTCCTTCAAGTATTCGCGCCGTCCGGGAACCCCTGCCTCCGACATGTTCGGGCAGGTGGACGAAGCGGTGAAGGACGAACGCCTGCAACGGCTGCAGGATCTCCTGAAAGACCAGCAGACAGCTTTCAACACGCGCCAGATCGGCCAGCGTCTTCCGGTTCTCGTCGCCGGCCCGGCCCGATTGCCTGGCCAGATGGCCGGTCGCTCACCCTATCTTCAGGCCGTTCACTTCGATGATGCCCGCGCTGCTGACAGCCATTGCAAGGTCGGCGATATCGTCACGCTGGACATGACAGATGCCACAATGAGTTCTCTGACAGGGGCGCTGCCGAGCCGCGCCATGGCGACCGCTTGAGTCTGCGTCCGCAATCTCCCCGTGCCCCGATCAGCCGCATTTTTGCGATTGCCGATGCCGAGCAGCTGCGCGCGGTCTGCGGCCCGCATCACGCCAATCTGCAACGTCTGGAAGACCGGTTCGAGGATTATTCCCTGCGCGCGGACAGTCAGGGCGGCGGCATTACCCTTTTCGGTGAGGCGGGCGGTGTCGCCCTCGCTGAAGCCGCGCTCGGTATCTACCAGAACCGGCTAAGGTCCGGAGGCGAACCGGGCGGCGAAGCATTCAACGAGGCAATAAACGCAGCTTTGGCGACAGGCTCGAAGGTTGCGGTCAATCTGCGCGGTCTGAAAAAGCCGGTCCATGCGCAGACCGCTGGTCAGACCGCCTACCTTTCGGCGCTTCTCGACAAGGACACAGGGCTGGTCTTCGGAACCGGACCGGCCGGCACCGGCAAGACCTATCTCGCAGTGGCTGTGGGGGCATCCGAACTTGCGACCGGCACCCGCGAGCGGCTGATCGTGGCCCGCCCTGCGGTCGAGGCTGGTGAGAAGCTCGGCTTTTTGCCAGGCGACCTTGAGGAGAAGGTCGACCCATACATGCTGCCCATCTGGGATGCCCTTCGCGAGTTTCTCGGGCAGGAACAGATGGACCGCCGCCGTGAACGCGGCGAGATCGAGGTGGCTCCGCTGGCCTTCATGCGCGGACGGACGCTGAAAAACGCATTTGTCATCGTCGACGAAGCGCAAAATGCGACGATCCCGCAGATGAAGATGCTGCTCACACGGCTGGGACGCGGCTCGCGTATGGTGGTGACCGGCGACCCGTCGCAAGTCGATCTGCCACGCGGAAACCCGTCCGGTCTTGCCCATGCCTTGCGCATCCTTCAGGGCGTCGAGGGCGTCGCCCAGATGCCGCTGACCCGGGCGGATGTTGTGCGCCATGCGCTGGTGGCACGAATCGTCGAAGCCTATGAGGCGCATGGCGATGACTGAGGCGGTCGATCAGAGGCACGCTTCCCCGGCAAGCGATGCGGCAGCGGCAGATATCCGCATTGAAGATGACATCTGGGCCGCAGTCCCGAATGTGGATGCGAACATCGCACGTGCGCTGGCGGCGGCGTTCAAACGGTGTGGCGGCGGGTCGGTCGATGTGCTGTTGACCGGCGATGAAGAAATGCGGCACCTGAACCGGGACTGGCGCGGCAAGGACAAGGCCACGGATGTCCTTTCCTTTCCCGCAGACGAGCCGTGCAGCGACTCTTCTTTGCCTTTTGTCGGCGATATCGCCATTGGCTATGGCGTGGCGCGCCGGGATGCGGACGCCAAAGGCCTCGGCATGGACGCCCATGTTTCGCACCTTTTCGTGCACGGCTATCTGCATCTTCTCGGCCACGACCACGAAGAAGATGAGGATGCCGAAAGAATGGAAGCACTCGAGCGCGACATTCTTCGCGATCTCGGCTATGGCGATCCCTATATCTGATCCTGCAACATCCTGAAGGAGCGTGTCCTCTCTTGGACCCTGAGCAACCCCTTAGAAAACCGCGTCTTCTCGAGCGGCTAACCTCCGCGTTTCCTTCGCGGCGCAATGGCCGGTCTGGCGAGACAGACCCGTCAGCCACCTCTACGCCAACCCCGTCCACCTCGCCAGCAGAAATCCGCCTGCGCATTTCCGAGTTCGAGGCCGCGCGCGTTTTCGATGTTATGATCCCGCGTGCGGGTATCGTAGCCATCGAGGAATCGACACCGTTGCCCGAGCTCATCCGCATTTTCGGCGAGGGCTCGCATTCGCGCCTGCCGGTCTATCGCGAAACCCTCGATGATCCGGTAGGTCTTGTACATATCAAGGACGTGATCGGTCTGATTGCCACCCGTGCCTCGCAGGCCGAAGAAGAAGACCCGGTTCCGCTGAAACGTCTGCGCCGCGACATTCTCTATGTGCCACCCTCAATGCGGCTGGCCGACCTGATGGTGAAAATGCAGGCCACCCGTATTCATCTGGCTCTGGTCGTTGATGAATACGGAGGTACGGACGGGCTCGTCTCGCTCGAGGATCTGGTGGAGCAGATCGTCGGTGAGATCGAGGACGAGCATGACAGCGACGACCCCGGTATATTGAAACGCGGCCGCGGCACGTGGGATGTCGACGCGCGCATCGAGATCGACGACTTCGCCGACGAGTCCGGTCTCGACATGAGCCTGCCGGATTATGAGGACGATATCGATACGCTCGGCGGTGTGGTGGTCGCCCTCGCAGGCCGGGTACCGCAACGCGGGGAGATCATCGGCCACCCCAACGAGACCGAGATGGAGATTCTCGATGGCGATACCCGCCGGGTGAAACGCCTGCGCCTGCGGGTGCCGGCTGCACTTTTGCCGGAGCAAGCCCCGGCTGAACGCGCTGCCGAAGCGGCTGCCGAGGCCGATCACCCCGAATGAGCGGCGTGGCGAGAATGCCCGGACTGGCGCGTCTGCACGCACGCATCTGCCGCCTTCACGGCATAGCGGCGCTGGCAGTGGCAGCCGGGCTGGGCATAGTCAGCAATCTGGCCTTTGCACCGTTTCACGCCTGGCCTGTCATTCTTGTGACATTCCCGCTGCTGGTCTGGCTGCTCGACGGAGCAAAGCGGCAGGCAAAATGGCGAAAAGCCGCGTTTGCGAGATGCTGGGCGTTCGGGTTCGGCTTCTTTCTGATCGGATTGCACTGGACGGCCTTTCCGTTTCTCGTCGACCCGGCAAGGCATGCAATATTTCTCTGGATGCCGTTGATACTCCTGCCCGGTGGGCTGGCGCTCATATTCGGTCTGGCAGGTCTGGTCGCGGCGCACCTCTGGTCTGAGACACCGGGCCGGGTGCTTATCCTTGCGGCGGCGCTGTCTCTGGCAGAATGGCTGCGCGGAACGCTCTTTGGCGGGTTTCCCTGGAACTGGCTGGGCACGGCCTGGCCGCCCGGTTCGCCGGTCTCCCAACTGGCGGCCGTCTTTGGAATCTGGGGCCTGACCGTGGTGACCCTTGTGCTGGCTTGCGCACCCGCTGCTCTGGCGGACGGACGCAAGTCGGACCGGACGCTGCCGCGCCTTGCCCCTTTGCTGGCGTCAGTCATCGTCTTTGCCGGGGGTTGGGCCTGGGGGGCGGACCGTATTACCCGTCCGCCCGCCCCGACCGCAGTCAGCGCGCGGCTTGTTGATATCGGCATCCCGCAAGCGGACAAATGGTTGCCGGAGAACGGAGCCAGGACCCTGCAACGTTTTCTGGAGCTTACCGGTCCGGACAGTGAAACAGCGCCGCAGATCGTCGTCTGGCCTGAGTCAGCGTTACCGGTTGCCCTCCTTCAAATGCCGGACGTGCTCGATATCATAACCGAACGTCTGGGCAATCGCGTCCTGGTTACCGGTACGGTCCGTATCGATGCCTATGCCGAAGACGACCCGCTGTATTACAACTCGCTTGCGGTTCTGGATGAAAATAGCGGGCGAAGCGGACCGCTGGCCATCTATGACAAGAACCGGCTGGTACCGTTCGGCGAACTGGCAGCGGCGCGGATCATTCCATTCGGCGAGCGGTTCAGCGCCCTGCTGCCCGGCGCATTGCAACAAATGGCCAAGGCCGGGTTCGAGGTCGGTCCGCCACCGACACCGATTGCGCTCCCGTCAGGCCTGAAGATCCTTCCGCTGATCTGCTACGAGGCGCTCTTTCCGGAACTGGTACGACGCGCCCGCACGGACGCTGATGTGCTCGTGAACATCTCGACCGATGCATGGTTCGGTGTCGGCGTTGGCCCGCAACAGCATTATGCCCAGGCCCGCTACAGGGCTATCGAGACCGGTCGGCCACTTCTGCGTGCGGCAAGTCTGGGTGAGACTGCAATCGTGGATGCTTTCGGTTTAGAAGCTGCCGGAGGTATCCGCTCGGTGGATGCCTATGGCTGGCAAGGGATCGTAGTCGACGGGACAATCCCCGGAAAAGGGAAAAATACAATCTATAGTAGAATAGGCGACTGGTTCGCATTTATTCTGTGCGGTTTGCTAATAATTAGCGGCTTGTATCTAGCTCGTATCTGGCGTTGACTTGAAATTACAACTGGCTGTTCACAGTTGTGAGTTGTTAGATACGAGTGATTTAAGACCATGACCGACGCAAAACTCCCAAATATGATCGACAAGCATGTTGGCCGCCGCATTCGCTGGCGCCGCCGCGAAGTCAAGTTGAGTCAGGAAAAGCTGGGCGACATGCTTGGCCTTACGTTTCAACAGGTCCAGAAATACGAAAAAGGTGTGAACCGGATTTCAGCCGGACGTTTGTTCGACGTCGCCAAGGTTCTGGATGTCGGGATCAACTATTTCTATCAGGGCGCAGAAGAGGTCAGCGATCTGGTTTCTGCGGGACTGGCCGAAGACGGTGATGACAGCGCACTGGCCGGAATGATCGATGCCGATGCCATTGATCTGGTCACGGCCTTTCAGAGCATTCCAGACCCGCGCTTGCGCAAATCGCTGCTGGAAGCTGTACGCGCTTCAGCTGAATCCTATAGCCGGAACATGGCTTTCCGCGCCGAGGACCACGCGCTTGAGGAAGAAGACGCCTGATCTGATCAGGTCATCACGCCTTTTTAGAGAAGCGGTTTCCCGCTTACCTTAATCCATGACGTCCCCGGACCGACGGATTTCTTGCGCCGCCGCTATCGTCCGACATAGACGAACGGTGCCCACAGAGCGGGGTGGCCACCGCCCGTGACAGTCTTGTCCGCCATCAGCGATACCATTGCCGATTGCAGGGCCGCAGCACGCGTGCCGCCCTCACCCGCGCCTGTAACGGTACCGACGGTCAGTCTTGCAGCGGCATCGTCGCGAACTGCCCAATGCGACACCATGAGGCCCCGCGCGCCGGCAAAGAGAAATGCCTGGCTGAGCCCGCTTAGTCCCGGCGCACCCGGCCGTGCGCCTGCAGCCGTATTGCACGCTGACAGAACGACCCAGTCGGCATCGAGGTTCAATCGCGCAATTTCAGAGGCCGTGAGCAAACCATCATCGTCCGCGCTTGCCAGCTGCGGCGGCGTCAGAACGATGGCCGGTTCGCTACCCCCTGTAAGTTCCCCGGATATCAGGCCGTGCGTGGCGAAGGCGATAAGATCGAAGCCGGTCAGATCCTGCCTTTCCAGCGCAGGCTGCGTTGCTTCTGCACCCAGGAGCAGGGTGGCGCCTTCAGGCGGAAAACCTGCTGCAATGGTTTCAAGCTCAAGGCGCGCATTTGGCAAACGCGGTAGGGCGCGCAGTTCTTCGAGGTTTGCCACACCCCCCCGGAAATAAACTTCTGTCGGCGCGAGCCCTGCATCTGCCATCAGGAAGCTTGCATCGACGCTGTCCATATCCGGTTCCGGCACGCTTTCGGTTTCGGTGTCCTGCGACGGCAGAGGACCGGGTCTGGCGTCCGGCGAGGACGGAGCCTCCGGACCGTTCAGGACCGGGTCGCCAACGCCCAGAAATGTTGTGACGGTCGCTGATGCAGCGGTTGGCTGACGCAAGGTCTGAAGGGAGGGAAGCTGGGACAAGGCATGGCGCTGGATCAGCCATCCTTTGCTTGCGGCAATCTCGTCCGGCGTTTCGCCCGCATTCCCTGATGTCACCAGCAAGGCGAATGGCAGCGACAGCAAGGCGCCTTCGGGCATCAGCACAAGTTCGGAGGCGTCGGCGGTTACGGTCTCGATTGCGGGCGGAAAGAGCGCGGCATAGAGCGCCTTGGCCGTCTCGGTGTCGAATGGCGTGTCGACCGTCTGTACGCCATTGCGCAGCCGGGCAACCGCCGCCTCGATCTGCCGGTCGTCCATACCCGCCGGTTCGGCCAGCGCTGTCTGGCGCGTGACCGCGAAGACAACCGGCTGGTAGTCGCCGATGACCGGCATCACGAGCGCCTCGTCCGGCGAGAGGGCGGCCTGCACCTCTGCAAGGGTCAACGGACGCACCCGGTTGCCCGCATCCATCGCGGTATCATCCTCGCTCAGCATCGCGAATGCAGCATCGAAAGCAGCGATGGCTGCGGTCTGGTCTTCCTTCGCGGTCGCGATCTTTTCAGCGTCGCCTTCCGCAATCGCTGCGGCATAGGCGGTTTGTGCGGCCTGAACTTCCCGCTCTGCGGTTTGTGCGGCGCGAATGCGTGTGGCCGCTTCGCCCGTACCGGCCTCGCTGCGTTCAAGTTGGGCTGCGACAGCCTGCGCGGTGGGCGAGAGCGTCATCCACTGCGCCGCCTCGAAGGCTGTATCGAGATCTCCGGCAGCCAGAGCAATCTGCATGACCCGCTCGAAATGCGGCCGAAGCTTTGTGGCCTTGTCGACGGCTTGCTTCTGGCGGAAGAGGGACTGGTTCAGCACGGATGACATGCGCGACATGACGGCTTTGGCCGGAGCAAGCTCTGCGCCCGCGTCTGACTTAGCTGCGATCAACATTCCCAGCGTTTCAGCATAGAAGATCTGCTCGCTGGTTTCGCTTGAGCCAACGGAAAGGCTGGCATAGGCGGCGTCCCGCACATTGGCGGCGACCGCATAGTCTTCAAGCTGGTAGAGCGTATCGGCGAAAGTGAGTTGCGCCTGCCCCGTGCGTTCGTGATCTGCCCCCATGCTCTCGGTCAGAAGCTCTATGGCCTCGGCATAGCGGGGCCTGGCTTCAGCGAACCGGTTCTGTACGGCCACCGCCTTTGCGGCATTGTCCAAGATCATTCCGGCATAGGCGGTCTGGTCTTCGTCCGAGGCCTTCATGATGCGGTAGGCTTCCATGAACACCGGCTCGGCCCGTTCCGGATACCCCTGGTAGGTCAGCGCAGACGCAAGATTGGTCATTGCGAGCCCGACCTTGTAATGGTCCTTGCCGAATTGCAGCCGGCGCGTTTCGACTGCCCGCCGGAGCACCTGTTCGGCCTCATAATACTGGCCCGCACCGTTCAGCGCGAAGCCATAATTGGACAGCACCAGCCCGAGCGTGGCGTTGCCCGCCTCCAGATGCGCAGAGGCGATGCGAGCGGCTTCGCGGGAAGCCTCGATCGCCTCATCCTCCATCTCGTTGTACGAATAGAGAACGCTGAGCGAGGAGAGGTTGTTGAGGTGGTTGTCGAGCAGGCCCGGATCGTCGACATCGAGGACAGCCTCGCTGATCGCCGTCGCCTTTTGAACCTCGGCCAGCGATTCTGCATATTTTCCCTGCCGCGCGAGAACGCTGCCCACGGCCAGATAAGTCTGCCCTGTATCGGAATTTTCGGGAGGGAAATTGGCCAGCCGGAACGCCAGCACGTCCCGCAACATCTCCAGAGCTTCATCCACCTGACCGGTCTGCGTCAGCACATTGCCCTTGATTTCCATGGCCGCGCCATAGGCATCGCTGATACGCGCGCCAGCCGCTTCAAGTCCTGCCATTGCAAGATCAGCCTCGATCGCCGCTTCATCGAAACGGGCGAGCGTGAAATAGGCCCCGGCACGCTTCAGCCGCATTCGCGCCAGCCAGGGCGCACCCTCGACATACAGCGCTTTCGCCTCCTCGATCTGCGCCTCGAGCAGCGGTAGTGCGTTCGCCGCATCACCGTTGACGTCAAGTGCCTCGAAACGGGCCCGCAATTCCTCTGCTTTTGCAGCGTCTGCCGGATCCCGCAGGGCGCTGACGGCATAGACATCAATAAGCGCGCCGGTTTCGTTTGCGGGTTCAGCCACCGGAGTCTGGGCACCGGCTTGATACGTCATACTGGCCAGGCCGAGCCCGATCGCGATCAGTCCTGCTTGTCGAAACGATTTCATGGATTTACCCCCGACCTCTGGTCGAAGGGAAGTATGACGCCGTCTGCGCTGAACGCAACGGTCACGGACGCTTCCGCGCGGTCAGGTTTTCAACAGCCACCGGTCAGGCAGGTAATCAGGCCGCCTTTGGCAGTGGGTTTCGTTCCCCGAACGCCAGAACGCGCGCGATGGCCTCGCCCGCACTCTTGACATTGAGCTTGCGCCGGACAGTGCGAAGCTGGCAGCGGACCGTCTCGAAAGATACGTTTCGCTCGGCAGCGATGACATGACCGCTCGCCCCGTCTGCCAGACGGCAGGCGCAATCGGCTTCTGCAGCTGTCAGGCCATAGCTTTCCTGAAGAATGCGGCGGGTCTGCGTACCGGTTCTCACCGGTTCGAGAGAGCGCACCAGCAAGGAAACGTGACCCGATGGCGGCGCATACTTGTAATCGATCTGCAGGGCCGGAACGTCATCTCCGAACGTCAGATGCAGGCGGCCATGCCGCGGCGCGGCAGGCGCAACACGGATATTTGCAAGAAGCTCGCGAAGCTGTCGGTTGGCCTCGGCCGAGCTGAAAGCCAGACGGTTCCCGGCGATCACACCGGAATGACCTGCCTTGAGGCCACGGAAAGCAGTGTTTGCAAACCTTATCTCTCCATCAACCGACAAGGCGGCAATCGGCCAGTCCATGCCGTCGATCAGCGAAAGCACCAATCCGCTATTGTCATGACGGTCTGTGCCCGTTCCGAAACTTTCTTGGCCTGCGTACATTGCGTCCTCCTGTATATCCCACGGGAGACACACTGCACCCGGGCCCGCCGATTGCATATTTACAAATCCTGTTAGGAAGCCCGTGCCGCGCGCGTTACTGGCCACCGGCGACTGCCGATAACGCCCGCCTAACCTTTCCGGTAGATGCGGGCGACGCCGTTCCGCGGGAAAGACGGACTAGTTGGACACCAGAGTGTAGCGGGCCGGTTCCGGGTCGCTGTTACGAAGGTCAATCCGGTAAATCTCTGTCCAGACAGGAATGAAGCGGCACGTGACGGGATGATCAAGAGACGTAACACTGCACACACGTCTGGCATCGGCGTCGAACACATCGAGCGTCACGGCTCGCCCGTCATGGCTTTTCAGCGTCAGCTGGGCAGGCTCTCCGGCATAGAAGCTGAGGCTCAGGGATTCCAGACCGGTGGCTCCGACATCGGCATGGCGAACGGCAGGGCCTGGAACCGTGCCGCGGTTCGGAGGCTGCAATGCGGTCACGGGAGACGCGAGCGCAGCCATGACAGGGTCCTGCGCGCCCGTATCTCCAGTGGATTCGAGCGGACGGATGGCCAGCCTCTGCCATTCAGCCGCCACGTCTTCGATGGCGACCCTGTCGCCGGCGAGCATGGCGGTATCGGCACGTTCGACAAGCCGGATCGCGGCCAGATGGCTTGCGGGCGGTGCGGCGGTTGCTCCGGGCGCTGCGGCCGGTCCGGTCTGCGAGCCGGCGATGCCTGCAGGCGCCAGACAACTGGCCGCCAAGATGGTCAGAACCAGGACCAGAAGTCCGGGCGATGTGCGTTCTCGATCCGTCACACTCATCTTCACATCCTCGTCTTCATCCGGTCTCGACATGTTTGTCTTGCCACAAAGCACGGTGTCGGGCTCTTTTATGCCATGCATGCGCTCGTTATTGAAGATGATGATGTCATCGCGGCACAGATAGGCCGGGTTCTGACCGATCTTGACTGCGAATTCGTGCATCTAGGCAACCTTGCCGATGCGCTGGAAGAGCGTGTTCAGGACATTGATCTGGTGATCTGCGATCGCGGCCTGCCGGACGGCGACGGTTTGGCCCTTCTGAAAAGCCTGCGGGCCAAACACGCTCGCACGCCCTTCATATTCGTTTCCGCGCTCGGTCGTCTGGAGAACCGTATCGAGGGTCTTGAGGCGGGAGCAGACGACTACATCGCAAAGCCGTTCGACAGCATGGAATTGCGTGCACGGATCGCAGCGGTCCTGCGGCGCGCTTCCCCCGACCCGGCTGAAAGCGATCTGATACGGGTCGGTCCGCTGGAAATACGCACGCTCGGGCGAACTGTGCATCTGGCGGGGGAGCACATTGCGCTCAGCCCGAAGGAGTTCGACCTTCTTGCCTATTTTGTGGCCTCGGGCGGTGAAACCGTGACCCGGGACATGTTGCTGAAGGATGTGTGGGGGTTCGACTTCGATCCCGGGACAAATGTTCTGGACGTCAATATCGCCCGCCTGCGCCGGAAACTTCACCGCGATGGCCATGAAACGCCTATCCGCAACGAACGCGGCGTGGGGTTTCGGCTCATCATGGACGCGTCATGACCGGATCTGCTGACCTGCCCCGCTCATTCGCAGTCTTTGCTGGACTGATGCTTCTCGCGGTCTGTCTGTCGCTCGGCGTGATGACCTGGCTGGTACAGACCCAGTCCCGTTCCGCGCTCGAACGTCTCGTCGATGCAGATATGGCGTCGCTGGTTCTTTTGTTGAGCGACCGCGGCAATGAGGATTTCGCCGAGAGCCTGGAAGAGATTACGGCGTTCACACCGCTCGATACCGGTGAGCGGCGCATCGGCTTTCGCTATATGCGCGGGGCGCAGACAATCGATGCGGGCACGTTGAAGGAATGGCCGGACCTTGAGCCTGCACGCTCCGAAATGGCCGTGACACCCCTTCCCGGCGAGACTGGCCAGTGGATCGTCAGGACGACGAGACTGCGTGGCCCTGCCGAACTTCTGGTGGCGCGCGAAGCCGCCGGGCTGGGCGTGCTGTTGCGCCAGACGCTCATGATCGCCGCCGGTGCGGTCATCCTGCTGGCGGGTCTGGCCATCATCACCGGCTATTTCCTGACCTCGCAGGTCACCCGCCGCGTGACCGAAATTGCCGACGTCTGCGACCGGATCGGCGCAGGCGACATGCATGACCGGCTGCATGACGAGCGCGAAGATGGCCTTGGGCGGATCAGCCGTCATATCGACCGCATGCTCGACCGTGTGGAGCGGACCGTCGCGGGCCAAAAGCAGGTGGCCGACCAGATCGCCCACGAAGTCAGGAGCCCGCTCGGACGGGTCAATGCACGCCTGGAAACATTGGCGGCGGCCAGATCGCTAGACGCCGAAGACCTGGATGCCCTTGAAGCTGCCCGGTCCGACCTTCGCAGACTGACCATGACGCTGGACGATGTGCTGGACATCTCGGCGCTGGAAACCCGCGGCCATGACAGGTCCGGATTTCAGGATGTACATCTTTCGGCAATCCTGAATTCGGTTCACGATCTCTTTGCTGCCGTGGCCGAAGATGCCGGGATTGATCTTGAAATGCGTGTTGAAGACGACCTGACCGTCGCTGGAGACGCGGCGTCCCTGCGTCGGATGATTGCCAATCTGGTGGACAACGCCCTGCGCGCGACACCGGAAGGCGGCAAGATAACCGTCAAGGCAGGGCATGACGATGGCAGACGGTTCGTTCTGGATGTCGAGGACACCGGACGCGGTTTGCCCGAAGGTCGGGAGCATTTGCTGTTCGAACGGTTTTCGGCCCCGCGCAGCGATGAGGGCCGTCCTGGAGGCATGGGACTGGCCTTCGTGAAAGCCATTGCGGGCCGTCACGGCTGGAGCGTGTCAGCGCAAAATACCGGCAGCGGCGCCCGTTTCAGCGTTCAGGGGTGAGGGTGGCATCATTCTAGAGGCGCAGCGGTTCGGTATCGTCAGGAACGTTCCCCTCCTCGCTTGCCGGGAGGGGTTGGGAGTGGGGCGGGGCAGGATTGGTGGGGTCAGTCCACAGCAGCAAGATATGCAAGCGTCCCGTACTCCCACGTTTCATCAGGATCAGTGAGAGAGCCAATGGCTCCAGCGCTTGAATAAGAAAATCGGGATTGCGCGCAGCGCAAACCGCTAGAAGCGGAACGAGGACTTCAAGCGCACGCCGGCTTCGACGCGCTGCTCTTCCCATTGGGAAACGTCGTTCAGTTCATTCGCGCCAACCATCAAAGAACCACCGACGCTGAAGCGTGGTGTGAACTTGTAGCTGGCACCGGCTTCCATTTCCTCGCGCGGATAGGGCGATTCCTGAACGCGGGAGGTCATGTTGAAGTCCATCTGCCAGCGACCGGTATCGCTCCAGCTGAAGCTCTGGGTGGTTTCCTCGAACTGGAGCGCTGTCGGACCGGTCCCCACAGCGTCACCGGCAACGGTGAAGCTCTTGTCCCATTCGGGCGCAGGAGCGGGCGGCGTGAACTGGCTGGTCTGGGCGTAGGCCGCCGGAACCAGAAGACACGCGCTTGCCGCAAAGAGGAGATGTTTCATGCTCACACGAACAAGCTATTCTCTAAGTGTGACAATTCAAAGGGCCAGAACGGTTGAATCGAGAAAATCACCGCCTGAAACGCAATTCAATGCTCAGACCGTTGCGCGACTGCATCACTGTCTTAACGCCGGACACGGTTCCAGCGGGCGTTTCAACCTCATCATACCAGCCTGCAACGACAAGTGACAGCCCCTCTGACAGGGTTCTGCCCGCCGCCAGTTCGATGGTCTCACCTTCCATGTCCAGCGTTTCATCCTGCGAAAAGCCGCCGCCAAGGGCGATTTCCCAGTTCCCGAGCTGTCGCGATGCCGACGCATGCAGCGCCGAATATTCGCCGCGCCCGCCGTTTTCTGAATTGAGTACGGCGAGCCCGAAGGAAAATTCATCGTCGCGCGCGATCTCAACTCCGGCAGAGACGGTCCCGGCATCGTCATAGACGGAGCCTGCGATTTCGGCATGGCTATAGGTCAGTGAGCCGCGGACGCGAAGATCGGCATCACGCAACAAGCGAGACACCTGCACGCCGCCTTCGATGACGGTTTCGACATCCGGTTCCAGAATGCCCGGGCTGCGCCGGTCCGTATCGAGGTCGAGGCCGCGATGGGAGGCGTCAGGCGTCACAGATATCCCGACACGCGCGCCAAGAATGCGCGGACTGGCATAGCTGATCTTGGCGGCATTGCCGGACAGGTCGTTGCGGACCCGGACGGTCCGCAGCCCTGACGGGTCCAGCAACACATCCCGTCCGCGCGCATGACCGTTAAGCGATGGACCGCCCTCAAAGAATCGCGCGGCTATTCCGGCATCGCGCCCGACAACAAGCTCGCCGAGACCGCCATCGGCATAGACATAGCCAAGCGCCAGATCGCCGCGCGGTCCGACATCGCGGTCCGGTTCGCCGAGCGTAAGCCGCGAGAAGGCACCGCGCGGAGCAGCCCCGCCAAGCGATGGACAGTCCGCCAGGCTGGCTGGGCACGAAGCGATACGTCCGGTGAATCCGGCGCGGCTTTCATTGTCTGCTTGAACGCGAAAGACGCCGCGCAGGCCAATCTCGACGCCGTTTTCCAGGAGCGTCTCGGCCTTGGCACCAGCCGACACCTCGCCGAGAAAGGGCGCATCAGCGGGCGCGCCGGGCCCGGTATCGCCCGCAATCGCGGAGACCACGACGACCAGATCGAGCTCGGGGGTGACCTCTACAGGAGAGGCTGCGAAGACCGATGGCGCAAACGCCAGAGCCCCAAGGATTGCGAAGAGGCTGCGCATCGCCAATACTCCCTTGCACATGCGGGTCTTTCACGCCGCGCACGCATGCTATACACCGCCAGACTAAGCGATTGTGAACCGGAGTTTTAAGCAGAATGCCAGCCAGACCGCATCTGAACCTCAAACCGCTCGCCATTGGGCTGGGCGCTGCCATGCTGCTCCTTGCAGGATGCTCTTCCAACAGGGCCGCGGCCCGCAATATCGAGACGGCAAATGTCGGCGTGAACGCCTTCCTCTGGCGCGCCTCTCTCGACACGATCAACTTCATGCCGCTCGCCAGCGCGGATCCGCAGGGTGGTATTATCACCACCGAATGGTATGCCAATCCGAGCGTTCCGGACGAGAGGTTCAAGCTTGTGGTCTATATTCTGGACACGCGGCTTCGCGCCGACGGCGTCAACGTGTCCGTCTTCCGGCAGGTCGACGAGAACGGCCAGTGGCGCGACGCTGCTGCCAATCCGGATACCGAAGTCCAGCTCGAAAACCAGATCCTGACGCGCGCACGCGAACTCAAGGTCGGCGATTTCAGCTAGGCGGGGCATTTAGCCCCTTCCCTGCGGCGCAGACCGCCACAGCCATTCAGGAGGCCTCCTTGGCTTCGCGTTACAATCACAGAACGGTCGAGCCGAAATGGCAGGCCGCATGGGCCGATGCGAAGCTTTTCGAAGCCCGCGCCCCGCAATCCGGACAAGCCAAGGCCTATGTGCTGGAGATGTTCCCGTATCCATCGGGACGCCTGCACATGGGACATGTCCGCAATTATGCGATGGGCGACGTGGTGGCGAGATTCCGCCGTCAGCAGGGCGATGCCGTCCTGCACCCGATGGGTTGGGACGCGTTCGGGCTGCCTGCAGAGAATGCCGCAATCGAGCGGGGCGTGCAGCCGCGCGAATGGACCTACAAGAACATTGCAAGCATGCGCGAGCAGTTCGCCAAGCTGGGCCTCTCACTTGACTGGTCGCGTGAGTTCGCCACCTGCGACCCGGCTTATTACGAGCAGCAACAGCGCATTTTTCTGAAGTTTCTGGAAGAGGGCCTGGTCTACCGCAAGTCCGCCAAGGTCAACTGGGATCCGGTAGAAAACACGGTTCTGGCCAACGAACAGGTCGTTGACGGCAAGGGCTGGCGCTCGGGCGCACCTGTCGAGAGCCGCGAGCTCGAACAATGGTTCTTCCGCATCACAAGATATGCCGAAGACCTTCTGGACGGGCTGGAAACGCTCGAAAAATGGCCTGAAAAGGTCCGCATCATGCAGGCTAACTGGATCGGCCGGTCTGAAGGCTTCGAGCTGGCCTTTGCCGTTTCGGACAAAGGACGCAGCATCTCCGCAGACACCCTGTCTGTCTTCACCACACGGCCCGACACCATATTCGGAGCCAGTTTTCTGGCACTTTCGCCGGACCATCCGGTAGCGCGCGAACTGGCAGAAAACGATTCGGCGGTTGCCGCCTTCGCGAAGGACTGCGCGGCCATCGGCACCTCCGAAGAAGCGATCGAGAAAGCCCCCAAGATCGGGCTCGATACCGGCATACGCGTGCGTCATCCGGTGATCGAGGGCGAGACCCTGCCGGTCTGGATCGCGAATTTCGTGCTCATGGGGTATGGAACGGGCGCTGTCTTCGGCTGCCCGGCGCATGACCAGCGTGACCTCGACTTTGCCCGCAAGTATGACCTGCCCGTCCTGCCGGTGGTCCTGCCTGAGGACGAGGACCCTGACACCTTTGCCGTTGGCAAGACCGCTTATACCGGCCCCGGCACGATTTACGGTTCAGAGTTTCTGAATGATCTGACCATCGCGGACGCCAAGTTTGCCGCGATGGACAGGCTGGAAGAGACCGGCCACGGCAAGCGCCGCATCAATTACCGCCTACGCGACTGGGGGGCATCGCGTCAGCGCTATTGGGGCTGCCCGATCCCGATCATCCGCTGTGACAATTGCGGTGCGGTGCCGGTGCCGGACGCCGACTTGCCTGTACGTCTGCCCGATGAAGTCAGCTTCGACCTGCCCGGCAATCCGCTCGCACGGGATGAAGCCTGGAAGGCCGTGGATTGTCCGACATGCGGCAAACCGGCAACCCGAGAGACCGATACGCTGGACACCTTCGTGGATAGTTCCTGGTATTTTGCACGCTTCGCCGCGCCATCCGTCGATGCGCCGGTCGATCTGAAACGCGCAAATGACTGGTTGCCGGTTGACCAGTATATCGGCGGCGTGGAGCACGCTGTGCTGCACCTGCTCTATGCACGTTTCTTTACTCGCGCGATGCGCGATTGCGGGCTTCTGCCGAACGGCTCAGGCGAGCCCTTCGCCGCCCTGTTCACGCAAGGCATGGTCACGCACGAGACCTACAAGTCTGCCGACGGCAAATGGCTCTCGCCGGAGGACATCCACCAGACCGAATCAGGCTGGATCGAAACCGCAACCGGACAGCCTGTCAGCGTCGGCCCCATCGAAAAGATGTCCAAGTCGAAACGCAACACCGTCGACCCGGAAAGTATTGTGGCTGATTTTGGTGCAGATGTGGCCCGCTGGTTCGTTCTCTCGGACTCCCCGCCGGAGCGCGACGTACAGTGGACGCAAGCCGGTGTCGAAGGGGCCTGGCGTTTTGTCCGCAAGGTCTGGACGGTCGTCGATGATCTGGCAGAGGCGCTGGAGGCTGCCGGTACGCCGCCACCAGCCAAGCCCGGCGACATCACCAAGACCGCGCACAGATCACTGGCTGCGATTGCGGCAGCGATAGAAGGCTTCCGGTTCAACTCGGCCGTGGCAACGCTTTATGAGTGGGTGGGCGCGCTGAAATCCGCTGAAAGTGCAGATGCGCCGGGCGTTCTGGCGGAACGTCGCCAGTCCGCGCTGTTCCTCTGTCATGCGCTGGTGCCTTTTATGCCGCATCTGGCGGAAGAATGCTGGCTGCGGCTTGGGGCGCGGGGCTTTGTCAGTTCCGCCGCCTGGCCGACGGTCGATGAAAGCCTTCTGAAAGACAATGAAGTGACCTTGCCGGTACAGGTTAACGGAAAGAAGCGCAGCGAAATCAATGTTCCGGCTGATGCCTCGCGTGAGGATATGGAAGCCGCGGCAATGGCCGACGAAACGGTCCTCGGCTTCATAGATGGGCTGACTGTCCGGAAAGTGGTTGTCGTTCCGGGCAGGATCGTGAATATCGTCGCATCATGACCGTCAAGCCGCCCCTTCTCGCTCTCCTGCTTTCGTCCGTTCTGGCTGCGCCGCTTTCCGGATGCGGTTTCACGCCGGTCTATGGCAATGGCATGACCCAGTCCGAGGGCCCGATCCGCGTCGGCGAAATCCCGGGCCGCGCCGGGCACGTACTACGCAAGGAGCTTCTGACGGTGCTGCGTAACGGCCTGCCGAACGTCAAGGCGGCTAATCTGCAGGTCGCCTACGAGGATGATCTGCGTACCTTCCCGCTTGCTCCGGACGGCGCGTCCATTCGCACGCAGATCGTCGCGCAGGCCACCTACGTGCTCTATACCGATGAGGGTACGCTGTCGGGTACCGTGGACGGCGTGACCAGTTATACCGCGCCCAATCAGCCCTATGCCGATGTGTCCGCGCAGATCAGTGCGCAGGAACGCGCGGCAAACGTCATCGCCAGGCGGCTGGTGGGTGAGCTTCGGGCGAAAGCCAAGCGGGGAGTCTTCGAGACCCTCGGCGAATGAAGCTTCGCGGCCGCGACGCGCTGGGCTTTGCCAGACGGCCCGACCCGGACATGTCCTGCATTCTGGTTTATGGGCCGGACCCGGGCCAGGTCACCGAGACCGCCGATCAGGTGCTTGCCGCCTGGAAAAAGGCGGCAGACCCGCCCTTTGAGCTTGAACGCCTGCATGAGGCCGGGTTGCGCAGCGGGGCAGACGACCTGATGGATCGGATGTACGAAACCTCGCTTTTCGGCGGCAGTACAGCTTTCCACGCGACCCTGCATGGTGAAGCGGCCTCAAAGACCCTTGGCGATCTTCTGAAAGCGCTGGACAAACGCACAGACAAACCGGCGATCAAGCTGCTCATCCGGGCCGACGCGCTGGCGACCCGTTCGAAACTCCGCAAGGTGTTTGAAGGCGCAAAATACGCAATGGCGCTACAACTGTTCGAGCGCAGCCCCCGCGAGTTCGATGCCTGGCTCGATTCGGCCCTGAAGGACGCGGGCGTCAACCTAACGCAGGAGGCGCGCCAGCACGCCTCGCGCATCTTGTCGGATCCTGAAGTCAACGCTGTCGGAGAGATTGAGAAGCTGGCGCTCTATTCAGGTGGACGGACGACGCCGGTGACCCTGCCGGAGTTTCTGGCACTGGCCACCGAAACCTCCGAAGCCGAGCAATACGAAATCGTCGATCTGGCCATGGATGGTGCGCTGGACAGGGTTGCGAAGGCACTTTCAGACGCCTCGCCGGGCACCATCAAGGCAATCCCGGTCCTGTTCGCCCTCACTCGCGCGCTCTATCGGTTCGCTGCGGCGCATACGCTGGCCGGAGAGGGTAAAAGCGGAAGCGAAATCGGTAACAGCTTGTTTCCACGCGTGTTTCCGAACAATTGGGCGGCATTCGAACGCTCCATGCGCCGCTGGTCTCCCACCCGCATCACAGCCGCGCTTTCGAAAATTGCCGAGCTTGAGCAACGCGCAAAGGAAGCCGGCATGCCGGATGAGGCGCTCGTGCGCCGCTTTCTCATGGATATCGCGCGTTAGGCTGAGCTTGCTTACCGCGTAAGACGTCGGCAGAGATCATCGAGTTGTTCCAAACTGCCATAGCGGACCCGCAATTCCCCGCCTTTTCCGGTCGTGCGGATATCCACAGCAAGGCCAATGGAGCGTTCCAGATCCGCTTCCAGAGCCTTGGTGTCGACGTCCTTTTCATTAGCGGAACGGGAGACCGGACGAGTTGGCGTCTCTCCCCCCTCTTCCTCACGCGCGCGTTTTGCGAGCTTTTCGGTTTCGCGAACCGACAATCCCTTTGCGAGAACTGCATCGATTATGGCTTCCGGGTCCGGCGCGCCGAGAGCGGCACGTGCATGACCTGCGCTCACCTCACCGCCGCGCACATGACGAAGCGCGTTTTCCGGCAATTTGAGCAACCGGACTGCGTTGGCGATATGGGCACGACTCTTGCCAAGCGAATGAGCGAGACTTTCCTGGGTCTTGCCAAACCGGGTGATCAGCGTGTGAAACCCCTCTGCCTCTTCGATGGGGTTGAGATCCGCGCGCTGGATGTTCTCGATCAGACCGATTTCGAGGATTTCCAGATCGTCAAAGTCCCTGACCACGGCTGGGATCTGGTTCAGACCGGCTTTCTTTGCCGCGCGCCAACGACGCTCACCGGCGATGATCTGGTATTTCCGCGCTCCCGCCTCATGCGGGCGAACGAGAATCGGCTGGATGACACCGCGTGTCCGGATCGAATCCGTCAGTTCGTCGAGGTCCTGTTCGCTGAAGGTCTTGCGCGGCTGGTTCGGATTGGCCCCGATCAGCGCAATATCGATCACGAAAGGCTCGAGCTCGCGCAAGGCTTCTTCGAGCTCCGGCTGGTCCGACGCGGTCTCGTATTCTCCAATCAGGGCGGAGAGGCCCTTGCCCAGACGTGCGGGTTTCTGTTTTTTCTCAGGGGTCATCGGCGAACTTTCATCTGGTCTCACGCAGCGGTCAGCGACCGCTCGCGGTGAAGAAGCTCTGCGGCGAGCTTGATGTAAGCTTCGCTGCCGGAGCATTTATAATCGTAAAGGAGGGCAGGCTTTCCAAAGGACGGCGCTTCGGACAAACGAACATTGCGCGGAATGACCGTTTCATAGACCCTTTTGCCCAATTGACGTCGAACATCAGCTTCGACCTCATCAGACAGGCGATTGCGCCGATCATGCATGGTGAGGACAATACCTTGCAGTTCAAGACCCGGATTGAGGCGCGACTTCACCGCATCGATCGTGGTCAACAGCTGTGTCAGCCCCTCCATTGCCAGAAATTCGCACTGCAACGGGACCAGCACACCATCGGCAGCCGTCATTGCGTTCAGGGTCAATGACGAGAGCGATGGCGGACAGTCAATCAGGATGAAGTCATAGATATCTTCATCCAGCTGGCGTTTGCGGAAGGCTTCTATCGCGTCACGCAGGCGGAAGGACCGACGGGCCTCCCCGGCAAGTTCAGTCTCGACACCAGCCAGGTCGGCGCTGCCAGGCACGATATCCAGGTTCGGGACGATGGTTGGTAGACGGGCGTCCTCGATTCGCGCGCCGTCCACGACGATATCATAGCTGGTCATTTCCCGCGCTGCCGAGGGAATGTTCAACCCGGTTGAGGCATTGCCCTGAGCGTCGAAGTCCAGGATCAAAACCTTGCGGCCAACCGCTGCCAGTGCCGTGGCGAGATTGATTGAGGTGGTGGTCTTGCCCACGCCACCCTTCTGGTTGGCTATCGCGAATACACGCGGCTTACGATGCGACACGTGAAACCTCCCGGAGCGTCAGAACAATTCCGGACCCATCCTCTGTGCCCGGCTCCACGCTGTACTGGAAGGTCCACCACTCTTGCGCCCGGGTCAATTCCTCTTCCCAGGTTTTCCCCTTGAGAAAACGGGCTTCAGCGCCAAGATCGAGCCAGGGGAGCGCCAGTCCGATCAGTTTAGGCAACGGCGCAACAGCGCGCGCCGTCACGACATCAACCGCTTCAACCTTCATGCGCTGAACATCGCCTTGAAACACTTCGACCGGAAGGTCCAGTTCACGCGCAACATGCCGCAGAAACGCGCATCGCTTGGCAGACATTTCCGAGAGGATCATTTTCGCTCCCGGAACATCCTTGAAGACGCATGCCAGCACCAGACCCGGAAGGCCTGCGCCGGTGCCTATGTCCAGCCATGTCTGACCCCCCATGTCGGCATTCGCAAGAAGGAGGCTGTTTGCCACGTGGCGGTCCCATAATCGGTCGCGTTCCGCCGGACCTATCAAATTGTGTGTATAGGACCAGCGCTTCAACAGGCTGACATAGGCTTCGAGTCGCGCGTATGTTTCACGTGAAACATTGAGTTCTCCGGCGGTCATAGGCCAACGCTCCATTACAGTAGCTAGGCTCATGAGACGGGCTCGGCGTGTCTGGCTGCTGATTTCTTTGCACGCTTGATGTGCGCAACGAGCGCACTGATGGCCCCGGGCGTTACGCCTTCGATACGTTGTGCCTGGGAGATGCTTGCAGGCCGGACGAGTTCGAGCTTTTCCTTCACCTCATTCGAGAGGCCACCGATCGCGGAATAATCCATGTCAGCTGCGAGCGTGAGCGTTTCGTCACGCTTCATGGCGTCGATCGTGTCCTGCTGGCGATCCAGATATGTGGCATACTGGGCCTGAATACGTGTCTGCTCCCGAATCTTGTCGGGCGTCGCTGCCAGCTCGGGCCAAACTGTGATGAGCGCATCATAGTCCTGCCCCGGATAGCCAAGCAATTCGAAAGCAGTTCTCTTGCGCCCGTCGAGTTTTACATCGATGCCTGAATTGCGAAGCTCGTTCGGGCTTGCCTGACGCGTGTGGAGGGTGGTCAAAGCGGTCTCAAGTTCGGCTTGCTTGGCCTCAAACGCGCTCGCCCGTTCGGCTCCGACGCAGCCGACCGCAAGACCGAGCGGGGTCAGTCTCTGGTCTGCATTATCAGCGCGCAAGTGCAAACGGAACTCCGCGCGAGAGGTAAAGACGCGATAAGGTTCAGTGACACCGCGCGTAACCAGATCATCGATCATTACCCCGATGAAGGCTTCCGACCGGTCCAGTGTGAAGTCTCGACTGCGTCCGTCCGCGACGAGAGCGGCGTTCAGGCCGGCAACCAGCCCCTGCGCCGCTGCTTCCTCATATCCGGTGGTTCCGTTGATCTGTCCGGCAAGGAACAGGCCCGGTAGAGCCTTGACCTCAAGCGTGCGCGTCAGAGCGCGCGGATCGACGTAATCGTATTCGATGGCGTATCCGGGCTCCAGAATACGCGCACGTTCCAGGCCGGGAATTGTGCGGATGAAGGCATTCTGAACCTCCGTTGGCAGGGACGTCGAGATACCGTTCGGATAGATAGTGACGTCCTCCAACCCTTCCGGCTCCAAAAATATCTGGTGGCGGTTACGATCCGGAAACCGGAAGACCTTGTCCTCAATGGATGGGCAATATCGTGGCCCCTTGCCGCTCACTGCGCCGGAATAAACGGCAGATTGCCGGATATTCTCTGAGATGATGCGGTGCGTTTCCGGTGTCGTCCATGTGATGCCGCAAGAGATTTGCGGGACCTCTATTTGGTCCGTCAGGAAGGAGAACGGGACCGGCACCTCATCGGCAGGCTGCATTTCAAGCGAGGCCCAGTCTACGCTATCGGTATGCAGGCGCGCGGGGGTTCCTGTTTTCAGTCGCCCAAGCGGTAGCTTCAAGTCCTCCAGTCGGTGCGCCAGTCCGATTGTAGGTGCCTCACCGATTCTGCCGGCGGGTATCCGCATCGCACCGCGATGAATCATCCCGCGAAGGAACGTGCCCGTCGTCACGACAACCGCTGGCGCAAGCAGCCGCCTCCCGGACGCGCATACCACGCCGCTGACCGCGGCATCAGAAACGATCAGATCCTCGACGCCGTCCTCAACGATGTGAAGCACCTCGATGCTTGCCAGTTCGGCTTGCATCTCCCTGCGATACAGAGACCTGTCCGCTTGGGTTCTTGGCCCCTGCACGGCAGGCCCCTTGGACCGGTTCAAGAGGCGAAACTGAATTCCGGACCGATCCGCGACGCGGCCCATGACCCCATCGAGCGCATCGATCTCGCGAACCAGATGGCCCTTGCCCAAGCCACCAATGGCCGGATTACAAGACATCTCACCGATTTTGCCAGCCTGAAGCGTTACAAGTGCCGTCACCGCACCCGTGCGCGCGGCAGCCGCAGCAGCCTCGGCACCGGCATGGCCACCGCCGACAACGATTACATCAAAACGGTCTGTCATACGGGTTACTCAAAACGGTCAATTAAAACTGGTTCGGAGGATGTTTCACGTGAAACACTATTTTCCGATGCAAAAGCTCTCGAAAATCTGCCCGAGAATGTCTTCAACGTTCATCTCGCCGATTAAAGAGGCAAGATGATGTCTGGCATCCTGTACCTCAAAAGCAGCCAGATCGCTATCCCCGGCATGAAGCAGCAGGTCTTCCGCGCGCTTCAGGCAGGCGATCGCACGCTCCAGCGCTTCACGATGCCGTGCGCGTGTTACAACGGGCACCTCCCCTGACGAGGCAAGCTCAGTCGCTTTCGCGCCCAGTTGTTCGATGAGCTCCGACATGCCCTCGCCGGACAGCGTACTGACAAGATGATTGCCCGCCTGGCGGTTACCTGTTGCGAGTTTGTCGGCTTTGGAGACAACCGAAATAACAGTCTGGCCCGCCATCTCGTCCATTCCGGAGGTTGCCTCGCCCGGTTCGTCCGCCGCACGAAGCTGCAGAACAATATCAGCCGACGCCGCCCAGCGCCGCGCACGGGCAACGCCTTCCCTTTCGATTTCGTCTTCGCTTTCGCGGAGGCCTGCGGTGTCTGCCAGCGTTACCAGCACCCCGCCCAAGTCCAGCCTCACCTCCAACACATCGCGCGTTGTCCCCGGTATCGGCGAAACGATGGCAACATCGCGTCCGGCAAGCGCATTCAGCAAAGTGGATTTGCCCGCATTGGGGGGGCCGGTCAGCGCAACGCGCACCCCCTCGCGCACCCGCTGGGAGGCTTTGGCCTCGCTCAGAACCTCGGAAAGCTGCGCCGCGAGCGCATTAATCCGCCCCGCAACGGGAGCCGCAACCTCCGACCCGACATCGCCCTCGTCTGCAAAATCGAAATCCGCAGCAAGCAGCGCTGATATCTGCAGCACCTCGTTGTGCCAGTCCGCGACCAACTCCGTTGCCCTTCCCGAATAGCTCGACAAGGCCTGAACGCGTTGGGCTTCGGTTTCGGCGTCGATCAGATCGGCTACAGCCTCGGCCTGCAAAAGATCCATCCGCCCATTTTCGAAAGCCCGACGGGTAAATTCTCCCCGCTCGGCAGCCCGGCATAGCCCCGTTGCCAACAGCGCCGCCGCAATCGCCTCGGTAACAGCAGATCCGCCATGACACTGAATTTCGACGACATCTTCGCCGGTAAAGCTTGCCGGGCCTGCAAAGCGCAAGATCAGCGCCTGGTCGATTCGGGCCCCGCTTCCATCGACCAGCCATCTGGTACGTGCCTGCCCCATATCTGGAAGAGGGCGGGATGTCAGACGTGCCAGACAGGCAAAGGCGTGCGGCCCGCTAACACGGAGCACCGCAAGCGCCGCGCGGATAGGACCCGTCGCGACTGCAAAGACTGTATCAGTTCCCCGCACCGAATCCTCCGGAGCAGTGTTTCACGTGAAACAATCGGTGACGTTCCCGCCGCTAATTGTTCATCGACTGGAAGAAATCGTCGTTCGTCTTGGTCTGTTTCAGCTTGTCGAGCAGGAAGTCGATCGCATCGGCATTGCCCATCGGGTTGAGGATGCGGCGCAACACATAAACCTTCTGAAGGTTCTCTTTCGGGGTGATGAGCTCTTCTTTCCGCGTCCCGGATTTGAGGATGTCGATAGCCGGGAAGACGCGCTTGTCTGCGACCTTCCGGTCGAGCACGACTTCGGAGTTGCCCGTACCCTTGAACTCCTCGAAGATCACTTCGTCCATCCGGCTGCCGGTATCAATCAGCGCCGTCGCAATGATGGTCAGAGATCCACCCTGTTCGATATTCCGTGCAGCACCAAAAAAGCGTTTCGGTTTTTGCAGGGCATTGGAGTCAACACCGCCGGTCAATACCTTGCCGGACGATGGCACAGTCGTGTTGTAGGCGCGGCCGAGACGGGTGATGGAGTCCAGCAGAATGACAACGTCACGCCCGTGTTCTGCGATCCGCTTGGCTTTCTCGATCACCATTTCGGCCACCTGAACGTGGCGCGTTGCGGGTTCGTCAAAGGTCGAGGAGATCACCTCGCCCTTCACCGAGCGCTTCATGTCCGTCACCTCTTCCGGGCGCTCATCGATCAGCAGCACGATCAGATAACATTCGGGGTGGTTCTCACCGATGGCTGCAGCGATGTTCTGCAAGAGCACCGTTTTACCTGTTCGCGGCGGCGCAACGATC
Organism: uncultured Alphaproteobacteria bacterium; assembly: GCA_963836905.1. GTDB lineage: Bacteria > Pseudomonadota > Alphaproteobacteria > Caulobacterales > Hyphomonadaceae > CAWIKY01. The sequence goes on from CAWIKY010000004.1 coordinate 172,092, forward strand.
AACGCGCGCTGGCCCTTGCCGATAGGAGCAACGATGTCGATGACGCGGCCGGACCGGTCCTTCTTCGTCGGGTCCTGGCTTTCCATGTTCAGGCGCTCATCGGGATAGAGCGGTGTAAGGTTGTCGAAGTGGATCTTCTGCGACGCCTTTTCGTAAGGCTCGAAGTTGATCTCGTTGACCTTCATCAACGCGAAGTATCGTTCACCGTCCTGCGGCGACCGGATTTCACCCTCGACCGTATCGCCAGTGCGCAGCCCGTATTTGCGGATAAGGCCCGGGCTGACATAGATATCGTCCGGCCCGGCCAGATAATTGGATTCCGGCGACCGAAGGAAACCGAAGCCATCCGACAGCACCTCCATCACGCCGACGCCGATGATTTCGATCTCGCGCTCGGCAAGCTCTTTCAAGATGGCAAACAGCATGTCCTGTGTGCGAAGCGAGGACGCATTCTCGACCTCAAGCTCTTCAGCATAGATCAGCAAATCCTTCGGGGATTTGGCCTTCAGCTCGCGTAAGGACACATTTTGCGTAGGTTCGGGAGTTGGCGTGGTCATCAGCCAGCGATTCCTGTGTAGAGGCACAATAGCGGCGTCGAACGCCTGCACCTTGACTGTAGAGGGAAGCCGGGCGCGGAAGGACTCCGCAGGCTTTGACGATATCTGACGACAAACCCAGCCTGCGTCAAGGTGCAGACCCGCCAGGCGAACCCGCAAGAGAGATTGACAGCCCGCAGTGTGTCAGCAATGTTCTTGTTTCGTTCTGAATGAGGCTAATTATGTACAAGGCAAGTTGCGGGTGTGGATCGGTTCGGCTTGAACTCTCAGAGCCACCCTCGATGATGGCGACCTGTCATTGCTCCAGATGCCGCAAATTCGGCATGAGCACATTCGTTTTCGTGACACGTCGCAGCCTGATGATCGTGGCGGGCGAAGTTCACATCATCACGCATATACCGCCCGCACCCTTGCGCTATACGCGCTCGCATTGTGAACGCTGCGGCACATCCCTTGGCGAGATCACGTCGGCAGACGAAACATTTCCGATACCGGCAAACCTCTTCGATACGCCGGTTGATCTGGTCCCGCGTTTCCACGAATTCGTTGCCGACAAGCCGGACTGGTACGAGATCTGCGACACGGCAAAGCAGTTCGCGGGACATCCGGTCAAGTCTGCGCAGTAGGGGCCATGGGGGGCGTGACCCGTGCGCAGGCTGAAAGCCCATCTCCTGTTCAGGGAGAGGGGCCCAGGGTGAGGTTGAGACTATCCGCTCATAAGCGCGCGAAAAGCAGACGCCGGCTCAGACGTCGCCTTCGCCTGGCGAGGCACTGAAGTATTTCTCGAACTTGCCGGTCTCCTCGACATACTTTTCGCGGTCGGCAGGAGGTTCCTTCATCAGTGTGATGTTCGGCCAGACGAGCGCATATTCCGAGTTCACTTTCAGCCATTTGCCGTCCGGCTCGTCCTCGGTATCGGCCACGATCGCCTCAACGGGGCATTCCGGCTCGCAAACGCCGCAATCAATACATTCGTCAGGGTGAATCACGAGCATGTTTTCACCCTCATAGAAGCAATCCACAGGACAAACTTCTATGCAATCCATGTATTTGCATCGAATGCAGGCGTCGGTGACGATATACGTCATTAAAGGCTCCGTTGCGGGGGCGGCATTGAGGTCCAAATGACGGACCCCCTGTCAGAAGTCAATCAGGAGCGGTGCCGCAGCGCGGCGCGCCTGTTTCGAACTTGTGCGGCGAGGTCGTTCAGCCGGTCAGGCGGGCCTGCGCCCTCTGGCGCGCCAGTGCACGGTCGCGGTCTTCAATATGCAGGAGCGAGGCTACGTGACGGATGAAGGCATCTTCATACATGTCATTGGTGCCATCCGTGAACGCGACGAAGAAAAGCCCTTCGATCAGCAAAACGCGCTTCTCTTCCTCCAGTGTCTTGACGACGGTGGTGAACTGATGGGCTCCGGCGGCGATCTCGACCAGCTTTTCGCCATTGCGAAGCACCTCGCTGGCAGTGGCCTCGTCCAGACTGAACGCCTCGGACAGGACCTGAATGATACGCGCCTTCTCCATCGGCTCATAGTCATCATCCGCCTGGGCGGTCTCGACCAGAAGCGCTGCAGCAGCGTTCTGCGGGTCGGCGCCATCCGGCAAAACGGCATCTGCATCGTCCGTCTTGCCCGCGGGCGCGAACATTTTCTTGAGCGCATCGAACATCGCGGCTCATCTCCTTTCAGGTCTCTTCGGCCGCCTCATAACAGGCTGCGGCCTCCGGTGCCGGGCCTCTGCGTTCCGGTAAGGCGGTGATTGTCCACGTCAATATATGGTCACCGCGCTTGAAAATCAGGACATCGCCTGCAGCGACGCCTGTGCCGGGTTTGTCGACCCTTCGAACCTGTCCACTGCGATCAACCCGGACACCTTTCTTGCGGATCGCCAGCCCGGCCAACGCGCGGGTCTTGAAGGCCCGCGTTCGCCAGAGAAAGAGATCGAGCCGCAGGGTTTCGAGCACCTCGCTCAAGCGCGCGTCCTTGCCCCGGCGTCGTCGCTACGCCTGGACATGTCGGTCGTTATCGCTCCGAACATGGCCTTTGCGACATCTTTGGCTCCGCCGGACCGGTTTGCGGACGCTTGCACCTTGCCTGCATCGCCGCCTTGGCCGCGCTTGCGGTTTCGCGGCTTTTTCTTTCGCTGTGGCTGCCTTGAGGATTCAGGGGGGAGCAAGGCGGCGAGTGCACCGAACGGACTGTCATCGGGATTTACCTTGCGTTCCGGTCTCGCGTCGCGGCGCTGTGAAGGCTTGCCGCGTCGTTGGTCGCCCTCCGGGCGGGGCTTTCGGCCCTCACCTTGCCGGTCGTTATTGCGCTGACGGCCCTGAGCGGACCCTTCGCGTCGCGGCATGTCTCCGCTACGGTTCTCGCGCCGGGGCGGACGGCCATCAGGATTGGCGCGCGCTGTGAAGCGCCAGGTTTTCGCAAGGCCGGTTTCGGGGTCTTTCTCGGCAGGTGCCAGACCATAGCCCCGGACGATATCAGGAAACACTTCACCTGATGAGGAAACGATGGAGGCCAGTTCCGGCGGCAGTTCGAAGACGTTCTTTCCCGCTTCCTTGCGGCGTTTGGCGATTTCCCAGCCGAGCCGTTCGGCCAGATCGGCCCGTATGGCGCGCGGTCCGAACCGCAAATAGCCGTTGATAGCAAGCGCTGCGTCAGTCCAGCCATCACCCGAAGCCAGATCGAACGACCCTGCCCCGGCCGCCGCAACCGGTATGTCTGTGTCGCCTGCAACCGAAAACAGCGTCGCAAGCAGAGCCTGCTTTGCCGGCTTGAGTGCCTCGGGCGCATACGCCGCCACGCGGCCCACCCGGATGCCCCAGCCCTTCAGGGCCTCACGCTCTTCATTGGAGAGACGAACCGGCACATCATCGCCGCGCAGATCGATGGAGCCGCCCGCTTCCAGAACGCGCCAGGCAAGGCCGCGCGCAGGTGCCGTCAGTTCGGCCGTATTCAGCTGGGTTTCCAGCGCGGTCAGGGCAGCGAGATTTCGCTTCACATGCTCGACGATCCAGATCGACAGGCGCAACCGGGTCGCCTCCAGCGCATCGGCTGCTCCGTCTTCGCCGCCAATCAGCGTCGCGCCCGGGCGCATCCAGTGATTGCCCGCGACGAGCCGGGCAACGGGTGCGCCTTCAAAAACAATGCGGCGCTCATCATCGAGCGTGAATGCGGTTCGTTCCGCTGCCTGTATCTCTCCCAGACGCGCGCTCAACACGGGACCGAGCGCCTGCAGTGCCGCATTGCGCACCGCGCGTCCCTCAACGGACTTGTCTGTAACGTCGGGCTTGAAGACCAGCCCTTCCAGATGACCCACCACATGACCTTCAACCGTCACTTCTCCACCTTCTGCCACACCAGCTTCCATTCCGTCATTCCTGTCCAGCCCGCGCATGAGTGCGGTGGTCCGCTTGTCGACAAAGCGCAATGTCAATCGCTCGTGCAGAGCGTCTGACAGGCTGTCTTCGATCTCCCGCGTCCGGCTACGCCAGACGTCCGGCGCGCCAACCCAGTCGGACCTGTTGGCGGCATACGTCCACGTACGGATTGCGGCAAGTCTCTGCTGCAACACATCCAGATCGCCCTCGGTGGAGCCAAGCCGTGAAACCTGACGCTCCATCCAGTCATGCCCCAGACGTGCGTCCGGCTCTGCCAGTACCTCATACAGTGACTGAACGATGCGGTGATGCCCGTCCGGACCGCTCTTTTGAAAGTCCGGCAGGGTGCAGAGGTCCCATAGCCTGCGAATACGCGCAGGGGTCGTGGCATGGTCACGCACATCGCTGTCTTCAGCCATGCGGCGCAAGGTGAGTTCGTCCAGCGCATCGCCGGTCTGGCGAAGGACGCGGTGCGGGCTGGGGCGGGAGAGGGATTTCAGAAGCGCGTCCAGCGAAGCGTAATCGAGCCGCGCATTGCGCCACCATAGCCGCTCGACCGGCTCGAAATTGTGGGTTTCGAGGCGGCCGACCAGTTCCTCGTCAAAGGGTGTGCACTCGCCGGTTTCGCCAAATGTCCCGTCGGTCCGGAACCGGCCCGCCCGTCCGGCTATCTGACCGGTTTCAGCCGCGCTGAGACCGCGTCGTCTGCGGCCATCAAACTTGGTCCGGCTGGCAAAGGCGATATGATCGACATTGAGGTTCAGACCCATCCCGATGGCGTCGGTTGCCACCAGATAATCGACCTCGCCCGACTGGTAGAGATCGACCTGGGCATTGCGCGTTCGCGGGCTCAGCGCGCCCATCACCACAGCGCACCCGCCGCGCTGGCGTTTCAAGAGCTCGGCGATTGCGTACACTTCTTCGGCAGAAAACGCGACCACGGCAGAGCGCTTGGGCAGCTTGGTAATCTTCATCGGTCCGGCATAGGTAAGCTGCGAGAAGCGCTCGCGATACGTGGTCTCCACCTCCAGCCCGAGCGCGCGAAGCGTGTCGCGCATCGTCGCCGACCCCAGAAGCAGGGTTTCCGACCGCCCGCGCGCCTCGAGTATCCGGTTGGTGAAGACGTGCCCACGGTCCGGGTCGGCGGCGAGCTGTATCTCGTCCACGGCCATGAACTCGACCGGCTGGGAAAGCGGCATGGCTTCCACGGTGCAGATGAAATAGCGCGCATGCTGCGGCCAGATACGCTCCTCGCCAGTGACGAGCGCCACAGACCCCGCCCCCTTCTGGGCGACCACCTTGTCATACACCTCCCGCGCGAGCAGCCGCAACGGCAAGCCAATCATGCCGGTGGCATGCGCCATCATCCGCTCGAGGGCGTAGTGGGTCTTGCCGGTATTGGTCGGCCCGAGCACCGCAATCAGATTGCCCATGCGGCGATCCTTTCCGAACGGCCTGATTTCTGGACCTGTGCCTATCGCGGCGAGCGCCCGGCTTGCAAGGACAGACCGCATGGCAGACCATTTACCGCATTGCTGAGGCGAAGGCTCAAGCTGTGAGGGCCGCCTCAATGAAGTCAAAGCGGTCCTGCCCGAAGAACATGGCCTCGCCGACATAAAAGGTCGGTGCCCCGAACGCGCCGCGCGCCACGGCCTTGTCGGTATTGTCTTTGACGGCGTCCTTGTTGGCCTGCGCATTCGCCGCTGCCATGACTGCCTCCACGTCGAAGCCGTCCGCGTCGAGAGCGGCCCGAAGCACGGCCTCATCGCCAAGGTCTTTCGGCTCGACCCAGCCATGATGGAACCCGAACTTGATGAGATCCTCGAACGTCTTCGTGCCGCGATACCCTTCTGCCGCGCGCAGCAGGGGCCGCGTGTTGAACGGGAATGCCGGGTTAAACCGGAACGGAATGTCATAGCGGGCAATGAAGCGGCCCATATCTTCACCCAGATACCGACCCTTGGCCTTGATCGCGCCGGGCGGTGTGTTTCCGGTCGCCTGCATGATGCCGCCGAGAAACACCGGCTGCCAGTCCACGTCACATCCGGTGCGCGCCTGAACGCCCGCGATTTGTGTCCAGGCGAGGTAAGACGTCGGGCTGACGAAGTCAAAACAGAAGACCAATTCCCGCGTCATGAACAAATCCAGATCAAACTATCAGTGCAATAAATGCGGTCTGCCTTCTTCATGCAACAGAAAGTCGTTCCTTTCTGCTTGCGCGAAACGTTTTTCAGACCGTACCCTTACAGAGCAGGTGCCAGGGGGCGTCGGTTTCGGGGTCACGTGTTCATGCCAATACGAACAAAGATCGACTTTGAAGCCGTATTCCAGGCCTTGCCGGGAATTCACGTCCTTTTGACGACTGATTTTCAGATCGTCCAGGCAACTGCCGCCTACTTCGAGACAACGAATACAAGACCCGAACAGGTGATCGGCAAGGGACTGTTCGACGTATTCCCCGAAAACCCGGATACCCGTCGGCATGGCGGCGAAGCCAACATCCGCAAGTCGTTCAAGCGTGTCGTCAAGACCGGGCAGCCACATGCAATGGCCACACAACGCTACGACATACCCAAACCTGACGGCGCGCCCGGTTTCCAGATCAAGATCTGGAAGCTGCTGAATGCGCCCATCCTCGAAGAGGGTGTGACCGTCGGGCTCATGATCACGCTGGACGATCGCACAGAAGACATTCTCGGGCGCCGCGAGGTGGAACTTCGCGAGTCTCTGGCCATGGACATCGGGTCGCTTGGAACCTGGGAGCTCGATCCCGCCAGCGGCTCTGCCATCACATCCGCTAATTTTGACCGTATGTACGGGTTCAGCGACAGCGACCGGCCCATTTCCAACGAAAAGTATGCCGACCGCATTCATCCGGAAGACAGAGCCGTCATAGAAAAAGGGTTCGAGACTTTTGCGAGCATTGAGGACGATACCGAGCTCAACATGGAATACCGGCTGATCTGGCCGAACGGGGAACTGCGCCACATCGTTTCACAAGGCCGGGCGGTGAAGGATTTCACTAATGTCCCCGCCCGTTTCGTCGGCGTCGTCATGGACGTGACCGATATCCGGCGACGCGAAAGGGAACTGGAACAAACCCTTATCGACCGCAACCGGCTGGTCGAAGACCAGAAGATGCTCCTGAAAGAGGTCAATCACCGCATCAAGAACAGCCTGCAGATCGTCTCCAGCATTCTCGGGCTTGAGGCCCGCAAGCTGGGGGAGGGCCCCGCGCGCGACAGCCTGCAATCTGCCCGCGACCGGGTGCGTGCCATCAGCTCGGTGCACGAGCTTCTATACCGGCAACAGGCTGAAGCCTCCGTCAGGTCAGACGATTATCTGAAGAATCTTTGCGACGAGCTGCACCAGTCCATCGACGGCATCGATACCGAGCTTGAGATCCACGTAACCGCCGACCCCGTCATGCTGGACTCCGATCTCGCCATATCGCTGGCCATGCTGGTCAACGAGATTGTCACGAACGCCATAAAACATGCCTTTATCGGGCGTGAGCGCGGACGGGTTGATGTGTCCTTCCGCGTCTCGGAAGGCAGACGCGCTACCCTCTCTATCTCAGACGACGGAACAGGTCTGGCAGAAAAGGCCAGTACCGGACTCGGAACAAGTCTGATCGACAGTCTGGCATCGCAAATCGGGGCGGCTTTGACGCGCGAAAACACCCCTCCGGGCTATACCGTCTCGATGGTATTCGACATGAAGGCTTAGCTAGGGGTGCCGAACAGGACTCGCGTCCGACCTTTAAAGCAAGCTCAAGGAGGAAGGCGGAAAGCGCTGTCACATTGAGCGTGCCGAAATGCGGCAGCGCGCATCCACGCCTCTCATGCTGAGCTTGTCGAAGCACGAGAGGGAGCGTGAAGGGTCTTGATCCTTCGACAGGCTCAGGATGAGACCTTCTGCACCGGATGAGACCTCCGCTCAGGACGAGAGCGGCTTGGGCTCAAGGACGAGGACGAAAAGCGCTGTCACATTGAGTTTGTCGAAATGCGACAGCGCGCATCCACGCTCTACACTGAGTGTTCCGCGCCACTCCAGCCGAAGGCGTGGAGTCCAGAAGAATCTGCCCGGCACCAATCTCGGTTTGAAGGATATCGCTGGACGCCACGCGCTACCGCGCTGGCGTAGCGGGAAGAGTGCGCCTCATACGCTGTCACATTGAGCTTGTCGAAATGCGGCAGCGCGTTCTCTCAAACCCTAGAGAATAAACTTCGAGAGGTCCGCGTTCTTCGCCAGGTCGCCGACCCGTTCGCGCACATAAGCGGCATCGATCTCGATCGTTTCACCGGACCGGTCCGTAGCGGTGAACGAGATATCGTCCAGCAACCGCTCCATCACCGTCAACAACCGCCGCGCGCCGATATTCTCGACGCTGTCATTCACCTGCACAGCCAGATCGGCGATGGCATCAATGGCATCCTCGGTAAACTCAAGCGTGACATTCTCGGCCGCCATCAGCGCCTTGTACTGGCGGATCAGGCTGGCTTCAGGCTCGGTCAGGATTCGGCGGAACTCATCGCGCGTCAGAGCCTTCAGCTCGACACGGATGGGCAGACGGCCCTGCAATTCGGGCAGAAGATCACTCGGCTTGGCGACATGGAACGCGCCCGACGCGATGAACAGAACATGGTCTGTCTTTACCGGCCCGCGCTTGGTTGAAACGGTTGTGCCCTCGATCAGAGGCAGGAGGTCGCGCTGGACACCTTCACGTGAAACATCTGCCCCACCCCGTTCGGCCCGGGACGCCACCTTGTCTATCTCGTCAAGAAACACGATGCCGTCTTCCTCAACGGCGCGGACAGCTTCGCGGATCACGGTCTCGTCGTCGAGCAGCTTGTCGCTCTCTTCGGTGATCAGCGGCTTGTAGGCATCTTTCACCTTCATGCGGACGCGCTTGGTGCGACCGCCCATGGCTTTGCCCAGCATGTCGGAGAGGTTGATCATGCCCATGGAGCCGCCCCCGCCGGGCAGGTCCATCATGTCCAGCGGCGAGGAGCTGTCAGCCATTTCGACATCAATATCACGGTCGTCCAGCTCACCCTTGTGAAGACGCGCGCGGAAGCTCTCCCGGGTGGACGCCTGCGCCGTCTCTCCGACGAGCGCATCCAGCACGCGGTTCTCGGCCGCCTTTTCGGCACTGGCCCGCACATCCTTGCGGCGGCGTTCACGACCTGACCGATCGAGGCCTCGACAAGATCGCGGATGATCTGCTCGACGTCGCGCCCGACATAGCCGACCTCGGTAAACTTGGTCGCTTCCACCTTCAGGAATGGCGCATCGGCCAGCTTTGCCAGCCGCCGTGATATCTCGGTCTTGCCGACGCCCGTCGGCCCGATCATCAGGATGTTCTTCGGCGTGATCTCGTCACGCAGTTCGGCCGGCACCTGCTTGCGGCGCCAACGATTGCGCAGCGCAATGGCGACGGCGCGCTTGGCATCGTCCTGACCGACAATGTGACGGTCCAGTTCGGAAACGGTTTCGCGCGGGGTAAACTCGGCCATTTGAGGGGCGTATCCTTATCGGGTGGGGTCGGGTCGTGACGGACGCGGAAAGGCGCCGCGGGCGTGTCGGCCTAGCTTTCCAGAAATTCCATCACAGTGTTCGAATTGGTGAAAACGCAGATGTCTGCTGCTATGGCCATCGCCCGGCGGGCAATCTCCAGCGCATCATCTTCGTATTCATAGACAGCGCGGGCTGCGGACACGGCAAAGTTGCCGCCCGACCCGATGGCGACCGTGTCATGGTCGGGCTCGAGCACATCGCCCTGTCCGGTAATCACCAGCGTTATGTCGGCATCAGCCACGATCAGCATGGCTTCCAGCTTCTGGAGATACTTTTCAGTCCGCCAGTCCTTGGCCAGTTCGACCGCTGCCCGCATCAGCTGGCCGGGAAAACGCTCCAGCTTCTGCTCAAGCCGTTCGAAGAGGGTGAAGGCATCGGCGGTTGCGCCGGCGAACCCGGCAAGCACGCTGCCGTTTCCGAGGCGGCGAACCTTGCGGGCATTCCCCTTCATGACGGTGTTACCCATCGAGACCTGACCGTCGCCGATGATGACGACCTTACCGTTCTTGCGGACAGCGAGGATGGTGGTGGCGTGCCAGGGAGAAGCGGCCCCGGATGACATGGTGTTCTGCATCCGCCCTATCTGGAAGGCCACGCGCCCCTGTTCAAGAACGGGCGGCACCTCGCAGGCAATTAGAGCGTCGGGCGAAGAATCTGGAACGCTTGACCGCTGGAGTTTTTCGTCAGGGCCCGGAGCGCACCGCAGCCCGATGCGGGCATCGGGTGAGGATCGCGACGCCGCCCTGGCGGAAAAGGCCAGTGGCCCGCAGGGTGGCCCTGCTGGCACATATCCTTGAAAGGTCTGCTCACTGCACCGCAACACGCTTGGCGCGTCTCATCCGCCCCGGACGCGTCGCAATCCTCCCAGCATGCGTGCATGCTGGTCCGGTCTGCTCCTCTCCGGGACAAACGATCCACACCATCAAGCGCTTCAGATTTTACGCCCGCCGCTCTAGGCGCCGGTAACTCTCATCAGGCCCTGATGCGGGCTTCCGGCGCAAAATCCATCGGATCGATCCCCTGCTCCACGGGCAGGCCGCCGAACGGCGTCCAGTTCTCAAGGAAAGGCAGGATCTCGTTGGCAGGCAAAGGCCGCGAATAGAGATAGCCTTGCGCGATGGTACAGCCCCGGCGGCGCAGGAAGTCGCTCTGCGACACGGTCTCGACGCCCTCGGCGACCGTTTCCAGACCCAGCGTTTCTGCAAGCGCCAGGATCATGTCGCAAATGGCCGGAGCCTGCTTGTCGGAGTGAAGCGCACTGACGAACTGCTGGTCGATCTTGAAGACATCGAAGGGCAGCTTGGTGAGGGTGCCAAGGTTTGAATGCCCCGCACCGAAATCATCAATGGCCAGCCGCACACCCATGGCGCGCAATGGACGCATGATTTCCGATACGCGCTCGGGATCGTTCACAGCGAGGCTCTCGGTGATCTCCAGTTCAAGGCGTCCCGGCGGCAAGCTTGCTTCGCGCAAGGCAATAAGAACCTTCTCCGCGAAATTGGGCTCTTCCAGCTGCAGCGGTGAAACGTTCACGGCCACCTTGCACTCGAAACCGGAGCGCATCCACGCAGCCGCCTCGATGCAGGACTTTCGAAGAACCGTATCACCGATGGAGGAGATGAGACCGATATGTTCGGCCATCGGAATGAACAAGCCGGGCGAAACCAGGCTGCCATCAGCACGGCGCCACCGCACGAGCGCTTCCGCGCCGCAGATCGCGCCGGTCCGGAAATCGACCTTCGGCTGAAAGAAGGGTTCGAACTCATCATTGGCTATGGCCGTGCGCAGGTCCGCTTCGAGCGTGATCTGGTCCTGTGCAGCCTGATTGAGCTTGCTCGAGAACAGACGCGACTTGCCTCGGCCTGAGCGCTTGGCTTCCTTCAGGGCGAGATCGGCGTTTCGCATCAGCGTTTCGGCGGACTCACCATGGTCGGGCGCGAAAGCCGCACCGGCTGCCAGCCCAAGTGAAACCGTCTGTCCGGCCAGTTCCAGTGGCTGTCGCATCGAGGCTATGGTCATCTGGACGATACGGGCAATATCCTCCTTGCTGGAAACACTTGGCACCAGAACGGCAAATTCGTCAGCACCGAGCCTGGAGATGATGCTCGGCCTTTTCTGACCGTCCAGCATTCGCACCGTCTTGTCGGCAGTTGCCATGGACTTGGAAATCCGCAAGCCGATCAGTGACAACGCCTCATCGCCCTTTTGCGGCCCCATGGTTTCGTTGACCCAACGGAACCGGTCAACGTTGAACTGGATCACGGCGACCAGCTCGGCTCCTGACCGCTTGGCCAATGCGCCCTCGACATGCCGCGTGAAAAGATCGCGATTGGGCAGATCGGTAACGGAATCGACGAAGGCGAGCCTGCGGATCTGCTCAAGCGAGGAATCGATACGTTCGAGCATACGGTTCATGGCGTTGCCCAGACGCTCGAATTCGTCGCCGGTCCTGATCGAGATGCGGTCAGACATCCGGCCGACCCGCACGCCTTCGGCAAACTCGGTCAGCTTTGTAAGCGGATCAGAAATCCGTTTGAGAATGAGGAGCGTGACCGTGAACGCAATGAGTGCCACGATCAGACTAAGCGACAGGTTCCACAAGATCGACTTGACCGTGACTGCGAGCATTTCTGCCTTGCCAAGCGCAATAGCGACAGAGCCGACGACCTCTCCGTTCATCTCGACAGGCCGGGCGGTGACATAGGAATGTCTGGTTTCAGACCGGGCAATGTCGCCGGACAGCCGGGCTTCCTCTGCCGCCGCACGCAGAGGATCCAGCGAAGGAGTATCTCCAGCGTCGTATTCGACCGTGGCTACGCCCTCGCCATCCACGATCACGATGCCCATGATGTTGAAACGGCCGCCAAAAGTAGAGATCAGGCGTTCCAGCCGTCCGACTTCACGGTAGCGCAGGTCAGCATTGCCGACATCGGCCAGAACAAGCGCGATGTTGTCGGTACGGAACCGCAACTCCCTGGACTTGTCCATCCGGTCGCTCATCAGGTTTGCAAGCGTAATGCCGCCACAGACTGTCAGGAGCAGAAGCCCCACATACAGCAGGACATTTCTCTTGACGCTTCGGCCCCCACCTTTGCTCAAGAAACTTTGCAACTTCATCGGGCTTTCTCTGCCTCTTATGGTACGTTCAGACGCACCTCTCCCCCCTTTCTGGAAAAATATGTTTAGTATTAGGTGAATGCGCGCTAATTCGCTGCGCACGGCACAGACAAGACAGGCGGGGACATATGTCCGACCAGCAAAGACGCGCCCACGTGACGCGCGAAACCCGCGAGACGCAGATCGAGGTCGACCTCGTGCTGGACGGCTCCGGCAAGGCCGATATCGAGACTGGAATCGGTTTCTTCGATCACATGCTGGAGAGTTTCACCAAGCATGCCGCCTTTGACATGAAAGTTCGCACCAAGGGCGATCTCCACATCGACATGCACCACACTGTCGAGGACACCGGCATGGTTATCGGCAGTGCCGTTCGCGAGGCTCTCGGGAATTTCTCCGGCATACGCCGGTTCGGGCACGCCTACATCCCGATGGACGAGACCCTGACCCGCGCCAGCATAGACCTCTGCAACCGGCCTTATCTGGTCTGGAAAGTCGCGTTTGCCCGCGACACGGTCGGCGCGATGGACACAGAGCTGTTCAAGGAATGGTTTCATGCCTTCGCGATGAAATCGGGTGCCTGTGTGCACGTCGAAAACCTGTATGGCGAAAACTCGCATCACATCGTCGAAAGCGCCTACAAGGCGCTTGCGCGGGCTCTGCGGGAGGGCTGCGCCCCCGACGATGTATATGGCGGTGAGGCCCCCTCCACGAAGGGCTCGCTCTGATCGCGTTTCCCAGCCCTGAAGGCCGCAAACATTGGCTCGTCTTGTTATCGTTGATTACGGATCGGGAAACCTCCCCTCGGTCGAGCGCGCCCTGCAGCGCTGCGTCCATGAGGCCGGACTGTCCGTAGAGATTACCAGCAGCGACCGTAGCGAAGCTATCGAAAGCGCTGACCGCATCGTCATTCCGGGCGTCGGACACTTTGCCGATTGCAAGCGCGCCATCGATGCAAGACCGGGGCTGACCGAAGCACTGAACGCGGCAGTGGGCGACAAGGCGCGCCCCGTTCTGGGTATCTGCGTCGGCATGCAGCTTATGGCGACGAACGGGCTGGAGGATGGCGACACGCCGGGTTTTGGCTGGATCCCCGGCACGGTCGGGCCTCTGAAACCGTCCGGCAATCTGCCGGTGCCGCATATGGGCTGGAATGAACTCACCGCCACCGGAAACCACCCGGTACTCGCCGGTCTGCCGGACGATGCCCATGCCTATTTCGTGCATTCCTATGCGTATGATGCCGCAAACCGGTCAGATGTGATCGCGACCAGCGATCATGGGGGGCCGTTTGCCGCGATCATTGCTCGCGATACGCTTGTCGGTACCCAGTTCCACCCTGAAAAAAGCCAGCAGACCGGCTTGCGGGTGCTGACCAACTGGTTGAACTGGACACCATGACCGAATTTACGCTTTACCCTGCCATCGACCTGAAAGGTGGCGAATGTGTCCGCCTCATTCGCGGCGACATGACCCGTGCGACGCGGTTCTCCTCCAGCCCCGCAGATCAGGCGGTGACGTTTCAGGCCGCCGGTTTTCGCTATCTGCACATCGTCGATCTGGACGGTGCCTTCGCAGGAGAAAGCCGCAATGGCGACGCCGTCCGTTCGGTGCTCTCCAGCATCGACATGCCGGTTCAGCTCGGCGGCGGTTTGCGCTCCATGGCCCATGTCGAAGCCTGGCTGGAGGCCGGAATTGCGCGGGTGATCCTCGGAACGGCCGCGGTGCGCGATCCGGCGTTCGTCAAGGCAGCAGCCAAAGCCTTTCCGGGCCGTGTCGCGGTCGGTATCGATGCGCGAGACGGTATGGTAGCTGTCGAGGGCTGGGCGGAAACCTCGAACCTCGCCGCGCTGGATCTGGCCAAGGCATTTGCCAATTCTGGTGTTGCAGCCCTGATCGTCACGGACATCGGGCGCGACGGTATGAAGACTGGCGTCAATGTCGACCTCACCCAGTCCATGGCAGACGCTGTGGATATTCCGGTGATCGCCTCGGGCGGACTTCGCTCGACAGAGGACATCACCGCGCTCCGGAACGCATCCGGAACGCGACCCATATCGGGGGCCATCCTTGGCCGCGCCCTTTATGACGGCGATATCGACGCGGCCGGGGCGCTGGCAGCGGCGTGCTGAAAACCCGCATCATCCCCTGCCTGGACGTCAAGAACGGGCGCACGGTGAAGGGTGTCAACTTCGTCGATCTGCGTGATGCGGGCGACCCTGTCGCGCTGGCCAAGGCCTATGACGCGCAGGGCGCGGACGAGCTGTGTTTTCTCGATATCTCGGCCAGCTCGGAAGGCCGGGGCACGCTTCTGGACATCATTACCGCAACGGCCAGCAACTGTTTCATGCCGCTGACCGTCGGCGGCGGCGTGCGTACGCCGGACGACATGGTGACGCTCCTTCGCGCCGGAGCCGACAAGGTCGCCATCAATACGGCAGCAGTGAATGATCCTGAGATTGTGGCCCGCTGCGCTGCCCGTGTGGGTCGCCAATGCGTCGTCGTCGCCATAGATGCTCGCAGTAACGGACGCGGCGGTTTTGAGATTTTCACGCATGGCGGCTCACGGGCCACGGGCAAGGACGCCGTTGCCTTCGCAAGGGACGTTGCGAAGAAGGGCGCAGGGGAGCTTCTCCTCACCTCAATGGACCGCGACGGAACGAAATCCGGTTTCGACATTGCGCTGACATCCGCCGTCAAATCTTCGGTGAGCATTCCCGTCATTGCCTCCGGTGGTGCGGGAAATGCCCGGCATCTGGCGGACTGTGTGCGCGAAACCGGCGTCGATGCCGTCCTCGCCGCCTCGATCTTTCACTTTGGCGAGGTCTCGCTGAAAGAGGCAAAAGCGGCTATGCAGGCTGCTGGGGTTGCTGTGAGACCCTGATTCGTTTTGGGGACGCTTATGCCACTCGGTTCAGTAGACAACCTTGCAGATGTGCTGGGGCAACTCGCCGATACGATAGATGCGCGCGCCGAAGCTGAAGACGTCACCAACTCATATACCGCTCAGCTTCTGGCCGCCGGACCGCATCGGACCGCGAAGAAGATTGGCGAAGAAGGGGTCGAACTGGCCCTCGCCATCGCTGGCGGGACTTCGACAGATATTACCGACGAGTCCGCTGATCTGATATATCATTTGCTTGTCGCCCTCGCGAGCCGTGAGATCACACTCGATGCGGTGGCAAAGAAAATCGCCAAACGTCAGGGCATTTCCGGGCTCAGAGAAAAAGCGGCCCGCTAGCGGCCTGGCTTTCTGGGTAGTTGGATTCCCTCCATCTCCCCCTTTCATGGGGAGGGGTTTCCGTCTGTAAACGCTTCACGGTCGACCCTCCCCCTTGAAAAGGGGGAGATGGAGGGGGATCAGCCGTTAAACTGATTTCGCGACCAAGGAGGGGGATCGAAAGCGCCCGGAGATGGAACTTTCGCCCGTATCGAACCGCTCCAGACGTATACGTCATGCAAGAGACCGGGCCGGATATGAGCAATTCTAGCAATGGACCGACCACGACCGAAGAGCGCCCCGCACTTCTGATCATCCTTGGCAGCGTCGGGTTTGCGGGGTGTGCGGCTCTGCTCGTCGGCATGATCGTCGCACCTTTCTTCGTTCCCGACTACAACTGGGTATCCGACACGATAAGCGATCTGGCCGCTGGCAATTCCGAATGGATTGCCGACTTTGCGCTGTTCGGCTTTGCAGCGGGGCTGGTGGCCATTGCACTGGCGGCTTCGCACGCTCATCTGGGAAAGTCTTTATGGTCGGCCGACGTGCTCTCCCTTGCCATGCTCGCTGTCTTCGTTGTCATTATCGGTGCCCGCAACGAGTATGGGGACGGAGACAATGAAGGGGTGGTCATCCACCTCTATCTCGTCATCGCGCTCGGAGTACTCTTTCTGGTAACGCCGCTCTGCCTCGCGCCGGGCACGGGGAGAAATCACACCCGGTCACGTTGGATGCTGGTCGCGCTCGGCATCCTCTGGGGGCTGGCGGCACCCGGTTTCTTCATGGTGCCGACAGATATTGACGGCTTTTATGAGCGCGGGCTCGGCCTGGTCGCAGCAGGCATGATCGCCGTTCTGAGCTTTGTGTTTCTGTCCCGCGGACTGCATGCCATGAAGTAGATGGATGGGGACCGAGTACACCTGATAACGACGATCACCGCGGGCGCGCCTTCAGGAACACGTAGAACGCGCCCTCTCCGCCATGTCTGGCATGGGCGGAGGCATAGCCGCTCGTGTGCACCCTGATTTCCGGACGCGCGAGCCAGTCAGGCAAACGCGATCGCAGGACGCCCTCGCCGGTGGGTCTACCCTTGCCCGTGATCACCAGAACACTGCGCGCGCCTTCGCTGCGATGATGCGCCAGAAAGCCTGCCAGTGCCGGAAGCGCGGTCTCCTGCGTGTGTCCGTGCAGATCCAGACGCGCGGAAACATCCACCCGTCCGCGCCGGACTTTCTTTTCGCGGCCGCGATCATCCGGGCTGGCTCCGGGGGGCGGACTGGCCCTGGCAGTGGCCACCCGCCAGCCGCCTTCCGGTGTTTCGCGGACAGTGGTCCCGCTTAACAGACGGTGCAGGTCCTCGGGTGTCGCACGGGGACGGCCATGGACAGGCGGTACCGGCGATGCAATTGGCCCTTGTTGTCTCGTGTCGGCAGGCGGCGCAGGTGCCCGCTTTGGCTTTTCCAGCGGTTTGACGGTCTTTCCTATGCGCGACCAGATGCGGGCTTCCAGTGCATTCAGTCCGCGTTCGCGCCGCGTCACGACGCTGGCCCTGCCGCCGTATCAGCCAGTTTCGGCAGCAATACCCACATACGGCCTTCATGGTTCATCGATCCGGCCCGCGCGCCCGCTTCCGCTCCGGTGCCGAAATAAAGATCGCCCCGCACGGCGCCCTGTATGGCCCCACCGGTATCCTGCGCGATCATGACGCCGGACCACGGCGTTCCGCGCCAGTCTCCGGCGCGGCGCGGCAGGACGGTTTCGATGAACACCGGAATGCCGAGCGGATGCAGATTGCGATCCACCGCAACGCTTCCGAAGGCTGTCAGCGGAACACCCATCGCTCCGTTCGGGCCAAGCGAAGGGTCTTCGATGGTCTGCGCACGGAAAAACACGAAGCGGGGGTTTGCTGCCATGGCTTCGGCTGATGCAACCGGCCCGGCCCGGTCCATCCACGCACGAATGCCCGTCATACCCGCCTGCGAACGCTTGATCTCACCGCGCTCCAGCAGCCAGTTGGCCATGGAGGCAAACGGGCGGTGATTATGACTGTCGAAAGCGGCGCGGATCACCTCGCCATCGGCAAATCGCAAGCGTCCCGACCCTTGTATCTGCAGAAAGAAGACGTCGGCCGGATGCGCATACCCCAGCGCCGGGAGCGCCGCCGGGTCTATCTCTGCTCGCGGGTCATATGGCTTGAGCGCGCCGTTTTCTACCTTACCCCAAATCGTTCGGCCAGGCAGGGCGGTCTCGAAATCCTGCAGCTTTACCTCGATCAGATCGGACGGGCGGGCCGGGATCGGCGCTTCGAAGCCCTCCATGGGCGTGCGCGTGGCGATGATTTCCGGTTCGTAGTATCCGGTGAACCGGTTGATATCGCCGCTGGGCAGAACTTCACGGGCTTCGAAATTATCCTCGAAGAATGCATTGAAACGTCCCGATGCCACGTAGTCCGGAAGGGCCTCGCAGGCCGGCAACCATTCAGCAACCGTGCCACCATAGGCTGCCATATCCGAAACCGGACTGTCCGGCGGTCTTTGCCGCCAGACATCGCAGCTGCGTTGAAACGCGGCCATTGCAGGCGCGAGGTCAGCCGTTTGCCAGTCGGGAAGCTCTTCGGTGGCAAGTGCCGGCCCAATCACGGGGCCTTGCGTTTCGACATGCATGTCCGACGGCGGCACAGGCGTTTGCCCGTTACCTGCATCTTGCCCGTCGCCGCAGCCCGCTATCAGCAGGCCAAGGCCGATCAGGAGGCCGGAGTAACGCCGGACAGACGCCAATTGGGGTCCCGTGCTTTCAGGTCGCGCTCGAATGTCCATTCTTCGCGGGTCTGGCGAATACGCTCGCCTTCGCTCAGTTCGGCTTCGAACATCACATCAATGGAGGCAACACTGCCGTCCAGTTCACCGTTTTCGACCGACGCCTGCTTCAACCGGACAAACTCCAGAGGAGGCGTTCCGTCGGCTTCGCGGGCGTCTATCGCAGCGATATAGGCGTCATAGACCTCCGGTGTCAGCAGCGGCTTC
Organism: uncultured Alphaproteobacteria bacterium; assembly: GCA_963836905.1. GTDB lineage: Bacteria > Pseudomonadota > Alphaproteobacteria > Caulobacterales > Hyphomonadaceae > CAWIKY01. Next base: position 190,971 of record CAWIKY010000004.1, read on the forward strand.
AGGGCGCTGCGGTCCCCTTCGGCAAAGGCCGTGACGATCATTTCATAGGCCTGTTTGGCCCCGCTGACGAAAGCATGTCGCGAGAAGCCCTCATCGGCGCGGCGGATCTCGTCCAGGCCATCGACCGGCGCGCCAAGATCGCGGTCCGGCGCATCTTCATCGCCCAGGCTTTCATTGGCGGGCCCGACGCGGTGCAGCCGCGCCGTGTTGCCCTTGTTGTCGGCAGAGGGCGGAGGGGCGCCGCGCTTCTGACCCATGACGCCGATCAGCCGTGTCACGACGAAAATCGCGACACCGGCAAGAAATAGAAGTTCGATCATTGACGCGTTCATAGGTCCGGTCTGCAGCCTGTTTGCAATCGTTATATAGGTGTTTGCCTGTCCGCGTCAGCACGGATAGCATGAATTGTCTAAATGAGGCCCACGCGCGCAGAGACAAGGGAGCGAGCGCGCGGCATTCAGGGCATCAGCCTGCCACATCCTCCGCAAGCCGCTTCCAGACAGCCGGTGTATCGGCCGATCCGAGCGTTTCGACAAAGCGGGCATGGGCAGCCCGTTCGGCCTCCGTCAAAAGCGGCTTGAGCGGCGTTTCGCGTTGGCGCGGTGCGTCGTTTCCCCCCGGAGCCGCCGCGCGTTCAGCATCGCTGACCCGAAATTCGAACGACCGCAGGCGGCCGCCATTCAGTTCCAGATAGACATCCGCCAGCAACCGGGAATCGAGAAGTGCGCCGTGATAGGTTCGTGCTTCAGTCGAGATATTGAACCGGCGGCAGAGCGCATCGAGAGAGGCGGGGCTTCCCGGAAACTTTTTTCGGGCCATAGCCGCGGTATCGATGAAGCGTGTCGAGGCTATCGGGTCGCGCCCGCAGCGGCGAAGTTCGGCGTTCAGGAAACTACGGTCGAAATTGGCGTTGTGCGCCACGATGGGTGAATCCCCGAAGAAGGCAAGCAGGGCATCAACGACGTCAGGGTCTTCAAAACGCGGCGCATCGGCAACCTTCTCATCGGTAATGCCGTGAACGCGGATCACTTCTTCCGGGATCGGACGAGCCGGGTTCACATACATCTGGAACACCTCACCGGTCGGCATGAAGTTGACGCACTCGACCGCGCCGACCTCGACGATCCGGTCGTCGCCGCCATGGTGAAACCCGGTCGTCTCCACGTCGAACATGATCTCACGCATCGGGACTCTCCTCTGACAGGGTTCGCAGCAGCACCGCCACCAGCGCCGCGACCTGCTCGCGGGCATAGGCAAGATCATGCCGCGTGTTGATTATATAGTCAGCTCGCGCACGCTTGTCCGCATCCGGTATCTGCCGCGCCAGAATGGCCTCGAACGCTTCCGGCGTCATGCCGTCGCGCGCCAGAACACGGGCGCGTTGTTCTTCTGCGGTGGCCGTCACGACAGCGACGCGGTCGCACCTGGCTTCGCCGCCGGTTTCATACAGAAGCGGAATATCGAGGATGGCCAAAGGCTCGCTGTTAGCCTCACATTCCTTACGATAGGCGATCTGGCTCTGCGCCACGAGTGGATGGACGATGGCTTCCAGATCTTTCATCGCCGCATCATCGCCCAGCACGGCTTTGCGAAGTGCGGCCCGGTCAACCGCGCCGTCCGCGCCGATACTGCCTGCAAAGCGTTCGCCAAGCGGACCAACGGCCGCGCCTCCCGGTGCATAGATGGCGTGAACGGCGGCGTCGGCATCATAGACCGGCAAGCCAAGTTCCCTGAACATGGCCGCCGTCGCCGATTTGCCCATGCCGATGGAGCCGGTCAATCCGAGATACATCAAGGCGCTGTCTCCTCCCGGTCAAGGTGCGCGCGCAGCATGGAAAGCCCCGCCTCACGGTCAGGCTCGATACCGAACCAGAGCGTAAAGGCATCCGCCGCCTGACCGACAAGCATGGCAAGTCCATCCTCGACCTGCCAGCCGCGTGCCCGCGCAGCATTTGCCATACCATGCGCAGCAGCCCCGTAGGAGAGATCGAGGAAAACTCCGCCCTCTGTTTCCGGCAGATCCAGCATTTCGCCGCTATGTCCCGCGCTGGTGGTGTTTATGACGAGCGCGGTGTTTGATGCGGCCTTGGCCAGCGCAGCAAGTGGCAGAACAGTGACAGTGTTCAGATCCATTTCGCGGCAAAGGGTTTCGGCGCGCGCAGTCGTACGATTGACCAGATCGAATGCGAGCCCGCGCTGCCCAAGCGCATAGGCAACTGCCCGCGCAGACCCGCCTGCGCCAATCATCAGGGGTTTATCCATGGTGCCGCCGCCTATGAGCCGGTCGAGCGCCCAGCTCAACCCGCTCCAGTCGGTATTGTGTCCCAGCCAGCTCCGGTCGTTGCCGGATCTGACCAGAGTATTTACCGCGCCGATCGAGGCCGCCGCATCTGAAAGCGTACTGCAAGCCGACATGGCGGCGATCTTGTGGGGCAGGGTCACATTCAGTCCGGCAAATCCGGCACGTGCGAGCGCTTGCAGGTCTGCATCGACCGTTTCCGAAACCAGGTTGAGTGCGACATAGTCTGCGGCAAATCCGGTGGCCTCATACCAGAACCGGTGCAAACGCGGCGACAGGGAATGGGCGACCGGGTCGCCGACCACGCCAAACAGCCGCCTCATACAATGCGATCTGCCGTTTCGCGGCCACGCAGGAAACCCAGAAGCGGCAGGAGCGGCAGACCGAGAATGGAGAAGTAGTCTCCTTCGATCGCCGAAAAGAGCTGAACGCCCGGGCCTTCCAGCTTGTAGGCACCGACACTGGCAAGCACATCTTCACCGACGGTCTTCAAATAGGCGTCGATCTCGTCTGCCCCGAGGGCGCGCATAGTCAGGCGGGGGCGAGATACATGCCGCCAAATGGCTTCCCCGTTTTCGGCAATCACGATGGCCGTTTCCAGATGATGCATCTTGCCCTGAAACTGGTGCAGGCGGTGCGCAGCCTCATCCAGACTCTGCGGCTTGTCAAAGCCCTCGCCGTCGAGCGAGAGCATCTGGTCACCGCCCAATACGAGCCCCGGTTTTGCCGCAGACACCTTCACGGCCTTCATTTCCGCCAGATATTCGGCCTGATCTTTCGGGGACAATGCCTCGGCACGCATGGCCAGTTTAAGCGCATCCTCGTCCACGCCCGGCGGTGCGATATTGATCGTCAGACCGGCACCGCGGAGCAGGGAGGCACGGGCTTCACTCTTCGATGCAAGGGTCAGCGCTGCCCTGATCATGACCTGTGCTCCTTCAGCTTGTTCAAAATGGCGGCTGCCGTTTCTTCGACCGAGCGCCGGGATACTTCGACTGTCGGCCATTTATGGCGGGCAAAAAGACGGTTGGCCTCGGTTACCTCGCGCCGGACAGTTTCGTCATCGGCATAGTCGGACTGGCCGTCATCCTTCATCGAGATCAGTCGCTGGCGGCGTATCTGCAACAATCTGTCCGGCGAGATACGCAGCCCGATAACCAGGGGCGCGGACGGGCCGGTCAGATCGGTCAGTTCCACAGGCGCGGGTATCCCGGGCACAAGCGGCACATTGGCTGCCTTCACGCCCCGGTTGGCCAGATAGACACATGTCGGGGTCTTGGATGTCCGGGACACCCCCACAAGTACCACATCGGCATTATGGATGCCACCGAGCCCCTGACCATCGTCATGGGCAAGGGTATAGTTGATGGCGTCGATCCGTTCGAAATAATCGTCATTCATCGTGTGCTGACCGGCAATCCGCTCGGTCGCCGAGAGGCCGAGGTGACGGCTCAGCATGCTGACGGAACTGTCCAGCACCGCCAGCAAGGGGTGTCCGTTCTGACGGCAATAGGTTTCCAGTTGCCCGCGCAATGTCTCATCGGAAATCGTGAACCAGACGACGCCCGGCGCCGCTTCAATCTCGCGGATCACCCGTGCCAACTGACGCTCGGAACGCACCAGATAATAATTGTGCTCCAGCGGCATGATCTGTTCGAACTGTGCAACCGCTGCCCGCATGATTGCGTTCAATGTTTCGCCGGTCGAGTCCGACACCAGATGAACGTTGAAATACACAAACATTAGAAAAACCGGTCTTTCGGGCGCGGAGCGTGGAGCATCCCTTGCATGGAACAATTCACACGCACTGTGAATGCGTTGTGGAGTAATTTTGTTTTGCGCGGTTATCGAAAAGATTCCCACAGGCCGTCCCGGAAACCTAGTCCGTGTTCCGTCTTGAATCCGCCGGTGTGAAGGGTTTTGCCGTGCCCGGACAAAACCTGTATGCGATCAAATCCATCGGCCCGCTTCACGATCCGGTGAAGCTGTGGAGAGTCTGTGACTCATGTCTGGAAATGCGACGAAAACCCTCGCGTTAACGGTTTGTTTACCTTTCTCCACGGCCTAAAGAATCAATAATAAGATTCATATATCCTTAAGGATTTGGTTTATGGCCTCTGTCAGCGAAAGCCGCTTTCTGAAAACCCTGCGTGGTGAAACGGTGGATCGTCCTCCGGTCTGGCTGATGCGACAGGCAGGGCGCTATCTTCCCGAATACCGCGAGCTTCGTGCGCGGACGCGGGACTTTGTTGAATTTTGCTACACGCCATCGATTGCCTGCGAGGCAACCCTGCAGCCCTTGCGACGGTTTCCCTTCGACGCCTCGATCCTGTTTGCGGATATTCTGCTGATCCTTGATGCCATGGGGCGCAATCTGCGTTTCGTGCAGAATGAGGGTCCGCAGCTCGATCCGCTGACGACAGCAGACGAGCTGGCCCGCGTTCCCGCTTCAAAGGTGCGCGGCAGGCTCGCTCCGGTCATGGAAACGGTACGGCGGCTGAAAACCTCGCTGCCGGAGGGAACGCCGCTGATCGGCTTTGCCGGGTCGCCCTGGACGGTCGGCGTCTACGCCATTGAGGGCAAGGGGGGCACTGACAAGCGCCTGCCGCGCCTTCTGGCTTATGAGCACCCCGAGGAACTGGACGCCGTGCTGGACAGGCTCACAGAGGCAACCATCGACTATCTTGCCGATCAGGTGGAGGCAGGCGCCGACGCGTTGATGCTGTTCGACAGCTGGGCCGAAGGCTTGCCGGTTTCGCTTTTCGAACGGGCGGTGATTGCCCCGACGAAACGCATTGTCGAAGCGTTGCGGGCACGCGGCGTCACCGTGCCGATCATCGGCTTTCCGCGGGGTTGCGGCGCGCTGGCCCCGGTTTATGCCCGGGAAACGGGTGTGACTTGTCTGGCACTCGATACGGGTCAGGCGCCGGACTTTATCAATGCTGCGGTCGAGAACAGCATCGTCACGCAAGGCCATCTGGACCCGCTGGCCCTGATTGCCGGCGGCAAGGCGATGGAAGACCAGACGCGCGATATCCTCGCCGCCTATGCCGGTCGTCCCCACGTCTTCAACCTCGGCCATGGCATCCTGCCGCAAACACCGCCCGAGCATGTCGCAACGCTTTGCCGGATGATCGAGGACAGCGCCGGGGGCGTCCGGTGATGCTGTATGACTGGCTGCGCGCGATTCACATCATTCTGGTGATCGCCTGGATGGCTGGACTTCTAATGTTGCCGCGTTTCATGGCTTATCAGCTTGAAGCCAGCCCCGGCGGCGAGCTTTATGCCAAGATGGAAACGGCTATTTCCAGCCTGCGCAAGATCATCATGACCCCGTCACTCATCGGCACATGGGTTCTCGGTTTGGCTCTGATCGCCGTTCAATGGCCGGCCATCATGTCCCAGCCCTGGATGTGGCTGAAACTCGCCAGCGTTCTGGTGCTGACCGGGTTTCATGGCTGGTTCGTTGCAGAGGCCAAACGCATTGCGCGCGGCGAGGGGCGCGTTTCGGCAAAATTGCTGCGCAAGCTCAATGAAGTGCCGTTCGTGCTGGCCATCATCGCGGTCATTGCCGTGGTGGTTCAACCCTTTAGCTGATTTGCGAGGTACTGGAGAAGGCGTTTTCAGCGTCGTGTTTGTCGCAGGGAATCGCGGTGACTGTTACTGGCGTCATTTTTGTGTTATAAAAGGATGAACGCGGAAAAGATCGCACAGAATGGCCGGGCAAACGCCTGCGCCGGTCTTTTTGCGTAGCAGCATTTATTTCGGAAGGTCACAGGGTTATGGCGAAGCGCGCGCAGGACAAGCAAACCGGTTCCGGCTTTGAAGTCGGTCAACACGTCGTGTATCCGGCCCACGGCGTTGGTATCGTGACGGGCGTGGAAAAAGAATCCGTGTCCGGTATCGAGTTCGAAGTCTACGTCGTGTCCTTTGATCAGGACAAGATGATTTTGCGTGTGCCGACCGCTCGCGCCGAGACGTCCGGCATGCGCGCCCTTGCGGGCTCCAAGCTCGTCGACGATGCCTTGCGCACGCTGACCGGCCGTGCCCGTATCAAGCGCACCATGTGGAGCCGCCGCGCCCAGGAATACGAAGCCAAGATCAATTCCGGCGATCTGATCTCCATTGCCGAGGTCGTCCGCGACCTCTACCGCGCCGAAGACCAGCCCGAGCAGTCCTATTCCGAACGCCAACTTTACGAAAATGCGCTTGATCGCATGGCTCGTGAGCTTGCCGCTGTCGAGAAGATCGACCGCGATGCAGCGATGGAACGTCTCTCGTCTTCGCTCGCCAAGAAGGCCGCCTGAGTTTTTTCTCCGGTGAATTGATCCATATTGCGTTCCCGCGCGTACACCCTTGATGACAGAGGGCATAACGGGAGCGCGACAATGACAGCGAGCCAGCCAAACAATGCCATGGCCGACCGGGCTTTCGTCCGGTCCGCCATGCAGATCCCGCTCCTTGAGCAGGCGCACGAGATCGAGCTGGCGACCCGCTGGAAAGATGATGGCGACGAGGCCGCCCTGCACGATCTGACGTCGGCCTATATGCGCCTGGTCATCTCGATGGCCGGGAAGTTCCGCAATTACGGGCTTCCCATGTCGGATCTGGTTCAGGAAGGCAATGTCGGCCTGATGCAGGCCGCCGCACGGTTCGACCCGGCCCGTGAAGTGCGCTTTTCCACCTATGCAGCTTGGTGGATCCGCTCCTCGATACAGGACTACGTGCTGCGTAACTGGTCGATTGTGCGCACCGGCACCACCGCCGCGCAGAAATCCCTGTTCTTCAATCTCCGCCGTCTGCGCGCCAAGATCAACGATACCGGCGATGCGACCATGACGGCCGACAACAAGACGCTGGTCGCCACCACGCTCGGCGTGCCGGTGCGCGATGTCGAGGCGATGGCGTCGCGGTTGTCGGGTTCGGACCGGTCGCTCAATGCGCCGATGGCCGAAGCCGGAGACGAGTGGCAGGATCTTCTTCCCGATACCTCGCAAGGCCCGGAAGACGAAGTCATGGACCGCCGCGACAGTGCGCGGCGCACCGAATGGATCGCCAAGGCGATGGCCGCTCTCAATGAACGCGAAAGCCTGATCATCCGGCAGCGCCGTCTCAGCGAGGATACCGTGACGCTGGAAACGCTCGGCACCCTGCTCGGCATTTCCAAGGAACGTGTCCGCCAGATCGAGCATCAGGCACTGAAGAAACTGCGCGCTGCGCTCGAAACCCTAGTCGGCGACCCGGAAGAAAGCGAACTCATCCCTGCGGTTTAGGGTTGGCCCTTAATTTAACCCGAAGTGCCCGCCTTATCCTCGCACCTCCATATGGCCGGGGTGAGAGACGAACAGGACATCGCCATTATACCAGCCGCGCACAGTCATTTTGCGGGGTGTATCGCAATTGATTGAGGGGACCCGGTCGGAAACCACAGGCAGGGCAGCGTCGGTGAGCGTCAACCGGCAGGGCGTGCCGGACGCCTCTTTTGACCGCTCGAACACGCCTGCAAGAAAGACGAAACTGCGGGCCTCAACCTCTGAAGCCGCTTTGCCTGCCCGGTATCGAGGCAGGGACCAAAGCCCCAGGCCGGCCTCGCGGGCGGGCCTTTCGGCGGCCAGAATAGCGTCATACCCCGCATCTGTGTCGGCATAGAACCGGCCCCAGGCCTGTCCGGCCTTCACCATTTCCATGTTCAGCCAGACTGGCGGGCCGCCGGTATCTATCACCACGACATGCGCCAGCGCGCGGTCATACCGGTCACGCGTCATGCCGGGATAGTAGAGCCGCACGGTCCGCCCGAGCGCAAGTGTTTCCAGCGCGCGCTTCGAGGCCGTGTGGCCCGGCATTTCGGGCCGCTCGCGATAGCCGCCGGACGGGGCCTCGATATTGGCAAGGCGGACCGAGAGACCGGTGGAGAGGGCTAGGGTGTCGCCGTCGGTAATACGGGTCACACGACCCTCCTCGCCCGCCACCAGACCTTTCATGGGGCCGCGGCTTTCGCTGCCGCATCCGGCGGCCAGCACGAGGAGCCAGAAGAGAGCGGCCACGCGCAATATCATCGAAACGGTGCCCGTCCGGACCTTAACCGGTGGGGGTTTCGCGCGGCGCTTTCAGGCGGCGCTTGGTCTTGTGGGCCGCTTGCGCTCCACTGCCATCGGCCTTGGTGCCGCGCATGTAATGGCGCTGCCAGCCATCCTTCACCGCGCCTGTCTCACGCTCTGCCAGCCGCTTGTTGAAATCGGCCCGTCCGCTGGCCCAGGCTTCGAAATCGCCCTTCAGCTCGGGCGCATCGTCCAGATAGCGCAGCTTCGGCTCCACGGTTTCCAGCCGCTCATGCTCCATCAGCGTGAGGAAGCAGAAGGGCTCGTCCTTTTCGAACCGCACGGTGCCGGGGCGGGTCAGTTGCCAGTTCATGGTGAAGGGGAAGGGCAGCCAGTCTGTTTCCACAAGCCCGGTCAGCGGCGCGGCCCCGTCCTTGAAGAGGTTGGGCGATCCGGTCGTCCAGACGGCCCAGCCGGGCGGCGTACGAAAGAGATGCCCGGTATGCATGGTGACGATGCCGCGCCGGAAATGACTGCCGGCGAAGGATGCAATGGCAGCCTCTCCAGCGGAGCTTTTCAGGGTGATGGCAGTTTCCATCTCACCGCCATCCCACGTCACTTCAAGGTCGATCGGGCACAGGATTTCCCAGCCGGTCGAGTTGGCCATTGTCAGCGGCAGACAGCGATAGGGGTGGCGGTCCGGAAAGGCATCCATCCAGGCGCGCCGGGCCATGCCTGGAACGATCTTCGGGGCGGATTTGTAAATCCGGTAGCAATCGAGTTCCATCGGCGGCGTCTCTCTTCGGTAGCGTTACGTCACGGGCACTTGCTAGCGCGAATGGGCCCGCATTGGAACACGGGCTTGGCGTGCGCAGCCGCGGACACCATGTCTGGACCATCATTTTCGCTGGGGACAGAGTGCTCCCGGCGTAACCAGGGTTTCAGAGGCAGGACAGATGGATATCATTACGGGCAATCCGGCGGGCGCGGGCGATGGTCAGGGGCCGGCTTGGGCGGGCTGGTCACGGATGGAACCGATCAGAGCTTCATGGCGGACGTGATTGAGCCCTCGAACACGACGCCGGTGCTGGTCGATTTCTGGGCCCCCTGGTGCGGGCCCTGCAAGACGCTGACGCCGGTGATCGAGAAGGTCGTAGCGGCGCAGGGCGGCAAGGTCCGCCTCGTCAAGATCAACATAGACGAGAACCCCGGCGTGGCAGGCCAGTTAGGCGTGCGGTCCATTCCGGCCGTCTTCGCTTTCGACAAGGGCCGTCCAGTGGATGCGTTCATGGGCGCGCAACCGGAAAGCCAGATCAAGCAGTTCATCGACAAGCTTCTGTCGGGCACGGATGATGGCAAGGCTGTCGCCGAAGCGCTCGAACAGGCGCGCGATCTTTTCCAGAAAGGCGATGTCGGCGGGGCCGCCCAGCTCTTTGCTGCGATTGCACGCGAGGATCCGGAGAACGTCGAGGCAATTGCCGGTCTGGCGCGATGTTATCTTGCCAATGGCGATGGCGCACGCGCGCAGCAGACGCTGGATATGGTGCCGCCTGATGCGCGCAGTCATCCGGACGTAAAGGGCGTACTGACGGCTCTGGAGCTGATGGATATCGGCAACGAAGACGAGACTGCCGAAGAGGCCGGGATCGAGGATGACGGCCCGGAACCGACGGACGCGGAAGGCCGTTACGCTCGCGCCGAGGCCTTGCTGAAAAAGAACCGGCCGGATGCGGCAGTCGACCATCTGTTCGCCATCCTGGAAGAGGATATGAACTGGAACGAGGGCGCGGCGAAAACGCTGCTACTGAAGGTCTTCGAGGCACAAGGCCCAAAGGCCGAAGTTACCAAGCGCGGGCGGCGCAGGCTTTCCGGCCTGCTGTTTTCCTGAGCGGAGCAAGATACGGTCGAGCGATATGAGCAGTTTCGGTTACAGAAAAGCTGAGGACCTTCCCGTCACCATCCCGGTATTTCCACTGGGCGGTGCGGTTCTCTTTCCGCGCTGGACCCTGCCGCTCAACATTTTCGAGCCACGTTATCTCAACATGGTGGACGATGCGCTGGCCAATGACCGGCTGATCGGCATCGTGCAGACCATGCAGGGCGGCACAAGAGAGGTTCCGGCGTTGGCCGATGTCGGGTGCGTCGGGCGGATCGCGTCATTCAGCGAAACCGATGACGGGCGCTATCTGGTATCCCTGAACGGTATCTGCCGGTTCTCCATTCACAATGAGATCGAGGACGCCGGTCCTTACCGTGTGGTGGAAGCCGACTGGTTCCCTTTTGAGTCAGACCTTCAGGAGCCAACCACGTTCGATCTGCCTAACCTGGAAAAGATCGTCACCGCTCTGGAAGCCTATCTGAAGCGTAATCAGTACTCCGCCGACTGGTCTGCAGTCAGCGACGCGCCAGTGGAAATACTGGTCAATGCGTTGTGTGCCGGATGCCCGTTTTCAAATGCTGAGAAACAGGCGCTTATAGAAACCGTGAACTTGCGGGCGCGCAGCGAGACGCTGATCGCGCTGCTCGATATGGATCAATCAGGGGAGGGCTCCACATGGCTTCAATAGACGATGGTGAGACCACCGCAACCGAGGGCGAACCGGCACGTCCGCAAACCCCGGTCGATCCCCGGCTTCTGGAAATACTGGTCTGCCCGGCGACCAAGGGCCCGCTGATCTATGATCACGAGGCCGCGGAGCTGATCAGCCGCAAGGCGGGTCTGGCTTATCCCATCCGTGACGGCATACCGGTCATGCTGGTCGATGAAGCCCGTGAATTGTCGACCGACGAGGCTTGAGCCTGCATGCATACTCCGGCCGAACTGGCATTCTCACGTCGCCTGAAACGTCTGCGCCTTACCGACGATGAGGGCAGGACAAGTGAGATCGATTACCGGCTCCTGAGGGCCAACAGCCCATCTGCGGAAACACGCGGGCATGGCGCATCAAAAAAGCCTTCACAGCCGGAAACGGTGCCGGACGACATAGACGTCACGGCCGCCGAACCTGTCGGTCACTACGCCGTCCGTCTGACGTTCAATGACGGCCACCGGACAGGGCTCTACACATGGGATCTGCTGACAAAGCTTGCCGCCATGAGCGATGCCCACGCCGCGCACGACCCGGCACCTGAATGAACGGAAGCCAACAGGCCTGTTGCGCCCAATTCAGACCTTGTGGCTTAATGTGCCTGCACGACTGACATTCTGCAGGAGCGTTGCCATGAAATTCTTTCGCGCCCTTTCCGCGTTTTGCCTTCTAGCCGGTGCGGCTGTCTCGCCGCTGGCCTATGCCCAGCGGGGCGGTCCAGACGGGATCACCCTTTACGACGGTCGCGACTTTTTCGGGCCCGGACAGTCTCTTGATGGCCCTACGGACAATTTCAGCGCCTTTCGCTTCAACGACAAGGCACGCTCTATCGATGTCGGATCGCAGGCCTGGGAGGTCTGCGAGGATTCCGGTTTCCGCGGAAAATGCCTGGTGGTTCGCGAGCGTATCCGCGATCTCGACCGGTTCGGCTTTGATGATGAAATATCGTCTGCCCGTCCGCTGCCGGGGCGCGCGCGTCTCGATCACGGGACGGTCTATGAGCGGGATTATCGCGGCGACCTGATCTTCTGGGTGCCGGACCGCTACGGAAACTGGTCGCGCCAGGATCAGGGCTACAGCTCCGGTGGCTACGGAGACGACCGTTACGGACACAACCGGTATGGCGGCAGCAATGACCGGGGAGGCGGTTATGGCCGTGGCGGTGGCTATGACGATCCTTATGGCGGCAATGACCGCTGGCAGGGACGCCGCGGCGACCGCCGGGCCGACATCGTGCTCTATGAACATGACCGGTTCGGCGGTGCCAGCTATGGCGCGTCGCGGACGATCAACGATCTGTCAGCCATCGACTTCAACGACGCTGTCAGTTCAATCGAGATTTATGCCGGGGTCTGGGACATCTGCGAACATGACCGGTTCGGTGGCCGTTGCGAACGGATAAACGCGTCCGTGCCGTCGCTGGGCGTTCTCGGCCTGAATGACCGTATCTCTTCCATCAGGCGCGTCGTCGAGGCCGGACCGTCACGTCCCGGACGACCTGCACCTCCCTTCGGCGGCGGCGCAGGCAGCGTGCAGGACAGCCCGGTTCTCTTGTTCCGGCACGGTAATTACCGGGGCGATGTCTATGGCATTGACGGGCCGGTCATCAATCTCGGCTTTACGGGCCTGAACGATGAAGTCAGCTCGATGCAGATCCGCTCAGGGCGCTGGGAGGTCTGCACCGACAGCAATTTCCGTGGCCAGTGCCGCGTGTTCGACAGCTCGCAGCCACAGCTCGGCAACTTCCGGCTCAACGACAACATCTCCTCGATCCGTCCGCGATGACGTCTCGCGCCGATGTGCTGGTGCCGGTGGCGGCAGTCGTCGGTGCGCACGGCGTAAAGGGTGACGTGAAGCTGCGCAGCTTCACGGGTGACCCGGAAGCTTGCCTGAGCTATGGCCCTCTCTATGATGCGGCGGGGGCGGAAATTCTCGAGCCGGTCTCGTCACGACAGGCCGGGGATCATCTGGTGGTGACGACCCGTCCGGTCCGCAGCCGCGAGGACTGGCTGGCCATGAAGGGCACGCTCCTGCATGTTCCACGCAGCCAGATGCCAGAAACGCAAGAGGACGAGTTTTATTTTGACGATCTGACCGGTCTGACGGTCGAGCACACAACGGGCGCAGCGCTGGGCAAGGTGAAATCGGTGCAGAATTTTGGCTCCGACGATTTGCTGGAAATCGTAGCGCCGGACGGCCGCGCGGCCTATTTCATTCCGTTCACGAAAGCAGCGGTTCCGGTCGTCGATCTGACCGGCGGCAGGCTGATTGCCGATCCGGACCTCTCCTACCTGCCCGAAGCGCTGGCCGGAACGCTTACTCAGGATCGTCCGGCGGAGGGGTAGCTCCGCCAAGACGTGGATCATTGCTTTCCCGCGCCAGACCGTAACCGCCGCGCCGGACCAGCCAGATCATTCCCAGAAGATCGAAAATGCCTGCCCCCAAACGGTCGAAGAAACCGTATTTCGAGGTTCCGAAGCCGCGTTTGCGGTCCACCACCGGCTCTTCGACCACGCTCCAACCGGCACGTTTGACGAGCGCCGGGAGAAAACGGTGCATGGCGGCAAAATAGGGCAGGTCACGAAAGGCCCGCGCGCGGATCAGCTTGAAGCCGCAGCCGGTATCGGTTGCGTCATCGCGCAGACAGAACCGCCGGATGCCGTTGGCAATCCGCGCCTGCAGCCATTTCAGCCCGCTGTCATTGCGGCTGGTCCGTCGCCCGGCGATCAGCCCCAGATGCGCGGGTGCGCCCGGCGCGATCAGGACTTCCCAGAGCCGCCTGCAATCTGCCGGGTCGTTCTGCCCGTCACCATCGAGAAGCTGCACCCAGGTACCGTGTAGATCACGCAAGCCCGTCATCAGCGCGGCTGATTTGCCCGCCCGCTCGACATGGGTGCGCACGATTACCCGCTCCGACGCCGCAGCGGCTTGCGCCAGTTCATGGCCCGTTGCATCGACCGAGGCATCGTTGACGCACATGATCTCATAGGACAGTCCGGCCAGCGCCGCATGCACCTCGTCGATCAGCGGCAGGATGTTGCCCGCCTCATTGTAGAACGGGATGAGGACGGAGAGGTCCGTCCGGGCGCGTGTGTCGGTGTCGATGGCTGCCTCCCGTCCGGCTTACCTTCGATCTAGAGCAGAAACACGATTCAGGGAAGCGGGAGGGAGAGGCGTGACCCTTGATGCGGACCTTCTGCCGATTGAGCCGACGTTCAAGCTACCAATCCGAAGATTTCCAGCCATTCGTCATTCGTTTGAGGTTGTTCTTCAAGCTGTTTGGCCGTCTCCGGCAGGACGAGCACTTTCTTGAGTTTCTGAAGCGTTGGCTTCCAGTTTGGAACCTTCGTAAAAGATTGCCGTGGGAAAATATGGTGTAAGGTTGTGTTAATTCAGAGGAAAGCGATTGATGAGCGACATTAAACTGTTCAGGACCGAGCCGACCACAGTCACCGAGCTTCGCGGCAGCGCGGTCGCGCTCGAAAAGTCTCTGCAAACGCTCATCGAATGTAACATGGAAGCCTTTCTCGGCGTCCGGTTTCTAGCCTCTGAATTTTCGACAACGAACGGTGGGCGCATGGACTCGCTAGGCATTGACGAGAACGGCTCGCCCGTAATCGTCGAGTACAAGCGAGCAAGTAACGAGAACGTCATCAACCAAGGCCTGTTCTATCTCGATTGGCTGATGGACCACCGCCGCGATTTCGAATGGCTCGTTTTGGAGCGCTTCGGCACTGATGAAGCGAAAGCGGTCGACTGGACAACGCCACGGCTGATCTGCATCGCGGGTGATTTCACCAAGTATGACGCTCACGCAGTCAATCAAATGAACCGGAATATTGCACTTGTTCGCTATCGCCGCTTTGGCGACGAACTCTTGCTGTTCGAATTGCTTACCTCGGCGTCAGAGCAGCCAGCGCGCGAAAGTCCCGGTAGTAGCGATTCCCAAGGCGAGCCTGCGGCAACGCGAACACGGTCTCGTCAAAAAACCGTAACGCAATACCTCGCGGACGCAGACCAAGGTCTCGTGGACCTTTACGAAGCGACAAAGGCGTATCTGCTGGCGCTAGGTGATGACGTCGAGTTGAAGACTCTGGACAACTACGTTGCCTTTCGACGTCTGAAGAACTTCGCGTGTGTTGAGGTCAAACCCCAGATCAGGCACCTTAAAATTTTCGTAAAAGTCGATCCAGACAGCATCGAACTGGAACCCGGTTTCACCCGTGACGTGCGTAACATCGGCCACTTCGGCACGGGTGAACTTGAGATCCTCATAACTGATATCGCAACTCTAGAAAAAGCGAAGCCGCTTATGGATCGCAGCTATGATGGCGCGTAAGATTAGTCGTAAAGCGTGGAGCGACAGTTTTTAAGGCTCGCACGCTCGCGAGAGCGACTTCAGAAATCGTCTTGCAATTAACAAATAAAGCAATCAGCCGTTCAGCACTAAGAATGAAGCTAAGCAGCGCTCGAGTCCCCGATCCGTCATCCTGAGCTTGTCGAAGGACGACAGGTATCTATCTAAAGTACCACAACACTGGCGTTTTTGTCGGCCCAAAGGATACGCCTTGATTGGTATGCGTCCCTACCGCCCCCCTAATACACCCGCTTTTTTGGCTCGATATAGGCAATGTCGTTGGAGAGCGTGAACTCGTGAACCGGCCGGTAGTCGATATTGACCTTGCCGCCATCATCGCACCAGGCGAGCGTGTGCTTCATCCAGCTTTCGTCATTGCGGTCCGGATAGTCCTCACGGGCATGCGCGCCGCGGCTTTCCTCGCGGTTATTGGCGGAATTCACCGTGACGGCGGCCTGCAGGAGCAGATTGTCGAACTCCAGCGTTTCCACCAGATCCGTATTCCAGACCAAGCCGCGGTCGCTGACGGAAATGTCCGGTACGCCGGTAAACACCTCGTCGATGGCTTCCACGCCTTCGCGCAGCACGTCGCCGGTGCGGAACACGGCGCAGTTTGACTGCATGGCCTTCTGCATTTTCAGGCGCAGCTCTGCGGTGCGTGTGCCGCCGTCTGCATTGCGGAACTTGTCGAGCCGGTCGAGCGCGTTCTTGCCGTCATTCTCGTTGAAGGAGGGCTGGCTCGCACCCGCGTCTGTGGTTGCGCCGATGCGCAGGCCTGCCGCGCGTCCGAAGACGACCAGATCGATCAGCGAGTTGGAGCCCAAACGGTTGGCCCCGTGGACCGATACACAGCCTGCTTCGCCGACAGCCATAAGGCCGGGCACGATCGAGTCCGGATCGCCATTGGCCTTGGTCAGCACTTCGCCGTGAAAATTGGTCGGGATGCCGCCCATATTATAGTGCACGGTCGGCAGAACCGGGATCGGTGCCTTGGTGACATCCACGCCCGAGAAGACCCGCGCGCTTTCGGAAATGCCGGGCAGGCGCTTGGCGAGCGTGGCCGGGTCCAGGTGGTCGAGATGCAGGAAGATGTGGTCGCTTTCCTTGCCGACGCCGCGCCCTTCGCGGATTTCCATCGTCATGGCGCGGGACACGACATCACGTGAGGCCAGATCCTTGGCGCTTGGCGCATAACGCTCCATGAAGCGCTCGCCCTCGGAATTGGTCAGATAGCCGCCTTCGCCGCGTGCGCCTTCGGTGATGAGGCAACCCGCGCCGTAAATGCCGGTCGGGTGGAATTGCACGAATTCCATATCCTGCAGGGGCAGTCCGGCACGCAGCACCATGGCGTTGCCGTCACCCGTGCAGGTGTGGGCGGAGGTGCAGGAGAAGTAGGCGCGGCCATATCCGCCGGTCGCCAGAACGGTCTTCTGCGCGCGGAAGCGGTGCAGCGTGCCATCGTCGAGCTTCAGCGCGGTGACGCCGCGGCACTGGCCTTCATCATCCATGATGAGATCGAGCACGAAATACTCGATGAAGAACTCGGTATCGTTCTTCAGCGCCTGTCCGTAGAGCGTGTGCAGAATGGCATGGCCGGTCCGGTCAGCCGCCGCGCAGGTGCGCTGGACAGGACCTTCGCCGAAGTTTTTCGTCATGCCGCCGAAGGCGCGCTGATAGATCTTGCCCTCTTCGGTGCGGGAGAACGGCACGCCCCAGTGCTCCAGCTCATAAACGGCTGCAGGCGCTTCCTTGCACAGGTATTCGATGGCGTCCTGATCGCCCAGCCAGTCCGACCCCTTCACGGTGTCGTACATGTGCCAGCGCCAGTCATCCTCGCCCATATTGCCAAGCGAGGCGGAAATGCCGCCCTGCGCGGCCACGGTGTGCGAGCGGGTTGGGAAGACCTTGGTGATGCAGGCGGTGCGAAGCCCGTTTTGTGCGGAGCCGAGCGCGGCGCGCAGGCCCGATCCGCCAGCGCCGACGACAACGACATCGAAGGTATGGTCAGTCCATGTGTAAGCGGTCATCGGTCAGTGTCCCTGCAATCTTGTGTGCGGGCGGAGATACGCCCGGCGTGTGTCGGTCAGCCCGCGAGCGCGATCCTGATGATTGAAAACGCTGCGGCCACGAACAGAAGAACGGCCACGAACGTATTCAGGATCAGCAAGGCGATGCGCGTACTGCTCCTGGCGATATAGTCCTCGATGATCACCTGCATACCGATCCGCATGTGAAAGAACGCCGCGCCCGTCACGATCAGGAGCAGGATGACATTGACCGGCGAGGCGACCCAGTTGGCTGCGCCAGCATACCCGTCACGCGTTGCGCCAATCAGCGAGATCATGAACCAGGGTACCAGAATGATGAGCCCGATAGCCGTCACGCGCTGCTTTATAAAGTGGCCGACGCCTTCCTGGGCGCTGCCCAAGCCGCGAACGCGCCCCGTTGCTGTCTGGCTGGTGTGCGGTTTTGGCATGTCTAGCCTCCCAGACCGGGTACGAGACCACCGGCCAGCCACATGCCGGCGGCGATGACCGGCGTCAGCCCGATGATGATCCATGATGCCAGATTGGCGGTCGAAGGCGTATAGCCCTTGCCCGCATCCCAGATCAGATGGCGAATGCCGTTCAGGAAGTGATAGGTGATCGACAGGGTGAAGACGAACAGGATCAGCTGACCGAAGATCGAGCCCATGAAGCCTGCATAACCGGCATAGACGTTTGCGCCCATCGCGATGGAGAGCAGCCATCCGGTCACGAGGATTGCCCCGACATAATTTCCGACGCCGGAAAACCGGTGAAAGATCGACGTCGCCATCGTGACATGCCAGCGCCATTGACCGATGTGCGGCGAAAGCGGCATGGCTTTCTTCAGGTCTGTATTTGCCAAGGTCGGCCTCTTGTTCTGGATGCGTGTCTTCTGTCTGGTTCTAGACCGGCTACGTGCTTAGTCAATCGCGCGCCGGGGCGGCATATCGGTGCGGCGATGACGAACCGGGTGGCCGCCTCTTTGTTTCAGGTCTCGGGATCGGTGCTTCAGGCTATCGCCCGCATGCAGCCAGGGTCTGACGTTCAAACGCCCCTTCAAGCGCCTCCCCGGAATTGCAACGCAATATCCGGGGCAGCCTTTGAGGGAGGCTTGTCCCTAGCCCAGCGCGTAATCCGGCATGTCGAGCGGCGAGACTTCCATCTCGTTATTGTCGTTCATGAAGACCTGCACCTCATAGAGGCCCGGTTCGGCATCCATCGAACGGCCAGCATGGAAGCGCCCTGATGTCGAGGACGAGATCGGCGGTTTGCGGCGCAGGGCTGAGGTCGATGACGTCGGCCTCTTGCGAGAGCGTCACGACGCGCGAGACATCCTCGCCCTTGTCGGTCAGGACTTCGCAGCGGCTGGTCCGGTGAAGATGAAGTCGGTGACCAACAGGCTCGAAAACGCCTGCATGTCTGCGATCAGAATGGCCGCGCCAGCGCCATTGCCGTCCGCGTCGAAGAAGAGATTGGTGTCGTCGGAGTCCCAGAGCCAGGTCGCATTGGCCGTAAGCGAGACGGGCGCGGTGGAGGAGATGAAGTTGACGCCCTCGATCAGCACAGCGCCGGGTACGTTGAAGAAGCTCCCCGCATCGAAGACCAGCTTGTCCTCGCCCGTTACCCAGTCCTGAATGATGTCGCCGGTTTCGGCGAGCGAGTTCCAGACGAACCGGTCCGCACCGGCATTGCCCTGCATCACGTCGAGGCCGGTGCCGCCGATGATGATGTCATCGCCGCCGCCCGCAACGATGAAAGTCGCCGCCAGCCCCGCCCGAAAGCTGGTTGACCGCGCCATTGCCGATGATCTGGTTGGCCGCCGAATTGCCGATACCGTCCTGCCGGATGGCCAGATTGTTGGAGACCAGAACCAGCGTCTCGAAGTTCTCGCCCAGAATGTAGCTGGTGGTCGGCATAGACCGTATCATTGCCCGCCCCGGCGGCCTCGACCAGCGTCTGGCCGCCTGCGTTGACGATATAGACATCGTCTCCGAGGCTGCCGCTGACATAGTTGCTGGTGCCCGAAAGCGAGATGACATCGTTTCCGGCTCCGGCATCGATGATCGCAAACGACTGGGCATAGATCGTGTCATTGCCCGCGCCTGCGTTTACGGTGCTGGACGCCGTTGCGCCCGCATTCGAGAGGATCAGCAGATTGTCGAGCGCGTTGCCGTTGAGCACCGAGCCGGCAGCACCGACCGCAAGATTGACCCCGTTCTCGATGTTGGCACCGAGCGTCATGTCGACAGTCGTGAACGCCAGATCGGTGCCTTCGCCCGCGTTCTCGACCAGCGTCGAGCCTGCAGCATAGACGATGAAGGTGTCGTCGCCCGCTCCGCCAATGACGTAGTTTCCGACCCCTTGCAGGACGAGCGTGTCATTGCCCGCGCCGCCATTGCCGACGGTGGAGGCGTTCATGATGACCAGATCGTTCCCTGCGCCCGCGATCATGGTGATGGTCGCATTGCCGGTAATGTTGCCGGTGACGAGGTAATCGTCGAAGGCCGACCCGGTCAGGTTCTCGAAACCGGAAATCACATCGCCTTGCGCATCGCTGCCCGAAGCGGTGTTGGTGATGAGGTTGACGAACACGCCGCCGGGCGATCCGGCATAGGAGAGTGTGTCGAGGCCTAGCCCGCCGAGCAGCGTATCGGCCCCGCCCGCGCCCTCAATGGTGTCATTGCCCGCGCCGCCATCGAGATAGTTGGCGATGCCGATACCGGTGATGATGTCATTGCCGGACCCGCTGGCGACGTTTTCGATCAGCGTGCCACGCGCGATGACGAGATTGTTCTTCAGTCCGCCATAGCTGGAGAAGGACTCCCAGGCGAGGTTGAAGACCTGATCCTGCGTGTACTGCGAATAGTTCAGCGTATCGATGCCGCCGGTATCGTAGATCGTGATCGCAGGCAGATCGGAGACGGTCGTCAGATCGTAAATGTCACCGGCATTGGAAGCGAACCCGTAAACGGTGTTGCCGTTGCGCGCGTCGGTGCCTGCGCCATACATCGCCTGTACCGCGATGATGTCGGCAATCATGGGCGTCAGGGCGAGCGCGTAGCTGGCATCAACGGTCGTGTTGTCGGTCTGGCTGAAATACGACATCACCGTCGTCAGCCAGGTATCGTTTACATGGCCCGCATTCGCCGGATAGGCAGCATTGCCGTCATAGTTTCCGGCATGGCCGAGCCCCAGCGCGTGGCCAACCTCGTGGATATAGGTCTGCAGCGCATAGGACGAGTTCTGCGGCCCGTAATTGCGCAGCCAGTCATCCGTAATGGTGATTGCGGAGGACACGATTGCCTGGCCTTGCGTCGTGGTGGCGGCAAAGGCACGCAGATCGAGGTTTTGCGGCGTTCGATCGGCGATATGGTCGTCGGTGAAACTGATCTTTGCATTGCCCACGACTTCGGTGAAGGTGATCCCCGTCACCTCACCCCAGAACTTGAGCGCAATCCGGGCAAACTTTGCGCCATCGGCCTCCAGCGTGGAGACATCGACCGTGATGGTCTTTGTTGCGTCGAGTACGAATGCGCGCGGCTGATCTCCACTGGCAATCCAGGAGCCGTTGCGGATGTAATCGGCAATCTGATCATTGTTGAGGAAGGGAAGCGCCATGTTGGCTTCCGCCCAGACCGGGCGTTCTGTACCGCCGTCGCAGCAACCGGAGCACCCGCAAACGGCGGCATGTTCATCCGTTTGAAGCGGCAAGAACCCGGTTCCAAACGGATCGATTGCATTGTCGAGTGTGGTGTTGAGGCCTGGCATGTTCTGTTCCCCGGTTAATCCTTGGGGTCAGAAACCATCAGGTAGCGCCAATTTCCCGTATCGTAAGGCCCCCAAAGGCACCCGGCGATACGCCCCCCAAAAATGATCGTGATGGAAAAATTAATCTGGTGCAATACCAATCATCCCACCCGCCGATATTCCTCAGGCCGTCACGTCATCCAGCGTATCGGGGCTTGCTGAGATTCAGGACATCACGCGAACACCTGACCCGCCGGTCCCCCCTTGCGTTTCGCGGCCCCGCACGGTCTCATCGCTTTAGACCCGAACACAGCCTGACGGAGACACGAACATGGCCGCTTTCAGACCCGCGACGCTTGCTGGAATTCTTCTTTGCAGTGTGGCCTTGCCCGTTCTGACAACGGCACCCCTTGTGGCACAGACGCAAACGCCTGCCACATCGCCAGACGAAAAACCCGAATCGACGGCGCTTGAGACACTCATCGCGGATTATCAGGCGCACGTTTTCAAATACAGCCCTGATGCGGCGGCGCAGGACGAGGGCAGGCTCGCATCGACCTGGCCGGACGTCTCGCCCGAAACGCTGCAGGAAAAGGCGGAGGCAGAGGCGGCGCTGCTCGCCCGTCTCGACAGTCTGGAAGATGCACCCGCCATTGGGTCGAGCGCTGAAACCGATGCGGCGATCCTCCGTCAGATCCTGACCGACAGGGTTGCTATTGCCGCGCTCGACGAGGCCCGCGTGCCCTTCATGGGCGATAGCGGGTTTCACTCGGCACCACTTTATTCGATTTCGCGCGCGCAGATCCGTACTCATGACGATGCCGAAGCCCTGATTGCCCGCATGTCCGCCATTCCGGCCTGGCTGGAACAAAACACCGACAACATGAAGCGCGGTGTCGAAACCGGCTATGTGGCGCATGTCGATCCGCTGGCAACGATGATTGAGCAGGTGCGTGTGCAAAGTGAGACGCCGCCCGAAGAAAGCGCACTCTTCACGCCGTTCCGCGAGATGCCGGAGAGCCTGTTCGCCGATGGCCCGGAACTGCGCAAACAGGCGCTGGATGCGATCGAGCAGGCGCGTATCGCCTATGGCGATCTGGCCACCTATCTGGAAACCAGCTATCGCCGCGTCGCGCGGACAGAGCCTGGTATTTCCACACTCCCGGGCGGGGAGGACGCCTATGCGGCGATGATCGCGATGCATACGACCCGCACCGATCTGACACCGCAGCAGATTCACCAAATCGGTCAGGAAGAGGTCGCCCGCATTCGCGCCGAGATGGATGCCATCATTGAGGACGTGGAGTTTGCAGGGAGTTTCGCGGAGTTTCTTGCCTTCCTTCGGACCGACCCGCAATTCTATGCCGAAACGCCGGACGAGCTGATGATGCACGCCGCCCGCATGGCAAAAGATCTTGATGGCAAGATGCCGGAATTTTTCGGCACTCTGCCGCGTCTCTCTTACGGGGTGGAGCCCGTACCTGAGGAGATCGCACCCGGCTACACGACAGGCCGTTATGTTCCGGGCGATCCCGACCGCGGCAAGGCGGGCTTTTATTGGGTGAATACCCACGCGCTCGATCAGCGTCCGCTATATGAACTGCCCGCACTGACAGCCCATGAGGGCGTGCCGGGCCACCATCATCAGATTGCGCTAGCGCAGGAAATGGAGGACCTCTCCCCCTTCCGCCGCGACTATTACGCGACGGCCTTCGGCGAGGGCTGGGGGCTTTATTCAGAATCCCTTGCCGACGAGATGGGCCTCTACAAGACGCCTTACGAAAAGTTCGGCAAGCTCTCCTATGAGATGTGGCGCGCCTGCCGTCTGGTCGCCGATACCGGCCTGCATGATCTGGGTTGGAGCCGGGCAGAAGCCGAAGCCTGCTTCACAGACAATTCCGCGCTCGCACCGCTGAATATTAAGACGGAAGTGACCCGGTATATCGGCTGGCCGGGGCAGGCGACGGCCTACAAGATCGGCGAGCTGACGATCAAGGATCTGCGTGCAAAGGCCGAGGCAGCGCTGGGCGAGGATTTCGACATCCGACGGTTTCACGATGCGGTACTGGCCGAAGGCTCGGTCCCGCTCGACCTTCTCGAAACCCGCATCGCCGCCTGGATCGAGGCTGAACAGGCGGAGTGACGCCAAAGCACACAACAAGAACTGTTCGATCTGCAGCGAACCGCGCGCCATGATGCCTCTGGCGCACGGCCAGTGTGCGCGCTAGACGAAGCCATGACACCGAACCAGACAGTCGATGCGCTGCAGGCGCTTTACGAAACCTCCGTTGCAAACCTCAAGACGGCGCTCACCCGCTTTGTCGAGGATGGAACCCCACCGGATGCGCAAGACCGCGCGCGCGGGGCATTCTGCTATCCCGAGCTGGTGATCAGTTATGCGCCGGACACCCGCATACCGGCCATTTCACGCTCGTTCGGAAAGTTCTCCGAGGCCGGGCGCTATGCGACGACGATCACCCAGCCCGAGCATTTCCGCGCTTATCTGGTCGAACAGCTAACCCCGCTTCTGCGTGATTATCCCGTCACGCTCGATGTTGTGCCATCAAACGTGGAAGTCCCTTACGCCTATGTCTGGGATGCGGCCATGGCTGCCAGCGTGGGCGAAGACACCGCAGCCGAGATCGCAAGATGGTTTCCCGCCCCGCAACTGGTCGTCATTGGCGATGAGGTTGCGGACGGCGAGTTCCTGTCCGAGCCCGGCACCAAGCCTCTGGCCTTGTTCGATGCGCCGCGCGTGGACTTTTCGCTGCAGCGGCTGGCGCATTATACCGGAACGCCCTTCCAGCATTTCCAGAACTACGTATTGTTCACGAACTATCACCGCTATGTCGATGCCTTCACCGCATGGGCCGTGGACCGTTTGCGCCAGCCCGGACCGTATACGCAATTGTCGACGGCAGGCGGGGTGGTTGTCACCGGCGAGACCGAGGACGCACTGGAAAAGATCGCAGCTGCGCCATGGCGTCGTCACCAGATGCCCGCCTACCACATGATGCGAGAAGGGGGCGGCGGGATCACGCTCGTCAATATCGGCGTTGGCCCGTCCAATGCCAAGACAATCACCGACCATCTGGCGGTTCTGCGTCCTGAATGCTGGATCATGGTCGGCCATTGCGGCGGGCTGCGTCATTCGCAGACCATCGGTGATTACGTGCTCGCCCATGCCTATCTGCGCGACGATCATGTGCTGGACGATGTGCTTGCACCGGATATTCCGGTACCGCCCATTGCCGAGGTGCAAACTGCCCTGCAGATCGCGGCAGCCGAGGTAACGGGCGAGAAGGGCGACGGACTGAAACGACGCCTGCGCACCGGCACGGTGGTCACCACAGATGACCGCAACTGGGAGCTTCGCTACACGGCGTCTGCCAGACGCTTCAATCAGTCACGTGCGATTGCCATCGACATGGAAAGCGCAACGATCGCCGCGAACGGCTACAGGCTGCGGGTGCCCTATGGCACGCTGCTCTGCGTCTCTGACAAGCCCCTGCATGGTGAAATCAAGCTGCCCGGTGCAGCCAATGCGTTCTACAATCGCGCTATCGGCGAACATATCGAGATCGGCATCCGTACCATGGAGATGATCTCCGAGGACGGGGCCGCCATGCTGCATTCACGCAAGCTGCGCGCATTCGACGAACCGCCATTCCGCTGACGGTTGTCCGAACCGTCAGTCCGGCGTCTCCCGCGGACCGAACAGGGCAGACCCAACGCGGATATGCGTCGCGCCGAAGGTGATCGCGGTCTCGAAATCGCCGCTCATGCCCATTGAGAGCTTTGCCAGTCCGTGCCGCTTTGCCAGTTTCGCAAGAAGGGCAAAATGCGGGCCCGCAGGCTCGTTCTCCGGGGGAATGCACATCAGACCGACCGGTGAGAGACCGTAGGTTTCGCGGACCTCTTCCAGAAACTCAGGCAGACCCTCAACCGACACACCGGACTTTTGCGGCTCCGCCCCGGTATTCACCTGCACCATCAGCTCGGGCGAGCGCCCGACTGCCTGAATGGCATCGGCCAGCGTGCGCGCAAGTTTCGGGCGGTCGAGCACGTCGATGGCATCAAACAGGCGTACCGCATCTTCGGACTTGTTCGATTGTAACGGACCGATCAGCCGCAGGTGAAGATCATCATGAACGTCTCGGCGGGTTTCCCAGCGGCCTTGCGCTTCCTGCACGCGGTTTTCCCCGAACCGGCGAAGCCCTGCCGCCAATGCGGCCTCTATCCGGGCGTCCGGCTGGCGTTTGGAAACAGCGATGAGATCGATATCGCTTGCCGCGCGCCCTGCTTTAGTGGCCGCCGCGTCAATTGCCGCTTGCAGGACCGCGTATCTTTCGGACAGAGTTTCAGGCGACGATGTCATACGATGCTTCCTCTTGTGAACGCGCGCGGCTGCGGCTTGGCAGCGCATTGCGGGCGGCCGATCGGACCTTGCCGTACCATTTGCCACCGGGTTTCTTTCTCACCGATCCGGCGCGCGTGCCAGACCCGGTCGCCGCGCTCGGTCGTCTGCCTGCAGGCGTCGGTGTCATTTACCGCCATTTCGGTGCGGCGGGCAGGGCGGACATCGCACGGGAACTGCGCCGCGTTACGGCGGCAGAGGGTCGCGTTTTCCTGATCGCCGCCGATCCGCACCTCGCCATGCTGACAGGCGCTGACGGGGTGCACTGGCCTGAAAAGCGGGCCGTTGAGGCGCGCAAATGGCGAACCCGGTTCGCTTTGCAGACCGCCTCGGCGCATTCGCGGCGGGGTCTGGATGCGGGCGCGATAGATGCTTTTCTGGTCTCGACCGTCTTTGCCTCTGCCAGCCCGTCTGCCGGACCGCCAATGGGACCGCTCAGGTTTCGCAAGCTGGCGGCGCGAGCGAGCACTCCGGTCTATGCCCTTGGCGGGGTGACCTCAGACACCGCAGGCCGCGTGGCAATGGCTGGCGGACTTGCGGCAGTAGACGGCTTCAACCTGTCGTGATCAGCCCGGTGTTGCGGACGTATCTTCGGCAGAGGTCAATTTCACATTGTTCAGGCGTTCAAGCGCTTTTTCCAGCTGGTAATCCTCGCCCTCATAGTCTTCGGGCGGCTGATCGTCAGGGATATGCGGCTCGCGGCGCTCTATACCGCTGTCATTGTCCAGCGCGTTGGGCAGGTCGGCTTCACTGAACAAGCGCAGCCGTTCGAGATCTTCCTCGCTAATATGGCGCGCTGACACCTCGATGTCCGGCTCGATACCCGCGCCCTGAATGGAGCGCCCGGAAGGCGTGTAATAGCGCGCCGTCGTCAGCCGGATGGCCCCGCGCTGCGCCCCTAGGGGAACCACTGTCTGTACCGATCCCTTGCCGAAGGAGGCCGTGCCGAGAACCGTGGCCCGGGCCTTGTCCTGCAGGGCCCCCGCGACGATTTCGGCTGCAGATGCCGTACCGCCATTGATCAGCACGATGATCGGCGTATCGGGAAAAATCTGTCCGCGCTCGGCATTATAGCGCTCGATATCGCTTTTGCGGCGACCGCGTGTGGACACAACCTCGCCGGAGTCCATGAACATGGACGAAACCGAAACCGCCTGATCGAGAAGACCGCCCGGATTGTTACGCAGATCGAGCACGAGACCACGCGGCCTGGCACCAAGTTCCTTGCGAACCTCTTTCAACGCCTCGCCCAGAAGTTCGGTGGTGCGCTCATTGAACGCCGACACCCGCAGATAGGCGATGCCGTCTTCCTCTTCGCGCCAGGTCACTGATTTGGGCTGGATGATTTCACGTGTGAGTGTGACGTCGAACGGGTCCTCGCCGGGACGCAGCACGGTGATGAGAATGTCGGTACCGACTTCTCCCCGCATCTCCTTGACCGCATCGGTCAGTGTCAGTCCCACGATTGACTTGCCGTTAATGGAGGTCAGCAGGTCTTCGGCCATGATACCTGCACGGCTGGCCGGGCTGTCGTCAATTGGTGCAATCACCTTCACATAGCCGTCATCCATGGTGACTTCGATGCCGAGACCGCCATATTCGCCGCTTGTCTGGACCTGCATGGCCTCAAATTCTTCCGGGGCCAGATAGCTGGAATGCGGATCGAGCGAGGTCAGCATGCCGTTGATGGCGGACTGCATGGCTTCGGTTTCGTCGACATCGACAACGTAATCGGTTTCGACGCGCGCCAGAATTTCGGCGAAGAGTTCAAGTTGCTGGTAGAGCTTCTCGCGTTCCGTGTCCGGGCCGTTAGCCGACCAGGCCAGAGAGGTCAGGGCGATTGCCGACAGGCCGAGAGCCGTGCCGATCGTGATACCCATGATCCATGAGCGCATGTATCTCTCCTCGATCCACCGGCGTTTGCCTCAACCGGCTCCGGCGGCCATTAGTTTTGACGGGTCCAGCGGGGTCCCGTCCTTGCGCAGTTCCATATACAGCTCGGGTCGACTGTCCGTCTGTTGTGTCATTCGTCCGACAGGTTCCCCTGCCAGCACGGATTGACCGCGCACACCGTAAATGGCGTCCAGTCCGCTGAGTACGATATGATATCCGTCAGGTGTGCTCAATATCAACATCTGTCCATAGCTGCGGAACGGTCCGGCATACTCAATACGCGCATCTGCGGGCGAGGTCACCTGCGCGGCTGCACGTGCCGCCAGCGTGATGCCCTCCGATTTTCGTCCCGTGACCAGCTTGTCGCCGAACCGCCGCAGCGTTTCACCGGCTACAGGCTTTCCGAGACGCGAAAGAACCGCAGCACCGAGAGAGCCTTCATCGGGTTGTGCTGACGGCGGCAGGCTCGCCATCCGGACCGGTTCCTGCGTACGGGGTTTAAGACGCGGTGCGAGCGGGGCTTCTGCTTCCAGACTGGCGAGCAACCCGCGGACGGTTTCAGCCCGGCGGGAGAGCGCGGCGATCCGTATCTTCAGCGCATCGGCATCGCCTGAAACATCTTCGAACGCCGCGCGCTTGATGGCGGCAAGGCGCATGATCTCATCCTTGCGGGCGGCCAGAAGGCGTTCGGTCTGGTCCAGTCGCTCACGTTCCCTGCGGATCGAGACCTTGAGATCCTCAATCTCCTGCACCTGATCGCGTATCGCCTGCGCCCGGGTTTCCAGCGCCTCGACCGTATCGCGCATCAGGATCGCCGACCGGATCGCCTTCCCCGCTTCGTTCGGAGAGGTGGCAAGTGCGGGCGGACGGCGGCGGGCAGATATGGCAAGAGCCGCCATCAGGTCTGCAAGTCCGGCCTCGTCCCGTGCAAGATCGGCTTGCGCAGTCTGCATGCGCACATCGAGGTCGATCAGACGGCGTTCCAGCACGGTGGCCTGTTCCTCGCGCCTGCGGGTGTCTTGCGCGGCGGCAAGCAGTTCGCGGTCGACCTCACCAAGGTCTGCACGTGCATCCTTTGCGGCGGCCTCCAGCGCGACCAGGCGCTTCTGTGCCGCTTCCATTTCGCGCTCATACCGTTTGAGGTCTTCGCGCGATGCACCGTCACCTCCGGCCTGCGCAAAGGCGCTCGGCGCGCTCAAGGGCAGCCATGCGAACGCGGCGGCAAGAGCGAAAGAGATGAGCCAAACCCTGTTCATGCCATAGAATCTAAACCGAGTTCGCCAATACGTCATTAACGCGACCCTTCGCGATGATACGGCGTACCGGCCATGACCGAGACCGCGCGATAGGTTTGCTCGGCGACCAGAACACGCGCCAGCTTGTGCGGCCAGGTCAGACGACCAAAGCGGACAAGCTTGTTCGCATTGGCGCGAAAGTCTTCGCTGAACCCGTCCGCACCGCCGATCACAAGTGCCATGTCGGAGGTGCCGCTATCGCGCTGCGATGCGAGCAGGTCTGCAAACGCCAGTGAGGTCATGTCCTCGCCGGTTTCATCGAAGGCAACCACGAATGCGCCGTCCGGAATACGGGCACGCAGGGAAGCGGCGTCTTCTGCCCCGCTTGAGCCGGCAGGGACCTCGACCTCGGAAACGCTGCGTATGCCGATGCCCCGACCGGTTTTTCCGGCGCGGTCCAGATAATCGTCCACCAGGGCGCGTTCGGGCCCGCGCTTCATGCGTCCGACGGCCAGCAGCGTCAGTCTCACGGGTTAAGGGTCGAACGGGGCCGGAGAGGCAGTGTCCGTCTTTGTCTCTTCGGGCTCGCGCGCGCCCCAGATACGTTCCAGTTGATAGAAGTCACGCACTTCGGGACGGAACAGATGGACGATGACATCGCCCGCATCGATCAGGACCCAATCAGCGTTCCCGGCACCCTCGACGTTGGCGCGGGCATAGCCCTGGTCCTTGATGGCCTGCAGGACATGATCGGAAATGGCGCTGACATGACGCGCGGACCGGCCGGATGCAATGATCATCGTGTCTGCAATGGACGATTTGCCCCGAAGATCGATCTCCATGATCTCTTCAGCCTTGTCGTCTTCTAGCGTGCTCAGGATCAGGGCCTCGAGCGCGACGTCAGGGTCTCTTGGTTTGGGCGTTGCCTTTGCCGGAGCCTGGTTTGTGAAGGAACCCAAAAACTTTCCTCTTTGTCTGGATTTATCGAGACCGGTCATAGCATGAATCGGATACTCCGCACACCCGCAATTTGCCGGGGCTGCTGGGAGCGGGCCTTGCCATGACGACGCGCCTAAAGCGTGAACAGGGCCAGGGTGAAGTCGCTGTCCGGGTCGGTCCAGCTCGTAATCCGGGCAGCGCCGATGCCGGACTTCAGGCGTTCAAGGCCAGCTTCGTCGAATTTCCAGCTCTCCTCCGTGCGTATGGTCTCGCCGGTTCCGAAGTGGAACGTCTTGCCGTCAAGCGCGATATCTGTGGCGCGGATCGCCTGCAGATGCATTTCGATGCAGCCACGCTCGGAATTGAAGAATGCGAGATGCTGCCAGTCTTCGATATTCAATGCGGCCTCCAGCTCCGTCTCGAGACGTGTCAGCAGGTTCAGGTTGAAGGCTGCCGTCAGCCCTTCGTCATCATTATAAGCCGCATCGAGGCGCGACGCGTCCTTGATACGGTCAACGCCGATCAGGATGGAATCGCCCTTTCGCAACATTTTCTTGAACGTGTTCAGAAGCCGGATCTGGTCCGCCGGACCGAAATTTCCCAACGTTCCGCCCGGAAAGAAACACACGCGGCGACCGGTATTCACGAAAACCTCTGTGTCGCCCGGCAAGGCCGCTGTGAAATCGCCTGCGATGGCACCGACGCGCAGGTCCGGAAACTCCGCAGCGACATCCTGCGCTACAGCTTCAAGCTGGGCACGGCTGATATCGCTGAGCACCAGTCCTGACGGGCGTGGCATCGCGTCGAGCAGAATGCGGACCTTGCGTGCCGCTCCACTGCCGGGCTCGTAGATGCTCGCATCAGGACCGATCTCGTCAGCGATTTGCGGCGCAACCGCTCTCAGAAGTTTGTCTTCAGCGCGCGTGACATAATATTCCGGCGTTTCGCAGATCGCTTCAAAAAGCCGCGCGCCCAGATCGTCATAGAAGTATTTCGGGGGGATGGACCGTGGCTCCCGCGCCAGGCCCGACAGCACATCGCCCAGAAAGTCGCCTTCGGGCTGCTCGCTTTCGATCAGGAAATCCAGCGCGCTGGTATCGGCCTCGATATGTGTGGTCGTCATTCGCGCTAAACTCCCGCGCTGTCCTGCCGGAAAGGGTTTCTGAAACGGGCCGCCCAGCGAAGCTGCGTCGACGAAACCGGATGTAACCGTGTTTTTAGATAGACCCATGCCGGGGGTTTCAAGTGAGCAAGCGACGCAGCCTTGCCTTCAGGCAACCGGGACGACGCAAACGTGCGCGCAAACCGTCCCAGCCGGGCGCGCGTCGAATTACCGGGCCGCGCAATCACCGCGATGGGCACCAGCCTGGCGATTTCCTGCCAGTCACCCCAATGATGAAAACCCGCAAGATTGTCTGCCCCCATCAGCCAGACAAAACGGGCACCCCTGGCACGCGGCAACAGTCGCCGCAAAGTCGCGAGCGTATAGCGGGTGTCGAACTGTCGTTCCAACATGGCGACTTTCATTCGCGGATGCCCGTCAATGGCGCGCTTGGCACTGGCAACCCGTGCCTCAAATCCGGTCTCGCGAACCTTCAATGGGTTTCCGAGCGCCGGCATCCACCAGACGTAATCTAGATCAAGCCGGTTCAGAGCAAGTTCCGCCAGATGCCGGTGACCGGCATGAGCTGGATCGAAGCTGCCGCCGAACAGGCCGATCTTCCGCCCGGAAACGGGGCCGGGGAAAAGCGGCAGTCTCCGGTGGTGTGGCAAGAGGTCAGGGCCGCGTCTGGCCGGTGCCGCGCACCACATACTTGAAGATCGTCAACTGTTCGGCTCCGACCGGCCCGCGCGCATGAATACGCCCGGTGGCAATACCGATTTCCGCGCCCATCCCGAACTCGCCGCCATCGGCAAACTGCGTCGAGGCATTGTGCATCACGATGGCTGCGTCGACGCGTGACAGAAAGTGCGCCGCGGTCTCGGCGTTTTCGGTCAGGATCGCTTCGGTATGTCCGGTACTGTAGCGGTCGATGTGCGCGAGCGCGCCGTCTATCCCGTCGACCACGCGCACGCCCAGCACGGCCGCCAGATGTTCGGTCGACCATTCAGCGTCATGTGCCGGCAGGAGCGTATCGCTCAGGGCGCAAGCCTCGTCATCGCCGCGCAGTTCGCACCCGGCTGCGCCGAGCGCTTCGGCAATCGCGGGCACGGCTTTTTCCGCAATCGCGCGGTCCACCAACGCTGTCTCGGTCGAGCCGCAAATGCCGGTACGGCGCATCTTGGCGTTCAGCAGTATGGAGACAGCTTCATCAAGGTCGGCATCGCGGTCGATATAGGTGTGACAAATGCCTTCCAGATGTCCGATGACCGGTATGCGAGCTTCCTTGTGGACCCGCTCCACCAGCCCCTTACCGCCACGTGGGACGACCACATCGATACGACCGTTCAGGCCGGAAAGTATCTCTCCCACAGCCGCGCGATCCTGCGTCGGAACGAGTTGCACGGCGTGCGCAGGAAGCCCGGCGGTCTTCAGACCTGCCTGCATCGCGTCCACGATCGCTTCCGAAGATGCCCGGCTTTCCGATCCGCAGCGGAGAATGGCGGCGTTTCCGGAACGGACGCACAGCGTTCCCGCATCTGCCGTCACATTTGGGCGGCTCTCATAGATGATGGCAATCACGCCCAGCGGGCAGGCGACGCGGGCAATATCCAGACCGCTCGGAACCTGCCAGCGGGCCAACTCTCGGCCGACCGGGTCGTCCATGTCGGCGATGGCCTCCATGGCTCCGGCAATGGCGTTGATCCGCTCTTCGTCCAGCGCGAGCCGGTCCATCATCGCGGCATCGAGCCCTTTCTTGCGCCCGCCCTCCAGATCGCGCGCATTGGCGTCCAGTATGGATGCTGCAGCCGCACGGACTTCGGCGGCCATTGCGCGAATGCCTTCCGAACGCTGCTCCGGCGTGAGCCGGGCAAGCTCGCGGCTGGCTGCACGTGCCGCATCGGCAACGGGGCCGAGATCCCAGTCCCTGGTTTCAGTTTTCGGGGCGTGGCTCATGTCGTCCATGGCGCTCTCCTGATGTTGCAGTTCATAAGACTCAAAGGACGATCATGTCGTCCCGGTGAATGGCGGCAGAGCGTGGCGGGTACCCGAGACGGCTTTGCAGGGCACCGCTCTGCTGGCCCTTGATGCGCAAGAGGTCGGCTGAATTATAGGCCGTCAGTCCCTTGGCGATTTCCTTGCCGCTTTTCGTATTGATGGAGACGGCTTCACCGCGCTCGAAGAAGCCCTTTACGTCAATGATGCCGACAGCCAGAAGGCTGGCACCGGAATTCAGTGCCTCGACGGCGCCATCGTCAACGATAATGGTTCCCGACGGCGTCAGGTGTCCGCGCAACCAGACGTCCCGGGCAGTGCCGGGCGTCATTGCGGGAACGATCCAGGTGGAACGTCCTCCTGCCTCGATGTCCGAGAGCGGTGTCTTTACGTCGCCGCGGGCAATGACGGTGGCAGACCCGGCCCCGTAAGCTATCTCGGCGGCTTCCACCTTGGTCGACATTCCGCCGGTTCCGACACCGGTTTCGGCGTTTGCACCGCCCGCAGCGGCGCGTATCTCGTCGGTTATCGCGTCGATGCGTTGCATGTGCCTGGCGTTCGGGTCGCGGCGCGGGTCGGCCGTATAAAGCCCGTCCACATCAGACAGAAGTACCAGAACATCTGCCTCGACCATCTGCGCGACGCGAGCCGAAAGCCGGTCATTGTCGCCATAGCGCATTTCCTTGGTGGCTACGGTGTCATTCTCGTTCACGACAGCCAGAATGTCGTTGTCACGCAAGGTGGCGAGCGTTTCGCGGGCGTTCAGCCAGCGCCTGCGGATTTCCGTGTCATCGAGCGTGATCAGACCTTGCGCCAGTGTGATGTCGAACTTAGCAAAAGCATCAGTCAGCGCGCGCATCAGTATCGGCTGTCCGACGGCAGCGGCAGCCTGCTTTTCCTCGAGCCGCAAAGGCTTGTGCACATTGGACAGGAACGGCTTGCCGATGGCGACCGAGCCGGACGAGACCAGCAGCACGCTTTGTCCGCGCGCCCTGAATTTGGCGATGTCGGCTGCCAGATCGGTCAGCCAACTCAGTCGCGCGCCACCGTTTACCGGATCATTGACCAGGGATGAGCCGATCTTGACGACAATTCTTTGCGCGCCTTTCAGCCGGCGGCCCTCGGGATTGATCGGTGTTGTCATGGCGTCCACCCTTTTTCTTCCACCGGCGAGGGGTCGTCCTGCCCGTCCTCGCCGCCCTGCAGGTCGAGAATGGGTTCGCCGCGCGATTCCGCAACCACCTTATAAAGTGCACCGAGGCAGGCCCGCACGCCCGTTCCTGCAACCGAGGAGATCAGCCTGACATCCTGACCCGCATGCGCGGACAAGCGCGCCTGAACATCCTTCACCACATCGGGAGAGAGCGCATCCACCTTGGTCAGCGCGATGATTTCAGGCTTTTGCGCCAGCCCATCGTCATAGGCTGCGAGCTCTGCCCGAATGGTCTCCCATGCTGCAACCGGGTCGTTCCCCGTCGCATCCACCAGATGCAAGAGCACCGCGCAGCGCTCCACATGGCCAAGAAACCGCGTTCCCAGGCCGGCACCATCAGCCGCGCCTTCAATAAGACCGGGAATGTCGGCGATGACGAAGCGGGCTTCGGGGGCAAGATCGACCACGCCGAGATTGGGCGTCAGTGTCGTAAACGGATAGTCGGCGATTTTAGGCTTGGCTGCGGAGACAACGCTCAGAAATGTCGACTTGCCTGCGTTCGGTAGACCGACCAGCCCGGCGTCAGCGATCAGTTTCAAGCGCAGCCAGAGCCAGCGTTCCTCGCCAGGCAGGCCGGGATTGAAGCGTCGCGGTGCCTGATTCACGGCTGACTTGAAGCGCACATTGCCCCAGCCTCCGGATCCGCCCTCGGCCAGCAAAACCTTTGCGCCGAGCGTATCGAGATCAGCGATCAGGGTTTCCTGATCCTCCTCGAATACCTGCGTTCCTACCGGCACCTTTAAGATCAGAGGTTCGGCCGCCGCGCCAGTACGTTTCTTGCCCATGCCATGCATGCCGCGATCAGCCTTGAAGTGTTGCTGATAACGGTAGTCGATCAAGGTGTTCAGTCCGTCGACCGCCTCGATCCAGACATCGCCGCCATTGCCGCCGTCGCCGCCGTCAGGGCCGCCATATTCGACATAGGCCTCGCGACGGAACGAGACCGAGCCATCTCCACCGTGTCCGGACCGGATGTAAATCTTGCATTGATCGAGGAATTTCATGGCAGGTCGGGTGCTTCAAGGTGTGGCAATACGGCGTAAGGCCGGAACATGGGGGTCGTCCAGCCGCTTTTCACGTCTGACTGGAGGCTTTGATGAGCAAAACAGAGAAGACGATCACTGATATCGAGCGACGGCTCTGGCTGGAAGGGGCAGATGTTTACGATGAACTGATGTCGAAAGACTGCCGCATGGTGTTTCCCGAACCTGCCGGCATTCTGCCACGCGACAAGGTGGTCGCGGCGATCCGCTCCACCCCGGACTGGGATGATGTGGACATGACCCATGTCTCAGTCAGCGAACCGGTCAACGGCATCGCGCTCCTGACCTATCGCGCCAAAGCCCGTCACCGGGGCGAGCCGGAAACACTTTACGAGGCTTTTGTCAGCGCAATGTATGTGCAGGAGGACGGAGACTGGAAGATCGGGCTTGAACAGCACACCCTGCTCTCGCCGCAGGATTGAACCGCCGAGAGCCTAGCGGCACTTTCCGGCCGCCAGATCCTGCATCGCGTCAGCTTGAAGAGGCGCGAGCGCCGCATCGACGTTCGCGAATGGCCAAGATTGCGGCTCGCTTGTGAGCAGAACCCTATCGGTTTCGGGCGCGATATATTCGATGGTTACCGTCCCGGCGTCCTGCCATTTCGTCAGGACCTCATCCAGCAAGGGCGCGGTTGCACTCGCATCCCACGGTGTCGGCACGTTCAGAAAATTCTCTCGCCTGAAGATCGGTACGTAATTCGGCGCGTAGGTGCCGAACCGCGGACCGGTCCTCAGGATATCATAATAGGCACCGGTCAGCTCGAACGGGTGTTCAAGGCTCGTTCCGTCAGGAAAAGTGAAACGCACCCGCATCGCCACTTCATGGAACGGCTTCGAAATGTTCGTGGGCTTGGCCGTGTTTTCGGTCAGATAAGTGCTTGATGTACGCAGCTCGGGCAAGTCCTCGCCGAGGCGCAAGCCGCTCGTGTCGATCATGAAGCCCTTTATCTGGAATGGGCTGCCTGCCGCCGTCTTCGTGACCTTGACCTCATATTCCAGATCCCGCGACGATGTTGAGCGCCCTTGATCGAGCAGATCAGTCAGCGTGATCGGGACATTATAAACCTTGTAATACCCGTTGATCTCTTTGACCTCGCCTTGCGGCGATGCGACTACGCCCAGGCGGACCGACTCTTTCTTTTCAATGACTGAGCCGTATTCCCAGCAGCGGACAACCGGTTCGTCCTGAGCGACGGCCGCTGACAGGTATGAAAGGCTGATGGTGCCCGCGAGGAGCAACGCAATTCGGGTCGGTTTCATCGGCTTGATCCTGAATGAGGTGATCTTGCCGGATACGCTATAGCCAATACCAAAGGGCATCATCCCCGCCAGGGGGGACATGCCGGTGTTGTTTTGGACCTACAGAAACAACAAGGCGCGCAGGACGTAGGCAGTCACCAGTACAACCACGGCGCCCGCCAGCATCAGTCCAACAAACCAGGCCAGTTTCTTCCAGAGCGGCGAAGACGTCGCCCCGCTTTCGTCCGGCCCCTCCGGCTCGATCAGGTCTCTAGTCATGATAGGCCTCTGAGGGGTCTACCTTGCCCCAGAACAGTGAGTAGACATACGCTGTGTAAACCAGGATCAGCGGTAGCATGACCGCCGCGCCGACGCCCATGAGCAGGAGTGCGTTGTCGCGCGCCGCCGCTTCCCGGACATCCACCTCGAACGGCACCAGATAGGGAAAGAGGCTGATCGCAAGGCCCAGATACCCCATCAGGAACACGCCTGCCGTGAGCAGCCAGGGCCGCCAGTCCGGTGGCGGCGTATCCTTGAACGTCAGGTCGCGCCACAACAGGATAATCAGGCCTGTTGCGAGCACAGGAACGATGGCGACCGGCAGGAACGTGCCGAAATCTACTGAAGCCATGGTCACGCCCCAGCGCTCGGTTACGCGCGGATCGATGGAGAGCGTCCCGAGGCTGACCGCGCCCATGGCGATCGTTACGCCGATGAGCGACCGGCGGGCCCATTTGCGGGCATCATCCTGAACCTGTCCCTCGGTTTTCAGGATCAGCCAGCACGCGCCCAGAAGCACATAGCCAAAGACCACGCTTGCGCCGACCATGAGCGCAAACGGCGTCAGCCACGCCCACTGACTGCCAGCGAAACTGCGCCCGTCGACGTCCACGCCCTGAATGAATGCGCCCAGGATCAACCCCTGTGATAT
This sequence comes from uncultured Alphaproteobacteria bacterium, assembly GCA_963836905.1. Classification (GTDB taxonomy): domain Bacteria; phylum Pseudomonadota; class Alphaproteobacteria; order Caulobacterales; family Hyphomonadaceae; genus CAWIKY01. Next base: position 228,033 of record CAWIKY010000004.1, read on the forward strand.
GGCCGCTACAAGCGAGCCGCCAAAGAAGGCCCCGTTCCAGAAATGCACCGTGGTCTTGCGAACCGCCTTGTGACGAAACTCAAATGCGACGCCGCGAAAGATCAGCGCTGCCAGCATGATCAGGATCGGAATGTAGAAGGCCGGCATCAGGATTGCGTAGGCCAGCGGGAAAGCGGCGAACAAACCGCCGCCCCCCAGGATGAGCCAGGTTTCATTGCCGTCCCAGACCGGCTCGACGGTTGCGGTCATCAGGTTTCGCTCATCGTCATCCTTCGCGAACACTGTGAGAATGCCGATACCGAGATCGAAACCGTCGAGCAGTACGTACATCATCACCGCAATGGCAATGAGCACTGACCAGATCAGGGGAAGGTCCATGACAGTCGTTCCTTATTCGGCAGGCTGGGCGGAGGGGCGCTGTTCGGCCTTTTCCTTGACCGAACCCATCGGTGTACCGGGCGCGCGGTGTTCGCGTTTCGGTGGGTCCGTCACATCATCGTTGAAGCCACGCGTTGCAATGCGCGCCATGTAGACTGTCCCTGCAGTGAAGACGATCGCATAGACGATCATGAAGACCAGCAGCGAGGTCGCGACCTGCCCGGTGGTAACCGGCGCCAGACTGTCGACCGTGCGCAAATGGCCGTAGACCGTATAGGGCTGTCGGCCGACTTCAGCGACAACCCAGCCGCTGATAACCGCGATAAAGCCTAGCGTACCGCCTGGAACCGCCAGCCAATGGAAGAGGCCGGCCTTGTCGATGCGTTTTGTCGCCCAGAGCAGACAGCCCCATATGCCCAGACCAAGCAAAGCAAGTCCGGCTCCGACCATGATGCGGAACGACCAGAACACGATTGCGACAGGTGGGCGGTCTTCGGCATCGAAGGCCTTGAGACCTTTTAACGGCTCGGACCCGCTGAACAGATACGCGCTTGTATTGGGAATGCTTACCTCGAACAGGTTGGACTCCGTCGCTTCGTCGGGCCAAGCGAAGAGGATGGTTCCCTGCGAAGCGGCGGTTTCCCACCAGCCTTCCATCGCGGCAATCTTGGCAGGCTGATATTTGTGCGCCACCTCGCCGGACCAGTGTCCCGCCCAGATCTGCAGCGGCATCAGCACGAGAAGCGTCATGGCAGCCATTCGCATCTGGAAGCGTGTGGGCTGCTGTTCGTGCTTCCGGATCACCTGCCAGGCGCCTGCTGCGAGGATGACCGACGCGGTGGTGATGAAAGCAGCCAGCATCATGTGCACATAGCGGGCGGGGAAGCTCGGATTGAAAACCACTTCCCAGAAGTTCGTCGCGAAGAAATTGCCGGTTTCAGGGTCGATATCGAACCCTGCGGGCGTCTGCATCCAGCTGTTGGCGGAGAGAATCCAGAAGGCCGAGATCGAGGTCCCTATGGCGACCGCGCAGGTAGACGCAAAGTGCAGCTTGTTGCCGACGCGTTTCCAGCCGAACAGCATCACACCGAGGAAAGTCGCCTCAAGGAAGAAGGCTGTCAGCACCTCATAGCCGAGCAGGGGCCCGATCACGCTGCCGGTCTTGTCGGCGAACACGCTCCAGTTGGTACCGAACTGGTAACTCATGACGACGCCGGAAACGACGCCCATGGCAAAAGCCAGCGCGAAGATCTTCACCCAGTGCAGATAGAGGCGCTTGAAAACATCTCGTTTGGTCCAGAGCCACATGCCCTCGCAGACCGCGAGGAAGGCTGCCAGGCCGATCGTGAAGGCCGGGAACATGATGTGAAAGGCAATGACGAAGGCAAATTGCAATCGCGAGAGCAATAGTGCGTCGAATTCCATGGTCCGGTCCTTCTTATTCCGTGCCTAAAGCCCTGCCATCATAGACCGATTAACAGACCACCCGCTGCGCGTCAGCCCGTCGCATGGATCGATGGAATCTAAAGGCAAGGTTACGACGCACTTTATCACATAATTTCCTTATTTGGTCGCGCGTGGCACAATAAGATAAGCCGAGGAGGCGACCTGTATTGAACCCCGAGCAGACGTCCGAAAGCAGGATAGGGACCATTTCTGGCGGCGATGCAGGGGCGCGACTACGGGCAGTTTAAGCGAGCGGAGACCCCGGAACATATTTCAGCTGGCGAGAACGAGTTCGGCCGGATTGCCTGCTTGAACTTTATCGAACGGAATGATGCTCCCCACCTGCCGGATTTGAAATGAATGCCAGCGCGTCGCCCGGCTTCGCCACTCTCAGAACCGCAAGCAGGTCTTCCAGCGCGAGTGCTGCGCAGCCTTGCGTCGGCTTATAGTCCGGGCGCGCGATGTGCAGGAAAATTGCGCTGCCCTTGCCTGCGACCACCGGGTCATCATTGTAGCCGAGCTCGACCACCACATCGTAGACGTGGTCGTCACGCCACAACCGTTCGTGAGAGGCGCTCATCGGAAGCGTCACCAGTTGATTATAGGCCGGATGGTCGGTCGCATCGCACCAGCCGTCAAATTGCGAAATCGTGCGCTTTGGCAGCACGGTTTCCGGTTCGGATACCCGGTCTGGTCGCCAGAAAACCCGTCGCAGGGGCCAGCTTCCGACAGGCGATGCGCCGTCGCCTTCCTGTTTTCGTGCCGCTTCGATCATGCCGCCCTTGCCAATGGCACAGCGAAACGATGCATTATCGAAACGGAGCGAGCCATCTGCATCAACACGAAAACGTGCGCGAGACGTGTTGCCTGCCATGACCGCCCTGCCTTTTCATTGCCCGTCGAAGCGCACTATAACCGCGCCTTCGGTGGCTTGAAGAGTTGCAGACGGGAAAGATGATGGGCGCACGGAAAACACTGCTGCTGGTCGATGACGATGCCGATCTCCGCGGCGCGCTGGCCGAGCAGTTCGAGATGCATGATGACTTCACCATCCTGCAGGCTGAAAACGCCGCATCGGGCATTGCCAGGGCGAAGGAAGAACGGATCGACCTCATTCTGCTGGATGTCGACATGCCGGATATGGACGGGCGCGATGCCTGCAGGATCATGCGCCGCGATGGTGTGCGTGCACCGATCGTCATGCTCACGGCCCAGGGCACCGATGCAGATACCATTCTCGGTCTGAACTCCGGCGCAAACGACTATGTCACCAAGCCGTTCAAGTTCTCTGTGCTGTTGGCGCGCGTACAGGCGCATTTGCGCAGCTTCGAGCAGAGCGAGGACGCGATTTTCCAGATCGGACCCTATACCTTCAAGCCCGGCATGAAGACGCTGACGCAGGAGGACGGCCGCAAGATCCGTCTGACGGAAAAGGAAACCAGCATTCTGAAATACCTTTTCCGCTCCGGCGGACAGTCAGTGGCGCGCGACGAGCTTCTGAGCGAGGTCTGGGGCTATAACGCCGCCGTGACCACCCACACACTCGAAACCCATATTTACCGCCTGCGCCAGAAAATCGAGCCTGACCCCGGCAATGCGCGCCTGCTCATTACCGAAACCGGTGGCTACCGCCTGAACCCGTAGCGGTTCAGCTTTTCAGCGTGACGCTTACGGGGGCATGGTCTGACGGTTTGAAACCGCCCCGCTCATCCAGATGAATCCGGTAGCTTGACCGGTCGACGCGCGGCGTAGCCGCAGGATTGGTCCAGATATGATCCAGCCTGCGCCCCCGATTGGCTTTTGCCCAGTCCTTCGCGCGATAGCTCCACCAGGAATACAGCTTCTGATCGGGCGCATGCGCAGAGCGGGCAATATCGTCGAACCCGCCTGCCGCGATGACTTTGGCCAGCGCGTCGGTCTCAACCGGGGTGTGGCTGACAATCTTCAGAAGCTGCTTGTGCGACCAGACATCATGTTCATGCGGCGCAACGTTCAGGTCGCCCAGTACCACGAGGGGGATATCCTTGTCGAAAGCTTCGTAGGACGCCGCCATCCGGGCCAGAAAATCCAGCTTGTGGGCGAATTTCGGATTGATCTCCGGGTCGGGTTCATCGCCGCCCGCAGGCAGGTAGATATTGTGAATGTCGGTGCCGTCGATCCGGGTGGCGATCACCCTTGAATGTCCCTGTCCGCAGAATGAAGGTGCCTCGAGTTCGGTCACCGGACGCCGCGAAACGGTGGCAACGCCGTGCAGACCCTTCTGACCCATCAGATGCATGTGTCCGTAGCCAGCCTTCTCGAAGGCGGCGCGCGGAAACTCGCCATCTCTGCATTTGGTTTCCTGCAGGCAAAGCACATCCGGTGCTTCACGTTCCAGAAACGCGATGACGCGGTCGATCCGGAGCCGGACCGAGTTGATGTTCCAAGTGGTAATGGAGAGCTTTGACATACCCAAAGCGCTACGCGCACCGGCCGTCAGGGGCAAGAGGCGGTTCGGGTCCGAGCAGGACAAAAAAAAGATCGCCCGGACGAACGCATCATCCGGGCGATCCGTTTGAGTGACGTAACCGGGAGGGGGGCCCGGGTCCGATCCGCAAAACTCAATGGGGGACACCATTCGGGAGAGAGTTGCGGTCTCAACGTGATCCATATGCCACTAGTGTCGGGAATTTCCAAATGACAAATACGTCAGACTTGCGTGTGTGATATTTGCCACATCCTGACGGAACTATTCGCCGATTGTTTCTCCGACGAAAGCCATCATCGCCTGCCAGGATCGCTTGTCGGCCGTCTGGGAATAGACGGTGCCAAAATCCGGATCGTTAGCCGCGGTATTGGTGAAGGCATGCATGGTGTGACCGAAGGCCAAAAGCTGCCAGTCGGCTGACGTGGTGGTCATCTCGTCACAAAAGCTCTTCATGTCCGCGGGCTTGGCCATCGGATCGTCATAGCCATGCAGGGCCAGCACCTTGGCAGTCACCTTGCGTTTTGGCGAGAGGTTGTCCGGGGCGCCGAACAGCCCATGGAAGGAAACCGCGCCTGCGATATTGAGTCCTGCGCGGGCGCTGTCGATCGCGCACAATCCCCCGAAGCAGTACCCTATGATGATGGTGTTGGCTGCGGCGATACCGGTTTCGCCTTGCGCAAAGTCGATCGCAACGGCGAGCCGCGCCTGCAACTCGCTGCGGTCTTCCATCAACGGGCCCATTAGCGCCTGACATTCCTCAGTCGTCTGCCCGCGCTTGCCCTTTCCATAGATGTCGTAAGCAAAAGCCGCATAGCCTGCTTCGGACAGACGCCTGGCGACATCACGTTCATGATCGGACAGGCCGCCCCAGGCATGGCCGACAATTATCAGCCCCATCGGGCTTGCCTCTCCCGGCAATGCCATGAACCCCTCATAGGTATTAGTGCCGTCTGAATACTCGTGCGTCGCTGTGCTCATGCGAAAGGGTTCCTGTGGATCGGGATCGTTACAGGTCCAGCCTATATCGCCCGTGATCCGTTGGAAACAGGCCAGAGGCCGGTGCGCACTAGGCTCAGATCAGACCCGCGCGTTCCGCAAGCCGTCTATAGCTGGTTTCGGGGCGCGGCCCGTAATGGCCGATTACCTCGGCGGCGGCCACGTGGCCCAGGCGTGCACAATCGCGCATCCGCCGGTTACGGGCAAAGCCGAACAGAAAACCTGCCGCATACTGGTCCCCGGCGCCTGTCCCGTCGACGACTTTCGATACCGGGACGGCGGGCGTTTCGATCATCTCGTCCGGGGTAATGACGACCGACCCCTTGGCTGAACGGGTGATCGCTGCCGCATAAGCATCCTTGCGAAGCTCAGCGATGGCATGGTCGAAATCATCGGTCTGGTAGAGCGACAGCACCTCGTCCTCATTACCGAACAGGAGATCGACATGTCCCTTGATGAGGTGGCGGAAACTGTCGCGGTGGCGGTCGACGCAAAAGCTGTCGGAAAGGGTGAGGGAAACGCGCCGTTCCGCCTTGCGGGCCACTTCAGCCGCGTGGATGAACGCTTTCTTGGCCGGCTCCTTGTCGAACAGATAGCCTTCCAGATAGAGCACCGTCGCCTTGCGGATCAGCGCTTCGTCCACATCCGAGGCGGCAAATTCGGTAGAGGCGCCGAGATAGGTGTTCATCGAGCGTTCGCCATCCGGCGTGACGGCGATCATGCAACGTGCCGTTCCCTCGCCTTTTTCAAGTGGCGGAGTCGTGAAGACGACGCCGGTACGCTCCATCTCGCGCCAGAAGAACCGTCCAAGATGGTCTTTCGCGATCTTGCCGACATAGCCGGTCTTGCCGCCGAAACTGGATATGCCCGCAATCGTGTTTGCACCTGACCCGCCGGGCACGCGGCGGCCACGTTCACCGAAGAGCTCGGCCAGAACATCGGCTCGGTCTTTTTCGATGAGGGTCATGCCGCCCTTGCGGATGGTGTGCGTCTCGAGGAACATGTCGCTGACGGAGGCGATGACATCGACAATCGCATTGCCAAGTCCGACAACATCATATTCGGCGCGCATCACAGGTCCTTTCGGTCCCCAAAGGGGCATTGACTGCGTAAAGTGTAGTAAACCGAAGGCATAACAAGGTTAACCGCGTCTTATGACAATCGCTTTTCTCGCTTCGGATGTGACGCTCCCACAGAGCAGAAACCGGCGCAGCGATGCCTATGAGCATGACCTGCAGGTCGCGGCGCTTGCCGGACAGCTGCAGCGTGCCGGCCATGATCTGGTCGAGATTGCCTGGGACGATTCCGGTCTCGAAACCCGTGGGTTCGACGCCGCGTTGATCGGCACGACATGGGACTACTGGGACAGACCGCAGGCCTTTCTTGCCGCCCTGCAAAGACTGGAGGCAGCCGGCACGCGCGTTTTCAATCCGTCCTCGCTTGTCGCCTGGAACATGCGCAAGACCTATCTGAAAACCCTTGCTGCAGGCGGGGTGGCAACCCTGCCCACGCTCTGGCTCGATGCGCCGGGTGCGGGAGACATCACTGCCGCCTTCGATCATTTCGATACGGACGACATCGTCGTCAAACGACAGACCGGAGCGGGCGCGGACGGGCAGATCCGCCTGAAACGGGGTGAGCCGGTGCTGCCCTATCATCATGCGGCCATGGTCCAGCCCTTCTGTCCGGCCATACTTGATGAAGGCGAGATCAGCTTTGTGATGGTGGACGGGTCCCTGTCGCATGCACTGGTGAAGCGTGCCGCACCGGGGGATTATCGCATCCAGTCGACCTATGGCGGACGGCAGGCGCCGTTGACCCCTTCCCCGGCTGACCTTGCTGCCGCCAAAACCGTTCTCGATGCCCTGAAAGAGGTCCCGCTTTATGCTCGGGTGGACATGATCCGCATGCCGAACGGATCGCTGGCCCTGATGGAGCTGGAATTGATCGAGCCCTACCTCTACCCGGAACAGGGACCGGAACTTGGCGAGAGACTCGCCGAAGCGCTGCTGAAACGGTTGGGTTGAGCGTCTCCAATCACCCCAGCGTAGGGATATCGCCTTGCGAAAGCTTCGGCGAGATGCCCCAGACCGAGCGCACGAAGCAATAGGCGGCGAAGCCGATCATGCCGATGCCTGCAAGAGTCAGGAGTATCTGCCCATAGGCCTGATTGGCCAGAATATTCAGCGCCTCTCCCAAGCCGGCAGCGTTACTTGCATCCGTCTGTACCGCAGCATATCCGAGGAGTCCGCCGATGATGAGGAGGACAAAGCCATGTGCGGCCAGGCCGAACCTGACCAGCGGGGCGAGACGTTCGGTGGTCGCGGTACGGCGGATCTTCTTCTTGTATGAGGCGGTCGCGGCCTTGTAAAAAAGGTAGATTCCGACAGAGATCGTGGTCAGCGCAACCGCGCCAACGAGAAACCGTCCGAAGGGTTGCGCCATGACCTGAGCGGTCATTGCCTGGGTGCCACCGTCGTTTCCTCCCCCGCCCGTGAACGCGATGGTTAAAGCCGAGAAAGCGAGCGCGGCATGGGTTGCGCCCGACATGGCTTGTCCGGCCCGTGCCATCCAGCCAGAGGCATCGTCACCCTCATCCTCAAGGTCGAAGACCGCGTCGACGAACCGCCAGGCGACATAGGCGAGGATGCCAATGCCGATCAGTCCGAGAAGCCAGCGACCGAAGGGTTGATTCTCGAGCGTCGCGAAGGCGCCGCTCGAGCCTTCGGCGTCACCGCCTATCAGGGCTGCATAAATGGCAATAATGCCAATCAGCAGATAAACGGCGCCCCGCGCGCCATAACCGATAGCCATCAGGCCTGCGAGTACGGAGTTCGCTTTTTCGTTCATTCTTGGTCCCTGCCTCTGGATAAAGGTACGCAGAGAACCTGTCGGGGTTGCGAATTGCGTGGTCAGCCCGTCTTGGCGCGATAGCGGCAGAGATCGCGGATGATGCAGTCACCGCATTTCGGGGTGCGTGCTACGCAGGTATAGCGCCCGTGCAGGATCAGCCAGTGATGCGCGCCCTTGGCATAGGGCTCCGGCACGCAGCGAAGCAGCCCCTGCTCCACGGCATCGGGCGTCTTTCCGGGCGCGAGGCGGGTGCGGTTGGAGACCCGGAAGATGTGCGTGTCGACCGCCATGGTCGGCTGCCCGAAAGCTTCATTCAGGACCACATTGGCCGTCTTTCGCCCGACGCCTGCCAGCGTCATCAGCTCTTCTCGTGTCTGCGGCACCTCGCCGTCGAAGCGGACGATGATGTCATGCGAGAGAGCGATGACGTTCCTGGCCTTGTTGCGCCAGAGCCCGATGGTGCGGATGTGCGCGGCCACGCCTGCCTCTCCAAGCGCGACCATCTGCGCCGGAGTGGAGGCCTCTTTGAACAGTCCTGCAGTTGCCTTGTTGACGCTGACGTCGGTCGCCTGCGCAGAGAGCGCCACGGCCACAAGCAGGGTGTAGGGGTCGCTGAAAGCAAGCTCGGTTTTGGGCTCGGGCAGGGCCTCGGCCAGTCTGCGGAAGACTTCGGCAGCATCGCGCTTGGGCATCGGGCGGGGCAGGGCAGCAGGTTTGGCGGCGGATGGCATAGGATGAGTTGATACAAGCTGGCGAGTGGGTGGCAATGCCTGCGCCATTCTGGCGCTTCGCCTGAAGGTTCCTGCGGACTATCTTCGATTCCGTGACAGACGCACCATCGCCTTATGCCAGCACCGTCTATTTCGACGCGGAGCTTCGCCCGAACCGTTCGCTGAGCGCACGGGCCTTTACCATCGTAATGATCTTTGTCGGGGTATGCAGCTTTTTCGGCGGTGTCGCCTTCCTCACCATTGGTGCCATCCCTGTGGTCGGCTTTTTCGGACTGGACGCCCTGGCGATCTGGCTGGCCTTCCGGTTCAGCTTTCGCGACCAGCGCCAGCGCACACGGGTGCGCGTGACGGCGCGGCATTTGCGTGTCGATCATGTCGATCCGAAGGGCCGTGCACGGCATGTAGAGCTGGAGACGGCGTTTGTCCGTGTGGAGCTTGACCAACCCTTGAGGCCCACAAGCTGGCTGACGCTGGTTTGCCGGTCGGAGGCTTACGTCATCGGGCGTTTTCTCACGATGGAGGAACGCTCGGGGCTCGCCGAAGCCTTGCGGGCAGCCTTGCGCAGCGCCCGCGCGGAACGTCTGCCCTCAACCGCCTGAACCATACGCGCGCCGCAAGTATCGGGTGGCGGCGCATCTGTTTTGACGTCAGTCTGTAGTCATGACATTCGCACCAACCCTTGATGATCGCTCTGCCGCCTATGACCGGATGGCGCACGCCCTGAGCTTTCTGGGCGATCATTGGCATCACGCGCCGCGTCTGGCCGATGCCGCACGGGCCGTTGGTCTCTCGGCGCATCACTTCCAGCGCGAGTTCTCGCTCTGGGCGGGGCTCAGTCCAAAGCAGTATGTCGCGGCGTTGGCGCATGGCGTGGCGGGCGATGCGCTCAATGACGGGGCCAGTGTGCTCGATGCCAGCTTCGAGGCGGGGCTTTCTTCGCCAAGCCGTCTGCACGACCTCTTCATTGCACATGAGGGCCTGTCTCCGGGTGAAGCCAAATCCGGCGGCGACGGCCTGACCCTTGGCATCGGACGCGGACCGACGCCGTTCGGGGATGGCGTCTGGCTCTGGTCGCCGCGCGGCCTCTGCGGGCTGGGTTTTATCGATGATCAGGTGCAAGCGCCCGAAGCGGCAGGACAAAAGACCGGCCGCGGCGAGACGGCCGCCTTTGCGGACCTCGCCGCCCGTTATCCGAACGCCGATATCCGGCGAGACGATGCGGCGGGTGCGGACTGGTCGAGGCGGGCCTTCGACCGGAGCGAGCCTCTGCCGCTGGCGCTGTACGGGACTCCCTTTCGCCTTCAGGTCTGGCGCGCTCTGATGGCGATCCCGGTCGGAGAGACCTGGAGCTATGGCGCTCTGGCCAAGTCTATCGGCAGGCCGGACGCGGCGCGCGCTGTCGGAACGGCGGTGGGCGCAAATCCGCTTTCATGGTTCATCCCCTGTCATCGGGCCTTGGCGGCAGACCGCCGCTTGCATAACTATCACTGGGGCGTCCGGCGCAAACGCTGCATGCTGACGCTCGAATGGGCGCGGATGCAGGCATAGACTGCCTGACGCGCACGGACCGGACAAGCAGGGAAAGACGACCAGGATTGACCTATCTGATTGCGGCATTTGCCGGCATTTTTTTACTCTGGGCAGCCGGGCTGACAGCCTATTTCTACCATCTGCGCGCGGAGGCAAAGATCGTCTACGAGAACGATCTGGCGCATGGTGACGTTCCGGACGGCATCTCCTTCGAGACCTGGCGCGGGGTGTATCTGCGCACAAGTGGTTTTCGCGCCGGGATATATGCATGGTTGGCATCGGTGACCGCTTTTGTCTGCCTGCCGTTCATCGTGTTTCTTCTGACCCTGATCTGGAACGCCCTCTGGTATGCCGGCGGCAGGCCCGGGGTCTTTGCTGAAGGCGAGCTGGTGCATTCCTTTTATACCGCGGTCGGAACCATGATCGGCCTGGTCAGTGTCGCCTTCGTCTATACGTGGCGGTATTACAGCAAGGCCCCCGAGGCTTTCGAGGATGAACTGAAGCGGGAGCTCCTGAAGCCATGACGATTGCCTACCTCCACACCATGCTGCGTGTCGGCGATCTGGACGCGACCGTGCAGTTCTTCACCGAAGGGCTGGGCCTCAAGGAGCTGCGCCGCGTCGAGAACGAAGCCGGTCGCTTCACGCTCTGCTTTCTCGCCGCGCCGGAAGATCTTGCCCGCGCCCCGAAAACCGGCGAGCCGGGGCTTCCGCTTGGCCTGCCCATGGTGGAGTTGACCCATAACTGGGACGAGACCGGCTATGATGGTGGCCGCAATTTCGGGCATCTGGCGTACAAGGTCGACAATATCTACGAGGCCGTCGAGCGGCTGAGCGATATGGGCGTGACGATCAACCGGCCGCCACGCGACGGACGTATGGCGTTCGTGAAGACGCCGGACGGGATTTCGGTCGAACTCCTGCAAAAAGGTGACGCCCTGCCTGCATCGGCGCGATGGGAACACGCCGAAAACATCGGGAGCTGGTAGACATGGGTCTCTTTCACGTTGTGGCGACAGACCGCGCGGACGGCATCGATATTCGCAAGGCCAACCGGACAGCACATCTGGACTGGGCTGCAGACCAGTCTGACTGGGTGTTGATGGCCGGGCCTGTTTCGTCAGCAGATGGTTCCAGAATGGAGGGATCGGTCTTCATTGTTCGGGGCGACAGCGAGGATCACGTGCGTGTGCGTTTCGAAAGTGATCCGTACGTCAAGGCGAGGCTGTTTTCAGATGTAAAGATCAAACCCTTCAAATGGGTCATCGGCAGACCGGACGGGCTGCAGGAATAGGTCAAGTCTTGGTGAATGGTATCGGGCCAACCGTACGGTATTGCAGTCGGCTATGACGGTCCCGATCAGGTCCATACTGAACGCGTTCAGTGATCTGCTCGGCACAATTAAAATCTTGCTGAAAGGTTGCTAATAAGGATTAAATTACGTCTTCTTTCTCTCATCTGTTCGAGGCTGTGGCCCGAACGCTTGATCGGGTGGGGGAATCATGCCGGACGTAATCGGAACTACAGGCAACGACATTCTGAATGGCGGTGCAGAGCGTGATGAGATAATTGGTCTTGAGGGCGACGATCTTATCTTTGCTGGGGGCGGCGATGACCGCATCTATGCCGGGCTTGGCAACAACTATATCGATGGCGGCGACGGCAACGACTACCTCAACTATTTTTCCCGCCTGACTGCGTTCGGGATCAGCCCCGATACCGGTGCCTGGATGCTGGCATCGCCGACGCTGACCGTCACCTTCACCAATTCCACCGTATTTATCGCCGAGAACAACCGGACAGATACGTTCTTCAATATCGAGCTCATCCAGTTCACCCAGTACGAGCTCGGAACGCTGTCGGTCGTTCTCGACGGCAGCGCAGTGACCAATCCCGCGCTCGCATTGAATCTCGGCGGCACGGACGGCAATGATATTCTGACCGGGGGTGCTGGAAATGACCTTCTTCAGGGTGGGGGCGGAAACGACATCATCAATGCGGGCGCGGGCGACGAATTCCGTTTTCAATTTTACCGGCAACAATACCCTCGATGGCGGTGACGGGTTCGATCTGCTCGGCATCAACGGAAACGGATTCCGCGATTCCGCTACCAGCACGTCGACCTTCGTAGGCTTCTCGCTGACCGATACCTTCATATTCGACGGCGAGAACAGCTGGTTCACGACCTTCACCAACATGGAGGTCATAGAGTTCGAAGGAACCTCGGTCGTCGACCTTCTCGATGCGTCCTCGCTTGCGACAGACCTGCGGATCTTCGACACCGACGGCGCGGATGTCTATACGCTCGGTACCGGTTCGGCTCGGGTCCAGTTCAATAGCTTTTTCCAGAGCGCGACCGGCGACACAGTCAACAATTTCGGTTTCGACGACGTGATCGACTTCTCGGAGTTCGCGAACGGTTTCGCCGCACCAATCTTCATCGGCAATGCGGCGTTTTCCGGTCTCGCCAACGAGGTCCGCTATGAGGTCTTTGACACATTCACTGAAGTCCAGATTGATATTGATGCCGATGGCGTGGCGGATCGTAGTGTCATTCTCAACGGTGCGGGGATCGAACTGACCGAAGCCTCGCAAGGCTCGCTTCTAATCACCCGCAGCGCCACCAACATCATCACCGGCACGGTCACGAACGATAACCTGACCGGTACAGACCGCGCCGACACGATCAACGGGCTGGACGGCAATGATTTGCTGATCGGTCTTGGCGGCGACGACATTCTCAACGGCGGTTCAGGCAACGACACAATCTATACGGGCACGGGCAACAACACGATTGATGGCGGCGATGGCCGTGATTTCCTGACCTATTCCAGTTCGGCTCAGTTCGGTCCTGCCTTTGGTCTTCTGGGAGCCATGACGGTTACCATTACTGACACCAGCCTCTTCATCGCTGAAACGAGTCGCACCGACACGTTTTCCAACGTCGAGGTGTTGCAGGTTTTTGCCACTAATTTCGTGGGGGATACCGACATCACGTCTGTCTCGCTGGATGCCAGCGCAGTTACCGACTCCAGTATCTTCGTTAATCTCGGCGGCACATCAGGCAATGATACCATTATCGGCGGAGCCGGTAGTGACTGGCTGCAGGGCTCTGGCGGCAACGATATTATTTCGGGAGGAGCCGGAAATGACCGCATATTTAATTTCAGCGGCAGCAATACCATCGATGGTCAGGATGGTTTTGACACGGTAGGGGTAGACGGTTTCGGTTTCAGAACCGCGGAAAGCGCCACGACGTTTGTCGGCTGGTCTCTCACTGACACTTTTGTATTCGACAGCGAGACCAGCTCGTTCACGACCTTCGCCAATATAGAGGCGCTGGAGTTCAGAGGTACCGAAGTCATCGACCTGCTCGATGCCTCAACGGTGACCACGAGCCTCCTGATAACCGATACTGACGGCGCGGATAGCTATACACTCGGTACTGGACCAACGCTTCTGAGATTTCTGGCTTTTAATGAGGCCGCTACGGGCGACCAGATCAACGGTTTCAAATCCGGCGACGTAATTGATCTGTCTGGGCTGGCCGGTACCGCTGCCCGCCCCGACTTCATCGGCGTTTCGGCCTTCAGCGGCACCCGCAATGAGGTTCGCTACGAGGTCTTCGATACCTTCACCGAGGTGCAGATCGACATCGACGCGGACGGTATTGCTGACCGCAGCATTATCCTGCAGGGAACGGGCCTGTTTCTCAACGAGACCGCGTCGGGAAGCCTGCAACTGAGCCTGCGCGCGGGAAATCCCGTGCCGGGAGCGTCCGGCGACGATGTACTGACCGGCACCGAAGGCGATGACCTCATCAATGCCCTTGCAGGCAATGACACCATTGAGACCCTCGGAGGGAACGATCTGGTGCTTGCCGGTACAGGCAATGACACGATCAATGTCGGGTCTGGCCAAAACGATATCTATGCCGGCGCGGGAGACGATCTGATTGTACACGATGAGCCGCGGCACAGGTCTGGTGTCCGGCGGCGAGGGTTCGACATTTTGCGAACTGATCCGTTCTCGATTCGTCGACGCCTTCAACCCTGAAAATCAGCAGTGGACGGCTACGAACTTAATGGCTTCGAACGGGTCGAAACATATCTGATCGAAGTACTGGCGGCCGCTCAGTCAGCTGACGCTTGATCGGGACGTCCGGCGCGGATACACTGTCCGCCGCGGGCGAAGTCGTCTTTACGCGCCTGTTCGGATATGGCGGAGACGATGCCCTGATCGGGGCCGAAAGCCGGACGAGCTCTTTGGCGGCAGCGGCAATGACACGCTTTTGCAGGGAGGCGCGGACTTCAACTTTCTGGATGGCGGCGACGGCAACGACACGCTCGTCGGAGGTCCGGGCGGGGTACGATTGTCTTCGGAGGCATGGGCGATGACATCTACATCGTCAGCATCGGCGATATCGTTCGGGAAGTTCGAGGACGGCGGCTATGACACCATGTATTCCGAGCGCGGCTTTGTACTGGCGGACAATGTCGAGGCGGGCGTCCTGCAAGGCAGCGCCAACTATCTGATCGGCAATCGCGGCGACAACCTCATTATCGGCAATGCAGTCAACAACATCCTCTTTGGTATAGAGGGCGACGACGTGATTTACGGCATAGGCGGTGCGAACACGCTTCTCGGCGGCGACGGGAACGACACGCTCTATTCCGGTACCGATAATGACGTTCTCGGTGGCGGCGCAGGCGACGACACCTACTACATCGATGCTTTCGACAGCGTCATCGAGTATGCGGGCGGGGGCAGCGATACGGTCGTTACCAGTCTCGCCAGCTATACCCTCACCGATAACATCGAGAACGGCGTGCTATCCGCGGGCGGGGTGACGCTCTCGGGCAATGCGCTGGATAACAGCCTCACCGGCAATGACGCCTTCAACGTCCTGTTCGGCGGCGATGGAAACGACACGCTCTCGGGCGGCGGCGGAGAGGACTTGCTGGTCGGCGGCACCGGCGATGACGTGCTGACAGGCGGGACGGGCGGCGATGTCTTCTGGTGGTTCGAAACCGCAGGCTTTGGCGACATCATCACCGACTTCACCTCCGGCGCGGACGATCTGCAGTTCAGCGCGGCGGCCGTCCTGCAAGCGGTCGGCGGCGTGCTGGTCGAGGGGGTGAATTTCTTCTCCAGCACCAATCCGGTGGCGACAACGGCCAATGCCAGCTTCCTCTGGGACAGCGATGACACGGCGCTCTATTACGATGCTGACGGCAATGGTGCGGGCGAAGCCGTGCTCGTGGCGGACATGCAGGACGGGGCCGTCGTTACGGTCGACGACTTCATCTTCGTCTAGCCGTTGTGCGGGCCGACCTCTCGTCGGCCCATCGCCCCTGACAGCACGGCATTGCCCACGCGCAGGAGTCTTTGCCAAGTGTTAACGCATTCGTTCGATATTGACGCGACTGCCCCTCTGATACCGGGAGTGCCTGATGGCGTCTGCGCGTGCCCCGCTTCCAGAATCCCCCTTGCGTTCGGGGTTGAAACATAGCGGTCTCGCGCTGCTGGCTTTTGGCGGCGTGACGCTGGCTGGTCTGGCCTTCATCCAGTTCGGCGGCGCGCCGGAACCGGAAGGGCCGCAGGCGAAGATTGCGCTGTTTTCTACGGAAACGCAGGCTCCGCCATCGCTCAAGGTCCGGTTCGATCCGGATGCCGGCCCACAGGACAGTCTCGATAGCGAAGACGGCATTTCAAGCAGTGATGACGAGATCTTCGAGCCCAGTCTCGGAATTGCAGACCCCGGTGACGCCGAGGCTGCCGCGCGCGTCACGGTCACGTCTGGACAGGGCACAGGCGCAGCCACGCGCAGGGCCTCGCCTTTGCCGGTTTCGCCCGTTTCCGGCCTTTATGAAGAAGGCGCAAACGGCATGCTGCCCCGCATTGCCGAGGATGGGCGCACCCCTTTTGGTGTCTATCGCCGCGCCTTCTCGAACCCGGCGGGCCGACCTACCATTTCAGTGGTGCTGGGAGGTCTCGGCCTGAACACCCGTGTCACGCAGACGGCAATCGACGACCTTCCGCCTGAAGTAACCCTGTCCTTTGTGCCTTATGCCAAGAACCTGCAGCAATGGGTCGACAAGGCGCGCGCGGCCGGTCACGAGGTGCTGCTGGAGCTTCCGATGGAGCCCTATGACTATCCCAACAATGATACCGGTCCGTATACCCTCCTGACGACATCGGACGAGAGTGAGAACCGGCGACGACTGGACTGGCTACTCAGTCAGGCGACAGGCTATTTCGGTGTGGCAAACTATCAGGGCGCAAAATACGCCACTGACGCACGAGCGGTCTCTCCACTCTTCGACGCCTTGAGCGAACGCGGCCTGTCTTTCATCCATGACGGGTCGGCGCCGCGCTCCGTCTTCGGAGCGGTCGCAGCAACTGCCGACCTTCCATTTGCCGAGGCCGGGCGGGTGATCGACAGCGATCCGAGCCCCGCGGCAATCGATGAGCAATTGCTTTATCTTGAGGCAATCGCCCTACAGCGCGGCCATGCGCTCGGTTCGGGCTTTGGCTTTCCCGTCACGGTCCAGCAGATTGGCGACTGGACGGCAACGCTCGAGGAAAAGGGGTATGTCCTGGCCCCTGCCTCCTCGCTTCCGCGCACTGCATCGGGTATTCGTTGACGCTTCATGACGGTATCGACCCCCAGACAGCCTGATCCCGCACTCTT
The DNA here is from genome assembly GCA_963836905.1 of uncultured Alphaproteobacteria bacterium. Classification (GTDB taxonomy): domain Bacteria; phylum Pseudomonadota; class Alphaproteobacteria; order Caulobacterales; family Hyphomonadaceae; genus CAWIKY01. The sequence goes on from CAWIKY010000004.1 coordinate 245,127, forward strand.
CCGGCCCAATGTCGGGATCGCGCTGTTTTCGCGCCGCGGTCACGTCTTCCTCGGCCGCCGTGTGCACGCCACAGGTCCCTTCCAGTGGCAGATGCCACAGGGTGGTATTGATGCCGGGGAAGACCCTGACACTGCAGCCCTGCGGGAGATGGAAGAGGAAATCGGGGTGTCGCCCAAGCTCGTCTCCATTCTCGAGGCGACCGAAGACTGGCTCTATTACGAGTTTCCGGGCGATCTGAAGGCGCGGCTGCCCGGCCCATATATCGGACAGCGCCAAAAATGGTATGCGCTGCGCTTCAACGGCTCGGATTCCGATATAAAGCTTGATCTGGCGACGCCGGAATTCGATGCCTGGCGTTGGGCCGAACTTGCCGAGACGCCGGGGCTCACCATTCCGTTCAAGCGCCCTGTTTATGAAGCTGTCGCGCAGCGTTTTGCCCGATGGGCCGAGCCCGCCTAGAAGCCGACCGCGCTGCACCGCCGTGACATGTCCGTCGGTGTGCGCCAGAACCTCGCGCGCACCGTCTCCCGGCCAGCACCGAAGGTCCAGCGTCATCCCGATTGCCTCAGCGTCCTCGCCGAACAGGGCTTCCGGTTCCAGGCGTAGCCACGCCAGAGGTGCGGTTTGCGTCGCGCGCGACCCTGCTGCCTCGATTGCAGCGGTGATAGCAGCGCGTGTCTCCTTCGGCGGGTACTGGAAGAATACCGAATGGGCGACGACGGTCAGAACCCCGTCAGGTGTATCGACCAGTTCGCGCTCAAGCCATTTCGCAGCATCGGCCTTGTCGACTGACACGCCGCGGCTTTCTGCCAGGTCGGCCGCGCCGTCGAACCGGGCGAGCCGCGCGGTCTGGTCCGGCCAGACATAGCTGCGCAAGCGTAGTCTTTGTATGGGGTCCGCAATATCTGGCGGCTTCACGTCGCAGGCAGCGCGCGAACAGTAGCTTCAGCGGCGCATCGATAGGCGGCGCAGGCCCGGACCAGTCTGTGGCCAGCCTGACAGGCGATGCGGCATCGCCCCATTGCCAGCTTTCCATCTCATAGCGAAAGGCGTCCAGATGCTGGTTGAGACCTGCGCTCGCACCGGGCTCCAGATACCGGACGGGCATTGCGAAACGCTTTGCCAGATGCAGCAATCCGGCAAGGAGCAAGATTGCGCGCTGTATCTCGTTTGTCTGTGGGGGTGAGGCAATGAAAGCGCGGGCTTCGGTCTGGTGACTCGCCAGCCATCGCGCTGCCACCGGCCAGATATCGGCCATGGTAAGACCCGGGGCCTGCGCCGGATAGACAGACGCAAGCTCTGTCGCGTCTCCGCTCAGGACCGCGTGATGCAGATACCCGGCAAGACGCAGGCCCAGTGCATCAGCGACGGGATTCCCCGCCCAGTCGCCGATGAGGCCCCGAACCGGACCTCCCGCTTCAAGATCGGCCGCCATCGCGCGAAGCAAGGCGTCGGTGAACGGCGAACCGAGTGCGCTGCACCAGCCCGCCTGCTCTCTCAAATGCGCGGATATGCGGTCTGCGTTCACATGCGTTCGATGCACATGGCGATGCCTTCACCGCCACCAATGCAGAGCGAGGCAACGCCTTTCTTTGCATTCTTCTGGTCCATGGCGGAGAGAAGCGTCACGATCACGCGCGCACCCGAAGCACCGATCGGATGACCCAGCGCACACGCGCCGCCATGAACGTTCAGCTTGTCATGGCTGATGCCCATTTCCTGCATTGCGATCATCGGAACGACGGCGAAAGCCTCATTGATTTCCCAGAGCTCGACATCGTCCTTGTCCCAGCCGGCCTTTTCCAGCGCCTTCTTCATCGCGGGAACAGGTGCGGTGGTGAAGAATTCCGGCGCATGGGCATGCGAGGAGGCTGAAACGATCTTTGCAATCGGCTTTATGCCGCGCGATTGCGCTTCCGAGGCCCGCATCAGGACCAGAGCCGCTGCACCATCGGAAATGGCAGAGGCGTTTGCCGCCGTGACCGTGCCGTCCTTGCCGAAGGCGGGGCGAAGCGAGGGGATCTTGTCGGGGCGTGCAATGCGGGGCAGTTCATCTGTATCGACGACGGTATCGCCCTTGCGGTCCTTTATGGTGACAGCGGCGATCTCCTTGCGGAACTTGCCATTCTCGCTTGCGCTCTGGGCCCGCTTCAGCGTTTCGAGGGCATAGGCATCCTGCGCCTCACGGGTGAACTGGTATTTCTCGGCGATCATGTCGGCAAACTTGCCCATCGGCTCATGTGCATAGGCATCTTCGAGACCATCGACGGCCATGTGGTCACGTGCGGCAGCCGCGCCGTATTTATGGCCTTTGCGCATGTCGATCATGTGCGGTGCGTTCGTCATGCTCTCCATGCCGCCCGCGACGATGATCTTTCGCCTCTCCGGACAGGAGCGCATTGCGACCCATCACGGCAGCTTGCATGCCTGAACCGCACATCTTGTTGATCGTGGTGGCTTCGGTCGTGTCAGGCAGACCGGCCTTGAACCCGGCTTGACGTGCAGGGGCCTGACCTTGTCCGCCCGGCAGGCAATTGCCCATGATAATTTCGTCGACATCAGCCGCATCGACACCCGCCCGCTCAAGCGCGGCACTGATTGCAATCCCGCCAAGTTCGCTCGCGGTCATCGACGAAAGTTCGCCCAGCAATCCACCGATCGGGGTGCGGGCCATGCCGACGATTACGATGGGATCTTCGTGTTCAGCCATGTTCAGGTCTCCTGCGGAAATAACTGGATCAGAAGTGATGCTGCCAGGGGGCTTGCGTCAAGTAAGCGCCGCGAATTGTGACCGCTGCGTCGCCTGCCATCCTGCGCAAGATCAAACGGTAATCAGACGGCGATCGGGGCTTTTATGCCCGGGTGGGGGTGATAGTTCTCCACCTTGAAGTCTTCATATTCCCAATCGAGAAGGCTGGTCTTTCCGGAAGCAAGGACCATCTTCGGAGCCTCGCGCGGCGTACGCGAAAGCTGCAACCGGGCCTGATCGAGATGATTGGAATAGAGGTGGGCATCGCCAAGCGTGTGGACGAACTCTCCCGGCTTGAGACCGGTGGCGCGCGCCATCATCAGCGTCAAAAGGGCATAGGAGGCGATGTTGAACGGCACACCCAGGAAAATGTCGGCAGAGCGTTGATAAAGCTGGCAATTCAGCCGGCCTTCCATGACGTTGAACTGAAAGAGACAATGGCATGGCGGCAAAGCCATATCGTTCACGTCCGCCGGGTTCCACGCCGAAACGATCAGGCGACGCGAGTCGGGATTGGCGATGATCTCGTCGCGGACCCAGGCGATCTGGTCGATGGTGCGCCCGTCCGGTGCAGCCCAGCTACGCCATTGACGACCATAGACCGGGCCGAGCTCGCCGTCTTCGTCAGCCCACTCATCCCAGATCGAAACGCCGCGTTCCTGCAGCCATCTGACGTTGGTATCGCCGCGCAGGAACCATAACAGTTCGAGGATGATCGACTTCAGATGTAGTTTTTTTGTGGTCAGAAGCGGAAATGTTTCGGCCAGCGAAAAACGCATCTGATGGCCAAAAACTGCCCGCGTTCCCGTGCCCGTCCGGTCATTGCGGTTAACACCCGTCTCGAGCACCCGCGTTAACAGGTCATGATAGACGAGATCGGCAGGGTTAACGCCGGAAATCTCCGTGGTGACGGGGGGTGAATCGGTTTTGGTAAACATGCGGCGATGTTCTGTTAGCGATACCGGTTCGTCAACGTGATGACGGCAATTGTCCACCGTTCATGCGGTCTCCCGTAAACAAAGGTTTCGCAGATTGCCGGGGTTATTAACCCGGAGAGCCCGTCCATGTGGGTCCCAGTTTCGTTCAGACGCCTGTTTTCACGGCTAGCATCTTCGCGCAGCGGAAACGTCGCGATGATCTTCACTCTATCGCTCGCGCCGATCATTGTACTCTCTGGAGCGTCCATTGATCTGGCACGTACGCAAGGCAGCCAGGGGCAGGTTCAGGCCGCGCTCGACGCCGCTGTGCTCGCGGGTGCAAAGGAGATGCAGGCCGCTGCCAGCGACAGCCGGATCGGGCTGGAAGTCAATAACTACTTCAAGGCCATCAAGGCCTCCAATACGCCCGAGGCGGCCTGTCAGACCGTGGTCTGAGCAATATCGACCGCAAGAAATATACCATCACCGCCAGACGTCACGTGCGCGACGAAGACACTTGTGTCCGGCCTCGTTGGCCTTGAGGAGATGAAATTCACCCGATCCTCCAAGACGGCCTACGGCGTCGGCAAGATCGACGTGGCCATGATTTTCGACGTTTCAGGCTCCATGAGTAGCCAGAATCGCATCAAGGATTTGCGCTCTGCCGCAACCGATGCCATCGACATTCTTCTTCCGGCAGAGAAAAGCGACAATACTGGCGAAATCCGCGTTGCGATGTCGTCTTACGCTCACACGGTCAATCTGGGCGCTTATTTCACTGCGATCACGGGCGAGCAGCCGACGCGCACCTATCCGCTTGAAAAGGCGAACCGGAAAACCCGCTGCACGCAATATCACACGAGCGGTTCCAAGAAGGGCCAGTGCAAGAAGACCGAGACCTACACCGAGTGGGAACCGGACACAAAATCCTTCACTAACACCTGCTCATTCCAGCGTGGCGGGCCCGGAAGCGTTCACCGACGTGGCGCCTGAAGCCGGAAAGCCGGAAACTTTCGTACCCGCCGGGACGCCCGGTCTGGTTTTTCGGTGCGGCTGACTGGAAGAAGGAAAACGGCAACCGCGGTCAGGTCGACTCCGGCGGCGGCGACAAAGGGTATGGCGAACCGGGCAGCACGCCCTCAGCGACCGGTATTTCCATTGTCCCGGACAGTTCGATTCTGCCACTTACAACCGACGTCGGCGCCCTGAAACAACTACATCAAGGACGCTTGAGCCAAGCCGGGGCACCTCCGGGAACCACGGCCTGCAGGTCGGCTGGTATCTCATCTCTCCGCTGTGGGCTGCGATCTGGCCGGAGGCGTCACGCCCGCTCGACTACGACAAGGAAGACACGTTGAAAGTCGCGGTGCTGATGACCGACGGCGACGCGATGACTGGATGAATGAAGGCCCGATTCCCGGTTGGCAACATCCCCGGTGACAAGAAGTTCACCGACAGGAAGGACGATGCCAATGATCGGCTGCTGCAGACCTGTGCCAACATGAAGGCCAAGGACAAGGGCATCCAGATCTACACGATCGCGTTCAAGGCGCCGACCTATGCCGGACAGATACTGAGGTCTTGCGCCACGCGCACCGACATGGCGTTCACGGCGTCCAGCAAGACAGGAACTGGAAGATGCCTACAAGATCATCGCTGCGAACATCTCGGACCTGCGGATTATCGAGTAGGGAAACGCCGCCCACCGCACGACTAGCGCAGGGTAAAGGCGACGGGATGGCATTTGTCGCATCCCGTAAACTGAGCTTAAAGACGGGTCTGGCAGACCGTACGGCATGACCGGTTCTCTACCAGCTATCCGCTTTGCCTTGGCAACCTGTGCCGGACACGTCTTGCGCTTGCTACGGGCAAGAGGCGGCAACACAGCCCTCCTTTTCAGCCTTGCGCTGTTACCGGTGGCCATACTCATCGGTGGCTCGGTGGACTATGCGCGCACGCAGGGCAATCAGGGTCAGGTGCAGGCGGCGCTTGATGCTGCCGTCCTGGCCGGTGCCAAGGAGATGCAGGCCGCTGCAACCTATGGCCGGATCAGCGCCGAAACGAACAATTATTTCAGGGAAATCGCGAAACTGAACAAGGTCGTCGCCGAGTGCGAGGCCGTGACCACCGACATCGACCGCAAGACCTACAAGCTGGCGGCGAGCGTCAGTTGCGCCACGCCGACCGCCATGTCCTCCATCATCGGTCTGGACAAGATGACAGTTCACGCGAACGGCAACGACAGCCTATGGCGTCGGGAAAATCGACGTGGCCATGATCTTCGATGTGTCCGGGTCAATGAACAGCCAGAACCGTATCCGTGACCTGAAGTCTGCCGCCGAAACGGCCGTCGCTATTCTCCTGCCAACGCAGAAGACTACGACTGTCGGGGATGTCCGCATCGCGATGACCTCCTACAGCCATCAGGTCAACCTGGGCGACTATTTCGAGGCGATGACCGGCGAGACCGAGAAGCGGACCTATCCGAAGGAAAAATCAAAGAAGACCAAAGTCTGCGAAAAATACCATACGAACGGTCGCAATAGGGGGAAATGCAAGAAGGACAGGACTGTCACGGACTGGGTCGCCGACACCGGCAAGGTCAACAACACCTGCTCCTATCAGCGTGGCGGCAAATATGCCTTCACCGACGCGGCTCCGAATGCCAGCGATCCCGAAACCTATGTGAGTGCCGGCAGTCCTGTCTGGTTCTTTGATGCGCCGGACTGGAAGAAGCAGAATGCCGAACGCGGCCAGACTGACAGCAGCGGAGGCAATAACGGCTATTCAGAGCCGCGCAATACGGCGCACAGTGACCGTTATGATTATTGCCCGGACAGCTCTATCGTGCCGCTCACCAACGATGCCGGAAAGCTGCGCTCTTACATCCGCTCCTTGAAACCGAGCTGGGGCACGTCCGGCAATCACGGTCTTGCAACAGGCTGGTACCTGATTTCTCCGAAATGGGCTGCTATTTGGCCGAGCGCGTCCAGACCGCTCGGCTATGATGAGGACGACACGATGAAGGTCGCCGTCTTGATGACCGATGGCGCCAGCGTTAACTGGATGGCGGAAGGCCCCGTCCCGGGATGGAAGATGCCGGACAAGAAATATGCCGACCGCAAGGATGACGCGAACGACCGGATGCTGGCTATTTGCGACAACATGAAAGCCAAGGATACGGGTATCCAGATCTACACCATCGCCTTCAAGGCACCCGGCCATGCCGCGAACATTCTGAAGCGCTGCGCGACACGCACGGACATGGCGTTCACAGCGTCAAGCGCTGAAGAACTGGAAGACGCCTACAAGACGATTGCAGCGAACATCTCCGACTTGCGGATCGTGAGATAGGACATTTTCCGCTTTGAACCTGCCCAAGGCATCCTCCGCCCTCACCGTGAGCATGGTGTAGAATGCGCCGCCCTCACCCTTTGCTACACCGCTCCCACCCTGAGCCCACATGTCTCGTCCTCGAGCCCACATATCTCGTCCCTGAGCTTGTCGAAGGGTCGGCTGCGCGCACCCGATTTGCATTTCGACAGGCTCAAGGCCACAGCGGTCTCGTGCCTTCGTGCTTTGACATGCTCAGCATAAAAGTGCTCGTGGCATCGCCGGGAATACCCTTGTTGGGCGTGCACCTGTCCAAAGCGACCGAATGGCGGGCGCGACAATCTTTCGCCCGCCTTCTTCACTCCTTCATGTTTCGGCTCTATATTAGATACGTTCTTCGGAACTATGACGATAAACGCACACGTAATAAGCGGTTCGGACCCGGGGGCGGTACCCGGCGGCTCCACCATTTCTCTCGCTCATTGGGCGTTTGGTACGGGGCCGAAACAGGATCGACGGACGTGTAAAGGTGATGTTTTCGTTCGCATGAGCTGCGTCAGAAGCTCGTTTCGCAATTAGTTGCCAATGACAACTTTGCTGAAGGTGAACTTCTCGCCGCGTAAGCGGTGCGAATACTAACCACTTAACTCCTGGGGACTTAGCCCCTCAGGCGGGGCCCGGAGGCGCCTTGCAACAGAAGCCTCCACCTTTTCCTTCAATCAATTCAACTCGCTGTCATTCGAAAATGTGCGCAGATGCTTTGCGATGCGTTCCGCAGCTGCAGCCAGCTTGTCCCGCGTGAGGCCCTCGAGAGCGATCACGGTCGGCGGAGGTGAAGGGTTAGCGGGTCTTTGCCGCCCGTAGAGCGGATCATAGTGTTCTTCCATCAGTGACGCGGCCAGAGCTTCGAAGGCGCTGCTGCGCGCCAGTTCCCGCCAGCCGTCCAAAGAGGTCCGGCTGTGATAGGGCGACAGCCTGGCGATGAGCGTCTGCAGGCGATCCGCGTCGGCAACTATGTCTGCGTAGGTATCGACCAGATACGCCGCGCGGGCCGACATCGGCGCGCGCAGGACCGTCCTCGGGGCCACCTCCATCCGGTTCCAGAGCGCAGGCGGTACCGCCAGAGCGCCAATCTTGCGAGACTCAGCCTCCACCAGAACGGGCGCATCGGGGTTCAGGCCCAGCACGGCGAGCGCCAGCGCGCTCTCGAACCCTTTCTGACTGGGTTGTCCTTGAGCCAGATCACCGAAAAGCGAGCCGCGATGACAGGCAAGGCCTTCCAGATCGAGGACTTGCGCTGCACCTGTTGCTGCAAGTCGGCGAAGAATTTCGGTTTTCGCTGTGCCGGTATTGCCGTCCAGCAGCATCACCGGAGCCGGAAAAGGCGCAAGGTAAAGCCGCTCATGCACCAACCGCCGCCAGGTCTTGTAGCCACCTTCCAGCGTTTCCACACGCCATCCGATCTGCTGCAGAACGATGGAAAACGCACCGGACCTTTGTCCGCCCCGCCAGCAATATACCAGCGGTCGCCACCCTTTCGGGCGTTCGGCAAGACGCGTCTCCAGATGATGCGCAATATTGCGCGAGATAAGCGCTGCGCCCTCCTTGCGGGCCCTGAACGGGCTGTCCTGCTTGTAGATCGTACCGATCCGGGCACGTTCCTCATTGTCCAGAACCGGCAGGTTTATCGCTCCGTGAACATGGTCCTCGGCAAATTCGGCAGGCGAGCGTACGTCGATGATCTCATCGAACCCATGGCCAATGCAGGCCTCCAGGCTGGTGGGCGCGAATGTCATGACAGGCGTGCGGGCCGGTTCACCAACGGCCGACAGGCCGGGTCGAAGCGCCAGTTCGCGTCAATCTTCTGCAGGCAGGGCGGCAAAACTGACCTGACCGCGCCTGTGAAGCTTCAGCAGAACAGGCTTGTCGCTATCCAGGCTATCGAGTGCCCGTTCGGCTTCGTCCACCGAGTTCACCTTGCGAAAATCGATTTCCACGATCACGTCGCCCTTGCGCACACGCCCGTGAGCCGAACCGTCCGGATCGACCAGATCGACCAAAGCGCCGCGAACCGAGCGCACGACGCCATAGCGTCGGCGTGCATCTTCGTTGACCTCCGACAGCTTCATGCCGAAGCGGTTGGCGGAGACGAACAGAGGCTGACTCTGGTTGCGGTCGTCATCGTCCGCATCGTCGCCATCCGATGCCCGTTCTGTCAACGTAACTTGTACTGTCTGGCGTTTTCTGTCGCGGATCAGTGTGACGGGAACAGCCGAACCGGTTTTTGTCTGTGCCACCTTGCGCGACAGTTCGCGGGTATCGTCGACAGCCGTTCCGTTGAAGGTGAGAATCAGGTCTCCGACACTCAGACCGGCCTTCGAAGCGGGGCTTTCATCCTCGACCCGGGTCACGATAACGCCACTGGCCGATTTGAGCCCGAAGGTTGCGGCAATGTCGCGATCGGTCGGCTGGATGTTCACACCGAGCCAGCCGCGCCGCACCCGGCCTTCGCGCACGATCTGGTTGACAACACTGCGCACCACGTTCGACGGAACGGAGAAACCGATACCCACCGATCCGCCGGTCGGGGAGATGATCGCCGTATTCACACCGACGACCTCGCCTTTGAGATTGAACAGGGGACCGCCGGAATTGCCACTGTTGATGGCGGCGTCGGTCTGGATGAATTCGTCGTAATTGCCGGCGTTGATGTCGCGGTTGCGGGCCGAAACGATACCTGCAGACACCGACCCGCCAAAGCCGAACGGGTTACCGATCGCGATAACCCAGTCCCCGACAAGCGCCGTGTCACTGTTTCCGAACTTCACGGCCGGCAGCGGTTCGGCTGGATCGATACGCAGAAGAGCGATGTCGGTATCGGGGTCACGCCCGATCAGTGTGGCGGTATAGGATGTGCCGTCGGGAAAGGTCACCTCAATCTCGTCAGCATTCTCGATGACATGATTGTTCGTTACGATCACACCCTTGGCGTCGATGACAAAGCCCGAGCCGAGTGAACTGGCACGGCGAAACCCGTCATCGTCGCGGCCGAAGAAATCATTGAAGCGTTCGAGCGGGGAGCCTTGAGGAAACTCCGGCAGTCCTGCCTCGGCCACGCGCTGCGATGTCGAGATATTCACCACGGAGGGCATCAGGCGCGTCGCGAGCGTAGAGAATGTTGCGGGCGTTTCGCGGGCCGGGACAGGCAGCACCTGAGCCAGAGCTTGTGGACGCTGGGCCTGTGCGCCCTGTTGCGCATATGCTGCGCCCATTGGAAGCATCGAGGCTCCCAGTATGGTCAATGCGAGGGCGAGATGACGGAACATCTTCAGGTCACACATGCATGTCGCTTTCCGACAAAACGGTATTTGTAAGCAGTCTTCATAGACCGCTCCGCCGCAAGACGGAACCGGCCAACTGTCGTTAACGCAATGACGCGACAGCAAAAATCACCACCGCGCCAAGGGCTGCGACCAGAAGCCCGGCGCGGCGCAGTACATCCGGATCGGTCGTCGCAATACGGGCTGCCATGGCGCGGGCCCTGTAGGGCACCAATGCATATGTCAGACCCTCGAAAGCAAGGAACAGACCGAATGCAACGCCGAAAACGACCAGCATCATTCCTGCCCCTATCGTCCGCCGCCGCGACCTGCCGCTTCCGCCTGTTCTGCGAAAACATTGCAGAGATCGAGGTTTTCCGGCGAGACCACCACCTGCGTGCCAGACTGGATGGCCTTTTCACAGGCAATCAGTGCGCGCTGGAACCGGAAGAATTCCGGGTCGGCCTGATAAGCGGTTGCATAGATGTCGTTCCGCTTGGCATCGCCTTCACCCCGAATGACTTCGGACTGTTCGCGGGCCTGCGCTTCGATCACAGTCTTTTCCCGTTCGGCACGTGCACGGATCAGACGCGAGGCCTCCTCGCCTTGCGACCGGATCGACTGCGATTCCTGCTGACGGGCCGTTCGCATGCGGTTGTAGACACCTTCGGCCACAGCAGCGGGCAAGTCTGCCTGACGGATGCGGACGTCGATGATGTCGATACCGGCATCTGTCAGATTGCGGTTCACATCCTCACGGATGCGGTTCATCAACTCCGACCGCTGGCCGGAAATGATTTCCGGCACGGGCACCTGACCGAGCGCATCACGGATGGCGGACTCGGTGAAGCGTTCAAGCTGGCTTTCGGCGCCGCGCTGCGTCCGCAGGCGCTGATAGAATTTCAGCGGATCGCTGATCCTCCAGCGGACGAACGCATCGACCGTCAGACGGCGCTGATCGGAAGCCAGAACCTCGATATCGGCGATATCCGTTCCCAGGTTCTTACGGCTGAGAATGACCACGTTCTGAACAAAAGGTGCCTTGAAATAGAGGCCGGCTTCGTCCGAGCCGGGCGCATTGCGTGCAATCTGGGGGTCACCAAATTGCAGGACGAGCGCCTGTTTGTCCTGACGGACTGTGTAGAAGGAATTGAACAAGGCGACGAGGATAAACGCGCCAGCGATCAGCAGAATGATTTGCCAGAGTTTCATGAGTTATCGTCCATCCTGCGAAGTTAGCGGACGCCGGTCGAGCGGCAGATAGGGAACCGCGCCGGAGTCATTGTCGAGAATCAGCTTGTCGGTGCGTTCCAGCACACGTTCCATGGTTTCCAGGTACATGCGCTCGCGTGTGACACGTGGTGCCTTGCGGTATTCGTCGAGAATCTGCGTGAAGCGGGAGGCTTCACCGGTTGCGTCGGCGATGACCTGATCGCGGTAACCTTCGGCCTGCTGAAGAATGCGCTGGGCCTGACCACGGGCTTCAGGAACCACCTGATTGGCATATCGCGTGGCTTCGTTGATCAGGCCGTCGGCGTCCTGTTCGGCCACGTTCACATCGTTGAACGCTTCGATGACCTCCTGCGGCGGGTCACCCCGTGCGATCTGGATGTCGATGATGTCGATACCGGCTTCATACTGGTCGAGGAGAGCTTGCGTCTGTTCCTTCACCTGACGTGCCGCTTCGGCGCGCTCTGTCGTGATGACCTGCTGCAGCTGGCTCTTGCCGACCACCTCACGCATGACCGACTCGGCCACAAGATTGACGGTTTCGGCGGGGTCTTCAACATTCAGGATAAAGTCCTGAGGTGCGCCGGTCTTGACCTTCCAGAAGACAGAGAACTGCACGTCGGCAATGTTTTCGTCTTCGGTCAGCATCAGGCTCTGGTCACGGGTCTCACCGATACGCGCCTCGCGCTGGTCTTCGACAAGAACGACCTGATGGGTCTCGATTGGCACCGGCAAGTGGACATGGATGCCGGAGCCGAGGTTGCGCTTCCATTCGCCGAACTGGAATACAGAGGCCTGCTCACTGGGGCCGACCATCACTACGCCCGTGCCGAGCCAGGCGATAGCAGCAACACCAACAATGACCGCCGCGCCTGCCGCGCCGAGGCCCTTCGAGCTGCCGCCGCCGCTTCCACCAGAGCCGCCACCGCGCCCTACGGACCGGAACCTGTCTTGTACCTTGCGGAGCTGGTCTTCAAGATCGGAACTCTTTCGTTCGCCGGGTGGTTTCTCCCAGGGAGACCCCCCTGATTTCTTGCCGTCGTTGGAGCCGTTGGAGCCCCACGGACCGCCGCTACCGCCATTACCGCCATTCTGGTCGTTCCAGGGCATCCAGTCGTCCTTTAATTTTGTCCATCGAGGCGCATCTGTTTCCCCACAGAGCGCCGGTTGGTGCATATGTGGCGAATGAGAGGCAGGCTTCAAGTATGGCAGGGTCCGATAAGCAGAGCGCAACCCGATCGATCGTCCTGCGAGTGCTGCGCCGGTTGCGTGATCCGGAGACCGGTGCCGCATTGTATCTGCACCGGCGTGTCGAAAGCCTCACGCTCGACAACCCGTCTGCACCCCTCATCGTTCTAGCATCCAGCGCAGCCACGGCATCGCAGGATGAACGCCTTGCCGCTCTGGCCAGACAGGCGATCGAGACTGCCGTCCCGGGCGTGCGTGCGCGCGTCATTCTGACAGGCCCCAAATCGTCCGAACAGGACGCTCAGACGTCCACGCGGCCGGGCTTTGCTCCGCCGTCGGCTGCCGAAGTGACCCGTATGCGCAAGGGCGCAAATCTCTCGGCAGCAGCCGTCTCGCAAACCCGCCCGCAAGCGACACCGGCTGAAACGCTCGCAATTCCCGGCGTTGCGAAGATCGTTGCGGTTGCAAGTGCCAAGGGCGGGGTCGGCAAATCCACCCTTGCCCTCAATCTGGCTATCGCGCTCGGCAAAAGCGGTCTGCGCGTGGGCCTGCTCGATGCGGATATCTACGGACCGTCCATCCCGACCATGACGGGCACGGTCGATCATCAGCCGGAATACTCGGACGCCAAAAAGCTGGTCCCCGCACGCGCCTTCGGTATCGACATCATGTCCATCGGCTATGTGGCCGACATTGATGCGCCGATGATCTGGCGCGGCCCGATGGTGATGTCCGCCATCAATCAGATGATGCGCGATGTCGACTGGGGAGAACTCGACGTTCTGATCATCGATACGCCGCCCGGGACCGGCGATGCGCATCTCACCCTCGCCCAGAAGGTCGCCCTGTCCGGCGCGGTGATTGTCTCCACGCCGCAGGAAGTGGCGCTTGCGGATGTGCGGCGCGGGGTCGGCATGTTCCGCAAGACCGGCGTGCCCGTGCTCGGGATCGTCGAGAACATGGCGTGGTTCGAAACGTCCGATGGAAGCCGTCAATATATCTTCGGAGAGGGCGGCGCACGCCGTACGGCAGAAGCGCTCGACGTGCCTTTTCTGGGGGAGATCGCCCTGCTGCAAGCGGTACGCGAGGGCGGGGATACAGGGCAACCGGTGGCCGCAAACGCCGCTTCAGATGCCGGGTTCGCCGCGCTGGCCGTTCAGGTCGCAGAGGCACTCTTTGCAGCAGACGTGAAGGCCCCGCCGCGCATCATCTTCGAGGATTGAAACGCTTCAACCCAATCGCTCCAGAGTGAGCGCAGTGAAGGCGTGAGCATGGCGCTCATCGGCGGGATGGTGATGGCTGTTGGTTTCTCGCCAGTCCGCCCTGTCGAACTCCGGAAAAAACGTGTCGCCCGCGATCTCCGCGTCGACCTGCGTCAGATACAATCTTTCGGCGCGCCCGATCAGGGCTTCGTATATCGCCGCGCCACCGATGATGCAGACTTCTTCCGTTCCGGCTCGCACGGCTTCGGCCTGTGCGGCGGCGATACCCGCATCAAGGTCTGAAAAGACAAGCGCACCCGGCATGGGCTGACGCAGGCGGCGGCTGACGACGATGTTGACCCTGCCCGGCAAGCGGCTTGCGCGGCAGGCTGTCCCAGGTTTTGCGGCCCATCAAAAGAGGCTTGCCCGACGTGACGGCCTTGAAGTGTTTCAGATCGTCGGGCAATCGCCAGGGCAGATCTCCTTCGTTGCCTATAACCCGGTTGCGGGCCATTGCGACGACCAGAGCCAGACGCGGCAGCGCGGACCCGTCGGAAGCGCCATCTGCCTGCGCCCGCACGTCATATTTGCCCGCTTGCAACATTCACCTATAACCCCGTTTAAACCGCCAAGACCGGTCGCCAAGCGTTGGAGCTTATCGGATGGAATCGCAAGCCTCGCTACCGGGTCAGATACTCGGGGCGCTCGTTTACCGGGCGAATATAAACCAGATCAGCGATCTGGCCGATCCGGCCGTGGCGATGCATGCGGCCGTCGTGCTGGCCCTGATCGGCACAACGGCGGGCCTCATCTGGTTTCTGAAGGGGCGGTCCTGGGCATTCTTTTATGTCGCGCTCATTCCGTTCCTCAACTGGTCGTTCGGCAACGTCGACAGCTACATGTTCATTCAGCCGAACGAGACCTTTGCTCAGGGTGTGAAGCTCAACCCATTGACCATGGTGACCGGTTTCGTCTTCGTCGCACGTGATTTCGTGCAGCGCGAAATGGGGCATCGGGTGCTGGCAGTAATGCTCGTCGCTATCGCCTGGTCGTTCTATTACTCGTGGCCGGTGATTGCCATTGCGTCGGGACTGGCCTTTGCCGTTTCCGAGACCGTCGACTGGCTGATCTTCACGTTCACCAAATATCGGCTGTCGACGCGCATCCTGCTCTCCAGTGCGGTCGCGGCTCCTATCGACACCACTATCTTCCTCTACGGGGCGGATCTGGCCAAGGTGATGGCAGGCGTTGCAGAACCGGGTTCGGAGTTTCACATCGCCAACTGGGTGGTGTTCATCATCGGCAAGATGGTCGGCGCTGTCGCGGTCTCTGCTCTCATCCGGCAGCGCGAACGCCGCGGCGAGGTCAATCCCGCCGCGGCCTGATTAGGCTGGGATACCTGAAGGCTTACCCCTTCAGCACGTCGCTCATCGTCGTGCCGAGACGGGCCGGGCTTGGCGAGACGCGGATGCCGGCATCTTCCATGGCTGCGATCTTGTCGTCTGCACCACCCTTGCCGCCGGAGACGATAGCGCCTGCATGGCCCATCGTGCGACCGGCAGGCGCGGTCCGTCCGGCGATGAAACCGACCATCGGCTTCTTGCGGCCGCGTTTGGCTTCATCCTTGATGAACTGGGCAGCGTCTTCTTCGGCAGAGCCGCCAATCTCGCCGATCATGATGATCGACTGGGTCTCGTCGTCGGCCAGGAACATTTCCAGCATGTCGATGAAGTTGGTACCATTGACCGGGTCGCCGCCAATGCCGACAGCCGTCGACTGGCCGAGGCCTTCCTGGCTGGTCTGGAACACGGCTTCATAGGTCAGCGTACCCGAGCGTGAGACCACACCGACCGAACCCTTCTGGAAGATGGAGCCCGGCATGATGCCGATCTTGCACTGGCCCGGGGTCAGAACGCCGGGGCAGTTCGGCCCGATCAGACGCGACTTCGACCCTTTCAGCTTCTGTTTCACGCGCACCATATCCATGACCGGAACGCCCTCGGTGATGGCAACGATCAGTTCGATCCCCGCATCAATGGCTTCTTCGAGCGCGGCGGCGCAGAACTTCGGCGGCACATAGACGACGCTGGCATTCGCACCGGTGGCGGCTTTGGCTTCGGCCACGGAATTGAACATCGGGCGCTCGACGGATGAGCCGTCCGGCAGTTTGCCCGTCCAGTCGCTGCCGCCTTTGCCCGGCGTTACACCGGCAACCATCTGCGTGCCGTAAGCAATGCCCTGCTCGGTATGAAAAGAGCCGGTGGCCCCCGTCATGCCTTGCGTGATGACCTTGGTGTTTGAGTCTACGAGAATGGACATGGATTACCTTTTTCCGGTTTGCTGATGTGTGTTGTCGGGGCGAAACTGGATTTCGCTGCGATAGATTGCGTCACGCGAGAATAGGCGTTTCTCGGCTTTGAGCTGGTCCCGCATGAACGCTGTGACGACGCCGGATCGATCCGTCTGTTCGCGTTCGGCGATAGCATCCAGCAGCGCTAATTCCACATCATCCAGTTGAATATCAACTTTCACGCCGCGATCGCCTCAAATGGGTTGATCGCGGTGACGCCATTATACGATTGTCCGTGGTTCAGATCCTCGGTGTAGAAGGTGCCCGCGCCGAGACGCTTGGCGGCTGCCAGCAGGGCCGCATCATGGAAAGGTATCTTGTAGCGCTCAGACAGCCCGCCTGCAGTGAAAAAGATGTCAGTATCGACCGGAACACATTCGAATTCCAGAAGATTGGCAACCCACTGGTTTGCGTGTTCCACGCTCATGTTGAAGCGCGGTCTCCTGACCACGTTATAGAATTCTGTCAGGTTCTGAACGGATATGCCGAAGTCGACTGACGTCATAAGGTCAAGCGCCGCCTTCGCCTTGGCGGGAAACGTCAGGCTGCCCGTCGCGGCGTAGATGATTACGTTCGTGTCGAGCAAAGCGTTCGCCATCAAGAGCTTCCCGGTCAAACACCCAGTCCTGGGGCATATGTGAAGATGGCGCGGCGGAAAGCTCTGCCATGCGCCTGCGCGCTGCATTCCGGCGCTGCGTCGTTGTTGAGGTCGCGACCTTCCTCAGTAAGAGCTGGCGCACCATCTCGTTTACGCTGGTCTTTTCGACCGCCGCAAGCACGCGTGCCTTGTCCAGAAGGTCCTCGTCGATTGCGAGCGTGATGTTTTTGGTTGTCATGCGATCCTGCGCTCCACAGGATATGTGTAGCACAGGTTATGTGGAGGCGGGAAGGGTCAGTTTCCGAACGGAACGTCGGTCCCGACAACCTCGCCATTGACCACCACGCGGGAGAATGTCGCGGTTCCAGGCTCTGCAATGCACGAACCCGCGGGCTGGGTCATCATCGTCAGCGGGTGGGCCTCTGTCATGTCCGCGCCTGAAATGGACCCGGCAGAAAAGCTGATCATGACCTCGTATTCGTCCGCCATGGTCACGTCTTCGCGAGGGCGGAAGGTCAACGGCGCATCACCGGTCGGTTCGATGTGTTGCTTCATCTGCTCGACACAGGCGACATAGGCGGCGTCAACAAAATCGACCGGCTCACCGGCTGCGGTGGCGTCTCCCTCCGGTTCGGCAACGGACGGGGCGCAGGCGGCAAGGCAGAGCAGGGATACGGCAAGGATGCGGGACATGGCAGGTCTCTCGGGCTGAAATGGTTTCACATTTTGTGGCACGCCCGGCGGGCGCTGACGTACCCTGCTCGGGTTAGAGGATCAGTATTTGCAGACCTTCTCACCGCCACCCCGAGAACAAGTCCTGGAGTAGCGCACACGTGAAATCCGCTCCTGCCATCAGGGCGAGGGAGGGCTTATGGCCCTCAAGCCTTCTTCACAGCATCCGTGATTTTCTTGGCGGCGTCGTCGAGATCGTCGGCGGGGATCACGTTCAGCCCTGAATTGGCGATGATCTCCTTGCCCTTCTCGACATTCGTGCCTTCCAGACGCACGACCAGCGGAACGGAAAGATTGGTCTCCTTCACTGCTGCCAGAACGCCCTCGGCAATGACGTCACACTTCATGATGCCACCGAAGATATTCACCAGAATGCCTTCGACCTTCGGGTCCTTCATGATGATCTTGAAGGCTGCCGCAACCTTCTCGGCCGACGCGCCGCCGCCGACATCGCAGAAGTTTGCAGGCTCCGCGCCGTAAAGCTTGATGATGTCCATCGTCGCCATGGCAAGGCCTGCGCCATTGACCATGCAGCCGATGTTTCCGTCGAGCGAGATGTAGGCGAGGTCCCATTCGGAGGCCTCGATTTCTTTCTCGTCCTCTTCGGTCTTGTCGCGCAATTCCATGATGTCCGGATGACGGAAGAGGGCGTTGCCGTCGAAGGATACTTTCGCATCAAGCACGCGCAGATGACCGTTCTCCATGACGATGAGCGGGTTCACTTCCAGCATCGCCATATCTTTTTCGGTGAAGGCTTTATAGAGAATCGGAAACAGGCTCTTGCCATCTTCGCGGGCCGAGCCGTCCAGCTTCAGTGCATCCGACAGCGTGTCGCAATCGGCGGCCGTAACGCCCTGCGTCGGGTCGATATTGATGGTAACGATCTTGTCGGGTGTGTCGTCGGCGACCTGCTCGATGTCCATTCCGCCTTCGGTCGAGACGACGAAAGCAGGCTGGCCGGTTTCACGGTTCACCAGAAGCGAGCAGTAAAGCTCGCGGTCGATATCAGCGCCATCCTCGATATAGATGCGGTTGACCTGTTTACCCTCGGGTCCGGTCTGATGGGTGACCAGAGTATTGCCGAGCATGGCCTTGACGTGCTCGTAAACCTCGTCCGGAGAGAAGGCGAGACGGACGCCGCCCTTTTCGCCCGCTTCGGCTTCCTTGAACTTTCCCTTGCCCCGCCCGCCGGCATGGATCTGCGATTTCACGACATAGAGCGGTCCGGGCAGTTTCGCCGCCGCATCCGCCGCTTCGTTGACGGTGGTAACGGCATATCCATCGGCAACCGGCGCGCCGAAGGATTTGAGGACGGCTTTGGCCTGGTGCTCGTGAATGTTCATGAAAACTGCATCTCCGCTGAGGACAGGGTGGCGGTACATGACCGCCGGAAAGGTCGCCTCCGGTTATAGCAACGCGCCTAGGTGAGGCAACCGCATGTTATCCCGCGCCGATTTCATCGAAGCGGACGGTCTGGCTGCGAACGGCGGTTCCAAGGGCATCGTTGATGATGAGATTCAGGGCCTCGCCCTGCCAGTCGATCTCGATCTCGCCATAGTTTTCGAAGCCATAGCCGAGCCCCAATTGCTTTTCGTCCACCTCCGCTGAGTCCGGTTCCTTCGAGAAGGCCACGTTCAGTGATGAGGCGGTGATCTCGTAGAGCGGATACGGAGCGTTTGCGCCGTCCTTGTAAAGAAACGAGGTATGGCGGTCGCCCGAGACCAGCACCACGCCTTGCGCGCCGGTTTGCTCGATCAGGCCGTAGAGACGTTCGCGCTCAAGCGGCATGGTCGACCAGGCTTCCCAGCCATGCACATCCGGCGTGATCTGGATGGACGAGACCAGAAGGCGCAGGTCGGCGGGTTTGCGCAGTTCGGTTTCCAGCCAGGCCCATTGCGCGCCGCCCAGCATGTCCTGGTCCGGATCGGTGCTTGGCAGATAGCGCTCCTTACCCGGTGCGCCCCATTCGTCTGTCGGCGTGAGTGCCGACCGGAAAAAGCGCGTATCGAGCCGGATGATCTGAACCCGCTGGCCCTCCGGTCCGATCATGTCCGAGGTGTAGACGCCCGGCCGGTCGGCGAGTGCGGTTTCGTCGAGCCGCCAGAAACGTTCGTATATGCGTTCGGCGAGTGAGCGGGGCGGAAAGTCTGCGCCGCCGTCATTCTGGCCATAATCATGATCGTCCCAAACCGGCAGGATCGGCATCTTTGCGGCCACCTCCAGAAATTCCGGCCGCATCGGAAAGATCGGCATAGGACTCGCGCAGTTCCTCAAGGTCGAGATCGTAATTGGCGTAGCTTCGACCGTCCATGTCGCCATAGACATTGTCGCCGATGAACAACATCAGGTCGGCATCCTCGGTCGCGATGCTGCGAAGCGCCGGGCTGTCTCTTTCCTCGTCATTGCAGGAGGCGAGGATAATCCGCGTCAGGGGCAGTGAGGCATTGACGGTCTGGAGTTCCGGCCCGACCGGCAGGGCACTGTCGGGGAAGCCCGCATAATAGTCCGTCAGGGCTTTCTGGACATTCGTCTGCCCGACCCGGCTTTTGCTATCCGGATCATTGCTCGCGACGGGCCCCGGTGTCTGCGTCGCGCAGGCGGCGAGTACGGCAAGCAGTCCGGCTCCGATGATAGGTCTCAGCATGGTTTTGTCCGCCTGTGCAGTAATGTTGGGACGGGCTAGCGGCTGCACGTGACAGCGATGTGACACGTCAGGTCAACACTGTGAGCTGCCTGTTTATACCCGCGCCGAAGTCCCTGAAAAGGCGAAGCCCTGCACCGGGGGGAAGGTGCAGGGCTTCTAGAGGGCGGGCTGCCTTTGGGGGAAGGCATTTTCGGGGGGAGGGGAAACGCCCGCCACTATGCCTGCTCAATGCGCGCGCGATCAATTGGTTGCACCTTTTTGCGTTCGGCTCATATATTTCTTTATGCGCTGCGTCTCTGCAGGGCTTTTGCGACCGGCTTTTTCGATACACCGGGGACCAGAGCATGACACGACAAGCGCCAGATAAATCCCCGGATCAAAAAGAAGAAGAGCGTTCCATTCTCCAGTTCGTCAAAGATTATTGGTGGGTGGCAGTTGCCATTCTTGTCGCGTTCCTGATCGCTGCCAAATTCGTCCGGCCTGCCCCTCCCGGCAGTCTGGAACTGGCGACAGGCTCGGTCGACGGGGCCTATACTGCAGCCGGAGAGGCCTACAAGCCGGTCTTCGAGCCGGGCCGGGATCGATCTGGAAATCAAGACAGGTGCCGGATCACGGGCAAATCTCGACGGGCTGATGGCCGGGGAGATCGGCGCCGGCATGGTTCAGGCCGGTGTGGCCGACGAGGCTGAACGCGAAGCTCTGTATTCTCTTGGCGCAATCTACTTCGAACCGCTCTGGCTCGTGAAACGGGCCGGGCTCGAGGCCGAGGACATACGCGATTTTGCCGGTCTCAGGATTGCAATGGGCGGCGAAGCTTCAGGATCGCGCGCACTCGCCAGTGCGCTGCTCGAGCAGAACGGCATAACCGACTTCACAATTGTCGATGTGGCCGGGGCAGACGGACTTCCGCTTTTGCGCAGCGGCGCTGCCGACGTGATGATGGCGGTGTCGGCCCCGACCGCCGACTGGGTGCTCGAAATGATGGCTGATGAGCGCCTCGAACTGCTCAGCCTTGATCGTGCGTTGGCCTATGAACGACGCAATCCGTATCTGAAGCATGTCGTCCTGCCCGAGGGCTCGGTCGATCTGGGCCGCAACCTTCCGGCGTCCGACATCGACCTGATCGCGACCACTGCGCAGGTCGCCGTCCGGCGCGACCTTCACCCGGCCCTGAAATCCCTCCTGCTGGAGGCCATGGTCAAAACCCATTCGGGCGGCGGATTTCTCTCCGAACCCGGCACCTTTCCCGATGCCGACCGTGTCGATCTTCAACTGTCCGAGGATGCGCGCCGTTATTACGAGGAAGGCCCGTCCTTTCTGCGCCGGGTGTTTCCGTTTGCAGTTGCCAACTTCCTCGAGCGCGCCTGGGTCTTTGCCATTCCTTTGTTGACGCTCGCCTTTCCGCTGGTTCGCGCTGCGCCGCCAATCATGCGCTGGCGGACACGTCGCAAGATTTATGTCTGGTACGGCGATCTGCGTGAGCTGGAATCGCAGGGCCGTCTGGCTGAAACCGATGATGAACGTCGCGTGGTCCGTGAAGAGCTGATCAATCTTCAAAAAGAAGTCGCCGGGGTTGAAGTGCCCGGTTCCTATCGCGACGAGCTCTATCGTTTGCGCGCGCACATTGCCTTCGTGCGCCACCTTCTCGACGACCTGGATCGCATCCGCCTGGTCGACGGCCATGATCTTCTCAATGTCCGTGCAGGTCAGGACGATGGCTTCGGAGCCGAGGGGGCCGCTGTCGCGTCGTCATGATTGTGCGCCACTTCGCCGGTCGCGCTCAGTGCCAGCCCGCCGCTTTCACGGCCTTGGCATAGGTTCGGCTGACCGGAGCTTCCATTCCTGATTTCAGGACCAGCTTTGCCCTGCCGTTTTCGCGCCTCGCATCTTCCAGCCCCCTTTTTGCAACCCACCAGGACCGGTGCGTCTGCAACCCGTCCACGCCCT
This sequence comes from uncultured Alphaproteobacteria bacterium, assembly GCA_963836905.1. Lineage (GTDB taxonomy): Bacteria > Pseudomonadota > Alphaproteobacteria > Caulobacterales > Hyphomonadaceae > CAWIKY01. Next base: position 267,338 of record CAWIKY010000004.1, read on the forward strand.
CCAGTTCCTTGATCGCGTCGGCCAGCCGCATCAGGATCAACGTTTCCCCGGCAGAGGTATGGACGCGCAGATAATGATCCTCTGAGGAAACGGCGTAGATGTCGGCCTTGCGGAATGCGAAAGGCAACCTCTCACGAAATGCGGCATCGCCCGGAGTGTCTGGTTCGATGGCAGGACCCGGTCCGGACTCAAATGCCCGATGCAGCAGCATGCCAAGAGCCGTCATTGCGGCCGAGATGATCAAGACGCCGATAAAGAGCTGCCAGAGATAGGAAAACGAGGGAGCGTAACCGAGTGCAGCTTGCACGGCGATCAGCGCAGGCGTCACAAACAAAGCCGTCAGGAATGAAACGCCCAGCCATAACAGGAACGGATGCGCGTTCGGAAATACTCTGCGGAATGCCCAGGTAGAAAACTCTCCGGCAGTCGACCCCCAGAGGATCAGACCTGTCCAGAAGAGCCACGTCCCCCAGAAAGGCAGGTTCGTCGTCGCGCCAAACGGGTCGATGAAGGCAAGGAAAGAGCCGATGGCCAGCAAGATACCGGTCTCACGGGCTCTTTTCTTCCAGTCGGTCGCGATACGCATACTGCACTTGCCTTGTCATTCACGCTTCGCGAACGACAATAGCGGCGTTTGGCGCAGAAAATCATCCCTTTCATGAAGGCCCGCTCGCATCGAGCCCGGAGACCGGGTCATCTCAGTCCTGTCGAAGGCGGCGAGGAGCCAATTTCGCAGTTACAGAGATCAAACCCACGGAGACCTATCATGACCGCATTCACTTCAACCCGCGCCCTTCTCGCCGCTGCCGCCCTTGTGCTGGCTGCGCCTGCACCGCTCGCCTTCGCCGATGACACGGTGGCCACCGACCAGACAGCCAGCCTGACGCTGACAATTGCCGGGATCGAGAAGGTCTCTGGCGATCTGATGATCGCCATTGGCAAGGACGCCACCGGATACGACGGAAAGCCAACCAAAGCGCTGACTCTCCCGGTTACGGGCAATTCGGTCAGCGAAACCCTCTCCGATCTGGAGCCGGGCGAGTACGGCATCAAGCTTTATCACGACGTCAACTCCAACGGCGAGATGGATACCAATCCGTTCGGCATGCCGGTTGAGCCCTTCGCATTCTCCAACGATGCAAAAGGCCGTTTCGGACCGGCAAAATGGGAAGCCGCGAAGTTCACCGTCACGGCTGGCGAGAACACCCACACCATCACGATGAACTAGGCCCACCGGGCCTGCCGAACGCTGACCAGAAGGAGTGCCAGACATGAACAGACGCGGATTTCTCACCGGAACAGGGGCTGGCATCGCCCTTCTTGCAGCTCGTCCGGCGCTTGCCGGCACGACGAAGCAGATGAACTGGCAGCCCGCCTACATGAATGCGCCCGCAGCTGGTTATGGCCCGACTGGCCTCAAGGCCATTCACGGCAAACTGCCCGCAGGTTTCAAGGGCTCGCTCTACCGCAATGGCCCGGCCTGGTTCTCTTACGGGGACGACACGCTTGACCACTGGTTCGACGGCGATGGCATGATCCACCGGGTCGCCTTCGAGGATGGTAACGCGGTTCATTCCGGCAAGTTCGTCAACACCACCAAGCATAAAGATGAGCAGGCAGCGGGCCGGTTCCTCGCGCCGGGTTTCGGCACGGCGGGCGACCCGTCCTATCAGGTCGCTTCGGCGGACGATGCCAATTCGGCAAATACCTCGGTCATGATGATCGGCGACGATCTCATGGCGCTTTGGGAAGGCGGCTCGCCGGTCGCTCTCGACCCGCTGACACTTGAAACACGCGGCGTTCACACCTGGAGAGACGATCTGGCGGGCATGCCGTTTCTCGCGCACCCGAAAGTCGACCGTGAGGGGCGTATCTGGAATCTGGGCATGGGCGGAAAGAATGCGGTCATCTACCGCATATCGCCTGCAGGCCAGCTAGAAGATTTTGGCATGGTCGACATGGGCGCGCCTGCCTACATTCACGACTTCGCCATGACCGAAAAGAGCATTGTACTGCTGGTTCAGCCCTGGCTTTACACGAGGTCTATTCCGCCTTTCGTCAACAGCCTGGAATGGTTACCGGAACGTGGCCTCGAAGTGATGATCATCTCAAAGGATGACTACACGGATATCCGGCGCGCGCAGCTTCCGGCCCGCGGCTTCTTTCATACCGGTGACGCCTGGGAAGATGCCGATGGTACCGTGCATGTCGACCTTTGCACGACGCCCGACATGACCTTCGGCAAAGACGGCGAAAAGGGCGTCATCGCTGGCGTCTTCAATCCGAATTCGCATCCCTCGCCGCAACTGGCGATGATCTCGATTCCCCGTTCGGGCGCGCCGCGCCTCTTCGAAACCGGCCAGTCGGCAGAGTTTCCACGGACCGATCCGCGCTATCAGGGGGTTGCGCGCCGTCATGTCTGGATGGTCGATACCAGCACCCGCAAGACCGCGCCCGGCAGCTCGAAAATCCGTCATCAGGACTGGGAGAGCGGAATTCATACGCTTTTTGACTACGGCTCGGAACATATGGTCGAGGAGCATGTCTTCGTGGCAGACCCGGCCCGCAGCGGCGAGGGTGAAGGCTGGCTGGTCGGCACCACGTTCAACATGGCCGCGCAGGCAACCGAGGTGCACATTCTCGATGCGCTGAATATCAAGGCAGGCCCGGTGGCAAGCTATCGCGCGCCCTATGCCTGGCCCATCGGCTTTCACGGCAACTTCGTGGCGGCTTAGACCTCGACGTCGCTATCGGTCGGGACCGGCGGTTCCGGCCGGTCGAGCAGGCGGCGCGCAGCCCGGCGGTGACGCGGCTGGATGTGGCTGCCGACATAGCCGAGCGCGGTCGCCAGCACGGTTGCGTCATCGGTAAAGCCAAGGGCTGCGATAAAGTCCGGCACCAGATCGGTGGGTACGACGAAATAGGCGAGTGCGGCGTAGAGCACGCCCTTCACCCGCGTGGGCGTCAGCCGGTCACTGGCCGCATAATAGGTGGAGGCCAGATCCTCAGAGAAGGGGATCTTCCCGGCAAACTTCAAAACCTTGGGCACGAAACCGGCGCGCGTACGGCGCCGGTTGGCTTCGAGCGTCATCGGCGCGTTTGCGGCCTTTTCGTCGGCAGCCATTTCGGCAAGTGACCTTGCGTCAGTCATTGGCACAGTTCCTCAATCGGTTATGTCTTTACCAGAACAGATAGGGAGACTTTCATGAAACTCGATTCCAGCATTTCCGCAGTGGTAACCGGCGGGGCATCCGGCCTTGGTGAAGCGACGGCCCGCGCGCTCGCGGCGCATGGCGTGAAAGTCGGCATATTCGATCTCAACGAGGAAAAGGGCAATCAGGTTGCCTCAGACCTCGGCGGCGTCTTCGCAAAGGTGAATGTGACTTCGGACGAGGACGTCGATGCAGGTTTCGCCAAGGTGCGTGATGCTATCGGCCAGGAACGTATCCTCATCAACTGCGCGGGCACGGGTAATGCCATCAAGACCGCCAGCCGTGACAAGCAGACCGGCGAGATCAAGCACTTCCCGCTCGACAAGTTCAACATGATCATCCAGATCAATCTGGTCGGCACGTTCCGCTGCATCGCCAAGTCGGCTGCCGGAATGATGACTCTCGATCCGATCGACGGCGAGCGCGGTGCCATAGTCAACACAGCCTCCGTAGCTGCCGAAGATGGCCAGATGGGCCAGGCCTCCTATTCGGCCTCCAAGGGCGGTGTGGTCGGCATGACGCTTCCGATTGCACGTGACCTGTCGCGCGAATTCATCCGCGTGAACACCATCCTGCCCGGCATTTTCGATACGCCGCTCATGCAGGGGGCGCCCGACAATGTGAAACAGGCGCTGGCCGCTTCGGTGCCAAACCCGTCACGTCTCGGCCATCCGGAAGAGTATGCCTCGCTCGCCGTGGAGATGTGCCGCAACGCCTATTTCAATGGCGAGGATGTCCGCCTTGACGGCGCTATCCGCATGGCTCCGCGCTAGGGCAGATCCTGCTTCCGACCTTTCGACAGGCTCAAGGACGAGGGCGGGAAACGCTGTCACATTGAGCCTGTCGAAATGCAACAGCGCTGACCCCCGGCCCGCGAAGAGAAGGGCACAGGCTCAACGTCGCCCCCGTCATTCCACCACGGTGAAGCGCTTGCGGTCGAATACACGCAAGACCTGATCCAGATCCTGACCGCGTTTCAGGATCTGGCCGTTTGCCGCCACCACGGCGAACGCACCCTGCTTGCGGGCCAGCGCCGGTGTCTTCTCTACCCGGTAGATCGGCACCTCCGCAGCGCGGCGAAAAATGCTGAACACGGCCTTGTCGGCGCGCATGTCGATCCCGTAGTCACGCCATTCGTTGGCGGCCACGAAACGCCCGTAGACGCGGAGTATGGCATCGAGCTCACGGCGTTCGAAGGCGACGGGGAGGGGTCTGGCGCGGTGGCTTGCAAGGTATTCGACAGTCATGCGTGGCGGGAGTCCTTCTCGGCGCGAGGCATTGTGACCGTTATTTAACCCGTTCCACATTGTTGCCGCAAACCCGCGCTGCATTTCGCCTTGCGCGCGAACGATAAACACAACACCGGACGGTCGGTGTGCGTGAAGGTCTCAGACCCATCAGCCCCCCAGCCCCCTGAACGTTCAGGCCGCTGACCGTCCGGAACCCTTTGCAATCCATCCCCTCAAGCGGGCTTTCTTCGGAAGGCCCGTTTTTTTGTCAGGATGTCCCGCTGTTCAACCGGCGTCCGTCGTTGCCAGGGCGATCACGGCACCACTGGCCTTATCCTGCACCAGAAGCACGCACGCCGGATCGCTGCACAGCGCATTGCCCTCGCGCGGCTCTCCGTCCCAGTCGCCAAGCGGGCGAACCGAGGTTGCCATGTTGATATGGCGCATGAGCCGTCCCGGGTTTCCGCCGCCTGTGGGGCGTACATCGGTCATTCCCGGAATATACCCCACCAGCCAGACCTGCGTATCGAGCTTGCCGGCGAGGGCGGACGTCAGCGTGTAGTGATCCCGCGTCAGAGCGACCGGTATGGTCAGGCGCGGCAGGGCATCGAGACTGTTGATGGTGGAGAGAAGCTGGCCATAACGGGTGCCGGGCATCTGCACGCGTCCGTTTACGATGGATTGCGGCGTGTAGGGTCCGCGCAGCATGAAGAGGTCGGCATAGTCGCGCTGGCGCTCGGCAAATTCGGGGAGTGCGGCGGTGTCTTCCCAGCCGAGATAATCCCAGTAGTCGACCGAAAAGGTCAGCGGGAACACGTTTTCGCTTTGCGCCAGTGCAATGGTCAGCTTGTTCGCCGTTGGGCAGGACGGGCAATTCTGGCTGGTGAACAGCTCCAGCAGAACCGGGGCCTTGTCGCCCGGCGGCGGGGCGACTGTCTCCTGCGCGCGCACATTTGCGCCCGGAAGGCAGGCGCAGACAAGCGCGACCGCAAAGGCATGAAGGAGGTATCTGAAAAATATCATGACCAGCCTTCTTATCGCGGCGACGGCGGCATCAACAAATCACCCCTGCGTGAAGGAAGTGTTGGCGATGGTCTTTCTCACCCCTTGCGGGGACGCGGTCACCTGCCCGCAGTGTAGTGTGTACCAGAGACACGAACGGACGTTTTCCCATGCGCACCCTTATTCTTGCCATTGGCCTTGTTGCGTTGACACCCGGCCTTGCATCGCCGCCAGCCGCAGCTTTTCTAGGAACTGGCCCGACCTGTTCGACCCGTTTCGAAATGAATGGCTGGAACGTGGAGACCTTCGAGGAAAGCTGGGAGGTCCGGGGCTTGCGGCAGGTGAAGCTGCCGAAAGACCTGAAAACACTGAAGGGCAAGACCAAGGCCGAATGGGGGATGCGGATCAACTTCGGCTCAGACGATTTCGACCGGCCGTATTTCAGGAAGGTGATGGTCGAGGTGCCGCGCCTGAAACGCGGGAAAACAGCCATTGACTGGAATGAAACGCACGACAATACCTCCCGGTATATTGGCATGTTCGGGGCCAAGGACTGGGAGTCCGGCGGATATAAATACATTCCGATTTACCGCACGAGCTTCGCTAACATCGTCCAGGGCCGGGATACGTCCGCGGCATACGATATCTTCGAGGCATCTGACGTTTCGGGGCCTGAAGACGAACTGAACCGCAATTACAAGGCGCTGCCCGCTGGCGGAGACGCGCGGCTCGTCGTGGCCGATATGAACCCGCCGGGTGCAACACGAAAGCGCAATATCGAGAAGGATCCTGCGGTCTACGAAGCGGAGTCGGTGCTCGTTCTGGAAGATATGTTCGCCAATATCGAGAACATCTACCCGGCCATGATGGCGGCGCAGACGAAACTGAAAGCCGAGGGGTGCGACTGAAACCGCGCGCCGCAAGCCAAAAGCTCGCTACAGCGTTGCCGAATGCTCCAGTTCCACGGCGCCGGTCATGATGATCCTGTCCTCGTCATTCCACAGAATGTCGAGCTCGCCGCCATCCAGCACCAAGACTGCATGCCGGTCGGCCTTTTGAAGACGCGCGGCGCATACAAGCGCGGCGCAGGCGCCCGTGCCGCAGGCTTGCGTCAGCCCGGCGCCGCGTTCCCAGACACGTAGCCGGATACGATCTGGCGCAATTATTTGCGCAAAGCCGGCATTCACCGCTTCCGGAAACAGGGGATAGCCTTCCACCAGAGGGCCGACTGCCTCGATATCTATGGCGTCGATATCCGGCACGAAGAACACCGCATGTGGATTGCCGACATTCACGCAGGCCGGACGGGACAGATAAGGCGCATCCATCGGCCCGATCTTCAAGTCGACACCGCGCGTATCCATCGGCTCGGAAAGCGGAATGTCCTGCCAACCGAACTTCGGAACGCCCATATCCACGGAAATGCTGGCAGGTCCGGTTTGCCGCGCAAGAAGCTGTCCGGCGACGGTGTCTATTCTGACCTCGTCCCGGCCTGCATGGGTCTCATCGCGAAACAGCAGCCAGCCAACGCAACGGGTGGCATTTCCGCAAGCGGAAACCTCGCTTCCGTCACGGTTCCAGATGCGCATGAACACGTCCGCGTCTGCGCCGTTTTCCATGACGATGATCTGATCCAGAGGATGGCCTGCGGGGCCGGTGGCGGCGATCGCGCGGATTTTTTCCGGTCCTGGGTCGAAACGGCCACCGCGCGCATCGAAGATCGCAAACCGGTTGCTGCACCCGTTCATGTAGTGAACCTGCATGACCTCGCACTCCCCATCGCCGACACTACAGCCGCCCTCAGCCGGACTGTACCGGCTCTCCCCGTTTCGCGCCAATCCTTGCAAGTTCGGGGCCGTGGCGGGGCGGTTGGGAAGGCGGGAGGTAACCTTGTCCACTATCCCCGTGAAGACGGGGATCTGTCAAAGATGGATACAGACTCCCGCCTGCGCGGGAGAGAAGGCTAAAGTGTTTTGATACCGGGCCCGAACGAGCTCTCACACTGAGCGTGTCGACGTGCGGGAGCGGGACGGCGCTCCCGTCTCTCCAAAGGCTGCCCCGGATCATCGCTTCGCTCGTCCGGGGAGGCGTTCGAGAGGGCTAACTTCATCTCACGCACTATCCCCGTGAAAACGGGGATCTGTCGCAGGCCGTTACAGACTCCGCCTGCGCGGGAGAGAAGGCTAAAGTGTTTTGATACCGGGCCCGAACGAGCTCTCACACTGAGCGTGTCGAAGTGCGGGAGCGAGACACAGGCCTGAGCACGTTCAAAAAGCTACCCCGGATATTGCTTCGCAATTCCGGGGAGGCGGCAGTGAGCTGCGCGATTCCGGAGAGGCGGTTGAGAGGGCTGACGTCACCTCGCCCAATATCCCCGTGAAGACGGGGATCTGTCACAGGCGGATACAGGCTCCCGCCTGCGCGGGAGACAAGGTGGAAGGGCTTTGGAACCGAGCGCGAACGAACTCTCACACTGAGCGTGTCGAAGTGCGGGAGCGGGACACAGGCCTGAGCAGGTTCACAAAGCTACCCCGGATATTGCTTCGCAATTCCGGGGAGGCGGCAGTGAGCTGCGCGATTCCTGAGAGGCGGCTGAGAAGACGTGACGTCATCTCACCCACTATCCCCGTGCAGACGGGGATCTGTTATAGATAGATACAGGCTCCCGCCTGCGCGGGAGACACGGTGGTGTGTCACCCGGACGAACGGAACGACACAATTTTCAGCGATAGACATCCCGGCGGTGTCCGATCTGCACAACGAGAACACGGACCTGATCGTCTTCTATACTGGCGATGAGGCGATAGTCTCCGACACGATAGCGCCAGAGGTTGCTTCCTTTGAGAGCTTTGCCGAGTTGTCGTGGGTTGTCTGAACGCTCCAGCCTGTCCCTGAGAAACTTGATGATCCGCCGGGCATCCGCGGTGCCGATTTTTGAAAGCTGCCGGACGGCGGTGTCTGCCAGTTCAACCCGCCAGACCAAGTTCGCGCTCCACCTCATCGAGCGTTCGCGCGGTCTCCTGACCGGTCCGAACCCGCTCAAGCACCTGCTCTGCGAGGTAGATATCCTCGAGCGTGTCGAGATGGGCTTCGATGGCTTCGCGTATGTAGTAGGTGGCCGTCCGGCCCGTCCGGGATGACAGCGCTTTCAACCGGTCATAAGTTTCATCGGGAAGTCTTACGGCAGCCTGCTTGGTCATGATCACCTCCTGTAAGGGTATACATGTAAACCAAATAGAGGAGGCTTGAAAGCGTCGTGCTGTGGCGCGCGACCGGTTCAACTAGCGTCACCTCACGCCCTATCCCCGTGAAGACGGGGATCTGTCGAAGGCAGATAAAGGCTCCCGCCTGCGCGGAAGAAAAATGCGCTGCACCTCCCTGGTGAAGCCGGAGAGTGGGCGAACGCTAAGGAACAACCGGCATAAGGTCTGAAAGCCGCCCCCACCTTTGCGTCATCCGGTTTCGCGCCTATCTTTCTCCCATACAAAATATCTCCGGGAAGGAATTTTCATGAACAGACTGTCTTGCGCCGCAGCTGCGCTTGCCTTTGCAGCCATGCCCGCTCTTGCACAGGAGGCCAGCGACATGACCGACACATCCGCGACCGCTGCAGACGCCATCGAGGCACAGGCGGAAACCGGTGAGCCTGCACCGGTCCCGACGCCGCCCATCGTGCCTTCAGAGGCAGCGCAGGCAAACAACGGCCCCGCCATGACGCTGACGCAGCAGGCCGCCTCTGAAGATCCCTACATCTGGATGGAAGAGGTCGAGGGCGAAAAGGCGCTGGCCTGGGTCCGCGAACAGAATGAGCGCTCCCTCGAGCTTCTTCAGTCCGACCCGCGCTATGACGATCTGAAGGCGGCCGCGCTCGACATCGTCAATTCCAACGAACGCATTCCCTACGGCTCGATCCGCAACGGCAAGGTCTACAATTTCTGGCAGGACGAGACCAATGTGCGCGGTCTCTGGCGCAGGACGTCGCTGGAAAGCTACGCAACCGAGACACCCGAATGGGAAACCGTTCTCGACTTCGACAAGCTCGCTGCCGACGAGGACAAGAACTGGGTGTTCAAGGGGTCCGACTGTTTCGCCGAAACCGGGGAAAGCAATTATACCTGCATGGTCACCTTGTCCGATGGAGGCAAGGACGCTGCGGTTCAGCGCGAGTTCGATCTGACGACAAAGACTTTCGTCGAAGGCGGCTTCACCCTGCCCGAAGCCAAGTCCGGCACGACATGGCTGGACCGCGATACGCTTCTGGTCGGGACCGACTGGAACAGCGACGGCTCGACGCTGACCGAAAGCGGCTATCCATCGGTGGTCAAGCGCTGGACGCGCGGCACCCCGCTGGAAAGCGCCGAGACGCTATATACCGCAGACAAGACCGACGTTGGCCTCTGGCCGTTCACGCTGGAACTGGATGACGGGTCGCGGATCGCAGGCGCAGTCGAAAGCGATACCTTCTTCACCTCGACCTATTGGTGGTTCCCGGAAGGCGAGGCGGATCCCGTCAAGCTTCCGGTCCCGCCCAAGGCTACGCCTCAGGGCATCTACAAGGGCCAGCTTCTTCTGACGCTGGAGCAGGACTGGTCCCCGGACGGGCAGGACGTATCGTTCAAATCGGGCGATCTGATTGCCTTCGAAATGGCCGCTTTTATGGAGAGCCGCGCCCTTCCCCCGGTCGCTCTGGTGTTCCAGCCGAACGAGAAGCAGGCCGTGGGCGGTGTTTCCATCTCCAGGGATGCAGCCCTTCTGTCGATTTCAGACAATGTGCGCGGACGCATCCTGACGCTGGCCCCGGGAGAGGACGGCTGGTCGACCACGCCGGTCGACCTGCCGCAGAACGGATCGGTCGGCATCGCCTTTGCCGACAAGGACGAAGAGACCGTCTTCATCAACTATGAAGGCTATCTGACGCCGGACTCGCTGCTGAGATACATGCCGGCCGCTGGCGAGGTCGAAACGCTGAAGACATTGCCGGCCAAGTTCGACGCCGAAGGTCTGACGGTGCAGCAGTTTGAAGCGACCTCGAAAGACGGGACCAAAATTCCGTACTTCGTCGTTCATCGCGATGACATCGAGTTGAACGGTGAAACGCCGACGCTGCTTTACGGCTATGGCGGTTTCCAGATTTCCCTCACGCCAGGATATTCCGCGCTCAATGGCAAGATGTGGATGGAGAAAGGCGGCGCCTATGTCGTCGCAAACATTCGCGGCGGCGGCGAGTTCGGCCCGGAATGGCATCAGGCCGGTCTCAAGACCAAGCGTCAGGTGGTGTATGATGATTTCATCGCTGTCGGCGAGGACCTGATTGACCGGGGCATCACGTCGACACCGCGTCTCGGCATCATGGGCGGCTCGAATGGCGGTCTCTTGATGGGCGTCATGCTGACCCAGCGACCTGACCTCTGGAACGCCGTTGTCGTGCAGGTGCCGCTGCTCGACATGCTGCGCTATCATCTGCTGCTCGCAGGCGCATCCTGGGTCGATGAGTATGGTTCACCAGACATCGCTGAAGAGCGTGCCTGGCTCGAAACCATGTCGCCCTATGCCAATTTCGACGCTGATGCGGACTATCCGACACCGTTCTTCGTGACATCCACGAAGGATGACCGTGTCCACCCCGCCCATGCGCGCAAGATGGCCAAACTGTTCCAGGCCGCAGACAAGCCGTTTCTCTATTACGAGAACATTGACGGCGGACATTCGGCGGCGGCGAACTTGCAGGAGACCGCCAAGCGCAAGGCACTGGAGTTCACCTATCTGATGCGTCAGTTGATGGATGACCCGGCAGCGGCAGCGGCAGACGCGGTGGATGCGGGCGAAGCTGCTCCGGACATGCAGGAACCGGCAACTGAGTAGCCCGTTGCGCAGGCAGTATATCGAAGGCATGGAGCCAGACATGATCAGAATTCTTATGGTCGCCGGGCTCCTTGCTCTGACATTGACGGCCTGCGCCCCGCCGGAGCGCGACATCGTTCAGGCGGCCTGCGTCGAGGATAGCGGCATGACCGGTGTTTGCGACTGCGTTGCCGATGCGTTCATGGAACAGGCGCCCGAAAATGTACGCGCGCCGGTCATCGCTTCGCTTCGCGACGGAGAGACCCTCGCAAATTCGTTTGCCAATCTCACACCTGCGGACACGATCGCGATGATGCCGTTTCTGGCGACTGCCGCAGCCTGTCAGCCCGCCTCCGAAAATTGACCGCGACCGGTGCTAGCTGATTGACGCGGCACGGTTCCAGCGTGGATATGTCGTCGGCGCGCAGGAGGCGGTTCATGGACAATTCAGCGAAGACCGGCATCTGGATTATAGCGACCGGCGTTATCGTCGCTTTGCTGTATTTTGGTCGCGATATTCTGGCTCCACTCGCCATTGCCATATTTCTCTGGCTGGTGATGGAAAGTTTCTCCAAGACCATTGATCGCGCCATACCGAAGCTGCCCGGCTGGGCAGCGCGCACGATAGGGATTCTGCTCGTCGTCCTGATCTTCGGGCTGGTAATTGTCATGCTCGCGCGCGGGATCGAACAGATCGGTGACCGCGCAGGCGTCTACGAAGAGCAGATCAACGAAATCATCAGGGCTGCCTACGGTGTCATTGGTCTGCCCGATGCGCCAACGCTTTCATCCATCATATTCGGAGAGACTGGTCAGCGTTTTATCGGCGTTCTGGCATCTACGACGCGCGAGCTTTCCGAAAACCTCATTCTGGTGCTGATCTACGTGGCGTTCCTGTTTCTGGCATCGTCGAGCTGGGGGCTGAAATTCGATGCCATCTTCAAGAAGGACCACAGCCGCGAAACCGCTCGTGTCGTGAGCATGGATGCCCGCCACGGTATCGAATCCTATCTCTGGACCCAAACGCTCATATCGGCACTGACCACGGTGCTGACCTATGTCACCCTGCTGATCCTCGGTGTCGAGAACGCGATCTTTCTCTCGGTTCTAATCTTCGTCCTGAACTATATTCCGACCATTGGTTCGATCGTCGCCGCTTTCGTGCCACTTCTCTTCGCCATCGTTCAGCCTGACTGGCCGGGCTGGATGCCGGACAGCGTCTATATCAACGCGTTCATCGTCTTCGGCGCCGTCAGCTTCTGGCAGTTCGTGATCGGCAATTTCCTGCAGCCGCGGATGATGGGAGACAGTCTCAATCTGTCCGCATTGGTCGTGTTGATCTCGCTGGCGGTCTGGGGCGCGCTCTGGGGCATTGCTGGCATGTTTCTGTCAGCACCGCTGACGGTCCTTCTGATGATCCTCTTCAACCAGATGCATGAGACACGCTGGCTCGCTGTTCTGCTCTCGGCGGACGGCAAACCCGGGTTTCGCGGGCCGGGCGTACGTAAAGACGTTGAAAATCCAAAGTCTGCGACAGAATGACCACTCTGACAAAAAAATGAACATGTTCAGTTGCTTCTGGGGCCGGTCGCCCGCAATGCGAATTCGCATGACAGCAATGTAACCGTTTGCGCGAAATCTGCCCTTCACAAACGTCTGCGGGTGGCTCATATGCGCCGCTCTCTCGCAAGAGAGTGGCTACGGCCTTCGGGTCCTTCGCGTGCGTCCCCCCACCCAGCCTGCGATACGATCCGAAAGACCCGTCAGATGCTTGCATCTGACGGGTCGGCCGTAGTTACCCCGCCATGGGGTCTTCTTATGTTTCCGTCTTCACAAATCATCCGTCACGACATAGCCATAAGTCAGCGGTAAGCATGAATGCATGCGACCGGTTGGTTTAGGGAAGGCCAGGCAGTATGACGGAACCCGTTGATCCGGACCTGTTCCCGCTCGATGAGCTTATTTCAGCGGCTACCGCCATACCCTGGCGAACATCAGGTGCGCCAGGCGAGCTGGGTGCGAGCTTTCTGAAACAGGTGCAGTCCGGCATCGATCCGCGTGAGTTCGAGGGTTTCAGTGTCGCCGACGTCGCTGCTATGGCGTGGCGCTTCTGGCGCTGGACGGATATTCGCCAGGGCCCATCTGCCATGGTGCGGGTCTCACAGGCCACCGGCGCCAATGGCGAAAGCCTGCCGCGAACGCTTCTCGAAATCGTCGGGCCCGACATGGCGTTTCTGGTCGGCTCCGTCCTTGGCGCCTGTCAGGAGATGGGCAAGTCGGTTCATGCGGTTCTGCATCCCATTCTCGAACATGGCCGGACCGCTGACGGTCGCCGCGACCTTGATGATCGCGAGCACCGGGAATCCTACATCCAGATACATCTTGAGCCGCTCGCGGAAGACGAGGCTGCGCTTCTGTGTCAGGATGTTCACCAGACCCTGAACGATGTGCGCGCCAGCGTGTCGGATTTTCCGGCCATGCGCCAGCTTATGCTCGACGCATCGCTGGAAGTTGCCAATCTTGCCCATCTTGAGCCGGAAATCCGCGATGAGGCGGCTGCCTTTCTGGACTGGCTGGCCCGGGATAATTTCACATTTCTGGGCAGCCGGACCTATGACTTCGAACGCGAAGATACCGGTCGACTAAAGCTGCAACCCCCGACCTCGGAAGCGGACAACGATCTGGGCGTTCTGCGTGACCAGACCCGTTACATTCTCTATCGCGGCAGCGAGCCGACGGCGATTACCAAGGAAATCTCGGAATTTCTGGAAGAACAATCGCCCGTCATCGTCGCCAAATCCAATATGCGTTCGCGTGTTCACCGCCGCGTCTATGCCGACTATATCGGCGTCAAGCGCTATGACGAGGAGGGTCGGCTGATCGGCGAAACCCGCTTTGCCGGGCTTTTCACCTCGGAGGCCTATAACCGGCAGGCGCGCGATGTGCCGCTGATCCGCCAGAAGGTCGAGTGGGCCTTGCGCGCGGCGGGAAAGCGACCCGGCAGTCATGACCAGAAGGCATTGCAAAACATTCTGGAGACGTTCCCACGCGACGAACTGTTCCAGATCGACGAAGCCCAGCTTCTCAAGACCTCGCTCGGCATTCTGAACATACAGGACAGGGGCAGGACACGTCTGTTCCTGCGCCGCGACCGGTTCGGCCGATACATTTCGGCTTTGGTCTTTGTGCCAAGAGAGGTCTTCAACTCGGCATTGCGTGAACGGATCGGCAAGTATATCGCTGCCGCTTACAAAGGCCGCGTATCGGCTTTCTATCCCCAGTTCGGTGACGGACCACTGGCCCGCATCCATTATATTATTGGCCTTAACCCAGGCCATCCCGAACCTGCGCGACGGGATCTGGAAGAACACATCGTTACAATTGCCCGGACCTGGGAAGAGAGTTTCCTGGAGGCGGTGCGCGACCTTGACGACCCGGCCAAGCGCAGCGCCAGTGCCAGATACGCCTATGCGTTCAACGCGGCCTATCGCGAAGCCTTCGACAGCGACGAGGCTCTGAAAGACGTCGCAGCTGTGTTGCGGCTAAGCGAGACGCAGACGGTTTCGCTGAGAGCCTATCGCAAGCCTGGCGACGAAACATCCACGATCCGTGCGAAGATTTATGCACAGAACGACCCGGTCCTGTTGTCTGATTGCGTGCCGGTGTTCGAGAACATGGGCCTCTTCGTGGTGGCAGAAACCGGCTTCCCCGTGCGGCGAGAGGGCGGCGGCGAACAATGGATCCATACGCTGGCCATGCGTTCTCGCGACGGAACGCCAATCGATCTTGACGCGATCAGCGACGTCTTCGAGGCGGCCTTTGTCGCCGTCTGGACGAAGCGCACAGAGGATGACGGCTTCAACCGGCTGGTCCCTGCAATCGGTGCGGAATGGCGTGAAGCGGCTCTGTTCCGCACGTTTGCGCGCTATCGCAGACAGTCGGGGCTCGATCCGGCGCAAGGTACGCAGGTACGCGCACTCACGGCGCATCCGCGGATTGCGCGGCATTTACTTGACCTGTTCGAGACCCGCTTCGATCCTGATAACGGGCTGGGCCGGGACACGCGCGATACCGCCTGCGAAACCTTGCGCCAGAAGATTGTCGCGGCGCTGGAAGGCGTGAGCGCGCTTGATGAAGACCGGGTGCTCCGGCGCTTCATGGCGCTCATTCTGGCGACCTTGCGAACGTCCTATTATCAGACGGATGCGGACGGTGAACCGCACCGCCATATTGCCCTGAAGATCGCCAGCCGCGAGATCGAGAACCTTCCGCTTCCCAAGCCTTATCGGGAGATATTCATCTGGTCACCGCGCGTCGAAGGCGTGCATTTGCGGTTCGGCCCGGTGGCACGGGGCGGCTTGCGCTGGTCAGACCGGCGCGATGATTTCCGGACAGAAGTGCTCGGTCTGGTGAAGGCGCAACAGGTCAAGAATGCTGTCATCGTACCGGTTGGGTCAAAGGGCGGGTTTTATCCCAAACATCTGCCTGTCGGCGGAGATCGCGACGCGGTTCGTGCTGAAGGCGTTGCCGCTTACGAAGTGTTCATCAATGCCTTGCTCGGCCTGACGGACAATCTGGTGGACGGCCAAACCGTGGCACCGGAAAAGACAGTCTGCTGGGATGACCCGGACCCCTATCTGGTGGTCGCCGCAGACAAAGGCACGGCAACCTTCTCCGACATCGCCAATGCGATCAGTCTGGGGCGTGGCTTCTGGCTCGGCGATGCGTTCGCATCTGGCGGCAGTGTCGGCTATGATCACAAGAAGATGGGCATTACCGCGCGCGGCGGCTGGGTTGCCGTGCAGCGCCATTTCCGCGAGATGGGCAAGAACATCCAGACCGAACCGTTCGATGTGATCGGTGTCGGCGACATGTCGGGCGATGTGTTCGGCAATGGCATGTTGTTGTCGAAGACCATACGACTGCAGGCGGCTTTCAACCACCTCGACATCTTCACCGATCCGGACCCCGTCAATGCGGAGGCCAACTGGGCCGAGCGCAAGCGTATCTTCGATTTGCCACGGTCCAGCTGGAGCGATTACGACACCTCGCTCATCTCGAAGGGCGGGGGCGTCTTTTCGCGTGCGGCCAAATCCATTGAATTGACAGATGAAATCCGCGCATTCCTCGGCACCGATGTGAAAAGCCTGACCCCATCAGAGCTGATCCACGCCATCCTCAAGGCCGAAGCCGACCTGTTATGGTTTGGCGGGATCGGTACGTATGTGAAGGCGGCTGGCGAGAGCGATCTGGCCGTGGGCGACAAGGCAAATGATGCCGTTCGCGTTGATGCGGCACAGCTGAATGTCAAGGTAATCGGCGAAGGCGCAAATCTTGGCATGACGCAGGCCGCAAGGATCGCCTTTGCCCGCAATGGCGGACGCATCAATACCGATGCGGTGGATAACTCTGCGGGTGTCGACAGCTCCGACCATGAGGTCAACATCAAGATCCTGTTGAATGAAGCCATCCTCGCAGGCGAACTGCAAGAGGAGGACCGCAACGCGCTTCTCGCCAGCATGACCAACGAGGTTGCCGCGCACGTCCTCGCGCACAACTATGACCAGACCGGCGCCCTGAGCGTGGCGCAGGCGTCTACGAAGGCGGACATCGACGCGCACGAGCGGTTCATGGAGCGCCTCGAGGCGGGTGGTCTGCTGGATCGCACCGTCGAAGGTCTGCCAGGCCCCGAACAGGTGCGTGGCCTGAAAGAGAACAATGAGGGCCTGACCCGCCCCGAAATCTCGGTCCTGATGGCGTACGCCAAGAACACATTGTTTGACCGTCTGGTTGAAAGCGATGTGCCGGACGATCCGTATTTCGCCGGTACGGTCTCGGCATATTTCCCGAAAGCCGTGCGCGGAATGAAGACCGCTCTGGCCAATCACCGGCTGCGCCGGGAGATTATCTCCACCGTGCTGGCCAACCGGATCGTCAATCTGGGCGGACCGACCTTCGTTCACCGCGTCCGGGAAAGCGCTGAGGTTGATACTGCAGCGATTGGGCGAGCATTTGCAGCAGCGACTGAGATCTTCGCGCTGACAGAGCTTCTGGACGAGATCGACCGGCTCGACAATGTCATCCCCAGCGAGGCGCAGATCGCGCTTCGTCGCGAGATCATCGTCGTGCTTCGTCGTCAGGTGTTCTGGCTCTCACGCACCCGGCCCGTCGAGGACGGTATCGCGAACGCAATTTCCCTTTACCGCCCGGGTGTGGAGGCGCTCGGCAACGACATGAACGGTCTGCTCTCGCCGTTCGAGGCATCGCGGCTGAACGAGCGGACCAAAAGCTACACGCTGCTTGGGGCCCCCGAAGACCTCGCGCGAAAGGTAGCCACGCTGTTGGCTCTGACATCTTCGACCGATGTGATTGATATAGCGCGACAGCGCGGCCGCGATGTCCGAAAGACCGGATATCTCTATCACGCGACCGGCGAGCTTCTGCGCTTCGATGAATTGCGAACGGCGGCAGGCTCGGCCTCATCGCCGCAGCACTGGGACAGACTGGCCGCGCGCCGCCTTGTGGAAGATCTGCTGCACCAGCAGGATCTGGTCACGCTGGCCATCATCGATGCCGGGTCAGCCGGCGATCTGCCGGACAGCTATGGCGAGGCACGAGACGTCGCTCTTGCGCATATCAGCCGCAACCGTCCCGCGTTTGACGGGTTACTTGCGTCCATTGATGAACTCGACCGGTCCGGTCCGTGGAGTTTTGCAAAGCTGGTTCTGGTGACGGATTCGATCCGCGCCTTTCTGCGCGAGACCGGAATGTCGGAGCGTGCCGCATGAGACGACCTGATCTCGATCTGCGCTTTCGCGATGCGAGGGAAGAAGATGCCAGGTCCGTGGCAGACCTTGCGCGGCGCACCTTTGCAGAAACCTCGGGGCATCTCTGGCCGCGCGAGGATCTCGATACCTATCTGAACGAACAGTTCTCAAAGGAGGTTCTGGCCCGTCAGATCGTGGATCCGGCAATCGATTTTCGTCTTGCGGAAGCCCGTTCCGGCCTTGCGGGCTATGCCAAGATCGGTCCGCCGCGCCCGCCGCTTGATACCGGAGAACCAGGCCTTCTGGAACTGCATCGTCTTTATGTTCAGGAAGCGCGTCAGGGCGTCGGGGTCGGCCGTATCCTGCTGGACTGGACAATCGAACGTGCGCGGGAACGGTCGGCATCCACGCTTTGCCTTGGCGTCTTTGTCCACAACGAGCGCGCGCTCAGTGTGTACGAGGCGCGTGGGTTCAAACCGACGGGACGCCACAGCCTGTCGGTCGGGGCGTCGACCGGGGACGAGGTTATCATGTGTCTGGAGCTTGCACGTCAGAAAGCCGTCCGCGTCTAACCGCTTCCCCTTGCCCGCACCTTGAAACAAAGGTCAATCTGCGCTCAGGGAGAAAACAGCCATGACAGACACACGCTCGCTGACCGGCAAGGTCGCCATTGTTACCGGAGGGGCCAGCGGTATCGGCCTTGCGACTGTGGAAACACTGGTGGAATACGGCGCGAAAGTCGTCGCGGGCGATCTGAACGAAGCCAGGGGTCAGGCGCTGGAGACGCGGTTCGGCAAAGACAGCGTTCGCTATGTCCGCTGCGACGTCACCTCGCGCGACGACCTCGACGCTCTCATGCAGACGGCGAAGGCAGACTTCGGCGGGCTCGACATCCTCTTCAACAATGCCGGTATCGGCGGTCCGGCCGAAGGCGTCGCCGATCTCGATTTCGACGCCTATGACGCCAGCATGGACCTGCTTCTGAAAGCCTGTTTCGTCGGTACGCAGCTTGCGATCCCGTTGATGCGCGAGCGTGGCGGCGGCGTTATCGTCAACACGTCGTCGGTTTCTGCCATGCAAGCCGGATGGGCTCCGATCACCTATTCGGTGGCCAAGGCTGCGGTCGCGCATTTCTCGAAAATGGCGGCTGCTGAACTGGCCAGGGACCGCATTCGCGTCAACGCAATCTGTCCGGCTTTATCGCCACCTCGATCTTCGGCGCATCGCTCGGCCTGCCGGTCGAGCTGGCTGAACAGATGGCTGAAATGATCAAGCAGACCGGCGGGACCATGCAGCCCGCCGGGCGTGTCGGCGAGGGTCGCGATATCGCCGAAATGGTGGCGTTCCTCGCCTCTGAGGCCGGGTCGTTTGTGAACGGAACGGTCCTGACCGTCGATGGCGGGATCACAATCGGGCCTAAACATGCCTGGAACAAAGAGGATCTTGGCCCTGTTGCCGATGCGCTGGGCCTGACCCGCGAGGACATTGACAAGCTGGCGGGCGCCAAGGCCTAGAAAAGGTGCCTCGCCGGGCCCCTTTCAAACAGGCGTATCGATACCGGGAATGGCTGCCACCTTGTCCAGCAGTCCGGCGAGGGTTTCGTCATCGGCGACCACGCGACGTTTTTCATCGCGCAACTGGAACCCGCCATCGCTCTTTGTGAGCAGAAACCGGCGCCAGTTCGCCCGGGTCCTGAAAATCCAGACATCGCTGTCAGACTTGCCGGGATGGGCCCAACCGGTCCACACATGACCCGGTCCGAGACGCGACCAGAGATCGTGGATTTCATCGAGATCGGCGGAAGAGAAAGGCGTCATGGTCCAGAAAACGGCAGTTAAGGCATCCACAGGCGCGCAAAACATGAACGCGGCCGTCTGGATGATTGTGTCCGGCGCAGTCTTCACCGTTCACATCGCGCTCGGCAAGTTTCTCAGTGCAAATTACGATCCGGGCTTTCTGGCCTTCATGCGCTCGGTCCTGGCTTTGGTCTGGGCGCTGCCCTTCATGCTGCGGCTGAAATGGAGCGATCTGAAAAGCCCCTATCCGGGTCGTCTGGTGCTGCGCAGCATCTTCGGCACAGCGGGTTTTCTGCTCGGCTTCTATGCTATTTCCGATGCCATCGGCGTGCCGCTGTCGCAATACAATGCGATCTCTTTCTCCCGCTCGCTTTTCATCGTTGTGCTGGCCGCCTTCCTGCTTGGTGAAGCGGTCGGCATGCGTCGATGGGTGGCGACCGGGATAGGCTTCATCGGTGTGCTGGTCATGGTGCGCCCCGATGCCGGATTGCAACTCGGCACAATTCTGGCGCTTGGGTCTGCGGTCTGCTTTGCCGGAGCCATCATTCTGGTGAAAGCGCTTTCGGCGCACCATTCGCCGCTCGTCCTGCTGACCTATTCGAACCTTTTTTCAACCATCCTGACCGCACCGATCGCCGCCTTCACATGGAAGGCGCCGGAAACCGTTTCTGACATGGGCCTGATCGCGGGCATGGCTCTGGCAGGCGTACTGGCGCAGATCACCTACATCACCGGCATGAGCCGGGGGGACGCGTCGTTCCTCTCCACGATCGATTACCTGCGATTGCCGATGACGGCTGCTGCCGACTGGCTGATCTTTCGCGAGATACCCGGACCGGTGATCTGGATCGGAGCTCTCATCATTGTCGCCTCGACGCTCTACATCACGTGGCGCGAAGCACGGCTCGGCAAGGCGCGCGGGCCCGTCAAGGCAGACGACTAGCGTCTGCGATCCTCGTCCTCATCAAACTCCAGACGAAAGAGGCGCGGGTCCTGACGCTCGCCGAAGGTCACGTCCGTCAGGCGCACGGTGGTGACCTGTCCCAGACCGTCCGTGGTCTCCCATTGCTGTAGGGCATAGGTTTCAGAATCGAAGACCAGTGCCAGCTCACCCTCGGCCTCGCCCGATTTGTCGGAAATCCGCACGATGACGAAATCGCCAGCTGTATCGACGCCCAGAATGTTGGCATCGCGTGACAGGTCGGCATTCTCACGCAGGATCAGCGAGAGGGGCGTCGACCCCAACGGAACGCGGTCGACCGTTTCCAGATCGCGGTCCTCGATGGCAACCGTCGTTCCGTCGGAGACGATCAGAAGCGGGGTCGGGTCGGCATATTCGAACCGCAACCGGCCCGGACGGCGAAGATAGAACTCACCCTCGCTCGGGCTGCCCGACGGGTCGATCTGGTAGAACCGGCCCTGCGCGGTCGTGATGCGGTTCAGGGATGCGTTGGCCCGGGCCAGCGCCTCGCTGCGATTGACCGTTGCGGCGGGTTTCGCCGGAGCAGCCTGTGCAAACGTCACGATCTGCTGCGCCGGAGCGGCCAGGGGCAGGCCCGTCAGAAAGGTAAAACCGGTAGCCAGGGCGGCAAGCGATGAGGGCAACATGGGCAGACTCCTTGTTTCAGGCTATCCAGATAGGCGCGGGCGCGGGCACCAATAAGGCTCGGTTATGGCATTCCATGGTGTCCGGCGTTGGCTGATGTTCAGCTTGCAGGCAGCCATAGCGGTTTTTCGGGCTCGTAGAGGTATTCAAACAACCTGACCGGCGGCCCACCCGCTCGACCAGGCCCATTGGAAATTATAACCGCCGAGCCAGCCGGTCACATCCACCACTTCGCCGATGAAATAAAGCCCCGGCACTTTGCGGCTCTCCATCGTTTGCGAGGACAGGCCTGCCGTATCGACCCCGCCGAGTGTCACCTCTGCCTTGGCATAGCCCTCTGTTCCGGCAGGCGTCAGGTGCAGCGCCGTTAGCCGCGCGGTAACGCGGTCGATGTCGCCCCGGGTGAGGTCCGCCAGACGTTTTCCCGATGGCAGATCGCGGCAGAGCCAGTCGGCAAGCCGTTTGGCAAAACGTTCCTGTACAAAGGCGAAAAGCGTTCTTTGGCCGTTCTTGCGGCGTGCATCTTCGAGAAGCGCCAGCATGTCATCGCCAGGCGACAGGCATACCTCTATGTCCCCACCGGCGTGCCAGTAGGACGATGCCTGCAGGATGGCAGGTCCGGAAAGGCCCTTATGGGTAAACAGCAATCCTTCGGTGAAGGCAGTGCCATCGGCGGTTTTCACCTGCGCGGCAGATGAAACACCGGCCAGCGCGGTGAAGTCTTCTTTCAGCGCTCCGGAAAACGTCAGCGGAACGAGGCCTGCCCGCGTGGTGATAATCTCATGGCCGAACCGGCGGGCGGTGTCATAGCCCCAGCCCGTCGCGCCGATCTTCGGAATGGAGAGCCCGCCCGTCGCCACGACCAGGCTTTCGCAAATGACCTCACCGGATGTGGTTTGCAGACGAAATCCCCCGTCCGCCGTCCGCTCCACAAGACCAACGCCGGTCTGCAGATGCAGCGTACCGCCCGCTTGCGAGAGGTCGGTCAGCAGCATGTCGATGATCGCGCCGGACCGCTGGTCGCAGAATAACTGACCGAGCGTCTTTTCGTGCCAGGTCAGACCGTGCGCGGTCAGGCGGTCCATGAAATCCCATTGGGTATGACGCGCCAGAGCGGATTTGGCGAAGTGTGGATTGCCGGAAATGAACGCGGCAGGGCGCACATCCAGATTGGTGAAGTTGCACCGGCCACCGCCCGATATCCGGATTTTCTCCGCCGGTTTGGCGGCATGGTCGAGCACGATTGTGCGCCGCCCGCGCCGCGCCGCCTCGATACCGCAATAAAGCCCTGCCGCACCGCCGCCAATAACGGCCACGTCCACGCTGGCGCGTAGTCTGGCAGAGGTTTCCATATCGCGTCTCATTGCTGCCATATGATATGAGTCTGGTGACATTCATCGGCGGATTTGTCAGTTTGTCGCAACATGTGATGGGGAACGGGGATATGCGGTATCTGATTGGCTTGATCATAGGTGTCGCACTGGCTGTGGCAGGCTTCGTAGGGTGGCAATTGTTCGGTCCCGATCGCGCGCAGGACCCCCGTACGGATATTGCCGGATACGAAGACGGAACCGTTCCCGGCCAGCGCACCGCATCCGACCAGACCCGCAGCGAAGCCACGCAGCGCCGCATGGACGAGCGCGAAAGCCTTCGCCGGGAAGCGGCAAAGGCCAATTCAAAGGAATTCACCTATCAGCGCTACCGGACGGACCTTTCGGGCAGCTCTCCGCAGGCCTGCCTTGTTTTTTCCTCAGCCCTGGATCCGGAGCGCGACTACAGCCCGTTTCTTGAATTTGCGTCCGACTTCAAGGCCGCCATCGCGGTCGATGGCGAAGCGCTTTGCATTGGTGGCCTCTCCTTCGCGGAAGAACAGACCTTGTTGCTGCGCGAAGGGCTTCCCGCCGCCGACGGACGCACACTGTCCTTTGAGGAAGATGTCACGCTGAGCTTTGCCGACCGCCCGGCTTATGTCGGCTTCAAGGGCAGCGGTATCATCCTGCCGCGTCTGGATGCCGACGGCCTGCCGATCGAAACCGTGAATGTCGATAAAGTGAACGTACGGGTCGAGCGCGTGAATGACCGCGCACTTGCCTTCAAGCGCATCACGCAGGGCGAAAGCTATGACGCCGGCGATTATGGCAGCCTCTGGGGCGAGGAAAGCGCCTACGATGTCGGTGTCGAGGTCTGGACCGGCGAGATGGATATCGATTCCGTCGCCAACGTGCCCGTCACCACCGCATTTCCGCTGGAGGAAGTGATCGGAACGTTGCGCCCCGGCGCTTATTTCGTCTCCGTCGAGGATGCCCGCGAGATGACCAACCGGTCACGCGAGCCTGCCCGGGCCATGCGCTGGATCGTGCTGACCGATCTGGCGCTGACGACCTATCGCGGCGGCAGCGGACTGGACGTCACGGTTCGGTCCCTGCAGACGGCCAGACAGGTCGATGGCGTTCGCTTGCAGCTTATCGCCATGAACAACGAGATTCTCGCAGAGGTGACGACGGCCAATAGCCGCGCCGTCCACTTCGACGCACCGCTCGTGCAGGGCGAGGGAAATCTCGCTCCCAAGCTGATCGTCGCCTACGGGCCAAATGGCGATTTCGCGGTCACCGACTTGATGCGCGCGCCGATCGATCTGTCCTCGGAGGATATTGACGGTCGCACACCGAATGTGCCGGTCGACGGCTTTCTTTATACGGACCGTGGCATCTACAGGCCCGGCGAAACCATCGAGCTGACCGCGCTGTTGCGTGATGTTGCAGGGCGCGCTGTCACCGACCGGACGGGACGCATCGTCATATATCGCCCGAACGGCATGGAGGCCGACAGGGTCATTTTCACCGAAACCGAGCTCGGCGCGGTGCAGGTGTCGTATCCGCTTCCCAAAACGGCCGCGCGTGGCCGCTGGCGTATGGTTGCCGAAATCGACGGCGGCGGCACTGCTGGTGAGACGCGTGTCTCGGTCGAGGATTTCGTCGCGCAGCGTATCAGCGTTGATATCGAGGCAAACAAGACCGTCCCGCTTCTGGCCGGTGAGGCGCGTGATATCGCTGTCGAGGCGCGCTTTCTCTACGGCGCGCCGGGCGCAGGCCTGACGGTTCAGTCAGAAGCGCGGGTCGAGCGCGATCCATCACCGTTCGACGCGTGGAAGGATTACCGTTTCGGCGCGCATGATGCGTCCTTCAGCGAGGAAATTCTCGAACTGCCGACACAGACGACAGACGGTGCGGGCAAGGCAAGCGTCGTGCTGGATCTGGACGGCCAAGGCGCCGACGAACAGGCTCCGCTTCGTCTGCGCACCGTCGTCAGCGTGCTCGAGCCCGGCGGACGGGCCGTCTCCGAAAGCGTGTTCGTGCCGTACCGTCCGCGCGATGCCTATCTTGGCGTGAAGCCAAAATTCGATGGCTCACCGGAGCGCGGAAAGGACGCCGTCTTCGACGTTGTCTCGCTCAATGCTGCAGGCGAGGCGCAGGATGCCGAACTCAGCTGGAAGCTGATCGAGGTCAATTATAATTATGACTGGTATCGCAGCGGCGGTAGCTGGCAGTGGCGACGGTCCCGCTATGTCCGGGAAGTCAACACCGGCGTGCTGCGCCTGAAGGACGGCAAGGCCGGAACCATAAACGCAGGCAAGCTCGATAGCTGGGGCGATCATCGCCTCGTCGTGACGGGTCCTGGCGGTGAGACCGAAACCAGCGTGCAGTTCTGGATGGGCTGGCAAGGCTCGGGCGAAGAGGGCGTGGAAGCGCCCGACCGCGTCCGGCTCGCCGGTCCGAAAACCGCACCGGTCGCAGGCGACCGCGCCGAGATTACCATTCTCTCACCTTATGACGGCGAAGCGCAGATCGTGGTTGCGACCGACCGCGTTCTGTCGGTCAGCTATCAGGCGGTCAGCACCAAGGGGACGAAAGTGGCCCTGCCGGTCAGTGCCGAGTGGGGGTCGGGTGCCTACGTCATGGTCAGCGTTTATGCGCCACGTGATGCAATTGAGCAGCCAAAACCCCGGCGTGCCGTCGGTGTGCTCTATGTTCCCGCAGACGTGTCCGGCCGCGTGTTTGAGGTCGGCTTCAACGTACCGGACATCGTCCGGCCGGACGGCAAGCGGACCATCGAAGTGGAGGTCGCCAACGCGCCGACCGAACGCATGTTCCTCACGCTCGCCGCTGTCGACGAAGGCATTCTGCAACTGACCAAGTTCCAGACGCCTGATCCAGTGGCGCATTATTTCGGCAAGGAAGCTCTAGGCGTCGAAATCTACGATGACTACGGGCGACTGCTGGACCCGAACCTCGCCGCGCCGGGCGAGATCCGCTTCGGCGGAGATCAGCTTGGCGGCGCGGGCCTGACAGTGGTTCCAACCAGAACCGTCGCGCTTTTTGCCGGCCCTGTAGATGTCGGACGCAATGGCAAGGCAAGCATCGAGCTGGATATTCCGGAATTCAACGGCGAGCTTCGTCTCATGGCCGTTGCCTGGTCCGCCAACAGCATGGGCTCCGGTGATGAAGCGGTCACGGTACGCGATCCCGTACCGGTCGAGCTTTCGTTGCCACGCTTCATGGCCCCTGGCGATACGGCCACCGCAACGGCCAGCATCGACAATGTGGAACTGGCCGCAAGCGACTTTACCGGTCGTATCGCTGGAAAAGGACCGGTCACGGTCGGGACCGATACCGTTTCTGCTACGGTCGCCAAAGGTGAACGGATTGATCGTCCCGTCGAGCTGAACGCGACCGGCGAGGGGATTACTGACCTTACCTTGTCGGTTACAGGTCCGGACGGTCTATCGGTCTCGCGAACCTATCCGATCCAGACCCGTTCGGCATTTCTTCCAGTCACGAAGGTGGACCGGGCCCGGATTGCCGCCGGAGCGACCTATTCGATCCCGCCAAGTCTCAGCGCCGGATTGATCCCGGGCTCGGTTTCGGCGGTGGCGTCGTTCTCGCCGATCCCGATTGATGCCGGAACGCTCTACGCGTCCCTGTCACGCTATCCGTATGGCTGCACCGAACAGACGGTCTCGCGGGCCTTGCCGCTTCTCTATGCCGGTCAACTGGCAGGGTTGGCAGAAAATGCGGACGCGGATGATACAGAGGCCGAGGCCCGTGATGCGCGCCGCATCGTGCAGGACGCAATCAATACCATTCTTTCCCGGCAGGGTCCTGATGGGGCGATCGGGCTCTGGCGTGAGGGAGACCGCAACGCCTCGCCCTGGCTGGGTGCCTATACGGTCGACTTCCTCGTCCGCGCAAAAGAGCAGGGCTATAATGTGCCTAAAGCCTCGATAGATGCGGCGCTCTCGGCCCTTGGAAGCATCGCGCAGGGCGAAGCCTGGCGTGTGTATGGCTATGAAACCGACGTCTATCAAAGCCGCTGGCATTCCGACACGGAAAAGAAGCTGATGTCGCGCTCGGCGCCCTACGCGCTCTATGTTCTGGCCCGCGCCGAACAGGGCGACCTGTCCCGCATGCGCTATATCCACGACCGCGAACTGCGAACGCTCGTCTCACCGCTGGCCCGCGCGCAGCTGGGTGCCGGTCTTGCAATGATGGGTGACAGGTCGCGCGCCGTTTCAGCGTTCGAGGCTGCCATTGACGGGCTGGGCTATACCAATGACGGAGACTACTACCAGACGCCATTGCGCGATCTGGCTGGTATTCTGGCGCTGGCCTCCGAGGCCGGTCTGACGACAGAGGTCGCCGAGCTTGCCGAACGGCTTGCGCGTGACGTGCCGGACCCGGATCGTCTCTCGACGCAGGAAAAGGCTTTCCTTCTTCTGGCAACGAATGCGCTTTCGGATGGCAAGGCAGAGCCCTCCATCGCCGCCGAAGGCGCGGAAGCAACCTCGCCGGGCCGCTTTCTTCTGGCGGATGCGCAAGCGATCAACGGGGCAAGCTTCACCAATTCCGGTGATGCGCCGCTCTTCCGGACGGTACTGGTCACCGGCAAGCCCGCGAGCGCGCCGCCTGCTGCATCCTCGGAACTTCGTCTGGACAAGGAGCTTTTCGGCATGACCGGGGGCAAGGTGAACCCGGCAAACCTGCAGCAGGGAGACCGTGTGGTCGTTCGTCTGACGGTAACGCCCGAGCAGAACCGGACCAATCCGGTCATTGTCGAGGACCTTTTACCTGCCGGTTTCGAGATCGAAGCGGTGCTCAAGCCCGCCGATGGCGCGGCGCGCAAGGATGATGATACGGAGTCTGGCGCGTATAGCTGGCTGGGCGTTATCGATCCCGCCAAGGTTGCCGAAGCGCGTGATGACCGGTTCGTCGCCGCAATTGATGTCCGTGATACGGCTCAGACCCTTGCCTATGTGGTGCGCGCTGTAACGCCGGGCCGGTTCACGCTGCCGGGTGCTTACGCCGAGGACATGTATCGGCGTGATGTGTTCGCGCGGACAGCAGCCGGAGAAACGGTGATCGCCGGTGCCACAGCCAACTAGGCCGGGTTCAGTCCTGAAAACATGGCTTGTCGATCTCTGGAAGCACGTGACCGGTGGTATCGCATCGGTCGCGTCCCGCCGTCCGCGATGGACGGCTGCGATTGCGGCCTTGCTGGGGTCTGCGGGTCTTCTCTTTCTGCTTGATGTCGCTTTCCCGCCGCCACTGGAAAAGGCGCGCACGGTCACCGTGATGGTAACCGACCGTGACGGCAGGCCCTTGCGGGCCTTTCCGGTCGAGGACGGGCGCTGGCGTATGCCCGCTGACCTTGCAGCCACAGACCCGGTCTTCATCGAGGCGCTGCTGGCTGTCGAGGACAAGCGGTTCCGCACACATGGCGGGATCGATGCTATTGCTGTGGCCCGTGCCGCGAAATCCGCGCTGCAACGCGGGCGCATCGTTTCGGGTGCATCCACGATCACCATGCAGACGGCGAGACTGCTCGAGCCCCGCCCGCGGACGTTCGGTTCCAAGCTGGTCGAGATGGCGCGTGCCATCCAGCTTGAGCGTCGGCTCTCGAAGGATGAAATTCTGGAGCTTTATCTCACGCTGACACCTTATGGCGGCAATCTGGAAGGCGTGCGGTCGGCAAGCTGGGCGTATTTCGGGCGCGAGCCCGACCGGCTGAGCGACGACCAGGTCGCGCTTCTCATCGCGCTGCCGCAAGCGCCGGAAGCACGTCGTCCGGATCTGCGCCCCGCAGCTGCGGCTGCCGGACGCGCGGAGATCGTTTCCAGACTGGCCGATGCAGGTGTGTTTTCTGCTGCCCGCGCACGTGAGGCAGCGGAACCCGTCCTGCCAGGCAGGTCTCGTTTTCCGGACGCGGCATGGCATGGCACGGCCAGGGCATTGGCGCATGGCGATGCGGTGAAGGGCCAGATCGCGTCCAGTCTCGATGCAGGGCTGCAGACGGCGCTTGAGAGGATGCTGACCGATGCGGCGGGCAACCTGCCTGTCGACGTGCAGATCGCAGCCATGGTGGTGGATGTTGAAACGCGCGGCGTGCGCGCACTCGTCGGCGGTATTGGCAAGGATCGCCCCGGTGGGTGGATCGACATGACGGGACGGCTGCGCTCGCCCGGATCAACGCTCAAACCACTGATCTACGGGCTGGCCTTTGATGACGGGCTGGCGGTTCCCGAAACCCATATTCAGGACCTGCCGCGCCGGTTTTCCGATTACCGACCACGCAATTTCGACCGCAGTTTCCGGGGCAGCGTGACGGTGTCCGATGCCTTGCAGCATTCGCTCAACGTTCCTGCGGTCCTGACACTCGAGCAGATCGGAGCCGAACGGTTCGCCTCGGCGCTGCAACTGGCCGGCGTCCGGGTCGAGGTGCCGGGCGCATCTCTCACGGAAACCGGACTGGCCATCGCGTTGGGCGGTGTCGGCATGCGGATGGAAGACCTGGCCATGGTCTATGCCGGTCTCGGGGATGGCGGCATCATCAAGCCGCTGGCTTTTACGGTTGAAGAAGAAGTTGACCTGGCCGGCGTGCCGGGCCAACGGCTTTTGTCTGCGGACTCTTCGCGCAAGCTTCTGGACATTCTGGCCGCCGCGCCTGCGCCCGCCGGACGCATGCCATGGTCACTCACAGGAGAGGCCCCGCAGATCGCGTTCAAGACAGGCACGTCATACGGGTTTCGTGATGCATGGGCGGCGGGCACTGGCGGCGGCTATGCGGTCGTGGTCTGGGTCGGCCGCGCCGACGGTGCGCCGCGTCCGGGTGCGACCGGCCGGGCGACAGCCTTGCCGCTTCTGTTTGACGTCTTCGACCGCATCAATGCATCGCTTGGCGTGGATGGCCGCGCAGCAGGGCGTATTGCAACGCGGCTGAACGATAAGGTCTCCGGACCAGCCTTGCGTGATTTCGGGCAAGGCGGCCAGCCGCCGCAGATCCTGTTTCCGCCCGAGAATGCTGACCTTCTGATGAAATCCGGTGACAGACCGGATGCGGGCTTCGTTCTGGCCGGGCGCGGGGAAGGGCCACTTCGCTGGTTCGCCGATGGTCAGCCCGTTGCGCTTGACGCAGGTGGCGCGCCGCTCTGGGTGCCACAGGGAGAAGGGTTCTACACGGTCAGCGCGGTTGACGGTTCAGGGCGTGAAAACAGCGTCCAGGTACGGGTGTCCGGGGCTGCGCGACCGGAACTTCGGTAAGACACATCTGCGTGAACAGCAGTTGCAGGGCTGGATGTCTCCGGGTGTCCCCCCAATTTTCAGGACTGACCCTGAACACTTGAAGCGAGGCACTCATGAAGGTCCCGACCCTGATTACCACAGTTGCCCTGGCTGGCGGCGCTGCCCTTCTGGCGACTGTTATCACCTTGCGCGCGGGCGCGGACGATAGTCCGGCCAAACCCGCCATCACCGCTGAAACCACGGCGGATGCGGTTTTCGCCGGCGGATGTTTCTGGTGTGTGGAAAGCGATTTCGACAAGGTCGACGGGGTTCTGGAAACGACGTCAGGCTATACCGGCGGCAATGTTGACAACCCGAGCTACAGTCAGGTCACGGGCGGCGATACTGGGCACTACGAAGCTGTGCGCATCGTCTATGATCCGTCCGTGGTGAGCTATGAGACGCTGGTCGAGCGTTTCTGGCATACGGTCGATCCGACCGATGCGGGCGGCCAGTTCTGTGACCGCGGCAACAGCTATCGTACGGCAATTTTCGTCGACAGCGATGATGAGCGAACCGTCGCGGAAGCGACCAAGGCAAAATATCAGGCTGCACCGGTTCCGGCAGAGCCCATCGTGACACCGATCCTCGAGGAAAACGCCTTCTGGCCCGCCGAGGAGTATCACCAGAATTATTACAAGAAGAACCCGATCCAGTATAACTTCTACCGTGCCCGCTGCGGGCGTGACGACCGGATCGAGGACGTCTGGGGCAAGTAACCGAGCGTCCGCCTCCGTCCCCTGGTCTGCCCTGGATCGTCGCTCTGCGTGTTCGGGAAAGTGACTGGACAGGAAGCGCTGACTTCTAGCAACTGCCAGCGCTGCGGTCCCTAATGCCCCGCTGGCCCGCTACTTTCTGAAACGCGTCCGCCAGTTCTCATCGCGCGGCAGCGGTGCATAGCCGGATGCCGTGTAGAGCGTCAGTCGACGAACCTTGCCGCCGCCCAGCGCAAGTTCGATCTCTCCGGCAGGCGAGATGTCCGCAAAGTCGGCGGCCAGAGCAGGGTAGTCGCCGGGGTGGCGCATCACGATCAGCGCCGTTTCGCCCGGCTCCATGATGATCGCTACCTCTTCGGAGGCGCTTTTGGGTACGATGTCCCGTCGCCAGGCATATTTTCGGGCCACAAGCCCGTCTTCCCGGGCATAATAGTCCAGCCCGTGCCAGACTTCGCGTTCATCGACGATGATTACGTCGGCTCCGGTTCGTATGGCGGCCGCATTGACCGCATCGACGGTTTCCGGCCAGGCCCGAAGACGTTTGAAGGCATTTGCCGCGCCAAGGCTCTCCGCCACGACCGGTGGCGACACCGCCACGGCTGCCATGATGCCACCGAGTGCGAGGTTGAGCGCAATGGCAGCTCCGAGAAGCTTCACGCCCCATCTGCGCTCCCGTGCCGCCCAGAGCGCAAGCAGGATGCATGCTGCCGGGTAAGCGCTCGCCGCCCAGTTGGCATGGGCGCGGCTGATGAAGGCTTGCACAAGGATGATGATCAATGGGGGCAGGATGAACATCGCCAGGAAGCGTGGGTCGGGACGCTTCCAGAAACCTGTCTTCTGCACCAGAGGTACAATAAAAACGACAAGCAGAAGGGCGAAGGTCAACGGTCCGAATACAGCGAACTGGTCTCCGAAGAACTTGAACCCGTTTTCCGGATTGATCAGTTGCGCCCCCCAGTTTGCGTTATCCGCCGTATGGCTCACCGTCTTGAACCCGTTGGCAGCGTTCCACAGCATATGCGGCAGCACGACAAGGAGGGCGATGCCCGCCGCCAACAGCCCGCGCAAGGAGGCCATGGCGCGCCGCGTGGCGGGGTCTGCAAGGGTCGCCAATCCGAGACCGATCACGAAATAGATCATCGCGTATTTGGCCAGAAACCCCAGCCCGATGGCGAGCCCGAGCAGCGCCGGGTCGCGCCAGCTCGGCCTAGTGCCTGTCCGCACCAGAAAGTAGAGCGCCGCCGACCAGCAGGCCAGCAGAGGAACATCCGTCGACATGATGGCCGAGGAGAGCCAGACCCCCAGCATGGTCGCCCAGATCGTGCCTGCCAGAATGCCGATCCGGGATCCGAACAGCTCACGCGCGGTCAGGAAGACGAAGAGTGCCGTAAGGCCGTGCAGAACCGGCGCAAAGAACCGGATCGCCCATTCACTATCGCCGAAAATGCCGGTCGAGATACCGATCAACCAGGAGGTAAGCGGCGGCTTTGAATAATAACCCCAGTCGAAGCTTTGCGCCCAGCGCCAGTACTGTGCTTCGTCCGGACCAAGGTTCAGCGGCGTCAGAGCATTGGCAACCAACCGCGCCAACGCCAGCAGGCCAAGACATATCAGGAAGGGTCCGGTCCAGCGCGAAGGCGCGGGGCTGTTGGGAGATTGGGTCATACAGCTTTCTGACAGGTTGGAGATATTTTGCCAGCCCTGCAGAAACGGCTTGCATTCAGATGCTTTATTTCATATCTGCGCGCTTCCTTCCAACAGGGACCGATCAACGGCCCTTCTCTTTACAGGATTTGGAACATGGCTTTTGGCGCCCCGGGCGACCCGGATTTCGAGGTTATCGACGAACAGCGCGGCGCCGCGTCGGACATGTTGTCCGGCGCGGCTTCCGAGGACGATCGGCTCGACTTTTTCATAAAGCGTGATGGCATGGAATATGCCGGAACGCACCTCATCATCGATCTATGGGATGTGTCCCGTATCGATGATCCCGAACATATCGAGACGTCGCTTTGCGACGCCGCTGTTCGGGCCGGGGCAACCATTCTCAGCTCCGACTTTCACGTGTTCACACCCAATAATGGTGTGTCCGGTGTGATAGTGTTGTCTGAAAGCCACATTTCCATTCATACTTGGCCTGAGCGCCGGTTTGCCGCAGTCGATGTTTTCATGTGCGGTGCTGCAAAGCCACACAAGACCATCGCTGCGCTGAAAGAGGCCTTCAACCCGTCACGCATCGGTCTGACCGAGCACCGTCGGGGCCTTACCGCCTGCTAGGTTGGGACTTTTTCCCTAAAACTTGCAATGAAAGCCGGACGGGAAACCAGTCCGGCTTTTTTTTCGTTTCATCATTCATTCCGTACACGTCTCACTTGTCACCTAAACGTGTTCAGTTTGTCACAGAAGCTTCACAAACACGTCACGCAACTGTCACCCCCTTCGATTAATGCCGCCCCGACGAGCGGCCGGATCGGGTCCGGCGCTCAAATGCCTTCACCAAGGGGAATTACATGACTTACTGGAAGCTTCTGGCCGGTGGCGTCGCCACGGCTGCGCTCGCAAGCGCCATCGTTCAGCCTGCCATGGCGCAGGTCACCACCGCAAGCATGCGCGGCGATGTCGTCGGCGAAGCCGGAACCCCGGTCTCAAACGCTGCCATCACGATCATTCACACGCCATCGGGCACGACCGAGAACGTCACGACCAACGAGACCGGCTCGTTCGCTGCACGTAACCTGCGCGTCGGCGGTCCCTACACCGTCGTCGTGAACGCACCCGGCGAGCCGGCAACGCGCGTCGAAGGTATTTTCCTCTCGATCGGCCAGACCGCTTCGGTGCCAATCACGCTGGAAAGCGCCCGCACGATGGACGCAGTTGTCGTCGTCGGTTCCGCCGGTTCGTCGCAGGTTCAGACCGGACCGCGCTCGACCTTCGGGCTGGACGTGATTGAAAGCCTGCCGTCCATTTCACGTGACATTCGCGACATTGCACGCCTCGACCCGCGCGTCTCGGTCGATCCGACCAATGATGGCGCGATAACGATTGCCGGTACCAACAACCGCTTCAACTCGCTCACCATTGACGGCATCCGCTTCAATGACCTTTTCGGCCTCAACGCCAACGGCTTCCCGTCACAGCGTTCGCCGATCTCCATCGACGCGCTGGAAAGCCTGTCGGTTGAAGTCTCCCCCACGGACGTTGAATATTCCGCGTTTACCGGTGGCCAGATCAACGTGCTGACCAAATCCGGTACCAACGACTTCTCCGGTTCGGCATATTATTTCTACACCGACGATTCCATGGCCGGTGACGATCTCGGCGACCGTCGTATCGACCGTACGTTTGAGGAAAAGACCTTCGGCTTCACGCTTGGCGGTCCGATCATTCAGGACAAGCTGTTCTTCTTCGCCGCATACGAAGAACTTGAGGAAGCTGCCTCCCTTCAGAACGGTCCAGTCGGATCGGGCGCCGTCAACATCCGGTCGGGCGTTAGCCAGGCGCAGGTCGACCAGGTCCAGCAGATCCTGTCGAACGTCTATGGCGTCGATGCCGGCGGCTTTGCTGGCGGTCAGCCTGTTCAAGACAAGAAACTACTCGCCACGCTCGACTGGAACATCACCGACAATCAGCGCCTGAAATTTACCTATATCGACAACGAAGGTAACGAGATTCAGGAGCAGAACGACGGTGACACGCTTGGTCTCTCCTCGACCTGGTACGACCGGTCGGAAGAAACCACGGCCTATGCCGGTCAGCTCTTCTCAAGCTGGACAGAAAACTTCACCACTGAAGTCAAGGTTGCCTATACCGAGCAGAAGACCGGTCAGGACTCGCTCAACGGGTCAGATTTTGCCAACTTCTCGATCAATCTCGGCAACGGCTCCAGCCTCTCGGTCGGTCCGGACTTCTTCCGCCATGCCAACGCGCTGGAGAACGAGCTTCTGCAGATCAAGGTGAAGGGCGAATATCTCTTTGGCGACCACCTGTTCAAGGCCGGTTTCGAACGAGACGACCAGACGACCTTCAACCTGTTCGTGCCGGGTTCGGAAGGCTCTTACGTCTTCTCGTCGATAGCCGACCTGCAGAACCGCCAGGCGGCATCGCTTTTCTATCAGAACGCTATCTCCAACGAGGAAAACGATGGCGCGGCTGACTGGGGCTACGCGGTTACTTCGTTCTATCTTCAGGACGAATGGGCGATCCGTCCTGATCTGACGATCATCGGTGGCCTGCGTTACGAGTATTACGAATCCGATGGCACGATCACGGAAAACCAGAACTTCATCAACCGTTACGGCTTCTCCAATACCGGCGACCTGGACGGGCTCGACATTCTGCTTCCACGTCTCGGCTTCAACTGGGATGTTCGTGACAACCTGACGCTGCGCGGCGGTGTTGGTCGCTTCTCGGGCGGCGCCGGTGCCAACGTCTGGATCTCGAACAACTACTCGAATGACGGCGTGACAATCGACTCCACGTTCACGTCCAACCCGGCCGAATTGTCGAACGTCGATGCGTTTAACATCCCGTCCGTCGTTCAGGCCCGCCTCTCGGCAGGTGACGGTGACGTCAACGTGCTGGACCCGAACTTCGAAATTCCGTCCATCTACCGTGCAAACCTCGGGCTCGACTACACGTTCGACCTCGGTTTCTCGGAAGGCTGGGAAGTCAGCTTCGACTACATCTACTCAGACCAGCAGGACTCCACGTTCTGGCGTGATATTTCCTGCCAGGAAGTCCTGTTCAACGCGATTGACGGTCGTCCGGTCTATAACTGCGGTCTGAACTCTGCCTTCATGCAGACCCTTACCGGTGCCGGTCAGCAGAACGTCTATGACTTCTACGACGATAACGGCATTGCCGTGGCGCGCGTGGCGGGCATCGGCGCGTTCGATACCAACGGCAACGGTACCGTGTCGCTGAGCGAAGTCGAAGTTGCACCACAGGCGCTTCTTCTGACGAACATCGACGAGGGCGAGCAGCAGATCTTCTCGACCTCGATCCGCAAGGATTTCGATAACGGTGTCGGCCTCTTCTTCGCCTATACCTATACGGACGCGGAAGACGGCCATTCCGGAACCAGCTCGACGGCCTCCTCGAACTATTCCGATATTGCCACGCTCGACTACAACAACCCGTCGGTTGGCACGTCGAACTATGAGCGCGAGCACGAGTTCACGCTGCGTCTGGATTGGGAAAAGGAATTCGTCGAGGATTTCCCGACCCGCTTCACGCTGTTCGGATCACGTCGTTCGGGTCAGCCTTTCAGCTACACCTATGACTACTCCGGCGGTGACGAGCGCTCCTTCTACGGTATCCGTGAAGGCTCGGCAGACGATGAGGGCGAACTGTTCTACGTGCCGACCGGCTTCAACGATCCGCTCTTCTCGGCAGCAAGCTTTGGCGGTAACGCGGTCACGCAGGCAGCCTTCTTCGACTTCCTCGCGACGTCGGGTCTGAACGAATATGCAGGCGGCATCGCCGAGCGGAACGCGTTCAACAGCCGCTGGTATACGAACTTCGACTTCCGTTTCCAGCAGGAGTTCCCGGGCTTCTTCCCCAAGCGTGCCCGTTCGATCTTCTTCCTCGACATCGAGAATATCGGGAACCTGATCAACGACGATTGGGGTCGCCTCGAACAGGTCGGCTTCGAGTACTTCCAGCCGGTGGCCAACCAGGACATCGTCAATGGTCAGTATGTGTATTCAGGCTTCCCCGAGCGTTCGGAAAAGCGGATCACCGAGGGCGCGTCGCTCTGGCAGGTCCAGCTGGGTTTCAAATACCAGTTCTAGGCATTTCGCCTCGCATACAGAGGATGAGGGCAGCTTTCGGGCTGCCCTTTTTCTTGTCCGATGCCCAGTTGTCCAAAAGCGGTCAGAACTGCATGAGAGCCAGTCCGATAACCAGCACCGATGAAGCGAGTGCGCGTCGTGCACCGAAGCCTTCTTTCAAGATCAGCCAGCCCAGAAGCGACGCGAAAACGATTGCCGTTTCCCGCAATGCCGTTACCCGCGCGGCCTCCATGAGTGAAAGCGCATAGAGCGCGGCTCCGAACGACAGCACTGCCAGAAACCCGCTCCACAGGCCCGGTCGCCAGAGCTTCGCAACCGCGTCGATTGTGCCCTTGCGACCCCGGATGACAATCACGAGACACGTCAGCAGGATCCAGTCGAGCAGGAACAGCCAGACGATATAGGTTAGCGGGTTCTGCGCCAGCCGGACGCCGCGCGCATCGGTGATGTTGTAGAGCGCAACGCCCACCGCTGTCATCGCAGCCCAGAATAGCGCCGCGCGGTCGAGCTTCAGGGCCGCTGCACCGGCGTTGCGGTCGCGCAGGAACGAAAAGCTGATGACGGCCAGCGTCGCCAGCACCAAACCCCCAATTGCCACCGGCGAAAGCGTCTCGTTCAAGATAAAGACGGCCATCCCGGCCACCAGCAAGGGAGCGAGCCCGCGCATGATGGGAAAGACGAGCGAGAGATCGCCGCGGTGCATCGCGCGTACTAGGCTTGCCTGATAGAGCCAGTGCGCGGGAACCGAGAGCGCAAGAGCGAGCCAGACCTCACGGCTCGGCAGCGGCACGAAAAACGCTGCAGGCAGGACGATCAGCGCCGAACTGCAGGAAAGCAGCATCCGCATGGCGAGAATGTCGCCATGGCGTTTGACGATCATGTTCACCAGCGCCAGCGTCAGGGCCGAGAAGACGCCGAGGCCGATGGCGAGGGTCTCCCCGCTCATTGGCGCTTGTCTGTGCCGGTCGCGTTCGTTGCGTCAGTCCCCTTGGCTCACCCCCGTGCCGACTGGCAGGACGTGCGCCCCTCAACGGCTGTAGCGGTCCTCGATCACCGCGAACATGGCGCGTAGCCCCTGCGCTGCACCGCCATCCGGGCGCCCGTATTTGCCCAGCCTCCAGGCCCAGACATCGAAATGCACCCAGTTTTCGATATCGACGAAGTTCTTCAGGAACAGCGCTGCCGTGATCGATCCGCCCATAGGTCCATTGCCGAGGTTTTTCAGATCGGCAATCGGACTTTTCAGCTGGTGCTCATAGCCGTGCCAGAGCGGCATGCGCCAGAGCGGATCACCCACACGCTCCCCGGCTGCGCTCAGCGCAGAGGCCACATCCTCCGCGTCGGTATAGAACGGCATGACCTCCGGCCCCAGCGCGACACGCGCCGCGCCGGTCAGGGTGGCAAAATCCACCACCAGGTCAGGCGTGCCATCCTCCTGCGCACGGGTCAGCGCATCGGCGAGCACAAGACGTCCTTCAGCATCGGTGTTCTCGATCTCGACGGTCAGCCCCTTGCGGCTGGCAATAATGTCACTTGGACGGAAGGCGTTCGGTCCGATGGCATTCTCGACCGCCGCAATCAGCAGCTTGAGGCGGACCGGCAGGCCCATCGCCATGACTAGTTGGGCGCAGGCCAGAGCATGTGCCGAACCGCCCATATCCTTCTTCATCAGCCGCATGGAATCACCCGGCTTGATGTTCAGTCCGCCGCTGTCAAACGCGACCCCCTTGCCGACCAGTGCCAGCACCGGTGCATCCGGTTCGCCCCATGCAAGCTCGATCAGCCGGGGTGGATCGCCTGCCGCACGGCCTACGGCATGGATCAGCGGATAGTTCTGTTCCACCAGTTCATCGCCAACCGTCACCGTAACCTTCGCATCGAAGCGGTCGGCCACATCACGCACCTGCGCTTCGATGCCGGAGGGGCCCATATGCTCGGCGGGCGTATTGACCATGTCGCGCAGCCGATCGATGGCCGCCGTCAGTTCGATGAGGCGGGTTCGCAGCGTTTCGTCGTCGATGGCCAGTTTCGGCAGCGTCGTGCCGGGGTTCTTATAGCGGGTGAACCGGTAGGCACCGTCCGCCCAACCTGTGCAGGCGGTTTCCATCGGCCAGTTACCCATATCGCCGTCCAGCCGGTAGAGGCCGCCATCCAGCTTTGCCGAGAGCCCGGCCAGTGCCAGAGGGTCGCGCCCGTCGCCGAGGCCGAAAAGCACGCGCTCGGTGCTGCCGTCAGACCCTGACAGACGCAGCATCTCGCCTGCCTTTCCGGTAAAACCCGCGCCTTTCGCCTGCGCCTGTGCGCTGTCGGAGAGGTCTGCCAGCCCCGCTTTCGCATCTGCCGCAAGACAACAGGTCACCGGTATGGCGGACGGGTTGGCAGCGCTGAAAACGGGTTCGGACGACATGAAACTCTCCTTCTGACGCGCTCAGTCTATTGCCGGAGCCGCGCCATTGTAAGCCATCACAGGTCCGCCATTGCCGGCGGGGTATTCGTCTTAACCAATCCTTGACGCGCACGCGTCAAACTCCGCGGACCGGTCAGGGAGACGTTCATGTTCCGCTTCAACAGACTATCGCCGCGTCTTGTGCTTGCCTTAGGCGCATTGGCCGTCACGACCGCCTGCGCCACGACCGCGCCTACAGCGGAAGAAAAATCCTATGTCGAAGAGGTGAAGGCCCGTCAGATCATGCCGGCCAGCACCGAAGACCGAGCTGCCATCGAAGCGCAGGACGCGCTCACCCGCGCCTCGTTCTGGGGTATCGAATATGAAAAGAACCCCGGAGACGTCGTCGCAGCCGTCGCGTTCTCAAAGGTCCTGCGCGAGATCGGGTCCGATCAGCGCGCGGCTGAGGTGGCCTCGCAGACACTGGCGCTTGCCCCTGAAAACGCCGACCTCCTGTCGATTCTCGGCAAGGCGCTGCTGGCTGGCGGTGAACCTGCCTCTGCCGTCGATACGCTGCGGCGCGCGGGCGCTGCCAATCCGCGCGATGTCACGGTACTGGGCGCCCTCGGTGTCGCCTATGACCAGACGGGACGCCATCGCGAGGCGCAATCCACCTATCGCGCGGCGCTCCTGATTGAGCCCGCACGCGCCTCACTCCTCTCCAATCTCGGCCTGTCGCTGGCGCTGACAGGCGAAGCGAGCGACGCCGAAACGATCCTGCGCCAAGCCATCGCACTGCCGGAAGCCGGCATGCGCGAACGGCAAAACCTGGCCATGGTAC
The DNA here is from genome assembly GCA_963836905.1 of uncultured Alphaproteobacteria bacterium. GTDB lineage: Bacteria > Pseudomonadota > Alphaproteobacteria > Caulobacterales > Hyphomonadaceae > CAWIKY01. The sequence continues at coordinate 307,141 of CAWIKY010000004.1, forward strand.
TGGCGCTGCAGGGCAAGTTCGATCAGGCGCGTGACGTAGCGGGAACCGATCTGCCCGATACCGTCGTCGATACGAATCTGGCCTATTTTCAGGCCATGCTGACGCCTGCCAACCGCAATTACGGCCAGCTTCGCGGGTCGATCAACTAAGCCTGATATTCGTTCAGCAGCCCGGAGAATTCACCGTCGGGCAGGCCCCGTAATTGGCCGAACCGGGACGCATTGCACTTGTCGCGTAGGCGCTGCGCGCGGCTTCGCGCTGGCGTGAGGCCTGGCCGTATCTGTCGGCCGCGCTGGTATAGTCTGGCGCGTTGGCAGCGGAGGCAAGGCCTATCAGCAGGCCTTCCATGAAGCTTGGACCTGACGGTTTCCTTGGCGCTCGCTGCTGACTGGCCTGGCGCTTCCAGTTATCCTCGATCTGGTAATGGCGGACCATCTGGCAGGCCTCGTTCCCGGTAGACGCACGCTGGCAACTGATCTTCGAATAAGTGCGCGCCAGTCCATCATCATTCAGTCCGAAACGGTCGACATAGGCAAGGAAGGCAGCGTGATAGCAGGAGGCGCTCGCCGCCGGATTGGCATCGCAGTCCGCCCGGAAGATATCCATTGCCTTGCGACTTTGGGCAACATTGGCCATCCCATTGAGGTTGCCAACCGTATTGGCGAAATCCATGCAGCCAAGCGACGGGCTACCGTCGCAAAACGCTTCGAGTTTCGGCAGGGATCCGAGCCGCTGTGCCGGAACGCCTTGTCCATAGGCCTCCATGACCGTCTGCTGGAAACAGGCATTGCGGTGCCCGGCTTCGCAGTCGCGTGAATACGCGGCATGGGCCTCGGTCAGCTTGCCGTTCTTCTTCAGCCAGTAGCCTTCGGAAATATTCTTGTCGCGGCTGACATACTCAAGTTCCCAGAGCTTCACATCGGCATTCTTGACCCCGCCCGCGCTCGCGGTCTCGTAATACCCTTTCGGAAGCGATTTGGGCGCGCCTTCATGGCGATACTCCCAGTCGGCGAGCAAGCCGAGCAAATAGGCCGCGTCCGCGCTGCCACCATCATGGGCGACCTGCAAATAGGTCTTTCCCTCTTCAAGCGATGGCTCGCCGACCTCTCCGCCTATCAGCATCCAGCCCGCCCAGTAGGCTGCCTCCACGCTGTCATGGATCGCGGCGCGGCGGAACCAGCGTAGCGCCTGCACCTTGTCCTGCTCCGTGCCGGGCAGAAGCAGCCGCATACCAAGCTCGTACTCCGCCGGGCCGAAATTCATCGCAGCGGCTTTCTCCCAATAAATCACGCCCAGCTGATAATCGCGGACCTTCGAATAGACGTTGCTGTAGTACTTTCCGACATTGTAGGCCGCTTGCGGCTTGTTCATGGCCGGGTGATCGGCCGCCCGCTTGAAGAGCTCGAAGGCTTTGTCCTTGGAGCGCGGAACGCCTTTTCCGTGATCGTAAAGCATGGCCAGATTGTTCAGGCCAAGCGGGTCGTTCCTGTCTGCCATATCCTGCCAGATGGTGAGCGCTGTGGCATAGTCGCCCGCGATGAATGCGGCCTTGCCGCGTTCGTTTGCGGCCTCGTCAGGCACCTGTGCCTGAGCCGATGCAGCCAGTGCAAGACAGAGTGAAGCGATAACGAAAAGCACAAGGCGAAGGGGCATAGCGGTTGAATTCCGGAACGAACACATAGTCTTTCAATCTGCCAGCACCGGTCTTTCATGTCATCCACGCGAGGGGTGAGAGAGGCGCTTCAACTCGTAAAGCGCTTCAAGAGCTTCGCGCGGGGAGAGCGCATCCGGGTCAATTTCCGCCAGCCGCGCTTCCAGTTCGCCAGAGAGCCTGCCTGAAACCGGCTCACCCGGTTCGTCCAGCCCCGCCGGTCCATCGCCTGCAAAGAGCGGCATGTCAGAGAGATGACGGCGGTCGCCTGCATCCTCTTCCAGCCGTTTGAGGATCTGCGCAGCCCGTTTCAGCGTGGAAGGCGGCAGACCTGCCAGCCGCGCGACCTGCACCCCGTAGGACTTGTCGGCAGGCCCTGCCACCACCTCGTGCAGTAAGACCAGATCGCCCTTCCATTCGCGCGCCCGCAGGCTGGCATTGGCCGCAAAAGGCAGGCTGTCGGCTAGCATGGTCAGCTCATGATAGTGCGTGGCAAAGAGCGCGCGGCAGCGGATGACGTCATGCAGGTGTTCGACGGCCGCCCAGGCAATGGCCAGTCCGTCGAACGTCGAGGTGCCACGGCCCACCTCATCCAGAATGACCAGCGCCCGTTCGCCCGCCTGATTGAGAATGCTCGCCGTCTCCAGCATTTCCACCATGAAGGTCGACTTGCCGCTGGCCAGATCATCGGAGGCCCCGACCCGCGAAAATACCCGGTCGCACAGGCCGAACCGCATCGCGTTGGCGGGCACATAAAGACCGGCCTGCGCCATGATGACGAGCAGAGCGATCTGGCGCAGATAGGTCGACTTGCCTGCCATGTTGGGGCCGGTCACCAGTTGCAGCCGCGCCGCTTCCTTTCCGCCCCCGTCCAGCGCGATGCCGTTCGAGACGAAGCCGTGCCCGGCTGCCTTGAGGGACGCTTCGACCACGGGGTGGCGTCCGCCATCGATCACCAGTCCGCAGCCCGGCTCAATCTCGGGACGGACAGCGCCCGTCTCACGCGCCAGAGCCGCGCCTGCCAGCGCCATGTCCACCTCTGCCAGCACGGCGGCAAGCTCGCCCAGCGGCGTGGCTGCGCCAACGACCAGTCCGGCAAGTTCATCGAAGAAGGCCAGTTCCAGTGCCAGCCTCTGTTCGTCGCTCCCTGCGATGCGTTCGCCAAGTTCGGAAAGCTCTGGCGTCGTGAACCGGCTGGCATTGGCAAGACCCTGCCGGTGGATGAAGGTTTCTGCCGCCGCCCCGCTGCGCAGCTCATCGGCGGCCTTGGCAGGTACTTCGACAAAATAGCCGAGCATGTTGTTGTATCTGATCTTCAGTGCGGTCACGCCGGTCTCATCCCGGTAGCGCGCTTCCAGACCTGCGACGAGCTTGCGTCCGTCGCGCTTCGCATTCAGGACTTTTGCCAGTTCGGCGTCGGCTTCGGGACGGATGAATCCGCCCTCTCCTGCTTTCAGTGGCGGCTCGTCGACCAGCAGCGCGGCCAGCCGTTGGCTGAGGTCTGACAGGGGCGCTGTGCCTGCGGCGGCAAGCTTGGTCGCAAATCCGGCGAGCGGATCGCCGCTCCCGCGCGCACCGCTTGTCAGAAGGCCCTGCAGCGTTGATGCGGCCCGCACACCGTCCAGCACCAGTTTCAGATCGCGCGGTCCGCCGCGCCCGAGCCGCAGCCGCGAGCGGGCGCGGTCGATATCCGGGACCCCTTTCAGGATCGCACCCACATCGTCTGCCAGATCGCGCTCTGCAAGAAACGCCGAAATAGCGTCCAGCCGCGCCTGTATCTGGTCGCGGTCGAGCGATGGCCTGGAAATGCGTTCGGCAAAGGCCCGCGCGCCCGCCGCCGTGAGCGTGCGGTCGAGCGTTGCGATCAGCGAGCCTTTTCGGGCTCCGCCTTGCGTCTGTTCGATCTCCAGCGAGGCCCGCGTGGCACGGTCGATTACCAGACATGTCTCGCCGCCGCTTCTGGCGGGCGTATCGAGGCGCGCCATCTCGCCTGCCTGTGTCAGCACCAGATAATCGAGGAGCAGCGAAACGGCGCAAAGCTCTGCCGGCGTCATCTCTCCCAGCCCGTCGGTGGATGAAAGCCCGAAGGTCTCTTTCAACAGCCGTGTACCATTGCCCGCATTGGCCAGCCGGTCGGGGCGGCGGGTGACGACAGAGCCGCGGCTCGCGGCGACATCCGGCAGGAAGGCTTCCAGCTTTGCGCTTTCCGTCGCGACATATTCACCGACGGCATAGCCGCCGAGCCGGGCCGCCAGTGCATCCGGCATTCCTGACCCGTACAGGAACCGGCCCGTCGAGATATCCGCCAGTGCGAACCCGGCCATCGACAGATCGGCGGCAATATGAACCGCACACAGATAATTGCCCTGACCGGGGTCCAGAAGCGTATCCTCGCTCAGCGTACCCGCCGTCACGATTCGTACCACGGCGCGGTTGACGATGGACTTCGAGCCGCGCTTCTTCGCCTCTGCCGGGTCTTCAGTCTGCTCGCAGATCGCCACCCGTTCTCCGGCTCGTATCAACCGCGCCAGATAGGCGTCGGAGGCGTGGTGCGGCACGCCGGCCATCGGTATGGGCTTTCCCTCGTATTCGCCCCGCTTGGTCAGCGTGATGTCCAGAATGCGCGCTGCCGTTTCGGCGTCTTCGAAGAAAAGCTCGTAAAAATCGCCCATGCGGAAGAACAGGAGCGCATCGGGGTGGACCGCCTTGATCTTCAGGTATTGCGCCATGAACGGGCTGGCGGCAGGCTTTGCGGTGCCTTTGTCTCCGGTTGCAGGTTGAGGCTGAGTTGACATTCGCGATTGCTAGCGGATCGTCTGACTGAGCGCAAAGCGCAAACCCTGCCGAACCGGCAAATCAACATGCCCGATGGACGCTCTGGATATGAAACCTGTCGCCGCCCTGGTTCTCGCCGCAATGGCCAGCCTTGGCCTTAATGCAACAGCGCAGGAGATCTCCTGCCTTCGACCCGGCTGCCGGTTGGGCAGAGTTTGAAACCCTGTTGCGGTCCGAATATGCCTATATCGACCGCACCGATTTCGATGTGGATGCCTATCTGGACAGGGTCGAGGCGCTGGCCCTTACCTCAGAGACCGCTGACGAGCTGCGCTCTATCCTCAATCGCGCCACTTACGCCTTCACTGATCCTCACCTGATTATCGGCCCGCTGACGGACAACGACTTCAACGTCATTCCCACAAGTTCCGACCTCTGGATGGAAAGCCGCGAGGACGGCGTGTTTGTGATCGACGTGAGGCAGGGAAGCGCTGCGGTCGATGCGGGTATCATGCCGGGCTGGGAACTGGTGTCCGTGAACGGAGCCAGTGTTGACACGCAATTGGCCGCTGTCTTCGGCGGCCTCATGGCCAGCCCTACCGTCAAACAGAAAAGCTATGCCGCATCCTTGCTGGCAAACGGCAAGCGGGACGCCGACCGCCAGCTGGTTTTTTCAGATAAGGGCGTCATACAGGAGATCAGCCTGCCGTCTCCGCAGATTTTCGCCCGTATTGTCAACGAACGTCCCCCGGTATCGACGAACCGTTCGGGGCCCTACGGCATCATCAGGGTCAACAACTCGCTTGGCGACAATGAGACCATCACGGCGTTTGACGAGGCCGTGCGCGACCTTGCCGATACCGAGGCCATCATCATCGATCTGCGCAACACGCCGAGCGGCGGAAATACTGAAACCGCGCGGAGCATAATCGGGCATTTCATCACTGAGGTGCATTCCTATCAGGTGCATGAAATCCCGGCGCTCGAGCGCGCTTTCACCGTGCCCAGACGCTTCATCGAACAGGCCTATCCGAGGGACCCCGGATATGATGGTCCGGTGCTCGTCCTTGGCGGACGATGGACAGGAAGCATGGGCGAAGGCCTCGTTATCGGGCTGCACGCTGCCGCAGGTGCCGTCACCATAACCAGTGATATGGCCGATCTTCTCGGCGGTCTCTGGAACCGTGATTTCACGACGTTCCCCGCACGCATGGATTTTGGCGGCGAGACGCTTTTGCATGTCGATGGAACGCCGCGTGAGGACTATATCGGCGACATCCTTCTGACATCTGCCGATACCGCACCTGACGGGACCGATCCCGCTATGGCTGCGGCGCTCGCCTGGCTGCAAGACGCCGATATCGGAGACGACTAGCGAAGACTGCGTGGGAACGATGCAGCGTCCGGCCGTGAGTGGAGGCGAACCCGGCCGTCTCTTCGGTCCGATCACGGGTGTTTGCGTGCCCTTCGAAAGGGGTTAAGGCTGAAATGGCCAGATGAGCGGTTTTTCAGGTTGTGGGGACGGCGTTGCCGGTTCTACGCTGAGCCGCAAGAGATGCCAGCGCCAGGAGTGCCGCAAGATGAGTTCGAAACGCCCGTCGGTGACCGACGAAGAAGCCCTCGCCTTTCACCGCTATCCACAGCCCGGCAAGCTCTCGGTTATCGCCACAAAGCCGATGGCAACCCAGCGCGACCTCTCGCTGGCCTACTCGCCGGGCGTGGCGGTGCCGGTGAAGGCCATCGCAGCCGACAAGGATCTGGCTTACGAATATACCTCCAAGGGCAATATGGTTGCCGTGATTTCCAACGGGACCGCCATTCTCGGTCTGGGCGATCTGGGACCCATGGCATCCAAGCCCGTGATGGAGGGCAAGTCCGTCCTGTTCAAGCGGTTCGCCGACGTCGACAGCATCGATATCGAAGTCGACACCCGAGATACCGAAGACTTTATTCGCACGGTCAGGAACATCGGCGATACGTTCGGTGGCATTAATCTGGAAGACATCAAGTCTCCCGAATGCTTCATCATTGAGAGCCGTCTGCGCGACGAGCTCGATATTCCCGTTTTTCATGACGATCAGCACGGCACCGCGATCATCGCTGCGGCAGGCCTGATCAATGCCTGCGAGATCACCGATCGCAAGCTTTCCGATATCACGGTCGCCGTCTCTGGCGCGGGCGCGGCGGGCCTGTCGGTTGCCGGGCTTATCAAGCATCTTGGCGTGCGCGCCGAAAACATCATCATGTGCGACCGGGAGGGCGTGATCTATCGCGGCCGCGAAAGCGGCATGGACCAGTTCAAGGCGCCGTTCGCGGTTGATACCGACAAGCGGACCCTTGCCGAAGCCGTTGATGGCGCGGATGTATTGCTCGGCCTCTCGGTGCAGGGCGCGGTCGACAAGGACATGATCAAGTCGATGGCGGCCAATCCAATCATCTTCGTGATGGCCAATCCGGACCCGGAAATCTCCCCTGAGGAGATCATGGAAGTGCGCGGCGATGCGATCATCGCAACGGGACGTTCCGACTACCCCAATCAGGTCAACAATGTTCTGGGCTTTCCCTACATCTTCCGGGGCGCGCTGGATGTCCGTGCACGGACGATCAACGAGGAAATGAAAGTGGCCGCCGCGCAAGCGCTCGCAAAGCTTGCCCGTGAGGATGTGCCTGACGAGGTTGCCGCCGCCTATCATGGCGCGCGTCCGTCATTCGGCAAGGATTACATCATCCCGGTGCCGTTCGACCCGCGCCTCATCTCCTACATTCCGCCGTTCGTGGCGCAGGCTGCAATGGACACCGGCGTTGCCCGCAAGAACATTGAAGACATGGCCGCTTATGAGGACGAGCTGGCGCGTCGTCTCGATCCTTCGGCGTCCTTCCTCCAGCGTATCCAGGGCGCTGTGCGCTCCGACGGTCTGCAGGCCCCGCGGCGCATCGTCTTTGCCGAGGGGGAAGAACCTGCGGTCATACGTGCCGCATACGCCTTCCAGACGCAGGAACTGGGCAAGGCGATCCTGATCGGTCGGGCAGAGCGTGTGAAGCGCACCATGCGCCAGGTGGGCGTGCCCGAAGGCGAACTCGAGATCGTAAATGCGCTCGTCTCTGACCGCAATCCCGACTATTTCGACTATCTCTATGAGCGTTTGCAGCGCAAAGGCTATCTCCAGCGCGACGTCCAGCGCCTGATCAACAATGATCGCAACATTTTCGGCTCCTGCATGGTTGCGCTGGGGGATGCGGACGGCATGGTCACCGGCGTTACCCGTAACTACGACGTCGCCTTGAAAGACGTTCTTCTCTGCATAGATGCCCAGCCCGACGAGCCGGTCATGGGCATGTCGGTCATCATCGGTCGCGGCAAGACGGTGTTCGTCGCCGATACCAACATCACCGAATTGCCCTCCGCCGAGGAGCTGGCCGCCATTGCCTGCGAAGCTGCACATGTGGCCGAACGCTTCGGTTTCACGCCGCGTGTTGCGCTATTATCCTATTCCACTTTCGGGAACCCGCCCGGCGAGCGGGCGGAAAAGGTTCGCAAGGCGGTCGAGATTCTCGATGCGCGGCTGGATGTGAACTTCGAGTACGAAGGCGAAATGGGCGCGGACGTTGCACTGCATCCCGAACCTTCGCGGCTCTATCCGTTCTCGCGCCTGACCGGACCGGCAAATGTTCTGGTCATGCCCGCCATTCATTCGGCGTCCATTTCGACCGCAATGATGGCGAGCCTTGGCGGCGCGACCGTGATGGGCCCGATCCTGATGGGGTTGAAGCACTCGATCCAGATCTGTTCGCTGGGTGCGACCGTGTCCGATATCGTGACGCTTGCAACGCTTGCCGCTTACGATGTGAATGTTCGCGAAACTCATGAGGCCCTCAAGAAAGACTAGGGCCGGACTGCCATTTCAATTGCCAGACCCGGCAGGGGCTCTACAGTTGCGTTCGCGCAGGGGGCGGGGTCATGGACATAGGCATTGCCGGGGCTGGAATAGGCGGGCTGTGTGCGGCTACCTGCCTCGCGCGGGACGGGCACAAGGTCACCGTCTACGACCGGTTTGAAGCACCAAAACCGGTCGGCTCCGGCCTTATGCTGCAACCGACCGGACTGGCCGTCTTGCAAGCTCTTGGACTGCGTTCTGAAATCGACGCGCTCGGCGCGCCTATCGAGCGGCTGGAAGGACGAACCGTCGGTTCGGGCCGACAGGTTCTGAATGTACGGTTCGCAGCTCTGAAGCAGGGCATGACCGCGCTCGGCGTCCAGCGCCGTGCCATTTTCGATGTCCTCTGGCAGGCCGCCTCGCAGGCCGGGGTCGATTTCGAACTGGGCCGTGCAATCGCTGACTGCAAACAGGCTCAAGGCGCGGCACAGCTGATACTGGAGGGCGCCACCACCACCCCGCGCTACGATCTCATCGTTGACGCGCTCGGCGCAAATTCCGGTCCGGCAGGCAGCGAGGCGCGGCATGAACTGCCCTTCGGCGCGCTCTGGGCGACGGTGCCATGGGCCGATGCCAGTGACATGTCAGGCCACGCGCTCGACCAACGCTATGACGGTGCCCGCCGCATGGCCGGTGTGATGCCATCGGGCCGGGCCGCAGCAGGCGAACCGCTCACGGCCACCTATTTCTGGTCAATCCCGACTCGCGGTTTCGATGCCCATTGCTCGGCTCCGTTTGCTGACTGGAAGGCGCAGGCGCTGGATTATTGGCCAGAGTCGGCTCCGTTTCTGGAAACGCTCAATCAGCATGACGACCTGACTTTCGCACGTTATCGCCACCGCAAGATCGCGCGTGCCGTCGATGGGCGTCTGGTGCATATCGGCGATGCGTGGCGAAGCTCGTCGCCGCAGCTGGGGCAGGGCGCGAACAATGCGCTGCTCGATGCCTATGCGCTGGCGCTTGCCGTGCGCGGCGAGGGCGAACTCGAAAACCGGCTGGCGGCATATGTGAAATATCGCCGCCTGCACGTGACACTTTTCCATGCGATGAGCCGGGTGTTTACGCCGGTCTACCAGTCAAACTCGCGGCTCCTGCCGTTTCTGCGAGACACGTTTGCACCGCCGCTGATGGCGATCCCACCCATGCCGAAACTGCTCGCCGCGATGGTTTCGGGCGCCATCGGCTCACCGCTGAAAGCCTTGGGATTGCGGCCATGATGTACAGAAACACCAGCGAACCTGGCAGGAAAGGACGAGTGAAATTAGGAAACCGGGCTCGATGAAAGCGCTGGAAGATCTGGGGCGGGTGCGTCTCAGCCCGAACTTCTTCATGCGCGACTTTCTCTATTCGGAGATCGGCAATTTCTACGGCATTCCCAACATTCCGGACGATCCTGACATAGCCGTTGCCGCGGCGCGCGGGCTCTGCGAAAACCTTCTGGAGCCGCTGACGCAGGCCTTTGGCAAGATCTCGATCCGGTCGGCGTATCGCTCGCCGACCCTGAACGACTTTGGCAATGAGAAGGGCCTGAATTGCGGCTCGAACGACTATAACCGCGCCCACCATATTTATGACCGGCGCGACGAAGACGGACGGCTCGGCGCAACGGCAACGGTCGTCGTCAATGCCTTCGTCGATCTTTATGATGATACCAAAGACTGGCCCGCTCTGGCCTGGTTCATCCACGATCATCTGCCCTATCAGTCCATGTATTTCTTTCCGAAACTGGCAGCCTTCAATCTCAACTGGAACGAGGCGGAAGAACGGGCCTGGATCAAGAGCTATGTCTCACCGAAAGGCGTGCTGACCAAAGCGGGTGAGCCCGGACATGAAGGCGACCATTCGTCGTCATATGACTATCCGCTATTCCATGACGCAAAGGCGCGATTAACTGGCGGATAGGCGCTCTCGGGCCGCTAATCCGCTCGTTTCGGTCCCGAACTTAGTCTCCGGCCTCTTTCCGGTCATCGCATAGGCAGCTAAACTGCATTCATGACCGATCTGCTTTCCCGGATAACGACTGACCCTGCTCAATGTGGGGGGCGTCCGTGCATTCGCGGCATGCGGATACGGGTGATCGACATACTCGAGATGCTCGCAGGGGGTATGTCCCATGCCGATGTTCTGGCTGACTTTCCCGATCTGGAAGACGCCGACATTCGAGCGTCGCTGGCCTATGCTGCCCGCATGTTCGACCATCCAGTTGTCGTCAGTCAGCGCGGCTACAACGGACGGAGAGAGCCGCAGGTTGATCTACAGCAATGAGAAGCCTTCCTATCAATTCAGACCAAAAGCTGACGTTTCGTATCGCAAAGCAGTGGCAAGATGTCTCAAGATACTGAAAAGGCCGCAGGAATTGTTTCTTGCAAAACGCTCCTCGAACTGAACTTGGCCGAACTGTTACCAGACGAGAATCTAATTGATTGTATTGATGTAGCCGGTCAGCTTTCGGTGTTTGAAACTAAAGATACAAACAAGCAAAAAGCGCTCAGTCTTTTGTCAGATATTTTGAGTCTCTGCGACCATTTTGATGATCCCGCGTCACCGTTCAGTCCAATTTGCCAATCTGGGAACATGAGGTCTCTAATCCCAGACGATCTTGCCGGAACTCAGACGGCGGAGCTAGCTGCGTTCATTCCGTCTGTAGCAAATGCCACCTTGCGCGCGGAGACTCGCTGACGTGGTGTGGCTCAATGATCGAGCCCGCGCGGACATGTCTGATATCGCGGTATCGTCATACCTCGAGCTCATCGACAAGCATCTTAGCGGAAGCGCGAGATTCTCTTTTGCCGAGGATTTCAGCCTAGATTCTAGAGTATTATCTCTGCTGAGAAGGTCGATTGTCATATCGCGCGCGACTAAGGCCAAAAACGAACTCCCACGTAAGATAGGCATTCTTGCAAAAACGATCTTCGATGCTGCTATTATTTTGCCTGATGTGTCGACGTTATCCGATAGCTTAGACATACAAATTAGATATAGAGTTTTAGAAGATGAATATATAATTGAAAATATTAGATCTACTATTGAAGAACTCAAAACTGAGGACATGTATTGGGCTAAAAACCTTCTAAAGCAGGTCCGAGTTATTTGCTTACGAAATAATAATACAGAGGAAGCTAATAATTGTTTGCGCCAACAAGCGGAGTTATCTGTCAAATTCGCTGATAAATCGACGGGATCTGCAACAAACTCGGCCTTCCATTTAATGGAGGCAATCTCGCAGTATCAAAGGGTCGGGGGTCTTGAGTCAAAAGCAATCGTACGAGAGTTGCGACTGAGATTGATCGGCGTACAAGAAGCTTCGACGTTTGAGATGAACAGCTTCTCCCAAGAAGTGGATTTATCCAAACCAATTTTAGAAACCGAAGAGAAATTTGTTCGCTTGGAAATCGGGGCTGCGCTGCGGTCTTTCGCTTTTATTTGGGGCAGTTCAGAGCCTGATGCCCTTTATAAGTATGCCGAAGAGCTTGATCGGAAATACCCTCTCAGTGCGATGACTGACTCCGTTTACACCGATGAACGCGGTCGAATAACGGCGCGCTTTGACCACGCTGGCAGAATTGATTCTGACGGGAAGAAAGAAGCGTTGCTCGAAAGTGTAATACGACATCAAAATCAAGCACGCTGGTTCGGGGTAAAGGGCTTCATAGAACCCGCTAGACGTGTGATATCGATCATTAACCGCCCGAAATTAGGCCACTTTCGGATTCTCGCTACGCAAAGCCGTTTCGTTCCTCCGTTTCACCGGGAAACCTTCGCCCTCGGCTTACATAGGTATTTTCAAGGGGATGCCATAAGCGCGAGCAGCATACTTATTCCGCAGTTGGAAAACAGCCTTCGTTATACTTTAGAGATTGCTGGCATTTTCACGGCGACGATCGAAAGCGACGGGACTCAGAAGGATCGTTCTTTAGCCACGCTATTAGAAAATCATCACGACGGGCTTGCAGAAATTTACGGAGACGCGTTGATTTTCGAAATTGATCTCCTTTTCAATAAACGTCCAGGTCCTGCGCTGCGCCACGAACAGGCGCATGGAAAAATGTCTGACGGCGATTTCTACGGAGAGGACGCGAACTTTGCTTGCTGGCTTACCTTCAAGCTCGTTTGCATTTCCAGCAGTCGTGCTTGGGAAGACGTGGCAGCGGACCTGAGAAGAATTTAGAGTTCTAATGCAACCCTGTTGTTCGGCCCGGTGACGGTCGCTGCGGAATGAACGAGCCATTGGTAGAGATACGATGACAGACACGCCCATTGCCTCCACCCACCACCAGCGCGCGCTGATCGTCGATTTCGGCAGTCAGGTGACGCAGCTGATCGCCCGGCGCATGCGCGAGAGCGACATTTATTGCGAAATCCATCCCTTCACCCGGGTCGATGCCGCCTTTCTGGCAGACTTCTCCCCGATGGCCATCATCCTGTCGGGCGGCCCTGCCAGCGTAACGGCGGAGGGAAGCCCGCGGGCCAACCCGGCAGTCTTCGAGGCGGGCGTGCCGGTCCTCGGCATTTGCTATGGCCAGCAGGTGATGGTGGACCAGCTCGGCGGGTCCGTCGAAAGCGGCACCTCGCGCGAGTTTGGCCGCGCATTCGTCGAGCAGGTAAGTGAGGATCCGATCTTTGCGGGCCTCTTCGAGGGCGGTGCGCGTGAGGAAGTCTGGATGAGCCATGGCGATCATGTCGCAAGGCTCGCTCCGGGCTTTGGCGTGGTGGCGAAGTCATCCGGCGCACCGTTTGCGGTCATCGCCGACCCGGAGCGGCGCTTTTACGGCACGCAGTTTCACCCCGAGGTGATGCACACCAGGAATGGCGCACGTTTCCTGCGCAATTTCACGCATGACGTGGCCGGCATGTCCGGTGACTGGACCATGGCCGCCTATCGCGATGAGGCCATCGCAAAGATCCGCGCTCAGGTCGGCAAGGGCCGCGTCATCTGCGGGCTTTCGGGCGGGGTGGATTCCTCCGTGGCCGCTGTCCTTATCCATGAGGCCATCGGCGATCAGCTGACTTGCGTCTATGTCGATCACGGGCTGATGCGCGCCAACGAGAGCGAGGAAGTCGTCTCGCTCTTTCGCGGCCATTACAACATCCCGCTGGTGCATGTGGATGCCAGCGAGACCTTCCTCACCGCGCTCGATGGCGTTTCCGACCCCGAAACCAAGCGCAAGACCATCGGACGCCTGTTTATAGATGTCTTCGATGAGGAGGCCGGCAAGATCGGCGGCGCGGAGTTCCTGGCACAGGGCACGCTCTACCCGGATGTGATCGAGAGTGTTTCGGCAACCGGCGGGCCATCGGTCACGATCAAGAGCCATCACAATGTCGGCGGCTTGCCCGAGCGCATGAAGATGAAGCTGGTCGAGCCGCTACGCGAGCTTTTCAAGGACGAGGTGCGCGCATTGGGCCGCGAGCTTGGCCTGCCGGAAAGCTTTGTCGGGCGCCATCCGTTTCCGGGCCCCGGTCTTGCCATCCGCATTCCGGGCGAGATCACGCGCGCCAAGGCGGACACGCTGCGAAAAGCCGATGCGATCTATATCGACGAGATCCGCAAGGCCGGGCTCTATGATGATATCTGGCAGGCGTTTTCAGTGCTGTTGCCGGTGAACACCGTCGGCGTCATGGGCGATGAGCGAACCTATGAAGCTGTGCTGGCCCTGCGCGCGGTCACCTCAACCGATGGGATGACGGCGGATTACTATCCGTTCGAGCATGCCTTTCTCGGCCATGTCGCCACGCGCATCATCAACGAGGTCAAGGGTGTCAACCGCGTTGTCTACGACGTCACCTCAAAGCCCCCGGGAACCATCGAGTGGGAGTAGGGGGCGCGCCGTTCGCGTCTTTCGCGGCCTATCGGTCGCGATTGGTACCGCCTATAGACACTCTAGCCGTTCAGAGTCTTGGCGGTCTCTGTAGCTTTGCTAGCCAGTCAATCTGGATGGCACTACTTTCGCCATACGGCGGGTTCCTGCCAGGCCGTGATCACGCGTTGCTGGTTGAGATGATTATCGATGACCAACTTGACAGAGACCCTGAAGCAACTCTCCGCCCTGTCTCAGGAAACGCGGCTTCTGACCTTTCGCAGGCTGATGGAAGCCGGGACGCCAGGGCTCCAGGCCGGGGTGATTGCCGATCAGCTTGGCCTTGCTCCAAACAAGCTGTCCGGACATCTGAGCATTCTCGTCAATTCTGGCCTGATAAGCGTGGAACGCGACGGGCGGCACATGATTTACCGCGCGGAAATCGATGCGGTAAACAACCTGCTATCGATGCTGGTGGAGACCTGCTGCAACGGTCATCCGGAGGTTTGTGCCCCCCTTGCGGGCCTGTCCAAGCTATCCTGTTAGATCAACATTCGATCAACTGTTGAAATAAGATTCGCTCTCCCTTAGGAAGACCCGGCCGCGTTATGTTCACGGGGGGGGAGATGCGATGAGACCTGTCCTGCTGGCTTCGATCCTTTTTTACGCGCGCGAAGTGCCTGCGGCCGGGAACGTTCCCGACGGCCCTAAGGACGACGGGACGCTGTTCGGCTATGCCCAGCTCACGCTGACTTTCTAGAAGGACCGATCCATGGGCGCTTTTGAAAAATATCTCTCCGTATGGGTCGGGCTGTGCATCCTTGCGGGCATCGGCCTCGGGCTTCTGGCCCCCGGCGTCTTCGAAGCGCTGGCACGTCTGGAATACGCCAATGTCAACTTCGCGGTGGCGATCCTGATCTGGGCCATGGTCTGGCCGATGATGATCGGGGTGGACTTCTCGGCGATGGTTCGGGTTGGCGAAAAGCCCAAAGGCCTGATCATCACGCTGGTGGTAAACTGGCTGATCAAGCCCTTCACCATGGCGGCGCTCGGCGTTCTGTTCTTCCGCCATGTTTTTGCGGGCTTCATTCCGCCATCCGACGCGGAAGGCTATATCGCAGGGCTCATCCTGCTCGGTGCCGCACCTTGCACGGCCATGGTGTTTGTCTGGTCCCAGCTCACCAAGGGCGATGCCAATTACACGCTGGTGCAGGTCAGCGTGAATGACGCAATCATGGTTGTCGCCTTTGCGCCGATTGTGGCCTTCCTGCTTGGCGTCACTGACATCGCGGTGCCGTGGGAAACCTTGCTTCTGTCGGTTGCGCTCTACGTCGTGATCCCGTTGATCGCGGGCGTCGTCACACGGAACATGCTCACCAGAAGCGGCGGCGCTGAGGCGGTGTCGTCCTTTACGGGCTCTATCAAGCCGCTCTCTGTAATCGGTCTGCTGGCGACGGTGGTGCTGCTTTTCGGCTTCCAGAGCGAAACCATCATCGCGCGCCCGCTCGTAATCGCACTGATCGCCGTGCCGATCCTGATCCAGTCCTATGCCATCTTCGCTTTGGCCTACGCGGCCGCCTGGGCGTGGAAAGTGCCGCACAGGATTGCGGCACCCTGCGCCATGATCGGGACGTCGAATTTCTTCGAGCTGGCCGTTGCCGTTGCAATCAGCCTGTTCGGCCTGAACTCCGGCGCCGCGCTTGCAACCGTGGTGGGCGTCCTGGTCGAAGTGCCCGTCATGCTTTCGCTGGTCGCCTTTGCGAACCGGACAAGAAACGCCTTTCCAGACCCGGAGATAGAAAACGAGGCCGGACCATGATCGTCATCCATCATAATCCTGCCTGCGGAACATCACGTAACGTCCTTGCCATGATCGAGGCCAGCGGCGAGCAATATGTAATCATCGATTACCTCACGGAAGGCTGGACGCGCCCGCAGCTTCTTGCCCTGTTTGCCAGCGCTGGATTGACCGCGCGTCAGGCCCTGCGCAAAACCAAATCGCCGGCGGAAGAGCTCGGTTTGCTGGAGAATGACGTCTCAGATGAGACGATTCTGGAAGCGATGCTTGTGCACCCGGTCCTCGTGAACCGGCCTCTCGTGGCAAGCCCCACAGGGGTACGCCTCTGCCGACCGAGCGAGTTGGTGCTTGATCTTCTTGGCGCACTCCCCAGCGGCCCGCTCTACAAAGAGGACGGCGAGATGATCATCAATGAAGGAGGCGAACGCCTTGTCTGACCTCCCCGCCCTCCACGAGGAAAGCTTTCACCAGATCGATAAGACCGCGCTGCTGTCTCCAACGCTCAGCGCGCACAAGCCCCGCATCCTGCTGCTGCATGGGTCGCTGCGCGAGCGCAGCTATTCCAGGCTTGCAAGTGAAGAAGCCGCCCGCATCCTCGAAAAATTTGGCTGCGAGACGCGCAGCTTCGATCCGGCAGGCCTGCCTCTGCCCGATGGCGCGGGGGACGACCATCCAAAGGTGCAGGAATTGCGGGAGCTTGTGATCTGGTCGGAAGGCATGGTCTGGTGCTCGCCTGAACGTCATGGAGCCATGACCGGGGTGATGAAAGCCCAGATCGACTGGATTCCGCTCTCGCTCGGCGGCGTGCGACCGACCCAGGGTAAAACCCTTGCCGTCATGCAGGTCTGCGGCGGCTCGCAGAGTTTCAATGCGGTCAATCAATTGCGTATTCTCGGGCGCTGGATGCGGCTGATAACCATCCCGAACCAGTCGTCCGTTGCCAAGGCGTTTCTCGAATTCGACGAGGACGGGCGCATGAAAGCCTCGCCCTATTATGATCGCATCGTCGACGTGATGGAAGAGCTTACGAAGTTTACCCTGCTGACGCGCGACCGCGCCGACTATCTCGTCGACAGGTATTCCGAACGCAAGGAAAGGCCGGAAAAGCTGTCAAGCCGGGTCAATCAGACCTCTATATAGCCTGGCATGTAGCGTGCCAGGATCGGGGGCCAGTGCGTTCGTTAAACGGATCGGAACATCCGGATGTGGCCCGCGATTTTCGCGAGGCCTCGATCGGGTCTGCACCCGAACTGCCCTTTGGCAACGGCAAGCCGGACGCAGAGGGCCCCGGACATCTGCAGCTTCTTATTGTGAAATCTGACCAGACGGATAAGCAACACCACATGAACACAGATTTACACCGTCGGTTCCGCGCCGCGGTCCGGCTTCGCGACCTGCCGAAAAGCATCGCCGCGCTGATCCTCTCGGTCATCGCTTTCACCACGCCGATGGCTTCGGCTGAACCTGTCAGTCTAGAGCAGGCGATGGAGATCTTCTCGATCCGCGAGATGAAGTCGCTGCGCGGGGCTTATCTCTACGGCAGTCCCGCCGTCACTGGTGAGTATCAGGGCTATGGCTTCACGGTGGTCATACGTCGCTGCGAGAACGACCCGAAATTCTGTTATTCCATGCGGCTGAAATCCTGCCACCAGACGGTGCTGGATGCGGACACGGCGCTTGAGTTCGCCAACCTCTATAATGAGAGCCTCGAGCCCGGCGCCGCCTCCACGGCCAGCGAGAGCGACGGGTCAGTGCTGTGTGTACGTGACGATCTGAACTTCGAAGGTGAAAACACGCTCGGCATGGCCGAGGTCTTCCGCTGGCAGCGCCTGATGGAAACCTATGCCGAGCACGTGCAGGACGAGGAAAAAGCCGCCCTGTCGCGATCATTGCTCGAACCGCGCTCGTCCGTTGGCGGAACCGGGCCATAACTGGTCCGGCAAAGCAATATGACGGATAGCGCCGGGTTCCGCTTCTTCGATACGCTCAGAACGAGAACGCAGAGAGTTACGCCCTTCATTCAGCCCGTCTGAAAACGCGCTGCCCCTTACTCGTCGTTAGTGGCGACCAGCAGGTAAGCGATCACATCACGACGGTCATCCGGCCTGCGAAATCCCGCGAACGACATCCGGTTGCCCGGCAGGTAGGAGCGTGGATTGGCCAGCCATTGTTCAAGCTCGTCCGTCGTCCAGAGGAAATCGGCTTCCTGCAAGGCGTTAGAGTACGCAAAACCCTCAAGTTCCCCGACATGGCGACCGAAGATATTGTGAAGATTGGGGCCGACGCGATTGCCTGCATCCTTGTCGACCAGGTGACAGGTCTGACACTGCTTGAAGAGTCTCTGGCCGGTCGCAAAACTGGCCTCGTTGTATGGTGCAGGCAGGGTGGCAATCTCCGCTTGCATGGCCTCATCGTCGGGGCCGGCGCCGCGCAGCGCAGCCATAGGCGGCTCGATGCGCACCTGTTCGTCGCTGGTTTCCTGCTCTCCGCCGCATGCGGCTAGGCTAAGAACCATCGCAATGGCAAGGCATGGCAGAACCAGAAATTTCGCCTGCATTCAAATCACTCCGTGTATCGCGCCGGTCGGGACCGGTCAGGCTTTTTCATGCTTGAGCTTGGCATCGATTGCACCGCTCGTCCATGCGGTAGTCCGTCCGGGTCCGCGCCAGGCCTGACCCTTGCCCTCCATGCGGGCTTCGAAGTGAAACGTGATCGATTCAACCACTTTGGGAGCCTTGGCCGCCTTCTTTGTCGATTTGGCCTTGGTCTTCGTCTTTACGGCGTCTGTGTCCTCGGCGGAATCGACTTCTGCTTCGCCATCAACGTCTTCCGGCTCAGGCTCCTGAGCTTCCCAGGACGTGATCACCCCGCCGAACTTGGAGGGTTCGTTCTTCGTCGTATGGAAATAGATCCAGCCTCCTTCGAGGCTCTTGGCCGTGTCGCGAGGGATATCCCAGCAGCAGGAGGTATAGGCGTGCTTTTCGTCCTCGACCTTGCTGAGACCCTTTAGACCAATGCCTTCACTCTCGCACTTCAGATGAATGGCCTTCATGGCGATCTCCTTCTCGTCGTTTACGTCCAACCTTTCAGTATAGAGAAGGCGAACCGCAAAAGACACTCAATTGGACCGAACGCCTGTCAGAGCGGAATGTTGTCATGTTTTTTCGGCGGGTTCGTGACCTGCTTGGTCGCCAGCGCCTTCAGGGACCGCGCAATCCGCTTCCGGGTGGAGTGCGGCATGATGATATCGTCGATATACCCCTTGCGGGCGGCAACGAACGGATTGGCAAAATTGGTCTCGTATTCTTTCGTCCGTTCGGCAATGCGTGCCTCATCGCCCAGTTCCGCGCGGAAGATGATCTCGACGGCGCCCTTGGCGCCCATGACGGCAATCTCGGCCGTCGGCCACGCGAAGTTGACATCGCCCCGCAAATGCTTGGAGCTCATCACATCATACGCGCCGCCATAGGCCTTGCGCGTGATGACCGTCACCTTCGGCGTTGTCGCTTCTGCATAGGCAAACAGGAGTTTCGCGCCGTGCTTGATCAGTCCGCCATACTCCTGCTTCGTGCCCGGCATGAAGCCCGGAACGTCGACAAAAGTGACGATCGGGATGTCATAGCAATCGCAGAAACGCACGAAGCGCGCCGCCTTGCGTGAGGCGTCAATGTCCAGAACGCCAGCGAGCGACATGGGCTGGTTGGCCACGAAGCCCACCGTCTGCCCGTCGATCCGCCCGAACCCGGTCAGGATGTTTGCACCGAAATCTTTGGCAATCTCGAAGAAGTCGCCCTCGTCGGCGACCTTCTCGATCAGCTCGTGCATGTCGTAAGGCGTGTTCGCGTTCGCCGGAATGAGCGTATCGAGGGAGGCCTCCTCACGGCCCGCATCGTCGAAGCTTGGACGGATTGGCGGCTTTTCGCGGTTCGAAAGCGGCAGGAAGTCCACCAGACGGCGGATTTGCGCAAGCGCTTCCAGATCGTTTTCGAAGGCTCCGTCGACGACACCGGATTTGGAAGCGTGAACCCGTGCTCCGCCCAGATCCTCGTGGCTGACCGTCTCGTTGGTGACGGTCTTCACCACATCGGGGCCGGTCACGTACATGTAGGAGGTGTCGCGTACCATGAAGATGAAGTCAGTAAGGGCAGGGGAATAAACATCGCCGCCTGCGCATGGCCCCATGATCACGCTGATCTGGGGCACCACACCGCTGGCCAGCACATTCTCCATGAAGATGTCGGCATAGCCCGCCAGACTGTCGACGCCTTCCTGGATTCGGGCGCCGCCTGCATCGAAAATACCGATGATCGGCGCGCCGTTCTTCACGGCAGCTTTCTGAACTTTCACAATCTTGTCGGCATGCGCCCGCGACAGCGATCCGCCGAACACGGTGAAATCCTTGGAGAATACGTAGATGAGCCGGCCATTGATGGTGCCCCAGCCGGTGACGACGCCATCGCCGGGAATACGCTGCTGTTCCATGCCGAAATCATGGGAGGTGTGTTCCACGAACATGTCCCATTCCTCGAAGCTGCCTTCGTCGAGCAGTAGCGTAATGCGTTCGCGCGCCGTGAGTTTGCCCTTGGCGTGCTGCTTTTCCACGCGCGCTGCGCCGCCGCCGCCCGGGCCTGCTCGCGTCTGGCTTCCAGTGCCTCGAGAATATCTTTCATGCCCGGTCTTTCCCCTGAACGTCCTGCTTTGGTCAGTTGATAAGACGCAGAGCGATAAACGCAAGCGAAGGCAGGCCCGGAGATGGTCTCCAGGCCTGCCCGCCCTGCTTTCTTCAGAGGCTGTGATCGAGCGTTAGTATCCGCGCCATCCTGCCCGGCGTGACGGCGGCTGAGTGATATCCAGGCGTGCCACACGGCCGTCAGAAACCGTACAGGTGGAGGAAACCACGCGGTCGCGATGGCGACGGTCGATGATCAGCGGGCCTGTGACTTCGATCAGACGACTGCGCCCGACATAGGTGACATTCGGCGCAGTGGCATAGTATGCGCCCTGGCCGATGTCGCGCCGCTCGACGCGCCGGTCGGCCCGTCGTTCGCAGGCCTGGATCGCCTCACGCGCTTCCCGGCGGTTCGGTACCGCCTGATGATAGCCGTTTCGGCCATAGCCGGCCCGGTTGTCCTGGCCACGGTGATGCGGCTCGTAGCCACGTGTTGTCACCACCGTTTCGGTTGTGACGACACGGTCCCGGCGGTCGTTTCGGGGTCCGTCGGCAGCAGCAGACGGGGAGAGGGTTAGGACAGCAGCCACGGCCAACGCGATGGATGCTGTTCCGGTCATGATGATGCGGTTCAACATTCGAGTTGTCTACGACTGTCCGGCTGCCGGCTTCCTGAACCGTTTCGCCCCCGTTTCGTACCAAGGTTGTCTGACCGTTCATCGTCAGCGACAGAATGATGGTTCAGGCCTGCCCGTTGTGGTAGTACAACACTGAAAACAGGCACGCTCGGACATTTTTGCCGCAAAGGGAGTTCCCATGCCACGCGTTCAGTTCGGTACAAGCGACAATGATTTTCTTCAGGGCTTCGGCGAAGACGATCCGGATATCTACTTCGACGACGAAATTTACGCACTGGATGGCGACGACACCGTGGTGCTGGCGGCGAGACCCGGCCTCGTCTGGGGCGGCAGCGGCATTGATCTTCTGATCGGCGGCGCTGGCGGAGACTGGCTGAACGGCGAAACTGGAAACGATACCGTCTATGGCAATGGCGGCAATGACCTCATCACCGGCGGCGAGGGCAATGACACGCTGATCGGCGGCTGGGGGCTCGATACGATCTATGGCGGCGCGGGCGATGATACGATCCTTGGCGCAGGGTTCAGTTCATCCGGCAGCGAAAGCGACGGTGACGCGGACATTATCGATGCCGGGGCCGGAAACGACACTGTGTTCGGCGGGGCTGGCAATGACATCATCTACGGCGATACCAACACCGTAGAGACGCGTCCCGTGCCGAACAGCACCACCGGCCAGACCTACACCGTCAATATCCGCCCCGCAGGCAATGACGTTCTTTACGGCGAGGCGGGCGATGACTGGATCTTCGGCTTTGCGGGCAATGACACGATCAATGGCGGGGCTGGCAATGACGTCATGTTTGGCGGGCTGGGCAATGACTTCATCTTCGATCTCGAGGGCGACAACTTCATCTCGACCGGTCTCGGCGCGGACTATGTCCAGACCGGCGAGGGCAATGACGTGGTCTATTCCGGCGGCTATGCCGACTTTCTGGCACCGACCCCTCGCGTCACCGCTTCCGGTTTCTCCTTTCAGGGCGAGCCGCCTGCCGATACCAATATCGTCGGTGTGGAGAGCGCTGGAAACTGGAGGCTGCAGGGCGGTGTGGGCAATGCCGACCCGCAATGGGTCTTTAATTTCGGGCTTTACACAGTGGGCAACTTCCCGACCGGACCTGTCACAATCCCGCTCGTCACCGGTGACACGATTTCTACCGGCGGCGGCAACGACATCATCTTTGGCGGCAGCGCGACGGAGGTCCTGCTGGACGGCGAAGGCAATGACAGCGTCACGACCGGCGGAGGCCGCGATACGCTTTACATGGGCGGCGGTCTGGATGTGATAAACCTGACCGGCACAACGGGACTGCCGGTTATACTGGCCATCGATTTTCGCGGCGCTTATAACATCGAGACCGTGCAGTTCACCAACCCCGAAACCATCATCTATGACCGCGCGGACGCCGTTGGCGGAGACGATCTGGACGTCATCTACGGGTTTTCCGGTCTCGACGGGGACCGTATCCAGTATGACGATGCGCTGGGCTCGGATGTCACCTTCACCGATGATGGCTCCGGCGGTGTCTGGCTGGCCAATTCCGAAGG
>CAWIKY010000005.1:0-13904 GCA_963836905.1 uncultured Alphaproteobacteria bacterium
CATCGTCATACTGGACGCCAAGCGCCAGCCGGGCATTGCGGTCGTTTTCGATGTCGCGCTGCTGGGCATAGAGCAACGAGAAATGGTCGCTGACACGCAGTGTGGACGAAAAGAGAATGCCTTCCGACGGGCGGGGGTTGATCGTCGAAACCGAAATGTCCTCATCGGTCCTGAAATAGGTCAGGCTCGACCGGACCCGCCAGAAATCGACATTGCCGGTCGCTTCGACCCGCTGGATCCTGAAATCATCATCAAGGCGCAGGCTGGTATTCAGCTGCAAATTCGAGCCGATCTCCAGGCTCGATCCGAACAGATAGTCGGACCGGGTGCCATCAAGGTTCGTCGATGGATCGAATGCCGGATCGGCTTCGGAGCGCCAGCGACGTCCGAAGACCGCACTCGCGCGAACGCCATTGTTAAAGACGGCCGAAGCTGAAACCCCGGCAGCCAGACGTTCGTCGCCCTCCCACCGGTCATAGCCGTTGAAGGGGTTCGGCTCGAACAATGACGATTCGTCATACTCGTAGAAAACGGTGTCATTGTTCGGAATGGCGGCGTTTTCTTCGGAAGACCCGCCGATAGCCGCCATGAGCGTGGGTTCGATGATGACCGTCGCAAATTCGGTATTGCGGACAAGCGGCCATTTCAGCGTTGCCCCTGCCAGTCCGGATGTCCGGGTCAGTTGGGTCGACGCTGCAGGGTTCAGATCAAAATCGAGATCGTAATAATCGGCGCGAACCTCTGCAAAAGGCTCCAGCAAGAGGCCCAAAGGCAAGACATACGACGTCCGGAAATCGGAGCCTACGGTCACTCGGCGGCTGTCATCGCCCGCATCACGGTTGATCACGGCGGTGGAGGCATTCACGCCCAGAGTACCGCCACCCATCTCGAAGAGCTTTTCCGCAAACGCGACGGGGGTAATCAGGCCGAAGGTCTCATCCCTGTCGCCCAATTGATTGCCCTGTACGTCAATGACGGCGGCATCGGCATAGAAGGTCTCTGTCTGCCCGACGGCATAGACCTGGGACAGAAGCCGCAGAGCCTGGCTTTCATAAAGGCCCCGCCGCGCATTGATGTCGTCGAAGTCATAGCGGCGCAGATAGAGATCGTCGCTCGCCTGCTCGAGCCCGAAACCCCATTTCCAGGTTTCGTTGATGTCAAAGAGACCCTCAGCGAAGATGTGGCTGCGCAGCGATTCTTCGCTCTCGCGGAGCGGCCCAATCGCTGTTGACGGGTCGCGGACCACAAAGCCGTTCTGGTCGAACAAGAGGGGGTCCCCGTCTGAGTTCGAACTGCTCGTCGTAGACGAGGCTCGTTTCGACCTCGACATAGCCCGAATAGAAACGCTTGCGGTATTCCAGCTCCAGAAGAGGCGCCACATTGGTGTGAAGGTGCGGAATGATGGTCAGGTCCTGCGACTTTGACAGGGCCAGATAATACGGCTGGATGTAAAACGCGCCAAGTTTGGATGAGAGGCCGGGCTCCGGGGCCAGAAGACCCGACCGGCGTTTGCTGGACGGGTCCGGATGGGCAAAATACGGGACATAGAGAACCGGAACGCCTTTCACTTCCAGAACGGCGTCCTGGTACGTGATCATCTGCGTTTCGGCGTTCTGTTTCGCGCGGCGCGCCCGTAGCGCCCAGGTCGGCGATTCCTCGCCGTCTTCGCAAATCTCGCACGCCGTGTAGATCGCCTGATCGAGCGTATTGGACCCGTCAGCGGAGCGGCTGGCGGCGCGGGCAATCACCAGAGCATCGCCTGGAAGCTGGGCCACGAACTGGGTTGCCACCCCATCGGCGAGTTGCTCGTCGACCTCCAGCTCTTCGGCAAACCGCATCGTTCCGTCCGGATCGGCGATGCGGACATTGCCGATCGCGCGGACTTTTTGTGTTTCGATGGTATAGATCACGCGGTCGGCGCGTAGCTCGCGAATACCGTATTTGACCTGCACATTGCCTTCGGCGATCAGCACGCCGTCTTCGCGATTGTCGATCAGCCGGTCGGCCTCGAGATAGACCCGTTCGTCTGCAGGTCCGGGCAGCACAGCGTCGCCGGAGGCTTCCTGCGCATAGGCCGGCACCGCTACCAGAAGGGATGCCAGCATGGCTGCGATGAGCTTGGATTGCTTCACGCCTGTTTCTCCCCGCTGTCCCTGCCAAAGAGGGGATTATACGCTTAACACGGCAAATAGAACCCTGATTGCAGTCCGGATCGATAATTAAAACGGCGGTGTTGCAGCGATCAGTCCCTGTCGGTTCGCAAGCGGACCAATCCACCCGGCAAGGAGACGGCGATTCCCGATAATTCCAGATCGACAATTGCGGCGGTGCAGTGCGCAACGGGAAGGTCCGACAGCTTTATCAGATCGGCCATGGCGACCGGCGTATAGCTCAAAAGGCTCTTGATCTCATCGAGATGATCGTCCTGCGGTTCGGCGTCGCCTGACGTGTCGAACAAGAGCGGACTTGATTCGCTTCGAAACCTCGACGTCGTCATGCCCCGGAGAGCATCGAGAACATCTTCTGCGGTTTCGACCAGCAAGGCACCGGACCGGATGAGACCGTTGGAGCCTCTGGTACGGGGGTCCAGCGGCGAACCCGGCACCGCCATGACCTCACGGCCCTGTTCAAGCGCGCAGCGGGCCGAAATCAGCGAGCCCGAGCGTTGCGCCGCTTCCACGACGACAACACCCAGAGACAGGCCCGTCACCAGCCTGTTGCGGCGGGGGAAATCGCGCGCTTTGGGCTCGCTGCCAAACATGCTTTCGGAGATCAGCAGGCCTTCGGCCGCGATTTCTGGCCTGCAGATCACTGTTCTGCAGCGGATAGATATTATCGATGCCGCCCGCAATCACGGCGATGGTGGCACCCGGCCCTGCGCCCTCATGAGCGGCTGTATCCAGCCCGCGTGCCAGACCGGAGACAATCGTATAGCCTTCAGCCACCAGAGCCGCCGCCATGTCGGTTGCGATTTTCCGCGCGGGCGCCGAGGCATTTCTCGCTCCGACCATCGCCACGCAGGGCGCACTTGCCAGTGCCATTGACCCCATAACCGTCAGCACGGGCGGCGGCGCATCCAGCGCGGCAAGCCCTTTTGGATAGTCCTCGTCGCTGGAGAGGCAGAAACGTGCGCCATGCCGGGCGATACGTTCGAACTCCCGCTCGATCATGCCTGTGGTCGGCAAGCGCAAATCGCGTCTGCCACGGCTGGCCGCAAAGTCCGGTAGATGCTCGCACGCAGCTTGTGCGGTTCCGAACCGGTTGATCAGCCCAAGAAACGTGACCGGCCCGATGCCGTCCGTGCGCGACAGGCGAACGAAGGCAAGGCGCTCGGTCTCGTCCATCATGGCGCTTCCGCTGGGGTCGATTTCTTTTCGCCAATGCGCGGCTCGGTGCCTGCAATGAGGCGCTCTATGTTCACGCGGTGTCGCCAGAAGACGACCCCCGTCAGCAGGGCCAGTATCACCAGTGACACCAGCGGCTTGCCGAACATGATTGCAACGACCGGCACGATCAGCGCGGTGATGAGCGCGGCCAGAGAGCTTCGACGGGTAAGAACGGCAACGAGCAACCAGCAGGCGGCGGCAACCAGTCCGACCTGCCAGACAGCGCCGAACAGCAGGCCCGCATATGTGGCAATGCCCTTGCCGCCATGGAACTTCAGCCAGACCGGAAAACAATGACCGATCAGGGCCGCGGCCCCCGCCGCAAGGCCGATAACGGACGAGGAAAACAGAACCGTAAAAAGGACGGCGATCAGACCGGCTTTGCCCGCATCCAGAATGAGCGTTGCAATCGCCAGATCCTTGCGTCCGGTGCGCAGCACGTTGGTAGCGCCGATATTGCCTGAGCCGAGCGTACGGATATCACCCAGCCCGGCGGCACGGACAATAACAAGCCCGAACGGGACCGACCCGACAAGATAACCGACGCTGATCGCGGCAATCCAGGCCTGCACGGACACATCTTCCATCAGTTTCGTCGCTCCGCCAGACGGTCAAACACAATTCGTCCGTTTACCATGGTCTGAATGGCCTGTCCGGTGAGCAATCGCCCATCATAGGGTGAGTTCGTCGATTTCGACCGCAGATCCTCGCGGCGACATTTCCAGGGCTTGTCGAGATCGATCCGCACGAGATCGGCAGGTGCGCCAATTGCCAACCGCCCCTGTTCCAACCCCAGAAGACCGGCCGGACCACTGGTCACAGCCCGCAAAGCCGCCAGACAGGACACACCATAAGCGGGGTCGGCAACCAGACTGGTCAAGGTCGACAGAAGCGTCTCCAGACCGGCGGCACCGAAACTGGCGTCCTCGAATGGCAATCTCTTGGCTTCGGCGGGTTGCGGGTCATGTGCGGAGACGACCGCATCAATCCTGCCATGCTTCAGCGCGTCGACCAGTGCCAGCCGGTCGGCTTCCGAGCGAAACGGCGGATCGACCTTGCAATAGGTTAGATACGCCTTGTCGGGATCATGGCTACCATCGCCGATATCAAGCTCGTTGAACACCAGATGATGTGCCGCAACCGTCACCGCGACACGGGCACCGTTGGCCCGCGCGCGCGAAACAATATCCAGGCTGCGCGCGGTTGTAAGCTGGTCGACAAGCAGTGATGCGCCGGTGGCTTCGGCCAGCATGAGGTCGCGCGACAAGCCTATCCATTCGGCGTGCGGCGGCATGCCTTTAAGGCCAAGCCGGGCCGCAAAAGCCCCGGCATTCATCGCTCCGCCGCGAAGCGAGGGATCGCCGGGCTGCAAAGCGACCCATAGCCCGAGAGCGCTTGCATAGCCCAAAGCGCGTTTGGCGACGGCTGCCGAGGCGAGACTGCAACCGGCTTGCGTGAAGAACACCGCCCCCGCCTCTTTCATCAGCGCCAGTTCGGCCATGTGCTCGCCTGCCAGACCGACGGTCAGCGCGCCTGCGGGATAAATGCGGTTCACGATTGCCGATGAGCGGGCAGCGCGGGCCAGATAGTCGACCAGTGCAGGCGAATTGATTGCCGGCCGCGTCGACGGCATGACGATCATCGAGGTTATGCCGCCCGCAACGGCAGCAGCGCTCGCGCTTTCCAGTGTTTCGGTGTGCTCGGCTCCCGGCTCGCCTGTCGATACGCGAAGATCGATCAGGCCCGGTAACAGGACATCACCGTCGCAGTCGATCACGAGGGTGCCATCCGAAGCGTTTGCGCCGGAAAGGTGCGGGCCGATATCGGCAATCCGTCCGTCTTCGACGCACAGTCCGCCGGGCTCGTCCCGGTCGGTGGCTGGGTCGACAAGACGCGCATTGTAGAAAAGCGTTCTCATGCGGCTTGCCTGTCTTGCGCTCTGGCTTCGGCCAACCGGACCAGAACGGCCATTCGCACGAAGACACCCATAGCGACCTGCTCGGTGATGACGGACTGGGCACTTTCCGTGAGCGCGCTGTCGATCTCGACGCCGCGGTTCATCGGCCCCGGGTGCATGATGAGCGCGCCGGGCTTTGCATGTTTCAGCTTCGCCGCATCCAGCCCATAGAGCCTGAAATACTCGCGTGCGCTCGGCAGAAACGCCCCGTTCATGCGCTCCAGTTGCAGGCGCAGCATCATCACGACATCACAGTCTTCGAGTGCTTCATTCATGTCTGTATGGACCGAGGCCGCGCCCCAGGTATCAGTCCCGGGCGGCACGAGGGTCGGTGGCGCAACAAGCCGGACTTCCGCGCCCATCTGATGCAGCAGCATGGTGGATGACCGCGCCACCCTTGAGTGCAGGATGTCTCCGCAGATCGCAACTTTGAGGCCTTCGAGCTTGCCCAGCCTGCGCTTGATGGTCAGGCCGTCGAGCAGCGCCTGCGTCGGGTGCTCGTGCGTTCCGTCGCCCGCGTTGATCACCGCGCAATCCACCTTACGCGACAGCAGCCGAACCGCGCCGGATGAGCCGTGCCGGATCACCAGAAGATCGGGCGACATGGCATTCAGCGTCATCGCGGTGTCGATCAGCGTTTCACCCTTCTTCATCGAAGAAGTCTGGACCGCCATGTTGACGACATCCGCGCCAAGACGCCGCGCGGAAATCTCGAAGGAACCCTGGGTCCGTGTCGAATTTTCGAAGAAGAGATTGATCAGCGTCTGGCCGGCAAGCGTTTCACGCGATGGCGGGGTATCGATATAGCTCTCTGCAAGTTCCAACAGGTCTGCAATTGCCAGCTTGTGCATCCCCGATATCCCGAGGAGATGCTTGCCTTGAAACCGGTAGGGGTTGGCGCTGCTCATAAATGCCAGTCGATACGGCCAAGCCCGTCACGGGGCAAGCCTGCACACTTTTATTCCAGTCCGGTATTGGCCAGATAGTCGAGCGCCGTCTGCAAAATGATCGCTGCAGCGGACTTGTCGATCAATTGCGCGCGCCGTGCCCGTGTCAGATCAGCTTCGATCATCGCGCGCTCGGCCTGGGCACTGGAAAGCCGCTCATCCTGAAACGCGACCGGAACGTCGCGCAATTCAAGCAGGCTGCGGGAAAAGGCGCGGGCAGCTTGTGCGCGCGGGCCTTTGGAGCCGTCCATATTGAGCGGCAGACCGAGAACGATTCCGACGCAAGCCCGGCTGTCATACAGTTCGAAAATGCGATGCAGCACGGGCGCGAGCTTCTTCTGGCGCAGAACGCCTTCGACAGGGTGCGCGGTAAACCGTAGCGAATCGCTGATTGCGACCCCGACACGACGCGTACCCGGATCGATCCCCAGAAGCGGGCCGGATGGCGGCAGGTTTGAGAGATCGATCAGGGCCATTTGCAGAGATCCGGTTTGCGGCAGACACGCGCACTTGCCCGCCTGCTCACCTATCGCGTATCGTTACCGCATACAAAGTCGAAAGAGGCAGGCGGCATGAGCGCGACACTGGAAGACGTACGGAAAGCGGCCCGGCTTGCGCGCATTGCGATGCCCGAAGACCGGCTCGAGCCAATGACCCAGGAACTGAACCACATTCTCGACTGGATCGAACAATTGAACGAAGTGGATGTGGAAGGCGTTGAGCCAATGACGTCCGTCGTGGATGTCAGCTTGCCCATGCGCGCGGATAAAGTGACGGACGGGAATGTTCGCGACAAGGTCCTCGCAAACGCGCCGCGCTCGGAGGATGGCTTCTTTGTCGTCCCGAAGGCTGTCGAATAGTTCCAGACAGACAGGCGGGCGGGCGGCTCAGAAAACAACGTAGACACTCTATCGCAATGGAGACAGCCATGAAACGTCCATTCATTCTTATGTCCGCACTTGCATCCGGCGCGCTGCTCGCCGCGTGCCAGACACCGGCAAATCAAGCAGATGCAGAGCCGACCGGTGCAGCGCAGTTTGCGGGTGATCCCCGGCTCGGAGAAAAAACCGACCGGCTTTGCTTTGCATCGACCGTGGACGGGTTCCGCCAGGCCGGAGACAATACGGTCATTCTGGAAACCGGACCGAGCACCGAATATCTGGTCGAGACGAACGGCACATGTTTCGATCTCGACAGGGCACAGACCATCGGCCTCGATACCGACCTTTCATGTGCCCGCCCGGGCGACAGCCTGATCGTCTCGGATTCGGCTTTCGGGTTGACTGACAATATCGGTATCGGGCCACAGCGTTGCCTGATCCGGGCGATCTACAATTGGGATGAAGACGCTGCAGACGCCGCAGCGCAAGCCGCTGGCTAGGCTGTCTTGATCCGGCCGGACAGTCCGGCAACTCTCCGGATCGCCCGCCCGTCAGCGTTCATGCATCGGTTGGTGTCATAATTCGTGGAAACGCCCACTTGCAAGAGCGTGCCCGTCCGGCTTACGAGACGGGCTGCTGAACACCATCGCTTCAAGGGCGCCGCATGACCGATCTGACACGCCTTACACTGGCCAAAGCGCTCGACGGGCTGAAAGCCAAAGACTTTTCCTCACGTGAAATCACGACCGCGTTCATCGGTGCTATCGATACAGCGAACCCGCATCTGAACGCTTTCGTGTTCCCGACGCCTGAAAAGGCACTGACAATGGCGGATGCCAGCGATGCGCGTCTGGCCAAGGGCGAGGGCGGCACCCTGGAAGGTGCGCCGCTTGGCATCAAGGACTTGTTCTGCACGGAAGGTGTCCGTTCGACGGCCTGTTCGGCCATTCTCGGCGATTTTACGCCGCCCTATGAGAGCACCGTAACCGGCAATCTCTGGGCCGGGGCGCCGTAATGCTCGGCAAGCTGAACATGGACGAGTTTGCCATGGGATCGTCCAACGAAACCTCGCATTTCGGGCCGGTAACGAACCCGTGGCGACGCAATGACGGAGCGAACGCGCCGTTGACGCCCGGTGGCTCGTCGGGCGGGTCTGCCAGCGCGGTCGCCTCTCACCTCTGCCTGGCGGCAACTGCTTCCGACACGGGCGGCTCCATTCGCCAACCAGCCAGTTTTACAGGAACCGTCGGGATCAAACCGACCTATGGACGCGCCAGCCGTTTCGGCATGTTTGCGTTTGCGTCCTCGCTGGATCAGGCCGGACCGATCACCAGGACCGTCGAGGATGCCGCCATCATGCTGGGCGCGATGTGTTCGCATGACCCACGCGATTCGACATCGCTTCCTGTCAAGACGCCTGACTGGCGGGGCGATGTCGGTGCGTCCGTAAAAGGAAAGCGTATCGGCGTTCCCAAGGAATACCGTGTCGAGGGCATGCCTGCGGAGATCGAGACGCTGTGGCAACAGGGGATCGACTGGCTGAAGGATGCTGGGTGCGAGATCGTCGATGTGTCCCTGCCTCACACCAAGTATGCGCTACCGGCGTATTATATCGTTGCCCCGGCAGAAGCCTCCTCCAACCTCGCCCGCTATGACGGCATGCGCTATGGCGTGCGCGCCGTGGGCGATGCGCTTGCGAATGTCTATGAGAACACGCGGGCACAGGGGTTTGGAGCCGAGGTTCAGCGCCGCCTGTTGATCGGCACCTATGTGCTTTCGGCTGGATATTACGATGCGTATTATCTGAAAGCGCAAAAGGTGCGCACGCGTATCCTGCAGGATTTCAACGATGTGTTCGAAGACGTCGACGCGCTGCTGACGCCAACCTGCCCGAGCGCCGCGTTCGCTTTCGGTGAGCGCTCCGACGATCCGGTGTCGATGTACCTCAATGACGTCTTCACCGTCACTGCAAACCTTGCCGGGCTTCCGGGCATTTCGGTTCCGACCGCGCTCGACCGTCAGGGTCTGCCGCTCGGTCTGCAGGTGATCGGCAAGGCGCTTGATGAAGCGACATGTTTCAGCGTGGGCGCGGCGCTGGAGAAAGCGGCAGACTTTACCGCCCGTCCTGCTCGCTGGTGGGAGTAGAAGCCATGACCGACCGCAAACCAATGATCATTCATGGCGAGACCGGCGACTGGGAAGTCGTCATGGGGCTCGAAGTGCATGCGCAGATCGCCAGCAATGCCAAGCTCTTTTCCGGCGCGCCGAACGATTTTGGCTCCGACCCGAACACGAATGTCAGCCTCGTGGATGCCGCAATGCCGGGCATGTTGCCAGTCATCAACGAGCGCTGCGTCGAGCAGGCGGTTCGGACGGGCCTTGGGCTCAACGCGCAGATCAATCTCTATTCGCGCTTCGACCGGAAGAATTATTTCTATCCGGACCTGCCGCAAGGCTACCAGATTTCACAGTTCGAGTTTCCGATCGTGGGCACGGGCGAGATCGAAGTCGATAGCGATGAGGGTTACAGCTTTGTCGTCGGGATCGAGCGTCTGCACATGGAGCAGGATGCGGGTAAATCCGTCCACGATCTCGACCCGGACGCGACCTATGTCGATCTGAACCGGTCAGGCGTCGCACTGATGGAGATCGTGTCGAAGCCTGACATCCGTTCGCCTGAGGAGGCGGCGGCTTACGTCCGCAAGCTGCGCTCGATCCTGATCGCGCTCGGGACCTGCAATGGCGACATGGACAAAGGCAATCTTCGCGCGGACGTGAACGTGTCTGTGAACCGCGTCGGCGGTTATGCGAAATACCGCGAAAGCGGCGATTTCAGTCACCTCGGAACGCGCTGCGAAATCAAGAATGTGAACTCTTTCCGCTTCATCCGCGAAGCGGCCACCTATGAGGCGCAGCGTCAGGTGGAACTGATCGAAAGCGGCGGGAAGGTTGAGCAACAGACACTGCTTTTCAACACGCTAACCGGCGAAACGCGCAGCCTGCGTTCCAAGGAAGACGCTCATGATTACCGCTATTTTCCTGACCCGGATTTGCTGCCGCTGAAGCTGGAGCAAGCCTTTGTCGACCGGATCAAGGCTGACCTCCCCGAACTGCCCGACCAGAAGAAAGCGCGCTTTCTGAGCGAGTACGGCCTCAAGGCCTATGACGCCGGTGTGCTGGCGGCTGACTATGAGCGCGCGGATTTCTTCGAGACGGTCGCTAAAGGCCGCGATGGCAAACTTGCGGTCAACTGGGTCACAAACGAGCTGTTTGCACGCCTGAACAAGGACGGGCTGGCAATTTCCGACAGCCCGGTCTCCGCAACAGCGCTCGGCGGGCTTATCGATCTGATCGCGTCTGGAAAGATTTCCGGCAAGATCGCCAAGACCGTCTTCGAAAAGATGTGGGACGGCGAGGGTGAGGCGGCGGTGATCGTCGAGCGCGAGGGTCTGACGCAGGTGTCCGATACCGGCGCAATCGAAGCGATTGTCGATGACATCATCACGGCCAACCCGGATCAGGTAGCTCAGGTTCAGGCGCAGAAGGCCGAAGGCCACGCCAGACCCAAGGCGCTTGGCTGGTTTGTCGGGCAGGTCATGAAAGCCAGCGGCGGCAAGGCGAACCCGCAAGCCGTGAACGAGATCCTGAAGTCGAAACTGGACCTCTGAATGAAAGAAAACGCCGGATGATGGGTCCGGCGTTCTCGAAGGTCGTCCATGAGACCTGAAGCCTAGTAGCCGCCCAGAGCTCCGATCACGATACCGGCGATCAGGCCTGTGCCAGCCGCAACCAGATAGGCATCATTGTTGTGATGGGTCCAGTAATGACCACGTGGCGGATTGTAGAGCCCGTAACGCGAATAATTGTTCACCCTGTAACGGTTATAGTTCGGGTAGCGATAGCCAACATTATAGGCCGGACGGTAGGTATGTCCGTAGTGAGGGGCCTGATAGCGCGGCGCGTAGACGGTACGCGGCCCACGGTAATTCTGCTGGTGATAGCCCCGGCTATAATACGCATACGCATTGTTCCTGTGATGCTGAGCGTATCCGCGGTGCTGGTTATAGCCACGATGCTGGTAGCTGTTGTGGCGATAGGCGCGCCGCTGGTCCTGTCGTCCCTGACGGTAGGCCTGACGAATGTCGCGGCGCTGCTGGCGGTAGCCATGATTATAGCCGCGATGATTGTCGGCACGGTGGTGTCCGCGATGATTGTCCTGATAGCCGCGCTGGCCACGATTGCCATCGGCGAGCGCTGGAGCGGCGGTCATAGACAGGACCCCCAGACAGAGCGCCAGGTTTCTGAGTTGCTTGAACATTGGTCTTTCTCCTTACCGGTCCCAACCCGCAACGGGTTCAAAAGGTTTCTGCGAACCCTGTTTTCGTTAACCATCATTCTGAAGGCGGCGTTATGAACAGGCTTTGAACGCAGCGTTCAGGGAGCTAACGGGGGTAATTCAGCGACTTTTTCTTATAGACTTTCTGCATGCGCTTAACGGTTTCAACGCTTGTCTGCACTACAAACCGCTCCTTGAAGACCCCATCGGGAGTGTGATTTGAGAACCCTTTTTTCCAAGATGAAACGCTCGGGGCGCGGTCTGCAGACATCTCTGTTCATGGTGTTCATCAGCATCTCGTTTGTCGCGATTTCAATCGTGGCGACAACGGCCTTCTTTCTGAAGTCAGCTGAAGTTGAACAGAATGTGGCGAGGCGTCTCGGCGATTATATCGAACGTCGTGGCGATGAAGAAGAGGCACGGTTCGAACGCGTCCGTAGCGTCCATCTCACCGCCAACGACATTCTCGACACCTACCGCAACGGTCTCAGCGATGCAGAGATCGACCGGTACTTCGACTCGATATTTGTGCTGCGCGAAGATGGCAGCCGCAGAAGCGATCTCTCCATGTTCGAGGGCGTCTATATCGACGGCATCGGGCAGATAGAAGGCATGGCCTTCTTTTCTTCCGGCGCGCTCGAATGGACGGCGGCCCGGAAACGAACGATTTATGCTGCCTTTCTCACCCTTGCCCGGCTCGGCCCGGCACATCGGTCCGATCTCGAAAGCCTGTGGTTTTTCACACCGGAGAATGACCTACTAATCTACGCCCCATCCCGTCCCAGCACACTCGAAGTCTATCGGTCCAAACCCGTCGACTGGTTCACCTTCAATGATGGTGAGTTCGAAAGTCTGGTAAGTCAGACCAACAGTCCTGGTGGTCAGTCACGCTGTCTCGACATGATGATCCCGGTATATGAGGTGGGCGTTCCGGCCCCTACGGTCGGATGTCAGACCCCCTACCGGGTCAACGGCGAACAGGTCGGCACATTCGGGACGACTATTCCGCTGCAGGATATCTTCGCGACCGCGCTCAAGGGTCGCCCGATTGCGTCCGACATTTATTTTCTGACAGCCGAGGGACGCCTCGTTGCGCATGGAGATGTCGACTTTTCCGGCGTTCCCTCGCAGGACGAGCTCGACCAGATTGGAGCAAAGGTCCAGTCGGCTGTTCTGGCCGAGCGGATTTCGCAATTGCCGCAAACCTCCGGCGTGAGAAAGCTGGGCGGAGAGGGCAACGAGAACCTGTATTCGTTCTACAAACTGAAAATTCCGGGCTGGATCATGGTGCTGGAAACCCCGCAAGGGGAGTTGCTGCAATACGCAGCCGAATCTCTTGTCGCCGTCGTTGTGGGCGGTATTTTCGCCTTGCTTCTGCTGATCGGGACAATCGCATTTCTGGTCAGGCGCAAGGCGATCCTTCCCATCAATTCGCTGGCGGCGCATTTTGGTCCCAGCGCCGGTGAGGAAAACCTGGCACCCCCCGCCAGTGACGCCATCTGGAAGATCGCCAGACGCGAGGACGAGATCGGCTCTCTGGCGCAGGCGCTGATTTCCTCGCGGGACCGTGTCCGTCATATGCTCGATACGCTTGAGGTACAGGTGGCTCAGCGCACCGAAGAGCTCGAGCGCCACGGACGCGCCAAGTCGAATTTTCTGGCGACCATGAGTCATGAGATACGCACGCCCATGAACGGCATACTGGCTGTATCAGGATCTCTTCTGACGACACCGCTGAACGAGAGCCAGAAGGGTATGGTGCGGCTGGTGCATGAATCCGCGACCGGCCTGAAGCGGATTGTTTCAGATGTGCTGGACCTCTCGAAGGTAAAGTCCGGCCAGTTCAGTATTGAAGCGGACGAATTTGATCTGCACGAAGCGGTGCGATCCGTCGTCAACATCAATGGCTACGCAGCCGATGCAAAAGGCATATCGCTCAAGCTCGACTTTTCACCGGATACCTCCGGCATTTACCTGGGGGATGCCATACGTGTGCGTCAGATCGTTGGTAATCTTGTCACCAATGCAATCAAGTTCACGAGCGTCGGCGAAGTCGTAGTTCGGGTAGCGCCAGACGGTGGTGATCGCAACCGTGTATGCTTGGAAGTCGCTGATACCGGGTCCGGTATTCCGGCGGACGAAGTCGATACGCTTTTCCAGAAATACCGTCAGGTATGGGGAAATGCGCGGCTCGCGGCCGAAGGAACAGGGCTCGGACTGTCCATCGTGAAGTCTCTGGTCGAATTGATGAAGGGGTCGGTCTGGGTCAAATCGGAGCTTGGCAAGGGCAGCGTGTTTGGTGTCAGGCTTCCGCTTGAGCACGTGGCAGACGAGGAGAGCGATGTGGCGCGACCTGTTGCGCGGCTCGCGGTGAGCAGCGATTCGCCGATCGAACGT
>CAWIKY010000006.1:0-1491359 GCA_963836905.1 uncultured Alphaproteobacteria bacterium
GATGTATTGCTGTCGTCATCAGGTTGCGATAGGTCTTGACCGGCCCGAGCCGGTTTCCGCCCAGCGGAATATAGAGATAGTCGCGCAGCCAGAAAGAAAGCGACATGTGCCAGCGCCGCCAGAAATCCGCGATGGACCGCGCC
Organism: uncultured Alphaproteobacteria bacterium; assembly: GCA_963836905.1. Taxonomy (GTDB): domain Bacteria; phylum Pseudomonadota; class Alphaproteobacteria; order Caulobacterales; family Hyphomonadaceae; genus CAWIKY01. The sequence continues at coordinate 144 of CAWIKY010000006.1, forward strand.
GCATAGGGGTAGTTGAAGTTGGCCGGTATCCAGAAGCCGAACCAGCGCGCTACGCCGATCGCCATCAGGGAATACCCCGCAAAGTCGAAATAGATCTGCGTACCAAAGCCCAGCGTTGCCGCGACCAGCCCCCGTTCGACCATGCCGACATGTCGGCGAAGACCGGATCGACCAGCAGGGCAATGTCGTCTGCCAGAGCCGCCTTGTAGATGAAGCCCAGCAGAAAGCACCGCGCACCCGACATGATCAGCGCGCGCGTCAGGCGCTTGTCGCGCTCGATCTGCGGCATGAAACTCGCGGCGCGCACGATAGGCCCGGCCACCAGTTGCGGAAGAAGCCGACATAGATCGCGACGTGGGAAGGTCTGCGCTCCGGAGGCAACTGACCGCGCCAGACATCGACCATGTAGGAGATCGACTGGAAGATATAAAAGCTGATCCCGACCGGCAGGATGATGTTCAGAACCGGCCAGCTCGCAGTCATGTTCAGGCTGGCCAGCGCCGCCTGTGCGCTATCGGCGAAGAAGCCTAGATACTTGAAAACGGCAAGCAGACCCAGATTGGCAATGATGCCGCCCCAGAGCCAGACAAGCTGCGTCTTGCCATTCCTTGTTTGCGTCACTGCCAGACCGACGACCCAGGCCGCGAGTATGACCGCGCCTATCAGGGCAAGAAACTTCACATCCCACCAGCCATAGAAGACCGCGCTCGCCGCCAGCAGCCAGAGGTTACGCGGGCGCCCTTGTGGCAGGGTCCAGTACCCGCCAAGTGCGACCAGCAGGAATAGCGGAAAGATCGCTTCGGTGAAGATCATTTCAGCGCTCCGGTTTCGACGATGCGTCCGGCCAGCCAGTCGGTATAGGTGTCCGCGCCCTCGCGCAGGAGATGTTCCTCATCCAGCCAGACAGGCCCTTCGAGACTGGCTAGAAGGACCTGATCGACCGGCGCGATGCAGGGCCAGTCAGCCAGTTCACCGGCGCAGACATCGGCTACGTAGCGGCGTGCGCCTGCCGACAGGACCGGCGGGTAATAATAGACGATGCGCCGTGTTCCGAGTTTCGTCAGGTGCGCCCGCTGCGCCTTTCGAAAGCCTGCTGCCCAGTCCGGTCCGCGGCGGGGCTCTGCGGCTGCGCCTGCCTCGGCCAGCCGCTTGGCGATGGTTTCAAGGTCGATTGGCGTGCGAGGCACGTCGTTGGGGTCATAACTTGCTTGGGGTTCAATCTGCGAGGCCGGTTTGCCCGCAGACAAGAGCCCCAGCCCTGTCCAGTTCATTGCCGCATGCAGGCCAAGAAGCCCGGTCGATTTCACGCAGGCAGCGAGCCCGCTGCAGGCCCCCGTGGACAGCCCGTAGGCGGACCAGAGCGTTGCATCGGGCGTAAACTGCTTGATGGCACGGTCGGAGAACTTGGCAACTTCGAAGACATAAGCCGGATCCCGGTCGAAGGTTTCGGCTAGCTCCAGAAAGACGGTGTCGGGAACACGGCCCGACACCCGAACGAATTGCTCCAGCGCCTGTCCCCGCTCCTGCAGGCTTGCGCCCTGCAAAGAGAGGTTCAGCGCCAGATGCGGGTAGCCTTGCGCCCTCAGGAGCCGGGTAAGACGCGCATCATCGACCCCATTGCGTGAAAAGCTCGCTCCGACGAACACGGCAAGCGGCGCATCGGGCTCGGCGGCGGCCTGTAGGGCGGCATGACGGATGAAGCTGTCATAGTCGGTCGGGCGCACAAGGCCTGCGGTATGTGCGCCGAGGCGCACAAGCCCCGCCGTAACTGCAAACGCCAGCACGAACAGAGCCAGATGCGAAAGCCGCGGCGTGTTGTGTGGCTTGCGCAGTAGATGAGCGAGGCTCAGCGCGATCAGCGCGGCGACTAGCCCGATAACGTTGACCATGTCCGCTCTTCCCGCCAGCCAAAGTCCTCAACCGGACGGCAGCACTATTGCAGGAAGGTTCTGCGGTCTGGCGAACCGCCGGACGCGAATTTCGGCAGGTCGGTTAAGGTTTGACGATCTGATGCGGGAGGATGGTGGAGCCAGACGGAATCGAACCGACGACCTCTTGCATGCCATGCAAGCGCTCTCCCAACTGAGCTATGGCCCCGCGCTAATGCGAGCGGCGTTGACTAGACGCAAATGCGCGTCTGATCAAGCCTTCTCTATATCGTCGTCGTCATCGTCGTCGTCGAGGTCGATATCATCGTCCAGATCGATGTCGTCGTCATCATCGTCGTCGTCGTCGATGACCTCGTCATCGTCATCGACACCTTCCTCGGTGAAGCCCGCCGGAACGCCGGTCGCAGAGGTCTTTTCGGACTCGTCCTCATCATCGTCGTCTGTGGTTATGGTCTCGTCGTCATCTTCGCCGAGCTCCTTGGTGCCGACATCTTCCTCGTCGTCGTCGTCGTCGTCGTCATCATCGTCGGTGCCGGTATCATCGTCATCGTCGAGGTCTTCGTCGTCCTCGATGTCCTCGTCCTCGTCGTCCTCATCGTTGCCCTTCTTGGGCTTTTTGGCGGCTTTCTCGGCCTTGGCGCGGGCCCGTTTGATCTTCGCCTTGTCTTCTTCAGGGTCGAAAGTGTGCGAACACTTCGGACATTCAGCCGGGCTTTCGTCAGGTCATAGAACTTTGCCCCGCATTCGGGACAAACCTGTTTGGTTCCGAGGTCTAGCTTGGGCAAGTGAGCACCCTTTTCCGTCAAGGTTAAGGCGGGAGTCCGGTTTGGCCGGAGCGCTTGCCATGATCGTTCCCGCCTGTCAAAGCGGTTTTCCCGATTGGATGCAATTACAAGGCCGCGCATATGACCTGCACGTCCCGTCCCGTTACCTCGCTGACGGTGATATTCGCGTTCCCGGAGACAAATCCTGTTCGCACCGCGCGCTTATGATGGCCGGGGTCGCGCACGGATACTCGCGTGTGTCCGGGCTGCTGGCGGGCGATGACATTCGTTGCACGGCCAATGCCTTGCGCAGGCTCGGAGCCGAGATCGACTGGCCGGATGAAGGTGTCTGCACCATCAAGGGCGTCGGACCGGGCAGCTTTTCCGGTCGCGATGTGACGCTCGATTTCGGCAATTCCGGCACCGGCGTCCGCCTGATGATGGGGCTTGCTGCCGGGCATGATGTCAGCGTTCTGCTGACCGGCGATGCGTCATTCAGCACGCAGACCGATGGGACGTGTCACCACGCCCCTGTCGGCGATGGGCGCGGCCTTCGAGACACTGGAGCGGGCGGATTGCCTGCCCGTGCGCATGTTCGGACGCAGGGGCTGGACGCCATCGACTACACCGTGCCGGTCGCCTCGGCGCAGGTGAAGTCGGCCATCTTGCTGGCTGGTCTCAACGCACTGGGTACCACCCGCATCCGCGAGGCCGTCGCAACGCGCGATCATACCGAGCGGATGCTCCCGGTCTTCGGGGTTGCGGTATCGACGGGGCAGGAGAATGGACAGCATTATGCCACCATAGAAGGCGGCCAGAGGCTGCGCGCCAGCACGTTCGATGTGCCGGGAGACCCTTCTTCGGCAGCGTTTCTGGTTGCCGCAGCGATGATCTGCGGTCGCAGCGACGTGACGCTGCGCAATGTGATGATGAACCCGACCCGCGACGGTTTCCTGCGCGCGCTCTTCCGGTCCGGTCAGGTGGAACGCCAGGACAGCCGCGAAACCGGAACCGAACGGGTCTGCGATTTGCGCGTGAAGGGAAGCGGCCGGGTTAGCGTTTCCGCGCCGGACCAGGAGGATGTCGCCTCCATGATCGACGAGTTTCCGATCTTTGCAGTACTGGCAGCCTTCGGATCCGGCACGACACATGTCCGCCATGCCGAAGAATTGCGGGTAAAGGAGTCCGACAGGATTGCCGCCATCGTGGCCATGCTGCGGGCCAACGGTGTGAATGCTGACGAGACATCGGACGGGTTCATCGTGGAGGGGTGCGATGGTCCTCCGCCCGGGGGCGGCATGGTCGAAACACGACATGATCACCGCATCGCCATGGCTGCGCTGATCATGGGTACAGCTGCGCGCAACGCGGTGACCGTCGATGATGTATCGATGATCGCCACGAGCTATCCCGGCTTCTTCGCCGACATGGCGGCGCTGGGCGCGGACATGCAGACGGGGTAGACGCTTTCCATGATCATCGCGATTGACGGGACGACGGCATCTGGCAAGGGCACGCTGGCCAAGCGGGTCGGGGCGGCCTACGGCCTGCCCGTGCTCGATACCGGTCTCCTCTACCGCGCAGTCGGGGCGGCGTGTCTGTCTGCGGGTGTCGATACGCCGAAATGCTGACGAAGCGAGCCGCGTTGCGCAGGCCCTTGAGCCCGAGGCGCTGGACCTGTCCGATCTGAGAACCGCAGCGATAGGACAGGCGGCCTCGCGCGTGGCGGTTCACGCAGGCGTGCGCGCAGCCCTTCTGGATCTGCAGCGAAGCTTTGCGGCGCAGCCGGGCGGCGCCGTTCTGGACGGGCGGGATATCGGTACGGTGGTCTGCCCCGATGCGCACGTCAAACTCTACATCGATGCGGATATTGCCGAGCGCGCCCGCAGGCGGGCCGATGAATTGCGCCGACGCGGCGAGCCGGTATCAGATGAGCAGATGCTCGCCGAATTGCGGGAACGCGATGCACGCGACAGCGGCCGGGCGACCGCCCCGCTCAGGCAGGCAGGCGATGCACACTTGATAGATACTACCTCTTTGAGTATAGACGCCGTTCTGAAAGCGGCCCGGCGGATTATCGACCCCGTCATGGCCGACTTCGGGCGTTATCGGGCAGGCGGGTCAACCGGCGGCCCGAAATCCTGAAACGCCCGCCCACCGGTCGAACAGTTTGAAAAACCTGCCGTCGCATCACGCGACAGGACCGCCAGGCCGGACGTGCCTGTCTGTCTCTCACAGTTATATCCGGAGCATGAATGTCCACCGCTGAAACCCTAACCCCCTCACGCGACGATTTTGCGTCGATGTTTGAGTTCAGCTTTGCTGGAAGCCAGATGCAGGAAGGACGCGTTGTCCCTGCCACCGTCGTTTCGATCGAGAATGATGCCGTTGTCGTCGATGTCGGCCTGAAAACCGAAGGCCGTATCGCGCTGCGCGAATTTCATCAGGATGATGAAATGCCCAAGAAGGGCGACATCGTAGAGGTCTACCTTGAGCGCATCGAGAACGCGCTCGGTGAGGCCGTTCTGTCCCGCGAGAAGGCCAAGCGCGAAGAAGCATGGACCCGCCTCGAAGAACTTCACGCCAAGGAAGAGCCTGCAGAAGGGGCCATTGTCGGCCGCGTCAAGGGCGGTTTCACCGTCGATCTTGGCGGCGTCAGCGCGTTCCTGCCCGGCAGTCAGGTCGATATCCGTCCGATCCGCGATGTCGGCCCGTTGATGGGCGAAGAGCAGCCGTTCGCGATCCTGAAAATGGACCGTCCGCGCGGCAATATCGTCGTGTCCCGCCGTGCCGTGCTTGAGGAAAGCCGCGCCGAACAGCGTGCCGAGATCGTTGGTGAGCTGGCAGAGGGCGATGTCCGTGAAGGTGTGGTCAAGAACATCACCGATTACGGCGCGTTCGTCGATCTGGGCGGCATTGATGGTCTCCTGCACGTCACCGACATGAGCTGGAAGCGGGTGTCCCACCCAAGCCAGGTCGTCAATGTCGGCGAAACGGTGAAGGTCCAGATCGTCAAGATCAATCAGGACTCGCAGCGTATCTCGCTCGGCATGAAGCAGCTTCTCAGCGATCCGTGGGATGGTGTGGAAGCGAAATATCCGGTCGGCGCACGCTATACCGGACGCATCACCAACATCACCGATTACGGCGCGTTCGTGGAACTGGAAGATGGCGTCGAAGGCCTGATCCACGTCTCCGAAATGAGCTGGACGAAGAAGAACCTGCACCCCGGCAAGATCGTTTCGACCTCGCAGGAAGTCACCGTCATGGTGCTCGATGTCGACAGCGACAAGCGCCGCATCTCGCTTGGTCTCAAGCAGTGCATGGACAATCCATGGGATGCGTTCATGGTCGAGCATCCGGTCGGAACCGACGTCGAAGGCGAAGTTCGCGGTATTACCGAGTTCGGCCTGTTCATCGGCATTGGCCCGGAACTGGACGGCATGGTCCACATCAACGACATCGACTGGAACCGGTCCGGCGAGGAAGCCATCCAGGACTATAACAAGGGCGACATCGTCCGCGCCAAGGTTCTGGAAGTCGACGGCGAGAAAGAGCGTATTTCGCTCGGCATCAAGCAGCTCGACAACGATCCGATCGAGGAAGGCGACGTCAAGCGCAATTCGATCGTCACCTGTACTGTCACGGAAGTGACGTCGGGCGGCATCGAGGTCGAGTTCGGCGAAGGCTTGAAATCCTTCATCCGCCGCTCCGACCTGTCGCGTGACCGGTCCGAGCAGCGCCCCGAGCGGTTTGCCGTTGGCGACAAGATCGATGCCAAGGTTACCAATTACGACCGCAACTCCCGCCGCGTTTCGCTTTCGATCAAGGCGCTTGAAATCGCCGAAGAGAAAGATGCCGTGGCACAGTACGGTTCGGCCGATAGCGGCGCATCGCTGGGAGATATTCTCGGTGCTGCTCTTGCCGGCGGCGACGGCGACAAGGACAAGGCCAAGAAGTCGGACTGATCCGTTCTTAAACTGCATTAAAAGAGAACCCGGCAGAGCAATCTGCCGGGTTTTTTCTTCATCTAGAACTTGTTCACATTCAATTCACATCGGCGGCAAAAGGAATGATTCGTTTTTCTCGGAAAAGCTTGGCCTTTTTCGCGGAAAAGGGGTATTCTAGGCGTATGCTACGGTCTGAACTCATCGAACGCCTGGCGTCTGAAAACCCTCATCTGAGGCCCTCCGACCTTGAGCGTGTGGTCAACACTATCCTCGGTGACATCGCCGGGGCGCTGGAAAACGGCGGCAGGGTTGAGTTACGTGGCTTTGGTGCCTTTTCCGTTCGACATCGCGCGGCGCGTACCGGCAGAAATCCCCGCACGGGCGAAGCGGTCAATGTCGAGGAAAAGCACGTACCGTTCTTCAAGGCGGGCAAGGAATTGCGCAGCCTGCTTAACAATGGCACCGACCCGGAAGACAGATAAGTCGGGTTCCCTTTAGAAGCACATCATCACGTCGACTGCGCCCGCGCCGATGCGCTCTCTTGCATTTGACGCGGTTTCATGGTGCGGGTTTCCGCTTTACAGGGTCAGGCACGTTTCCCGCAGCAGGGAAGACACTGCCGACGGCCAGTATGCGCGATTTCCAGACAGGTTCACACGATGCCAGACTCAAATACCCGCAATCTCATCATCACCATGGTGGCCGTGCTTGCGATCATGGGGATCTGGCAAATCCTCGTCTGGGGACCGGAGCAGAAGGCTGCTCAGGAGGCCTTCGCTGCGAACCAGGCCGAGAAAGCCCTGAGCGCACCTTCAGAAGTCGTAGATGAAGACGCCACCAGCGGACAGACCGGCCCGGATGGCATGGCGTTCGAGGATACCAGCGATGATGTCCGGCTGGCATTCGAGGGCCCGTCGGTGGATGGCTCGATCCTGTTGCGCGGCGCGCGGCTCGATGAGCTGAAGCTGAAGAATTACTATGACACGCTCGAGGGAAAGGAAGCGCTCGATCCGGAGGATGAGGTGGAAGTCCTCGATCCTCAGGGCGCCGGAACGGGCTATTATGCTGCCATTGGCTGGAAGGATATGGACGGGCGGCCGCTTGTCGATGCCAACACGCAATGGTCGCTCGTTTCCGGTACCACGCTCACCCCGACAAGCCCCGTCACGCTTGGCTGGCAGGGTGAAACGGCGCGGATTGAACGCAAGATCGAGCTCGATGACCGGTTCATGTTCACCTATACGGACACCGTCACCAATACGGGGTCAGAGCCGCTTTCCATCGCCCAGTATGGTGTGCTGCGCCAGTTCGGCGTGCCCGAAGACCTCGCCAACTTCTACATTCTGCATGAGGGTCTCGTCGGCGCTGTCGGCGGCGAACTGATCCTCGAGAAATACAAGCAGCTTGCAAAAGGTGCCATGCTCAGCCGCGCCGGGACTGAGGGCGGCTGGATCGGTCTGACCGACAAATACTGGTTGACGGCGCTCGTGCCGGATCAAAGCCAGCCGTTCACGCTGACCTACCGGACTATCCAGCGTGGCGGCGGACAGGTTCTGCAAGCCGGCATGGACGGGGTCGAGCGCGTCATTCAGCCGGGTGCGAGTGCCACGTCTGCGCAACGCATATTTTCCGGTGCCAAGAAGAACGCCGTTCTGTCCGACTATGAAGACAGCCTCGGCATTCCGCGCTTCAACGATGCTATTGACTGGGGCAAGTATTTCTTCTGGCTCACCGAGCCCTTCTTCACCGTGCTCTCGTTCATCAACGGCTATGTCGGCAATTTCGGCGTTTCGATCCTGCTCCTTACCGTTCTGGTGAAGCTCATCTTCTTCCCTATCCAGAACAAGGCCTATGCCTCCATGGCGAAGATGAAGGAATTGCAGGAGCCGATGAAAGAGATCCGCGAGCGCTATGCCGCGGACAAGCAGCGCCAGCAGCAGGAAATCATGAAGCTCTACAAGGAGCGGAAGGTGAACCCGGTTGCGGGCTGCCTGCCGATCCTGATCCAGATTCCGGTCTTCTATGCGCTCTACAAGACGCTTTTCGTGACCATCGAGATGCGCCATCAGCCGTTCTTCGGCTGGATCCGCGATTTGTCCGCGCCGGACCCGAGCGCCATCGGCAATCTGTTTGGTCTCCTACCGATATCGGCAGAGGCACTTGGCAGCGTTCCGCTTCTGGGCGTGGTGCTGACGATCGGCATCCTGCCCATTCTCTACGGCTTCACGATGTGGCTCCTGCAGTCGCTCTCCCCGCCGCCGGGCGATGCCACGCAGAAACTCATTTTCAGTTTCCTGCCGATCATCTTCACCTTCGTCTTTGCAGGCTTTGCTGCCGGTCTGGTCATCTACTGGTGCTGGTCGAACATTCTCTCGATCCTGCAGCAATACGTCATCATGCGCCGTAACGGCGTAAAGACCGAATTCGACAAGTTCCTCGCCAAACGCTTTGGACGGAAAGATGCCAAGGCATGACACCCGAGTTTGACGGTGCGGCGCTCGAGGACGGGCGGCTGTTCGTTGCACGTCCGGTCGAGTTCCTGCGCGGCGTCGTCGATCTGGAAGGTCTGCCGCCGGCCGACCTGCCCGAAGTGGCCTTTGCGGGCCGCTCGAACGTCGGCAAGTCAACGCTTCTGAATGCCCTGCTTAACCGGAAAGCCCTGGCCAGAGCGTCCAACGAGCCGGGACGGACGCGGGAACTGAACTATTTCGTTCTTGCCGAAGCGCTCTATCTGGTCGACCTGCCTGGTTATGGCTATGCGCGCGCCTCCAAGACGGCCATCGAGAAATGGACGAAGCTGACGCTCCGGTACCTCAAAGGCCGTCCGACGCTGAAGCGGGTCTTTCTGCTTGTCGATTCCCGGCGGGGCATCATGGCACCCGATCTGGAGATCATGGACCTGCTCGATACTGCTGCGGTGGTCTACCAGATCGTGCTGACCAAGACAGACAAGCTGAAAACCGGTGAGCTGGAGAAAGTCGAGGCGGCCACCCGTGCCGCTCTGGCCAAACGCCCGGCCTCGCACCCGCTTCTGCACGAAACTTCCAGCGTGAACGGCGGCGGCCTTGAGGGCCTGCGCGCCGAACTCGCCGTTCTTGCAGACTGGAAGGCTGGCGCGTGACCGAGCAGGACCCGGGATTTCCGTCCGCAAAGACACTCGCCGAGGCGCTGCCCTTCATCCAGCGTTATGCGGGGAAGACGGTTGTCGTGAAGTTTGGCGGTCACGCCATGACGGACGAGGCACTTTCGGCTGATTTTGCGCATGACATCGTGCTGATGAAGCATCTCGGCATCAATCCGGTCGTGGTGCATGGCGGCGGCCCGCAGATCGCGGCCATGCTCGACAAGCTTGGCATTGCGTCGACGTTCGAGGACGGCCTGCGTGTCACCGATGCGGCAACCCGCGACATCGTGGAAATGGTTCTGGCCGGATCGATCAACAAAGGTCTGGTTCGGGCGATCAACGCTGCAGGCGGACGGGCCGTCGGGCTTTCGGGGGCGGACGCAAATCTCATTCAGGCGCGCAAGCTGACGCGGTCACGGCGCGACCCCGGCTCGGAAATCGAACGTATCATCGATTTGGGCTTTGTTGCCGAACCCGAAGCGATTGATGCGACCGTTCTTGTCTCGCTCTCACAGGCCGAAGGCGGTTTCATCCCTGTTGTTGCGCCGCTAGGCGTCGGGCGGGATGGCGTCAGTTACAATATCAACGCCGATACCGCAGCGGGCGCGATCGCATCGGCACTGGCGGCTGAACGCCTCCTGTTGATGACGGACGTTGCAGGCGTGCTCAATAGCGATGGCGAGCTGATGCGAGACCTGACCCGCGCGGAAGTCGAAGCAATGATTGCCGACGGTACAGCCAGCGGGGGGATGATACCGAAGCTGGAAACAGCCGTGGAAGCGGTGTCTAACGGGGTGAAGGCAGCTGTCATTCTGGACGGTCGCAAATCCCATGCCCTACTGGTGGAGCTCTTTACAGACCATGGCGCCGGAACGCTTCTTTCCTGACGTGATGCGGTTTTTCTACGTGATCTGCCTGTTTGGTCTCGCTTTTGCGGGAGCACCTGCTCTGGCGCAGGAAAAGCCTGCCGGATGGTCCTTGTGCAACCAGACGAGCTACGTGCAGGAGGTCGCCGTCGGCGAACCCTCCCGCGATACCGTTCTGGTGTCGGGCTGGACCAGATTGCGTCCTGGGTCCTGCCGCATCGTCCTTCCGGGACCACTCGAAGGCGGCATGTATTTTCTTCATGCGCGATCGTCGAATGCTCATCGGGGCGGAATGCGGTTGTGGGAAGGGTCAGCGCAACTTTGTGTCGATCCGGGCGGGGCCTTCTCGGTGGAACAGCCTGAAACCTGCTCCGCCCTCGGCCTTGTTTCGAGAGGCTTTCAGCCGGTATCCATCGAAAAGACCCGTCGCTGGCAGACTGTCCTGCGTGAAACCGACCGCTACACGCAGGCCCAGGCCCTGGCTGCAGGATTGCAGCGGCTCCTCAAGGATGTCGGGGTCAAGTCGGGCGAGATTGACGGGCGAATGGGTGGCCGATCGCGTCGCGCAATAGCGGCCTTCCTGAAAGAGCAGGGCATTGCCAAGACACCGGAAGACCCGGATCTGATCGATCTGCTGGAAGCCGAGGCGCGCGCCCGCGCCTCCGAAACGGGGCTTTCGGTCTGTAACCGTACCGGTTCGAAAGTCTGGAGCGCGATTGCCAGGCGGAGCAAGGATGGCTGGGAAAGTCGGGGCTGGTGGGGCTTGCAGCCCGGCGCCTGTGCCAAGACAATCGACGAACCTTTGATCCGCACGCCACTATTACGTCTACGCCGAACAGGAGACCCCGAAGGGTCTGAAAATCCTTAAGGATGGGGCCGACCGGTTCTGTGTTTCGCGGACGCGCTTTGCGATTGCCGGGCGGGATGCGTGTGAAGCCGCCTTCTACAAGGAGGCCCTGTTTCGCCAGACGCCCATGGCCGTGGACGGCCACCTTGTCTATGAGGTGTTCGCACGCGACTTCGACTGGCCGCAAGACGAGCCGGAAGATGATGTCGAACCGGAAGATGGCCCGGCCCTCAAGGGAAGAAAGGACGAGCGATGACCGGTTTTTCCCATGTGCGCCACTGGGTCTTCGATCTCGACAACACGCTCTATCCGGCCTCGTGCAATCTGTTCGACCAGATCGGCACCCGGATGACCGACTTCGTTGCGCGCATCCTCGACCTTCCGCATGACGAGGCGCTGGCCTTGCAGAACCGCTATCATGACGAAGACGGGACGACCCTTAACGGGCTCATGAAGCATCACGGCATGAAGCCGCAGGCATTTCTCGACTATGTGCATGATATCGACCTGACCGGGGTCGAGGAGGCGGTCCTGTTGCGCGCGGAAATCCTTTCCTTGCCCGGACTGAAATACATCTTCACCAATGGCTCGCGCGGCCATGCCTCGCGCATTTGCGGCAAACTCGGTCTGGATATGGACCTCTTTGCCGGCGTGTGCGGCATCGAGGATACCGGCTATCTGCCCAAGCCATCGCCGGATGCCTTCGTCCGGATGCAGGATGCCCACGGGATCGATCCGCGCAAGGCCGCTTTCTTTGACGATCTGCCGCGCAATCTCGCGCCCGCCGCCGACCTTGGTTATACCACAGTTCTGGTCCATTCCGATGTCGACTGGAGCCACCAGCCGGAAGCCATCCGCCCGGGCGGTGCAGATGCGGGAGCCGCCCACATTCACCACACCACCGATGCCCTGCCGGACTTTCTTGCGCAGGTGCGAAACGCTCACTTCCAGACCGGGGAACACAATGACCATGGCTGACACTGGCCTCATTGAAGCTATCGAAAAAGGCTGGGACGACCGGGCCTCGCTCTCGCCGCAAACGACCGGCGAAACCCGCGAGGCCGTCGAGGCCGCGCTTGCCATGCTGGATGACGGCAGCGCCCGTGTCGCAGAGCCGGACGGAAACGGTAGCTGGCAGGTCAATCAATGGCTGAAACAGGCTGTGCTTCTCTCATTCCGGCTGAACGCGAACACGCTTGTTGAAGGCGGGGTCGGCGAGGGTAGATGGTGGGACAAGGTGCCCTCCAAGTTCGACGGCTGGCATGCTGAGGATTTTCAGACGGCAGGCTTTCGGGCCGTGCCGCCGTGCGCCGTGCGTCGCGGAGCTTTCATAGGCAGAGACGCGGTGCTGATGCCGTCCTACGTCAATATCGGTGCCTATGTGGACGAGGGAACAATGGTCGATACCTGGACGACCGTTGGCTCCTGCGCGCAGATCGGTAAGAACGTGCATTTGTCGGGAGGTGTCGGCATTGGCGGCGTGCTGGAGCCCTTGCAGGCCAATCCTGTGATCATCGAGGATAACTGCTTCATCGGTGCGCGCTCCGAGGTCGCTGAAGGCGTAATCGTGCGCGAGGGCGCGGTCGTCGCGATGGGGGTCTTCCTTTCGCAGTCCACAAAGATCGTCAACCGGGAGACCGGAGACGTGAGCTATGGCGAGATACCGGCCTATTCGGTCGTGGTACCTGGCAGCATTGGCGGCGGTGATGGCAAGCCGGCGCTGGCCTGCGCGGTGATCGTCAAGACAGTGGACGCGAAGACCCGCGCGAAGACCGGCGTGAACGAGCTGCTTCGTGCCTGATCTCACCTCCCCGGACGCCCTCCCGCTCGCCCGTGCGCTGATTGCCTGCCCGTCTGTGACACCGTTGGATGAAGGCGCGCTGGACGTCCTGTCCGCCGCCCTTGAGGCGCTCGGCTTTGTCTGCGAGCGCTACAGGTTCGGCGAGGTCGACAATCTCTACGCACGGCTCGGGACCGGCGAACCGAACTTCTGCTTTGCAGGCCATACAGATGTGGTGCCGGTTGGCGATGCCGCAGCCTGGAGCGTCGATCCGTTCGCCGGGACGGTTCAGGACGGGCACCTGATCGCGCGCGGCGCGGTCGACATGAAGAGCCAGATCGCCTGTATGGTAGCAGCCGTGGCGGGCTATCTGCAGGACAATGGTTCACCTGATGGCAGCATCTCGTTCCTGATCACCGGCGATGAGGAAGGCCCGGGCGTTGACGGAACCGTGCGGCTTTTGCAGGCAATTCACGATGAAGGTGAACGGCTCTCGCATTGTCTTGTCGGTGAGCCGACCAGTGAGAAAACACTGGGTGATGTCATCAAAAACGGACGGCGCGGCAGCCTGAATGGCCGCGTGACGGTTTTCGGCAAGCAGGGTCATGCGGCCTATCCCGAAAAGTCGGTGAATCCCGTCCCCGTCCTGTTACGCTTCCTGAGCGATCTCGACACTTGGCATCTGGATGATGGCGCGCCGGGCTTTCAGGCCAGCAATCTTGAAATCACCAGCGTTGATGTCGGCAATCCGGCGCATAACGTCATCCCCGCGCGGGCCGAAGCGCGCTTCAACATCCGCTTCAATACAAACCATGCGGGTGACGACCTGAAGGAACGTATCGCCGTGATGGCGGGCGCGGTGCAGACCGTCGATGCCCGGTTCGAACTGGACCTGCGGGTCACTGGCGAAGCGTTCTACACCGAACCGGGGCTCCTGACCGATGTTCTGACAGCAGCCGTAGAAGCTGAAACCGGGACGCGGGCCGTTCTGACCACAGGAGGCGGCACGTCCGACGCGCGCTTCATCAAGGATTATTGCCCGGTCGCAGAACTGGGCCTGAAGAACGATACCGCCCACAAGGTCGACGAGTTCACCGCCCTTAGCGAAATCGAGGGTTTGACCCGCATCTACCGGCGTGTGCTGGAAGGCTATTTCGCCGCGTCGTAATCGACACGTTCCAGATAGAGCCCGTCGGCTGGCGCGACCGGCCCGCAGGCTGTCCGGTCGGCTGCTTTCAATATGTCGGCCAGCCAGGCGGCGTCCGCCTTGCCGCGGCCCACATCTACCAGTGAACCAACGAACGAACGGACCTGACGGTGCAGGAAGGAGCGCGCTGTGCAGGTGACGATAACGCGGGACTTATCGCGAGCGACGGCAATGGCATCCAGCGTCTTGACCGGGCTTTTCGCCTGACACCGCAGATCACGGAAGGTCGTGAAATCATGCGTCCCCAGAAGTTGCTGGGCGGCGTCGTGCATGGCTTTTGCGTCGAGCTTTTGCGGCATCCGCCAGACCAGCCCTTCCTGCCAGGTCAGGTTCGCGCGGCGGTTCTCGATCAGATAGCGGTAATGACGGCGCGTGGCATCGAACCGGGCGTGGAAGGTGTCATCAACGGCGCTCGCCTTCAGGACGGCAATGGGTAGCGGCCTCAAATGCGCGTTGAGGGCATCGCGCACCTTGCGACGCTCGAACCCGCCGGGCAGTTCGATATGCGCGACCTGCCCGCTCGCATGCACGCCGGAATCGGTGCGCCCGGCACCGATCACCTCGGGGTTACCCGACAGCGCAGCAACCGCCTTGCTGAGCGCCTCCTGCACCGACGGCGCGTCGGGCTGCGTCTGCCAGCCTGCGAACGGCCTGCCATCATACTCGACGAGGATCTTGAAGCGCTGGAAATTCATCGGCTTTCCGCGAACGCAGACGGGTAGGCGAGCGCGCCGAAATCCGGCCCACCCGGATTCAGACGCATTGCCATGAAGGCCGGCCCGCCCCAGGGGGCTGAAAAGCCTGCTGTCTCTCCGGCACTGAAGCCCGATGCTGTGTAATAGGCCGGATCGCCCAGAACGAAGACACGCTGGAAGCCACGCTGCGCCAGCGTCTCCAAAGCCCTTTCCAGGAGGGCCTTGCCGATCCCTGTTCGTTGCCGGTCATCGGCCACGGCCATTGGTCCAATGCCGCAAAACCTTGCCTCACCTGGTCCATCGAGACCGATCGGAAAGGCTTGTAAATGGCCCGCAAGTTCGTCGCCTGCAAACGCTGCCAGCGACAGGACATTCTCATCATCTTCATGCAGAGTTCGCAGGATGAAAGCTTCGTCCGCCTGACCGAACGCCAACGCGTGCAGTGCGCACACCGCCTCCAGTGCCTCGCCTGTTGCCAGTTCCCGAAGGATGATCCCGCTAGTTGTCATGTCAGGCGGCTGCCCTTGAGCGAAGACCGGCCTGCAAGAAACACATCCGCAGGAACGGGCGTCTTTCCCGGCCGCTGCACGGTGAGCAGCCGGACAGCTCCGGATCCGGTCGCAACACTCAGCGCGTCGTCCAGAACGGTACCCGGTTCGGCGGGTTCGTGGCCTAGGCCGGTCATGTCTTTCGAGAACAGGACCTTGAGGCGTTCACTTCCATTCGGTCCGCGCATCTCACACCAGGCACCCGGCACAAGCGACAGACCGCGTATGTGGCAATCGATCTCTCCCGCCGTCCGCGACCAGTCGATTCGCGCCTCTGCGGAGCTTATTTTTTCGGCATAGCTTGCATCGGTATCGCTTTGCGGTGTTGCGGTCAGGGTTCCGCGCTCCAGCGCAAGAAGCGTCTCGGAGACCAGCGCCGCGCCAAGCTCGGCCAGCCGGTCATGTACGCTGCCGGTGGTGTCTTCACCGGTGATGGGTGTGCGCGCCGTCAGCAATATGTCGCCGGTATCCAGCCCCGCCTCCATGACCATGGTCTGCACGCCGGTCTCGCGATCGCCCTCCATGACCGCGCGGTGGATGGGCGCAGCCCCCCGCCAGCGCGGCAGAAGCGAGCCGTGCAGGTTGATACAGCCATGGCGTGGGGCATTAAGAACTGCCCGTGGCAGGATCAAGCCATAGGCCACGACGATCGCGACATCGAGGTCCAGATCGGCGAACGCCTGTTTCTCGGCTTCGCCCTTGAGCTTCTCAGGTGTGCGGACGGGCAGGCCGTGTGCGTCGGCAAAGGCATGCACCGGCGTGGGGCGCAAAGCCTTGCCGCGTCCGGCCGGCCGGGGAAGCTGGGAATAAACGCACGCGATATCGTGTCCGTCCGCCAGCATCCGTTTCAGCGTGGGAAGTGCAAATTCGGGAGACCCCATGAAGGCTGTTCTGAGCGTCAAGGGGAGGGGCTCCGGTTGTCGGGAAACGGGCAGGGCCGACTGGCGCTGCGCGTGTGGAGGGTCAGGCGGCCTGATCCTTCAGGCGCTTGGCTTTGCGAACCTTATCGACCGCGCGCTGGCGTTTCAGGCGCGACAGATAGTCGATGAAGAGCGTGCCCTCAAGGTGATCCATTTCGTGCTGGATGCACACCGAGTAGAGCCCTTCAGCCCATTCCTCGACTTCATTCCCGTCATAATCGAGATAGCGTAGACGGCACTTCACCGGGCGCTCCACCTCATCATAGATATCCGGAACCGACAGGCAGCCTTCTTCATAAGGTGCGGTTTCCGGCACCGTCTCGAGGATTTCCGGATTAACGAAATATCGCGGCGCAGGCGTCTCGTCCTCACGCGCAAGATCCATCACGATGATGCGCTGCGGCACGCCAATCTGTATCGCTGCCAGGCCGATGCCCGGCGCCGCATACATCGTCTCCAGCATATCATCCATGAGCGCGCGCACCTCGTCGGTCACGCCGCTTTGTACGGGAGATGAGACCTGCTTCAGCACAGGGTCAGGAACGGTAAGGATTTCTCTGATCGCCATGCCCCCAAGATAGGGATGGGGGCAAAACCGGTCAATCGGTGCCTTCGCGACCGTTCGAAATAGCCGGTGTGTCGCCGCCATCGAAGGTCAGTTCGCCGCTGCGTTCCGGTAAAAGCGCGCGGGTTTCCAGCAATTCAATGTCTTCCAGCGCCTTGTCCGGTGCGGCGATTTTCAGATCGTCGAACTTGCGGGCGGTCGAGAGCACGCGGCTGTTCAATGATCCACCGAACTTGTTGTAAGCCTCCACGCTCTGGTTCAGGGCGCGGCCCATCTTGTCAAAGTGTGAGCCGAGAGTCACCAGACGCGAGTAGAGCTCGCGCCCGAGCTCGGCCGCCTTGAAGGCGTTTTCCTGCGCCTTTTCCTGACGCCAGCCATAGGCCACGGCCTTGGCCAGTGCGAGCAGGGTCGATGGCGTTACGACGATCACCTGCTTCTGCGCGGCATAGTCGAACAGGTCGGGTTCGTATTGCAGCGCGGCGGCGTAGAAGTTTTCGCCCGGAATGAAGAGTGCGACGAAATCCACCCGCTCTGAAAAGCTGTCCTGATAGGCTTTGGAGGCAAGCGTCGCGATGTGATTGCGGACATTGCGCCCGTGCCGCTTCAAAAGTACCGCCCGCTGCGTCTGGTCCGGTTCATCAGCTGCCTTCAGATAATCATCGATCGACACCTTGGAATCGACAACGATTTCACGCCCGCCGGGCAGCTTGATCAGAACGTCAGGTCGAATGCCGATCCCGTCCACATCCCCGGTCGTCTGTTCGGAAAAATCGCAGAACTCCGACAGGCCCGCATGTTCCATGACATTGCGCAAGGTGGTTTCCCCCCAGCGTCCGCCGCCTTTCGGAGCGGAAAGCGCCGTCACCAGCTTGTTCGTCTCGGACGTATTGCGATTGAGATTGTTGGTAATCGCCGTGATCTGTTCGGTCAGGGCGGATTTGTCCTGCGTCCGGACCTCCTCGATCCTGTCGACGCGGAGTTTGAACTTCTCGAAGTTTTCCCCGATGGGCTGGATCAGGGATTTGAGGTCGGTCTGCGCGCCTTCGCGGTGCTTGGTGAAGGTCTCGTTTGCCAGTTCCAGAAATTGCGAGTTGGCCTTGCGCATCACGTTTTGCGCCAGCTCGGCAAACTTCTGCTCGTCCTCTTCGCTGCGCGCCTTTGTGGCCTCGTATTTCTTTTCCGCTTCCCGTGCCACGCTGCGCTGGGTCTCGGAGACCTGTTTCTCCTGTGCCAGTTCGGCCGCGATCCGGTCACGGTCGGCGGTCAGCGACCGGATCTCGACATCGACGGCTTCGCGGGTGAGGCGTCTCTGCTCGGCATCGGTTTCCTGCTGACGCGCCAGATCGCTCTGCCAGCGGGCGCGCTCTTCCTCGAAACGTCCGGCCTGACGGGCCATCTCTTCCTGCAAGTCTTCTATTTCTGCAGCGGTTTTGCCTGCTGAAGCGGCCAGCGCAGCGCGCGCCATCAGCCAGAGGGCGATCAATCCGACGAGCGCCAGAACCAGCAGGATATGCACAACGTCCAGCCCGAAGCCGCCGATGAGAACCAGATCATCCATGAAATCTTCCTTGAACCTGCTCCGGAACGTAACCGGAACGACAGGGCGGCGCAATCGCCGGTGGTCTAATCCCCCGCCAGCCCTGAAGCAGGCTCGAGACCAGAGATCACGCGATAGCGGAGTTTGGCATTGGTCGCTTCCAGCACCTCGATTTCCGCGTCCAGAAACGCGAGCACCGACGTCTCGGACAGATCGTAGGAAATATCCTGCGTGTAGCCGTCCCGCAGCAGCGCGTTGGAGTATTCGCGGTAGAGCAAACGCACGGTGTCGCCGGTCCGGCCCGCATAGATCAGTTCCATGATGAGGCTCGGACGGCGCGGGCTGTAGGCCTCGCTGATGTGCCAGTCGGGTTGCGGGTCCAGTCTGCCAATGCACTGGCCGGGTGTCATCCAGACGCTCAGCGCAGGGTCGCCATCGCGCTGGCACAGTCCGCCAATGACGCTGCGCGCGCCATAGAGAAGGTCGGTCCGGAGCATGTCTTCTGCCGTGAAGTAGGTAACGCCATCCTGGCGGTAGGCGGCTTTCATCGATTGCGCAGGTATCTCGTAGCCCGCCAGCAAACCGGCAGGCTTGCGAAGCGGTGTCATGAGGTCCAGCGTGGCGTGGCTGTAGACGCGGGCATGGACCAGAAGCGGCTCGCCCGGCCTGACGCTCGCCTCAGTGCCGACCGGCGGCCGGTCGATCTCTTCAAGCGTGGGCGGAATGATCTCAAGCGAGGTGCATGCGGTCAGGCAGACCGCCAGAAGCGCTATAGCGACGTTCGGCTTTTGCACCGCCTTCCCCCCATATCCGGTTTTGCAACCAGTCAGAGAAATGCTGTGGAAAGTCAAATCCCGTACGCTAGTTTTGTCGTATCCGTTTCGGGAGCCTGCAATGCCGCGATGCGTCAAGAAATCCGATCTGCCGCAAAAGGTCTGTCCGGTCTGCGAGCGCCCATTCACCTGGCGCAAGAAGTGGGAAGCGGTCTGGGACGAGGTGATCTATTGCTCGAAGCGCTGCCGCAGCGCCGGAAAAGCAAGGCAGGTGTGAGCGGCAGAGTCCCGTTTGCGACCGCATAAACACAGGACAAATAACGGGGCTGGAACGTTTTCCGGTGACTGGACCTTGCCTTTGCGACAGTCTATCAGGAGCGCAGGTCTCCCGCGCCGCGTCCGCATGCCGGGGTCAAAACTTATCTGGAGGGTGGCAGAATGGCAGTACGTGTTGCGATTAACGGATTCGGGCGCATCGGACGCCTTGTTCTGCGGTCGATCATCGAGCATGAGCGCGACGATATTGTCGTGGTTGCGATCAACGATCTTGGCCCGGTCGAAACCAATGCGCACCTCCTGCAATATGACTCCGTTCACGGGAAACTCCCCGCAAAGGTGACGGTCAACGGCGATACGATCACCGCCGGAAACCAGACCTTCAAATGCACCGCCGTTCGCAACCCGGAAGAGCTTCCCTGGGGCGAGATGAATGTCGATATCGCGCTGGAATGCACGGGCATCTTCGCTGACAAGGAGAAGGCCTCCGCACACCTCAAGGCCGGTGCCAAGCGCGTGATCGTGTCCGCACCCGCCAAGAACGCCGACAAGACCATCGTCTACGGCGTCAACCACGACACCTTGACGAGCGAAGATCGCGTCATCTCCAACGCCTCGTGCACCACCAACTGCCTCGCTCCGGTCGCCAAGGTACTGAACGACGCCGTCGGCATCGAGCGCGGCTATATGACCACCGTACATTCCTATACCGGCGATCAGCCGACGCTGGACCGTATGCATTCCGACCTCTACCGCGCCCGCGCCGCGGCCCATTCGATGATCCCGACCTCGACCGGTGCTGCCAAGGCTGTCGGTCTGGTTCTGCCGGAAATGGTCGGCAAGCTCGACGGTTCATCCATCCGCGTGCCGACACCGAATGTATCGATGATCGATCTTGTGTTCGATGCGGGCAAGGAGACCACGGTCGAAGAAATCAACAATGCCATCAAGGCGGCGGCCGACGGCCCGATGAAGGGTGTGCTCGCCTATACCGATGAGCCGCTGGTGTCATCGGACTTCAACCACAATCCGGCGTCCTCCACGTTCGCGCTCGACCAGACCACCATTACCGACAAGCGCATGGTGCGTGTCCTGTCCTGGTATGACAATGAATGGGGCTTTGCGACCCGCATGTCCGACACGGCCATCGCGTTCGCAAAAACGATCTAGGCGAGACCTCCGCGCGGAGGGCGCGGCACGGTTCGGGCAAAACGGGCTGCCAGGGTGCCCGCTGCGATGAGGTACGTCAGTGACGTTCAAGCGTATCGAGGATGCAGGCGATCTGTCGGGGAAGACAGTGCTTGTCCGCGTCGATTTCAATGTTCCAGTCAACGCATCCGGCCAGGTCAGTGATGATACCCGGCTTGAATCTGCGGTTGATACGGTGAAGGCGATACGGGCCCGCGGCGGCAAGGTGGCACTTCTTTCCCATTTTGGAAGACCGAAGGGCGAACGGGTCGATGAGCTTACGCTTGAACCCGTAGCCAAGGCGTTTGCAGACATCATGGCGTGCGAGGTGCATTTCGCGCCGGACTGCGTGGGCGAAGAGGCTAAGGCAGTGATCGACGCCTTGCCAGCGGGCGGTATCGTGCTTCTCGAAAACACCCGGTTTCACGCTGGTGAAGAGGCGGGCGATGAAGAGTTTGCGCGCCGGATGGCACAGCTTGGTGATCTGTATGTGAACGATGCCTTTTCGGCGGCGCACCGCGAACATGCCTCGACGGCTGTGATTGCGCGCTTTCTGCCTGCCTATGCAGGCAAGAACATGGAGCTTGAACTGGACGCCCTCGACCGGGCGCTCGGGACGCCGGAGCGACCTGTGCTGGCAGTGGTTGGGGGAGCGAAGGTTTCCTCCAAGATCGACCTTCTGGAAAATCTGGTCGGGCGCGTCGATGCTCTGGCCATCGGCGGCGGCATGGCAAACACCTTTCTTGCAGCGCGGGGTCATCCAGTCGGTGCGTCGCTTTGCGAGCACGATCTGGCGCAAACCGCGCGGCGGATCGAGACCACCGCAAAACGACGCGGTTGTGCTATCCTGCTGCCCGACGACGTGGTGGTTGCCGGCAAGTTCGAGGCTAACGCGCCAAACCGGACCTGCGCCGTCGAAGACGTAGAAGATTACGAGATGATCCTCGATGCAGGGCCGGAAACCGTCGCGGTTCTTGCGCTGGCCATGGACGCGGCCAGGACGCTGATCTGGAACGGCCCGTTGGGAGCTTTCGAACTGGAGCCCTTCGACAAGGCGACGGTCAGCGCCGCCAAGGCTGCAGCCGCGCGCGTGAAGTCCGGCGAGCTCATCGCTGTTGCGGGCGGCGGAGATACAGTTGCTGCGCTCAATCATGCCGGTGTGGCAGACGGTTTTACCTTCGTTTCGACCGCCGGAGGTGCCTTTCTGGAGTGGATGGAAGGCAAGGCTCTGCCCGGCGTCGAAGCGCTCAAGAACAACAAGAACTAACAAGGTGGGAAACGACATGTCGAAACAGAACATGACCGCACAGATCGCAGACAAGGCAGGCTTCATCGCCGCGCTGGACCAGTCCGGCGGCTCGACGCCAAAGGCGCTGGCCGCATACGGGGTGCCGGAAAGCGCTTATGGCAATGACGCCGAAATGTTCGCGAAGATCCATGAGATGCGGACGCGCATCATCAAATCACCCGCCTTCAACGGCGAAAAGGTGATCGGTGCAATCCTGTTCGAGCGGACCATGGACGGCGAGATCGACGGGCTTCCAACGGCGAAATACCTTTGGGAAAAATGCCATGTCGTTCCGTTCCTGAAGGTGGATAGCGGGCTGGACGAGACAGCCAACGGCGCAAAATGCATGAAGCCCATGCCGAAGCTCGATGCGCTTCTGGAGAAAGCCGTCAAGCACGGTATTTTCGGCACCAAGATGCGCTCGGTCATCGACGCCGCCAATGAAGACGGCGTCGCCGCAGTCGTCGATCAGCAGTTCGCGGTCGGCAAGCAGATCCTCGGTCACGGTCTCGTGCCGATCATCGAGCCTGAAGTGACGATTTCGATTTCAGACAAGGCCGCCGCCGAAGATATTCTGCTGCGCGAACTGACCCGCCATCTCGATGCGCTGCCGGACGACAAGCAGGTCATGCTGAAGCTCACGCTTCCGGAAACAGCCAACCATTACAAGACGCTGGTCGATCACCCGCGCGTTCTTCGCGTTGTCGCACTCTCCGGAGGCTATTCGCGCGAAGAGGCCAATGACCGGCTGTCGAAGAATACCGGCGTGATCGCCAGCTTCAGCCGCGCGCTGACCGAGGGACTTTCCGCGCAGCAAAGCGATGCGGAGTTCGACGCGCAACTCTCGGAAACCATCGACAGCATCTGTGAAGCTTCACGGTGCGGCTAGCGTCATGACGCGGCCCCGGACGCGGCTTTATCTGATTACCCCGCCGCAGATTGCGGATGTCGATACGTTCGAGCATCAGCTGGACGAAGCGCTAGCAGGCGGGGATATCGCCTGCCTGCAGATACGTCTGAAAAGCGGTGAAATGACTGATGCGCATGCGGTGCGCAAGCTCGGCAAGCGCATCACCGCGCGGGTGCAGGACCGGGGCGTTGCCGTCCTCATCAATGACAGTGCGGAGCTTGCTGTAGAGCTTGGCGCGGACGGTGTTCACATCGGCCAGTCTGACATGAGCTATAAGGACGTCCGGCGTCTGGTCGGAGAGGACGGCATTGTCGGCGTGACGTGCCATGCCTCACGGCATCTGGCGATGCTGGCTGGCGAACAGGGCGCCGACTATGTCGCCTTCGGTGCCTTTTACCCGACCACCACGAAGGCGACGCAGCACCGCGCGGAAACGGACATTCTCGACTGGTGGCAGGAGACGATGGAAGTCCCTTGCGTCGCCATTGGCGGTGTTACGGCGCAGACGGCTGGAGCGCTCGCCCGTGCGGGAGCGGATTTCATCGCGGTCTCGTCAGCCGTATGGGACCATCCGGAGGGTCCACGCGCAGGTGTTGCGGCCATCAACGCAGCGCTCGACGAGGCCAACTGAGCACTCCCGTTTCGCCGCGCCTTTTCCGTAAGTCTACTCTTCAGTTCAGCCCGGCGCAGAAGGTCTGGATACGCTTCATGGCGTCTTCGAGCGCCTTGGTCGAGGTGGCATAGGAAATGCGGAATGCGGGTGAGAGCCCGAACGCCGCGCCGAACACCACAGCGACCTTCTCCTGCTCAAGAAGTTGCGTTGCGAAAACCTCGTCATTCTCGATGATGACGCCGCCCGCCGTGCGCTTGCCAATGGTTCCGGCGCAGGACGGGTAGACATAGAAGGCCCCTTCCGGCGTCCCGCACGTCAGACCGTCTGCAGCGTTCAGACCGTCAACAACCATATCCCGCCGGGTCTTGAACACGTCATTGCGTTCGGCCAGAAAGCCCTGATCGCCGTTCAGCGCCGCAACGCTCGCCCATTGCGAGATCGAGCAGGCATTGGAGGTCGACTGGCTCATCACCTTGCGCATGGCATTGATCAGCTTTTCCGGGCCCGCAGCATAGCCGATCCGCCAGCCCGTCATGGCATAAGCTTTCGATACGCCGTTCATCGTCAGCGTGCGGTCATATAAACCCGGTTCGACCTGCGCGATGGTGAAGTATTCGAACCCGTCATAGACGAGGTGCTCATACATATCATCGGTCAGCACCCAGACATGCTCATGGCGCAGCAATACGTCCGCAAGCGCGCGAAGTTCCTGGCGGGTATAGGCCGCGCCGGTCGGGTTGGAGGGAGAGTTGAGGATCAGCCATTTGGTGCGCGGCGTGATCGCCGCTTCGAGCGCACCGGGCGTCAGCTTGTAGTCGGCATCCGCGCCGCATTCGACGATGACGTCCTTCGCACCTGTCACGCGCACCATTTCCGGATAGCTCACCCAATACGGCGCGGGGATGATCGCCTCATCACCCGGCCCGAGCGTAGCGATGAAGGCGTTGAACAGCACCGCCTTGCCGCCCGGAGACACATTCACCTGGGAGGGCGTGTATGACAGCCCGTTGTCGCGGGAGAACTTGGCGCAGATAGCCTCTTTCAGTTCGGGAATGCCGTCGGCGGGCGTGTATTTGGTCTTGCCGTCATGGATCGCCTGAATGGCGGCCTCTTTGATATGGTCGGGCGTATCGAAATCCGGCTCGCCTGCGCCAAGGCCGATTACGTCAATGCCCGCGCGCTTCATCTCCATGGATTTGGCGCTGACCGCGAGGGTCGCCGATGGTGCGACCCGCTTGATGGCGTCGCTGAGCTGGATATCCGACATGTCTGCCCCCGTTTTGCGTTGCAGCACTATAAACGCCGCAGTGGTCTCGCCAAGACCCGATTGCGTGCGGGGAAAGATAACGATCTATCATTTGTGCGGCGCAGCATCATGATTGCAATCGTCTGCCGCTTTTCCTAGAGGAAGGCCGGAACGTGACAAGGATGCACCATGGATCTCAGCAAAATCGCCATCGGCCATAACCCGCCGGAGGATATCAACGTCGTCATCGAGGTGCCGCTCGGTGGGGAGCCGATCAAATACGAGATCGACAAGGCATCCGGCGCGATGTTCGTCGATCGCTTTCTCTACACCTCGATGCGCTACCCGTGTAACTACGGGTTCGTGCCGCATACGCTCAGCCTGGATGGTGACCCCATCGACGTGATGTGCGTTGGCCAGCGAGCACTGGTGCCCGGCTCTGTTCTGCGTGCGCGGCCGATTGGCGTGTTGCTGATGGAAGACGATGGGGGCCAGGACGAGAAAATTCTTGCCGTGCCGCACCAGAAGCTCACCCGCTATTACGACAAGGTGACCGAGTGTTCCGATCTGCCGGAAATCCTGATCGAGCGGATCACGCATTTCTTCGAGCACTACAAGGATCTGGAGCCTGAGAAGTGGGTGAAGGTCGAAGGTTGGCGCGATGCGTCGCATGCCCGTGAAATGATCTCCGCAGCCGTGGAACGGGCGAAGGGGTAGGTTTCGGTGAGCAGTTCTCCCTCCCTAAAGTAGAGCCGCTGCTTTGATGGTCCTACTGATCCAGCGACCAAGCCTCCTTTTCAAGGGGGAGAGCAGGCCCAGGCTGCGTGTTCGGCGGAAACTCCTCCCCACGAAAGGGGGAGGATGGTTGGGGGCCAGGCGTCCAATCCGTGAAAGCATTTGAAGTTCGTGGACCCGTGCTTCAGCTGTAGCGGCTACACTCCACTCTCGAATAAATTACCAACCATCCAGTGAAAGCCCGCATCTCCGCCCATGACGCCCGAACTCTGGACTTCTCTCGTGCTTCTGTTCGGCGCGGGCGGGTTGACCCCCGGACCGGCTGTGATGCTGGTAATGGCCGCCAGTCTGCGCCATGGTTTCGTGCCTTCACTCTGGGCCGCCATTGGTGTGTCCACGGCGAACGTCTTCTGGATCGCGCTTGCCGCATCGGGAGTAGCGGTGCTTGCCACGCAGTTTCCGGTCATTTTTCTTGGCCTGAAGATCGCCGGGATCGGGTTCATTCTTTGGCTGGCCTGGACCACTGCAACCCGTTCCGTATCAACCACGCTCGATGAAGATGTCCGCGATGGGACCACAGCCCGGGTCGGTGGCCGACGTGGGCTTGCCCGCTATGGCGCCTTGTTTGCGCAAGGTTTCGGGCTGCAGGTGGCCAATCCGAACGCGCTTGTGTTTTTCGGTGGATTGCTGCCGGCCTTTTTCGATGCTTCGCGCCCGCTGGCCCCGCAGGTCACGGTGATGATCCTTACGGTGACCGCGACAGAAATGACCGGATTGTCGATCTATGGCGGCATGGCCCGGGCCCTCTCGCGGCGCTTTGCGAGACCACGCTTCGCCCGGGGCTTCTACGTTTGCGCGGCATTGGTGATGGCGGGATCGGCGATCTGGGCTGTTACCGTTACGGTTTAGACCGGCTGATCCGAGACGACATCGAAACCGCCGGTCCCGGGATTGCGCCAATGCAGCTCGCCGCTGGCAATGGCGAACCAGGCTCCGTGAAGCCGAAGCGATCCGGTCTGGACCTTTTCCGCGACAAACGGAAACGACATCAGGTTTTCCAGCGACACCCCGATCGCGGCCCGCTCCAGAGCTGTCTGGCGCTCGGGCCCGCTATCAGCCACCTGCGGGTCAGCCAGCACGCGCGCCCTGGCTGGCGCGATGATTTCGACCCAGGGCGCAATGAAGGTGCCAACGGGCGCTGTATCGACGGCCTCCAGACAGGCCGCGATGCCGCCGCACTGGCCGTGTCCCATGATCAGAACCTCCGAAACGCCGAGCATCTGCACGGCAAACTCGACCGCTGCGGAGACGCCGTGAACGCCGCCTTCGCTATCGAAGGGAGGAACCATGTTGCCGACATTGCGGATAACGAACAGCTCACCCGGGGCAGCCGCGAAGATCGTCGCCGGATCGACACGGCTGTCGGCGCAGGCGATGATCGCGGCGGTTGGCGACTGGCCCTGCTCCAGATGTGTATAGAGCGCCCGCTGGTTCTCGTACCCGGCGGATTTGAAGTGTCTGTAGCCGGATAAAAAAGGCTCGACCGGATGAACTGTCATGTGCACGTCTTACCTGTATGTCCAAACGTCAGGCTAAAGCTCTGACGGTGCCGACCAGCGATTCGCCGCATGGGCGGACGGATCGAGGGTTGGCAGTAGAAGTCCAGTCCCTCGTTAAAAGGTTGCGCCGCCTATGTCACACCAAATTACAGGACCGCGTTGAATGGCGGAACCGGGCAAAGCGGCATCAGCCAGGGCAGCCGCAAGCGCGCGCAAGAGCGGCCCCAAACGCAGCGAAGCATCAAGGATCGCCATTCTCGAGGCCGCGCGCGCCGAACTGATCGAGCATGGATGGCGTGGTTTCAGCGCCGACAGGCTGGCCAAACGTGCAAAGGCGAGCAAGCAGACGATCTATCGCTGGTGGCCATCAATCGGGGCCATTGCCGTCGAAAGCGCCCTGACCCGACTGGAGGCGTTCAAGCCTGCAGGTCAGGCCGCGCCCACCCTGCAGGCCCGGCTCGAGGGCCTGCTCGCGCCGCTGGTCAGTCTGGCCCGGTCCGGGGACGGTGCCCACTTGCTTCGCGCCGCCTTCATTGCCGCGGCCGATGATGCAGAGGGCGGTAGTGTTTTTCGCGAATGGTATGCCGCCAACATGCGCAAGGCCCTGCGGGGCATTCTGGCAGAGGCAGCGACACGCGGTCAGGTCCGTCGGGACTATGATCTGGATGCGGCCTGCGAAGACATGTTCGGCCCACTCTGGCACCGCGTGGTCATTCTGCGCGGCCCCTTGCCCGAAACGCTTGTGGCCCGCACGGCAAAAGATCTTATTGCCGGCCTCGCACCGGAAAAATCATGACCCGCCGCCTCCCGGAGCGGCCTGTCATCTCCTGGGGCGAGGATGGCACACCTGTCGCTGACGGCTTTGGAGACGTCTATTATTCGCGTCTCGGAGGGCTGGAGGAAGGCCGGGCGGTCTATCTTGCGCCGTGCGGTCTGCCGGAGCGCTGGGCCAATTGCGACCGCTTCACCATAGGTGAGCTTGGCTTCGGGACGGGTCTGAATTTTCTGACAGCGGTCGAGGCATGGCTGGCCTCGAGGCGCAGACCCGATGGCTGGCTGCATTTTCTCAGCGTCGAAAAGTATCCGATGTCAAAGAAGGACGCCGCCCGCGCGCTGGCCGGCTGGCCGGAACTTGCCCCGCTGGCAGACCGGCTGTTGGCGAACTGGCCTGCGCGCATGTTCGGGACGCAGCGGTTCGTGTTCGATGACTGGCGCGTCTCGCTGACGCTGACAGTAGAGGACGCGGGGGCGGCACTTGAGGGATGGCAGGCAGGTGTCGATGCCTGGTTTCTGGATGGGTTCGCACCTGCGCGAAACGCGGCGATGTGGACGCCGCACATTTTCTCTCACATGGCGCGCCTGTCAGCGCCCGGTGCGCGTGTCGGCACTTACACGGCGGCGGGCGCGGTCCGCCACGGGCTTGCAGATGCGGGGTTTGCCGTATCGAAGGAGACAGGCTTTAGCCGCAAGCGCCACCGGCTGGAAGCGGTCTTTCCCGATGGTAACACGGCTTCGGAGCCGGACCCGTTCCTGCGTCGACCCACGCGGTTGGCGAGCATTTCGCATGTTCGGGTCATCGGCGCGGGGATTGCCGGTGCGAGCGCGGCCCATGCTTTCGCGCGGCGGGGGTTTCAGGTCGAGGTTATCGACCAGGCAGGCGATCCCGCAAATGGCGCTAGCGGCAATGACATGGCTCTGGTCATGCCACGGCTCGATGCCTCCGACGGGCCGGTCGCGCGGCTGGCACGCATTGCCTATCTGCACGCCCTTGCAAGCTGGGGGAGGTTTTCAGATGCCGCCTTTCCTGTGCCGGTCCACCATTTGCCGGGCGGTGATAAAGACCGCGCACGGTATGCAGACCTTCTCGACAACCCGCCGCTGGATGAGACCTTTCTGCGGGCAGGCGAGGACGGGGGACTGGTCTATCCCGGTGCGCTCATCCTTCACCCGCGCCACCTCGTTGCCGCGCTCCTGCACCATACCAAAATCACCGTCACGACACATACGGCTGCTGATCTGGCGCGCCTGCTTGAAGAGGCCCCCACGACAGGTCACCTCACGGTCATTGCGTCCGGGGCAACGCTTGGCGAGCAGGCAGACGCGCAATGGCTGGGCCTGATCGCGCGGAAAGGGCAGGTGGAGAACGGCAGGCTCGAGCGTGCGTCAAACGTCGATGAACGCCGCGCTATCGCATCCGGAACATACGCCTTGGCGGACGGAGGAAAGCTCCTCTTTGGTGCCGGATTTGCGCCGATGGGAAACGGTGAAACCGTGGCCAGTGTTGCAGCGGACCCCGCAATGCGGGAAGCCAGTCTGGCGGCAATACAGGCTCTGAGCCCGGACCTCCACGCGCGGCTGGACGCAAGCTCGCTGACCTCGCGGGCGAGCGTTCGGGCCACCACAAGGGACCGCATGCCCATTGCCGGTGTCTGGACCGATCCGGCAAGCTACGTCGCAGAGACCGGGGACGCGCTTCGCACCGGGGCGGCGCTGCAGACTGCGCCCGATCATCGATCTGACCTTTATCTGCTGGCAGGGCTTGGTGCGCGGGGCTTCACCTTTGCCCCATTGATGGCCGAGCATATTGCCGCCATGGCGCTCGGTGAACCGTCTCTCCTGTCGCGTAATGAGGCGGAACACGTATCTCCGCAGCGGTTTCTAGTCCGCGACCTCAAACGCCGGCTGATCTAGCGTTTTGGTTCCGGCCTTGGCAGGACCAGCCGAAATACCGTGCCGTCCGGTCCGGTCTTGTCCAGCTTCAAATCGCCGCCAAGCCCTGTGGCCAGCTCATGAGCGATGGCGAGCCCGAGGCCCGACCCGTCCGGCGTTGTGGAACTTGCAAACGGCTTGAAGAGAGAACCGCGGTGGCGCTCCGGGATGCCGGGGCCGGTATCGGCAAGTCTCAGTTCCAGCCGGTCGCCATGTTCGACCATTGATGCCCGAACGAGATGCCGTTTGCCGCTATCGCCCCCGCCAGACATCGCCTGCGCCGCGTTGCGAACCAGATTGGCAAAAATGCGGTGGATATGATCCGGGTCGCTGCGCCAGACGACACCGCCAGGAAGGGCGTTCTCCCAATCGATCTTGTGTGTACCTGACAGACCTTCGAGAGCCGCTTCCTCGACCGTTTCATGAAGCAATACGTTCTGCAGGACAGGGTCGGGCGGCGTGGTTCGCCCGTAGCGCAGCGTATCGCCTGTCAGTGTGATTGCGCGCTCGATCGCCCGCTCGAGCCGCGGCGCCGCACGTTGCACACGCGGGTCCTCGCTCGCCGCCAAACCTTCGGAGACCAGTTGCGCGGCTGTCAGCGAGTTGCGCAGGTCATGATTGATCTTGGCCACCGACTCGCCGATCAGGGCGAGGCGCTGGCGCGCTTTCAGGGCGGCGCGCACGGTGTCTTCCATATCGGCCAGAGCGTTCTGCGCAGCCCCGATCTCGTCGCTCCGCGTGCCGGTCTTCATAGGCGCGGAGGCGTGCTGCGGGTCACGCCGGAAGCGTTCGATGGAAGCGGTGATACGTTGCATTGGCCGGATGACGGTGCCGAGAAGAACCAGATAAATCAGAAGCCCGGTAAAGCCGGAAATGAACAGCGACAGCCACAGGATGCGATGGCTGTAGTCCAGCACATCCCGCCGCAAGGGCTGCAACGGCACAATGATCTCGACGAACGCGCCGTCCATGCTGGGCGTGTCCAGAACGCGCAGGAAATCGGTTTCGTCATCGCTGGCTAGATAGATCACTTCGCGAATGCGCCTGATCAGCGTTTCGTCCCGCAGATCGACCAGCCTGACTGTCCCCTCTACAGGCATGTCGGAGCGCAGGATCATTTCGCGGCCTGTCTCCGTCGCGATGGCAACGGAAACCAGTTGCGCGTTTTCCAAAAGCCGCCTGGAAAGTTCCTCCGAGACCATGCGCCCGGGTGAGGCTTCCAGCGCCAGTATCGCGATCTCTCCGGCATTGATCCGCTCTTTCAGCCAGTCGACGCGGTAGGCGGCCGCCGAAGGCAGAAAGATCATCGCTTCTGCGGCCAGAACCAGAAGCACGGTCAGGAAAAGCAGACGCGAGGCCAGTCCCGACCCGGCTTTGCGCCCGGGCTCTGGAGCAGCGACATCTTCGTTATGGATCATGCCGCCTCCTTCTCGTCGCCCCGTCGGGTTTCCGCATGCGCGCGCTGCCGCGATTGATGTACCACAACGCGCAAGTGAGGCGAGTAGTGGCGGAGAGCGCTCTCATGCTGACCCTGTCGAAGCACGAGGGCGCAAGGCCGCAGGGTCTTGATCCTTCGACACGCTCAGGATGAGACCGGCGAGCGCTGTCACATTGAGCCTGTCGAAATGCGAGAGCGCGTCGGCATGACCGCCCGCTCCCACCTTCCACACACGACGCGAAACAGGCCACCTGCCCAGCACCCGCTTCCATCGCGCGGTGAAACGCTTTAGGAGGATGCGCAAACGTGAAACAATAACGGCGCAAGGGGTTTGGCCAATGATGAAGTATCTTGCCTGTCTTGGTGTATCGGCTCTGGCGCTGGCGGAACCGGTCTCTGCCGGTATCGTCGATGAAGCCCGTCTGGGTGTGATGGCTCACAATCTCTGCATCACCGATTGCAAGAATGCCGACAAGGAAGACGGACCGAACATTCAGGGCGAGATCGTCTTCAACTCACCGGATTTTCTCTCATGGGCCTTTTCGCCCAAACCGTTCGTCATGGCGTCGGTCAACACTGCGGGGAACACCAGTTTTGCCGGTGCGGGTCTGCAGTATTCCTTCCGGTTTGCCGATAACTGGGCGTTCGAGCCCGGCCTTGCCTACGTCATTCATGACGGCGCGGTGTCAAACCCGTTTCCTGACGGGTCGCCGCAAGCCTCGGCTTTTACCGATGAGAACGTGCTGCTCGGCTCCGAAGACCTCTTCCGCACTACTTTCGCGCTGACACGCTATTTCAACGACCGCCTCGGCGCGCAGCTTATCTATGAGCACCTGTCGCACGGCCAGATTCTCGGCGATGGTCGCAATCAGGGTCTCGACAATTTCGGCGTCCGGCTGACCTACACCTTCGGCGACTAGCGGTCCGTCACATCACAATCAGGGAGTATCTGCATGGCCGGTGTTGTCGTGGTCGGTGCCCAATGGGGCGATGAAGGCAAGGGCAAGATCGTCGACTGGCTGTCCAGCCGGGCCGATACGGTCGTGCGCTTTCAGGGCGGGCATAATGCCGGTCACACGCTGGTCATTGGCGACAAGACGTTCAAGCTGAACCTGCTCCCCTCGGGTGTGGTGCGTGGCGGCAAGCTTTCGGTCATCGGCAACGGCGTCGTTGTGGACCCGTGGCAGCTTCTCTCCGAAATCGCGGCGATGAAGGAACAGGGCATCACGCTCGGGCCGGATGATCTGGTGCTGGCCGACAATGCCTGTCTTATCCTGCCCTGGCACCGTGATCTCGATGCGGCCCGCGAGGGGGCGCTCGGCGATGCGAAGATCGGCACCACCAAGCGCGGTATCGGGCCTGCCTATGAAGACCGTGTGGGTCGCCGTGCCGTTCGCGTGGCAGACCTGGCAGACCCGGCAGCGCTGGACCTCAAGATCGAGCGGCTGCTGGCCCATCACCGGCCCTTGCGAGCAGGCCTCGACATGCCCGAACCGGACGCCGCAGAGCTGAAGGCAGACCTTCTCGAAATTGCGCCAAAAATACTCGCCCATGCCCGCCCCGTCTGGCGGCTGCTGGACGAGCAGGTGAAGCTTGACCGCCGCATTCTCTTCGAGGGCGCGCAGGGCGTCATGCTGGATGTCGATCACGGCACGTATCCTTATGTGACCTCGTCTAACGTCGTGGCTGGTAACGTGCTGGCGGGCGCAGGCGTTGGGCCGCGAGCGATTTCCTATGTTCTGGGGCTGGCCAAGGCTTACACGACCCGCGTCGGGGCAGGGCCGTTCCCGACCGAGCAGGACAATGAGACCGGCAAGCGGCTGGGCACTGTCGGCAAGGAGTTTGGCACCGTGACAGGCCGCGCGCGGCGCTGCGGCTGGTTCGATGCCGTCATGGTTCGTCAGGCTTGCGTCACCTCGGGCGTAAACGGGCTGGCTCTGACCAAGCTCGATGTTCTGGATGGCATGGACGAGCTGAAGGTCTGCGTGGCTTACAAGCTGAACGGCAAGGAGATCGACTATTTCCCGGCCGGGCTGACCGATCAGGCGAATGTCGAGCCGGTCTATGAGACCCTTCAAGGCTGGAGCGAGAGCACGCGCGGGGCCAGAAGCTGGGCCGATCTGCCTGCCGAAGCCGTGAAATATGTGCGTCGTTTGGAAGAACTGGTCGGGCGGCCCGCCGCGCTTGTCTCTACCTCGCCGGAACGCGAGGAT
Organism: uncultured Alphaproteobacteria bacterium; assembly: GCA_963836905.1. Taxonomy (GTDB): domain Bacteria; phylum Pseudomonadota; class Alphaproteobacteria; order Caulobacterales; family Hyphomonadaceae; genus CAWIKY01. The sequence goes on from CAWIKY010000006.1 coordinate 33,784, forward strand.
GTCATCCTGATGCGCGACCCGTTCGAGCGCGGGGTTTAGGGGCCCGCCCCGAAAGAAAAAGGCCGGGATCCTTTTGAGACCCCGGCCAGGTAAAGGGCTGCCACCCTGTATTATTCTGTGTCCCGACGCGTCTACCGGAAGAAGGAGAGCGCGATCGAGGAAGACTGGTTGGCGATCGACAGGGCCTGAACACCGAGCTGCTGCTTGGTCTGAAGGGCCTGAAGCCGTGCGCTTTCCTTGGCGAGGTCGGCGTCGACCAGGTTACCGATACCGGCTTCGGTCACGTCTGCCAGCTGGGTTGCAAAGGTCGCATGGGTCGAGATCGCCTTGGAACCGGTTCCGAGACGGGCCAGCGCCTGGTTAAGGTTACCAAGCGAGGTTTCGATGGCCGTGATCGCGGCAGCTGCCGTGGTCGCCGTGGCGATATCGACACTGGCGGACAGGGTGATGATCGAGCCGCTGAGCGAGATGTCCTCGTCGGCCACCACGATCGTTTGCGTTCCGTCAGCATTGGCGATGGCGGCGATACCGGCCGTCTGGGAGCCATTGAGCAGGTTCACGCCATTGAAGGACGCGTTGTCGATGACCGTCTTGATCTGCTCGCGCAGCGCCTTGAAGTCTTCGCTGAAAGCAGCACGCTGAGTGGAGGTCAGCGTCTCGTCGGAAGCGGCGAGCGCCTTTTCCTTCATCTCGATCAGGAGATCGGAGACAGCTTCGCCACCGGCGAGAGCGACATCGGTGGTAGAACCGACGCGGTCGAGCGACTGCTGAACGACGTTATAGCCTGCCAGATCGGAGCGCAGGCCCTGAGCAATGGCGTAGATCGCGCCGTTGTCCTTGGCGGATGCAACTTTCAGGCCGGTATTGATCCGGGACTGGGTGACTTCAAGCTGAGCCGAGGTACGGTTGAGCTGCTGAAGCGCGACGGCGGCGCCGTAGTTTGTGTTTACACTCGCCATTTTAGCGGTCTCCATTCTGGTCAACATCGCAGACATTCGGTCTGCAGAAGCGTTTTGCCTCGATCAATGGAAGAGCAATTCCGCGGCCAGAATGAGTGGTTAACAGGGACGCGCGCACGGGTAAGCGCCTCCGCCCGTTAACGTTAACCGGCAGGCGCAATTTCCCTGATCCGGCAGAAATGCCGGGCAAATCCTGCCCACCCGGCAGAAACTGCCGAACGGCCAAGAAAAAACCGCCGCCGGTTTCCCGGTCGGCGGCTGCCTGACTGTCGTGCATGAGCACATATCCCAACTGCGGAGATGCGGGGATCGAAACCCTCAAGAGAGCTTCGTCCCCGCGATCCGGCGGTCTACTGGAACAGACTGTTGATGATCTGCGGTGCGGAGTTGGCAATGGCTAGGGCCTGAACACCAAGCTGCTGCTTTGTCTGCAGAGCCTGAAGTCTGGCACTTTCCTTCGCAAGATCCGCGTCGACCAGATTGCCGAGGCCGTTCTCGAGACTGTCGCGCAGGGTCGTCACAAAATCCGAATGGATCGCGAGCGACTTCGACGCTGTTCCGAGCCGGGCAAGTGCCTGGTTCAGATTCTCAAGAGAGGTCTCGATTGTCGTGATGAATCCGGACGCCACACTCGCCGTCGACAGCGACGCCGTCGAGGAGATTGTGACGATGGTTCCGCTCAGCGACAGGTTCTCGTCGAGCACCGTGATCACGTTCGTACCGTTGGCATCGGCAAACGCTGAAATCTCGGCGGTGGAGTTATTGATCAGATTGACGCCGTTGAAGGACGCGTTTGATACAATCGTTCCGATCTGATTTCTCAGAGCCTTGAAGTCCTCGTTGAATGCCGCGCGCTGGTTGGCCGTCAGGGTTGTGTCCGACGCCGCCAGTGCCTTCTCTTTCATATCGATAAGAAGGTCCGAAATGGCACCCCCGGCTGCGATCGACACATCGACGGTCGAGCCGACCCGGTTCAGGCTGTCTTGCACAACGCCATAGCCGGAAAGGTCAGCGCGCATGCCTTGGGCAATGGCGTAAATCGCACCATTGTCCTTGGCAGTTGCGACCTTCAGGCCGGTGTTGATGCGTTCCTGAGTCTGGGAGAGTTCCACGTTGGTACGGTTCAGCTGTTGCAGGGCGACCATCGCCCCGTAGTTGGTGTTTACAGATAGGGCAGCCATTTTGTGTTCCTTCCATTCTGGTAGGGATTTACGAGCCATTCAGGCTCTGAGGACTTTTTGTCCGGTTAGCTGCAACGCAATCGGCATGCCCGCTTGGTAAACAAGACCTTTCCACGAAAGGCCCCGTATTCATTGAAAATTTCGCCATGCCGCGCCTCACGACCGTTTGTCGTGACGATTGCGCTCCGGCAGATTGTTCCTTCAGGGAACATCTTTCCCTACATTGTGCGAAAGACATGGAGGCTTCCGGATGTTTCGTTGCTTTACCGCAGGCTGCGCATGGCTTTTGCTTTCGTCAGGCTTTATCGGCGTGTCCGCTACGGCGCAGACGGCGCAAGATGACCTCACTCAAGCCGTGAAATCCGTCCGGGCCGAGACCGGTGCGCCGGCTGTCGGCGCTGTCACGGTTTTCCCTGACGGTCGGGTGCTGACGGCCGTCACCGGTGTGCGCGCAGAAGGGGGCGAGGCCCGCATTGCCCTGGATGATGCCTGGCATATGGGCTCGAACTCCAAGGCAGTTACGGCCACGCTCGTTCTCAAGCTAGCCGAAGAGGGTCATCTTACCCTCGATACGACAGTGCAGGACGCTCTGGGAGATACCATCGAGGTGATCGATCCGGCGTGGAAGGATGTAACTTTCCGTCAGCTTCTCTCGCACCGGTCGGGCATGAAGGCCAATGCAGGGATTGCAGCCTTGCTGGCGTATGGCGGACTGCCCGAGACACGCGATGCGCGCGCCGACAGGCTTGAGATTGTCGCAAATGCCCTGGCCGAGCCGCCTGCAAATACGCCAGGCTCAGCATTCACCTATTCCAATCTCGGCTACGTAACGGCAGGCGCGATGATCGAGGCCATCATGCAGGCCCCGTATGATAAGGTTCTCCGCAAACATGTCTTTGAGCCATTGGAGATGAAACATGTCGTCACCGGTGCGCCGTTCGGGGATGCGGGCACTGTGGCGCAAGGACATCGCAAGGGTTTGCTGCGTCCGCTGGTGGTCGTGGCACCGGGCGAGGATAATCCGGCCTTCATGCAGCCTGCCGGCGGGATGAGCTATACGCTGGCCGATTATGGCCGGTTCCTGAGCGACCAGCTTGCAGGCGCACGCGGCGAGCCCGGTACGCTTCTGTCGCCGGAAAGCTATACGCTGCTGGCAACCGCGCCGGACGATCTGAATACGTATGGCCTTGGCTGGGGCCTGCACGAAAACGGCGCGCTCGGCCATAGCGGTTCGAATACGATGTGGCTGGTGGTGGCACGCGTTGACCCCGAGGCAAACATGGCGGTCGCGATCGTCTCGAATGACGGGCGGATTGAAGCCCAGTCCCCGGTCCTCTCAGGAGCTATCGATTCGCTTGTGGCCCGCGAATAGGTGTCCTGCGGCTGCGGAAGCCGCGAGGTCTGATACGTTCTCCAGATGCGGCGGTACCGGAAGCCTCATCCGATCCGGCGACACAATCGCAATAAGAGCTGAAAGCGCCCTGTCGCCCTCAGCCCACCCGTTCCATGTCACGCGCTGTCTTGCCCGGCTCTGCGCTGCGCATCAGCACCTCGGCGATCTGAATGACATCGACAGCGGCCTGCGAGGTCGGGGCGATCTCGATCAGTGACTTCTGGCTGCGCAGACATTCGCGCACACGCGGATCGCGCGTCACGATACCGGCCAGCGGCGGTCGGAAACCGAGGAAGGTGTTGCAGGCGCGGGCGATGGCCTCATAGGTCTGGCGGCCTTTCTGACGGTTGTCGGCCATGTTGATGGCGACGATCGGCGTCACGCTGGGTGCATAGCCGCGCAGCACCTTGATGAAGGCATAGGCGTCGGTCATCGAGGTCGGTTCGTCGGTGATGACCACCAACGCACGGTCAGCGGCGCGCGCCAGCCGCATGACATTGGCTTCGATACCGGCTGCCAGATCGAGCAATACATGATCATAGCGCAGCGCCAGTGCAGTCAGTCCCGCAGCGAGGCGTGCAACGTCCTCGGGGGCCATTTCCGCAAGTGCGCCGGAGCCCGAACGCCCAGGCAGAACGTCAAATCCGCCCTTGGCGCAGCCGCCCTGCACCGGCGTCACGGCGTCTTCCAGTTCGACCCAGCCTGCAATGACAGCTGCCAGATCGGTTTCGGGTTCGATGCCAAGCTGCACGTCGACGTTGGCGAGACCAAGGTCCCCGTCGACAAGCAGCGTTCTCTGTCCGGCACGCGCGAGCGCGGCGGACAGCGAGGTCGACATGAAGGTCTTGCCGACGCCGCCCTTGCCTGACGCAATGGCGGTGACGGTCGCCGGATAAACCCTCGGTCTGGCGGGGTCTTCCGGTTTCGATTTGCGAAAGCCGATGTTCATTACGCGGCTCCTTTCAACGAGTCGGCATTCGGGGCGGTGTCCAGCAGAAGCCGGGCGAGCCGGTTGGGGGTCGCTGGCACAAGGCCGCCTCCGATATAGGGGGTAAGGGCAAGGTGGGAGAGGCTGATGCGTGCCGAGGACAGTGCGCAAAGCGCGCCGCCCCTGCGTCTTACCACATCGAGCTTGGTGAGAATGCAACGCTTGACGCCAAGGTCTGCGAACGCCCGAGCGGTGTCTTCCAGATCGTCCGGATGGCCTTCGGCCGAGAGGACCAGAACCGGTTCGGCATCGATCAGGCGGATCAGGTCACCAAGGAGGCGCAGGTCTTCCTCGTCGCAAGGATTGATTGGCGGTGTATCGATAACGGCGGTCCGGCCTTTTGCCATCGATGTGAATGCATCCATCAGCCGGTCTGGCGAGAGAAAGACGGACAGGTCTTCGGGCTTGCGATGCAGATAGGCCGCCAGTTGCGCCGCGCCGCCGGTTGCGTCGAAATCGGCGACCATCGGAACAGCGGCTACATCGACAGCGGCTGCGCGCCGGACCAGTTTGGCTGTGGTTGACGTCTTGCCGGCTACCGGAGGGCCAACCAGCATGACCGGGCGCGGAATAGGCGCCGCTATCGGCGAAAATCCGATCGTGCCTTCAAGCGAGGCTGTGAACGCAGCGAGCGGATCTTCATTTGCACCCGTCAGCTTCACGCCCGTGCTGGCCAGAACGTCGGCAAAGCCTGCGGGCGCGCCATGCCAGACCAGAAGGTCCTTCAGCTTTTCGCGGTATCTGTTGACCACCAGTTGCGGACGCGGACGTGAGCGGAACTCCGGGGCAGGGGCATCGCGCCCGAAACTGCGCTCGATGGCCGCGCGGACCTCATAGCCATCCTCACCTTCGCGCTCGGATAGGATCACCGCGTCAGGACCCATGGCCAGATGTGCCAGCTTCATGGCCTCTTCGCGGGTGGGAGCAGAGAAAAACTTCAGACGCATCGACGGGCTTTCTAGATCGTACCGGCGGCCAGGAGGCGCACCCGTGGATGAATTTCATTCTGCGACATCACGGCCGTCTTCGGCCTGAACCGCTCGATCAGCGACTGCACGAACGGGCGCACCCCTGCGCTGGTCAACAGGACAGGCGTCATGCCGGTTTGCGCCGCCTGATCGAAGGCGCGCCGGACATCGCCCGCAAAGGCGTGCAGGCGCGTTGGCTCCAGAGCGAGCTGGCGTTGGCTGCCTTCACCGATGATGGCTCCGGCAAAAGCCTGTTCCCAGTCGGGCGAAAGGGTCACGACGGGAAGCTGACCGGACGCATTGGTGTGAGCCCAGCAAAGCTGGCGTCCCAGACGCCCCCGCACATGTTCGGTGACGGAGGTCAGGTCGTTCTGCCCGGCGGAGGCCTCAGCGATGCCTTCCAGAATGGTCGCCAGATCGCGGATCGAGACAAATTCCCTTAACAGGTTCTGCAGGACCCGCTGGATGCCCGAAAGCGTGATCTGTGAGGGAACAATGTCGTCAATCAAGGCGCGCTGCTCCTTTGGAAGGTCGTCGATGAGGGATCTGACGGCGGCGAACGACAGCATTTCCGCCATATTATCCTTAACAATTTCGGTAAAATGCGTCGTAAGTACCGTTGCGGGATCGACGACCGTATAGCCGTTGACAGAGGCTTCTTCGCGCCGCGCTTCATCCACCCAGACGGCTGGCAGACCGAAGACCGGTTCCTTGACGTTCGTGCCGCTCACCGGGGCCGCACTGCCGCTCGCATCCATGGCCAGATGATGATGAAGTTTCAGCATGCCGCGTCCGGCTTCCATCTCCTTGACGCAGATGCGGTAGTCTTCGGACGGCAGTTCCAGATTGTCGATAATGCGCACCTGCGGCGTGACGAACCCGTATTCCGACGCGATCTGGCGGCGCACAGCCTTGACCTGTTCGGTAAGCTTGCGCCCTTTGGTCTCATTGATCAGAGCCACCAGTCCGAAGCCGAGCTCGATCTTGAGATCGTCGACAGCAAGCGTTTCAGACATGGGCGCCTCCGGCGCATCTTTTTCCGAAGCGGCATCCTTCATCGCTTTGGCTACGGCGTCGGTCTGGGCGGTCTCGTTCCGCTTGCGGTAGAGCCGCCAGGCCAGAAAACCTGTGCCGAGACCGAGCGCGGCGAACGGGATGAACGGCATGCCAGGCAGGATGCCGGCGATGATTGAACAGCCGGAGACCATCGCCAGACTGGCCGGATTGCCCATCAGCTGGGTTCCAAGCGCCTTGTCGGCGGGACCGTCCAGACCGGCTTTCGAGACAAGCAGACCGGCTGCAATGGAGATGATGAGCGCGGGGATCTGGCTGACCAAACCATCGCCGATGGTCAGACGGGTATAGGTTTCGGCGGCGTTGTCGAAAGCCATGCCTTCCTGCGCGACGCCGATGGCGAGCCCGCCGATGATGTTTATCGCCGTGATGAGTAGCCCGGCCACCGCGTCTCCGCGGACAAATTTGCTGGCACCGTCCATCGCACCGAAGAAATTGCTTTCACCCTCGACGGTCTTGCGCCGTTCGCGCGCCTCGTCCTCGTTGATGAGGCCGACCGAAAGATCGGCGTCGATGGCCATCTGTTTGCCCGGCATGGCATCGAGGGTGAATCGGGCGGCGACCTCTGCGATACGCGAGGAGCCCTTCGAAATCACCACGAAGTTCACGATGACCAGAATGATGAAAACGATCACGCCGATGACGTAATTTCCGCCCATCACGAATGACCCGAACGCGGCGATCACGTCACCGGCGGCATCAGGACCCTGCGCGCCGTTCGAGAGGATCAGGCGCGTCGAGGCGAGGTTCAGGCCGAGGCGTAGCAAGGTTGCCAGTAGTAGCACGGCCGGGAAAGCTGAGAATTCAAGCGGCTTCTTGATCATCAGCGCAGTCATTAGAACCAGCACGGAAAAGGTGATCGAGACCGCCAGCATCACGTCGAGCAGAAAGCCCGGCAATGGCATGATCAACATCGTGATCAGAATGATGACGCCCAGCCCCAGCGCCATCTCGCCCGTCAACCCGGCACGGAAATAGCCAAGGATCGACCCGCCCGAAAACCGGGAGGGTGTCGCTGCCACAGGGGGTGTCGAGGCGGTGTCGCTCATTTCCGGTCTTGCCTCAAAGGATCAGACATTCTGGCACCCATCCTAGCCTGCCGCCCGTACATCGCCCGGCCCGGGAATGGCCACGCCGCTTTCCGAATAGGCTTTCAGTTTGTTGCGCAGGGTGCGGATCGAGATACCAAGAATGTTGGCGGCATGTGTGCGATTGCCGAGGCAATGGTCGAGCGTGTCGAGGATCAGTCCCTGTTCGACGTCTGCCACCGTGCGGCCCACCAGATCCGATGCGGCGAGTGCTGCCTGGGTTGCCTGATCGACCACGGGATTGCCAGACGGTGCGAAACCGGACGCGCCGCCGGACCGCTGCGCCAACCCGTCCGGACCGATTATGGCATCCGGTCCGATCAGCGGGTCAGGTGAGAGAAGCACGGCGCGATGCATCGCGTTTTCTAGTTCGCGAACATTGCCAGGCCAGTCGGCAGCGGCGATCTTTTCCAGTGCCGAATTGGAAAGCGTCCGGCCCGAAAGACCATTGGCGGTCGCGTATTTCTTCACGAAATAGGCGGCCAGCTCTACGGCATCGCTGCGCCGTTCCCGCAAGGACGGAATACGCAGATTGACGACGTTGAGACGGTAGAGAAGGTCTTCGCGGAAGCTGCCTTCCTTGACGGCTTCGGCAAGATTGCGGTTGGAGGTCGCCAGAATGCGGATGTTGACACGGATCGGTTTGGAGCCGCCCACCCGGTCGATCTCGCGCTCCTGAATGGCGCGGAGCAATTTGGCCTGCAGCCGGGTGTCCATTTCCGAGATCTCGTCCAGCAGCAGCGTGCCGCCATCCGCTTCCTCGAACTTGCCGATGCGTCGTGCTACTGCGCCGGTAAACGCGCCTTTCTCATGACCGAAGAGTTCGGATTCCAGAAGGTTTTCCGGGATTGCGGCGCAGTTGACCGAGATGAACGGTTTCTGCGAGCGTTTCGACTTGCGGTGAACATAGCGGGCCATGACCTCCTTGCCGACGCCGCTTTCCCCGGTGATCAGGACGGACGCTTCGCTGGCTGCGATCTGGTCCGCCAGAGCGATCACCTGCTTCATGGCCGCATCGTCTGCGATCATCGGGCGGTCGTCGTCGGCCACGGCGGCGAGGACAGCCGCGATCAGGTCCGGATCGGGTGGCAGCGGGATGAATTCGCGGGCACCGGCGCGGATGGCATTGGCGGCGCCTTTTGCGTCCGCTTCAACACCGCAGGCGACGAGCGGCACGGAGATACGTTCCGCGTCCAGCGCGGTAACCAGGCTTTCCAGATCGAGCCGGAAGTCGGCCATCAGAAGGTCTGCACCGCGGCCTGCACGGAGGCTGGCGAGTGCCTGCTCGATGGTGTCGAGGTGCACAACTTTCGCGCCTCTGTCGAAGGCGATCTTCGATGCGACGGAAAGCTGACCCCCGAGATCGCCGATCATCATGACACGCATGGGAGTATTCCTTCAGGCTTGAGTGGATGCGGGGTGGCGGAGACGGTCATCAGATCACGCCCTCCCCGTTCTTGATGATTTCCGTCATGGTCACGCCAAGGCGGTCTTCGACCACGACGATCTCGCCGCGCGCAACGAGGCGGTTGTTGACGAAGATGTCGATCGCTTCACCGACGCGCCGGTCGAGCTCGAGGACCGATCCGGGGGCAAGGCGCAAGAGATCGGCCACCTCGATCGATGTCCGGCCGAGAACGGCCTGAATGTTCACAGGTACGTCGAAGACCGGAGACAGGTCGTTGACTGTCCGCTCGGGTTCCGGACCGGCAGGTTTCTGCGCGGCCTCGGCTGTGCCGAGCTCGGGCAGGTTCATCGTATCGGTCTCGCTCATGGGAGATTTCCTTTCATCAGGCTGCCCCTGCAAACAGGTCGGCCTGCAAGTCTTCCTCGGTATCGAGATGTGCGCGGACAATGTCGGTCAGCGCGGCTTCGGTCCGGTCCGGATCATGGCTGATCGAGCCATCCGGCCATTCCAGTACCCAGGCCCCGACAGAGACTTTGGGGTCCGCAACAACGCGGCAATTCAAGGCTGGATCGAGCGCATGGGGACCGTCTTTCAGCCGTTCGGCCAGCGCAGGCGAAACATGAAGCTCGCCCTCGACACCGCGCGGTAGCAGATCACGCGCATCGGCGATGACCGCCTGCAGGGCTTCGGCTTCGAACATGTCGACGGCTTTTCCGGCAATCTTGCGCGCCAGCGACAGGGCCAGTTCACCGGCTTCGCGGCGGGCCTGGTCGGTCAACACCTGCACCACCTCCGGCACTGGCTGGAGATGCGAGACGAGGTCAGCCAGAGACGCCGACAATGCCGCGTCGGATAATGCCAGAGCGGAACGCTCGCCTTCGACGCGCGCAGCTTCGCAGGCAGCGGTATATTCGGCGTGTGTGTAGGTACGCAGCTCCGGATCGTTTTCGGGCACGATTTCGCCGTCGCCGGTGAACTCCGTCGCGAAGGTGAACGGGCGCGCCTTAGTAGATGAGTTCGTCATCGCCGCCCCCGTCTGCCAGCATGATTTCGCCCCGATTGGCCAGATCCTTCGCCGCAAAGACCATTTCGGCCTGTGCCTGATCGACATCCTTCAGCCGGACCGGACCCATGGCCCGCATGTCGTCTTTCAGGAGCTTTGCAGCCCGTTCCGACATGTTGGAGAGGAAGAGGTCGCGCAGTTCATCCGACGCGCCTTTCAGCGCGAGGCCAAGCTTGTCCTTGTCGATCGCACGAAGCAGGGTCTGGATCCCGCCCGGGTCGAGTTTGGAAAGATCCTCGAAGACGAACATCAGGGCGCGGATCTTATCGGAGGACTCCCGGTCCCGCTCTTCCAGGCTCGACATGAACCGGCTTTCCGTCTGGCGATCAAAGGAGTTGAAAATTTCCGCCATCATCTCGTGGCTGTCGCGCTTGGAGGTGCGAGCCAAATTCGACATGAACTCGGACCTCAACGTCATCTCGATCTTGTCAAGAATTTCACGCTGAACTGGCTCCATTCGAAGCATGCGCTGAACGCATTCCAGGGCGAAATCCTCGGGCAGGGCCGAGAGCACCCGCGACGCGTGTTCGGTCTTGATCTTCGAAAGCACCACCGCGACCGTCTGCGGATACTCGTTCTTCAGATAGTTGGCGAGAACGACTTCGTTCACATTGCCGAGCTTGTCCCACATGGTGCGGCCGGCCGGGCCGCGGATCTCTTCCATCAGGGAAGCGACCTTGTCTTGGGGCAGGAAGTTCTGCAGCAGTTTGTGGGTCTGATCATACGAGCCCATCAGAACGCCCGAGCCCGACATGCTGTCGATGAATTCGGCGATCAGGGCCTCCACGATCTCGGCACTGACCGCACCGAGATTTGACATCGCATGGCTGATTTCACGGACTTCGTCGTCGGCAAGTTTTTCCCAGACAGGCGCCATGGTCTCACCGAGCGCCATCAGGAGAATGGCAGCCCGTTCAACTCCGGCAATCCGGGTCAGATCACGTTTGGTGGCGGCTGAAACTTGGCTCATGCCGCGCTCGCTTCACGTTCGTTGATCCAGGCACGCAGGATCGAAACAGATTCTTCAGGGTGTTCTTCGACCAGTCCGGCTATGCGTTTCATCGCGGAGGCTTTCACCTGACCGGAAACGTTTGCGACATCGACCCTGTCTTCCAGTTCCGACCGCTTCATCTTGATGGCTTCGCGCTCTTCGATCTCGATCTGCTGTTCACCTGTCAGCTTGCCGGTGGCGTCTGAAATGTTGACTGTCTTGCCGGTGCTTGACGTGCCGCTTGCTTGCCCGCCGGGGCTGACAAGCCCCGCGACCAGTGGACGAAGAACGAAGAAGATGACCGCAAGTCCGCCGATGAGCAGAACGAGAAGCTCGCCGCCGCGCATCAGGTCATTCCGCGAGAAATCGAAAAACGAGGCTTCGGCGAAGGGCTCCAGCGGCATGTCGGGATCGGCAAACCGCATGTTGACGACCTCGATCTGGTCGCCGCGCTCGGGGCTGAAACCGACGGCGGAGCGCACCAGCGAAGTGATCTGCGCAAGTTCTTCTGCGCTGCGCGGCGCGTAGTTCACAGGGGCCACTTCGCCTTCGGCGGCAGGGACCCCTTCGCTGCGGGAATGATCGACCGCCACTGCGATGGAGAGCTGACGGACGGTCCCGCCTTCGATCACTTCAGTCTGGGTCGTTCGGGAAATCTCGTAGTTAACGGTTTCTTCCAGTCGTTCGGACTGGCTCGCATCGACCGGCGCGGCGGTGCCGGGGGGCGCATCCGCTGCGGGCAGGTTCTGATCGACACTGACCGCATCGGCGCCGTCTGCAGAGCGTTCTGAATTTGTTTCCTCGACAGTCTGGGTCGAGCGGACCACGCGGCTGTCGGGGTCGAAGGTCTCGGACTGGCGCGTGATCCGGTTGAAATCGATATCGGCGCTGACCTGCACCCGCGCATTGCCGCGCCCAACCAGCGGTTCGAGCTGGGCCAGTATCTTCTGCCGCATCTCTTCTTCGACAAGCGAACGGCGCTCGTCCGGTGAGACGCCGCCGATTGCGCCGTTCTCGCCCGTACCCGAGGCCAGAAGCTGACCTTCGGCGTCCAGCAGTGTGACCATGTCCGGCTTCAGTTCCGGCACCGCGCCGGACGCCAGATTTCGAATTGCGCGGATCTGGCCGGATGTCAGCGTACGGCCTACCACGTCGACAACGATCGAGGCGGTCGGTGCCCGGTCGTCACGCTCGAACAGACGCCGTTCCGGAAGCACCAGATGTACGCGTGCAGAACGGACGTTGGAAAGGGACGAGATCGTCCGCGCGAGTTCGCCTTCCAGCGCCCGCACCCGGTTGACGTTCTGGATGAACGTGGTTGCGCCCAGCGCATCCTGCTTGTCGAAAAGCTCGTAGCCGACCGAGCCACGGGTCGGCAGACCTTCGGCGGAAAGCATGAGCCGGGCATCCATGACCGCGTCGCGCTTGACGAACACCGACGAGCCATCTCCGCGCATGTCGTATTTGATATTTGCCGAATCGAGCCGTCCGGCGATCTCTGAAGCTTCGGTGACGTCGAGGCCGGAATACAAAAGTGCCATTTGCGGCGAAGCAGTCCGCAACATCATCGCTGCGAACACGCCGCCGACAAGCGCCGCCACGACCAGACCCGCGATGATGCGGCCCTGACCGGCTTTCGCCAGTGTCGACATAAGTGTCGGAGAAGATGCTGCCTGATCTGCCATTCTTGCCCAGCCTTCGCCCGGAAAACGGGCCTGCTAGGCAGGATTTACCCACCTCACCGTAAATGAAGGGTTTAGAAATGGCGGTTCGACGGGAAACCGGAGCGCTAGTTGAGAAGAACGATACCGGTGTTGAGATAGCCGGCAAAAAACACCCAGAACAGATAGGGTAGTTGCAGCATGGCCGCCGCTTTCGAATACCGGCCGAACGCGGACATCATCAGGGAGATCGCCACCAGCAGCGCCGCCAGGTCGATCAGCGCCCATTCGGGTCGGTGGAAAAAGAAAAACAGCCAGCTCCAGGCCAGATTGAGGGCAAGCTGCAGGAAGAAGACCGAAAACGCATAGGGCGCGCCGGAAATCGACCCGGCCCTGCGCAGAACCATATATCCGCTGACGGCCATGAGAAGATACAGCGTTGGCCAGACGATGGCGAAGGCAATGTCCGGCGGGTTGAAAGGTGGCTTGCGAAGCGCTGCGTACCAGGCATCGGTCGACCCTGCCGAGACCAGACCGGACAGGATGAGCGGTACAGCGCACGCCAGGAGGATGACGAGGACCGATGCAAGTCCCGCAGACATGCGTTCCGGTTCTGCAGTATCTGTCGTTACGGTCATCGGTGGCTATTCACGTCCTCAAGGATCGCTACACTGACAGGTGACGTAGGGTTTCACCAGATGCAGGTGCACAGTTTTTATGGCCATTTCACCACGGGCGGCATGGACGAGAGAATGGACGCGACGTTCCCGCCCGTTTTCAGCCCGAATGTGGTGCCACGGTCGTAGAGCAGATTGAACTCCACGTACCGACCGCGACGCACCAACTGCTCTTCGCGTTCTTCCGGCGACCAGCCTTGCATCATGCGACGCTCCACGATCTCCGGGTAGATGTTCACAAACGCGCGACCGACATCGCGGGTGAAGGTGAAATCGGCTTCCCAGTCGCCTGTATCATGGCGATCGTAGAAAATGCCGCCTGTCCCACGTGGCTCGTCGCGGTGCGCCAGATGGAAATACCGGTCGCACTGGTCACGAAAATCCGGGTAATAGGATGGATCGTGCGCATCGCACGCCGCTTTCATTGCGCTGTGAAAGGCCAGCGTATCCGGGGCGTCGTCCAGCCTCTGATCGTCCAGCAGCGGCGTGAGATCTGCACCGCCACCGAACCAGGACTTCGATGTGACGATCATGCGCGTATTCATGTGTACGGCGGGAACGCGCGGATTGCGCGGATGGGCAATCAGCGAAATCCCGCTGGCCCAGAACCGTCCCCCCGCCTCGACTGCGCCGGGGATCTGACCGGCAAAGTCCTCCGGGAAAGGTGCCATGGACAGTTGACGTGTGTACACCAGCCTTTTCGAACAGACGTCCGCGCAACATGCCCATCAGGCCCACCGCCCTGATCTTCGCCGTTCGGGTCCGGGCGGACGCTTCCACTCGGTCAGTTCGGCTCTGCCCGGTGCCCCTTTGTAGATCGGTGCGCCTGCCGCAATTTCGAGCGCCTCGAAGCGCGCCAGAATGGTCTGTTGCAAGCTCTGAAACCAGCTTTCGGCAGCGGATTTGCGTGTGTCCAGGTCTGTGTTCGGCATGTTGTTCGCTCTCTGCGGAGTGTTCGCACTTTCCCTGCCAGTATGCGGGCCGGTTTGGCAAACCCTCTGATAATTCGTCGCAATCAGTAACCGGCTGCGTCTTTGACTTGTGTCAAAGGCAAATTTGTTTCTCTATCAAGCACCATTGGTTTGGGGGAACACACATGATCAGATTTGCAGTTTTGACGGGCGCTGCCCTTGCGTTGTCCCTGAGTGCTTCGGCAGAGGATCTCGCTTTCGATATCATCAACCTGACGAGTTATGACATTGTCGAGTTTCAGGTATCCGATCCGTCGGACGATTACTGGAGCGACAACCTCATGCCGCGCGGCTATGTGCTGCCCTCGGGCAACTACACGACCGTCTATATCGGCGACGGCGAGGATTTTTGCGAATACGACATCAAGGCTGTCTTCGACGACGGCGACGAAATTGTCGAATATGACTCAAACCTCTGCGATCTTGGCGAATGGACCTTCACCGACTGACTCCGGTAAATTGCGCGCCCCTCTCTGCCTCTGGATAGAGAGGGACCGCTATCCGGAAACCTGCCTTATGAGCCGACCGTGAACCTTCTGGTTCGGCCCACCTTCCACGTCGGCTGATCAAGTTACCGAATATTGCGGTGGTATGGAGGGCGAGGAGCCACCGTTCAGTCAGGTGTCAGGGCAGCCGTCCGGTCTGGCGCAGGGCCTCGAAGAGGGCAATGCCCGCACTCATTGCGACATTGAGAGACCGGGCCCCCTTCGTCATGGGAATCAGGACAGCCTCGTCGCAGGCCTGGCGGACAGTTTCCGGAACGCCCGCGCTTTCCTGTCCGAACAGCAGGCAGTCATCCTCTTGAAAGGAAAAGTCCTGAACGTCAGTGCATGCGGATGTGCTGAACAGGATCAGCCTGCGCGGTCGGGTGCGGACGTCGCGCAGGAAGCCGTCCCAGTCATCATGCGCCGTAACATCCGCCAGCGTGCCGTAATCCATTGCTGCCCGCGCCAGGGCCTTGGCGGTCAGCGCGAACCCGCAGGGCTGGATGATATCCACCGGCGTCGCGAAGCAGGCTCCAAGCCGGATGGCTGCGCCCAGATTTTGTGGAATGTCCGGTTGATAAAACCCAAGCCTCATAGTCTCGCCTCCGCCAGGACATGCAGAAAGGCCGAACCGATCCTTTCCGGCAAGGTCCATCTCGTACGCGCCGTCTTTCGGGCGTCTCCACGTTCACCGGCTGGTTTGCGGAAGGCCGCAGCCAGTTCTGTGATGCAAGCGGTTTGTGACCAGCCCATCGCAAGGCATGCTTGGAGGCCAGAACAATGCCGCCTGCGCAAGGAGCCATCTTCAACTGCGTGGTTGATAGATACCGCGCTGCGCGCTATCGCCTTCCAGAATTGATGTACGAAGGCTGACGCGACCTTGCGCCGCAAAGTTTTTGTCGCAAAAACGTTTATGTTGAAGATCGAAAGTTGATCCTGCTTTCATGGGAAGTTCCGATTTGACCGACAATACCGCACCTGAGTCCGTCGACGAAGAGCGACGCGATTTCATTCATATCGCTGCTGGCGCTGCTGCTGCCGGCGGAGGACTGGCACTTGTCTGGCCATTCGTGGCGCAGATGCTTCCGGCGCGCGATACCCGTGCCGCCTCCAGCCTTGAAGTCGACGTCTCGAAAGTGGCGTTGGGCGGAGAGATCCGGGTCCTGATCGGTGGCAAGCCGTTCTTTATTCGCCATCGCACGGAAGCCGAGATCGCAGAGGCCCGCGCGGTCAACGTCGACAAGCTGCCGGACCCGGCAACCGACGAATCCCGTCTCGTTCCGCTTGAGGACGGTACCTACAAGCCGGACATGCTCGTGGTATCGGGGTCCTGCACCCATCTTGGTTGCGTGCCCGTCGGGCCCGGAAATAATACCGGCGATTATGGCGGCTGGTACTGCCCCTGCCATGGCTCGCATTACGACACCTCCGGCCGTATCCGGAAGGGTCCTGCGCCGACCAATCTGCCGATTCCGAAATACGTCTACAGCGCCGATGGCAACAAGGTTACCATCTCGATCTAATCACCAGAGAAAGCGGATCGCCTCATCATGAGCGGACATGCCTCGACATACGAACCCAAGACCGGCTTCACCAAATGGCTGGACACCCGCCTTCCGGTGGTGCGCCTTGCCTATGACAGCTTCGTGGACTTCCCGACGCCGAAGAACCTGAACTACTGGTACACGTTTGGCGGGATCCTCTCGATCTGCCTCGTCACCCAGATCGTCACCGGCATCGTTCTGGCCATGCATTACGTGCCGCATGTCGATTATGCCTTCGCCTCTGTCGAGCGCATCATGCGCGACGTCGAATATGGCTGGTTGATTCGCTACATCCACTCCAACGGCGCGTCGATGTTCTTCCTTGCGGTCTACATCCACATGTTCCGCGGCCTCTATTACGGCTCATACAAGGCCCCGCGCGAGGTCCTCTGGATTCTCGGTGTGGTTATCTACCTGCTGATGATGGCGACCGCCTTCATGGGCTACGTGCTTCCATGGGGACAGATGTCTCTGCACGGTGCGGCCGTCATCACATCGCTTATTGGTGCCATTCCGCTTGTCGGCGAGAGCATCCAGATCTGGCTGCAGGGCGCGCCGAGCGTCGGGAACGAAACGCTGAACCGCTTCTTCTCCCTGCATTACCTCCTGCCGTTCATGACGGCGGGTGTGGTTATCCTCCACATCTGGGCGCTGCACGTTCCGGGCAACAACAACCCGACCGGCGTGGACGTGAAGAACGTCAAGCAGGATACCGTACCCTTCCACCCGTATTATACGGTCAAGGACGGCTTCGCGATCGTTGTCTTCCTCCTGATCTTTGCCGGTTTCGTCTTCTATGCGCCGAACGTTCTTGGCCATGCTGACAACTATATCCAGGGCGACCCGCTGAAAACGCCGCCGCATATCGTGCCGGAATGGTATCTGTTGCCCTTCTACGCGATCCTGCGGGCGATCACCTTCGACATCGGCCCCATCTCGGCCAAGCTCGGCGGCGTCATCGCCATGTTCTCGGCGATTGCCGTCCTGTTCGTGCTCCCTTGGCTGGATACCTCCAAGGTACGTTCGTTGCGCTACCGCCCGCTGGCGAAGCAGTTCTTCATCGGCTTTGTCGTCGTGGCGATCGGTCTTGGGATTTGCGGTGCACGCAATCCGGACGACCTGGTCTTCAAGACCGGCTCGGACAAGTTGCTGGTCAACTTCGACCCGGATTCAGCGCCCCGTATGGCAACCTTCCTGTCCGAGAACGGCATGAATGAAGCTGTCTTCGAGGAATATGAGGAGGCGCAGAGCTTCATGGCCATGGCTCCGGCAGGCTACGCGCCAACGCTGACGGTCCAGAAATCAGGCTTCAAGTTCCTTTGGCTGACGCAGATCCTGACCCTGCTCTACTTTGCCTATTTCCTCGTGATCCTGCCTGTGCTTGGTATTGTCGAACGCCCGAAAGGTGAACCGGAGACGATTGCCAAGGCCATCCGCGATCCGAAACGTACCTCAACCTTCAAGCCCGGTGGCGCTTCGGCGGCCACGGCTCCTGCAGAATAGGGCTGTCAAACCGTGTCACTGATCAAAACCCTTCTCGTTGTATGCGCCACGGCTATGGTGGTGCTTCCGGCGGCCCATGCGGCCGGTGGAAAGGCGAAATCGCTGGAGAAACCGGCCTCCGAGCCGCTTCCCGACTGGAGTTTTAAAGGTCCGTTCGGTCGCTTCGATGACGCGTCGGTGCAGCGTGGCTGGCAGGTGTATCTTGAGGTCTGCTCAGCCTGTCACGGCCTGGAACTGATGTCCTACCGTAACCTCGCAGAGGCGGGCGGACCGTTCTATGACTACGAGAACCCCGACGACGCGCTTGCGTTGGTGAAGGCGTTCGCCGCCCAGTACACGGCGAACGATCTCGACGAGATCGGTGAAGTCATCCAGCGTCCAGCCCTTCTAACCGATCCGATCGCAAGCCCGTATCCTAACAGTCAGGCAGCACGCGCGGCCAATGGCGGTGCCTTGCCACCGGATATGTCTGTTATTTCCAAAGCGCGCGTTGGCGGTCCCGACTATATCTACCGCTTGCTTACCGGCTATCCGGATGCCGAGGAAATCGTTGATGAGCAACTCGTCATGCACGGCGATGAAGCCTATGGCGAAGAGGTTCACGGCGTCCTCGCCCAGCCGGTCGGGCTCTATTACAACCCCTATTATGCGGGCGATACGCTCGGAAACTGGACGGGCGACCCGCGTCATGCACCGCCCGGCGGATTCCTCGCAATGCCTCCGCAACTCACCGATGGCCGGGTAACCTATCTCGACGGGACCGAAGCAACCAAAGAGCAAATGGCAGAGGATGTCGCGCATTTCCTAGCCTGGGCATCCGAGCCCAAAAGCAACAACCGCAAATCGCTCGGATTTGCAGTAATGGTCTACCTGTCCTTCCTCGCACTGCTGCTCTATTTCTCGTATCGTCAGATCTGGCGCAACGTGGAGCATTAGGGAAACGGGCAGCAACCGTTTTCAAAACCAAAGCGAAAGGCCGCCTGCAGGCGGTCTTTCTTGTTCCAGGCTTCGTTGTTGCGCTTTCAACGCCAATCCGGGGCAACGACATCGAGAGAATGAGGCTTGAAATGACCCAGTGGACCCTCGGAATTCTGGGTGGATCGGGACTCTACGCCATGGAGGGGCTCGAAGATGCGCGTTGGGAGCGCATAGACAGCCCGTGGGGCGAGCCCTCCGACGAGGTGTATCGCGGGCGAATAGGCAGCGTTGATCTCGTCTTCCTGCCGCGTCACGGGCGCGGACATACGCGCACCCCTACCGACGTCAATTACCGTGCCAATATCGATGTGCTGAAACGTGCCGGCTGCACCGATGTGCTCTCGGTATCGGCCGTCGGGTCCCTGCAGGAGGCCTATGCGCCGGGGGATTTCGTTGTGGTCGACCAGTTCATCGACCGCACTTTTGCGAGAGAGAAAAGCTTTTTCGGGTCGGGTTGCGTTGCACATGTTTCGATGGCGCATCCGGTCTGTTCGCGGCTTGCCGGGCTGGCAGGCGACGCCGCCCGAATGGCAGGCGCGAAGGTACATTCCGGCGGCACCTATCTGGCGATGGAGGGCCCGCAGTTTTCCTCGCTCGCTGAAAGCAGGCTTTACCGGTCCTGGGGATGCGATGTGATCGGCATGACCAACATGCCCGAAGCCAAGCTGGCGCGTGAGGCCGAGCTGCCCTATGCCACGATTGCCATGGTCACTGATTACGATTGCTGGCGTGAAGAGACCGACGCGGTCTCGGTCACCAATGTGCTGGAGGTGCTGGGACGCAACGCCGATATCGGACGCAGTCTGGTGAAGGGTCTGGCCGAGGTGATGGGACAAATGGACCGTACACCGTCGCCGCAGGGTATCGAAACCGGGCTGGATTTTGCAATAATCACTTCACCCGAACACCGTGACCCGGCGCTTGTGGCAAAGCTTGACGCCGTCGCCAGGCGCGTTCTGTAACGTTTGGCCTTGCCGGGCCACGCGCGGGCGCTAGAAAGCCTCTATGAACCTCAAAGACCATATCCGCACGATCCCGGACTATCCCAAACCCGGCATCCTGTTTCGCGACGTCACCACGCTTTTCGGACACCCTGCTGCTTTCGATCAGGCGATCCGCGATCTGTGCGCCCCATGGTTTGATCAAGGCGTTGATGCCGTGGCTGGTATCGAGGCACGCGGGTTCATTCCGGGCGGCGCAATGGCGCAGGCTCTCGGGGCGGGCTTCATTCCGATCCGCAAGAAGGGCAAGCTTCCGGCGGAAACCCGATCAAAGGCCTATGATCTGGAATACGGCACAGACGAGTTGCACATCCATGTGGATGCCGTCACACCCGGCATGAAGGTGCTGCTGGTGGATGACCTCATTGCAACCGGCGGCACGGCGCTGGCTGGTTTGTCCCTCCTGAAAGATGGCGGCGCGCAGGTTCTCGCCTCGACCTTTCTGATCGACTTGCCGGACCTTGGCGGCGGCGACAGGCTTCGCGATGCCGGATGCCCGGTTCATGCGCTTATGGAATTCCCCGGTCATTGAACCGGCATGGGCATTGACCATGCCGTCAATGCCCCACACTTGTAATGAAACACTACGGAGAGCCCATGTTCCGCCTGGACGATGAAGACGAAACCACAACCATGCCGGAGCCTAACAGCTTCCTGGAACAGGCCCTGTTCAAGGCCCGGACAATTCTGCTGACCGGCGGAATCGATGACAAGCAGGCCCGGCGCATCTGCGAACGCCTTCTTGCGCTGGCGGCAGAGAACCAATCACCCATCCTTCTGGTCCTGTCCTCGCCCGGCGGCCATGTCGAATCCGGTGACATGATCCATGACATGGTGAAGTTCGTGCCTGCTGACGTGAAGATTCTGGGCACTGGCTGGGTCGCCAGCGCAGGTGCACTGATCTATTGCGCCGCGAAGCCCGAAAACCGTTTCTGCATGCCGAATACGCGCTTTTTGCTGCACGAACCCCGTGGCGGCGTTGGCGGTCAGGCATCTGATGTGGAGATCCAGGCACGCGAAATTATCAAGATGCGTGAACGTTTGAACCGTATCTTTGCAGAGGCGACCGGCCAGACGCTTGAGAAGATCAAGAAAGATACCGATCGCGACTACTGGATGTCCGCGCAGGAAGCCGTTGATTACGGTCTGGTCGGCAAGATCGTGACGCACCAGAACGAAGTTCTCGGCTGAACGCAGTTTGTCTTGCCATCGTCGGTCTGACGCGCGGCAAGCAGTCGTTTTGCTGGTGCGATGTATGCCGGTGGTGGTTGGAGGGAGACCGCCAAAAGCCCATAAAAACAGGACTCTTTGGAGCCCCACTTCCCTCTTCGACCTCTCCAATTCACCATGAACGAAACGGGAAACTGTCCCACTTTCTCCGGCCACTTCACTTGCCATCCGTCGCGGAACGTATCAGGAACAAACCCGCAAGACGGAGGTGAGTTCATGGGCAGGCCGAGAGTGGACGTGCGGATCGACGGATTGCTGGCGTGTGCGCGCTCTCCGGTCTCGGCCTATCGCGTGGATCCGGTGCGCGGTGGCTACCGGATTCTCCTCTGGATAAAGGGCGGCCCGGACGGGACGCCGTTCTGCGATCCGGGCGGGCGGGCCATGATCTACCCCAGCGTCACCCGCGCCCGCGAAGCGCTGGAGTCGTGGCTCGACGGGTGCATGCGATGACGCGCGAGATGGGCGACCTGGTCGGGGTCATGATCCCGGCGCTCTGGGTGCTGGGTCTGGTCGGCATGGCAGTCTGGGCCTATCGCCGCCCGCGAGACGGGGACTGAGAAGCACCGCACCAGCTTCCCGCGCCCACCTCACCAGCCTAGTCGAGGCGGCTCTCCAGTTTGGAAACAGAGAGGCGGAGTTCTTCCAGCTCATCATCCTTGCGGTCCATCCACCGCCCACGCTCCGTCATCTCCGCGCGCTGGGCAATGACTTCGGTGCGGAGAGGGGCAATCTGTAACTCGTTGTCCTTGGCCGTAAATCGCGGCTCGGAGGTGAAATCCTCGAGATCCTCCATCTGCTTCGACAGGCTGCCGATCTCCTGCCGCAGCAGCGCCAATTCGCTGGAACTGACAGTGCTGCTTTCGAGCCTCTCGATACGGGTCGAGAGCGTGACCCACGACCCCGCCACGCCGAGCGCGATGGCGCCAGCGCGAGGGTGCGCAGGTCGGTCGTGACCTGCGTCGCTTCATTGATCGCCGGGCCGACGGGACGCGCCCGCACGGTCGCCATCAGCGCCTCCATCTTTTCCGCGATCGCGTGCAGTCCGGCGACGGTTTCCTGATGACGTTTGTCGGTGACCGTGTCAGGCATCGGGGCCTCCCTGATCGACGGCCTGCCCAGAGCCGTACGCGCCTGCTGTTTCTCGATCTGGCGCAGGCCCGCACTCGCCAGCGCACCAGGTCAGCGTTGTGCCGTACGCGCCAAGGATCGCCCCATCCCCTCCGTCTGGCCGCGCAGCTCGAGCAGGATCAAGCGCCCAGGTCCCGCAACGGAATTGAGCGCCAGCCCCAAGTAAAGCGCGATCCGCCAGAACCGGCGCAGCTCGTCATAGACGCGGTCGATCATGACGCAGGTTCCCCCTCGCCACCCTCCGGCGAACCGGGTTCGCCTGCCGCGAGCGCCGCGACCGAGGCGGCATGGGCGCGCAGCGCGAGCGTCTCGGCGTTCAGCAGGTCCATGTTGACCAGGCACGCATTCAGCTGGGCGCTCTCCGGCCCGTCCCCACGCAAAAAGCGGCACCGGTGCGGGCGGTGCCAGCCGATCCGATGGCGATGGCAAGGTCAGGTTCCGGCGGGTCGACCGGCGTCTCGATCACCTCCACGGGCCCGCACGATGGCGGCGGCACGCTCGAGCAGCTCGCCGCGGGCAGCACTGTCGCCAGCATCAGCCCGCGCACGCGAATGTTCGCCAGTTCGGTGGATTGCGCATCGAGTGTCTCCCTTGCGGCCCGTGCGCGGGCCTCGATTGTGATGAGGTTGGTTTCCAGTTCGGCAGCGCGCCGGGTCAGCCGCGCCTCGCGGGCGCGCCAGAAAGCGGCCTCTTCCTTGCGGGCGCGCGTGTACGCGTCGGACAGATCGACCGCCCGGCGCAGCTTGTCGCCGTCCCATGCCGCCTGCACACGGGCCGCGCCCGCCGCATCGGCCTCGCTGACGACGCGCGCGACGGCGTTTTCATGCGCGGCGTGCGCCGCCCCCAAATCAGAGCCGCCCCGCCCAGCGCCGCCGAGCGCCAGCCAGACGCGGAGAGGGAGCCCGGTCAAAACAGCGCCTCCGAAATGTCGCGATAGTGCCAGCCGGAACCGAAGCGCTTGCGCCAGCCGGACCAGAGCGCCGGGTTTTCCGGCGTGTTGATCGCGCCCGGCCGGACGTGGCGAACGTCGAGATGAAGCATGCCGGTGCGCCTGCCCATCCGCGCTTGCGGGTAGAGCCCGATGCCGGACGCCCCGGCCAGCTTTGCGCAGCGGAGCGCCCGCTGACGGTCCGTGGCCGTGACCATGCCGTCGGGAAACAGATCTATCGCGGCGGTGTCACCCCAATGGTCCACCGAGTGCTGGCTGGTCGATCCCGGCTGGCCGAACCGCGCCACTGCGCCCCGCACCGTCGAAACGTAAACCGGTGCGCCCCAGAGGGTCGCGGAAGCTGTCCGCGACGGGCCCGAGCTCCGGGCGCATGAACCGGCTCTCGCCCTGAAGCTCGGTTTCCGTGTAGTTTCGAAGGCTCAAGGGCTGCGCGATCACGCTAAATCACCGATCGCGACCGTTTCCGCTTCCGGCTCGGGATCATCAGGCAGTGTTGCCAAAACTTTCATGAACACCGCCAGCGCCTCGCCGCTGTCGCCGCGACCGTGCAGATCCTTGCGGTCCATCAGCGCGCGCAGCCGGCCAGGACACGGCGGGCCTCCAGACCAAGGTTCTGTTGCGTCTTGAGGAAATCAAAGGCTGCCACGACAGCATCGACCGGGCTGGTTTTGGCTTGCGCCGCACCCCAGGGCGCATCCGCTCTCGCATAATTCAGCACGGCTTCATGGGCCGCTGCCATATCGGTGGGATAGGTTTTCATGTTACTCTCCTTGGTTGAAAAATCAGCCGCCTTGGGCGCTTGCCGTGCCGGAAAATGACACGGTCGTGGTGGGTGAGGATGTTGTTCTACGGCCCATCAGCCGGACCTCGTATGCGGTCGAAGCCGTCAGGCCGGTTTGTGAGCGCGAGCAAGTCACCTGTCCGGGGTGGAGTGAGCGTTACCGCCAAACTCCCCGCCAGAAAGCGACGATGCGTCCGGGTCCGAAAGCGCCTCAACCCCTACATCGGTCCATGTTCCGGCAGGTAAGCGATACTGCCATTGCAGACCCGCCTCAAAGTCGCCCACCTCGCCCGTGGGCGGCACACTCGTTTGCAAGTCAGCATTCAGGGAAAGCGTTCCCCCGCTGCCGGTCGAGACTGTCATCACGTCCGATATCGCAATTGCCGTCGTGCCGGTGACAGGATTAAAAATGGTATCCTGTGCACTGGTCCCGCCGCCGCTGCCGCCTGTTGAGGGCGGCGCTGCCGTGGTGCGCGTGATTGTGATGGTGCTTTCAGTGTCACGCTATCCCTGACGCCGCGAACGGTGATGTATCCGGAGCCGTTGCAGGCCGTGACGGTGATGTTTCCACCAGAAGCCGTCGCGGTGTCATCTATCGTCGCGGTCACACCCGATGCGGAAGGTATTGACCATGTTGTGCTGGCCGATACGTTCGTATCCCCGCGCATCCGCCGGACACCGACAACGCGGGGAAGCTGGCCCGACTGGACCGTACCTGTATGGTCTACCGCAATTGTGACCGACGTTGCGGCCAGCTCCAGACGCGGGACCGAATTGGCCGTCACGTCCGCGCCTGCCTCAATTGTGTTGTCGGTTGCCGCCGGAGCCTGTCCGGCAATGCCGCTTGCGATACCCTCACCCGTAACCATCGCCGCACGTCGTGAGCCCCACCATCCCGGATTGCGCCGCCTAGAGCGAAGTCCGCACCGTATAGAAGGCTTTCAGAGGCTTCAGTCTGACCAGACCGTGCAGGTCGAACCGTATTCCGCTTTGACGCGCCATGCTGCTGCCTCGGCATATCCAGAAGCCGTCGCACCAGAGACGCTGATTACCAGCCGTGCGGAGACCGAGCCGGCAATCGCCGTGGCGTTCTCTGTCTTCACCCGACACCGACGCCAAGGGATTCGCCTGCCGTATAATTGACCGGCGTGGTCGAGCCGATGAAGGCCGATCCTGCCGCATCGGAATACAGGCGATATAAGAACCTCCAGCGTTCCCGCATCCCACGTGCCGAGCTTTTAAATCGCTTGGGCGCTGATCGTGACACCCGCCGCGGCGCCGAACACCGAGGAGGCCGATGCCGAGCCGTAACCCGTTCTGCCCTGTGACGGTCAGGCCGAAATAATTGCCGACCCCGAAGCTGGAATTGCGAACGCTCCACGTGTTCGAAAGAAACGACCAGCCGCTGAGTGCCGGAGCCGCGCCCGTGTCTGTCAGAAATAGGGACGCCCGCCGCGTATAAGGTTTGCACCGGAATTGAACACGCTTGCAGGTGGCAGTGCGTAACTTGCCCATGGCGATTGCCCGGCAATTCCGCTCGCCACGTTGGAAGCCGTCACATCAGCGCCCGCCGCTGCCGGACGCAAACTCTCCACCGTCGCCGAATTGGCGTAGGTGAAATTCGATGCCGTTCGATCTGACAGCAGCGTAAGGCTGTTGCCGACCGGTTGGAAGAAAGCCGTCAGTCGTGAGACCGACGCAACCCGACCGTCTGTCAATTCGGTCGGCCTGCCTGAAATAAAGGTATCCGACCACGTAACATTATTGCGGGTGGCAAGAGCGCCCTGCCCCGCTATCCCGCTGGCGACGCCAAGCGAGGTGATGGCGTCGGTATCGGCGACGGTGGAGACCCCGTCTGCGCGCCGGATATTGGTCCCAAAGCGGGTAAAGTCGGGGCGGGGCCAGAGCTCCAAATCCGGTCAGGTATTCCGAGCCGTAGGCTGCGGTGTTGCGGGTCGCCAAACTGCCCTGTCCGGCTATCCCGCTGGCCACGCCCGCGAGGTGATCGCGTCGGTATCGGCGACCACCGTCGTGCCATTGGCCCGATAGGCTGGTGCCGAGCTGCGCGAAGTCGACACCCGACATGGCCCCGAACCCGGTCAAGAAGGCGGACCCGTTGGCAAGCGCGTTCAGCGTCGCCAGACTGCCCTGTCCGGCAATCCCGCTGGCCACGCCCAGCGAGGTGATCGCGTCGGTATCGGCGACCACCGTCGTGCCATTGGCCCGATATAGGCTGGTGCCGAGCTGCGCGAAGTCGACACCCGACATGGCCCCGAACCCGGTCAAGAAGGCGGACCCGTTGGCAAGCGCGTTCAGCGTCGCCAGACTGCCCTGTCCGGCAATCCCGCTGGCCACGCCCAGCGAGGTGATCGCGTCGGTATCGGCGACCACCGTCGTGCCATTGGCCCGATGTAGGCTGGTGCCGAGCTGCGCGAAGTCGACACCCGACATGGCCCCAACCCGGTCAAGAAGGCGGACCCGTTGGCAAGCGCGTTCAGCGTCGCCAGACTGCCCTGTCCGGCAATCCCGCTGGCCACGCCCACGAGGTGATCGCGTCGGTATCGGCGACCACCGTCGTGCCATTGGCCCGATACAGGCTGGTGCCGAGCTGCGCAACATCGACACCGACATGGCCCCGAACCCGGTCAGGAAGGCGGACCCGTTGGCAAGCGCGTTCAGCGTCGCCAGACTGCCTGTCCGGCAATCCCGCTTGCCACGCCCAGCGAGGTGATCGCGTCGGTATCGGCGACCACCGTGCCATTTGCGCGGTAGAGGCTGGTGCCGAGCTGCGCGAAGTCGACGCCCGACATGGCCCCGAACCCGGTCAGGAAGGCGGACCCATTGGCAAGTGCGTTCAGCGTCGCCAGACTGCCTGTCCGGCAATCCCGCTGGCCACACCAAGCGAGGTGATTGCGTCATTGTCAAAAACGGTTGTGAGACCGTTGAAGCGCCGCACATTCAGCCCGAGCTGTGCGAAGTCGAGATAGGCGAGCCCGCCAGCGCCTGCAAAACCTGTCGAGTTCCAGACGCTGGTAGAATTGACATATAGCCAGTCGCCCAGGTCCCACCGTTCTGCCTGTATGGCACGGAACCTGAAAGCATAGACGGTCGCAGGCAGCAGACCTTCCTGTATCAGATTGGTCCTGCGGGCATCGAACCGGATGAACGTTGAAGGGCCTTCAATCCCGCCGCCGACCGCCGCAATCCCGAACTCGCCCTCGTTCAGATCAGCCAGAATATCCAGCGGATCAGCAGGCAGCGTCGCGAGCGATCAGTACCGCCGGAAGAGTCGCGCCGCCGGAGACGCGCGCGGTTGCCGTCAGGCTCACTACAGGAGGGGTCAGGGCCGGGAGCAGAATGCTGGCACCGGCGGCGGGGCTGTCACATCCTGAGCTGCACTGAAATCCCACGCCACATCGGACGGATCGACCTCCAGACCCTCGATCTCGCGCGAGCCGTCGCGGTTGAGCCTTGACCTTTTCGGCCTGGAACAGTTTGCCGTCACCGAAGCCGCGAACCGCAGACCGCCGCAAATACCAGTCGCCGGTGCGAACGGCCTTGGAGGCACTCCCGCGGAAGGTTTCCTCAAGGGTGAAAATCCGCCGCGATTGTCTAAGATCGAGCAGGGCAATGCGTTGACCGGCTTCGGAGGATTGTTGCAGCGGCTGGTCGAGGGTCTTCGACGATCTCACCGTCATCGGCCTCGATATAATCCGGATCGGTGACGCGCGGCAGGTCCACCCGCTTGAAGTCCTGCGCGGGGTCGGTAAACCGGCCCTCCACGGTGTTGACCAGCTCGCCAATGCGCCCGGCAGGGTCCGCCGTTGAATCGCTTCCCGCCACCAGGTCGCCATCGAAGCGGGTCACCGCCACCTCTGGGCACGCGCCGGACGGTGGTGGTGCGCCGCGCCCTGGTCAATCGCCCGCCCGGCCATCGCTGCGGCCAGACCCTCCAGAGTTTTCTTGTGATCGTCTGACGCAGTGATGGTGCCGTTGACTTCATAGCACGGCTGGGTCCCGCCGGCTTTCAGTCCCACGGCCTCGTCACAATGGTCGGCCAAGTCTTCAAACTCGGCATAGGGAACGGTTTGCGGGGTTTCACCGACGCCGAACCACATGGCACCGGAGCCGGATTTTATCACCCGTCCCCACCGGTAATGATCGGCGGCAACCATGGCATTGGTCGAATAGACCCACGTCGCCGGGTCGCCCCATCTCTGGCTGCCGGACCCGCCCGCTGTCGTATCCTGCCTGCGGTCATAGAGTTTTGCGCCCCGTCCGCCGACGGCGAAGTTGGGGTCTTGCGTATTGTCTTCGTCCCACAGGAACTCGCCGACAAATAGGCGACCCCGCGCAGCCTGTGTTCACTTGTCCATTGGCCCTCATTGGTCACCAGATAACTCTCCCGCGAGCTGGTCAGCCTTGCCGTAATGCGCGGTGATCAGGCGCGAGGACCACCGGAGCGAAACCGCGTCATCTCGGTGCGCACGCCGTCCGCCAGCACACCGGAATAGACCTGTTCGCCGTCGACCCAGCCGCGTGATGCGGTCGATCTCGTGGTCGGCAATCGCGCGGACCTGTTGATAGTATTTCTTCTGCTGACCGTTGGCGAAGAGGGCCACAACGAGCCTTCCGTGCGGAACCGGCCAAGAAGCAGCTCACGCGCGGGCGGTGCACCATCTTCCGGATAAGTCTTTTCGACCGTTCCGGCCTTGGTGGTCTTCGTGCGCAGGGCGACCTTTGATTCGGCCAGTTTCGGCGCAAGATCGAACCCCATATCGCCTGCGAACGCGGCCTTCTGGTTCTCCGGTGTACGCGTCTGCATCCGCCGTTCCAGATAGATCAGCGCACCGCTTTCAATATCCAGTTCAAGCGTGGCGGGCTGACCATCGCGGATCGTGTCCGTAAGCCCGCGAGAATCCGTCCGGTTTCATCTGCCAGCACGTCTGCTGTTGCAGGGCTTGCAGACCGGTCCCAGACCAGATGACGCAGCCGGACCTGACGTCGGCGCCAGACGCTGTCGAGCAAGCCGCCGAATCGGATCGGTATCATCTGTCTGCCGCGCGCTGTCGAATCCGATCTTGAGCTTCTGGCTCTTCAGGCTGGCCGATCGTTCGATATCGTCCGGTGGCACCATCCGGTCGCCGAGACCGGTATAGACCTGCCCGTCAAGCGTCAGCGGGTCATGGTCATTGGTCCAGCGCAGCGTGGCACCATCGAGAAAGATTTCAAGAAACCAGCGCGAAACCCGCGCAGCGAGACGCCGCTCACCGGATCACCTGTCGCGCTCGAGAAGCGGACGGAACGCCGCCGTGTGGCTTCGTCCCAGCGCGGCTCACCGTCCAGACGGAACTCGCCATCAGGCATCGATCCTGCGCGGTGCCGGGGCAGAGGCGTGCGGGGTGCGCGGCGCTGGCTCCATCACCAGCAACACAGCGCCACCGGACGCGCTGTTGGCGATCTGCACCTCGCCAATCCACCAGCCATTCGCAAGGGTGCGATAGGACACCATGTCACCCGGCTGGGCAGACCAGGTGCCCGCCCCGCCCAGATCAAGGACCGGTCGGCGGTATCGATGCCGGACAGGGTCAGGCCCGCATCGCTCACCACCCCCTTGTCACGTGGGCGGGCCCGGAAGGTGCGCGGCAGGGTGAAACTGCGATCGGAGCCGCGCCGCCGGTTAAGAAAGGTTTTCCAGATGTCGTAATCTGCGGTCGTGGGACAGGTCACGTCCAGTTCGACGCGCCAGTACGAGGGTCGAAGCTCCAGAACATCCGCCGCACCGGACAGCCCGAGCTTTCGGTCTGCTGGTGCGCCAGCTCCCAGGTCGCAGACACGATGCCTTTGCAAGGCGCGATCTCACCGGCGCTCATCGTTTATGCCTCGCCGTGTTGAGATAATTGTCTTCGGCGATCGAGGCGCGCACCCGGCGAACCGCGTTCGTTTCGTGCGCCGCCAGCATGGCCTCTATCCGGCCCAGCATGTCCTGACCGTCGACATTGCCGTGCACATGGAGTTGCGTGCCGGCCGATGTTCACCGTCGCGCCGCCGCGCATATTGATACCCGCAAAACTCTTGCGGGTGTCCACACCGGCATCGATCGCGCGCAGAAGATCGGCATTTTTGGCGGTTGCTGCCGCCGTGACGAGGCTTCGCCGCGTGACGATCTGGCGGGTATGAGTCCGAGCGGGCCGTTCCGGGCCGTCCAGAGCGACAATGCCGTCCTTGAGCCCGCAATCGTCGCTCCGGCAGTACGGCAATCGAGGCCGTACCTGTTGCTGTGGCCAAGGCAATTGCAGGGATATTGAACGGATAAGGCGCGCTGGCATTGGCCTTGGCGATGGCCAGCTGCATTGACAATTCGCAGATCAAGGGCCGCCGCCTGTTCAGCGACGAACAAGGCCTTGTAAATGCCGGACTGTTCGCCGCGGACGTCTTGGCTACATTTGACATGGCTCCGAACGCGCTGGAAGCGGCATCGAGTTGCGCGGACAAAGAGGCCTGACGTATTGCCGCACTCGGTCTTCCGAGGCCTCGATCAGCTCTTGCCGTCGCGCCTCGTATTCGGCCTCACTCACCAGCTTGTTCTCGACCCTCCTGCAGGACTTCAAGCTCGCGCTCCAGATCACCGCGAATGCGCTCTTCCGGATCGTCGGGAGGCTCGCCCTGACCGAGCAGTTCCTCGCGAATACGCTTGCGCTCCAGCGCCTGTCCTCCGCAAGCAGGGCCAGCGCCTCGGCCTTGCGGACCTCATCCTCTATTCGCGCTCCATAGCGTCGCGGCGGTACTCGTATTCGCGGTCGATGCGGGCAAAGGTGAGACCCGCCATGCGGTCGCGGGCATCCTCCAGACGTGCCAGAAGGTCTTCCTCGCCGGCCACCTGGTCCTCGCGCGCCTGGGCAAGCTTTCCTGCTCTTCGAGGGCGGCGTTAGGTCTGCAAATTCTTGCTCGCGGATGGCGGCAAGGCCGGACTGATAGGTCGCCTGAGCCTTTTGGCGCAGGTCGTCCTTCGCGGTTTCGGCGATCTTGGCAGCGTCGGTCGCCACGAGACGTTCGTCGCGGGTCCGGGCAATCTCGCTTCGCTCGCTTTCAAACGCCTGACGGGTGCCCCCTCGACCTTTGATCACGCGCAGCTGATCCTTGACCCTTTGAGCAAGTTCGGCCTTGCGCAGCTCTTCCTGATAAACCGCCTCGGCCTTCGATCCATCAGGGCGTCCTTTTCCGCCTCGGAGACCTTCAGGATATTGATGGAATCAAGCGCGGCATCGCGGGTCTCGCGGATCTCGTCGCGCTGTTTCTGGAAGGCCCGCTTATAGGCCATCGCTACGTCGGCAATGGTCCTCTTGTCATCGGAGGACAGCGGGTACGGCATCGCCTGCCCGCAGATCGGTTACGGGACCCGGCCCCTTGCCGGCATCGACTTTGGCCTGCAGATCGCGGACCTGATTTTGTTGTTCAACATAGGCCTGATAGGCCTCGAAGCGGTCGCGTTCCTGCTGTGTCAGCTCTTCGCCCTTGTCGATCTTTCGGTCGATCAGCGCGACTTCCTCCCGATAGGCGGCGAGAATCTCTTGCTGTGTCGCCGGCTGACTTCTTGCGCCTGAAACGTTGACCCCGAGCATTCCCCCGCCAGCACGCTGACTTGACATCGGGTCCGGGCAAGACTTCCGGTTTTACGGTCGATTGTAAGACCCTCAACAAGGCCACCTTCTTCCTTTTTCAGAGCCGCGCGAGCGTCCACCAGCGCAAGCTTGGCGGCCGTTCCCTGAACCGCCAGAAGCTCCTTGTTCTTGGCTATCCGTTCCTCGAGCGCCGAAATGTCTGCGCGCTTGGTTTCGGCAATGGCCACCTGCTGGCCCTCAATCGCTTGCGACAGGTCTTTCTGCAGCCCGGTCAGCCGCGCGACATCGCTTTCAATCGCCTTGTGCTGTCGCTCGAAGTCCGACGCCGCCCGGTTCGCGCGCTCCATCACTTCCGCTGTCGTTTCGGTGGACCGGGCAAGCACCAGATAAGCCGTGCTGGCTGCAGCCACGGCCAGCGTGAACGGACCCAGGGCGGCATAAAGACCCTTTACCGCACCGGCAGCCAGCCCCATCGTCGTGGTCGTGGCCCCGCCTAGCGAAATCATGGTGGTCAGCGACGCGGCAAAACTGGTCGCAGCCGTGACAGCGGTCTTTCCCAGAGCAAACGCCATGGGCAGGATCGCCCGCGCGGTCAACGCGACAATAGACACGGAGAGGATATCGGCATTTTCAGCCAGCAGTGTCAGAAGGTTGGAGAGGCCGTTGAATGCCGCAATCAGGGCATCGGTCGCACCAGCATCACCCATGGCAAGAATGAGTTTCTGCATCCGGAAACCGTCTGCAGGATCGCGCCGTTCAGATTGTCATCCATCACCTTGGCAACCCGCGCCGCCGTACCTTCGGCATTCGCAAGCTCGGCATTCATCTCACGCATGGCAGGGATGGACGATGAGAGAACCTCGAAGGCGGGACCACCCCTGTCCCCGAAGAGCTCCAGCGCCTGCCCGGTGTCCAGACCGGCTTTCGCCAGTGTCTCGATGACGTTGGAAAGACCTTGCACCGATGGCCGTACATCCGCCGCCGTCAGGCCGATTTCCGCGAGGATTTTCCGGCTCTTCACTGCCGGGCTTTCCAGTTCGGACAGCACGCGCCGAAGACCTGTACCGGCAAGGCTGGCCTGCAGGCCGTTATTTGAGAGCTGCGCGATCGCAGCCGTCGCTTCCTCGACCGAAACACCCAGCCCCGCCGCGACCGGCGCGACGAATTTCATGGCCTCGCCGAGCTGGTTGACATCGGTGTTTGCGCTATTGGCGGCCAGCGCCAGAACATCCACGATCCGGCCCGTCTGATCGACTTCCAGCCGGAAGCCCGAGAGAATATTGGACGCAATATCTGCCGCGCGGCCAAGGTCCAGAGCACCCGCCTGGGCAAGCTGTAGCGTGCCCTCGATAGACCCGAGAATCTCATCGGTATCGAAGCCTGCGCGCGCGAGAAACAGCATGCCTTCGGCGGCCTGCGTGGCAGAAAACCGCGTCGTGGCCCCCAGTTCACGCGCCTTGGCCGTCATCTCGGTCAGCTGGTTGCCTGTGGCCTGCGAGACCGCCGCCACCGTAGACATGGCTTGCGAGAAATCCGCCAGAACCCGAACGCCTTCACGGGCAACAAGCCCGGCGGCGGCACCGAGCGCGGTGATGCTGGCGACGCCCGAAAGCGACATCTTCTTCA
This sequence comes from uncultured Alphaproteobacteria bacterium, assembly GCA_963836905.1. Taxonomy (GTDB): domain Bacteria; phylum Pseudomonadota; class Alphaproteobacteria; order Caulobacterales; family Hyphomonadaceae; genus CAWIKY01. The sequence goes on from CAWIKY010000006.1 coordinate 67,053, forward strand.
TGTCGCGGGCGACGCCCTGATTCATCTTGTTGAACCGGGCCTCGATACCGGCGGCGGTCTTTCTGGTCGCGTTCAGTTGCTTCTGAAGGTTCGCTTCATACTTGCGGATATCGGCCCGCAGCTCTGTAACAATGGCCTGCGCATCATCCGCCATATTGTCTCACCATCTCATCGAAATCGTCTGTGGTCGGGGCTTCGACGGACGGCTCTCCGCCCTGCGCTATGCGCCAACCCTCCAGGGCCTGCCGGAATTGCCAGATCGAACAGTCATCCACATCGCGCGGCGTCATTCCGATTGCGGCTCCGGCACCGTAGAAACCACCCCATCTGAATTTTCCGTCGGGGAGGGGGTTGGGGTCGCCTCCCCGTCCGGCTTTGGGTCGGGTTCATCCTCCACTCCGAGGATGGCCGCGCCCAGCACCGCAATGGCGGGCACGACGCTGTCGCCGAGCGGATGCGCATCGACATAGCGTTCGACCAGTTTCAGCGCGTCGAGGGGAGGCATGCCGGCGCCAACCAGACCGAGGCGCAGGGTCTCGCGCAGGTCTTCGACCCGCCAGGCACCGGACTGCATGCGGGCAAGAATATGCCCCGGCCCGGCATCGCACCTTTCCTGCAGCTCGATCAGCTGGCCAATGGGAAGTGCGAAGTCATGGTCACCATCACCAAAGGCGATGGTGACCGTTGAACGACGCCCCATCAGGAATTGGCGCTGTCGACGACAGGGCCGTCCGAGATGAGGGCAATGGACGCCGTCGCTTTGCCCTTGCGCTCACCGGTCACCGAGAACGTCGTCAGATGGAACTTGCCGGTCAGCGTGCGACCGTTTTCCGAGGAGATCACCTGCTTCACGTTCTTTGCGGCAGGCGAGATCAGCCAGGCGCGATATTCGGCCACGGAATCGTCATCGCAGATGCCCTCGCCGGAGATCGAGTAGGAGAGCGCGTCTTTCTCGCGGCTGGTCCAGGCGGGGGCGTCCTGATCGGCGCAATCCGGGATGACACTGTCGACCGTTGTCGCCGTGCCTTCGACAGACCGCGTCGAGTTTATCAGGCAAGGGTGCGCGAAGGTTTCAGGATCTCCGCCGTCTCCGATCATGATGAGGATTTTCGAACCGTTAAAGCTACCGGGCTGTGCCATCGGTTGTCTCCATAAAAAAACCGCCCGGAAGGGCGGCTGGGTGATGGCCTGAAAGGCCGGTCTGGAAACGGTGGATCAGCCCACCGCCTCGATCTCGATTTCAAATTCTATGACCCCGTGAGCAAGTCCGGGATCGGGGTCACGCATATAGCGCGCGCGCTCGAAGAAAAGGCAGATGACGCGGTGACCCGGAACACTCAGATCGTGATTGTCGAGCCGGGCGCGCACATCACGACCGACCTGCTGGCAGCGCCGGGTGCCGCTTTCCTGCGTCCACACATGCACAGGGAACCAGACACGCGACCCGTCCAGACATTCGGTCGAGGAGTCATATTCGTCCGCTTCCCCGATGGTTGCACAAGGGTAGAGCGCCTTGGCATCGGTGGCGTTGTATATCCTGACCAGACTGTCGACACCTTCCAGGCGCTGGCCGATGGCTGTGGTCAGGGCTGCGGTATCAACGCTCATTGTGTCTCTTTCAAAGCCTTGTTGATGGCCCGGGTCACGCGCCCTTTCAGGCGCGGCTTCAGACCTCGCAAGCTGCCAAAGAAGAAGTTTGTCGCATCGGTGCCGGAAGACGTACCAAACTCCACCCATCGGACGTAGAATGCGGTCTTGTTCCCGGCGAGCACGCGGTAGCCAAGCTGGCCGACCAGCGGCTCCACACGAATGGAGGCCTTGAGGTCGCCGCTGTCGCCGACCGGAACATTGCGGCGGGCCATGGCGGCGAGCTCTTCGGCATTCTGCTTGAGCGCCGCGTCAATCCTTTGCTTCAGGACCAGCGGCAGGCGCGACATCCGTTTCTGATAATCGTCCAGACCGCGCGTTGTCACCTTGATCTGCATTGTCGATATCCTTGGCTGTGCTCCGCCCGGAACTGGTGCGCTTGCCGGCCTTGGCCGCAATGACGCGATCGGCGCAGGCGCGGGTCACATTGTGCGTGCCTCCGGACTTGTAGGCGAGCAGGACTTGCGGTTTATCGTCCGGACGATAATCGAAATCCCGCGTGAAATTGATCCAGACCATAACTGATTTCCTTTCAGGTTTCCGGTTGCACTTCGCCGCCATGGCGTTCGCATCGAAAGACGATCCAGCGACCGCGCATATCCGGGTTCGTCACGAGGCGGATGCGGTAGACCTGACGGGTGCGAACATCGACAATCTGCCAGTCGGCACCAGCGGCGCGCAGCGCAGCCTCGCCGCGCAAGGTCACGTCATAGACGTCCACGCTGACCAGCCGGTCGGCGATATCTTCCTCATCGCCGCGCACAGGCGCAATCTTCGCTGGGCGGGCGATGACGACGTCTTCCCAGCCCGCATCCGTCTGGACAAACTTTCCGGCGAACGCGGTTCGTTTCTGAACCGTGACGCGCTCGCGCAAGGCCCCCGCATGGCTCACAATGCATACCGCCGGTAGGGCTGCATCAGATAGTCCAGCGTCTGGGGCACGGGCATGGCTTTGGGGCTCGCCGTGACGATCACGCTCTCGCGGTGTTCATACCAGTGCCCCGCCAGAAGCTTCGCAGCATGTTTCACTCCGGGCGGAGGTTCAGCGAATCCGGCGGTATAGCGAACGGTGATCGCGTCGGCGCGGTCTCTGATCAGGTCAGGCGTAAAGACATCGGTCAGTTTTACCACTGCGCCGCTGCGCCACGGCACAAGCCGGTAATCGGTTTGCGGATCAGCCGCCTGCGCAACGCCACCTGAATCGATCCAGGTCAGGCTGACAATGGCGGCGACCGGCGCCCAGGCGAGTTGGCAGGCGCGCACATTCCCGAAAGACTCTTCCCAGGTGTGCGGACGCCAGTTCTGACGCCAGACGCTTTTCGGGCCCTCCAGGTGCGAGGTGACGGCACCCGCCAAGGCGGCGAAATAATCATCCTCGTCATCATGCCCGACCCGGCAATGCTCTTTCAGCTCGGCGACCGATATGATCGGGTCGGCGGGCGCGGATACAAGAACCGGGTCGAGGCGTAGCGGCGTCATGTCAGCCGATCATGCTTTCATCATCGCCGGTGTCGTTGGCCTTTGCGGCGTCCGGGACCTTTGCGCCTTTGTCGCGCGGCGGCTTGCTGTCGGTCTCGACCTTGGCGGTATCACCGGCTTGGCTGTCCGGCTCGACCTTGGCGAGGGCGTTTCGTTCGCGCAGAACAGGGTCGAGAGCGACGCGTTTATCCCAACGCTCGATGTCGGCCTTTGTCGCGTCCGCAAAACGGCCCTGCTTGAGAAGAGACTTTCGCTCGCCCGCATCGCGCGGCTCATGGATTTCGCCGCGCGCAAAATTGCCGAAGCTGGTGAGAACGCCGCGCTTGGCGACCAGAAATTTCTTGTCCATGGAAGTTCGCTTTCATTGAAGGGGAGACGGCCCCGCAACCGTCAGGTCGCGGGGCGCGAGTGTTCCCCTATTCCGGGTTCAGGATCGCGTCGAAATCGCCGGTGATCAAAGCATCCGTGCGGTAGATCGCAAGCGCGAGCCGCCCTTCTGCGCGGATCGTGACGAGGTTCTTTTCGAAATCATCGACGTTCTCGGTCGAGACATCCACCGTCGCATCCTGACGGTCGAAGATCTGCGCGGCGAGCCCGAAAGCGCCCGTCAGGAACTCGTCCACATCCATCGCGGTCGAGGCCACAACCGGCAGGTTCCACATGGACGCGCCAATCGCGCCCTGCGGCTGTCCGATGATGTAGCGACCTTGCGTGTCTTTCGCGAGCTCGATCAGCGCCCAGTCGATGGGGTTCAGGACGAAGCCGTCGGCCGCGTATTCGGCCACCGTGCACTGCAGTGCTGCCAGACGCAGGATATCCAGATGCGTGGTGGGCGTGAAACGCAGGCCGGCTGGATTGGCAAATTCCGTGGCCGCCGTGATCAGGCCTTCGAGATTTGCGCCCGTGCCATCCCCTTTCAGGATCTGCAGTTCTTCCTTGTAGGCCAGACCATAACGCAGGCGGGCATCGATCATTGATGCCAGTCCTTCACCGTCATCGAGAATCTGCGTGGACGCCTTGATGAAGTGAGCGATGGTACGAACCTTGGCGTCTTCCGCCTCGTAGGTCAGAGAACTTTCGGCCTTCTTCACGCCTTCAGCCGTTTGCATGTCCGCATTGTTCGTAAAGGTTTTTTCGCGAATATACTCGACGGAGTTAACGCTTGTCCGACCGGCAGCCAGAAGACTGCGGATCGTCATGCGGCGGTCGGGCAGATTGATGACGCCGGGCAGGCGATCTGGGCGGACCATCGCCCCGGCGGATGCCCCCAGCGAGGTGATGGCTTTCTCGCCGACAATCGAACCCTTGATCTTCACGCGGGCGTTCTGGCCAGGTGCGCGCTGCATGGCCTTGAACTGTTCGGACTCGACGAACTGCTGACCGGCAGACTTGACGCCGCCGCTTGTGTCCGGAGAGCCGCCGCGCGCCTGCTTAAGCTCGACCTCTTTCAGGGTCTCACCAAAGCTGGTCATCTTGGCGTTATAGTCGCCGAACTTGACGTCGAGATCGGTCTTGAACTTTTCAAAGTCCTTGTGGGTCGATCCACTGTCGGCTTTCAGTTTGGCCAGATCTTCCTTGAACTGGTCATGGGTTTTGGCGATGTCTGCACCGAGCGCCTTGATCTCTGCGGTGACACCGGATTCCGGAGCTTTCTGCCCGGTGTTATCGCCATTCTTGATGCCCGGAAACAAGCGGTCCGGCTCCGAAGCTATAGGGTTTCATGTCTGATTCCTTCAAAGGGTCGCGCGAACGTCGCGCAGGGCTTTCATGATTGCGTCACTTTCACCGGCCGGGTCCCCCGGACGGACATGCTCTCGATACCCCTTGGACGCGATCCGGGTGGCATCGGCACGTGACCAGCCTGCATCCCGCAGGAAGGTCTCGAACTCTCGCAAGGTCGGCGAGCCGCCGACGGATAGTTTGGCTTTGACGGTCTCGATCCGCGATTCGTCATTGGCCGGAAATGTGACCACGCTGATCTCTCGAAGTTTCAGCTCTTTCAGTGTGACGATGCCCGTCTCCTGATCGTAGCTGGCGTCCTTCACCCAATAGCCGATTGAGAGCCCGGAAATGACCTTAGCTTTCATCAGCGCGTGGATCTCGCGGGCCTTGGCGACCTCGGCGATCATCAGGCGACCGGTTACCTTCAGGCCCTTGCCGTCTTCAACAAGACTGTCATAAGCCCCTATGGGCTCATTACTGGAATGGTTCCAGAGCGCCGGTAGTTTCCGTCCGGACGCCTTCAGGTCAGCAAGCGAAGCGGCAAAGGCTCCGGGTGCGACCACTTCATCATAGCTGTCAACGACCCCGAAGACCGAGCCATAGCCCTCGAAAGACCCGTCATCGGCTACCGCGTCCATCTTGAAACCGATGTCCCGGTATTTCAGCTCTTTTGACCGGGCAGCATCCTTGCGGTCTGCGAACCGGGTTCGTTCAGATCGGGTCATTGGTATTTGTCTCCATTATCGGCACCATCTGCTGCTGCATGCGGAGGCTGTCGCCACCCTCCAGAGGTTTGAGGTTTTCTTTCGCGCGGGCTTCATTCGGCGTGTAGATCCCGCTGGTCACCATGCGCTGCAGGAACTCGCCGCGTGATTTGCTGTCGCCTTCCAGAAGGCCGTCAAGATTCATGTTCGGGCGGAATGTCCTGCGATCTTCGCGGGTCTGCAGCTGCACCATGACGGCACCCTGGTAGCGCCGGACATAGGGTAGCAGCGCGAATTTGGCGAAACCGATGAGCTGCTGTTCAAGGCCGGTGCCCCAGCTCGTGCTTTTTTCCGTGTGACCGACCATGAACGGCGGCACCCCGAACCAGCGACAGACTTCCTCGACGCTGAACTTGTTCTGTTCGAGCAATTCCAGATCGGCAGGCGAAACCGTGACCGGCGTTGCGCTGAATCCGCCCTCCAGAACCATCATGCCGCCTGAGTTCTGGGACCCGACAAACGGCTTGACGATGTTTTCCAGGACCTGTTCGCGCTGTTCCGGCGTCAGAATCCGGTCCTCGCTGGTGGTCAGGATCATGTTTGGACGCGCGCCATTCTTGAAGATCGCGCCGGTATGCCTTTCCGCGGCGGTGATCCGCCCAAACGTCTGGCTGGCATAGCTGATAACCGACAGACCGCAGTCCCGATCATCTCCGAACCCCCGCACGAAGAAGACATCGGCTTCATTATGGATGCCGCGATGCGGGCCGCACCGCACAACAAACTCTCGCGCGCCGGTCTCGGTGCGATAGACCTGCGTGTCCGGCAGGCCGGAAGCGGATCAAGACCAATCAGAGACCCGTCAGCGGACCAAAGTTTGCGAGCGAACGCGTTGCCGCGCGAAACCAGCTGCAGCGTCATGCCTTCCCAGAATTCCACCGCCGCCTGGTCGGCATTGGGCTGGACGCTCAGAATATCGTGTAGCGGATGATCGGGTGCCGATTCCGATCCGTCATTACCCGAAAGGGTGCGCATTCCGAATGGCAGTCCAGCTATGCTTTGCGAGATCAACCGTACGCAAGCGAATGCAGCTCCGATCTGCGAACCTTCTCAGGCATCGATGTTTTCATCCGACCAGGTCCGGATTGACTGCGTCATTGTGAGCGGCGTCGAAAATCGGGACCGGAACCATGATTTGATACCCATCAGGCGGACATCACCGGTCTGGACAGAAACGCATCGATTGAGCCGGACTGGCGCACTGCCATTCCAAGCGCCATCGCGTTGATCAGCGCGGCAGTGCCATCGATCTTGTTAGCGGATTTGCCCTTGTGCGGCTTGATGTTTCCGGCGGCGTCCGGGGCGACAACCGTGTTTGCAATGTTCCAGTTCAGCACCTCATGGCCTCCATGTACGATCTGGCTGGACACGACCAGCCTTTGCAGTTCCGCCGTGGGCGGCGCGAGTGTCATCATGCCCTGCCTGATCTCGACGCAATCAAGACCGCGTTCCATCAGGTGAGAGACCATCTGGCGCGCATACATCGGGTCAAAACCGAGGGTCTCGATATTGAAGACATTTGCCATCTTCAGAATGTCAGCCTCGACAATGTCGAAGTCCGTCGCCGATCCGGGGGTGGCGTTCAGCAGACCGCGACGGGCCCAGCTCTGGTAATCGATTCCCGTCTTCGCGGGACCGGCCCGCAATATCGTCTTCCGGACACCAGTCAGCGGCACCCGACGAGCCACTTGCCGGGGAAGGCCGGATTGTCCGGCGGAAAGAGCAACACCAGGGCGCTCAGGTCGCGCACCGATGCAAGGTCGAGACCGGCATAGCAGCGCGCACCGCGCAATCTGGACCAGTCAATGGTTCGGCGGCAGGCCATCCAGTCGACCGCCCTGATCCATGCCGTCTCGGCTATCGGTCCAGATATTCAGATGTAACCGCTTGAAACTGTTCTCTTCAGCCGGACTTTGTGAGGCCTGCCTCGCCTTCTGGCGCATGTATTCGATTTTTGGCGCGCCGTGGCGAAGACCCGGATTGGCCTTGTGCCAGATCGCTTCATCCTGCCAGTCATCGGCTGGGTCAGCGGCAAATATCGCAACCATCAGCTCCGGACGGTAAAGCGCTCCGGCACGGACCTGGACGGCAGTCCGGTGAAGTTCGCCGCACAGAGACACGATCTCGTAGCCGGCGGTCGTGATGTAAAGCGCCAGCGGCTGGCGACGCGTCCCTGTCGCCGTCGAGCGGCATGCGTACTGGTCACGGCCCTTCCATTCATGCACTTCATCACCCACGATACCGTGAGCGTTCAGGCCATGCTGGTGTCCCTTGCCGAGCGCCGCGAATTTGCCGTCGCCTTGCCCGTAATACATCCCCTTCTTGTTGGTCTCGATCAGCTTGCTGAGGGATGGATGACCTTCGACCATCGAAACGGCATCGGCATATACCAGCAGCGCCTGCTTTTCAGACCCGGCAACCGAGTAGACCTCGGCGGCAGGTTCGTTGTCGCCCACCAGCATGTAAAGCGCGATCGCCGACATCAGGGTGGACTTGCCGTTCTTGCGCGGGATCTCGATCCAAGCTTCACGGTGCTTTCGAAACCCGTCTGCGCCGAACCAGCCGAAGAGCTCGCGAACAAGTCGCCTTTGCCAGGGAGCCAGGCGGAAAGCTCGGCCCGCCCATTCGCCTTTGCGGTGACGGCAGAACGCCTCTATCCAGCGGCACGCCCGATTGCCCTCATAGCTGTCATAATACCAGACCGCGCCTTCCTGATCTGTCCAGGACACGACAGGGCGGGCAATGTCGCGTGTGCGAACGCGGTTCGCAGGCCTGGAACGTCTTCGGCGGGTCTGCATAAGCGACACAATGCGGGGCGGTCCGGACGCGAGCCCGAAATAGCGGGCTTGCGCGCTAGTGGAAGTTTGCGGGGTCATCCGCGCCGGAGCCGTCATGGCCTGGTCTGTCTTGTGGCGGAACATCGAACAGTGTTCCACCAGCCCCGCCCAACGCCTTGCTGGTAAGCTCATATCTGGCTTTCGGCGACATGCCGAACCGGTCTTCAAGCTGCCGCAGCTCCGGAATCAGGGACTTCATCTCCGATAGCAGCGGGTGTCGTCGCCACATCTCGCCGGGCTGGCCATCACCGTCCTTGGCTATCGTCGGTGTAAGGATCGTCTCACCTTCCTCACGGACCCGCTCAGCCATCCGCCAGTAACGTCCGGCCATATCGCAATACCGGGTCATCGCGGCGACATCTGTCAGCTTCAGTCGTCCGGCAGCGTTCAGGTCCGGCGTCAGCTTGCTCCAGACGCGCTTTCCATGATCGTCCAGCTCGTCCGGCACGAACCCGGACTGGACTGCCGCCTCTTCTTGACCGGGATCGCGTTCGTCAGTTGACATCGCCGTGCCTCAAAAAAAAAGTAACCCCAAATCGCCGTCCGCAAAAACTTTTGCTGACCAGCCGGTCTAGCGCGCCGCGCGCCCGACTTTCGACCGCCCCCCCTACCTCGACCGACCCGCGCCCGCCGCCCAGGCCGCGCGCCAGTCCGCCACCCGCACCGGCTCGAGCGCCGCGAGCGTTGACAGACCGAGCTTCACCGCGCCGTCATCCAGCGCAGTCTCGCCGCGCGCTTCCAGCGCCTGCTTCCAGCGATTGTGCACACCGGCGGACATCGGCACCCAGAGCGATGTGGTCCAGAACAGCCATGAACATCCGGCATGCGGATACCAGTGGTCGACCAGATCAGCGGAGACCGTCCGCCCTTCCAGAACGAGCGAGACCCGGCACAGCGGCTCACGCGCCAGCACGGTCGCCCGCGCCTTCTGCCAGCGCGCATTGTAGCCTCTGGCAGACGAACCGCCCCGCTTGCCCTCGGCATCGACACGTTGCGATCCGTAATCGGCGGGCGTCAGCCTGCGCGCATCCTTGCCGGACGAAACGGACCCGAACCCCAGAACGGGCGCACGGCGGCTCACAGCTGATCCCCTTGCGGGCACAGGTCGCGGCGGCGTGTCGGATTTCGGAATATGACGAAGGTACATAGCAAACCTGTCCCATCGTCAACCCCCGGCCTCGCGATTACTCGCGACCCATGACGCCCACAATGGCCGAAAGCCCTGAAACTACGGCGAAAAGAATCTGCGACCGGACAGCTGCCCTGCGTCCGCCAACGGCCCTGCACACCCTGCCGAGCGACTCATTGCGCGCCACCAGCAAATGCGCCGCCGCACCGATGGCCGCATCACACCCGGCCTCTTCCAACCCGAATGCCCAGGCGCGCAGCACACGGGCAGACTGGGCCCGGTCGGCATTGATCCGGTCGACGGCCTGTGCCATCCCGCCATCGGAGACCGCGCGCGGATTGCGGCGGCGCTTTGGCGCAAAGGTCGGTGGCGGGGCCAGCCTGCGGCCCTTGGCATCATGCGTGCGCCTGCCCTTGGCCCAGCGCGACAGGGTATCGCCGCCACCAATGCCGGGTGCGCCCACCCCGGTATGACGTGAATATCGGTGGCGCTGGACGCCGGGGCAGCGGCAAGGTCGCCAGCCACTGCCTCCAGACCGACCGCCGCATCCATCCGGCAGCCTGCCCAGCCCGCATCCACACCACACGCCAGACGGTAGACATCCGCCGCCTCGATCAAGGCGGGCGTCAATTCCGGAACATAGACGGCGATCAGCGCCAGTCTGTCCCGCACAGCGCCGCGCCGCCGTGCACGGGCCAGCCGACGCGCATAGCTGGCCTGTCCCGCGTCACCGGCCAGCGCCCGCCGCGCCTCGGTTATCTGCCTGTCGAGAGCGACGATGTCGGCCATGTCCGCACCGGCCAGCATAAGCGCACCCCGGCGCTCGACCAGCGCGTCAACGCGGGCCTTGCGACGGGCAGACACAGACGATGGGGAGATGCCGGTCTGCCCAGTCGTGGAGGGTGCGGAAGGCCGCCGCCGAGCCCGCGGCATCAGGCAGCCATCTGCAGATCGTGCTGGTCCGCCTCCCCGTCCGCCGCCTGACCGGCAAACACCACGCCCGCCAGCCCGAGGGACCCCGCCCATTTCCCAGCCGCTCGGCCCAGCGCGCTCCCAGCCGTTCCCCTTCGGCGATTGAGGCGCAACGTATCTCCACCAGCCCCGAGGCGTCGATTACCGCAGGCCGGTTGCCGAAATCCTTGAGAAAATCGAGGCGCGCCTGCCGCCCCAGACCGAGGCAGCCGATCAGGTCCGGTGCCCGCACCACGATCCCGCCGCCACCGCCGCCACCGCTGCCGCGGGTCGCCTCGCAGGCCACACCGAACGCCGTCACGCCCCCGTAGGCCAGCGGCGTCGCCGCACCGGCGGTCTTGAAGCGGCTCTGCGCGCCTCGCCGCGCGCTTTCGCGCCGCCGGGCTCAAGGCCCGGCGGCCGCGTTCACCGCTTTTCCCGTTTTGATTCCTTGTGGTGTAACTATCCTTATTAGGCCCCGGACGAATGCCGGGTTTGAGGTGATTTTGCGGACCGCGTCCGGCCTTGCATTGTATCCGACGCGTTTCCCTTCCCGGCCTGCGCGGAGGGGTCACGGGTGGGGTCAGTGGAATCGGCGGCGCGTGAACCTCCCACGCGCTCGCCCCGCTTTCGCAGCCGCGCCTCCACGCCGCCATCGGGCCTTGCGCTCGCCTGCCGCCATCATCCGGTCGCGTGCCAGTCCGGCCAGCCGCCCGATCGCCATCCGCAGCTTGCGGTAGCGCCCCACCGCGAGCGTCTTCAGGAGCGCGACGAAGGCCTTCGTGACGTTGGCGGGCGAGAGCGGCGCACCGGCAAGGCCTGCCTCGATCATCGCACGCGCCACCCCGGCATGCACCGCGCGACGGGCCAGCACCATCGCTTCGGCCAACGGGGCCAGCCAGTCCAGCCGCACCCGGTAGGTGGCAGACCGTCCGGACCCACCGCCGGGCTTGACCAGTGTGAGCAAGCCGCCAGCCGCTCATCCTCCAGCAGCTCGCGCAGGATCCGCCGCGCCGAGCGTTCCCCGCCGCGCAAACCCGCCTGGTGCGCGATGGTGATCGTTGAAAGGGTCGCCAGCCCGGTATCGATGTCAGCGTGAGTCGATCACCCGCAACACGCTGCGCCGCCCGCCCTTTTCCAGTCCCGTGGCGTCCAGCGCCTCTGTCAGTTCGAATGCCATCCTGTCTCTTCTTTCTCGCCTGTTGGCACCGGCTCGGACCTGTTCCTCACCGTTCCGGTTCGGTGGCCCTGCGCCTGCGCTGCGCTTGTTATCCCCGCGACGGCGGGGGCCTGCTGCCTGTTGGCCGCCATTGATCAGGTCAGCCGCTCCCGTGCGGTGCCGGAGGGTCTGGCGAACCGCGTTCGTTTTTCACTTGCCTGTCGCCGCCGGCTTGGGCCTGTTCCTCACCGCCCCGGTTCGGTGGCCCTGCGCCTGCGCTGCGCTGGTTTCCCCCGCGAAGGCGGGGGTCTGTCTCGTCGTGGCCCGCCTTTAATCAGGCCAGCCGCTCCCGTGCGTCGCCGAAGGGTCCGGCGAACCGCGTTCGTTTTTCACTTGCCTGTCGCCGCCGGCTCGGGCCGCTTCCTCACCGTTCCGGTTCGGTAGCCCTGCGCTGCGCTGCGCTGCGCTGGTTTCCCGCGCGACGGCGGGGGTCCCTCTCACCCTGCCGTGTCGCTCTCCCCTCCCTGCTTGCGGGGAGGGGTCAGGGGTGGGGCGCGAGAAGCGGTGGGGCGCGAGAAGCGGTGGGGCGCGAGAAGCGGTGGGGCGCGAGGAAGCGGGCGGGTGTCGTCGAAGCCCGCTACGGTGGCCCGCGTATGCCTCTCGCTGCGCTCATGACCCGCGCTCCAGCGGCCAGGGCAGCGCGGCCACGGCCTTGCTGTTGCGAAAAGTGCGCCAGAGCGGCGGCAGGTCTTGGCTTTCCGGCGGGCGTACGCTTTCGAGCACCCGCCCGAACACCGCCTCGCGGGCCATGTCCCAGCCCAGCTTGTCCCCCAGCACGAGCGTGCGTTTCAGGCATTCGCAGACCTGCCGGATCAGCGCCGGGCTGGCCTGACGCATCTCGCGCGCCAGTCCGATCGCGGCAGCGTCGGACAAGGTGAACGGGTCGAGGTAGAGCCGCAGAATGCGAACCAACGCGGCTTCGTCGGGCAGCCCGATATCGATCTGGATGTCGAAGCGCCGCCAGATGGCGGCGACGATCTGGCCGGGCATGTTGGTCGCGGCGATGAGCAACGCCGTCATGGTTTTCGAGATATTGCAGGAGGGTGTTGACACCCCGGTTCAGCTCTTGCGCGGTGGTGCTTGACCCGTCGACCCGGCCAGCGCCATAGCTTTCGAACTCATCCAGAAACAGCACCACGCCGGACGCCTGCGCCGAGCGGAACATCTTGCCAATGTTCATGGCCCCTTCGCCGACCCAGCACGAATGCACCATGTCGGGCTTGACCACCGCGAGCGGTAGGCCCAGCCGCGCCGCGAGATGGTGCGCGAGGGTGGTTTTTCCGCAGCCCGGCGGGCCGGTGAACAGGGCCTTCAGGCGCGGTTTGAGGCCCACCTCGCGCAGCATGTCCGCCGCCCAGACCTCTTCGAGCCAGGCGGTCAGAGCCTGCGAAACAGCGCCGGACAGGATCGGCTCGAGCGCGTCTTCGGGGTAGAAGACCTCGGCGAAACTGCTGATCTTTTCGGTCGGCGGAACATGACGCGCCATCAGCCGCCCATCCCGTCGCCGCCGGAGGCCGCCCGCCAGCCCTTGTCCCATTCGCGCCGCCGCGCATCGCCCGCCGGGAAGGGGTTGGCGACGATGGCGATGTTGGCCGCATGCGCGGAGCGCCCCAGATCATGCGCCTCCAGAACAGAGCAGGCGGGCACCTCGCGGCGCGGTGCGGCGGGCACGTCAGCGGGCCGCTCATAGCCCGTTCCGCCACGGCTTCCCGCACCCGGCGCATCAGGTTCGCGCCAGTCTTCCACCTGCACCTTGCCGCCTGCGTCGCGCCAGAGCCGGATCGGGTTATCAGCAAACCGCAGGATCACGTCGCCGGTGTCCGGCACCAGCCGCTCGAAGGCCGCGATCACCTGTTCGCGCACCGCCGTATCGACGGCCATCATTCCCGCCGTGCGAAAGAGCGATGGCTGGCGCGAGAGGCCGGAGACATCCATGTAAATGTCCATCAGCGCGTCCTGATGGTCGCGGTCATCCGGGTTCATCTGGCGCAGCTTGAGGATGCGTTTGAGGATGGCGGTATCATAGCCGTGCGCCTTCGCCTCGGCGAAGATCGCGGCCTCGTTTGCGGCTTCGCCTTTCTTGGCCTTGCGCACCCGCTCGACCCGCTCGTCAAGCGCTCCGAGATAGTCGCCGCTCGGGCTGTTTTGGCCCTCTGTTTCCGCTCTCATTCCAGTCCTCCGAATAAATCCGTCCCCGATGCGGCGCGCTCGGCCTCATCGGCGATCTTTTCCAGCCAGGCGACGGAGGCACCGAACGCCTCCGGCACCATGAAGTGTTTCAGTTTCAGCGCATCGAAGCCTTCCGCGCAGGCCGTGCAGCGCGCCCCGCGCCGGTCGGCCCGCTCTTTCAGCGCCTCCGGCGATCCGCAGGCCGGGCAGTGCCAGCCAGCGCGCGATGAGCCCGAAAGACCCAGCGCCATCGCAAGGTCGCCGAATGCCAGACGGTCCTTCACCGCCTCGGCCCGCGCCGCTGGCGAGGCCCGCTTGCGCCCGGGCGGCAGATGGAACAGCGCGCCCGTCATGAGAGGTCCAGATCGCGCGGATCACCGTCATCCGGCGAGCGTTCGGCGATCTGCCCCTTGCGGAGCCTTCGCGATTCATAGGCCGGGCGCAGGGCCATGCCGGGGCCTTGCGTGGCGAGGCTGCGATGATGCCCGCACCAAGCCGACGGCGTGCCATCTGTGTCCGTGACCCGCGCGCCGCAAAACCGGTAGGGCGGCGCGTCCCCGAACGGCCAGCGGCACTGGCCTCCCCGCAGCTCTGTCAGTTCGACTGATCGCGACGGGTCCGGGTCCACGAATGGCTTGGTGTCTCCCCCGCGAAGGCGGGGGCCTCTCTCACCCTGCCGCGCCGCCTTCCCCTCCCTGCCCTGCGGGGAGGGGTCGGGGTGGGGTGCGCATCAGTCTCACCGCCTCCGCGAAGGCGGGGGCCTGCCGCATCAGCCTCACCTCCCCCGCGAAGGCGGGGGCCTCTCTCACCCTGCCGTGACGGCTTCACCCCCGTGTGCGGCAGCGCGGCGAGCCGCGCGCCGCCATGCGGGTTGAGCGCAAACTTCATCCGCTTGGCCTTGCCGATCACGGCCGAGCGCGACCGGCCCCTGCCGAACCGTGCGTTCAGGGCTCTCGCCACCGCCGCCGCGCTCTCGCCCGCACGGGTGAGCGTCCGCAGCGCGGCCTCCTCCTCGCTGCACCAGCCTGTCGGACTCGGTACACTCATCTCGCCACCCTGTGTTCGGTTATCGATTCCTTGCTCAGGCGGCAGGGCGCGCACATCCGGTTGTGCGGCCCCTCGCTCTCGAAAGTCTGACGGCAGGTCATGCAGGGCCGAGACTTGCGTTTCGGCTGGCGCAGGATGGTCGCCACCGCGTCCGCCAGAGCCCGCGTCGACCAGACCCCGGAATGCAGGTCGCACGGAAAATACCGCCGCCAGACGGTCTGGTCGGCGCGGCGCACATGGACCTGCCAGCCGCCCTCCCCGTCAGGCGAGACCCGCGCCGCCACGCCCAGAGGCTGCGCGCGCATGGCCGTGCCCACGAAAACATTCTCACCGCCGCGCGAGACCTCATCGCCTGCGCCGCCCGCGCGGATTTTCGGCGTCGGCGCGGGGGCCAGCCCGTGATAGGCCGGTTTCAGCCCCTGCCGCGCCCGCGACCGCAGATAACTCATCCGGCAGATGAGAGCCGCGCCCGTTCGCCCCATGGCGCTGCCGATCTCCTGATAGCTGAACCCCTTGGTGCGCAGGGCCTGCAGCGTGTCATCCTCTGCGGGGGTAAATGCCTTGAACGTTGGCTGCCTCATGGCTTCCCGGCTGCCTGCACAGCGATGGCGTTCCAGGCGTCGATTGCCGCCTGCTTGTTCCCGAATCCCGGGTCGCCATTGGTTCGCTGGTACGTCACCTCGTTGAGGCAGTGTGGACAAACCACAGCGTACCCCAGCCTGCAGCCTGCCGCCTCTGCTTCAGCCTCCGTGCAGTTCGGGCATAAATCCGGCGGCGTGCTCGCGTCGGCTTCGCCCTTGGGAATTATGTACGTGCAGATCTCTCCGGCGGACGCGTGCTCGTATGCCGAACACCATGGGCAGAGCCCCAAGACGGTCCGGTCTTTAGTGTAGGTTTCGTCGTCAATCATTATCCGGCTCTCCTTGTTTGTGTTGGCAGAATCGCCACCGCGCCATCCGCGACCGGGCCGATGCGGAACACCCCGCCGGTGCCCTTGGCAGACCAGACCGGCGTCGCGGGCATGGGCGCTTCGAAACACCAGGCAAACCGCCCGCGCGTCACCCCGCCCCAGTCCGCGCAGAGCGACCGGTCGAAGGCGCGCGCGCGGCCCACCTCATGCAGCCCTGCGCCATCGCCCGTCTCGGCATAGACGCGGCCCTCGTGATGGCGCGCGATGCGAAAGCCGGCCGCCAAAGTCGCAATCCCGATCACCGCACCGCCGGGCAGGGCCTCGCGGGCGTGCTCAAGACTCATGCCCACGCCCGTTCGGCGCGCGCGCGGGCCGCATCGCTGAAAGACTTGAACGTCAGCGGCGTCCGCCCGGCATGGATCAGAACGTCGCGCCCGATCAGCGCTCGCGGCGGCGGCGCATCGCGCACCAGCAGGAAGGTTTCACCGGCCACCAGCAGCGAGGCCAGCGGCTGGGCCACGCTCACCGCCCAGGTCAGAGACGGGTCGCTGCCCCTCTCCCAGCGCTCCACCGGCCCCATCATCGCAAGGCTCCCCCGCGTACGGCGGGGGCCTCTCTCACCCTGCCGCGCCGTATTCCCCTCCCTGCCCTGCGGGGAGGGGTCGGGGTGGGGTGCGCGGACACCGCTAATCGGTGCATCCAGTTTTCCCGGCGGGCCCGGCAGTCCGGGTGGAGCCACGCGGACGACCTATCTCCTCCGCAATTTCCTTGAACGTCATTCCCTTGCGGCGCAGCAAATGAAGACGGATGAGCTCCTCATCGCTCCACCTTCGCGCCCGTTTCGCTTCAGGCCGGGGCGGTTTCAGGTGATACTGGACCGGTGCGGCGTGACCATCGCGCCGCGCGGCGCACCACCCGCGCCAGGCATCGGCATCATTTGCCCGCATCAGATAGCCGTGCCCCCGGACGGTCTCGATTGACAGCCCAATGCGAGCGAGTTGGCGGCGAGCGTTGCAGACCAGAACCCCTACAGATCGGGCGACCGACACAGACTCCGCATCATAGAGCGCGGCCTGCAAGGCAGTGCGCCTGACGCAGCGTGGGCTGACAGCCGCCAGTGTATCTACGAGGCGAACCTCTTGCGGCCTCGATTGTCGGCCCCAAGGCGCAAGCCTTGGAGGCTCACCCTCCGGCCGCGCCTCGGCCAGCTCGAACTCTGCCACCTCCAGCCGCTGGCGCAGCGCCTCGTTCTCGGCCCGCCAGCCGCTCGATCTCCGTCACTTCCATCAGCCCGCCCCCGCCACCATCAGCAGGGCCAGACCGAACCAGACGGCGACGCCGCCGAGCGCGAACCCGAACAGGCTGTCCGCGATCAGCGAGCGCAAACGGGGGGAAGCGCGCCGCCTCACGGCTTGCCGCCCAGTTGATCATAGAGCCGCAGGAACCGGGTTTGCGCATCGCCCGCTGGCCAGGCGACGAGCTCATACCCGTCTTCGTAGATCCGCGTGAACCTGTGCCCCGCCATCCATGCCAATGACGGGCACTCGGCCTCCGCCACCATCTCATAGCCTGCCCAGGCCTCGGCCTCCGCCACCATCTCATAGCCTGCCCAGCCTCGGCGTTCGGCCCGCCGGTCAGCAGCCCGCGTGCCTCGATCGCCAGCGCCATCGCATCGGCGCGGCGGATCATGTCCGACCAGCCCTGTGAGAGATAGCCCAGCCCGGCGCGGGCATGGATCGCGCGGTCAAACCGGGTCTGGATCTCGCGCAAGGCCCGCCCTGCGCCCGCGCATTCGGCCTCCATCGCGCGCTGAACGGGCGTCGCCACGTCGCCGGTGAAGGCTTCGTGGGCATCGTGCAGCAGAGCGGCCAGCCGCAGTTCGCGCGGGGCGTCCGGCTCAATAAAAGAGACCACCCGCGCGACCAGAACCGAGTGCTGCGCGACAGAGCCAGGGCATCACCGCAGCCCCCGTCCAGCGCACCATGTCGGCCAGCGCCGGGGCCACGTCACCGAGAATGTCGATATCGCCGGGCGTCGGGCAGAGCAGGTTCACCGCGCGGCCCGAGCGCATCTGTAGCAGGACCGGCGCGTGCGAACCGCGTTCGCCGCTCTCCCCTCCCCGCGCAGGCGGGGGCCTGTTTTGGCCATCGCCGGATTCGGGAATGGCCCGTGCCAGACCGGCAACCCCTGATCATCAGCCGCGCCACTCTCCCCTCCCCTGCGTGCGGGGAGGGGCCGGGGGTGGGGTGTCAGAAAGCTGCACAACATAGGACACCGGCTTGGGCTTCGCTTCCAGTGCGTCCAGACGCTCGTCCAGTCCCCGCCAGTCATAAGCAATTGCGTCCCAGAAATCGGTTAGGGTCTCCCAATCCACGAACGGACCGATCGACTCCATTCGCGCCGTGTTCGGCCTGCGCGCCTTGTGCCGTAACATCTCGCGAAAAAACATGATCTTCCGGTCGGGCACGGTTCGCACCCCTACCTCACCAAATTGTTCGAAAAACCGCTTAACCGCGTCCATCACTGCGCTCCCATCTTGCGTTCAATGTCTCCGGAACTGCCCGCTGGCGCGGATCTGCGAGCGCGCGGCCGCGAAGGCGTATCCGGCGGCGGTGCGGGGCGTTGAGGTCGCGGCAGGCCGATTATGGTTAATGCCGCTCGGCAAATAAGAGAGTTGCCCAGACGGGTTTCGCTTGAGAATTGAACGTGGTTGTCAAGAGCCGCCTCGGGCTGCTCTTGGACCCCATGCTCAGAAAATATGTTCAAGCCATTGGTCATCCGGCCTGCCCGGAGCCGATTTGTCAGAATTCCAGGAAGTCCATTGCCGCCTTTATGGCTGCGATATTCTCAAGCGTGCGATTTCGGTATTGGGGGTCAGCCATACCATGCAGGGTCGACCAAGAGACGCCGGACGCGTCTGCAATATCCGTTAACCGGAACCGCTTTTCCGATAGTCCGAGCCGAAGCCGATCAATAACACCATATTCCATATCGAAACACTCACGGTTTTTCGATATTATGTCAACTCGATTCTCGGAACTTCGATAGATGGTCGTTCTCGGTTTTTCGATATGACCGAGGTCATGCAAACGACGAACGCCAATGAGCTGCGCGCAGCGATCCGTGAAATGGTCCCCGCGAGGGTTGCCAAACGCGCGGGCGTCCAGACGTCCACCATCTACAGCTTTGTAGAAGGGTCGACGGCCAACGTGAGGACGGATACCCAGAGAAGGTTCTTGGAGCTTTAGAAGCAATGCGTAGAGAGCAAGGTCTTGCCGTGCCACCCGTCAGTCAGGAGGAATTGGCTTACATACCTGTCTACGATATCAGAGCGAGCGCAGGGGTTGGATCAATAGTTGAAGACGGCGAGCCGGTCCGCTACCGACCGTTTTCCGTGGAGGAGCTTCGCACCTTTACTTTTGCTCCCGTCAAGAAGCTCGCGGTTCTTCGGTGTTCAGGTGACAGCATGGAGCCTACGTTGAGGCCCGGCGATCAAATGCTTATCGACAGATCTACAAGGAAGTTCACCGGCGAGGGTGTTTACGTAATAAACCACGACGACTTTGATTGTGAAGAGACTGTCTCGGGATGTCGGCACCGGCGAAATCATAGTTCAATCCGACAATCCGCTGTACGATTCGGTCAGGATTAGCGCGGCCGATGTATTTGCGACGATTGGACAGGTTGTCTGGATTGGCCGATCAATTGTTTAGGGCTGCGATTGGTCTATGCACTCGGCCAGCTCATTCGAGACAATGTCGATTTGATCGATGACTTCTAGTGGTCGCGCACCGGGCCATGTCCCGACCTGGTCGAAACCGGTGTTAGGCAGATATCCGGTTGAAGACCAGGCGCTTTTTATATCGCTAAAGATCATCTCATAGCCTGTGTCCGAAGGGACAAACTCGACCTTGAAGTCGACGGCCTTTGTCACGTCCGTCAGTCCTGCACGACCACTGAATTCTTCTCTGCCATGGGCCACGACGCCAAATTCCTCTGATGAATGAAGCAGCACGTCGCCCCCTTCCGCCGCCCGACCGACAGTATTGTTGTAAACGCGCCCGGTCGCAGGCCCGACCCACGAACTTGTGCTGGTCAGACCGAAAGACGACCGGTTGAGGTTTAGTGTCGCGCATCTCGCTGCCTTATCCGCGAAAGCATCATCTGCGCGCCCCGGGAAGTCGTAGCGTACCGCATCCAAGTAGGTGGCGTTCATCGGCCCCGGCTTTACCGACACATTTTCTGGGAGAACTACAGCGGAGCTACCCCCAGGATTAGTCGCGCAACCCGCAAGGGCCATGCCTAAAGCCAGCGCACCTATAAACTTGAACATACCGGTCTCTCCAATTGCAACCCTATATACCATAAGAACTAGACAGCGGAATGTCGAAGTTTCGATATTGATAGTTGACGTAATATCGAAAAACCGTGATTATTTATCCCGCTCCCTCATGGTGAGGGGCCGGTGCGGGCCTCCCGCCGCGCCGACACTGCCCGGCGGAGCGTCCCCCGTTCCGCCGGGCGACCATGTCCCGCCCTGCGCATCCGCGCGGCCGCAGCCATAACGAGGCCCTCATGATCACCCGAAACACGCACACCGCCCGCGCGCCGTCGCCGTCTGTTCAGGCAGCAGCCGACGCGCTCATCCTTGCTTTGCACGACCAGATGCCGGAGGGCGATGACCCGTCGGTTCTGCTGGCCAATGCCTGCAATCAGGCCGTCACGGCGCTCGGTCGCCATCGCGGCGCGCTCGATTACGGCGCGCGGTTTGGCGGGTTGATCGGCGCGCTGGAAGCCCAGCTCGCGGGCGTCGCCGCCACCTGCAGCGAAAAAGCGGTGCGCGAGATTCGCCAGTCGGTCGGGCTGGCGGTGCTCACCGGAGAGATCGAGACCGACCTGCCCGCAGACGCCGCACCCACCCCGTTCACCACCGCCCCGACCGGAGCCGCATCATGAGCGAGGCAAACATCACCCCGCCCCGCGCACCCATCACCCCTCCCCGCGAAGGCGGGGACCTGTCAGACGGCAGCACGCGCGTAGCACCCGTTGAGAACAGGATCAGCGTGACTGCCCTTGAGCTGCTGGCCGAGCAGATCAATCTGCCAGAGTTGCGGTTAACTCCAAGGCCCGACTTCGTTATGGCGTTCGCCGTTGCCGATCTTGCCGATGCCTTCCGCAGTAGGGGCGAAGGCTATGATGAGCGCGCCATGGTTCGGGGCGTGACGCGGTTTCTGGAGAGCGCGCTGGAACTGGCTGACGAGCCGCTGCGCACCGAACTGCGCATCGCCGTGGCGCACCGGCTGGACTTGGTCGTTCCACCAGCCGGAGCCGCGTCATGACCGTCGATCCGCAACTGGCCCGTGACCGCGCGCAGGCCGTGGCCGACACAGGCGACGCAATGAACGCTGCGGCCCGCGCGCTGATTGACGCGTGCTGGACCGATGAGGTTGATGACGGAACCGGATCGAACGCTGTTTTCAACGCCGCGCTCGCCATCAATGCTGCAGCCTCAAAAGGCGGCATTAGGCCCGACGTGACCGCGCATGCCATCGCGGCCGCGCTGGGCACAATTCAGGCCGAGATGATCGCAAGCCGAACGGCTGCGTTCGGACAGAAAGCCCGACTCTGCAAAGCGCCGTCGCTTCATGGCGCGCAGGATTCGTCGAGCTCGTCCAGGACGGCATCCGTACCGGCGAGCGCAAGGGCAGCACCCTCTTTTCCACCACCAGAACCCGTCACTGAAAGCCTCGACCAATGACCCTGCCCGCCACGCCGCCGAACCTGCCGCTGCTGATCGCCATCGGCGAACCGGGTTCGCAGGCCCTGACCGCCACCCGCTTGCCGAGAAGGCTGGCTGCGTGGCCGACAATCTCTCCCGCGCACTGCGCAACCAGCGCGCCGGCGGCTGGATCGAGGCGAACACCCGCACCCTCACCGAGGCGGGCCGGAAAGCCATTGCCGGTTTCGCGGATCCGGCGAACAGGCGCTTCCCCTCCCTGCGCGCGGGGTGGGGCCGCAAACCAGCGCGTCATCCGACGGCTTGACCGGCGGACCTCGCGAGACCCGGAGCGCTTACGCAGGCGATCCCCGTTCGCGACATCGCGCCCACCCGCTAAACCCGCGCAAGAGCTTCAACGAAGAGGCCATCGACGAGCTGGCAGACAGCCTGCAGGCCACCGGCCAGCTGCAGAACATTTCGGTCCGTGCGCTGGCGGACCCCGGCGACGGCCCGCGCTGGCAGATCGTGTTCGGAGAGCGGCGCTGGCGCGCGGCCGTCCGCCTGATCGAGATGAAAGACTGGCCGGAGACGGCCACGCTGGAGGCGCGCATTCTCGACATCGATGACGCCGCGCATCTCGAACTGGCTATCATGGAAAACCTTGCCCGCCAGGACGTCGACGCGCTGGAACAGGCCGAGGCCTTCGCCGCGCTGCAGGCCGCGCTCGAGGCGAAGGGTGAAACCGCCAGCGCCGCCATTGCCGAGCGGATCGGCGTCACGCCGCGCACCGTGCAGATCCATCTGGCCATGGCGCGCGGGCTCTCGCCTGCTCTGAAAGAGGCATGGCGGGACGGTCGCCTGACCAAGCGCAAGCTCGCCTCCGAACTGGCGCGCTGGCCGCACGACCTGCAGGATCGCTGGCTTGATGCCGCCAGCCAATCCGCCTGGCTGATGAACGACGACCGCGCCGTCAATTGGCTGCACCAGGTGTGCCGCAGCACGGAGGATGCCATCTTCGATATGGCCGGTTATCGCGCGCGGGGCGGCGAGGTGGTGAAATCCGCCGGGAAGGAGTGGCTGACCGACGCGGCGCTGGCCAGAGAGATGCAGCGCGCGGCGGTGCTGGCCCGGGCCGAGGCAGAGGCGTCCGAAAAGGGCTATGCCGAAGCGCGCCTGATCGAGGCGGGCGATCCGGAGCGCTGGTCGGCGCAGCAGGCAACGCCGAAGACGCCACCGAAAAAGTGCTGGCTGATGGTGACCGTCGGGACCATTCCTGGGTTTCAAAGAAAAAGTGGTCTTGCTGGACGCCGCCGCCGCGAAGGCAGGAGAGGCGCAAGGTGAGGCCGAGGACGGCACCGCCTCAACCCCGCTGCAGCGCCGCCACTGGCTGGCGGGCGGGCTGGTCCGCACGCGCACCATCCGCAGCGAGATTGAGGCGCGCGACACGCCGAACCTTGCCATGATGATAGCCATACTGGCTCTGTTGCCCCGCGCAGATTTCAGCGAACCGCTCTGCCGCATTCGCACCGACGGCCCGCGCGGCGATGCCAATGCGGCGAAAGACTGGCCGAAACAATTTCCGGACAGCCTGCCGGGCATGAGCGGCGGCACCGTCACCGACCCGCGCAAACTCATCGACCATCTGGCCCGGATCGACGGGAATGAACTCGGCGCGCTTTTTGCCGCCTGCATTGGCGACCGGTGTTTTGACGTTCCCTACGAGGCGAAGCCCGGCGCGATACCGGAAACGCTGGGTCTGGGTCTCACGCCTGCGGACGTGCGCCCGGACGCGGCTGGCATGGCCGCGCACCTTGCGCTCTACACCCGCGCCCAGCTGATGGCCGTCGCAAAAAATCGCGGTGTCAGCCAGCTGGAGCTTGCCGGTCGCAGCGCCAAAGACGCCGCCGAATGGCTCGCCGCCCACCCGGAGCTGGCCGACTGGACACCGCCGGAACTGCGCCTCTTGAGCGCCGACGACGCCAGCGCCGCCGCAGCGGAGGTGTTTGGGGCATGACCCACACCATCAAAACCATCTTCTCGCTGGCCGAGACCGAAGACGAATACAATCCCGTCTCCGGCTCGCTCGATGACGTCGCCGCGCTGCTTATGGAAGGCGTCTGGAATACGGATGATGAAGAGGACGACGAGAGAGAGCTACTGGTCCCGCCCGCGCAGGAGGGCCAGCACTTCACGCTCTACCGCCGCACCTATGTCTACGTGCCGTGCGAACGCATGGCTGGTTCGCAAAACATCTACATCATTCCAGACGAATTGCCGGGAGAAATCCACTCATGGGCCTTTTATGACGGGAGCGGCTGGACCTCGGAAATGTGTGTTTCAACAGGTAAAGAGGCGGACGACTTTATCTCCGCGTACGGAACCGATCCCGTCGAATACCTTGTCTGCCTGAAAGAAGTAGAGACGGAAACGCTAGTGATGACCGACGGCGCACTCTTGCCACTGGCTACCGAGCCGGAGGGTGCCGCATGAGCGACCGCACGAAAATCGAATGGACCGACGCGACGTGGAACCCGATCACGGGATGCAGTGTCGTGTCACCCGGCTGCACCAACTGCTACGCGATGAAGTTAGCGGGCGGCAGGCTGCGCAATCACCCGACGCGCAAGGGTCTTACCAACCCCTCCAAGGCGGGCCCTGTCTGGAACGGGCAGGTCCGGCTGAACGAGACCGCGCTCGACCAGCCGCTGCGCTGGAAGAAGCCGCGCATGATCTTTGTCTGCGCGCATGGCGACCTCTTCCATGAGAACGTACAGGATGACTGGATCGATCAGGTCTTCGCCGTCATGGCGCTGGCGCCGCAGCACACGTTTCAGGTGCTGACCAAGCGACCGGAACGAATGCGGGAGTATTTGGTCAATGCCAGCGCGCCGCACCGCCAGCAAGAGTTTGCCGTTGTCGGGCGAAAGCTGCGCATGAGGTTGATGCAAATCTCCGATTTGAGACGCCGGATTACGTCGCTCCCCCCCAATGTCTGGCTGGGCGTCAGCGTTGAGGATCAGCCCCGCGCCGAAGAGCGTATTCCCGCTCTCTTTAGCACCCCTGCCGCCGTCCGGTTCATCAGCGCCGAGCCATTGCTCGGGCCGATAGACTTGCATGATTTACATGTTGAGGGGACCGGCGGACGCGCCTGTCGAGGGCGACCACTGGCTATCCGCCCTGTTCGGATCAGAAGACATGTTTGACCCCGATCCGGACCAGGACCCTGACGAGGGCTGGGTGAGCGTTTATGGCGGGACAGCTTTGGACTGGGTAATCGTCGGAGGCGAGAGCGGCACCGGCGCAAGGCCCATGCACCCGGACTGGGCGCGCAAGATCAGGGATGATTGCGCTTACGTCGGAACCCCGTTTTTCTTCAAGCAATGGGGAGCCTTCAACGCAGAGGGCCAGCGCGTCGGTAAGGAAAAGGCCGGACGCCTGCTTGATGGCCGGACCCATGACGCAATCACCGAGCCGGACTGACCCCGTGCCCGCAGCTCCGTCTCTTCTTCTGCCACGCGCTCTGAAAGCGCCCCGTGCCGCAGAATATCTCGGCATCAGCGAGACCAAGCTGCGCACGCTGGTGGCCGAGGGCAGGGCACCCAGACCCCGGCGGCTGGACGGCTGCGTCACGTGGGACGTGCGCGACCTCGATGCCTTCTACGAAACCCTGCCGCGCGACGGTGAGCCGGACCCCGAACAGTCCGGGGATGACGGCTGGACCGGTATCGCGCTATGACGGGGGCCATGGCAGCCATTCGCCTCAAACATCTCATCGGCGACACCGATCGCCACGGCAACCGCCGCTGGTATGTGCGCGTGCCGGGCGCGCGCAAGCAGCGCTTGCACGGCGAACCCGGTTCGGCGGACTTCATGGCCGCCTACCATATCGCGATCGCCGCCGCCCAGTCCGCTCCGCGCACCGGCGGGACTGTCCGCCACGGCTCACTGCGCTGGCTAGTCAATCAATGGTACGGCTCGGCCGAGTTCCAGGCAGCGGCTCCGGCCACGCAAAAACAGCGGCGCTCCATTCTCGAACGGGTGTGCAGCGGACCGGCCGGAGATCTGGCGGCGCGCAGCCTTCCGGCCTCCAGCGTGCTTGCGGGCCTCAAAGCCAGAGAGAGTACGCCGGGCGCGGCGGGCAATTACCTGAAGGTTCTGGGCACGCTCTACCGGTGGGGCATCGATCGGGGGCATGTCGAGACGGACCCGACCGCAGGCATAAAACGCCCGGCGCTGTCGACCGATGGGTGGCATACCTGGACGGCGCAGGAACGTGACCGGTTCAGAGACGCCCACCCGATCGGCACCACACCCAGGCTGGTCTTTGCGCTCGCCTTCTGCGCCGGCCTGCGCAAGGGCGATATCGCAAGCCTTCTGAGGTCAAGCATCCAGCCGGATGGCTTCATAAAGTTCAGACAGGGCAAGACCAGGAAGCACAGCCGGACAATCGAAATCTTCATTCTTCCGGAGCTCGCGAACGCCATTGCGGCGATCCCGGCTCACCAGTCCCTGTTTCTGGTCGAGAACAGCTATGGCAACCGCTTCACGCCAAACGGGCTCGGCAACGCCATGAAGCGCTGGACACAGGCCGCGGGCCTGCCCGCACACTGCGCGCTACATGGCTTGCGCAAGGGAGTCGCGACCGATCTTGCCGAACACGGGGTGAGCGAAAACGGCATCGCAGCGGTGCTGGGCCATACGGGAACCAAGAGCGCTGCGGTCTACACCCGGGCTGCCAATCAGAAGCGGCTTGCACGCGCCGCCCTGAGCACACTCGGGGAACAAAGTGTCCCACCGGTGGGACACTTTACGAAGTCGGTGGGACAAAAAGGCGATTAAACCCAATAAAAACAACGGCAATTTAGCCCGGTGGTGGTTGGAGGGAGACTTGAACTCCCGACCTCGCGATTATGAGTCGCGCGCTCTAACCAGCTGAGCTACCCAACCGAACCGAAGCAAGGCGGGTGTATACGCGCGGGATTTGCGCGGGGCAACTGTTCAGGCACGCCAAATCAGGTCTCCGCGACGACTATTTGCATGACGTGATCGGCAATGGCTAGCGAAGAGGTCAGCCCCGGGCTTTCGATGCCGAAAAGGTTGATGAGGCCCGCGCTGCCATGCGTCCCGGGTCCTTCGATCCGGAAGTCGGCAGGCGGCTCGCCTTCACCCACCAGTTTCGGCCGGATACCGGCATAATCAGGCGACAGCTCGCGCGCCTCGACGCCCGGCCAGTATCTGGAAATCTGCGAGCGGAAAAGGGCCTCGCGATCCGGGTTCACGGCATAGTCGAACGCGCCGGTGTCCGTGTCATCGAGCCATTGTGCATCCGGTCCGGCCTTGCCGCGTCCGCTCAGGTCCTGCGACAGATGCAGCCCGAGGCTGGCACTGGAATGCACCGGATATATCAGGCGCGCAAAGGGCAGCCTGCCCGAAATTCCGAAATACGAGCCCTTCAGCCAATGCATCTGAGGCACTGATGCGGTGTGCGGCCCAGCAATTGCGTTTGCGAGGGACGCAGCCCCGTGTCCGGCTGCATTTACGACCAGCCGCGCGGTCAGGGCGGCTTCGCCTGTTTCGAGCCGGACCCCGCCCGAAACGATCTCTCCGCCGAGAACCGGGCTTCCATAAGCCAGACTGCCGCCAGCATCCTCAATGTCGCCGGTCAGCGCCCGCATATAGCCATGACTGTCAAAAATGCCGCTCGTTTCCGAAAGCAATGCGCCCGTGATGTGCGTAGCAAGGTCCGGTTCCAGCTTCAGGGCCGCGGCAGCGTCGATCAGCGAGATTGCCTCGACGTCGTTCGCCGACGCCTGCTCGTACAGAGCGCTTAACCGTTCGGTTTCATCGTCTGCGACGGCGACGACCAGCTTCCCGGATTTTCGGTAGGCGACGTCATGATCCTCGAGATACCGATAGAGCGCACGGCGTCCGCCAACACAAAGGCGCGCCTTCAGCGATCCGGTCGGATAGTACAGTCCGGCATGGATGACTTCCGAATTGCGCGATGAGGTCTGTGTCCCGTATCCGGTCTCGCGTTCCAGTACGACAACCTCCCTGCCATCCCGTGCAAGTCGGCGAGCGATCGCCAGCCCCACGGCCCCTGCGCCAACAACCACTGCATCCACCGAGTAACTGTCCGGGCGTTCGTTCATATGAACACGTTCATTTTCGATAGGTCCGACATAATGGTTGCGAGGGGCACGCGATTAAGGCAGTTAGCGACAGGTTTTTACCGCAAAACAACAGTTTCGGGGATAATTCTTGTCTTTTGATCTCGACAGTATCGATATCCGCATTCTTCGTCTCATACAGGAAGATGCAGGCCTGTCGGTAGCTGAAATTGCAGACCAGGTCGGCCTGTCCTCGTCTCCCTGCTGGCGGCGTATCAAGCGTCTGGAGGAACAGGGCGTTATCGAAAAGCGTGTGACGCTTCTCAGCCGCGCCGCCCTCGGGCTGAATTTCGAGGTGGTTGCCTCGGTCAAGCTGCAACTGCCCAGCCGCGAAAATCTGGAGAAGTTCGAGGCTGCCATCGCCGAATGGCCTGAGGTGATCGAATGCATGACCGTAACCGGCGCTGTCGATTACGTAATACGTGTCCTGACGACGGATATGCTCGCCTATGATGATTTTCTACGCGACAAGCTTCTGTCGCTCGGCATGGTTTCCGATGTGCAGTCGCGGATTATCATGCGGGTCGCAAAGCGCACCACAGCTGCCCCGATTTCGCTGATAGGCGAGGCATGATCCTCCGCGCCGTTCCAGGGAACGGGCAAGGCGGGCGTCAGTCTGCGGCGGACGTATGATTTGAAACCACCTTCCAGCCAGTTTTCAGTCTCTTCATATGTAGCGTGAACAACCCGGTCGGTGTGTCAGTCCCGCGCGTGAGCGTCCAGCGTCCGAATACAAGCGCATCGCTGGTGCCAAGCGGCTCGACGCTAATGTCTGTAAAGTCGAGGCGACCCATCTTTTCGGGCGTGTCGTAACGGGTCAGATATCCGCTGCGCGTCGCGTTCCAGCCATAGCTGACCTTACCGCCGGAAGCGAAACGCAAGGCGGGCGAGCGCCAGTAGCCCTCCATGAAGCCGTCGATATCACCGCGATTCCAGGCCGCTGTCTGATCGCCAAGCACTTCCTGTATCTGCATAACTGCGTCTTCATCGGCAAAGGGCAGCTGAGTTCCCGCAGGCAGCGGTGCCGGCGCAATGGCTGTGGCAGGCGGCGGGGTCGACCCCGGTTCACAGGCGGAGAGACAAACCGCAGCGGCTGAGGCAAGCAGAACATACCGTAGCGCCATGTCAGGCGGTTTCCTTCAGCAAGGTATCAAAATAAGCGATGGTGCGTGTGAGGCCCTCGCGCAGGGCAATGGTTGGCTCCCAGCCCAGTGTGTCGCGGGCAAGCGTAATGTCGGGCTTGCGCTGCCGCGGGTCGTCCTGCGGCAAGGGGCGATAGACGATTTCCGATTTCGAGCCGGTCATCTCGATGACCGCTTCAGCAAGTTCGCGAATGGTGAACTCGCCCGGATTGCCAAGATTGATCGGGCCGGTCACGTCCGGACCCTTGTTCATCAACGCCATCAGGCCGGTGACAAGATCGTCGACAAAGCAGAAAGACCGTGTCTGCGCACCGTCACCATAGAGGGTGATATCTTCGCCGCGCAGGGCCTGCACGACGAAATTGGAGACCACGCGGCCATCATTGGGGTGCATGCGCGGCCCATAGGTATTGAAGATGCGCGCAACCTTTATCGCGAGGTCATGCTGTCGGTGATAGTCGAAGAAGAGCGTTTCTGCGCAGCGCTTGCCCTCGTCATAGCAGGAGCGCGGACCGATAGGGTTCACATTGCCCCAATAGCCTTCGGTCTGCGGATGAATGGCCGGATCACCGTAAACCTCTGACGTGCTCGCCTGCAGGATTTTTGCCCGTAGCCGCTTGGCGAGGCCGAGCATGTTGATGGCGCCGTGCACGGAGGTTTTCGTCGTCTGGACGGGATCGTGCTGGTAATGCACGGGGCTGGCGGGGCAGGCCAGATTATAAATCTCGTCGACCTCGACATAGAGCGGAAATGTCACGTCATGGCGCATGATCTCGAACCGGGGATGATCGAGAAGATGCGCCACATTCGAGCGGGTGCCGGTGAAGAAATTGTCGATGCAGAGCACATCCGCGCCGGCCTCGATCAGGCGTTCGCAGAGAAAGGAACCGATGAAGCCGGCTCCGCCGGTAACGAGAACGCGTGTCGAAAGATGCATGATCTATGTGAACCGGCATTGGCTTTGGGAGACAAGTCTTTTCGGCAAACGGGCGAAGGAAATTGGCCGCACACCTTAAAATCCACTGGTGATCCAGATGACGATCTGTCCGGCAATTGCGCCTGCACAGAACAAAAAGCCAAGCACCGGCACAAAGCTCGGCATGTCGATGACACCGTCAGGCTGCTCTCTTCGTTTAAGCCGCCAGAGTGCGGCGTTTGTCGCTGCAAAAACGATCAGGATCGTCAGGCTGGTCAGGGAGGTGAGCCCCTTTAGCGGTACGAACAATGCCAGCCCGAGGACCACCGCCAGAACCGCAAGGGTGGCGACCACCGGCGTTCCAGTCCTGTCATTGACTTTGCCGAACACGCCGGGTGCGCCGCGGCCGTCGCGGCCAAGATCGAGAAGAAGGCGCGAGGCAGCGATGATCTGTGTCAGGCCGCCATTCACGATGACGAAGAGGCTTGCGATCGCAATCGGAAGCCCAGGAATACCTTCGGTTTGAACCGCCTTCACGAGCGGGGCGGACGCAGACGAGAGTGTCTCGAGGTCGTCACGGCCGGTCAGTGCGGCGGAAATAGCGATGTAAAAGAAAAAGACGATCATGATGGCGCAAATGATTGCCCGTGGGAGCGTCCGGTTGACGTCTTTCACTTCCTCGGCGGTCTGCGCCATGTCGCCAAAACCGATGAAGGAATAGATCGCCAGAAACGCGCCCGCGAACAAGCCTGCAAAGGCCGTCATGTCGAAGCTGCTCGCCTCACTGATGATCCGGCCCGGTGAGGCCATGATCCCGTCGCGCAGCACCCATAGAATGAAAAGAAGCGTCGCCAGCCCGACAAGGGTCGTCACGGTCATGAACCAGGCGCTCTGCTTCATCCCCGCGATTGAAATGATTCCGAGGATGAAGATCAGCCCGACCGTTCCCATCCAGTCCGGAAGCGACAGAAAACTAGACAGATAACTGACAAAGCCTGTGGTGATCGTTGCCCCGGAGACAATGTTGGCAATGGTCAGGCCCCATCCCGTCGCCGCAGCCGCGCGTGAGCTTCCGAATGCGCGTTCCACATAGTCGATCGGTCCCCCGGCTGTTGGAATGCGTGCGCCGAGCTCCGCAAACGAAAGGGCAGTGAACACGGCGACCAGCCCTGCCAGTAGATAGGCGATTGGCGACAGGCTGCCGGCTTCGCTGATGACCTCGCCGATCACCACGAAGATGCCGGCACCGAGGATTGTGCCAGACCCGTAGAAGACGAGTTGGCCCAGCCCCATTGAGCGTTTCAGCCCGCCGGACTCGTCCTGACGTGTGCGTTGGTCGTTGGCGGTCCGGTTGTCAGCAGATGATGCCTGTCCCATACCTTCAGCAACGGGTGGACCTCGAAAACCGTTCCGAAAACGCGATCAGCGCGGTGCGGGACGTCCGATACTGGTATAGGCAAAGCCGCGGCCGGACATCTGGTCGGGGCGGTAGATATTGCGCAGGTCGATGACGCACGGGCTCTTCAGGAGAGACTTGACCCGTTCGAGGTCGAGCGCCCGGAACTGGTCCCACTCGGTAATGATGACCATACCATCGGCCCCCTCGAGCGCATGATAGGGTCCGTCGCAGAACATGACATCTTGCAGCATGTGCCTGGCTTCAGCCATGCTTTCGGGGTCGTAGGCGCGGATGTTGGCACCCGCCGCCTGCAGTGCAGGAATGATGTCCAGCGAAGGCGCATCGCGCATGTCGTCGGTATTTGGCTTGAAGGCCAGTCCGAGCACGGCAATGGTCTTGCCGGACACATCGCCGCCCATGGCGGCCACGACCTTGGCGGCCATCGCCTTCTTGCGGGCGTCATTCACCTCGACGACGGTATCAACGATCCGCACCGGACTTCCCGCGTCGTCGGCCGTCTTTGTGAGGGCCAGCGTGTCCTTCGGGAAGCACGAACCGCCATAGCCGGGGCCTGCATTGAGAAACTTCTTGCCGATGCGATTGTCCAGGCCAATGCCCCGGGACACCTGCTGCACATCCGCGCCGACTTTTTCGCAGAGATCCGCGATCTCGTTGATGAAGGTGATCTTGACCGCGAGAAAGGCGTTCGCCGCGTATTTAATGAGCTCGGAAGTGCGCCGGTCCGTGAACAGGATCGGTGTCTCGTTGAGAAAAAGCGGCCGGTAGAGCTCCTTCATCACCTCCTCGGCACGCGTCTGATCGGCACCAACGACGACACGGTCCGGCCGTTTGAAGTCCTCGATCGCCGCACCTTCGCGCAGGAATTCAGGGTTGGACACCACGGCAAACTCGTCGCGGTTCCGCTTGTTCGCAATGATGGCCTCGACCTCATCACCGGTTCCCACGGGCACGGTGGATTTGGTGACGATCACGGTATAGCCGTCAATCATCCCGGCAATTTCCTCGGCGGCGCCGTAGACATAGGACAGGTCGGCATGCCCGTCACCGCGGCGTGACGGCGTGCCGACAGCTATGAAAACGGCGTCGGCTTCGCGAATGGCCTGTTCCGGATCGACAGTGAAAGAAAGGCGCTCCTCGCGCACGTTCTTTTCCACCAGTTCGGCGAGACCCGGCTCGAAGATCGGCATCTTGCCGGCTTTGAGCTTCTCGATCTTTGCCGAATCCTTGTCGATACAGGTCACAACGTGCCCGAAATCGGCAAAACAGGCCCCTGATACGAGGCCCACATAACCTGTTCCGATCATAGCAACGCGCATGGGTTGTCCTCAACTAGTCTGTCCGCCGACGATAGCCGCGTTGGGTCGGTCTTTTCCGCCACCGGGTCAAGACCCGGCTTGACGGGGCCATGCGGCGCTACAGTTCTTGAAGGGGAAAAGCCATCGCAATTTCGGGAGAGACACATGCGCAGCCTACATCTGGCCGACCTGATCGGTCAGGCTTCGATGATGGCGCGTGGCAGTCTGAAGAAAGGGTACATCTTCCCGATGATTGCGGGTGCAATGATCCTGTATGCGGCCGGCTTAGCGGTCGTCGCAGCGGTTCTGGCAGGCTAGTGCGCAAGTTCCTGCACCGCACCAGATAGCTAGAGCGCGGCCTCGATAGCCGAAACAAGGTCCGCGTCTTGTGGTTTGACGGCAGACGGGAAGGCCTTGACCGGCTTGCCCATCCTGTCGATCAACACCTTGTGGAAGTTCCATTTCGGCTGCGCCGCCTCACCAAGCGCATCGCTCGCCAGAGCATAAAAGGGATGGGCGGAAGGGCCTTTGACACCGGTTTTGTCCGTCAGCGGAAACGTCACCCCATAATTGGTTTTGCAAAAGGTTTTGACCTCTTCCTCGGTGCCCGGCTCCTGGCCACCGAAATCGTTTGAGGGAACGCCAATCACGACAAGCCCTCTGTCTTTATACTCCGACCACATAGACTGCAGGCCTTCATACTGGCCGGTATAGCCGCACATCGATGCCGTGTTCACCACCAGCAGAACCTTGCCGCGCCAGGCGTCGAGCGGCATGGGCGCGCTGTCTATGCTCGTGAACTCGATATCATAGGCGTTCATGGCGGTCTCCATTTCGTCGCCGGACTGGGCATGGGCGGCACCCGGCCCCCCAGGCATGGCCGCGACCGGGGCGCAGAGTGCGAGCAGAAACAAACGGGCGGCGGATCTCAAGGCTGTCGACATGCAGGCCTTATGCACCGGCACAGGCAGATGCGCCAGAGGCACACCGCCGCTCAGTACGGACGGGACAGCCCCTCGAACATCGGAAAATGTTTCAGGTTGAGCATTGCAAGTGGCAAGTCATGGACATGAGCCGTCGCGGCGATGAGAGCGTCGAGCGGATCGAGATGGCCAGTATCTCTTTATCGCTGCGATCTGCCCAAAGACCGGCGATTCCGTTGACGGCATCGATCCATTCTTCTTTCCAGTCCGCGTCGGCATTTGCGGCCTCGGCCAGCGCGAGATCGACGCCCTGGCGGATGATTTCCGATTGTTTGCGACCGGTGCGGCGGGCCATAGCTTCCAGCGCGCGCTTCTGGTCCTCCCGAACGAACACCTGAACCTTTTCCATGCGCAGCTCCTGAACGACATATACATGTATGTCGAAGCGAGGGTTTGCGCAATCAGAGACGGTCGACGCATCCGGTGACAGCGATATTCCGGCAGACGCCGATCCGTGTCATGAACCGGCCCTGAAGCAAATGGAATGGCCAGCAGGGGGAGCCTTCATGACCGGTCTCGTTTTTCATACCAACCCTATGTCACGCGGACGGATGGCACGATGGATGCTTGAGGAAACCGGCGCTGACTACGAAACCCGCATCGTGACCTATGGCGAGGTCGTGAAAGGCAAGGACTATCTGGCCATCAACCCGATGGGAAAAGTCCCGGCGATCTCGCACCATGGCAAGGTAGTGACCGAGACGGCTGCTATTTGCGCCTATCTGGCCGAGGCGTTTCCGGAGGCTGATCTTGCGCCGAAGCCGGACGAACGCGCCGATTATTCCCGCTGGCTGTTCTTTACCGCGGGCCCGATGGAAGCGGCCATCACCAACGCCGCCATGCAGGTTGTCGTGCCTGCCGACAAGGCGGGCATGGCGGGGTATGGCAATTTCGACCTGATGCTGTCTGTCATCACGGCCAAGCTGGAGGCCTCGAAGTATATCTGCGGCGACCGGTTCACCGCCGCAGACGTTTATCTGGGCGGGCAGGTCGGTTTCGGGCTTCAGTTCAAATCTCTGCCGGACCATCCCGCGCTCATCGCCTACCGGGACCGCGTTCAGGCGCGTCCGGCCTTCCGCCGCGCAAGTGAACTGGACGATGCCGCGCTTGCCGAAATGGGGTGAGTGGCGGCGCGGACTGACCGCCTTCCTGCCTCAGATTTCCTGATTATAGGCGCCGACCTCGTCATGGCGAGCCAGACGCGGCTTGACCTCTTCATGGAAGAGCGCGCGCATGTCGTTGGCCGATTGCAGGCTCTCCACCACAGTCACCAGTTCGGGCTTGTTCGACGAGGCTCGTACCAGCACCCATGAACCGTCCTCCAGCGTGACCCGCGCGCCGTTGACGGTGTTGACCTCGGCAATGGCGCGGCCGCAGATTTTCTCGCCCGCTTCCTCCATCGCCTGATATTCGGCGACGATTTTCTCGACCACGCCGTATTTCAGCTCGTCATCGCAATGCGGCGACATGGTCAGCGAGGTCCAGGCGGTGCCGAGCTCGTCTTTGAGTTCCGCCAGCGTCCTGTCCGGGTTGCGGTCGAGCATTGAGAGGATTGCGGCGGCTGCGACGATGCCATCGTCATAGCCATGGCCGATGGGCGGGCGGAAGAAGAAATGGCCCGATTTTTCAAACCCTGCCAGCGCCCCGAGCTCGTTGGTTCGCCGCTTGATGTAGGAATGTCCGGTCTTGTAATAATCGACGCTCGCGCCGTTTTCCTTCAGGACCGGGTCGGTCTTGTAGAGGCCGGTCGATTTCACATCGACGACGAATTTTGCATCCGGATGCTCACGGGAGAGATCGCGGGCCAGGATCAGGCCGATCTTGTCTGCATAGATTTCCGTACCGGTATTGTCGACAACGCCGCAGCGGTCGCCGTCACCATCGAACCCGAAGGCGAGATCGGCGTCGTGCTCGCGCACCGCCTTGGCCATTTCCTCGAGCATTTCGGAGTCTTCCGGGTTCGGATTGTACCGCGGAAAATTATGGTCGAGGTCGGCATCGAGCTCGATCACCTCAACCCCCATCCGGCGGAGGGCCTCCGGTGCAAACGCCCCTGCCGTGCCATTGCCGCAGGCGGCGACGACCTTGAGCGGGCGGAAGATGTCCACATCCTTCGAGACGGCGTCGATATAGGTTTCGGCCATGTTGGACACGCGGGCCACGCTTCCCCCGGCGCGCATCTCGCCGCGCCCCTCAAGCACGATGTCCTTCAACCGTCCCATTTCGTCCGGCCCGAAGGTCAGCGGGCGGTCATAGCCCATCTTGACGCCGGTCCAGCCATTCTCGTTATGGCTGGCGGTGACCATGGCGCAGCAGGCGGCATCCAGCTCGAACTGGGCGTAATAGGCGGTTGGCGAGAGTGCGAGGCCGATATCGAGAACCTGACAGCCGCCTTGCGCCAGCCCCAGCATCAGCGCCTGTTTGATGGACAGCGAATAGGAGCGATAGTCATGCCCGACCACCACTTTCGGGGCCTGCCATTTCTCCTGAAATACGGTCGCCATGCCAAGGCCGAGCGCCTGAATGCCCAGAAGATTGATCTCCGGCGCGCGGTCACTGCCCGGATGTCCGAACCACCAGCGCGCATCGTATTCGCGAAAGCCCGTGGGCTTGACCAACGGGTATGTCTCGAAGTCGGCGGTATTGGCAGTGAGGCTGGTGCGGGGCTTCATTGTCATTGGCTCTGATCCTCTTTTTGGTCGCGCGTCCGCCGGTTCAGTTTCCGCTCAAGGCAACCCGCTCGAAGGTTACAGCGCGAACGTCAACGGCGCGTGTCTTTTCGGGGACATAAGGGCGCAAAGCCAGATAATCGACACCCTGATCTTCCGTCCGGGTCCGCGCCGGAACGTCCCATTCGAAACTGTAGGTGTTCCAGCCCGGTTTCAGGTCGAAACGCTGCCAGCCGGAATTGCCCTTGGCACCTTCGCTGTAATTGGCC
This sequence comes from uncultured Alphaproteobacteria bacterium, assembly GCA_963836905.1. Taxonomy (GTDB): domain Bacteria; phylum Pseudomonadota; class Alphaproteobacteria; order Caulobacterales; family Hyphomonadaceae; genus CAWIKY01. Next base: position 103,510 of record CAWIKY010000006.1, read on the forward strand.
TCCAGCGCGAGGGCGCCGCCCTCATCCGCCGGTCTGGCTTCGATGGTCGTGCGCACGCGGAAGCCTGAAAAGGCCTGTTCCAGATCTGCCGCGAGCCGGAAATGCGGATTGCGGTCAGGCCGGTCGCCCAGCATGCCTGCACCGGCGGAGATACGCATGGCCGTCGGTGCGCCCTCAAGGCCGAGCAGATTGAGCCTCGCCTGACCGGCGGCTTCCAGACGGCACATGTCCGCAGCGGTCAGCTCGATGATTGCATAGCTGGTGCCGGCGCCTGAAACAGACCCGCAGGCTTGCCGGTCACGGCCGGGCAGGGCCGCGAAGGCGATCAGGCCGGCAGCGATGATGGCTGCAAGCGGGAAGAAAAGGTAATCTTTCATACGCGGCCCTTTCCTGCCAGCCTTCGAGCGCCGGTTCAATCTCGTTTCATTGCGGCAACCCCGTGACCGGCTTTCCAGCCAGCGGTGACGCGCCGTACCGGGCGGCCTATAACCAACCCAAAGACACAAAGGAGACGCGGATGCGGGTTGAACGGATCGATCATGTGCAACTGGCCATGCCAGCGGGCGGGGAAGAGGCGGCACGCAGCTTCTATGCAGGGCTTCTGGGCATTCCCGAAACGCCGAAACCGCCGCATCTGGCCAAACGCGGCGGATGCTGGTTCGAGCGCGGCGACCTGAAAGTGCATCTGGGTGTCGAAGCCGACTTCACCGCTGCCAGAAAGGCGCATCCGGCCTTTATTGTCAGCGATCTGGCGGCACTGGTTGAGCAATTGCAGGCGGCAGACTGCCATGTCGTCACTGACCAGCCTCTCGAAGGCTATGAGCGGATCTATGCCGATGACCCGTTCGGCAACCGGATCGAGTTGATGGAACCGCATTCCCGCGATACCAGCGGCGGGTGAAACCGGCATTCGCCCAAGCGAGGACTTCCCCATGACGATAATCGTGCTGCTGCGCCACGGCCAGAGCGAATGGAATTTGCAGAACCGCTTTACCGGCTGGGTCGACGCAAATCTGACGGAAAAGGGCGAGGCCGAGGCGCGCAAGGCCGGGCAGTTGCTGGCGGCGTCCGGCCTCGCATTCGACGCGGCCTTCACCAGCTATCAAACCCGCGCGATCCGCACACTCTGGCTGGCGCTGGAGGAAATGGACCGCTGCTGGCTGCCCGTGACCAAGCACTGGCGGCTGAACGAGCGCCATTACGGGGGTCTCAGCGGTCTCGACAAGACCGAAACCGCAGAACGCCATGGTGAGGATCAGGTGAAGATCTGGCGGCGCTCATATGACATTCCGCCGCCGCCCATGGAGGCCGGGTCGCAGTTCGATCTCTCCGGCGACCCGCGCTATGCCGGTGTGGAGGTGCCAGACGGGGAAAGCCTGAAAATGACGCTGGAGCGCGTGCTGCCCTACTGGCAGGCCGCCATCGTGCCGGAGATGGAGGCGGGCCGGAATCTGGTGATTGCCGCACATGGCAATTCGCTGCGCGCAATCGTCAAGTACGTGTTTTCGGTCAGTGAGGCGGATATTGTCGGGGTGGAAATACCGACCGGCAATCCGCTGCTCATCGATCTGGACGCCACGCTGAAGCCAAAAGACGTGCGGTATCTGGATGAGTCGCGCGCCAAACCGCTTCCCGCCTGCCCGTAGCGCTGCCGCAATGGGCGTTCGACGCGACAGACGGTATATGGCGCGGGCGCTCGATCTGGCACGGCTGGGTCAGGGCGCGACCGGTGATAATCCGTCGGTCGGCTGCGTGCTGGTGGACCGGTTCGGACGGGTGGTCGGTGAAGGCGTGACGGCGACGGGCGGACGGCCCCATGCCGAGGAAATTGCGCTGGACCAGGCAGACGGACGCGCGTCCGGGGGCACGGCCTATGTCACGCTGGAACCCTGCGGCACGCGCTCAACCGGCACGGACGCCTGCTCGACACGCTTGATCGACGCCGGGATCGCGCGCGTCGTGTGCGCCGTGCTTGATCCGCATCCGCTGGGCTCCGGCGGTCTTGTAGCGCTGCAAGCGGCGGGCGTTGCAGTCCGTTCAGGGGTGAAATCGCGCGAGGCAAACCGGCTCTATGCGGCCTTCTTTCGCCGGGTAAGAGAGGCGCGCCAGGCTGCGAGATGATGAAGTCCAGCGTCAGGAGGCGGCTTCTCCGGCGGGTCTCGATGTATAGGGAGTGTGTGCTTTTCCCGCGCAGGCGGGAACCTTCCTCAGTCTCGCACAGATCCCCGTCTGCACGGGGATGGCGTGAGATGAAGTGCCACTCCAGCCGAAGGCGTGGAGTCCAGATTAGAGCGCTGATGATGTTTGCTTTTCCCGCGCAGGCGGGAACCTGTCCTGTTTCGCACAGATCCCCGTCTACACGGGGATAGCGTGAGATGAAGTGCCACTTCAGCCGAAGGCGTGGAGTCCAGACCAAAGCGCTGAAGATGTGTGCTTTTCCCGCGCAGGCGGGAACCTGTCCTGTTTCGCACAGATCCCCGTCTACACGGGGATAGCGTGAGATAGGGAGCCACTCCAGCCGAGACTTTCGTCACCCGACGGCTTTCCATTTTCAGCGCCACTCCAGCCGAAGGCGTGGAGTCCAGACCAAAGCGCTGACGATGTGTGCTGTTCCCGCGCAGGCGGGAACCTTCCTCGGTCTTGCACAGATCCCCGTCTGCACGGGGATAGTGTGAGATAGGGGCCATTTCGTATCGCTTGCGTCTCCCGACGGCTTGACCGGCGGGTCTCGATGTGTCGGGCCTTGATAGTTAGTGCCCTGAGGTCCGGGGTTCGCCGGTCAAGCCGTCGAATGACGCACATTGGCAGGTCCGCGAACGACGCGGAGCCTTACTCTCGTCCGTCGGCTGGCCCTGCGGTGTCCATGATGCGCTGGTAGAGTGCCAGAGAAGTCACGGACGAAGACCTCCTTGGTGAACTGCGCCTCGTAGGCGGCGCGCCCGCCGCGCACCAGCTTGACCCGTAGCGCCTTGTCGCTGGCGACCCGTTGCAAGGCGTGTGCGAGGGCTTCAGGATCGTCCTTCGGCACCAGCAGGCCGTTCGCCTCGTTCTCGACATAGGCGGCGGGGCCGACAGCATCGGCGGCGATCAGCGGGCGGGAGGCGGCCCAGGCATCGACCGTGACCGTGCCGAACGGCTCGTAGCGTGACGGGAAGGCCACCATATCGCACGCCGCCAGAAGCGCGCCGCGATCATTTCTCCATCCGAGAAAACGTACCCGGTCGTCCAGGCCGAGCGCCTTGCATTGCGCCTTGAGGTCTGCCTCGATCGGGCCGTCGCCGGCGATCCAGACATGGAGGCCCTCCACCTTTGCGGCTGCGTCGAGCAGCGTATCGAGCCCCTTCTTGACGTGAAGGCGGGCCAGAGCGAGCGCGACCGGCGCATATTCGGGCGTATCCAGCGTCTTGCGGTCCACCGGCTCGGCTTCGGAGAAGTCCGCATAGGTATGGACGATGGCAGACCGCTCGTCGGCGACGCCCTGATCGCGGATATGGCGCAGGAGATCGCGCGTCAGCCCGACATGCCAGTCGCAATGGGTAAAGCGCACACGCTTGTAATAGCCGCCATACCAGCCGATGGAGCGGGCCGCCTGTTTCGGCACGGCAAACTGCCCGGCCCGGCCCATCCAGTATTCGATCACGTCGGGCCTGAACGTCTTGATGGCACGCGCCATCGCGGCATGCGTGCCGAACGGGAAGAGCCGGTTGAAACTGGCGATCGACAAGCCAACGCCCGCCGCCTCGAGCGATCCGGTGCGGAACGCATTGTTGTCGCGGATGACGGCGTTCTGTTCCAGCCCCGCCTCCGCAAGCGCCAGAACCGATTCCAGCATGATGTTTTCGGCGCCGCCCTCAGCTGCGCCGGCCATGACGTGCATAACCCGCATGAACCGCTCCCTCTCGTCAGCGCCATGAATAGACCGGAACGGTATCTTTCGTCCAACGGCTTCCTTGCTTGAATGTCTGCCGCGCTGCGCGTAAGCCATTTGTCAGCGTCTGGAGCGATGAATGACACAAGAATACCGCCTGTTTGGTGCCGATACCTCTCCCTATTCCCTGAAGGTCCGCAGCTATCTCAGCTACAAGTCGGTCCCGTTCAGTTTCGTTTCGCGCAATGTCGCCAATGAGGAGGAGTTCACGAAGCTCTCCAGAAGCGCGGCCATGCCTCTGCTCGTCTCGCCGGAAGGCGCGGTGAGCCAGGATTCCTCGTTCATCCTGCGAATGGTCGAGGCCAACAAGCCGACCCCTTACGCAACGCCGAAAGACCCGCGCTGCCAGTTTCTCTCCGAGGTTCTGGAAGACTATGCCGACGAATGGCTGAACAAGGCGATGTTCCATTATCGCTGGTCGCGTGCGAGCGATGCCAAACCAGCCTCGGCGCGCCATGCCGAGCAGCTGTTCGGCGGGGCCCCGGTCGAGAACGCGGCCGCAATCGAGAAGCAGATCGCCAAGTCGATGGCCTCGCGTCTGAAAACTATCGGCTCGACCAAGAAGAACGGGGAGGTCATCGAAGCCTCCTTCGAGCGCTTCGTGACCCTGCTGAACGCCCACCTTGAACATCATCTGTTCATCTTTGGTGGCCACCCGGCCATGGCCGACTTTGCGCTTGCGGGGCAACTCATCCAGATGATGTCTGACCCGACCCCCGGTGCCTTCATCCGGGAAAAAGCGCCTTTCGTGACCGCCTGGTGCGAATTCATGGAAGACCCGCGCTCGGGAGATCCGTTCGAGAGCTTTGAGACGCTGGAAGACACCCTTCTGCCGCTGATTCGTGATGAAGTCGCGGTCACATGGCTGCCCTGGGCGCTGGCAAACCGCGAAGCCCTGGCGAAAAAGCGCAAGACAGTCGCACCCATGCTGGCGGGCAAGGAATACAAGCAGTCCGCGCAGAGCCATTCGGCCGCGACGTTCGCCTACATCACGGAAGGCGCAAACGCGATGATGCGTCATGACGGCGGACCGGACCTTTTGGCAAAGACAGGACTGAGCGATATGGCGGACCTGGTCGAGGCGGGTCCTGTTGCCGAAAACCAGACAGTCGGCAATAAGGCAGACCCTTCCGTTGCAAGCCAAACCCCACCCGAAACCGGCGGTGATCACAGCGTGAGCGAAGCGACGCTGCCAACCGTGGAAAATCAGGATGAGGCTGCGCAGGAAGCTCCGGTCGCTGAGACGGACACGGGCGAAGACGCTCCCAAGTCCTAGGCGCTGGTCGTTTAGGCCGCTGCCGGTGCAATAATGTCGGCTGCGGCGGGCTTCAGAGAAAGCCGTTGCGCTGCGCCGATGCGCGGATGCGGGTGCTGATGAGCACCAGTATCCCGGTCAGGACGGCAAAGCCCGCAAATCCTGCCACGATGGGGAACATCATCATCGCGCCCGCGGCGAACGCCCCGTGCACGCCCACCCAGACGTAGATCGATGCCGTCAGACGGTGCGAGAGGCCCGCGCGCAGCATGATCTGATAGATGTGGTCGGTATGAGGTTGCATCAGGTTCTTGCCGCGCCGTGCCCGCCAGATCAGTGTCAGGAACACATCGGCGAGGAAGGCGATTGCCAGAAGCGGCCCGGTCCAGACTGACACCCCGGCCTGGTGTATGAAGATCAGCACCAGACCACCCAGAAACGCACCGGTGAAAAGTGCGCCTGCATCGCCTGCGAAGAGTTTTCCGCGCAGATTGAAATAGAGGAACCCGGAGCCTGCAACAGCAAACAGCGCGGCCATGGCGGTGACCGTGTAATCGCCGGTGAGTGCGGAGAGGATCGCCAGCGCAGTGGCCATGATCACGCCCGGCCCGATCGACATGCCGTCTGCGCCATCCATGAAATTCACCGCGTTCATCAGCACCACCAGCCATCCGGCTGAGCCGGCTATGGCAAGAACAAGCGGCAGATCAAACGCCAGTCGGGCCAGATCGAAGCTTTCCACGCGCACGCCACCTGCCGCCATTGCCAGCGCAATGACGACCTGAACAGCCAGTTTCAGCTTGGCTGGCAGGCTGCGGACATCATCGGTCAGCCCCAGCCCAAGTGCCGCCAGTGAACCGGCCAGCAGTGCGGAGATAGCTAGACCGTGGCCATCAAGTCCGAGCAGAAAGGAAAACGCCCAGACAAGCAGGGCAGAGCCGAGGATGACCGGCACGGCAAAGCCGACCCCACCTGACGTGGGCATGGCCTGCGTCTGCAGCTTGCGCGTCCCGTCCGGTACATCCCTCGGTCCTCGCGCAATCATCAGGCGGCAACCGGCCAGGGACGCCAGCAGAACGACCGGAAAGATCACGCAGAGCGACAGCGCCAGAAGCGGGGGAAAAGACATTCGGGGCTCTTTCAACGCGAAGCGGGAGGGGTTAGTCGGAGGAGCCTTCAAGGTCAATTCCTGCGGTGCCGAGGCCCGTTGCGCATACGAAGGCGTCCGGTCTTGTGTCCCGCAGCCGGTCAGCTGCGATGCGGGCAAGATCGCGGGTTTCGAAGAGGGCGAAGACGCTTGCCCCGGATCCCGCCAGCCGCGCGCACCGTGCGCCGGGAAGTGCGGCCATGTCGTCCAGATCACGCGCAATTCCCGGATGCAGGTCGATAGCGGCGTCCTGCAGATCGTTGGCGTAACCGGTTTCCAGAGACGATATCAGTTCAGGCAGCGAACGCGCCTGCGGCGGCGTAGTATCCACCGGCTGACGACCGCCCCCGCGTGCGTCGAACCGCCCAAAGACCGGACCGGTCGGGCACGAAATGCCGGAGTTCAGGATCACCGCATGGAGTTCAGGCAGGTCAGGTCCGTCCGGTTCGTTCAGTCGTGCACCTTCACCGCGCATCAGCACCGGTCTGCCGCGGACACAAGCTGGCACATCGCCGCCAAGCGCCGCGCCGAGCGCTTCCAGATCGCGCGGCATGAAGCCGAGGCGGAAGGCGGTATCTGCAAGGTGCAACGCCATCGCCGCATTCATCGACCCACCACCGAGACCTGCGGCCACCGGCAGATTCTTGGTCAGGGTCAGGCGACAATCAAGCGGCCGTCCGAGCGCGCGGGCGAGCAGGGATATGGCCCGCACTGCGAGATTCCTTTCCGCCGGTTCGTGTTGCAGACTGACAGCGAACGGCCCGTCCGTTTCAAGCTGAATGCCGGACCCGCGCTCCAGCACCTCCAGAACGAGCCGGTCGGCAGCTTCCGGTCCGGTAAAGACGACAAGACTGTCCAGGCAATGACGCCCGTTGGGCTCCACCTTTCCGACATGCAGATAAAGATTGATCTTGGCCGGGGAGAAAGCGCTGAGGCGGACCGGCGTTTTGACCGCGCCGGAGGCGATGGCGGTCACGGTTGCGCGATATCGGCAGGGGCCCCGTCTGCGGCGAGCGCTGTAGCCGGGGCGGCGTCCAACCCGTTTTCGCGCTTGGCCTGAATGCGCAGGGCGTCGGCCTCTTCGGGCTCCAGATCGAGCGCATGACGCCATTGGAAACCGGCTTCCAGCTTGCGTCCGACCTTCCAGTAGGCATCGCCCAAATGGTCGTTCAGTACAGGGTCTTCCGGCGCAAGTTCCACGGCACGTTCGAGATAACGCACGGCCTCATCGAAATTGCCGAGCTTGTAATGGGCCCAGCCGAGGCTGTCGACGATATAGCCCGACTGCGGACGCAGATTGACGGCCTTGCGGATCATCGCAAAGGCATCATCGAGGTTTTCACCCCGGTCAACCCAGGTATAGCCCAGATAATTGAGGACTTGCGGCTGGTTCGGCTCAAGGTCCAGCGCGGCTTTCAGGTCGGCTTCGGCCTCGTCCCAGCGGTCAAGTTCGGCGCGAACCACGGCGCGGGCATAAAGCGTGCGCCAGTCCGGTTTGCCTGCGGCAGCGTCTTCGCGCACAACCTCGTCGAAGCGGCGTTCGGCTTCCTCGTATTGCTCAAGCGAGCGGTAGAGATCGCCCAGCTGGACTTTCAGGTCACGGTCGGGGGATGCGGAAAGCGCCTGACGGGCCGTTTCCAGAGCCGCATCGTTTCGCTCCATACGGCGCAAGACCCACGCCATCTGCCCGCGTGCGGTCGCGTAGAAGGGCGAGTCGGGTCCGACATTCTCGAGCACGCTCAGCGCCTCTTCATGGCGCTCTGCCAGATCGAGAGAATTCCCGAGCAGGGTGCGGGCCACGTCGAGTGTCGGGTCGAGCTCGAGCGCTAGCGTGAAATACACCCCGGCCAGATCATCCTGCGTTTCCGCCGCGAGCGCCGCGGCCATAGCATAGACCGAAAGCGCTGCGCCGACCTTCGGATCGAGCCGAAGCGGCTCGGGCTCCTCGCCTGCTTCAAGCTGACGAAGCAGCAGCTCGACGGCAGGGTTTGGCCCGACTTCGTCGCGAAAGCCGTTCAGGATATCGATTGCATCATCACGCCGGTCGTTCGCGGCGAGCAAGCGGGCATAGTGCTCGGCAGCCACGGCAAGTCGCATGCGCTCGGTCCAGAGCGCGTCGAATGTGGCCAGAGCCTCCGCGTCGTCTCCGGCAGACATCTGCACCAGAGCCATCATGTAGAGGCTGACGCCATCGAGGATATCGTCGCCTACGAGGTTTGAGAGGATAAGCGTCTGTGCGCCTTCCGGATCATCATCACCAAAGGCCGCCCATGCAGCGACCGAGGTCGCGATCACCTTGTTGAACGGCCCCATATCGCCCTGGGTGAGCTGGGTGCGCGAGCGGCGATAGCGTCCCTTGGACATGTCTTCGACGCCGCGCGTCAGACGGGTCAGCGACGCAAGGTCCTCGTCAGCCGGGTCGAGCCGGTCGATCAGGTCTGCCGCTTCGTCGAAGCGCCGTGCCAGCAGGAGCGAGAAGACCGCGCGTTCGAGGATGACCGGGTCCTGCGGATCGCGCAGCGCCGCACGCTCATAAGTTTCAGCGGCGAGGATCGGATCGTTGGTCAGCGAGGCGAACCGCGCGATCAGAAAATCGCTGTACTGATCTGCCTGGTCCGGTTTCGGCGTGCCGGACCAGCGCCTGTCTCCATCGCCGGTGACATTGGCCAGACATCCGGCAAGAAAGAGGCCGGAGGCAGCGAGCGCCGCGAGCGATTTCGTCAGGTTCTTCATGGCAAGACACCTGCCATTCTTTCGCGTCTGCAACAAGCGGTGGCGCGCAGGCTCTGGCGAACTGGTGAGCGGCAGGCTTTCGTGTCCCGCCGCCCTCACACATCGTCAAACTGTTTTCAGTCTCAGCGGAAAGGGTTTAGACAGTCGAAATGGCCAACGAGACTGCCCTTACCGCTGCCGACTCGGTGTTTCTTAAGGACATCGCCGAAAGCGACCGTCATGTCGTCGATCAACTGATCGAGGAACGCTGCCCCACATTCGTCGATCACTGGAGCTGGATGGCAGTCAAGCCGACGCTGCATACCCTGCTGGGCTATGACAAGGCGCGCGTCATGGCGGACGATATCCGGCCTCTCGGCGGACATGCGGCCTTCGAATACCTCTCTGACCGGCTGAAACTGCGCACGACGGTGCATCACATCGAGAGATTTCCGCCGACCGGAAAGCTGATCATCGCCGTCAATCATCCGACCGGGCTGGCGGACGGCGTGGCCGTCTGGGATATCCTGAAGACGGTGCGCCGTGATGTCGTGTTCTTCGCCAATGCCGATGCCCTCCGCGTCGGCCCGGGCTTTGTTGATACGGTGATCCCGGTGGAATGGGTTCTGGACAAGCGCTCGACAGCCAAGACCAAGGAAACGCTCCGCCGGACCAAGCAGGCATTTGAAGACGACCAGTGCGTGGTGATCTTTCCATCCGGCAAGCTGGCCAAGATGGAAAACGGGCGGCTGACGGAGAAAGACTGGTTCACCACTGTCGTGTCGCTGGCGCGCAAACAGAATGTCCCGGTGCTGCCCCTGAATATCAAGGCGCGCAATTCGCGCCTCTTCTACACGCTTTCGAACATCAACGGCGAATTGCGCGACATCACGCTGTTCTACGAGCTTCTGAACAAGACCGGCTCACGCTTCGAGATGACCTTCGGCCCGATGATACCGCCCGACGCTCTGGCGGGCGATCCGCAGACCGTGACCGACCGGCTGAAAGCCTATGTCTCCTATGATCTGCCGCACGAGACTGACCGGGCCTTCGACGCGCGACTGCCGCAGATCTGACCGGCGGCGCTGCATAGGCCCTTGCTCTTTCGTGAAACATATCGTTTAACGATATAGATTAAGGGAGACGTAGAGATGGATATTTCAGGCCCCATGATGATTGTCCTGATCGTCCTGATTGCCGTTGGCTTCGGAACGCTGGACAACTGGATGAAGCTGCGCGCCAAGACCGCAGGCTCGAAGGAACGTGAAGAAGACATCGCGCAATTGCGCTCCGAACTGGCCGAGGCCAAGCGCCGGATCGCCGCGCTGGAGAAGATCGCAACCGACCCGGACGCGCGTCTGGCGTCCGAAATCGGCAGGCTCTAGGCGCACGCACGGCGTCTTCTTGCGCCAGTGGCGGTCAGGTGCGGATCAGACGCCTTTGCAGCGTCTCCTGCATGTCTGCATCCACACCCAGAGCCTCACGGGCATAGCCCATGGGTGAGCCGTGTACCTGCGCCATCGCGGCAAAGGCCGTTTCCAGATATTCGCGACGGACGCCCATGAAGGGGCGGTAGACATCGGCGTCGTAATTGCGTTCCAGAAGCGCGTTGAAATGATCGCGCGCCATTGGCAGGAAAGCCACGATATCGACCGCCCTGTTGGTCAGGAGGTAATCCTCGAACACGTCGTCCTCCGAGACACCGAGCGTTAGATGGGTCAGTGCGCAGATGATGCCTGTCCTGTCCTTGCCGGCAGCGCAATTGACCAGCGCCGGCCCGTCATGGGCAGCCAGCCGTTCGAACCATTGCCGGAACAGCCGGACATGGTGTGGCCGGAAGGGGGCCTCGCGGTAATACGAGACCATGTAGTCCTCGATGCTATCCGGCGTCACATCATCCTGTTCGAGCGCTGCGATATGCGCCGGGACGCTTTCGCGCCCGCCATCGTCTGAAATGATCTCGACCGGGGCAGCGGGCCATTTGTTGGGCTGGCGGTCCCGCTCGTCCGGGCGTCGCAAGTCCACCTGAAACGCGAAATCGAGCGCCTTCATCGCGGCGATGTCGCTTTCGCTGGCCTCGCTGGAATGGCCGGACCGGAACAGGCGGCCGGTGACGATCTGGCCGCCTGGTGTGGCGTAGCCGCCGAAGTCACGGAAGTTACGAACACCCTCGAAGGGCTTGATACGGTCCTGCATGCTGGTCTCTCGTCTGGTGGAAGGTCAGGTGTCAAATGGCGGGACCGGCTTGCGAAATCCACTCAGATGGCTTTCCACTGCTTCGGCGATATCCAGCAGCTTTGCGTCTTCTCCCTGACCGCCGATGAGTTGCAGCCCGACCGGCAACCCGTCCGGAGTGCGCCCCGCGAGAAGCGTGACCACGGGAAGATGGCAGGCGCTCGCAAGACAGATCCAGTCCAGATGCGAGGGATAGGGGGTCGCCTGTCCGTCGACATCGAGACGCCGTGAAAAGAGGTCGCCGCGGGGCATATGCGGAAAGGCGGCAACGGGCGATACCGGCAGGATGAGCGCGTCGTGCTTTTTGAAGAAGCCGCGCATGATCGCCTTGAAGGCGGCACGTCTGCCATCGGCCTGCAGCCAGTCGACATGTCGCGCGGTGGATTTAAGTGCCCAGTTGGCGCGTGTGTAAGGCGCTTTTCCGAAGGCACGCAGCAGATGGAAAAAGGGACGCAGCGCTGTCATCGCCGCCAGCTGACCGCGCGGAAAATCCATCGCAATGATACCTGCAAGTAATGACAGGTAGACATCGCGCAGTTCGGTAAAATCAAGCTCGGGCAAAGCTGGCGACATCTCCGCGTTCGACCCGCGCAGATCGTTGACAGCCTCGTTCAGCACCGTTTCCACGGCAGACGACAGCGCAAACCCTTCGACCGCAAACCCGTAGGCCAGCTTCACCCCCTCCAGATTGAGCGGCACGCTCGCTCCGCCGGTCGCGCCCCGCATCAGAGCCGACCGCAAGAGTTTCAGATCGCGGACGGAGCGCGCCATGGGGCCGACGACGTTGAGGTCGACCTCGCCTGCAAAACCCGGACGCGGCGGCACATGACCGGCCTGCGGAATGACGCCCCAGGTGGGTTTCAGCGAGACGACGCCGCAATAGGCTGCCGGAATGCGCAGGCTGCCGCCAATATCCGACCCGATTTCAAGAGGTGTGATCCCCGCGGCCAGCGCTGCAGCCGCGCCCCCGGACGAGCCGCCGCACGTGCGGGTCAGATCGTGCGGGTTGGAGGTCGCCCCGAACACCGGATTGTCGCTCTGCCAGTCGCCTGCCAGAAAGGGCGTGTTCGTCTTACCCCAGATCACCGCGCCTGCGGCCCGTGCCCTTGCAACGGTCACCGCATCGACCACCGGCTTTGCGCGGGCGGCATATTGCGGTGCGCCAGCCGTGGCGGGCATGGTGTCGACGTCGAGCGTATCCTTGACCGTCATCGGCAAACCGTGCAGCGGACCAATTTCGCGCCCCTCCCGACGCAGGCCGTCCAGCGCGTTCGCCCGCTCGCGCGCCCGTTCAATATCAGTGCGGATGACGGCATTCAGTGCCGGGTTTGCGCTTTGAAAGCGTTCGAAATGCGCCTCCAGAAGACCGACCGACGTTATCCGGCCGGCCCGCATGGCATCCATCTGGCGATGGGCCGGTTGATAGACCCAGTCGGTCACAGGCCGAGCACATCCGTCATGTCATAAAGCCCGGGGTCGCGGCCAGCGGCCCAGCGGGCAGCCTTCAGCGCGCCTCTGGCAAAGACGCTCCGGTCCAGCGCATCATGGGACAGCGTGATCGTTTCGCTGGCGCTGGCAAACATCACATCATGCGCGCCGATGATGCCGCCGCCCCGGCGGACCGCGAACCCGACGCCGCCGGTTTCGCGCGCTGCGCCGGTATTGCGGTCAGCCTCCAGCCGCAATTCTTCGAGCGTTTTGCCCCGGCCTTGCGCGGCTGCTTCGCCCAGCATCAGCGCCGTTCCGGAGGGTGCATCCACCTTGTGGCGGTGATGGCTTTCGGTGATCTCGATATCCCAATCGGTGCCAAGACTTTCCGCAGCCCGCGCCACCAGCGCCTGCAAGATGTTGATGCCGGTCGAGAAATTGCCGGAGCGGACAATCGCGAACCGGTCGCCATGACGGTTCAGCCGTTCGATCTGCGCTTCGGAAAATCCGGTTGTACCGATCACCACCGCGCGAACGCCGGTCTCTCGCAGATCGTCAAGCGCAGCGAGGGTCGCATCCGGTGTGGTGAAGTCTATCCAGACATCCGCTGTGCTTGCGGCCTCGCGAACCGTCGGCCCGTTCATCTCGCTGCCACCGGTGACGATGAACCCGCCCTCATCCTCAGCGGCTGCGCGGAGCGAGCGCCCCATGCGGCCTTCATGCCCGGCAATGGCGAGCCGGAGCAAAGACGCGGATGCAGGAGAGACGGATGTCGGCATGGCGTTTATAGAACCGAGCGCCGCGGTCCGGTCAATCCGCTTGCCTGCCCCGCTGCCCTTCCATCCCCGCCCGCGCGCCCTTATTCTGAGGTCGAACAAACGAGGATGCATGATGACGACGCCGACCGAACCGAAACTCGAAGTCCGTATCATTCCGGTGACGCCGCTGCAGCAGAACTGCTCGCTTGTCTGGAACCGCGACACCATGAACGGCGTGTTCGTCGATGCGGGCGGTGATGTGGACCGGTTGATGGGCGCGGCGAAAGAGCTGGGCGTCAACATCGTCAAACTCTGGCTGACACACGGTCATCTCGATCATGCCGGGGCGGCTGCGGAAATCCGTGAACGAACGGGCGCGCCGATCGAAGGTCCGCATAAGGACGATCAATGGCTGCTTGATGATATCGAAGCGCAGGGCGCAAAATACGGCATTGTCGGTGGGCGCAATCTCAAGCCGGACCGCTATCTGGAAGACGGCGACACGCTGGAGCTGGAAGGCACAGAGTTCGGCGTCGTGCATTGTCCCGGCCATACGCCCGGGCATGTCGTGATCTACAATGAGGCTGCAAAACTGGCTTTTGTCGGCGATGTGATCTTTCAAGGGAGTATCGGCCGCACCGATTTCCCGCGCGGCAATCATCAGAATCTGATCGATTCAATCACAAGCAAGCTCTGGCCGCTTGGCCCCGATATGCGCTTTATTCCGGGCCACGGGCCGATGAGCACGTTCGGGCAGGAGCGAAAGACCAATGCTTTCGTGGCGGACCGTGTGCTGGACATACGCTTCAGCGTCTAATTCACGTCGAAACCTTCAACCCGCATCGCCTGCGACAGCTTCTATGAAGGCCACCGCTTCGGGCGTGTCCCACTCGGTGCTGCCTTCATATCGGGCCACTTCCACGCCTGAGCGGTCGTAAATGACTGTCAGCGGAACACCGCCTGCGCGGATGCCGGTGATCATGCCGAAAGCGGCATCATGAAAGAAGGGCAGGCCGTCCTTCGAGTAGGACGCAAGAAGGCGCTTTGCCTCCGGCACATAGCCGGTCTGGTCGATACTGACCGGAATGACCATAGCAGCCTCCTTGTCCAGAAGCGCATCGAGTTTGGCGAGGGTCGGCATTTCGGCAATGCACGGCGCGCACCAGGTCGCCCAGAGGTTCACAACGAGAACCTTGCCCTTGTAGTTGGCAAGCTGCACCGTCTCCCCGTCCGGCCCCAGCAGGTCGCCATTGGGCAGCGGCGGTGCATCGTCGAGAAATTGGAGGTCCTCCATCGACCCGGTCGCGAGGCTTTGCAGACCTGACTCGTAGGTAGGCGGCCCTCCCGCACGCATCAGCATGTAGACAAAGACGAGGATAGCGAACAGAAACATCCCCGGAATGGCGTAGCGCCTGAACGCGGTCATGATCCTTGTCCTTTTCTGCGAGGGTCGACCGCCTGACTAAGCGGATAAGATATGGCCGACACACAGCCTTCCGGACACCAGATGTGGGGCGGACGCTTCTCTGCCAAGCCCGACGAGGTGATGGAAGCCATCAATGCCAGCATAGACACAGACAAACGTCTGGCCTCACAGGATATAGAAGGCTCGAGAGCCCATGTGACCATGCTTGCAGCTTGCGGCATACTGACCGACGCCGACAGGGATGCCATCCTGGCAGGTCTCGATAGCGTCGAGAAAGAGATCGCCGAAGGGCGTTTCGCCTTTCGCCGAGACCTCGAAGACATTCACATGAACATCGAAGCCCGGCTGAAAGAGATTGTCGGCGAGCCTGCCGGACGGCTTCATACCGCACGGTCGCGCAACGATCAGGTGGCGACCGATTTCCGTCTCTGGACGCGCGAGGCGATCACCACCCGCTGCGACCAGATCGAGGCGCTGGTGCGTGCCTTCGTTGCTCAGGCGGACGCCCATGCTGCAACCGTGATGCCGGGCTTCACCCATCTGCAGACGGCGCAGCCCGTGACGTTCGGTCACCACATGCTGGCCTATGCCGAAATGCTCTGGCGGGACCGTTCGCGGTTCATAGACGCACGCGAGCGCCTCAACGAGAGCCCGCTCGGCGCTGCGGCGCTCGCCGGGACAGGCTTTGCAATCGACCGCGACGCAACGGCGCAGGCACTCGGCTTTGCCCGTCCGATGGCAAATAGCATGGACGCGGTTTCAGCACGCGATTTTGCCGTCGAGGCGCTCTCCGCCTGCGCCATTTGCGCGATGCATCTCTCAAGGCTCGGTGAGGAGCTCGTGATCTGGGCCAGTGCACCCTTCGGTTTTGTGCGCCTGTCCGATGCCTGGTCGACGGGTTCGTCGATCATGCCGCAAAAGCGCAATCCCGATGCCGCGGAACTGGTCCGTGCCAAGACCGGGCGCATCTTCGGGGCGCTGCAGGGCTTGCTGACCGTGTTGAAAGGGCTGCCGCTGGCCTATTCCAAGGACATGCAGGAGGACAAGGACCTGACCTTTCAGGCGTTCGATGCCCTGGATCTCTGCCTGCAGGCGATGACGGGCATGGTCGAAAGTCTGACCGTCAATGCTGAGAACATGCGCAGCGCCGCGGCAGGCGGTTTCTCCACGGCGACTGATCTGGCGGATTTTCTGGTCCGTGAAATGAACCTGCCGTTCCGTGATGCCCATCACGTGACAGGCGCGCTGGTCGCCCTGGCCGAGCGCCGCTCTGTAAATCTGTGGGATTTGACGCTGGATGAGATGCAATCGGTGCATCCCGGCCTTACAGATGCCGTGTTTTCCGTGCTAACCGTTGAAGCCTCGGTTCGCAGCCGCGTCAGCTATGGCGGAACCTCGCCAGTCCGGGTGCGAGACCAGATAGAACTTTGGCAGGAGCGCCTGAAATGATGAAAGTTATCGCAATTACCGGAGCGGTTCTGGCCGCGGTCAGCCTGTCTTCCTGCGGCCTGCGCGGAGATCTTGAACGACCCGATCCATTGTTCGGAAATCCTGCGCCCGACGCGCCGGAAGCAGAAATGCCAAAAGAAAAAACGACCACTCCGGGTGTCATTCCGCCCGTGACGGAACCTGTTCCTCCGGCAAGCCCACGGACAGAAGGCTCATATATCGACCCCGCGACCGGGGCGACGGTCTGGGTCCGCAACGAGCTCGGCGGCGAAAAGCCGCGTGCCCTGCCGACGGACCCGGTCGGTGAAGGCACTCTGCCTCCGGTCGATCAGTAACGCTGGGGGAGACGCCGCCCGATGCATCATTTTGCCTATAAGGGCGGCGAACTTCATTGCGAGGATGTGGCGCTCTCGGCCATCGCCCGTGAGGTCGGCACGCCGGTCTATGTCTATTCCGCCGCAACGCTTCGTCGACATTACCGCGTCTTGTCCGAGGCGTTTTCGGGCATGGATTGCCTGATTGCCTTTTCGGTAAAGGCCAACAGCAATCTGGCCGTCCTGTCGCTCTTGCGCGGCCTCGGGGCGGGCGCGGATGTGGTGTCCGCGGGTGAGCTTCGCCGCGCGCTCGCAGCAGGTATTCCCGCGGACAGGATCGTCTTTTCGGGTGTTGCAAAGGGCGTAGCAGAGATCGATGCAGCGCTCGCGGCGGGTATCCATCAGTTCAACGTGGAATCGCTTCCCGAACTGATCCGGTTATCGGAGCGGGCGGTGAAGGCAGGGGTAGAGGCGCCGGTCGCTTTCCGTGTGAATCCGCATGTTTCCGCCGGCGGACACGCCAATATCTCGACCGGCAAGGCCAGCGACAAGTTCGGGATTGCCTGGCACGAGGCCGAGGATTTCTATGATCAGGCCTTGGCACTTCCTGGCATCGACGTCTGCGGTGTCGATGTGCATATCGGGAGCCAGATTGCCGATCTTGCGCCTATGCGCGAAGCGTTTGGCAAGGTGATCGATCTGGTGCACCGTCTGCGGGCGCGGGGCTGCCCGATTTCCCGCGTCGATCTGGGCGGCGGTCTCGCCATTCCCTATGCGGCAGGCGATCATCCAGCAAGCCCGGCCGATTATGCGACGATGATTGCCGAAATGACCGCCGGTCTGGACGTGCAGGTCATTCTCGAGCCCGGCCGTATGATTGCCGGTAATGCGGGTATTCTCCTGACCGCCATTGAATACACGAAGTCCCGGGATGACCGGCTCTTTGCCATTTGCGATGCCGGAATGAACGATCTCATGCGACCGGCGCTCTATGGGGCGCACCACGAGATTCTCACTGTGCGCGAACGAGCCGCTACCGAACCTCTGCACGAGCAGGATCTGGTCGGCCCGATCTGCGAAAGCACGGACAGGTTTGCGACCGCGCGGCGCCTGCCATCACTTGCAGAAGGTGATCTTCTGGCGCTGATGTCTGCGGGTGCCTATGGCGCGGTGATGTCCAACCAGTACAATACCCGCCCGCTGTGCGCGGAAGTTCTGGTGGATGAAGCACGGTATGAAATCGTCCGCCGCCGTCCCACATTCGAGGACATGACAGCAAACGAGCAGATACCAGATTGGCTGACCTGAAGACGATACCCGGTCTGGAAGACCGTCTGAAGACCACACGCTGGCGGCTCTCGCTGCTCCGCCGCGTTGAAGCCCTTGCGCCTGCCCTGATCGCAGCGTTCATGTATCTGGCGCTGGTTCTCTCAGGGCTGATGCAGCGGCTGGGCGGGGCATTCGAGGCCGGTGTGTCGCTTGCCTTTCTGGCACTGATCGCCGGTCTGGCAATTTACGGTCTCCGGCGGTATCGCGCGCCATCAGCAGACGATGTCGCAGCAACACTGGACAGAGGCGCAACGAGCCGTCCACTCGCCTTCCTGCGCGATCGCAGCCTGTCCGGCACCGGCCCGGCTTTTGCTCTCTGGCAGGCCGAACGGGCGCGTGCAATTCAGGACGCTGGCGCTCTGCCACGCGCCAGTCTTGGTGCAGACTGGCGGCGGGTCGATCCTGCGTTCCTGCGTTTTGTCCTGCCTTTGATACTGGCTGTTCTCTTGTTGATGGCAGGTCCGGCCGCTCTGAAGCGGCTTGGCGCTGCGCTCTTTCCGGATGTCGGCGCGCTTTTCGGTGCGGACCGGCTGGTCACCGAAGCCTGGATCCGACCGCCAGACTATACAGGCGTTGCGCCGGTCTTTCTCAACCCCGCCCGTCAGACCCCTGCCGTGCCGCAAGGTTCGGAAATGACCCTGCGCGTCACGGCGAACGGTGCGCCGAAAGTGCGTCTGATCCCGCAGGAAAGAGGCGAAGCGAAACGCACCATCGAGATGGTGCGTGGCCCCGACGGCGTGTTTGAGGCCAGACTGCCTCTTGAAACGTCTCAACGGGTCGAGATAAACTGGTGGGGCGCGCGCGGCGCATACGTTCTGGACGTTACACCTGACACCCCACCTGTGGCCCGTTTTGCTGAAATGCCATCCCTCGGAGCGCGCGATTCGCTGACCTTCGGCTGGGTGGTCAGCGATGACTACGGCGTGGACGACCTGTCGCTCCGGCTGATCCATACAGCGGCTACAGGAAATATCTCCACCGATGAGGTGCCCGTCACGATGGAAGCCCTGTCGCCGCGCGAGGCAAACGATACCGCAACACTCGACCTGACGCGGCATAAATGGGCCGGGCTGACCGTCGACATGCAGCTGGTGGCCACGGATGCACGCGGGCAAACGGGCGTCAGCGACGTCACCTCCTACCGCATTCCGGACAAGCTTTTTCTGCAGCCGCTGGCGCAGGCAACGCAGGAAATCCGGCTGACGGCCCTGCGGACCGAAGACGATTATGCCGAGCCGTCTGTCTTTGCCGCATCGCCTCCGGTAGACATTGTCCTTCCGGATGGGACGCGCGGTCCGGCGCTTATAGATGAGGCCGCCGCCAACCGGCTGGAACGTGCGCCGGACGGCATTCGCCGCGCTGCCTTGATGCTGGACACGCTGACCTACAAACCGGGCGACTATTTCGAGGATCTGGCCGTCTATCTCGGGCTTCGATCCGCGCTTGGGATTCTGAATGGGGCCCGATCACTTGAAGAGACTGCATCCGTCGAACCGCTGCTCTGGTCAGTGGCGCTGAAGGCCGAGTACGGCGATGTGGCCGATGCGGCCCGCGCGCTGGAGGCTGCCCGTCGTGCGCTGGAACGGGCCTTGCGCGAAGGTGCAGGTGAGGAAGAGATAAAGCGGTTGATGCAGGCGTTTCGCGAGGCGGCCGAAAACTACATCGCTGCGCGCATGGCCGAGGCGATTCGCAATGGTAGCGATGAAGGTGCGGTTGGCGATGAGCTCTCCAGCATGATGGGCGGCAACGATCTTGAAGAGATGCTGTCCGCATTGGAAGACCTGACCGAAACCGGAGCCAGCGATGCGGCCCGCAAGCTTCTGGCTGACGTTTCTAAACTTCTCGAAGAGTTGCAATTCCAGGCAGGGGGCGGCGGCGAGTCACGTGAAGGCGCTGGCGAGCAGGCGCAGAACCAGACCGGCCCGCCGGAAGAAGAGGCGTTGAAGGGTGCTCTGGAAAGACTGTCCGAACTGCTGGCTGAACAGCGCAGTCTGAACGATGATGTCATGGCCGAGAACCGTGAGCGCGAGAACGCCGATAGGCCATCAGGTGAACGCCCGGGCGGGCTGCCTCAGCCGGGTGCCCGGCAGCCGGTGCCTCCTCAGGGCCAGGACGGTCAGCCGGGACGCGAAAGCGGCGAACCCGGCACCATGGGTGAAGGTGAGCCACAGCCCGATCGAAACGGACCGGGTGGCGGCTCGGAAGATCTGGCAGGACGGCAATCGGAGATCGGCGACAGGATACAGGAGTTTGCCGAAGGTCTGGAACGCGAGGGCGGACCGGGGGGCGGTGTAACTGCCGATGAACTGGCCGCAGCGAGACAGGCGCTGGAGCGCGCGACAGAAGCGCTGCGACGCGGCGATGAAGGCTCGGCCCGCTGGAATCAGGACCGTGCGGTTCGCGAATTGCGCGATGCGACCGGAGAGCTTGCAAGGTCTCTGGATGAGCTCCGTGAGGCGAGGCTCGGCGAACAGGGTCAGGGCGAGGTGCGCGATCCGCTTGGCCGTCAGGTTGGTGGCAGCGGCAGCCAGAATGACGGAAGCGAAGTCGCGGTTCCGGACGAAATCGAACGCCAGCGCGCCCGTGAAATCCTTGACGGACTTCGTGAACGGCTACCCAAAGCCAGCGACGAAACCGAGGAGGAGTATCTCAAACGCCTCCTCGACCGTTTCGGATCGTGAGCCCCGCGGGCATTTAGTCCATCGTCACGACGATTTTTCCCGTGGCGCGTCTTTCCGCCAGTTCGGTGATCGCCTCCCCCGCCTTTTCCAGAGGGAAGGTTGCCGAGACATGCGGCTTGATCTTGCCGTCCGAATAAAGGCGGAAAAGATCGGCCACGTTGGCCGCATTCTCTTTTGGAAACCCGGCCACAAACGCGCCCCAGAACACGCCGCGGATATCGCAGGATTTGAGAAGTGTAAGGTTGAGCGGCATTTTCGGAATGCCGGCCGGAAAGCCGATCACCAGAAAACGCCCGTTCCAGTTCATGGCCCGAAGAGACGGTTCGGCATAGTCGCCGCCGACAGCATCGTAGATGACATCCACCCCGCCACCTGAGACATCCTTGATGTCGGTTGAAAGCTGCTTCTGCGCCGCACGGTCAAGCTCGCCCGTCGCATAGACCAGCCCGTGATCGGCACCCTTTGAAAGGCAGAGATCGACCTTGGCCTGCGTCGAACAGGCCGCAATCACTTCCATGCCCATGGCCTTGCCAAGTTCGACAGCCGCGAGCCCGACGCCTCCGGCAGCGCCAAGCACCAGAAGCTTTTCGCCGGGTTTCACGTCGCCCCGGTCCTTCAGTGCGTAATGGGAGGTGCCATAGGTCATGATGAAGGCGGCCGCCTCGTCGAACGGCATGTCGTTCGGGATCGGTATACAGCGTTTCGCATCCAGCTTGATCTGTTCGGCCATGCCGCCCCAGCCGGTCGAGCCGATCACACGGTCCCCGACTTTCAGGTTCGCTACGCCCTCGCCGAGCGCTGCAACCACGCCGGACACCTCACCGCCGGGTGCGAACGGGCGTTCCGGCTTGAACTGGTACATATCCTGAATGATCAGCACGTCCGGGTAATTCACCCCGACGGCCTTGACGTCGATCACGACCTCGCCTTTGCCGGCCGTTGGTGCATCGACCTCTTCCATCACAAGTGTGTCCGGTCCACCGGGGCTCTTTGACAATACTGCTCTCATGATGACGTGCCTCTCTTGCAACTCGCTGTGACCTGTCCAATTGAGGGGGACGCTAGACGAGCGCCGCGCCTCTGTGAAGCGTGACGCCAATTTTGCCCTTGGTTACGGGCCGGAAGAGGAAGTGGAATGTCCGAACAGGTCTGGGCGATAGCCATACACGGCGGAGCGGGTGCCCTGCATAAGTCCGATTACAGCGCCGAAAACGAGCATATGACCGGCGTCCTGACCACCTGCCGCGAGATGCTGCAAGCTGGAGCCAGCGCGCGCGATGCCGTGGTGCATGCCGTGCGCGAGCTCGAGGAAAGCGGCCATCACATTGCCGGTCGCGGGGCCTCCCCGAACATGGATGGCAAATGGGAGCTGGATGCGGCGATCATGGAAGGCGAAACGCGCAACGCCGGCGCCGTCGCCGCATTGCGGGGCTTTCGCAGCCCCATAGACGCCGCCGTCAAGGTGCTGGAAGAGTCACCGCATATTCTTATCGTCGGCAAGGGCGCGAGCCGGTTTCTGAGGGACAAGGGTCTGCGAAAGGTCAAGAACCCGTCCAGCTACTACCGACCATCCGTAAGGGCGTCTGCAAAGCCGGGTGAACTTCAGCATGGGACGGTCGGTGCCATCGCGCTCGACACCAGCGGACGGCTGGCCGCGGGAACCTCCACGGGCGGCCTGCTCAACAAGGTGCCGGGCCGGGTGGGCGATACGCCACTCATTGGTGCAGGAACCTGGGCTGACGAGCGTGTGGCGGTCTCATGCACCGGGCAGGGAGAGTATTTCATCCGGGTCGCAGGTGCAGCGGATGTATCGGCGCGGGTACGTTATGCTCAGATGGATATCGGCACGGCTGCCGCGAAAGTGATCGAGGATCTCGGGCTGCTCGGCGGGCAGGGCGGCATGATCGCCATTGATCGGCTGGGCCGGATCGCTGCGCCGTTCAACACCCCATGCATGAAGCGGGGCATGGCAGACTGGAAGGGCCGGTTCGAGGTTTCCTTTACCTGATGCGCGGCTATTTCGGTATCGGGGCCGAGGGGATCTCCAAGCCCATGAATCTGGGCGCGATCATGCGGACGGGTCATGCCTTCGGCGCGAGCTTCGTGTTCTCCGTCTCCGCGGCGCAGAAAATCCGGACCGTCTACAAGGCTGACACCTCCAAATCGGCAGACCATGTGCCCTATTATCCGTGGGCGGACATTGACGATATGGCGCTGCCGCACGGATGCGTGCTGGTCGGCGTCGAACTGACAGACGACGCGGTCGAATTGCCGAGCTTTCGCCACCCCACCGCCGCTGCCTATGTGCTAGGCCGTGAGCGCGGCGATCTCTCGCCGGAGATGATCGCCCGATGTGCCCATGTCGTGAAGATACCGACGCGGTTCTGCGTAAATGTCTCGATCGCCGGAGCACTGGTTCTTTATGACCGGATGATTTCGATGGGGCGCTATGCCGAGAGGCCCGTCCGCGTCGGCGGCCCGGTGAAGGGGTGAAGACCTCCACCTTGCCCTTTCACGGGGGAGGATGGGTGGGGGTCAAACCTGAAGCCAGAACCCGCCTCTGCGCGGTTCGCGCGACAATATATGTGTCTGGCCCCTATTTCCCGAGCAAGCGCTGAAAAAAGCCGAGCATGCCCTGAAAACGCAAACCGCCATCACGAACGGCCAGCGCGAAACAGATCTCGCCCGGATCGGCGATCGGACGGTGCGTCATTGCCGGACCTGCGATCGAGATATCGCCTGGACCATAGCTACCGAACTCATCGGTAAAGCCGCCGGACAAAACCAGTGTGTACTCGCTGGCGTCATGAGTGTGGGTCGGCGAACCGCATCCGGGCTCGATACGCAACAACTCCATCTCGGCTGAACTGTTCACCTGCAACGGCATCAGGCGCAGACCGGTGCCAGCATATTTCCAGCCGCCGCGGCCGGCGGCCTCCAGGGCGCGGTCACGGATTGGCTCGGGCAAACGCACCAGCTCATCAATGGCATCTCCGGCACGTGCGGCGGCCTTTCGGTGCGACGAGGTGGATGCCGTATCCATATCGATTGCAGCGTGCGCACGATCGCGTGCCGTTGCCGACAAAGCGGTTTCTTCGGAGGATTCGAGCATGGAGGCAGCGATGGCATCGGCAACATCGAGCTTTCGCTTGAGCTGCGTTTTCAGCGCCGCCTGGGTTTCGATCAGCAGGTGCAATGCCGGATCGAGCGAGCCGGAGGCATAGGCGCCATAGAGATCGTCACTGTGGTGTTGCGTCGACAAACCGGGCTCCGAAAGTCTTTTATTATTCAGGAACGGATATTGAGCGTATGGGCAAAACGTCAAGTTTTACTGAAGCCTCTTCTGCATGACAGCTATCCGGTTTCGCGCAGTTTCTCGCGCAGTTTGGCGTAGGCAAGCCGAATCCGCGACTTGACGGTGCCCAGAGGCAGGTTTGTCTGTTCGGCAATGTCGCTATGGGTCATGCCGTCGAAAAAGGCCGAACGAAGCAGGGTTTCCTGTTCTTCGGGCAAGCAAAGAAGCGCCTCGCGGACGCATGCCTCGATCTGGCGTCCATTGAGATGGTCTTCCGGATGCGGCAGGTCTGCAGGCATGAATGCGGTATCATCGGTAAAAAGCGGCAGGGGCCGGTCACGCCGGATCGCATCAATGCGCCTGTTCCGGGCGATGCGAAAAATCCATGTGCTGGCATTTGCCTGATTGGCATCAAAGCTGTCAGCCTTGCGCCAGACGGTTACCAGCACATCCTGCGCCAGCTCCTCGGCTTCGGCCTCGCTTGCGCCCAGACGCATCATGTAGCTTTTCAGACGCGGGGCGAAGAACGAGAACAGGCTGTCGAACGCCTCACGCGAGCTGGTCCGGGCGATTGCCTCGATCGCGCGGGAGTACACTTCGTTGACCGTCTCTGGCATTAAGTGTCCGTGTTCGCGTCCTTCGATGCCTATCGCAGACAACTTGCCGGTCTGACAGGGCAGACAAGGCCGGTATCTGCCTGGCTTTGATGCGCAGACCTTAGAGCCATTTGTTGTGGGTTGAAAACAACTTCACTGCCGCAGGCTGCACCGCGTCATTGCGACAGGGTCTTTCCAAAGCATAAACTCTTTGCTGAAAGACTTCACAAAACCGGAGAGATGACGCTACCTCCGGTTCCAAGCGTATCAATGCCTCGAAGGACCCGTCCATGCCCACCCCGTCCAATCGTCTCCCCGCAGCCCTGATGAGCGGTCTTGCACTGGCAGGCTTTGCGATGGTTCCAGCGGCCGCAGCCCAGGTTCAGGCCGATGCCACCTTCAAGGACTGGGCGGTCTACACGGCCGAAACCGGCGGCGAGACGGCCTGCTATGCTGCAACCCGCGCGACCGACAAGGCTCCCAAGTCAGCTGAGCATGGCGATGTCGTCTTCTACGTCACATACTGGAAAGGCGGACGGCGCAACGTGCAGTCCAGCCTCAAGGTCGGCTATGAACTGCGCAAGGATATGGTGGCCGAAGCCAGCGTGGCAGGTAGCAGCTATCGCCTCTTCACGGTCGACAACGAAGCCTTTGCGCGCGACGAAGACGAAGCGGGAATGGTCGCCGCGCTTCGCCGGGGCAGCGATCTGCGGGTCGATGCGGTTTCGGCGCGCGACACCAAGGTCGCCTATCAGTTTTCCCTCTCGGGTTCGGGCAATGCCATCGAACGTGCAGAAGCTGCCTGTCGCTAGGCACCTTCGGCAGATCTTTCGGTTTTCACAAACCGGTTGATGAAATGTCCGTTTTCGACTTAGATGAACCCATGTTGATATGAGGGAGGGGTCATCATGGGTTTCATGGATGCAGTGAAGTTGTTTTTCGCACGGTATACCGACTTTAACGGCCGGTCGCGCCGGTCGGAATACTGGTGGCCTGTATTGTTTCACACGCTCGTCTATGTGGTTGCTTTGTTATTGAGCGTTGTACTGGGTTCGATTTCCGAACTCCTGGGAGCCATCGTCGGCATCGCGCTCCTCATCTATTATGTGGCCATTCTTATCCCGTCGCTAGCAGTTGGCGTTCGCCGGTTGCATGACCGCGACATGTCCGGCTGGTGGCTGCTGCTTGGCTTCGTGCCCTTCGCCGGGTTCGTCCTGCTGGTGTTCTTCGTTCTGGAAGGCACCAATGGTCCGAACAAGTTCGGTCCCGACCCGAAA
Organism: uncultured Alphaproteobacteria bacterium; assembly: GCA_963836905.1. Classification (GTDB taxonomy): domain Bacteria; phylum Pseudomonadota; class Alphaproteobacteria; order Caulobacterales; family Hyphomonadaceae; genus CAWIKY01. Next base: position 129,340 of record CAWIKY010000006.1, read on the forward strand.
AACCCGGCAGGTGGTACAGCCGACGTCTTTTCGTAAGGCTGGATGTCTTCGCGCTCTGCATGTCGACGGGCTCAATGCTACAGCGCTCTCGGCTTTCGTCCTTGAGCGTGTCGAAAGGTCGGATGCAAGTGCTATACGCTGGGGTGGCGTGGCGGCTGCGTAATGGTCAAGCCCCGCAGCCCTAGCGGTATTGCTGGATACGGGTTGTCCGCAGACCCTTCGCGCCATACTGCTCAAAGAGCTTTTCCCAAGCGGTATATTCCTCTTCGCTGAGGTTATATCGCTTGCAGGCATCTTTGAGCGGCAACAACCCGCCCCGTACCGCCGCGACGACCTCGGCCTTGCGGCGGGTCACCCAACGATGCGTCGACGGATCGGGAAGATCCTGAAGTGTTATTCGGCGTCCGTCTGGTCCCGGCACCGAGTCGTTTGTTGTCTTCGCCATCATCGTAGCGCCCTTCTGTGTGGCTTACTTTTGATGATCCCTTTCTAGAACGTCTGCTTTAAGGTGGCGCTGCACGGCATCTGCCGGTTTCCTGCAAACTTTACGAAATGCGAGAACACCCCGAAGCCAGGCTCCGGGGTATCTTTCAATGACTACGGGTTAATTTGCCAGGAGATCTGGTTAACGCTTGATACGAATGAGCTCATCGAGCATCTCGTCTGCGGTCGTTATTATTTTCGACGACGCTGAATAAGCGCGCTGCGTGATGATCAGGTTGGAGAACTCCACGGACAGATCGACCGTTGAAGCTTCGAGCGCTGCAGGCTCGACAGACCCGGCTCCGGCTGTTCCGGCAGACTTCAGCGCCACCGGTCCGGACTCGTTTCCGGCAAGGTAGGCATCGCCGGGCGAAGCCAGCAGGCCGCCCGGGTTGGCGAAGGTTGCGACCGGGATCTGGTAAATCTGCCGTGACAGACCGTTCGAGAAGAGGGCCGAAACGAAGCCGTCCTTGTCGACCTGCACGTTCGAGAGCGCGCCATAGGCCCGTCCGTCGATCGTGGTCGAGTTCAGCGAGGAGGTGGTGTCGTATTGGGTCAGGCCACCGGGTGAGCTGGGCCCGCCAATATCGAGCGAGATGGTTTGCGCTGCGAGACCGGAGTTGGTTGCCCAGGCAGCCGTTCCGGGGGCCGCGACGGAACTTGAGGCTCCGATGGTCAGCTGGCTCGGAAATGTGCTTGCAGCCGCATCGAACTGACCGAACGGGGTGAACGAAACCGTTCCGGAGGCCACGATGCCATCGGGTCTGCCACCTGCCTGCATATCGCTGGCTGGCGCGATGTGCGCCTCGACATTCCATGTGTTCGGCGCCCCATCTGCTTTCAGGAACGAGAGCGCGAGCGTGTGAACGCCGCCGAGCGAGTTATAGACCTGCACGGTCGTCTGGAAATCCGGCGGGAACGCACCCGAGGCCATGCTTGCTGCCGGGTTGGCTGCGAGATCGTATCCAGCGGCCAGCGGCGATACGGCCTGGCTGGCTTGCAGATTGGCAGACAGGGTGACCCGCGATGTGGCCTCAGCTGCACCGCCGATGTTTGAAATCTTCACCGGCACCAGATTGCCAAGATCGTTGGAATTGGTGTTGTCGACGGTCGCATTGTCCTGGATCGGCCAGCCATGCAGGTAGTATCCCGCGGAATTGACAAGGAAGCCTTCGGAATCGGTCGTGAAGTGACCGGCCCGTGTGTAGTAATAAGGGTCGTTGGTTGCACTGCCTTCGCCCTGGCCGCGGGTCACGAAGAAGCCTTCACCCGACAACGCCATATGGGTGCCGACCGAACTGCCGGTGATCGTTCCCTGCTCGCTGAGAAGCTGACGTGTATCGAGCGAAACACCGCCCGCATTGTACGACGAATAGACGTTCTGATCGCGCAGGAAGGAGGAAAACTCGTTACGTGTCCGCTTGTAGCCGACCGTGTTCGAGTTCGCGATATTGTCCGAAATCGCGGCGAGTGCCGCCGAATTCGCACGGAGACCGGATGTTCCGGCCAGCATGGCTGTTGAGATACTCATAGTCTTTGCACTCCTGGAGTTGTTTCCACCATCAGTTTTTTCTGGAGCGCCATTCTGGCTGGTACGCATTTATGCGAAGTCGGACGCTTCTTGCGTCCGCATATTCGGGTAAGGCGTGTCAGGTTTCGGAAATCCTCTGCACGCGGGAAAAGTCGAAGCTGCCTGCGGGGGTCGTTATGATTGTGCCGCCACTGGAGAAATCGAAACCGGTGATCCGTGTCGATATGCCGGCAGGGACAGACAATCTGCCATTCCCGGACGTGAGCGCGGCCACTTCGAAGGTAAAGGCGCCGCCAGGCACCGTGTTGCCAGCTGCGCTGGAGCCATCCCAGACAAAGCGCTTGTTGCCGGGCGCAGATGATGCGGCCTCCGAATAGACGAGGCGGTTGTCGGCGTCGCGGACCTGAAGCTCGACCGCGGCCGCGCCCTGCGGAACATCATAGGTAAATGTGAGCGGATCGCCGCTGAAGGTTGCCGTGCTGGCCTCCAGATCGACGGATTTCGAAAGATAGCCCGAAAGCCCCGCAGCGGCGGAAGCCGCATTCACGGAGATTAGCTTCGAGAAGTTCTCGTTGGTGAGGATCTGCTGTTCGACGCTGGAAAACTGGACAAGCTGATTTGTGAACTCAGCCGAATCGACCGGTTCCAGCGGATCCTGGTTCTGCAATTGCGCCGTCAGCAACGTCAGGAAGGTGTCGTAGTTGTTTGTCAGCGTTGCGCGGGCACCTGCGGTCTGTGCCTGCGAACCTGGAGCAAAGGAAAGCGGATCAAGCATGGGTCAATCTTTCTCGTGTCATGCGACAAGGTTCAGGCGGCGCTGCGTCCAGCGTTCCGGGGGGGTAGCGAGCGCGCTTCCGGTTTCAGTTGCTTCTGGTTCAAGGCCGCGATGTCCGGCGCGCGGAGCATCATCGCTACCGTCTCGGTGTGCGTGATGGCCCGATCGCGTCCCCTCCTGCTGGACGCGGACGCCCCCTTCAGAAAGATCGAGACCGGCCTGCATCAATGCGTTCTCAAGCGTCTTTGCGCCACGCATCAAGGCATCCACCACCGCGCCGTCACGTGCGGCCAGAACGGCAGTCACCTTGCCGTCAGCGGAGACCTCTACACGGATGTTGACCTTGCCAAGTTCGGGCGGATCGAGCCGGATTTCAAAACGCGTACTGCGACCATCGAAGCGCTCAATGATTTGCCCGGCAATCTGTCCGGCAAAGTGCGGCGAGGACACAGAGGCGATACGCGGCGCGGTCTGGGCCGCTTCGCTGCGTTGTGCCGTCGTCTGAAGCAGCTGCGCCTGAATATCGTCTCCGGCGGTTTCGGGGGCACCGTCCGCTGTTTGTCCGGCTCCAGTCAGGACAGGCGCAAGCGCGGCATCGAAGCTGAGCGGCATGCCACCCGTCACCGGCGCTGGCGGTGCCACAGGAGCGCTGGCAATGGATACGCCGCTCTGGGCGGAATGAGCGCTGCCGGACTGGGACGTCGAGGAGGCGGTCCCGTTGGAACTGCCTGAACCTGCATCGGTCTGTCCGGCTTTGGCCAAGACGGTTGAAGGCCGGGCCTGTCCATTCACCGCAGGCGTGGTCGATGACTGGGCGGGTCTTGCGACGCCATCAAGACCTGCCAGGGCCGCCGCAAATGTTGCCAGTGTGCTTGGGGTGGCGGGTTGTGCGGTCTGTGCCTGAACAGGTGGCGTGACCGCCTGACCGGATGTGGCGGTGATGACGGCAACGGTTGAGGCCGCGCCGGATGTCTGCGCGCTGGAAGAGTCCATCAGGCCTGTCGGTTGCGAGCTCTGGGCTGCCTGGGCGAATGTCAGAGGACTACTGGGCGCTAGGGTCGGTCCGGCTCCGGGTGAGGCGGGGGCGGGGGAAAGTACCGTTGATGCCGTTTCGCCTGCGCTTTGCGCCGGAACGGTGAGAAGGCCGGTCTCCGGTGACGAAACGCTGAGGGCGGACGACGGACTAGCCGGATTCAATTGAAACGCCGGTGTCTCGCCCGTCGGGAGCAGAGACGTGCCGACAGCTGCGCTCACTGAAGAGCCGTCCGGAGCCGGCCCGGAGGGAACGGTGCCGGACAGAATGGGCGCTGCGATCGTCGCAGACGAAACCATACCCTGCGTCTGAGAACCGGTCTGCAGCGCGACAGGTCGGGGTGTCGTTTCCGCAAGCAGAAATCCGGCGAACGCGTTTTCGCTGTCTTGAACGCTGGACGGGGTGGCAGCCCCCTCCGTGGTTTGCGTTTCGCGGCCGGTCGACACCTTGCCCGATGTCGCTGAAGCGAAAAGGTTCGAGAGTAGGGTCAATCCGTCGGAAATCATCAAGCCGGTCGTTCTGGTGAATGAAAGGTCGGTTCACAGGCTGCAAGCAAGAGGCCATACGGCAAGGCATTTGAGGAAACGGCCAGGCCATTGTTTTTTATATGTAATATCTGAAACATGACCCTTAGGGTTTCGGTAACCATGGCAGATTCAGCGCGGCAGATTCTGCGCGGCAGGGAATCAATTGCTTGGCATTCAGGATGCTTGTTCCGTTGGCCCGCGGCTTGCGACGCCTATTGCAAGAACGGATGTCCGGCGCTGCCGGATCTCGCGTAGCCCGGCAGGAGAAAATGCGGAAAAGCTCAGGCTTTCATAAGGTTAAGGTAACTTCTCTGACGGATTCTGTTGCGTGCGGGCTGCAGATCGCAGACGGGCAAAACTTGCCCCTCCGGAAAGAACTGCCGCACGCATCGAGGATGAAGGCATGAGCATTTCAAGCATCATGAATACAGGCGTGACGGCGCTGAACGCCAACCAGTCGGCCCTGCGCGTCACCTCCTCGAACGTCGCCAACGTCAACACGCCGGGATATGTGCGCCGCGAAGCGCAGATGTCGGCTCTCAGTTATGCCGGGCAGGGCGCAGGGGTCGAGGCGATCGTTTCACGCGCTGCAGACCGGTTTCTGGCGGCAGCCCACACGCGCGCAATTTCAGATGTCGGGCGGTATGGCGCATCGGCAGACCTGATGGACCGCGCACAAAGCGCATTCGGCGATCCAAGCAGTGGCAACAGCGTATTCGGCGCGCTCGACGATGTGACCCTTAAAATCGGCGCGTTGAGCGCCGATCCGAATGCTTCTCTCCAGCAGCGGGACTTTATCAGTTCGGTGGATCGTCTGCTCGGCGATGTGCAACAGACCTATAATGACATTGACGGCCTGCGCGACGAGGCCGACCGCAAGATCGACGACGCTGTCTCGCGCGCCAACGGACTTCTCACCCAGCTAGCCAGTCTTAACGGAGACATACAGCGGGCGCAGGCCAGCGGTCTGGATGCCAGCGGCGCTGAAACCCAGCAAAGCCAGTTGCTCGACGAGTTGGCCGGGATTATCGACTTCACCGCCAATCCGCGCAGTCAGGGCGGGCTTGAAATCCGCACGGGCAGCGGGCTCATTCTGGTGGATACCGAAGCTGCGCGTATTGCCAGCGCAGATACGGCGCAGGGCTCTCGTTTCGGCGGATTGAACATCTTTCCGCCCGGCTCCTCGGGTGCCATCGATCTGACAACGCAGATCCGTTCGGGTGAGCTGCGCGGCCTTCTCACCACCCGCGATGTCGACCTGCCAAATCTTGGCTATGCACTGTCCGAGTTCGCCGCCGGTCTCGCCACGGCGCTCAACACAGCGCATAATGACGGCAGCGCCGTTCCTGCCCCGTCTTTGCTTCAGGGACGAAATACCGGGCTTCTCGCCACCGACGCGCTGAACTTTACCGGTCGATCCGTGGTCTCCGTGACGGACCCTGACGGGCTGACGGTTCGCGCCGTAGAAATCGACTTCAACGCTGGAACGATGACATCGAACGGCGTCACCACCGGCTTTGCGCCGACCGTGGGCGGGCTGACAACCGCGCTCAATACTGCGCTTGGCCCCAGTGGAACGGCAACGTTCCAGGCCGGCAAGCTGACCCTTTCGGCAACGGGCGGGAACGGCATAGCGACAGGTACGCCCGATACGGGCGGGGCATCGCGTGCGGGACGCGGCTTTGCCGATACGTTCGGCCTCAATGATCTGGTCCGCTCGTTTGCGCCGTTGAGTTACGACACCGGTCTGGCAGCTGGCGATCCGCATGGTTTTACAGCCGGAGAACAGATCAGCTTTGGCATCCGCAACACCAATGGCGATCTGATCCAGACCATCGGGTTTACGGTCTCCGGCACGAGCATGGCCGATCTGGTCACGTCCCTGAACACGCCCGCCGCTCTCGGCAGCTACGCGACGGCCAGTCTCGATGCGAACGGCCGTCTTTCCATCGTGCCCAAACCCGGTAGCTCCATTGGCACCGTGGATGTCGTCACCGACCGGACCCAGCGCGGCGATACAGGTCTGTCTTTGAGCGCCATTTTCGGGCTTGGCACGTCGACACCTGCCGAACGTGCGCGAAACCTGCAGGTCGATGGACAGATCCTGCGCGATACCTCGCTTGTTTCGACTGCGCGGCTAGACGTCAGTGCACTAACCCCGGGCGCACGCGGCCTTTCGCCGGGCGACAATACCGGTGCACTGAAGCTTCAGACCGCGTTCGAGACACCTTTTCAGCGACGCTCGCCAAACGGCGTTATTGGTCCCCGTTTGACCCTGACGGAAGCCGCAGGTCAGCTTGCTGGCGATGCGGGACTGGCAGCCAAGTCGCTGGAAACACGCGCGATTTCAGCCTTGGCCGTGCGCGACGAGGCGGCCCTGCGGCGCTCCTCCGTCGAAGGCGTGAACCTCGATGAGGAGATGGTGAACATGACTGTATACCAGCAAAGTTATTCTGCTGCCTCGCGACTGATCACGGCAGCGCGCGACATGTACGACACCCTTCTGAACATGGTCTGAGAACGGACACCCGATAGATGACACGCATATCGACAGCCATGGTTTCCAGCTCGGCGCTGCAGGACATCCAGCGTTCGCAGCGTACCCTGTTCGATGTCCAGAACCGCGCCGCCAGCCAGAAAGTCGCCGACGATCTCAAGGGCTATGGCCGCGACACCAATTCGCTTGTGACGATGAACCGTATGCGGGCCAAGGAAGAGGCGTATGTCGAGACTGCCAAGGGGCTGCAGACGCGCCTCAGCCTGCAGGACCTGCAGCTTGGCAAGGCCCGCGGGGCCTTCGAGGATCTGAAGCTTGGCCTGACCGAAGCGCTCGCGCTGGACGATTTCACGAGCGTTCCCGGCAAGCTCGACTCGGCGTTCACGGATATAAAGAACGCGCTGAATGCCCGCTATAACAACAGCTATACCTTTGGAGGCGTTCTCAGCGACGTTGCGCCGGTGCAGGCAGGCTCCATCGCAGACCTTGCCGCCGCGCCGCTGGACGACGCGCTCGGCGAGGCGACCCGCGCCCAGACGGTGCGTATAGATGATAACCGCATCATCGCGGCGGCGCCTGTCGGACGTGATCTCGCCGGTCCGCCGCTCGACCTGCTTCGCGATCTGGCTCTGTTTGACGGCTCTGCTGCCGGGCCGTTCCAGTCACCCCCCACAGACGCCCAGCGAACCGCCGTCAAGGATGCCATCGCCCGCCTCAGCGATATTACCGCAGGACTGCTGGCCGCCGAAGCCGCCAACGGTCAGGCGCAGGGCGAAATCGATGACGCCGTCACCAGTCATCAGGCCCGCGGCGATCTACTGGAATCGCTTACGGCAGGCATCACCGATGTCGATCTGGCCGAAGTCGCGGTCCAGCTCAATCAGGCCCAGACCCAGTTTCAGGCTACCGCATCGGTCTTCAACACGATCCAGAACCTCTCGCTGGTGAACTTCCTGCGGTAGGGAAGACTCCGTCACTGCCCGCGACCGCGTTCGGTGACGGTCTTGCGGGCTGCCTCCACACTGTCAGCAGTCACGGTTGCGGCGTGCTTGGCTGAGCGTTTGATCTCCAGCTTCAGACCTTCGCCGAAGCTTTCCGCAAACCCGTCATCGATAACCTTCTTGTACTTGCGCAAGAGCACAGGGTCGCAGCCGGTCATGTCTGTTGCCAGCTTCATGGCGGCGGGCACCAGTTCATCAGCCGGATAGACACGGTTGACCAGCCCCCAGTGGGCGGCGGTCTGTGCATCCAGAAAATTGCCGGTGAACGATAATTCCTTGGCCCGGCTGATGCCGATGAGGCGGGACAGCTTCTGCGACAGCCCCCAGCCCGGCATGATTCCCACGCGGGCATGGGTATCGGCAAACTTTGCGTTCTCCGAGGCCAGAAGCACATCGCACATCAGGGCCAGTTCGAAGCCGCCGGTGATCGCAAACCCGTTGATCGCGCCCACGATTGGCCACGGATAGCGCCCCAGCGCCTTTGCCAGATCAATCTCGCCGCCGTCGGCGCCCAAAGCAAAGCCCGTCTGGCCCGCTTCCTTCAGATCCACCCCTGCGGTAAAGGCGCGGCCTGCGCCGGTCAGCACTACGGCGCGGATATCGTCACGTTTTCGCAAGTCTTCGAAGGTGGCGCAAATGGCCTCGCGCAGCGCCCGGCTCAACGCATTAAGCGCATCGGGACGGTTCAGGGTGACCAGCGCCACCGCGTCCTGTGTTTCGACGGTTACCAGATCGGCTCCGGAGGTATCGCTCATGGTACTTGCCTCTTTCGTGATTATCTCTGCCCGACATGTGATAACGGCGCGGGGCCGTCTGCCAAGCTGAACCTTTTGGCCAGGCAGTGAGGGGAATGGTCATGAGCAATACACCGGCAGACATCAATTACACATTCGATGATGCGGAAATCGAACGGCTGCGCCCTTACGGCGAGGTCCGCTATCACGAGGCAGGCGAAGTTCTGGTCGAGGAGGGCATCAGCCGAAGCGAGTGCCTTGTCACCCTTTCGGGCTTTACCGACATCTATGCCGAAACGTCGGAAGGCCAGCGCCGCCTCGGCTTTATGGAAAAGGGCCAGTTTGCAGGCGACCTCACTATCCTGACGGGGCAATCGACGCTCGTGCGCGTCGAGATGGGCGAAGCAGGCGATGTCCTGCACATTTCCCATGACCGGTTCCAGCGGCTGCTGGTGGAGAACTCGCAGTTATCCGACATCTTCGTGCGGACGCTGACGGCACGCCGCGATTTTGGCCGCACGGGTGGTCATGCAACGACAATCGTCATCGGCGAAGCGCATGACCGCAGGGTTTTTGCCATCCGCGACCTGCTCGCACGCCATTCCATTCCGCATCTCTGGCTCGCCCCCGACACTGAAGCCCTCGCGCAGCGGATCATGACGGCGCGCGATATTTCAAGTGACGATCTGCCGGTCGTGGTGCGCGGGGCGCAGAAAGTGATGATCAGGCCGGACGTCAACGAAATTTCGCAGGTCTTCGGGCTCGACCTTTTGCCTGACGGTGCCTGCGCAGACCTGATCGTCGTCGGCGCTGGCCCGGCCGGTCTCGCCGCATCAGTCTATGCCGCATCCGAAGGGCTGTCGGTGCTTACCATCGATTCCGAAGGGCCGGGCGGGCAGGCGGGAACCTCGTCCAAAATCGAGAACTATCTCGGCTTTCCCATGGGTGTCTCCGGGCGCGAACTGGCTGAGCGAGCGTCGGTTCAGGCTCAGAAATTCGGCGCAAGGCTTGCCGCACCGGCAAAGGCGGCAGAGCTGAACCGTGATGGCTCAACTTACTGTCTGACGCTGGGCGACGGCCGCAAACTGAAAGCGCGGGCGCTGGTCATCGCGACCGGGGCGCAATATCGCCGCCTGCCGCTGGACAATCTGGAGCGCTTTGAGGGCCGGGGTATCTATTACGGTGCGACGCCGATGGAGGCCCAGCTGTGTTCCGGTCAGGAGGTCGCGCTTGTCGGAGCCGGCAATTCTGCCGGTCAGGGCGCGGTCTTTCTGGCGCAGACCGCCAAGGCCGTGCATCTGGTCTATCGCCGTCCTGATATCCGCGAAACCATGTCTGAATATCTGGTGCGCCGTCTGGAAGAGACACCGAATATCCACCTGCATCCGGAAACCGAGATCGCGGAGCTTCACGGGGTCGAGGGCGCAGACCCCGTGCAGGATCGCCTGACATCTGTGACCTGGGAAAAAGGTGCGGACAGGACGCGGGAGCGGTGTGATGCCGGTTTTGTTTTCCTCTTCGTTGGCGCTGCGCCGTTCACCGAATGGCTGCCCGAGACGCTGAGCTGTGACAGCAAGGGATTTCTCAAGACCGGGTCCGATCTGGAAAATCTCGATCTGGTCAGGGCGGGCTGGTCTCTCAAACGCATGCCGACGCGCTATGAGACGAGCTGGCCACGGATTTATGCGGTCGGTGACGTGCGGACCGGTTCGGTCAAGCGTGTGGCTTCATCGGTCGGTGAAGGCTCGGTTGTCGTCAGCGATATTCATGCCGCGCTGGCCGAGGTGCGTGCGGAGATCGGTGAAGACGAATGGCGTCTGGAGACGGTTTAGGGGGGAGGCGATAACACCTCACGCCCGGCCCCTCCCCGCAAGCGAGGAGGGGAGAGTGCGCCTGCAAACGCTGTCACATTGAGCCTGTCGAAATGCGACAGCACAGCGCCCCTGCCTAAAGGTCCTCGATCCCCTCCAGCACGTCTGATGCGTGGGCGAGGTAGGCGTCGCGCTTGTCCTCGTCCATCCGGTCCCAGTTGGAATAGATGCGCTGGATGCGCGTATTCTTCTCAAGCTTGCTTCGATTGCGCACCAGAAAATCCCAGTAGAGCGCATTGAACGGACACGCCCCCTCGCCGGTCTTCTTCGACACCGAGTAAGTGCAGCCGCCGCAATAGTCCGACATCCGGTTGATATACGCGCCGCTTGCTGCATAGGGCTTGGAGCCGAGCTGTCCGCCATCGGCAAACTGGCTCATGCCGATGACGTTCGGTGCCTCGACCCACTCATAGGCGTCGGCATAGACGGCCAGATACCATTCATGCACCTGATGCGGATCGATGCCCGCAATCATCGCCAAATTGCCGGTCACCATCAGGCGCTGGATATGGTGGGCGTAGGCCTCCTCCTTCGTCTGGGTGATTGCGGAGCGCATGCAGTTCATATCTGTCTCGCCGGACCAGTAATATCCCGGCAGATCGCGCTTTGCGCCGAAATAATTCTCCGAGGTATAGTCCCGCCCCGAAAGCCAGTAGATGCCGCGCATATATTCGCGCCAGCCGATAATCTGCCGGATGAAGCCTTCCGCGGCATTGAGCGGAATGTTGCGGCGTCCGTCTATATAGGCGCGCTGCACAAGCTCGCAGGTTTCTACCGCGTCGAGCAGGCCCAGATTGATGTAGAACGAGATCAGCGAGTGGTAGAGGAAGGGCTGACGCTCCAGCATCGCATCCTGATAGGTGCCGAATTTCTCCAGGCATTCGGAAAGGAAATGATCGCGAGCCTCTTCGGCTTGGGCTTTCGTCACCGCAAAGCCGAAGGGTTTCAGATCGCCGAAATTATTGTCGAAGCGTGATCCAACGAGATCCAGCACATCGTTCGTGATGTCGTCAGGCGCAAAGGTCTGACGCTCCGGCATGAAAAGGTCGTCGTCTGCCGGTTTACGGTTCTCCTTGTCGTAATTCCACTTGCCGCCTTCGGGCTGGTCGCCGTCCATCAACAGGCCGGTCTTGCGGCGCATTTCGCGGTAGAAGAACTCCATGCGGAGCGTCTTTTTGCCATCGGCCCAGTCGGCAAACTCCGCGCGCGAACACAAAAACCGGTCATCGGGAAGAATGTGCAGCGGCGTGCTATTATCCTCGCCCCACGCATTGAAGGCATCCAGTACCCGCCACTCACCCGGCTCGGTCAGGAAGATGCGAGACACCTCATGGCGGGTCAGCGCGCGGGTCAGCTCACCAGTGAAACTGCCGGTATTGTCCGGATCGTCCAGCTTGACGTAATCGACGGTCCAGCCGTCGGCTCGAAGCGCTTGCGTATGATGGCGCATGGCCGACAGGATCAGCGCGATCTTCTTCGGATGATGGGGAACATAGGTCGTCTCGTCTGCGACCTCGCACATCAGGATGACGGCAGATCTCTTGTCGGCAACCTGCAGACTGGCGAGGGTGTCCGACAACTGGTCGCCCAGAACGAAGACGAGATGGGGGTCCGGGGTGGGCTCGCTCATCGGCTCACCACTCGATCTTCTGCCCGTCATAGGCATAGAAGCCGCCTGTATCCTCAGGCGTCAGACCGTCAAGAACCGACAAAAGGTTTCGACGCGCACGCGTCCGGCGTGTGGGTATATTTTCCGCTGGCATGGGCGCGCGTCAACGGCGTCTCGATGGTTCCGGGATGCAGGGCAATACAGACCGTCTCCGGACGCTTGCGACCGATCTCCACTGCCGCGCAGCGCACCATCTGATTGAGCGCCGCCTTCGAGGCCCGGTACGACATCCAGCCGCCCAGCCGGTTGTCGCCGATCGAGCCGACCCGCGCAGAAAGCACGCCGATGCGGGACGGCGCGCCCTTGCGCATTAGCGGGCCGAAGTGTTTCAGAACGAGTGCAGGCCCAAGTGCATTGATTCGCCAGATTGCATCGGAGCTTTCCGGGCTGAGCGCGGAGAAGGATTTTTCCGGGTCTTCCCCGTCCGGGCTGGTCAGCACGCCTGTTGCGACCATGAGAACGTCGATCTCGCCAATCGTATCCGCGGCATGGGCGGCGGCGGTTTCGATACTGGCCTCATCCAGCAAATCGAGGGGAGGCGATGATGACCGGGACAGGCCAAGCGCATTGGCGCATTGATCCTGTGCGCGGAAAGCTTCGATCAGGGCGCTTCCTATGCCGCCGCTCGCACCGATAACGACGCTGTTCCAGCCGGATTTCAGGCTCTTCATGTTCTTGTCTCCTGCGACAGCAAACTAGCGCGCAGGAGAAGAACTTCGAGGCCTGTCAGATTGCCGCAAGGGCGGTGGCGCGACCGTTCAGGCCGCTTCCTTCTGCTCTTCCTCGGTGGTGTCACTGTCGATTTCACCGTCGAGGTTCACATCCATCCGCGCCACTTCCTGCTCGATCCAGGCGGCAACCTTTTCATCCTCGATACCGAGCGTGCGCAACAGATCGGCTGCCAGGTCGATGGCCCCCATCGGACCGGAGGTAATGTGCGCGCGCATGTCCAGTGCCTTGTGGGCATCGCGCTCTTCAGGCGTGGCCACGGCGACGAAGCGCTTCAGGTCCGGCCAAACGCTTTTCACCGACGGCGTCATGGAGCGTGCCGTCTCAAGTCGCGAATAGCCGATGACGATGGCCCGCGGATTGTCCATGCCGAGTGCCTTGATGAGCCGGAGATCGGAGGCATCTCCGAAGCTGACGTCATATCCATCAGCGCTGGCCCGGACGAACCGGTCGGGATCGGAATCGAGTGCCACGAACGCAATACCGTTGTCGCTGAGCGCATCGACAGCGATACGGCCCGCGTCGGTCATGCCGTAGACGATTACATCGGCGGAACGCGTGGGCTGGGTTGCCGGGCTGTCGCTTTCGCCCTTATGCGTCGCCTGCCAGCGCGCGATATAGCGGGCCACCCGCATGCCGATGCCGGTCCAGATCGGGCCTGCCGCAAGCGACAATGCCGTTGCCGCGATAAGCACGGCGGTCAGGCTGCCCGAGACGCCCTCGCGGATCGAGGCGAGCGTGAGGACGATGAGTGTGAACTCCGACCCTTGCGCCAGAAGAAAGGCAAGCTGCGTCGCGCCGGGCGTCGACCAACGGTTCAGTTTGGCAGCAATGAAGATGAACAGGGTCTTGGTCAGAAGGATGGCGAGTGCCACGCCGATGACCAGAGGCAAGGCCCCCAGAACCGACGGCATGTCGATCATCAGGCCGACATTCATGAAGAAGAAGGAGAGCAAAAGCCCCCGGAACGGTGTCACCTCTGTCTGGATGACGTGCCTGTAGGGCGTGTCGGAAATCGCCATACCTGCAAGGAATGCCCCGAGCGTCAGAGACAGCCCGAGTGCGCCCGTTGCCGCGGCGGCTGCCACCACGATCAGCACGGCTGTCATGGTCAGCAGTTCCTGCACCTTGGCGGCGGCGAGCGTACGAAAGAGAGGGCGTACCACGAAACGACCGACCAGAGCGGCGGCTGCAAATGCAAGAGCCGCCTGCCCGGCGGCAACGCCCATGGCCACCATCAATTGCTCGGTGTTCTCTCCGCCGCCTATTCGCTCGGCAAAGATAAGAAGGAAGATGGCGACGATGTCCTGAAAGACCAGAACGGCGATGGAAGACCGCCCCAGTGGACACGTTCCCAGACCGCGATCGGAGAGAACGCGGGTCACGACGGCGGTTGAGGACAGTGCTATCGCCACACCGATCGCAATCGATATCGGCCAGTCGAGCCCGATCAGTCGCAAACCCAGAATGAAGACCGCGCCGCATAGGAGCATCTGTACCGGTGCCAGCCCCAGAATATCGCGTCGGCTGTCCCTCACTTCCCGTAGAGAGAAGTGAAGACCGATATCGAAGAGCAGGAACACCACTCCCAATTCGGCCAGAATGTGGGTTGTGTCGCTGTCTTGCAAAAGGTTCAGTCCGAACGGACCAATGACGATACCAGCCACGATGTAGCCGACCAGAGGACTGACCTTCACTGCCCGTGACGCCAGTGCCGCGCAGGTTGCCGCGCCCAGAAGGACGATGGCGGGCTGTAGGGCTTCAACTGGAGACATGGGCTTGGGAGGTTCTCATTCGTTCGCGGGACGAATGAAGAATGAACCGTAAGGGGCCAGATTGCAAAGGGCATGACGCCCATTGCAGAACCGGCCATGAAATTTGCCTGAAAACAGTGCGCTCACACCCCCCGAACGACACTGTGCCGGATCTAGCCGCTTGCAGCCCGTAGCGGCTGCGCTATTTCGCTTTCATGCATCAACCCCGCCTGATAACCGTGCTGACACTTGCCGGAACGCTTCCCTTTCTTGCCGGAGCAGTCCTGTCGGCAGGACTGGTGGAGGGGCAGGGGCTGCAGGCGCCGGGCCAGGCCACGCTGATGGCTTACGCAACAGCGATCATCAGCTTCATGTGCGGTGCCCGTTGGGGTCTTACTGTCAGCGCCCGCGTTGACAGGGCTTCCTGGCATATACCGGTTCTGGCAGTGATGCCTGCGCTCGGTGCCTGGCTTGCTGTCACAATTTACATTGCATTCGGAAATCTGCCCGGACCCGCCTGTGTTCTGGCCGCACTTCTGGTTCTCGAAGCGCTCTGGGATACGGCCTCCCGACAGTCGGCCGGATTTTCGAACGGTTATATCCGGCTGCGCTGGACCGCGACATTGGCCGGATCGATCAGCCTGCTGGTGGCGGCTGCAACGGCGTAGCGGCTTGTCCGCGTGGTCATACGCCGCGTTTGTCGCCGAAGAGGTGAATGTGCAGCCGATCGGAAATATAATATCCGCGCTCAAGCGCCAGTGGCACGAGCATGTCGAGGCGTCCGCGCACGTCCGCGCTGGTCGTGCCCAGCGGCATCAGCCAGACGCGGGACGCCGCTATTCCCGCCATATCACAGATAGCTTCGACCTCGTCCAGATCGCCCGGGGCAGAGATAACAAATTTGAAGAAAGCAGAGGACAGGTCTGCGAGTTCGCGCAATGTATCAGGATTGCGGGCAATACGTGCGTCATTGCCTGAATGAGAGAGCTTCGGGGAAACGTTGAACTGATCGACGCGGTCGATCAGCGCCGCCGGTGGCAAGATTGATCCGTTGGTCTCGATTTCGACATGGACGGGTCGGGTGCCGGCGCGGGCGCGAACAGCATCGATCAAGGCGGGAAGTTGCGCTCTTTGCATCAGCGGCTCGCCGCCCGTAATGACGATACCGGGCGCGTCATAAACTGCGACCAGATCAGCTGCCTCATTCACCGAAAGCTGTGCGGTTTCGGCCTGGCGGTCAAACTTCGCGGGCGTTTCTGGCCCGTCACTCAAATGGACGAAGTCGCTGCCCTGCCAGTTCCACGTATAAGCGGTGTCGCACCAGACGCAGTGCAGATTGCATCCGGACAGGCGGATAAAGGTTCGCGGCGCACCAAGACTTGGTCCTTCGCCCTGAACAGAATGAAAGATTTCGGGCGCGCCGGTGTCGTCACGCGCCAGCAGAAGCCGGCCGTCTTTCAATCAAAGCGCCGCTTCGGCAGCTTCGGCGCCCTTGAACAGGCCGACACGCATGTCCTTGGCGACATAGATTTCCTTGCCGTCACACAGCATCCGTCCATCGGCAATGCCCAATACCAGACGTCCGCGAATGGCGCGCTTTATGTCGATTTCGTATTCGACCAGTTTTGCGTCCGGCAGGACCTGACCGGTAAATTTCACATCGCCAACGCCGAGCGCCCGGCCTCGGCCGGGAGACCCCGACCAGCCGAGCCAGAAACCAACACCTGCCACATGGCATCGAGCCCCAGGCAGCCGGGCATGACCGGATCGCCCTCGAAATGGCATTTGAAGAACCAGAGGTCGGGGCTGATATCGAGTTCGGCGCGTACTGAGCCGCGCCCTTTCGCGCCGCCGTCCATGGTCATTTCCGTGACGCGGTCCATCATCAGCATTGGCGGCGCGGGAAGCATCGCATTGCCGGGGCCGAAAAGTCCGGACCGTCCGCTTTCCAGCAAGTCCTCATGGGGGTAGGCGGACTTGCGTCCTTCGGGAATGGTCACGGGCGTCCCTCGTACATTTGAAGCGCCCCGCCTAGCATAGGCCTCAACCTTTACTCAAGCGCGGTGAGTGTCCACTCGCTCGTCATGTTTACCTTTTTCGGTGCCGGTCCACCGGGCGCGCCCCAGAGCGACCCCTTCGAGACCCACCCCTTTTTCCCATCGACAAAAACGCGGCAGAAGGCATCGGTGCAGGTCATCAGACTCGCGATGACGCCTGGCTCTGCCTGAGCGATGACACGCGAGTCGGGGTCTGCGCTGGCATGCACCGGAATCGGCAAGTCGGCAAAGAGCAGCACGGTCGGATCACCGCCCAGTGTGCGGGCATGCATCCAGACTTCGTCACCGTTCGGGTCACGAACCATACGCCAGTCACGCGATTCCTTGACGATGAGCACGGGCAGACCGCGCCGCTCATAGCGCCACGCGACCGGGTAATCGAGGCTCGGCCCAAGACGCCCGTGAACCGTTGCGTATTTCAGGGATTTGAAACGGGGAACCGGCTGGCCTGAAAAGGCACTGAGACGGGCATCCTCGATGTCCTGCATATACGGAACAATCGGCTCACCATCCTGTGCGTTGGCGGGTAAGGCGAGGGCTACAGGGACCAGAGCTACACAAAAAGTGGAGAGAATCGCACGCAGAATGGACATGGGTTTGCCTGCAGGTCTTAACGGGACCGTCAGTGTCGCTCATCATGGTAAATCGGCTGTAAACTGTAACGACAGATTTTTTCCGATTCGGGTAATCATTGGCCACGGGCCAGAGGCTTGCTATGCCTGAACCGGGATCAGCATTACGGAACACTCATGGCGGCGCATAAACTGAAGGTCATCGTTACACGCAAGCTTCCCGCAGCTGTGGAACTGCGTCTGAAAGAGCTTTTCGATACCGAACTGAACGAGAGCGACGAACCGATGAGTGCGTCAGCGCTGGCCGATGCGGTCGCGCGCGCACGATGTGCTCGTGCCGACCGTGACGGACAAGGTGGATGGCCGCGTCCTCGCGCGGGCCGGAACGCAGCTTCGCCTGATCGCCCAGTTCGGGGCAGGCGTGGACAATATTGATCTGCAGAGCGCCACCCAGCGCGGCATTACCGTGACCAACACACCGGGCGTCCTGACCGAAGATACAGCCGACATGACCATGGCGCTGCTTCTCGCAGTTCCGCGCCGCATGGTGGAAGGCGTCAAGGCGATAGAAGACGGCAACTTTACCGGCTGGACACCGACCTGGATGATGGGGCGCCGGATCACAGGAAAACGGCTTGGCATTATCGGCATGGGGCAATCGGTCAGGCCGTCGCCCGCCGTGCCCGCGCCTTCGGCATGCAGATCCATTATCATAACCGCAAGCCCGTCAGTCCGTCCGTTGAGGCCGCTCTTGGCGCGACCTACTGGGAAAGCCTTGATCAGATGCTGGCGCGGATGGACATCGTTTCGGTCAACTGCCCGCACACACCTGCCACCTATCACCTTCTATCGACCCGCAGGCTGGAACTCATGCAGCCGCACGCCTTCATCGTGAATACCTCACGCGGCGAAGTCATCGACGAGGCGGCGCTTGCGCGGGCGCTGGAGGCAGGCAAGCTGGCCGGGGCGGGGCTGGATGTCTTCGAGCATCGAGCCTGCGGTGAACCCCAAGCTGAAGACCCTGCCGAACGTTGTGCTGGTGCCACATCTGGGCTCTGCCACGCAGGAAGGCCGGACCGAGATGGGCGAGAAGGTTATCATCAACATCAAGACCTTCGCCGACGGTCACAAACCGCCGGACCGCGTCATTCCCGCCATGCTCTAGACCGCTTGCGGCCGTGTGATCGCTCTGTTGCTACTCCAGAAATTCCAGTACGGCCTGCACCGACACATCGGGGATTTCTTCCTGCGGGACATGACCGACTTTCGGCCAGATGATCAGTTTCGAGAGCCGGGGATAGCTTCGGCAAACTTTCGCGAATCCGCCACGGGAATGATCTCATCTTCCTCACCATGCAGGATCAGGGTCGGCACGGTTATCTGTGACAGGCGCTCTGCGCTCGCAAAATCGCGGTCGCTGCGTGCAGTAGTCAGTTCAAGAAGGGCATCGCGATGTCCGGGGGCCAGTGCCAGCGCGTTGTAACGCTCCACCATCGCATCGGTCACGAGGCTCTTGTCGTAGAAGGCAGACCTCGAGACCACTCTCGACCAGCCCGGAAAGATCGAGCGTGGTCAGCACATCGCGCAAGACCGGAATGGCGATAATGCGGAACGCAAGGGGGTAGGTGCGTCGCCCTCATCGCGCCAGCCTGCCGCGTCGACCAGTATGAGCGCTTCGACGCGCTCGCCCTGATCCAGCGTATATTGCCATGCCGCAAAGCCGCCCATAGAGGACCCGGCAATCGCAAAGCGTTCAACGTCCAGCTGGTCCGTGACGGCGGTGATTGCGTCTCCGAACCCGGTGATCGTGAGGTCTGCGGCAGAGGCGTTTCGGGTCAGGCCATGCCCGGGAAGATCGAGGCGGATGACGCGGTAGCGGTCCGTCAGCGGTGGCATCCATGCGTCCCAAGTATGCAGGGAGGCGGCAAACCCGTGAACCAGCACGACCACCTGAGCCTCGCGCGGTCCTTCATCTGTATAATGGACTGTCAGGCCGGATGGCAGGCTGAGATAGCTCGATGCCTCCAGCTCATATCTCGCCTCAAGTTCGGCAAACGGAATTGCGGGCTGGCGAAGCAGGAGCCATGCCCCGCCGAGAAGCGAAACGATGGCAAGACCTGTAACCGTTGCGGCGCGCAGCATGTGACGAAACCCCTGATTTCCTGACCGTCACGTAACTGTCACAAAGGGTAAGGGAGGTCTATGGGCAAAGCGTTTTCACCGCTTTCGTGTCCATCAGGGTAAGGCCGGGTTCGGGTGTCGCTACCGCTCAGGCCGCGATCAACGGTTCGATCCCGGATACGTCAACTGACGCGCTTAGATTCGCCAGGTCATGATTGACCTGCATGGTCATCCAGTAGGCGGGCGTCGTTCCAAAGGCTTTCGACAAGCGCAACGCCGTGTCTGGCGTCATACGTGTTTCGCCTTTTACCAGACGCTCAATCCGCGTCCGCGGAACGCCCAGTCGCTTTGCGAGCGCCGGGCTGCTCATGTCCAGCGGAACAAGATAAAGCTCGTTCAACACGTCGCCGGGGTGCATCGGGTTTTGTAGCAGGCTCATATCAAGCTCCTCTAATGATAGTCCACGATTTCGACATCCGCGGGGCCACTGGGCGTCCAGCGAAAGCAAATTCGCCATTGCCGATTGATGCGCACGGAATGTTGCCCGGCTCTATCGCCCTTCAAAGCCTCCAGATGGGTGCCAGGTGGAAAACGAAGATCGTCCAGAACAATAGCTGCATCCAGAGCCGTCAACAACGCAACTGTGCGTGTCACCAGATCGGGCGGAAAACCCTTTCCGAACGATCCCGAGACAGCGCGCTGCGCCAGCTTGCCCTTCACATTCTGTATCACGACAAGAAATGTATCATGCAATGATACATATTGCAAGACTGCGTAGGTTGAAACGGATCTGCGTTCAAAATCCCTATAGGTCCTGCATGCGAGACAGGCAGACCAGTTTTTTATTGCTGCTGCTGCTGTTGTTGTTGCTGCTGCTGCTGCTGCTGCTGCGTGGACGCAAGACTGTGAACCCGCGCGCCTTGCACCTTCGCGGTCACGCTTTCATACCACTCATACCAGCCGGAACGACCTGCGGCGATGGCCGCAGCATGTTCGGGGTGAGCGCGCCAGCGGGCGATATCGGCTTCGCTTGCCCAGTAGCTGATGGTGATGCCCAGACCGTCCTCCCCGCGCGTACTGTCATAGCCCAGAAAACCGGGCATGCCTTCCGCCAGTTCCACCATGCGAAGCGCGGTGTCGTCGTACCCTCGAGGGCCATTGGCAGCTTTCACGCTCGTAAAGATGACGGCAAAGCAGTCGTCTTCAGGATAGCGCCTTGGTGCGCGGGGCGGGTGGACGTCAGTCATGGTCTGCATGTGCCTCCGGCGTACGGGCGGCCTCCGGGCAGGCGGGATCGGCCGGAACCCTTACCTGTCGGACGCGGCCGGACAGGCCCTCCAGAATGCGTAGAACCCCGAAGATGTCTGTGTTCGCACCCGAAAGATATCTGATCGCGTCGAGTGCCATCTGCGCGCCGACCATGCCCGTGACCGGCCCGGCAATGCCGGTTTCGCTGCAGTCGCGGGCGTCGGGCGGCATTTCCGGCACGAGACAGCTATAGCAGGGCGCATGAACGGCACCGGGCGGCGCAGGGTTGAAGGCGATATTCTGCCCCTGCCAGCGCGCTGCAGCGCCGGAAACGAGCGGCACTTGCGCCTTGATCGAGGCCGCATTCAGGGCGAAGCGCGTTTCAAAATTGTCCGAGGCATCGAGCAGCAGATCGGCTTCGCAGACCCCACTCGCTTGCGTCCAGCGTTCTTGCCGGGCGTCACGTCCACATCTGGATTCAGCCTCCGGATACGCGCAGCGAGCCTTTCAGCCTTGGGCTCTCCAATTTCATCCGAGGTGAACTGGGTCTGGCGGTGGAGGTTGGACCGTTCGATCCGGTCATCGTCGAAAAGGGTGATTTTTCCAATACCCGCACCGGCCAGCAGAAGCGCTGCCGGACCGCTAAGCGCGCCCGCGCCGACAATCAGGACATGCGATGCGAGACATCTCTTCTGGCCATGCCCGCCGATTTCCTTCAGCATGATCTGGCGGGCGTAACGGTCGATAGAATCAGGTGTCATGATGGTGTCCGGCACCGAAAAGAAACATATGCCCGCGAAACGCAAAATGGCGAAACCGGCGGAGGGAAACGGCGTGCCGGCGACCGTCTCGCAGGTTCCGGCACGCTGGGTTGGCGGCGAGGAACGTTCCACGACCGGCAATGTGTTTCTGACAGGCCGGGCCGGTACCGGCAAGACGACGCTTTTGCGGGCCTTCCTCAAAGAAAATGCGCAGAACGCTGTAGTACTTGCACCGACCGGCATTGCGGCCCTGCATGTTGGTGGTCAGACGATCCATTCCTTCTTCAAGTTTCCGCCGCGCCTTCTGGACGGGGCAGACATCAAGCGGCTGCGTACTGCGCAGCTGATCCGCAAGATGGACACGCTGGTGATCGACGAGATTTCCATGGTGCGCTCCGACATGCTGGAGGCCATCGACAAATCCCTCAAGCTGAACCGTGGCAACAAACGCCCGTTCGGCGGCGTGCGCATGGTTCTTTCAGGCGATCTACATCAACTGCCACCGGTAACGGGGCGCGAGGAGGAGGAGATTCTCGCAGAGACCCATGGCGGGCCTTACTTCTTTCAGTCCCGGGCATTCCGCGAAGCCGACTTTACGCTGGTTGCCCTGAAGCATGTTTATCGCCAGAGCGATCCGGCGTTTCTCGCATTGCTGAACGATCTGCGCTCGGCGCGTCTGACTGAAGCCGGATACGAGACCTTGCGGGATCGCGTTACCGGGCGCAGCGCCATTGAGGCCAGCGAGACCCATGTGGTGCTGACGCCGAACAATGCCGCGGCCTTCCGCATCAACCGGGCCCGGCTGGAAGCACTCGATGGCGAGGCAAGCGCGTTCGAGGCCGTCATCGAAGGTCAGTTCGAGGACCGGGCCCTGCCGACGGAAAGCACGCTGGAGCTGAAACCGGGTGCACGCGTTATGCTGGTCCGCAATGATCCGCAGGGGCGATGGGTCAATGGCTCCATCGGTATGGTGAAGTCTTTGGAAGACGATGCCGCGAATGTGACCATCGAGGGCAAGACCTACAGGGTCGAGACGGCGACATGGGAGAAGTTCCGTTACGGGGTCTCCGATGACGGCGAAGGCGTCGACCGCACGGTGATCGGCGCGTTCAAGCAGTTGCCGCTGCGGCTCGCCTATGCGGTGACGATCCACAAATCGCAGGGTCTGACGCTCGACCGGGTGTATATCGACTTCGATCACGGCATGTTCGCGCACGGTCAGACCTATGTCGCGTTTTCACGTGCGCGGACGCTGGAAGGGCTGGAGCTGTCGCGCCCGCTGCGCCAGACCGATCTGGTGATTGATCGCCGCGCCTTCAGTTTCGGCGGTCTGGAGACGGTGGAGGACACAGACACCCATCTCATCGCCCGCTTCGCCCCGCCGGAAGGCTCGATGGTCTAGGCAGCGGATGCTTTGAAGGAGCGTCGATGGAGCAACTTTCGGGCGGCTGGATTTATTCGGTCGCCCAGGTCCCGCCACTTCAAGGCTTGACCTTGGAGTCCATCGTTTTTGGTAGGAGGCCAAGGCTTTGACCTCACCTTAGGCCCCTCTCCTTAGAAAGGAGAGGGGCTTCCGAGCTGTAGCCACGCCGCGTGCGCCTCCCTCTCTTTCCCTTGGGAAGGAAAGGGATTGTGGGTGAGGATGGGAATATGTAGACGCTATTGTTTGCGTCACAGGGCGGCTTGACCGGCGCACCCCGATCATTACGCAGTCGCTGCCGCATTTCGACAGGCTCAATGTGACAGCGCGCTCCACTTTCGTCCTTGGGCGCGCCTGAAAGGCTGGATGTCAGCTATCGGGCTGACGTGGCGGTAATGGAAGCAGCGCAGCGCATCAACCTCACCCCAACCCCTCTCCTTTGAAAGGAGAGGGGCTTCTAAGCTGTAGCCACGCCGCCTGCGCCTCCCTCTCTTTCCCTTGGGAAGGAGAGGGATTGAGCGTGAGGATGGGTATGAAGGATGGGAATATGTAGACGCTAATGTCTGCGTCACAGGGCGGCTTGACCGGCCTACCTCGATCATCACGCTGTCGCTGCCGCATTTCGACAGGCTCAATGTGACAGCGCGCTCCACGTTCGTCCTTGAACGCGCCTGGAAGGCCGGGTAAGAGCTTTCGGGCGGCTTACAGAAAGAGGAATGGCTCTAACCTTTCCCCAACCCCTTTCCTTGAAAAGGAGAGGGGCTTCCAAGTCTCGCTACTCCAAGGCTTGACCTTGGAGTCCATTTTTCATGTCGGAGGGTCCCGCTACTCCAAGGTCAAGCCTTGTTCGGGTCCGCCTTCGGTGCAGGCGCAAGGCGCATCACTTCTGTCTGGAAGCGCTCGTCATTTCCGTCAGCCAGCATTGGCAGGGCGCGGATGACGGCATCGAACAGGGCCTCGACCCAAGGCTCTTCCGATTTGGCGAAGTCAGACAAAACGTGGTTCGTTACCTGCGACTTGTCGCCCGGATGACCGACCCCGATGCGAACGCGCCGCACATTCGCGCCGATATGCGACATGATCGAGCGCATGCCGTTATTGCCGGAATGTCCGCCGCCCTTCTTCATTCGCAGTCGACCCGGTGCAAGGTCGATTTCGTCGTGAAAGACGATGATGTTTTCAGGTGCGGTCTTGTAGAACTTTGCCGCCGCCGCAACAGAGCGACCGGTCTCGTTATAGAAGGTCTGCGGCTTGATCAGAAGTGCTTTCACGCTGTCCCTAGCGATACCGATCCGGCCTTCGCAGACCTCTGCCTGAAATTTCGATTTCCAGGGCGCGAAATCGCCTTTGCGGGCAATTTCGTCGAGCAGCATGAAGCCCACATTATGGCGGTTGCGAGCATATTTGCCGCCGGGGTTTCCCTGTCCGACGAGTAGCAGCATGGGCTCAACGCTCCTGCGCCTGAACAGGGAAAACATGATCGGTGCGGCCGCCTATTCCTTGGTGTCGGCTTCTTCTTCGGTCTCGCTGGCGTCTTCATCGGTTTGCTCGATGACTTCGACGTCGCCGGCATCGACCTCTTCTGCATCGCCTTCCACTTCCTCTTCGCTGATGCGCGAGGTGATGGTGGCGATCGTGAAGTCACGGTCGGTGATGGTTGGCTCTGCGCCCTCCGGCATGGTGATGTCGGAAATCTTGAGGTTGTCGCCGATCTTGAGGCCGGTGAGGTCTGCGATCAGTTCGTCCGGAATCGATCCGGCAGGCACCAGAAGCTCGACCTCGTGGCGAACCACGTTCAGCGCGCCGCCGCGCTTGAGGCCGGGGGAGTCTTCTTCGTTGATGAAGGTGATGTTCACCTCGACCTTGATCAGCTGGTCTTTCTCGACGCGGTAGAGGTCGATGTGCAGCGGCACTTCCGTGACAGGGTGAAGCTGGACGTCCTGCGCGATGACGGACTGGCGTTTGCCGTCGCTCTCGATCTCGATCATCTGGCGCAGCAGCTTGCCGGTGTGCAGGCCTTTCATCAGTTCCTTGCGCGGCACAGAGACCGGCACGGGGCCAAGCTTGCCGCCGTAAATGACGCCGGGGACCATACCGTCGCGGCGAGCCTGACGGGCTCCGCCCTTGCCGGTGCGGTCGCGAACGACGAGCTGAAGTACGAGGTCTGACATGTGTTTTCTTTCCTGTCCTGAAGTCCGCCGCAGCCAATCTGCGGTGACAGCCTGACGTGCAGGACCCTATGTGAAGCCCCGCAGCGAAGCGCGGTAGCTATCCAATGCGCACCGAAAAAGCAAGTCCGGGCTGCGCGTCCACCTGGGACCACTTCCGGCGAACCCGCAAACGCCTTAAGAGAGGGCGGATGTCACACACACGCTCACGTCTCGTCTTCAAGATATTGTCTCCGGACGACTATGCCGCCGCACAGGAGACCGGTGCCACGGCAACGGCGCTCGATCTTGCCGACGGGTTCGTTCATCTGAGTGAAGGTCCGCAAGTTGCCGCGACGCTGGAAGCGCATTTCGCAAGCGCACGGACGCTTTACCTTCTGGCGTTCGACCCCAAGACGTTCGGCGATGACCTCAAGCCTGAAGCGTCGCGCGGCGGCGAGATGTTTCCCCATCTTTACGGCGCGTTGAAGCTGTCCGATGCCGTCGATACCTGGCTTCTGAAACGCGGCGAGGACACGGGTTTCCTGCTTCCTGAAGAGACCCGCAAGCGATGAGCCTCTATGATCTGGCCTTGCCGCTCGTCCGGTTCCTGCCGCCTGAGGCCGCGCATACGCTGACGATCTTGGCGCTGAAGCGTCTGCCCGCCCGGACGGCCGTCCATGGCGAGTATGACGGCGTCGATCTTTCGGTCGTGCTGCCAAAATCCGGGCTGGCCTTTGCCAACCCGGTCGGGCTGGCGGCGGGTTTCGACAAGAATGGCGAGGTCGCCAACCCGATGCTGGGGTTCGGCTTCGGTTTCGTCGAATGCGGGACGGTGACGCCCAGGCCGCAAGCGGGCAATCCGAAACCGCGCCTCTTCCGGCTGACGCAGGACAGGGCCGTCATCAACCGAATGGGGTTCAACAATAAGGGGCTGGAAGCGTTCGTGCGGGCGATCCGGCAACCGCATCACGGTGTCGTCGGCGCGAATGTCGGAGCCAACAAGGACACGCAAGACAGGACGCTCGACTATATCACCGGGCTGAACGGCGTGCGCCCGCATGTCGACTACATCACGATCAATATCTCCTCGCCGAACACGCCGGGTTTGCGCGGCTTGCAGGATGAAGGCGCGCTGAAAGATCTCCTCGGCCGCTGTGGCGCGGCGATGACCAAGCTTTCCAATGTCACGCGCACCCCGCCGGTCTTTCTGAAGATTGCACCGGACCTGACCGATGAGGCACTGTCGGATTTGCTGGGCGTGGTGGAGGCCGAGGGAGACTGGCTTGCCGGACTGATCGTCTCCAATACCACGCTGGCGAGACCGGACAGTCTCGCGTCCGCTCATAAGACGCAAGCGGGCGGCCTCTCCGGAGCGCCTTTGCTGGACCGCTCCACCGACATGCTGCGCGCTGTTGCGAAGCGAACAAAGGGACGGTTGGACCTGATCGGGGTTGGCGGCATTTCGAGCGGCGCGGATGCCTATGCCAAGCTGCGGGCCGGGGCGCATGCCGTGCAGCTTTATTCCGCTCTGGTCTATGAGGGACCGGGACTTGCGACGCGTATATGTACCGAGCTTGCAGCCTGTCTGAAACGCGACGGGTTTACCTCGCCTGCCGGGGCTGTTGGCGCAGATCTCTGAAAAGGGCTGGCAGGAAGGCGGCGAGCGCCGCTGCGCGAAAGAGATAGAAGACAGCAAAAGCCGTCCAGACACCGGCATTTCCGAACGGTCCGGCCATGAGCAAGTCGAGCGCGATATAGCCACTGGTCGAAGCCAGCCCCGCCCAGCGCAGAGCCCGGCCCCGTGTCGCGCCCAGAAACAACCCGTCCAGCTGCCAGGCAGCAACGCCCAGAAGCGGTATCGCAGCGCACCAGGGCAGATAGGCAAGGGCCGCAGCTTGCGCCTCCGGGTCGGCTATAAAGGCTCGGATGATGTCGTCGCCGACGAGGGCGTAAAGCACGCTGAAGATCACCCCGGACAGAAGCGCGCATTCTGTTGTCAGGCGCATGGCGCGTTTCAGTCGGTCCGGATCGCGCGCGCCCCAGGCTTCACCGGCTTCCTTTTCAGCGATGTAGGCGAAGGCGTCGAGCACGAAGGCGCTGACGGCGATGAACTGCAGCAGCACCTGATTTCCGGCCAGCGCCGCCGTCCCGACCCCTGCGCCGGAATTGGTGAACCAGGCAAAGGCAAACAGCAGAGCGAGTGTGCGCACCAGAATATCGCCATTAGCCGCGAACAGGGCTTTCAGACGATCCGGGTCGAGAAGCCGCGCACCGCGTCGTGCCATATGGCGCCAGACGAGCGCCGCGCCGAAGGCAAGGGCCACCCATTCGGCAATCGCGGTGCCTGCGCCAATACCGGTCGGGCCCAGATCGAGCCCAGCAACGAACCAGATATCGAGGCCCGCATTGACCCCGTTCATGACGATCTGGAAGGCCAGCAACAGCCCCGTCCTGCCGGTACCCAGCATCCACCCGGTCAGCGCATAACCCATCAGGACCGCCGGTGCGCCCCATATACGGGCGGCAAAATATCCGGCTGCGCGCGCCTCTGTCTCCTGTGCGCCCTGAAAGGCGGCGAGCGCGATGGTTTTTATCAGCGGAAAAAGCGCGAGTAATACGCAGCCGACGAGCAGCCCGGTAAGAAGCGCGCGCTGCCCGGCAGCCCGGACCTCGCTGTCATCGCCCTGGCCCGACGCCTGCGCAACCAGTCCTGTCGTCGACATACGCAGAAAACCGAATGCCCAGTAGATGAAGGAGAATGAGACAGATGCAATTGCAACGGCTGCCAGATCCTCCTTGGTTCCGAACCGGCCCATGACCGCGGTATCGACAACGCCCGTCATCGCGGTTGCCGCCTGCGCCAGCACAACCGGCCAGGCCAGACGCAGTACGCTTGCGCGGCTAAGAGGGGGCGTCCGGCTCGTCATGCTTCGCGGTGCCACGGGCGCGGCGTCCCGGCAAGTCCGCTGACGAAGCAGGCATACCGCCCTATGTCATGGCGATGATGCATATTGTTCACCACGCCGACTATGATGCGCGCAGCGTAGATGACCTGCACAGGTTCCCGATGCGCAAATACCTGAGGACGGCGCAGACCCTGCGGGATGAGGGCTTCGAAGCCCGGCATGGCGCGTTTCTGGAACCGGTCGAGGCCAGCGCGAACTGGCTGGAGCTGGCGCATTCGCCCGTTTACGTCGATGCCATCCTGTCACGCACGATTGAGCCCCGCGCGGCCCGCAAGATCGGGTTCGAGATCACCTCCGGCGTGGTGCGACGCTCGCGTCTGGCGGTCGCCGGAACGATATTGGCCGCGCGCTTGGCGCTCGATGACGGTCTGGCCTGCAATCTGGCGGGCGGCAGCCATCACGCCAAGACCAGTGAGGGCGCGGGTTTCTGCGTCTTCAATGATGTCGCGGTCGCCATCCGTCTGTTGCAGGCCGAAGGCTTTGCCGGGCGCATACTGGTGGTCGACTGCGACGTGCATCAGGGCGACGGAACAGCAGAGATATTTGCCGGGGACCGCGATATTTTCACGCTTTCGCTCCATTGCGAAACCAACTGGCCGGTCCGCAAGGTCGCCTCCACACGCGATATCGGTCTGGAGGCCGGAACAGAAGACGCCGCGTATCTGGCGGCGCTTCGCCCGGCGCTGGACGAGGCGCTGGACACACACCGCCCCGCCCTCGTCTTCTACAATGCGGGGGTCGATCCGCATGTCGACGACCGGCTGGGCAAGCTGGGGCTGACACAAGACGGTCTCTTTCGACCGCGACAGCGCTGTCCTTGAGGCCGTACGCGGCCGCGATATTCCGCTCGTCGGCGTCATGGGCGGTGGATACAACCGCGACATAGACAGACTGGCCGACCTGCACGCCACCCTCTACCGCGCGGCGGAGGCGAGGGTGCAGGCTTAAGCACCCCAGCCGCCAATCTCCGGTTTCAGATCAGGGAAGGGTCATCACGACGCCTTCGCGGCGTGGGTCAGCAGCCCCTTCCAGCCCGTCTTCGCGAACCACGATGATGTTCAGGCCGGAATTTTCACCGGTGCGTTCGGCCACGTCATAGCCAAGGGCCGTCAACTGCCGCGCCGTCACCTCACCAAACCGGACATCCACCTCGACGCCCACGGTATCGCCCCTTGCAATGATATTGGGAGAGGCAACCGCCTCCTCAGCGGACGACCCGAGTGCGAGCACATGGATCAGCGTTTTGGCGACATAGGCGACGATCGAGTTTCCGCCCGGGGACCCTGTCACCATTGCAAGCTCACCCTCCGTGGTGAAGACAAGCGTCGGCGACATGGACGAGCGCGGACGCTTGCCGCCCGCTACCGCATTGGCCACGGGCTTTCCGTTGACGACAGGGACTTTCGAGAAATCCGTCAGCTCGTTGTTGAGGAGAAAGCCGTCGACCATCACCGAATTGCCAAACGGCGATTCAACCGTGGCCGTCATCGAGACGGCATTGCCAGCCATATCTATGATGGAAATATGCGTGGTGCCGGGCGCATCATTCGTGGCGTCACGTCCCCACATGTTGATCATCGGCTCACCGCGCAGCACCGCGCCGGGATCGCCCGGAAAGGATGCACCGTCCGGCGCGAAACGGTCTTTCGCCCGCGCATCCAGATATGCCGGGTCGATCAGGTCCGCAGCCGGGACGGTAACGAAAGCCGGGTCGGCGATGTAATGGTCACGGTCGGCATAGGCGAGCCGCTGGGCGTCCACAAATGCAGCCAGAAAGGTTGCGTCCGTGGTGTCTCCTTCCGGTACATCAGCCATCAGCCGCTCGTACAATCCTGCGATTGCGACCTGCGCCATCCCGCCGGATGAGGGCGGCGGGGCCGAGCAGATGCGGTGACCCAGTGCATTGCCGCAGAGCGCGTCCGGCGTATCCACGCTGTAACCGGCCAGATCGGCCAGTGTCATTGCGCCGGGGCGTGCATCGCCCTGAACCGCGTCGACGATCCGCTGTGCGCGCGGGCCTGAATAGAACGCCGCCGGGCCGTCTTGCGCCACATCGCGCAGGGTTTGCGCATAGTCGGGATTGGTGCGCCGTGCACCTGTTACCAGTGGCCCGCCATCTGGGTAGAAATAAGCCGCGCTCGCCATGTCCTCGTCGTCGAGCCGGACCGCGCCGCGCAGCCGGTCTGAGGCCAGAAGTTCTGCCAGCCTTGGCGAAACGATAAATCCCTCATCAGCGAGTGTGATGGCAGGCTGAAAGAGGCTTTCCCAGTTAGCCGTTCCAAACTGGTCGTGCGCGGCCTTGTAGAGTGCGATGGCTCCCGGAACACCTGCCGCCTTGCCGCTCTGCCAGGCGGAGATGAAATCGAGCGGAGCGCCGGTTTCGTCCAGAAACAGGTCCGGTCCGGCAGCGGCAGGGGCCGTTTCGCGGCCATCGAATACGGTGATCGTATTCGCCGCGCGGTCATGCACCAGCATAAATGCCCCGCCGCCAAGCCCGGAGCTTTGCGGTTCGACCAGCCCCAGAACTGCATGAACTGCGATCGCGGCATCCACGGCATGTCCGCCGCTCCGCAGGACGTCCAGTCCTGCTTGCACGGCGCGCTCGTCGGCTGCGGTAACCATTGCGCCCTTTGTCCAGTCGGAGACCGGCTTCATCGGGGCGGCGGCTTGCGTATCGGCCGGTTGAGGCCCCTGTGAGGCGCAAGCGGCAAGAAAGCCAAAGGCGGCAAGGCAATAGACTTTGTGCGACATGGTCTGGCATTCCTGCTTTTCTGATAAGAGAGCAGCTTATGTGACCTGCTCACCGTATGGAAGAGACTGCCAGTGCCAACGACCTCTGCACAGCCCGGCCAACGCAATACGATCTGCGATGTTGAGGGTATCCTCGTCGGCAATGCCCATGATGAGCGCGTCATGACGGGGGCAACCGTTATCGTGCCGCAAGATCGCGCCGTCTGCGCCGTTCATGTTGCGGGTGGCGGGCCCGGTACGCGCGAAACCGATGCGCTGAAGCTCGGAACGCTGGTCGATGCGGTCGATGCCGTGGTGCTGTCCGGCGGTTCGGTCTACGGCCTGGCCGCCGCCGATGGCGTGGCGTCCGCGCTTGGTGCTGAAGGCCGCGGCTTCGGCCTGGTCGAGCGGGCAGGCGTTCCGAAGAGCCCCGTGGTTCCTGCAGCAATCCTCTACGACCTGGCCAATGGCGGTGCAAAGGACTGGGCACGGACACCGCCATATCGCGATCTTGGGATGGCAGCCTTCGATGTGGCGAGCCGTGACCCGTCGCTTGGCGCTGCAGGGGCGGGGTTTGGCGCACGGGCCGGTGCGGTCAGGGGTGGGCTCGGCTCTGCAAGCATTGTCAGTCATGACGGTTTCAGCGTCGGTGCGCTGGTCGCCGTCAACGCCTTCGGGTCGGTCACCGTGCCGGGCTCTTTGCACTTCTGGGCCGCACCCTATGAGCTGAACGGTGAGTTTGGCGGGGCGGGTTTACCGACGAGGTTCAGCTTTGACCCGGAAGACTGGGGCGCGGCGAAGGTCAAATCGGCCCCGCGCGAGAACACCACGATTGCCTGCATCGCGACCGATGCCGACTTGACCCCGTCCGAATGCCAGCGTCTGGCCGATATGGCCGTGGCGGGGCTGGCGCGTGCGATCCGCCCTGTCTTTGCACCGTTCGACGGGGATGTAGTGTTTGCACTCTCCACGGCGCGCAAGCCTCTAGGTTCGAACCGGCCGCTCGATCTGGCGCGGTTGGGTGAGCTGGCTGCGGGTACGCTTGCGCGGGCTGTGGCGCGCGGCGTCTGGCTGGCGGGCGATGCTGCGTGATTAATTGCGGTCCGGTGCTTGCAAGCGGGGCTCCACGGCGCTAACTACGCGCTTCCGGTCGGACTGGTAGCTCAGTTGGATAGAGTACTTGGCTACGAACCAAGGGGTCGGGGGTTCGAATCCTCCCCAGTCCGCCACTTTCCTGTTTTCTAGTGTTTCTCAAAGCCTCTGACCTTTCGGTCAGCGCTACGGCGCGTTTATCTTAAAACTTGCGCGAGTTGGCCGAAACGCCGTCGATACCCCTCCAAACGCCCTCCAAACGGCAAGACTTGCCGGTCATTTCTGCCGGTCGGCAAGATCTGCCGGGTCGTTCATTCTTCCTTAAGCACGCTGGAAATTGCGTTAACCATTCCGGTTTCGCGGGCTGTTCGCAACCGGCTTTGAGCCCTTAACCATCGCGATGGCGCGGTCCTTGCCAATACCTGTCCGAGGCAAAATGCCTTGAGAGCAAAACGCTCGAAAGAAGCCCCGCCAATGGGGCCGACAGACCAGAATGGAGACCGCCAAAATGGCTAGCGTAAACACAAACTACGGCGCCGCCGTCGCACTTCAGCAGCTTAACCGTACCTCGGCTCAGCTTGAAGTCACCCAGTCCCGGATCAATACCGGCCTGAAAGTTGCCTCCGCCAAGGATAATGGCGCAGTCTACGCCATTGCTCAGGGCCTGCGCTCCGATCTGGCAGGCTATAACGTCGTTCAGCAGTCGCTCGACCGTGTCGGTTCGACCGTCGATGTCGCTCTCGCCGGCGGCGAAGCTGTCTCCGATCTTCTGATCGAAATGAAGGAAAAGGCACTGGCTGCTTCCGACGAGACGCTGACCACGACCCAGCGCGCTGCTTTCAGCGAAGACTTCAAGGCTCTGCGTGACCAGATCAAGACCGTGGTGGACAACGCGTCCTTCAACGGTGTGAACCTGCTCAACGGTTCGCAGACCGGTGGTATTTCGGCCATTGCCAATGCTGACGGAACCGCGAAGATCACCGTTGCAGATGAAGATATCTCGCTCAGCGGCTCGGTCATCACCCTGTCCGCCAGTGTCGATATCGCCACGGCGACCACGGCAGCTGCCGCGATCACGGCCATCGAAACCTCGCTTGGCAACCTCAACCAGGCGCTCTCACGTCTCGGAACCGGGTCCAAGGCCGTGTCGGCTCAGGCAACCTTTGCCACCAAACTGGCAGACGTGACCGAAGCCGGTATCGGTAACCTGGTCGACGCCGATCTCGCCAAGGAAAGCGCACGGCTTCAGTCCCTGCAGGTCAAGCAACAGCTTGGCGTTCAGGCTCTGTCGATCGCCAACTCCTCGGCCGGGCATCGCCCTGTCCTTCTTCCGATAGGACCTCGAACGGAAACCGGGCGCACAATGTTGCGCCCGGGATCCTCCTGATTGCAATCGGACGAAGCAGGAGCAAGGTTAGGGAGTTCATCCCATGTCCAGTGAAACACTCATTCCCCCCGTCCCCGTCACGCCGACTGAGCGTGTCGAAAAGGCAGCCCCCGTGCCGCCCCCGGCGGCGACAGGCACCACCCGCGAACGCGACGAACGGTTCCGCGAGAAGCAGCCGGAAGAACGCCGGGCCGACATTGTCCGCACCGTTACCGGCTTCAAGGACGCCTCGCGCGGCAAGCTCATCATCGAGGAAGACGAAGAGACGGGCCGGTATGTGCAGAAGATCGTCGATACTGACACCGGAGAGACCATCCGCCAGTTTCCCGACGAGGATTTCCTGAAAGTCGTGAAGTCGCTGGGCGATGCCTACGGGATATGGGTCGACCGCTATATCTGACGTATTTACCAGACGGCGTTTACGCCTCGTTTTCTCCGTGCAAACGGATATTTAACCAAACCCCGTAATTCCTAGAGACCTATACGAGGGCCAGAACCGGCCCGCCGGGAGTTCTCGAATGGTCAACAGCATTCATACAAATGCCGGCGCGATGAGCGCGCTGCAGAATCTGAACCGGGCAAACCAGGAACTCGAGGTCACGCAGAACCGGGTTTCGTCCGGTTTCAAGGTGACCGGCGCCCGTGATAACTCCGCTGTCTTTGCAGTCGCGCAGAACATGCGCGGTGATGTATCTGCGCTGACCGCCGTGCGAACCAGTCTCGACCGCGCAAACTCTATCGCAGACGTCGCTCTGGCGGGCGGCGAGGCGATCTCCGATCTCTTGATCCAGATGCGAGAGAAGGCTCTCGGTGCAAAAGACCCCTCCATCGATGCGACCGCACGCGGGGCCTATAACGAGAACTTCAACGCGCTCCTTCAACAAGTGAAGACAATCATCTCCACAGCGGAGTTTGACGGGGCGAACCTCCTCGACGGATCGTTGCCAGCCGGAATCGCCTTCCTGGCAGACCTCGATGCCACGGAAACCCTGACCCTGCGCCCTGAAACAATGACGCTTTCCGGGTCCATCATTCTGGTGTCGGAACTTTCCAACCTGACCACAGTCAGCGGCGCATCGGCAGCGCTGACCGCAATCGACACCAGCCTGAACAATGTGAACGCTGCCTTGGCCCGGCTCGGCTCGACCGCCAACCGGATCGACAGCCATACGAATTTCGTCGGCAAGCTTGAAGACAGCCTGACAAAGGGCGTGGGCAATCTCGTGGATGCCGACCTTGCCAAGGAAAGTGCACGGCTGCAGGCGCTTCAGGTCAAACAACAGCTTGGCGTTCAGGCGCTCTCGATCGCCAACCAGAATTCGCAGACCATCCTGTCTCTCTTCCAGGGATAGAAGGTCTGCGCACATAATCAGCGATTGGAGATCTGGTCTTCACCTGTCGCTTGCAACTGACCCGGAGGTGCGAGCCTCCGGGTCATTTTTGCGTCGTACGCGCCTGCTATTCGGTCTGGTAATCGAGCATTTTCACCGTGACCGACGCGCCCTCTGGCGTAACCTCGAAGCTCGTCTGGTCGAATGTCGGACTTGCGCGCAGGGTCTCGCCGTTGACCATCGCCCAACCCTCGGCGGGTCGGTAGTCATCCGTCAACGTCATGTCGTCATTACCGTCCTCATCATGCAGGACGGACAGCGAATAGCGGCCCGGCGGGACATCATTGATATCGAACTGGTGTGTTCCGGCGGTGGGCGTCTTGAGCATCGCGCCGTATTCGCCTTCATTCTTGAGGTACTGCGCTTCTGTCTGAAGGCCCACATAGAGCGTGCCGGGCCGGGCCTCGACACCGGTGACGGTGACGCTGACGGTCGCCGCCTGCGCCGTCGCAGTCAGGGCCGCCACCGCACCGAGCGCGGAAAGGGTTTTGAGAAAGGTCATCTTGCATCTCCTGAATCAGGCATAATCGCCAATAGCTTTGAAAAGCAAAGCATATGTACTTTGAAACACAAAGTGTGCGGCATGTCAAATGGAGGGGTGAGGTGCGAGTGTCCGTGACGCTTCAGCTCGCAAGTAACGAGGGTGAGGGCGGCGTTGCCGGCAATCCCGCAAGGCTGAGCCCAAGGCCCGCTCACGCAGGGGAGCCTCCCGAATTTGCACGGTTTAACTTGCGCCGCCAAGCGGGTATGTGGCGTTCATGGACGCTTCAACATTCGCACTCTTTTCGGCGGCTTTCGTCACCTTCTTCGTCCTGATCGACGCGGTAGGTGTTGCGCCCGTGTTCGCGACGCTGACGCAAGGCGGCGGCCCGGCCTATGCGCGCAAGATGGCGTTCAAGTCCGTCTTCGTCGCCACGGTCATCGTGTTTGCCTTTGCTTTCGGTGGCGCTTGGCTGCTTGAGAAACTGCACATCTCGATCGATGCGTTCCGGATGGCGGGCGGCGTGCTCTTGTTCCTCATTGCGCTCGACATGGTGTTTGAAAAACGCACGCAACGCCGTGAGAACCGCGCTGACGAAGTCATGTCCGACGAGCACATCGAAGGCCAGCTTGAAGACATTTCCGTCTTTCCCATCGGTATTCCGATGATTGCAGGTCCCGGCACGATCGCCACCGCCATGCTCTACATGACGAACGCCGAGGGCAATCTTGGCGAACAGCTGGCCGTTCTCGGAGCGATTGCTCTCAACATGGTGATCTGTCTGGTGATCTTCCTTGGGGCCGGACCGCTGATCCGCCTGATGGGTGAAAGCATTGCTGGTGCCCTGACCCGTATTCTGGGCGTCATCCTCGCAGCCTTGTCGATTCAGCTTCTGATCGACGGCATCAAGGGTGCATTCGTTCTGGGCTGAGCGCTGTCTGCGGTCAGCCGTCAGGCTTCATCGACACCGCCGACCTGTCTGCGCCGCCGGATCAGCCAGGCAACGCCGCGAAGGTCGCTCAACGCAGCATAAAGGCGTCCGAAATTGGTGTAGTTCGAGCGTCCGTGAACCCGCCCGCGATGCGTCACATCGATATATTCGACGCTGTGCCCGTCAGCGCGCATCAAGGCCGGCATGTAGCGGTGCATGTGATCGAAATAAGGGAGCCGGAGGAAGGCCTCGCGCTTGAACACCTTGATCCCGCAGCCGCTGTCATCGCAGCCATCGCGCAACAGGCGCTGGCGGATGCGGTTGGCAAAGCGTGAGCCAAACTTTTTCCAGCCGCTGTCCTGCCGGCCAACGCGCCGCCCCATCACCATTGAAAGTTCCGCCGGTGCGTCCTTGCGGGTCAGCGCGCGAAAAAGAGCCGGAAGGTCTGCCGGATCGTTCTGCCCGTCACCGTCGAGTGTGCCGATCACCGGTGCACGCGCTGCAAGAACCCCTGTCCGGATAGCGCGGCTCTGACCGGCATTCCGGCGGTGCATGAGGAGGCGAAGCGCAGGAAGCTCCTTGCGGGCGGCAAGCAGTTCAAACCGGGTTTCGTCGGTGCTGGAATCGTCAACGAACAGCATTTCGAAGGCGCGGCCCTCCAGAACGGACGCTATCTCGCGCGCGAGCGCAACCGCGTTGCCCTCTTCATTGTGGACCGGCACCACGACACTGAATTCCACGGCTTGCGGCAAGGACCGACCCTCCAGGCTTTTACCAGCGATCCCCATAGACCGTTTCAGCCGCCGCTGGAACCGTCGCGGTCATTTGCCGGTCGCAACTGATAGACTTCAAGAATGTGTCCGCTCGGCGCCTGCAGATAAAGGTTCCAGGACAAGCCCGTTGGCGACAGTCCGAGAGGCTTGATGACGGCGCCAGCTTTCGCGGCGCGTTCATGGAGCGCGTCAATCTCCGTTGATGTATGAACCAGCACGACGCCGCCGATTCCAGTCGGCGAACGGTTGATTTCCAGATCGGGAAAGCCCGTTTCGGAAATTTCCAGCAGGCCGATCCCTGTTCCGGAACTGGACATCAATTGTGCGAAACGCACCGTTGCTGCCTCAGTCCACCCAAGCGCGGCATTCTCCGAAACGGGCAAGGTCCTGGCGTCCATGATCAGGTCATAGCCCATGACGTCCTGCCAGAAGGCGATGGATGGCTGGAGATCGGAAACGACCAGTGTCGAACGCTCAAAGCGGACCTCAGGCCGTTCGTCGGCCAGGACAGGCGGCGAAGCGATTGCCAGCAAGCACACCAGAAAGGCAAAACGGTTCAGGACCGGAAGTTTCATAAAGAGCCTCTCAAACACTGGCTGTTGCTGTCTGACGCATCAGGCCTGCAAAGCGTTCGAAAAGATAGAAGCTATCCTGCGGACCGGGGGAGGCTTCCGGGTGGTGCTGCACGGATATGACCGGCTTTCCGTCAACCACCAGACCGCAATTGGTCCCGTCGAAAAGGGATTTGTGGCTCTCGCTGACACCGGCAGGCAGGCTTGATCCGTCCACCGCGAAGCCGTGATTTATCGACACGATCTCGACCTTGCCGGTCGTGTAATCCATCACCGGATGGTTTGCGCCGTGATGGCCCTGCGCCATCTTTACCGTCCGGGCGCCAAGGCTCAGCGCCAGGAGCTGGTGACCAAGGCAGATACCGAGCAGCGGCACGCCCGCCCCGAGAAGCGTCGTGATGACCGGTTTTGCATGGGATGCGGTTGCGGCCGGGTCACCGGGCCCGTTCGACAGAACGACACCATCGGGTTTCATCGCCAGAATGTCAGCGGCAGATGTCGTGGGCGGGACTATGCTCGCCCGTGCTCCGATCTGCGAAAGATTGCGCAGAATGTTCTTCTTCACGCCGTAATCGATGACAACGACGTTGAACTCCGGCGTGGCAAGATCGCCATAGCCGGACCCGCCGACCCAGTTCATCTGCACGTTTTCGAACGGCTCGCGGCTCGCGACCTGCGGGGTGAGGTCCACGCCCACCAGACCCGCCCAGTCAGCGATCCCGCAGCGTGCCGCGGCGAGGTCTATGTGGCCGTCCGGTGCATGCACAACTGCAGCCTTGACCGCGCCGCGCGTTCGGACCAGTCGGGTCAGCGCCCGCGTGTCGAGGCCGCAGACGCCGACAATACCGCGCATGGAGAGCCAGGCATCGAAATGATCTACCGCGCGCCAGTTCGCTGGCGGTGTAATCTCGCTGCGGAAGACAGCGCCGGCAGCCGCGCGGACTGCGTAGTGGCTGCTTTCCTCCAGATCGTCCGCATTGGCACCGGTATTGCCGATATGCGGAAACGTGAAGGCCACGATCTGCCCGGCATAGGACGGATCGGTGAGGATCTCCTGATACCCGGTCATCGCGGTGTTGAAGCAGATCTCCGCAACCGCCTGGCCGGGCGCTCCGCAGCCCGTAGCTGCAAAGACATGACCGGTTTCCAGAACGAGCGCACCGGTCGCACTTAATGTCCCTTGATCAGATGACGGCTGTGTCATATGTGACGCTTCCTTGTCGATAGAGCGGCAAAACCGGAACGGCGCGCAAACAAACGAGCGAGGCCTAGTCAGGTGGTTCGCTTGCGTCAAGCCAAACAACCGTCACGGATTTGTCCTTCCGGCAATGAAACTGAAACACTCGCAAAGCATGACATCCCGTATGGCAGTCGCAAACCTACAGACATCCGGACTTCGTGACCGGCTCACAAACGACCTGGAACGGGTCGAGGCCACCGACGAACACGGCGTCAAGGCCGCAACACTCCGTCTCGTGATGTGCGCGGTACACGACCGTGACGCCATGGCCCGCGCAAGCGATCAGTGCTCCGGCTGCGACGAAACGGCAATCAGAAGCGTCCTGACTCTGATGGCCCGCCAGCGTCAGATGTCGGCGGACGAGTACGAATTGGCCGGCAAGATCGATATGGCTGACCGGGAACGCGAAGAACTTGAAATTATCGAGGCCTACCTGCCAGCAGGCATTTCAGGTAAGAACCTGGAAGCAGCCGTTGCCGAAGTGGTCGGCGATCTGGACGCCAGTGGTCTGAAAGACCTTGGCAAGTGCATGGGCGAACTGAAAGCCCGCTTCCCCGGCATGATCGACCCGGCCAAGGCAGGCCCCGCGGTCAAGGCAGCGCTGCGCTAGGCAGGTCCGTGCGCCATTGCGGCAATCGTTACGGGATGCGCTGCAGGACGCCGACGGCTGTCTTCATCAGCTTGCCGAACACTTTCGGACGAAAATAGTCGCTTGCTGTACGCTTCACGATCTCTGCGCGGGTCGGGTAGGGCGAAATGAAATTGGTCAGTGACCGCATCTTCTGCCCGTTCGACATGCCGTAGCCGATGATCTGAATGATATCGCCCGCGCCCTCGCCGACAATGCTTGCGCCGAGGATCTCATCCCCCTTGCCGACGAATATCTTGCAGCCTCCGGTGATGTCGCGTTCGGCCTGGGCGCGGTCATTCTCCATGAAACTGAAGGCCGCCACGGTAACATCATCCCCGTGTTTTTCGCGCGCTTCCGCTTCGGTAAGCCCGACTTGCGCCAGTTCGGGCTCAATGTAGGTCACGGCGGGCACGGGAAGCTTGTCTGCCTTCGTGCGCAGCTTCATCAATGCGGCCTGAACGAACACGCTGGCATGCCAGCCTGCCATGTGGGTGAACTGCTCTCGGCCCGCCGCATCACCAACAGCCCAAACCCGCGAATTGGACACTGATTTCAGATTGTCTTTCGTGGCGATGCCGGTCTTCGTGCGTTCGACGTTTCCGGCGTCCAGGGCAAGCCCGTCCAGCACGGCCTTGCGGCCAAGCGCAACAAGCAGATGCGAACCGTGGATCGTCTCTTCCGTGCCATCCGATTTGGCGACCACCATGATGCCATTGTCGGTATTGCTGGCCCTGACCGCTTCATGACCTTCCAGAACGCGGACGCCCTCATCGCGAAGCCGGGACAGTGCCACATTGGCGTGCTCCGGATCGGCTTTGCCGAGCGCTGTCTCTTTCTCGATCACCGTCACGTCCGAGCCGAGCCTGCGAAAGGCCTGCGCCATCTCGATGCCAATCGGACCACCACCCAGAATGACCAGATGGGCGGGCAGCACCTCGATATCGAAAAGGGTTTCGTTGGTATGGTATGCCGTCTCGTCCAGTCCGGGGATGGGCGGCACCAGAGCCGTTGACCCTGTAGCGATGACAATCCGGCGCGCCTCGACTGACGCGGAAGCCGAATGCAGCGTTTTTTCATCCGAGAACCGGGCGTGTTCGCGAATGACGGTAACGCCCATTCCCTCAAATCGCTCGACACTGTCTACCGGGGCGATGTTGGTGATGGCTGTCTTTACATGCGCCTTGACGGCCTGCCAGTCGACGCCAGGATCTGCAGGGGTCAGTCCCCATGTCGCGGCTTCGCGGAAGACCTGCGCCTTGCGTGCGGCCGTCAGCAGCGCTTTGGAGGGGACGCAGCCATAGTTGAGACAATCGCCGCCCATCTCGCCCTTCTCGAAGAGCACGACATCCAGCCCCAGCATGGCGGCACCTGCGGCAACTGAAAGTCCGCCCGAGCCTGCGCCGATAACGGCAATATCTGTCTTCAGTTTGCGGTGCGGCGTTGCGCCAACCGAATGCGGGGCGGGTTCGGTGGAAACAGTGTCCGAGGACTGGTGCCCCTCTATCGGGGAGCGGGCATTGCGGGCGGCTGTGTGCGGCTTTTCCATATCAGGAGACCTCTTCGAGTTTCTTGGCCTTGCCGCTCAGGCGTTTGTAGGCAACCGGGATCAGGGAAACGACGAACAAGGCGATAAAGGCCGGCGCAAGCTTCAGCGCAAATGTGCCGAGGTCGGGCTCCTCTCCCGCATCGAGCGCCGCGCCGAGGCCCGAACCGATCCATGTATAGGCCAGCACGCCGGGAATGATGCCAAGCGCCGTGGTGAGCAGATAATTGCGATACTTCGCCCCCAGAAGCGCCGGGGCAATGTTTGCAATGGGAAACGGCATGGCCGGGACAAAGCGCATGGCGAACATGTAGCTCACCTCATCATCCTTGAAGCCTTTCTCCAGCTTTCTGACCCATGACCCTGCAAGATCGGAAAGGGCTTTTCCCAGTGAGGTCTTTGCCGCAAGAAACAGCCCGCTCGCACCTAGGGTCGCACCGATGATGGTCGCGGGCGTTCCACCAAACAGTCCGAACAGGAACCCGCCCGCTATCGTGATCCAGAGCGCACCGGGCACCATGAAGAGCGTGGCGAGCGCGTAAATCACGATATAGGCGAGAAATGCGAGCACCAGATTGGCCTCCACAAAGCCTTTCAGCTCTTCGCGCCGTTCCTTCAGCGTGTCGAAGGACAACACATCGAACAGGCCGAAATACCAGGCAAGCCCGAGACCTGCCAGTATGATATAAAAGGGCCAGAGCCGGATATAGATCGGCGTCTTGTCGGAGGCGTCTGCAGAGGCATCGGTGCTCTCGCCGGGGTCAGTCGCCGCCATCAGTCATTGCCCCGCTCGGACACCTTGGCCACGCTGTTGAGCGACCAGTCATACTCGAAATCGGCAATATCTCTCTTGCCGTCCAGCGTCTCTTTCAAAACCGGAGCGGCATATTTGCGCAGATGATCAATGATGCCACGCTCGCTGCCGCCGAAATCCTCGTCATACCATTTGTAGATCCTGGATACCTGCAGTTTGCCATCGCTGCGAACGGTTACGCCGCGCGGATGATTGACATACGCAATGGCAGCAGCGTTGAGGTCTTCGTCGAGCGTAGCACCCTCCCAGGCTGTCTTCTGGATGTCGGGGCAGCCGATCGAGGCACAGTTTACCGCGTAGTGCACACGCGCATCATCCCATTTCTCGCGCATGATCCCGTGCTCGATATCGTCCAGCGAAAGCTTTTCGCCCTCAACCTCGACGAGTTCCTTCTTCCACGGTCCGATGGAAAACAGGTTC
The DNA here is from genome assembly GCA_963836905.1 of uncultured Alphaproteobacteria bacterium. Taxonomy (GTDB): domain Bacteria; phylum Pseudomonadota; class Alphaproteobacteria; order Caulobacterales; family Hyphomonadaceae; genus CAWIKY01. The sequence goes on from CAWIKY010000006.1 coordinate 171,244, forward strand.
GGCTTGATCTGCCGTATCGAGCTGACCGGATAATTGTCGATGATGAGTTGGACGGTCAGGGCATTATAGAGATTGGCCCAGGCGGCGAACTGCTCGTCGCGCGGCAGCTCCGAGATCGCCGATCGGGACAGCGTATCGATATAGGCATTGAGAGCGGCAAGGTCTTCGGGGTTTCCCTGCAGGGCGGAATAATGAAACCGGTTCACACCATCCGCGCCGTCTTTCACGTAGCGGCCGAGCAATTCATTCCACACCGAATGCTGTTTCTCGGAGGGCGAGGCGACATCAGTGGCGGCTGGCGGTTCTGTGTTCTGGGCAGCGGCGGCCAATGGGGTCATGCAGAGAAGTCCTGTAGCAAGGGCAACTAGGCCTGTGGACGGTCGGAACGGCGGTCTGGTCATGTGATGCATCCTTATGGACTGTTCGTGAGACGTATATAGACATCTAAACTCGCAGATCGGCGTCACGTTCTCTCCCGCCGGGTCACTACCGCGTGATCTGGGCTGAGAGCGGTTAGAGAAATCAACTGCCCGAAGGCGTCAGACTTGGCTTGACGAAGCTGCTCCGGACCGGTAGGTACCGCGCCTTTCAAGGATAAGGGGCGTGAGCCGTGAAACGCACATTCCAGCCAAGCCGTCTCAAGCGCGCCCGGTCGCACGGGTTCCGCAAGCGCATGGCGACAAAGAACGGACGCAAGGTTCTGGCATGCCGCCGGGCCAAGGGTCGCAAGCGTCTGGCCTGCTAGGCACAGACAAAAAGGCACTGCGCCGTTTGTCGCGCAGGCCAGAGTTTTTGCAAGCCGCCCGTGGGTTAACTGCCCGCAGGCGGCTTCTTGTCGTTCAGGCTGCGCCGCGCGGCGATGAAAGTGCCCATATCGGCGAAGGCTTTACTGCAACCAAGAAGGTTGGCAATGCGGTTGTGCGCAATCGCGCGAAGCGGCGACTGCGTGAGGTCTCGCGCACGCTCCTTCCGGATTTGGGGCTGGCCGGACACGACTATGTCTTCATTGCGCGACAGGAGACCGGCAATGCGCCCTGGGCGCGCCTGCTGCGGGAGAGCGAAACCGTTCTGAAGGAGCTGGCGGAAAAGCTGCGCGGTTAGGTGTGACCGGTTTCTGAGCCCTTGTCAGACCTGAATGTGCCGTCGATCCCCCTGAAGTGGAAACGGCAAGTCATGCTGGGTTCTGAAAGCTGAGGTCTCGAAGATCGCCACTCCACGCCTCCGAGCGTGGAGTCCAGTCAGACTTATAGCCAAGTCTGTGAAAGGTCGTTCCAGTCGGGATTTGTTTGCTCAATCAACTCCAGTTTCCTGCGCCGGGAAATGGCTTTGATACGACGTTCCCGATGGAGGGCTGCTTCCATCGTTTCGCAGCGTTCGGCATAAACCAGGATGTTGCAATGATATTTCCGCGTAAACACACTGCCTTGACCGGACTTGTGTTGTTCGATCCGCGCTGGAAGATCGGAAGTTGATCCAGTATAGATCGCGCCATTGCGGAAGTTTGCCATGATGTAGACCGCAATCAGATCGAAGCGCGCCATTAATCAAATTCCGTTCTAACTGGACCCCACGGGTAAACCGTGGGGTGGCGTTTCGTACCCAATCACAGCCGCCCAAACTGCTCCGCCAATTTGGCAGTAGACCATAACACAAACAAAAACGGCGCGCCGGTAAGGGCGCGCCGCGGGTGTTGGAAAACGTGAAAGCCTAAGCTCAGGCGACTTTGCGTTCGCCCTCGATCACATTTGCTCTGGAGCCGGACGATGCGCCGATCGAGATCGTGCGCGGCTTCATGGCTTCGGGAAGTTCGCGAACCAGTTTCACCTGCAACAGACCGTTCTTCAGGTCAGCCGAGGTCACGACCACGTGATCGGCAAGCTGGAAGCGACGGATAAAGCTGCGCTCGGCTATGCCGCGATGCAGGAAGTTGCGGCCTTCGCCGTCTTCGTTCGCGGCGATCTTGCCGGTGATGGTCAGCTGGTTTTCGCGGGTCTCGATCTGCAGATCGTCTTCGCCGAAACCTGCAACGGCCAGATCGATGCTGAAGCTGTCTTCGCCGGTTTTCTCGATATTATACGGGGGGTAGCCCTGCGTCCCGTCGAGCCGGCTGGCGGTATCGATCATGGTTGCGAGACGGTCGAAGCCGACAAGCGTCCGCGAAAGGGGTGTGAAATCGTAGTTTGACATCTGTTCAGTCCTTTTAAAGCAACATGAGACGGGCAGCATGCCCGCCGGTCCTTGATGATCGGTGCCCCGCAAAACGGCCGCACCGTATGTCGAAGCCTGCTAGCAGCGCCTCGACAACGCGAATGTGGGGTGCCAATAAATGACCGCAAGAGAAAAAATGCGTCCTGGAATTCAACGAGGAATCTTCATGAAAACATCATTGCTTCTGGCCGGAACGGCCGCGCTCGCCCTGACACTTGCTGCCTGCGGCGGACCGGACAATGAGCCGCCCATCGATCCGCTGCCCACGCCGGAAACGTCTGAGACGGCAGCAGAAACGCCTGCGATGGAAACCACCGAGACCCTGGATCCGATGGAAGTCGCATTGGCGGGAGACTGGCGCTCGGAGGAGTCCAAGGCCCGCGATGACTGGCGCAACCCTGCCGAAACCCTCGCTTTCCTTGGCGTCGAGCCGGATGACACCGTTGTCGAGATCTGGCCGGGCGGCGGCTGGTATACGGAAATTCTCGCACCGATGCTGAAAGACAATGGCACGTATATCGCCGCCAACTTCGATCCGGCCGCAAACGACTTCACGAAGAACGCTGTCGAGAACTTTCGCAACAAATACATGGACAAGCCCGAAACCTTCGGCGATGTGCAATTGACGGTCTTCTCCGCAGGCGATGCGAAGATAGCGCCGGACGGAAGCGCGGATGCCGTGCTGACGTTCCGTAATGTCCATAACTGGATGTCGAGCGGATTTGCCGAAGAGGCCTTTGCCGACATGTATGCGGCGCTGAAACCCGGCGGCACGCTCGGCGTGATCGAGCACCGTCTGCCGTCTTCCATGGAGCAGGATCCGCAGGCCATTTCGGGTTATGTACATGAGGATCTGGTGCGCCAGCTGGCGAGCGAAGCCGGTTTCGAGTTTGTCGAAGCAAGCGAGATCAACGCCAATCCGGCTGACACCGCAGACCATCCGTTCGGTGTCTGGACACTGCCGCCAACCCTGCGCAGTGCGGAACGCGGGCAAGAGCCCGATCCGGCTTTCGACACGGCCAAATACGAGGCGATTGGCGAGAGTGACCGGATGACGCTCAAGTTCCGCAAACCCGAGGCCTAGACCTTTTTGCCCGATGTCCCGTTCGCCGCCCCTTCGCAGGCGGTGGACGGGACGCGGCTGGCAGATCAGCGCGGGTGCTTGCCTAAAGCGCCTCGGCGTTTCAGATAGCGTTCATGCTGTCGACCTTTGCCAATCCCCACAAATTCATGTCCGTTTCGGCGCGCATTCTGCCTGTGATGACTGTTGCCGGGCTGATCGTGACGCTTGCCGCCTTGGCCTGGGGGCTGATGTTTGCGCCCCCGGAACGCTATCAGGGTGAGACGGCGCGCATCCTGTTCGTGCACGTGCCGGCTGCATGGCTGTCGCTGGCGGGCTATTCAGCGCTGGCGGTCTCCAGTCTTGTCTATCTCATATGGAAGCATGCGCTGGCCGATATCGCCGCCCGGGCAACTGCGCTTCCTGTTGCTGCGGCTGCCTTGATCTGTCTGTTGACAGGGTCGCTCTGGGGGCGTCCGACCTGGGGCACCTACTGGGTCTGGGACGCGCGGCTGACGTCCATGCTGGTGCAATTCCTGCTTGTCGTCGGCTATATCTCGCTACGCAGTGCCATGAAGGAAAGCCCGGCGCAGGCGCGTCTGGCGGCCATTCTGGCGCTTGTCGGCTTCGTCAATCTGCCGATCATCAAGTTTTCCGTCGATTGGTGGAACACGCTACATCAGGAAGCGAGTGTCTTCCGGCTCGACGGGCCCAGCATGTCGGCTGATTATCTCTATCCGCTGCTTGTCGCCGCGATCGGGGCAAGCCTTCTCTTCGGGGCGCTTGTCATTACGGTCATGCGGGCGCGCATTCTGGAACGGCGGGCGGAGCTTATTCTGATACGCCTTATGGGAGAGGCGCGTTGACCGGCATTCTGGAAGGCGGGCAGGCGTTCGTCGCGCTCGCCTATGGCGTCACCGGCGTCATCATGCTTGCGCTTGCGCTGAACGGATGGCTGCGGCTGGCCCGTGCGCGAAAGCGCCTCCGCGCACTTGAGGACGAGACGCGATAGCACGGTTTTCTCCCCCTGATTTATCGGGGGAGTACGGGCGACGCCGGGGAGGGGGAAGGGCTTCGGAAAAACCCCATCCTCACCCTCGATCCCTCTCCTTCCCTACGGAAAGAGAGGGAGGCGCACGATGCATGGGTACAGCGCAAAGGCCCCTCTCCTTTTCAAGGAGAGGGGTTGGGGTGAGGTTTTATTTGGGAGGCTGTCTTGCAATAAGTCGATTTTAAATTTTAGATACACTACATTTAGAATGGGAGAATAGATTAAGTTATCTAGCAGACTAGACGGTCTGGAATTCTCCACTCTTCGATCGTCCATTCTGAATTTTCGCTGCCTTCAGCAATTAACGTGATCAAACATCCCCTTGATGAGTAAACCTGTGCTGGCGTCAGCACTGTTTTTATAGTCGTCGATCCATCGTAATTCGAAGTCATATTGGAGGTTGCATTTCCAGGCGCAACGAAGTTGCCGCCGCCCCAGTAAAATTGGAAGGCACGTCTCCCATCCGTAAGATCAAATACATTTTCGGGAGGCCCAAGCTTGAAATAGGCTTCCTCTATTGATTGACCAACGAACTTCTCTGCGGTTGACGAAGCGCAGCCGACGACCGCTATGAGCCCGCACGCTAACAAAACTTGGACGATGAGACGTCTCACTATTACCTCCTGGATCCGTTCTAGCCACATACGACTTCCAATCAACAAGATGGCATATTTTCTAGGCAACATGCCAGCAGGTCAGCGCTTGGTACCAAAACGAATCGAGGTGGATATCTCACGTACAGGTTGCACCGGTACGGATGAATCTCTGGATATCGCCCTGGGACTTCGGGAAAATTGCTTTCGGCATCGGCCTTCAATTCAGTCTTTCCGGTTACGCGGCATACGAAGACCGGAAGTCAGGCTACGCCAACTAAAAAAAGAAATAGTAGGCAGTCCATCGCCACCCTTGTTGCCATCTCTCCAGCAAGCGGAGGGACTGTCGGCAGAGCCAGCGAAAAGGAAACGCCTCCCGCAAATTGCGTAAACCCCTACAGAACCGGCACGAACCCGCCAAAGATCATGCGGCTACCATCAAACGGCATGGGGTTGTTTTCGTCCGACATGCGCGGGTCGGAATGGATCGCCTGCCAAGCAGCGTCCCGCGTTTTCCTGTCGGGCCAGACAATATAAGAGAAGACGACCGTTTCGTCTGGCTTTTTCTTCACCGCCATCGGAAAAGATGTGGTCTCACCGTCCGGCACATCGTCGCCCCAGGCATCGATTATCTCCATGGCTCCATGCTCGCGCAGAATGGCCGCCATCGTCCCGGAATGTCTTATGTACGCATCGCGCTTGCCGGTCGGCACCGCAAGAACGCATCCGTCGAAATAGCTCATCATCGTCTCCTTCGTGGGGCATGCACTCTAGCAGACCCGCAGAGGGCCCCAAACCTCTCTCAGCGCTTGCAAACGGGGCGCTTTTGCGTATAAGCGCGTCCTTCATTGTGCCAACAAGGCGAAAGGCATGCCTTCAGGCCGTAAACATGACGCGCATCGCGCGAGGAGATGAAAATGCCGAAACTGAAGACCAAGAAAGCCGCTGCAAAGCGGTTCAAGATCACTGCGACGGGTAAGATCCTGCGCGGTGTGGCTGGAAAACGTCACCGTCTGATGAGCCATAACTCGAAGTACATCCGCCAGAACCGCGGCACGGTACTCGTGGCCCAAGCCGACGTCGCGAAGGTAAAATCATACCTTCCGTACGGCACCAAGTAACACGACGGACCGGAGACCAACCAGATGTCACGCACAACCAACCGCGTGCCTGCCCATGCACGGCACAAGAAGATAATCAAGGCTGCGAAAGGCTATTACGGCCGTCGCAAGAACACCTTCCGCACGGCCAATGCTGCTGTGATGAAGGCCGGCCAATACGCCTATGTCGGTCGCAAGCAGAAGAAGCGCGTGTTCCGCAGCCTGTGGATTCAGCGCATCAACGCCGCCGTCCGCGAGCATGATGACAGCCTCACCTATTCCCGCTTCATGGATGGCATGAACAAGGCGGGCGTCGAGATGGACCGCAAGGTTCTGGCCGACCTCGCCGTGCGCGAACCGGCGATCTTTGCAGGTCTCGTGGAGCAGGCGAAGTCGGCACTCGCTGCCTAGTCTTGCCGCATGATTTCATAGTCAAGGCAGCGACCGCATCCGACAAGGGTGCGGTCGTTTCGCTATGGCGCGACTGCGGTCTGGTGGCGGCGGTCGTTGATGAAGAAGTTGACCTCGGAATCGGCTTCCTGCATCGTCTGCATAATGGGAGATGCCTATGGCTGAGCAGTTTTCACAGACCATGTGCGCCTTCTTTAACTGCGTGGAAGGCACTTACTCCAAGCTGACGGCACGCGAATACGGTGACTCACAGTTGACAGTTTCAGGCGTGGAGAAAGACCTTTTCCAACGCCATTTTGGTCGTGTTTTGGAAGCAAACCGTGGCGGCGTCAAAGCCTTGGCGGACGCGGGCCACGACTCTTCCTTTCAATTTCGGAGATGGCCGGATGGCGAAGCGATTACGCTGAACCTTGTATATCCGAAACCGGAAAAAAATGAACTGCGGCTGTATCTGGCTGAGAGCTTCAAACCCGCCGCAGGTAGACTCTGGTGCAGCTTCCTGAAAGACGGGGAGATGTGGGTGGGCTCATTCACCTCAAAGATGTACGATGAAATTTTATCGGGGCCGTTAGATTCCGGGGCGGAGCGAACATTTATTGAGCCCGAGACGGGTGATTTTCAAAGCGCCCTCAACTCTCTACCCGAAAAGAGATCAAGAGTAACGGATCAATGGGGGCGTGATCCATCTGTTGCAAGAGAAGCGATAATCGCAGCAAACTACACCTGTGAGTTGTTTTCAGGCGGACGTTCGTTTATATCCAGAGCGACCGGAAAGCCGTTTATGGAAGCTCATCATCTTGTGCCGATGAAGTTGCAGAGCGATTTTGGCGTGTCCTTGGATGTGGTTGAGAATATATGCAGCCTTAGCCCCGATGCGCACAGGTTTGTGCATCACGGCGTCATTGAGGAAGTTCGCGAGAGTGTTCTGAGCCTCGCCTCGGGAAGGGCAAAATTTCTCGATCAAATCGGCGTCGGTGTTGACGAACTTCTGACATTTTACGGGTGATGCTATGACTTTTAGGTTCATTGACTTGTTTGCGGGGATCGGAGGAATTCGGCTGGCGCTCGAGTCTGCCGGCGGTAAATGTGTTTTCTCGTCCGAAATCGACGAGCGGGCGGCCGAAACATATTTCGACAACTTCGGCGAAACGCCGGCCGGTGACATTACCGCTTTTACAAAAAGTCATTTGTCAGACGAGGCGATTGACCTCGCTATTCCGGATCACGATGTCCTTGCTGCCGGATTTCCCTGCCAGCCTTTCAGCTCGGCAGGCGTATCCGCCCGGAATTTTTTGGGTCAGGAGCACGGCTTGTTGGATAAATCAAAAGGAACGCTCTTCTTTGACATCTGCCGCATCGCCAAAGCAAAACAGCCGAAGGCCCTTTTGCTGGAGAACGTCAGCAACATCGTTAATCATGAAGGGGGGCGAACATTTGGTGTGATCCGCGAAGCTGTTGAAGAGGGTTTGGGTTACCAATTCTTCTTCAAGGTTTTGAGTTCGGAAACGCTCGTTCCGCAGCGCCGGAAAAGATGTTTCATGGTTGCTTTCCGTGATCCGGTAGATGCGTTCGAGTTCCCGGAATTTAAGGGCGACCCGATACCGTTGAGGACAGCGCTCGAGGACGGTGTGGACAGGAAATATACGATTTCGGACAAGGCTTGGGACGGTCACGTTCGGCGGACGAAACACAATCTTGAAAGAGGAACAGGCTTTACAGCACATGAAGCTGATTTGGACCGTCCGGCGAATACGCTGGTTGCGAGATATTACAAGGACGGAAAGGAATGCCTTATTCCTCAGGAGGGTAAAAACCCCCGCCTCCTTACGCCCAGGGAATGCGCGCGGCTTCAAGGTTTCCCGGATTCGTTCAAAGTCCATCCCTCGCGAAGCGCAGCTTACAAACAGTTTGGAAATTCCGTTCCCGTGCCGGTCGTGCGGGAAGTCGCAAACGCTCTAAAAGTTGCTCTGGAGAAGTCTGAAAATGGCAGATCGGCTGACGCCGGAAAAGCGATCGGAAAATATGTCGGCCATAAAAGGAAAGAACACAAAACCGGAGCTGTGGGTCAGAAGTCAGCTGCATAGACGCGGATTGCGGTTCAGCCTTCACCGCAAAGACCTTCCTGGAAAACCCGATCTCGTGTTTCGGAAGTATAACACTGTGCTTTTCGTCAATGGTTGCTTCTGGCACGGGCACGAGAATTGTAAGGATTTTCGCCTGCCCAAGACACGAACCGAATGGTGGCGAGATAAAATTGCGGGCACCGTTGACCGCGACCGGAAAAAACACGAACAGCTTCGCGCAATAGGGTGGCGCCCTCTGATCGTCTGGCAGTGCGAGCTTGCAGAAGAACGGATGGACAGCCTTTATCAAGCGATTGTAACGGCCTAGAAGACGCGGCTGTTGAAAGTATTTTTTAGCGCGTTTGGCAAAAGACTTGGACATGGCTGATCTGGACATCATCGAAAAAGACGTTCGCGCTGCAATTGCGGGCGCGGGCGATCTGGCGGCGCTGGATGCGATCCGCGTCGGCGAGCTTGGCAAGAAGGGGCGTGTCTCCGGCCTGATGAAGACGCTCGGGGCCATGAGCGCCGATGAGCGTCAGGAGATGGGCCCAAAGCTGAACGGCCTGAAGACGCGTCTCGGAGATGCCATCACAGCCCGCAAGCAGGTGCTGGAAACGGCCGCCCTGAATGCACGGCTGGTCAGCGAAACGGCCGATCTCACCCTTTCGGCACCGCGGGAGCCTGTCGGCAAGCTGCACCCCGTTATGCAGGTGTTCGAGGAGATAGAGGCGATCTTCGGCGATATGGGCTTTTCCATCGCGGAAGGTCCGGACATCGAAGACGACTGGCATAATTTCACCGCGCTGAATTTCCCTGAAGGCCACCCGGCCCGCGAGGATCATGACACCTTCTTCCTGACGCCCGATGCGGAGGGAAACCGCAAGGTGCTGCGCACGCACACCTCGCCGGTACAGATCCGGACCATGATGAACCAGAAGCCGCCGCTGCGTGTGCTGATCCCCGGCCGCGTCTATCGCAATGACTGGGATGCGACGCACACGCCGATGTTCCATCAGGTCGAGGGGCTGGTGATCGACAAGTCCACCCATATGGGACACCTGAAAGGCTGCCTGATCGATTTCGTGTCGGCCTTCTTCGAGGTCGATACGGTCGAGAGCCGGTTTCGGCCGCACTTCTTCCCGTTCACCGAACCATCGGCCGAGATGGATGTACGCTGCGACCGTTCCGGCGGCGCGGTGCGGGTCGGTCAGGGCGATGACTGGCTGGAGGTTCTGGGCTGCGGCATGGTGCATCCGAACGTGCTGCGAAATTGCGGGCTGGACCCGGATGTCTATCAGGGCTTCGCCTTCGGCATGGGCGTCGACCGTCTCGCCATGCTGAAATACGGCATGCCGGACCTGCGCCCCTATTTCGAGAGCGACACGCGCTGGCTGGACCATTACGGCTTTTCGCCCTGGCTCCTGCCATCGATCAGCGGAGGGTTGAGCGAATGAAGTTCACGCTAAGCTGGCTGCGCGATTATTTTTATTCGCGGGCAGACCTGCCCGAAATCCTCGACGCGATGACGGCGGCGGGGCTTGAAGTCGAACATGTCGAGGACCCGGCCTCGCGCCTTGCCGCGTTTACGCTTGCAAAGGTGACCGACGCCGAACCGCACCCGGACGCCGACAAGCTGCGCGTCTGTACGGTCGAGACGGTCGACGGCGTCAAGACGATTGTCTGCGGCGCACCGAATGCGCGTGCCGGCATGTGGGCCGTTTATGCGCCTCTCGGGGCTTTCATTCCCGGCATGGACATGAAGCTGGACGCCAAACCCCGCAAGATTCGCGGCATTGAGAGCTATGGCATGCTCTGTTCGTCCAAAGAGCTGGAGCTTGGCGACGATCATGACGGTATCCTCGACCTTGAAGGCAAGTTCACCGTCGGAATGAGCGCCGTCGAAGCGCTCGGTCTGGACGATCCAGTCATCGACTTCGAGGTGACGCCAAACCGCCCGGACTGGCTGGGCGTGACCGGAATCGCGCGCGATCTTGCCGCGACAGGTCTGGGCCGGTTCGTCCTGCCCTCCGAAAAGGCCATCGACGGCAGTTTTCCCTGCCCTGTGCCGGTAGAAATTACGGCGCCAGATGCCTGCCCCATCTTTGCGGGCCGCGTCATCCGCGGACTGACCAATGGCCCGTCGCCCGACTGGATGCAGCACCGTCTGAAATCTGCCGGTATCAAGCCGCGTAACATGCTGGTGGATGTCACCAACTACATCTCGCTGGACCGCTGCCGTCCGCTGCACGTTTATGACGTGGCGAAGCTGAACGGCACGGTCACCGCGCGGCTTGGAGAAGCCGATGAGACGCTGGACGGGCTGGATGGCAAGACCTATGCGATCACGCCGGACATGTGCGTCATTGCAGACGGTACAGGCCCCGTCGGTCTGGGCGGCGTGATGGGCGGGATGCGGACAGGCTCGTCTCTGGAGACCACAGACGTCTTCATCGAAAGCGCCTGGTTCGACCCGCTGCGTACGGCCAGAACCGGACGCACCACCGGAATTCATTCGGATGCGCGCTATCGTTATGAACGCGGCGTCGATCCTGAAAGCCAGCGTGACGGGCTGGACCTTGCAACGCGGCTAATCCTGGAAACCTGCGGGGGGAGGCGAGCGAGATCGTCGTTGCCGGTGCACCGCCCAAGCCCGCTCCTGCCATCAATTACCATCCGCGTGATCTTGCCCGCCTGACCGGCATCGAGATGAAATCATCCGAGATGAAACGCTATCTGCGCGAGCTCGGCTTTTCACTCGAAGATGCCGGAGAGGCCTGGATCTGACGCCGCCAAGCTGGCGCCGCGATCTGTTCCAGTCGGCCGATGTGGTTGAGGAACTGGCACGCGTTTACGGCTATCAGCATCTCCCGACCACGTCCCTGCCACCGATAGAGGGACAGCGGGGGCAGGTGCTGACACTCGCGCAAAGGCGGGTGCGAACATCCCGACGCGTGCTTGCGGCGCGGGGCTTTCTCGAAACGGTGACCTGGAGCTTCGTCTCGGAAGCGCAGGCGCGCGCCTTTGGCGGGACTGCACCGGCGTTGAGGATTGATAATCCGGTCTCCTCCGATCTCGACTTCATGCGTCCAAGCGCATTGCCGCATCTCATCGCCGCCGCGGGTCGCAATGTCGCCTTTGGTGAAGAGGCATCGCGGCTTTTCGAAGCCGGTCCGGTCTATCGCAGTGATGCGCCGGACGGACAGGCGCGCATGATCACCGGTCTGGTGAAGGCACGGCAGGTCCGGCACTGGCAGGGCAACGCCACCGGCTATGACGTCTATACTGCGAAGGCCGATGTGATGGCTGTTCTTGCTGCACTGGGCCAACCCGTCGACCGGCTCATGGTCATGAAGGCGGACGGCGACTACTGGCATCCAGGCCGGTCTGCCAGCCTTCGGCTTGGGCCGAAAAACACGCTCGCGGTTTTCGGTGAGATCCATCCTGCCATCCTAAAAGACATGGGTGTGGACGGCCCGGTCTTCGCGTTCGAAATAACGCTCGATGCGATACCGGAGCCGAAGTCGGACGGGTTGAAGGCAAAACCTGTGCTGCCTGAACGCGGCCTCTCACCTATCCGCCGCGATTTCGCGTTCGTAGTGTCCGAAGACACCGCAGCGGGCGACGTGCTGAAAGCAGCTTCAGGCGCGGAAAAGGCGTTGATCACCGACGCGCGGGTGTTCGATGTCTATCGCGGTGCGGGGCTTGGAGAGGGCATGAAGTCGGTTGCGATTGAGGTCACGGTCCAGCCGCGCGGTCAGGCGATGACGGACGCCGACATCGAGACCCTGTCGTCGCGCGTGGTGGCTTCGGTCAAGAAGGCGACAGGCGGCGAATTGCGCGGTTAGCGGGTCGAAGGCCCGGCGGTGAAATCTCCCCTCCCTGCCGCGCAGGGCGGGCCGGGGGTGGGGTTTCGTGTCTTACAAAAAGCTGCCCCGGATATGGCTGACGCCATTCCGGGGAGGCGGTTTTGAAGCTGGGGCGTTTCACCAGCCGCATCCCCGGACGAGCGCAGCGATGATCCGGGGCAGCCTTAAACCTCGCTACTCCAAGGCTTGACCTTGGAGGCCAGAAAGCAACGCTTTCCGGTGACTTCAGGATCAAGTCTTGAAGCGGCCTTAAGAGGTGGGTGTGCTGAACAGATAACAGGCTTCTGGATCCCGGTCTTCGCAAACGAAACCGGGAAGGGCTGTTCGAGCAGACTGTCATCCTCTCAACCGCTTCCCCGGAATGGCAAAGCCATATCCGGGGTCCAGCTCTTATCGGTTCCACACCCAGAACAGGTGTTCATCTCAACCGTACTGGACGCCACGCGCTTTCGCGCTGGCGTGGCGGGTATGAGGAATGAGAGTACAGCAACCTTGGGCCCCCTTCCTTAAAAGGAGAGGGGCTTCTGCGCCGTGCCTTAATAATGCGCGCCTCCCTCTCATTTCCCGTCGGGAAGGAAAGCGACTGAGTGATTGCAGTGTTCGTCTGTAACCCTAACGCGCAGGAACAGGCGGCTCGGGAAAGCTTGCCATCTTCATGATCTGCTCATCGGAGGCGGCCAGCATCGCCTTGTAGACGTGGTCCGGATAGGTCTGATGATAGCCATCGGCCTTATAGGGTGGCTGTTTGACGGTGCCGTTCCGGTCGCGCGTCGGCTCGGGTGAGGTAAACCGCTTCGCCTCCTCGTCACTGATTCCCAACTGTTCCAGCACTGCCGGATCGATCCATCTGTCCTTGTCCAGCCCGCCGGTCTTGACCGCGATTTCCAGTGTCATGTTGTCCGGCCCGGCAAAATACATGCTTTCGCACATGCCATGATCGAGCGGCCCGACCACAACCAGCCCCTTGCTGCGCAACCTGTCGCGCATGGCCAGCATGTCGGCCTTCGTCTCTACACCAAAGGCAATGTGCTGCATCGTGCCGGGGGCGCTAATGCCCGCACCTGTCCCGGAATGGGTCTTGCCGATCTCGATTGGAACGTCCCGTCCGGCGTCGATCTGAACGATCGAGAAATGGCAGGTCTCGTTGAGTTTCAGGAAGGCGTGGATGGCCCCCGGCACACCGTGCATCGGGAACAGGCCCTCCAGTTCACAGCCCATGACCTCCGAGAAAAAGGTGATGTGCTCCTTCATGTCGCGCGCCATGACAGCGATGTGGTGAATTCCGTTCAGCTTCATCGGTCGGTTCTCCTGAAGGGTAAGGCCAGCGGAAAGTATAACGTGAATTCCCCCAGTCGGCGAGGTGAGGTGCGCGGCACGTTTTTTGCCCGGACACGCTAGAGGTGTCAGGATCGGCACCGTGGCGAAAAGACGGGGACTGGTATGAAGAGATTGATGACAGGACTGATACTTCTTGGTGGCGTATTGCCCGGCGCGGCACAGGCGGTGGCGCAAGAGGTCATCGAAAGACCGGTCTCTGCAGACCCGGATGCGGTTTTCGAGACGGTCGAGATAGCACCGGCTTATGCCTCCGGGAAAACGGCGCTCTTCCAGCAGATTGCCATGTCGATACGGTATCCGGCACCGGCGCTTGATGCCGGCCTGCAGGGACGCGTGCCGGTCAGCTTCATCGTAGAGCCGGACGGGACGATCTCTGAAATCGAAGCGATGGAGCGTCTTGGCGGCGGACTTGAGGAAGAAGCTATCCGCATTGTCGGGACACTGGGCACGTTCGAGCCCGGACTGCGCAATGGCAGCCCCGTCCGCACACGGATGGTTATCCCGATCACGTTCAAGCTGGCGGATTAAGGCAACAAATCTCGCAGACGTTGACTTGTGCGCCGCAGGCCCGAAACTCCTTTTCGGGTCAGCGGGACGAGGGGCAGGTCATGAGCGATATCATACGTGAGCCTTACGGGATCGTGCATCAGGACGATCCCAGCGGCTTCAAGGATGTCTATGGCGGGGCGGGCGGTTACGTCTTCGTCGAGTGCATGCGGATCCGCCCGGTGAGTGGAACGTCCGATACCGTTATCGTTTTTTCGCACCCCGTCGGCGGCGGAGCCTTTCTGCCCATGGTGACCGGCCTCGCCGCCGCAGGCCATCACGTGATCTTCTGCAATCCACGCTACCGAGGCAATGACAGCGCCCTGATCATGGAAAAGTGCGTAGCCGATCTTGGTGCGTGCATCGCGGACCTGAAAACGCGCTTTGGCTATGAACGGGTCCTGCTTGGCGGATGGTCCGGTGGCGGGTCGCTCTCGCTTTTCTACCAGTCGCAGGCCGAACATCCGACGATCACGCATACCCCTGCAGGCGATCCGTGCGACCTGACCCGCGAAGGCCGGTTGCCGCCTGCCGACGGAGTGATGCTGCTGGCGGCACATGTCAGCCGCGCCGTCACGCTGACCGAATGGATGGACCCTTCGATTACCGATGAGGCGCACGCCTTCAAGCGGGATCCGGAACTGAACATCTACGATCCTGCGAACCCGCACCAGCCGCCCTATGACGAGGCATATGTTGCACGGTTCCGCAGCGCGCAGATCGCCCGCAACCGGCGCATCACGTATTGGGTGAAGGCACAGCTCGAAGCCCTGAGAGCGGCAGGCGACCCGAACATGGAACGTGCCTTTACAGTGCACGGAACGATGGCCGATGTGCGCTGGACGGACCCGACGCAGGATCCATCGGACCGCAAACCGGGCACCTGTTATCTGGGGGACCCGCGCATCGCCAATGACGGACCGGTCGGCCTGGCGAGGTTCTCGACCTTGCGGTCATGGCTGTCGCAATGGAGCTATGATGACACCAAAGCCCACGGGGAACGCAATGCGTCAGAGATTTCCTGCCCTGTGCTTGTGGTGAACAATACAGCCGATCTGGCCTGCACACCCTCCCATGCCCGCCGTCTTTTCGAGGCGGTGACACACTCCGACAAGCAGTATGTCGATATTGAAGGGGCCGATCACTATTATATCGAACGGCGCGAAAAGATGGCTGAAGCCATTGATGCCGTTACAGGCTGGATCGCCGCGCGCTGAGGGGAGTCACGTGCTTTAATGCGGTTGCCGCTTGGCCTATCTCTCCGCTCGTCATGGTCAAGGCTTCCAGAAACGTGATCAGGTCGGCGCAACGCACAGGCCTTGAGATGTGATAGCCCTGCGCGAAATCAGCGCCCATGGTTGCGAGAAGGCCCTGGACGGTCTCGGTTTCGACCCCTTCGGCAACGACTTTCAGACCGAGGCTGTGGGCAAGATCAATGGTCGATTTGACCAGAAGTGCATCGCTCGATCCTGATTGCATCTGCATGATGAAGCTTTTGTCGATCTTCAATTCGTCTGCCGGTATCTGGCGCAGATAGGTGAGGGACGAGAGACCCGTGCCGTAATCATCGATCGAGATTGTCAGCCCGGCTTTCCGAAGACGGAGGATATTGGCCCGCGCTGAAACAGGGTCGTCCATGACGGCTGTCTCGGTAATCTCGAAGCAGAAATGCCGACCCTCCGTCCCGATCAGACCGAGCAGGGCATCTATCGCGGAGGTTTCGGTCAGCAGGCGACTTGAAAGGTTGATGGCGATCTTCAGATCATGGCCTGAATCGGACAAGGCAACCCGGTCTCTAAGGGCCTGTTCGACGACCCACTCGGTCAGGGGACGGACAAAGCCCGTTTCCTCCGCCAGGGTTATGAACCGGTCGGGCGATACGAAACCGTGCACGGGATGTTGCCATCGCATGAGAGCTTCGGCAGCGTAGATTTGGCCTGTGCGCAGGTCCAGCTTGGGCTGGTAGGCCAGCCAGACGTCTCCGGACACCATGCTTCCGGTCAAATCGCTCATCAGGGCCAGCGATCCGCGCGGGTCGCCGTACTTCGCGCTATCGAAAAAGCCGATGGCCTGACGTTGCGCCCGCATCTGTTCGAGCGCGCAACTGGCGCAATCAATCGGCTCGAGACCGTTATTCTCTTTCAGATCACAAATGCCGACGACCACCCGGACATCCACTCGCTCGCTGCCGATCTGGACCGGTCCGGTACCACGGGTATTGGCCGGATCGAAGAGGGAGATGATCTCGTCACGGTCTTTGGCAAGGGCCAGAACTCCGATGACATCGCTGGCCAACCGCGCGCAAAGAATGACGTTTCGTGAGGAGGCGATGTACTCGGCAACCCGCACCAGCACGGCATTGGTATGCTCGAACCCGATGACAGTGCGGATTTGTTCGAGACGCTCCAGCCCCACAGCGATAACGAATGTGTTGCCGGGTCCGCTTTCCGCCAGCCGTCTCTCGATGGCGGTATCCAGTGCACGCCGGTTGGGCAGGTCTGTCTCGGTATCGCTGAGCGACAGTCGGGTGATGTGCGCTTCGCGTTGCTCGATCCGTCGGGCCATATCCATGAAGTTAGCGGACAGACGCCCCACTTCATCGCGCGAGGTCACGGCCAGGGTCAGTGGCTTGCCATCGGCCAGATCGCGCACCGCCCGGTCCAGTGTGCGGACAGGCGTCGTGATACTTCGTGAGATGATGCTGCAGAAGAGCGCGAAGACGAGCAAAGCGACCAGACCGACAAGGAAAGTTGCCGTAAAGGTTGGCTGGTATGGGGCCAAAGCGGCGCTGAGCGGATAGTGCAGCGTCAGGCTCTCGGACTCGGTTCCGGTAAAGCCTGTAAGGTCACGCACCGAAACGATATCCCGGGACATGTCGCCGGCATCCCTGGCCAGCGATACCTTGATCGGCAGCGCAGCGAGCGCTTCGATCTCGCGCATGGCGGCGGGTCCCAGATCGTCGGCCAGTATCAGCCAGCCAACCAGTCGCGGTGCGTTAATCGGGACCGAGACCGCGTGAAACGGATCGTCGCCGACAAAGAGCACGCCGGCGCGATTCCCTTCCGCTTCGATTGCGTTGAGTATGAGATCAGGGGTTGCGAGCTGTCTTGTGGTTCCGGCTTCGATGCCGCGTCCGTCCGTCAGGACAACAAAGGCCCGCGCAATCTGTACCCTGTCCTTGAGGTTGACCAAAGCGGACGCGATCGTTGCGATGTCCTCTGTCGCAACCGCTTCGCGGAAGCCGAAATCGGCACCCAGCGTTTCAGCTGTCTGTACTAGCTGACGTTCATTGATCTCCCAGAGGCGGTCCTGAACCTCACCGGTAGCTTCCAGCGACGCTTCGACCTGCTGAATAGCGTTCACGCGCAGAAAGCCGAAAAGGGTCGCCGACATGGCGACAAGGATCAATGCCGCCAGACTGCCGAACCAGACGAGCAGACGCGTGTCGAGGCGATGCAGCCAGCGGACATGCATCAGTGGTGTGCCGGGTCGATGGCAGCTTTCAACTCGATTCTGGCTGCAAGTGTGGAGCCATCGCCAGGTCGGACAAGCACATAGTCTTTGGAGGGCTTCTGATCGGGATGCCATACGGTGACGGTCGTGAGGTCTTCAGGCACTTCCCCCAGATCGACGACGCCATTCTCATCCGTCTTTCCGGCAAACGGCGTATCCACGACGCGTATATAGCCGACCATCCCGTCATGAATGTTGCAACCGACCGCCACGATCCCGGGCGCCTCGAAGGTAATAAAACGTTTCTCTTCGCGCCCGTAGAGGCGCAGTTCGAAGCGGTTGCCCTTCGAGAAGGAATAGACGTGGTGGCGGACCCGGTCATGATTGGGGAAAGTGACATCGCTGCCTACTGACGCGATGAGCACATAGGGGACGAACTGGATATTCTCCTGCACCATCTCGGCCGGCCAGTCGAACGAAACTGGCTCCGGCGCCTTTGGCGATTTCGTTTCCACCATAACCACGGCATGGCGAACCGGCATACCGGCCTCATCGATAACCTTAACAACAAGAGGTTGTGCAAATACTGATAATGGAAAAATTCCAGGCAGCGAGATCAAGAGAACGAAGTATTTCATACCTTGAAGGGCATACACGCCAGCTTTTACCAAATCTTGAATAAACCTGGCGCAAAGACGGTTAATGCATGCTTCTTTTTCCTGCATCCGACGCTGCCCACCGGCCTTGCGTTTCATGGCGACAACGACCTTTTCATGTCTTTTCTTCTGCGCGCCTGCAAAAGCCTTTCCGGTCATGCCGGAGACGGGCGGAAAACTTCTTCTCACGCGCGGTGTCAGCTCGATTGATGGCAGCGGTGGCGGCGGGTTGACACCCTGGGCTCTGATTACCGGTAACGAGACCGAGCGCGGTATAGGCGCGACCGCATTCGCGACGACGGCGCATCTGCCTGATTTCGACCTGACAGTCATAGGCGGCGGTATCGGCTTTTATGACCGTTTCGAGGTCAGCTATTCCCGCCAGACGTTCGACACCGGCGATACCGGTCCGAAACTTGGCCTGACGCAAGGCTTTACCTTCGGTCAGGATATCTTCGGTGCCAAGCTGCGGCTCGCGGGCGATGCTGTCTATGCACAGGACAGCCCTCTGCCCCAGATTTCGGTCGGTGCGTTCTGGAAACAGGCTGATCATGGTCAGCTCTTGCGTGTACTTGGAGCGCAAGACGACGCGGGCGGCGAGCTATATGCGTCCGCTACGAAGCTGTTGCTTGCACAAAGTCTGCTCGTTTCAGGGACGCTTCGCTATACCGAAGCCAACCAGAACGGGCTCCTTGGGTTCGGTGGCAATGACGGGTATTCGCTGCAGCCGGAAGTCTCTGTCGGTTATATGGTATCGCGCCGTCTCGTGATCGGGGCCGAATACCGGTCCAAACCGGATGCGCTGGGGTTTGCACGCGAGGATGACTGGGTCGATCTCTTCGCCGCGTTCGCCTTCAACGAACACATTTCCGCGACGATTGCTTATGCTGATCTCGGCTCGATTGCCGGTTTCGACGATCAGCGCGGTATCTATCTTTCGCTTCAGGCCGGGTTTTGATCATGTATCTTCGCGTCCTTCTTGCGTTTCTGATCTGCGCGGTCACAGCATCGGCCGAAACGCCGCAAACGCCGCAAACGCCGCACGGCGAATTGCCCGTCGACCCCTATGTCCAGAGCGACGCCAATGCCGGGGCCGATCCGGTAAAGGGTGAGCGTCTGTTTACAGCGTTCAATGGTCAGGCGGGCATCGACCGGATCGTTCGATGGCATGGTCGACCGGATCATCATCGACCCTCGCATTGCCGATATTTTCAGGGCGTCGGATCTGGTGCGTTTGCGGCGCACGCTGAAGGAACAGGTCTGCTTTCTACTGAACGGGCCATGCAGCTATACCGGGCGCGACATGGTCAGTGCGCATGCCGATCTGGGCATCACCACGGCAGAGTTCAATGCACTGGTCGAAGCCCTGCAGGCGGCAATGAACGAAGAGGGCGTACCGTTTGCCGCGCAAAACCGGCTGGTCGCCAAGCTTGCGCCCATGCACCGCGATGTCGTGACCCGCTAGCCGAAACGATTTCCGTTCATGGAACAATCATGTTGGGTGATGTGTTCTGCTTATGACCGGATTTTTCCGGCAGACGAATTCATAAATACGGAGTCTTTTCATGAAGAAATATCTGATTGCAGGCGGCCTTGCCGCGACTATGCTTGCCGGTTGCGCAACGGACGGATCGGGCCCCAGCCGGAATGTTTTGACAGGGGCTGGCCTCGGCGCGCTTGGCGGCGCAGCACTTGGTACGCTCGCAGGCGGCGATGATGGCCGTAATGCTGCTATTGGCGCAGCCGTGGGTGCGATCGCTGGCGGTTCGGCCGGTGCGTACATGGACCGTCAGGAAGCCGCGCTTCGTCAGCGGACCGCAGGCACAGGCATCGAAGTCGTCCGCCAGGGTGACCAGATCCAGCTCGTTGCGCCATCGAATGTGACGTTCAAGGTGAACAGCTCGGATATTCTACCCGCTTTTTACCCGTCTCTGAATGACGTTGCGGCCACGCTTGTGGATTTCCCGTCGACAGCCGTTGATATTATCGGCCACGCCTCGTCTGACGGCGATGATGCTTATAACCAGCAGCTTTCCGAGCGCCGCGCCGCATCGGTCCAGACCTATCTGGTCAATCGCGGCGTCCGCCCTGTCCGGATGCAGGCCTATGGCCGCGGTGAAACGCAGCCGATCGCCGACAATTCAACCCAGGCCGGGCGCGAAGCGAACCGCCGGGTCGAAATCATTCTGACGCCGATTACCGATCAGACAGCCTGATTGTTCCGGTCATAGCTCACTTGAAAGGGTCGCCTTAGGGCGGCCCTTTTGCGTGGAGCCGGACCGTTTCAGGTGTGCGTGACGTAGACCAGAGACGAGAAGACCTTGCCCGCCATGACGATGGTCAGGGCCCAGAAGCCCCATCTGCATGCCGCAACCACCTGTTCGCGGCTCGGCTTGCGAACCGTTGCTCTCGCAACAGAAATTTGTTTGACCTGAAGTCTTTTCATGTTTCCCACCGATGTTTCCCCGTACCACTCTGCCTTCGTGGGCAGAATGTGAGGTTTCATACTAGCGTCGGACGCGTGGAAAAGCGAGACCATGAAGGTTAACACAAGTGAAAAATCTGCACATGCCTGTCGGGCGGGCGCGGGCAGGCATCCTTTGTGCAAGGGTGATACAACAGTTTCTTCAGCTTGTCGCTTGAATCTCCCGCGTGGTCGCGGCAAGTGTCGCCGGTTGCCATTTTCCCGTGATCGAGCGTCCGGCGTTTGATCCCATCAGATGATAGACCCGTCATGTTCCATAGTGCCTTCGACAGCGTTTCCGTCACGCTCGCGGCCTCCTCGACCGCTCCATCGGTCGCAGGCATTGCTGCCGCAGACCTTCCGCTCCTGCCGCTTGCGACCGTCGGGCTGACCGCTCTGGTGCTGGCCCTGATTGCCGCTCTGGTGGTCGTAGCGTTATTTAGCTGGAACCTCTTTCGGCGTATCTCCGCCCAGGCGGTGATTGCATCAGTGCGGGGCGCGGATGTTGCCGGACCAAAAGTCCTGATCGCAAACATGTCCGGCAAACGCTCCGGCAAGATAAGCCATGCTGTTGTCGATGCGTTCAGGGACCATCTCGGGCTGTTCAATTTCGGCGGCAATTTTCACGTTGCGGGTCTGACCGTAGGCGGGCTCGATCTGGCCCACGGGCTGACGCCGGAAGGTATCGCCTTACTCAAGGACGTCGCAGCGCGCGCCGACGCGGCGATGGTGGTCATTGGTCGGCCGGACCCTGAGGACGTCTCTCTTTACCGGATTGCCATGATCCGCCGGGAAGATCTTGAGGATGGCGGTCTGGTCGGTCTGCTCATGCATGAAATTTCGGCCGACCCCGACCTTTGGACAGACGCACAGAGACAAGCTCTTGCCTGGTCGGGGGCCATGGCATTGCAGCCCTCGCTCGCACGGCCGACTGATTTTCGTCCGGAGCGTCTAGTTCCGGTGCTTGAGGCCGTCCGGCCGTTGCTCGCCGAGCCGGCCTCGGCGACCGGAGAGGCACGCATCAGGATGGCGGATGCCTATGGGGCTGGCGCCGTATTTCTATCCGAGGCGCTGAAAGATGACGAATGGCGGACGCAGGCGCTGGAGGCTCTGCAGTCACGTCTGACACGTCTGACGCCGCAGGATGATCCACTCCTGCATGCCAGGTCGAGAATTTCTCTGGGCCGCGCGCTGTTGATGGAATGTGAACGCAAGTTCGATCCGGCTCGGCTGGACGAGGCCAAGGCCCACATACAGGCGGGTATCGACGCGCTTCGCGGTCAGCCCTCGCTCGAGCTTATGGAAGCAGGCCTGTCGTTTCTGAAGCGAGCCGAAAACGTGACCGACAACCGCAAGCGGTTTTCGATCAACTGGCAGGGCTAGCGGGCAGGATAGATGATGGCCGAGGAAATGGTGACTTCGGCGACGCCCTTGCCAAGCACTCTGTCGGCCGCCCGCTGCAAACCGGCCTGCATCATGTCCAGATCGGGTACGGTGTCGGGCAGATAGCTGACATTGATATAGCCATTGACGGCCGAACGCAGGGCATCACGAACACGCGGCATGTTGGCTTCGGCTGTCTTCCGGGCTGCGGCGTCCTTGATGTCCAGACCGGCATCCAGCGCCATCAGGCCTCCAAACCCATCCGGAGTAGCGACCGCCGCCTTCAACCCGGCTACAGCGATATAGGTCGATGAGCCTGTAATACGTGCCGTAGCCTTGTCCTGTTGCGCGGTCGACGGCGCTGCCGCCTGAGCAGGGGCGAGGGCAAGGCCGAAGCCCGCCCAAATGCAGGCAAGGGCGACGCCGCGGATAAGGTTTGCGGTCAGTTTCATGACTGACACACTAAACCCAGGCGGTTAAGATTTTACCGGTTGAACCTGCAGGATTTGTCTGACTTCGATGGCGCGAGGGATTGAGACGTCCCTAAACGCCGCCTTTGTCCGGAGGTGCAAGACCTGCAAAGTCGAAAAGGGCCGGATCATGCAGGTGTGACGGCCTCGCATGTGCAAGCGCGTGCGCCATCTTTTGTTTGCGGCCGGGGCTGCGCCGCTCCCAGTCGGCCAATAGCTCTTTCATCGCCATCCGCTGCAGGCCGTCCTGCGATCCGCACAGCGTGCACGGGATGATCGGGAACTGCAGGGCGGTGGCGAACCGTTCGATATCGGCCTCGGTGGAGGTAATCAATGGACGCACCACCAAAAGATCGCCCTCGTCATTGAGAAGCTTTGGCGGCATCGCAGCCAGCCTGCCGCCATGAAAGAGGTTCATCATGAACGTCTCAAGCGCGTCATCAAGATGGTGTCCCAGCACCAGTGCATCGCAGCCTTCCTCGCGTGCGATGCGGTAGAGAATGCCGCGCCGCAGCCGCGAGCAGAGGGCGCAATAGGTCCGGCCCGCCGGTATCTTGTCGGTGACGATGGAATAGGTGTCTTCGGTCTCGATCCGGTAGGGCATGTCCAGATTGTCGAGAAACTGCGGCAATACGGTTGCCGGAAAGCCCGGCTGCACCTGATCGAGATTGCAGGCCAGCAGATCCGCTTTCAGTGCGCCCTGATATTTAAGCTCCAGCAGCAGTGCCAGAAGGGCATAACTGTCCTTGCCGCCTGAGAGACAGACCAGCCATTTTGCGGGCTTGCCGCCCGGCCTCGACGTATCCAGCCCGTATGTCTGGATCGTCGCCGTGGCTTCCCGGACCAGTCTCTTTCGGGTCTTGTTGAAGCCGACAGAGCCCGGCGCGCCGGAATAGATCGCGCGAAAGGCGCGTTCGACGTCAAGCGTCTTGGCGGTGCCGCGTAGGGTTTTCAGCGGAGGGGCAAGGTCGGTGGTCGTCATGGGACGCGCTCTGCCAGAGCGAAGCGGGCCTGTCTATCTCATGGACGAGCGGCGCGACGCGCGATAGGACACGGCCAACAGGTTCCAGACAAGGACAGAAGCTTATGGGTGCCGCCCTTTGCTGGCTGATAAGCCAGGTCGTTTTCATCTATATCGTCGTGATTTTCATTTACCTGATCACGCGGTTGCTGATCCAGTTCGGCGTTGTGAACAGCTATAATCAGGTGGTGCAGTTCGTCTTGCGCTTCGGCGCAGCTGCCGTGGAACCCGCACTGGCACCCATACAGCGCATCATTCCGCCAATCGGAGGCATGGACCTTTCGCCCATCGTGCTGATCCTGCTTCTGGGCTTCGTGCAGCGCGTTTTGTGCTGGCTGCTCATGATGCCGCTCTTCAACTAGGGAGAGGCACATGTCGGCAGCGATCATCGACGGAAAGGCCATCGCCGCCAGCCTGCGCGACCGCGTCGGCGCAGCGGTCGAGAGGCTGCAGGCCGAGCACGGCGTCAGGCCAGCGCTCGCCGTCATTCTGGTCGGCGAAGACCCGGCCAGCGCCGTCTATGTGCGAAACAAGATCCGTCAGTGCGAGGCGGCGGGCATGCGCTCGGTGCATCACCGCCTGCCTGCAGCTACGTCGCAGGCCGATCTCGAAGCTCTGGTGTCCGACCTTAACAGTGACGATGAGATAGACGGCATCCTGTTGCAATTGCCACTGCCCGCCCCGCTCGACGCCGATGCGGCCATCGAGCGCATCGCGGCGGAAAAGGATGTGGACGGCCTGACGGAAACCTCGGCCGGGCGTCTGCTTCTGGGCAAGCCGGGCCTTCGCCCGTGCACGCCTGCCGGATGCGTGACGCTGGCAAAAGCAGCACTTGGGAATCGCCTCGACGGAAAGACCTGCGTCGTACTGGGCCGCTCGATCCTCGTCGGGAAACCTGCCGCGCTCCTGTTTCTGGAACAGAACTGTACCGTCACGATTGCCCATTCGCGGACGACCGGTCTGGCGGAGGTTTGCCGGTCGGCAGACATTCTGGTGGCCGCTGTTGGCCGCGCTGAAATGGTCAAGTCTGACTGGATCAAGCCGGGTGCGTGCGTGATCGATGTCGGTATCAACCGCGTCGAAACCCCGGACGGCAAGGGACGCCTCGTCGGCGATGTTGATTTTGCCGGTTGCAGCGAAACGGAAGGACACATCACCCCCGTTCCGGGCGGCGTCGGGCCGATGACAATTGCGGGACTTCTGGCAAATACGGTTCGCGCGGCTTGCGCCCGTCGGGGTCTTGCCGCACCGGATCTCTGAGAGCGCGTTGGCCCAGCCCTTTCGCTCCCGTGAAACGCCGCTCTTTGCTGCGCTCTGGTCGGCGCAAAACGGGCTCTGCGCGCTCTGCGGAAATGCCATGCCGCGTCACCGCTTCGAGACGGCACATTCGACGCTCTGGAAGAAACTGCGCCCGACACTCGATCATATCCGCCCGGTCAGCCGCGGCGGCAATGATGCGCCCGAAAACCTCCAGCTTGCCCATGCCGCCTGCAACAAAACCAAGGGCAACACGCTCACGCCGCCATCACGCAAGGGTGAAACGCAGTGAATTGACCGGTCCCGCCACGACCTCCTATCTAGGCGCCATAGAAATTTAACGGGGGGAAATCCATGTCTTTCATTCTTCGCGCCATTCCGTGGCTGGCATCGCTTTTTGTGACCGGTATCTTTCTGGACTCGCTACGGTTCAAGTTTACCGGCCATCTGACGCCTCAGCATATCTTTGAAACCTTGCGCGACTGGTCCGGCATCGGGCTGTTTTATCCAGCAGGTCCGTGGATCATCGGTCTGGGCGAGCTGGTTGCCTCGCTCCTATTGGTCGTCCTGCCGCTGATACTTATTCTGGTGAAGGCACGCAGGCTGGCGCACCGCAGCCAGTTTCTTGGTGCGCTGATGTCCATCGGCATCATGTCGGGTGCGATCGTGTTTCACCTCTTCACGCCGCTCGGCATTGAAACGCCGGTCGAATGGGCAAATGGTGAGCCGACCGCTTTTTCAGCGGCGCTTTTCTATTCGGCGTGCGCAAGCTGGGTCTGCGCGGCTTTAATCCTGGTCTGGCGTTTGCCGTCGCTGCGTCGCTAGGCTTGCTTGAGGCGGGCCTCTAATGGTCCGCGTCGGCGTTCTGCTTTTTCAGGACTTCACGCCTGCCTGAATGGTTCGGGGCGCTGACAATGCCTTCGTCTTCCATCCGCTCGATGATGGAGGCGGCCTTATTATAACCTATACCGCAGCGACGCTGTACGTAGCTGGTCGAGGCGCGTCCGTCGCGCATGACCACTGCCACCGCCTGCGCATAAAGGTCCTGCTCGTCATTGCCACCCATGATGGCGTCCATGACGGGGCTGTCGGCCACGTCTTCCGGCTCTTCGGTAATCTCGGTCTGGTAATCCGGCTCGCCGGTTGATTTCAGATAGTCGACGATGTCCTGCACTTCCTCGTCGCTGACAAACGGTCCGTGCAGGCGCTGAACCCGCCCGCCGGTCGCCATGTAGAGACAATCGCCCATACCAAGCAGCTGCTCTGCACCCTGTTCGTTGAGAATGGTGCGCGAGTCGATCTTCGAAGAGACCATATAGCTCATCCGGGTCGGGAAGTTGGCCTTGATCGTCCCGGTGATAACGTCGACGGACGGGCGCTGCGTGGCGGTGATGAGGT
Organism: uncultured Alphaproteobacteria bacterium; assembly: GCA_963836905.1. Taxonomy (GTDB): domain Bacteria; phylum Pseudomonadota; class Alphaproteobacteria; order Caulobacterales; family Hyphomonadaceae; genus CAWIKY01. The sequence continues at coordinate 197,585 of CAWIKY010000006.1, forward strand.
GGATGCCCGCCGCGCGTGCCATTTGTGCCAGACGCTGGATACAGCCTTCGATCTCCTTGCCAGCGACCATCATCAGGTCGGCCATCTCGTCGATCACGACGACGATATTCGGAATCTGGTCGAGCGGTAAATCCTGCGATTCGTAGATCGGGCGGCCGGTATCGGTTTCCCAGCCGGTCTGAACGTCGCGCGTGAGGCGCTTTCCGGCAGCTTTCAGTTCGACCACTTTTTCGTTGAAGCCCACGAGATTTCGTACGCCCGCCTTGGACATCATCTCATACCGGCTTTCCATCTCGCGGACGGTCCATTTCAATGCCGTGACGGCCTTCTTCGGGTCAATCACCACCGGCGAAAGCAGATGCGGCACGCCCTCATAAATGGACAATTCCAGCATCTTGGGATCGATCATGATGAAGCGGCATTTTTCCGGCGGCAGCTTGTACATGAGCGACAGGATCATGGCATTGATGCCAACCGATTTGCCCGAGCCGGTGGTACCCGCGATGAGCAGGTGGGGCATCTTGGCCAGATCGGCGCAGACCGGCGCACCGCCTATATCCTCACCAAGCGCCAGCGGCAGTTTCATCTTGTTTCCCTGGAAGTCAGCCGATTCCAGAAGCGTACGCAGATAAACTGTCTCACGGCCCTTGTTGGGAAGTTCGATACCGATGGCGTTCTTGCCCGGTATGACCGCGACCCGCGCCGAGATCGCGCTCATCGAGCGGGCAATGTCATCGGCCAGTGAGATCACCCGCGAAGACTTGACGCCGGCGGCAGGCTCCAGTTCGAACAGCGTCACAACCGGGCCGGGCCGGACATGAGTGATGTGTCCTTTCACGCCGAACTCGCTGAGAATACGGATCAGATGGTCGGCGCGGTCCATGAGCGCCGCCTCATCCACGGCGCTGATGCGCGCGGGCGGATCGACGAGCAGATCAAGGCCGGGAAGACTGCCCTCACCGGTGGTGACGGGCTTTCCCTTGAAGGGCTTGGAGCGCAGGGTCGGCGCGGCCACAGGAGGCCGGAGCGGCGCGCCGCCTTCGTCCTTCCTCTGGTGAACGTCCGGTGTCTGAACGCTCTCGTCCGGGTCATGGCTGTAATATCCATCGCTCTTCTCATCGAAGGCATTGCGGGCCTGCCAGACGTCCGCGTCGTCATCGGGTTCATCGCGCAACCGTTCGACCAGCTTGCGCGACCCGAAGACGCCCAGACGCACCGCCAGTCGAGCACCCGCCTGAAGCACGCGTTTGGTCGGACCCCAGGCCAGCACGAGGTAGTGACGCGCGCTTGTGCCGAGCGTGCGGCTCATCCACGCGATCTCCGTCGAGCCGACATTTGCGGCCGAGAACATCAGTGCCACAGCCGCGATACCTGCGACCAGACAGGCCAGAAAGCCCGGAGCAGGCAATTTGAAGGCGGCAAACGGCAAACGGGCCGCGCCATAGATCGTGTCTCCGACCAGACCTCCAAGCGAACCGCCAAGCTCCCAGTCTGCCGGTATGCCCCAGCCTGCGAGACAGGTCGCCGTCGCCAGAAAGGCAAGGGCTCCGGCACCCCAGCGCCCGAAGTCCGGAGTGCCTATCAGCACCATGCGCTTCAGTCCGGCTGAAAAGATCAGGAAGCTGCCAATCCAGGCGGCCCATCCGAACAGCTGGACGGCGATATCGGCAATGAAGGCTCCGCCGTATCCGAACAGGTTGTTCGGTTCGTGTGAGGTGGCCGTGTTCCAGCTCGGGTCGACCGGATCGAACGTGCCTATGGCGCCGCAGAGATAAACGCCGACGGCGAAGATGAAAAAACCGGTCACCATCCGCCAGACCGTATCTCCACCCGCCGAATTCGGGGCGGCACTGGCGGTTCGCAGAGGTGCGGACTGAGCTGTCGTTCGGGTCATGGCGCGGCAGTGTGTCGGTAAACAGGATGTCCAGTTTCGGCCATCATGCTTAACGGTCGGGTAACGCCGTACAGGAAATTGCAGCGCGAATGCTGGCCTGACCCGGAGGAGACCCGTTTGCGGCCTAGCGCCCTGTCGGGACCGTCAACAGATCGTAACCGAGATCGCCGTCAAAATACGTCTCGACCCGCTCCCGATAGATCTCGAAGGCTTCGCCCGAAAACTGCTCGGTCAGCGAAGCGGATCGCTTCTGCAGAACGTTCGGCTCGGCTTCCGGGTCGATCTTGAGAGCCATCGCGTCCTTCGTTCCGGCTTCAAGGGCCGCCTCGATCGCGTTTGGAGCCAGCGCAATCCGCCAATGGTCCGCCATGGATTGCAAGGCCGCACGGGGGTCGCGCTGAACGTCCTCATAATGAAGACGCAGGACCAGACCGTGAGCGTGCTTTTCGATCTCGCTCCAGCGGTTCCAGAACCGTGCGATCCAGTAAAGGTCGCACCGGAACTGCTTTCCTGATGGATCGCCCTTCAGATAGGTCAGCCAGTCGACTTCGATGTCATATTCCCACTTGGCGTGGTGCGAGGCGAGAATGGCCATGGGGTGGCGCACGAGCAGCACATAGGGTGGCAGGTCCAGAGCCCTGCGAAACCAGGTCTCGTTCATCAGGGCATGGGGAATGGAATGCGAGAAGGCGAGTCTTGGCAGACTGTGATAAACCGGCCTGGATTTCGGTCCGCCAATATAGGGTTCGGTGGCAGCCTGCGAGAAATACCGGGGACGCGGCACGCCGAACGTATCGGCAATCGCGACGGCAAACATGTATTTCAGCCAGTGCGTGCCGGAATTCTTCGAGGTGACCAGAAAGCCGTCCATCCGTCCATGGCGCGCAACGGAGAAATTGTTCCAGCGTTCTGTTTTTGCTCGGCCAAGATAGGCGGGGTCACGTTTCTGCGTCATGTCAGGCCCAGATACCGGTCTTCTCTCGAAATGCCTGCAGAATGGCAAGCTGGCTCGCATCGGGCAGTCCGTCCGCTTCCGAAACCAGCACCAGCATACCGTCCAGATCGACAAGATCCTTGCGGCTGACGCTATCGGCAACAGAGTCTGATTGCGTGCGTCAGGAAGCCGTGGCTGAAGCGCCGCCGTGATCCGGTCTCGAAGGCATGCACGATCAGGCGTCCTGCGGTCTCCTTGTCCATTTCAAAGTGTTCGCAAATCTGTGCATGGATGATCTCCTTCTGCGCCGGGGACACACCATCCCGGCGCGCCGCAATTCCAAGCATCAGGCAGGTGGCGGCTTCGCGCGGGTCCATGGCCTTCCCGCCTGAATCGGGACCGGGAAACGGGATGATCCGTCCCCCGTTATCGCGTCCGTCATCGCCGCCGAACCGGCGGGAGACCCACCACAGAATGAGCAGCGTGGCCAGAATGGTGAGAAGGGCGGTCAGGAGTTGCATGGACGTTTCCGTGAGCGGATGTGATCCATGAGTATGGGGCCGGTCACGCGCTCCGTCGAGTGGCTGCGATGAGATCAGCCTGTGCCGCCCGCGCCGCTCCGCTGACAGCCGCAGTCCAGGCTTCCAGGCTGGTGGCCGACTGCGCGTCCTCACAGAAGGTGATTGAACGCGAGGCATTCACGACACCACCTTCGCGGGCCCCGCCTTCGCGTTTCACAAATCCGGCAACCGCTTCGTCAGCCCCTGCGCCCTGAGCGCCATAACCTGGAACCAGAAACAACGCATCGGGTGCGGCGCGGCGCAAGTCCAGCGCATCGCCCGGTCCGGTCGCCCCGGCAACCAGCATCAGCCCCGACCAGCCGGTTTCCGGGCCTTTGAGGACAGTCCCCATCTCCTGCATCCGTTCCGCCACGCGCCGGTAAATCGTACGCCCATCCACTTCCAGAGCCTGAATATCGGCAGACCCCGGATTGGAGGTTCGTGCCAGCACGGCCACGCCCCGGCCATTTTTGGCGGCCTCGTCGATGAAGGGCTGTATCGTTTCAACGCCCAGATAGGGATTTACGGTCAGCGCATCGCAAGGGATCGCTGCGTTTGCTCCCAGATAAGCCCGTGCATAGCCTGCAGCAGAGCTTCCGATGTCGCCCCGCTTGGCATCGAGGATGACCAGAAGTCCGGCCTCCCTGGCCTTGCCGCAGACATGGTCCAGCGCGGCCATTCCGGGCGCGCCCCAGATCTCGAAGAAGGCCGCCTGGGGTTTTACCACCCCGACATGGCCCGCAATGGCCTCGATCACCGCGTCCGACCAGACCGCCACGCTTCCGGCATTGGCAGACCCGAACAGGCGCGGAAATAGATCGGGGTGGGGGTCAAGCCCGACGCACAATGGTCCGTGTTTTCGTGTCGCCGCAATCAACCGATCGGCAAAGGCAGTTGTCATGGCTTTGTTCCGTTACTTTGCGGCACGGCAGACCACCTTGACGATGCTGAGATTGCGCCGGAGCCGGTCTGCTTCTGTTCCATAAGTGATCTGGTTGATCGGCCGGGCATCCTTGCCGTCGGTCGGCAGATCAGCCTGCGTTCCTAGGAAGTTGTCGATCGAGCGCGGCGCAGCTGTATAGATACGTCCCCGACGGGCACTTTCGGCAACGGTAACGCCAATGACCTGACCGGCCTCGTTGAAAACCGGACCGCCGCTCATGCCCCCAAGCGAGCCATCGAGCCCGCGGGTACGCCCGGCTTCGGCCCAGGCAAGAACGGGCTCTTCTCCGGTGTATCGACCACGCGTGATGAGCCTGGACCGTGCCAGAAGGCGACTGGTCGCTTCGCCCGGACGCCCCTGCGGGAACCCGAAATGATAGCCCTTTTCGCCTATGGTCAATTCTGCCGAGAGGTTCAGCGGTGAGGGTTGCGGCGCGCGGGAGGTATAGAGCAGCGCCAGGTCACCGGCCTCGAAGGTTTCATATCGAAGGACAGGCGCGATCCGGCCCCGCCCGACCTCCAGACCCACTTCCTCGCAGCCATCGATGACGTGCTTTGCCGATAGCCACAGCCCCTCGGACCCGATGGAAAAAGCTGTGCCGATGCCGTCACGCGGGGCATCCACATTTACGGTTACTGCCTCGTCGAACACTGACGGGCCGGGCAGAACCATGCCGTCCCGTTCGGAAACCTGCGGCGGTGGAACGGGTGCGTCGACCGATTCCGAGCGTGACAGCACCGCGTAGAGCACCGCCGTCAGAACAACGAGATAGATGAGCCAGTCAGGGATCCGCACGATGTCTTGTCCTATGCCCTGTGGTCAGCCGAGACGCGACAGGGCCGGGTCCCACAAGGCCGCGCCAAGGATCATGGCTGATGCGATCTTTACCGAGATCAGAACGATGGCGGCACCTGCCTCATCCATCTCGATCCGCTTTGGCAGATCGCCGAGAAGGATATCCACCATCCGGAAGGCAAGAAGCTGAATAAGCAAGGCAACAACGCCCCAGATAACCAGATCGTAGACGCTCAGGCTGGAGGCCAGCGCGGACGACAGGGGAATGGCCAGACCGATGATAACCCCGCCAAGCGAAAGACCGGCGGAGGCATTGCCACTACGCAGCAGTTCCAGTTCCTTGTAGGGCGTCAGAAGAACGTAAAGGACGCAGGAGACGACCAGCAACCCTGCTGCGGCAACGGCGTTGATAGCGAATATACCGAAGGATGACGTAAATGTTGCGATCGCTGCGTCCATCGGATTTCCCTTGCCCGTTGCTTGCGAAGGGGTAGGGGAGGCGGACTGGACGCGTCAAGCGCATTGGCAGCGAAGAGACCCATCCTGCCTTCTGGAGGAGTGTATTCATGAGCGGTAAAAGAACCATCCTCGTCACCGGCTCGACAAGCGGGATCGGGCAAGGCATCGCACGCGCCTTCGCCGCCGAAGAAACCAACATCATTCTCAACGGCTTTGGTGACAGGGACAAAATCGAGGCGGACCGCGAGGCGCTGGCAAGCGCCAGCGGCGCGACTGTCATTCACGATGGCGCAGACCTCACAAAGCCCAACCAGATCGAAACGATGATGAAGGCCGCGGCCGAGCGGTTCGGCGGCGTCGATGTTCTGGTCAACAATGCCGGTGTACAGCATGTCTCGGCCATCGAGGATTTCCCCATCGAGAAATGGGACCTCATCATCGCACTCAATCTCACGGCATCTTTTCATACCATCCGCCACGCGATGCCGTGGATGAAGGAACGCAGATGGGGCCGCATCATCAACATAGCCTCGGCTCACGCCCTCGTCGCCAGCCCGTTCAAGTCAGCTTATGTATCAGCCAAACACGGGCTTGCAGGTCTGACAAAGACGGTGGCGCTGGAAGGCGCGGAGCACGGCGTGCGGTGCAATGCAATCTGCCCCGGCTATGTGCACACGCCGCTGGTGGACGGGCAGATTGCCGATACCGCGAAATCGCGCGGCATGAGCGAGGATGAGGTGAAATCGAAGGTCATTCTGGCAGCCCAGCCCACGAAAGAGTTCGTCACAGTCGAGCAGATCGGCGCGTTTGCCGTGTTTCTCACCTCACCCGCAGCTGACCAGATCAACGGGTCCATGCTGCAAATGGATGGTGGCTGGGTCGCGCAATAGGGGCTGTCTTGGGCTGAATGATCATCCGGTCCTTCACCTGTCCCATCCCGCGTCATTCGCCGACTTGATCGGCGAACCTCGAACGGTAGCCTGCCCGTTCGTAAATGTTATTTCTTCGTCACAGCCCACCGGTCAGGCTGTCGGGTAGTGCAAATTAAAAGGCTGCCCCGGATATGGCTTCGCCATTCCGGGGAGGCGTTGAGAGCGTAGCTAAGCCAAGGAAGTGGTAGAGATAGACGGGACTCACATTCAGCCGCTTCCCCGGACACGCGCAGCGACGATCCGGGGCAGCCTTTGCAAGGATCTGAACTCCAAGGCGTTCATCCTGAGCTGGTCGCAGGACGAAAGCGCTGTCATACCCACCCTCCAACAGGCCAAAGCGATCAGGATGAGACCTGAAAGCGCACCACCATCACAAACGCACGAATTGGAAATAGACCGGCGCGCAATCACCCAGTTGTTTTTCCTGATAGCGTGTGGCGACATGATCGGCGGGTGCAGCCGTCCAGTCAGCGGACGCTTCTGCGGTCCATTCAAGTGACGGATGCGCCGTCAACCGCCAGAGCGCCTCATCTGCATAGCTCGCCACGTCAGTAGCAAAGCGAAGCCGCGCACCGGGCCGCATGGCCTGAACCAGCACGTCCACGAAGTCGGTCTGGATCAGACGGCGCTTTTGCTGGCGGCGTTTGGGCCATGGGTCCGGAAACAGGATGAACACGCGGTCGAGAGATTGCGCGGTCAGCTTCGGCAAGAGCAGCCGTACATCATCGTCGTAGATCGCGACGTTCCGCAGTTCGTGATCCTCCACGCCGGTTAGCGCCTTGGCCACCCCGTCTATGAAGGGCTCCACTCCAACAAGCCCGGTGCGCGCGTTGCGCCGCGCCTGCTCGATGAGATGCTCACCGCCACCAAAGCCGATCTCGAGCCAGACCTCATCCAGCGTGTCGGTAAAGAAAGCTTTTGGATCGACACGCCCCTGATCCGTCAGGTCCGGGCGCAGTTTCGGCAAGAGCGATTTCATCAGCCCTGATTTTCGGGGCGAGAGCTTGCGTGCATCGCGGCGTCCGAAGGTGCGGATGTCGCGGTGGCGGGGGTCGAAAAGGTCGTCTCTTGAGGTCACGGGGGCGGGTTTATCGCAGCAAGACGCCCTTGTCTTCCCGTCTGGCCCGGCAGGCCTCAGTGCCGGTGGCAGGCGGCGGGTTCAAGCTCGCTCAGTCGACCCAATCGTTCAGCGTCAGACGATGCTTGACCGGTTGCAGGGGCGTCTCTGCCTCGCCGCCCGCCAGTTCGCAGATCGAATAAAAGACCGGTTTTGCAGAGGCAGTCTGTGAAGCGCTGGCAACCTCGCCAATCCCTTGCTTGGAACGCTTTATCGCAGCGTTGACCGTGAGACTGGTCCGTTTCGCTTTTCTGGCCATGCCGCCTGACCTCCAGTCTTTCAGGAGAGGCTCTCACAGACGGAAGCGGGCCGCATGTCCCATCTGGTACATTAAAGGACCGATCAGTTGTTTGGCGCTGAGGGCATTCCGGAATTTGCTAGCGGAAAGACAAGGTCGGGCCTTTGAAACCAGACGAGCGTTCCGGCATTCTCGGCGGTGATTCTGGTAACATGCGGCAGGTCGCGTGTCGCGGCTTCGACCATCGCAGGTGAATATTCGGTGTCCAGATCACCATTCACCATGATGATCGGCACGGGACAGTCGACGAGAAGGTTTTGCCACGGACTAACCTGAAGACGGATATGCCGTGTTACGCCCTCCGCGCCCTCCGCGAAGGCATGCACTATGGCTTCGGTGGCAAGTGCACGCACATCGGGCCGCAGGATTGTCGCACCATCAATCGGTGAGTCCTCGTAATACTTCGATATGAATTCGACCTCATAACCAGCATTCATCTTCGCGATGATCGACTTGACGTAGAAATTCAGAATGAAGGGCAGATGCCGCGCGAGATAATAGGGGATACGCTGCTGAATGCTGATTTGCTGAAATTGTTCGCTGGACAGAAATGGAACAGGTGCATTCGCTGCGATGACCCGTTCAATGCGGTCCGGAGCCAATCTTGCTATTTCAAGTGCATAAATGGTGCTCGTGTTGACACTCATGACGGGAGCGGATGCGATATTTAATTCGTCCAGCAAGGCCAGAGCGCCGACGGCAAATCGCTGCCCCACGTTATCGAGCGTGGCCTTGATCCGCGTCTGTTTGAAGTCGGGCAGCCAGGGCATTACCAGCTTGATATTCTCTCGCGTCAGAATCTCTGTCTGCGCGGCCGTCAGACCCGTGCCGCCAATCAGCGGGGGCACGAGGAGACAGGGCTTTCCATCCTCGGGACCCGCCAGTTCGTATTCGAGGACGTCGCCGCCGGGCAGCCTCAGAACGCGCTCGCCGCAGAGATTCTTGCGTGCCGATGTCCGCCGCCTCGCCAAAATTCCCGTTGGAAACTCGGTGAGTTGCGAGAACCCGGCATAAAGGCAGACCAGCTCGGTCCGGGAGTGAAGGTTCAGTTTGGAGAGTATTCTCTTCGACTGATTTCTGACCGTGCCAAGGGATCGCCCCCTTTTGTCGGCCACATCCTTCAGGGAGTCGCCTTCAAGCGTCGCCCGTACGATGTTCGTCTCGGCGGCCGTCAGACCGAACGCCTCGCTGAATGCCGCACCGGTTTGCTCCTCCCAGCGCGCCTTCAAGCTGGCCAGATGGCCCACCGGCTCATCATTTTCGCCCATCGCACGCGACAGGACCATTTTATGTGTGTCGTCTTCGGTGGCATCTTCCATTTCAAAGACACCCAGGAACCGGTCGTTGGGACTATCTTTCAACAAGCCAAGCGCTTTCGTCAGCCTGTTTTGTTCCTTAGAAACAAAGAGATCGTTCGCGAGCCGTTTTCCAGATTCAAGGCGGAAAGCTGTCTTTGCCGCTTCGTTGGCATGCGTGACCATCATGTCGGGACTGACAGTGAAAGCCGGTCTCCGGTCCAGATCGACGAGCTGACGGATGCGGGAGCGTTGCGGAAGCGCATCCAGTTGCCGGCTGAGTATGGTCTGAGCCTGCTCGATATGCTCCTGTAAGTCCGCAAACAAAACTGTATCGCCTGGGTCGCGCTCCCGCGAATAAAGTCCCTCGATCTCGTCATCCAAAAGCTGCAACAGGAGATAAAGACGTCTGGGTTCCAGCGCGATTGTATAAATCAGCTTGATGAGATCCGCAGGCGGACGTGATTGGTCTGAATTTGACATGTGCCGTGCCGGTTAGCTGGTCGTCGACAAATCACTCCCGCCCGCCAGCAGTGAAGACATCGCGCGACGTCATTTTTAGTTTCGATTGAACATGTTTGAAAAGCTCAGTCTGGTGAAACGTGCAGAAAGATTCAATTGGTTCAAACGATATGCAATTCAACCGAAAAGCGCCGGAGATTTGCAAGACCGCAAATCCGGCATCAACGCCGTCTTTCCATTGAGGGTCTATGTCCGGGCCTAGATCAGCCCGGCCTTGTCGAGCTTGTCGATGACGCGTCGTTGCCGTGCTATGTAGTGGTCGCGCGGCGGTGCTTTCGATCCGTCACCAAGCCCGCTCTTTTCAGCGGCGCTGTGTGCCGCATAGGTCTCTGCCCAAAGTTCCATCGGATGGCGCGAGAGAAGATTGCCCATGCCCGGACGCCTTCGGTACGCCCTGACGGATTCAGGCGAAACGGTTGCGACCGCGTTGATGCTTTCGCCTTGTCCCGCCTTGGCGAGCACCAGACCTTTGTAGTCGACGATCTCTGAACCGCCATCGGTCGAATTCCCCGGAATATCCAGATCGAATAGCCCGCCGGAATTGGCAGAGACGACATACGCCATGTTCTCCACCGCCCGGGCGCGCCGGGTAATGGCTTTGGGCGTCGGGTTCGGACTGGACACTTCGGATGAGGAATGCAGCAACACCTCAGCGCCGTTGCTGACCACGCTACGCGCAATTTCCGGATAGAGAATCTCCTCGGATGCAATCGCGCCCAGACGGCCGATCACTGTATCGGCGACGGGAAAGATCGCGTCCGCGCCATAGACATCGACATACCGCTCCCAGACGTCGAACGGGGAGGGTGCAAACATTGATATCAGACGCCGGTAGCGCAGGACCGTCTCGCCCGAGGGCGCAATGACCGTCGAGGCCTGAAAGTAGAGTTCGGGGAAGTTGGGGTCCTGCTCATAGTGATTGCCAGCGATGAAAACATCCGCGTCCGCAGCGATTCGTGCGAAAGCCTCGTATTCCGGCCCGTCGATTGCGAAGGCCGCCTTGGCTTTCCAGAGCGCGGCGTCCTCGCCCCATGGAAAACCCGAGACCGCATATTCCGGCAAGACAACGAGTTTTACGTCCTGCCCGAGGAAGCGTTTGGAATTGACGATCTGCTTGCCGATCGTTTCTATCGCTTCGCCGATGGCGGTTCGCGCACCGTCCACGTCAAGCCGGTTGACCGCATGGCAGGCAACCTGCAGGGCAAGCGCGGAATAGGGCTCGATCATGTTGGTCTCCGTACCACAAACGGTCTATGTCACTGGCAGCGACGTGCACGGTATGTCCGGACATAAACGCATAAAGCAAGCGGAGCAGGCGCGAAACTGATGACGACCAGGCTCAACCTTACCGCCGACCAGCTCGATGAAAGCTCCGGCGAGCCGCTGTATCAGCAGATTTATCGACTGATCCGCGAACACATCCTTTCCGGCCATTCTCCTGCAAATACAAGGCTTCCCGCCGAGCAGGAGCTGACCCGCTCGCTTGGTGTGTCGCGTATCACCGTCAAGCGCGCCCTCAACGAGCTGGCCATGTCAGGGCTGGTCAGACGCCAGCGCGGGCAAGGCACGATGGTCGTCTTCGATGCGGCAACGCCCACGGTCAAAGGCAGTTTCGAGAATCTCTTCGAGAATTTGCGGCGTATGGGGCTGGAAACACAGGTCCAGCTTCTGGATGTGTCTTTTGTAGTTCCGGACGCAGATATTCTCGCGGCGCTCGATCTGGCTGAGGGAACACAGGTGCAGCGCGTTGTCCGGCTGCGTCGGCTGGAAGCCGAACCGTTCTCGCATCTCGTCAGCCATATTCCGGCCGATGTGGCCTCGGGTTATGCCGAGGAAGCGCTGGCGAGTGCCTCGCTGATCCAGCTTCTGGAGGATGCGGGACATGGGCCACGCCAGGCCGAACAGACCATTACCGCGTGTCCTGCGGAATCGGCGATCGCTTCGGTTCTGGGTATCGCCACGGGCGCGCCTTTGTTGCGGATCGACCGTATCATGCGCGATGCGAACCGGCGACCCGTGCAGGCGCTGACAGCGCATTATCGCTCCGACAGGTTCCAGTACCAGATGCATCTGACCCGTAACGACGACAAAGCCGCCTGGAGCACCGAGAGCTGAGGCTCCAACCGAACGCCCTTTACCGGTTTTGTCCCCTGCATCTCTCAATGCCTGTTTCCAAATTGTTTAAATGATATATCTTTTGAGTTGAGCCGGTATTGCCGGACGGACGAGGGGGATGTGCAATGGCATTTGAGACAGCTGTTTTCAACTTCGCGCACATCCTTGTCCTTGTGTATTGGCTCGGCGGTGACCTGGGCGCATTTTATGCGAGCCGGTTTCTGACCCGGCCGGGCATTTCCGCGGACAGGCGGCTGCTGGCGGCCAAAATTGTCGGCGATGTCGATATGGCACCGCGCAGCGCTCTCATTCTCGCCTTTCCCACCGGGCTCTTGCTGGCCAGCCTTGGCAACTGGATTACCCTGGATCTGATCTGGGGCTATCTGGTCCTGCTTGCCGCGCTGGCCTGGCTGGCATTGGCCTGGCATCTGCATCTGGCACACGGCAAACCTTTTGCCGGAGTCCGAATTATCGATCTGACAATACGCTGGGCCTTGGCAGCAGCGCTGATCGTCGCCGGAATCACGGCTTTGACGACCGGCCTCTACATGGCGAGCTTTCTTGCCTTGAAGTGCCTGCTTCTTGCGGGCGCGATCCTCTGCGGGCTCTACATTCGCCGTGTGTTGCGACCGCTCGGACCGGCGCTTGCCGGTCTTGCCGATCCCGATCCGCGCGCCGCTGAAGCCAGTCTGGCCGATACCCTGCGACGAGCCAAACCGCTTGTCATTATCATATGGGTGCTGATCTCGTCGGCAGCCTTTGTAGGTGTCTGGAAACCGAACTTCTTCTGAATTCCGACGCCCGCCCTTTTTTTTATCGGATTGTGACCCAATGCCCCAGGATACCGCCGAACTTACCCACATTCTCAAGCAGGCGCTGGGGCCGGACAATCTGATCGATGACGAGAAACGTCGCCGACTGCTCAGTCAGGATGTCTATTCCGAAGGCGAGCTGGCGGATTTTGTTGCGGTTCCCGAAACCGTCGAACAGCTTCAGATGGCTGTCGAGGCGGCTTTTGCACGTGGCATTCCGCTCAATCCGCGTGGCGGCGGCATGTCCTATACCAGCGGATACACGCCCGACCGCAAACATGTCGGCATTCTGGATTTCACGCATCTGGACAAGATTGTCGAGATCAACGAGGCCGACATGTACGTGACCGTGCAAGCGGGCGTAACCTGGAAACAGCTGCACGAGGCGCTCAAGCCGAAGGGTCTGCGCACACCGTTCTGGGGGCCGCTTTCCGGCATCTCCTCGACCATTGGCGGAGGTCTGTCCCAGAACAACGCCTTCTTCGGAGCAGGCACCTATGGCCCGACCTCGGACAGCGTCACCTCGGTGACCGTGGTCCTGGCAGATGGAACGCTGGTGAAGACCGGCACCGGTGGTACAAAGAACGGTAAGCCGTTCTGGCGACATTACGGTCCTGATCTGACGGGGCTTTTTCTGGGCGATGCCGGTGCGCTCGGCTTCAAGGCAGAGGCGACCTTCAGACTGATTCCCGCGCCCGAACATGAAGACTGGGCCAGTTTCGAGTTCGCCCATCGGGACGACTGCGCCAAGGCCATGCAGGGCATCGCCCGCCAGAACATCGCCTGCGAGGTTTTCGGGTTCGATCCGAACCTGCAGCGCCTGCGAATGAAACGCGCCTCGCTTCTCTCCGATACAAAGACACTAGCAAATGTCGTTCGCAGTCAGGGCTCGGTTTTCAAAGGGCTGAAAGAGGGCGCGAAGATCGCCATGGCCGGTCGCGCCTTCATGGGTGATGCGGCCTATACACTCCACGTGATCGTCGAAGGCCGCGGCAAAGCCGGTGTTGCCGAGGACATGGCGCGGCTGAAAACGATTGCCAAACAGAACCATGCAAAGGAGATCGAGAACTCGATCCCGAAGATCATCCGCTCCAACCCGTTCACGCCGCTAAATAACATGATCGGGCCAGAGGGTGAGCGCTGGGTGCCCGTTCACGGCATTGTTCCGCTGTCCGAAGGCCCTGCAACCTGGGCTGAACTGGACGCGCTCTTTGCCGACATGAAAGTCGAGCTTGACGCTCACAAGATCCAGACCGGCTTTCTCGTCACGTCGCTATCGACGAATGGTTATCTGATCGAGCCCGTGTTTCTCTGGCCTGAAACGCTCTATCCGCTGCACGAAGCATCGGTGGAAAGCGATTGGCTGAAACGCCTGCCACGGCATGATCCGAACCCGGCAGCATCTGCATTTGTCGAACAGGCCAAGCGGGGTGTGATCGAAATCTTTGCCAAACGTGGCGGTGCCCACTTCCAGATCGGTCGAACCTATCCGTATGCTGAGGGCCGCGAGGAAAGCGCCCTCGATCTCGTTCGCAGGATCAAGACAGCGCTCGATCCGAAAGGCACCGTCAATCCCGGTGCGCTGGGGCTCTAGGGGGCAAAGTGCTTCACGTCTCGTCCCTCTCCCTGAGCCTCTCATCCCGAGCTTTGTCACCCTGAGCTTCTCATCCCGAGCTTGTCGAGGGACGAAGGGCGAGGGACAAAGCTCGGGATAAGAGATCAATTACGAGACGCTTAGTCAGGGGACCGGTGAATGATTTGGGTTTATATCCTGAAATGTTCTGATGGCCGTTATTATACTGGCAGTCATAAAGGCCGGGATCCGCGCGCACGGGAAGCACAACATAACTCCGGCTTCGACCCAAAAGCTTATACCTACAACCGCAGACCGGTGAAGCTAATCTGGGCAGAGAGTTTTGACGATTACATAGAGGCGTTTTCAATGGAACGCAGGATCAAGACCTGGTCGCGTGCAAAAAAGGAAGCGCTCATGTGCAGTGACTGGGACGAGCTGGTACGCTTGTCCAATTTCAAGAAAGCCAAGAGTGCCGATCCCTCTTCCCGTCCCTCGACAAGCTCGGGATGAGAAAGGAGGGATGAAATGAGAACGAGTCTCAAGCCTGATAGTTCAACACAGGTTCACCGCCATATTGAGCCTTGCTGTCACCCTGAGCCTCTCATCTCGAGCTTGTCGAGGGACGAAGCTCGAGGGACGGGAGGCGTGGACCTGAAGATTGCCGTATATATCCAAATCCAGACGCCGGAAACAAACCCATGACCAGACCGCTTCCTGTCAGAAACCCGCGTACCGGCAAGGCCGACCTTGAGATCAATGCGCTTGACCAGAACGAGGTCTCGACCGTCTGCACCCGTTTGCGGGCGGCGCAAGGTGAATGGGCACGCCGGTCCCTGATGGACCGGTCCGCCGCGCTCGTCCGGCTTGCCGAGACACTGACTGCACACAAGGCTGATATAGCGGCCGCGCTCGAAGCCGATACCGGGCGCAGGCGCATTGCTGCGATGGAAGTCGACGGCGCTATCGGGTCCATCCATGGCTGGGTGGCGCAAGCCCCGCATCTGCTGCCCGATGGCTGGACAGACGGGCGTATGAACACCGCTATTCGTCATGCGCCGCAATTCGTGCCCTACCAGCTTGTGGGGGTCATCTCGCCCTGGAACTTCCCGCTGACCCTTTCAATGATCGATACTTTGCCGGCTCTGCTGGCAGGCTGCGCTGTGGCCATAAAACCGTCCGAGGTGACCCCGCGCTTTGTTGCCCCGGTGCTTGCAGCCATCGAGGCGGCGGGCCTGTCTGATGTGCTGACCTTCGTGCAGGGTGACGGGGCGACGGGCGCGGCGCTGATCGATGCCGTTGATGCGGTTTGTTTCACAGGCTCGGTCCCGACGGGGCGCAAGGTGGCTGCTGCTGCCGCCAGTCGAATGATCCCGGCCTTTCTGGAGCTTGGCGGCAAGGATCCGCTCATCGTTCTGGAGAGCGCCGACCTCGAGGCGGCCAGCGATGCCGCCCTGCGCGGTTCGGTCCTGTCCACCGGCCAGGCCTGTCAGTCCATCGAGCGGATCTACGTGCAAGAGTTGGTAGCCGACGCCTTCCTTGAAAAGCTGGTCGCCAAGGCAAAGGCGGTGAACCTCAATTATCCCGACATTACGAAAGGCGAGATCGGGCCGATCATCTTCGAGCGGCAGGCGGATATCCTTGCCACCCAGATTGGTGATGCACGGAACAAAGGCGCGAGCGTAAAGACGGGCGGTGAGATCGAGACCCATGGCGGTGGAAAATGGCTGCGTCCAACGGTGCTTTCCGGCGTCACCCACGACATGAGCGTGATGACGGAAGAAACCTTCGGCCCCATTCTGCCGGTCATGTCTTTTGCTACGGTCGATGATGCCGTCGCGCTGGCCAATGATACGGTTTACGGGCTTTCGGCAGCGGTCTTTGCCGGGACGCTTGATGAGGCCGAAGCCGTGGGCCGACGCATAGATGCGGGTGCGGTCTCGCTCAATGATGCGGCCCTGACCGCGCTTTTCCACGAAGCCGAAAAGCACGCCTTCAAGCAGTCGGGGCTTGGCGGGTCGCGCATGGGTCCCGCCGGGTTCCAGCGCTTCCTCAAGCGCAAGGCGCTGATTGCGCAGACCGGGGCGCCGGTCCCCCTTGCTGCCTTTGCCGAGCATGCCGGATGAGTGAGCCCATTTATCTGAAACGCGAGGATGAGACAGCTGAACTGGTGCTCAACGCCCCTGAAAAGCGCAATGCGCTGTCTTCTGCGATGTGGGGCGCGATCCCGGGCCTCATTGAGCGGTTCAGTCAGGATACTGACGCGAAAGTGCTTGTCCTGCATGGCGGCGATGCCGGGGCGTTTGCTGCCGGTGCCGACATCTCGGAGTTCGAGACGATCTACGCGACGCCGCAGAGTGCTGCGACCGCCGGGAAGACCATCGCTGCTGCGCTCGATGCGCTGGAAACCTGCCCCAAGCCGACGATTGCGGCCATAGACGGGGCATGTGTCGGCGGTGGTGTGAGCCTTGCCATGGCCTGCGATCTGCGTGTGGCAGGCGACGGCGCGAAATTCGGCGTCACGCCCGGCAAGCTCGGCCTGGTTTATCCGGCCGCCGATACGCGTCGCCTTCTGGCCGCAATCGGTCCGGGCGCGACGCGGGACATTCTCTTCACGGGTCGTATATTCCAGACGGCCGAAGCCCACCGTATGGGTCTGGTGGAACGGGTAACGGGCAAGGGTGAGGCTCTGAGCGCAGCACGCACGCTGGCCGCCGAGATCGGCGCGATCTCGCAATGGTCAACGCGGGCTACCAAGGCGATGATTGCCGGATTGCAGTCGGGCTGGGGCGATGACGACAAGGAGGCCGAACGGCTTTTTCTTGAGGGCTTTTCCAATGCCGATTTCGCCGATGGCTATCGCGCCTTTCTCGAAAAGCGTCCCCCGAACTTCAAGCTGCGCTAGACCGCTGACCGGATGAGCAAAAAGAAGCGCCGGCGCTCTGACACCGACGCTCAGTCAAGGGCAATGGATGGTTATTCAGCCATCACGTCTGACCTGATCCGGTATTCGTGATCTCCGCGTCCTCGCAAAGGGTGAGGCGTGCCACATCACTTGTCACCCGAACCGCGCCAAGCCAGTCTGGTCTGAAACGAAGGAGAGGTTTCACAAGATGGATCTGGCGCTCGGACCTGAATACCTCGCGTTTCGCGATGAAGTGGCCGCCTTTCTTGCGGCCAATCGTGACCAGGCACCGCAGCGCGGTGATCGCGGGATAAAGCATCCCCGACGGCTCGCCTGGCAAAAGCTGTTGATCGAGAACGGGCTGGCGGCGCGAACCGTACCGGAAGCGTATGGCGGCTATGGCGCGGAACCGGACATTCTGAAATCCCGCATCATCGCCGAAGCTTTCGCTGCGTCCGGCCTGCCCGGTCCACTGGCCAATCAGGGCATATCCATGTTCGTGCCCACCCTGCTGGAACTTGGCAGTGAAGCACAGAAACGCGACTGGATCGGACCGACCCTGCGCGGCGAGGTCGTCTGGTGTCAGGGCTATTCCGAACCGGGTGCCGGGTCCGATCTTGCGGCCCTGAAGACCTCGGCGGTGATCGACGGCGATGACTATGTCATCAATGGTTCGAAGATCTGGACCAGTACGGCGAAACAGGCCGACATGATATTCTGTCTCGTCCGCACCGAGCCGGATGCAAGGAAGCATGCCGGTATTTCTTATCTGATCTTCTCGATGGAAACGCCCGGCATAGAGGTGCGCCCCCTCATCGACATGACCGGTGCAGCCAACTTCAACGAGGTCTTCTTCACAGATGTGCGCGTCCCGAAAGACCAGATCGTCGGTCGTCCGGGCGAGGGCTGGGCCGTGGCGAACGCAACGCTTGGCCATGAGCGCGGCATGCTGGGCGATCCGAATGCGGCGCGGGCGCGGCTGATGGCCATTGCCGACCTCATGCAGGAGGAAACTGTCGACGGCCAGCGGCTGATCGATCATCCGGTTTTCCTCGACCGGCTGGTGGCATTGCAGGCCGAGGTATATGCGATGCAGGCCAATGGGCTTGCGCACGATGACGGCAAAACTTCAGGGCGAAAGCGCAGGCATGGCCGGGCTGATCGTCAAGCTGCAGGGATGCGAGCTCAATCACCGGCTGGCAGGCCTCGCCATTGACGCGATGGGGGAGCTCGGCACGCTTTACGGCAGCGGCGAGCATCTGCGCGAGGATGGACGCTGGCAGGCAAGCTACATGTACGATCTTGGGCTCATCATCGGCGGCGGGACGGCGCAGATTCAAAAGAACATCATCGCCGAGCGTGGGCTCGGCATGCCGCGCGAACCGAAACCGGCAAGGCCGGAGGCGCGATCATGAAGTTTGCCCTGAATGAGGATCAGCAGGCCCTGCAGGAAGCCGTTCGCAGCTTTCTTGGTGGCAGCGATACGCTGGCCGCCTTGCGCGATCGGGCCGATGGCAAGAGCGACGCAGCGGACGCCCTGGAGCATGGTCTCCGCGATCTCGGTCTGCCGGGCCTCTGCGTTCCGGAAAGCGCAGGCGGGCTTGGCCTTGGCTTGATGGAAGCGGCTCTGGTGCAGGAAGCGCTCGGCTATCACGCTTCGCCCGCGGGAGGCGTGCAGTCTGGCGCGGGTGCAGCATTCGCGCTTTCGCGTGCGTCCGGAACAGATACGGCTGTTGATCTGTCCGACATGGCCAGTGGCGAGACCCGTTTTGCGCTCGCCTTGTCCGAGCACACCGGCGCGCGAAGCGGGACCGGAATTGTAGCGGACGGGGGCACGCTTGCCGGGCGCTCGATGTTCGTTCTGGGCGGCGAGCAGGCCACACATGTTCTCATCGCCGACATGACCCGGCGACTGCATGTCATCGATGCGCGTGCAAACGACGTATCATGGACCAGGCTGGCGACGATCGACGCCTCGCGCACACTATTCGAACTCGACATGAAAGCTGTGCCCGCACAGGCGCTCGACGAAGGCAATTCGCCCGGACAGGCGCTGGAAAAGGCCATCATGGCGCAGCGTATCCTGCTGGCCGCGGATACGCTCGGTGCAGCGCAGGCCATGCTGGACATGGCTGTCGACTATGCCGGAACGCGCGAACAGTTTGGTCGCAAGATCGGCAGCTTTCAGGCGGTCAAGCACATGTGCGCTGAGATGGCGGCGAAGCTGGAACCTGCGCGCGCCCTGATCTGGCAGGCGGCGCACGCCTTCGATGCCATTCCGGAGGACGCACCCCTGCTGTCACGTCTGGCCAAGGCGCATATGGCAGAGGTTGGTACGTTTATCGCCCGCACCTCGACCGAAGTGCATGGCGGCATGGGCTTCACCGATCTTCTTGGCCTGCACTACTGGTTCAAGCGGATCGGCCTGAACCGGCAGCTGCTCGGCGGACCGGAACGCCTGCGCGCCGAAGCTGCCGCCTTGCAGGGCTGGGGCAAGGCTTCATGACCGGCTGACCCGGTAAAAACGCGGCGGTGATGCGCGTCAGTCTTGCAGAAGTGCTGCCGCCCCGACAAGCGCCGCATCCGGCTCTGACAGCATGCGAATGGGGATGTCCGTCATGAAGTCGGTCTTCGGCCCTCGCTCGCTGAACCTGTCGAGCGCCGCATCGCTGCGAAACCAGTCGAGCAGGTAGGGCGATACACCGCCCGTCAAAACCACTCCGCCACGCGCGCCCGCCATCAGCACCATGTCGCCCGCAGCGGAGAGAACCGCTCCCGCACGCAAGGCGCATATCTCTGCGGCGAACGCGTCTCCGGCTTTGGCGGCTGCGATGAGGTGGGGCGCGGAGAGGATGACGCGCGGCGCGCCCTCCACGTCGCAGAGGGCCGTTTGCAAGTCCGCAAGCCCGATCCCCGCGGCAACGCGCTCATTCGAGACATAGCCGAACCGCGCCTCCAGAGCGGCGGCGATTTCCCTTTCCCGCTGGCTGCGCGGTGCATAAGCCTGATGCCCGCCTTCACCGGAAACGATATGCCAGCTGCCGTCCACTCGCGGACAAAGCAATGCGATCCCCAGACCGGTGCCCGGGCCGATCACCACGACCGGAGCAGTCTCGTCGGCCGTTCCAGCGCGCACCGGAACAAACGCGTCTTCGCCGTAAACCGGCACGGCGCGGGCCATGGCATGGAAATCGTTAACCATAACGCACTGATCGAGAGCGCTCCCGGACCGGAGGGTTGCGCCATCGATTTGCGGCCAGGGCAGGTTGGTCAGGCGGACCCGTTCGCCGGCCACGGGACCGGCAAGCGCGAACAGCGCGTGGGTCGGAGGCGCTGGCAAAGTTGCTGTCCAGTCGGCTAAAACCGCCTCAAACGACTGATACGCTGCACAATTGTAACGCCCTTGAAATTTCAGGCCGATTTTTCCCTCATCGCGCGAAACTGCAGCAAAACGTGCATTCGTTCCGCCTATATCGGCAACTATCTCGACCCGTTCGCGCACAATGCTCCTCACTCTTTTATCTAATTCGGTCGACCTGCAGTGAATCTTATTGATCTTTTCGGTCAGGTTGATAGCGTCCGCCTGTTACCTCGGGACAGGTGACAATAAAGCAGTACGTTAGAATGCTGCTGTAATAAGAATGTTTAAGGGTGGTCAACGCGAGTTGGCTTCAGGTGATCCCCGGAGCGTTCCGGACCACGCCTTGGAAACTCAGCCTGCATGTGTGCGCAGGACACTGAAAACGACCGGTGGAGGATGCCCCTTCGCCGGAATAACGATTTTTCCATGCGTGATCTTCACGCAATGAATGGAGTGAGAGGCGAACATGAAGCGTGTTCTAATTCCGGCTCGTGGCGCAATAGTTGCGGGTCTTTGTCTTGTGGGTCTGCCTGCCATCGCGCAGCTCGATCAGGCTATCCAGACCGGCGAGCGAGCGACCCGGCAAGCCGAGCAGGTGCAGGACCAGATCAATCAGCTCGATGACGAGCGAAGCGATCTTGTTCGCGAGTATCGTACGATGCTCCAGCGTCTCGATGCTGCCAGGCTCTATGCTGCGCAGCAGGAGCGCGTTGTCGCTTCCCAGCGTGAAGAGCTTGCATCACTGAACGATCAGCTCGGACGGGTGGATGAAATCTCCGCCCAGATGACGCCGATGATGCTCGACATGATTTCGGACCTCGAAGTCTTCGTGGAAGCGGATCTGCCGTTCAAGTCCGAGCTTCGTCAGGAGCGTCTTGATCAGCTGAACCGCGCCATGGACAGCGCCGACGTTTCTCCGGCCGAGCGTTACCGCCTCATCATCGAAGCCTATCAGGCCGAGATGGAATATGGCCGTACCATCGCGTCGTACGAGGAAGAGATCGACGTGGACGGCGAGCCCGTGACCGTTCAGCTCTTCCAGTACGGCCGCGTGGCTCTGGTGTATCTGAACCCGGTGACCGGCGAAGTCGCCCGCTGGGACCGTGAAACCAATGCATGGCAGCCGCTGGATTCCAGCTTCCGCCGTCCTATCCAGGACGCGATCCGCATCGCCGAGGGCACCAAGCAACAGGATGTGTTGTTCGGGCCTATCGAGAAGTTTTCCGTCAGCGCAGCGCAATAAGCGCTCCAGTCCGGATCAGAAGGGTGTTTGAAATGAAGAACCTGAAACTTTCCCTCAAGGCGCTTGGTGCGGTGGCACTATTGGGCGGAACCAGCCTGGTGGCTGCCATTCCTGCTCAGGCGCAATCTTCCTTGCAGGACGTGCTTCGTGCCGTTCAGCGGGACTCAGAAGCGCTGACGGCTGAAAACGCCCAGCGCCTTCGCGAATTCCAGGCGGCACGCAACGAGCAGGCCGCTTCGATGAGCACGCTCCGTGGGCAGCTTAATGCTGCAGAAGGTCGTGGCCAAGCGCTCGCAAACGAGTTCCAGGCAAACGAGACCCAGATCACCGATCTGTCGTCCCAGCTGCAGGAAGAAGCCGGTGACTTCGGTCAGCTTCTCGGACAGTTCCGTCAGGCTGCCGGTGAGACCATGCCGGTTATCCGCAACTCGCTGGCCTCCGCCCAGTATCCGGGTCGCGCTGACAAGTTGTCTGAAATCGCACAGGCCCGGGCTCTGCCCAGCCGTACCGATCTCGACAGCCTGCCCAAGGCGATCCTTCAGGAAATGGTTGCGCAGTCCGAAGTGACGACGTTCACCGCTCCTGTTGCGAACATCGGTCCGGATGGTGAAAACCTGACCAAGGAACTCCTTCGCGTCGGCGTCTTCAACTCTGCGACGACGGATAATGTTGCTTTTGCTGAAATGCGTGACGGCAAGCTCGCCGCGTTCCCGAAGCAGCCTCCCGGCGATTTCTCGAGCGCCATGCGCAACCTGATCAATGCCGGCCCGGATGAAGTCGTTCGCGCCCCTGTGGATCCATCCAAGGGCGGTCTCTTCGACACCTACGGCAAGCTTCCAACCCTTGGCGATCGTCTTGAAGATGGTGGCATTGTCGGTGCGATCATCCTGTTCGCGCTGCTTCCGATCGGTCTGCTCATCGGTCTGTTCAAGCTTATCTCGCTCTTCCTGATGGGCGGTGCCATGCGCTCGACCGCCAAGAAGGGAAAGGCCGGTTCCGGCAACCCGCTGTCCCGCGTCTTCCAGGTCTATGAAGACCATCGCAACGATCAGGTCGAAACGCTTGAGCTGAAACTCGACGAGCAGATTCTGAAAGAATCCCCGCGCATCGAACGGTTCAACGATATCGTGAAGGTTCTGGCCGCGGTTGCTCCGCTGCTTGGTCTCCTCGGTACGGTTATCGGCATGATCATCACCTTCACCGCGATCACGATCTACGGTGCCGGTGACCCACAGCTGATGGCAGACGGTATCTCGACCGCTCTCATGACCACGGTGTTCGGTCTCGTCGCGGCTATCCCGCTCCTGCTGGTCCATGCGCTCTGCGCCGGAGCTGCCCGCTCCAATCAGCAGATCCTTGACGAACAGGCCGCCGGTCTGGTTGCCGAGCGTGCAGAAAAAGGGGTGGCGGTCGCTTGACGGCTGCCAGTCCCGGCACGAGGAGCCAACATTATGTTAGCTGATCTACAAGCCTTTCTGGACCGTGGCGGACCCGTTCTGCTCGTGATCTTCGGCACCACATTCGTGATGTGGGCGCTGATTCTGGAGCGGGAGTTCTACTTTCGCTTCGGTCACAAGCAGATCGCCAAGCGCGCATTGAAGGATTGGGAAAACCGCAGCGATCATCGCACGACCTACGCCCTCTGGGCACGGGACATGCTGATCAGCCGCGTACGCCAGCAAGCCGAGCAGAACGTTTCCCTGACCAAGGCCATGGTGGCGCTCGCGCCCCTGCTCGGCCTCCTGGGAACTGTGACCGGAATGGTTCAGGTGTTCGACGTGATGGCCTTGTCATCGGGTGCGGATGCCCAGGCCATGTCCGGCGGCGTGTCACGAGCGACGATACCGACCATGGCAGGCATGGTCGCATCGCTCTCTGGCATTCTTTTTACGACCAGTATGGATCGTCGCGTGAACCGGAGCGTTCAGCTTGTCGCTGACAAGATGGAGGTCGAACGATGAGAGGGCGCAGACGCAGAAGTGCGGATACTACCGAAGTCGATCTGACGCCGATGCTCGACATCGTCTTCATCCTACTGATCTTCTTCATCGTCACCGCGACCTTCATCAAGGAACGTGCGCTCGACCTGACGCCGCCACCACCGGCGCCGCCGGATCAACCCGTCAATCCACAGCCTACAATTCTCATCCGCCTGTCTGAAGACAGTCTGGTTTATGTGAACGGTCGTCTGTCGGATGTGGAATCGGTCCGGGCGAACATTGAACGGCTTCGGGCAGAGACGCCTGAAAGTGCGGTCCTTGTTCAGGCGCATCCACGTGCAAAGAACCGGCTTGTTGTTCTGGTCGTCGACCAGGCCCGCAGTGCCCAGGTCGAAAATGTCGGCTTCACCGTCGACCAGCCAACCTAGGAGATCGCAATGGCACGAAAAATCCGTGCAAGAGATCCGGAAGAACAGACGCTGGACCTGACGCCCATGCTGGACGTCACGTTCATCCTTCTGATTTTCTTCATCGTCACGGCGCAGTTCATCAAACTGCCCGGCGTCGACATCAACCGGTCCGACGTCGATAATGACAGGCTGGTGACCCCGCTCGGGATTATCATTGCCATCGACGAGGAGAGCAAAATCTTTGTCGACAAGAAGCAGATTGACCCGCGGGAGCTGGAGTTCACAATTCGTGAGCTTCGCGAGAGCAACCCGAAGGGCCAGATTGTTCTTCAGGTAGATAATGAATCCGAAGCCGAGGTGCTCGAACTGGCCATGTCAGCCATTACCGGCGCTGACTCCGAGGCGGCGGTCAACATTTCAACCGAGCTGGACTGAGAAGGGAATTCATCATGTTTTCTAATCCTTTAATACGTCTGGCCGTTGGTCTTCCATTCGCGGCGGCCATCGTTGTCGGTCTGTTTCTTCTCATGGGTCTTCTGATCGAGCCGAAGGACATTACTCTCAGCGAGAATGAGTTCCGTACGCTTGAACGAATCACTCCGCAGGATGAAAGCCAGGAGATCCGCCGGACCCAGCGGGCTCAGCCGAAGCGTCTGGAGTCGGCAGACAAGCCGCCCCCACCGCCAAAGCTCTCCGCTGCAA
This sequence comes from uncultured Alphaproteobacteria bacterium, assembly GCA_963836905.1. Classification (GTDB taxonomy): domain Bacteria; phylum Pseudomonadota; class Alphaproteobacteria; order Caulobacterales; family Hyphomonadaceae; genus CAWIKY01. The sequence goes on from CAWIKY010000006.1 coordinate 222,395, forward strand.
AATCGAACGTAAACCTGCCGACGCCGCAGATTCAGGGATCGGCACCAACCGAGCTTCGGATTGACCGGGTCCAGAGCCTTGCATTCGATGCGGTTGCCGTGTCGGACCGTGATGCTCAGCCGATCCGTCCACCGCTGCCAAGCTATCCCCAGCGTGCCGCTGAACGTGGCATCGAGGGCAGCTGCGACGTGCGTTTCGACGTTGATACGCGCGGCCGTCCCTACAACGTATCTGCGCAGTGTACTGACGGCGTATTTACGCGGGAAGCCGAACGGGCAGTGGAACGGGTGGAATTTGCGCCCAAGATTATCCGCGGCAAGCCGGCTGAACGAAAGAACGTTGTCTACCCGATTTCCTTCAATCTGGAATAGCTGCCCCCGGGCACGACCGGATCGAAATCAGAGGAACAGCCCCGCTATCGCGGGGCTTTTTCGTTTGGGGACCCATGGGCAAATTTACGGCAGGTCCAAACCGACGTGGTTGCAACGGGTGCCGTCAGCCCGTGCGGCCGCCAGATCGCGCGTACTCTTGCGTGCCACGCGTTCGCACCGCTGTCCGTATCGAGCACATTCTCAGGCTGGTACGGAAACCGTCCGTCCAGACGTTTGTAGAGAGGCTCGAAGTCTGTATCGACGGTTGCGCGGAAAAGCTCGTCATAGCTGTCGATGACGAAATAGGTCTGCTGGAAGTCGTCGATGCGGTAGTCGGTGGCCATGACGCGTTCGAGATCGAAACGAATCCGGTTCGGTGAGGCATTCTCCAGAGCAAATACGCTCTCTGACCGAGAAGAAACGATTCCGGCACCGTAGATCCGAAGATCGTCGCCATTCGTCACCAGCCCGAACTCGACCGTGTACCAATAGAGCGCTGCCAGATTCTTCAGGGCGGAATATTCGAGGCTGCGCAGGCCGCCCTGGCCGTAGGCCTGCATGTAGTCGGCGAAAACCGGGTTTGTCAGCATCGGGACATGCCCGAAGACGTCATGGAAAACATCCGGCTCCTGAATATAGTCGATCTGCTCCGGCGTCCGGATGAAATTGCCGGCCGGAAATCGCCGGTTGGCCAGATGGTCGAAGAAAACCGCGTCCGGCACCAGACCGGGGACAGCCACGACCCGCCAGCCGGTGAGCGCTTCGAGCTCGTCACTCATCCGCTCGAAATGCGGGATCCCGCATTTGCCGAGATCAAGCGCCTTCAGACCGTGCATGAACGCATCGGCCGCCCGGCCGGGGAGCAGCTTTGTCTGCTGCTCATACAGCCTGTCCCATATGCCGTGCTCGGCTTCTGTATAGGCCGCGTAATTCTGGTCGATCGTGTAGTCGCCGTTCGGTCCTGCGCCTTTCGGGTCAGTGTCTTCCGTGGTCGATGTATCGGACATAGGAGAATTCCTCTGGAATGAACGCGCCCCGACAGGTCTTGCATAAAACCGGCCGGTGCTGAAAGCACAATGGAACCTTGCCCCTCATGTTCCTGTTCGGAAACGAGGACACGGAGGTGTCGAAAACGATCAGGGAGATGCGGATGACCACGAGCGAACTGAGCCTTTACGGGTATTGGCGATCATCTGCGGCGTTCCGTTTGCGAATTGCCTTCAATCTGAAAAACGTTGTGATCGACCATGTCCCTGTCAATATCGCTCCAGGTATCGATGAACAGCGCAGCGAAGCCTATCTGGCACTGAACCCGCAAGGCCGGGTTCCTGCAATCAAGACAATCGATGGTGTGGCCAATCAGTCGATGGCGATCCTTGAATGGATTGACGAAACCTGGCCGGATCCATCGTTTCTCCCTGCGGATAAATGGCGCCGTCTTCAAGCCCGGGCCTTTGCCGACACGATCGCGTGCGATGTTCACCCGCTCAACAATCTCTCTGTCCTGCGCAAGCTGAAGCAGGATTTCGGTGCCTCCCAGGATCAGATAGATAGCTGGTACCGAAGCTGGATCACGTCCGGGTTCAAGGCGCTTGAGGCCGGACTTTCCAGTGGAACCGAGACGTCTGCCTACCTGTTTGGCAATACGCCGGGGCTTGCCGAGATCTGTCTCGTTCCGCAGCTCTGGAATGCACGACGGTTCAATGTCGACCTTGTGCCTTTTCAGCGTTTGCTGGCTGCAGAAGCGCAGGTCATGAAGCTGGACGCGTTTACCCAGGCGCTACCGGAAAACCAGCCGGACGCGAAATAGCTCCGGGGTCACCCAGTTGCTGTTATCAGTTGCCGGAATATGATCGCCCTCTTGGAGGTTGATTCCTAATGTCTCAGCCCCGGCCTGACGGTATAGCGGCCACCGTCCGTGCCCGAGAAAACCTCGCGGATTCTCGGATGATCGACCGGCCCGCCCTCTTCGTCTTCCAGCAGGTTCTGTTCGGAGACATAGGCCACATAGTGGCTCTGCTCATTCTCCGCGAGCAGATGATAGAATGGTTGCTCCTTCCGGGGACGGACATCTTCGGGGATCGACTCCCACCACTCCTCGGTATTGGAAAACTCCGGATCGACATCGAAGATGACGCCGCGAAACGGAAACAGCCGATGCTTTACAACCTGCCCGATCTGGAATTTGGCGTATCTGTCCGCCACTGCACAAGCTCCCTGCTCAAACGCGATTAGTCAGATAAGATAGCGATTGCTGGCAATGTTCCAAGCGTCGCCAGTTTCGCCCTGTGATTTCCCTTGCTAGAACACTGCCAAGACTATTTTCAAAGAGCGGTTTCATGCTCAGGACCGACGCAGCGCGGAAGAGGCCTTCCCGTCGCCCGCGCCGGGGCGGTTCGCGCGACCTTTTCGCGGCGATCGACCTCGGTACCAACAATTGCCGCCTGCTGGTTGCTCAGGCCAGTGGCGACCGCTTTCGCGTGGTCGACAGCTATTCGCGTATTGTGAGGCTGGGCGAGGGGCTGCAGGCCTCGGGAGAGATATCCGAAGACGCGGTGCTGCGCACGATTCGCGCCCTGAAGGACTGCCAGAAGCGGCTGAAGCGCCATCGTGTCGGCAAGGTTCGGTGCGTTGCCACGCAAGCCTGCCGTGTCGCAGGAAACGGTCGCAGCGTCATAAACCGCATTCGCGACGAGACCGGGCTTGCTTTCAAGATCATCTCTCCAAATGAAGAGGCGCGCCTGGCAGTCATCGGCTCACTTGACCTCATCGACGATGCCGCCGAACTGGTGCTTGTGGTCGATATCGGGGGCGGGTCGACGGAATTGTCCTGGGTCGATGCGCGTCAGGCCCGTGAAGGTGGTGTTTCCGGAGCGCTGAAGTCTCCGCCATTACTGGCCTGGGCAAGCTTTCCTATTGGCGTGGTCACGTTGGGAGAAGCATTTCCTGAAGCCGGCAACCCGGCGTTCTATGCGCAGATGCTGGACGATGCCGCCGCACGAATCGAAGCTTTCGCACCGGGCCGCGCCTTTCGCGACGCCTTTGCGGGCAGAACCTGTCACCTGATCGGGACAAGTGGAACGGTCACCAGCCTCAGCGCCGTGGCGCAGGGCCTGACATCGTATTCGCGCGACCGCGTTGATGGCAGCTGGCTTGACCGCGATCAGGCTATCGCAATCTCGGCGCGCCTTCGTGCACAATCGCCGAAGGAACGGGCCGGAGAGCCGTGCATCGGCGCTGAACGGGCCGATCTTGTTCTGGCCGGATGTGCTATACTGGAGGCTGTATGGTCGCTATGGCCTGCACAAACGCTTCGGGTCGCCGACCGGGGGCTGCGTGAAGGTCTCTTGCTTTCGATGATGCACAAACCTGCAACATCGCGCGCGGGTCGGCGCGGACGGGACAACCCCCGGGAAAGCGAACATGATGGCGAATGACGAGAAGCGGCGCTGGACCGGCAAGGGCATCGGTGCCGGAAAAGGAACATCCGGGCGAACTGCGAAGAAGAAGATACCCGCTCGCAATGCCGATAGCGAAAGCTCCAAACGCTGGATCGAACGCCAGCTCGCCGACCCTTACGTCAAGCGAACGCAGGAGCTGGGCTATCGCTCACGCGCAGCCTTCAAGCTGATCGAGCTTGATGACCGGTTCGGCCTGCTCGGCAAAGGCATCGATGTCATCGATCTGGGTGCGGCTCCGGGTGGCTGGGTGCAGGTGGCACTGGAACGCGGCGCACGTACTGTCGTCGGTATAGACCTTCTCGATATCGAACCGATTGTCGGCGCGGAGCTTCTAAAAGGCGACGTCAACGATCCGGCCATGCTGACCCGGATCAGCGAACTGGTGGGCGGCAAGGCAGATCTGGTCCTTTCGGACATGGCCGCCAACACGACCGGTCACCGGCAGACCGACCATCTGCGCACCGTGACGCTTGTCGAGTTGGCCGTGGACTTTGCGACGCGCGCGCTGAAGCCGGGCGGGCATTTCTGTTCAAAAGTTTTTCAGGGCGGCACTTCAGCGGCACTTCTGGACAGTCTGAAGCTGCGTTTTGACGATGTGAAACATGCCAAACCACCTGCCAGCCGGGCCCATTCTCCGGAAATCTACGTCGTGGCGAAGGGGTTTCGGGGGTAGGGAAAGAGCCGGTTTTCCTCCCCCGCAAAGGCGGGGGCCTGTCAGGCCAGGTCTTCAAGCAAACGGCCGAAAGCGACTAGGCTTCGGCAAGCGTCTCTTCGACCCATTCGTCGACCAGCGTTTCCAGAATTTCCAGCGGAACCGATCCGTTGCGCAAGACAGCATCGTGAAATGCGCCAAGGGTGAACTTGTCGCCCAGACGCGTTTTCGCATCCTCACGAAGCTCCTGAATGCGGATCATGCCAATCTTGTAGGCTGTCGCCTGACCGGGCATGACGATGTAGCGCTCAATGGCCTTGATGGCGTCGCCTTCGGGGTTCGGTGTGTTCTCCAGAAGATAGTCAATGGCTTCCTCGCGGGTCCATTTCTTGTCATGCAGGCCGGTATCGACAACCAGACGCGCCGCGCGCCAAAGCTCCATCGCGAGGCGTCCGAAGTCGGAATACGGGTCCTGGTAAAATCCCATCTCCTTGGGCAGGAACTCGGTGTAGAGGCCCCAACCCTCGGTATAGGCCGTGTGACCTCCACGCGTGCGGAACTTCGGCAGGCCTTCAAGCTCCTGCGCGATAGCGATCTGCATGTGATGGCCCGGCAACCCTTCATGATAGGCCAGCGCTTCCATCTGGTAGATCGGCATGTCGGCCATGTTGTAAAGGTTGGCGTAATAGATGCCCGGTCGCGAGCCGTCCGGTGCCGGACGCTGGTAGAATGCCTTGCCGGCCGACTGCTCGCGGAACGGCTCGACGCGCTTTACGATCATATCTGCTTTGGGAAGCGTATTGAACGCCGTCGGGAGAGCTTCGCGCATGGTGTCGATCAAAGCCGTAGCATCGGCCAGATACGCGTCGCGCCCCTCATCGGTATTCTCGTAATAGAATTGCGGGTCAGTACGCGTGAACTCGAAGAAGTCCTTAAGATCGCCCTCAAAGCCGACGGTCTTCATGATGGCGCGCATCTCGTCATGAATACGTGCAACCTCGGCGAGGCCCAGATCATGGATCTCATCCGCCGTCAGGTCGGTGGTGGTCATCTGTGCGAGGCGCATGGCGTAATAGGCTTCGCCATCGGGCAGCTTCCAGACGCCATCATCTGTTGTAGCAACCGCTTTTTCCGCTTCGGCGAAGGCGATGATCTTGTCATATGCCGCGCCGACGCGTGTCTCGATGGCGGTTGTGCCTTTCGTCATCAGGTCCGAAGCTTCGGCCTCGGTAACAGTCCCGGCGGTTTGCAGCGCGGTCACCTTCTTGCGGAAATCAGCCATCAGCGGGCTGTCATCGCTTCCATCCGAGGCTGCATCACCGAACGGGAAGCCATCGGTGATGTTGCGTGCATCGCTGATCACCCGGTCAAACGCAAAAAGCGGCGGGCGAATACCCAGTTCGGACGCGGCCTCCGCATTGGCGATGTGCTGGTCCATGTAAGCCTCGACACCGTTCAGACGCGCGATATAGGCCTCCGCATCCGACAGGCTGGAAACCGCGTGCTGGTTGATCAGGAAGGCCGGGACGGAACTCTGCTGGCCCCGCATCTGGTCAAAAACGTAAGCGTGCTGCCAGTAGGCGAAGGCGGCCGCGTCCTTCTCATAGTCATACTCGAACAGGCGATAGGACAGCTTGGCTTCAGGGGTCAGATCGTCGAAATCGAACTCTTCGCGCATCTCCTCGATCTTGTCGCTCTTGATAGCGAACTCGGCTTCCCTCGCTTCGGGGGAGTTGTCGTCCCACTTGTCGTAGTCGGTCTTGATTCCAAGAAAGGTCTGCCGGATCGGGCTGCGGGCGACTGCTTCGTTATAGGTGTCCTCGAAAAAGTCGTTCAGCCGTTCGCTTTCGGTTTGCTGGGCCGTCTCTGCACGGGTCTGCGCGGCCTCGGCACCTGTTGTCTGGGCAGTGGCGGGAAGGCCGGCCATCAAAGCGATGGCGGACACGAAAGCGGTAAGCGGGGTTTTCATCCTGGACCTTTCAAGAGACGTTGTTGCTGCCCGTTCTGGCCGGCACTGATTGCGAAACGCAAGGCCAGGCGGTTGGCTGCGTTCCGCCAGCGTTTAGCTGCCGTAGAGCACAGTAATGGCTTCGACCACGAGCGCCGGGCGCTCCTGTCCTTCAATCTCGACGGTGGATTCCATTACCATCTGCTTGCCCCCGGCCTTGGGCTCGACGGAAACGCACTTCTGGCTAAGGCGGACCTTGGAGCCGACCGGCACCATGTTCGTGAAGCGGCACTTGTTGGAGCCGTAATTGATGCCGCGGGTCACGCCGGTAACCTTGAGAACTTCACCGCTTAATACCGGCAGAAGCGACAGCGTCAGGTACCCGTGAGCAATGGGTGAACCGATTTCTTTCGTGGCCCGCTCCACATCCACGTGGATCCATTGATGGTCGCCCGTCGCTTCGGCGAACATGTTGACGCGGTCTTGATCAATGGTGTGCCAGCCGGAAGTGCCAACCGCTTTGCCAGCGAGGCTTTCAAGGTCTGCGAAGGCAACGGTCTTTGGATCGGCCATGTTTGTTTCTCCCGGTTCTTTATCGTGTTCTGAAACCCTGTTTTCGCGCGTGAAGGGAGGCTTGGCAAGCGCGTGGACTTCGTGAGGTCTTCGGGTGTCGGGCCGTTGCAGGCAATCAGCTCTCGTCGCGGCCGAAATTGGCGGCATCGGTATCCTGACCGGCATCGATGACGCTCCGCCGTACACCGCGCGCGCGGGTAAAGCAGGCAGCGAGCGCCTCGCCATCCTCCCAGCGTATTGCACGCTGCAGGGCCGTCAGGTCTTCGGTAAACCGCCCCAGCATCTCCAGAACGGCATCGCGGTTGTTCAGGAAGACGTCGCGCCACATGACCGGATCGGAGGCGGCAATTCGGGTGAAGTCACGAAATCCTCCGGCGGAAAACTTCACCACTTCGCTTTCGGTGACGGCCTCAAGATCAGACGCGGTGCCGACAATGTTGAAAGCGATCAGGTGCGGAAGATGGCTTGTAATGGCCAGGACGCGGTCGTGATGTTCGGGCGTCATCATTTCGACACGGCTTCCCAGCCCCTCCCAGAACGCTGTCAGGTCGGCCAGTCCGTCGCTTGTCTCATCGGGCGGTGTGAGGATGCACCACCGACCCTTGAAGAGGTCGGCAAAACCCGCTTCCGGACCTGACTTTTCAGTCCCGGCAATGGGGTGTCCCGGAATGATCCGTGCATGTCCGGGCAGGGCGGCCGTCAGGGCATCACGAACGCGGGTCTTGACCGATCCGACATCTGTAACGAGTGCGGTTCCGGGTAGATCCGATGCGATATCTGCCGCCGCTTCGGCGATTGCGCCCACCGGCATGCAGAACACAACCAGATCGGCCGTAGCAACAGCTGCGCCCGCAGTGTCATGCATGACGCCAAGGTCAAGCCGCGTTGCTACGGCGCGAACCTTTGCATCGGGATCGTGCAGATGAATGTCCGTCGCGGGGAAACGGGCGGTGATCGCCCTTGCGAGCGAAGACCCGATCAGACCGGACCCGAGTATTGCGACATTCTGAAAAACCGGTGTGTCCGTCACGGGGCAGACATGAAATCCGTCAGGGCGCGCACGACCTGATCATTGGCTTCGCGGACGCCGATCGAGATGCGCAGACAGTCTTTCAGCCCGTAGGGAGCCACACCGCGCACAGTCAGACCGCGGTTTTTCAGGAACGTATTGGCGTCGTGTGACCGTTTGCCCTCCACGTCCGGAAAGCGGATGAGCAGAAAGTTCGCCACGCTGGGAAAGACCGTGAGACCGGCCTTTGCAATCAGCGGCGCAACGCGTGCAAGCTCGTCATTGTTGAACTGGGCCGACCGGCTGGCGAAGGCTTCGTCTTCCAGAGCGGCAATACCAGCGACTTGAGCTGGCATGGACACGTTGAACGGGCCACGGACACGGTTGAGCGTATCGATAATGGCTTGGGGTCCGTAAGCCCAACCCAGACGCAGGGCGGCCAGGCCGTGTATCTTCGAGAATGTGCGTGTCATCAGCACGTTTTCATAGCTGCCTGCCATTTCCAGACCGGAGCTGTAATCGTTCAGCGTAACATATTCGGCATAGGCGGCGTCGAGCACCAGCAGGATGTCGCCCCGCAGGCCGGCATGCAGGCGGCGCACCTCCTCGAACGGCAGATAGCTGCCTGTCGGATTGTTCGGATTCGCCAGGAAAACGATCTTCGTTTTGCCGGTCACAGCCGCCAGCATGGCATCGACATCGGCGCACAGGTCCGTCTCGGGCACGGATATCATCGTTGCGCCTGCCTGCTGGGTGACCAGACGGTAGACGAGAAACGCATGCGCGCTCTGGATGACTTCGTCGCCCGGCTGCAGAAAGGCCCGCGCCAGCATCTGGAAGATCTCGTCCGAACCGGCTCCGCAGATAATGCGGGCGGCATCGACACCATAACGCTTGCCGATTGCGGTGCGCAGACGGTTTGCGCCGCCATCAGGATAGGTCGCCAGATCGGATATGGCGTCCTGAAGCGCGGCCGTCGCTTTCGGTGAGCATCCAAGCGGGTTTTCGTTAGACGACAGTTTATAGCCCTCGTCTGCGGCCAGTCCCGGAACGTAGGGGATAATCTCTTCGATATTGGGCAACGGGCGCGGCGTCATGCCTGATCCTTTTTCGACAGTCTATCAGCCTGCCGGAAGTGCCCCGACCAGTTTCAATCCGTCAAGCCCTGCGCGTCGAAGCCGCGTCAGGCGTGGATCGCTCTCATTGGCGGGCATGTCGGCCTTGAAGAGGACGAGCGAGCGCGCCCGGCCCAGCTCGCGCACCGTTATGCCCACCTCGGCAAACTGGCGCTCGGCCCGGTAAAGATCGTCATGGCAGATGAGGAGAGATGCACCATCGGTCGCACGCGGCAATTCCCCGTTTGCGATGATCGCGGTCGCCGGGTCCAGCTCGCCATTGACCGGCCAGCCGGCAACAATCCGCAACGACTGGAACCGCCCTTCGTTGAGAATGGGCCACCAGAGACCGGCACCCGGTTGCGTCATCCAGCCCAGAACCGAAATCGTACCGGTCCGTTCGACGCATTCCAGAAGCGATTCGCGCGCATCCGGTTCAAAATGCATCTTGATGTGGTGACCGAAAATGGCACGGGCATGGTCCCAGGTGCGCAGGCTTTCCGGCCCGGAAACGGAGATGCGTGAAATGCCTTGGGCCGCCAGCGTTAGCGGGAAGCTGGCCGCCCACATTGCCTGTCGCAGGGTCGGGTCTTCGTTACCGGCAGCCGCATATAGCTTGAAGTCGAGCGTCGGCGTGAACTTGCCGCCGCCGCGCCACGACCGTTCGGCCACACGCAGCGTCTCTGCCGCGCGGTAACGCCGCGCGATGGCTTTGCGCAAATCTTCCTCTGCTGCTTCGAGCCCTGCCCGAAGTGCATCCAGATTGCAGGATGTATCTGTCTGCTCCATAGCCTTAACCGTCGCGCGACCGCACGTCAGCCGAACCTGGCTGACCGTGTGTGTTTTGACACAATTTGCAGTGCCTCGCCCACCGCTGTGCAGGTTTCATTCCAGTTGGAGTTTTCATTGCAGTTTCCGCCTCAGTTCGGCATCACTGGCCGCAAGACCCATGAAGACTTCTGATCCCCTCTCGCGCGTCAATCGCCTCAGGCTTTCAGAGCCGCTTCGGCTGACGAGCGGCGCTGTGCTCGATCCTGTCGATATCGCGTTCGAAACCTCCGGAACGCTCAACGCGGACAAGACCAATGCCGTTCTGGTCTGTCATGCCCTGACCATGGACCAGTTTGCATTCTCGGCAAACCCCGTCACAGGTCGCCCGGCATGGTGGGCAGACATGATCGGGCCCGGCAAGCCCGTGGATACGGATCGTTATTTCGTCATCGCCTCGAATGTACTTGGCGGCTGCATGGGATCGACCGGACCGGCCAGTGTGGACGCCGACGGACAGGTCTGGGGTTCGCGCTTTCCTGTGCTCACGATAGGCGACATGGTCTCTGCCCAGATCGCGCTTCTGGATGCGCTTGGTATCGAGCGCCTGCTTTGCGTCATCGGGGGCTCGATGGGAGCCATGCAGGCGTTGCAATGGGTCGCCAGTCACCCCGCAACGGGTCGCATCGGCAATTCCGATTGCGGGCGCATCGCGCCACTCGGCCCAGAACATCGGCTTCTATGAGGTAGGTCGTCAGGCCATCATGGCCGACCCGGACTGGTGCGCTGGCGATTACCTTGCGGCGGGCAAGCGCCCGGAACGGGGCCTCGCCGTGGCGCGCATGGCCGCTCACATCACCTATATGTCCGAAGAAGCGCTGAAGCAGAAGTTCGACCGGGGCATGCAGGACCGGGATGCAGTTTCGTTCGGATTTGACGCCGATTTTCAGGTCGAGTCCTACCTGCGCTATCAGGGCCGCAGTTTCGTGGACCGCTTCGATGCCAATTCGTATCTCTATATCACACGCGCGATGGATTATTTCGATCTGGCCGGTGCCTCGGGCGGGCAACTCGCAAAGGCTTTCCTGAACGCCGGAACGCGGGTTTGCACGATCTCCTTCACGTCGGACTGGCATTATCCGCCAGAGGTCAGCCGTGACATTGTCCGAGCGCTGAATGCAGCCGGAGTCGATGCCAGCTATATCGAGATCGAGACCGACAAGGGCCATGACGCATTCCTGCTGGACGAACCCGTCTTCTATCGCGCGGTGAAGGGGTTTCTCTCCGCCACGGCCGATGGTGAAGGCGTCGGACGGACCGCGTCATGACTGAACGCGCCGACCACCTCGCTATTGTCGATCTGATTGCGCCCGGTGCACGCGTGCTGGATGTCGGCTGCGATCGGGGCGACCTTCTGGCGCTACTGCAGGAGAGGCGCGGCGTCACCGCTCGCGGACTGGAAATCTCGGCAGACCGGGTCGCAGACGCCGTGGCGCGCGGGCTGTCTGTCGTTCAGGGTAATGCCGATACCGATCTGGCCATGTATCCTGATCGCTCACTTGACGTTGCGGTGTTGTCCAAGACGTTGCAGGAAATGCGCGATCCGTCGAAGGTGCTGGCAGACCTGCGACGCATTGCGCCTCACGTCATCATCTCTTTTTCCAATTACGGCCACTGGCGTCACCGCGCCACAACCGCATTGACGGGTCGCTCTCCGGCACCGCGCGGTCGACCCTGGCATGCGTCGCAGAGCCTCCACCCTTGTACATTTGCCGATGTCCACGACCTGGCCCGTTCGCAAGGGGTAGCTGTTCGCTCGGTGACCGGATTGAACGGCGGGAAGGCGCGCCAGTTGACGGTGGGCAATTCAGTTCGTGGATGGACAGGTGCGTTCTGTGAGGACATCGTCATGCTGCTTGATGACGGAGCCTGAGACATGCCGACCTTGCTGATCGTCTGGCATTCGCGCACCGGCGGCTCAGAAGCGATGGCAAAAGCCGCCTCCAAGGGCGCAAGATCAGCAATAAGGGGTGAAGACACGCAGGAGCTCGCGGTCCGTCTGCTGAGAGCGGAGGAGACAGATCCAGAAGACCTCCTGTCGGCAGACGGCTACATCTTCGCCGCACCGGAAAACCTCGCGGCGCTATCGGGACAGATGAAGGAATTCTTTGACCGGTGCTATTATCCGGTGCTCGGAAAGATCGAGGGACGCCCGTATGCGCAGATGATCTGCGCTGGGTCAGATGGTGAAAACGCGGTGCGTCAACTGGCCCGGATCGCTACGGGCTGGCGGCTCAAGACGGTGCAGGAACCGATCATCGTGTGCACACATGCGCAGACCGAGGCCGATATTCTTGCCGAAAAGGCGATAGGAGAGGCCGATCTGAAACGCTGCCATGATCTTGGAGCAGCACTCGCAACCGGCCTTGCCATGGGCATATACTGACGCCGACGTTCGGAATCGCCGAACTTAGGGCAGCTTGAGCGGAATGACCTGCTCAGCAAGCGGTCCGGCGAGTTCCCGCCCCGGAATGGCGAGGCCAAATCCGGAGGCAGGGTTCATGCCAGGGTTTTACTAAGCCTCGATGGCTTGCTCGTCGCGTTCGCCGGTGCGGATGCGGAGCGAGGATTCCAGCGGCGTAACGAAGATCTTGCCGTCGCCGATCTTGCCGGAATTGGCCACGGCGGCAATTGCCTCGACGATCTGGTCGACTGACGCATCGGCGCAGGCGATTTCAACCTTCACCTTGGGCAGAAGGCGGACCTCGTATTCGGCACCGCGATACACCTCGGTCTTGCCTTGCTGGCGACCATATCCGCGAACTTCGCTGACAGTGAGACCGTTCACCCCGGCCTCCGCCATGGCGTCAAGAACGGCATCAAGCTTGGATGGTTTGAAGACTGCGGTAACGAACTTCATGACTGGCTCCTGCTCATTAAGCAATATGTGTAACATGTTCATGTGTAAGTGACAAGGCCGGTTGTGCCCCGACCGGTCTGGCACCGCTCGGAACGATGCGGACCCGTTCTGGTCGGGTCGGGTCTATCCGGGTTCGCTTTACGCCCTCCACCAGAACGACGCCGCCAAGTTTGGGCCAGAGGGTCCGTCCGACCTTCTCCCAGGCGTCCGCTGCCCGGTTCAGGAAGGGCAGGTCGAAAGGTGGCTGGTAGACGGCATGCGTCCAGGCGGTCGGTATCAAAAGCGCGTCGCGCATCTGGTCGGCGAGCTGCCGTCGGCTGAATGGTCGGCCATGACCGAACGGCGTGGTTTCCATTCGGCTCCACAGCCCGGTCCGGTTCGCGGCGATGATGATGACCCGGGCCTCCGGCGCGCAGATACGCCAGACTTCGCGTAGGAAATGGGCATGGCGATGGGTCTCTTCCATGCTGTGGACGATGACCACGCGATCGAACAGGGCATCGGGGAAGGGCAGTTCGTGGTCGCCGCAGATCGTCACGGCAGATCCGCGTGGCCCCGGGCACCATTCATGTGCGCCCATATCCCCCGGCATCGCGGCAATGAAACGTCTGGCCTTGCCGCGCAGCGCATCCAGATAAGGTGGGGCATACCCTATGCCGAGGACATCGAGACCGGAGACCGACGTCCAGAGCGATCCGATGCGCTGCGTTACCGCATGGCAGGCAGATTGACCCAGCGGGCTTGCATAAAAGTCCATAAGGCTGCGAACATCAGGTCGCATGAACGGGGTATCCTGTTTCGTGAAACACCGCCGGCCGCTACCAGGGAGTCTCACCATGACCGCACTCGATATACACCAGTTTCCCTGCCGCGAGGATAATTACGGGTTTCTTGTGCATGATGCCGCCTCTGGCGAGACGATCGCCATTGATACGCCTGACGGACAGAAAATTCTCGATCAGGCCGCTGATCGTGGCTGGACCATCACCGCAATCTGGAACACGCATTGGCACCCCGACCATGCCGGGGGCAATGCGCTTATCAAGGAAAAGACCGGCTGCACGATCATCGGACCGCGCGGCGAGGCTGACAAGATTCCGGGGATAGACCGGGCGGTCGGCGATGGCGACGAGGTCTCTATCGGCGCACATGTCGCACGTGTGATTGATGTGCCCGGACACACGGCAGGCCATATCGCTTTCCATCTTGCAGCCGACAATATTGCCTTTGTCGGCGACACGCTCTTCGCTCTGGGCTGCGGACGCGTCTTTGAAGGTACCGCGAAACAGATGTGGACATCGCTTTCGAAAGCTGAAGGCGCTTCCGGCAGAAACGACGCTCTATTGCGCGCATGAATACACCGCGGCAAACGCCCGTTTTGCCCTGTCGGTTGACGGCGACAACAGCGAACTGCGTGCCTATGCCGATGAGGTGACTGTCAAACGCGCGAAAGGTCAGCCCACCGTTCCGACCCGGCTTTCGAAGGAGTTGCGGGCCAATCCGTTCCTGCGCGCCGATGACGAGGAATTGCAGACCGTTATGGGGCATCTGGGCGATGCGGTTGCAACCTTTGCCGAGATACGCGCACGCAAGGATAATTTCTGATGGGGCCTGCACGGTCCGGCGATCTCGGAGCAGGTGAGCTTGTCCGGATGCTCGGTCTGGAACGCCATCCTGAAGGCGGCTGGTATTGCGAGACCTTCAGGGACGGGCAGGTGGATGGCGAGGGGCGCAGCCGGGGCACGGCCATCTATTATCTGCTTGAGGCAGGTGACGTGTCCGCATGGCATCGTGTCGATGCGGCAGAAACCTGGCACTGGTATGCGGGCGGCCCACTGGCCCTGACGGTTTCGCTCACTGGAAAAGGGGCGAAACCTTATCAACTGCGTCCGGACCTACGTGCCGGTCAGAGGCCGCAGATAACGGTTCCGACCGGGGCGTGGCAAACTGCGGAAAGTCTCGGGGCGTGGACATTGTGCGGCTGCACTGTCGCGCCGGGGTTCAATTTCTCAGGGTTCGAGATGGCGCCGCCGGACTGGCGTCCGGACATGGGTTAGCAACGCCTCACGAGCTTCTGTGCTCTTTCAGGTACAGCATGATCTCGTCCGATGATGGTCTGCCGAAATATCCGGCGTCGGCATCAATCCCGATCTTCAATATGCCGTCAGACCCAATACCGAACCGCGACCGCTTGGCAGGCTCCACCTGGATGGCTTTCACGCGCGCCACTGCCTTTGAGGTCTGATCGGCGTCTTGGGCCTTTATGAGGCCCTTTACGGCGATCCTGGCCGCATCATGGCCATAAGCCAGGACATGGGCGCTGGTGCCGGAAATCTCGATCCCGACCGGGTGTCCGGTTCGCAGGCTGGCATAGGCAGACAGACGTTCGGCAAAGCCGGGTTCGGCCACGGGGCCATCGATCGCGGCGGGATCGGGCAAATTCTCCACTGGTGCACCCAGCAGATTACCTCCATCATAAAGGATGATGTTTCCGAGATAAGTGATCTTGAGCACAAGCCGGCCGGCGGCATTGCTGAAATACTCGTCGCCCCGGGGACCATTGGTCGCCCGCAACGACCAGACTTCAAAATCATCGTCGAACTTGAAAAGCGCGCGCCTGCCGTCCCGTTCCAGGGTGAATACGCGCCCGTCGAGCGTCCGGTGGGCGCTCGTTCCGCGATGGACGCCATAAGCTTCGGCCATGAAACCCTGATCGGCCGGGCTCGGCGATTGCGCGACCGCGCCCGCGCCCGAGAGGAAAAGCGTCAGGAGTGCCGGTAAGAGAGGGAATGCGCGTTTTGCCATTCTCTCCCTTAGGGCCTGAAGGTGGCGCGATTTGGGCGCTTCTACGGCTTGGGGTGTCTATCCTGCGATATACTGCCCGCCGTTTACAGTCATGGTGGCGCCCGTCACGAAAGCTGCCTCATCGGAGGCCAGATAGGCCACCATGCTGGCAATCTCCGCTGCATCGCCCAACCGGCCCACAGGAATGTCAGCGATGATCGATTGCAGGACTTCGGGCTTCACCGCAGACAGCATTTCGGTATCGATGTAGCCGGGCGCGACACAGTTGGATGTAATTCCCTTGCGTGCGCCTTCATGTGCAAGCGCTTTGGTGAAGCCGATGATCCCGGCCTTGGCAGCCGAGTAATTGGCCTGCGTGAACTGGCCTTTCTGTCCGTTGATGGACGAGATGTTTATGATCCGGCCAAAGCCACGCTCGCGCATGCCGTCCCAGACATTGCGGGTGGTGTTGAACGCGGAGTCGAGATCGACATTGATGACCTCGCGCCAGTGCTCTGGAGTCATCTTGTGGAAGGGTGCGTCCCGCGTGATCCCGGCATTGTTGACGAGGACATCGACCGGTCCAAGCTCTGACTCGATCTTCGCGATTGCCGACTTGCACGCCTCGAAATCCCCGACATCGAATTTGTAGCAATTGATACCGGTTTCGCGTGAGCAGGACGCCGCGGCTTCGTCGTTTCCGGCATAGTTGGCTGCGACGGTCATGCCGTCGGCTTTCAACCGTTCGGAAATTGCGCGGCCTATTCCCCGGGTTCCGCCGGTAACCAATGCTATGCGTGCCATGTCTGTCTCTCCCGAAACGCGTTTTGTTCTGTTTGCAAAACTGTGATTTAGTGCGTGTTGTATACAGTCAGCCCGGAAGAGATCGAACAAGCAATTGTTTTGTTCGAGACACTTTTCCTGACAAGAGGAATGGCCCTGTGAAGGACAAATCCGGATCCGATGGCCCGATCGTCATCAAGAAGTACGCAAACCGCAGGCTCTACGACACGTCGACGAGCGGCTATGTCACCCTCGATCATCTCGGGCAGCTTGTCCGGGAGGAAGTGGATTTCGTCGTTGTGGATGCGAAAACGGGCGAAGATCTCACCCGGTCGGTCCTGACGCAAATCATCTTCGAGCACGAAAACCGGGGCGGGAACGCGCTACCGGTAAACTTCCTGCGTCAGGTCATTCGTTTCTATGGCGACAGCGTGCAGACGGCCCTGCCGGGCTATCTCGACATGGCGATGACGAACTTCACCCAGAATCAGGGTCGCTGGCGTGATATGATGTCGAAGGGTATGACCGGCTCACCCATCGCGCTTCTCGAAGAACAGACCCGTCGCAATATGGAATTGTTCGAGAAAAGCCTCGGCTTTTTCGCAGCCGGCAGAGAGCGGTGAGAACGGTGACAAGCCGGGCGAGGCGGAAAACAGCTCACACGCCAGCAAGGACGCCGCCATCGGCACGGTCCGGTTCGGCACCGGGCACCGCGAGTGATGACCTTGGTATGAAGGCACTGCAGGAGCAGATGGCCGCCATGCAGGCCCAACTGGACAAGCTTTCGAAGAGCTGACCTGCGACGTACCCTTGGCACCGGAATTGCGACGCTGGTGCCATGATCGCTATTGCCCCCGTCCAGCGTCCATTTTCGGGACAGTTTCACCGCCGCCGGTTCGACGATACGTCAAACCGGGCCGGTGCTGCAGGCATTGAGGCAGACCGGATCGAACGACGGGCGACGTCCCGCCGCATCTCGGCGCGAACCGGGTCCGCCGGACGTCGCCGGACAGACCGCGCTTCAGCAGCACGTGCCATGCCCTGGATTTCAGCCAACCTCGTTGCACATCTTGCCGGACAAGCGCTTTTGGCCGCAGAGCGGCCCGATGCGTCGGTAGCCATCAGGGCCTATAGAACCTGTGCGTCCGGACCGCGGCGAGCGGGTGGCGGCACGGTCTGAAAGATGGCCAAGGATGTTCTCCTGCTTGACCGGCCGGTTGACCGTCTCGCAATAACGCAAGGTGGAACGCAGCGTGTGCCCGTCATGCTTCCGCGTGGTCTGGCGTGGATGATCGACGCCGCTATAGTTTGCGCCGTCCTGCTTGTCTTCGCCTGAAGCGCTTTCGGACCTAGAAGCCTTCGCCAACGCCGAAGTCGCGGCGAGCTGAAACGATTGTAACCACTACGCCTGCGAGCACATCGAGCAGCGCCATCATGGTGATGATGAAGAAGACCGACGTCGCAAAATTCTCGAACAGCAGGAATTCGACCAGGCAGACGATGAAGACAAGCATCGACACCGCATGATTGATGATCGTCGCCGCGCCGGTAGCGGTCGATTTCAGAATCTCGAAAAACAGGCAGATCAGCGAAACGAGGATGAGAAGGTCGCCGACGGTGACCTGCCAGACCACGCTTTCCGAAACCATTGGCAGCGTCAGGGCAGGTGATTGCAGGCTCGAGAGAATGGGAGCGAGCATCGGTCCGCCCGCCTCTACGGCCAGCGACGGGTCCGCCGCGCCTGTAAAGACGAAGGCCATCAGATTGTAGATCAGGACCGGTACGACAAGCAGGGGAAAAACATTCATCGATGCAAACACCGTTCTTCACCTGTCATGAGGAAACTCCTCAGTCGTCGCGCAGGGTACGCTCACGGCGTTCATGCAATTCCTGCGCTTCGATGCTCAACGTTGCCGTTGGGCGGGCTTCAAGGCGCTTCAGCGAAATCGGTTCGCCCGTCATGTCGCAATAGCCGTAGGTCCCGTTCTCGATCCGGCGCAGGGCCGAGTCGATCTTGGAGATCAGCTTGCGCTGACGGTCCCGGGTACGAAGCTCGAGGGCCTTGTCGCTTTCGGCAGACGCCCGGTCAATGACATCGGCGAGCGTATTGGTGTCTTCCTGCAGATTGCCGATGGTTTCTTTCGACCCGTCGAGAATCTCCTGCTTCCAGTCCAGAAGCTTGCGCTTGAAATACTCTTTCTGACGCGCATTCATGAACGGCTCTTTTGCCGTTGGCGCGTATCCGTCCAGGTCCACACTCATGTAAATGGCTCCCCTAAATCTCTTCACCGTCCCCGGTTTGAAATCCCGCGGAACATAGATGAGAGACCCGCGTGATTCAATCAAAAGAAACAGGTATAAATATGCCTGATTCCAAGGCTTTACCGATTCGCTTGTAGATCGAGCTTCGCCAGTTCCACTTCCGCACGGACTTCAATTTGCCGGATCGTGTCATCCAGACCGGACTGGCCGGACAAAAGACGCGCTGTGCGAAGAACGCCCCGCAGGCGTACGGCCAGCTCTGAAACCGATGTTCCCGATAGTCTGGCGATCTGTATGCCGTCCAGAGCATCAAGCAGCTGACGCCCGCGCCGGGCCACTGTTTCAGGAGGAGCGGTCTCTGATTCGCTTCCCTGCAAAGCCATCAGGGCAGCCACGGGCGAAACAGGGCGCGCGGAAGAGACAGAGGCAGCCTGGTTCGTTGAACCCGTCCCGGCCAGCGCTTCCTCGAAAGCGGCCCCGTCAACCGATGACCGGCGGCGGGTGGACTTCATCTGTGAGGACTGTGTCTTTTCGACTCGCACCGTTAGGTGTCCTTTCGCAAGACGCCCGATTGATACCGGTGAAAGTCGACCCTGCCGGTAAAGACTCTGTTAACGAACCCTGCCTGCTCCCGACCGTGAGGGTCAGGGGGCAGGCAGAGCCGTTTCGGACCGCTACTTTTCGACGATCAGAGGGGCGGACATCTGGGTCTCACCGGATTGAACGCCGCGAGCCTGGGCCAGAGCGGAGTTCAGGCGCTCGTCACCCAGAACAGTGCCCAGAACGGCAGCGGCGCGGGCCGTGTCAGCCGAAGCGCCAAAGATCTGCCCAAGCGCTTCGAACGGGTCTTCCTCTTCTGGATAGAAACGAGTCCGAACGCGCGTGTCAGCGTTGATCCCGGCGTTTTCCTGCGCCACTGCGATCGCGGCGATCAGTCCACCGGACCGGTTGACCAGTCCGCGTTCGAGAGCAGCCTCTCCGCTCCAGACGCGTCCCTTTGCGAGCTCGCGTACACGCGTTTCGGGCATATCGCGGCCTTCGGCAACGACTTCCATGAAGCGGTCATAGGTGCGCACAAGCCCTTCACCGAGCTTGGCTTTCTGTTCCGGCGTGAAGGCTTCGGTACCCCAGGCGGAAGCGAAATCGCCACCGACTGAGATTGTCTGCGGGGTGATGCCCAGCCGGTTCAGCCCGCCTGCGACGGCAAACTTGCCCCCGAAGACGCCGATCGATCCGGTGATCGTGGTCCGCAAGGCAAGGATTTCGTCCGCGCCTGCAGAGACATAATAACCGCCCGATGCTGCCACGCTGCCCATGCTGACGATAACCGGCTTGTCGTGTTCTTCACGAACCCGCTCGACGGCCCGCCAGATCTGGTCGGAGGCCGTGGCCGAACCGCCGGGGCTGTCCACCCGGAAAACGATCGCCTTGACGGTCACGTTCTCGCCCGCCTTCAGGATCTCGGCCGCAATGCGGTCGGATGCAAAAGACGCTTGGGTTGCGAACGGGCTTGTGTCGCCTGCGCCGGTGATGATGGCACCCTCGCCGCCAATGATTGCGATAAGCGGTGCGCTGGTAGGAGCTGCCGGCGCGCTATAGTCCGCCATCATGACGACACGCGCGCTGTCGCCGCCTTTCAGGCGGGCGGCCTCGCGCGCATCTTCCGGCCATTTCTGCCCGGTGATGAGACCGGCGGTTTCGGCCTGCGCAGCGCTCATGGGTCCGTTTTCGAGAAGCGTCCGCAGAGCGTCAGTTGAGGCGAATCCGCGGTCAGCGGCAATATCCTCAAGCGAGATCGTCCACATGTCGTCGGCGAGCTTGGTCATCGCCTCACGATGTGACGGCGTATAGTCTGTCTCTTGATAGACGTTGGGGGCGTTCTTGTATTCGTAGAGCGCTTCGATATCGGCCTCCACGTCGATGTTCTCGAACAGACCCTTCATGAACAGGGTTTCGAAGGCGATGCCGGACACCATCATGTCGGTGGCAGGCTGCATCCAGATCTCATCAGCTGCGGAGACTGACCGGAGGCTGGATGGTCCGACGCCCATCATGCCCTGCGAATGCGCGACAACGAACTTGCCGGATTCCCGTAGCTTCAGGAAGGCGGTGCGTAATTCTTCTGCGCGGGAACTGCCTGGCCCCATCATGTCGGCCTGCACGAACACGCCCTTGACTTTCGGGTCGCTGGCCGCTGCGTCCAGCTTCAGCAGAACGTCGATGAATGCCGGTTGCGTAAAGAATACCCCTGCGCCGGTGTTCAAAGGTTGATCCGGCATGACCTCGCGCAGATCAAGCTCCAGAACAATGCTCTTCGCTGCAGGTTCCGAGCTTCCGCTTCCGGCCGCAATGCCGAGACCGATGAGGATCAGAAGGATCGGCACGAGGATCAGAAACAGGAAGAGCGCGACGAACCCGCCAAGCAAGGATGTGAAAAACGTCTTCAAGGTGATGCCCTTTCAGGACTGATGGATTTATCGATAAATGATAAGACCGAATGAATGTAATTGCCAGTCCTTTATCGCAGAGGTGTTGATTGCAGGTGCATGCGACCCGGTAATTGTCCCCGGCAGGGTTGGACGGAGCGACGGCTTCCATCCTCATTCAGTGCCGGGCCTGATTTCGTGGTTGCATCCGGACCGGCCAGACATTAGAACCCCGCTTCGCGTTGGGGCGTCGCCAAGTGGTAAGGCACCGGTTTTTGGTATCGGCATTCCCAGGTTCGAATCCTTGCGCCCCAGCCATCTCATCTGAAATCATTGCCGGAAACGAAAAGCGGGCACCCTCAAGGGGCACCCGCTTTGTTTGTCCGGTATCGAAACGGTCCCTGCCGTCGACGGGGACCGCTTGCAGTCGCCTTAGAACGTCTTCGAGGCACGAATGCCATAAAACTGTGGTTGACCTGCAATGAAGGTCGGAATGCCGAACGCATCCCCGGTATTGCCTGCGTCGATGATATAGTCCTCGTCGAACAGGTTCTTGGCATAGGCTTCAAGCGCAAAACCGTTCTCGAAGGACAACTCGGCATTCAGGTTCACGAGGCCGTAGGCATCCTCGCTGATCAGGTCGCGCTCGGTATTGTCGAAGAAGACTTCCGATTGCCATGTATAGCTCGGCACGATCTTCAAATCGCCAAACCGGCCAAGATCGAAGAGCATGCGTGCCGCCAGCGAAACCGTATGATCTGGCGAGAGGCGCAGTCGATTGCCGCCGAACTGTTGCGGACGTCCGTCCACTTCATCCTCGAAGCGGGCGCGGTTATAGCCATAGGTTGCAGAAACCTGCAGACGTTCCCCGAGTCCGTACTGAGCCTGGAACTCGGCTCCATAGCTGGTGGCGTTGCCGGCGTTCAGCGGAACGATACGGCCCTGCGCATCGACGATCGAGGACTGGAAGTTGGTGTAGTCATAATAGAAGACCGACCCGTCCAGTGCCAGCTTTCCGCCCAGAACCAATCCCTTGGCACCTGCCTCATAGCTTTCGACTTCCTCAGCCGGGAGCACCGTGAAACGGTTGGCGGCGTTGGTCGTCGATGCCGTGATGACCTCCGGGCGGCGGCCCTTGGCCGTATTGGCAAACAGGTTCCACTCATCTGTAAGCTCGTATTTCACGGCTGCCCGATACGTGACGGCATCGAAACTGCCGGACTGTTTCAGCCGTGCACGTCCGTTTTCGTTGATCGCAACCGGTGTCGGAGCCGTTACGAAAACCCCGCCAAAGGTGAGATTGCTCGGGCCGTTAAGATTTCCGGCCTCGATCCCGGTGGTCTTGTCGTCTTCTGTATAACGGAGGCCGCCGGTGATCTCGAGCCGTTCGGTAACGGCGTAGGTGGCGTCAACGAAGAAATCCACTGTTTCGGTCTCGCCGGTATTGGCAAAGAACTCGTTGTGGATCGGCTTCAAGGGGACAACCTGACCCGTCGCACCGAAAACGGTCAGATTGATCGCGGGCAAGGTTGCTACGTCAGGCGCGTTGGGTGGGGTTACAAAACCACCGAGAAACACCTGCAGGGCCCGCTCGTCATAGGTCAGCGGCACGTTCTGGCGACCGTCTTCCTTCAGATAGCTGATGCCGCCAAAGGCACTGAACCGGCCACCGTCATCATAGGAAAGACGGAATTCCTGGCTGAACTGATCACCCTCGGCATCTTCGGCGAAGATCAGAAGCGGCAGTCCAAACCCGTCCGGGTCGAACACTTCCAGGCTTTCGAAGCTGCGCGCGCCGGTGATCGAGGTGAGCGAGAAGGCGTCGGTAAAGTCCCAGGTACCGAGTAGGGTCGTGGAGAGGACTTCTCGCTCCAGCCCCAGCTTCTTGCCGCCAAGAAAATTTCCGAACGAGTTGAGAAAGGCCGGATCGCCGGGTTCGCTGGACCGGCCCGGAAGCGGATCGAACGCCTTCGACTTGAAGCTCGTGCCCGATGGATTGTCTTCCTGATAGTTGACGATCAGGTCGAAGCGCATGTCTGCGCGCGGCGTGAAGGCCAGCGAGCCCCGAATGGCGTTCATGTCCTGGCTGTTGAAGTCTTCCTCGTTGGGGTTGAGGCTTTCGACATAGCCGTCGCGCTGACGCAGGCGTCCGGCAATACGGAAGGCGAGTAGGTCTTCCACGATCGGGCCGGTGACAAAACCTTCCGCGAACCGCTCCTCATAATTACCAATCCCGACCTCGGCGCGGCCGGAGAACTCGAATTCCGGCTTGGCCTGAATGATGTTTACACCGCCGATGAGTGCGCCGCGGCCGAACAGGGTCGGCTGCGGGCCCTTGGCCACCTCGACCCGTTCAAGGTCGAACAATTCGACAATCGACCCCCGTGAACGCGAGATGGAGACCCCGTCCTGAAAGACCGCGATGCGCGGCTCGATATTGGCCTCGCCGCTGTCTGAAGTGATGCCGCGAATGACGAATCCCGGATTGTTCGGGCTCTGCTCCTGAACTTCGAAACCCGGAATGAAACGGGCAACGTCCTCGAACTCGTCGAGGCCGAGATCGGCGAGCGCCTGTTCGTTGATGGCAGAGACGGCAACCGGCACGTCGCGCAGGGATTGCTCACGCTTCTGGACCGTAACGGTGATGGCTTGCTGGACAAGCGGATCCTCGTCCGCGGTCTGGGCTATGACAGGCGCGGTCGCGGCGGTCATGGCGATCAGGGCGACGCTCGAGCGAAGAACAGCTTTCATTTGGCTTACCTTTCAGGAGATGCACGACATGTGCATTTCGCAGTGCGGTAAGCGTAGCCAATGACAGTCTCGCGACGCTTAGATGTCAGTTTTGTTGCGGTGCAGCACGCGTGTCGTTCGTGTCACCCGTACACGGACGAAATCGCGCGTCTCAGGAAATGCCGCTGCCCATGAAACCGAGATCGCGGGTGACGAAATTGCCCAGACCCGGCAAGGCGACGCCGAGCTCGCCCGGGTCAAGACCGAACCATCTTCCCAGCGTGGCAGCATATTGTTCGACCGACACCGTGGGGATGAGCCGGCCGCGCGAACTGGTATAGTCCGCAGACGCGGTATCATAGCCCGGCATGCTACCATAAATGCGCTTGCCGGCGACCTGCCCGCCCGCGACGAACTGGTGGCCTGCCCAGCCATGGTCCGTGCCGTCACCGTTATCGTTGAGCGTACGTCCGAAATCAGACGCCGAGAAGACGGTCACATCGTTCCAGCGTCCCATGCCGGTCATCGCCGTCTTGAAGGCGGCCACGGCATCGGCCAGCTCGCCGAGCAGGCGCGGCATGGTTCCGGCCTGGTTCGAATGGGTGTCATAGCCGCCGGTCGAGACGTAGAAAACCTGGCGGCTGACCCCGAGCACTTGCTGCATGGCGACAGTTTCGGCCACGGTCTTCATCTGCTTGCCGAGACCGGTGTTGGGAAAGCTGGCCGTGACAGGCGGTACGCTGGCACCGGCTGCGCGAAAGGCATCACCCATCTCGACACCGCTCGAAGTTCCGCGACCGTAATCGCGCATATAGAGATTGCTTACGCCGGTATCGGTTCCGCTGAAGTAGGATTCGACCACCGCGCGGGCGGCATTCTGCGCGGACCCCGATCCCAGCCGGCCGTTATTGGTATAAAGCTCGATCCGGCGTGGCCCACCGCCCGGTACACTGAACGGCCGGGCGGTCTCGCCCGACAGGAAAACATCGTTCGATCCTGTCGAAATGGCAGCAAAACGTGGATCGTCACCCGGTGCGGCGGCCAGTGCCATGTCGGCAAACCGTGCACCCCAGCCATACCGTGCCCCTTCCAGCCCGAGCGACATCCATGCCGATTGCTGGTCGTTATGAGAAAACAGGCGCGGCGGCAGGGGCACCGTCTTGGCTTCTATTTCGGACCGGGTGGTAGGAACGACGAGTGGTCCGACGCTGCCGATGAGAGCGGCATCACCGGCCTCGAACATGGCGTGGAGCGGCGCCATTTCCGGACCGAGCCCAAAACTTCTGCCACCAAACCCGGCCGAGTTCACCGCATTCAGGGTCAAAAGGTTGTTGCGGTTGCGCACGGACGCCGCGGTATCGGACGCGTAGGAGCCGAATATTCCGCCACGGACACCCTTCAGCTCGTTAAACGAGGTGGTATCCTGTGGCAGGACGAAGTCGAAATGGTCCATTCCGCCCTTCAGGAAGATGCA
The DNA here is from genome assembly GCA_963836905.1 of uncultured Alphaproteobacteria bacterium. Lineage (GTDB taxonomy): Bacteria > Pseudomonadota > Alphaproteobacteria > Caulobacterales > Hyphomonadaceae > CAWIKY01. Next base: position 247,671 of record CAWIKY010000006.1, read on the forward strand.
CACCAGAGCCTTGTAGCCGCGCACATCGGCAGCGAATGCCCCGCGTGCGCCAAGGGAAGAGAGCACACCTGCGCCGCCGGCAAAACCGAGCGCGGTGGCGGACTGAAGGAAGCGACGGCGGTTGATCATGGTCATGGCATTCGCTCCTATTGCACGATGGCGTAGGCGGGAGAGGCGATCAGCATGGCAATGGCCAGCTCGACCCGTTTGAGACGGTCAGCCTGATCCTTGTCGGTCCGCAACGGCATCTTTGAAACCGCCTCCATGATCTGCGCCCGCTCGCCATCAGGCAGCCGCCCGGCGGTCAGAAGCAGATCGGCATGATCGACAAGCATTGCGGGGTCATGGGCCACTGCCATCGCCTCGCTATAGTCAGGATCGAAGCTGGGATCGCTCGTACGTCTCGGACTGCGGTTCTGGATGAAGGTCGTCATGAAATTGACGTAGCCAACAGCGCTCGTCTCGTTGACGATCTGGAATTCCGGCGCGTTCAACGCCTTGTCCCCGGTTTCGCTGCCCGGCAGAATGTATCCCGGCCGGTAGAAGTTGAAGACCGACGGCGACCGGAACGGCTGCTGGCCGAGCCTGCCGAGCGGATCGCTCGTATCTGCAAGCCAGTGCTCGTTGGAAGAGTTGATGTTCGCCGTACCGAAGGCGCGGACATAATGCGTGAAGAGGAGCACCGGTTCGCGGATCTTGCCGCGTTCAGCCGTCTGCCAAATGGTCTGCTCGAAAAGGCTGTCATCAAGCAGGATGGCGGCCATCACGGCTTTCATGTCGCCGCGGTTTCCCGAGCCGAAACGGGTGCCGTCCTGCGCCACGAAAGCCCCGGTCTCGAACGCTCTTGTGACGCGCTCGACATAGGCCGGTTCGGGGTGGCTGGCCGTGAAACGCTGGATGAGCTGGCGGGAAATGAATGGTCCGGTATTGGGATGCCAGAAGAGATGATCGAGCGCCATGGAAACGCTCTGGTTGCCATCGGTCCCGGCGGGGATCGTCAGCCCGAGAAAGGTCTTTTCCTCTGGCGAATGCTGGTCGGAAAACATTTGCAGCGGGGCATACTCGGCATCCGCCGCCCTGCCATTGCCGTAAAAGCTGTTGGCCTTGTAGGCCAGCCCGGTAAAGACCCGCGCAAGCCCCTCGATATCGTCATTGGTATAGGTATCAGGCGCACCCTTCTTCGGGGTACCATCGCGGTTCAGCGGTTCGATCCCGATGGTGAAGAGCTGCATGACCTCGCGGGCATAATTCTCGTCCGGCATCCGGCCCGAGCGCGTATCGGCCTTGCGGTTGCGCATATAGGTCAGGTATTCCGCCATGGCGGGCGTGTAGGTCACATCCTGCAGAACCTCGCGATAGGTTCCGAAAGCGTTGGAAGACAGCGCATCCATATAGTGGGCCATGCGCTCGGGCCGGTTGCCCATTGGCACATCGGACGCCACGAGAATCTGCGAAAGTGCGAAGACAACACGCTGGCGAAGCTGGTCATCGCCCGCCATTGCCGCATCCCAGAACGCATACCGATAGGCGCGGTCGTCCGGGTCACCACCGGCATCGAGCGTTGCGATTATGTCCGGCAGATAGAGCGTTGCCGGTTTCTCGAACTCCGCCTTCAGCCATTGCGCGGCATCCTTGCCGACAAGCGCCGCGACCTCGTCCGGCGTACCGCCAAAGGTTGCGCGCATGAGGAAGGCGGCGGCCTGTTCCTTGGTCTGGATCGTCGTCGGCGTTGTCGTGATCAGACGCTGGCCGGTCGGTGGCGGTTTGGGAGGCGCGATGATGGCCGCAGACGTCGGTGGTCCGGCACGTGCGGTATTCGGGTCCGGTCCGTCGCCACCCGAACAGGCGGCGGCCAGAAACGCCAGTCCGATCAGGCCGGCAGCAGTGCGGGAAACGGTCGATATGGCCATGTCAGGTCCTCGTCGGGAAGCCGGACGGCCAGGCTCTCCGAAGAGTATTAACGCCTTAATACCTCTTAACGCGCAATTAAAAACATGGGTGGGTTTGCCGCCATGGAACGGGAGATCGTTCGCCGTGAAGCATACGATTCCGGCAATATCCGTTCAGTTTCAGGCCGCTTCAGGCACCGAGTTGAGCGCTTCTTCCAGCTGGGCAAAACTTGGCTGCGACGGTGTCGGGATGGAACCCCGGCCGATCTCGACGCTGATCTGTGCGGCATTGCCGTGCAGGTGGGCGACCAGTACGTCCTTGATGATCTCGTAGAACTTGCCTTCCTCGTCGATCACCTGACCCATGCGTGCCGCCAGCGGGCCGACAAAGCCATAGGCCAGAAACACGCCGAGAAACGTTCCCACAAGCGCTGAACCGATCAGCTTGCCGAGATATTCCGGCGGCTGGTTGATCGCGCTCATGGTCTTGATGATACCAAGCACAGCCGCGACGATACCGAGCGCGGGCAGGGCGTCTGCCATGTTCTGCAGGGCGTGAGCGGGCTGGTGCGCCTCGTGGTGGTGCTTCTCGATCTGCTTGTCGATGGCATCCTCTACCTGATGCGGGTCTTCCAGGTTCATGGTCATCATGCGCAGCGTGTCGCAGATCAGGTCGGTGGCGAAGTGATCCTTCATGATCTTGGGATAATTCTGGAAGATGCGCGATTCCTTCGGGTTTTCGATATGCGCCTCGATGGCTACGACGCCCTTGGTCTTCATCGTCTTGGTCAGTACGAACAGGAGCGAGAGAAGGTCGGTATAGTCCTTCGCCTTCCATTTCGGTCCGGCCATTGCCTTGACGATGCCGCCGCCGACGCCGAGCGTCGTCTTGAAGGAGTTGCCGATGAGCAGCGCGCCGAGTGCGGCACCTGCGATCATCATCATCTCGAACGGCATGGCCTTCAGGATGACGTCAAAATGGCCTCCGGCAAGCGAGAAACCGCCAAACACCATGCCGAGAACGACGACGATACCGATAACCTGGAACATTGCGGCGCGGACTTTCCTGATGACGATCCCTTTGCTCTGATACACCGACAGGCTTAACGCCGCGTTGCGATCATCGCGTCGCCTGCATGGAGTCTGCGGGTGATCTGTTTCGCGCGTGCGGCTGACCGCGAGACCCGGCTACAACGCGCCGCCATATTGACGTTGCGCGCAGGGCCTCGCAAAACATCAATAGATGACGACGACCGACGCCCCGCTTTCCGAACCCGACAGACGCGGTGCTTTCCGGCTCCTGTTCTTCGCGCTCGTCACGGTCGGCGCGGGCAACACCATGCTGATCACAGCGGTTCTGCCGCTTATCGTCCGCAAGCTGGAATTTCCCCCATGGACGGCAGGCGCGATCTTTTCGCTGTCTGCCATAGCCTGGGTGGTCTTCAGCCCGTTCTGGGGCAAGCTCTCCAATTCCTGGGGCCGCAAGGCCGTTGCCGCGCTCGGCATGGCGGGCTTCGCCGCTTCAATGCTTCTCTTCGGCCTGTCCGGCATGGCCGGCATGAAAGGCTGGCTGCTGGGTTGGCCGCTGATCTTTGCCTGCATGATCGCCAGCCGCTCACTTTTCGGCATATTCGGCTCCGGCACCAATCCGGCGGCGCAAGCTTATGTAGCAGACCGCACCACCGCAAAGACCCGAACGACCGAAATTGCCTCGCTGACCTCCGGTTTCACGTTCGGCACCGCCTTCGGACCCGCTCTGGCGGGCGTTCTGATTGTCATGTTCGGTATTCTCTCGCCGGTCTTCGTGGTGGCCGCAATTGCCGGCACGCTTGCCGCGCTGATCTATTTTACGCTGCCTGAAACGCGTCCTCCGAAGGTGAAGAAGGTGGAAGTCGTCACGGGCAAGGGGCTCTGGCGCGATCCGGGTCTCGCGCCTTATCTGGTCTATGGCATCGGGCTCTCACTGGTCTCGGGCATCATCATCCAGACCTTTCCGTTCGCCATGCTCGATACGCTGGGGCTTGATGAGGGAAAGGGCGCCCAGGAGCTCGGGATCGTCATGACAATCGGCGCACTGGCCACGCTGACGGCGCAGCTCGTTCTCATCCCCCGTCTGAAACTGCCGGTCCGCGATCTCATGGTCTGGGGCGCGGTGCTGCTGGCAAGTGGGGCTCTGATGTCAATTGCGCTACCCTATCTGGCGGTCCTTGCTTTTGCACAAATCCTCTTAGGCTTCGGACAAGGGCTTTCGCGGCCGGGCTTTACGTCCGGCGCGTCGCTTGCTGTCGGGCCTGAACTGCAGGGCAATGTGGCCGGGCTGGTGACGGCCGCCAACGGAACCGGCTTCGTCGTCTCGCCGGTCTTCGGTCTATGGGCCTATCAGAACGTCCACCCGTTTGCCCCGTTCATCTTTTCTGCTATCGTGCTGGCAGGCATGGGGCATCTTTGCCTTCTTCCGCGCCGGACTGCATCTGGCCGAAGACCATGAAGACGACATCGACCCGCATTGAGGGGAGGCGTCAGGCTGAGAGCCTACTCTACTAAGCGCCAACCGGTCCAACCTTGCGGTCAAAATGCGCTTAGCTTCGAAAGAGGAGGGGGAAGGTGCACGCTAGATATTGCCCGTTTCGGGCCGAAGAGGGGCACCAAGCCAGCCTCCACTAGCCACTGACCAACCCCACCACTAAAGCGCCGCGAGCACTTCCTGCAGCGCCTGCTTTGTCGGATAGCCGTCGGCCAGAAGGTCACGCGAGGCCTGGAACTTCTGCAGCGCCCCCCGCGTGCCGCGTCCGGCAATACCGTCCACGCTACCCGCATCGAAGCCGAGCGCATTGAGCGCCTCCTGCAGCGTGCGGATTTCGAGCTTGTTCAGCCGGTCCAGATCCTTCGGCCAGGGCGCAACGGGGGTTTGCTCACCGCGTAAGGCATTGGAGAGGATACCGACCGCCATCGCATAGGCGTCGGAGCGGTTATAGACCTTGATGACCTCGTAATTGGGAAACAGGAGAAACGCCGGTCCGGTCCCGCCCGCCGGTACGTAAAGCTCGGCATAGCCCGCCCCGCCGGTCTCGAAGGTGTTGCCAGTGACCGGCATGACCCCCTTGGCGATCCACGTCTCCATCCGACGGTCCTCGCCATCGGCGAGACTGAAATCGAAGCTTTGCGGCAGGGAGACTTCTATTCCCCATGGCTGGCCGGATCGCCAGCCCGAAGCGCGCAAATAATTGGCCGCAGACCCCAGCGCATCGCCGCGCGAATTCCAGACATCCTTGATCCCGTCGCCGGTCCAGTCGACCGCGAAACGCTCATAGGTGGTGGGCATGAACTGGGTCTGGCCCAGCGCGCCTGCCCATCCGGCCACCAGTTGATCGCGCCGCGCACCGCCGCCCTCGACGATACGCATGAGCGCCAGAAGCTCGCCCTCGGCAAAGGCCTGCCTGCGCCCGCCTGCCGCCATGGACGCGAGCACGTCCGGCCCATCGCTGGTGCCGATGAAACCGCCATAGCTGGTTTCCATGCCCCAGATCGCGGCAAGGATTTCGCGTTCGACGCCATAGGCCGCTTCCAGCTCCGCAAAGAGAGCCCTGTCTTCTGCGAGACGCGACCGGCCGGTTTCACGTCGACGGTCTGACAGCGTCTTCTCCAGATAGGTCCAGACGGGTTGCGAGAACTCGGCTTGATCTGCGGGAGATTCGTCCGGATCGAGAAAGACGGCCTTGGGCGAGATACCGTCCAGCATATCGCGGATTGTTTCCGGACGATGCCCGGCGCGAAGCGCCTTGGGGACGAACTGCAACCGCCACGCATCCAGCCGCTCATCGCCGCTGGAGGCAAACGTGCCGACCGGAGAGGCGGGCACGACCGTCTTCGGGATGGGCGAAATTGTCGGTGCCGGCGTGGTGCGCGGTGCCTCGGGAACGCTTTCTGTCCGCACGGGTGCGGCTTGCGTTACCGGTCCCGATAGGCCTGTCTGGGCTTCCGGTGCGGTCGACGTGGCACAGGCGGCAAGGACGATGGCGGAGACTGTGAGGGTCAGGGAGGATGTGAGCGAGTGCGGCATGAGAGGTCCCGGCGGCGAATCAATTGACGTAGTATAGAAGGCAATGGCGGTCAGACGCGATGAAACTTCAGTGAATTGGCGCAAATGCAACGGATCGGTTTGACATTGGCGCTTTGGTTCTGTAATTCCCGCGCTCTTTTTTACGAATGACCGGCAGTTGAACCATGAAAGTCAAATCTTCTCTCAAGGCCCTAAAAGCGCGCCACCGGGATTGCAAGATCGTGCGCCGCCGCGGGCGGGTCTTCGTCATTAACAAGACCGACCCGCGCTTCAAGGCCAAACAGGGCTGAGCCTGAACCGGCCGGTCGTGAGTACGCCTTGCATTGCGCTCTTCGACCTCGGCAATGTCGTGGTCGACTGGGAACCGATGCGTCTTTACCGCTCGATGTTTGCGAGCGAGGAGGAGGCGCGCGCGTTTCTGACCGATGTCGCCAACATGGCCTGGCATACCGAACATGACCGCGGCGTGCCGATGGCGGAAAACGCATCCCCGCTGATCGCAAAATATCCGCAGTTCGAACGTCAGATCCGTGCCTGGGATACCGGCTGGATGGAGATGTTCCACGGCTACGTGCCCGGCATCGAGGCGATACTCGCCGATTTGCGGAACGCGGGCGTGCCGCTCTATGCGCTGACGAACGTGCCGGCCGAGAAATATAACGACATTGCCGACGCCTTTCCGGAGCTTTACCGCTTCGAGGACACGATCATTTCAGGCGTGGAAAAGTGCGTGAAGCCCGGTCGCGAAATTTTCGAGATTACCCTCAAACGCATCGGCGCGCCCGCAGGTAACATCTTCTTCACGGATGACAGCCAGCGCAATATCGACGCCGCTGACGAACTGGGTTTCGTCACGCATCACTTCACCGATGCGGGGGCTTTGCGTGGCGCGTTGGCCAATGCGGGACTGCTTCCAGCCTGATAATCTGGCGGCTTTGCGTCCCGCAAATGCAGCCTCTCCCGGCAAACCGTTTGGAACCTCACGCGCATGCGTCCATATTCCATGTGCTACCCTGTTTTCCGGGACACTTGATGAACCTGATCGCCGCCGCTCTTTCCGCTCTCGTCATGCTTTCGGCAGGCGGCCCCTCCGACGACCTTTTCGATACGCTCAAGGCGGCTCCCAGCGAGGAGATCGCAGAGCAGACGGCGGACGACATCCGTGCGGGCTGGATGGAGAGCGGCTCGCCGACGGCTGACATCCTGCTGGAACGCGGTCTTTACGCGATGGACGCCGGAGATGACGAGACGGCACGCGATTTCTTCGACCGCGCCATTCTCGTCAAACCCGATTTTGCCGAGGCCTATGTGCGCCGCGCAGGGGTGTTCATTCGCGGCAATGCCTTTGATGAGACCATCCGCGATCTTGATGAAGCCCTGCGTCTTGAACCGCGCCATTTTGCGGCGTGGATCGGGCTGGGGCAGGTATTTACCCAGCTGGGCGCACTCGATCAGGCTGCTGAGGCCTACGGTCAGGCGCTGGAAATCTATCCCTTGCACCCCGCTGTCACGCAGGAAATGCGACGGCTCAAACCTCTTCTGGAAGGACGTGCCATCTGATGACATGGTTGAAGATAATTGCAGGCCTTATCCTGCTGGTCTCGCTGTCGGGCTGTATCTCGTCCGCCGTCTATACAAATCAGGTTCAGGAGAAATGGCCTGCGGCGGGTGTCTTCACCCCGTTCGAGGGCGGCAGGCTGCATTACTACGATGCCGGAACCGGCGATGTTGTGATGCTGATTCACGGGGCGAGCGCTAATGCCCGTGAGTTTACCTCCACGCTTATGCCGAAACTGGAAGACCGCCACCGCGTTCTGGTGCCGGACAGGGCAGGGCTCGGCTATTCCGACACCTTTGACGGGTCTGCCACGCTCGCCGGGCAGGCCCGCGCCATGGCGGCCGTTCTGGATGCCGCCGGTGGCAAGCCTGCCGTTGTGGTCGGACATTCCTATGGCGGCGCCGTGGCGCTCCGTCTGGCGCTGGACCGGCCCGATCTGGTCAAGGGGTTGGTCCTGCTTGCGCCGGTCACGCATGACTGGGGCGGCGGCGGTGTGGCCTGGTACAACACCGTTGCATCCGTTCCGGTGGGCGGGTTCCTGTTCAGTCAGCTGGTGCCGATTGCGGGGCCGAACGTTCTGTCGGGCGGTCTCGACAGCGTTTTTGCGCCGTCTCCTGTTCCGCCGGATTATGTCGAGGACAGCGGCGTCAAACTTCTTTTCCGTCCCCCGGCATTCCGTGCCAACGGCGCGCAGATGACGACACTGCAGGACGAGCTGGCCGCGCAGGAAAGCCGCTATAGCGAGCTTTCCATGCCGGTCATCATCTTCTCCGGGGCAAAGGACACTGTCATCAAGCCGCAGCTTCATGCAGGCAAGATCGTCAAGCAGTCCGACAACGTTGAAATCGTGAAACTGCAGGATGAAGGCCACATGCCGCATTACGGCCATGCCGACGAGATCTCTGCCACGATCGATCGGCTTGCAAACACCGCCTCTGTTTCGTAAGCGGGCTCTCTTTTCTCGCAAGGGGCGATCATGGCCGACGATATTTCCAATACCCTGTCTACAGAAGCAGCGCGTGAAAAACTCAAGCAGACGGTTGAGCGGATCGAACGTCTGGAAGTGGAAAAGTCCGAAGTCGCGGCCCAGATCAAGGACGTCTATGCCGAGGCGAAAGCGTTCGGCTACGACACCAAGGTGCTCCGTCAAGTGGTTCGTATGCGCAAGCAAGACCGGGCGGAGCGCGAGGAAGCCGAGCAGATTCTGGAAACCTATCTTCACGCTCTGGGCGAAATCTGACATAAGGGCCGCTCCCCACGGCCTGACCTTACGAGGCGAGGATGCCGCGCGACATTGATCCGAAAGCCACCCGCAAGGCAATGCGTAAGCTGGAACGCGCGGCGAAACGGGCCGAAGCCGAGGGCGTCGAGCTTTCTGATTGGGAAGAAAGTTTTGTCACCGAAGTAGGTGAGCGATTGGAGATTTACGGCTCGGCCTTTGCCGATCTGACCAAGGGAAATGCCGACGACGCGCTATCACAACGCCAGACCGAAGCCCTCCGCAGGATTGACCGCAAATCACGCGGCAAAGACGCCAAGACCTTGCAAACGCGCAAACCCTTGCAGGCAAAGAGGGGTTTCGCCTCACAGAAACCGTCCGCGTCCCGTACGCGGGAGATTGAACACTTCGACCCTGAGCCGGTCATTGAACCTGATGCATCCAAACCTCAACATGACGAAAATATTCCGCCGAAGCGTGAGGATGGCGCGCGTCGCCCTATCTTCAGGGTGATTGAGGGCGGCAAGCGCAGCGACAGCTGATGCCGGATCCGCCCGTCACCGGATGAAAGGGCAGTTCCCGCATGAAATATGTTGTAGTTACCGGCGCTTCCAGCGGCATTGGTCAGGCCATTGCCGAATACCTGTCTGCCAAGGGATGGCATGTCTTTGCGGGCGTACGTGACCTCTCCGATACCAATGATCACCGTGTCGGATCCGGTCCCATTACACCTGTCCTGCTGGACGTGATTAAAGATGAGCAGATCGCAGACGCGGTAAAAACCGTCTCCGATGCACTTGGCGGCACGAAACTTTGTGGTCTGGTCAACAATGCCGGTATTGCGCAGATGGGCCCGCTCGCTTTGCAGGAAATGGACGATATCAAGGCGCATTTTGCTGTGAATACGTTTGGCTTGCTGGCTGCGTCGAAGGCTTTCATGCCGCTTCTGGGAATGGACGAAGCGCGCAGCGGCGAGCCGGGCCGGATCGTCAATATCACATCTGTCGGTGGCAGGATCGCAAGCCCGTTTCTGGGAGCTTATACGGCGACGAAGCACGCGGCTGAGAGCATCACCGACAGTCTGCGCCGCGAGATGAAGGTTTACGGGATCGACGCGATTGCCGTGGGTCCGGGCTCGGTGAAGACGCCGATCTGGAGCAAGGCCGAAGAAAAGAACAACGACAATCCGTATGCGGGAACGGCCTGGGAAGCCTCCATTGATGCCTTTTCCGACGCGATGATGAAGGGCGGTGAGGACGGGCTTGAGCCCGAAGAGGTTGCTGAAGTGGTCTTCGCGGCATTATCCGAATCCAGCCCCAAGGCGCGCTACGCGCCGGTGCCGAACAAGCTGACGAACTTCACCATTCCGACCCGGCTCCCCAAGCGATGGCTCGACGCGATTTTCTGGAAGCGCTTCAAGATCGAGCGCCGCAAGGGTTAGCCGGAAACAGCCTGATGACATCGGCATGCGCGAACTCCAAGGTTGATATTCCTTAAAATAGCTATAGTAAGGAATATCGTCCTATCTGGAGCCGTCGATGCAGCATAAGGATATCTGGCTCGGAATTGACCGGCTAGCTGAACGCCATTCGCTTAGCCTGTCCGGTCTGGCGCGCGCCGCTGGTCTGGACGTCACCGCCTTCAACCGGTCCAAGCGTGTTTCTTCCACTGGAAAGCCGCGCTGGCCGTCCACCGAGAGTGTCTCCAAGGCGCTCGCGGCGGTGGGAGCAAATTTCGAGGAGTTTGCCGATCTGGTCGAAGGCCGTCCCGGCCGCTCGGTATCTTTGATCGGTCTGGCGCAGGCCGGTAATGATGGCTATTTCGACGATAGCGGATTCCCCGTAGGTTCGGGCTGGGACACGATCCGCTTTCCCGGCATCGTCGATGAAAGCGTCTATGCGCTGGAGATCACCGGAGACAGCATGGAACCTGTCTATCGCGCCGGAGACCGCGTCATCGTTTCGCCGGACGCCGGTTTGCGGCGCGGTGACCGCGTCATCGCCAAGACGCGTTCGGGGGAGGTTCTGGCGAAGATACTCGGGCGCATGACCGACACCAGTGTCGAGCTTATTTCGGTCAATCCGGCCTACCCGCCTCGCGAAGCCGCACGCGATGACATTCAGTGGATTGCACGCATTCTCTGGGCCAGTCAGTAAACGCCGTTATGGTCTGCCACGCAGACCTTGCGGAAGGCATGGAAGACCGGATCAACGCTGTCGGGGGTCCGGCCAAGTTCGGGGTGCCATTGCAGGCCGATTGCGAACCGCGCATCCGGGAGCTCGATGGCTTCGATAATACCGTCATCGCTCTTGCCGGTAACTCTGAAGCGATCAGTCGGCTCGACTACCGCTTCGGTGTGCGCGGAGTTCGTTTCAATCCTGTCTGCGCCATAAATATCATGAACGCGGCTACCGGCGGTCAGAAACACATCATGATAGGCAACACCGTCCTGCGTTGAGGCATGGATGCGGCCGCCGGGATTGTTCGGCCCGGGGTCATTGCCGTAGCGGATGCGTGCACCCAGTACAGCCGCCATGACCTGCATGCCATTGCAGATACCCAGAAACGGAACGTCGCGCTTCAATGCTGCCAGAATGAGCTTGTCTTCGAATTCGCGGCGATCACTTCTGCGCTCCAGTCCGGGCACGTCCTCAGGATTGGAGTACCAGCTTTTGTTGAACCGGTGGTCCGCCCCGGTCGCGATCAGGCCGTCGCACAGGTCGAGATAAGCGTTGATGTCCTCGTGCACATACGGGATGAGCACCGGTGTTGCATCGATGCGGCGCACGACATCGATGTAATCCTTACGCAGCGCATAATAGGGCCGGTTGGAGAAGTCCACGCCCCGTGTCGGGTACATCTGCTCGTCCAGAACAAGCCCGATGACCGGTTTGCGGCTCATCGCGCCGTCTTGTTCGACAAACGCCGGAGCGACAGCGCCAGCGTGTTCATGATCGCTTCTTCCAGATCTCCGACAAGCCCGTGTCCTGCCGTTTCAACAATAGTGAGACGACTGTCCGGCAGGGCTTCGTGCAAGGCGAACGCGGCAGCGGGCGGGCAGACCATGTCATAGCGTCCCTGAACGATATCGACCGGAATATGGCCGAATGTCCGGGCCGCCGTCAGCAGGGCATCGGGGGCCATAAAACCGCGCCCCTGAAAATAATGCGCTTCGATGAGCGAATGCGCCATCAACCGCTGCGCCCCGCCTGCCATTATGGCTTCATGCAACGAGATCGCGCGTGGCAGAAAACGCGTCAGGGCATACTCATAGGCCGTCCAGCGATAGATATGGCTGGCCTGCAGGGCGGAGAGAGCGACCGTATCGCCCGAGATAGCTGTCTCGAACAGCTCCTCAAAACCGTCCCGTTCGGCAGCCATCGCCTCGACATAATGGGAAATGATGGCGTCCGGTCCGGTCCGGCTCGTATCCGGCAGATCGGCGACCAGCAGCGCAAAGGCGTCTGTGCGGAATCTCGGGGCACCGCCAACGCGATACCACCAGTCGATTTCATCCTCACTGGACAGATAAATGCCGCTCAGGGTCATCCGGCGGACCTCATCGGGATAAGCCGCAGCATAGGCCAGCGCCAGAGTCGAACCCCAGGAATGCCCGTAGAGCGCAAGTCCGGTCAGCCCGAGGTGACAGCGCAGCGCTTCGATGTCCTCAACCAGATGGGCAGTCGTGTTGGCGTGCAGTCCGGCATGCGGCGTGCTTTTGCCGGCGCCGCGCTGATCGAACAGAATCAGATGTATGTCAGCCAGATCGAGCGGGTCGAAGGTCGAGATACCGGCGCCGCTTCCAGGTCCGCCATGCAGGTAGAGCAGGGGGGCTGCGTCCGCATTTCCCCAGGTCTCGTAATGCAGGCTGTGCCCATCGCCGACGTCGAGAAAACCCTCCGACAGCGGGCGGGCGCTTGCTCCGCTCACGGAACCGGCCAGCCCCGACGAATGTCTATTGTTCTGCCGGGGTGTCATCCGGCGTTTCCGGAGACTCGTTGATCGCTTCGGCGGCATCGGCCAGCGCCTCGGTCGGGGCAGCAACGTCCTCGCTGACTTCGCCTTCGGCAATCTCGCCGTCGACAGGGTCTCCGGCTTCCAGACCGTCTTCGCCTTCGGTCACCTCAGGCTCTGGCAGCGGATCGGGAATGGCCGGTGGGGAAGGTGTGTAGCTCGCCAGATACATGATTACGTCAGCGCGTTCGGAATCGCGGCGGATACCGGCAAATGCCATCTTGGTGCCCGCGATATGACCCTTCGGGTTGTAGATGAACTCATTGAGCTCTTCGTACGACCACACGCCCGGCCAGTCGGCCATCGCGTTCGAATAGTTGAACCCGGCAGTTGTGCCGATGTCTTTTCCGACATGGTTATAGAGGTTCGGACCTGTCCCGTTCGCGCCGCCCTGCTCGATGGTGTGGCACGTGGAGCATTTTGCCCTGAAGGTCTGCGCCCCGGCGTCTACGTCGGCATTTGCCAGCACGAGGCCAAGATCGAATACCTCTCCCGGACCTGCCGCATCGCCCGTTTCGGTGACCTCGACATAATAGGAGAAGTTTTCCGCAAGACGCTCATTGATCGTCTTGCTTTCGTCTTCGGCATGATGCTTGCCGTGCGCCTTGCCAAACAAGGCGTCGGAGACGGTGCCAAGGCCAAGAATGACCAGTGCAACTGCAAGAATGGCTCCTGCAATCTTCGTAAATCCAAGCTCGCTCATGTATGACTCGTTCCGATAGTCCGGTTCAGTATCAGCCGCGCCTTCTGGCATGGCAATTCGTTACAGGCAAGATAAGCGTGCATGGCAAATGCTCCTACCCCGAACCGCGGCGGCGAACCGCCGCGCCTGCCCGACATGGCGTTACGCGGCTGACTTTCTAGCTACCCTTCGCCCATTTTTGCGCCGTTTCGGCGATCCGCTTGCCAAAGGCTTCCGCCGTCTTGAGGTCGGCCTCGTCCGGTGCTTTTTCCGCCGGAAGATCGGTCAGTGATTGCGTGCCGAGCCCGATGAAATGACCGGCTCGATTCTCGGCGGTGTCGAAATCGCTGTTCGAGGCATTGTAGCCCGACGGCATGCCGGTGCTGATCCATAGCATTCCATGCTGAGCGGCCAGTGTTGCAAACTGCTGCAAGGTAACGACCTTGTCGCCGGACAGCGATCCGGAATTGGTAAAGCCTGCGGCCAGTTTGTCCTTCCAGCCAAGCTTCATCCAGGTCTTGGAGGTCGCTTCCATGAACTTTTTCATGACTGCTGAAGCCGACCCCATATAGGTTGGCGACCCGAAGACTATGGCGTCAGCTTCATGGAGCGTGTCCCATGGCCCATCGTCGGGCGAGCCGAGATCTTCGGCTTTCAACAGACTGACCTCAGCTCCGGCGACGCTTTTGGCACCTTTCAGAACGTGCTCTGCCACCTTGGCGGTATGTCCGTATCCGGAATGATAGACGATTGCGATTCGGGCCATGCGGAGTCTCCTGAATGTCTAGCTCAAATCAATTACGCATGGACCGGCCTTCGGTTGAAGTCCGAATGTCGCAGTTCACCCGTCGAAGCGAAGCACCCGCGCATAGCGGACATGGCCGAGTGCGGTCACCTTGGACATGACGTCTTCCGAAACATCACCATCCACGCCCACCAGCGCGATGGCTTCGCCGCCATCCTCGTGACGGCCGAGATTGAACGTCGCAATGTTGATACCCGCACTGCCGAGAACGCCGCCCAGGGCTCCGATAAAGCCGGGCGTATCCTCATTGTTGACGTAGACCATCACGGGACGGAACTTGGCATCCAGGGCCATTCCCTTGACCTCGACGATCCGCGCAACGCCCGCAACCAGTGAACCGGCCAGCGCACGCCAGCTGTTGCCAACCTTTATCCGTACACGGATGAGGTTATCGTAGACGGGCGAGTCGTCTGACCGGCTTTCCTTCAGGCTCACCCCGTGCGCCTTCAGCATTTCCGGGGCGGAAACCATGTTGACCTCGGAAAGGATCGGGCGAAGTGCACCGGCGACCAGTGCCGCCGTCAGCGGACGGGTATTCAGCCGCGCGGCATCGCCTTCGTATTCGACCTCGATCTCGGAAAATCCGCCATCGGCAATCTGGCCCGCAAAGGCGCCGATCCGCTCGGCCAGCTGGACGAACGGCATCAGGCGCGGTGCTTCCTCGGCGCTGATCGAGGGCATGTTCAGCGCGTTGGTGACCGCGCCATCAAGAAGATAGTCGGCGATCTGTTCGGCGACCTGAACGGCGACGTTCTCCTGCGCCTCGTTGGTCGCCGCGCCCAGATGCGGCGTCGCGATGAAGTTCGGCGCATCGAAGAGAACATTCTGCGTTGCCGGTTCCTCGACGAATACATCGAAGGCGGCGGCCGAAATATGCCCGCTATGGAGCCCTTCGGCCACGGCCGTTTCATCCACCAGGCCGCCGCGCGCGCAGTTGACGATGATGACGCCCGGCTTGGTCCGCTTCAGTGCGTCCGCCGAGAGGATATTGCGGGTCGCATCGGTCAGCGGCGTGTGAAGGGTTATCGCGTCGGCGCGGCGGATCAGCTCGTCGATCTTGACTTTCTCGACGCCGAGGTCCAGCGCGCGTTCTGGGGTGAGGAACGGGTCATGGGCAATGACCTTCATTTTCAGGCCAAGCGCCCGCGCCGCCGTGATAGAGCCGATATTCCCGCAGCCGATAATGCCGAGCGTCTTGCCGGTCAGCTCCACGCCCATGAAGCCTTTCTTGGGCCATTTTCCGGCCAGCGTTCCGGCGCTCGCGGCCGGAATCTGACGCGCTGCGGCAAACAGCATGGCGATTGCATGTTCTGCGGTGGTAATGGCGTTTCCGAACGGCGTGTTCATCACCACAACGCCTTTCTTCGTGGCAGCGGGTATATCGATATTGTCGACCCCGATGCCCGCCCGTCCGATCACCTTCAGCCTGTCGGCGGCGGCGATGACGTCTGCGTCCGGCTTTGTGGCAGAGCGGACGGCGAGCCCATCATAATTACCGATAATGGCGATCAGCTCATCCTTCGAGAGCCCTGTCTTGACGTCGAAATCGACGCCGCGGTCTTTGAATACGGCAACGGCAGCGTCGGAGAGGCTGTCGGCAATCAGAACTTTTGGCATGGTAAACTGTCCTATTGGCGCGCCGGTCGCTGTGTCTTCAGGCGACCGGCTGGCGCAGCAAATCAAGGTTTGGAAACGGTCGCTTCGAAGGCCCAGTCGAGCCAGCCGGTCAGCGTCTTCACATCGTCCGGCTCGACGGTTGCGCCGCACCAGATGCGAAGGCCGGGAGGCGCTGCGCGATACCCCGCCGCGTCAAAGGCAACGCCCTCGCTTTCGAGGAGCCCGGTCATCCGTTTGACGAAGTCACGCTGGGCGTCCTCGTCCATGGAGGCGACCCGGTCATCAACCAGTTTCAGGGTTACCCCTGTATTGGACCGGATGGCTGGATCGGCGCAGAGAAAATCCACCCAGCCGGTGTTTGCGGCCCAGTCTTCCAGATGTTTCAGGCTGGCGTCAGATCGCGCCTTGAGCGCCGTAAGGCCGCCCAGACCCTCTGCCCATTTCAGCGCCTCGATATAGTCTTCCACGCAGAGCATGGAGGGTGTGTTGATCGTCTCGCCTTCGAAGATCCCTTCGATCAGCTTGCCGCCCTTGGTCATGCGGAAAAGCTTCGGGAGAGGCCGGGGCGGGGCGTACATTTCCAGTCGCCGGACGGCATTCGGGCTGAGAATCAGCATGCCATGAGCCGCTTCGCCGCCCAGAACTTTTTGCCATGAATAGGTCACCACATCGAGTTTTTCCCAGTCGATGTCCTGCGCGAAGCAGGCCGAGGTCGCATCGCAGATGACCACCCGGTCCGGATTTGGCTTGATCCAGGACGTATCGTTCACCCGCACGCCGGATGTCGTGCCGTTCCATGTGAAGACGATGTCGGCATCGTCCCGCGCCAGAGAGAAGTCGGGCAATTCGCCGTATTTGCCGACATGGCTGCGAAGGTTATCGAGCCTCAACTCCTCGGCGGCGTCCGTCACCCAGTCCTTGCCGAAGCTTTCCCAGGCGAAAACGTCCACATCGCGCAGGCCAAGCATGGCCCACATGCACATTTCCACCGCGCCGGTATCGGACCCGGGAACGATGCCGATACGATAATCGTCCGGCACGCCAAGTACGCTGCGCGTCCGGTCAATGGCCTCTTTCAGGCGCGCCTTGGCAGGCTTCGACCTGTGCGAGCGGCCAAGAATGGCATCATCGAGTTGTGAAAGGGAAAATCCGGAGCGTTTAGCCGTCGGTCCGGATGAAAAATGCGCGCACGCGGGGCGTGTCGCGGGTTTGGCGACGTCAGTCATCTGTTTTACTCCTATCCTCACAGATAGGCTGGACGCCGTTGGGGGCGTCTGGCCCACGCGCGGTATTTCACAGAAACAGGGAGGGCGAAAGTGATTGTTTTATGATCCGCCGCTTGCGGCTATCCGTAAGCAGTGAGGTCTGCAACTTAATCTGGATCGATCCGTTATTTCCGACAGATACGATCAAGACCCGACAGGACATACATGACAAACCTTTTGAAATCCGCCTCTGTTCTTGTGCTTGCCGGCGCTGCGTTCGCGCTCATGGCCTCAGTTTCAATCGCAGACGATACGACGACGAAGCAACAGGCCGAACAGTCCGATCATGCGGATACGAAGACTGATGCGAAGACATCGGAAGGGTTCGCATGGGTGCCGTCGGACAGTGACGTGATCGACTTCAAGGTCTTGCGCAAGGGCAATGACTTCGGAACCCACAGCATTACCTTCAGTGGTGACCCTGAGGGCGAGATGAAGGTCCGCAATCAGGTCTCGCTAAAGGCAGGTCTCGGCCCGATCACGGTGTTTCGTTACACGCTCGATGCGACCGAAAGCTGGAATGACGGCGTGCTCGTGGGTCTCGAGGGCAAGACGAACGACGACGGCGAGAAATTGACCGTTTCGGCGGAGAAGGACGGCGACAAGCTGGCCGTCGACGGGACCGAGTTTTCCGGCGAGGTCGATCTCGGAATCGTGCCGTCCAGCCACTGGAACATACGCCAGGTCATGACCGACCGGATGATCTCGACCGAGGACGGCGAAATTCTTCAGATCACGTCTGAAAAGATGGGGAAAGAGAACGTCAAGGTCGGCGACCAAACCATATCGGCGACGAAATACCGCTTGCGATCAAAAATAGATCTCGACCTCTGGTATGATGACGAGAACCGCCTAGTGAAGCTCGCCTTCGAAGCCCGCGATCAGGATATCACCTATGTCCTGCAGGAGCTTTATTGAGGCGCCACGTTTCATGCTCGCTGGCGGGAAGGGGCCGTATGCCCCTCAGCCGCCCCAGCCGCTGACGGTGGCTTCACCTTTTTGCAATGCCTCGATTTCCGCCATGTCGGCAGGCGGCACGAGCCAGCCCGGCTTGTTCGCTTTGGCCCATTCGAGCAGCTCCGGCGGGAACTCCTCAATGCTTTCGACGCGATGGGTCAACAGGTGATAGATCGCCTTGCCGCCGCCCGCGAACGGCGGCAGCTCGCCATAACGCTGCCAGGTCATCTGATGCGGCTCAGCCACGCTGCCTTCGGGGTGGATGAAGAAGTCATAGTTTTCCCACGCTTCGTATTGTCCGCCTGAGGGCAGCGGGAAATCCAGAAAGACCGACGCCGTAAATGCCCAGCTATCGCCGAGCTCGCGCGCCATGATCCCGTTCGTCGCCTTTATCTCCTGAATGCGCTCGCCGGTACCTTGCGTCACATCGCCGAACACTTCGCCGTCTTCAAGCCGGTATGTGATCATCTGATAGGGATAGGCAATCGGCTCGACAGGGTTGCCGTTAAATTCGGTAAGCACCTCGCCGGTTTTGGGATCGGTGTAGGTAAAGGTCTTGCGGGTCAGGTGAACGGCCGTTCCGGGCCTGTCTTCCGGCCAGAACACGGTGGAGGAATCGAACCCGATCATGCCGAAAAGTTTCTCGCCCGACGGGTAGGCATAGATGCCGCCTTCCGAGACCCAGTGAACCGGCGCGCCGGTGCCCGCGCGTGCATCGACCCAGACCTTGAGAATATCGTCCGTCATTGCAGCAGGCGCTTCGGCCTCAACTGTCGTCGCGGCTTCGGGCGTAGCAGCCGCTTCCTGGGCAGTCGAACCGGAACAGGCGGCAAGAAGGAGCGCGGCGCTGGCAGCGGAGAGAAGGACAATGGCGTTCACGGGAAACCTCATGTAACAAAGATATACCATTTAAGTCGCTAACACGCCGGTTTTGCAAGCGGCCTTCTATTCGGCAGTTCAGTGTGTCACAGCCTGTCGCGCAGAATTGAGCGGGATTGAGATATGAGAGACGGCGGACGGATAGACGCGGCAATAGCCGTACTGGGCGATGTGCTGAACCGGCACCAGCCCGTGAAGAACGTCATGCGCGACTGGGGAAAGCGGGCCCGCTATGCCGGCGCAAAAGACCGGGCGTGGGTGTCCGGTCTGGTGCTCGATGCCCTGCGCAACCGGGCTTTCGTGGCGCACACCATGGGCAGCGATGCACCGCGCGCGCTTATTCTTGGCACGCTTCGCTTCGCTTGGGACCGTGATCTGCGCGATATCGAAACCGACCTGAAGGACGAGCATGCCCCGGCCCCTCTGACAGGAGAGGAGCGCGAAGCTCTCCTGATGGCACCGGACCCGTCGGCCCCGCTGCATGCCACAGGCAATTTTCCCGAATGGCTGACGCCGCATCTGGTCCGCGCCTTCGGTGAGGATGTCGTGGCCGAGACGCAGGCGATGGCGGTCCGTGCGCCGGTTGATCTGCGGGTCAATACTCTGAAAGCCGACCCCGAAAAGGCCTCGGGCGCGCTGCGCTCAGCCAATGCCGTCGCCTCGAAGCTCTTGGTGAATGCCTTCCACATCCCGGCGGTTGACCCAGCCCAGCGCGAGGTTGGGCTGGAGGGCATACCCGCCTATTCCAAGGGTTGGGTCGAGGTGCAGGATGCCGGAAGCCAGATCGCGGCGGCCGCTGCCAATGCAAAGCCCGGTCAGCAGGTTCTGGACTATTGCGCGGGCGGCGGCGGCAAGACGCTGGCGCTGGCGGCGCAGATGGACGGGCAGGGACAGGTTTTTGCCTATGACATAGACGGACGGCGGCTGTCGGCCCTCATTCCGCGGCTCAAACGCTCCGGCGCGCACAATGTGCAGCTTCTCTATCCGACCGAGCCTGAAGCTCTGGCGGCGCTTGCCGGAAAGATGGACACGGTTTTCGTCGACGCGCCCTGTACCGGAACAGGCACCTGGCGACGCAAGCCCGATACCAAATGGCGGGTCAAGGAAGCCGCGCTGGAAAAGCGGACGGCCGAACAGACAGAGATCCTGGCCGCGGCAAGCGCATATGTCCGCCCCGGCGGCCGTTTGGTCTATGCGACCTGTTCCTTCCTGATGGAAGAAGACGAAGACCGGGTGGAGGCTTTCCTCGCTGGTCATTCAGACTTCCGCCAGGTCGCGGCCGCAGATGCGCTGGCGGCCTCCGGTCAGTTGACCGATGAAGGTTTGCAGTTGGTGCGCAAATATCAAAGCCCGGCAGGCAGCATACGGCTCACCCCGCACCGTGCAGAGACCGACGGCTTCTTCTTCGCGGTAATGGAGCGTGCGGGCTAAAGCACGTCTCACCGTGCGTCGGTGTGCGTCTCGTCATGATCGGTCAGGTCGCCCCAGAAGCGTTTGACCTTGCCGAGAAAGCCATTGCTTTCCGGGTTGCAGTCATCGCCAGAGCACGCGCAGAACTCCTTCAGGAGCTCTTTCTGCTTGGCCGACAGGTTTCGCGGTGTTTCCACGAACAGCTCCACATAGAGATCGCCGGGTGCGCCGCCGCGCAGGCGTGGCATGCCCTTGCCCTTCAGCCGCATGCGACGGCCGGTTTGCGCACCGTCGGGTATGGTGATCTTTGAACGACGGCCTTCGATCGTCGGAATTTCGACCTCGCCGCCAAGCGCTGCAACCGTCATCGGTACCGGCGTCCGGCAATAGAGATTGTGCCCGTCGCGCTCGAAAAGCTCATGATCGCGCACTTCGACAAAGATATATAGATCGCCATTGTGTCCGGGCGCGCCGCCCGCATCGCCTTCACCCGTCAGACGGATACGCTGACCGCTTTCAATGCCTGCCGGAACGGTGACCGACAGCGTCCGGTCTTTACGTACTGCGCCTGCACCGGCGCACTGGCGGCAGGGGTCGGCAATGACCTTGCCGCGTCCACCGCAGCGGGCGCAGGTGCGTTCCATGGTGAAGAAGCCCTGTTGGGCCCGCACACGTCCCGCGCCATTGCAGGTCGGGCAGGTTTGCGGCTGGCTTGGTGGTTCGGCGCCCGCACCTTCGCAACGGTCACAAACCTCGGTGCCAGGCACACGGATCTCGGTTTCCTTGCCGTTGAACGCGTCTTCGAGCGAGATATCCAGATCATAGCGCAGGTCCGCGCCGCGGGCAGGACCAGCCTGTCGCCGCCCGCCGGATTCCCCGAAGAACTGTGAAAAGATGTCACCGAAAATATCTGCCGGATCGACGCCGCCCGGGCCACCCGGCCCGCCGCCATTCTCGAAGGCTGCCTTGCCGAAACGGTCATAGGCCGCTTTTTTCTGAGGGTCCGAGAGCACCGAATAGGCCTCACCGGCTTCCTTGAACCGGGCCTCGGCGTCCGGATCGTCCGGGTTCCGGTCCGGGTGGTACTTCATCGCCTGTTTGCGGTAGGCACTCTTGATTTCCTTGGCATCGGCGGATTTGCCGATCTCCAGAACATCGTAATAGCTGCGATCACTCATGGTGTGGCTCGGGTCTTAAAAAACAGCCCCGCACATCGAAACATGCGGGGCAGGTTCATTCGGGTTCAGGCCGGATCAGGCCGACTTCTTGTCGTCACCGACATCTTCGAAATCGGCGTCGATGACGTCCTCGTCCTTGCTTTCCTCGGAAGCCGCATCGGCTTTGGCGGCAGCTTCACCTTCAGCGGCCTGAGCGGACGCATAGATCGCTTCGCCAAGCTTCATGCTCGCCTGCATGAGAGCCTGGGTCTTGGACTGGATCTCCTCGGCGTTCTCACCTTCGGCAGCGGTTTTCAGGTCCGCCATCGCAGCTTCGATTTCCGACTTGATCGCGGCATCGACCTTGTCGCCATGCTCTGCCATCTGCTTCTCGGTCGAGTGGACCAGCGCTTCGGCATTGTTCTTGGCTTCGACCAGTTCGCGGCGTTGCTTGTCAGCGTCGGCGTTGGACTCGGCATCCTTCATCATCGAGCTGATTTCGTCCTCGGAGAGACCGCCATTCGCCTGAATGGTGATCTGCTGCTCCTTGTTCGTTGCCTTGTCCTTGGCCGACACGTTGACAATGCCGTTGGCGTCGATGTCGAACGTGACCTCGATCTGCGGCAGACCGCGCGGCGCCGGAGGAATATCCTCCAGATTGAACTGGCCGAGCAGCTTGTTGTCGCTCGCCATTTCCCGCTCGCCCTGGAAGACGCGGATCGTCACGGCAGGCTGGTTGTCGTCAGCCGTCGAGAAGGTCTGCGATTTCTTCGTCGGGATAGTGGTGTTGCGGTCGATCAGCCGCGTGAACACGCCGCCAAGCGTTTCGATACCGAGCGAAAGCGGGGTGACGTCGAGCAGGACGACGTCCTTCACGTCGCCTTGCAGAACGCCTGCCTGAATGGCCGCGCCGAGAGCGACAACTTCGTCAGGGTTCACGCCCTTGTGAGGGTCACGTCCGAAGAACTTCTTCACCGCTTCCTGCACCGCAGGCATACGCGTCATGCCGCCGACCAGAACAACATCTTCGATGTCGCTGGCAGACTTTCCGGCATCGGCGAGCGCCTTCTTGCACGGGTCGATCGTGCGTTTCACCAGGTCTGCGACCAGGCTTTCCAGCTTGGCGCGCGAGAGCTTCATGTTGAGGTGCTTCGGGCCCGACGCGTCTGCCGTGATGAACGGCAGGTTCACTTCGTACTGGGTCGCCGAGGAGAGCTCTTTCTTTGCCTTTTCAGCCTCTTCCTTGAGGCGCTGCAGGGCGAGCTTGTCCTTGGTCAGGTCGATGCCCTGATCCTTCTTGAACTCACCGGCAAGGTAATCGACGATGCGCAAGTCGAAAGTCTTCGCCGCCAAGGAAGGTGTCGCCATTGGTGGAGAGCACCTCGAAGACGCCGTCACCGATCTCGAGGATCGAGACGTCGAACGTGCCACCGCCAAGGTCATAGACCGCAATCGTTTTGCCTTCGGCTTTTTCCAGACCGTAGGCCAGCGCGGCTGCCGTCGGCTCGTTGATGATCCGCAGCACTTCCAGACCGGCAATCTTGCCTGCATCCTTGGTAGCCTGACGCTGAGCGTCGTTGAAGTAGGCCGGAACGGTGATGACCGCCTGGGTCACTTTCTCGCCGAGATAGGCTTCGGCGGTTTCCTTCATCTTGGTGAGGATAAAGGACGAGACCTCCTGAGGCGCGTAATCCTTGTCGCGGCCCTTGACCCAGGCATCCCCGCCCGCACCCTTCACGATCGTGAAAGGCGCCATTTCCTTGTCCTTCTGCACCGTGGGGTCCTGATACGGACGTCCGATCAGGCGCTTGATCGCGAAGAAGGTATGTTCCGGATTGGTCACAGCCTGACGGCGCGCCGGCATTCCGATAAGGCGCTCGCCGCCTTCGGAGAACGCAACGACGGACGGCGTCGTGCGCGCGCCTTCTGCGTTCTCGATAACTTTTGGTTCCTTGCCGTCCATGACGGCGACACATGAATTGGTTGTGCCGAGGTCGATCCCGATGATCTTGCCCATGTCTTTTCAGTCCTCTTTCGTAGTCGTCACCGGACCGTGTCTCTGGCCCGCCAGCGGCGCCAATGGCCGGTGACACTTATGGATGGTCTGCGTGCCCGCAAGACTGCGAGCAGCTTCGAAGAGGCATATGGGAAGCGAAAAGCGGTGCTCAAGGGCGTTTTTGGGCCGAGGTGCAGGAGTCTCTTGCCCCTTGAAAACTGCGATTGCCTCCCAATGCAAAAAGCCCGGCATCGCGGCCGGGCTTGTCTTTAACGTTGAGGGGCGATGCAGCGTCAGCCGCGCAGGGCAGAGATGACGGTCGAAATGTCAGCGCCCGGTCTGTCGAGAATTGCGGCAAACTGGGCGCGCTGCTCAATGGCCAGCCAGACGCCTGAGAACTGGACATCCACCACGCGCCATTCACCATTGCGTTTCATCACCCGCCAATTGACGTCGACCGGTCGTTTGCCAACCCGTGCCAATTCCGTTCGGACGATGGAGTCGCGCTCGTTTCTGTCGGTCGAGCCAAGCACGCGAAGCTGTGCGTCCGGGTATTTGCCGAGTTGGCTACGGTAGGTTTGCGAAATCTGTTCGCGCAGGGCGGTCTGGAACGTTGCCAGATCATTGTCCGCAAGGGTGCGGCCATGACGTCCCAGCGTAAAGCGGGCTACGGCATCGAAATCGATAGCGGCCAGCACCGGCTCGGGGTTCGCCGCCGCTTTGTCGAGAAAGACTTCCGTCGCCGCAGACACAATAAGGTCTTCGGCGGGGCCTGCAGACAAGGCAGGCGTCGAAAAGGCGAACATTGCGATAAGGCTCGTGGCGATATACTTCAGCATTCTGTTTGTCCCCGGAAGGTCTGGCGGGCGACTCTCGCCGTCGACATCCGTCTTCCCTGCTATGGTCCGGTTCAATCAAATCGGCTCATCCGACCCTTCGAGCACCGGCCCGTCTTGCTGTCCCAACGCCCCTTTGCAGATTTGGTTGCTCTGCGGCTTGCAGGCGATGCAGCCCTATATCGGGGAATGCTGTCTGTCGAAATGCGCAACAGACTTCTTGCAGACGTTCTCGAGCGCACGCAGGCGGCCCCGTTCTACACACCGGTCATGCCGAAAACGGGGGCACCGCTCAGCGTCTCGATGACCAATTTTGGCGCCCTTGGCTGGATGTCGAACACGGCAGGCTACCGATACCAGTCGCAACATCCGGAAACCGGCATGCCGTGGCCGGATATACCGCCCCTGCTGCTGGATATCTGGACCGCCGCGACCGGCCGTGATGACGCGCCGGATGCCTGTCTGGTCAATTATTACAGGGCAAAGGCCAGGATGGGCCTGCATCAGGACCGTGATGAGAGCGATCTCTCTGCCCCTGTGGTATCCGTATCCCTCGGAGATACAGCTGTATTCCGGCTGGGCGGATCGTCCCGAAAGGACAAGACGGCCTCGCTTCGTCTGGAATCAGGAGACGTGCTGGTCCTCGATGGAGCCTCGCGAATGGCGTTTCACGGGGTTGATCGCATCCTCGGCGGATCGTCGACACTGATCGACGGCGGCGGACGTATCAATCTGACCCTGCGCAAGGCCGGGTAAAGCCGGAGCAAATTGAAACGACGATCTCACCACCTAAAGATTTAATGGATTCAAACTTCTTAAAACCGAGTTGTGCCTTGCCCTCAGGCAAATCGAATTGTAAGTTGAATTTAAGGGGGAAAGTCATGCTTAAAATTGTAACTCTAGTTTCCGGATTGGTAATGTTGGCTGGCGGCTGCCATCATATCGAGCCTGCGACATATCCGGACCTCACCTTCGAAGCTGAAACTAGCAACGCTTTTGGTTGGGGGGAAAAGCAATCTAGCGTTGGAGCAATTTTAGCAGAAATGACCTCGAAGGAACCTGACGTTCAGGAAGGTATCTTTTCTGCCATGATTGTTCGATCGGACAGCATCTGCGAACGCTATATGGGCAACGTGATCACGTCGTCAAACACTACTCTCACTGCGTTTGACGTGTCTGCGTTAGCTTTTGGGACCGCTGGCGGCATAGCATCGCCGGGACGCAGCGCGAATGTTCTGTCAAATTTGGCTACGTTCGCAACAGGTACCAAGGGTGTTCTTTCAGATAATATACTTGGAGGCAACGGACCCGCGTTGATTTATAAGTCAGTAATGACGGTTAGGAAGAAAGAGCACGCCCGATTAGAAGCGATCATGAAAGCTCGCGGGGCAATGGCTGCGGCCCGTCAGGTTCAAGCTTATCACGGGATGTGCGGACCCACGGTGGCAGTCAACGGGCTTGATGCGGCATTGGAAAACTCCAACACAACTGCAGGAAAACAAGGTACCGAGGAGGGTACGGCTGAAATTAAGGAATTAGAAAAGGTCGTGGCCGCTGATGGGGTGTAATAAAACGAAAATCCTATCGTCGGCGAGCCTGGTCCTCCAAACAACACAGATGGGCCTGATGTAACGGTAGCCGGTCCGACACAAGGCCGCGAGCGGTGGCAAAGACTTTGTGGGAAAGTCCCGATGCGACTTAAAGCAGGCGGGCAATGGCCCGTTTGAGGTCAAGATCACTGAAGGGTTTTTCCAGCCGCGTAGCGATATATCGCTCGCCGCCTTCCGGCATCTCGGCGTATCCGCTCGCCAGTATCACCGGGATATCGCGTCCGTTCTCCCGGACCGTCGCGGCCAGTTCGACGCCGGTCATTTCAGGCATGGCATGGTCGGTAACGATGAGATCGACATCGTCGCGGGTCTTCAGGATATCCAGAGCCGCCTTTCCCGAATGCGCCTCGAGCACAGCATGACCGAGGTCTTCAAGAAGCCCGACGGTACCAAGCAGCACAAGGGCATCGTCATCGACCGCGAGAATGGTCAGCCGTGCCGTTTCTGTTTCGGGGTCTGCGGCAATCGTTTTCTGTTCCGGCTTTAGGGTATCGCATCCTCCTTCGCGACGGGCAGGTAGACCGTCGCAGTTGTGCCCTTTCCCGGCTTGCTGGAGAGCCTGAATGTTCCCCCTGACTGGCTTGCCAGACCGTGCACCATCGACAGTCCGAGCCCGGTGCCCTTGCCGACGCCCTTGGTGGTGAAGAACGGTTCGAGTGCCTGAGCCATCGTCGCATCGTCCATGCCGCAGCCGGTGTCGGTGACGGCGATCCGGACATAATCGCCCGCTACCAGTCCGTCATCGCCCGCCTCTGCGCCGGATGACAGCTGAATGGTGAGCTTGCCAGCGCCATCCATCGCGTCACGTCCGTTCACCGCCAGATTGAGCACCGCCATTTCAAGCTGGTTGGCATCGACCATGGCTCTGGGTGAGTCTGGCGCCATGCGCATTGACAGGTCGACACGCGGTCCGAGCGAGCGTTGCAGCAGGTCCTTGAGATCCTCCAGAAGCGCCGCCGTATCGACCGCCGCCGCATCCAGCTCCTGACGCCGACCGAAGGCCAGCATGCGCTGGGTAAGGCTCGCACCCCGTTCCGTCGCCTTGACGGCATTTTCCACGAAACCGGCTGCACGCTCGTCATCTTCAGGAAGCCGACGCTGCAATAATTGCAGGCTGGAGCGGATCGCCATCAGCAGATTGTTGAAGTCATGCGCCACGCCACCGGTCAGTTGGCCGATTGTTTCGAGTTTCTGGCTTTGGCGCAGCGCCGCTTCGGCTGCCACGAGCGCCGCCTCCTGTTCGCGCCGTGCGGTCATGTCCCGGCCGGAGGTGTAGATGCGACGCTCGCTCAACGAAGATGTCCATGAAATCCACCGCCAGCTGCCATCCCTGTGACGTAAGACGGTATTCGAAGTCCTTCGACACGCCCCGACGTTGCAGGGCGACGAATTCAGTTTGTGCCCGTTCAAGATCGTCGGGATGAGCGAAATTGGCAAAGCCCCGACCGAGCAATTCTTCTTCGGACCAGGCCAGAACGTCGGTCCAGGCCGCATTTATGGTGATGAGGTCACCGGTGCCGGAGTCGCAGACGGCCATCAGGTCTGCTGACAGATCCCAGGCACGGTCGCGCTGGCGCGTCAGCTCGCTGACCTTTTCGGTACGCTCCACGACAGCCTGTTTCAAACCCTCGCTGTGTTTCTCCATCGCCTCGCGGGCTTCGATCTGTTCGTGAATATCGGTGCAGGTGCCGTACCAGCGGGTTATTTTCCCGGTTTCGTCGCGTACGGGCTTGGCCCGTCCAAGCACCCACCGATAGGCTCCGGAATAATGGCGCAGGCGGTATTCAATCTGATAAAATTCGCCGGTCTTGAGGGAGGCGTTCCAGACCTTCGATGCGCGATCCTGATCGTCAGGATGGAACATTCCCTTCCACGCAACACCATCGGTCGAGCCTTTCGGCACGCCGGTATATTCATACCAGCGGTCATTGTAGAAGTCGTGATACCCGTCCGGCAAAGTCGACCAGACCATCTGATCGACGAAATCGATAATAGCGTGAAACTTCGCCTCGCTTTCCCGAAGCTGGCGCTCGCTTTCGTGAAGTTCATCGATCCGCGCGCGCGCCTCGTACTGACGGCTACGGGCCTTGAGCGCGGATCTTACGGCACGCAAGATCTCGTCTGAATGCAGCGGACGGGCTAGAAGAACGGCATTTCCAAGGTCGTCGATCCGCTGCATTTCGGCCTGTGACCGCGTGCGGTGTGTCCCGTTTGTCAGCACCACAAACGGCAGATCGGACCAGGCCGGTTGCTCATCCAGCTTTTCGCTAAGTGGACCGGTATCAGCGTTCTTGAGCGCATCTTCGGTCAACAGCACCGCACCGACACCATCGTCGATCGATTTGCAAAGACACCCCACAGACGCCACCACCATAACGGAGATGCCTGCCGCATCGAGAAGCTCGCGGGCAACTTCGGCGTCACGGCCGCGCGGCGCCAGAATGACAACATGCTCCAGATACGGGCTGTTGCGGTTTGGCATCAGGATGGGTCGCTCATGAGGCCGTTTCGTTCTGCAGAATAGGTCGGCGTGCCGCTGAGGATATTGTTGAATGCGCGAAGCGGTTCGCCGACCCCGATCCCGGACGCATCGATCACGAACTCGCGAATGGTCCGCTCATGATTGGCTGTGCGTGTCTTGATGACGGCCATGGATTTCTTCACCTCACCCGCAGCCTCGAAGAAACGCAGCAGTATGACCGTATCAGCCAGATAGCTCACATCGACATCTGAACGCAGGTCTCCGGTGACACCGTGCTGCCCGAGAATCATCAGCGAAATCACCCCTTTTTGACTGAGATAACTGAGCAGTTCGTGCATCTGTAGCACAAGAAATTTATCGCTCGGCATCGCTTGCAGATACGCGTTCAGACTGTCAATCACGACGATCTGTGCTCCGTCCTTTTCGACGGACGTCTGAACCTTGTTGGCAAATTGTCCCGGCGAAAGCGCTGCCGGATCGATCTGCATCAGCGTGAGGTGTCCGCTGTCGATATAGGGCTGAAGATCCATGTTCAGTGCCCGGGAACGGGCCATCAATGTCATCAGGCGTTCGTCGAAAAGGTAGTAGACGACCCGTTCGCCGCGTTGCAGAGCCGCCATGACACATGTCATGGCAGCGGTTGTTTTCCCCACACCCGCAGGGCCGGTCAACAGGGTGTTCGTGCCCGGTACAAGCCCCGTTCCAAGCAGGGCATCGAGCGCAGCCAGCCCGGTCGAAACCGGAGTGATGTCGAAATCGGCCTTGTGCTCGGATGCGACAAGCCGCGGGTAGACGCAGACACCGCCACGTTCGATCGTGAAGTCGTGATAACCGCCGCGATAACGTAGTCCTCGCATCTTGACGATCCTGATGCGCCGTCGCTCTGCGCCGAAGTCGCGGGCCGATTGTTCCAGCAGGATCACACCATGGGCAATGGAATGAAGTTGCAGATCACCCGGTTCGGCAGTGCGGTCATCCAGCATCAGAACCGTGCAGTTGCGCTTCGCGAAGAAGTGCTTCAGGGCGAGGATCTGTCGCCTGTAGCGCAGCGAGTTCTGGGAGAGCAGCCGCAATTCGGACAGGCTGTCGAGAACCACGCGTTTGGGGTCCAGCGCCTCGACCCGTTCGATGACGCCCCGCACCGTTTCCCCAAGCTCAATTTCGCTTGGATGCAAAAGGGATTGTTCGTTTTCAGCGCCAAACCCGTCTTCGTTGACCAGTTCAAACAGCCCCAGGCCGGACAAATCCCAGCCGTGTGACTGTCCGACAGCAAGGAGTTCATCGCGCGTTTCGGAAAGCGTGATGTAAAGGCCTGCCTCGCCCCTGGCCTGCCCTTCCAGAAGAAACTTCAGTGCAAGTGTCGTCTTGCCGGTCCCGGGCGTGCCTTCAACCAGATAAAGCCGGTTGGGCGTCAGGCCGCCCCGCAAAATATGGTCAAGGCCTTCGGTCCCGGTTGCCGTACGCTCCGGTCCGGTCGGTACATTCATGTTCTGCATGCGTCATTTCCGTACAAACACCCCGGAACAAGTAACCGGAACAGTAATCAGCAGTCGTCACAAGTTGACGGCCGGATTCACATATCAATACGCGCGAATGCGGGAAAGGGCGCAACCTTCGCGTCAATTTGCATCATCTCAACTGGCTAGCTGTCTCTGGGCTGGCCCGCGCTCACCGCCACCATGGCTGCACGCAACACCCGGTTGCCGATTTTCCAGCCGGACTGGAACATCTGCGCGACACGGCCCGAAGGCTGGTCGGACGGGATCTGGCTGACGGCCTGATGTTCGTTCGGATTGAACGCGACACCGGGAGCCGCATCGATCGCCGTCACGCCGTGGCGCGCGAGAACCGCGTGCAATTCCTTCTGCGTCATTTCCAGGCCCGACATCAGGTTCTTGCCAGATTCCGAAAGACGCTCGCGGGTGTCCTCGTCAATGGTGTCCAGCGCCCGCATCATATTGTCGGACACGGGCAGGAGATCGCGAGCAAATTTCTCGATCGCATAAACACGCTCGTCGCTGATCTGGCGTTCATTGCGTTTGCGGAGATTGTCCATGTCGGCGAGCACGCGAAGAAGCTGGTCGTTCAGCTGCGCCTTCTCAGCCTGAAGGCTCTCAAGCGGATCGATCTCGTCCATTGCCTGCTGAAAGGCATCGGCGTCGTCGACTGGCTCTGACAGATCCTCTCCGGCCTCATCAAGCGCGCGGACGTCTTCGCGGGCAACTTCATCTGCCGGCTTCACGGTCTCGTCAGGGTCCGGGCGGGTGGCTTGCTCATCGTGCATATCGGGTCATTCTCCTCGTGCGTCATCGTCGAGAATACGCCCGACGACCTTCGCGATATAATCAACCATCGGGATCACTCGCGCATAATTCAGACTGGTCGGTCCGATCACACCAAGTGCCCCGAGGACATGTTTCTCTGCGCTCATATAAGAAGAGACGATCAGGCTTGAACCGGACATGTCGAATAGCGGGTTCTCAGAACCGATAAAAATGCGTGCACCCGTGCCTTCGCGGGTGGAATCCAGCAGGCTGAGCAGGCTTTTCTTGCGCTCCAGTTCGTCGAACAGCGCACCGACGCGCTCGATATCTTCTTTCGCACGAGCATTTTCCAGAAGGTTGGCGCGTCCGCGCACGATCAGCAGCCGCCCGCGTTCTGGGTCCTCGCCGGACCATTCGGCAATACCGGATTTGATGAGTGCGCCTGCCGCATCATCGAGCTGGGCCTTGCGGCTGGCCAGTTCGTCCTGGATGTCGGCCCGGGCTTCGGAAATACGCCGGTTACGCATTCGCGCCGTCAGATAGTTCGACGCTTCTATTAGCGTGGTCGGGCTGATCTCGCCGGGCAGGTCGAGGATGCGGTTTTCGACATCGCCCCGTTCGCTTACGATGATGCAGAGCGCCTTGCCGGGCCGAAGCAGCAGAAACTCCACCTGACGGATCGGATCATCGCGCGTGGGTGAGGCAACCAGCCCTGCGCCGCCGGTCAGCCCTGACAGCATTTCAGAGGCCTCGCCCATCACTTCGGCGACGCTCCGGCGGCTCCCAGCCAGTCTTTCCTCGATATTGCGGCGTTCATCGACCGTCAGGTCGCCAACCTCCAGCAGACTGTCGACGAAAAAGCGCAGCCCCATCGGCGTCGGACGTCGCCCGGCACTCACGTGCGGACTGTCCAGCAGGCCGAGCATGGAAAGGTCTGACATGACATTGCGGATGGAGGCAGGCGAAAGCTCCACCCCGCGCCGCGAGAGCGTCCGCGAGCCCACAGGTTCCCCGGTCTCAAGATAGGCATCGACGATGCTCTTGAAGATCTGGCGCGATCGGACGTCGAGGGCTTGCAGGTTGGTCATCAGGGCAGGCGTGAAAGGCGGATCATGAGGTGACAGATGCCGTTTTTCCGTCAGGGTGCAAGCCATGTCGTCACGATCTGGACACTTGCTTCGATCGGTCAAACGTCTATCGCTCGCCGCACCTTACCAGACAGGACGAAAACGATGAGACCTTCAGGCCGCGCCCCCGATCAACTTCGCGAGATCATTCTCGAAACCGATGTATCACGTTACGCCGAAGGCTCCTGTCTGGCGAAGTTCGGCAATACCCATGTCCTGTGCACGGCAAGCTGGGAAAAGGGTGTGCCGCCCTGGCTGCGCGGGCAGGGCAAGGGCTGGGTCACCGGCGAATACGGCATGCTGCCGCGTGCCACGCACACAAGGGGCCGGCGCGAGGCCGCGTCGGGCAAACAATCGGGCCGGACACAGGAAATCCAGCGTTTGATCGGGCGGTCGCTCCGGTCTGTCTGTGACATGACGGCGCTCGGCGAGAACCAGATCACCATCGATTGCGACGTGGTCCAGGCCGATGGCGGCACCCGGACAGCCTCCATCACCGGCGGTTGGGTCGCGCTTGCACTGGCCTGCAAGTATCTTCGCGAAGAAGGCGTGATCGACGCTGATCCGATGCGGATGCAGGCGGCGGCAATCTCTGTCGGCGTCTTCGAGAACGTGCCGGTGCTGGACGTGGACTATCCTGAGGACTCCGGCGGTCAGGCCGACATGAACGTCGTCATGAGTTCGGATGGCGGGTTCATCGAAGTGCAGGGCACTGGCGAGGAGCGCCCTATGACACGCGCCGAACTCGACGAGATGATGCGGCTGGCCGAAAAAGGCTGCCGAGAACTCTTCGAGGTGCAGAAAGCGGCCATCGAGGGCTAGGTGAAGTGGGGAGCCGCGTCCGCGTGGCCCCACTCACTGCGGGCATAAGCGGCATTGAACTTCGCGCGCAGTCCGGTATGGGTGCGCGCCTTGTCATGCTTGGTCCCGGTGCCCGACGCTTGTGCCGGTTTTCACTCTCTGGAGATTTACATGCGCGTATCGCTTGCCGCCGCCTTTCTCGTGGCGATGCTCTTTCCATCGCTCACCGATGCACAGACTGCCGAATGGGCAGGCGAAGGCAGCTTCAACGCGGGGGTCACCACCGGGAACACCGAAACGACCGATGTCGGGCTGGCGCTGAAACTTTCGCGCGACACCCAGATATGGAAACAGGCGCTGGAAGCCTCGGGCGATTTTGGCGAGACCGATGGCATCGAGACCCGCAACCGGATCTTCCTGGCCGGGCAAGTGGACCGCCAGCTTACAGACAGGCTGTCAGGTTATGCGCGACTCTCATACGAACGCGACGAGTTCTCAACCTATGACAGCCGTCAGTTTGCCGGTGTAGGTCTTGGCTATGACGTGTTCCTGGACGGTCCCGCGACCTGGCATGTAGAGGCCGGTCCCGGCTTCCGCCGCGACGAGTTGAGCAATGGCGAGAACGAAGACTCACTCGCCCTTCGTCTCGGCTCGCAATTCGCTTACGACTTCAACGACAATGTTGCCTTCAGCAATGATACCAATCTGGTCACCGCCGAGCGCTCTACCGGTATTCTCAACACCACCGCCCTGACGGCGACACTGTTTGCCAATCTCTCTGCCCGGGTTTCGTTCGAGGTCGACTATGACACCGATCCGCTGACGGGTTTCGAAGGCACGAACACGGCGACGAAGTTTTCGCTCGTTTATGGCTTTGGCTCAGAAGATTGACCGCCTCTTGCGGGTAGAGGGTACGAGGCGCATTTCTCCGTCATGACCGCTGAAACCCGGCTTCGCGCGGCACCGCCCCGCATCATCACGCATGGTTGTCGCCTCAATACCTATGAGAGCGCGGTCATGCGCGAACATGCCGAGGCTGCAGGGCTGACAAACACCGTCATCGTCAATACCTGCGCCGTGACCTCCGAGGCCGTGCGCACCGCCCGCCAGTCCATCCGGCGTGCGAGGCGCGAAAACCCGCAGGCCCGCATTCTGGTGACTGGCTGCGCCGTGCAGGTCGATCCCGCCATGTTCTCCGCCATGCCGGAAGTCGACGTGGTCGTTGGCAATCACGAGAAAATGCAAGGAGCGACCTTTGCCGATCCGGCCCTGTTCGACCCGGACCGGCGGGTGCGGGTCAACGACATCATGTCCCTGAAGGAAACCGGGGCGCACATCGTCGACAGCGTGGAAGGCCGGGCCCGCGCCATTGTGCATGTCCAGAACGGCTGCGATCATCGCTGTACCTTCTGCATCATCCCTTATGGCCGCGGCAATTCACGCTCCGTTCCCGCAGGCGAGGTGGTCGGCCAGATCAAGCGTCTGGTCGCGGCCGGACATTCGGAGGTCGTCCTCACCGGCGTTGACCTGACAAGCTGGGGCGGCGATCTTCCCGGAACGCCACCGCTCGGCAATCTTGTGGCGCGCATTCTCAAACTGGTGCCGGATCTTGGCTGTCTGCGCCTCTCCTCCATAGACGCTATCGAAATGGACCCGGACCTCTTCGACATCGCCGTATCGGAACCCCGCTTTGCGCCATATC
This sequence comes from uncultured Alphaproteobacteria bacterium, assembly GCA_963836905.1. GTDB lineage: Bacteria > Pseudomonadota > Alphaproteobacteria > Caulobacterales > Hyphomonadaceae > CAWIKY01. The sequence continues at coordinate 282,001 of CAWIKY010000006.1, forward strand.
TGCACCTGTCGCTGCAGGCGGGCGATGACATGATTTTGAAACGCATGAAGCGCAGGCACAGCCGCGCGCAGGCCGTTGACCTGACCGGGCGACTGAAAACGGCGCGGCCGGACATCGCCTTCGGTGCTGACCTGATCGCCGGTTTTCCGACCGAGACAGAAGAGATGTTTGCCAACACGCTGGCCATTATCCGTGACTGCCAACTCTCGTTCACCCATGTCTTTCCCTACAGCCCGCGCCCCGGAACGCCTGCCGCCCGGATGCCGCAGTTGGATCGCGGTCTGGTGAAGGACCGTGCGGCCCGGTTACGCGCGGAGGGCGAGGCAGCGCTGGCGCGGCATCTGGCCCGACACGTGGGCACTGCAGGCGACGTTCTGGCGGAGACCGAAAGGTCGGGCCGGTTGCGGGACTTTACGCAAGTCAGGCTCGGTACTGGCAGCGTGCCCGGTCAGACGGCGCGCATGGTTTTCACCGGCCATGACGGCAAGGTACTTGAAGGAGCCGCGGCATGATCCTCTGGTTCGGCAGCAAGAAGAAAAAAGCAGAAGCAGAAGCTGCCGGTCGCGAGATCGCAGCGCAGGAAGCCGCAGACGCGCAGACGCCTGATACCGGATCGCCTGATGTAACGGCTTCCGAAGACATCTCCGGGCCGGAAGAGGTAGCGCGACCCGAACCGGCTGAGCCGGAGTTCGCTTCAAGCCCTGAGCCGGAGCCGGAGACTGAGCCCCAGACTGAGCCTGAACAACTCACTCCGCCACCCGCCGGGCCCGAACCGGTGGCGGTAGCCCCGTCGGTAGCTGCAACGCCGCCTGAACCCGATACAGGCTTCTTCGGCAAGCTGACGAAAGGGCTTTCGCGCTCTTCCTCCAAGCTTTCCAGCGGGCTGGCGGGCGTCTTCACGAAAGAAAAGCTGGACGCAGAAACCCTCGAGGATCTGGAAGACCTGCTCCTCACCTCCGATCTTGGCGCGCCCGTTGCGGCCCGCATCACGGCTAATCTTGCGCGCGACCGCTTCGAGAAGAACATCTCCGATGCAGACGTTCGCGCTGCTCTCGCCACCGAGATCGAGACCGTCATGGCGCGGCGTGAGAAGCTGGTGGATTTCTCCGACGGCCCGCGTCCGCGCATCGTTCTCTTCGTCGGCGTGAACGGGTCCGGCAAGACGACAACGATCGGCAAGATCGCCTCGAAACTGAAAGCACAGGGTGCAAAGGCCCTGCTGGTGGCAGGCGACACCTTCCGCGCTGCGGCCATCGAGCAACTTACCGTCTGGGGCGACCGCGCGGGCATTCCCGTCATGTCGAAACCGGCGGGCGCCGACCCGGCAGGACTTGTCTATGAAGCGGTCGAACGGGCACGCCGTGAAGATCTCGATCTGGTGCTGATCGACACCGCGGGCCGGTTGCAAAACCGCGCTGAACTGATGGAAGAGCTGACAAAGGTCATCCGCGTCACACGCAAGCTCGAGCCGGACGCCCCGCACGATGTCATCCTCGTGCTGGACGCGACTGTCGGTCAGAATGCGCTCAGCCAGGTTGAAAGCTTTTACCACAAGGCGGGCGTGACCGGGCTTGTCATGACCAAGCTTGACGGAACGGCCAAGGGCGGCGTGCTCGTCGCCATCGCCGAAGCCTATGACCTTCCGATCCACTTTGTCGGCGTGGGTGAAAGCGCGGAAGATTTGCACCCCTTTTCGGCACGCGCCTTCTCACGGGCTCTGGTCGGGCTTGACAACTGACACCCTGACCGGCGTCTGCGGGCGGGCGACCCCCTTTGTCGCCTGGCTTGAACCTTGAGGCGCGGTCAGGCCCCGCTCCCTGTCCTGACCTCCCTGATAGCATTTCAACCTGTCGGCAGCATCCGGAACGCGCCCCACTTGACGTAGCGTAAATTATGTAAGACGTTATGCCATAACATAACATATGAGGGAGATTGAGACATGCAGACGGTAACTCTCAAGCGCATCGCGGTCGGCGCGCCTATGGCGGCAGCGATCACCGGTGGGCTGTTCGTCCTGATGGGCGGTCTCGTCACGCCGAAGGATGTGGTGCTGAATGCACCGGTCTTCAGGCCGCTCGACCGGGTCACCATGTTAGAGGAAGAGCCGACCGTGGTTCGTGGGAGACGCCCGCAGCCCGAACGTCTCCATACAGCGGATCAACCCCCGCCCCCGCCAAAACTGAGGCTGGCCAGTTCGGATATTGATCTTCCGACACCGCAGATACAGGGCGCGGCCCCGACCGAGCTTCGCGTAGCGCGCCTCGAATCGTCACTGGTCAGCACGGTCGCCATCGACTCGCGCCATGCCAAGCCCATTCGCCCGCCCGTTCCATCCTATCCGTCAGGCATGATGACGCGTGGCATTGAAGGCAATTGCGATGTCAGGCTCGATGTGGATGTGCGGGGCAAGCCCTATAATATCCGCGCGACCTGCACGAATGACGGGTTTGTCCGCGAAGCCGAGCGCGCTGTGGCTAAATCTGAATTTGTACCGCAGATCATTCGCGGCGAAGCTGTCGAGCAGCGCAATGTCGTCTACCCGATCAGCTTCACGCTGGAATAGGTTGGGGCATCGAAGGAAGGGTCAGGATCATGCGCAGGGTTACGATACCTTTGGCAGCCGCGCTTTGCGCAGGTGTTATGATGGCCTTTCAGACTGCCGATGCCGCCAAATGCGAAGAGTCCGAGTTCGGCGAGACGAACGGCCTGATCTATCTTGAGGCGGAAAACCAGCTTATCCAGCACAAGCATCCCGAAGGCGCGCTGGAGGTTTTGCGCGACATAGAACACCTCACTCTCAATTGCTATGAGCGGCATGCCATGTTGAGACTACGTGCTGCTATCGCCGTAGAAGCTGGCAAGCCGCTCGTCGCCATAGACGATCTGCGTGAAGTGATGAAGCAGGAGTCCTTTTCCGTTCGTGATGATGTTCGGCTGCGCAACGTCCTTGCAAATCTTTATCTCCAGGTCGGCAACGAACGAATGGCGCTGAAAATGTTCGAGGACTGGCTCGCGGCAGGTGCGGAACCGGACCGGGCTGCTCAACTGGCAATTGGCCGTTCTGTATATCCGGCAAGGCAAGGCGGGCCTCGCAATACCTTTTGCCGAAGCGGTGCTTGAAGCGGATGGATCGACCACCAAGCGGGAGGTCGTTGAACTTTTGCTTCATGGCTATGACGTAACCGGCAACCGCGAGGCCCGCGACGCACTGGTGGCGCGGATTATCGGGACAAACCCCAACGCCATCGGCAAGCTTACGGTGAGCGATGCACCTCCCGAAGCACGCACGATGAGCGGTCGCGTTCCTGAAGTCGTTCCAGGTACGCGCGTCCTGGGTCCGCTAGGATATGGTTCAGTGAGCACAACAACTGATCGTCCCATTGTCCCTAAAGAGCCCCCCACGATCATTTATCCGATCGAAGCAGTAGAGGCAGGAATTGAGGGTGACTGTGAAATGACGTTCGATGTGGACGCCTCCGGCAGACCTTACAACATCCGCGCGGCATGCACCGATGACATGTTCAAAGCGGAAGCGATCCGCGCAACTGCTGCCGCCCGGTTCTCGCCAAGAATCATCAGAGGACAGCCGGCACCGCGAAAGGATGCCGTCTATCCGATCAGCTTCACACTGGAATAGGAGAGCGTCATGCCAACTGCTTCCGGAACTTGACCGTGCCGGTCACGGTTCCAACATTAACCCCAGGCGCTCGCGGGTCCGGCGCACGGGTGCACAGCGGGAGACATCGCTGGCTCAGTCTGGACCCCGACATCAGGATTCAACAGGCTGACTCCGTATGAAAACCTTGTAAAAGAGGCGCGGTTCAAGTTGAATGACAACGGACATGCCAAACGGCAGGGAGTGAGACAATGGTAAAGACTTTTCTGACAACCACGGTGGCCGCAGCGGCACTGATCGGTGTGTCTTTCGGCAGCGCGGCCTACGCGCAGGCCTGTGACGCTACCGAATTTGGCGCGAAGACCGGACAGGCCTATCTGGCCGCCGAGAACGAGCTGATCCAGAACAAGAACCCTTCAGCGGCCCTGGCCAAGCTGAACGAACTTCGTTCGATGGAGATGAACTGCTATGAGCGCGGCGCGATGCTGCGTCTGAGCGCGGCCATCAAGATCGAGACCGGTAATGCTGCCGGCGCCGTCACCGACCTCGAGGAAGCCATCCGCGTCGGGTCGATTTCGGGCGATGATGTCAAGTCGACCTATTACACCATCTCGCAAATCTATCTGCAGCAGAACGATGTGCGCAAAGCGCTCGATTACATGCAGCGCTGGATCCGTGCGGGCGGGCAGCCCGACCGTGACCAGAACTGGCAGCTGGCAGTCATCCACAACAAGCTCGACCAGAACAAGGAAGCTTTGCCTTACGCGGAAAAAGTGCTGGCCACAGACGGCCAGAGCGCCAAGCGTGAAGTTATCGACTTCCTGATCTTCCTTTATGACCGTACCGGAAACCTGTCGAAGAAAGCCGATCTTCTTGAACGTCTCCTGCGGTCAGACCCGACCGACCGGAAGGTCTGGGATGCGATCTCGGGTGACTATTATCAGGCCAATGATGAGCGCAAGGCCTTTGAGGTCCAGAAAGCCATGTATCTGGCAGGTCTCCTCAAGACCGAAGATGAACTGAAACGGATCACCAACTTCTACAACCGTTTCAACGCGCCGTATGAAGCCGCCAAGGTTCTTGAAAAAGAGATCAATGCCGGTCGCGTGTCCAAAACTCTCGACAATCTGGAACTGCTCGCAAACCTGTATCAGGTCGCCCGCGAATATCAGAAAGCCATTCCGGTTATCCGCCAGGCGGCGAACATGACCAGCGACGGCAAGATGTATGAGCGTCTCGGACGCTCCTATTTCGAGCTGGGCAAGTACAAGGAAGCGATCAACGCACTGACGCAAGGGCTCAACAAGGGCAATTTGAAAGAGCCGGGCTATGCCTGGGTCCTGATCGGCCAGTCGCGCTATGAACTCGACGACCGGTCCGGCGCACGTGACGCCTTCCAGAAGGCCACAAATTTCCGTGATGGTAGCCGTGCCGGTCAGGGCTGGATCCAGTTCATGAACGCCGAGATCGAAACCAAGAAGCAGTTCACGATCTTCGAAGCCCGTGTGAAGCTTGAAGGTATCCGGAACGAGAAGAAGGTTTGCGATCAAGTGCTGAGCTTCTCGACGGGAGGCCGGTGTCCAGACTGAAGCCTGCGAGCACGGTCGATGAGCGGATCGAGCAAGCGGAACAGGAACTTGCCCAGGGTCACCGGCGGCGCCTGATCCGTTACGCCTCATGCCATTTGGCAGTTTTATCAAACGCAGACGGCCGGACATCATGTCCGGCCGTTTTGCATTCATACTGGTGTTACGCCCTCAGGAAATGCGGGTCCGCGCCCGGCGCAAGCACAACCGCCGTCAATGGTCCGCCATAGACAGCACCGGTATCAACATTGATCCGTCGCATGGATCCGTGCGTGACCAGCTCGGTTGCATGGTTCTTTTGCGGTGTATGCCCGTGTACAACGGTGCAGCCCTTCAGCCCGGGATTGTTCCACCGGGAAACGTCAAAAAACCGGGCACTTCGGGTCCAGTAAAACCGCGTATCGTCCCCGGCGGGCCAGATACGCGGGTCGATACCGGCATGTACGAAGATCATCCGTTCTGCAGGTTCGACATGGCGTGCCGGAAGGCGTTTCATCCAGTCCAGATGACGCGCAAGCCGCTCGCTGTTTGCGCCGTCACGATAGCTGGCCAGTGTCTGTTCGCCGCCATTGACCAGCCAGTGCCACATAGCCAGATCGTCTCCGGACGTCAGCGCATCCAGCATCAGCGCCTCATGATTTCCCATCAGCGCGAGGCAGGCTTCAGGCGCACGCGCTTGCCGTTCAATGATCAGGTCGATGACACCGGCACTGTCCGGTCCGCGGTCGACATAATCACCCAGATGGATTATCCGCATGGCCGCGCCCGCATGGTGCTCGGCGTGATGGCTATCGATGTTTGCATGCAGATCGCCAAGCAGACCCGCCTCGCCATGCACATCGCCAATGGCATAAAGAACCGGCCCGTTCGAAGCGGGATATGAGGCGCGGGTGTCCTGCAAGCGATCAGTCTCCTAAGCCCGGAAATATGGGCGTCGCCGCCCGAAACGCAATCACACGCGGGTTGGCGGGCTGCGTGCCGGAACAGTTTGCAAACTGCTGACGGCACCGTACTATCCGAGTTACAGTCACGCCGTTCCGCCATACGACAGAAACAAGGCTCCAACACACCACATGGACGAACTCTCATCATTCCCGGCGAGCCGACAAGCGGCAGGCTTCAGTCTTGAGGATGTGAGCCGGGAATTTCGCGTACCTACAGAAACTGTTCACGCCTGGGAGACGGAGGAGGCGCATCCACCGCAGTATGTCATGCGTTCACTGGACCTCATCCACAGCTTGTCCGGCCCTTCCGGTGAGCCGGAAGACCTGAGCAAATCCATACACACTGAAGACCCCGTACCGCACAAGACAGTAGCGCCGGAGCGTCCTGTCACGGCGAAACGTCCGCCAACGGACACACCCTCGGAGTCGCCGCGACCGCGCAAACAGGGCAAGGGCGCACCTGACTCCCTCATCCGGTCGAAAAAGCGTGTGGCCGATCATGGCGAGGTCTTCACTCCCTCATGGCTGGTCGAGAAAATGCTCGATCTGGTCAAGGGCGAAACCGAACGGATCGATTCCCGTTTTCTGGAACCGGCCTGCGGCAGTGGTAATTTTCTCGTGCCGATCCTGCAGCGCAAGCTGGCGGCGGTCGAGGTCAAGATACGGCAAGTCCGATTTCGAGAAACGCCATCGTGCCTTGCAGGCGCTGTCCTGCTGCTACGGTATCGAGCTTCTGGCAGACAACATCGCCGAATGCCGCGCCAACATGCTGGCGGTCTTTTCCGCCTATCTGAGACTTGACCCGGAAGACGATCTCTACCGCGCCGCCTCGCACATGCTTTCGGTCAATCTCATCAACGGCGATGCGATGACCATGAAAGCTGCGACAGGCGGGCCGATCATGGTGGTTGAATGGGGCTATCTCGGTCGCGGCAAGTTCCAGCGCCGCGATTTCCGGCTGGATGTCCTGACAGGCATGTCGTCATTCCAGGAGGAAAAATCGCTCTTCTCGCAGCTCGGCCAGCACGAAATCTTCAAACCGACCGCAGACTATCCGCCGATGAAGATTGCAGACCTTGCCGCCGCAGACCGTGAAGGCCAACACATGATCGAACAAGCCGGTTTCACGTTGCGGGGGCGCAATCCCGATGTGCTCACCTGCATTGCCAACCTCTCCAACGATGAGGTCTTCACGCCGCCGGAATTTGCCGCCCGCATGCTGGATACGCTGGCGCAGGGCTGGGCGGATGCGCATGACGGCGCAAATATCTGGGCGGACAGGACCGTCACCTTTCTGGACCCCTGTACCAAGTCCGGCGTGTTTCTGCGCGAGATCACCAAGCGGCTGATAGCCGGGCTGGAGCCGCAAATCCCGGACCTGCAAAAGCGGGTCGATCACATCCTCACCAGACAGGTTTTCGGCATCGGCATCACGCAGCTCACGGCTTTGCTGGCACGGCGAAGCCTCTATTGTTCCAAGCATGCGACGGGCAGGCACTCCGTGGCGAGCGTGTTCGACAATGATAACGGCAATATCTGGTTCGAGCGGACAAAGCACACCTGGGCGGGCGGCAAGTGCACCTTTTGCGGGGCTCCCAAAGCCTTGTTCGGGCGAGCCGCAGAACTGGAGAATTACGCTTATGCTTTCATCCACACAACTGACATCAAGGCGCACCTCACCACGCTTTTCGGAGATGACATGCAGTTCGACGTGATTATTGGTAACCCGCCTTATCAGATGACCGGTGGGGCCGGGGGAACAAGCGACTACCAATCTACCATCTGTTTGTCGAGCAGGCGATCCGACTGGAGCCAAAGTTCATTAGCATGGTCGTTCCATCACGCTGGATGGCAGGGGGACGAGGAATGGACGGTTTTCGTGCAGATATGCTGGGCTGCGGAAGTATCCGACGATTGTGGATTACCCGGTTTCAAAAGACGTTTTCCCCGGTGTCGATGTGAAAGGTGGAATTGGATACTTTCTGTGGGACAAGACAATCCGGACCTGCAGATGTCACGACCATACGCGGCCCGGAAATTATAGGACCAGTTCTCACGTGCATCTTGAGAGAGCGATGTGTTCGTTCGTAAGCCATGTGCGGTTGAAATTCTGCATCTCGTGTCCGTCGAACCTTCCAGGCCGATCTTCTTACCGGAGGCCAAGCGCTTCGATCAACAGGTCAGCTCTGACACTCCGTTTGGAATTGCTTCGAATTTTCGGGGCTTTCAGCCACAGAAAAAAGGTGATGTTGATCTACATTTATTGAAAGCGGAAAACGGATCTCGCCTGACGTGAAAAGCGACAGTATCACTAAGAACGTCCACCTGATCGACAATGGAAGGTTCTCACGCCTAAAGCGGGTTCTGACGCGGAGGACAAAAAATTCCCGAGTATTGTTCTTGGTAAGCCGCTTATTGCAACGCCGGGATCAGTGTGCACGCAAACCTTTATAGCATTCGACCTTCTTCGGAGTTAGAAAGCAAGAAGCCTGCAGTCTTTTATTGCACAAAATTTTTTCGATTCATTATTTCCATCCGAAAAATTACGCAAGATGCTTTACGAGACACTTATACGTGGGTGCCTCAGCAATCTTCGACCGAACCTGGACCGATCGAGACCTCTACGCGAAATACGACCTTACTCAGACCCAAATTGATTATATAGAAATTGTCATAAAGCCGATGGCGATCCCCGGTGAATAGGCCTTCCATCGAAGCTATTCTCCAGCCCAAAGCCCGAGACGCGTCCTCGCCTCTACGCCTATGCGATTGCTGACGCGACCCATCGGGGCTTCTGAAGATCGGCCAGACAACGCGGGATGTGACAAAGCGCGTCGCCGAGCAGCTTCGCACAGCGGCAATCAAGAACTACGAGATCGTGCTCGACGAACCGGCGGACCGGGAAGACGGCTCCGTCATCTCCGACCATGCCGTGCGTAACGCCCTCACGAGGAAGGGCTTTGCCAACCCCCAGCTCGAATGGATGGCCTGCACGCTCGCCGATGTGCAAACGGTGTTGACCGAACTGCGAACGGGCGAAACCTTCACCGGCACGCATCACGAAACCTTTCCGATGCGCACCGAGCAGGTAAGGGCTGTGCAACAGACGCTGGACTATTACCGCTCCCGCTGGGCGCAGGACGAAAACGCCGTTCCCCGCTTCCTGTGGAACGCCAAGATGCGCTTTGGCAAGACGTTTACGGCTTATCAACTGGCAAAAGAGATGGGGGCCAGGCGGGTGCTGGTGCTCACCTTCAAGCCGGCCGTCGAGGATGCCTGGCAGGCCGATCTGGAAAACCATGTCGACTTCAATGGCTGGCGCTATCTTTCCCGCAATACGGGCGGCGACCCGCATGATGTGCGCGAAGACGGTACCGCTCGTCTATTTCGGCTCGTTTCAGGATCTGCTCGGCAAGGACGGTCAAAGCGTCAAGGCGAACAACAGGTGGATTCATGCCATCAATTGGGACCTTGTCGTGTTCGACGAATACCATTTCGGAGCGTGGCGGGAGTCGGCAAAGGAACTGTTCGAAGGTGAGGACGAAGCAGTTGCAAAAAAGGAGATAGGGCAGGGGTTTTCCAGCACGCTCGACAAGGTGCAGGACGATCTCGATGTTGTCGGCGCGGATGAAGAGCTTTTTCTGCCCATCACTACAAAGTCCTATCTTTATCTCTCCGGAACACCGTTCAAGGCGCTCTCCACGGGCGAGTTTATAGAGGAACAGATTTGCAACTGGACCTATACCGACGAGCAGCGCGCAAAGGCGGACCATGCGCAGGCGCACCCGGACACACCCAACCCGTATGGGGCGCTGCCGCAAATGCGGCTTCTGACGTATCAGATGCCCGACGAACTGCTGGCGATCGCCACTGCAGGCGAGTTCGACGAGTTCGATCTCAACGCTTTCTTCGCTGCCAAGGGCAGAGGTGACGAAGCTGTTTTCGACCACAAGGACGATGTTCAGAAATGGTTGAACATCATTCGCGGGTCCTATGCTCCGCAGGCGGTGGAAAGCCTGAAGACCGGGACCCGCCCGCCCTTTCCCTATTCCGACGTGCGATTGTTGACCCATTTGCGGCACAGTCTCTGGTTCATGCCCAACGTCGCCGCCTGCCATGCTATGGCAAACCTTCTGGCGGAAAAACACAATGTATTCTGGCGCGATTACAAGGTAGTCGTGGCAGCCGGTGCCGAAGCCGGGATCGGCCTTGAGGCGCTTAAACCCGTTCGGGACGCCATAGGCAGCGGCTTCGACACAAAGACCATCACGCTTTCCTGCGGCAAGCTGACAACGGGCGTCACCGTCAAGCAATGGTCCTCTATCCTGATGCTGCGCAATCTGAAATCGCCGGAGACCTATTTCCAGGCAGCGTTCCGCGTGCAGTCGCCCTGGTCGATCCGCAATCCCGAAGGCGATGATCCGGGCCGCGAAGAGGTGCTTAAGGAGACCTGCTTCGTGTTCGATTTTGCGCCAACCCGCGCCCTGCGCCAGCTGTCGGAATATGGCATCGGGTTGTCACCGGGGGCATCCAATCCTGAAAATGCTGTACGGGATCTGGTCTCCTTCCTGCCGGTGCTCGCCTATGACGGGGCGAACATGACGCAAATCGATGCCGGTGGCATTCTCGACATCGCCATGGCCGGAACCTCTGCCACGCTGCTTGCGCGGAAATGGGAGTCCGCCATGCTGGTCAATGTCGACAATGACACCCTGCGCCGCGTGCTCGCAAACCCAGCGGCCATTGCCGCCGTCGAGCGTATCGAGGGCTGGCGTGCGCTCGGGGATAACGTGATCGAAACGATCATCAACAAGAGCGAGAAGGTCAAGGCCCTCAAAAACAAGGCAAAGGACGGCAAACTTTCAACGAAGGATAAAAAGGAACTCACGGCAGAGGAACGCGAGTACAAGTCGAAACGCAAACTGATTCAGGAGAAGCTGATCAAGTTCGCAACCCGCATTCCCGCCTTCATGTATCTGACGGATTACCGCGAGAACACGCTCGAAGATGTCATCACGAAGCTGGAGCCGGACCTCTTCCGCACGGTCACCGGCCTGACGGTGAAAGACTTCCATCTTCTGGTCAGCCTCAGGGTGTTCAACACAGAGCGGATGAACGAGGCCGTGTTTGCTTTCCGCCGGTATGAAGACGCATCGCTCAGCTATACCGGGATCGAAAGCCATGAAGGGCTGACGCATCGCGGCCTCTTCGATACGGTTGTCGCGAAGGAGTAGCTTCGGGTCAGCAGCAAGACGCATCGCCGTCGCTTCAGGTTCATATTGAACCGTGATTTGGTGCCGGAAGAGGACTCGAATATGTGAGCTATGTGATTGTAGCGGAACGATTAAAATCTTTATCATGGGCGAGATACCAACAAATATACCAACAAACCGATTGTCCTGTCGCGAGTTGGGTGGATCTGCGCTAGTTTGGTTCACCCCGCCGAACCCTCTCGTAGATCTCCTTTGCGAGGTGATCTCTTGCCTCGGAACGAAATGCCGCATCGTTCATAAGGCGTCGGAAGATGTCTTCGTTACCGTCCATCCGGGCGATAGCAAGCTGTTCCAGCGAGTTCTCGAAATAAGCAGCGAAGTTGGGAAATGTATTCGCGGTCGCTGCAGCCTTGATATCATCATCGCTTTGCGCAGAGGCGCTGATCTGGTCGAAGAACAACTGGTCGGCTTCCGTGAAATCAGTGCCGAACCGTTGGTTTAGCTTGTCCACGAGGCTGGATAGAATAGCGCGCTCATCGGCCAGGCTACGCATGCCGGTTTCATTGGGACCGTCGAGCGGGTCAGCCTCGCCATAGTTCAGATCTATGGCTCCTTCCTGCACCTGCCGCAGGCGAAAGAACTGCAAGGCGACCTGGTCATCCAGAACAAAGCGGTTGTCCGCCCCACGGGGCGGTAGCTTCAGAAGCAGCGCCCGAATGAATGCATAGAGCTTTTCATGCTCGGGATCATTGTAGGGAAGAATTTGTGACAGAAAGGCGTAGAGGTTGCGCCAAGCGGTCAACTGGCCCCGGAACTGTTCGGCCTCGTCATCATCCCGGTTCTTGAAGCGTTGAACGACGCTATCAAGCACGGCATTCATCGCCTGATGGTCTCGTTGGGAATGGTCGCGCTTCGGCTTGTACCAGATATCAGCGAAGCCGGTCACATCATCGGGTGTGTAGATAGCGAACGTTTCCAGCGAATGCGCAAGCTCCGATAGCCGGTGTGGATCGACGTCATCCCCCACCGGAGTGGTTTCGTAATATGGTTTGAACGCTGCGAAGATTTCCTCTTCGGTATTCACGAAGTCGAGAACGAAGGTCCGTGTCTTACCGGGCGCGCGACGGTTCAGCCGTGAGAGAGTTTGCACGGCCTGAACTCCGGCCAGACGCTTGACCACATACATGGCTTGAAGCAACGGTTGGTCGAACCCGGTCTGGTACTTGTCCGCAACGATCAGAACGCGGTAGTCGCCTTCGTCGAACGCCTCCGGCAGGGCGCGCTCTGACAAGCCGTCATTCATCGCGACCTCGGTGAAGCTCTCGCCGGGAAGGTCCGGGTCCTCTACAGTTCCCGAAAACGCGACCAGCGCCCGAATACCGCTATAGCCATTTTCCCGCACATATTTATCAAAGGCGAGCTTGTATTTCACCGCTTCAAGGCGTGACCCTGTAACCACCATAGCGCGGGCCCGTCCGCCCATTTCCGGCATGACGTGCCGTTTGAAATGCTCGATGACGACCGAAACCACCTGATCGATATTGTAAGGGCTTCAGCTTGCCTTTGCGCAGGGCACTTTTGAGAGCCTGCCTGATCGCGCCATAGCCGGAAGGCTGATTGTGCGCGAGTTGCTTCTCAACGTCATCATATTCAGACGGGTCGAGGTTCAGAAACAGTAGGCTTGCCTGCTGAATGGTAAGGTCTTCAGACAAAAGCCAAAGCACAGATGCGGGCATTGTCATGTCTCCGTCTATTTCGATCAGAACGCTGTCGGTAAATCGTTTGCCCATCCCGTCACCCTTTCGCTCCACCAGTTCGCCATGCGCACCCGTTCATCCCAATAGGGCGTCCGGTTATAGACCGCGCGGATTGAGCCCGCAGGCAAGTGCGCCAGTTCCGTTTCAATCGCGTCCGCGTTCCAGAGCCCGCTTTCATTCAGCAGGCTGGAGGCGGTCGAGCGGAACCCGTGCGCCGTTTGCCGCGTGCCATCATACCCCATGCGCTTCAGCGCATCGTTCAGCGTGTTTTCAGATATGGGCTCGCCCGGCGAAAGGTCGGAGGCAAACACCAGCGGGCTGTTGCGGCGCAGCGCCTGCAGGTCGCGCAGGATCGTCACCGCCGCACTGGGTAGGGGTTTGTCATGCGGTTTGCGCATCTTCATATGGCGCGCCGGTCGCTTCCAGATCGCCTTCTCCAGATCGAACTCGACCCATTCGGCCAGCCTTAATTCGCCGGGGCGGGGGTAGAGCAGCGCCATCAGCTTCAGCGCCGCAAGCGTGGACGGTGCACCACGGTCGAACGCCCATATGTCTGCCATCAGTGTCTTCACGTCGGCTTCATCGGTCAGCGCGGCGCGGGGCGTTACGGTTGGCGCAATCAGTGCGCCGCGCAAGGCATGGGTCGGGTTGGTCTCGGCGCGGGCGGTCGCCACGCCATAGCGGAACACCTCGCCCATCACGCCGCGCAGCCGCTTGGCCGTTTCGTGGTTGCCCTTGGCTTCCACCTTGCGCAGCACGGCCAGAACATCAGCGGCGCGAATATCGGTTATCGGCTAGTCGCCAAGGTCTTCATTGGCTATGGATAGCAGCCAGTCCTTTTTCGTCAGGGTCACTTTCGCGCGTCCTTCGCTGCGCCGCTTGTCGATGAACTCGGCGGCGATCTTCGCAAAGGTATGCTCCGTCTGCGCGGCACGCGCGGCAACGGCCTGGCGCGCTTCTGCCATGGGGTCATTGCCTTCGGCCAGCACCGCCTTCGCCTCGGCGCGCTTCTGGCGTGCCAATGCCAGAGACACGGCGGGGTAGGCTCCGAAGGAAAGAAGCTTTTGCTTTCCCTCCACGCGGTAGGCCATGCGCCAGAGCTTCGAGCCGGTCGGGCGAACTTCGATGAACAAGCCTTCGCTGTCTGCCTTGCGGTAGCTCTTCGAGGCAGGTTTAAAGCTACGAAGTTGCACATCGGAAAGCGGCAAAGGGGCGAAATCTTTCAATCTGGCGTTACAGTGCGCCGCCCTTATTTGTTGGTACGGCGTTCGATACCAACAAATGTACCAACAATTACGCCGGATACCAACATCCTTCACCGCACCACGCCGGACGTATTTGCGCCTTCGAAGCGCGATAATCTCAATCTTTACGGGGTTTTTCGTATCCCACCGGTTCCTGCTGAACCGTGATTTGGTGCCCGGAAGAGGACTCGAACCTCCACACCTTGCAGTACACGGACCTGAACCGTGCGCGTCTACCAATTCCGCCATCCGGGCCCGAACGCGAAGCGCGGTGTTTATCGAATGGCACCTGCAAGGTCAATTGAAGATTCCGCACCTTGTCTGTCCAAATGCATGGGCCCTAACCGGCAGGAATGGCGAAGATCGAGCGCAGGCCTCCAAGCGGCGAGACGCCCAGCGTCACGTCTCCGCCATGGCTTCGCGCCACGTCGCGCGCCAGTGCCAGACCGAGCCCGACGCCGGATGTGTTCTGGTTGCGGGCCGGGTCCAGCCGCGAGAACGGCCTGAAGGCCTCCTCGTATCGCTCAGGCGGAATGCCGGGCCCGTTGTCATCGACGATGACCTCGATCAGACGCGACCGGCGGTGGCCCTTCGCCGGACGAACGGTCACCCGCACGACCGAGGCGTGGTCAGCCGCATTGCCAACCAGATTGGCGACCGCGCGCTTGATGGCCAGCGGACGGACACGGGCTGACATGTGCGGGTCGGCAGTGACGGATACATCGGCGCGGTCACGGGTTGCGAGCGCGGCGGCGCGGGCGATGGCGGCGATATCGGCTTCTTCCACGCTCTCGCCTTCCTCGCCGCGGGCAAAGGCCAGGTATTCTTCCAGCATGGCCGACATCTCGGACAGGTCCTCGCGGGCCGCCTTCAGGTCGTCGGAGGGTGGCATCAGCTCCAGTTGCAGCTTCAGCCGCGTCAGCGGGGTGCGCAGATCGTGACTGACACCGGCCAGCATCGCCGTGCGCTGGTCAGCATGGGCGCGAATACGGTCGCGCATCTCGACGATCGCACGGGCGGCGCGGCGCACCTCCGTCGCCCCCGAGGCCCGAAAGCCGGTCATGTCCTCGCCGCGACCGAACCGCTCGGCGGCCGTTGCCAGCTTCAGGACGGAGCGGACCTGATTGCGCAGAAAGGCAATGGCGATGGCGATCAGCAGGAGCGAGAAGACGATCACCCAGACGATAAAGATGTGACCGGTCGTGGCGAAGGTCCGGTCACGATCGGCCAAGAAGCTTCAGGGTGGCCGGTGCTGCATTCGCCGTTTCCCGCGTGCGGACGAAAATGGCGATCTGCGTTGTCGTCGCATCAATGTCGAAGCTGAAAGGGCGATCTTCCAAGCTGACGTTTAGTTCGTGGCGCAACAGCCCGTCCCGGCTTCTCTGCCAGATTGTGACGGGCTTTTGCGGCGGCAGGTTTGCGTCTTCGAGTATCTGAACGGGCAGGCGCATGGGACCAGCACTGGCGGCAAACAACGTCTCCGCCGCAACGCCACGCTCATAAAGCATGGCGATGGTGGCCGCATCCCCCGCCATTGTCTGCGAGAGTTTCCGGCTGACCTGCCGGATATGCGACTCAAAAAAGACAATGCTCATGACGAGCAGCAAGAGGACCAGCGGCAAGATTACGATCAGCAGGCTGCGGGCATAGAAGCCGCGCGGTGTGTAGTCACGGAACCGAAAGGACGGAAACCGCTTCATGAGCGCGGTCCACTGCCCGGTATCAGCCGGTAGCCGACGCCGCGCACTGTCTTGATATGGACCGGATCGGACGGATCGGGCTCGATCTTGCTGCGCAGGCGGTTGATCTGTACGTCGACGGACCGGCTGGCCAGCGCCTGATCAGAGGCCGCCAGAACATCGCGTTCAACCGCTTCGCCCGGCGTTTCGGCCAGCCGTGTCAGAAGCGCGGTTTCTGTTTCCGTCAGGCGAATGCGAACGTCGCCATCGGCCAGAATTCCGGTTTGCGGTACGAAGGTGAGACCGGAAAGTGCAATCGGCTCGGCCGGTTCGGCGGGCTCTGTGACAGGGGCTGCCGCTACGGCGCGGCGCAGTATGGACCCGATACGCAAAGCCAGTTCTTCGGGTTCGAAGGGTTTGACGAGATAGTCGTCGGCCCCTGACTTCAAGCCGGTGATCCTGTCGGCGCTCTCGCCCCGTGCTGTCAGCATCAGCACCGGCGCTTCTGTGTGTGAGCGCATCCATTGCAGCAACGAGAGACCATCCTCGCCCGGCATCATCACGTCGAGAACGCAGAGGTCGAAGTCCAGGGCCTGAAGCAGGGCACGGGCCGCCCGGGCATGGGCCGCGACCGAAACGCGGTAGCCCTCACGGGTCAGATAGCGCTGCAGCAGACTGCGGATACGGTCATCATCATCGACGACCAGAATATGTGCCGGCTGGCTCATGTGCGCGCGTCTCCGGCCTGTTCCAGCGCATGGGCAAGTCGCAAGGCGCCTGCAACCGATGGCTCACCGGCCTTGCGAAAGGCATCGGTTGTCAGGGCGCGCAGGGCATCCAGCAGATCGGCGACAACGGCCTCGCCCGCATCCGAAAGCGTGACCGCGCGGGTTCGACCATCGCCGCCTGTTGCGCTGCGATGGACAAGTCCGCGCTCGGTCAGTTCGCTCAGAAGCCGCGCCATGGTCGGCACTGGCAGGCCCAGCGACTTGCGCAGCGTCGAAACGCCACTGGCCGGTGCGTGATGGATTTCCAGCAGCACATCTGTTTGCGCCGGATTGAGCCCTGCTTTCGCTCCGGCCTCGCGCACCTGTCGTGCCAGTCGTCTGGCACTGGCCAGAAGTTGCACTGCGCCCCTGTCCAGCGCGTTACCGGTCAGGAACAGTCGACCGTCCATGGCGGGCGTTGCGGGGTCATTTCTGGCAGCGGGCGGTTTCATTCCGCTCAGTGTGCCACGGAAACTGCTTGTCATTCCAGCGCGGTCTTGCATAACCGCCGCATCCGATTGACAGATGCGGGAACAGGGTCAGACTGGCTCTCTTCCGAACTCAGAGCAGGTAACATGGCGCTTATCCCCGATTACGACGACCGCGACGGCTATATCTGGATGGATGGTACATTCGTGCCGTGGCGCGATACCAAGGTTCATGTCCTGACCCACGGCCTGCATTACGCCTCTGCCGTGTTCGAAGGCGAGCGGGCCTATGCGGGACAGATCTTCAAGTCGCGCGAACATTCCGAACGCCTTCACCGCTCGGCAGGACTTCTGGGCTTCGAGATACCGTTCACGGTCGACGAGATCGAAGCGGCAAAGGTCGAGGCGTTGGCAAAGTCCGGGCTGGAATCCGCTTATGTGCGGGCCATCGCCTGGCGCGGGTCTGAAATGATGGGCGTCTCGGCCCAGAACAACACCATTCATCTGGCCATCGCTGTCTGGCACTGGGGCGATTATTTCGCCGACAAGATGAAGGGCATCCGCATGAATCATGCGCCCTGGAAGCGTCCCTCGCCTGAAACCGCCCCATGCCGCTCCAAGGCGGCCGGCCTCTACATGATCTGTACATTGTCCAAGCATGCCGCTGAGCGCGAAGGCTACCAGGACGCGTTGATGCTGGACTGGCGCGGGCAGGTGGCAGAAGCGACCGGTGCCAACATCTTCTTCGTTCAGGACGGGGTGATACATACGCCGACACCCGATTGCTTCCTTGATGGCATCACGCGGCGCACGGTGATCGGGCTGGCGAAAGAGCGTCAGATTCAGGTTATCGAACGGGCGATCTTCCCTGAGGAACTCGACAGCTTTTCGGAATGCTTCATCACCGGTACCGCTGCCGAGGTGACCCCGGTCGCTGAAATCGGTGCGCATGTCTTCAAGCCAGGAGATCTGACAGCCGGTCTTGTGAGCGACTACGACAAGACCGTCCGCGCGCACGCAAAGGGCTGAACCCCGGACGCGTCTCCGGACGTATCGAAGCGCTGATCCGAGGTTCAGCCTCCTGAAAGACGTGAACCGAAAACCTCATCCCGACCCCTCTCCTTAGAAAGGCGAGGGGCTTTTACGCTTTGCCTTTACAGCCGTGCGCCTCCCTCTCCTTCGGGAAGGAGCGGGATCGAGGGCGAAGATGGTGTCTTCCAAAGGGCTGCTCTTCAGGCCACCTGCATCATCACGGCGCTTTCGGGCAGTTCCTTGCCAAAGCAGCGTTGGTAGAATTCGGCCACCACGGGGCGCTCGAGTTCATCGCACTTGTTAAGGAAGGTCATGCGGAAAGACTGACCAAGATCGCCGAAGATACGCGCATTCTCGGCCCAGGTGATGACGGTGCGCGGGCTCATCACGGTCGATATATCGCCGTTCATGAAGGCGTTCCGTGTCATGTCGGCCAGGCGCACCATCTGGGAGAGGGTTTCTTTATCCATGTCCGGGATCTTGGACGCGACGATATCAACCTCGGCATCATGCTCCAGATAGTTGAGCGTTGTGACGATGGACCATCTGTCCATCTGCCCCTGATTGAGTTGCTGCGTGCCATGATAAAGACCCGTCGTATCGCCGAGCCCTACCGTATTCGTCGTGGCGAACAGGCGGAAATACGGGTTCGGGGCGATCACGCGGTTCTGGTCGAGCAGGGTCAACCGGCCTGACGCTTCGAGAATGCGCTGGATCACGAACATCACATCGGGGCGACCTGCATCATACTCGTCAAAGACGATGGCGACATTGCGCTGCAACGCCCATGGCAGAATGCCTTCGCGAAACTCGGTGACCTGCTGGCCTTCTTTCAGAACGATGGCGTCCTTGCCGACCAGATCAATGCGGCTGACATGGCTGTCGAGGTTGACGCGTATCATCGGCCAGTTCAGGCGCGCGGCCACCTGCTCGATGTGGGTGGATTTGCCGGTGCCGTGATAGCCCTGCACCATCACGCGCCGGTTGTGCTGGAAACCGGCGAGTATGGCCATCGTCGTCTGTGGATCGAAGCGGTAGGCCTCGTCGAATTCCGGTACGTATTCGGTCTTCTTGGCGAACCCCTGAACAACCAGGTCGCTGTCGATACCAAAGGTCTCACGGACCGAAATATCCACATCCGGAACCATGTCGGTGAGTTCGTCGGAGGCGGTGATGACTGTCATGCTGGATATGTCCCGGTCGGTGATTGCGTACCGTGCTTATCTAGAGCCTGCGCGCGGGATTGGAAACCATTCCGCTGCGGCAACAGGGATGATCCGCGTTCAGCGTGCAGATTATCGCCGCTGCCTCCCCTTTCGCGGGTATGTTCGAGGCCGTCTGGTTATGGCAGGCTCTGCCTGTCGAGAGGCCGGTAATCTGCCCGGGAAAGGGAACATACCTGCATGACCATCATCAGAGCACTTCTCTGCAGCTTTATGTTTGGCGCGGCGATCCTGCCCGCCACAGCGCAACAGCCAACACCGGACGCACTTGCACAGGCGCGCTCGTATGAAGCAGGGCAGGGCGTGCCACGTGATCCCTACACGGCGTTTGATCTCTATGCGGGCTCTGAAACAGCGGAGGGCTTCGAGAACGCTGCACGAATGAAGCTTTCTGGCCTCGTCCCGAATGACGAGGTGGCCAGTGACAACGCCTTTGCGCTCTATCTCTATGAGCAGTGCGCAGAGCTTGGACGTGTCACCTGCATGACGTCAGCCGCGCGGCTCTATGAAGCGCCGCCGGTGGGCATCGAGCAAAGCCTGTCGCAGGCGACGCATCTTTATCGCAAGGCCTATGAAGCGGGCGCGACCAAATCCGATGCCGAATATGCAAACATCGCCCGTGTATCGGCGCAGGCGTTCGAGCGGGCCGAGATGCTTCGTGATCAGGGCGAACACTGGGACGCCTATCATGAGTTCGAAACTCTGTGCGACCTCAAGGTTCCTGCAGCCTGTTACTGGCTTGGAAAATACCGCGGCGCGGCAAACTCGCCTTACGGGTATGATCCTGCCGCCGCACTGCGACCGCTTGCGTTTGCGTGCGACCTCTCCGTCCCGGGAGCATGCGCCGACCATGCCGGTCTTACCGTGTTTGTCGGGCCGACTGCGGCAGGCGCGGACCACGGCCGGCGGGCCGAGCGGACCTTGCGAGGGCTCTGCGACGCGGCCACCCCGGATTATGAGGCGTGTTTCCGCGTCTCTGTCCTGCACTATTTCACAGGCTATGGGCTGGGCGACTGGAAGACGATGAAGTCATACACCACCAAAAGCTGTCTGCAGGGCAGTATTGATGCGGCGTGCAGCGCGATGGTGGACCTGATCAACCGGGAAACTGCGCCCGCCCGCGCAGCGATGGGCGCGGCGGGTTCGCGCCCCGGAGGATCATCGGGGGGTAATTGGGGCCGGTCAGTCGACAATGCCGTCGGCGGCTTCTTTGCCGCGCTTCTCAGCGGTTCGGCTGAATATGCGGCGACCGGCAATGTCGGCGCGTCCAGCAGCTATTCGCGGTCCAGCTCCTACACGCCGTCGAACAATGTCTCGACATGGCAAGCGAACCGGGACTGGAACAACGCTCTTCGCAGTACAGCCAGCATCGGTACAGCCTACAGGTCCAGTTGCAGACCGGGAAACCCGTATTGCTGACACTGCCCGATGCACGAACACTGGACGCCGCCGGACCGCCGCTGCAAGACTTGCGGGAACAAGAGATCAACTCCAGGCAGCTTTCCCGGTTTTGCGGTACGCAAAGACCGGGATCCAGATGAGCTCATCCCACTGATTGGAAAGTCAGCTTTGCCCTGTGCACTGATACTTCATGACAACGCGGGTCCGCATGCAGCCGGAGACACTCGGATTGATGCAGCTCTTCTCTTGCGAACCGACCGGCTCGACATCCGTATAGCCCCAACCTTCGCACCGGCTTTTGGCAACGGCCTTGGAGGCGGCGTCGTTAATAATGATGAGTTCCGTGAAGCCGTAATCTGTCCCCATTTCAATCGTGCCGTCTGCCTGTGTCAGCCGAAGGGGAGTCATCGTTTTGCGTTCAGGTGTCGTGGTGGCGCACGCGGACACAACAAGGGCCAGTGCGAGGGTCGCCAAAGTTCTGTTCATGGTCTGCCTCATGTTCAGGTGAGATCATCCAATCTCGAACGGGGCTGAATATCAATCGCTTGCCTTGCCGGTCCGCGCCTGCGCGGCGGCTGGTCACTGCGGGGGTGCTGCGCCGTCCTGTGTCAGGCCTGCCGCCTTGAGCGTCTTGAAGGCCCGCAACACGCGCGCCAGCTTGTGCTCGGAGGAGCGGTCGCCGCCGTTCGCATCGGGGTGGAAGCGCTTCACGTAATCTGAATAGCGTTCGCGGATTTCCTTGGCATCTGCCGATTCCGGCAAGTCCAGTTCCGACAGCGCACGCGCCTGCAGCCGCGTCCGTTTGGGTTTGCGCGGGTCCTTGATGCGGGCTTTCTTGCCCGTGGTCATGCTGTCTATACCGGCCCAGATGCGCGGGTCGCCGCTGCGCAGCTTGGCCTTGCCGCCGACCGGGCCCTGACCAAAGCGCCATGTCTGGCGGTGACCGTAGGCAGCCGATGCATTGAACGCGGTCATTTCCTCTTCGGTCATGCTGTCGAAGAAATTCCATGCGCGGTTATACTCAGCCGCGTGACGCTGGCAAAACCAGTGCGTTTCATGGGCGGGCGCACCGGGCTTGGGCGCCTTGTGTTCTCCGGCAAGATCGCAACCCTGATGTTCACAGGTTCGCGTTTCCTTTGCCTTGGCCCGCGACGTCTCGTCCTTTGGGGGACGAACGCGGATATCCTTGAACTTGACGCGATAGGGATCTTCTTGTGACATGTCCCTATAGTGGCGTCATGCGGTTAACGAGGCAAGAAGTGACATCGCGGCGAACACGCATCTTTCAGCGACTCAAGGACACATTCGATCCGGCCAGTGTGACTGTCGAGGATGAATCCCGCCTGCATGCGGGCCATGCGGGAGCCAGCCCCGAAGGTGAGACGCATTTTTTCGTGTCGGTCAGGACGCCTGCTTTTTCGGGAATGAGCCGCGTGGCGATGCACCGCGCGGTCAATGCAGCGCTTTCAGACGAGTTCGACGCAGGCCTGCATGCACTGCGCCTCGATGTCGGCGTGCCAACGCGCTGAGCGCCGTCAGTAGATGCCGTCAACGCTTGCCGGAAGACGGCGCGGATCGCCGTTCAGAAGCAGGCTGCCTGTCTCTTCGGCGCGCATTTCAGCAGCCCGCAACGTCTCATAGCGTTCCGAGGAGGCGATATTGACCTCAGCCCGGGTGCGCAGAATTCGCGGACGCAGAAACACGAACAACGTGCGCCGGGTACCGCTTTCTGTCGTATTGCGGAACAACGCACCAGCCAGCGGAATGTCGCCGAGAACCGGCACTTTGCTGA
The DNA here is from genome assembly GCA_963836905.1 of uncultured Alphaproteobacteria bacterium. Lineage (GTDB taxonomy): Bacteria > Pseudomonadota > Alphaproteobacteria > Caulobacterales > Hyphomonadaceae > CAWIKY01. The sequence continues at coordinate 304,683 of CAWIKY010000006.1, forward strand.
CGGCATTGAGCCGGTCATCGGTAATCAACCCGCCCAGCACGACTGTTCCGCCATTATCGGCCAGAACCGTAGTCTGTATCGAGCGCCGGTTGGTAACCAGATCGGAGGCTCCGGGAACGCTTGCGTTGATGAGCGAGGAGACTTCCTGTGTGACCTCCAGCCGGATCACGTCGCCATCATAGATGCGCGGCAGGACGCGCAGGGTAATGCCGACGTCTTCGCGCTCAATGGTCGTGAAGGGATTGGTAGAATTACCGGCCGTGGTGAAGCTGCCGGTTCTGAAGGGTACATTCTGGCCGACCACGATTTCTGCCGGTTCATTGTCCAGCGTGGTCAGGCTCGGCGTCGACAGAAGGTTGGCCTTGCTGGAGGTTCCGAAGGCCTGGATCAGCACGCCGAAATTGCCGCCGTCGGACAAGCCCAGCGACAGCCCGTCCTCGGTCAACCCGATGGCTGCGGGCGCGCCCAGAATGGCAAGGATACGCCGTAGCGACAGGCCCTGATCGGAGAACGACGTCGCGGCCACGCTGCCATCAGGTGCCGCCTCGCCAAAGCCCAGCTGGACGCCCAGTTGCTCGGCCGCATCGCCGGTAATCTCCACGATTGCGGCTTCGATCAGCACTTGCGGTCGACGCAGGTCGAGTTGCCCGATCAGTGTTTCGATCTCTGCGATGGCCCCCGGCGTTCCGCGCACGACAATAGCATTGATTTCCCGCGCAGCCTGGATCGAGAGATCCGGTGTCGAGAGACCTGCACTGGTTGGACGCTCCGGCCTTGCCAACCGGTCGGGTGTGTCGCCAAATGTCCCGTTCCGGTTTGGAAGGACGCCTGCAATAGCCGGATTATCGGCCAGAGTTGCGATCCGTCCGCTAGCCGGGTCAAAGCTGTCTCCCGCGCCCGCGCCCTGCAACGCACCTGCCACCGGGTTGGTCACCGCCGGTCCGCCATTGCCGACAAGCCCGCTGAGAATATCCGTCACGGTTTCCGCATCGGAGTTGGCGAGTTTGAAGACGCGTGTCTGGATGGAGGCGCTTGCGGGCGTATCGAGTGCTGCGATCATCCGCGTGATTTCATCGATCTGGCGGTCGTTCCCACGAACGAGTATCTGGTTAGAGCGGGCATCGGCGGCCAGTCTTGCGCCGGTTTCTCCGCTCATGCGGCCTGCGATTTCGACGAGTTCCTCGGCGGATGCGTAGCGAACGGGAATGGCCAGAAGCTCGGTGCCGCTTGCCCCGTCGATCTGGCGGGCGAGGCTCGCGACGCGCTCCACATCGCCTGCATAGCCGGTGACGATCACGGCATTGGGTTCGGCAAAGGCCTGAACGCCGCCCACCGCGCTGACGAATGGTGAAAGAGCACGTGCCGCCTCGGCGGACGGCAAGCTGTCGAGGGGAATGAGGCGCGTGACCAGTTCGCTGTCAGCGCCGCCGCGAGCGCCGTAGCCATAGGGGCCCCCGCCGCGCGCTTCTGCAAGCGGGATCACACGCCAGCCGGAACCGGATGCCACCGCCGCATAGCCGTTCACGCGCAGGACGCTGTTGAACAATTCCCAGAACGCCTGCCTCGCTGAGCGGCTCGTTCGAGATCACGGTGACGTTGCCGGTGACCGCCGGATCGAGGATCAGCGTCCGCCCTGTGACGTTGGACACCTCCTCGGCAAACGTTGCGATATCGACGTCGCGGACGTTCAGAATATAGCTGCCATCGGACTGCGCCACTGCCGGGGCACAAGCATCGTCAGGACGAGTGAGACAGCAAGACACGATGCCCGCAGACAGGAGAGGAAAGAGGCACGCAGCATGGATCAAGCCTTAGCGAAGCGGATAGGAAAGAACAATGATGCGGTCGCCGCGGCGAACCTCGACCCGGGCCCGCCCCGAAGCGATCACCTCCTCGAAACGCGCCTGATCCGTCTGGACATTGCCGACAGCCTGCCCGTTGACCGAGACGATGACATCACCCGGCTGCAGACCGGCACGCAGAACAGGGCTGGCCGCTTGCTGCCGGATGACATAGCCACCGTCGCCCGGACGAACGCCCAACCCCTCCAGTACCAGAGCTGGATTGGAGGCGACCTGCCGGCGGTAGAAGTCGATGACAGCCTGTGTATCGTCTTTTGCAGTGTCGGGTACGTCGTTTGCGGCTGCGGCCTGTCCGGCCCGGATCGCGGCAGAGGCATCCATTGCGCCATCCGTGGCGTCGGGAAAGCCAAGCCGAAGCAGGCGCCCGCCCGCCCGGATCATGACGTGATCGATCGCCACACTGTCCAGCACCACGTCTTGCCGGATCGTGTCGCCCGCCATGTAAGACTGCGCGGGGCCATCTCCTTGCGACAGCGTTGCTCGTGATCGTATTTCAGGGTTTGAAAGCACGATGCCGCGCAGGACCAGACCGAGATCGGCTCCTGCAGCTGCAATGGTCATCTTGTCTGCCTGCCGAACCGTTCCGAAAGGCGCAAGGGCACGTACAGGTGTCAGATCGACCGGCGCGGCAACCGTTCCGATCCGCACGGGAGTGACAGGTTTATCGAGTACGATGTCACCGCGCGCATGCCAGAAGAGGTCGGCTATGGCCGATGCGGTCATTAGTGCGACTGCCAGAATACCGGCGACGAGCGCTGCCAGAGTTACCCGCTGGATCATTGCGGCGCGGTCTCCGGCCGGTAGGTATCCAGAAATCCGGTGAGCGTGTTTGCGGGCACGTTGCTTCCGGCAGGCGTCACACTGACGATGGCCTGTGCCAATTCCTGGTCGTTCGTTCCTGTCAGCTCAAGATCAATTGTCCAGTCCGTCCCCAACATGCGTGCGGTGGTCCGACCGGCCTTCGGTGCACTTTCCGATATGGCCGCATCCATCAGCGTGTTTTTCGCCACCCATCCGGCAACCGCCTGCGTTTCAAGCCGCGAGAGCCGGTCGACATGGCTTTCACCGATGCCGACAAGCCCTGTCGCCGCGATGGCGAGTATGGCAAGCGCAATAAGCACTTCGATCAGGCTGAAACCGTCCTCCCCTGTTGCAGTCTGGCGCGTGTCAGACTCCATTCACTGACCCCTGTTCGCCGAGATATCCGCGGCATAGTTCTCGCCGCCCGGCTGTCCGTCTGCGCCGAGTGAGATGAGATCGAACCCGCTGCCGGACGCACCGGGGCTTCGGTAGACATATGCATTGCCCCATGGGTCGACCGGCAATTCCGGCAGATACCCTTCCGGATGCCAGTTGTTTGCTTCGGGCGTTCCGGTTGGTCGTGAAACGAGCGCTTCCAGCCCCTGCGCCGTGCTCGGATAGGCGCGGTTGTCCAGACGGTAGATCTTCAGGGCAGAGGCAATCGAGCGGATATCGGTTTCGGCGACGGTCTTGCGCGCATCGTCCGGCCTGCCAATGACATTGGGCACGATCATCGCCGCCACGATCCCGATAATGACGAGAACGATCATTGTCTCGATGAGCGACAATCCTGCGTCATTCCGCGAGTGTTTCTTTTCTGTAGCACAGAGAGGGCGTGAGCATTCTTTGTGCTGCATTTTTCTCACTCCGACATAGCCCTTGGCGGACTATACCGTTAGCATTCAAACCGCTCAACAAACGATATGAGGCAGAAGCAGTTGGCAGACGCGACACGCACCGTCACGGGCCCGAGCGGTGCAGCTGGAGATGGCCTTGCCAACGACATGATTGCCGTTCCGGGTGAACATGTCCTGCTCCTGGCTGTAGATCTGCCCATGAAGAGTGCGGCGAGGCGACAGCAAGCGGCCCCGTTTGCCATTGAAGACCGTGTTGCCGCGCCTCTCGCGCAGACCCATGTCGCGCTCGGACCGCGCCTTGAGGGTGATACCTGGCTGGTCGCGGCCATCGATATCGAGCGCATGCGCGCGCTGGATGCATCGCATCCGCCCACTGCCAGCCTCATACCCGAAATGCTCTTTCTTCCGGTGCCGCTTTCCGGCGCTTGGACCGTGTTGCAGGATGGCGAACGTTGTCTGGTACGACTGGAAGACGGCACAGGGTCGGTTATGAGCGCCAGTCAGTTTGCCGGGCTCTGGCAGCTTTCAGGCTCCCCCCGGCTCTATCCCGTGGGCAAGGGATTTACGGGCGATCTGGCCAGCCTGCCTTCAGAGCCGGCCCTTCCGGCAAGCACTGGGCCCGCGCCCGCTGGTCTGCTCGACCTTCGCCAGGGCGTGTTTGCACGGCGACGCTCGCCGATAGGCCTCTGGACCCGGCGCGTAGCGGCAGCTTTGGTTGCGGGACTTGCGATCTACAGTCTGGTCTCACTGCTCGACCTGATGGCGATCCGGTCCATTGGGGAAAATCGCGCAGACATGCTCGTCGCCGAGTACCGCGCAAAGTTTCCGGATGTGGCGACCGGCACGGAAATCCTCTCCGAAATCGACGCGCTCGCCAGCCGTCAGACCGACGGGCGGAGCGATATCTTTCTGGGCGGTCTGTCGCAGATCGCGTCTGCACTCGGCCCGGCCGCCGGGCTTTCATTTCGCGATCTTGCCTTCGATGGCGGGGCAGGCACTTTTACTTTCACGCTCGAGACCGGCGATCTGAACGCGCTGCAGGATGTTGCCGCGCGGCTGGAGGCTGCAGGTCTGACATCGCAGCTTCGCAGTTCGCGTGCCATTGACGGCGGCGCGGAAGGCCAGTTCACCGTGCAAGCCGGTGGAGACCTATCATGAAGACTGTCCAAGGCGTTCGCGACACATTGCTTACCCGGTGGATGACGCTTGCCGCCCGGGAGCGCTTTCTGGCTCTGGTGATGTTGGCGCTGCTGGCGCTCTTTGTCTGGAAAACCGGCGTTCACGATCCGCTCATGTCGGCCGCCGACAGCGAGCGCGAACGCATTGAGCGGATCGAGACGGCGCGCCTGCAGCTTGGCGCTCTGGACGCGTCGGTCTTTGCCGGCAGCGGGGCGGCAGCGGTCCCGCTGCGCCAGTCGCTCACCGCCAGTGCTGCGGCTTCGGGGCTGGGGCTTCAATCAATAGAAGGCGAAGGGAACCGTATCGAGCTTGCCTTTGAACGCGTTGCGTTCGACGCGCTGACCGACTGGCTTGCGGCAATCAATCTGGAGCGCGGCGCGGTTGTGACACAGGCGCGCCTGACCCGTCAGCCCGAACCCGGGATCGTCGATGCTGTCCTGACGGTCGAGGAATGATGTAATGTCCCCGCTGCTTCCCTACAGTTTTGCGCGCCAGAACGGCGTTCTGGTGACCATCGCCGAAGACGGTTCGCCGTTGAGCCTGCATCGAAAGGGCGTGTCGCTGTCTGCTCTCATGGAAGCGCAGCGTCTTTGCGAGCTTCCGCTGACATTTGCAGCCACCGACGATGCCGCCTTCGAGCAGGCGCTTGCCGAAACCTATCGCTCCAACGCCCTGCAGGCCGCCGATGCCGCAGCCAGCAGTGAAACTGATCTGGCTTCGCTTGCAGACAGCGCCGCGCAGGTCGACGACATTCTCGATGAGCGAAATGATGCCCCGGTGGTCCGGCTGATCAATGCGCTTCTCTCAGAGGCTATCCGTGAGAAGGCCTCCGACATCCATATCGAGCCGCATGAGCAGCGCCTCGCAATCCGCTTCCGTGTAGACGGCGTGCTGCGTGATCGGCTGGAACCCAAGCGGTCACTCGCGCCCATGCTGGTCGGACGTATCAAGGTGATGGCGGGGCTCGACATTGCCGAGAAACGAAAGCCGCATGACGGGCGGGTTTCGCTGCGGGTTGGCGGGCACGATGTCGATGTGCGTGTGTCTACCATTCCCTCGCAATACGGCGAGCGGGTGGTGCTGCGCCTTCTCGACAGAAGCTCTGCCGGGTTCGAACTGTCCGCGCTCGGCATGAGCGAAACCGACTTCAAGCGGGTCACGCGCCTTCTGGAAAAGCCAAGCGGCATGATCCTGGTGACAGGGCCGACGGGGTCCGGCAAGACGACCACCCTTTACGCGGCCATCACACGCCTGAACGACCGTGAGCGCAACATCATGACCGTTGAGGATCCGGTCGAATACGCACTGGACGGAATTGGTCAGATGCAGGTCAATCCACAGAAAGGCGTTACGTTTGCCTCCGGCGTGCGCGCACTGATGCGGCAGGATCCGAACGTCATACTGATCGGTGAGATCCGGGACAGCGACACAGCCTCGGCAGCCTTGCGGGCGGCCACCTCGGGCCATCTGGTGCTCTCCACCCTGCACACCACCAGCGCCATTGGCAGCGTCACGCGCCTCGTTGACATGGGCGTGGAGCGTTATCTTCTGGCCCCGACGCTGGCCGGACTGATCGCGCAACGGCTCGTGCGGACACTCTGCGCGGCCTGTTCGCGAGAAAGCGTCTTGTCGGAGTTCGACGCCGCGCGCTTGTCCGGTCTGTTGCCGGTCGGAACCCCGGTCCGCGAACCTGTGGGGTGTGAAGCCTGTCTCGGCCAGGGCTATCGGGGGCGCACCGCGCTCTACGAAATTGTCGAAGTCGACGATACGCTGGAAGCGATGATCCATGACGGCAGGCCTGAATCCGAGCTGATTGCCCGCGCGCGGACCGTCAGCCCCAGCCTGATGGAGGACGGCGCAATGCGTATCCGTGACGGGTTGACCAGTGTCGATGAAGTCGTCGCCGTCGCCGACAGTCTCTGAGAAAAGGGTATGTGGTGACGGCCTTTCGCTATGAAGCTTCGGATGCAGGCGGCAGGACGCAGAGAGGCCTCCTGGACGCCGCAAACGCTGCCGATGCCAGGTCACAGCTACGTGCAAGGGCGCTTTTGCCGCTGACGGTGATCGAGGCCGGACCGGCTGCGAAACCGCAGAATGATGGTCCGGGCAGATTTCCGCGTCCGGCAGGCAGACGCAAGCTGAAGGGAAAGCAACTCGCCTTGATCACGCGCCAGCTTGCCACCCTGCAGGCCAATGGCGTTCAGCTTGAGGAAGCGCTCGGCATCATCGCGCGACAGGCGCGAAAACCCCGCACAGGCGCGCTGCTTTCGCAGGTTCGCACCCGTGTTGTCGAGGGGCGCGGGCTTGCCGAAGCCATGGCCGATCAGGGCGATGCTTTCAGCGCTGAATACCGCGCCTCCATTGCGGCAGGCGAACGCTCCGGTGATCTCGGTAGTGTGCTGGAACGCCTTGCAGACCATATCGAAGCGCGCGAGGAAAACCGCCAGACCGTTGAGCTGGCGCTCATTTATCCAGCGCTGCTGGCGCTTGTAGCATCCGGTATCATAGCGCTTCTGTTGACCTATGTCGTGCCCGATATCGTCTCCGTTTACCGGCGGCGCGATACTGAACTGCCCATGTTGACGCAGGGCCTGATCGCAATTTCCGATGCGCTTGCAGCTTTCGGTCCGGCCCTGCTAGTCGGCTGTCTCGCAGCCGGTCTTGCCGCGCGCTATGCGATGACGCGGCTTGCGGTGCGACAGGTCTGGGACAGATGGATGAACCGGGCACCCGTCATAGGCAGCTTCAGCGAGAAACGCAGCGCTGCGCAGTTTTCGAGCACGCTGGCCATGCTGACCGGGTCGGGCGTTCCGCTGGTCCAGGCCATGCGCATCTCGGCGCAAGCGGTCGGAAACCGGTATGTCAGGCAGCAAACCGAAGCGGCGGCGACCGAGGTCAGTGAAGGCGCGCCGCTGGATGCTGCTCTGGAACGGGCCGGATGCTTTCCGCCCATGCTGTTGGCGATGGTCGGGTCCGGCGTTCGGTCAGGCGATCTTGGCGATGCGATGGCGCGCGCAGCAAAAGATCAGCAACGCGACCTCAATGCGCAGGTCAAGACGCTGGTCGCGCTCGTCGAACCGGGCGTCCTGCTGTTCATGGGCGCCATTGTCCTTCTGATCGTCATGGCGATTCTGACGCCCATCGTGAACCTCAACCGGATGGCGGGCCTGTGATGTGGACTGATCAGCCGGGCGGCGTCAGATATGTGGACAGGGTCACCGGACCTGACGCCTCGCGTCCCAGTAGCACCGGCGTTCCCGCGGCGGTGACGGTCATCTCGACCAGGCCATCTGTGCCGGTCCGCAGCGTCGCCAGAACGGTTTCGGGGTCGGCGGGCGAGCTGACCGAAACGACTGTGCCTGCCTCGACCGGCATTGCCTCAAAGCCGAGCGGTGGGAGACGGCGGCCAAAGCACACGCCGTCGCCCGTCGTCATCCGGGCATCTGCCATGATCGCATCGCCGCTCAACCGTATGTCTGCCGATATGATCCGCCCGACGATGTCACAGGTTACGGGGCGTGCGCCTGTCAGCGACAGAAGGCTCCCCGCGCCCGCCCGGCCTGACACGTCCTGAGAGCCTGATCTCGTTGCCGGACAGGAACGCGGTTCCCGTCAGAAGCGTGTCAGCGGCTTCCAGCGTGATGTCGCGGCGAGACGCGTCCCTGATGAGTGAACCGGTCCAGTCGAGCGTCAGCCCCTCCGATGTGGCCAGCCCGCCTTGCCAGACGGTGCCGTACGATACCGAACCGGGCTGTATTCGTTCAGCCAGCAGACTGGCCGGGGCTCTCATGACGCCAATCGCGGCGGCAATGAGCAGACATGTGACGCCCAGAGCAGAGATCAGGACAAGGATGCTGCGCGATGGCCGGTAGACCGGGTCTCCTGATGAGGTCATGGCTTGCCTTTTGTCTTGCTGGCCTTGCAGCATGCGCAACTACGCCGGAGGTCCGTTCCGGAAAAACCCTTACGCTGCTTCTGCCTCAGGGCGAGGCCTTCGCCAACCTCGCAAGTGTCATCGAAAGCGGCGCGCGCTCGGGTCTGCGCGATGCGGGGCAGGGGCTGGAGCTTGCAACCCAGACCGGTCCGGACACGCAAGCCGTCCTCGGTCCACTCCTGTCGCAAGAGGTAGCGCCGCTTCTGGCCAGCTTGCCGCCTTCGGTTCCGGTCGTCAGTCTCTCGAATGACAGCGATCTTGCCGGTTCGGGCGCGGTCATTTCAGGTATCACCGCAGAACAGTCGGTTGCGGCCATACTCATCTATGCGCGGGCACGGGGCGTGCGAACGGTTCGTCTTCACGCAGGCGAAGGTACGCCGTGGGAGAGACGCGGTCTGGCGCAGGCTCGCGCTACGGCAGATGCGATCGGCCTCATACATCTGGAAGGCGGCGAAGCAATGGCCGACGCCGTTCTGATCCCTGGCAATGACGCGGCAAGTCTCAGGGCCGCAAAAGCCCATGCTAGTGCAGGCGGCCAGGTGCTCGCAACCTCGCTCTGGTTGCAACTGCCATCGGGGCCGGACGGGCCGACACCGGGAGCCTGGATATCGGGGCCCGATCTGACAGGCCTTCTTCAACCGGGCGAGACACTTGCGACCGGTGCGAAAGCCTCGGCGCTTATGTTTGCCGGTCTGGCCCGCGAAGGCAGCCTGCTTCTGGCACTTGGCCCGGCTATCAGGTCGGAACTTCTTGGCGATCCGCGTATCCGTTCCGGACCGCTTGGCCGGTATGCCATCTCGCCGGACGGCACGTGCGACGCGCATTGGCGATCTACCAGATCGGCGATGATGAGGTCCGCAAGGTTGCCCTCACGGATCTGCCTGACTGATGGGCTTGCCACTGTCCTCCGATGCCGGGATCACGCTTGTCGAGATGATGGTGTCTCTGGTGATCATCGCGCTGATCGGGATCGCCGGTCTGGTTCTGATAGATTCCATGACGCAGGTGGAGCTGCGCGTGAGCGACCGGTATGCACGTGTCTCGGACCTGACCGACGCATTTGACGGCTTTCAGCTTGATCTGGAACAGTCGCGTCCCGAAACGCTTGGCCTGTCTGGCGAGGCGCTCAGCTTCCGGACCGCAGCCTGCCCTTCACCGGTTGTCATCCTCTTCGCTGCGGGAAAAATGCAGCGTGTTTCGCCCGGTTGCCCCATGCAGGACTGGTCGCTCGGCGGACTGGGGTCGGCGCGGCTGTTTGTCGTCGACGTGGCGGGAATGCGGCACACGGTCTGGCCACCACAAACTGACGAGGAGCGAGACGCGCGCCGCGCGCCATTGCGGTCGAGTTGCTGGCAATTGTCGAGCCCGCTCCCGGACGCCTGTCCGGTGACATCCGCCAGATCGTTCGTCTCGCAGACGGGAGTCCGGAATGAGGTCCGGGGCGCGAAACAAGGGCGAAGACGGGGTCGTTCTGGTTCAGGTTCTGGGCGTGCTAGCCTTTGCAAGCGCGGTCGCCTTCATCATGCTGAGCCTTCAGGATCAGGCGATTGCGGTGCGCCAGCGTTCGAGCGATCTTCAGCAGGCCCGCATTCTGGCGCAAGCCGGCGAGACCTCGGTTCTGACAGCTTTCCGGCGCGATGGCCGGATAGAGCCCGAGCTCGACCATTACGGCGAAGGCTGGAGCGTGATCGCGCAGCAACCGGTAGACACCCGGTTCGGGACGTTCTCGGTGAACGTTGAGGACGCCAATGCCCGCTACAACATCAACAATCTGGTGTCCGGGTCGCTGAGCGAAAGCGCTGCTTTCCGCCGGTTGATGGCAGATCTTGGCTTTGAAGAGAGCGCCGCATTGCAGGTGGAAATCTGGCTTCGGGCGAACGGCGAGATTGCAGACATATCCGACCTGACATCAGCTGGCCTGATGCCGGAGGCCATAGACAGGCTGAACACTTTCGTCACAGCCATTCCCGGCCAGAGCCGGATCAATCTGAACACCGTCGATGAAAGGCTTCTGCAAAGCCTCGTTGCCAATCCCGGCATTACCTACGCGCTGATTGCCGCGCGCGAACGGAACGGATTTCTGACGCCCGAAGGTCTGGCAGAGGCGGGCGCGCTGATGCCACAGGGTTTCGGGCTGACGACAGATGCGCTGTTCGTGGAAACAGATGTCAGGGTTGGCGATGGTCGAAGCCGTCTGAAAAGCCTGCTGGTTCGCGACATTGAAGACGACACCGTCACGGTAAGAGTGGTCTCCCGTGATCATGACGGATAACGGCCACCGCTGAAAACCGACCCCGAAATGTAAAAACAGCGGACTCTTGAGGTCCGCTGTTTTCTGAGGTTGAGGCGATGCCGGTTTTCTAGGTCGGATCCGGAACGTCGATCGGGTCGAGTGTCAGGTCGAGCGCAATAACGTCTCCCGCCATCGGATCGACCGGCTCTCCGTTGAGGTCACGCGTGAACGCCACGTTGAACCCGGCACCAAGCTGCTGCGACACCGGAGGTGGCGGCGGCGGAGGCGGGGGAGGTGGCGGCGGTGGTGGCGGAGGTGGTGGGGACGGTGGAGGAACGACGACACCGCCGCCTCCACCACTTCCCCCGTCTGAACAGGCACCGAGCGCGACCGTGGCGAAGCCAGCGATAGCGGCAAGAGCCCAGAAGGAGGTTTTACGTTCTGTCATGTGTCAGCCTCCTTCTAGTTCACTGAGCCGGGGATCGGGTCATTGAGGTAAGGGAACGTGTTCTTCAGTTCCGCTGCGCTGATCGGCGCACCATCCGTGAAGGCCACATTTCCGACAGGAGCCTGCGAGGGTGTGCAGAAACCGAGATCGGTCGGCACGCCGTTGATCGGCACCGGATAGCAAAGCGCACCCATGACGACGCGGAGTGCGATGTCGACCGTGTCATCACCGGGGCGGCGTCCGTTCGGGAAGCCCGCAAGGTCATCACCGGCAACACCGAACGGGCTCTGGGCCGCACGAGGCGTCGGCGCGATACCGGTATTTAGACGCATCATCTCGGATGGCGTTTGTGTGGCTTGCTGATTCAGCGTGGGAATGCCGGTCAGGAAGGCTGCAACCAGATCGGTCCGTGGCAGGTTCGACGGCGCGAGGTTGTCGATGTTCGCGCCCAGCGTCGTGTTCACCGCATCCCTGAACAGCAGGTTCAGAATGGCAGGGAGCGTCGGGTTGGTCACGAAGTCGGCCAATGCTCCGTCTTGCGTTGGTTCTGCAGCGTTGAAGAGATCTTTCAGCGGCAGTCCGATCACGAGTTCATTGACCAGCGGCGCAGAAAGACGCGACTGCTGGACATAGGCACCGCCATAAAGCGATGTCTGCTCGTAGGTCGGCGACGGATCCTCGATTTCCGCCTGTGGCAGGCTGGCCGTCGTCCACGCACCGATGACGCCGTTGCCGGAGTCAGTCAGGCAGGAAATCGGCACTTCGATCGCGAGGGATGTCACGTTGGCAATGCCGACCAGATCATCATTGGCGCGGTCTTGCGTGATACCGCCGGGAAAGCCGCCGCCATCGCCATTGCCGCGAACGCTGTCCCCTTCGATCGGCACCAGGTTCACCAGGTCGAAAACCTCACCCAGATTGACCGCGAAAGCTTCGGCCCGCTGACCGGCAAACACCTTGCCAGCCACCGAGCAACCCGGAATGGCCGTGTCGTAGATGAAGTTGCTCGCATAGAGCGGATAGTTCGGAATGGTCTTGTTGCCGACATTGTCGAGCGGCTTCTGGAAGCTCGTCGTCGTTCCATCCGAGCGGGTCACAGCCTGCCGCGTACCGGTGCGACGGTCACCGGTGATCATGGTGACCGTGTAGTTCTCGGACTCGCCGAGATCAGCATCGCCGCCGCTGGTGACGGGGCCTGCAGCGCGTAAGGCAATCGGAAGCGTCTTGTCGCCGATAGCCAGTGTGATGCCGGTTCCGTTCTTGAGCGTGTTGTCGAACTTGAACTGGAACGTCATGTCCTCGACTGCATCGCCGTCCTTGTCGATGTGGATTTCGTAGATGGCGTCCTCATCCATCGTGAAATAGTTCGGCCCGCCATAAGGAGACTGCAAAGGCTGGTAGTTTGCAATGAACGTGACGAAGCCTTCACGGCCGGGTTCATAGCTGCGGAACATGTAAAAGTCGGTTCCGTCGACCTTTGGCTGTTCGGTCGTGCCGGGGGCTTCACGGTGGCTCGATGCCGTCGCGGGTATCGCCATCGCGGCAGCGGCGACGATCGCCCCTGTCCCGAGCAAGAGAGTTTTGAGTTTCATTTGATGCATCCCTTTTTTCCAACCTGCGCGGTCAACCACCCGATTTTGCGATCTTTATAAAACCCGGCCCTAACAACGTATCTCGGGCAACGTTGCCGGAAAGGTATGGTTGCAAGATCAACTGCTATTTCACTGCTTTTCGCCTGCTTTCGGCTGTATTCCTGCCATCACAGAAACGCTCAGGCCCGCATCATGACGGGCCTGAACGGTCGTCGGGCAAGGCTCAGTAGCCGAACGTGAGGCTTGAAAAGACCGTATCGAATACGGCGCCGTCTTTCCGGCCCTCCACTGGAACGGTCCAGATCACGTTAAGCTTCCATGCGCCGGTTTGCGCGATATCGAAGGATGCCTTGCCGTCGGTATCTGTCATTTGCGTGACCATCGGTGCCAGGTCTGTTGATAGGCTTTCCAGATCGATGGTCGCGCCTTCCAGTGGCATGCCGCGATAGAGCACCTGAACGGGGAGGGATGCACCCTCTTCCAGCGCATAGGGGTTTGCCAGCGGAACGATCTCGAGCGTCTGACCGATCGGTTCCATGACATTGGCGGTCGCTTCGTCACCAACCTGGATCAGCGCCTTGCTACGCCGTCCGTAAACTTCGATGCCCGGTTGATCCAGTGTACCATCGGCGGTGCGCTTCTCGCTTGCGAGGGTCAGGCCTTCGAGATCGACATAGCCGTTGAACTTTTCTGCTTCCAGCTCGATCCAAGCTGCGCGGCTCGTGAACGCAATCATGTGCGTGCCCGGATCGCTGAGCGTCACGCTTGCGCTACCCTTTTCCGCGTCCGTCATCGCGGTTATCGAGGCCTGCAGGTCGTTCGGACCGGACGGCGCATAATCCGTCAGCGATACGATGCGATCCCATTTGAGCGACCAGGGCCCGCGTTCCGCGCCGTGTCCCACCACGAAATCGAAGGTGACGTCTGTTTCCGGTGCGACGGTGAAGTCGGTCGTAACCAGCCAGAAATCATGTGCGTAGGCAGGAAGGGCCACGCAAAAAACAGCAGCCGCACAAATACAATTCTTGATCTTCATTCATCGCTCTCCTGAACAGGACTTTGGCTTGCAGGCACGCCTGTAAGCTTCGCTGTAAACGTGCACGAAACCGGTTCGTTCCTGCGACAATTGCGCTACTGCAAAAAGTCTCCCTCAGCTGGCCTTCTTGCCTAGGCAATTGGGTGTTTCTGCGCAAGAACGCCCCTGCAACAGCGCATGAATGAGCGCTTCAAAGGGTGGTGGACATGACAGAACGGATACGTTTTCGCAAAGCCTTGGGCAATCTGAAGGGTGCGGGATCGTATCTCGGTGTGGTTGTGCTGGCTGCTGGCAGCCTCACACCTGCTATCGCCCAAACCGCCGATGACGACCTGACAATGGAAACGATCGAGGTACTCGATACCCGTAGGGGCACTGACTACAGTGCGGACACGGCGTCTGTTGCAGGCTTCGGTGATGCAGCGATCAAGGAGATTCCCCAATCGGTTCAGGTCATTACACGCGACCTGATCGACGATCAGGGTGCGTTGTCGCTGGGCGAACTCTTCAACGGCGTGGCCGGGGCCTCGCCGGCTTTGTCCCGTTCGACACCATTCGGCACGGCATCGACACAATTGCGCGGTCAGGACGCGGCCATCTTTCGGGACGGTCTTCGCGATGTCGACTTTTCCGATATTGATGCGTCGGCGCTGAACAATGTCGAGCGAGTGGAGATCCTCAAGGGCCCGGCGGGCATTCTCTACGGCACCGGCGGTCCGGGCGGGGTCGTCAACATCGTCACCAAGCGCCCGCTCGACGAAGCGTATGCGCGGGTGACCGGTACGCTTGGCGGGCGCAACACTTCGATATTGGCGCTCGATCTGTCGCAACCGCTTGGCAGCGGCTTCGGCGTGCGCGTTACGGGCGAAATCGAACGGTCCGACAGTTTCATCGACTTTTCCGAGAACGAGCGGGACAATTACTCTGCCGTTCTGGAATACGATGACGGCGGACGTTTCACGGCAACGGCGATCTATGAGAGCGTCTCCAACCGGGACGATAATGCGATGACCCGTGTGGGTCTCCCGGCACTGGGCACGATCATACCCATTCCCGGACTGAGCATAGACCCTGCCACCTATCTCGGCGAACCGGGGTTCGATTTCACCGATTCTGCCGGAACGATGGCAACCCTGAAGCTTGGTTACCGGATCAATGACGCAGTCAGCCTTGAGTTTGCGGGTCGCCGCACAACCGTGCAGTTCGATCAGGCCGAGGTGCGTACCCTCAGCCCGCTTGACCTGTCGACCCTGACTGTCGCCCGGTCGCGGGCACGTGAGCTCATCCTCGACGAGGAGCAGTATCTGGCGCGCGGGCTTGTCCGTGTACAGGGTGACCTCGGGTCCATGTCACATGATCTGACGGTGGGGTACGAATTCGACCAGTTCGACCTGACGGTTACAAATCTTGGCGTCCCGAACTCGGCGGTTCCCCGCATCAGCGTCATCAATCCGCAATACCTGGCCAATCCCTATAGTGTCCCGCTCTCACCGTTCAGCTTTGGCAGTCTTGATGAGAGCAGCGAGATCTTTATCCACGATGTCGTCCGCTACGGTCCCGCGACCGTTACGGCAGGCATCCGCCACATCATGGCCGATTTCGATGACGGCGTTCACACAAAGCGAGCTTGACGAGACGGTTTATCAGCTGGGTGGAACCTATGCGCTGAATGATCGTGTGTCGCTTTTTGCGGGTCTCAATACCGGCTTCAATGCAAATGGCGGCATTGCGGCGGACCGCAGCCGGACCGGCGAGCGCTTCGATCCGGAATTCTATGAGCAGTACGAAGTCGGGGTGAAAACCGGCAGTTTCTACGGCGTCACCGGCACGTTCGCGCTCTTTGAGCTCACCCGCGAGAACATACTGGTGACCGACCCTCTGGATGCGGCCTTCCTGGTGCAGACGGGCGAAGAAACTACGCAAGGATTCGAGGCGGAACTCGCTTGGTCACCGAATGAAGCGATCGAGATGCGGGGTGGCTATGCCTATATCGACGCTGAAATCACGTCCGATACCAACCCGGCGAATGTCGGCAAGACACGGCCGCGTGCGCCGCAGAACCAGATCAATGCGCTGGCCTCCTACACCTTTATTGACGGGCCGCTGCGCAATCTGCGTCTGACCGGAAGCGTGGCCTATATCGACGAAGCCTTTGCCTCGCTTACCAATACGGTGGTGCAGCCATCCTATACGCTGGCGAACGTCTCCGCCTCCTACACGCTGGGCAAGCTTCGGTTGGATGCGATCCTCTCGAATGCTTTCGACGAGACCTATTTCATCACCCGCAATGATGTGCAGGTAAATGCGGGTGAACCCTCGCTCTTCACAGTCCGGGCGGCGGTGACATTCTAGCAGGACGCCTGCGCCGAACCGTGACGACCGATCTGCCGCATTTCCACCGACAGGACGCGGCGGCCCCCGTGGCGCTTGATCACATCAGGGCCATTTCGAGGCAATGTTCGTCTCAGGGAACCGGATGACCGATTGAGGTTTTCTATCTGCGTCTCAAATGAAAAAGGAGAGACGGATATGAGAACCGCTATTCTGACAGCTGTGAGCGTTATCGCTCTTGCCGCCACGCCAGCACTTGCGCAGGTTGTCGACGACGAGGGTGTCGCTCCGAATTACGACGATAACATCGTCCAGGATGATAGTGTCATCGTGGAAGACGAGGCCATTGGCGGACCGGAACTCGATGCCGAACCGACCGACGAGACCGACCCTTTTGCGGACGACAAGCTCGACCAGGATGAAGTCGACGCCCTGATCGAAGACAGCAAGATGGAAGATGACGCCCTCGACGATGGCCTGGGCGGTCCACTCCTCGATGAGGCACCTGCCGAGGATTCCCTTTTGGATGACCCGATGGGTAGCGACGACGTTACGGACGGGGCCATTGATGGCTATGACGAACCGGAAACGTCGGACAGCGATCTGATGACGGACGATGGAACCGGCGGTCCACTCATGGACGATGAGCCGACCCTGGATGTCCCTCTTGGTCGCGACCTTACGCCGGATGCCGAAACCGACACCTATGACGCGCCGGAAACGACCGAAAGCGATGAGATGTCCGACGATGGCATGGGCGGTCCCCTGCTTGAGGACGGTATCTCGACAAGCGAAGCCGAGGATGGCGACCTCTTCGATCTTCCGGAAACCAGCGACACCTACTCCGAGCAGGAAACCATCGATGACTCGATGAATGCCGGTGAAGCTGATGTCGACGACGGAACCGGTGGTCCGCTGCTCGAAGACGAGCGTGGCATGGACGGTCTGGCGGACATGGAAGACGATGCGACCCTCTCTTATGACGAGAGCGATGACATCGAGACCGAGACCGAACTGGATGGCGAGCTGGAGCTCGAAGCCGAAACGGAAGAAACCGTCATTGAACTGGATGACGCCCAGTAGCGTTGCGATCCGTTTGACTTGAAGGCCCCGGTGAGACATCGCCGGGGTCTTTTGTATTCGGGTCAGGTGTGACTAAGGTCTTCGCAGCCTCATTTACCGGAGCCCGCAAAGACATGATCCGCAGACTTGCCGCATTGGCCTTGCTTCTAATTGGCGTCTGGCTCGGCTATCAGGCCGCTTCAAGCGCAGGCGCCTATGCGTCACGCGGCGCGGGCTGGGGCGCTGTTCTGACAGACCCCGCTTTCATGCTGCGACTGGTCGGTGCGTTTCTGGTTGCGCTTGGGGGTTTGCTGGCATCGCTCGGCAGGCCGGGCGGTGCGTTTCTTGCCCTTTTCGGTACCATTTCGCTCGCCATTTTGACCGTTGGTATCATCATGTCCGGTGGCAGTTCGACGCTCTGGCGCGATGATGCCGCGCTTTGCGCAGTTCTCCTGATCCTCACTCTGCCCTTGTTTTTCTTGCGCAGACGCTGAAGCTGCATTGAACACGTGTGGCGGGAGACACAGGTAGCAAACACTCTTCCGCCCTTTCCGCAGGAACCGCTTATTTATGTCCCAGTCTTTCGATGTCGTGATTATCGGCGGCGGCCCCGGTGGCTATAACTGCGCCATTCGCTGCGGCCAGCTCGGCCTCAAGACAGCGTGCGTGGAAATGGCCGATACGCTCGGCGGCACCTGCCTGAACGTCGGTTGCATCCCGTCCAAGGCACTTCTGCACGCCTCTGAGTTCTACGCCTCCGCCAAACATGATTTCAAGGATATGGGCATCGAGGTCTCCGGCCTGTCCCTGAACCTGAAACAGATGATGGCCCAGAAGGCCGATGCCGTTAAAGGCCTCACTGACGGGGTCGCCTACCTTCTGAAGAAGAACAAGGTCACGCACTTTCAGGGCAAGGGCAAGATCGCGGGCACCGGCAAGGTCGAGGTCACCGGCAAGGATGGTAAGAGCCAGACGCTGGATGCCAAACACATAGTCATCGCCACCGGCTCTGAAGCCTCCGGTCTGCCTGGCGTGGAGATCGACGAGGAGCGGGTCGTCACCAATATCGGTGCGCTATCGCTGAAAAAGGTTCCGGAAAAGCTGATCCTGATCGGGGCTGGTGTCATCGGTCTGGAAATGGGGTCAGTCTGGTCCCGCCTCGGTGCGGACGTGACGGTCATCGAATATCTGGACCACATCCTGCCCGGAACCGATGGTGAGGTCTCCAAACAGGCGAAGAAAATCTTTGAAAAGCAGGGGCTCAAGTTTCATCTGGCAACCAAGGTCACCGGCGTGAAAAAGGCCAAGTCGGGCGTCACAGTTTCCACTGAGCCTGCCAAGGGCGGCGAGGCTCAAAGCTTCGAGGCGGACATTGCGATCGTCGCTATTGGCCGCAGACCTTATACCGAAGGACTCGGGCTGGAGACAGTTGGCATTTCCACTGACAAGCGCGGCATCATCGAAACGCATGAGCATTTCAAAACGGCGGCAGACAATATCTGGGCCATTGGCGACTGCATCATGGGTCCGATGCTGGCCCACAAGGCCGAGGATGACGGCGTGGCCGTGGCCGAACTGATCGCGGGCAAGGCCGGTCATGTGAACTATGATCTGGTCCCCAGTGTCGTCTACACGAACCCGGAAATTGCCTGGGTCGGCGCGACCGAAGAAAAGCTCAAGGCCGACGGCATTCCCTACAAAAAGGGCAAGTTCCCGTTCAGCGCCAACTCGCGCGGCCGCACCAATCATGAGACCGAAGGTTTCGTGAAGATCCTCGCCCATGCCGAAACTGATGCCATTCTCGGCGCTCACCTGATCGGTGTGGGTGTTGGCGAAATGATCGGCGAGATCGGCGTTGCCATGGAGTTCGGCGCGGCGTCCGAAGATGTGGCCCGCACCAGCCATGCCCACCCTACAATGTCAGAAGCGATCCGTCAGGCGGCAATGGGCGTTGAAGGCTGGACCATGCAGATGTAGCGGGCGTCAACCGCTTGCCCGGATACGGCGGCGCATGTCCGGGGAAGCGGCCTGAACGCCCGACGCGCTTTCGTGCTTCGACAGGCTCAGCGTGAAAGCGCACGTCCCCGGGCCCTAATACCTCGTCCCTACGCTCCCTACTATCTCACCCTGAGCCCGTCGAAGGGTCGGCAGCGCACTCCGCTTCGGCCACCCTCCAAAAACACCCCCTAATCCTTCTTCTTTTTCTTTTTCTTCTTTTTCTTCCGGTCGTCGTCTTTCGACGCCGAGGCTTTCTTCTTTTTTGCTTTTACGTCTTCGGGCAGATCAGGGTCGATCTCGTGGTCGCCATCGGAATAGGCCAGAAGCGAGAGAATGCCCGTAAAGGCACGACGCCGGTTACGGGGCAGCGCTGACAGCAACATTTCATCCGTGTGGGCGACGCCTGGCAAGGCTGCTTCGTAAGCGTCACGTCCCTCTTCGCTGAGGTGCACCGATTTGGCGCGGGCATCGAGCTTGGCCTTGCGGCGCTCGATCAGGCCGCGTGTCTCCATCCGCTTCAGCATGTCGGCAAGCGTAGAACGGTCAATGCCGGTCATCCGCACCAGATCGGACTGGCTGCAACCGCCATTTTCGTGAACAGCCGCCAGCACCGCGAACTGACGAAGCGTGACATCGCCGGTGTTTGCGTCGTCAAACGTCTCGGCAGCGTATTGCTGGGCACGGTGCAGCAGATGGCTGACCGAGCGTTGCAGATCAAAACCCAGTTCGGGTTCAGGGGTGTCTTCGGTCATCGCATACGTATCCTTGCCCGCCATTTCTGTCGTCAGCTTAAACGAGAACTATTGCAATCGCATGAAACCTGCCGTGTGCGGAATATATATCCGGGAGACGGGTCATCGGAACAAGCGAGAGAAACATGGACAAGCCGACCGCCAGCTTCAGCAAGGCCGTTCCTGAGGGTGATGATCGCGTCCGGCGAGTCTGCGACCGGTGCGAGTTCATAGACTATGAGAACCCGCGTATCGTGGTCGGCTCGGTGGTCAGCCATGACGGGCGCATTCTGATGTGCCGCCGCGCGATTGAACCGCGCAAGGGGTACTGGACCCTGCCAGCAGGCTATCTGGAAACCGGCGAAACAGCAGCAGAGGGTGCACAGCGGGAAGCGCGTGAGGAAGCAATGGCAGAGCTTTCAATCACGCGGTTGATGGCAGTCTATTCCATCCCGCGCATCAGCCAGATTCAGCTTATGTACGAAGCGGTGCTGACAAATCCCGACACCATCGGCGCAGGCGTGGAAAGCCTTGAAGTCGCCTTGTACGACTGGGAGGACATTCCGTGGTCTGAACTTGCCTTCCCGTCCGTCCACTGGGCGCTGAACGCCTGGAAGGAAACGCGGGGCACGCCGGACTATACACCTTTCGCGAACCCTGACGGGGTCGACGACATGGTGCGCTAGGCCGGACCGGTTTCAGGCGTTTGCAGGCCCGGTATCGGCGTCGTCGCTGCGAAGATGTTTCATCGTGTAGGGAACATTGGCAGCGCCGAAGGCGGCGATGATCGCGATGTTCCCGATCTTCCACCAGGCCCAGACGGACTCGGCGTCTTTTGTGCCGAACTCGAGACCCAGCAACGAATAAGGCTGCGCAGGCGCTATGGTCAGCCCCAGGACCGTCAACGGATTTTCCGGAAGCGGACAATACATCCGCCACAGGAATTCATTCCAGAGCGCCAGGAAGATGAAGAAGAGACCCCAGCGGATAGCCAGTTGCGTCCAGGCATGGTTTGGCAAATCGAACACGTGCTTGAACATCAGACGCCACAGATTGGTCCCGCCCGCCAGTCCGCCGAAGATCACGACTGCAAAGAGAAGGTTGACGATGGTCGGCTTGATATAGGCGAAGGTGGCGTTCTGCAGGGCAATGGTCAGTGCGCCGAAGAAGCCGACGACAGAACCGGATATCAGCAGCATGGGCGGCAGTTTTTCCCCGCGTACCAGCTTGTAGATGATCACCGCTCCGGTGCCTGCCATCAGTGCGCCAGTGGCCCAGTAGATGGCCGTCGGTCCTGCGAAAAGACCGGCATCGTCGGGAAAGCGTCCAATGACAGCATAGAACAGGATGAAGAGAATGGAGGGACCGAGCTCTCCCCACAGGCTTCCCGCCTTGTCGGCGGCCTTGGAGGAGTTGCTCTTTTCGCCGGAGCGGCTTTCAGTATCTGTCATGAAGCTGCATACGCACTAAAATCGGCCGCGGTTCAATTGCCTTGTGCATTTGCGGCCATGTTTTTCAGGGCACGCAAACCGGCAAGATGGCGGGTCAGGAAGGTGCGCGCGCCGGCGGCATCAAGGGCCAGAGCAACCATCGCGAATACGGCCCCGCCGGTGGCGGCTTTCGTCACAAGTTCGACCAGGCCGCCCCAGGCCGGTATCAGGCTTACCGCCCCCGCCATTGCCAGACAGGCAAACCCGGCCCGCACAAGATCGCCGATGGCCAGCGGAAGCTTCAGGTGGCGGCGTCCGGCGAGCGCCAGAAGCACGACCGCGCCGCCATAGCTGATGACGGTTGCATAGACCGCGCCCATGAGCCCGAACGCCGGGATCAGTACCAGATTCAGCGCGATGTTCAGGATCGTGGGCGCAATCATCAGGAGGGCTCGCTCCAGTGTTTTGCGGGTCAACTGAAAGGCTTCGGAGAAATAATGGATCAGCAATCCGTTCAGGAGGCCTGCCACCGCAATCCACGGAATGATGTGCACGGCCTGATCGCGCAGCGCCTCGCCGATCATCACCTCAGCCAGCGGTCGCGCGACGAGCGCCAGCCCGACGGTGGCGGGCAGGGCCAGCAGGATGAACATCTGTATCAGGCCCCGCGCCTGCTTGCCCGCTGCTTCAGCACCGCCTGTCTCATAGGCCGCCATTGTCAGGGGAGACCCGGCAAGCGCTGCCCACGCGCACAGCATCAGGATTGTCTTGTCGGCAACGCCGTACCCCGCTGCATACGCCCCGACAGCGGCAGGGTCGAGAAACCATGCAATCAAGAAACGGTCAGATGAGGATAAAAGCAGGTCGAGCACGAGGGCGGCCCCGATGGGTAGGCCGTAGGCAGCAAACATGCGGGCGCGCTCAAGGCGAAGTTTTCCGGCGCGGCCCCTGATCCACAGCCATCGCCCCTCGATGAGTGCCAGAACGACAGTCGCCAGCGTCAGTCCGGCGATCGGTGATGCCGCGCCCAGACCGCCGAGCCAGGCCAGAAGAATACCGGTGAGGAAACCGCCCAGAACATGGCCGATCTCGACCATGGAATAGCGCGCTACGCGCTGGCCGGCCTTGTGGCTTTGCAGGGCCATGTTGACGATTAGGCTGACCGGAAGATTGAGCGCGATCCACGGCAGGATGGCCCTGAATTGCGGATCATTTGTAGAAAATATCCAGGCCAGTCCGGCGATCAGGAGCGCCGGAACAAGTGCAAGCGCGCCCAGCGCCAGACTGGTGCGGTAGTGGTCGGCGACATCCCCCTTGGCTTCGGCTTCACCCGCGAACCGGTAGGCGGCGGCCTCGACCCAGGTCAGCACGAAAGTGTGTAGAAGGAACATGGTCGAGAGGGCCAGTGCATAGCGCCCGTAATCATCCGCACCGAGCAGCCTCGTGAAGACGAAGACGCTGCCAAACCCGACCAGTCCCTGCACCAGATTGACGGGCAGATAGCCGAAAAGATGTCTCAACAGGTTGGTCATGTCCGCCCGGCAGGTTTGCAGTCAGGCGAGTGTGATACCGCGCAAATCTCGCCACCGGCTTAATTCGCGCCGCGCAATTGGGGGGCGCAGCCCTGTGCCACCCCACCCCCGGCCCCTCCCCGCAAGCGGGGAGGGGAGTTTTAACCGGCACTGCTGAACTGCTTCTTTTGGGCTGAAACCATGCAGCGCTTCGAGCCCCTCCCTGCTTGCGGGGAGGGGTTGGGGTGGGGGCAAACGTTCAAGGGAGCGTCCGACTTCGATTGCCAGATGCCCAAACGTCTCGCTCAGCCCAGCGGAAATCCCTGCACCAGCTTTGGCAGGTCGGGGCGGTCCCCGCTCGCCTGACGGGCCAGTTGACGGCGCAGCGGCTCGACCCGCCCGCCAACATCCAGCGCGAGCCTGCGCAGCGGTTTCAGAAGTGGCGACGTCGTCGAGTAAAGGCGGTTGATGGCGTCCATCGCAAGCGCCGTCGATACGCCGTCGAAGCGTCGCCAGCGCTCATAGCGTTCCAGCATAGCGCCATTCCCGGTGGCCAGTCCGCAGGCACGGTCTTCCACCAGACACTCCAGAAGGGCCGCGCAGTCCTTGAGGCCGAGATTGAAGCCCTGACCGGCTAGCGGGTTGATCTTGCGAACGGCGTCTCCTGCCAGCGCGATGCCGGGTGCAATCATCGTTTCAGCAAAGCGAAGACTGAGCGGATAGGCGAGCGGGTCGCGAAGCACCTGCATGGGGCCTGCCAGCTGGGCAAACCGCCGGTTGATCTCCGCTTCCAGCGCAGACCGTGACAGCCTCGCCGTAGCGAAAGCCGCCTCGCGGCGTCTGAACCAGGCGAGATTCGCGCGGTTCTCCGTCAGGGGTAAAACCGCGAACGGGCCTTCATCCTGAAACCATTGCCGCGCCACACCGCCATGCGGCTCGGTCAATTGCACCGTCACTGCCAGCACGGCCTGCGGATAGTCCCATCCATGACTGCGAATACCGGCAAACTCGCGCACGGAAGAACCTGCACCATCCGCACCGACCAGAAGATCGGCTGTCAGCGTTGTCCCTGAACCGAGCGTCACGTGTGCCGGGCCCGCGCCATCGGCAGCGATGGCGGACACAGTGTCGGGCGCGAAACGGGTGAGGCCGTTTGCCTGTCTCAAGCCAGTTTCGAGCGCTGCCATTAATTGGTCGACCTCGACCATGTAACCAAGAGGGCCTGAACTGTCTTCGCTCCCTGAAAGATCCTCTGTCCCGAACAGGGTGGCGGCCGGAGGCAGAGCACCGCGCGTGTCTTCCGCGCTCATGCCCGAAAGCGGCTGCGCGCCGTCGATCAGCTGCGCTGCAATGCCGGCCGCCTCCAGCACGTGCCAACCGCCGCGAACGATTGCAAAAGCCCGGCTGTCGGGCACGAACCCGGCCTCCGGGTCGCGCGGTTCGACCAGAGCTGTGCGAAACCCGTGGGCCGCGCTCAATATGGCAAGCATCGCCGCACTCGGGCCACCGCCAATGATTGCAAGATCGAACCGGCTGTCATTCATAGCCGTGAATATAGTGCGCAGGGCGGCATCTGTCAGTGCGGTTGTTGGGGCGATCGCGCCCGCGGCTCGCTTAGTTCGATGACCGCGCCGTGCGGTTTCCCCAACGCGAACCTGCCAAAAAACAAGGCAGCCCTGCCACATTTTCAGACATCGGCAGGCCGAAACGCGTCCGGCACCGCCCCGCGACCGCTTCGGCACTTAATCCGCCTCTTCGCACTTGCAACACTGATTTCAGGATTGCGACACCTCACTGGTGACACGCCGTCCGGACTCGAGAAGACTGGGGACAGGACATGCAAACACAAAACCGAAGATGGATGGGGCGCCTGTCCGGCGCAGCCATTCTGACAGGCTTGATGCTGGCGGGAACAGCATCAGCGCAGGATGCGGGCACGGCCGGAGAAGTCGCCGCCTATGTCGACAATTCGTATCTCTTCCTGATTTCAGGACTGGTTGTCATGTTCATGGCGGCGGGATTCTGCATGCTGGAAGCCGGTCTTGTCCGGTCCAAGAACGCCGCAACGCAGGCCACCAAGAACGTGGCGCTCTACGCGGTTGCGGGCATCATGGTCTATGTCGTCGGCTACCATATGATCTATCCGGCCGGTGACTGGCTGATTGACGGGTATCTTTCATTGCCGAACGTGTGGTCTGAGGGCGACCGCGACGCGATGAGCTCAGCAGGGTACGCACCGGCGTCCGACTGGTATTTCCAGATGGTATTCGTTGCGACCTGTGCCTCGATTGTCTCCGGCACCGTTGCAGAACGGGTCAAATTGATCCCGTTCCTCATCTTCGTCGCCGTTCTGACCGGCTTCATCTACCCGATCCAGGCAAGTTGGGAATGGGGTACCGGCTGGCTTGACCGGATGGACTTCTCCGACTTTGCAGGCTCGACGCTTGTGCACTCCACCGGCGGATGGGCGGCCCTCATGGGTGCCATCATCATCGGCCCGCGGATCGGCAAGTACGTGAATGGCAGAACCGTGCCTATGCCCGGCTCCAACATTCCGCTGGCAGCGCTCGGTACGTTCATTCTCTGGTTCGGCTGGTTCGGCTTCAATGGCGGTTCGCAGCTTGCGGCCGGCACGATCGGCGACATCAACGCCGTCGGCATCATCTTTGCCAACACCAATCTGGCAGCGGCAGGCGGCGTGGTCACCTCGCTTATCCTGACGCAGCTTCTCTACAAGAAGATCGACCCGACCATGGTGTTCAACGGCGCGATCGGCGGGCTTGTGGCCATTACGGCAGAACCGCTGATGCCGGAACTCTGGCAGGCGATCCTGATTGGCGGCGTGGGCGGTGTTCTGGTGGTGCTGACGGTGCCGCTCCTGGACAAGCTGAAGATCGATGATGCCGTCGGTGCCATCCCGGCCCACCTTGTTTGCGGCATCTGGGGAACGCTCATCGTTTCCTGGACCAATAGCGGGGCACCGATCCTTTCGCAGATCATCGGTGTGGTCGCCATTGGCGTGTTCGTGTCCGTTTCCTCGGCGATCATCTGGCTGATCCTGAAATACACCATGGGTGTGCGGGTCAGTGAAGAAGAGGAAATCGAAGGGCTCGACAAGGGCGAGCTCGGCCTCGAAGCCTATCCGGAATTCGTCAAGTAACGAACCGGTCTCTGGCCTGAACGAAGCCCCCTTGCAGTTCGCTGCCAGGGGGCTTTTTTGTTCGAGGAACCCTTGAAGCATGGCAATGCCTGCGCATTGCGATTAAGTCGTAGAGAATTGGTAAGGGTAGCAGCGAAATCGAGAGACGGCGTGTTGTAGATAACGCTCCGGACGCAATCCTGGCGCACGCGGGACGCTGCCTCTGAATAAGGGCAGGTTCCCGCCTACGTGGGAAATGTACTCTTTGCCCATCCTTCGACAGGCTCAGGATGAGAGCGTGCAGCAGCAAAATGAGAGCGGTGGCCCGGCACCGGGGCAGCGAGCGTTTCCAGCAACAAAAGCTCTCACATTGAGCTTGTCGAAATGCGAGAGCGCGGTGTACCATCCAAAGCAAATGCAGGACCAGCACTGCACGTCCCCGCAGAAACGGCACAATCGGTTTGTAGCAGCCGAACGCCGCAATCTCGTACCCTGACTCCCGTCAGGTATCCAGAAAGCTTCGAAGTTTGCGGCTGCGGGACGGGTGCTTCAGCTTGCGCAGGGCCTTGGCCTCGATCTGGCGAATACGTTCACGCGTCACCGAGAATTGCTGGCCGACTTCCTCAAGCGTGTGGTCGGTGTTCATGCCTATACCGAAGCGCATACGCAGCACGCGCTCTTCGCGCGGGGTCAGCGAGGAGAGAACACGCGTCGTAGTTTCGCGCAGGTTCGACTGGATGGCCGCATCAACGGGAAGAAGCGCGCCCTTGTCCTCGATGAAGTCGCCAAGATTGGAGTCCTCGTCGTCACCGATTGGCGTTTCAAGGCTGATCGGCTCTTTCGCGATCTTGAGCACCTTGCGGATTTTCTCAAGCGGCAGGCCGAGCTTCTCAGCCAGTTCTTCCGGCGTCGGCTCGCGGCCGATTTCGTGCAGCATCTGGCGCTGTGTGCGGACGATCTTGTTGATCGTCTCGATCATGTGCACCGGAATACGAATGGTGCGGGCCTGATCGGCAATGGACCGGGTGATGGCCTGCCGGATCCACCAGGTCGCATAGGTGGAAAACTTGTAGCCGCGACGGTATTCGAATTTGTCCACGGCCTTCATCAGACCGATATTGCCTTCCTGGATCAGGTCGAGGAATTGCAGGCCCCGATTGGTGTATTTCTTGGCGATGGAGATCACCAGACGCAGGTTGGCTTCCACCATTTCCTTCTTGGCAATGCGGGCTTCGCGCTCGCCCTTCTGCACGGTCTGGACAATGCGGCGATAGTCATCGATCGGCACGCCGATCTCTTGCGCAACGTCGGAAATTTCCCCGCGCAGTTCTTCGATTCGCCCCGTTTCAGCTGCAACGAAGCGTTCCCATTTCTTTGATAATCCCTGGACCTCTTCGGACCAGTCGGGGGCGAGTTCCTGCCCGAGATAGCTGTCGAGGAAATCCTTGCGCGGGACGCCGTGCGCATCGGCCAGCCGCATCAGACGGCCTTCCAGCCCCATCAGCCGCTTGTTGATGGCATAGAGCTGTTCGACGAGCGAATTCGATCCGTGCATTGTTAAGGTGCATGGTCTTCAGGCTGTCGATAATGCCGTTCTGGAGATCATTGTAGGCGTCCTGATCCTTCGCGGTCAGGGCCTTGCCCTCCATCCGGCGGGAGATCAGCTTTTCCTGCAGCTTGCGGAACTTGGCGAAGTCGGCGGCCATTGCATCGAGCTTGGCGGTCACGCCCTCGCGCAATTCGCCCTCCATCGCGGACATGGACATGGCCGCGCCCTCGTCTTCTTCCTCGTCCTCGCGTTCGCGACGTTTCTGTTCGTCGGTCTTGCGCGTGCCGTCCGGGTTGAAGTTTTTGGTCTCGTCTTCTTCCTCTTCCTCGGGCTCTTCGGGCTCGGGCGGCGGCGGGTTCTCCGCGCCGTAGGTGGCTTCCAGATCGATGATGTCGCGCAGGAGAACGGTTTCGTTAACCAGTTCGTCGCGCCAGACCATCATGGCCTCGAAGGTCAGCGGGCTTTCGCACAGGCCACGGATCATGGCATCGCGTCCGGCCTCGATGCGCTTGGCGATGGCGATCTCGCCCTCACGGGAGAGAAGCTCCACCGTGCCCATTTCGCGCAGGTACATGCGGACCGGGTCATCGGTCCGGTCATAGCGGCTGGACCCTGAGGTCTTGGCGACCTCGCGGCCCGTGGCCTTGGTCAGTTCGCCTTTGTTTTCAGTTGCTTCTTCGCCTTCTTCCTCGGAATCAACCACGTTGATACCCATTTCCGACAGCATGGACATCACGTCCTCGATCTGTTCTGAATTGACTTCGTCGGATGGCAGAACCTTGTTCAGCTCATCGTGCGTGACATAGCCGCGGGTCTTGGCTTTCTTGATGAACTTCTTGACCGCTGCGTTATTGAGGTCGAGCAGCGGGCTGTCCGGCGCTTCGGTCTCGGCTGGTTTTGTCTCTGCCTTGCTGCTCATTCATTCACTCCGGACAGGCGGCGCGGGCGTCCCCACGGGGCCTGTGATTGTCATTCAGGTTATCGCCCGGACTTGCGTGCGACGGCTTCGGCGAACGCCTTTATCGACTCGCTTACGCTCGAATTGGCGGCCCGCCCCGATGAACCTGTGTCCTCGTTTGCTGATAGCCTCTTTATCTCGTTCTCCCGCGCGACTTTTTCAACAGCCAATTTCTGTGCCAGTTCGACACTGGCAAAGGGGCCCCTGCCGGCTGCGTTTTCCGAAGAGAGGTTTCCCACTGCGCAGAATTTTTCCAGCGCGTCCAGCCAGATGTTCACCTCGGTGCTGTCAGAACGCCGGTTTGCGGGCTGCGGAAAGCTGGCCAGAAGCGCGGCGGCCTTCGTGTTGCCGAGGTGGCGCAAGTGCCGCATCAGTCCGCTCCGGCTGACAATATCGCCGTTTTCAGCCAGATCGAGCATGGCATGCTTGATGGCATCGACACTTGCGTCGGGGAAGCGGGCAACGCCCAGGCGTTCCTGCGCCTGGTCCAGAAGCTCCGGGCTGGCAATCAGCCGGACGAGAATACCGAGCCCGCGAATGTTGTTCTGTGGATCGGCTTTCACCGACGCGGCGGCGGGCGTCTTCGTGTTATTGCCGCCTGAATATCTGCGCTGCTGGAACAAATGATCACGCGCGCGCGACATCAGCTCGCGCAGATACGCCTTGCGGACACCCTCATGCTTTATGGCAGCGATGGCCGATTGCAGACGGTCCTCCAGCGCGGCGCGGCGCTCTGGCGTATCAAGCGGCTCGCGGTCGCGTTCGCGCTGCCAGAGCAGATCTACCAGAGGGAGAGCGCCCTTCAGGGCTTCTCCCATCGCGTCCTTGCCGTGCCTGGCGATCATGTCGTCCGGGTCCAGCCCGTCCGGCAGAAGCGTAAAGAACAGGGATCGTCCGGGCTCCAACAGGGGCAGCGCGCGGTCGATGGCCGAATGCGCGGCGCGAATGCCTGCGGCATCCCCGTCAAAGCAGAGAACGGGCTCGCCGCCTGCCCGCCACAAGAGCGCCAGCTGATCTTCGGTCAGCGCGGTGCCGAGCGGTGCGACGCCATGCCCAAACCCGGCTTCGGCCAGTGCGATGGCATCCATATAGCCCTCGCAGACGACCAGTCCGTTCGCGTCGAGGTCCGCTGCGGCCGCCCGGGCCTTGCGATAGCGATAAAGCTGGCTGCCCTTGGAAAAGAGGGCCGTTTCCGGGGAGTTCAGATATTTCGGCTTGGCATCTTTTTCCAGCGCCCGGCCGCCAAAGGCGATGACCTTGCCCTGCACATCCTCGATAGGAAAGATGATCCGGCCCCGAAACCGGTCATAGGGGTCTTTGCGACCCTCCGGCTGTATGGCAAGGCCGGCTTCGACGAGCGCGTGCGGTCCCGTTCCCTTGCTCTCCATGTAATCGATCAGGCCGCACCAGCCATCGGGTGCAAAGCCGATCCTGTGGCGCTTGCAGGCGGCCGCGTCCAGTCCGCGCCCCGCCAGATAACGCCGCGCCGCTGCGCCCTCATCCTGTTGCAGCTTCGTCTCGAAGAATGTCGTGACGGTTTCCAGAACATCGATTTCACGGTCACGTCTGGACCGGGCCGCGCGGTCTTCCGGCGTCTGGGTCGGCAGGGCCATCCCGGCCTCGGCTGCGAGACGTTCGACCGCTTCATTGAAGCTCAGTCGCTCGGTTTCCTGCAGAAAGCCGATGACATCGCCGAACTTGCCGGACGAGAAGCATTTGTAGAAGTGCTTCTGGTCGTTGACGTAAAAGCTCGGCGTCTTCTCGGCGGTAAACGGGGAGAGGCCCACCCATTCCTTGCCCTGCTTGCGTAGTTTCACCTTCTGGCCGATCAGGTCTGACGGTCGGATACGGGCCTTGAGTTCGGCCAGGAAACTGTCGCTGAAGCGGTAACCGGACATGGAAACGAGTGTAGCGCGCGGCGCGGCGCGCGCATAGCAAGGCGACTGAATTTCACTGTGAATGTTTGCCAGCGTCGTCTTTAGAAGGCGCGTGCCTCGAAAATCGGCTCGAGCGACCTGTTCCACTTGCCGTTATACAGCTCGAGCAAGCGACCGGCCGGGGTGATGCCGCTTTGTGCGACCTCGTCGAGTTCCGCCAGAAATCCGGTTTCGTCATCACCTGCCGTTGACAATCGTCCGCGCCGCTTCAGGCCGTCGCGGGCAAGGTCCAACACCTCTTTTGCCAGATCCTGCATGCGTCGCCCGCCCGGCACAGGCGCGTCCATGCCAAGTGCGGGAGCCGTCAGGCGCATGGCTTCGCGCTCTGCGGTCGTCCAGTCCTTGACGATATCCCAAGCCGCATCGAGCGAGCGTTCATCATAGAGCAGGCCCACCCAAAGCGCTGGCAGGGCGCAAAGCTGGCTCCACGGACCGGCGTCCGAGCCCCGCATTTCCAGAAACGTCTTCAGGCGCACTTCGGGGAAAATGGTCGAAAGATGATCCTCGAAATCGGCAATGGCCGGCTTCTCGCCCGGCAGGATGGAAAGCTCACCGCGCAGGAAGTCACGGAAGGACAGCCCGGAGGCGTCCATATACGTCCCCTTGCGACGTACGAAATACATCGGGACGTCGAGCGCGTAATCCACATACCGCTCAAAGCCCATGCCGTCCTCGAACACGAAGGGCAACATACCGGCCCGTTCAATGTCGACATCGGTCCAGAAATGCCCGCGATAGGACAAAAACCCCGTCGGCTTGCCGTCAGCGAAAGGCGAATTGGCGAAGAGAGCATTTCCGAGCGGTTGCAGCGCCAGCGACACCCGGAACTTCTTCACCATGTCGGCTTCGGAACTGAAATCCAGATTGGTCTGCACCGTGCAGGACCGGAACATCATCTGATGGCCCAGCCGCCCGACCTTGCGCATGTAATCGCGCATGATCTTGTAGCGCCCTTTCGGCATCATCGGGGTGTCTTCGAGCGACCAGACGGGCGAAAACCCGAGCCCCAGAAAGCCGACGCCCAGTTCATCGGAGATTGCCCGGACTTCGCGTAGATGCTCGCCGACCTCGTTGCAGGTCTGGTGAATGTGCTCGAGCGGTGCTCCGGACAGTTCGAACTGGCCGCCGGGCTCAAGACTGACGCTCGCGCCATCTTTCTTCAGGCCGATAATGTTGCCTGCCTCGACGATGGGCTCCCAGTCGAACCGGGTCGCAAGCCCTTCCAGCACGGCCTTGATGGAGGCCGGGCCGTCATAGGGAAGCGGCAGGTTGCTGTCCCGAATGAAACCGAACTTTTCGTGCTCGGTACCGATGCGCCAGTCGCTTTTCGGTTTGCACCCGGCAGCGAGGTAATCGACCATCTCGGCCTTGTCCTCGATGCGTGGCGCATGCTCATCGATGTCTTTCGTTGGCGTGGTCATGGGCGCGGCCTTGTGGTGTCCGTTACTGGCGAGGCAGATAGGTCGCCGCTGCGCCACGCCCAATAGGGCAAGGCGCTATACCGTCTCGCCAGCTTTTCTATGGGCGGCAAGCCGTTTGTCCTGCAGGTCGCGCAATTGTGAGCCGAGATGTGCTTCGAAAAAGGCGTCGCATCCCAGACATTTGTTGACGACAATGGCGCCCTTGCCGTCTTTCGCATGACTTTTCTTAAAGAAGGTGTCGCGGTCCCAGCCGTCTCCGAGCCCCATTGCATCTGGTTCGCCGCGGTTGATGGCCTGGATTGCGGGCAGGGCGGCAACGCTTGCCAGAATATCGGAGAGGCGCTCTTGCGTCAGGTTTCCAAGCGGTGCCTTGGTCTTCAGGCAACACGGATAGACATTGCCGTTCGGCTCGATGGAGACCTCCGAACCAGCCTCGCCAATCTTCAAAAAGTTCTTCCCGCCTGACCATCTGGCGCAGAAATTGGTGTCATACCCCGCATTCGTCAGGCCGTTCGCCACGCCCGTCCCCGTGGCCAAAGCTCGCCGATCCAGAGGTCCGGCTGGGCCCCGAAGAAGAGGAAAGTCGGTTGGTCCGGTGGTGGCCGCTTGTCGACCTCCGGCGCTTTCAACCGGTCATCCTTTTCACCGCCCAGAGACACTTCGCGCACGCCGCGCGTGTCCATCATTGCGCGAATGTCCTTCATGAAGGCGAATTTCTTTTCGCCCTGCATGCCTACATGGTAGTCATCGATGGAGGACACGGCGATCGAAGACACGCCGCGCTCGAGGATCTCGTCGAGGATGTCCGGGGTCAGCACATCGCCGGTCGTCTGGATCGAGATACGGGGCATGGCTGCGCCGTATTTTTCCCTCAGGGCCGAAAGCGCCGGATAGAACAGCTCTTCGCGCACCCCGTCTATGAGAAGCTCGCCGCCAGCCATGACAAGCAAGGTGGGCTGGCGCCCGCGTTCCGGGTGTTTGGGGTCGGACCAGGACAGATCATCCGGCAGATTGTCGATCACGGCACGGTAGGCGGCTCGCCCTTCTCCGACGACCTCTGTCAGGGCATCGCGGACATAAGGCCGGAAGCGGTCATCGTAACAGTGCTTGCACTTGCGGTGGCAGGCCCATGTGAGAACCCAGTAAATAGCTTGCATAAGCAATGGTCTATTCACAAGACGCCGCCCCGTCGAGAGCTACGGCTGTGTCCCACGAAAACGTGAAGGCAGTTGTTAACAGACATGGTTGCATGCTTGACGCGGGGCAAAAAAAGGCGCGCATAAGCGTCGGGGTCCGGGGAGAGATAAATGACCAAGACCAGCACGCCAGTAAACGCATTCTCTGCGTATATGAATCTGGCATCCGCATGGAATGAAATGAGCATGGCCGCCAGCGAGGTCATCTATCGACGGTCTATGGCCATGGCGGAGGGAAAAATGACCCCTGCCGATGCAATGGCCATGATCATGGAAAAGTCCACTGCCTTTGCGGCGTCCGCTGAAAAAGCCAGCGTCGTGGCAGCCCGCGGCGGCGATCCTGTTGCAATCGCAACGGCCGCGCTTGGCCCTTACGGTGTGACAACCCGGGCCAATGTCCGCAAGCTGCGCCGCTAGCGGCTTTGCGGCGCCGCTCTGCTAGGCGCCCTTGTCGTAGATGTCCCGCCAGAACGACGTGTCCCCGTTATCGTCAACGGTTACAGTCATGTAGGTAATGTGGACCGGCACGGTCGCGCGAAAGGTTATGCGCTTCGTCCGTCCCGTTTCCATGGCGGTGTCGAGACGGTCCTGCAAATCTTCGTCTTTCGCGATCCAGCGGGCCATGCCGACGGCATCCTCCAGCGAACGCACCCGGCGCTCAGTGCCCGTTCGGCCTTGGAGAAAAGCTCCGGAAACATCGTGCCATGCAGGTAGATCGCATCATCATTGGGAAAGATGATCTTGATCGGCCCCAAACCGTTTTCCGGTCCGGGCTCCTGTTCCAGCCTGTAGCGTTCGGCAAGATCGTCTTGCGTCCAGTCAATGCCCGTGAGCGGCACGGGCCGGTTGTTCGCAAGGCTGATGAGGTGAAACTTCGCCGTCTCCGCATAGGTCGGGTCGGCAATGAAAAGTGGAATCTTGTCGCGCACCATGATGGATTTCGGCAGATACCAGATCGGGTTGGCCACCGCATATTCCATGTCGTCGGAGAAGACCGGCGTTTGCCTGTCAGGCAATCCGACCATGCTCTTCATTGAAAGCTCACGAACGCCGTTCTCCCAGGCCTCCGTCCGATAGGACGGAATGTTCGCCCAGACGTATCTTGCGCCCATGTCGCCATAGCCGCGCCATGTCGCCATGGTAGCTTCTATCCGTGCAATCTTTGACGCGATGGTCTCGTTCAATGCCTCGAGCGTTTTTGCATCCAGGATCCCGTCCGGTTCCAGCCCGTGGCGGTCCTTGAACCGGCTGAGAGCCGCGACGGTTTGCGGATCGTAGAAAAACCGGAGATCGCCGCTCTCCAGAAGAACGGTTGCCGCGCCGACCGTGCTGCTTGCGCGCTCGGCTTTCAGGATGTCGATTGTCCCGGGGGAAATCAGCGCTTTTACGGCGGGTAGATAGTCTTCTCTGGCCAGGCGCTCCCTGAGCGCGGGCAGGCGCGCATCCATCCCGCCGGGAAGAAGCACTGCGCCCTCGGCCAGTTGCTCCCATTCGCCTTCGGCCTGATAGCTGCGGTAGGTTTCGAGGCTGTTAAGGAGCGCTTTGTATTGTGTATGCTGGTGCTCGTCCGGATCGAGGCCTACGGACGTCACCTCCACAAGGCTCGCGGACGTTCTGGACGGTTCGCCCTGCGCCAGCCCGGCTGGCACGAGACTTAGCAAAACAGCCAGTCCGATGACGCATCTCGTTGGTCACCAAAGTCACGAAGCGCTTTCCCCCCAAGTATCGCACCAGATGTGGTAGGAAACCATGGCGGAAAGATGAACATGGATCAATCGACGATACCGCAGTCCTAACCCTCTGCGGGGACTGAGATGGGCAAGACGGACGGGTTTCATGGCCCCGTCGGCGCAAGTCGCTGCGATCCGGTTGCGCGATCGAATTCGACCGTGGCGATACCGGCCTCTCCGCGCATGATGTTCACCGCGTTCACTTGCGTGGGGAAGACGTCCATCAAGAGCGTGTTGCTGACGCGCAGCCCACCAGTCAGCACGTCCGGCGGATCGTTTGCTTCAAGGTAGACCCAGTAATACCCCGCATCGATCTCGCTTCCGACGATGTGCGCACCGAGAACAGCCCAGCCTTGCGCACTGCCGCCTTGCTCAACACCAATCTGGAAGTTCGCGACCGTATACTCTTCGAATGCCTTTCGCGCCGTATCGTCGATGCCGAGCAGGCTGGCAGTCGGTCCGGTGTGTTTTTGCACCGCTTCCTCAGCATCGTGCAGGACAAAGCGGTGAACGATCTCGATGCGTCCCGTATTCGGGTTGCTCGAAACGGTCGTCAAGGCCGTCTTTGCCGGGTGGGCAGACCCGTCTGGCGTGAACCAGAACGCAAAACACAGGAACAGAAAGAGCCCGGTCGCAAGACGTGAGATGCGCGTCACGGCGTCTCCTCATCAAGCGGCGGCGTTACGGTCTCGGTCATGCCGCCGGAGTCGGCTTCTGGCTTGTCCATCTGGTCAGCCGGGCCCTCACCCGTTCCATTCGACAGCACGTCAGGCGAATCTTCGGTTACGTCCGCATTCGGAGTTGGCGTGAGTGGGGCGGTCTCGCCATCGTCCAGCGGTGACATCTCGTCGGCCTCTGAGTCTTCCGGAGTGGTTTCCAGCTCTGCCTTCATGCCTTGCATGATATCGCGGCGTTTGCCCGTTTCCTCGCGTTCGGCCTTGTAGGCTTCGATGCGCGATTGCACGATCTGGCGCGGGAAACCGTTGTCGCGGGTATCGGCATCTCCGGTTTCCAGATCCGGGTCGATCAGCACGCTTGCCAGATTGCGTCCTTTCTCGAAAACCAGAAGCTTGCGTACGACGTAAGGGTTGCGGCGCCAGATCTCGGCCGGGATGTAGAGCCGTTCGGTTGCTCCGTCTTCGAAGGTCAGGCCGAGAATGATCGGTGTGACAAGCCCGCCCTTGTTGGAAAACTCGAGGATGTAATAGTTCCGGTCTTCCTCGACCGCGCGTTCCAGCGCTGCCCGTTCCCAGTCCTCCAACTCATTGATGAACGCGTTATAGGCGTTTCTTTCGACGTTGGTGACCGTGTATATGTCGTTCTCGTCATAGAAATCGCGAACATCCGGGTTGCGGTCTTTCCACGTCCGCAGGCCAGCGGCGCGGTTCTGCGTGACCCCGACCGGTTCGGGTTTGTCGGCATTTTCCTGACGACGGCGATCAAAATCAATGTCGGGGTTCAGCGTATCGATGCGAAGCTGATAAACATTGTCCAGCGCGATATCGACATGGTCGGTGGTGTAGAACCAGCCGCGCCAGAACCAGTCCAGATCAGTTCCGCTGGCTTCTTCCATCGTGCGGAAGAAATCAGCCGGTGTCGGACGCTTGAACTTCCAGGCCTGCGCATATTCGCGGAAGGCGAAGTCGAACCGCTCGCGACCGATGATGGTGTCGCGAAGCAGGTGCAAGGCTGCCGACGGCTTGCCATAGGCGTTCGGCCCGAGGTTCAGCACAGAATCCGATTGCGTCATGATCGGGACCTGGTTTTCCGAGGTCATGTAATCGATCAAATCGCGCGGCAGCGACCGGCTCCACGTAATCCCGTCATCCCATTCATAACCGGCAACCGAGTCCAGAAAGCTGTTCAGGCCTTCATCCATCCATGTCCATTGCCGCTCATCGGAATTGACCACCATCGGGAAATAAATGTGCCCGACCTCGTGGATCACGACGCCGATCAGAAACTCCTTCTCGGCCTGTGTCCACGTTCGTGAACCGTCATCCTGCAGCGTCGTGCGTGGACCGTTGAAGGTGATCATCGGATATTCCATCCCGCCGACCGGCCCGTTCACCGACTGCGCGGTCGGGTAGGGGTAGTCGAAGGAAAAGCGCGAATAGACCTCCATCGTGTGCACGACTGCCGCCGTGGAGTATTTCTCCCAGAGCTCGCCGCCTTCCTTTGGGAAGAACGACATGGCCATGACGGTTTCATGCTCTGCGCCCGGCTGGTCGTGGCCCTGCGCGTCCCAGGCAAACTTGCGTGATGACGCCCATGCGAAATCGCGTACGTTCTCGGCCTTGAAGCGCCAGGTCTTGTTGCCGGACGGGTTCGAGCTTTCATTGGCCAGCAATTCTTCCGGCGTCACCACGTAAAGCGGCTTGTCGGCATCGCGCGCCTCTTCGAGACGCTCTCTCTGGACTGGCGTCAGAACAGCTTCGACATTGGCCAGAACGCCCGTCGCAGAGACGATGTGATCGTCAGGTACGGTGATCGACACGTCATAGTCACCGAATTCCAGCGTGAACTCGCCGCGCCCCAGAAACTCCTTGTTGTGCCAGCCTTCATAGTCGGAATAGACGGCTGCGCGCGGAAACCATTGCGCGACGAGAAAGATGTCGTTGCCGCCCTCGCGCTCATCATCGGGAAAATGCTCGTATCCCGACCGCGCCGCAATCGCGTCTTCCTCAACGAGGTTATAGGCGAAGTCGATGACGAGGTTCTGCGTCGCGCCAGGGGCAAGCGGCGTGTCCAGGTCAATCCGCATCAGCGTCCCGACAATGGTGTAGGAGAGGTCGCGGCCCAGCGTTCCTGCCACGCGGGAAATCTCGAAGCCGTACTCGTTGTCATCCATAGACTGCTGACGGCGAAGCTCGCTCAGGCTCATCTGGGCATTGCCGGAGGTATCCGGCGCGGTGACGGCGGGGCCACGCCGTCCGATCCCGCCGAAATCTGTCGCCACCTCCTTGATGGAGTTCTTGCGAAAGATGTTCTGGTCCAGATGCAGCCAGAGATAGCGCAGCGTATCGGGCGACTTGTTGGTGTAGGCGATCTTTTCGGTCGCGGTCAGGCGGCGGGCAGCCTCGTCCAGCTCGACCTCGATCACATAGTCGACCTCCTGCTGCCAGTAGTCGCGTCCGGGCTGACCGGCAGCGTTGCGGTAGTCGTTCGGGGTTGGAAGCACTTCCTCGAGTTGGCGAAACTTGTCCTTGAAGACGCCTTTGGTCTGTTCGATCCCCTGTGCCTGCGCGCCGGAAACGAAAACGCCTCCAAGGCAGGCAATAGCCAGGAGTTTGCCAAGGCTGCGCGCCCGGTAAGTAAAGGTCATGAAAGCCCCGATTGTCATGTCTGTGGCCGCGACGAAAGCCGCCGCCGCTGGTGTCCGGGGCTAATTGAACCGGACCGGGGCACCTATTGCAACCTTGCAAGGCGTGGAAAGGAGGCCAGAGCTCCCGGTTTACTCCACGCGTTTCACGCGGAAGGCCGAGCCCTTGTCAAGCTTCATACGGAAACTGCCCATGGCCGCGCGCTTGATTGTGGCTGTCTCCGGCGGGTTCTTGCGGCTGTAATAGACATTCGACGTATCGATCTGCTGCCAGACCTGACCGTTTGCGAGCCTGACAAGCAGTTTTCCGTACGGGTCTTTTGAAATCGACTGCACGCCCAGGGTCAGTTCCTCAATCTGTCCGTCTTCGGAGACCTTCTCGTTCGGACGGTCGTCGCCGCCGCCCCCGAACCGTGGCAGGGAGAGCCTGGGCAGGCTGGGCATCGAGAAACCGAAAGCATCGCGCTGAACCTGTTCGATCTCACCCTTGGTCACGGCGGTGAATTCGCCGGAAGTCTCAGCCGCCTTCACGCGGCCAACGGATGCGTCATAACAGGCCAGCCGTTCCGTATCATCGGTGATTTCAGCACAGGCATAAACCTCGCCGAGCGGCGTGTCCTGCGCAGCGGCGACACCGCCGCCTGCAACGAGGACCAGTGCAGTCAGTGTAGAAAGGCTGAGAGAGCGAGAAGGAGCAAACATTCTGATACGGTCCCGGACGGTTTGTGCAGGATCAGTGCACGTGGTTCTTGGCGATGATGAAAAACGACACTAATCTTAATCCAAGGGTAATGTCGAATGACATGCAGACGGAAACGATTTTCGGGGAAGTAGCACGATGAAGATGACGCAGGCCTTGCAGGCTGGATTATTGGCCGTTTGCGCCCTTGCGATTGCGGCATGTGGCGGGTCGAACGTCAATGCAACGCAGGAAGACGTGCTGCGGCGCGGCATCAGCGCCAATCCCGACACCGTAGACCCGCACAAATCCTCCGCGGCATGGGAGAACATCGTTATAGGCGACATGTTCATCGGGCTGTTTACTGACGGTGTGGACGGTACGCCTGTTCTCGGCATGGCGGAGAGCTACGAGATCGACGATACCGGCACGGTCTGGACGTTCAAGCTGAAGGATGCGGTCTGGTCGGACGGCGTTCCGGTGACGGCGGGAGATTTCGAATATGCCTATCGCCGCATTCTCAACCCGGAAACCGCCTCGCAATATGCCTCGCTGCAGTTTCTGGTGAAGAACGCGCAGGCCGTTTACGAGGGCACGCTGCCCCCTGAAGAGCTCGGCGTTCGGGCCATCGACGACAAGACGGTAGAGATCACGCTCGAATATCCAGCGCCGTATCTGCCGGGACTTTTGAAGCACTACACGTCATTCCCGGTCCCGCGGCACGTGGTGGAAGAGTTTGGCGATCGCTGGACCCGGCCCGAAAACATTCAGGTCAACGGCCCTTACAAGCTTGCCGAATGGCGGACGCGCGATTTCCTTCGTTCCGAGGTGAACCCATTGTTCGAGGGCGCGGAAAACCTCTGCTTCCGCGAGGTCTATTACCTCCCTTATGAAGACAATGATGCCGTCGAACGGTTCATCCAGACCGGCAAGATGGACATGAACAACTCCTTTGAAGGCCAGCGCGCCGATGAGCTGGAAGAGCGTCTGCCGGGTTGGGTGCGGACCTCGCCTGGACTTCTGACAACTTATTATGCCTTCAATACCAACATCGAACCGTTTGATGATGTACGTGTCCGGCGGGCGCTTGCCATGGCTCTCGATCGTCAGTTCATGACATCGGAAGTCCTCAGCGCAGGCTATCGCCCGGCCTATGCGCTGGTGCCTCCCGGCATGGCCAATTATCCCGGCGGCCCGCAGGCTGAATTTGCAGGCAAGCCGCTGGAGGAGCGTCTGGAGACGGCCGCTGCCTTGCTCCGTGAAGCCGGTTTCGGCCCCGAAAATCCGCTGGAATTCACCTACACCTACCGTTCGACAGACGATAATCCGAAGGTTGCGCCGGCCGTTCAGAACAGCTGGAAGGAAATTGCCGATTGGGTGAACCCGACAATCGAGATGCAGGACACCGCAGTGCAGTATGCACGTCTGCGACAGGGCGATTTTGAAGTGGGCGATGCAGCGTGGATCGCCGACTATAACGACGCCCAGAACTTCCTTTATCTGCTCGACAGCAAGACCGGGGTGATGAATTACGGCAATTACAACAGCCCGGAATTCGATGCCCTTCTGGCGGCCTCCAACAATGAGCGCGACATGACGAAACGCGGGGAATTGCTGGCTCAGGCCGAGCAGTTGATGCTGGACGACATGCCGATCATTCCGATGTGGTTTGCGACAACCAAGAACCTCGTCGATCCGGCTCTCACGGGCTATGCTGACAATCCGGAAGATGTCCACCGGTCACGTTATCTTTGCCGCGGTGCCTAGCAGCGCCCGGCCTTGAAGGGCGCGTTGTATCTGCGCACCCGTTCACGAACGGATCACCTTTGTGATCTTCCCCTGGGGAGGGGTGCATGCAGGTTGCGGGCGAAGACGGGCTGTGCGGCAATTGCGCTGCGGAAGTTATTGGCAGGTATTGTCCGGCCTGCGGACAGCTGACGGCTAGCTTTCACCGCCCGTTCGGTGCACTCCTTGCCGAGGGTCTTGGCGATTTCTTCGCTCTCGATGGCCGTGTCGCGCGCACCTTGCCCAAACTCATGTTCCTGCCGGGTCGGCTGACGCGGGACTTTCTCGACGGCAAGCGCGCCCGGTTCGTTCCGCCCTTCCGCCTTTACCTGTTGAGCAGTCTGCTCTTCTTTCTCCTGTTCTTTACGCTGGCGAACCTTGCCGGATGGACCCAGCCGCACCGTCTGCCGCCACCGCCGGAGGAAGCGTCCGTCGAGACTTTGGAGTCCGGTGAGGCGCCGGCGGGCAATGGGCCCGTGATCTCCATCGCCGGTGAACAACGGCGCTTGATCCGACCGGATGGCACTATTGATCGCGAGTCGATGATCAGGCAGATCGACTTGGGCGGGCCCGAAGCCGCGCTTCTGAACCGCCTTGCTGATGCCTACGAGAACCAGCCGCTCTTCTATGCCTCGCTGCAAAGATGGGCGCCGCAACTGGCAGTGCTGCTGCTGCCGGTTCTGATTTGCGCGCTGACGCTCGTTTTCGCGTTCAGGAGATCTGTCTATATCTACGACCATGTGATTTTTGCCCTTCACGCACAGAGCTGGATGTATCTGACTCTGTGCGCCGTGGTTCTGCTGGCGTTGGTCGGTCACGGTTGGGTTGCGCTTGGCCTGTTCATTGCTCCGCCGCTTTATCTCTTCATGGGTTTTCGGACCGCTTATCAATCAGGCATCCTGTCGGGCATTTTCCGAACGATCTTTTGTCTCGGTGTCATGACGATCACCTTGCTGGTTCTGGTAATCGCCTTGATCGCCCTGGGCGTTGTTTCAACGTCTCCATCAGGCTTTCAGACTGAAATCGGAGCAAACGCAGCAGGTGTCGTCCAGCAGTGAGGCTTTGAGGCCACACTAAACGGCTTTTCATGACATTCGTGTAACTGTCCGTTGACGGTCCTATGACACCCGACTTAGCGTCCGCAGCATCGGGAGACTTGGGGCCCGAACAGGCGCGGGAGAAGGCTGAAGGCTGTCCGCGTTTGATCTGAATAATCTTGGAGGTTCACACGTGAACGGGAAAACACTTAAATCGCGGCTGCTCGCGACATCGCTTATCGCAGGTATGGTTGCCATGCCAGCTGTCGGTCAGGTACTTGAAACGACCGAAAACCCTGTCGAGCAAGTGACTCAGGATCGGGTTGCACGTCAGCAGGTTGTCGTTGTTACGGGTACGCGCATTCAATCGCCAGGTATCGCTTCGTCCAGCCCGATCGCGACGGTCGGCGCAGAAGACCTTGAGGTCGCCCAGATCATCGAGATAGAGCGCCTGTTCAAGGATCTTCCGATCACGGTTCCTGGCGATGGCCAGAACGTGAACAACGGTACCGCAGGTGCCACAACGATCAACCTTCGTGCACTTGGTACGAACCGTAGCTTGATCCTTGTTGACGGAAAACGCGTCACGCCTTTCGACATTAACGGCCAAGTCGATGTGTCCAGCATCCCGGTCAACGTGCTCGAGCGTGTTGACGTCGTCACAGGTGGTGCGTCCGCCGTTTACGGTTCCGACGCTATGGCTGGAGCTATCAACTTCGTCACGAAGACCGAGTTCGCAGGCGTTGAGCTTGATACGAAATATACCGTTACCGGCGAAAACGACGGGGAAATCTACGATATTTCGGGCCTGATCGGCGCGAACATGGATGGCGGACGTGGTAACGTTATGCTTTCCCTCAGCCACACCGACCGGAAGCCTGTCCTTCTTGGTGACCGTGAGCTCGGTCTCTTCGGGATCTCCACCGCTAACGGCCCCAACGTTGGCGGCGCACCCGCTTCGCCTGATGCAAACTGCGACAACCCGGATACAACGGCCTTCTCGACCGGTGTCGGTTCCACGACCACGATCCCGACGACGCTCGATCTGACCGGCGGTTCGCTCCAGGTCCGCAATGACGGCACGCTTGGCCCGCGGTGCTCGCGGTTCAACTTTAACCCGTTTAACTACTATCAAACCCCGCAGCAGCGTTACAACGCTTTCGCGACAGCGCGGTATGAGATCAACGAGAACATTGAAGCATATGCCCGCGCAAATTTCGCGGCGATAAACGTGCGTCAGCAGGTCGCGCCATCGGGTGTGTTCGGTAACCAGTTTGATGTTCCTCTGCAGAACCCGTTCCTTTCGGACTCTGCGCGTGGATCGATCGTTGGTCAGATCAACACCTTCCTTGCTGCCAACCCAACTCTGACGTTGGCCAACGTGAACGTCACAGATCTCAACAATAACGGCGTTTTCGACGTTAATGACCAGATCCGCGTCCCACTCCGCCGCCGTACGGTTGAACTGGGGCCCCGTTCGAGCAATTATGAGAGCAACAGCTTCCAGTTCACGGCAGGTTTCCGGGGTGATGTCTGGCCGGAATGGACCTACGACCTGTCATTCCAGCACGGTGAATCTGACCGGTTGGAAACAAGCCAGGGTTATACCAACGTTGCAAACCTGGCCGTTGCTCTGAATACAGTCAGTGCAACGAGCTGTACGACCGCTACAGGACAAACGACCGATGGCTGTGTGCCAATCGATCTCTTCTCCACCGGCTTGGGTTCGATCACGCCGGCAGCCGCTGCATACAGCAGTGCGACAGCTCTCGAACAGCGCAATTATGTTCAGAATATCTTCTCCGCATCCCTTGCCGGGCCCATGAATTTTCTGAAGTCGCCTGTTGCGGACACTCCGGTTCAGACCGCCTTCGGCATGGAGTATCGGGAAGAAGAAGGGTCGACGACCCCGGATGAATGCTGGAAACTCGCTCCTTCAAGCTGCCTGGGCGGTGCCGGTGGTAACCGTCTCCCTGTGTCTTCCTCGTTCGACGTTTGGGAGATCTTCGGTGAAGCAATCGTCCCGATCGTCACTGACCGTCCGTTCTTCAACGATCTGAACCTTGAACTTGGTCTTCGTCTCTCCGACTATTCCTCGGTTGGCGATACCGAGACTTGGAAGGTTGGCGTTAACTGGGCGCTTACTGATGAGTTCCGCCTTCGTGCCATGCAGCAGCAGGCTAGCCGCGCGCCAAATATTGGTGAGCTTGGTGCCCCTGTTACAACGGGTCTCGAGCAACGCATCATTCGATCCGTGCTCGGATGGCAATCCGAACCCGATCGACGCTTCGCTGGCCGCGCTCTGCGTTGCAACAGGTGTTAATCCGGCTCTCGTCGGTCTCGTAGGCGATATCGTCTCCGGCCAGATTAACGGCTTCTTCGGTACCGATCAGACGGCTTTGCCGGCTGCGGAAACGGCGGATACCCTGACATTCGGCTTTGTCTATCAGCCTGATTTCAACATCGGCCCGTTTGAGAGAACATCGCTTTCGGTTGACTACTTCGATATCGAGATCGAAGACTACATCGGTGACGTTCAGCCGCCCAGGAAATTCTGGATGGTTGCTATATCCTTGGTGATTTGAACGAGTGCGCCAAAGTCAATCGCATCGGCGGCAGCTTGGCGACAGCGGGTTCGGGACTTGATCTCTTCACGACCAACCTCGACTTCCTTCGCACCGAGGGTATCGACTTCGTCGCAAGCACCAGTGTTGATATGGGTGGTATCGGGCAATTGGAGGTTTCGGGCTTCGCCTCTTACCTGCTGACGCAGGAAAGCCAGTCGAGCTCAACGTC
Organism: uncultured Alphaproteobacteria bacterium; assembly: GCA_963836905.1. GTDB lineage: Bacteria > Pseudomonadota > Alphaproteobacteria > Caulobacterales > Hyphomonadaceae > CAWIKY01. The sequence goes on from CAWIKY010000006.1 coordinate 349,237, forward strand.
CCCGGTGATTGATTGCCTCGGCAAGTTCGGAACGGATTGTGCGCCAACGCCAGAGCTTCGGTTCACGCAGCGCACAAGCTTTACGCGTGGCCCCGCAAGTGTTTCGCTTCTCTGGCGCTACATCGGCGAAGTCGAAATTCAGGATACTCAGAAGGTTTCGACCTTTGACGGCTTCGAAAATATCGACGCGGTCAACTATTTCGACCTGACGGGCAGTTATGACCTGAATGATACGCTTAGCTTCCGGCTTGGCATTCGGAACTTGCTGGAAGAAGACCAGCCAATCGTCGGTAACGAGGCAGGCTCAACTTCCTTCAACTCGGGCAACACCTTCCCGTCGACCTACGATGTGTTCGGACGTGTTTACACCTTCGGGATCAACGCCAAATTCTAGGCTTTGCCTCGAAATCAGAACAAAGAACGGCGGTCCTTCGGGGTCGCCGTTTTTCTTTGTGGGCGGCGCACACATTGACTTACCGGGGCGAACGTGTCGGGTTGCCCCAAGCCTGTGTTGCATGGGAAGGGGTGACCATGATGCGCATTGTCTACTTCTTGGCCGGGCTTGTTCTCTCCGGCGTCGCGGCTTCCAACCCGGCCCATGCCGCCGCCTGGGTTCAGGAAAAGGGCGGTGTCTATCTTCGCGCCGGACTGGCTGAAGAAGACTTCTCCGGCTTTACCGCCGTGCGCCGGGACCTCTATGCCGAATACGGCCTGACGGACCGCTGGACTGTCGCGGCAAAATACGAAGAGCAGGATTTCGTGGCATCAAACATTTTCGACCGGACGGGCGCGCGCGTCACCCTGCGCAGACAGCTGTACAAGCAGGGCGACTGGTCGGTTGCCGCCGAAGGTGGTTATCTGGAAGGCGAAGCGATTGGCGGTCTCGCGGGCTGTTCCTCGCCGGGGTTCGAGGCGCGTATCGGGGCGGGACGCGGCCGCGTTCTGGCGAACAATACGGGCTTCGCAGCGCTGGATCTTGGCGTTCGCTCCCACGAAAACGGCTGCGCTCGCGCACGCCTCGAAACCGTGCTGGGTTATACCGACTGGGACGGCTGGACCTATACCGCGCAGGTCTGGCTCGAACGCGGGCAGGGTACGCGGTCCGACAAGGTGGAGCTTCTGGTATCGCGGCTTGTCGGCCCAGTCGAACTCGCGGCCGGGTATCGCGTTGAAGTCAGCGGCGCCTTCGAAGAACGCGCCACAGTGCTTGCGATTGCGCTCCGTCTGTGAAGGGTGAGAGGTGAGAGCAAGATCCCTCCGCGGTTGCGAACTTCAATCCCCCCTCTATTTCCCCGTTTTCAAGGGGGAGGGCGGGCCACGAAGCGCTTAGGTGGAACTCCTCCCCATGAACGGGGGCTTGCGAGCAAGCAAATTGATCCGGCGGATCGATTTCGCGAGAAAGGGGGGGGCAGTCCGCTCATCTGTGATGACGTGATTGGTTTCTGCGAAGACCACATGCACACCCTCCACGCTACTCAGGGTCAGCCCGGAGTAGCGAACCTGTCCCGGGACTTCCTGCCCAACTGCCCCGCATCCGAAACACCCCTTGGCCATTTGCTGCGAGGTCTTTAATGTGCACGCCTTCAACAAGCTGACCGCAGGCACCGAATGCCAGACGATTTTTCCGCTTCCGCAGCCGAGACCGGCACCTACCCGCTTGAGGCCTTGCGCACGCTTGAGCGTCAGGTCCTGTGGCTGGCGTCCTGGACGATCCACAATGCCAATACGCTCCGCCCGTCGCGCGACGGGCTGAAGGTTGGCGGTCATCAGGCGTCGTGTGCGTCCATGGCAACGCTGATGACGGCGCTCTACTTCTCCGCCTTGCGGCCGGTGGACCGGGTGGCCGTCAAGCCGCATGCGAGCCCTCTGCTTCACGCCGTTGAATATCTCTATGGCCGCCAGAGCCTCGATCAGTTGCAGCGGTTTCGCGGTCTTGGCGGAGCGCAATCCTACCCGTCACGCACGAAGGATCAGATCCGAGTTGATTTTTCCACCGGGTCGGTTGGTCTTGGCGTGGCGGTCACCGCATTCGGCTCGCTCGTACAGGACATGCTCAGCTCACGCGGCTGGCTCGCCGAGGATGAGCAGGGCCGTTTCATCTCCCTTATGGGCGACGCGGAGCTGGACGAGGGCAATATCTATGAAGCCCTGATCGAGAGTTACAAGCACGATGTCCGCAACACCTGGTGGATTGTCGACTATAACCGCCAGAGCCTCGATGCGACCACGCATGAGCGCATGTTCGACCGGTTCGACGACATCTTCGAGACCGCAGGCTGGGAAGTGATGACCCTGAAATACGGGGCACGTCAGCGCGAAGCCTTTGCCCGCCCGGGCGGCGCGGCATTGCGTGGCTGGATCGAGACCTCGCGAAACGACCTGTACGCGGCGCTCACTTATGAAGGCGGCGCGGCCTGGCGCAAACAGCTCGAAAAAGACCTGGCGGGCGAGGCGGAAACGCTCGCGCTCATAGCCGGTATGGATGACGAGACGCTTGAGCTGGTGATGACAGAGCTCGGCGGCCACTGCATGGAAACGCTGCTGGAGGCGTTCGCGCAGGCCGCCGTCTCCGATGTTCCGAAATTCATAATCGCTTACACGACCAAGGGGTTTGGCCTCCCGTTCCGCGGCCATAAGGACAATCATGCGGGGCTCATGAACCCGACGCAGATCGCTGAATTGCGCGACCGGTTTTCCATACCCGAGGGTGAGGAGTGGGAGCCCTTTGCAGGCGTGCCGGATGCGGATGTCACGGCGGCGCAGGGAGGTTCTTCAGTCGGCCCCGATGGCGGCGTCGCGCAAGGGGCCACCGCGCTCTCCGGAGCCTGTCTCCGTACCGGGCCTTGCAGACTTTCCGCTGCCGGAAGGCAGGAACCAGTCAACCCAGGCCGCTTTCGGCAAGATCATGGGCGAGCTCTCCAAGCGCGAGGATGCGTTTGCAGACCGGATCGTCACCACCTCTCCGGATGTGACCGTCTCCACCAATCTCGGCGCCTTCGTGAACCGGCGCGGAATTTTCGCACGCGAGCCGAAGGAGGACGTCTTCAAATCCATGAAGATCGTCAGCCCGCAAACCTGGCGTCACGTGACCTCCGGCCAGCATATCGAGCTGGGAATCGCGGAGAACAATCTCTTCCTGATGCTCGCTGCCCTCGGTCTCTCGGCGGATCTCTTCGGCGAACGCCTCTTTCCCGTCGGCACGGTGTATGACCCGTTCGTTGCGCGCGGGCTCGATGCGCTGAACTATGCCAGTTATCAGGATGCCCGCTTCATCATTGTCGGCACGCCATCGGGGGTGACGCTTGCACCGGAAGGCGGCGCGCACCAGTCGGTTTCGGCACCATTGATCGGCATGGGCCAGCCCGGCCTTACCTATTGGGAACCGGCCTTCGCCGATGAAACCGCGCTGATCCTGCGCCATGCCTTCGAACAAATCGAACGCAATGATGGCGGCTCGTCCTATCTGCGCCTCTCGACCCGGTCGCTCGACCAGCCAGACCGACCGGGAGACGACTGGCAGGAGGGCGCGCTGAAAGGCGGATACTGGCGGGTCAAACCCGAACCTGATGCACCTGTCTCGATTGTCTATACCGGCGCGCTCGCACCCGAAGCCGAGGCGGCCTTCGAGGCTTTGAAGGAAGACGTTCCGGGGGCCGGGCTTCTGGCCGTCACCTCACCTGACTTGCTGCACCGGTCATGGATGCGCGGCAAGCGAAAGAAATGGACGGGCGAGGCAGGCGAGGCCAGTCATGTTGGCGACCTTCTTTCGGTCACCGCGCCGGGTTCGGGCCTTGTCACGCTGGTCGATGGCGCGCCCTCCACGCTCTCCTGGCTCGGCAGCGTCCGGGGCCAGCGCGTAGAAGCGCTTGGCGTGGAAACTTTCGGACAGACCGGCGACCTGCCCGACCTTTACGCAACGCTCCGGCTCGATGCGGACGCCGTCCTCGACGCCTGCGCTGCGCTTCTGGCCTAGAGACTTCTAAAAGAAATGGTGGGCCCGGAGGAAGGGAGGACATATAAGTCATTGACATATACGTCATTGACTTATACGCGAGGGTGCGTGGATGGCGAAACAAACGGTCGTTGAAACTCCGGAGTTCATAAAACGGGCACATGCCATAGGAATGTCGAATGAGGACCGTTTGGATGTTATCGACCAACTGGCGACAAACCCTGAAGCAGGCATCTCGCTCGGCGGTGGCCTGCGTAAAGTCCGGGTCGCAAGGCAGGGCAGCGGAAAGAGCGGAGGCTACCGTGTGCTCCACTTCTACCGCTCGTCTGATATGCCACTTTTTCTGCTGACCGTATTCGCCAAGAACGAGAAGACGAATATTTCCCCGTCCGAGAAGAACGATCTGATCAAACTGTGCGATCTGATTGCGAAAACCTATGGAGCAAAATCATGAGCGACGCATACAAGAGCATCAAACAGGGGCTTGAGGGTGCGCTCGCCCACGCCAGGAATGAAGATACCGGCGCGCGTGTTCATGAGGTTGAGGTGCCTGACCCGGATGTCGCCTCTATCCGCAAACGCGCGGGTCTTTCTCAAGCCGAGTTTGCCCGTGATATCGGCATAGCCGTCGGCACATTACGCGGGTGGGAGCAGGGCCGACGAAGGCCGGATGGCCCGGCGCGGGTACTGCTCGCCCTTCTGGAAAAGCGACCACACATCGTGAAGGACGAACTCGGACAATCCTCCCGGTAGCATATGAAGCCACCGAGTAAACCCGTTTCGCCGGGGCCTCGCCCGCCACGCTTAAAAAACAAATAGTCCCACTGGTGGGACTATCATTCGACGCGGTGGGACAAAAAGTGCGATTAAAGCCAATTAAAACAAGGTCAGGTTCGCATGATGGTGGGCCCGGAGGGACTTGAACCCCCGACCAGACCGTTATGAGCGGTCCGCTCTAACCAACTGAGCTACAGGCCCTCACAATCGCTTGCGAAGGCGCGCAACCTAGCGTGAAATCCGCATCTGTCGAGGGGGCTTTCGCCTTGCATGAACGCAGGCTGCAACCGTGCGTCATGAAGAGGTCGCAATCGCGCGCTTGTCTGTCGGCGGACATATCACGGGAGTTCCATATGAGACATGCCGCCACCGCCCTTGCCGTCGCCTCGATCGCCGCTCTGGGGCTTGCCGCCGCACCGCGTGCCATCGCGCAGGAGACTGGAAATCACAATTCCATCCAGCCGGAAACAACGCTGAACATCTCGGCGGAGGCCAGCGTCGAGGCTGAACCGGATATTGCCATGCTCTCAGGCGGCGTGACAACGGAACGCGCCAGCGCAAAGGAAGCGCTCGCCGCCAATTCCGAAGCGATGAACGGGCTGTTCCGCGCGTTCGAAAAGGCCGGTATCGCGAAAAAGGATATCCAGACCTCCACCTTCTCGCTGCAGCCGCGCTATGAATATCCCAACAATAACAACAAGCGCGAGCAGCGCGAACTGGTCGGCTATACCGCGTCCAATCAGGTGAGCGTGAAGGTACGCGACATCTCCAAGACCGGCAGCATTATCGATGCGATGGCGTCACAAGGCGGCAACACCTTCAACGGCGTCAGCTTTGCGGTCGAAGAGCCCAAGGCCCTGCAGGACGAGGCCCGTCGCAAGGCCATGGCCGATGCGCTGGACCGGGCGAACCTCTACGCACAGGCCGCTGGCTACAGCATTGGCCGCATTGTGACGATCGACGAGTCCGGAGGGTATTCGCCGCAGCCGCAAATGGCGTCGATGCGCATGATGGCCAGCGATGAGTCGACCCCGATCTCCGGCGGCGAAGTCAGCTATTCGGCCAGTGTTAACGTCATGTTCGAGCTGGTGAAATAGCCGACGCAAACCGCAGCGCAGGCCAGTAAGGCCATTGTTTGTAGTTGTAGCAAACGCCGATTTTTATCGGCTGATTCAAATTGCCGCCTTACTTTTGTACCATACTGCGTTACCGTCTTTATATTCGTACGATCTGCGCAATTGGCGTAGATGCTTCATCGGAGGGTGCTGTGCTCACAATGGATAAAAATACAGATTCTGATCTCGAAATGAGATTGAAGGAAGCGGCAAAACGTGGACCGTCTGAAGCTGAATTAAAAACCCAAAGAATTTCGTTTATCTATTCGGGCTTGCCAAAAAACGGTGGGGCATCAAAGGCAAAAATTCGGGAAATGGTCGAGAAGGCTTCCTGAGTTGATCCTTTTTGACCTCAATCCAGAAGAGAACACCGAGGCATACCAGAAGCTTCAGGTATCGAATTTGAATAGGCAGTACGATTTTCTGAATTCGATTGTCGAAACATCCGTTGACACAGAGCGTCTCTATCTTTCCCAAGCTGTTATCAAGGCTTTCAATTTTCACGCGATCATATGTTTGCATGCTGGTGCAGGCGAGTTTCGACGCTATGACGTCGAAATTGGAGGGTCCAAACATATTCCGCCTCACTGGTCTACTGTCCAAGCAAACATGGACGATTTCGTAAATATGGTGAACCGATATTGGGATGTGACGGACTCGGTAAATTTGGCAGCATTTGCCCTCTGGCGTCTTAATTGGATACATCCATTCGTGAATGGCAATGGCAGGTCTGCGAGGCTTACCGCTTACTATCTCATTTGCTTGAAAGCTGGTGGAGTTCTTCCTGGTACCATTGCATTACCTGAACTGCTGAAGCGACATCGGGGAGAGCCCGACGATCCATATGTTGCTGCATTGGAGGCCGTTGACGACAGCCTTTTGAGCGGATCAACGGACTTATCGCCGCTAACCAATTTGGTCAGAGAACTGTTGAAGGAACAGTTGGAAAGCAGTTCCTAGCTCACGGCCTGCGCTGCGGGCGCACCTCTCCGGTCCGGGCGGCCTCCACCATCCGGTCGGCATGGTGCACGAAATCGACCAGCCTCGGCCTTGTGTCGCGCGGGTCGATGATGTCCTCGGCCAGGAACGCCTCTGCCGTCCGGAAAGGTGAGCGGATCGCATCGAACTTTGCGTGCAGCGATGCCAGAAGCGTGTCCGGGTCTTCGGCCTCGGACAATTCCTTGCGGAACGCCGCCTCGATTCCGCCCTGCATGGGCAGCGAGCCCCAGTCTCCCGACGGCCAGCAATAGCGCCATTTTGTGCGCGACGGGTTCATCATCGCCGAGCCCGCCAGCCCGTAGGCCTTGCGCACCACGAAGGCGCAGACCGGCACCCGCGCCTGGTACATCGCTGCCATCGCCCGCACGCCGAGCCGTGTCACGCCCTCGCGCTCATGGCGCACGCCCACGGCAAAGCCCGGGCAGTCGACGAAATGTACGATGGGCAGGTTGAAGGTGTCGCAGAGATCGACATGCCGGATGACCTTTTCGCAGGTGTCGGCTGTCCAGGCGCCATCCAGAAAGAACGGGTCGCCCGCCAGAATGCCCACCGGAAAGCCGTCCACACGGGCAAACCCGGTCGCGATGGAGCGGCCCCACAATGCCCCGATCTCGAAGAAGCTGCCCTGATCGACGCACGCTTCGATGATGCGCCTCGGTTTGTAGGCCGTCTTGCCATCGGTCGGCACGATGTCGATCAGGCTCTCTTCGCGACGGTTCGCATCGTCTGCCGGGGCGGTTCGCGCCGGTTTTTCGAACACCGAGGAGGGCATGTAGGAGAGGAAGCGACGCACCCGCTCGAAGGCTTCGGCTTCTGTCTCGACTGCATCGTCCACGGTGCCGTTGCGGGCCTGTATCTGCCAGCCGCCCAGCTCTTCCTTCGTCACATCCTCGCCGACAGCGCGGGCGACTGGCGGGCCTGCGACGAAGACCTGGGAGAGATCCTTCACCATCACCGAATAATGGCTCGCCCCGACCCGGCCGGCCCCCAGCCCCGCGCAGGGCCCGAGCGCCAGCGCGACCACGGGCACGGCGGAAAGGTTGGCGACGACCCATTCCCAGCCGGGGGTTTGCGGAATGTAGGTGCGCGGGTCGGTTTCGAGCATCTTCACCGAGCCGCCCCCGCCTGTGCCGTCCACCAGTCGTACGATGGGCAGGCGGTATTCATTGGCCATCTGCTCGGCCATGACCATTTTCTGCCAGATCGAGGCGTCTGCCGCCCCGCCGCGTACCGTGAAGTCGTCGCCGAGGATCACCGCAGGCACTCCGCCTACACGCGCACGGCCGATCACCATGTTGGCCGGGCGAAACTCTGTCAGCTCGTTGTCGTCGTCATAGGCGGCCTTGCCGGAAATCTTGCCGATTTCCTGAAAGCTTCCGGCATCGCAGAGAAAAGCCACCCGCTCGCGTACCGTCAGCTTGCCGCGCCCGCGCTGACGCGCCACCGGCTCCTCGCCGCCCATGGTCTCAGCCAGCCGTTCGCGTCGGCGCAGTTCCTCGATGTGTGGTTTCCAGCTCATGTCGCCTCCCGCTACGGGCATGAAGCTACCGCATCCCGCACGCTTTGCGAGCCTTGTTTCGGCTCTCAAGCCGCTGCCCTGCGGTTTGAAGGCGGTGTGTCAGGCCCGGCAGGTCCTGCCAAAAAAGAGAGCCGCTCCTTTCGGAACGGCTCTCAGGCATGGGAGATGTGAGTTTCGTCAGAACACGTAACTGGCCGTCACGAAGAAGGACCTCGGCTGCGCTGTCACGATGGAGAAGTTCTGGTTCGGATTGTTTTGCACAGAACTTCTGGCGTCAGTCCCTGGCGGTCGAGCGAGTTCAGGAAGCCGCCCGATGGGGACCAGCTCAAGACGCCTTCTTCCTCGTTGAGAACATTCTTGATGTCCGCACCGATCCGGAGGTTTTCCGTCAGCATGAACGACGCACCGGCGTCGAAGATGGAAAAAGCCGGCAATTCGAACGCGTTGTTGCGGTTCGCTGGACGGTCGCCCAGATAGTTCCAGGTGAGGAACGTCTCGAACCGGTCCGTTGGCGCATAAGAGAGCGTCGTGCGGGCGAGAATGTCGGGCACATTGTCGGCGTCACCGTCCGGGATCAGAACAAGTGTATCGTCTGCGCGCGTCGGTGCATTGGCAAGGAACGAACCGAAGCCGCTGGCCTCGGACGTTTGCAGGGTGAGGGCCGTCCGCAGGTTCAGGGCATTGGTGAACTGATAATCGGCCTCGATCTCCAGGCCTGTCGTAACAAGTTTGCCCGCAGTAGGCGGCGGGCTGTAGGGAACGCCATTCTCGTCGCTGAAAAGCTGCGTGCTGGTGACGTTATCCAGTTCGCTCCAGAACGGGTAAACAGCCAGATTAAGCTTGTCGGTACGGTATTTAACCCCGACTTCGAACTGCTGGATTTCCTGCGGCTCGATAAAGAGCGTGGAGACCTCGTCCGGCGTATCAAGATCAACCATTGACTGGAAATCCGGTGCCTTTTCCCCGCTGGAATAGCGCGCATATCCCGAGAGGTTCTCTGAAAACTCGTAGGCGAGCGATGCCGAGTACGACAGATAATCATAGTCGCGCTGGGCGCTGATTGGCGGCCCCTGCACGTTCGTGAGATTGTCGTAGAGCGTCAGTGGATTGCCGTCCGTACCGCCACGGGTTGGATCGTTGGCGTTCGGCGGCGGCCCGCCGACACGGTTGGTGACGTCGTACTCGATGCTTTCATACCGCACGCCCCAGTCAAAGGTCAGTGCGTCGGTGATTTCCCAGTTGTGGCCGAAGAAAAGGGAATACTGGTCCTGGCTACCGGTGTTTTCCGCGCCGCCGCTGATCGTATCGCCGAGTGCTGCGAAGCCAGCGGGTGAGGTTACCTGCACCACGGACCCATCGGCCCGGGTCAAGGTTACATCATAGAGCTGCGGCTGATCCTGAATACCGGATATACCAATGCCGCCACCGTCTATCGTGCGGCGAATATCAGCTGACGCGAGAAATACACCGGCTGCGAAAGAATGTGCGCCGAACGACTTGCTGACCTGGAACTGGTTGAGCACTTCCTCGACTTCATAGAGCGGATCGAAGGCCACTTGAGTGAGGACGCCGTTTGGCAGAATGCCCTGGTTTGGAAGATTGTTGACGGTCACAGTGTGATCGAACCCGCTCACGCTCACGACCTGCGCAGCAAGATTGCCATTGCGCGGATCGCGGAACTCGTACGTGCCCGGCTGACCCAGCGTGTTGTTGAGGATGTAGACAAAAATATCGTTGACCGGGATCGCGAAGATAACCGCGCCGGTGTTCCAGTCCGTCGAGCTGTCCTGATAGCGAAACTTGTTGGTGACTGTCAGATCATTGCCGAAATCATGTTCCCAGCCGACCGAGATCGCTGTCTGCTCTGACTCGACCAGCTGGCTGCCATCCCATGTGCTCGTGCCGCCACGGGGGTTCTGCCAGGAATGCGGTGCCGCAGGCGGAAGAACTGAATCGGTTGCGTTGATGCCGGGTGCAAAGGTCGGATCGTCGAAGTTGGTCGCAGGGAGAAACTCGAAGAAGCCGTTATTGTCGTTCAGGTATTTTGCTCCGAAAGTCAGTTCGCCGTCACCATAATCCCAGATGAGACTAGCGCGGATCTGGCCCCCTTCATTGAGGTTGTATCCCGGGTATCGCGCGCCTTCGGCCTGACGATAGAAGCCACCGACCGAATAGAAGAGATTGCCCTGATCGCCGATCTCGTCGCCATGGTAGAAGTCGCCGCGGTAATATGGGTTTTCGCCGTCGCCCTCGAGCCCGACGCGAAGAGCGATCTCGCTGCCTGGATTGGAGCGCCCGTTCTTGGAGATATAGTTGAAGATGCCGCCCGGCGCGTTCGGGCCGGTAATCGTCGCGCTGCCGCCGCGCAGGGCTTCCAGACGTCCAAGAGTCAGGTCAGGCCGTGCGAAGAAGTCGGGACCATAATTCGTGAGAAGCGTGTTCGAGACAGGAAGTCCGTCTTCCTGCAGGGACACGTAAAAATATCCCCGCGAAGCCTCAGTCGAGCCTGCCGAAACGCCGCGTGAGTAGACGACGTTTCGAATCTCGCCGAAGCCGGAATTCACGAAAACGCCCGGAACTGACTTCAGAAGGTCAGCCGCGCTTGTTGGTGCGGCCTGCCGGATCGCGTCTTCATCAAGTGCTGTAACAGCGACGGGCGCGTCCTCAAGCGATGTTTCCTGAAAGACGCCGGTTACGATGACCTGGTCGAGACGCTTGTCGTCATCGGTGGCAGGCGTCTGCGCGGTTTGCGCGAAAGCTGCCATTGGAAAAGTGAAGGCAAGTGTGGCCGCAGTCGTCAGCAAGAACGTCCGTCTCATAAGCGTTTCCCCTTAACGTGATCGTTATCGATCATCTATAGTCATTATCGATCACACGAAACACCGAATCCGTCAATCACCTATTGCCCGCTTTACGATTTATTCCGGAGGGGTATTGCCCGGTCGCATGCTGGCCAGCAAACTGTCGAGGAGTTCGGGAGTCATTTGCTGGCGACGCCACCATTGATCGGCGCGTGCCGGATCATATTCGATGTTCTTGCGCGGAAACTTTGCGCCATAAGCTTGCAGCAGCGTGTCCATGGTGGTCGACAGTCGCTCACGAACGTCCGGTTCGACGGTCGCGAGATCTTGGCTTTCACCGACGTCTTTTGTGAGATCGAAAAGTGTTTCAGCTCCAGTTTCCCACTCGCGGATCAGCTTCCATTTCCCGATGCGGATCGAGGTGGACGGCGTACCGTGATGATAATGCGGATAGTGGATCAGGATTGGCCGTTCCTCGGACGCCGGCATATCGCCGGCGAGCAACGGAGCAAGGGAACGACCATCGCTTTCGAACGTCACCGAAAGGCCCGCAAGATCGAGCACGGTCGGTAGGACGTCGCTGAGCGAGCCGGGAAGCGAGATGACCCGTCCTTCGTCTATCCGGCCCGGTTGATAGATGATCAAAGGCACACGGATGCCGCCTTCGTGCACATTGCCTTTTTCGCCGCTGAGCGGAAGATTCTGCGTTATTATGGGACCTGCGCCGTCAAATCGCCGGATCAACCCGCCATTGTCCGAGACGAAAAAGATCACAGTGTTCTCAAGCTGTCCCGACGCCTTCAACCCGTCGACCATCTTGCCGACCATCGCATCGAGTTCTGCCACCATCGCGCCGTAGTCGGCGCTCCTTTCTCCGGAACCTCCAAAGGCTGCGATACGCTCGGCGGCCTCGGCGCTCGCCAGCTCTTTGGCGTCCAGCGGAATGTGCACGAGGAAAGGGTGAAGTTCGACATAGAAAGGCGCGTCATCTTCCGCGCCGACCACGTCGAACGCGCGTTCGACGAGAAATTCGCTGAGCGGGAGATCATCGGTGCGTGGCGATGCAGGCAGGGCGGCATAATTGCCTTCCTGATGGCCGCCAATCGTGACGCTGACATCTTCGAATCCGAACGCGCCCGGACCGTTTGTTGCCGGATTGCCAAGGTGCCACTGGCCGAAATATCCGGTTCGATACCCCGCGCCTGCCAAAAGCCGCGCAAGGCTCTGCGTTGCAGGCGGTAGCGCTTCGGGCACGACCGGTGTTTCCAGCGCCTCGAAACGTCGCCAGTGACCGGGCAGAAAATCAGTTATTCCAAATCGTGCAGGGTTCTGGCCCGACAGAAGCTGGGCCCGCGACGGTGAGCACACAGGATAGGCGTAGAAGTCAGTAAAAAGCACGCCCTCCCGTGCCATTTTCGTCAGGTTTGGCGTGTCGTACGGCGAAGGCGCAAGAGCCGACAGATCGGCCCAGCCAAGATCGTCAGCAACAATAACCACGAAGTTTGGCCTCGCAGGTTTTTGATCCGGTCCATCCGGCATCTGCGCGTTAGCCGGAATACCCATAAGCAGGGCAAAGGCGCTGAGTACGGCTATCAGGTGCTTTGAAACTTTCATCGGGCTCATCGCGGTGTCTCCTGCTGGAAATCCAAATTTCAGCCGTTGCCACGGCGCTTTTTGTCAGGAAAGTGCGCCGAGCCGTGAGCGTTTCAGGTCGAGCATGATCGCGATCATCACGAAATGGCCGACAATTGGCGGCAGGAGCGTGAAAAGCGCGGTGATGAGACCGTCTCCCGGTGCCAGCACGTCCGGAGAGATACCGGCGGCCTGCAGGCCGATATAGCCGATGCCAACGGCTACGGCCTGACCGAGTTTGGTTGTCAGCGTCGCGAACGCATAATAGGTGCCGCTGGGGTTCACCATAGTCGATTTGTGTTCGATATCCACCAGATCGGCGATGATCGAGCGGGTCAGGAAGATCCAGACGCCCATCGTCGAACCGAACAAAACTTGCACGATCAGCGCGGCGACGAGATCGCCTTTCGGGATGAAGAAGAAGGCGGCGATGACCGGAATGGTCAACGCTGACGAAAGCGCCACGGCGTTTTCCTTGCCGATGCGCGCGCTGATCCCGACCCAGGCCGGAACGAAGATCACGCCGCTGGCAAAGAAGGCGAGCAGGAGCAGTCCGGCCCGGTCCGGCATTTGTAGCCATGCGCCGGAAAAGAAGACGAACGTACTGAGCAGCATGCCGCCCGCTATCCCCTGCACGAAATCGGCAAACAGGATCTTGCGGAACGGAACCGAGGCAAAGGCACCTTTGATGCTGGCGAGGATGCCCGGCGAGGTACCTTCCCCTTTTTCCGGAAGCGGCGGTTCAGGCGTCAGCCAGACCGAGAGGAGGATGCACGGGGTGATGAAGATCAGGGCGAAAAGGCCCATTGCCTCGACGCGTTCGCGGGTCGGGTCCGCCGCGCCCTGCTCGACGAATGCAGGCAGGACAAGCGCGCAGAGCGTACCAACGATCCCGGCAATGACGATCGAGCCTTGCAGGCGTGAGCGGTCATGATAGTCGCCCGCCACATCTGCTGCCCAGGCATAATGGGTAATGGTCAGCATGGTGAAGCCAATGAAGGCCACGAAAAGCGATATGACCAGCCAGGCTGCACCGACACCTTCCGGCGGAAAGAACAGGGCCCAGCCGCCCAGAAGCAAGACCGGGAGACTTGCCAGCAACCACGGTCTGCGACGCCCGTGCGGCGTGCGGGTTGCATCGCTGAGCGCGCCCATGGCCGGATCGATAAGGATGTCCCAGAAGCGGGCCAGCATGAAGATCAGCCCGACCGTCCCAAGCGAGAGGCCCGTCGCCGACGCGTAAAAAGGTGGCAGATAGGCACTTAGCGGAAAGTTCATCGCCGCGGCGGGGAGCGCGGGAAGGGCGAAGAGGCACAATCGTCCGAAAGAGATCCGGTTTCGGCGTTGCCGTGGCCTTTCCCTGACCGGCGGTGTCGATGACCGTCATCGCTGTTTCGATGCAAAGTTCTGCGAGCTGGCAATCGCCCGCGCCTGTCTCGTAACCATGCTCCGACATCCTCCCGCAATGATCGTTATCGATCTATTATGATCGCCAGTGATCGTATGGATAGGGTGGGCGGTCAAGAGACGGCGTTTACGCCCTCATCCGGTCAGGCGTCTGCAGGCACCAGATGCAGGGTGATGCCTGCTGATACGATCATGTCGCGATTGGCGTCGGACAAACCGTCATCGGTCACCAGAGCGCTGATCCGGTCCAGACCGCAGAGGATGAGACTGGCCTCTTCGGAGAACTTGGAACTGTCCGCCAGAACGATCAGGTTGTCGGCGCGCGCGATCATCCGCTGCTCGGCATGAACGAGGATGGAATCGGTCTGCAGCAGCCCGCGCGGGGAAAGCGCGCCTGCGCCGATAAACATCTTCGAGGCGGCATACTGGTTCACCCCGTTATTCTCGAATGGTGAGAGGATGATGTCCTGCTCGCGGTAAATCTCGCCACCCGGCACGTGCAGCCGCACCGTTGGTTCGGAAAGCAGTTCCTGCACGATGGGAATCGAGTTGGTCAGGACCTGCAGCGAGCGGCCGCGCAAATGCGGACACATGAAGAAGGTGGTCGACCCGGCATCGATGATGATCGCTTCGCCATCGCGGCAAAGCCCGGCGGCCGCACGGGCAATGGCCTTCTTCTGCGATACATTGGTGAGGATGTTGCGCGCGAACGGGGTTCCGCGCAGACGGTTGTCGTTGTGCGTCGGCTCCGCTCCGCCATGCACCCGCCGCAATTGCCCGCTGGAGGCAAGAACATTGAGATCGCGGCGGATCGTGGCCGGGGAGGCATCGGTCGCTTCGCAGAGATCGGCGACGGACGCGGCCGGCGCGCTCTCGAGTATCCTCAGGATTTCGCGCTGGCGGTTGGATTGTCTCATTCCGGTCCGTTCAGTCCGTTCGGTTGAAATCAACCTTTAGACTGTTCGTCTGCGTGTCGCCAGTCGCGCTTTGCCTGGCCGAATATCCACGCGGGGCCATGATATCGAGGGTCAGGCCTTCAGGCGCTTCAACCTCTGCCGCGAACCCGTTACCGGTTCGCTTCAGGGAGACATGCACATCGCCGTCGATGAGCGGAACGATACCCGAGGCGTGATCGAGGGTGAGCAGGTCCGGCTCGAACACGGCATGCCGGTGACCGGTCCGGCGTACGCCCAGAACACGCGCCGTCATCTGCCAGGTCGGAGAGGCCGAAAAGCCGTGACAGAGGCTCGCTGTCGGATCGAAGCTTTCCCACAGCGTGGTCGCGCCAGCCTCGATCATCGGACCATAGCGCCGCGAAATGATCTCGAACGCCTTGTCCAGCCGCCCGGCGCGTGCCAGCGCCTCGAACACGAAATGACTGTAGAAGGTGTTGGCCATCACCACGCCGGTCTCCGGGTCCAGCGTCTCACCGGTATCGGCGATGGGCGGACCGGCGGTGAACGTGATCCGCTCCGGATCGGTGATCCAGTCGACTATCCGTTCCCATCGTTCGCGCGGGGCCCCGCCCCAAAGGATCATTGCCGCATTGCCATGCTGCGAGACGCGCCGGTCCTGCACGTCTGTTCTGGCATCAACGCAATCGACATAAACCCCGCGCGTCTCGTCCCAGTGACGGGCATTCAGGGCAGCGCGCAGCTTGTCTGCGCTGTCCCTGTAGCGTGCAGCCGTACGCCGCATGTCGAGCGCGGCGGCCATGTCGGCAGCTTCATCGAAGCACCCGGCCAATTGTGCGTTGAGGGTTGCGGCCTCTCCGGATCGTCCAACGCCGGACCAGTCCATGAAATGCCAGTAAGCCATATTATCGACGAGACCGGAGGGGCCGAAACCGCGTTCGAACCAGGCCAGCGCACGCTGGATGGCCGGGAACACCTCTTCGATGGTGTCGATATCGTCGGTTAGACGCAGATGGTCACCGGTATTCAGGATCCATTGCAGGGTCCAGTCCGGGATCAGCAGCCCGTTATGGCCGTGATTGCCCGGCGCGAACATCTGCGTGAGGCCGTCCGGGCGCTGGCTCTCGGCGCATTTGCGGATGTATTCTGCGTTCAGCGCTTTAATGTCCGGTCCAAAGGCGGCATGTCCGACAAGGTTTTCCACCGTTGCATCGCCCAGCCACTGACGCTGCTCGCGGCTCGGGCAGTCCTCCCACCCGTCATGCATGCAGAGCTGCAGCGTATAGCGTCCGGTCTTCCAGAGTTGCTCCATCATCGGGTCGGAGCAGGCAAAGCTCCCGCGCGCCTCTGCCGGATAATGCGTCTGCACCCCGCCGACGCGCTTCAGCGTCAGTCCCGCATCAGCCTTGCGGATGGTAATCTGCATCCACTTGACCGCTTGCCACTCGAAGCGCTCGAACCGGTTATGACCGGGTTTTGCGATGTAGCGCGACAGATGGGCATCGAGACCAAGCGTCGGTCGGCGTTCGATACGGCTGTCGTCGGAGGGGCCATCGGGATCCCATTCGTCCGGCAGTTTCTCGTTCACCGCAATGTCGATTTCCTCGCCGCCCCGAGCCTCGAACTCGATGACCGGATAGATGGTTGTCAGGCGTTCGAAGTCGAACAGGATGGAGACACCGTCGCCATCCGCCGTCTGTATCGTCGCCGCGCCCGTTCCGGCAAGCATCGCCTCCAACCCGTCGACGGACGCCGTGGAAAGCGGGCTGAGCGGCTCGGTGTAAATCACATCTTCAAGGCTGGCATCCGGCAAAGGTGCAGCCTGCCTTGCCCAGGCGATGCGCGTTGGCGATACCCACTCTTCGGCAAGAAATTTCAGCTTGTTCGGCAAAAGATGCGGAAAGGGCTTGGAGACCATACCGCCGAAGAAGGCTTCGGGGCCGCCGCCGCCCGCTTCCATGACCTGCACCTCGTCCCAGCCGCTGTCATCGAACGAGGCTTTGGTCCAGCCTTGCGGAAGGCGCGCGCCGTCCAGAACCTCGATCGCTCCCAGGCCGTGATTGGCGTCGGGCGTCTTGTTCACCCAGGCGTCGCTCTCAAGACAGCGCCAGTCCGTGTCGGTTTTGATCGGCACGTCGCCTGCGCCGGTCTCTGCCTGCCCGCTGATCCAGAGCCCGCCATCCCCGAAGACCGGCTGCCAGAGCCCTTGCGTTTTCTCATACCAGGATGTGTCCTTGCCGAACACGCGGATGAGTACGGCAATGACGTTCTCGCCCGCCTGCAAATGGTTCGCCACATCATAGGTGTCATAGCGCTGATAGAGCGGCGAGCAGCGGGCTGGCCCGCGCCCGATCCGCGTTCCATTGACGAATAGCTGATAGCGCCCGTCGACCGTGATGTTGATCTCGCCGCCGGTAGGCGCGGCTGGAAGGTCGATGGTGCGACGGAACATGAACCAGCGGTTCGGCCCTTCGGTGCGGGGCTCTGCAGCGGCAAACGCCTGCAGAATCGCCATGAAGTTGACCGGTTGCCTGCTGGTCCAGATGAATGGGGCGTTCTCACGCATGATCATATCCTCCGCTCATAGTTCATTGTCGTTATTGTTTGTTCTGGCTTTGTCAGACGATCCCACCACCTCCGCCGCCCGCGACCGGGGGGCGGTCCTTTGCCACCGCCGCGCGGTAGCCTGAACTGCGGTAGGCGCTGAGCGGGTTGATCGCCCCGCCAGCCCGCTTGCGCGCCATGGCGGCAATAGGGCGAACATCGGTCCGGAACGCGGCCTTCAGGGTCTGGGCTGCGGCCATCGCATCGTTGGCGGTCTGTTGTTCCGCGAGCTTGGCACGGTCCACGATCAGCGCTTGCACATAGGCCTGAACGATGGCGTCTGCGCTCGTCATCAGGCTTTCGATAGGGTCGGTGATGTTGTGCGACTGGTCCATCATGTAGGCGGGCGGCGCACTTTGCCATCCGGCGCGTTCGGCCTCGACCAGTTCGTTGAAGACCAGAAAGAGCTGGAACGGGTCGATGGAGCCGGAATCGAGGTCATCATCCCCGTACTTGCTGTCATTGAAGTGGAAGCCGCCGAGCTTTCCGGCCCGGTGCAGCCGTGCCACGATCATCTCGATGTTCGTGTTTGGCGCGTGATGGCCCAGATCGATCAGGCAGCGCGCCTGCGGTCCCAGCTCCTGCGCGGCCAGAAGGCTCGTGCCCCAGTCGCAGATAACGGTCGAATAGAAGGCAGGTTCGAACAGTTTGTGTTCGATGAAAACCTGCCAGTCATCGGGAAGGGCGGCATAAATGCGCGCCATGCTCTCCAGATAGCGGTCGAACGCGGCCCCGAAATGCGATTGTCCCGGCACGTTCGATCCGTCCGCCACCCAGACGGTGAGCGCACTCGAACCGAGCGCCCGGCCTGCAGAGATACAGTCGATATTGTGCGCCACGGCCTGTTCGCGCACGGCGCGTTCGGTGTGGCTAAGGCTGCCATATCTGTAGGAGTGTTCCTGGCAGGGCTGATCCTGAAACGTGTTGGAGTTCACCGCATCGAAGCCAAGCCCGAGCGTGTCCGCGCGCTCCTTCAGTGCTGCAAAATCCGCTACATCATCCCACGGAAAATGCGGCGAGACCCGCGGACAGACGCGGACAAGTGACTGGATGACCGCGCAGTCCTCGAGCTTTTCCTCAATGCCGCGCGGCTCGCCGGGGCCCGGAAATCTCGCAAACCGTGTGCCTCCGGTCCCGACGCCCCAGGTCGGAACAGCGATCTCGAACGCCATGGCTTTGGTGGTAATGGCGTCGATATCGACGCCTGCCGCATGGAGCGTACCGCCAAGAAAGTCATAAGCGGCATCAAGCCGTCCGGTTTCGGCGGTGTTGGCTCTCTCGATATGTTCAGGATCGATCATGACGCCTCCTCAGCGCGGAAAGGCGGCAGCATTGCCGGCATCGACATTGATGATGTTGCCGGTGGATTTGGCGGAGAGGTCCCCGGCGAGAAAGGCAATCGCTTCAGCCACGTCTTCGGGCAGCACGGCCCGTTTCAGAAGGCTGCGATTGCGATAGAAATCCTCAAGGTCGTCTTCGCGCAGACCGTAGGCATCCGCGCGTTCCTTGCGCCAGTCTCCGGTCCAGATGGCTGAACCGGCAAGCACGGCATCCGGGTTCACCGTGTTCGTGCGAATGCCGTGCGGCGCGCCTTCCAGCGCGAGGCAGCGCGCCAGATGCAGTTCTGCGGCTTTGGCCGAAGCATAGGCGGAGGCGTTCGGAGACGCCGCAAGCGCGTTCTTGCTGGCCACGAAGACGATGGACCCGCCCAGCGCTTTCATCAGTGAGAAGGCGGCGCGCGAGACGAGGAAATACCCTTCCGAAAGTACAGCATGATTGCGCCGCCAGAGCGCCAGGCTGGTCTCCTCAATGGAGGCCGATGAAGCCAGACCCGCATTGGCAACCAGAATATCCACACCGCCGAACGTGCGCGCCGAAACGGCAAAAGCCTCCGCAACGGCGGCCTCGTCGGTCACATCGCAGAGGACGCTTGCGACCCGGTCGGCGTCGAAACTATCGGTCAGTGCGTCTTTCGCGTCGCGCAGACGGGTCTCGTCGATATCGGCGAGCAGAACGCAGGCCCCATCCGCCAGCAGCCGCGCAGCTGTTGCGCGGCCGATGCCTCCCGCACCGCCGGTTATCAGCGCGATACGCCCGGCCAGTGGACGCGGCTTCGGCATGCGTTGCAATTTGGCCTCTTCCAGCTGCCAGTATTCGATGTCGAAGGCTTCCTGCTCATCGAGCCCCTGATACGTCCCGACCGCTTCTGCACCCCGCATGACATTGATCGCGTTGACGTAGAATTCACCGGCGATCCGCGCCGTCGCCTTGTCGCCTGCGAAGGTGAACATGCCGACCCCCGGTACCAGATAGACCACCGGATTGGCATCCCGCCGCGGCGGGCTGTCGCCACGTCTGCGGCGGTCATAATAGGCCGCATAGTCCTTGCGGTATTGCTCGAAACGGACATCGAGATAATCGCCGGGGTCGCGTGCGAGCGCGTCTGTCCCGAGCGTCAAAGGCAGGATCTTTGTGCGTAGAAAATGGTCCGGACACGAGGTGCCGATGGCTGCCAGCCGCTCCATGTCGACGGAATTGACGAACTCCAGCACTTCCGGACGGTCGTCGAAATGGCCGATCTTGCGCGTGCCATCGCTGATGCGGTCGCGGATCAGCGGCATGAGGCGGGCGGCGGCGGCTTTGCGGTTTGCTTGCGGCTGCGGGTCTACCGACCGGCCCTTGAAAGCGGGGCCGCGCGCCAGTCGTTCGTTGAGATACTCCGCGGCTGCGGCGATAACCTCGATAGTCCGCTCATAGCATTCGCGCGAGGTCGTGCCCCAGGTGAACAGGCCATGGCCTTCGAGAACGATTCCGTCGAGCCCGGGCGTGTCGCGGTCGAGATCGCGCAGACGCAGGCCGAGATCGAAGCCGGGGCGCTGCCAGGGCAGCCAGCCAATCCGGTCACCAAACACCTCGCGCGTCAGCGCCTCACTGTCCTTGCTCGCGGCAATCGCGATCACGGCATCGGGATGGGTATGGTCGATGTGAGTATAGGGAAGAAAGGTGTGCAGGGGCGTGTCGATGCTGGCCGCCCGGCCATTCAGGTTGAAGGTACAGTGCGGGAGGTAGTCGACCATCGCATCTTCACGGTCGCGCCCTTCATACAGACCTTCCAGCTGTCGCAGCTTCTCCAGATAAAGCGTCGAGAAACCGAACAGGTCGATCGAGCCGAGATCGCCGCCCGAACCCTTCACCCAGAGCACTTCGACAGCATCACCTGTCAGCGGGTCGGTTTCGGTGATCTTGGCTGAGGTATTGCCGCCACCGAAGTTTGTCACGGCCAGATCGCTGCCAAGCAGGTTCGACCGGTATTTCAACAGCTGCGCCTCGCTGAGTCCCTCGGCATCGTCCTCTGACCATTGGGAAACTGGACAGCGCAGGGGTAGAGCTTCAGTCATATATCGGTCATTCCTGTTGCATCCATCGACCATGCCTTCTAACCCGTCCTGACGAAATAACAATCACAAGCAATCATTTTCGATCAGATTGGATACATGAGCGCAATTGCTGTTCTTGACGCGGGAAAGACCCACACCCGTCTGGTTCTGCTGGCGGACGGGTGCAGCCGCACAGTGTCCAGACTGGGAACGCCGGTCCTTGTCGATCAGGACCGGTCCTGCATGGACGTTGCGCGAATCGAGGCCTGGTTTCTGGAGGCTCTGCGCGAGGCGGCGTTATGTGCACCCATTGCTCACATCATCCCGGTCACACATGGCGCTGCCTTTGCTCATGTCTCGGAAGCCGGAGATCTGATCTCTCCCGTGCCGGACTATGAGGCCGAAATCCCGGATAACATCTCCAGCACCTATGAAAGCCAGCGCCCGCCATTTTCCGAAACCGGCTCACCTTCGCTGCCCGCAGGGCTGAACCTTGGCCGTCAGCTCGCAGGCGAGGAGGCGCGCCTTGGCGGCTTTACCGGGCGGCTCCTGCCTTATCCGCAATACTGGGCGGCACGGCTGAGCGGCATTCTGGCAGCCGAGGTCAGCTCGCTGGGATGTCACACCGATCTTTGGGCACCGGCCCGCAATGACTGGTCGTCGCTGGCCGTTCGACGCGGCTGGGCGAAGCGGTTTGCGCCCCTGCGACACGCGGGTGATGCCCTGGGCCGCATTCGACCTGAAATAGCCAGTTCAACCGGGCTTTCGGGCGATACGCTCGTTTATTGCGGCGTGCATGACTCCAACGCGGCGCTTCTTGCTGTGAAACTGGCATGTGCTGACGGCGCGCCGGATATCGTGATCTCGACGGGTACATGGCATGTGATCGCCGCGCCGGGCACAGCCTTGGAGACCCTCGATCCGGCACTCGACGCAAGTGTCAATGTTTCACCTGACGGTGAGCCGGTCCCGTCTGCCCGCTTCATGGGTGGACGCGAAATGGCGGGCCTTGCGGGCGGCGCGCCTGTGATGGCGGAGCTTGCCTGTATTCAGGCCATTGTCAGCCGACAGCTGATCGAGATCCCAGCGTTCGACGGAGCAGATCACGCGTTCGATGAACGCTCCGGAAACGAGCGTCAGGCGCTGGCGGCCCTTCATGCTGCCCTGACATGGGACATGATGATCGACCGGCTTCATGTTCGCTCCGGCAAGCCCCGGATCGCCGTCGAGGGGCCTGCAACTGCCTCGTCCGCGCCTGCTCTCCTCGCCAGTCTGCGACCGGATGCGCAGGTTTGCACCGTCAGCGAAGCCTGCAATCCGGCGCTCGGCGCGGCCAGCCTGATTGACCCGCAAGCCGCCAGAAACGCAGGCATCACATCGCAGGCGCTTGCACCGGTGCCTGTCACGGGGTTGAGTGCCTATCGCGCCATCTGGCGTCAGAGGATGGGAGCGCGCGCGTGAACATCGACACGGCCATCAATATCGCGGACCTGCGCACCCTTGCCCGTAAACGCCTGCCGCGGATGATCTTCGATTATATCGATGGCGGCGCCGAGGACGAGGTCACGCTGCGACGGTCCGTTTCGCGCTATGATGATTATGAGCTCACCGGCCATGTGCTGCGCGACGTTTCCGCAATCGACACCTCGCTGCCGGATTTCGCAGACGGCATGCCGCTCCCCTTCTTCATCGCACCGACGGCAGCCTCGCGGCTTTTCCATCCGGCAGCGGGCGAGCGGGCGGTTGCCTCTGCGGCCATGAAAGCCGGTATCGTCTATTCGGCCTCGACGCTGGCCTCGGTCGAGGTGGAGGTCCTGCACAAGCTTTGCCCGGCACCGAAATGGTTCCAGATCTATGTCTGGAAGGACCGTGATCTGGTTGCGGGCATTCTCGACCGGGTTCGCCGCGCCGGGTTCGAAACGCTCGTGCTGACGGTGGATACGCCGGTCGCCGGCAAGCGTGAGCGTGACCCGCGCAACGGGTTCTCCGTGCCCCCGAAGATCACCGCCCAGACGGTCTCGCAGGTCCTGGCCCGCCCACGCTATCTCTTTGATGTCGCGACCGGAACGAAGATCGGACCGGCCAACTTCCCGCCCGACCTGACGACCGCCGAAGGCGAAGGCATTGCCGAGTTCATCGACCGCCAGTTCGATGCGTCCGTGACCTGGGAGTATGTCCGCTGGCTGAAAGAGGCCTGGAACGGCCCGCTGGCGGTCAAGGGCATTTCGCGCACCGATGATGCACGCCGCGCCGTTGATGCGGGCGCAGACTATGTCTGGCTCTCCAATCATGGCGGTCGACAGCTTGATACCGCGATGCCGACCATTGACCTCTTGCCTGCCATGGCAGAGGCGCTCGCCGGAGACGCCAAGCTGATCGTCGATGGCGGGGTGCGCCGGGGCTCGCACATCTTCAAGGCGCTGGCGCGCGGCGCGGATGTCGTGGCCATCGGCCGCGCTTACCTCTACGGGCTGGCCGCAGGCGGCGAGGCTGGCGTGACCCGCGCCATCGACATTCTGGCGGGTGAACTGCGCCGAACCATGGCGCTCACCGGATGTGCCAGCATAGCCGACATCCGGGGCGCTGAGGTATTGCCGCCGCTGGAGTGAACCGGCCTCCCCCTCAGAATAAGCCAAAGTCCGAGATTGCGAGGGTTGCACCTGCCTGGAAGTCCGCGACGAGAACGGCGGCCCCGGCTCCGGTGCCGTCGGCATCGAAGTAGAGCGCGGTATCGTCGGTGTCCCAGAGGAAGGTAGCCTCGGCTGTGGTCGAGAACGGGTTGGTGCTGGCCCGGAACGTCGTGCCGTCGGTGAGGGCGTAGGTGCCATCGACGCCGAGGGCTGCCCGCGCGATTTCCAGCGTGTCTGTACCGGAGGTGAAGTCTGTCAGAACATCTCCGAACTCACCCGAAGCCAGCCAGCGGAAGATGTCGGCCTCGTCCGCGCCATTGCCGCCGATGACCGCGCCGGTGAGAATGTCGAGACCGGTGCCCCCGATCAGCGTATCGGCGCCTGCGCCGCCCAGCAGCCAGTCATTGCCTGCCCCGCCGCTCATCGTGTCCGCCCCGGTGCCAAAGCCGACGATCGTGTCATTGCCGCCATCGCCGTTCAGGATACTCACCTGATCGGATCCGTAGATCACGTCCGCGCCGTCGCCGCCATTCACCGTGGAGGCGACGGCCGCGTTGGCGATCAGGGTCTCACCTGATCCTGTCCCTGTCAGGCTGGTCGCGCCTGCCCCGAACAGCACGGCTGTTTCGATATTGGCTGCGAGAGTCCCGCTCGCCAGCATGTAGGCCACGTCATTGCCTTCGCCTGCCAGTTCGACAACCGTATCAAGGCCGTCCATGATATAGACATCGTCGCCCAGACCGCCTGTCAGTGTGTCGGCCCCGTCACCGCCGACCAGAATGTCGTTTCCGGCATAGCCAAGCAGGGCATCGGTTCCGCCCAGCCCGTAAAGCACGTCATTACCGCCCAGACCGTGCAGTTCATCGGCATCGACACCGCCAACCAGCACATCCGCGCCGCCGCCGATCTCGATGGAAAAGAGCCCGCGGGCGGAACGCCCGCCCGTCACCAGCCAAAGCCCTTCACCAATGAACGCCGTATCGGAGTAGGCCGCACCGTTGAGGGCCAGACCTGACGTATTAAACAGGCCGGCCACTTCTGTCAGGCTGCCATCTGCGGCGACCGAGAAATAGCTGACGGCGGAGTCAACGTTCCCGACTGCAGTCAGAAAGGTCTGCCCGCCTATGGTCAGGATGTCGAGATCAAAAGCCCCATTCAGACCCAGCTCGCCCGCGCCTTCGGTGTCGGTGAGATTGAAGACGTTTGTCAGCGTGCCGTCACCCGCAAGCGAGAACACCGAAATCCCGTCATCGTTCTGACCGGATACGAACACATGGCCGGTGCCGTCCACGGTCCCTGTCGTCACATCAATCGCGCCGTTCAGTTCAAGCGCCCCGCTGTCGGTGACCGCGCTGCGGAACGTGACGCTGCCATCACCTGCCAGTTCGAAGACGTTGATTGCATCATCTTCAAAGCCCGACACCAGCAGGAAGGTCTTGCCGTCTACCACGAGGCTGGAGACGCCTGCCGCGACGCTGAGACGCGACCCGGCATCGCGGCTGTCATCGACACTGGTGACCTCCGTCAGCGCGCCGCCCGCACCGATGGAGAAGACTGTGAAACCATTATCGAACCGGCCGGAAGCCACCAGAAACTGCGTCGCCCCGACACTGACAACTTCCATGGCATACAAGGTGCCATCAAGTTCGAGCGTGCCTGTACCATCATCGATGGCGGCGGAAACGAAGGTCAGTTCGCCGGTCGCGTCGTTGACCGAGAAGACGTTGATCCGGTCGGCACTAGAGTCATTGGCATAGAGATAGGTCACGCCATCGACGACCGCCGATGTCATGTTGGCAGATCCGTCAATCTCCAGCCCGGCGACGCCCGTATCCAGAAAATGCTGCACCGAGGTGAAGCTCCCATCGGCATTGACCCGGAAAACACTCATGCCATCAGAGTTGCGATCGGTGACATAGACATAGGTGACGCCGTTCAGCGTCAGCATTTTGACGCCCCACATGCCGTTCAGGTTATACGCCGCGTCGTCTGCGTCGAATACGGTTGAGCCTGCGGTCAGCCCGCTGCCGACCAATACTGCCATGTCAAACTCTCCTCACGTGCATCCCGCCTACACCCTGCCCGACCGTCTAAACTCAAGTCAATGAAGGCAGCACGTCCTCTTTGCTGTATCGACGGGTATCGCCGACACAGCATGGATGCCGGAAACGCTTCCGCGAAACCGGGAAGACTGCGTGAAAAGGGTTCGGCGTATCATCAGCCGCCAATCCAGCCGGAGGCGTGGAGCCCAGACCGCCTCTGCGACATGTAAATCCACTGGACGCCACGCGCTGACGCGCTGGCGTGGAGGATGTGAGTAATCAGCGTACAGCAACCTCACCCCAACCCCTCTCCTTAGAAGGAGAGAGGCTTCTGCGGTTTGCCTTTGCAAAGCCGCAAAGCGTGTACCGCTCTCGCATTTCGACGCGCTTAGTGTGAGAGTGTTTCGCCATCCCCCCACCCGCGCCTTGCCTTATCGCTACCGGCTGACCTAAATGCGGGGGCAGACGAAACGGAGACCGATATGGATCTGGCAGACTTGACCCGCCGCGCGCAGGAGGCGCTTTCCTCAACTGACGACTTCCAGAAAACGGTGAAGTTCGATTTCGGGAGTGTCGGCAAGCTGCTGCTCGATGGCGCAAACGGAACCGCCACCAATGAGGATGGCGATGCCGACGCCACGGTGAAGGTCGACTGGGACGACTTTGTGAAGCTGGCCAAGGGCGCGCTGGACCCGACCATGGCCTTCATGAGCGGCAAGCTGAAGGTCGAGGGCGATATGTCTGTCGTCATGCAGCTGCAGAAACTCATTTCGAAACTTGGCTGAGGGCTCCGCCGCTTCTCCCAAAGGGCGCGACACGCGGTTCGTGGATGTGCCCGGAAATCAACGTCCCGAGGGCGCGCGCATCGTCTGGTTCGAGAGCGAGACCGGGCTTGCCTTGCGGGCCTGCCTCGCGCCTGCACCAAAGCGCGAAAACGGGCCACGCGGCACGGTCATTGTCTGTCCGGGCCGGACGGAGTTCATCGAGAAATACTTCGAGACGGCGCGTGACCTGCAGGCACGCGGCTTTGCGGTGCTGATCCTTGATTGGCCGGGGCAGGGGCTCTCCGAACGCCTGCTGCCGGATGCGCGCAAGGGCCATATCGACACTTTCGACACGTTCATGTCGGCGCTTGCAACCGGTCTGGAAGCCGTCGCGGCTGACCTGCCTCGCCCATATGTCTGTCTGGCCCATTCCATGGGCGGGGCGATTGCTCTGGCTGCCATCGCCGACGAAAAAGTGAAGGTTGCCGCTGCCGCCTTCTGCGCGCCGATGTGGGGCCTGCGCTCGCGCTTTGCCGGAATGAAGTACCTCGCCTGGGCCATGAAGACCGCAGGGCAGGGCAGTGCTTTCGTGATGAAGCCCGGCCCGCACGACTCCTTCGAGGCGAACATCGTCACGCATGACAAGGCGCGCTGGGCCATACAGGAAGCGTTGCTTGAGGCACGTCCGGGTCTCGCGCTCGGGCCTGTCACCTGGGCCTGGCTCGGGGCCTCGCTCGATATTATCGACCGGTTCGTGAAGCCCGAAGCGCTGGCACACGTCACCTGCCCCGTATTCGTCGCGACGGCGGAGGAAGAGGCGCTTGTCGATAATGCCAGCCATGAAGCGATCTGCGCGCTATTGCCCGATGCCAGACGCGTGATCGTGCCGGGCGCGCGCCACGAGATCCTGATGGAAACTGATGCCCGCCGTGCGCAGTTCTGGGACGGGTTCGACGCGATGCTGGAACGCGCAGAGGTTTGAAGCGGCTGCATCTTCCAAAGACAAGCGCCACATAAACTATGGGTTCTTTCCAAAAGTTGACGCATGTGTCATCTTTTGGAATGACAGCTCTGACCATACCGCCCGCGATCAACGAAAAGGCCGAAGCCCGCGCGCTTTCGCCTGCCATCGCCTGGCCGACACTCGTTTATGGCGTGCTGGTGATAGCCGCGCATCTGGCCATGATCGGGGCAGGGCTTTTCGGGCTCGTGCCGCTCTGGGCGCTCGTCCTGCCGCTCGGGTTTACCGCCTATCTTCACTACACGCTGGTGCATGAGAGCGTTCACCGAAACATCGTCTCGCGGCCGAAATCCCTGCAATGGATACACACCGTTATCGGCTGGTACGGCTCGCTAATCCTCTTTGCCAGCTGGCCGCTGCTGGAGCGGACCCACAAGCACCATCATGCGCATGTAAACACTGACCGCGACCCGGACATATTCGTCAAACTGCCCCTGAAATGGCTGCTGGTGCGCAATGCAATCACGGCCGCCCTGCAATGCGTACCGATGCTTTTGCTGAAGCTGGTCTTTCGTGACCGCTCGCTGGCAAAAGGCTATCTGAATGCGGACCAGTTGATGACGGCGCAGGAAAAGCGCCTTCACTTCGGCAGCAATTTCTTTCTTTGCGCGCTCTTCTGGACGGCGGTTTTTACCGGTTCCGGCTGGCAGGCATTGGCGCTGTATTACCTGCCCGCCATGATCGGGCTGAACCTTCTTACCATTCTCTTTCAATGGCTGCCGCATCACCCGTTCGAGGAAACCACACGTTATCGCGCAACGCGCAATACCGGACGGACCGGCATCAACCTGCCAATGGTCTGGCAGAACTGGCATCTGATGCACCATCTCTGGCCGTCGGTTCCGTTCTACAATTACGAGCGCCTCTACAAGCGCCTGAAGCCTGTTCTGGAAGAAAAAGGCGCGCGCCACCATGACGGGCTGATGCCCGGAAACGGGCCGGTCCAGATCGCCCGCGTCTGACAGGCTTTGCGTCCATGGATCGTTTCGCGGGCCCGCCCGTTCTGGCTGCACGATCTTCAAGGAGACCCCGCATGACCCGTATGCTACCCGGACAGACGCTTGATAGCGACATAGAGCTTGATCTCATTATCGGCGCGAAGTGGAAGCTGACCGAACAGAGTGATCATCCCTGGCGCTTGATCGTCGTTTATCGCGGCCTGCATTGCCCGATCTGCAAGAGCCAGCTCAAATCGCTCTCCGGTCAGCTGACCAATTTCACGGACGCAGGCATAACCGTTGTCGCCGCCAGCATGGATACTGCAGAGCGGGCGAAGAAAGCCCATTCAGACTGGGAGCTTGGCGACCTTCCGTTGGCTTACGGTCTCAGCGAAGATCTCGCCCAACGGTTCGGGCTTTACATGTCCAACGCCATCAAGGAAAGCGAAGCCGACAGGTTCACCGAGCCTGCCATAATCGCTTTCAAGGGAGATGCATTCAAGGCGATCTGGCTGCAATCGGTGCCGTTCGCGCGGCCCAAATTCGAGGATGTGCTTAGCGGCCTGAAATTCATGGAGAAGAATGACTATCCGGCGCGCGGCGGCGATTGAGCGGGGCCCTGCTCTCAGAGAAAATCGCAGTGCCAACTGCAGATGACCCGTTCGGCGTGCGTTCATGTACACTATGTTATTGGGCAACATACGTAATCTATCACGCTTCGCAGACAGGACAGTCATGAAACGCTATCTCGTACTCGCGCTGGCAGGGCTCGCAGCCGCCTGCGCTACCCCAACCCCTTACGCCCCGACCCTGGGAGACCGCTACGGGTTCTCCGAACAGCAGATCGAACAGAACCGCTGGGCGGTAACCTTCTCCGGCAATTCGCTGACAGACCGTCAGACGGTCGAGAATTATCTGATCTATCGCGCCGCAGAGCTCACCTTCCAGCAAGGCTTCCAGACCTTTCGCGTGGTCCGGCGTGCGACCGATGAAGACACACGTCTGAGCGGCACATCCAGTTCGAGGTTCCATGGACCGTATGGCAGCCCGTTCTATGACTACCGGTATTTCGCACCGCGCTATGGCTGGCGGCCCTATTACGACCCGTTCTGGAATGATGTTTCGCTGCGGGAAGTGACCCGCTATGAGGCGACCGCCGAAATCGTCATGATGCGTGGACCGAAGCGCTTCGACGATCCGGATGTGTTCAGTGCCAACGATGTGTTGCAGACGCTCGGACCCAGCGTGCGCCGTGTGGCACCGAATGCGGGTGGCTATTGAGGCTGTGTGAGCGGCCCCCATCTATAGCCGCATGAACTTCACACGCCTTCTGATCGTCATTCCGGCCTATGCGGCCATCGTTCTGATCCTGCAGGGCAGCGGCTTGTCTGCTGCTCTTCTGGCTCTGCCACTGGAGATGTGGCAATTATGGGCACTGCAGGTGTTCGGGCTGGCGCTCGGTGCGGCCGGGGCCTGGCTGATGTTCCGGCCGAATGCGCCGAAGATGCAGCGCCACACGATCGCCCTGCATATCTTCGGAACAGGCTGTATCGGTCTGTTCTTCGCCGCGGTGTTCGGTGTGTTCGATCTGGCGACCGGGCGGTATCCGAACCTGCCGAACCTCATCATCATTCCCGTGGCCTTCATGCTGGCGGAGGCGATCTACATCATCGCCATGCGTGCCTGGCTCTGGCGCAAGACCCGCGACCGGGATGTTGACCCCGATCCCTAAACCGGTGCCTACTTCACCTCGTCGACCAGAACGAATTGCGGTGCCTTTGCAAAGCCCATGAACGAGCCCATGATCGACTGGACGGTGTCTCCGCCCATATCCTCTGCCAGGAAGCCTTCAAAATCCGTGATGGCGAACACCTCGATATAATCGACGGAGGGTTCGCCCTGACCGGTACCGGGCAGGAGACCGGTTGCACGATAGGTCGTGAAGCTTTCCACACGCTGCAAGCCGCGCATGCCGGGATAGTCGGTCTCCCGGACCCAGGTCTCGAAGTCCTCAGGCGTCACGCCGTCCTGCAAGGTATACAGCAATATCATGGTCGCAGCCGGTGCAGTGGCTGTCGCTTCGACCGGAGCCGGTTCAGCCTCGACCGGGGCTGCGGACCCTGCAGGTTCTATCGTTTCGGACGGTGAGCAAGCGACAAGCCCGACCATGAAGGCACCAATGAGTGTTGTTCTTAACATATCGATTATCCCCGTTTCGTATCTGGTTCGGCTCACAGTCAATCTAGACCATCCGGAAAAGCGACGCGCCTCTAGTATGGATACCCGTTCCGCCTGCGTGAGGCGTTGTCCGCAGCCGCTGCAGCGGCGCAAGCGTCTCCCGGGCCGTAGCTGCGCTGCTCTGCGAGCGCGAAAATGCCGGACATCAGCAGCGAGGTTAGCCAGTCCTCGCCCTGTGGATTGCCGCTCTTGAAATTACCGTCGAAACGGCGCTCGAAGCGCTTCTCGATAGATCTGGAATGGGCCATGAAGCCCAGATTCAGCGCGCATTCCAGACCGTCTCCCTGACCGTCGGAGGCAGCCGCATAGGCCGGGTAGTCCGGGGTCGAGCGGTAGCCTTGCGCGAGATCGGACGCGCACCCGCCAACGGCGATGGCGGCGAGAGGGAAGACAAGAGCGAGGCGACAAAACATGTTTCATTCCTACGTGTGCCCGACGATCTGCGCGTCCCCGCCCGGGGTTACGGGAATTAAATCTTGCTGCCGCGCCGATAGTCCTTGCCCCCGCACGCCAACCGCCGTTAAGGATCAGCCGTTTGCCTGACCGGACCGGAGCCCAGAATGCCCAAGCGTACCGATATCCAGTCCATTCTCGTCATCGGTGCCGGTCCGATCATCATCGGTCAGGCCTGCGAGTTCGATTATTCCGGCGTCCAGGCGATCAAGGCGCTGAAATCCGAAGGCTATCGGGTCATCCTGGTCAACTCCAATCCGGCTACGATCATGACCGATCCGGATCTGGCAGATGCAACATACATCGAGCCAATCACACCGGAATTCGTAGAAAAGATCATCGCGCGTGAACGCCCGGATGCCCTCCTTCCGACCATGGGTGGCCAGACGGCGCTCAACTGCGCGCTCAATCTCGAACGGTCCGGCGTTCTGGAACGCTATGGTGTCGAAATGATCGGCGCAAAGGCAGCGGCCATCGAAATGGCCGAGGACCGGCGTCTCTTTCGGGAAGCCATGGACCGTATCGGCCTGGAAAACCCCCGCGCTGCCATCATCGCGGCGCCGCAGATCACGAACGCGGATGGCAAGATAACCGGCTATGACCGCATCGCAGGCTTGCAGGAAGCGATGGCCGCGCTTGAAACTGTCGGGCTCCCCGCCATCATCCGGCCCGCCTACACCCTTGGCGGAACGGGCGGCGGCATTGCCTATAACCGGCAGGAATACGAGACCATCGTCCGCTCGGGGCTTGCCGCGTCGCCTGTCGGTCAGGTGTTGATCGATGAGAGCCTGCTCGGCTGGAAAGAGTTCGAGATGGAGGTCGTGCGCGACCGGGCCGACAACTGCATCATCATCTGCGCCATCGAGAATATCGACCCGATGGGGGTTCACACCGGGGACAGCGTGACCGTCGCGCCCGCCCTGACGCTCACGGACAAGGAATACCAGATCATGCGCAACGCCTCGATTGCGGTGCTGCGTGAGATCGGGGTCGAGACCGGCGGGTCGAACGTGCAGTTTGCGGTCAATCCGGATGACGGGCGACTGGTAGTCATCGAGATGAACCCGCGGGTGTCGCGGTCTTCGGCGCTGGCCTCCAAGGCGACCGGCTTTCCCATCGCCAAGATCGCGGCAAAGCTGGCGGTCGGGTATACGCTGGATGAACTGGACAACGACATTACCGGCGTCACGCCTGCCAGCTTCGAGCCGACCATAGACTATGTCGTCACGAAGATTCCCCGCTTCGCCTTCGAAAAATACCGCGGCGCGGATACCTCCCTCACCACCAGCATGAAGTCGGTCGGCGAGGCGATGGCCATTGGCCGCAACTTCCAGGAATCGCTCCAGAAAGCACTGCGTTCGCTCGATACCGGGCTGGACGGTCTGGACGAGATCGAAATTCCCGGGCTTGGCGCGGGCGATGATCGCAATGTCCTGAAGGCGGCACTGGCGAAAGCGACTAAGGACCGTATTCTCGTCATCGCGCAGTCTCTTCGCGCCGGTCTCAGTGTCGAAGAGGTCCAGACGGCCAGCAAGTATGACTTCTGGTTCCTGCGCCAGATCGCCGGACTGGTCGAAACGGAGGCCGATTTGCGCAAGGACGGTCTGCCGACGGACGCCGCAACCTGGCGCCGGTTGAAACAGCAGGGTTTTTCCGATGCCCGCATTGGCTTGCTGACGGGTACGGCCGAAGACGATGTCCGCCGCGCCCGCCACGCCGCCGGGGTTCGCCCCGTCTTCAAGCGTATCGACACCTGCGCTGCGGAGTTCGCGGCCAGAACGCCATACCTTTATTCGAGTTACGAGCAGCCTCTGCTCTCTCCGCCGGGCGAGGAGCCCCTCGACCTGCAGGACGAGGCGGAGATTTCCGACCGGCGCAAGGTGATTATTCTGGGAAGCGGTCCGAACCGGATCGGGCAGGGGATCGAGTTCGACTATTGCTGCTGCCATGCGGCCTTCGCCATGGCCGATCTCGGCATCGAGTCGATCATGGTCAACTGCAATCCGGAGACGGTTTCGACCGACTACGATACCTCCGACCGCCTCTACTTCGAGCCGCTGACGGCAGAAAACGTGCTGGAGATCGTTGCCGCTGAAATGTCGCGCGGCGAGCTTCTGGGCGTGATCGTCCAGTTTGGCGGACAGACCCCGCTCAAGCTGGCGGCAACGCTTGAGGCCGAGGGCATCCCGATCCTTGGCACCAGTCCCGACAGCATCGATCTGGCCGAAGACCGCGAACGCTTTACCGCCATTCTGGACGAGCTCGGCCTGAAACAGGCGCCGTCAGCGATCGTCCGCTCGCAGGAGGCGGCCTTCGAGGCTGCGGCCCGGCTTGGCTACCCGCTGATGCTGCGCCCGTCTTACGTGCTGGGCGGTACGGCGATGGAAATTGTTCGCGACGATGCTGATCTGGAACGTTATATCCGCGAGGCCGTCCGGGTGTCCGGCAAGGAGCCACTGCTGGTGGATCGCTATCTTGCCGATGCCATCGAGGTCGATGTCGACGCCCTGTGTGACGGAACAGAACGTCCACATTGCTGGTGTCATGGAACATATCGAGGAAGCCGGTGTCCATTCCGGCGACAGCGCGTGCGCCCTTCCGGCCTATTCGCTCTCACCTGAAACGATTGCTGAACTGGGCAAGCAGGCGGCTGCGCTCGCTGTCGCGCTGAATGTTCGCGGCCTGATCAACATCCAGTTCGCCATCAAGGGCGACGATATCTTCGTTCTGGAAGCCAATCCGCGCGCATCGCGCACCATCCCGTTCGTTGCCAAGGCAGTGAACGCGCCGATTGCCGCGATTGCCGCCAAACTGATGGCGGGCGAGCTCTTGTCGTCATTCGACCTCACCCGGGCCGTACCGCGCCGAATGGCCGTCAAGGAAGCGGTGTTTCCGTTTGCGCGCTTTCCGGGCGTTGATCCCAATCTCGGTCCGGAAATGCGCTCCACGGGTGAAGTCATGGGCTGGGACGATGATTTCGGCGCCGCTTTTCTCAAGACCCAGCTTGCGGCGGGCGTGATCCTGCCCCGCGAAGGAACGGTTTTCATCTCCGTGAAAGACCAGGACAAGCCAAATATAGAAGACGCCGCGCGTGATCTGGTCCGGATGGGCTTCCGGCTCATCGCCACGCAAGGCACGGCAGACTGGCTCTCCAAGGCCGGAATAGAGGTCGCGCGGATCAACAAGGTGGCCGAAGGGCGTCCTCATATCGTCGACGAGATCAAGAACCGCGCGGTCGATCTGGTGTTCAACACGACCGAAGGCGCGCAATCACTTGAGGACAGCCGCGAGATCCGCGAGACCGTGCTCATGGAAGCGGTGCCTTATTTTACGACACTTGCAGCATCAAAAGCAGCGGTTCGTGCCATCGAAGCCCTTTTGACAAGAAATCTTGAAGTTCATCCGCTTCAGTCTTATTCTTGACGGCCACATAAAAGCGTCCGACGCTTTGCTATCGTGTAATGACGGATTTTCAATAATGCAGCGCATACCCATGACCGGAGAGGGCCATGCCGCCCTCGACGCAGAACTGAAGCAGTTGAAGTCCGTGGAACGCCCGGCCATTATCCAGGCGATTGCGGAAGCGCGCGAGCACGGCGATCTGGCGGAAAACGCTGAGTATCATGCTGCCAAGGAAAAGCAGAGTTTCATAGAGGGCCGCGTCGCAGACCTCGAAGACAAGCTTGCCCGCGCAGATGTCATCGATACATCGAAGATGAGCGGCTCGACGGTCCGTTTCGGCGCGACCGTGAAGATCGTAGACGAAGAAACCGGCGACACCTCCACCTACAAGATCGTCGGTGAAGACGAAGCGGACGTCTCCAAGGGCATGGTCTCGCTGACCTCCCCGCTTGCCCGCGCCATGATCGGCAAGGAAGAGGGCGACGTCGTCGAGGTGGCGGCTCCCGGCGGCACCAAGAGCTATGAAATCGCTTCGGTGGAGTACAAATAGGCATGGCCGGACCGTCTGTCTGGGCGGTCTCGGATGGTGTCGCCGGTCATACGGCGCAATCATTGGCCGTGGCGCAATCACTTGGAGACATGGATCGCTGGACGCGTCTGGCGGGCCTCAAGGGTGAAGGCCACCGTTCCGAACCGTTGATCCTGACACCGTCCGGACTGCAAACCCGCCTGCCTGCCGCATGGTGGCCAGCGCCGCTTCGTGCCTTGCCGCAAGACCAGCGTGAGGCCTTCACGCCGCCATGGCCGGATGTCTTCATCGCAACTGGCCGCAAGACCGCGCCCTATACCCGCGCCATCCGCAAGCTGTCGAACGGCAGGACGCTGACGGTTCAGGTGATGAACCCGAAATGCGATCCGTCTGATTTCGATCTTCTTGTTGTGCCTGAGCATGACGGCGTATCCGGCGAGAACGTGATCTCCACGCTTGGCGCGCCCGTTTATTTTTCTGCTGACCGCATCGAGGACGCGCAATTGGCGCAGGCGTCCATGCTCGAGGAGGAAGGCTTCCGGGTCAGCGTTCTTCCTCGGCGGCGATTCCGATGCATTCACAATGAGCCCCGCCACATGTGCCGCTCTTGAAGCCGGCCTGCGCCAGATTGCTGATGATGGGGCAAAGTTGCGGATCATCTGTTCGCGCCGGACCCCTGAACATGCCCGGGGCCGGTTTCGCGCCCTGGCGTCGGATATTGGCGCGCCGTTCTGGGCCGATGCGGGCGACGGGCCGAACCCCTATCTGGCATGGTTGTCGCTCAGCGAAGCGGTTCTGGTCACCGAAGACTCCACCAACATGATGTCTGAGGCCGCCTGGTTCGCCAAACCGGTGCATATCGTTGCACTCGAAGGCGGGTCAGCGAAGTTTTCCGCGCTGCGTGAGGCCTTCATCCGGCGCGGTATAGCGCGGCCCTTTGAGGGCGCGGTGGCGACCTGGGACTATCCACCCCTGCGCGAGATCGACCGCGTGGCCGATGCAATCACGGAGCGTTTGCTGGCACGGTAGAGCAGGGCGGGTACGGGTGACGCAAGGGAGGATCGTGGCGCTTCCGGTTCTTTGCTCTTCTTGCGCCCTGCATAATTCGACGCGTTGATCGGCAAACCTCGCAATACTGGTAACTGTTGCGCGCTGTCACATTGAGCCTTCCCGAAAAGCAAAGCGCCTCGAAGTTTGCAGGGACCTTTCCGCTGCCTCCCCGGAATGGCGAAGCCATATCCGGGGCAGCCTCTCGAAAAAACCATCCTCACCCTCGTTCCCTCTCCTTCCGACCGGAAAGAGAGGGAGGCGCACGTTGTCCCGGCACGGCGCAAAAGCCCCTCTCCTATTTAAGGAGAGGGGTTTGGGGTGAGGTTGCTGTACGCTCTTTCCTCTCTACCGCCACGCCAGCGCGGCAGCGCGTGGCGTCCAGTAAA
Organism: uncultured Alphaproteobacteria bacterium; assembly: GCA_963836905.1. Classification (GTDB taxonomy): domain Bacteria; phylum Pseudomonadota; class Alphaproteobacteria; order Caulobacterales; family Hyphomonadaceae; genus CAWIKY01. The sequence continues at coordinate 385,787 of CAWIKY010000006.1, forward strand.
CGTTCATATTGCACAGGCAGTCTGGACTCCACGCCTTCGGCTGGAGTGGCGCTCAAATAATACGCCTGACCCCTTCATTCTGGCCGCCGGTTTTCCTCCTCCGCTTGCGGGGGAGGTAGCAGCGAAGCTGACGGAGGGGGCGGACCGCAAAGCGCTCTCATCCTGAGCCCGTCGAAGCACGAGAGCACGGCGGCGCATACATCTTTCCCCAAGGCTACCCCGGATCGTCGCTACGCTCGTCCGGGGAAGCGACTGATGGGATATCCGTGAATCCCAGCCGTCTCCCCGGAATGGCGAAGCATATGCGGGGCAGCCTTTCAGAGAGAAACATCGCCCGCCTTTATGAGCTAGCCCTGCATCTCGGTGAACTTGATATAGGCCGGGCCGAGGATCACCAGAAACAGGACAGGAAGAAAGAAGACGATCATTGGCACGGTCAGCTTGGCCGGCAGGGCAGCGGCCTTCTTCTCGGCGGACGCAATCCGCATCTCGCGGTTTTCCTTGGCCATTACCCGCAGCGCATCGCCCAGCGGCGTACCGTATTTCTCGGCCTGCGACAGCGCCATGCAGACGGCTTTCACGCCCGGATGGTTGGTGCGGATCGCAAGATTGTCATACGCCATGCGCCGGTCCTGCAGATAAGACAGTTCGGCATTGGTCAGCTTGAGTTCCTCGGCAAGTTCGGTCGAGGCGGAGCCGATCTCGTCGCCCACCTTGTCGAACGCCATTTCGATGGACATGCCGCTTTCCACGCAGATCAGCATCATGTCGAGCGCATCGGGAAACGCCCGCATGATCGAGGTCTGACGTTTCTTCGCAAGGTTGCTGACATAGAGGTTCGGGCCGTAAAAGCCGACCGCCGCCGCGAAAACGCAGATACCGATCCGCATCGGAAGCTGGAAGTCACCCTCACCAAGCACGAAGAGGTAGAACGACCGCCAGCAGACCGAACCCAATCGGCAGTGGCAAAGCGGAAGAAGTAGAAGGCAGACAGTGGCCCCGGCCCGCGAAGTCCGGCCTGGACCAGCTTGTCCTTTACGCCCGGGTCTTCCAGCGCCTTTTGCAGGTCGAGCTTTTCCACCGTGCTTTTCATGAAGCCCTTGTCGGCGCGCTTGATGCCGCGTTCGTTGATCTCAGCACGGCTCTGGCGGCGAAGCTGCTCGCGCCTGTTGGTGACCGATTTCAGCCGCGTTTCCAGCTTGTCGGTCTTCATCATCGGCAGGGCGACGGTCATGATCGTTCCGAACGCGGCCAATGCCGCAAACAGGGCGGCAAGCATGCCCGGATCGGTGATCGACACCGCGAAAGCTGAGATTTGGTCGACCATGGCGTTCGCGTCCTAGAAGTCGAAGTTGATCATCTTCTTCATCACGAAGATGCCGAGCCCCATCAGGGTCGCCCCCGCAAGAAGAATGAGATGGCCGACCGGCTTGAGGAAAAGCTCCATCATGTAGGACGGCGTCGTCACGTAGACGAGGATCATGACGCAGATCGGCAGGGAGCCGATGATCATGGCAGACGCTTTGGCTTCGGAAGAGAGCGCCTTGATTTTCTCGCGCAGCATTTTGCGCGACCGGATCACGACCGAAAGGTTGTTCAGCGCTTCGGACAGGTTACCGCCCGCCTGTGCCTGAATGCCCAGCACGATGGTGAAGAAGTTCACTTCCTGCAGCGGCACCCGGCGATAGAGCTTGTCGAGCGCTTGCGGAATGGACTGGCCCATTGAAAGCCCGTCAACAACGTTCTCGAACTCGTGACGCAGCGGCTCGGGGCTCTCGCGCGCGATGATCCGCAGACATTCGTTCAGCGGCAGACCGGACTTCACGCCGCGCACGATGATGTCGAGCGCATCGGCGAACTGGTTGATGATCTTCTTGTGGCGACCTTTGGTCTTCATGCCGAGAAACCAGCGTGGCAGACCGATAAAGCCCGCAAGCCCGACGACGGCGGTGATGATCACGCGGGCACTTTCGCCCATGAAGGTCTCGGTGATGCTGGACGGAGCGAACATGAAAACGGCGGTCGCCAGACTGGCCCCGACAATTAGGGAAATGATCCAGAAGACGGGGACGCTGGTCGCAAGACCGGCTTGCGCCAGACGCGAGCCTATATCCTGTGGCACCAGCGACTTCTTTTTCTTCGTTTCGGTATTGCGCAGATTCTTCAGCATGGACTGAGTCTGAAGCTTTCGCCGCGCAGCCGGATCATTGGACTTAACCTTACCGCCCATGCGATCGGATTGACCGATGGCCTTGGCCCGTTTTGCGGCGACCGCCGACCCGCCATTACCCGAAAAGGCAAATCCGATGCCCGCAATCGAGATGAAAGCGAGCCCGGCAATCAGCAGCGTCGTCATATCCATCAGGCGGCCTCCAGCGCGTCCAGAGCGTCTGCGAGTTCTTTCTCCATGTTGTAATAGCGCGCGCGTTCCCAGAAACGGGGGCGCCCGATGCCCATGCCACGATGCCTGCCGGTGACACGTCCGTTTTCATCTTCGCCGTCGACTTCGAACTTCATAATGTCCTGGGTGACAATAACTTCGCCTTCCAGACCCATGACTTCGGAGATCGACATGATCTTGCGCGTTCCGTCGCGCAGACGGGATGCCTGAACCACGACATCGATCGAACCGACGATCATTTCGCGGATGGTCTTGGCGGGCAGGGAGAACCCGCCCATCGTGATCATGGATTCCACGCGGCTGAGGCCTTCGCGCGGCGTGTTGGCATGCAGCGTTCCCATGGAGCCGTCATGGCCGGTGTTCATGGCTTGCAGGAGGTCGAAGGCCTCTGGCCCGCGCACCTCGCCGACGATGATACGGTCGGGGCGCATACGCAGGCAGTTCTTGACCAGATCGCGCATCGTTACCGCGCCGGAGCCCTCGATATTGGCCGGGCGGGTTTCCAGACGAACGACATGCGGTTGCTGCAGCTGGAGTTCGGCCGCGTCTTCACAGGTTATCACCCGTTCGCCGGGTTCGATGAACGCCGTCAGCGTGTTGAGAAGCGTGGTCTTGCCCGAGCCCGTACCCCCTGAAATCAGCACGTTGCAGCGGCAGGCACCGATAATTCGCAGGATGTCAGCGCCGGGTTTGGAGATGGAGCCGAACTCGACAAGATCTTCGAGTTTCAGCTTGTCCTTCTTGAACTTCCGGATGGTGAGCGTCGGTCCGTCGATGGCCAGTGGCGGCGCAATCACGTTCACCCGCGAGCCGTCGAGCAAACGCGCATCGCAGATCGGCGAGCTTTCATCGACGCGGCGGCCGACCTGACTGACAATGCGCTGGCAGATGTTCATCAGCTGGGCATTGTCGCGGAAGCGGATATTGGTCCGCTCGATCTTGCCGTTCACTTCGATGTAGGTTGTGCCCGCACCGTTCACCATGATGTCGGCGATGTCGTCGCGTGCCAGCAAGGGCTCCAGCGGGCCATAGCCCAGAACGTCGTTACAGATGTCGACGAGCAGGCTCTCCTGCTCCGAGATCGACATGACGACGTTCTTGATGGAGATAATCTCAACGACGATGTCGCGGATTTCCTCGCGGGCACTGTCATTGTCCAGCTGGGCCAGCTGGGCCAGATCAATGGTGTCGATCAGGGCGTTAAAGACCATCGTCTTGACGCGGTAATACTCTTCCGACCTGTCCTGTACCTTGGTAACTGGCACATCGTATGTCGCGGCCTTCTTTTGCGGCTTGTTGCGAACAGGTTGCTTCGGCGGTTCAGGTGCAGGGCGCGCTTTTGTCGTCACGCCGCCCTGTGGCCGCGGGGACGGGGCAGGGGCAGGGCGTGCCGCTGGCTTGGGCTGCTGGGCAACTGGTTGAGCCGGGTCGACGCGCTTTCCGAACATGATGTCTGCGCCCTATCGTTTCTTCTTGCCCATGAGGCGGTCCAGAATGCCGGTCGGCGGCACGGATACCTCACGGCCTGTCAGAAGACTTGCAAGATAATCAACGCCCTGGGCCGCTTTTGAGGTAGGCGCGCTTTCAGACAGCATTTGTCCGTTGTTCGAGGCCGCACCGAAAATCTGCGGATCGAAGGGCAGGACCAGATCCGGTTCCAGGCCAATCGCGTCGGCGAAATCCTTGATGGGAATCTCGGGGCGCTTTGGAATGCCGGACATGTTGATGACCAGACGCGGCGGCGAGTCGTTGCTGCGCGCGGCTTTCAGGAAATCGACCAGATTCTTGCCGTTGCGAAGCGATGGCAGATCGGGGGAGCAGACGATGACGATCTCATCGGCATTGATGGCCGTCTGCTTGGTCCAGCTTGTCCAGTTGTGTGGCAGGTCAAGCACCACGAACGGGACCGTCTTGCGGACCTGATCGATGACCACCTCGTAGGCATCATCGTCGATATCATAGTCGGTATTGAGGTTGGCTGGCGCGGTGAAAATCGCGAGCCGGCTGCTGACCTTGCTGACCAGACGGTCAAGCACTGCATCATCGACCCGGTCCGGATCGCCCAGTGCGTCTGCCACGCTCTGATTGCTCTCCTGATTGAAGTCGAGCGAGGTCGTGCCCCATGAGAGATCCAGGTCGACCAGTGTTGTGTTGATCTGGATGTTTTCCGACACGCTCCAGGCCAGATTGTGAGCGATGGTGGAGGCACCCACGCCGCCCTTGGCACCGACAACCGCGACGGACCGTCCGATGAACGGCTTGTCCGGGTCGACATAAAGCGTGGTGATGGAGTCGATCAGGTTCAAAGGCTTGAACGGCGGCACCAGATATTCACTGACACCGCGGGCAACAAGCTGTCGGTAGAGCTGAACATCGTTCATCGAGCCGATAACAAGAACACGGATATTCGGGTCGCAATGCCCGGCCAGTTCGTCGATCTGGTTCAGCATATCGCGCGCAGCCGCGCTCGACTCGACGATGAGGAGATCGGGTGTCGCTTCTTCGCGATAGTGCTGGATGGCGCGCACAAGCCCGCCATCGTCGACGGTCACGACTGCCTTTGCAAGACGGCGGTCGCGCGCGGCAGCTTCGATCACTTTCGCGGTGGACGCTTTTTCGCAGAAGGCATGAATGCTGATACGCGGAATGCTCATCTGGCCGGTATGGGCGGCAGACTGGGAGAGCGATTGCGATATGTCCTGGCTGGCAGGCGCAGGGTCACCGTCCGTCCGGAACTCCGGCATGTCGTCCAGTGTTTCCGTGGCCGTATCGAAATTGCGGAAATCATCGCCGAACTCGTCGTTGAAGTCGGCGTCGAACTCGTTGTTCTGCAGAAGTGCGTTTCTGGTGTTCATCGCATCAAACCCTGGCTCGCCATCCTATTCGACCGCATCGCTGATACCGGAGCGTTCGTCATCGGTTCGTTCCGTCGCAGTCGGTTGACCGGCGCGGTATTTCTGCAGCACGACCGCGCGGCGGGCAGTGTCGGCGGGGTCAAAACGGCGCGTACCCAGAAGGTCCGCCGGATCAGCAACCATCGCTGCCAGATTGGACGCCGTGGCACATCCGAAAGCCGGGTGCGGGTCATTGGTATACATCGCGGCCAGATTGACGGTCGCCAGAGACGGGCAGTCCGGGGCCACCGCCTCGAACGTGGCATAGGCCAGAACCAGCGGTGCATCGGGCGAACCCGCGCTGTCATATTCGCTCAGGCTGACATCGAAGACGCCATAGGCGGCAGCCGCTTCGCGCACCGCATCGGCGGTGAAGCGCGCAGTGTCCATGCCCGGTCCGTTGACGGGAAGCGCCAGAATGAGCGGTCCGTGGCGGCGTCCGCGTGCTTTATAGTCGGCAACGAAGCCTTCCACCTGCAAGCGCTCATAGCCCGGAAGGCCGCGCACGCCCGCTTGCGGCAGAACTTCCAGCGTTTCGGTGGTTTCGACGACCTGGACCGACCAGTCCGGCCGGTCGGCCTTGCCGGTTTTCAGATAGGGCGAGTAGCTTTCACACCCGGCCAGTGCCAGCAAAGTGAGGGCGGTGAGCGTGAGGCCCGCAGAGCGCAGTCTTGAAGAAGTCATGTGTCCTGCTCCGCTATTCGACGATGAAACCGACCGGCGCATCGAATGAAACATTCGATGTATCGGCCCCCGGCACGGCATAGAGATCGTTCAGCTGGCCAAGAAAGATCGTCGCCAGATCGCTGGCATTCGAGAAGCCTTCATCGGGCGTGCGCAGCTTGTTCGGCGAGGTCGGGTCGACCAGATACGGCGTCACGATGATAACCAGTTCGGTCTCGTCGTTCTGGAAATCACGCGACCGGAACAGTGCGCCAAGGATCGGGATGTTCTTCACGCCCGGAACGCTGTCCAGCGTCTGCTTGGTGCTTTCCTGAATGAGGCCCGCAATCACCGTTGAGCCGCCCGAAGGCAATTCCACAGTGGTTTCGGCGCGCCGGACACTGAGCGCCGGTACGTTGATCGACTGCACCGTGATGACACTGCCATCGGGCCGGGTACCGGCAACCGCCTGCGGCGCAAAAGCGCCTTCCTGCGTCAATTCCGAGACTTCGGTCGAGATGCGAAGGGAAATCCGGCCTTCAGATAGAACAACGGGCGTAAAGCTCAGCCCGACACCGAATGGCTTGAATTCAAGTTCGATCTGGCCGTTCTCGTCCTGCCCGACAGGCACGGGGAACTCGCCGCCAGCCAGAAACTTGGCGCTTTCGCCGGAAATGGCTGTCAGGTTTGGCTCGGCCAGCGTTCGAACAAGACCGACACGTTCCAGGGCGTTCAGGTTGGCACCGATGGAGCTCTGCAGAACTTCCGCGCCCCGTGGCCCCACGAAATTGGACAGAACCCCGGAGAGCGCCAGACCGCCGAGCGCGCGCCCGGCGACACCGAAGGCATTACTCGTGGAGTTGGTTGTGGATCCGCCAAACCGTCCGGGTACCAGCGTTTGTACGATCGGGTTCCCGTTGATGTCAGTCGCAAGGATGCCTGGGTCGGTCAAGGACGGTTCTTGCAGAAAAACTGGCTGCTGCACCGGCGGCACGTATTCACCGAAGGTCTGGGTATTGTTGAAGTTGATGCCGAGCTGCTTGGTCAGCGTGCGCTGCATCTCGACGATGCGCACCTTCAGCATCACCTGATCCTTGGCCTCGATCGTCAGGAGATTAATGACCTTCGAGGCACCGCCTTCAGCGCCTGACGCGGCTGTTGCAACGGCGGTGGCAGCGCCGCCAGCGTCCTGGGTCGCAAGAAAATTGGTGGCCAGATCGACCGCCCGCTGGCTTTCGACCAGACTGGCGACACGCCCCGTCAGGATAATCGCACCGTTTGAGGCCTCGGCCCGGATTTGCCCGTTCGGGATCAGACGGCTGTAAAGCTCGGCCAAACCGCCAAGATCCTGTTCGACCTGAATACGAAGATCGAGGATCTGGTTGCCATAAGCGTCGAAGAAGAAGGCGTTGGTTTCACCCGTCGAGACACCCCGGAAGATCACACGGTTGGGTGTGCGAACCACGGCGTCGGCGATGGCCGGATTGGTGATGATCACGTCCGCTGCGGGTGTCGGAAGATCAATGACCGCTGACTTGTTGATCGGAAGCAGCAGATCGCGCGCGCCTGATTGCAAGGCACGTTGCGGCGCAGGTGACAGCGGTGCGGCATTGGCAACCGCGCTATAGGTCCGGTTCTGGGCCGAACCGGGCGTTATCCCGGCTGCGGCGACAAGGACCAGAGCGCTGCAGACCGTCGTGATCCGTTTCATTATTGCAGGCCCCCTGCCGCTGTTTCCGTGAGGACGCCGTTTCGGTAGACTTTTACACTCGCGCTGTCGGCGCGCTGCGCATCCACGGGAACGGTATTGATGATACGCGGACCGTCGCCGGTATTGTCGGAGACGCCGCGCAGGGTCAGCGAAACCTCACCAACGTCAGTGGCTAGCGCCAGCAGTTCGGCATGCACGGGCGGAAGTTCGAGCGTTGCGGTGGACCCGATGACGACGTCCTCGTCTTCGCCTTCGCGAAACGTCTGGTCGATTGCGAGAACACGTACATTTTCGATGATCGTTTGCGACGTCGAAATCTGCCGGGTGCCGGCAATATCGGTGACGTCGATTTCCGCCGTCAGAATGACATCGACATGGTCGTTTGGAAGGATGAACCCGCCTGCAGCGGTCTCCACCGAGATTTCAACGGCGGCTGCGCGCATCCCGTCTGTCAGAATGGCGGACATGAAACCGGCCTCGCCGGGCTGCACGATCTTGCGGGCGATGAGCGGCTCACCGGCGTAAATCGGCGTGCGAACAACCGCGCCGGCCAGATCGGTAATGGCATCGGGCTGTTCGTCGTCTGCAAAGAAGCCCTCATGCGGGGATGTTTCGGGCCAGGCCTGCCAGCTTAGGTCTTCCGGTGCGAGACGCGATCCAAGCTGAAGGTCGGACGCTGCCACCAGCACCTGAAGGGTCGGCGTTTCTGCGATTGTGGTGTCGGCTGTAACGTCCGGCAAAGCGGGCAGAGGGGAAGAGGACATGCCCCGCACAAGCATTGCGGCAACCAGGGCTGCGCCTGCCGCGAATACCAGGATAAGAATGCGCATGATCGACATGGGCCGTAAGCCTCCCGCAAATCACAGCCGGAACGGTGCGATTTGCAGTGAAATCATCACAGCGTCTCTAAGGCTTGGTTAACAGATCAGAGAAAGGCAGCGCCCAGTCCGGCAAGCAAAGGGCTGGAGGGAATGGCCAGAAAGGCCCCGGCGGTAATTGCAACTCCGTATGGAACACCCTGACCATCGACGAGGGAGCGCGGCATCCACGGGCCGACCGGCTCTGTAACCGGCGCAAGACGCCGTGCAATGATGATGACCAGTGTCAGCGCGCCGCCGCAGACGGCAATACCCATGACGAAGGGGCTCATCGCTGCGGGACCGATAAAAAGCGCCGTCGCCGACAAAAGCTTGGCATCGCCGCCGCCGAAAACTTTCAGGGCGAAAAGCGCCACGGCGACCGCAAACGTCGCTGTGAATACGGCAAGGTGCCAGCCCGCCTCCACAAGCGTCAGTCCTGACACGAGGGCAGCGAACGGAAACAAGGCGACGAGCGCAATCGATATATGGTTCGGGATCGTCATCGTCATGACGTCGTGTCCGGCGGCGTAGATCATCAGCGCCAGAAAAACTGCCAGAATGAGAATAGCGGCCATTGGGTCCGTCCGGTCTAGTAGGTGTCCGTTCGGGCAGTTCATCATGAACGCCTGAAGGAAGCGTTGACCCCGCAAACGAAAAAACCGCCAGGGCGGGGCCCTGACGGTTGATCCGTGCTCGGTTCCGGAGCCCGCAGGCGGGCCCCGTCACTCAAGCTATGGCTTAGGCCATTTCGTCTGCGACGGTCGTGAACGTCGTTCCGGCGTTCGTACCGAGTGCGGTGACGCCCGTGATGATTGCAACAGCGATCAGAGCGGCGATGAGGCCGTACTCGATTGCAGTGGCACCGGACTCATTCTTGAAGAAACGTGCGAACTTTTTCATGGTACTTCTCCCTGTGGGCTGCGTCCCCCGGAATGCACAAGGTTCGTGCCGGGTTGAAAACATGTCTACAGGAGCGGGATTTCAACGACGTTTAGCCAATCAGAAAGTCTGGCAGACGCGGTTAGTGAGACAGTAACCATAGAAATGCTGCCTCTGCGTCCGTGCCTCGACCCTCCTGCCATTGCGCGCGTTAGGAAATGGGCAACCCGGCGGTCTTATCCTTGCGTACATAGTCTATGGAGACATGCCCATGCGCGCCGCCGCCCCGTTTGCCCTTGCTGCACTCTTGTGCATGGCCCCCTCTGCCCTGGCGCAGGACACGATCCTGGGCATCGAACTCAATGAGACCACGCCCTTGCGGCTCTCCGGCAATGCCGCGGGCGTTGTCATCGGTAATCCTGGTGTCGCCGATGTTGCCGTTCACAGCCCGAACCTTCTCTTTGTTACGGGCAAATCCTACGGCACTACGACGCTGCATGTTATCGATGCGCGCGGACGCGAGATTTACTCCGGCCCGATACAGGTGTCAGCGCCGACCCTGAACCGGTTGACGGTTCTGCGCGGCGGCGATGCCTATACAATGGCGTGTCAGCCCGAATGCCGCGCCGCGCCGGTGATCGGCGACGAGCAGGAATACTTCGAACAGGGCCGCAACCAGATCGCGGCAGGCACCGGCGGGTAGGGGGTCGTCTCCTTTCGGCCACCCAGCACACCCCCGTCAATTTGATGCAATTTTGCGCGTCCCGCTGAAAGGCGCTGAAATCATCTGACGCTAGTCTGATCCTGATCCCGGCACGTCCGGACAGGAGAGCTTCATGGCAGATCGCCGTCACACATCGCTGACAGAACGGGGACACCGTTTCGCGCGCCGCTTTCGCCGGAGCGACGAAGGCGCGAGTGCGGTCGAGTTCGCGCTGATCGCAGCCCCCTTCTTCATCATCCTGTTCGGCCTGCTCGAAGTCTGCATGATCTTCATCATCTCGACGACGCTCGAGCATGGCGTGGCCGAGGCCGCGCGCCAGATCCGTACCGGCCAGATACAGGAAAGCGGATCCGGAGAGGCTGAATTCAAGCAGCTTGTCTGTGATAACACTTTCGGTCTGCTCGATTGTACCTCGCGTCTGAAAGTTGACGTCAAGGTCTTCGACAATTTCGCCGCGGCCGACGATTCCGATCCGCTACAGGACGGTGAGGTCGATGACGGCTCGCTGGAATTCGATCCGGGCGGCGGCGATGATATCGTGCTGGCGCGCGTTCTCTATGAATGGGAGCTGATTACGCCTGTTCTCAGCGCGCCCCTGTCCAACATGAATGGAAACAAGCGTCTCCTGCGGGCCACGCTGGCGTTCCGCAACGAACCTTTCGGAGAGTGAGCATGTTCGGCGTTCGCAAGACACTTCGCAGACTTCGTGATGACCGCCGCGGCGTTTCAGCTGTCGAGTTCGCGCTCATCCTTCCGGTTCTGGCGCTTCTCTATATGGGCTCCATCGAAGTCTCGTTCATGATGATGGCGGACCGTAAGGTGACCAACTCAGCGAGTGCGCTCGGCGATCTGGTGGCACGCGGAACGACGATCCAGAAAGCCGAGATGGACAATATCTTTGATTCCGCCGAGGCGATCTTCCAGCCTTATGAAGGTGGTCAGGCCAAGATGCGTGTCTCAAGCCTTGTGGAGGACAAGGGCAAGGCCAAGGTCGCCTGGTCGCGCGGCAAGAACATGGGCGCGCGCGGAACCGGCTCCACGGTCACCGTGCCGGATGGCATTCTACCCCCCGGCGGCAGCATCATCTATGCCGAGGTCGGTTTCGACTACAGCTCGTCTCTGGGCTTTTTCGTGCAGGGCAAGAAGAACCTCAATGAAGAATTCTTTCTGCGTCCGCGCCGCGTTGATGAGGTGAAGATCTCCAACTGAGGCAAGCGGGCTCTTCAGGGCACCACAGTGCCTTTCGGATGGCGCACAAAGCAGAGCGCCGCCAGCCCGATCAGGAACAGGCCACCGATCGAGGCCATGCCGATGCGCTGGCTGTTGAAGAGATCGGTGAAGATCTGGACCATAAGCGGGCCGATCCAGACAGTGACCGTTCCTGCAATGGCATAGAGCCCGAAGAACTCGCCGATCATGGCTTTCGGCGCCATGCCCACCAGCATGCTGCGTGAGGACGAAATGCTCGCCGTGGCGGAGACCGCCAGCCCGGCGGCGACGCCGAGATACGCCCAGTCGTGCAGGCCTTGATAGATGGGACCGTCCCAGACCTGATAACTGTCGATCAGCCCGAAGAACAGCGAGGCCGGCGTAATTGAGAGCATTGTGAACAGGATGAAGGTCATGACCGATATTTCGAGGATCAGCGCATTCTTGGTTCCGAAGACCCTGTCCAGTGTCCCGCCAAGAAATCCGCCTGCGGTTGCGAAAATCGACATCCAGATCGCATAGACGATCAGTTCCATGAAGTTCCAGTCGAAGAACAGGCCGACATAGACGCCCCCGAGCGCCAGCAAGGCCAGCATGGCGTCGGCGTAGATCATCCGTGCAAACAGGAATTTCAGGATTTCCTTGTGCTCGCGCGCACGCGACAGCGTGCCCAGCAAACCGCGCGTGCCTGACACAACGGCCTTGCTCCAGCTTGCGCCCTTGCGGCCTGCGTCCGGCACGAACATGAAGAAGGGAATGATGAAAACAACGAGCCAGACGGCGCTCAACGGTCCGGCGAGCCGGAAATGTTCATAATCTGCGACGTCCAGACCGAACAGCGCCCTCTCAAAGGGCCAGCCGACGGCAGCGGGCAGGGCGAACATCAGGACCAGGGCCAGCATGATGCCGGTGCCCGCCAGATTGCCGAGCGCCAGTCCGTTCCCCGAAATCGAGGACAGGACTTCCGGCCTGCCGCTATCGCTCAGCATCGAGTTGTGGATGACCTCGGAATAGGCATAGCAAACGCCCGCAATTACCAGAAAGATCGCAATGGTTCCGATCGGCAGACCGGCATCGCCAGGCTGGCCGAACCAGAGCATGAAGGACGATGCGGCCATGACCGCCAGAAGAAAGGCGAGAACCGGCTTTCGTCGTCCGCCCCGGTCGAGCGCCGCTCCGAGAAGCGGCGCGGTCAGCCCGGCGGCGAACCCTGCATATTTCGTGATTGAGGCGATGAAAGCCTGCCCGGACGCATTCGCAGTCTGGCGCGCCAGTTCCGGGTCGATGCCTGCGAGTTCACCGCTGGCCAACAGGTTTGCGCCGATCACATCGCGGGCAAAGTAAGGTGCGAAGATGTAGATGACGACGAGCAGATAATACGGGTTCCGGGCAAATTCGAAGACGGCCCAGCCAAACCCGGCCTTGCCCCAGGCGCCTCCGCGTTCAGCGGGCGGTATGGAAATGGCGTTGCGTCCGCCCGTCACAGCCGCCATCTCTGCGACAGGCGCGGTTGAAGCCTCACTCGACATAATGTCTTCCTCCCGTGGAGCACTTCGGCGCTCTCTGTGTGTTGACCTTAGGCTGTCGTTTCCTCCTGTGCCAGACGTTTGATCGGTTCCGGCACGGGCGCGCGCGATAATGAACGCCAATGGGTTTGCCCGCCCGCGTCAATCATGGAAGATGCACCGGCGGTCGACAAAGGAGATGCCGTGCGAACGCTTGTTGTCATTCCCGCCCGCTACGGGTCCACACGGTTTCCGGGCAAACCGCTGGCTCTGATTGCTGGCCGCAGCATGGTGTCGCGCGTCGCGGACGTGGCCCGCATCGCAACGCAGGCTCTGGAGAATGCAGCCTTCGTCGTCGCCACCGACGATGGGCGGGTCGAAACCCATTGTCTGGAGCAGGGCCTGCCGGTCTGCATGACTGATCCTGATCTGGCGACGGGAACGGACCGCGCCCTCGCCGCCGCCCGTGCGCAGGACATTGCCCCCGATCTGGTGATCAATCTGCAGGGCGATGCCCCTTTCACGCCGCCGGAAACGGTCGTGGCGATTGCCGAAACGCTGCGCGGCGACGAGTGCGATGTCGCAACGCCCGTGGTCCGGCTGACATGGGAAGCGCTTGATGCCTTGCGCTCCCACAAACAGGCTGAGCCGTTCAGCGGCACCACCTGCATTGCCGGCCCGGACGGAAATGCCCTGTGGTTTTCCAAAAACATCATCCCGGCGTTGCGAAAGGAGGCAGCCTTGCGCGCGACCTCAAACCTCTCGCCGGTTCTGCGCCATATCGGGCTTTACGGGTTTACTCTGCCTGCATTGCAACGCTTCGCAGCGCTGCCGGAAAGCCCGTACGAAGCTCTCGAAGGTCTCGAACAACTCCGCCTTCTGGAGAACGGTCTGACCATTCGTGTCGTCGAAGTGGCAGAGCCTGACGTTCCAACATCAGGCGTGGACACGCCCGCCGATCTCGCCGCTGTCGAGGCGCTTCTGGCCCGCCAGGAAAAGGGAGCCCGCTCATGACCCGCATCCCGTTCTATCAGGTCGACGCCTTTGCCAACGCAACCTTTAAGGGCAATCAGGCGGCGATCATGCCTGTCGACAGCTTCCCGGACGCCGACCTGATGCAGGCCATCGCGGCCGAGAACAATATTGCTGAAACTGCCTTTATTGTAGGCAAGCAGGATGGCGGTTATGCCATTCGCTGGTTCACGCCAACCATGGAGGTTCCGCTCTGCGGTCATGCCACGCTGGCGGCTGCACATATGGTGTTTACCGCACTGGGCCACCGCGCCGATGCTGTGACGTTCTCCACGCTGGAAGCAGGAGAACTGACGGTCAAAAGGCTTGGCGGGGACCGCTATGAAATGGATTTTCCAGCCGATCCACCGACGCGCTGTGACGTGCCTGTCGGTCTGGCTGAGGCGCTGGGCACGGCTCCGGACGAAACATGGGCGGGCGATTATCTGGTCTCGGTATTCAACAGCGCCGCCGACGTGCGCGCTCTGACGCCTGACATTGCGGCGCTTGCTCCGATTGGCGGTCCGGCACGGCGGGGGCCGGGCAATCATATCTGCGTTGCGCCCGGGGATAATGAGTTCGACGTGGTATCGCGCTTCTTCGCGCCGGGGTCGGGCATTCCCGAAGACCCCGCCACGGGCTCGGCCCACTGCATTATTGCGCCGCTCTTTTCAGACAAGCTGGGCAAGCCGGAGCTAACCTGCTTTCAGGCCTATCCCAGACGCGGCGCGGTGATCGCAACCCGAATGTCTGGCGCACGCGTTTTTCTTTCCGGAAAGGCCGTGACGGTTATTGAGGGACAGTTTTACCTTTAGTGGGTCGCTTCCCCCGTCCGCGCGCCAGCCAGACACCGAAGAGGATCATCGCCGCTGCGAGAATGACGCTCCAGTGGTGCGTTTCGCCAAAGATCAGAAATCCTAGCAGGGCCGACCCCAGCGGAATTGTGTAGCCGGTCTGCGCCAGGAATCCGGCGCTCGTCCGGCGGATCAGCACGGTATAGAGCCATGCGGCGATGGCGGTCGGACCGATCCCGAGCCCGATGACGGCTGCGACCGGAACAGGTGTCAGGGTTACGGCTGTCAGATCGACAGTCGCCAGAAGGGGAAGCGACGCCACAGCGGCAATTGCCAGATACCCGGCCGAAAAGACGACGGGGTGAATCGGCGGCGCAGCTCGCAGGATGATCGCACCGATGGCATAGAAGAAGGTGCCGAGAAGGCAGAGCGCCTGCGCGGTAACACTGGCGGTTCCCAGCCCCTGCAGCGCGTCGGGGCCGAAAAGGACGATGACTCCGGCAAAGCCGACCAGAATGCCGGTCACCGTCCGCACCGTCATTTTCTCGTCCCGGAAGAAGACGTGTGCAAGGGGCGCAACGAAGAGAGGCGATGCGGCGACATAGAGCGCTGCGAGGCTCGAAGAGATGCTCTGCTGACCGGTGGAGATCACATAGAACGGGGCCACCGAGGCAAAGATGCCCATGGCTGCCATGAATGCCCAGGGCCGCCAGTTCCTGAGCGGTGGAAACGAAAGCCTGGCCACAAGCGCGAAGCCGCCAAGCAGGAGGGCTGCGATTGCCAGGCGTGATGTGACGACGAGAGACGGCGGCAAGGCCGCTTCGCTCAGCCCCGGATCGACGGCCAGCCGCGTCAGCGCATAGGCACCCGCCCAGATGACCGTCAGGCAGACGAAGAGTGCCCAGTCCTTGCCGCTGCGTGTTGAGTTCATGGAGCGTCGTTGTCCTTCGAACCGGGAGAGCTGCAGCATCGTCAAAGCGATAGCCGCGTGGAACGCGAGCCCGTATGACCAGTTGAGCCATTTGATAGTCGGGGCACGGATACAAGACAATGAATGATACCAAGCAGGATGCAGCGGGCGCTTCGCAGGGCCATAACGGGCGCGTGATTGTCACCTATGGCCGCAGTCTGATTGCCCTCGTGATCGCCAGATCGCTGAGCGACCGCGGTATAGAGGTGATCGGCTGCGACGATGTCGGCCTGACCGTTCTGAGCTTCTCCAAGCACTCGACCGACAATTTCGTGCACCCGTCCTTTGAGGATGATGAGGAAGCGGCGCTGGACGCCTTCGAGGAACGTGTCCGCAAGTACGCTCCCGACGATGACCGCCCCTATATTCTCATGCCGTCCTTCCGGGATGCGCGGATATTCGCCCGCCACCGCGACCGTTTTGAACCGTTGATCAAGATTGCCGCGCCCGCGCTTTCCTCCATCGAGATGATCGACCCGAAAGACCAATTCTCCCGTTTCGTTGCAGAGCATGATCTCAGTGCGCCGAAGACCGTGATCGTCAAACCCGGCGGGGATTTTGCCGACGCAGCGCAGACGATCGGCTTTCCGGTCATCGCCAAGCCCGTGGATGGCGTGGGCGGACGGGGCGTCGAGAAGCTGGACGATCAGGCGGCCCTGAAAGACTATTTCGAACGTGCCGCCGCCGACACCGACATTCTGGTGCAGGAAGCGCTGGACGGCGAAGATTATTGCGTCTCCATCGTCGCGCGTGATGGTGAGCTCGCCGGGATTGTGAGTTACCACAATCTGCGCCAGTTTCCCCGCAAGTCCGGTGCCGGAGCGGTTCGCGAAACCATCGATTCCGCGCCCTTTCTTGAGACCACCCGCAAGCTGCTCAAGATCACCGGCTGGAATGGTGTCGGCGAGATTGATTTTCGCTGGACGGGGGATCCGGATGACCCGCCAAAGCTGATCGAGGTCAATCCGCGTTACTGGGCAGGTCTGTTTCAATCGGTTGAAAGCGGCGTCGACTTTCCGTGGATCGCCTACTGCATTGCTGCGGGCATCGATCACGGCACTGTTGGCGAGGCCGAAACCGGCTTCAAGTCCCGCACGCCCGGTGCGTGGTTCCTGTCCGTTGCGCAGGATATCGCAGACAGCGATCCGCATATGTCCGCGGCAAAAAAGGCCTGGGAGGATGGCAAGTCGGAAATGGGCGAGGGCCACATCCTGCAAGCCAGTCTCTCCATGCTCGAGGCCGCGGGGCAGTCGGTGGCGAGCGCTGCAGCCCTTAAACCGCTGAAAAACGAGATGGACCGCCACAAGGACATGCCGAGCGAATTCAGCGTCGAGGATGACCCGGCGGTCGGTCTGGGCGCACTCTTTGCGGTCAGCTCGCTGCTGCGGCACGGGGAATTGCCGCCCGAGCTCGTTTTCGAAACGCCTGAAAAGGAAGAGAGCGAGGAGCCCGAAAAGGCTGCAATGCCTGCCGACGCGCCCGATAGACGCAAACCCAAAACCGGCAAACCGGTGATCGGCATTACCAAGCCCGAAAACGGCGACTGGCTGGCCTTCACGGCGATGAGGTTCGCCATCTGGCTGGCCGGTGGACGCGGCGTGAAGATCACCGCCTCTGCGCCGCACGACCCACACTCCATTGATGGCCTGTTGTTTGGCGGCGGGGCGGACGTTTTCCCTGAGCGGTATCAGGCGGAGGTCCGCAAGGGGTATCGCTATGATGTGGCGCGCGACGATATGGAAGCCTCCTGGGCCGATGCCGCCCTTGAACACGACATTCCGATGATGGGCATCTGCCGGGGCATGCAGATGCTCAACGTCCTGCAGGGCGGAACGCTGCACCCGGACCTGACCGCCTTCGAGGATGCGGACCGTTATCCGACGTCCTTCCTGCGGCGGATCTTCTTTCGCAAGCCCATACGCATCGAGGCCGGAAGCTGGCTGGCCCGCGCATCGGGCCATACCGATCTTCACGTCAATTCGATCCATACACAGGCCGTGGACAAGCTTGGCGACGCGCTCGTTCCGACAGCGACCGAGCCGAACGGGCTCATTCAGGGGTTCGAGCATTCCGGCAAGACCTGCGTCCTTGGCCTGCAGTTCCACCCGGAGTTTCTCGTGCATCACAGTTTTGCACGCGATATCTTCAAGAGCTTCGTCGAGGCAGCCCGAAGACACCGCGAACGCCCCGACGCACCCCCTGATTGCTGAGGTTAGCGCCTAGTTCTGGCGGGCTTTGACGGCTTCCTCTTTCGCAACGGCCCGGTCGGTCTCGTCGAACTCGACCTCGCTTTGCTCGCCCCGGCCATAGGCCTTGGACTTTTGCGCCAGCGAGTTCATCGTCGCTCCGAAGGCGTCCTTGTCGACCGCCATTGATCTGGACGCGGAAACGCCTGCGGCTTCGGCATCGTCAAACTTCGCAAATTCGGCTCCGAGGAATACGACCTCCCAGCCTTTCGCCTCGATCCGGTCCAGCGCGGCGCGTGCCGTATCCTTTGTGAACTCCCGGCTGGAGTTTTCTGCGCCGTCCGTCATGACGACGATGATCGCCTTTTCCGGATTGTCGGTCTCGGCAACTGACACCATTCGCCCGATGGCATCGAAAAGCGGAGTCATGCCGCGCGGACTGGCTTCCTCGCCGGTAACGTTCGTCCAGTCACCTGCACCGATGCCATCGCGAAGCACGTCGAACTGGAAGCCATCCTGATAATCGAAGACAGCCAGCGTGACGGAAGTGTCAATTGCTTCGCCGCCATCATCCTCGGCCAGCCCGGCCGCATAGGTATTCACCGAGGAAAGCGCTTCGTCCCAGATGTCGCTCATCGACCCTGTCCGGTCTAGCAGGATGTAGGAGGCCACGCCGGTCGCGGGCCCGGGCTCGACAGGCAGGGTGATCTCGTCGGCTGTTTGCGCCTGGGCAAGGGCTCCGAACAGTACGATCCCGACAGGTATGATGAAACGCTTCATGATCTTTCCTCCACTCCCGGATGCATGCCCGGTCATTTGAGAGCGTGCGGGCCGATTATGGCCCCGGTCGGGCGCTGGTTGGGCAATTGACCTGCGCCGCCTATCTGGCCGCCTCCTCTTTTTCGGGGATGCGGCGGGGCGTCGAGCAGTGCAAACCGGTGCATCCCTGGGCCTTGCCGCGGATCAATGCGAGAGATCGATCATGAGACGGACACTTCAATTTGCCTTGTTGGCAGCCTTGCTTTGCGGACAGGCTGGCGCTGCCGAAACCCCATGCGATACAGATGTGCCACTCGTCGATGGATGGACGATGTCGCACATTCGCGCGACCTACGCCGTCTCACCGGGTTACCGACTGTCCAATGACTTTCTGACGGAAGCTTCCGGCAGCCTGTCCAGGGAGGGTCCGATCGAGACACCTTTCCTGTTCGAGCTGACCTTGGAAGACGGCGTGGGTGTCGATGACGTAACGTATGAGCGGTTTGCTCTTGGCGAGCCACGGCTGGTAGTGAAAACCGGGCTGATGACAGACCCTACCAGCGGTGAGCCTGCCAGTGCCCTCTCCCACAAGGTCCACCCGATGATCGACGGCGAAATCGGTCCGGAAAGTTTCCTCAACGCGTTTGACCGGCCGTTGACTGGCAATTTCCAGCTTCCGACGGACGTCGACCTGAACGACACCTCCAGACTTGGAGTGCGCTTTTGTCTGAACGGGGACCAGAAAAACTGCACGGAATGGACGTTTGCAACACCCAAGGCAGCGCTCGCAGATGCCAGCAGCAAGTTCAATCCCGTCTGTGCGATCGCAAAGCGCGACTGAGAGGGCTCGCATCCGCAAAGCCCTCCCGTGTCTTAGAAGACAGCACACGCGAGCCAGACCGTGTCAGCCGCGACCGGTGACATCCTCCTCGCCGGCCTCCCGGCGGTCCTCGTCGTTAAAGTCCACCGACTCCTCCAGTCGCCGACCGTAAGACTTTGACTTCATGGCGAGGCTTTGAAGCGAACCGTTGAAACGGCCCTTGCGCATGGCCATCGACTTGGAGGACACAATACCGGTGCCGTGCGCGTCGTTGAACTTGCCGAATTCAGCGCCGAGAAACACCACTTCCCAGCCCTTGCCGCGGACCCGGTCAAGCGCCGCCTTTGCGGTCTCTTTGGTGAGCTCGCGGCTCGCATTCTCCCGGCCGTCCGTCATGATGACGACCACAGCCCGTTCCGGCGCGGCGGTTTCGGCCAGTGACACGATCCGACCTATGGCATCGAAAAGCGGGGTCATGCCGCGTGGACTGGCTTCGGCGCTGGTGACGTTCGTCCAGTCTGTGGCCTTCACCTCGCCCCGCAGCACGTCGAACTGAAGCCCCTCCTGGGCATCGAAGACGGCGAGGGTGACGGTGCTTTCAATGGCGCTTCCGCCATCATCCTCGGCCAGTTTGGCGGCATAGGCGTTTACGGAGGACAGCGCTTCCTCCCAGATGTGGTTCATCGATCCGGTACGGTCGAGCAGAATATAGGCGGAAAGGGAAGACGAAGGCATGAGGGTCATGAGCGTTCCTTGGACCTGATGATTATAGACGGCGCACATCATCGAGAGCCTTGTTTCCTATAGGAAACGAGGCATTGTGATGGGGTGGGCTGTCCTGGGTGAGCTCTGCGTGAGCCATGACCTTTCTAACGCAAAAGTGCAGAAATTACAACTACCCGCACCGGTAGATCCGCCCTACGGGCGTTTTGGAAACCGCGAAAAAATGTGTAGGAGGCGGGTGTCTGTTTTTCGCATCAGGAGCCTTTTCCCTTGTCAGCCAATTCTCCCAGGAAAGTTGTCCTCGCCTATTCCGGCGGTCTCGATACCTCCATCATCCTGAAATGGCTGCAGACCGAGTTCGGCTGTGAGGTCGTCACCTTCACCGCCGATCTGGGGCAGGGTGAGGAACTGGCACCGGCCCGCGAGAAGGCGCTGAAGATGGGCGTGAAGCCTGACAACATCTTCATCGACGATCTGCGTGAAGAGTTTGTCCGCGACTATGTCTTCCCGATGTTTCGCGCCAATGCCCTTTATGAAGGCGTCTATCTGCTCGGCACCTCTATTGCCCGTCCGCTGATTGCCAAACGTCAGATCGAGATCGCCGCGCTGACCGGTGCCGATGCCGTCTGTCACGGCGCAACGGGCAAGGGAAACGATCAGGTCCGTTTCGAACTTGGCTATTACGCCCTGAACCCGGACATCAAGGTGATCGCGCCCTGGCGCGACTGGGCGTTCAAGTCCCGCTCCGACCTGATCGCCTTTGCCGAGGCGCACGACATTCCCATCGCAAAGGACAAGCGCGGCGAGGCTCCGTTCTCGGTCGATGCCAACCTTCTGCACACATCTTCCGAAGGCAAGGCGCTGGAAAACCCCGGCGAGCCCGCCCCGGAGTTCGTCTATCAGCGCACCGTTGCGCCTGAAGATGCGCCGGATACACCGCAATTGGTGCGCATCGGTTTTGAACAGGGCGATGCCGTGTCTGTCGATGGCGAGGCGCTCTCGCCTGCCAACCTTCTGGCGAAGCTGAATGACCTTGGCCGGGACCACGGGATCGGCCGTCTGGATCTTCTGGAGAACCGTTTTGTCGGCATGAAATCGCGCGGCGTTTACGAGACCCCCGGCGGTACGATCCTGCTCACCGCGCATCGCGGCATGGAAGAAATCACGCTCGACCGCGGCGCGGCGCACCTGAAGGACGCGCTGATGCCGCAATATGCCGAGCTCATCTATAACGGCTTCTGGTGGAGCCCGGAGCGTGAAATGCTGCAGGCGGCCATCGACCATTCGCAGCGCTATGTGACCGGCGAGGTCACGCTCAAGCTCTACAAGGGCGGTGTGCATCTGGTGGCCCGCACCTCGCCTGCCTCGCTCTATTCCGAGGCGCATGTGACGTTCGAGGACGACGCGGGCGCGTATGACCAGAAGGACGCCGCAGGGTTCATCAAGCTGAACGCCTTGCGTCTGCGTCTGCTGGCGGCCCGCGACAAGCGCATCGGAAAGAATTGAGGTCACCGGCCTGACTTTCTGCGTATCGTTTATGCATGCGCCGAAAGCCTCCACCGGTTCCGGGCCGTGGAGTTGCGGGATAGGTATGGGGCCGGGCGGGATGTCCTGCCGAAGCGGTTTAATGCCTTGCTTTCGCAGAGGCTGGTTTTGTGTTCGGGAGTGCATCCCGCCCGCAATGATGTGCCAGAGCCTCGGACTTACGCCCATCGGATCGGCTGTCTTGGGCCGTGTCCGACTTCAGTGGCAGCCCGCGCGGGTTGCCGCCGGGTTCGTGGACCTCTTCGCCGTACCATCCTTGAGGGGTTGGTTGGTCCACCTCTGACAGCCACGGATCATTGCCGCACATAACGGGCCGGACCTTCCGGTTGGCCCCTCCGCCATGCGTGCGAGGATTATGAGGCAGGATGGACGGGGTTGGACTGATTTGGGGTGGGCAGGCGCTTGCTAGTCTCAGTTTGTTCCAGGAACTGACCCCCACCCCTAGCTCGCGAAATTGATTCACCGGATCAATTTCTTCGCTCGCAAGCCCCCTTTCATGGGGAGGAGTCCCGCCTGGAAACGTTTCGTGGCCAGGGAGGGGGATCGAGAATCAGTACTGGTCCCTTTCGAAAGGCTGCCCCGGATATGGCTCACGCTAGTCCGGGGAGGCGGCTCAATATCCAAGAGAGCCTCTCAGCAGGTCCCCGCCTTCAGCTTCGCCGTCTGTGCCTCGACATATTCCAGCACACGGCCTTCCAGCGCCTTGATCGGCACCGCGCCAAAGCCCGACGTCGGCATATACATGTAGGCAAACTGCGTATTGTCCTTGGAGGGCAGTTTTTCCTGACCCGGATCGAACACTTTCACGATCAGCGTCCCGTATGTTTGCCATGACGCATAAAGCGAGTTGATTGTGGCGGCGTTTTCCTCAGCTGAGCCGCGCAGGTTCTTGTTGAGGTCAACGGTCAGCGCCATTTCACGGCTGTCAGGCTTTGTGCTCCAGCGCTCCATTTTTGCGTCGGCCGTATAAAGCCTCAGGCCTCCGGGATAAAGCACGGCGATCTTCTGCTGTTCTTCAGGCCAGTTGGCCGGGCCGTCCGGCTTGGCGAACCCCGCCAGCTTGATGACCATACTTTTCAGCGTCATTGCGCCGGGCTCACGCGGGCCGGAAAGATCGTAGCGCAGCTCGATCGAGGCGGCGTCGTCGCCCCGCAGCTCTTCGGCATCGTTTGCAAAACTGTAGAGCGAGGGTTTGGCCGTCACCTTCGCGAAGTCATCGACGACCTCGCCATTCTCGCCCTTCAGCCAGACGGACACCGTCTCTCCGCCGTCAAACGTCTTGTTGAATGTGCAGGTCGTGGTTTCGGTCTGCGCCTGCGCCGGTATCGCTGAGGCAGCGGCAAGTGCCAGCCCCGCCAGCGCGGCCCGCGCCGCGGTCTGAAGCCGTGAATGGTCGTTGATCATGTGCGTCCCCTTTATCAGCCATGTCCGGGCCAGACATGCCCCGCCGGCTGGCCCCGTGCCAGTTACAAATCCTGTAAGGATCGAGGCGTCGCAAAAGGTTGACGTAGCGCGACCCGCGACAAACGCTCCTCCCAACACTATTATCAAGACGAGGCGTGAAAACGGCCCGCACCTGGAGGAGAAGACGATGCAAGACTATCTGAAATTCTATATCGACGGCGAATGGGTCGATCCGGCAGACGCGCGGACAATGGACGTCGAAAACCCGGCCACCGAAGAGGCCTATGCCCGCATTTCCATCGGCTCGAAGGCCGATGTCGACAAGGCCGTTGCCGCCGCCAAACGGGCCTTCCCGTCCTTCTCGCAGACGTCCGTCGAATACCGCGCGGACCTGCTCGACAAGATCGCCGCCGGGTTCCAGAAGCGGATGCCGGAAATTGCCGAGGCGATTTCCCACGAAATGGGCGCGCCCATGTGGCTGGCCAATGCGGCCCAGGCCCCCGCGGCGCTCGGTCATTTTGCGACCACCGCGAACATCTTGCGCAATTACGATTTCGAGGTCCAGCAGGGCTCGACGCTTTTGCGCAAGGAAGCCATCGGCGTTTGCGGCTTCATCACGCCGTGGAACTGGCCTGCCAACCAGATCGCCTGCAAGGTCGCGCCTGCGCTTGCGGCTGGCTGCACCATGGTGCTCAAACCCTCCGAGATCGCGCCGATCGACGCCATGCTTCTGGCCGAAATCATGCATGAGGCCGGCGTGCCGAAAGGCGTCTTCAACCTCGTCAATGGCGATGGTCCGGGCGTGGGACAGGCCCTCTCCGAACACAAGGACATCGACATGATGTCGTTCACCGGGTCGACCCGGGCAGGTGTTCTGGTGGCGCAGGCCGCGGCCCCGACGGTCAAGCGCGTGGCGCAGGAACTGGGCGGCAAGTCTCCCAATATCGTTCTGAAGGATGCCGATCTGCAAAAGGCCGTTTCCGGCGGCGTGATGCAGATGATGACGAATTCCGGCCAGTCCTGTAATGCCCCGTCGCGCATGTTCGTGCATCGCGACCAGCACGATCAGGCCGCGCAGATTGCCAAGGCAACCGCCGAGAGCGTCAGGGTGATGATGCCTGCCGAAGCCGAGAAAGGTGCAATTGGCCCGATCTCGAACGCCAACCAGTATGCCAAGGTTCAGGACATGATCCAGAAAGGCATAGACGAGGGCGCAACGCTCGTCGCCGGTGGTACGGGGCGCCCCGAAGGTTTCAACAAGGGCTATTTCGCACGGCCGACCGTGTTTGCGAACGTTACCAACGAGATGACCATCGCGCGTGAGGAAATCTTCGGGCCGGTGCTTTCCATCCTGCCTTACGATACCGAAGAGCAGGCCATCGAAATGGCCAACGACACCGAATACGGGCTGTCGGGCTATGTTCAGGCGGGCTCGCTGGAGCGCGCGGCAGAGGTGGGGCGGCAGATCCGTGCCGGGCAGATCCATCTGAACGGTGCGAGCGCGGACTTCATGGCCCCCTTCGGTGGCTTCAAGCAGTCCGGCAACGGCCGCGAATGGGGCACGCACGGCTTTGAGGAATTCCTCGAGGTGAAAGCCATGCTCGGTCACAAGGCCGCCTAGGGCTCTCCCGAAAGCAGCTTTCCCGGACCGGCCAGGCCAGAGCCGGGGAGGCTGTTTGCGCGGATGTCCGCAAGGGTTCAGTTGCGCAGCGACCGGGCTTTCCGCCCGCAAAGACCGGACTGTGAGCATGTCTCATGACAGCCGACAAGAAAGCGCAAAAGCGCGCTGACCTTCTGGAAACGCTAGCAGACCATGTGCTGCGTCACGGAATCGCTGGCTCAAGCCTGCGCCCACTGGCGAAAAGCGCGGGCATCAGCGACCGCATGCTGCTCTATTATTTCGAGGATAAGGCAGACCTGCTGGGCAGCACCCTGACGGTGATCGCAAGCCGTATGCACGACCGCCTTGTCGATCATGAAGGTCCGCCCCGGCCGTTCGATATGCTGCTTGCCGACCTTGCCGGGCTGATAGCCGAGGAGGACTTGCGCCCGTTCATGCAGGTCTGGCTGGAGATGGCGAGCCTTGCCGCGCGCGGCGATCCGGTCTGCCGGTCAACAGGTGCGCAGATCGGGCAGGGCTTCCTCGTCTGGATCGAGGGCCAGCTGGCACCGGGGGCAGATGCGAGAGCGGGGGACGCGGCCCGCTTGCTCGCTACCCTTGAAGGCATCGCGCTTCTGGGAAGCTTCGGGCTTGACGAGGCTTGCAACGCAATCATCGCAGGGCAAACTGCCTAGCGCCGCGAGCCCATCCAGACCCCGAGCACCAGGCCGACACCTGCGCCCCACAGGATCGCCCCGCCCGCACCCGCCACAAGAGCCGGGGTTGCGCCATACAGGGATGGAAAGAAAGCGACTGCGAGCCCGTCCAGAAGCAGGGCAGTTGCCGTCACGATCGTGACGCCCGTGATGATCTGCGGCCCTGCGAGTCGTCCGGCGAGCCGGACAAGCAGGATGAATGGAAATGTTCCCGGAATGACGAGGGCGTAAACCCAAGCAATGGCGGGAGGCTGGTAGATCCCCATCGGGCCGAGATAGCGCAGCAGCAGCGCGGCACCGAACCACAAGATGATCCCGATCACGATCATCAGCAGTGTCTGCCCGCGGGAAAGCAGGGCGGTCGCCTGACATGGCGATGTAGATGTTCCGGACATGGCGTTCCCCTCGATTGTAGCGAGTGCTACATAAGCTGTATCCCGTCGTACCGTCAACGGGCGAGGGGCTGCCTGCACCTTCATAGGGACCGCACTGGCGCCCTGCGGCGACGCAAGCGGCGACGGGTATGAAGAAGGCGAACGAACCTGTTGCAAAGCGGGCAGGCGTATTTCAGCACCCCGCACACATTTCCCTCTTGCAAGCGCGCCGCCTTTGCGCTTTATGACGCCTTCCGACGCGACAGCGTTTACCCAGGAAGCGGGCGTAGCTCAGGGGTAGAGCACAACCTTGCCAAGGTTGGGGTCGGGCGTTCGAATCGCCTCGCCCGCTCCATTTTTCTTTGGAAAATTGAACCGCTTAAGCGGATCGCAAGTTGGCGAATTCTGCTTCCCCGCTCTGTCGGTTGCTCCGGGGAAGCATGGGGGAAGCACAAATCGGAGATTCGTGGCGCACTCTGGGGTTTGCATTGCGGCATTCTGAACCACCCGATTCCAGGGTGCAAGGGTTGGCTTGGCGTATGCCCAGCTTGGTGTGCGGTCGGTGAAAGTATCCAATCTAATTGCCCAATTCGCTTGTCATTTGAAGCGGCGGAATTTGGGCCGTTTGCGGACTGGCGGCTTGTGGGCGCGCTGGGGTAAAGGCGGGCGCACCCAGATCTGACATTTTGGCCATCAGAAACTAGCGGTTCCTGACGCGCGCTGCTATCTAGCTTGTGGAGGTAAAGACTATGGCGAAAAAGGGTCAACACGTTGTGCGGAGCTCATCTGGAGGATGGGCGGTCAAGAAGGCTGGCTCGCCCAAGGCGACAAGCACACATGCCACTCAGGCAGACGCGATCAAGGCTGCTACCAAGATCGCTCAGAACCAAAAAACCGAGCTATATATTCACGGGCGCGACGGAAGGATCAGAGAGCGCAATTCATATGGCAATGATCCCCACCCGCCGAAAGGCTGAGTTTGCCTCCTCCGTTTGATCGCTCGGTCTTTGTAAATTGCCCATTTGATGAAGACTTCGAACCTATCCTACAAGCGATAGCGTTTTGCATCGTGGAGCTGGGCTTCTATCCACGGTTGGCTCCCGAAAACACAGATAACGCCGCCGCGCGATTGGACCGTATTGCTGACTTAATTCGCGAGTCAAAATTCGCCATTCATGATCTGACGCGATGCAAATCCTCAGAGGCTGGCGAATACGCCCGTTTGAACATGCCATTTGAGCTTGGGCTTGATCACGCATCGCGAAGGTTTGGGCAAGCCCCCCTGACTGACAAGCGTATATTAGTGCTTGAGCATACACGTTTTGATTATCAGCGGGCCTTATCCGATATCGCTGGGTGGGACATTCAGTCTCACGACGGAGATCACGAGAAGGCTGTTCGCAGAGTGCGCAGTTGGCTCATCGCCCAGGCTGGAGCGCCAGCCATAGGGGCATCGCTCAATTCAGGGGAAATACATCGCATTTCAAGAGTGGTATTGGGAACGAGAACTGGCCGCTGGATCGTCGGAAGAGGATATTCGGGAGTACCCCACGACGGAGTTTGTGCGGGCGATGCATGAATGGAAAATAGCTGGTGAACCAACCTGAAAACACTGGGCCTACTGCGGGTAGTCCGGATTTGTTTCCGTCGGCCGCAGAGGCAGTCGAGAGGGCAGCGGGCAGGCTAGGCCGCTAGCGGAGTATCACCTTTTCGACGCGGCGAAGGGCGGCATGGCAGCTTCGAGTGACACCGCGCGTGAGCAGAGGGCGTGCGGCGGGAGGTGACTACGGGGCGCAGATTTGAGACACTGCCTCACAAGAAAATTCTACAGGTGGCGGCGAGTGTTGCATCCATGTACCAACGTATCCATGCACCTTTATCAGCTACCGGCGGTTCATCATGGCAAAGGTATCGCGAAAGCTTGTCTTGGATACATTGCTCGGTCGATTGAGTATCGAGGCATATCTTGAAAGCAGGCTGCCCGAGAACGGGAATTTGCTGCTTGAAGCTAGCGATATACAACCTTCAATGCCTTCACACATGCGGGTTGATCGTTGCAGGGCCGTTCTGGTGGAAGTCGCCGGAACCAGAGGCAAAATTTGCATAAGGTTGACGGTGCATCTCGATTCAGAGGCTGAAGGCTATTCATACACAGGCGAGTTTTTGGAAGCGATCAACTGGGAGACCGACAGGGGCGTTCTCGTCGTTGGAACCGAAGATGCGCCGGCTTTGTCTCACCGAATGCCGTGGTTTGACGTGACCATGTTCGACGTCATCGCACGTTACACACCTCGAGGAATGGAAATTCGTTTAGCCGCGAAACCAGAAATGAACCCGAGTACATTTCACCTGATTATTGCCGAGAACCCGTCACCGGAACCCGTTCCTGATAGCGCATGGTTTGCTGTCGATATGCCTCACGAATTAGTGCTGCAGGCATTCGGAAAAGCGATGCCCGGTATCAGGCGAAGCTGACGGCACAGTGGTTTGTATGTTTTGTTGTAAAAAGGCTGCCCCGAATATGGCTGACACCACTCCGGGGCGGCTGCTTCATACTGCGTAGCGTCTCTTCAGCCGCTTCCCCGGACGCGCGCAGCGACGATCCGGGGTCGCCTTTGGAGTGGCTGAAGCCTTCCCATCGCTCTCGCGCTTCGACAAGCTGAGCATGAGACCCCGGCCTCTCAGCCTCCACCGCTCTTATCCTGAGCTTGTCGTAGGACCGGGACTGCGCCCCTGTGCTGCCAATCGAGCCCACACTTTCTACGCCACTCCAGCCGAAGGCGTGGAGTCCAGAAAACAGGTTCGAAGATGTGGCGTGGCTTGACCGCCGGTCTGGACGCCACGCGTGTTCCACGCTGGCGTGGCGGCGTTTGCGGTTTGCCTCGCCGCTCCCACCGCTCTCGATCCTTCGACGGGCTCAGGATGAGAGCGTTATTGTCGGAACGCGGGCATGGCCGCATAGTCCTACCGTTCGGAGGGCATGTGATGAAAACCGCAATTCTTGCCTGTCTCGTCGCCTGCGCGGGGCTGCTCACCGGTGCCGGGTTTTCGCTCTGGCAATCGGGACAGAGCGGGATGTCGAGCGTCGACGGGCAATGGATGACGAACCCGGATATCGGCTCGGCCGAGGCAGACGGCATGCTTCGCGCGCGGGTTGCCCGGAGCGGCCTCTTCGCGCTCACCCGCAACGAGGCGGTCTATTATGTACGGTCCACAGACGATTCCGACGCGCGGCTCGACCCGGCCTGCAGCTACCGGCTCTCGGGCGGCGCGCTGCCGGCCAGCTGGTGGTCTGTCACGCTCTATGACGAGGCACATTTTCTTGCCCGCAACACGGATGATGCCGCCTCGATCAACGCCGATATGCCGGGGCTGGTCGCGGATGGCTGGAGCGCCCTGATCGGCCCCGACCGTCCGGGCTCCGGCGACGCCTGGCTGTCCACATCCGGAGCCGTCAGCTTCGACCTGACGCTGCGGCTTTACGAGCCGGACTTGCCTGCGCTTGGCTTGTCTGCGGGCGCGGCGTTCCCGGCACTGGAAAAGCTCTCTTGCCCCGGGGAGCAGAGCTGATGCGTCGCGCGCTCATTCTGGCAGCGCTGTTTGCGCTCTGCGGGCTCATCGGCTGGTGGGGAGCGACCTGGGCGACGCCGCGCGTCATCATGAAAATTGCCATGCAGGGGATGGAAGACCGGGCGGGCGGGCCGAACCGGATGATCCATGCGCCGCCGCCGACGCCGCAGTCACGCGCCATTGTGCGTCCCTCGCCGGATCTTCTCTATTCGGTCTGCGCCTTCGACCTGACCGGCGGCGATGCGGCGCTTACCATCGGGGCCATGCAAGGCTATTGGTCGGCCTCTTTCTATGATGCGGCGACGAACAATTTTCACGTCCTGAATTCGCGCACCGCCGTGCCCGGACCGCACCGTTTTCGGCTCACGCGCGATGAGGACGGTCAAAGCGCGGCAGATGTCATTGTTAGCCCGGGCAAGCGCGGCGCTGTCCTCATCCGACGGCGCATTGGCAATATGGACGACCTTCAGGCAGCGCAGCGCGCCCAGTCGCAGGATGCCTGTTCGGCGGTGGAATAAGGCTGGCGCGGATTGCGTCTGTGCAGTCCCCGTCCGTGGTGAGCGTTGCTATCGCTTTGTCGCAGGTGTAAAATAATACCCTATGCGATTGCGCTCCATCCTTCTCTGTCTGTTGTTTGCGCTGGCCCTGGCCATGAATGCTGCGGCTGAACCCTGCAATATGGACAGGCCCGAAGCTGTCGCGCAAACCGCTGCCGTGAAAGCCATGCCGTGCCATGAGATGGCAAGCGATAGCGACACGCGCGACATGCCGCAAATGCCGGACGATAAAGACGGCATCTGCTGTTGCCCGGCAGTTTCGACGCCAACGGTGTTTGTCGGAGATGATAGCCTGAAAAGCCGGTTTGTTGCTGTCAGCGCCAAATGGGCGTTCGCACTTCCGCAGGCCATTACGAACCCGCCTCTGGAATACGACCCGCCTCCGCCGCGCGCCTGATCCGAACCAACCGGATCAACCAGGCAGGACAGTTTCAGATGAAATACACATGTGCCGCGGTCCTCGCGGCAATAGCGCTGGCATGGGCCCATGGCCCGGCCGAAGCGAGACCGGTATCGTATCCGGGCGGGTGGACGGCAATGCAGATGAATAACGGGGATTATTCCTCGCTTCACCTGCACTATTCGCCCACCTTTCAGGACTCGATCGGGCTCTATTCGGAACGCAACTGGGGCAATGACTGGCACTTTACCGGCGTCCAGTACAACCGCCTCGTCAAGCGATGGAACGAGACGGGCTCGCAAGCCAATCTCTATCTGAACCTTGGGGCAGGCCAGGCCGATCCGTTCGGCCCGGAAGGTCCCGAACTGGCAGGCTTCATCGGCGTGTCTGCCGACTGGGAAACCCGTCGCTGGTTCACCTCATGGTCGGCACGGGCCTATGATACCGGCTTTGATCGTACGGTCCGCCAATCGGCCCGCCTCGGCATCGCCCCCTATATCGGGGATTATGGCGACCTGCATACCTGGCTGATGCTGCAGGTCGAAAACCAGCCTGACAGCGAAACGCCGACGACGGTCACCCCGCTCGTCCGCTTCTTCTACGACGTCCAGCTCCTCGAGCTTGGATACACCCCCGAAACAGACCGGTTCATGGCGAACTGGATCATCAGATTCTAGGAATGACTGACATGAAACATCTCAATCTCTTGCTCTGCTGCGCAGCGCTCGCACTTTCCACCGCTCCGGTATCCGCACAGTCGCAGGCAGCACCGGAGGCAACCGCCACACAGGCCACCATGCTGACCGTTCACGTCAAGGGCATGGTCTGCGACTTCTGTGCCCGCGCGGTCACCAAGGTGTTTTCAAGGAACAAGGCCGTCGACGGCGTCCATGTCGATCTGGACTCCGGCGAAATCCATGTTGGCCTCAAGCCCGGCATGATGCTCGCCGATGACGAGGTCGAAGCCATGGTCAAGAAGTCCGGCTATGCCATGGTTTCCGTCGAACGCGAGGCAATGTGACCGCGCTCGATCGCGATGTCCGCCCGCCAAGCATTCTTCCGGCAACGCTTGCGCTCTTCACCTCCGTCTCGACGCTGATCTGCTGCGCCCTTCCGGCTCTGCTGGTCAGTATCGGAATGGGGGCGGTCATGGCCGGTCTCATCGAGACCGTGCCGGGCATCACCTGGCTCGGTGCCAACAAGGCTTTTGGTCTTCGCATTTGCAGGCGGAATGCTGCTGGCCTCGGGGCTCTGGCAATGGCACGCCAGATCTCTGCCCTGTCCGGCGGACCCGGCCAAGGCGCTTGCCTGCACGCGTCTGCGACGGCTGGGATGGTGGCTCTGGTGGATCGGCGTGGCTGCCTTCGTTGTCGGCGCGTTCTTCGCGTTCTTTGCGGCATACGTGCTGATCTGAGGGTTTCGCTTCGGGCCGGGAGGCTGCTTGCAGCCATCCCGGCTCATCTTCCGTCCTCCTCGTAAACGACACGGAAACCAAGGTGCGAGGTGGAAAAGTCACGTTCCTGCGGGTGGCGCGCAGCGGGCCGGTAACGGCGGCAGAAGTTTTGCGCGCAGAGCCATGAGCCGCCGCGGATCGTCCCGGAATTGCGATCAACCGGGTCGAATTGTCCGCTCGTCCATTCCCAGACATTGCCTGTCATGTCGTGGAGCCCGAAACCGTTGGCCGGAAAACACCCGACGGGCGCCGTGCCGGCATAGCCGTCCGCGCCTGAGTCCTCCAGCGGAAACGCGCCCTGCCAGGTATTGGCCTTTGGCGGGCCTGTCTCGGGTGGCTCTTCGCCCCATTCATACCGGGCCCCTGCCAGACCGCCGCGCGCCGCATACTCCCATTCCGCCTCGGTCGGCAGCCGCCCGCCTGCCCAGTCTGCAAAAGCGGCCGCATCGGCATGTGAAACATGCACCACGGGGTGATGCATGCGGGCCTTGATCGTACTGCCGGGTCCTTCGGGGTGTCGCCAGTCCGCGCCCTCGACAAATTGCCACCATTGCGCCGAACCGGAGACAAGCGGTGAAATGAAGACAGCCGAACCGGGTGCGATCCCGTCGACGCTGCGCTCTGCCTGCGTGACGTGGCCGGTCGCGGTGACGAAGTCCGCAAACTGCGCATTGGTCACTTCTGTCCGGTCGATTGAGAAGGCGGCGACCGTAATCGTCCGCACCGGCGCTTCTTCGGGGTAGGCGTCAGCTGCCCCCATCGCGAATGTACCACCCGGCAGACTGACCCGGCCGGGTGCGCTTGCGCATGCCGCCGGGGCGGTGGAGGCTTTGGCCGCACCGTTCTGGCTGCCCGTATCACAGGCGGCAAGCAGGGCTGTCGTTGCCAGAAACAGCGCCGCTACATGGCATTGTCCGGAACCAAAAAAACGGTGACGCCCCACGCACATTCAGATGATACCGCGTCCGCGAAGCTCTGCCAGCCTTGCGTCATCAATGCCGGGCAGACGGCCCAGCACCGCGTCATTATGCTCACCAAGTTCCGGGGCAGGGGAGCGTACGCCTCCCGGCGTAGCCGAAAGACGTGGCACGACATTCTGCATCCTTACCGGCCCGAGCCCCGGCGTCTCCACCTCGGTCAGGGCGCCGCGCGCAGCGAAATGGGGGTCGGCCAGCATGTCGGCGGCCCCGAAAATGCGGCCCGCCGGAATGCCCGCTGCATCGAGCCTCGACAGCGCGTCCGATGATGGCAGGCTGCGCGTCCAGTCGGCGACGATCCCGTCAATCTCCGTCTGGTTCGCGCCGCGCGCGGCATGGGTTGCAAAGCGCGGATCGGTGCCGAGTTCGGGTTGGCCCATCACCTCAGCCAGACGCCGGAACACGGTATCCTGATTGGCCCCGATCAGGATGTCGGTACCGTCGCCGCAGGGATAGACATTCGAGGGCGCGATGCCAGGCAGGGACGAGCCCGAGCGTTCGCGCTGATAGCCTTCGCCCTGATATTCAGCGACCATGCTTTCGGTCATGGCCAGCACGGATTCGTAAAGCGCTGAGTCCACCATTTGCCCTTCGCCGGTGATGTCGCGCGCCCGCAAAGCCGCCACGCAGCCAAGCGCGGCGAACGTTGCCGCCAGCGAGTCGCCGATGGAGATGCCCATGCGGACCGGCGGGCGGTCCGGATAGCCTGCCAGCCGCCGAAACCCGCCCATCGCCTCGCCGATCAGTCCGAAAGACGCACGTGTCGCATAGGGACCGTCCTGCCCGTAGCCGCTGACCCGCGCCATGATGAGCTTCGGGTTTGCGGCTTTCAGCGTCTCCCAGCCCAGACCCCATTTTTCCATGACTCCCGGACGGAAGTTCTCGATCAGGATATCGCACGAGGCGATGAGGTCGCGGGCCAGCTTCTGGCCGTCCGGTTCGCGCAGATTGAGGGTGACGCTCTGCTTGTTACGGGCAATCACGGCCCACCAATAGGAGCGACCATCCTTCAGCACATGCCCCCATTGGCGCATCGGGTCGCCGCCTTGCGGTGGTTCGACCTTGATGATGTCTGCGCCCATATCGCCGAGCAATTGTCCGCAGAACGGACCGGCGATGAGAGATCCCATCTCGACCACTTTGATACCGGAAAGCGGGCCGTGGGGCAGGTCGCTCATGTCCATATCTCTCCCGTTTCTCGGGTATGGAACACGAGCCAGACGCGTGCGTCAAACGGGTTGCCGTGCCAGCTAGCCGTCGGCCATCGACCAGGTGCCGATCTGGCCTGCGAGGAAGAGTTTGGCGCGTCGATAAGGTGTACGCTTATGTGTCAGGCTTGCTTCTTCGGTCGCCCGCCCTTGGCACCGTTCATCCGTGCCGCCGCAGCCTTTGCCGGTGATGTGGCCTGCCCAGCCCGGCGGGCCATGTGGGCTCTGGTTCCGAACACCCCTCCCAACAGGCCTTGCACGGAAAAGTCGGCGTCAAGGGCGTCCCAATGCAGACCGTAACCCGCGCCGAGGATCTCAACCGCGGCCAGTTCGTCATCCGTCGCCAACTCCAGCCCTTGTGCCATACGGGGCGGAAACGCAAAGGTGCAGCCGTTAGTCAGATCAACGATGATCCGGCCGTTTTTCCTATCATACCGAACGGCGACCGCGCGCGGTTCGGTCTGCTGTGCGATGCGACCACGCTCCAGGGCTCCGTCGATTTCCGCGTTTGTCAAATCAACCATGGATTTCCCTCCATCTGATAACAAATGCTTCCTGCCGGTCACGGACAAGGTGCATGGCACGGCGTAGATCGTTCGCCTTCATGCCTTCAGCCGAGATGAGCGCCGGAGACCCTTCCGGGCCGACCAGATTGATTTTGGCGTGCCCATCACCAAAAACATGAACATGGGCCGGTTCGTGATCGTCCGTGAAGATGACGACGCGCAAGCCATGCGCACGGTATATCGTGACCATACCACAAAGCAACCTATCTGGTTGGGTTATTCAAGCGGCGGTGAGTGGACGGTTCGGCGGCAGGTCTTAACGCGTTTTCAGTCGCTCAGATAGGAAGCGGAGAAGTGGAATGTCGTGCGAATGTAATATCTGGCTAAAGCCTGCATTATCTTCGCACCATCCCTCAGCCTTCGTGTCTCAGTTGACATATCCGCATCGGAAGGGAAACGTTTGGATGCGTGCGCCGCCGCCACACGAAAGTTCTCGTAAACGAACCTACCGAGGTCTTTGCCGTTGTTGGCCTGATGGAACCGATCTAAAGTGTCGCGGTCGACGTCCTTACATGCCTCGTCAAAGACAACCTCGATCCAAGCACGCACTTTTGAACCAATCTGTCTCAATGCCTCGTCTTTGAAGCCAATCTCAAATACCTTAAAGAAACTTACAATTTCGTGAGAAACGATTCCGGCTTCGCCACCATTTAAACCATCCCTGTAGTACGCAAGGCATTTCAACAGTTGATCATTGCCCGGCATGGAGCGATGGAACATCCACCTCATCATGGTCGATGAGGATAAGTCGCGCCTTGGAACTGGGCTCGGCACAGGACCTCCCGACCATCCATTACGCAAAATCGCGTGGCGATCATCGCACCATGCCGATACGCTTAGAAAGCGATTGAGAAGCGTTCTGGCATCCTCACTTGTGATCCGCTCGCGCGCCAAGTCGATGCTGATTGATTGTGAGTTTTCTTTTGTCTTAGGAAACAGAACAAAATAGTGACCACCAAATCTTATCCGTGTCGGGTCTTTAGGCCAGGTTACGCTGGCCTCGACCCCAAGGTTCAGGAAGTTTGATCCTTTTTGTGCGCCAAGGCGTTTGTGGAAAGCGCTGCGCTCTTCCTCGGTCTTATACTCGCGCCAATCGGTATCAAGCGGACGGTTCCAATGCCGCGACAGGTCTACGTTGTATTTCAGTTCTCGGAAAAACTCTCGGTTCAAAATAAGTTGTCTGGTGTTGGTCGAGAGCGGACGGTCATGATCAAAGTTGATTTCGGCTCCAGCAGCGCTCAGTGAGAGCGCATTTTTCGACACGAAAGAAACCACTCTTCGCTGGCCGCTCTGCTCGAATCGTAGCTTTGCGTGGTATGCGTCATTCCCTGAGATGCGTGCAATGGATAGCGAAAGCGAAAAAAGTGAATCGCAGATTTCGTCGTCTGCAAATATAGCGGCCATTGAATCAACTAGAGAAGCTGCTTTCCGAAAAGATGCTTCTTGGCCTCCTACAGGTCGGAGCTCGCTCATGATTAGGGCAGCATGTCCCGCCCATCCAGCCCGCGTTGGAACAAAGCCCAAGATCGCGCGTGATATTTCCTCGTTTGTAAGACGCTGTCCCGCTTTGCCTCTACCACGCGGGAGCTGGCCATATCCACGAAGAGACTCGAATCGTTTTAGGGTCTCTTGGTAAGAATGTTCCTCGGAAAGTTCGCGATGAAGCAGAAGTGAGAGATTTTTAGCGTACATCGCCTCCGCTTATGCTGCCGCAACTTTCTTTTCAATGTGAGCAGGTTAACGATCAGCGATACCTTTTCTGACGCCGCTGGCCAAAATCCCGGCATTTACCGCCTAGCCGTCGGCCATCGACCATGTGCCGATCTGGTCTGCGGTGTCCTCGAAAGCGGAGGCGTCGCTGCCAAGGTCACCGGGAAAGAGCTTGGCGCAATTCATCAGTTGCACGGTGTAATCGCGATAGAGCCGGTCGGTGCCGTAACGCTGTTTGAGTTGGGCGTCGATGGCTGCGCCCTGCTGGTCGACCATCGCCTGAACGTCTTCCAGCTTCATGTTGAAGTCAGCGGCAGAGGCTTTCACTCCGGCATCGATCCGCCCCTGCATGGCAGACGAAAAGCGGGTCAGCGTCGTGATTTCGGTCTTTGCAGACGTTGCCCGTTCGCTTGTCTCAAGGATGTCGATGACATGCTCAGCGGTGCGCTGGCAGGTCTGCTCCTGCGTGATGTTGGCTGCGAAGGCCGGTGCTGCCAGCGTAAGAGTAACAGCGGCAAGAACGATAAAGCGGTGCAT
The DNA here is from genome assembly GCA_963836905.1 of uncultured Alphaproteobacteria bacterium. GTDB lineage: Bacteria > Pseudomonadota > Alphaproteobacteria > Caulobacterales > Hyphomonadaceae > CAWIKY01. Next base: position 422,513 of record CAWIKY010000006.1, read on the forward strand.
GGGCGGTTTCCTGATTGGTTCATACCCGGGGGCGGGCATTTTCGAGACAGAAACCGCAAAACATCAGGTACGTCATGTCCCAAACGGTACATCACCGCCTGCATTCATCCCGGAGAGAAAAAATTGCCCGGACACTCGATGAGCATCCGGGCAAGGTGTGTCTCGGGGAGGAAACACCCAATCGGGAGATCGGGTAGAACGATGAGACGTCGTTCACGAGGAGGGAGATAACCGCTCCGCGTGACACTTCAATGTCAAAACTCGCCATAGAAGCCATGCAAATACGCATGGATATATCATTTGCCCGTCATGACTGGGCTTCGCGAACGAACCGGGCAATTTCGCCGACAAGAAAGTCGCGGAATACGGAGATGCGTTTCGATTTTCGCAGATCGCTTGGGTAGATGAAGAACAGTTCGAACTCCGGTCCGCGAACGTCGCTCAGCACCTTGATCAGCGGGGAGCCCTCGCGGATCATGTAATCCGGCAGGTCGGCGACCCCTATCCCTGCCTCCGCTGCGCGCACCATCGCTACGACGCTGTTGACGGTCAGCGCCGGGACCCGTGGCGGGCGGTCATCGCGGCCCACGCGCTGGGCCCAGTTGACCTCACGCATCGGATTGACCTGATGGCCATAGACGATGATTTCGTGCGCATCGAGGTCGGCTGGAATGGCTGGCGTGCCATACCTGTCCAGATAGGCCTGCGAGGCATAGAGGGAGGTGCCGACGGTCATCAGCTTGCGTTGAATGAGATCAGCCTGCGTCGGGGCCCATAGCCGGATCGCGCATTCGGCCTCCAGCTTGAGAAGGTCGTACTCGCGGTCATCGAGAAGCAGTTTCAGCCGGACATCGGGATAGGTGTCGCGAAACCGGTTGAGCCTGGGTGTGAGCCAGGTCGTCCCGAAGGCGACCGGCGCAGTCACGGTCAACTCGCCCTGAGGGGTCGTCATGGCATCGCGCAGGGCCGATTCCGCGCCGGACGCCGCAGTCTGCATTTCGGTCGTTGCGCCATGCAGGTTCAGACCGGCTCCGGTCAGCACCAATCCGCGCGCATGACGCTGGAACAGGGGCACGCCGACTTGTTCTTCGAGCGCCGCGATCTGGCGGGAAACCGCAGACTGGCTGACCCCAAGCCGCGTGCCCGCAGCCGTCAGACTGCCCGTCTCGGCAGCCGCATGAAAGGCGCGAAGTTTGTCCCAGTCCATAAACGTGCCTGTTCCGCAAGCATCCGTTCATCCGGTTGCTGTTGGATTCGTGTTAGCACGATTGGCGCACCTTTCCACGCGGCGCGGGGCTGATTTTACGCTCAAGCAGCCTTGCGCTTGAGCCGTCTGCACCTCAAGCCGGTTGAGAGCATGCAGATAGGCGCGGGCGCTGGCGACCAGCGTATCCGGGTCAGCTGCGCGGCCCGTCGCGGTAAAGCCATCATCGGAGAGCCGGACACTCACCTCGGCCTGCGCATCCGTACCTTCGGTCACTGCCGACACCTGATACAGTTCCAGGCGGGCATCATGCGGAACGATTTCGCGTATGGCGTTGAAGACGGCATCGACCGGACCGTTTCCGCGGGCCGTCGTCCAATGGCGTTCGCCCTCGATTTCCAGATCGATCTCTGCAGTCTGTGGCCCTTCCGTTCCGGCGACCACCCGCAGCCGGTGAAAGGTGATGCGCTCGCCCTTCGCTGGCCAGTTCGTCGTCCACCAGCGCGCAGATATCATCGTCGAACACATGCTTCTTGCGGTCTGCCAAAGCCTTGAACCGCTTGAAGGCATCGTTCAGCGTGTCGTCATCAAGTTCGTAGCCGAGGGTTTTCAGCTTGTCGCGAAAGGCGTGGCGGCCGGAATGCTTGCCCATGACGAGCGAGGTTTCGGCCACGCCCACATCGGCCGGGGTCATGATCTCGTAGGTCTGCGCGTTCTTCAGCATGCCGTCCTGATGAATCCCACTTTCATGAGCGAACGCATTCTTGCCGACGATGGCCTTGTTGTACTGTACCGGAAAACCGGTGATCTGGCTGACCATCTTCGAGGCCCGCGAAAGCCGGGTCGCATCAATGCGGGTGGTGCCGGGCAAGGTATCGCCGCGGACCCGCAAGGCCATGACTACCTCTTCCAGCGCGGCATTGCCGGCCCGTTCGCCCAGCCCGTTGACCGAGCACTCGATCTGCCGCGCACCATTGCAGATCCCGGCCAGCGAGTTGGCGACGGCAAGGCCGAGATCGTTATGGCAATGGGTCGACCAGATGACCTTGTCGCTGTCGGGGATGGTCTCGATCAGCCGCCGGATCAGCGCGCCATATTCTTCCGGGTGCGAATAGCCCACGGTGTCCGGCACATTGATCGTCGTCGCGCCGGACTGGATTGCCGTATCGATCGTCTTGCAGAGAAAATCGAAGCCGGTGCGCGTAGCATCTTCCGGGCTCCATTCCACGTCCGCCACTAGATTGCGCGCCTGGGCGACCGAACGGCCGACGGCTTCCAGAACCGCGTTCTCGCCCATTTTCAGCTTGTGCTTCATGTGGACGGGGCTGGTGGAGATGAACGTGTGGATGCGCGGGTTGGCAGCGCCTTTCACGGCCTCGAAACAGCGGTCGATATCGGCAGGGGTGGAGCGTGCGAGCCCACATATGATGGTCTCGTCTTGCGCGGCCTCGGCAATCTGCCGGACGCAATCGAAATCGCCAGTGGACGCGGCCGGGAAACCGGCTTCGATGACGTCGACCCCCATATCGCGCAGAAGCTCGGCCAGTTCGAGCTTTTCGCGCAGCGACATGCTGGCTCCGGGGCTCTGTTCGCCGTCGCGCATTGTGGTGTCGAATATGCGGATGTGGTCTGTCTTGGCGTTCATGGTCTGGCTCGCTGGAAGGGGTGCGGGAAACGGTGTGTCTGTTACCCCTGAACGCGGGTCGGAACGGTGTCCGGCGAAGGCGTGAGCGCTCAGGGGCTGGTAAGCCCAAGGCGTAGGGTTAGGCGAAGAACGTTTCTCATTTCGCCAGATCGGGGCAGATCGTGCCTCATGTCAAGCCCGTTTCACAACCGGTTTGGAAGATTTGTGCGCGGTGTAATCGGAGCGACGCGTCGGCATGGGGGTGAACCAGCGGATGTGCAGCGCAATTGTTCCGGTTTCCGTGTCTGGCTTCAGTCTGTCGAAAAGCATCTACCCCTCTCCCAGATCCAGCTCGGGGAGCTTGCGAAGATCGACCTGCCTGACCGCTTCAACCAGACGCGAGCGCGTGGCCAGATCCAGCCCTGCCAGATTGCCGTCGGAGAACAGTGACAGGGCCTTGAGCGTAGCCTGCGGATCGAAGTTGGCACCGTATATCCCCCGGCCGGCAGATAATGCGTCCGGAAGGGAGATGCCCGCCGTGATCAGGGCGTCGATATCTGTATAGTCCCTCAACTCCGCTCTTACCTGAACGACCAGCGCCTTCCTGCCCGCAAGGTCCAGTAGCGACGCAATCTTGAGCCCATTATCATCCGCAATTTTCGGGTCTTTGAGGCGTTTGACGTTCGGAACACCGAAAAAGTAGACCTTTACCGGCCCGCCGCGATCCACGGTCACGACAAGCGTATTGGGTCTGCACTGGAGGATCGCCCCGCCCCGCAGAAAGGGCAGGTTCTCCAACAATCTGTCCGGATCGGTTGGCGCGTCGGCGGAGAAATTGAAATCGGCGGAGCCTCTGTGTCCGAGATGCAGGGCGATGGCCGTTCCGCCATACAGCACGAACTCTTCGGGCACATCTGCCAGGTCCGGCCAGAGCGCCCGCTGCGGCGGCGCAAGTATGTCCAGACGGGGAAACGTCTCAGTCATACCTACTCCTTCGGCGTTCGCCGGATGAGCGGCGAACGTCCCGGCGCGCTTTTGTCCTGACCCTCCATCTGTTTTCGGGCCGTCAGCATGACGGGAATGTAGAGGGCAACGACTGCGACCATGATCGCGGCGGCGATGAACGGATTGCCCTGTAGCGCCGATAGAAGCGCCTGCCCGCCAAAGGCCACCAGCGCGATCTTGGGGATCACGCCCAAAGCAAGCCCCGCCAGAAAATGGCTGAAGCGCGCCTGGCTGACACCAAAGGCCATATTGACCACGATGAACGGACCGGTCGGCACGATCCGCACGATCATGCTGGCAAGAAAGGCATTGCGACCTACAAAGCGCGAAAACCGGTTAGCCACCTGGCCGCCATAGCGGCGCAATGCGCCCTCGCCGAACCAGCGTCCGATCCAGAAGGTCAGGCTCGCCGATGCGATAGTGGCAATCCATGAATAGACCGATCCCAGAACCGGTCCGAAAGCGACCACGGCTGCGGCGATCAACGCAAATTGCGGTGCGCCGAGAAACGCCAGCACGCAGAAGAGGGCGATGAGCACCAGAACCCCGCCGGGGTGCCCACGCACCGAAAGCATCCAGTCCTGCGCATCGGCCATCAGTCCGGACCCGCCGGACCCGCCGGACCCGTCTATGAGGAAGACCTTTCCGATCAGCAGGATGGCCCCGACCGTCGCAAACAGCAGGAGCGTCATCCCGACGGCCCGCCAGGCATTTGCATCCATGCGATGGAGAAAGGTGAGGATCCGGCTCATGGCGGCGTTCTTGCGCTTCGATCCGGCAGGCGGTCAAGCATGGCCTTGTCCGTCTATGGTATCAGGAAAGTGTGTCGACGTCGTCAGGGATCATCATCGCAGCGCCGCGTGCCCACCGCATGACTTCCGGATCGAGATTCTGGTCTTCCAGCATGGCGATGAAGAAATCGGACATTCTCGTCGTGGTGCCGCACTGGCGCGCAAAGCCGCGCAGTTCCGGGACGGCGGTGTCGGCAAAATCATTGGCGAGGCGACGCGCGCTTTCCACGGCAAAGGCCATCTTCATTGCGCCGAAGGTCGATTGACCGTCCAGATAGGATGCCGCCGAGCGAAGCTCCGATATGTCCGACCGGTTGCGGCGGGCAAAATCGTTCAGCACCCTGTCGGTCCGCCATTCCACCCATTCGGGTGTGCAGGGTTCCGGCTCAAGCGTGGCGCAGGCCGCCAGCATAGCGGTCGCGGCGGCGAGACAGGAGAGAAAACGAATCATGCACGGGCACTCCGCTGGCGGCTTGGCGCCACAGTCACGCGGCAAGGCGGTCATTGCAAGCCCGGTGCATGCACGACGCCGCGCAGGTGCGATCCGTTCCCGACGCAGCGGCGAGGTGTCGGTTCAGACCTTTTCGCCGGGCGGGGTATCCTGCAGATAGCCCCGGACCGTATTCGTGAACGCATCAACCAGAGCGATCATGTCTTCCGGCTCAGCCTGCGAGGAGCGTGCGCCAAGCTGGCGTGACATGTCTTCGGCGGCCTGCACGATATGCTCGGTGTCGCTACGGGGCAGCCTGTCGTGAGCCTTCATGGCGGTCTCCTTCAGGGTGGCACGATCTTGCGGCGAGCCTTGCGGCCCTTTTGGCGTCAGCTCGAACAGGACCGGCGCCAGAATGCCCGTCCGGTCACGCGACATGGCCAGAACATGCGGGCCTGCATCGATCATGATGGCGATGGCTTCGCCGCCGCCATCAGTGAAGTGGCGGGCCTTGCCAAGCGTGCGATAGGGCCAGACGGCTTCGATCCGTTTCAGAAACGCCGTATCGGTCAGGGTTGTGTAGTGTTCGATGCCGCGGGCCTGCGCAAACTCCATTACGCCGCAGATCAGGGTGCGCTGCGGCGCGGCAATCTCCTCGGCGCTTTCGCGGCGGGCCTTCGGGAGCAACCATCCAGCGCGTCAGGTCCCAGACCCGGTCAGACCGCGGCGCAGGCTCGTCGAGATACTCGGGCAGGGCATCGGCCAGAAGGTAGGGCGTATCGGTCGGGTTCAGCCGGAAGGTCGAAAGAATGCGTCCGAACCGGTCAAGGTTCATCAGATAGACGGCGTGTTCATTGTCGAAGGCGTCGGTCTCACGTCCGTCTACCGACGCGAGGTTCTGTCCAGCCGCGCTGGCGGATGTAGAACTCGTGGCGCATCCGGAACATCTCGTCGAGCTGACGGGCATAAAGATGCTGGTTATCGACGGTTACGACATGGATCATGTGCTGGGCCCCCTCCGGAACAGAAGGTGACCATACAAAAGACTGAACATGTGCACACTCATGTGATCACATGAGAAACGCGCTCTTAACCAAACGGTAAAAGTGCAATCTTCTCAAGCGACAACCATCGCCCCTCTGTCAGGGGGCGTCGATGAGACCCCGACCAAGCGCAATCGCGACAGCCTCGGTCCGGGTGCGTGCGCCCAGCCGGTCCTTGGCCGTTTCCATGTGGCTGTTGATGGTCGCTTCCGCCAAGCCGAGGGTTTTGGCCATTTCGCTATTGGACTGACCGCTCGCCGAAAGATGAAGCACTTCACGATGCCGGTTGGTCAGGTTTTCTGCCTGCATTTTCGGGTCGGTCCGGGCCAGACGGCTGGCGAACCGATAAAAGACCGCGCCGGTGACCGCCAGCGTGCGGCGGGCCAGCGGCGAGGTATCAATCCTGCTTCCATAAAAGCTGGCAATGCCGAACGCACATCCGCGTCCATGATTGGGAACGATATAGCCGTCGCCGAGCCCGTGTTCCCGCGCAATGTCGAACACCCGCGTTTCACTGCGGCTCAGATGGACGGTCCGCACATCATCCCAAGCGAACGCCTCTTCGGACTGAAGTGCATGACGGGCGGCCACGTCGGACGCAGCCAGGTCTTCCTTGCGATACCGGCGCGCATAGACGCCATCAGTCTTGCCGAACAGCTGTCCGAGTGCCGGAACACGGCCCGGACGCCGGATTTCCATTGCCGTGATGGCTGTCACCCCGAAGTCACGCGTCAGGTCCAGCAGATGGTGCTCGACCTCGGCATAATCGGTACCGTGATCGATCTGATCCCAGAATGCGCCTGTGAATGACATTCGGTTCCCCTCAAACCTTGTCCTAGGGGAAACTACGTGAAGCACCAGACCCCAAAAGGCGCAGGCCAGCCGACTTCATCCGCTGGTAGCAAACCCGCCAGGAACCGGACATTTCATCGGGGGAAAGCAGTTATCGTGGTGTCAATACCATGACCATTTGCCGGCCTTCGAGCTTTGGTTCGAGCTCGACCTTGGCGATCTCGTCGAACTCGCCCTTGACCTTCTGCAGCAGCTCATAGCCCAGATGCTGGTGCGCCATTTCGCGTCCGCGGAAGCGCAGTGTGATCTTGACCTTGTCGCCTTCCTCGAAGAACCGGGTGATCGCACGTGCCTTGACCTGATAGTCATGCGTGTCGATGTTCGGCCGCATCTTGATCTCTTTCAGATCGGCGGTCTTCTGTTTCTTGCGGGCTTCCGCCTTCTTCTTCTGTTCGAGGAAGCGCAGCTTTCCGTAATCAAGGATCTTGCAGACGGGCGTCGTTGCGTTCGGGCGACACCTCAACCAGATCGAGATTGACCGCTTGCGCGGCTTCCAGCGCGGCTGACAGGGGCATTTCGCCCTGCTTTTCGCCATTCTCGTCAATGAGAAGGACGGTATCGGCCTCGATCGCCTCGTTTATACGGGGGCCGGATTTCTGTGGCATCTTTGCCGGCATGGGTCTGCGTGCGATGGTCGGTACTCCTGTGTGATTAAACCGTGCTTTGAATATGCCGTTTCACGCGCCGCCTTTCAAGCGTCCGTGAAGCCGCCAATGGCTCTGATTGCCTGCATGACGGCGCTTACAGGAACGTCTTCAAGTGTCGGAGCCTGCAATACGATAACATTGCTGCCGCGCGGACGCGAGTGTCCCGGGTCGGATTCGGTGGTCGCAAACAGGGCAACACCCGGCGCACCGGCCAGGGTCGACATGTGCATCGGTCCGGTATCATTGCCCACCACGAAGCTGGCCTGCATGGCAAGCGTTGCCACCTGAAAGAGATCGGTGCGGGTGCACAATGTCTTCGCGTCCGGATGGGCCTGCGTCACCGCCAGACCGATGGCGCTCTCCGATTTGCCGCCGATCACAACCGGTGTAACGCCTTCAGCGACCAGATGTCCTGCCAGTTCGATGTAGCGTTCCTGCGGCCAGCGCTTGGCCGAGCGGTGTTCCGACGAACCGGGGATCAGCAAGGCATACGGCCCGTAGAGCGAGAAATAGGCCGGTTGCAAACGGGGCGGCGACCCGAACGTTTCATGTATCCAGGACACGTCGGGCATGGGTGTGGTCGCTGCAGAGAAACCGCCCTCCGGTCCGATCCCGGCATCTTCGAGTTGACCGGCCAGGCGTTCGATCGTGTGCGTTGTCGCCCGCGCGGGATTGGTATCGGGAAAAGCGCACCCGGTGGCAATACCCGACCATAAAGGTGGCTTGGGGCGGAGCGCCTGGAAATAGTTTCCGGTGCGTCCGCTGGTCTGGAAATCATAGACGACATCATAATTGCTGCTGCGCAGGCGCTTGATCAGCGCTGCCGTGCCGCGCGTGTCCGCCGGGCGTCCGTCTGTCTCGACACCGTCGAAATAGGGGCAAGCCTTCGCAAAGGCTTCAAACGGCGGTGTGGTGAGCAAGGTGATGTGCGCTGACGGGTGCGCGTTGCGGACGTATTTCATGGCACCCAGAGCCAGAACGAAATCGCCTAAAGCGCTCAGCTTGATGATGAGGACGCGGCGTGCCGCATCGCCCGGATTGGCGTTTGCGTTTTTCATATCCGCTCGGGTTGTGGCGCTAGAAGCTGTTCGTAAACTGCCAGCGTGGCGTTTCGCAAGCGTTCGATGGAAAAGTGTGCGCGGGCATGTGCCATCGCCGCCTGACGCATGCTGCCTCTCTCTGCTTCGCTCTGGCTGAGAAAGACTGACAGGGCCGCGGCGAGCGCATCGGAATTACCGGGCGTGACGCGCCAGCCGGTCTGTCCGTCGAGAATGGTTTCGCGTTGTCCGCCATGATCCGAGCCGATGACCGGACAGCCCATGGCCTGCGCCTCGACGGAAACACGCCCGAACGCCTCGGGTCGTTTGGAGGGCGCAACGACCAGATTGGCAAGGGCAAACAGCGTTGGCATGTCGTCATGATGGCCGGTTATCTTCACCAGGTCCTGAAGACCGGCGCTGTCGATGGCGTTTTCGATCTGCTCGACATACCCGTCACGTCCCTGTGCATCGCCGACCAGACGGATGTCGAAACGAGCCAATTGCTCCCGCGGAAGTGACTTCAGCGCCTCGATGAAGACGAGCTGCCCCTTCCAGTCCGTCAAGCGCCCCGGCAGGACGATCAGTCCATCGCGGGAAAGTTGCCATTTGTCCTGCAAACCGGCTTTGGCAAATTGCGATATGCGGTCCGGATCGAACCGTTCCAGATCGACACCGCGCGGTATGACCACGAGACGCTCGTCCGGGGTCTGATGCCTTGCGCGGACGGTTTCGGCTGTAAACTGCGAATTGGCGATTACCACATCCCCGCGCGCCATGACCGAATTGTAGAAGGTCTTGAGTGTCGACGTTCCGCTGTACAGCCCGTGATAGGTGGTCACGAAGGGTAGCCGCACGCGCCGCGCCGCCAGAAGCGCGCTCCAAGCGGGGGCACGCGACCGGGCATGAAGCAGATCGACGCTGCGCGCCTTGCAGAGCGATGCAAGTTTCCCGGCATTCGCGTAAAGGCCGAAGGGGCTCTTGGTCGACAGGGGAAGAGAGATCAGCTCGCCGCCTGCCGCTTCAAGTTCGCCTTGCAGCCTGCCGCCTTCGCTGGCAACGAGCGCCTGTGCTCCCGCGCGGGTCAGTGCCTGCGCGATCTCGATGACCGTGCGCTCCGCGCCCCCGGCGTCCAGCTGCGGAATCACCTGAAGAATTGTGCGTCCTGCAAGGCTCATCCCTCGGACCCGCGCCTTGCGCCGACCCGCTGTTTGCGCGCCGTTCCGTCTGCTCTAGAAGAGCCTATGAGCACTTGTGACACCTGCTACCTCGAACGACCGGACACCCAGCGTCTGGCCTACAGAAATTTGCCGTCAAGGACCAGTGGTCCCGGTCTTGTCTGGATGTGCGGATACCGGTCCGATATGAACGGCTCGAAGGTGCTGGCCGTTGAAGAGCATGCAGCCGCACGGGGCATCGGGTTCACCGCTTTCGACTATTTCGCGCATGGCGCAAGCACGGGTGCGATCGCGGACGGGACCATTTCGCGCTGGCGTTCGGATGCGCTGGCCGTGCTGGACGAGATCTGCGACAGCCCGCAAATCCTGATCGGTTCGTCCATGGGAGGATGGATGGCCTTGCTGGCGGCGCTGGCAAGGCCCGACAAGGTGGCGGGCCTGGTGCTCATCGCGCCGGCCGCAGATTTTACTGACAAGCTGATGTGGGCCGGGCTCACGCAAGAGGCGCGGGATGAGATCACGGAGAAAGGGGTCTGGATGCAGCCCTCGCCTTTTGGAACGCCCAATCCCATCACTCGTGACCTGATCGAGGACGGACGCAATTGGAGCCTTCTCGAAGACGGCAAGCGGATCGCGGTGTCCGTTCCCGTCGAGACGCTGCAGGGAGAGCAGGACGATGCGGTGCCATGGCGTCATGCGCTGGCAACCCATGAGGCGCTGACCTCGCCCTCGGCGGTGTTCACGCTGATCCGTGACGGCGATCACCGCCTTTCGCGTCCGCAGGACATACACCGCTTGCTGGCGACGATTGAACGGGTACGCGCGCAAGCTGAGAGCCAGACATAAAAAAAGGCCGCGTGATGCGGCCTTTTCTCGTTTGGGTTCAAGCGTGCGCCGTTATGGCTGGCGCCTGTTGAAGTTGATCTTCTCGAGCTGGCGGGCAGCCCATTCGCGTCCACCGAGGCCGAAGGCGATTGCACCACCGACACCGAAGGCAATCACGAAGCCGATCACGATATATTCGGCAACATTCAGGATGAAGATGCCATCGCTCGGGTCGAGACCCATGCGCGACAGACCCAGAATGACCGCCAGAACGAGGATCGTGTACTTGACGATCTTCGCAACCAGATCGGTCGCGCCGGAACCGGCCGCGTCCAGAACCTTGCCCGCAGCGTTCGCAAGAACGATACCGACCAGGATGATGACGATACCGAAGAGTATCTCCGCGCCCTGCTCAAGGATGATCTCGACAAAGTCCGACAGGACGGCAAAGCCGAGAACCTCGGTCGCCTCAACGGCACCGAACAGCATGATCGCAATTCCGACAATCGTGCTGATCGCCTTGGTCGCGGTAAAGCTGCCTTCGGTCGCCTCGGTCAGGCCGATCTTCTGCATATAACGGTCAATACCGAATTGCGGCAGGACCTGCTCGATCAGCATGGTGACGAACTTCGCGATGAAGTAGGCGATCACCAGAATGATACCGGCAACGAAGATGTTCGGAAGAGCAAGCAGCACTTCGTTCAGCATCGTGGTTGTCGGATCGGAGATCGCATCGATACCAAGTGCATCGACCGCGGCGATCACGACCGGAATGGCGATGAGCGCAAAGACGATCCAGCTCAGTGCGGACGAAAGCCTGGGAGCTTTCGGACCCGTTGCAACCGGCGTGGACGTCGTGGTGGCGGTGTCCTGCGTGGTCCCGACTTCCGGCATATGCGAGCCGGCCGAGGACACCATCTGGTCGATCCGGGCTGCAAGCAGAACGGACTGAACCATGCGGCGGACGATCACAGCGAAGATGAGGCCAAGGCCGAGGATCGCAATGGCGGCTATCAACTGCGGCAGGAAGGTGAGGATTTCGGTCCACATGCCTTGTACCGGCGCGACGACTTCAGACAGGCCAAGCGTTGCGAGCGCAACCGCGAAGACGACGAGCATCAACAACCAGAAAATTGCTGTTGCGATGCTGGAGCCGATATTGGGCTGGTCGGTTCCGGTTTCGCGATTTGCCCGGTCGACAAAGCCGATCTTGTCGATTGCAGCGCCAATAACCTTAGAAATGATTTTTGCCAGGAAGTACCCGACAACCAGAATCACGATGGCGAGCAGGATCTTCAGACCCCACGCAACCAGCGGATTGAATTGCGCTGATGCCTCGTTGGTCATCAGCGAAATCTGATCCAGAAATTCCATATATTGCCCCTTTATGTACACATTTGGGTGTGCCGAAAGAACGGCTTATCGGGGTGTTCGGTTCCGCTGGATATGGATAAAGTTTAATTTTTGCCCGTCGAGCCGAAGCCGCCCGTGCCCCGCACCGTGTCGGAGAGTTTCTGCGAAACCACGATACTGGCCCGCGTCACCTCTGCCAGGACAAGCTGGGCAATACGCATGCCGCGCTCGATGACGAACGTCTCATTCCCGTGATTGATGAGGATGACTTTCACCTCGCCGCGATAGTCGCTGTCGATGGTGCCGGGCGTATTGAGGCAGGTGACCGCATGCTTGGCGGCCAGTCCGGAACGTGGCCGGACCTGCACTTCATAGCCGGGCGGTATGGCAAACGTGAGACCCGTGGGGATCATTGCCCATGCGCCGGGGGCGAGGGCGACCGGTTCACGTTCCGCCACCGCTGCGCGGACATCCATTCCGGCAGAGCCGTCCGTTTCATAGCCGGGCAATTCGAGCCCGTCGAAGTGTGGCAGAGGGCAGATTTGCAGATCGGCAGACTTGGTCATTGCACACTCCCTGTTCCCAACGCCTCTGCGATCTCTGCCGCAATGTCGCGGGCGATCAGGTGTTTGGCCGCGCGCGGCAGACGACGCGATCGCGACTCCGTGATGATGAGCGCCTCATTCTCGGATCCGCCCATCACGTCGCCTGACACATCATTGGCGATGATCCAGTCGCAATTTTTGCGGGTCCGTTTTTCACGCGCATTGGCTTCAACGGTGTTCGTTTCGGCTGCAAACCCGATCACCAGACCTGGCCGCATCGGACCGTCTGCCGCGATCATCGCCAGAATATCGGGGTTCTCGACAAGCTCCAGCGCACTCATCGCCTGCTTGCCCTTCAGCTTGACCGGCGAGCTTGTCGCCGGGCGCCAGTCCGCGACCGCGGCGACGCCGATGAAGACATCCGCGGGCAGGGCGTTCTGACACGCTTCCAGCATATCGGTCGCGGTCTGGACGTTGACGCGTGTCACGCGCGGCGGTGTCGCAAGTTCGACCGGTCCGGCAACAAGCGTGACCTTTGCCCCAAGCTCTGCGAGCGCCCCGGCAATGGCAAACCCCTGCCTGCCGGACGAGTGATTGGAGAGATAGCGCACCGGATCAACCGGTTCACGCGTCGGCCCGGCGGTTATCAGCACATGTCGTCCGGAAAGGGGCCGCGTCGCGCCTCCCGCCAATTGGTCTTCGATGGCCGCGAGGATGCGGGAGGTTTCCGGCAGACGGCCCGGGCCAAACTCACCGCAGGCCATTGCACCTTCGTCCGGCTCCATGACCTGTGCGCCATGAGTGCGTAGCGTATGGATGTTCGCCTGAGTGGCAGCGTGTTCCCACATCCGCACATTCATCGCCGGAACGAACATGACCTGTGTATCGGTGGCCAAGAGCGTGGTGGTGGCCAGATCGTCGCAGAGGCCCGCAGCCGCCTTGGCCATGATGTTGGCCGTGGCGGGGCAGACCACGATCAGATCGGCCGAACGCGAGAGCTCGATATGGCCCATCTCGGCTTCGTCGGTCAGGTCGAAGAGATCGCTGTAGACTTTCTCCCCGGACAAGGCCGAGACAGAGAGCGGGGTCACGAAATGCTGCGCCGACGCGGTCAGGATCGTGCTGACTCCGACGCCGCGGCGGCCAAGCTCGCGGACAAGCTCAAGGCTCTTATAGGCTGCAATGCCGCCGCCAATGATCAGAAGAACGCGTTTGCCGGTCATATGCCCTCTTGGCCTGCTCATCTCAGCCTATAGCCGTGCGCCGCGCAAAATGCACGCCCGAGAAAAACACTGGACTATGAGACCCCAGCTGAGCGATTAAATGCCTGTGTCGCGATGACCGGTTAAATCGGCACCCTAAGAAGGACACTGGTAATTTCTGCCTGTAGGTTGAAGTTGCGACGGACAGTTTGCCCTATTCGCAAACGTCGGTTAAACGACACGAGTTATGTTTGCCGTTCAATGACCACACTGAACAACTGCGCTCGCCGGATTGGTTGAGCAAAACTCTATTCGCGTCGCTCACGCGCGACGCATAGTAACGGCTGATACCTATGAAATCTTATCCTTCAATTCCGACCGATTATTCGGCGGATGAACACTTTTACTGTTTCGATAAATTGGACGGGAGCAACATTCGCGCCGAATGGGACTCGAAAAAAGGCTTCCAACGATTTGGTACTCGCAAACTTCAAATTGATGCGGAAAGTCCATTCTTTTTAGCTGCGCGCCTCATTCGGGACCGCTTCGAGGACCAACTGACGGATTCATTCAAGCAAGCTGGCTACAAATCTGCGACCTGTTTCTTTGAATACTTCGGCCCAAACAGCTTTGCTGGCACTCACCGTGATCCGATGGATCAAATGGATGCCGTGTTGCTGGATGTAAACATATATCGATTTGGGCTATTACCTCCGGAACGTTTCCTAACCGAATTTGGACACCTGAACACTCCAACATTCTTCGGCGTCCGAAAACTTGATCGTGAATTTGTGGGCGATGTAAAAAGTGGAGAGTTGGACGGAATGACGTTTGAAGGCGTTATCGGCAAGAGATACTCCAAAAACAAAGTGTGGATGGTCAAAATCAAAAATCGAAAATGGATTGAAAAATTGAGACTGGAATGCACGAATGAGGAGGAGTTTAAACGTCGTCTTTGACGGTCGGGACGAGAGACTGGGCGTAGGTTCAACGTCCTAAACTCGCCTGTGCGTTCAATGGGTCGTCGCAACACATACGATAACTTCGATATGTGGAGCGATGATAATGAGGAAGAAATACGTACGGGTTGGGTTTACACCGGCGCAAAAGGCACGAGCGTTTGACGCGGCAATAATCCGGCCTCACCCAAGGCGGGGATGTGCAATCGCTGCTGATATGGAACAGTCAGCGTCAAACTTTGAAGGGCCCTTTCATGCGCAAGTACGTTTCAGCCGTGGCTATCGGTCTCCTCGTACTGTGTTTCAGCGGCGCAGGGGCAGAAACTCCGCCGGATGCGCCGCCCGAATGCCCAAAGGACGCAACCGGCTATGCGGGGCAAATCAAGCAGCTCTTCAAGACCGAAATACCGATCAGCGATGAGACGCTGCAGAATGCCAATGCGCTCGAGAACCTGTGTGGCACGGATTTTTTCGTTCTCTATTCGCTGGCAGACGCCTGGTATGAGCTTCTGCTTCGCGACGGTGCGACGCTTGAACAGCAGACACAGATCGCGAACCGGGGCTTTGGCCTGCTTCTCAAGGCGGAAAACCTGCCGTATGTTAACCACAATTACGATGTCGCCGTTTCACTCCGCCAGAAGATCGTCAATGCGGTGGTTCAGTTTGCCGATGCCGGCGGGTCCTTCGAACCCTATCTGAGCGAAGGTGCGCAGATCCCGGCTTGCGATAATTCATGGAGCAATGTCTCCCAGAATATCTGGTACGCCTACAAAAGCGAATGGACTGGGGACGCGCGCCCCGCCCTGATCACCAATGTCTCACGCTCCTGTGGCGACCAGCCGCGCCTCTGGTCGCATGTCTATTTTGCGCAGTTGCGGATCGGGCAGGCCGATCGCGAGACGGACCCGACCAAGAAACTGGCGCTGATGGATGAGGCCCGGGAGGTTCTGGCGGCTTACACGGGCGACGACCGGCACGGATTGAACTGGGACACAGCCGATCAGGACGCCTTCGACAGGGATTATGAGTTTGCCGCATTCGCGGTTGCAGCAAGCCGGCCACGCCTCGCCCGCAAGGACTGGTTCAAGCCTGAAAACCTGCAGAGCGGTGCAACTCGTCAGGCCATCGCACTCACCGCGAACGAGCTCTGGGGTCCGCATTATACGTTGAAGGAAGGCGTCGCCACCAAGGACGAATTCGCCGCACAGTATCGCGGCTATTCAGCCTTTGTCAGCGATGCATACGAAGAGGCGAAAGCGACCGGCCGCGAGGCGCAGACAGTGCTTTTCGAAGCCTTGCGCGATCATGCATCAGGCAAGCTGCGGACGGCGGAAAGCAAGGACCGCCCGATGGCCTTCGGCGCGCTCTATGTCTGGACCGACCCGGACTATGTTCCGCCTGTGACGCCAACCGACTAGGCGCGGAGCTACGGCAAACCTTGCCAATCTTTGCTAAGTTCAGGCTCGGCGAAAGCATGGATCGCGACATGGCCACGATGAACGTATCCCTTCCCGACCAGATGAAAGCGTGGGCGGAGTCCCGCACTGAGGACGGCCGGTATGCCAATGTCAGTGACTATGTGCGCGACCTCATCCGGCGCGACCGCGACAGGCATGAGAAGATCGGGGCGCTGCAGGAAAAGATCACTGAAGGGCTGGAGAGCGGTGTGTCCGAACGCAGCTTCGAAGACATTGCGGCTGACGCATTGCAGCGGGCCTACAGGAACCAGACAGAACCTGCCTGATGAAACTCGTTTTCTCCAGAACTGCAGATGACAACCTTGTGAACATCCTGCAGTACGGCCACGAAAACTTCGGCCCAAAAGCAGCCGCAGCCTACGAAGATTCGTTCAGAAAAGCCTTCCAGTTTATCTCCGAAACCCCCTCGCGGTTCAAAATATGACCTCGTTTTCGCCACCTGTCCGAGTATGGCCCAACGGGCGTGTCATGTCATCCTGTATCGGATTGTGGATGAGACGATTGTGATTGTCCGCATCCGGCATGGTCGTGAGGACTGGATGTCAGGCCCGTAGATGTGAGCCTGAGCGGCGCGCTGTCAACTTTCAAGCGCAGGCCTTGCAGGAAGATCGGGTTCGCTCACTGGCGTTTCCGGCGCATCTGTCGTTTCTCCTCCGCGCTTTCGCAGGCCGCCAAGGCCTCCCAGCACGGATTTAACTTGCTTCGCCCAGTCTCCGACCCGCCGCAAATCTCGGTCGAGCGTCGACATGGTCCGCGTAAAATCACCATGCGCATCGCGTTCCCATGCGGTTTCCGCGCGCGTAAGAATTCCGGTCAGCAAGGCGGAACGCGCGGTCAGCCCCGGCCCATCCTCGCCGGCACATGTCAGCACCCATTTCGCTGTCCGGCCACGCCTGCGGGCTGCCGCCAGCCGGGCTGCGGGCGCATCCTTCCAGGATCTGCGGATAGAGAGGAGCGCGCTGCGATGGTCTTCCATGGCTTCGAACCGCAGCATGGCCGCCTCGAACACCCGTTCGCGCAGGCTCGTTTCCAAATCCGCGGCTTCACTGGAACAGGCCCTGTCCAGCCGCTGATCGATCAGGTCGACAAGCGTGCCGCGATCAATCTCGCCATAAAACGCGTCGAGCGGCTTTCCGGCGGCCTGAGCAATCTGCGAGAGCGTAACCTCTTCCCAGTCTTTCTCCGACGCCAGCGTCAGGGCCGCATCAATGGCAGCGGTCTGCAACGGCGTTTCGCCGGATGCTCCGTCAGGCATGTCGCTATGGTCATCCGTCATGGCAGTGTCTCCGTCAGCCCGTGCCAGCGGTCAGGCCAGATCGCGGCTCAGTTCCTCGTCCCGGGCAATGGCGGCGGCCACGGCCCGTTCCATGAGAGATACTAAGCCCGGCTCGCCCATCAAGACGTCGAGCGCTGCGGCAGTTACGCCTTTGGGTGAAGTGACGTTGCGGCGAAGCTGGTCTGCGGGCGTCTCGTCCTCGCTCATCAGCGCGCTGGCGCCGGCAATCGTGCGGCGCGACAGGCGTGCCGCCAGATCTTCATCCAGCCCGGCAGAAACCCCCGCCTTCGTCATCGCTTCGGCCAGAAGAAAGGCATAGGCCGGTCCGCAGCCCGACAGCGCCGTCGCCTTCACGAGCGTGTCTTCGCTCATGGGCCCTTCGACATGGCCGAGCGGCTGCAGCAGTTTCGTGCAGGTTTCGACATCGGTTGCATGGTCCGGTCCGCAGAGCAGCGTCACGCCCGCACCGACGGAACCGGGCGTATTTGGCATGCCCCGATAGACCCGCGAGCTGCCAAGAGCGGCCTCGAGCGCTGCCAGTCTGATCCCGGCCATGACAGAGAGCACCAGCGTGTCCGGTCCGACCCAGGGTGCAATCTCGTCCTTCACCTTTGCAAAGACCTGCGGCTTGACGGCAACCACGAGCACATCCACGGCGCGCGGCTCCGGGTTCAGCCGGACACCGGCCAGACGCGACCAGAGCCTGACCTCGTCACTCGGACGGGGCGCAATCAGGGAAAGGTCAGCAATGGAACGGGCTTTCAGCCAACCGGCGGCGAGCGAGCCGCCCATCCGGCCGACTCCGAAAAGGGCAACGGTTTTCTGCATGTCGTGTCAGGCTTCTCCGTTTGTGTCGAAGATGGCCGCCTCCATGGCCTGATCGGCTGTCTGACCGGCCCAGATCACATAGTTCAGGGCCGGGATAAATCGGTCCAGCGCCTGCGTGGCGGCCATGATGACGGCGCTGATTTCTCCGGCTTCGGGTTCGGCGCGGTCGTTCAGTGCGATGGCGTGGCGAAAAAGGATGAGGTTGTCCTCTTTCCAGTAGTCGAAATGTCCGAGCGGCAGGCGCGCATTCACGGCAACGATAAGGGCATTGACCTCCGAACGCCGCTGCGGCGTCGGGCGGATATCGAGCGTCACGCTGAACTGCAACACGGGCGGCAGGTCGCGCACGGCGAAAATACCGCCGAACTCGCCCCAACGGGTCGGGGCGATGCAATGAACGGCTTCCTCGCCTTCGCGCTCGAAGGACCATTCTGTCGCTTCGAGAATATGTTCGACGAGATCGAGCGATGGCTCGTTCCGGGCGCGTTCGTCGTAACGGTCGCTTAGCATGTTGCCCCCTTATGGATTGCTGTTCATGGCCCTCAGCGATAGCTGCGGGACCTGCGTGGTTCAGGCGCTAACACGAGTCCGCTGTGAGACCAAAGCCGCGAGACATATATCGAGGGCGTACAGAGTGTCTTTAAGCCCTGATTAACCAAGCGCGGCGCGGTGCAGGCGGTGGCTGCGCACTCCACAGATATTTTTGCGAGGCGTGAGGGCGCACCGGTTTCCCGCACACCATTCTCGTCGCGTGCAGGTTTGGCGCAACCTCCACTGCATCCCGCGAGCGAGAAGGGGCCGAGGGTGAGGCTGCGGTTTTCTCGACGTCATTCGGCGGCTTGGCAGTCGACCCTCAGGCACCGCGCTCATGCCTTTCGACAGGCTTAATGTGAGACCGCCAGATACCATCTAAACACCCACGGTCTCACCTTGAGCTTCACAGTCTCACCTTGAGCTTGTCGAAAGGTCGGCACCCCGCTCCGCCCTCGCTTGAGCCGGGTTGCCCTGGTCTCCCGGGCATAGCGCGATGATTGGTCAAGAGATGGACACCGGATACGCGTTGCGTTCCGGGGAGGCGGTGGTGAGGTGTTTCTGTAATTTTGTGTGGCTTGCAGACGATCAAGTTCCGCCAACCCGAGGCTGACCTTGGAGTTCATCTGTCATTTCGCAAAGCGTTGCGCCTTGGACCCCAGGATCAAGTCTTAGAGCGGCGATGAGCACGCGCCTGTGAAGGTATGGGGTCTAGCGGTCAGAGAGCTTCGCCACCCCGCGCCCGCCAGAACACGCAGAAGGCCGGAGAGGTCACCCTGTCCGGCCTTCGCTGACTGGTTCAATCGCCTGCAGAGCGCCTATTCGGCAGCTTCGGTTTCCGGTGCGACGGAGACATACTGGCGGTTATCGCCCTTGCGGCGGAACTCCACGCGGCCACCGGCCGTCGCGAAGATCGTGTGATCGCGGCCAAGCCCGACATTCGTACCCGGATAATATTTCGTGCCGCGCTGACGGATGATGATGTTGCCCGGAACGACAACTTCGCCGCCGAACTTCTTCACGCCAAGGCGTTTGCTTTCTGAATCGCGACCGTTACGGGACGAGCCGCCTGATTTTTTATGTGCCATCTGGCCTCTCCTCTTTGCCGATGCGCTTTAGCGCGATCAGCCCTCGTTTAATTTCTAACTATCGCCGGACTTCGCCTTGCTGGCAGGCGCAGCCTTCTTGGCAGGTGCCTTCTTTGCGGGCGCTTTCTTCTCAGCCGACTTGGCAGCGGTCGCCTTCTTGGCAGCGGCTGCCTTGGGCTTGGCTGGAGCCTTTGCAGACTCTGCATCGGCTTTCGGCTTCGCTTTGGCCTTCGCTGCAGCAGCAGGCTTGGCGGCGTCATCCGTCTTTGCAGCAGTGTCTGTCTTGGCAGTCGCAGGCTTGGCAGCGGCTTCCTTCTTGGGCGCAGCAGGCTCGGCCTTTGGTGCGGCCTTGGCTTTCGGGGCGGCTTTCGCCTTGGCAGCCGGAGCAGGCTCCGCCTCGGCAGGCGCAGCAGCCGGGTCAGCCTTCTTCAACGTCTTCTTGCCAAGTCCTTTGGGCAGAAGCTCGGTGATGCGGATCACCGATTGCAGCTGGCGATGGCCCTTCTTGCGGCGATAGGTCGAGCGCTGACGCTTCTTGAAGATCAGAACCTTGTCGCCCTGTTTCTGGGCAATCACTTCGCCGATAACGGCTGCACCTTCGACAAGCGGAGAGCCGATGGTGACATCGCCTTCTTCGCCCATCATCAGAACGCTGTCGAACGCAAATTCGTCGCCCGCGCTGGCGTCGATCTTTTCGACGGTGATTTCATCGTTGGCGGCAACTTTATATTGCTTGCCGCCAGTCTTTATGACCGCGAACATGGCGCTGGACCTTTACACAAAAAACCGGATTCTCCCGACCCGGGGGCCGGAAACAAGCGGGCGAAATGCCATGCGGGGCACGTGAAGTCAACGCTTATCCGCCATAGACTGCAACAGCCCTTGCGCCGCGCCCGAACCGGCGCTAAACGAGCGGCCCTTGGAGAGGTGCCGGAGTGGTCGATCGGGGCGGTCTCGAAAACCGTTGTGCCTTCGCGGGCACCCAGGGTTCGAATCCCTGTCTCTCCGCCATTATCCCCATAGCGAACCAGTGACACGGCTCTGACTGGCGCGGTTTTTCCGTGTTATCAAAGGGGTTTGCGTGAACAGACCGAACCTCATAGACGAGAGGCAGGGCCAAAGCTGGGCTCAGAATGGCCCTCAGTCTCAGTTTGGGCGAGCCCGTCCGCGACCGCGAGCGGCTGGTCTGGACCGTCGATCTGAGGCCCGCGTGAAACTGAAGCTCGACATCGATCCCGACATCGTCGCGATGATGGCGGCCGAGGTCGCGGCGGGCGAACGCGCCGTCACCGCCGCCATGCGCGAGGCCGGGACCGGGCTGACGACGGCCTGGCGGCTGCAGATCACCGGCGCAGGGCTCGGCCCCCGGTTGGCCAACTCGATCCGGAGCCAGAATTTCCCGAGGTCGGGCGAGAGCCTCGACGCGGCAGCACTGGTCTGGTCCAAGGCCCCGGTCATCGTCGGCGCGCACGACACCGGGCCGCTGATCCGCTCGAAGAACGGGTTCTGGCTGGCGATCCCGCTGCCCGCGGCGGGCAAGTCCCTGCGCGGCGGTAGGATCACCCCCGGCGAATGGGAACGCCGCCGCGGCCTGCGCCTGCGGTTTGTCTATCGTCGTCGCGGCCCGAGCCTGCTGGTGGCGGAAGGGCGGCTGAACAGTCGGGGGCTCGGCGTCGCGTCAAAGTCGAAGACTGGCCGCGGGCGCACGACGGTGCCGATCTTCCTCTTGGTCCCACAAGTCAAGTTGCCCAAGCGGCTCGATCTGGGCCGGGACGCCGAGCGGGCGCTCGACAGCGTGCCGGGGCTGATCGTGGCGAATTGGAAGTGAACAGGAGACGTCCGGGCAACTGCCCCCTTCAACGCATCATGCCAGTCGCTGCCAAGTCAGCTGCACATACATCCGAGTGGATCTGGTTCAGCTTCTGAAGCAGCTGACCGGCATTTGGTCGCCGCGCTGGATCGTCATGGAGGACCTGTCGGAATAGCGCGTCGAGCCGGGTGTTCGCTGCTCCAACGACCGGCCGGACGTCCATTTCTATGTCGTCATCTATCCCCTTGGTCGGGGGTTTCTGAGGGTTAAATCCGGTGATGGCTCGATACAGAACCAGCCCCAATTGATAGATGTCGCTGGCAGGTGTGAGAGACATTTTTTCTCCCCGCGCAATCCTCACGAGCTCCGGTGTCCGATAAAAGAAAGGCATTGCTGCATACGCATTAAACTCCTCAGATAGTTCATTGTCCTCACCCATTAGAACCTTGGCCAGACCGAGGTCGCCAAGTTTAGCGGCGTGGCCGTCAACTAGGATGTTTGCGGGTTTGATGTCTCTATGAACGATCGGCTGATCAAGGGAATGAAGGTAGTTGACAGCTGAGGCCACGTTGTAGGCGTAGCGGATGGCCTCAAGCCGCGAAATTTGAGTAGCACCTCGACCAACCATTGCTTCAAGATTTCGTGGCACGTAATCGACCACGGCAAAAGGATACTCCCTATCTCCGGAAACATAAGTGCCTTCATCATACACTTTGAGAAGCGCGGGGTGATTAAGGCTTCTGTAGTGTCGAATCTCATCAAGGAATCGATTCCGGCGTCGGTCATCGCTGATTTTGTGAAAGACCTTTAATGCAAACTGAATTCCTTGATTTTGGCCAGAGGTGCAAGTGACGAGAAAGGTCGTGCCATTGCCGCCTTTCCCTAGGAATTTCTGGTTCAGGTAGTAAGCACCATCGGCTCGAACCGACTGAAGGTGATTCAGAAAGAAATGATCAAAATGAAGTCCCGCTTCAACTTTTGCTTCGGCGTCCATGCGCTTCATAATCTCCAGCGTTTCTGTCTGATCCCGAGACCAACATCTCTCTGAACACATCGTAGTGGAACGGCCAGCCCCGACGCCAGTGCAAACACTCATCGGGCGCGACATCGACTACCAATCCAAGGGATCGAGAGATGAGCCTCCGCGAAACCATCCTCGCCGCGCTGCACGCGCGGCTCTCGGCGCTGCCCGCCACGGCCCTGCGCGGTGAGGTGCTGCCCGAGCGCGTGCCGGCCGAGGGTCTCCTGATCTTGCGCGACGGCGAACCGGGAGAGCCGGAGGTGACGCTGTCGCCGCTGGCCTATCACTACCAGCACCGCGCCGAGATCGAGGCGGTCGTTCAGGGCACCGCCCGTGACGCCGCCTTCGACACGCTGACCGCCAGCATCGGCACGGCCATCGCCGCCAACCGCACGCTGGGCGGCCTCTGCGACTGGGTCGAAGCCGAAGCGCCACGGCCGCTCGATCTGCCGGTAGAGGGCGCCGCGAGTCTGAAGACGGCCTTCGGCGCACCTACCACCACGGGCGTCGAGGCTCCGTACAGCCACGAGTTCCAGTCCGGGTCCTGGACGCTGCCCTCGATGTCGATCGAGACCGGCATGCCGGAGGTGCCGCGCTCCAACCTGCGCCGCCAGCTTCTGGCCGCCTAGCCGCCTTTGCTTCTTCGAAAACAGAGACGACTTTGCATTAGTCTGACAACATCCGAAGGCGCGTTCGCAATCGTCTGAAAATACCGGATCTAGTCCTGAACAAAGGAACGGATCCGGTCGGCCCAAATCTGATAGGCCTCGCCGCTGAGGTGGATGCCATCATTGGCATATTCGGGATCAATTGCCCCATTTGCCCCAAGAAACCATGGATAGACATCGACAACCAGCGCTCCACTCGCCTTGCCCCTCTCTCTCACTAGATCATTGAAGGCCTCGATGTTGCCGGCATGCCGCGCCTCCCGCGGAAAAAGCGTATGCAGATAGAGCTCGGTGTCCGGCAATGATGCACGCAGCTCTTGCACGATTTCCTGAACACGACCCCAGGCCTCGCCCGGCGTATCGCCGAGACGGGAAAAGTCATTGCCACCGATATAGACGAACACCTTGCTGGGCCGGCTATCGATGATCTGGTCCAGTCGCTTCAGGACGCCTTCTGTCGTGTCTGAGCCGATGCCGCGGTTCAATATCTCCACGTCGGGAAACAGACCAGCCCATTCGCCCTCTTCAATGATGCTTGACCCAAGGAAGACGATTGCGCCTTCGGGTACGTCGATGGCGTCCCATTGATCGACCCGCCGCTCCCATCGAAGCTGGATATATGTGTCCAGTGCACTCGCCGGAATACAGTCCTCACTCTGCGCCCCGGACTGGTTCTGCTCACCAGGCTCGACGTCCTGAGCGATACTCGTCTGCGTCAGCCCGGACAGGGCGATCGCGAGCGAGAGTATGGCACCTTGCATGGCTGGGTGTTTGAACATTTTGGTCTCCTCACTTACCGCTTTGCTGCTATCTGGGCGACGAGATCGGCATGCCGCGCGCGATCGAGATCGTATCCGCGAAGGATAAGCAGAATTGCCGTTGCACCGATGGCCGGGATGAGCGCCATGATCGCTTTCATGCCAAGGAGCGTCGCTTCATTCTGTTCGGCATTGGGCTGAAAGCCGACCACGCCCAGCAGCACGCCGAGCAGGACGGCATTAATGCCGACGGCTGCCTTCTGGGCGAAGGTGGCAAATCCAAACGTCTTGGCTTCAGCGCGGGTGCCGCTCATGGCCTCGCCGTACTCAACCGTGTCAGGCAGCATCGCCCAGAACATGACCGCCAGCGCTGCCCCGCCGATTCCTGTGAGGCCTATCGCTGCAAGCGTCAGCGGAACGTTGGTTGTCGGGTTTAGAAAGAAGGCGAGATAACCGGCAAGCGCCACCAGCACGCCTGCTGTCAGGGTGGTTCGTTTTGACGTCTTACCAGCCAGCCAGACCCAGAACGGCACCGCAAATATTAGAAGCACAGCGGGCAGTACCAGGCCGAATACGGCAAGCTCAGGTGCCTGCAGGTGATACTTGAAATGGTAAAGCATGTTCTTGTTGAACATGCCTATACAAATGGATGCAATAATGATGATAGCGAACACCCGGATGAGCGGCGGGTTGGATAGAAACGTCGGACCGATAGACTTCAAATCCTCCCAAAGCGATACCGGTTCTGCTGAAGGTTCATCGTCGGGTTCCTGCATCGAGAAGAAACAGTAGATCAGCGTCAGGAAAGCCAACGCACCGGCGATACAGGCGGCGACGAAATAGGCTTCAGCTTCGCGCGTCTCACCATAGGTACCGACGAGAACGGGCGTCAGGAAAACCACTGTGAGCCCTCCAGTAGCCGCGCCGATCATACGGAAGCCAGCAAGGACGGAGCGCTCCTGCGCGTCGTCAGTCAGACGGGCCTGTAGGGAATTGAATGGCATCGAGACAACCGTATAGGCCGTTCTAAGGGCAATGTGTGTAATAAGCGCCCAGACGACGATGCCGATGGGCAGCCAGTCGGGCGGAGCTGAAAAGGCAAGTGGATAGGATACCGCGAACGGCGCAGCCCCGAACAGAAGCCACGGCCGGTACTTTCCCATCCTTGTCTGTGTGCGGTCGGCGAGCGTTGCGATTAGCGGATCGGTCAGAGCGTCCCATACCATCGCAGTGAGATAGATCGCGCCGGCCACGGCGGGCGCGATGCCGAGTACATCGGTATAGAAATACATCAGGAAGAGCGCCGTGCCCTGCCAGACGAGATTGAAAGACAGGTCGCCCACGCCAAAGCCTAAGCGCGCCGCCAGAGGAACCTGGGAGGAATCCGGATACTCCGGCGGCGTCTGGGCGGGATCGTGTGCACCGCTCATTCGACAAGCTCAACTTCGAAGAATTGGCGAAGATCGCGCGAAGATGAACCCGCATGCAGCCGGTAACGTCCCGGCGTGACTGTCCAGCCTCGGCCATTACGGTCCCACCAGGCGAATGCGCGCTCTGGAAGGGCGAAGCTGACCGTGCGGGCCTCGCCAGATTGCAGTGAGACTTTCTCGAAGGCCCGCAATTGCCGCAGCGCCATAGTCTCACGCGTGGCAAGATCCTCGACATAAAGTTGGACGGTTTCGCTGCCGGCAACGCTGCCCGTGTTGACGATGTCGAGGGTGACGGTCACCAATTCCCCGATTTCCGCCTGGGCAGGACCCTTGAGCGCGCCATATCCGAAACTGGTATAGGACAGCCCGTGCCCGAAGGGAAACAGCGGCGCGACGCCGACCTTGTCATAGTGGCGATAGCCAACAAACAACCCTTCGCCGTAATCGACATCCCGTCCGCCCGGATAGTGCAGGAATGTCGGATTTTCGGCATACCGGTTCGGGAATGTTACGGGCAGCTTGCCGGATGGATTGGTCTTGCCGGTCAGAACTTCGGCAAGACCGTGACCGCCCTCTCCGCCTGGCAGCCACATTTGCAGGATGGCGGGTACGCGGTCCGCCCATGGCATCTCGACTGGCCCGCCAGTGTTGACGATGACAATCGTGTTGGGATTGGCCGCAAGCACATCCTCCACCAGCTGGTTCTGCTCGTCGCTGAACGCCATTGATGCCCGGTCTTCGCCTTCTGTTTCAGAAGTCGTTCCGGACCCGACAAATACGATGGCTCGGTCCGCTTCGCGCGCAGCCTGAACCGCTGCGGCTAAATCAGGAGAGGGTTCACGAAGGCAGACGTTAAAGATGTTGAAGCCCCTTATGCCTCCCGGCTGGCTGTATCGGATCGTGATCGGATAAGACTTGCCAGCCTCCAAATGGACGTTTGCCTTGCGGCGATTGAGCGGCAGGATCATGAACAGCATTTCAGTTTCACAGGCCGTTCCTTCACCCACCAGCACCTCGTCGCCGATGATGAGCTCAACATCCGGATTGGAGTGAAGAACGCGCCATTCGTGTTCACCGGAGTGTTGCGGCGTGAAAAATCCTGTCCATTCCACCGAAAAGCCGCCGGACTTGTCCTGAACGGTCTCACCGAAGCCGAGCTTGGAAAATCGCCAGTCGACTGTCTCGATCTGCGCATCGCCTTCATAACCGGGTTTCGAGAAATAAAGCGCTTTCAGCCCCTGGGCATTACCTCCCTGTTCGGGCGAAAGCAGGCGACCATCGAGCGTCGGCGGGCGCGGCTCGACATCGAGGCCACGCTCGAAACGGATGGTAGCTGCGCCGCCAAGAGCATCCTGCAGCCCTTCAAGCGGCGTTACGATCCGGTCGGGCGACACCTGGCTGCTGCCGCCGCCTTGAATGGCCGGATAGTCGGCGAGTGCTCCGATAACCGCGACAGAACTGGCGGCTGACAGAGGCAGAAGGTCGCCTTCATTCTTCAGCAAAACCATCGCCTGCGCTGCGGCCCGGCTGGCAAGCGATCGGTGCTCGGCGGACGACGCTTCGGCCTGCAACGGCCTGCTCTGTCCGTCCAGCAATCCGCATCGCTCAATCAGCCGCAGGACGCGCCGCACATGGTCATCAATGACATCCTTAGCGACCTCGCCCGATGCGACCGCCTCGAGAAGGGCTTCGCCGTAGTAGCGCGCCGGCCCCGGCATTTCGAGATCGAGACCACCATTGGCAGACCCGGCAGTCGATTTCGCTGCGCCCCAATCGGAGACGACGACACCGTCATATCCCCATTCCTGCTTCAGCACCTGGTTGATCAATTCGTTGTGTTCTGACGCGAAAATGCCATTGACCCGGTTGTAGGCTGACATCACCGTCCAGGGCCGCGCGCGCTTCACAATCGGCTCGAAGGCGGCAAGATAGATCTCCCTAAGCACCCGTTCGTTCAGGTTAGACGAACCGGACATCCGGTTGTGCTCCTGATTGTTGGCGACAAAGTGCTTGACCGATGTGCCGACACCCTCGCCCTGAACGCCGTCGACAAAGGCAACGCCGATTTCACCGGCGAGATGCGGGTCTTCCGAATAGTACTCGAAGTTCCGACCGCCCACGGGGGTGCGCTGAATGTTCACGCCGGGCGCGAGCAGCACATCGACGCCATGGGCAACAGCTTCGCGGCCGATGGCGCCGGCAACTTCCCTGACCAAGACCCGGTCCCACGTGGCTGCCAGCGCAACTCCGACCGGAAACACGGTGGACGGATCGGAGTTTGTTGATCGCAGACCTGTCGGGCCGTCCGACATTTTGAGGTTCGGGATGCCCAGCCGCTCTATTGCCGGCAGTGTCCAGAAATCTTGTCCGGAAAGAAGCGAAACCTTCTCTTCAAGCGTTAGTTGGTCCAACAGGTCCTCAACTGTGCTATCGGACCCGTTTCCGACACCGTGAAGCGCCTCGCTTCGGTTGCTGTCCATTCTCTGTCCCTCGACAAATTACACGCGGCGGTCGCCTGCCGGGCCCTGCATTCAGCGCCATAAATCTGCTCAGCGCCAGATGCCCGATTGTGAGACGCGCACGGCCCTTGCCGCTCCCGCCGCCCGTGACAGGCCTGTCGGGCGCTCGACCAAGCAGCAACCCGACTGGCACGTCCGATCAAGCCTAGAAATTCGCCGTCAGACGGGCCCCGAAGAAGCGCTCGTGATCGCGCGGCACATAATGGCTGACGACCCCTCCATAGAGTGGATCACCGAATATGTTCGTCGAATAGAACTGGTTGAACACATTGTTGACGAACACGGTCGCCGTCCAACGGCCATCATCATCCTCCAGACCTGCTGATAGATTGACAATGCCAAAGCCTTCCTGTTCCGAGCGGGGGTCGTTGTTGAGGGAGAACAGAGTGTCACTCTGATATCGCGCCGTGACCTGGGCGAATGCATCAAAGCTTGCCTCCAATGGAATCGACTGGCGGATCATGCCGGACAAACGCAAGCGCGGTGCGTTTGGCAGGCGTTCGCCTGACAGGTCCTGCAGATCTACGACAGTATCGTCTGTGGGATCGTTTGGTGTGCCATTGTCATTCAGCGTCACCGGCACGCATCCTTGCGCTACAGTCTGGCCGAAGAAACAACTCGCATTCTCGAACGAGGAAATATCGGCCTCAATGTAGGCAATACCGCCCTGAATGGTCGTCAGATCGGTGGGGGCAAAAAGGAAATCTAGTTCAGCTCCGGTCGTTTCCACGGAACCGACATTCGTCAGAAGCACTTCGGCATTCAGGATATCGTTGGCATTCGCAGTCAATACCGTCGCCTGCTCCTGGAAATTCGAGAATTTCGTATGGAAAAGCGCCAGATTGAGCGTGGCGCGTTCATCAAGAAGCGTCGATTTCAGTCCAGCCTCATAAGCATCGGACTCTTCCGCTTCGATCGGCTCCACATTTGTAGCTGCTCCGAATGTATTGTCGATAGCACGCCCTTTGTAGCCCCGGGCAAAACGTAGATAGCCCTGGATGTCGTCGGTGAAGCTGTGACGAATACCGATCTCCCCTGTCAGCGCCGTATCTGAAGTATCATCGTCGAGATTCAGCGGTGTTCCCGGATCACCCCCGAACGGACGGTCGCCGGGCTGAAGGACATTGGTCGGATCACGCAGTGCACTGTATTCCAACTTTTCATTCAGGAGGCGCAAACCTCCGAAAATCGTCGTGTTGTCCGTGACGTGAAAGTTCGCGGAACCAAAGACAGCAAGATTGGTCGTGTCGGCTTCACCCACGATCTGTCCAGACTGGTTGATCTGGAAAGTATTGCCTCCCCCAACGGGGATCAAAATCTGGAAACGACGCTGGAAGAATCTGTCGACAAGCGACTGATAGCCAAACGCGCCAACGACATAGTCAAATCGGTCGCTGGTGGGTGATGTCAGGCGCAACTCCTGCGTCAAGGCTTTGAACCGCGTCGCGCCGCTGTTGAGGTTGAACGTAATAAAGCCAAGCTGAGGATCGGCGAACGGCAAATTGTCGACATCAATGTTATTGATGAAATCAAAATCGCGATAAGCTGTGATCGATGTCAGGGTAAAGCCGTTGCCGAACTCGTACTCAGCCTTGGCCGACAAACCCCATTGGTCAGAGTTGTTGAATACCGGTGCATTAACGTTCGAGTCGGCATTCTCCGAACCGGGAACAACGGGCGCGAGCAATCCCGCCAGCCCTTGCGCAGCCCCGACTGCCCCCGAAACATCCCGAACCGTGTAGATACAGCAATTCTGCTGACTGTCGCGGTAGTCTGCGATCAGCTCCACGTCGAAATTGCTGGTTGGCTCAAAGAGCAGCTTTCCGCGGAGACCCCAATTTTCGTAGCCATTGAGGTCCTGGCCATCCGCGTTGGAAATGTGCCCATCAAATTGTTTGTAGTACGCTGTTAGTCGAGCGCTCAGTGTTTCGGTGAGGCCGCCCGTGAGCGTGGCGCCGAAACCGTATTCGCCCCCTTCAGCTGCGCTCAGATCAATCCGGCCTCCAAATTCCTGTTCAGGAGAGGCGGTTGTAACCGAAATCACGCCTGCCGAGGCATTCTTGCCAAACAGTGTCGATTGCGGTCCGCGCAGCACTTCCACCTGTTCCACATCGACCAGATCCTGAAAGCCGATGCCCTGACGCGCCAAAACGACGTCGTCGAGCACAATTGAGACCGACGACTCGACGCCCTGTGAAAAGACAGAGGTGCCGATACCTCTGATATTGACGGAGTTATTCTGATCGTTGGACGACTGGGTGAACGTGACACTTGGAGCGACCGCCTCAATATTCTGAACGGATCCAATTCCGGCATCGCGCAGTGTTTCGCCCGATAAAGCCGTCACCGCGATGGGCACATCCTGAAGGCTTTCCTCTCGCTTGGTTGAGGTGACGGTGATGATGCCCAGGCGGCGATCAGTTTCAACGGCCGCTTCGTCGCTGTTGTCTTGCGCATTTGCCGTGAACAGGCAGCCCGTTAGCACGAACGCCGTAACGGCCGCACCCTTCATAAGAAGGTGAGTGGTCATCAATTTTCCTCCCAGTAAGGCTGCGTTTTCGCAGTCCCATTCGTTATACAAACGTACACTCTATCAACTTTCCAGAAAGTCAATCCCATTATCCGTCTGTATAAACTTTTGCTGGGTGGCGGGTCACCCCGCGCCTTTTCGCTCGGCTTTAAAGTCAAATAGAAATGTGATCAGCGCGTCGGCATAGGCATCTATTTCCGCTGGGTCCGAAACGTCCTTGCCCTCCGCCAGGGCGACTTCTGCTGACAACATGAATGGCGACTGCGACACCGCCGAAATGATGTAGATGATCGCATGCGGCGGGATGTCGGGATATACACCGTCCTGCACACGTGTCTGGCCGATCTGGCGGGCAACTTCGTGTAGCGGCCCGATATGCTTCCTTACGGCCCATCGCAGTCGCTCTGAATCCCGGATGGATTCCTGCACCATAATCCGCGCGTGCTCCGGATGACGGGCGCAGTAATGAACATAGCGCCGAATCCAGGTCCGCGCCTGATCGTAGGGGCTAAGCTCTTTATAACCTGGGGGGGGCTTCAGCTCTTCGGCCTGTCGTTCAAACAGGAAATCGACAGCTGATTTCCACAGCTGATCCTTATTGTCGAAATGGTACTTGATCAGGCCGTGGATCACCCCCGCGCGGGCTGCAATCTCTCGCACGCTAGCGCCCTCGAACCCTTTCTCAGCGAACAGTTCGAGCGCTGCTTGAAGGATACGGTTTCGGGTCTCCAGCTTTTGGCGCTCTCGCACGCCAGGCTCTTTTTCGTCGACTGATGTCATCTGACTTACCTTGTTGTCCAAGCCGTATAACGAGCACTCTAAGCGTCTCGGTCCTGAATCGAAAGGCGAATCCATTAAAGCGTTGACGACCTGCCTTCACTTCGCGATACGATTGGATAATAAAAAATACTGGGGGGTGGCGATGCCTTATGCGAATCGACTGGAATCAGCCGCGATCGCTGGTGCCACGCTCGGCGCGATCGCAACATGCAGCAGTCTGTTCGCCGGACAAGCAGAAGCGCGCGACGTCGCCGACACGCGGGCAAATGTCATCGTCGTTCTCGTCGATGACCAGCGTTATGACGCTTTCGGGGCCCTAGACGAAAACCTCTCGACGCCATCACTCGACAGGCTGATCCGCGAGGGTGTGCGCTTCGAGAATGCGTTTGTGACCACCTCTCTGTGCTCGCCCAGCCGGGCCTCCATCATGTCAGGGCAGATGATGAGCACACATGGCATTGTCGACAATAACAGTCCGACGCCGGAGGGTTTTCAGCCCTTCTCCGTGCTGCTCGATTCTGAGGGCTATGACACCGCCTTCGTCGGCAAGTGGCATATGGGCAACTCCGACGCGTCTCCCAAACCCGGCTTCGACCATTGGGTGAGCTTCGAAGGACAGGGCAATTACAGCCCCGTCAATGCGTTCGGGCAGCCCAGCCTGCTTAACGTGAACGGAACGTCCGTACCGCAGACAGGTTACATCACGGACGAGCTTACCGATTACGCAATCGACTGGCTGGAGACGCGCGGCGACGCGCCTTTTCTTCTGTTTCTGTCTCACAAGGCTGTGCATCTGCCATTCACGCCGGCGGACCGCCATGCCGGGCAATATGATGAGCTGGACCTGCAACGGCCTGCAACCGATGACCCTGCCGCTCGCACCGGTCCGCGGCCGATGTGGCTGACGATGCAGAACAATAGCTGGCATGGGTCGGATTTCGCATTTTACAGCAACAGGCCGCTCGAGGATATTCAACGCACCTACTATTCTGCCCTGTCGGGGGTCGATGACAGCGTGGGCGCGCTTTTCCGGGCGCTGGGGTCGATGGACACACCCCGCGACACAGTGATCATCTACACAAGCGATAACGGGTTCATGTTCGGCGAGCAGGGTCTTGTCGACAAGCGGGCGGCCTATGAAGCCTCAATGCGCGTGCCGATGATTGTGCATGCGCCGCAGCGGCTCGAAGGCGGGACCACCAGTCCGGTGCTTGCCCGCAATATCGATATCGCGCCGACAATACTCGGGCTCGCGGGTATCGACATCCCGGATCATTATGAAGGTCGCGACATGCTGTCCGTCGATCCGGCTACCGATAGCGAGGCCCTGGTTTACGAGTATTATTGGGAATTCAACTATCCGCAGACGCCAACCACTTTTGCGCTTCGGAACAGCCGTTACAAGTATATCCAGTATCACGGCGTTTGGGACACCGAGGAACTTTTCGATCTGCAGGCTGACCCGGAAGAAAGGCACAATCTCGTCGCGAACCCGGATCATCAGGACACGCTGATAGACATGCGTGCCGAGCTATATGCA
Source organism: uncultured Alphaproteobacteria bacterium (assembly GCA_963836905.1). Classification (GTDB taxonomy): domain Bacteria; phylum Pseudomonadota; class Alphaproteobacteria; order Caulobacterales; family Hyphomonadaceae; genus CAWIKY01. The sequence continues at coordinate 455,465 of CAWIKY010000006.1, forward strand.
AAACTGTCGAAGGATGGGGCGCGGCCTGAAATCCCGTTCACCGAACGCTACAATCAGGGCGCAGTTTTCTGGTCAAGCGAGGTGTCATCAGGTGTCGATTTTCCGCCCCACTGGGAGCGCAGCACAGACGCCGCCGACAAGTACGAACACATTCTTCCAGATAGCCCGGGAAAGACCCAGCAGCTGGAAATGATCACACCGGCAGTCCGCTCAATCATTGACGGCGCAGGATCAGAGGAGGACGACCAATGAACCCGACCCGATTTCTTGCCGCGTCCGTTTGCGGCTTCTTTCTCGCGGCCTGCGCCGGCCTGCCTGCACAAGGCACACCAAGCACGGATCGCCCCCCCAATGTCATCCTCGTCCTGACGGACGATCTTGGCTATGGCGATATCGGCGCGAACGGATCGACCGTCATCCAGACACCTGTTCTTGACCGGCTGGCTGCCGAAGGCGTTCGACTGACAAGTTTCTACGCTGCCGCCAATGTCTGTACCCCTTCGCGGGCGGGCCTCCTTACGGGTCGCTATCCTGTCCGCATGGGACTCGCCAACGGCGTGGTGCTCCCGCAAAGCACCCACGGCCTGCCCCCGTCCGAGATCACATTGGCCGAGCTCCTGCGCGGATCTGGATACCGGACGGCGATGATCGGCAAGTGGCATCTTGGCCATCTGCCGGAATTCTGGCCGACAGAGCACGGCTTCGACACCTTCTTCGGCGTTCGGTATTCGAACGACATGGAGCCCTTCGGCCTGTACGATCAGTCCGCGCTGATCGAGGAACCTGTCGACCAGACAAGCCTGACTCGGCGCTACACCGAACGCGCCGTGGACGTCATCGAACAGGAAGGCGAAGCTCCATTTTTCCTCTATCTGGCGCACACATTTCCGCACATTCCGCTGTTTTCAGAGCCGCCCTTTGAAGGGGCGTCCGCCGCAGGCGCCTATGGCGACACGGTGGAGACCATTGACTGGAGCATGGGCGAGATCGTCAAAGCCCTTCAACGTACCGGCCAGACAGAAAACACGTTGATCATCTTCACCTCCGACAACGGGCCATGGTTCGAAGGCTCGTCCGGCAACAGCCGTGACCGTAAGGGCGGAACCTGGGAAGGCGGCTACCGTGTGCCGTTCATTGCCTGGTGGCCGGGTACGCTACCAGCCGGCTCCGTCAATGATGCACCGGTGAGCGCGCTCGACATCCTCCCTACGGTCGCCGGACTGGTCGGTGCAGAAACCGGGTCTGAACCTGTCACGGAAATTGACGGCCGGGACATCTGGCCCGTCCTGCATCGGGGCGCGCCGTCTCCGCACGACTACCTGTTATTCTTCGATGAAGACCAGATCGCGGCCGTCCGCTCAGGCGACTGGAGGCTCGTCCTTCGCAGCTACTACAAGACCTATAACGTTCCGCTGGATATATTCAGCTATCCGCTCCTGTTCAATCTGTCGACGGATCCGGCAGAGGCCTACAGCCTGACAGACCGCGAGCCGGATGAAGTGAAGCGTTTGCATGCCATCGTCGACCGGGAAATCAATTTGCTTGGAATTGTACCGAAATCCACGATCCCGGGCGTCGAAACGGAGGCTGAATAGGCCATGCGAATTCCAGCATTCTTCGTCGGTGCCATCGCCCTTATCGCGGCGTGTGCCGGCCACGTTGCGCCTCCCGAGACAGCGCAGCCCTCACTGACTTCCGCGACCCGACCGAACATCGTGCTCGTGCTATTTGAAGACTTGAGCCCGCGTTTCGGCGCCTATGGCGACTCTCTGGCTCAGACGCCGAATTTCGACCGGATAGCATCCGAAGGCGTCCTATATACAAAAGTCTACACATCTTCTGGCGTCTGCGCGCCGAGCCGCGCCGCCCTAATCACCGGACGATACCAGCAGACCATTGGTGCCCAGCACATGCGCACAACAAGCGCTGCTGGCCTTCCTCCCGGGGGACCCCAGAATTATCTCGCCGTTCCGCCAGAATCGGTGAAGGCTTTCCCGGAATTGCTGCGCGCGGCAGGCTATCACACCTCGAACAATTCAAAGACAGACTACCAGTTTGGCGAGCCGTTCACCGTGTGGGACGTTTCCGGCGACGCTGCAGACTGGTCGGGGCGGACACAGGGCCAGCCATTCTTCCATATGCGAACTCTTCTCACGACACATGAAAGCGCAATTTGGCCGATTGACATGGAGCCCTCCAGTCCGATCGAAAGCTTCGTCGTCGCGAACAATGCCAAGGTCTTCGCCGATCGGAAGGCTCTGACGGATCCAGCCGCGGTCGAGGTGCCCCCCTACCTGCCCGATACGCCGGAAGTGCGCCGTGATATTGCCACCCATTACGACAATATCGCTTTCACCGATGCCGCGCTTGGCGCGCTTTACGACCGCCTTGAACAGGACGGATTGCTTGATACCACCATTCTGATCATCTCGACTGACCACGGCGACGGCCTGCCCCGCATGAAGCGTTCCCTTTATGATAGCGGACTGCACGTTCCATTCGTCATTCGCTATCCGGATGGCCGGGGCGCTGGTACGGTCAACGACGAACTGGTCAGCTTTGTTGATCTCGCGCCGACCATCCTGTCCTGGGCGGGTCTCGCCCCGCCGGACTGGATCCAGGGCCGGGACGTCGCCGGGCCCGACCGCGATCCGGCTCGCGACTATGTCTTCGCCGCCCAAGACCGCATGGATAACGAATTGAACTGGCACCGGGCGGCGCGCGATGAGAGGTTCAAATACATCCGCAACTACCTGCCGGACGACCCTTACTTTGAGCCCCTGTCTTTCCGGGACTCGCAACCGTCCATGAAAGCCCTCTGGGCTGGACTGGAGGCTGGGACTCTTCCTGACGCAGCACGCCGTCTGTTCGAGCCGCTCGCCGAAGACCAGCTCTACGACACGGAGGCCGACCCGCACGAAGTCAATAATTTGGCAGGCGATCCGGCCTATGCCGCTGAGCTTTTGAGACTTGAAGGCGCGCTCGATGCATGGCTAGCCGACGTCGGTGACCTGAGCCGACTTCCCGAGGCCGAAATGATCGAGACGTTCTGGCCAAGCGGCATCCAGCCGCAAACGGCTGCGCCGGACATTGCTGTGCGTGCTGAATCCGGCGCGCGGAAAGTGACCCTGTCGTGCTCTACACCGGGCGCGTCGATCGGTTATCAGACAGGCGACGCAGACGGCGCGTGGCAGCTCTACACCGAGCCCTTGCAGCTCGATGAAGGGACTTCGATACGGACAAAAGCGATCCGCTACGGTTTTACAGAAAGCGAGACGATCGAAACTGTCTTCGATTGAGTTCGCAGCCAAGTCGGCACTGATTGGTGTCCTGCCGGTCGCATCAATCCCGGCTTCAGCGCCCCTGATCCGGCGCTCCATCCCGTCATGCCTGCAGGCGCGCTTGTGCCGGGATCGGCAGTCTTCATCTCGCCGGTAGTCTCCGGGTCGCCGCAGTAGTGGCAGTTTGTCGAAGGCGCCAATTGGCGCAAGCCGGAAGGTCCGGGCAGTTCGATCGAGATGCGGATGAATCACCCGGTTGTGCATGTCTCTTTCGCTGACGCGCTGGCATTCAGCGACTGGGCGGGCGGCGACCTTCCGAGCGAGGCAGAATGGGAGTATGCTGCCCGCGGCGGCGGTTGCGATGAGCCGCCTGCGTGTCATGTCACGCATCGTCCCGGACCACCCGATCACGGACCCAGACGAAGACTAGCCCAACGAGCGCCGACGCGACCCATTCGCCGCCCACGATCAGGGCCAGCGTCAGGATCACGGCGAAAGCCTCATACGGTCCGCGCCGCTCCATCATCCGTTCCGCATTATGCTTCAGGCGTTCCATCGGTAATTTCCTTTTCGTATTCAAGCAGGTCGCCGGGCTGGCAGTCGAGTTCACGACAGAGCTTCGCCAGCGTCTCGAACCGCACGCCCTTCACGTGACCGCGCTTCAGAAGAGACAGGTTTGCTTCCGTGATGCCGATGCGTGCGGCCAGCTCCTTCGAACTGATTTTGCGCCGAGCGATCATGACGTCGAGCCGGACGACGATCGGCATCAGACGAATGCGTCGTTCTCGGCAGCGATGGCGCGCGCCCTTGCCCAGACGCGCCCGAGCGACCAGAAGGCGAGGCCGAACAGGATCGCCAGAATGCCGTTGCTCGAGAGGCTTAAGGTGAGCACGCGTGCGCCGCTGCCCGCGACCGCAACGCGGCTCATCCCTGGATCCCAAAGCGGATTGACCGATGGCGAGACCGATGCGCTTGGCAGCGCCGTCGCGACGGCACTGAGCGAAACTGGGGCGTCCAGCCTGTCGGTCGCGGTCTGGCAGTCTGGCGGCGACCCCTGGACCGCGCGCCCTGGAACGCCGCCCGGGACGCTTCATTACTGGGCGAGCGTGGGCAAGATCGTCACCGCCGCGGCCATTCTCCGGCTCGCCGAGGACGGGCGATTGACGCTCGACGACCCAATCTCCGCCTACGTGGAGGGCGTGCCAAACGGCAACGTCATCACGCTGCGGATGCTGCTAGATCACACATCCGGGCTCTACAGCGCCAACGAGGATCCGGTCGTGCGGTCGAATGCGGTATCGCTCGACTGTGAAGGTCTGCTGGAGGTCGTAAGCCGACAACCGCCCTACGCCTGTCCCGGCGCGGCATGGCGCTACTCCAACTCCGGGTACACCTTGCTCGGATACGTCGTCGAGGATGTCACAGGGGAACCCTACCATCAAGCGGCGGCCGACCTCGTACTGTCGCGCAGCGCGGCCCGCGCCATTCGAATCCTCGCGCCCGACGACTCGATGACCGATGTCGCGGCCCCGACCGGGGGCACTGATCGGCCGACCTTCGGTTTCCGCGCCCATCAGGGCGCGGGCGGGGTCGTGGCAGATGCCGAGAGCATGGCGCTGTTCCTCCGCGACCTCCTGGCGGGGCGCATCGTGTCGCAGGCGACCGTGGCCGACATGACCGCCGACCTCTATCCGATGTTTCAGGACGGCCTGTGGTACGGCCTTGGGCTGATGGTCTACGACGTGCGGGAACCCGATGGCCATGTGGTTTGGATCGGGCATTCGGGCGGTGTCCCCGGAGCGCGAGCTCTCGTTGCCTTCGATCCGGAGCGCGCGGGCATCGTCGCGGTCGCGATGACGGGCGAAGGCTCTTCGGAAGCGACGGCAAATCTTCTCTTCAACGCCCTGGAGGCGGAGTGATGCGCGACGACGCGGTCTTGTTGTTCGTCATCATGGCGGTGCTCGGGCTGGTCGCGGACTGCGAGAACGTCAATTGGCAAGCGACATTCGATGCCTGGGCAGACTCCCTCTGTCGCGATGACCCGAGCTCCTGCGATGCTCGGTAGGTCACGGCGGCGGCGAAGGTGAATGTCGAGCAGCCACATCGGCACCGGCACGCTGAAGCCCGGTACCGCGCGCGCGATATCGGGGTCGGCCAGCGCGATCTCGTCCATCATCAGTCCCACGCCCATGCCGCGCCTCGACCGGGTAGCCGCGCTCGGTCAGGGCGCGGGCCATGTTGGCGCTGCCCTCGAAGCCGATGAAATCCGCGCGCGCCAGATCGCCCCCAAGCCGTTCAAGGTAATCGCGCCGGGCGAACAGACCCGCCGGGCGGTAGGATGCGCCAACGCGCTCCAGCCGCGGGCCATCACCTGGCTGGCGCGCGGCGACCGGCGTTCACATGGGCGCGGGCAGGGGTGAACTGATCATTTGCATCAGAGGTGTCCCGCGCAGGATCCGCATTCGCGCAACCCCACTCCGCCATGGCATCGAGGATCGGGACAAGCGTCTCGCCCTTGAGCGTCAGGGAGTATTCAACGTGGGGCGGCACCTGCGCCTTGACCTCTCTATGCAGAATGCCGTCCGCCTCCAGCTCGCGAAGGTGCTGGGTCAGCATCCGCTGGGTGACCGATGGCATCAACCGCCGCAACTCGTTGAACCGACGGGGTGCGGTGATCGCATGAAAAAGGATCAGCGCCTTCCATTTTCCGCCGATGGCCGAGAGCGTGACCTCGACGGGGCATCGGTCCGGATCGGCGCAGGCGGTATCCTTTTCCATACTACGTTCCAAAATGCTGCGTAATTACGGGTGTGCATACACCGTGGCAGAAGGTTCGGCGTCTGACCACAGGAGACCAGCATGCCCAGAGCCTTTATTCCCGCCATAACCGGCGCCCAGTCCACCGCAATCGCGCAGGCGCTTCGCCAGGCCGGGTGGCAGGTTGACGGGTCCAGCCGCAGCCGAAACGAGAACCCGCAAGCGCAGGCAGCGAACGCGGACGCCCTGATCCTGACGATCCCGCAGGATCATCGCCCCGGCGCGATGACTGCCTTCGTGGACGATTGGGTCGAGTGCGCCAGGACGGGCGGAATTGGTCGCATCGTGCTGAACGTCGGCGGAACCCCGGGTCCTGCGGACGCGCATCCGTTCTTCGCAGACCTTCACACCGCGCAGGATCGCGTAGCGGCAAGCGGTATGCCCTTCGTCATTCTTCAGCCGACCGTCTATCTCGACAATCTCGCAGCCCCGTGGGCAGCGGAGGGCCTGGCGGCCGGAACGATCGCTTATCCCGCCGCACCGCAAGCGGAGGTGTCATGGATGTCCCACAAGACCCTGGGCGCGTGGGTCGCCGCCGTCGCTGCGGGCGCTGCGGACGGCCGAACGCTGCACATTGGCGGGCCCGAGGCGCTGACCGGCCAGGAACTCGCACGCGAAATCGGCCATGGGCTTGGACGCCAATTTGCCTACGCTCCCATTCCTCCGGCGGCTTTTGCCGAGGGCATGAATTCCGCAATGGGGGCCCCGGCCGGGGATCGCCTGGCATCCATTTACGTTCGGCTGGCCGATCATCCGGACAGTATGCGTGTCGACCCGGGCGAAGCGAAAAAGCTCGGCGTCGAGCTCGAGACGGCACGCAGCTTCGCAGAGCGGGTCCTTGCCTGACGGCATGCGACTGCGAATTTGAGGTGACGGCCCGACATTTCGGCCCGGCTGCAATGCATTGGCAAAAGACGCCGTGCCGTCATCTGTTCAATTTACCGTCATCCATTCCGGCAGCAAATCAGATGGAGATAGGCCCCGAGCAAAGTGCGCCCGCTACCGGCCTCGTTTTTCAAGTCAGGGCTTCGTTTAAGGGCGCAGGCTGCCGGTGGCGTCCAAGACGACGAAAGATCGCCAGAGTCAGAAGCCAGATCATCGCAGCTGCCAGCACCATGAGCAGGTTTTTCACATCAAAGCTCCAGCCCTGATTGGCAAGGTTCTCCGTGGGTGATCCAAAGAGAAGCAGGACGACGGCATTGTTGGCTGCATGGGCGCCTATAGCTTCCTCGAGCCGGCCTGTGAGCGCGACAGAGAGCGCCATAGTCAGGGCGAAAACCAGCGAGAAGAGAAACGGCTCGAAGCCATAGCCGCCGTGTAGAAGTGCAAATAGAGGTGCCGGCAGCACAAGCGCCAACCAACGCAGCCTGAACCATCGATTGATTATCTGGGGCAAATACCCACGAAACAGGATTTCTTCGCCGCCGCCCTGAACAAGGAAGGCGATCAATACCACCGCAACCAGTGGTGCGGCGAGTGCGGGGTCGCTGAAGAAGGGCGCCGGTTCCAGGTCGTCCGGAGCAAAGCCGACAGTCAGGGCCAGCATGGCCACCGCCCATACTGAAGCTCCAAAAGCGATGGCAGCCCAGGAGATGGTTGGCCGGGCGGTAATCAGTGTCACGATCGCACGCTTGTGAACCAGCCTGGTCATTACTGCCAGAATACCGCCTGCGAACGCGAAGAGCAGTCCGATGTAGAGCGCGATTACGACGCCTTGATAGGGCTCCAGCATTTCACGGTGGGCGCGCATCAGCGGCGCCAGTACCAGGATCTGAGCTGCAGCTGATGCCGCAACGGTCAGCAGGACTGTAGTACCCAGTACCGCGAGCGTCCGCGGCCAGCCATGCTGGCCTTGCCCGCCCGCGGTTATGAATGCATTGAACATTGTTCTCTCCCTTCAGCTGCTTTTGGCCCGCAGGTAATGGCGGGCAGATTTGCTTGCCTGAAGAGGCATAGAGAAGGATGGGCGAGCGTGCGAGATCATCTGGACGAAGAGCGCCGAGGCTGGACGAACGGCACAATTCTGGCTCTGGCCACGTTCTGGGTCGCGGTTTTCACGATCCTGTTCATTGCTGTTTATGCTGCTGGCGAGCCCGTGACGAGCGCTGCTGCGCAGGCGGCTGTCGCGGTGCTGATCGCAGCCGGAATTGCGCATGGGACCATACTGGTCTGGTCGTCGGTTCGACCGGCCCTCTGGCGTATCTCGGCAACGTCAGTGTTCGTGATATTGACAGTCTGGCCCATTCATCAGCTCGCTTCTCTCGCAGGCTTTGATCAGTCGCTGGTGCAGGATGGAGTCAATGCGACGACGATTGCGCTGATCGCCCTGGCCACCCGCGAGGCCTTGCGTTCGCTCGCTCACCGCCGGCGGGCGCAGCGCGCCGAGCGCCTCCACGCCGACGCCGAAAGGCGGGCGTTGGCCGCCCGCCTGGCACCGCATACCCTGTTCAACATGCTCAACGCCATTTATTCAGCAAGCCTCAATACGCCTGACAGGGTACCGGGCTTGATCCTTTCGCTGGCAACGATGATGCGTCACCTCACAAGCGCGGCAGACCATCTTACGACCACGCTGGGCGAGGAAATGGCGTTCGTGCGCAGCTTTGCAGATCTGCTCATTGAACAGAGCGGTGGGCGCAGCCGGATAGTCATCGACGCGCCCGACGCCAGCGATTTTGAGATCCCCAATCTCGTCTTGGCGTCCCTGTTTGAAAATGCCGTCACACATGGGCGGGATGAGGATGGGTTGGTCGCCATCGTCCTGACCATGAAAGAGGAGCCGGAAAGACTGTTCATCGAACTGGTCAACCGGTTGGGCGCCGGTACAGCAAGTCCTTTAAGTGGCCTGGGGTCTGGTGCGCACACCGTGCGCGAGCGTCTTCAGCACCATTATAGAGGGCGCTTCAAGCTGAACGCGGGTCCGGACGGGCACGGCGGATACCGCGTGGCTCTGGAGATCATCCCATGATCCGGCGCTGGATGGCTGTCGATGACGAGCTTCCCGCCTTGGCCGTGATCAAGCGGCTTATGGAGGCACGGGAAGGATACGCTTGCATTGGCCTGTTCACGCGGGCTCAGGAGGCGATTGTCGCAGCAAATACCGAACAGCCCGATCTCCTGTTTCTCGATCAGAACATGCCAAGCTTGTCAGGGCTGGATCTGCTTGCAGAGCTGGCCGCGCCGCCGGTAGCGGTCATGGTCACCGCCCACGCCGAATATGCTTTTGAGGCCTTTGAGCGGGGCGTACGCGACTATCTGCTGAAGCCTGTTTCTCCCGAGCGCCTCTCGCAGACACTGTCCCGGATCGAACCGCTCCTGAACACTGAAGTCCGTCTGAGCGCGCTGAGCTTCAGGGACGGGCACAACCGCGTCCTCGCTGATCCGCGCACGGTCACCAGGTTTGCGGCTGAAGGAAATTATTCCATCATGCACCGTCCGCTCGTCCGCCCGGTCCTGATTACTGAAAGCCTACGGTCTCTGGAGCAGAGGTTGACGCCGTTCGGCTTCATGCGCGTTCATAAAGCCCATCTTGTGCGTCTTGCAGCGGTAGAGAGAATTACCGGTAACAAGCTTGTGTTGTCCGGGGCCGAGGCCGTCCCGCTTGGGCGGGCCTATGCAGCGCCGGTCCGATTGCGCCTAGCTGATGTGTGACGACAGGCCAGTCGTCTCTGCGCTGAGCCTTACCGGCCTTGTCGCTTTGATGCCAGCTGCCTGGCCACTACCGTACAGCGGCGCCCATCTGTTCACCGGGCCAGTATAGCTATCAAAGGCGCGTTCGTGTCCATGTTCTGATCATTGCCGCCGTATCGGCAAGCCCGACCCGCCTTGCCCACGCATGCCCCAATCGCGTGCCATACCCTCGTGGGGTGATGCGCGGGGGGCCGGGCGCGCCCAGATCTCGGCCTGGCGATCTTTATTGAAAGAGCGCCGGGAGACCCGACCATGACGTTCAGACTTTTCAGCAAACCGGCAGGTCTTGCTGCCTTCACCGCCCTTTCGCTCTGCTTCATGCCGGCGGGCGCACAGGAAGGCGACGACAGCCAGCGCGCGCACGCCGAGCGGGTCAACGCCGCCTTCGCCAGGTTTGCAGGGTCGGGCCTGTCCCCGCAGACGCCAGGCGAGATGGCGGCATGTTCGCAATACTGGAACCGCTGGGCTTTCAATGTCAGCGCGCTTGACGGGGCGACCTATGGCGGCGCGCTCAACCCGGTGCTCATGCCAAAGCCTGCAAGCAAGACATCGAAACGCTGGGAAAAGGCCGCCAAGAAGCTCTATCGGAGGCAGGAAGGCAGTCTTGCGGGGTTCAAGGCTGTTTCCGCGATGGCAGCAGAAAAAGCGGACGAGCTTTATGCCGCCTGGATGAATAGCGAACCGGGCAAGGAATACGCACTGCTGGAAACCCTCGGCACCTGCAACTGATGGGGCAACGCATGCCCCAATCGCGCTATGACGGCGCGCCTGAACCGGCACTCATGCCAAAGCCTGCAGGCAGGACAGCTTTCCGCTGGAACACGCCGGTGAAAGCCGCCTTTTCGTCCGTTTACGGCGCGCATCCCCGAATGCGGTGATGCCTTGTGTCGGACGCGGGACCATCATTGCCGCACGTTGGCGGGACCGGTCTCACGAGGGGCAACCCGCCATGAACAGATTCCCAGACAGGACACGCACTATGAAACATCCGGTTATTCTTGTGGCGGCGGCGGTGTTCATCGCCGGTCTGGCGGCATTCGCCTCGCCCGTGATGGCGCAGAGCGGCCAGACGCCTGCCCAATTGGCGAAAGCCTGCAAGAAAGATGGCGCGATGTGTTATGGCGCTGCCGAGGCGTACGCGACGGGTGTAGGCGTGAAGGCCAACCCGAAAAAGGCGCTCGAACTGGCAAAGACCGGGTGCGAGACCCATGGCGACCGCAATAGCTGCCTCATCGGCGGCTCGCTCATCGCCGATAGCGGCATCGCCGACGCGGGCAAGGAGAGCCTGAAATACATCTTCCGCATCTGCCGTGCGGACCGCATGGCCGACTGCATCACGGCGAACGACATTTATCTGGACGCGAATGCCGAAACCGCGCCGGGCGAGAGCGCCGCAGGCTGGTATGATCACCGCAAGATGGTCGAGGACAGGTTGAAGGTCATGTGCGAAGCCGGACAGGCCCTGGCCTGCCGCGCCTTCGGGGCGTCGCGTGCCCATAATCACCGCCTCAACACGCAGTCCCACAACACCAACCTGCTCAGCATTCAGGCCTATCGCATGGGCTGCGATCTGGACGATGGCCCGAGCTGCGCCGCGCTTGTGCCGCTGTTTCAGGAGACCAACGCGAAGATGGGCGTCAGCCCGGACCCTGCCGCGGCAGAGGCCTTCGCCGCCAAGGCCTGCCGTCTCGGAGAGGCGACTGCGTGCAGCACATCCACCCCGGCAGAGCCGCCAGCGGACCGGGTCGACCCGACGCTGTCCTACCCCGAACAGATGCTCGTTGCCGAGCTTGCGCTGGAAAACGGAAAGACGCAGATGGCGCTGGATGCGCTCAACCGGCTGGCGCAGGAAGAGCGGCCTGAGGCGGGGCTGAGGCTGGGCGTGCTCTATCTGCAGGGGGAGAGTGTTCCGGCAGACCGGCGCAAGGCCATCGGCTATCTGGAAGCCTCCGAACATCCCGACGCCGCCATGCTGCGCGCGCAACTGGCCGTGCAGGACGGGGACACCGCCAAGTATGATGAGTACATGAACAAGGCCTACTGGGCAGGCAACAAGGCGGCTGAGCCCTGGTTTCTGGCCCGCCAGCGCGCCTATCTCGATGCCGCCGAAGCGCGCGACAAGGAGATGATCGCCCAAGCGCGCCGCAACGATGCCGAAAAGGCCCGTTACGAGGCGGAACTCATCAACCGCGCGATGAACAATTACTATCTGCCGAAAAAGACCGAGCCGATGGTCTGCGGCCTCTTCCGCGAAGGCGGCGGGCTCGTCAACAAGTGCCTCTCACGCGAGTATTACATGAAGAAATATCCGTAAGCGGGTGGGGGAGCTTGCGGTGTCAGGTTTCCGCTTGAAAAAGATGATGAGGCTGCGGCGGGTGAAATCTCCGCTCCCTGCTACGCGGAGAGGGGCCGGGGGTGGGGTGATTGGCGGCGACTCTTCTGCCGGAAGGCTGGTTCGGGGATACCGCCCGTTGAAGAGGAGCTTGATTATTTTCAGCTAATAAAGATTTGAGGCCGCTTGCTCCGGAGGGGAGCGCGGTGTCAGCTTTCCGCTGAAAAAGATGATGAGGCTGCGGCGGTGAAATCTCCCCTCCCTGCTACGCGGAGAGGGGCCAGCGGGTGGGGTGATTGGGGCGATCTATCTTTGCCGGAAGGCTGGTTCGGGGATATCGCTGCGATCTATCTTTGCCGGAACGCTGGTTCGGGATATCGCTTCGCGACCCTCGGCTCCGTGCCGACGCGTTCCGGCGGTGGAGGCGGCGCGGCGCTGACCTCCGGTGGTCGTTCCTTGAAGCGAGTATCAGGTGCTAGTGTCCGTCCCGCACTCACCACAATTCTTTCTTCCTTACATTGCCATGACTGCCCGTCTTGTAGAGAAGGGCGCACCGTACCAAGGGGGAGAAACGCGTAATGACCTCGAGAACACTACAGACCTGCCTCGCCCTAATCTTCCTGCTTCTCGGAGGCTGGTGCCTGCTCCTTCCGGGAATGGTTGTGCGGTTTACCTTTCAGCCTGACCTGAACGAGCCGATCCGGCAGGCGCGGTTTCTGATGGGGTGTTTCGGCGCGCAAGCCGTGTTGACCGGCACCATTCTGCTGACGGCGCGCTTTACGCCGACGACTTTTCTGGTTTTCGGGATCGTCGGGTCTGTACCGTTCTTCATCTTCAATATCTGGTTCAGCCTGATCGAACCGGTTCTGAATGCATGGATGTTACTGGATTTTGCGGGGAATGCCGCAATCCTAATTACCGGTCTTTGGGGCTGGTCGCTGGCACGGCGTGAGGCTGCCGCGGAAGGTAGCGTCACGCCGGACCCTGTACATGTGAACTGAGGCTTTGCTTAACTCCTGCAGCGCCAGGTGTTTGGCATGCAGGCGTTCCGATTCTGTCTTGATCCTCTCGCGGCGCGACGGACGGAGTTTGGCCGCCATTTAGCCGGAATATTCTCGCACGACGATCGCCGGAAGGTCTTGATCCTTCGTCAGGCTCAGGATGAGACGTTCAGCTCAGGATTAGACCTTCCTCTGAAGACAAGACCTTTCGCCATCGGCACGAACCGGTCTCATCCCGAGCCTGTCGAGGGATGCGAACGCCCCCCTGTGCATACGGTCCGCCACCTGCTACTGCGCGTTCTATGTCCGAACGCCTTGAACTCGACGTCGACGAAGCGCAGGCCGGTGACAGGCTGGACCGCTTTCTCGCAAACGCTATCGCCGACCTGTCCCGCTCACGCCTGAAAGCGTTGATCGATGCCGGAGACGTCACCGATGCGTCCGGCAAGCCGGTCAACCCCAAGCGCAAGGTGCAGGCGGGCGAGCGGTTCTGCGTGACCCTGCCGGAGCCAGAGGCGGCCACCCCGCAAGCCGAAAACCTGCCACTGGAAATCCTCTTCGAGGACGCTCACCTCATCGTGCTGAACAAGGCGGCGGGCATGGTGGTTCACCCCGCGCCCGGTACCCCGTCGGGCACGCTGGTCAATGCGCTCTTGCATCATTGCGCGGGCTCGCTTTCGGGCATTGGCGGGGTGGCGCGCCCCGGCATTGTCCACCGGCTCGACAAGGATACGAGCGGCGTGATGGTGGCGGCCAAGTCTGCCACCGCACATGAGGGGCTCTCGGCCCGCTTCGCCGCGCACGATATGGAGCGCGCCTATCTGGCGGTGACGCATGGCGCGCCGCGTCCGCTGGTCGGTCGGATAGAGGCCCGCATTGCCCGCCACGGGACAGATCGCAAAAAGATGGCGGTGGTGCGCGAATCCGTTCGCACCGCGTCGGCTGACTGGCATGATGGTGGCGATGACGGCTATGTAGAGAAGGGCCGACACGCGGTCACCAACTACAAGACGCTGGAACGGTTCGGATTGCAGGATGCCCATACCGGCAAGGCCGCTGCGGCGCTTGTCGAATGCAGGCTGGAGACCGGCCGTACCCACCAGATCCGCGTTCACATGGCGCATATCAACACCCCGGTTCTGGGCGATCAGGTCTATGGCCGCAGTCACGGGCTGAAGCTTTCAGGCGAGGGCGCGGCCTTCGATGCGGCAGGTGAGGCGGTGCGCGCGTTCCGTCGTCAGGCGCTGCATGCGGCGGTGCTGGGGTTCGATCATCCCGTCACGGGCGAGGCCCTGCGGTTTTCAGCGTCGGTGCCTGAAGACATGGACCGGATGATCAGTTTCCTGCGCGCGCTCGGCGCATAAAATCCGCAGTTGAGGCCAAGTTTTTTCGGAACCCTGACCGGACTCGTCTCTATCTAGAGATACGGACAATATTCTGAAGGAGACCACCATGAGACGCCTCGCCCTTGTTTCAATCGCCAGCCTTGCCTTTGCCGCGTGCGCGCAAACCGGATCGGTTGCGCAGGACCAGACCGCCATGCCCGGCCCGGCTGACGGTGTGTATCCGAGCATGATGCAGGCGGATGCAGACATGATCGGCGATGCCGGTACGCGCATCGGTTCGGCCAATCTCATCAGCGGCCCGAATGGCATCATCCTGCGGATCGAGTTGGAGGAGGGCGCGCTGACGCCCGGTTGGCATGGCCTGCACCTGCACCAGGTCGGCGATTGCTCTGATGTCGGCGAGTTCAAGAAATCGGGCGGCCATGTCGGCATGATCGAGGGCGGACACGGTCTTCTCAACCAGAAAGGCCCAGAGGCCGGTGATATTCCGAACATCTGGGTCGCGGCAGACGGATCGGCTGGCTATGAGGTGTTCACCACGCTGGTCGAGATGAGCACGCTGACGGATACCGACGGCTCGGCCATCATCATTCACGAAAGCGAAGACGATCACTTGTCGCAGCCGATTGGCGGGGCGGGGGCTCGTGTTGCCTGCGGCGTGGTAAGCTGACGCTGCGACAAATCCCGAAGTTGTGAACGTTCGTGTCTGGCCGTAAAGAGCGCATGAGGTCTAAATGGCCGGAGACGAACGCCCGCATCACATCGCCGGGCAAGAGGAAAGACTGACCGCCATGGCACGTACACCCGCCATAACCATGTCGCCCGAGCAGGGCCTTTCGCGCTATCTCAGCGAGATCCGCAAATTCCCCATGCTTCCGAAAGAGGAAGAATTCATGCTGGCCCAGCGCTGGGCCGAGCATGAGGATGCGGATGCAGCCGAGAAGATGGTCACCTCGCATCTGCGGCTCGTCGCCAAGATTGCCATGGGCTATCGCGGTTACGGCCTGCCTATGGCGGAAGTGATTTCCGAGGGCAATGTCGGGCTGATGCAGGCGGTCAAGAAGTTCGACCCGGACAAGGGCTTCCGGCTTGCCACCTATGCCATGTGGTGGATCCGCGCCTCGATCCAGGAATACATCCTGCGGTCCTGGAGCCTTGTGAAGCTGGGAACGACGGCGGCGCAGAAGAAGCTGTTCTTCAACTTGCGGCGCATCAAGGGCGAGATCAACGCCATCGAAGCGGGCGATCTGCGCCCCGAACAGGTGACCGAGATCGCCACGCGGCTGAACGTCACCGAAACCGAAGTCATTTCCATGAATGGGCGGATGAGCGGGTCCGATGCCTCGCTCAACGCGCCGATTGGCGGCGCTGACGGCGACGGCGAATGGCAGGACTGGCTGGAAGATGATGGCAATCCGGGTCAGGCCGCCGAGTTTGCCGACAAGCAGGAATTCCAGACGCGGATGACCCTGCTGGAAACGGCGATGGAAGACCTCAACGAGCGCGAACGTCACATCATCACGCAGCGCCGGTTGAACGACGAGCCGGTCACACTGGAAGACCTCTCCAAGGTCTACAACGTGTCTCGCGAGCGTATCCGGCAGATCGAGGTACGCGCGTTCGAGAAGCTGCAAAAGGCGATGATGCGCGCAGCCAAGGAACAGGGCCTACCGCTCAGCCCCTAGTTTCCGTATATACGCGAACCACGTCTCGCGGTTTGCGCCATAAGCCGTCGGTTGGCTTGTTCGTGTCTATCCGGCGGCGGCCATGCGATGGCCGAGATGGGCACCGAGCTTCTCGAGCAGCTCGATGGCACTGTCAGCGATCACTGTGCCGGGCGCGAAGATCGCCGCCGCACCTGCCGCTTTCAGTTCCTCATAGTCCTGTGGTGGCACCACCCCGCCCACAACGATCATGATGTCGCCCGCATCTTCGGCCTCCAGCGCGCCTTTCAGTTCCGGAACGAGCGTCAGATGCCCGGCTGCGAGCGATGACGCGGCCACGATATGCACGTCGTTCTCGACGGCCTGGCGCGCCGCTTCATCCGGCGTCTGGAAAAGTGGCCCGATGTCCACATCCCAGCCAAGATCGGCCATGCCGGAGGCCACGACCTTCTGGCCCCTGTCATGCCCGTCCTGCCCCATCTTTGCGATGAGAATACGCGGTCTGCGCCCTTCGTAGGCCTCGAAAGCGTCGGCGAGATCGCGGGCTTTCTGCACCCGGTCGGATTTTGCGCTCATGCCGGATGCGTACACCCCCTGAATGGATTTGATGGTCGCGGTGTGGCGGCCGGTGACCTTTTCGACCGCCATGGAAATCTCGCCGACGGTGGCCTTTGCCCGTCCGGCTTTCACGGCCAGATCGAGCAGGTTTCCGTTGCCGCTTTCTGTCGCCTTCGTGATCGCATCCAGCGCCGCATCCACATCGGACTGGTTGCGCTCGGCTTTCAAACGCCGGAGCTGGTCGATCTGCAGCTTGCGGACATTGGCGTTATCGACTTTGAGAACCGGCACGTCCTCGGCTTCGTCGAGCCGGTATTTGTTCACACCGACCACGGTTTGCACGCCGGAATCGATACGCGCCTGCGTCCGTGCAGCGGCTTCCTCGATCCGCAATTTCGGGACGCCTTCCTCGATGGCCTTGGCCATGCCGCCCAGGTCCTCGACCTCGCGGATGTGCTCCATCGCGCGGGCTGCAAGATCGTGCGTCAGCCGCTCAACATAATAGGAGCCGCCCCACGGGTCGATCCGGTCGGCAGCGCCAGCTTCCTGTTGCAGGAAAAGCTGCGTATTGCGGGCAATCCGGGCGGAAAAGTCGGTCGGCAGGGCCAGCGCCTCATCGAAGGCATTTGTGTGCAGGCTCTGGGTCTGCCCGCCCGCGGCGGCCATGGCTTCAAGGCAGGTCCGCACGACGTTGTTATAAACATCCTGTGCAGTCAGCGACCAGCCGCTCGTCTGGCTGTGGGTGCGCAGCGACAGGGATTTCTCGTTAGTGGGGTCGAACTCGGTCTTCACGAGGTTTGCCCAGAGAAGGCGCGCGGCCCGCATCTTGGCAACTTCCATGAAGGTGTTCATGCCGATGGCCCAGAAGAAGGAGAGCCTCGGCGCGAAGGCGTCTACGGATTGGCCCGCTGCCACGCCTGCGCGGATGTATTCGATGCCGTCGGCCAGCGTATAGGCAAGCTCCAGGTCCGCCGTCGCACCGGCTTCCTGCATGTGATAGCCGGAAATAGAGATCGAATTGTAGCGCGGCATGTGTTCGCTGGTATAGGCGAAGATGTCGGAGATGATCCGCATGGAGGGTCGCGGCGGGTAGATATAGGTGTTGCGGACCATGAACTCCTTCAGAATATCGTTCTGAATGGTCCCGGACAGCTTTTCCGCAGAAACGCCCTGTTCTTCGGCCGCAACTATGTAGAGCGCCAGAACGGGAAGCACCGCACCGTTCATGGTCATCGAAACGCTCATTTCGTCGAGCGGAATACCGGCAAACAGCGTGCGCATGTCATAGATCGAGTCGATCGCGACGCCTGCCATGCCGACATCGCCGGAGACGCGCGGATGGTCGGAATCATACCCCCGGTGGGTGGCCAGATCGAACGCGACGGAGAGGCCTTTCTGCCCGGCGGCCAGATTGCGCCTGTAAAAGGCGTTCGACTCCTGCGCAGTGGAAAAGCCCGCATACTGGCGGATCGTCCACGGGCGCTGTGGATACATTGTCGGGTAAGGCCCGCGCCCGAAGGGCGGCAGACCCGGAAAATCGTCCACGAAATCGAGCCCGGCCCGGTCCGCTGCCGTGTGCACCGCCGCCACCGGAATGCCTTCCGGCGTCTCCCAGACGGGCGCGTCATGGCCGGGGACATTGGCAACGGGGTCACCATTGAGCGGCGCAAGGTCGATTTTCGTAAAGTCAGGATAGGCGGTCATCAGGCGTGCTTTTCAGTATGGGAAGTCAGAAATCGGGGTCGGTCAGTTTCAGGGCAAGCTCTGGTATGACACCGGAAACCCGCCTCTCGTTCACGCCGCAGCGCCCGGTGCGTGTCCTGGTGACGTGGGAAGGGTTGCATCTGGTCCATGGGCGTCAGTCTATCATCAAAACGGGCACGTTCGAAGGCTCAGCCAAGACCGAGTTCGGCATGGGCGATCTCCAGCTTGCTGACGAGATCGACGCCGAGATACAGAAAATCATCCACGCCCGCCTTGCGCAGGTCGGCTTCGGCATCGCCGGGCTTTCCGGCCAGATAGATACGCGCCGACGGAACAGCATCGCGCAAGGCGTTCGCCGCCTTCACAGCCATATCTTCATAGAGCGCGTCCGAACCGCAAATGCAGACCAGTCGCGCACTGCTGGCTGCGAAGGCTTCGGCCATTTCAGTCTCGTCACTGAACACCGGCCCGGCATCGACCGTGCCAATCCCGCCTGCGGCAAAGGCGTTCGCAGCAAAGCCTGCACGCGCGGCATGGTCTGCCACCGGCCCGAGCGTGGCAAGAAACACCTGCGGACGGGTGCCGTTCCCGGTTTCGCGCTTGTCAGCGGCATCGCGGAGCCTTTCGAAGGGTTCCGACAGCCGCATCGGCCAGAGCGGGTCGGCCTCCAGACGACGCTCGCCGGATCCGTCCTGTGCCAGCGCTGCCAGACCGGTACCGCGCCGCGCGGCGTTGGTGAGATCGGCAAACTCCATGGAGTCCGGGGTCCGGCTTCCCGAACGTTTTCCGCCGCGGTCAGCTTTATCGTCTGGCGTTATGGTTGTGGTCGGCATTTCGTCGAGCAGAGCATATTCGCTGACACCGGTGATCGCCGTTCGGCGTGTGGCGACATTCCTGCGCAAATCGGTACGCGCCTCGCTGACCTCGGACTGAATGTATCCGGAGGTGAGCGCTGCCATTACGCCGCCCTGGCTTTCGATGGCCTGAAAGGCAGACCAGGCATGCTTCGCCAGCGTATCTGCCAGCTCGCCGACAGCCCAGGTGCCCCCTGCAGGGTCGGCCACCTTGCCAAGGAAGCTTTCTTCCTGCGCAATGATCTGGGTATTGCGAGCGGTCCGCCGTGCCATCGACCCGGCCAGCCCGATCGCGTCGGTAAATGGACGCACGGTAACGACATCCGCGCCGCCAACGCCGCCCGCAAAGCAGGCAGCCGTATTGCGCAACATGTTCACATGCGGGTCCCGCTTCGTCAGCATGCGACGCGAGGTAACGGCCTGCATGTGCAGCGGCAGTCCGTCATGGGCTCCGAAACCTTTGGTGAGGCTTGTCCACAAACGGCGCATGGCGCGCAGCTTTGCAATTTCGTTGAGGTAATCAGGGCCGACAGACAGCGTCAGCAAAAGTGCATCACTGGCCTCGTGGAGGTCGAGCCCCGCTTCGACAAGCGCTTGCAAACCGGCTGCGCCGCTAGCCAGGGCGAATGCCAGTTCCTGAACCGGTGTGCCGCCCGCCTCGTGCACGGGACGCGCATCTGCGCGCAAACCTTTTGCCAGCGGGAACTGATCCCGTGCATCGCGAACGAACGCGGCTGCCTTTGCCATTGCATCCGTCTCGCCGCCCGGCAGCGCGCCCGCCCGTGCAAGCGTGCTCACCGGGTCAATGTTGAAGGCCAGCTTCTTTGCCTTGTCCTCGCCGGACGCGCTCGCCGCCCATGCCGCAAGCAGGGCGGCTTCGCCGAGGCCGTATCCATCGCTGGTGGTCGGGCCGAGCGCGATGGTCGCCAGTTCCGGGAGAACGCCCTCCAACGTTGTCTTCACCCCATCAAGTGTCGTCGCGATGACGCCATGCTGTCCTGCATCATCAATATGCAGCTCTATCGAAGACGTGCCCCGTTCCAGACCCGCCATGATTTCGCGATTGGCGGTATCCGGGTCGGGATGGCGTTCTTCCTGGCGGATGTCCCAGGGCAGGAACGGGTCCGGCGCGGCATGGCGTCCGCGTATCCATGGCGCAGCGCCCGGCACGCCCTCGGGGTCGCGCGCTGCCGGATAGTCTGTTTCCCGCGCCAACGGGCCGTAGGAAATCTTATCGGCGGTCTTGCGGGCGAGGCTTTCCGGCGGCTTGCCGCGCAATGCCTTCTCGACAGCGGCTTTCCAGTCCGCCTCACTGGCGTCAGCGAAGCGCTCGGAGAGGGTGAGATCGGTATTCGGCATGGCGGACAACTCTTTGTGTGTTCTGGCTACTAGAAGCGTTTTGCGGGGGCTCACGTCAAGGCGCGGTAATCGCGCAGGGCTTGACGCAGGAACAAATCATTGAGATTGAGAATTATTCGCAATAAGTGAGTCGGAGGCAGAACGATGTGCGAGCAGATGGAAACCGACTGGAACCGGCGGGGTGACGATGCGGCTCGCCTGCGCATGCGCGACTGGCTCGATACCCAGGCGCGCGTAACGGCGTTCTGGCTCGAACCGGATGATCGAGTCCGGCCGCGACGATCTGGTGCCGGATGTGGCCGAGCACATGAAGAGCCTTGATGGTCTGCGTGCGCGGTTGGGGTGAGCTTAAGCCATCACCATTTTCGCATTCAGCCTTCCCGGTTTTGCGGTACGCGAAGACCGGGGTCCAGAACGCAATATAAGTCTAACGCTCCAACCTCTCACCGCCACTGCAAGGCCTGACCTTGGAGGAGCGAGGTTTTGCAAAGACCCATCCTCACCCTCGGGCCCCCTCTTTTCTCCGCAGAAAACGGTTCGTCTTTCACCCGTGCATGGACGCGGGCGCGGTGCACGTTGTAGACCCTGCGGCGTGCCAGCCGACCTCTCGGCGGCCATAAGCAGAAGGGTAAGCAGAGCTTGAACGTAGAAACCCTTTCCTTGCCCGGTCTCATCCGCCTGACCCCGAAACGGCATGGAGATGCGCGCGGCTGGTTCACGGAAAGCTGGCACCGCGACCGGCTGCAGGAACATGGTATTGAGGCCGACTTCGTTCAGGACAATCATTCCTTCTCGCGCGATGCGGGCACGTTGCGCGGGCTGCATTATCAGTCTCCGCCGCATGCACAGGCAAAACTCGTCCGGTGCGTTCGAGGCGCCGTGACGGATATTGCCGTGGATGTCCGGAGAGGCTCGCCGACATACGGAAAATGGGAGCGCGTCGAACTGGATGCGGTTCATGGCCAGCAACTCTTCGTTCCTGTCGGATTTCTGCACGGTTTCGTGACGCGCACCCCGCATGCCGAGATCGAATACAAGTGTTCTGATTATTACGCGCCGGAGTGCGACGGCGTCATTGCCTTCGATGATCCGGATCTGGCGATAGACTGGGGCGTCTCGCGGGCAGATGTCATCCTTTCGGAAAAGGATGCGCGCGCCCCGGCCTTTGCCGGTTTCCGGTCGCCTTTCGTCTTCGGGGAAGAGGCATGAAACTTCTGGTGACAGGCGGTTCGGGCTTTATCGGCTCGGCAGTGGTGCGCCAGGCCCTTGCCGACGGCCATGACGTCGTCAACCTCGACGCGCTGACCTATGCGGCCTGTCAGGCCAACCTAGCCCCGGTTGCAGACCAGCCGGCATATAGTTTCGTTCACGGCGACATTCGCGATGCTGAAATCCTCAGCCAGACCTTTGAATCGCACCGCCCGGACGCTGTTCTGCATCTGGCGGCCGAAAGCCATGTCGACCGCTCGATAGACGGGCCGGGCGACTTCATCTCGACCAACATCACCGGCACGTTCACGCTGTTACAGGCCGCACGAGCGTTCTGGCAGGCACGCGGCAAACCCGGCGCCTTCCGCTTCCTGCATGTATCTACCGACGAGGTGTTCGGCTCGCTGGGCGCGGATGGCGCGTTCACGGAAGAGACGCCCTATGCGCCGCGTTCGCCCTATTCGGCGTCGAAGGCCGCGTCGGATCATCTGGTCCGCGCATGGGGCGAGACCTATGGCTTGCCGGTGCTGGTCACTGAATTGCTCGAACAATTACGGGCCTTACCAGTTTCCCGAAAAGCTGATCCCCGTCGTGCTTCTGAATGCGCTGAGAGGCGCGCCAATTCCCGTCTATGGCAAGGGCGAGAATGTCCGCGACTGGCTGCATGTCGAGGATCACGCCCGGGCCCTTCTGACAGTGCTGGCAAGCGGAGAACCGGGCCGCACCTATGCCATTGGCGGCAATGCCGAAGCGCGCAACATTGATCTGGTGAGGCTGCTCTGCGGGATACTGGATGCGCGCAGGCCTCAGAGTGCACCGCACGACACGCTGATCACTTATGTGGCGGACCGTCCCGGACACGACATGCGCTATGCCATCGATGCGAGCCGCATTCGGACTGAACTGGGCTGGGAACCCTCGGTCACGCTGAAGGAAGGTCTCGCACGCACCGTCGACTGGTATCTGGAAAACGAGGATTGGTGGCGGGCGCTGCAGTCGCGCGATGGTGTCGGCCAGCGTCTGGGTAAGACGACATGACGGTCAGGCGCATCTCGGCGCTGGTATTCGGCAAGACAGGGCAGGTCGCCCGCGAACTGGCTGCGAATGTTCCGGAGAGCTGGACGCTGACCCTGCTAGACCGGCAGGCGGCAGACCTCACCGATCCGCAGGCGTGCGCCGCCGCCATTGCAGGCTTTACCGGCGACATCGTTCTCAATGCGGCGGCCTATACCGGTGTCGATGCGGCAGAGAGCGATCGCGAGACAGCGTTCCTGGTCAATGGCGGGGCGCCCGGGGCCATGGCGCAGGCGTGCGCAGCAAAGCGCATACCCTTCATTCACCTCTCCACCGATTACGTCTTTGCAGGCGGGCAGGGGAGCCGTCCGCACCGGCCCGAAGATAAGACAGCGCCGCTTGCCGTTTACGGGGCGAGCAAGGCGAAAGGCGAGGCTGCTGTGGTCGCAGCAGGCGGGCAATCGCTCATCCTGCGGGTTTCCTGGGTGTTCTCCGCGCACGGCAAGAACTTCGTGAAGACCATGCTGGCGCTTTCCGAAACACGCAGTGAACTGAACATCGTGTCGGACCAGATCGGCGGGCCGACGGCCGCAGCAGACATTGCCCGCGCTGTCTTCGTCATTGGAGAGGCAATGTTGGGCAATACAAAAACCTGCGGCATCTATCATTTCGCAGGCGCGCCGGACATTTCATGGGCTGACTTTGCCCGCGAAATTTTCAGCCAGACAGGCCGCGAGGTTCAGGTGACCGACATTCCGGCGTCGGCTTATCCCACGCCGGCGCCGCGCCCGTTGAACTCCCGCCTCGACTGCGCCTCGCTTGAGCAAGACTTCGCCCTGGCGCGGCCGGACTGGCGGATCGGGCTACGCAATGTTCTAACCGCGCTCGGAGAGATACGATGAAACAGCGCAAGGGCATTATTCTGGCGGGCGGTTCGGGTACGCGCCTCTGGCCGATTACGCAAGGCGTCTCCAAACAGCTTCTGCCGATCTACGACAAGCCGATGATCTATTATCCGCTGTCGGTCCTGATGCTGGCCGGGATACGAGAGATCGCCATCATCACCACGCCGCAAGACAAGGCGCAGTTTCAGCGTCTGCTCGGCGATGGCTCCGCCATGGGGGTCGCGCTTACCTTTCTCGTGCAGCCTTCCCCGGACGGTCTGGCGCAGGCCTATCTCATTGCCGAGGATTTTCTGGCTGGTGCCGCGTCGGCCATGGTGCTGGGCGACAACATCTTCTTCGGACACGGGCTTCCGGAACTGCTTCACACCGCTGCCGGGCAGACCCGGGGCGGAACGGTGTTTGGATATCAGGTCGCTGATCCGCAGCGCTATGGCGTGGCTGCCTTCGACGCGGATGGCCGGGTTACGCAAATCGTCGAGAAGCCGGATGTGCCGCCCTCGAACTTTGCCGTTACGGGGCTCTATTTTCTCGACGGCGATGCGCCTGAAAGAGCCGCGCAGGTGAAACCGTCTGCCCGCGGCGAGCTCGAGATCGTTTCGCTGTTGCAGATGTATCTGGATGACGGATTGCTCGATGTCGCGCAGATGGGCCGGGGCTATGCCTGGCTCGACACCGGCACACATGACAGCCTGATCGACGCGTCAGAGTTCGTGCGCACGCTTCAGGCACGGCAAGGCCTGCAGGTTGGCTGCCCTGAAGAGATCGCCTTCGACAAGGGCTGGCTGAGCCCCGAAGCGCTCGCCGCGCAAGCGGATCGCTATGCCAAGAGCGGTTACGGCGCCTATCTCAGACGGTTGCTTGGGTAGCGGCTAAATTTCGATATCCCCTTCTTGCTCGCCGTCCCAATAGTGAAGGCGGGTTGCACGCGCCTTGATGAGGATCAGCCCCTCGGTTTCGACGCCGTCCGGAAACCAGCGCTCCAGCCCGTCCGTCCAGTGTTCCCGGAACGTGTCCTTGTCACGGATGAGTTCGGCGTTTGCCTCGATAGCAATGAAAAGCGGCGGTTTTCCGCCCTCCCCGGGGGCGCCGGTAAAGGTAAGGCCGACAGCATCATTGCGTTTGATATCGCTGATCGTGCGCGCATCATCATATGAGAAGAACCAGCTGTCGCCTTCATATTCGACCTGGCCATTATTGCTCATCGGGCGGCTGGCTTTCCCGCCGCCCTGCGTCGTGGTGGTCAGCATGCAGAAGTCTATTTCGCGCATCTTCCCGGACATGTCCGCCAGCGTCTTCTCGGGCATAGGTCGTGCTTTCTGATCTGGCAGGCCCCGGCCCGCATTACGTTGCCAGACAGATATGCCTGCTCGCCCGTTTCGTTCCCGCCGCGCGCTGGCAGCCTGTGCAGATCGGGACTTGAAGGGAAGCGCCGGAGAGTGTTCAAGTTCCTGCCATAATTCAAAACAAGCCGTTCAGGGCTACGGGGACAAACATGCAAATCCTACTCTACGCCGCCTTGGCGCTCGTGCCGGTGATCTTCTGCTTCTCGATGTGGCAGATGCGCAAGCACCCGAAAGGCCTCTACGTCCTGTTCTTCGCGGAGATGTGGGAGCGGTTTTCCTATTACGGGATGCGCGCACTTCTGATCTTTTACCTGACCTGGCACTTCCTGTTCGAAAGCGATTTTTCGCTGACGCTGTACGGCGCCTATGTCGCTCTGGTTTATCTTGGCCCGCTGCTCGGGGGCTGGCTCGCCGACAAGTATATCGGGTTCCGCAAGGCTGTGACTTTCGGCGCAATCCTGCTGGTGGCGGGTCATGGTCTGATGGGGTTTCACGGGCCACCGGCGAGTGAAAGTCTTGTTGCGGACGGCGTGAGCTATGAGCTTGAACGCCCGGTCTACAGCGAAACCCGGAATGAGCGGACGATCCTCATCGACGGCGAGGCCCGTGAGGTGACGGCGTTCGTGCAACCGACAATCGGTTCAGCCGAACGGGCCGTGTCCTACGCGACAGCAACCGGTGAGACCCAGACCATAAGCGGCACCCTGGAACGGATACGCAGCCCGCTGCATGAGGCCATCCTTTTCGCCGCTCTTGCGCTGATCGTGGCCGGTGTCGGCTTTCTCAAGCCGAACATCTCAACCTGTGTCGGTGCCCTTTATGACCAAGGGGACCGGCGTCGCGACTCCGGCTTCACCCTCTATTACATGGGCATCAACCTCGGCTCGTTCCTGTCCGGCATACTCTGCGCATGGGCGGCAGCCGAATTCGGCTGGTCAGCCGGTTTCGGGCTGGCGGCTGTCGGTATGCTGGCCGGTCTGGTCATGTTCATTCTGGGTCAGGGCTGGCTGGAAGGCCGCGCCGAGCCGCCTGCAGGCGTTGACCTGAAAACGCCCGTCTTTGCCGGTCTCAACAGGGAATGGCTGGTCTACGGAGCGGGGCTCGCCTTCGCAGCGGTCTCGTTCGTTCTCCTGCAGTTCGCCAGCTTCACGTCCGCGGCCATGTATCCGGTCTTCGGCCTCGTGACGGCGGGCATCGTCTGGTACATGCTGACCAAGCTCGATGCAGAAGCGCGCAATGCGATGATAGGTTTGCTGATCCTCTCCATTTCGTCTGTGCTCTTCTGGGCATTGTTCGATCAGGGGCCGACCTCGCTGAACCTGTTTGCGGGTGCGCATGTCGACAACCAGATCGGCGGTCAAGACTTCCCGGCTGCGGCGCTGCAGTCGGCAAACCCGTACTTCATCATCGTGTTTGCGCCACTGATAGCGGCCTTGTGGACCTGGCTCGGAAACCGGGGATGGGAGCCGAACGCCTACATCAAGTTCGGTTTTGCAATGGTGCAGATCGGATGCGGCTTCTTCATCCTCAATCTTGGTATCCAGACAGCAACTGCAGACGCTGAAGGGGCCATGCGGATATCGGTCCTGTTTATCCTGTTGATGTATCTGCTCCACACCACCGGCGAGATATTCCTGTCGCCTGTGGGCCTGTCCGCAGTGACGCGGATGTCGGCCAGGCAGATTGTCGGCTTCATGATGGGATACTGGTTCCTTGCCAGCTCCTTTGCCAACGTGATCGCGGCGCAGGTTGCCAAGGCCACGCAAGTGCCGGAGGGCGCACCGCCTGCAGAAAGCCTTGCGGCCTATAATGCGGTTTACCTCCAGCTGGGCGGCTCGGCAGTCGCGCTTGGTGTTCTTCTTCTGGTGCTCAGCCCGTTCCTGCGAAAGCTCTCGCGCAAGGCAGAGGCCAACGAGGATCCGAGAGCAGTGGATGCGTCAGGCCAACCCGATGTTCCAAAGCCTGTGAACACCGCACCCTGATTTTACCTGCCTGAGACAAAAAAACCCCGCCGGTGATGGCGGGGTTTTCGTTTCGAGCCGTCGGCCCGGAAAGCGAGCCTGTCTAGCCGCCCATCTTGGCGACGCAGAGCTTGTGTCCGTCCAGGTCGCGGAAATAGCCGCCATAGAAAACACCGGGAACCCGCTCGCCGGGTGCGCCTTCATCGGCAGCGCCGAGTTCGAGGGCTTTCTTGTAGACACGGTCGACCGTGTCGCGGTCGGCTGCGGCAAGCGCCACCATGACGCCATTACCGCACGTTGCGGACTGTTCGTCATACGTGCCGCCAACTGCCAGCATGGGCATGCCCTGTCCGGCACTGTAGAAATACAGGCGGTTATTGTCGAAAACGCGTTTCGCGCCGAGCTCGGCCATGAGCGCGTCATAGAAGGCGAGCGCCTTCTGGGTGTCGTTCGATCCAAGCGTTACGTAGGCCAGCATGTATGTTTCTCCCTCGGTTGTGAGTGAGGCGACGCTATATCGCTGCGGCTCTCAGGGAAAGCAGGTTTCGGTTTTCAGGCCTCAGCCCGCGCCGCCTACAGTGAGCGCATCGATCTTCAAGCTTGGCTGACCGATACCGACCGGCACCGTCTGCCCGCCCTTGCCGCACGTGCCGACGCCGTCATCCATGGCAAAATCGTTTCCGATCATCGAGACCTTGTTCAGCGCTGTCGGGCCATGCCCGATCAGTGTAGCGTTGCGCACCGGCGCGCCAACCTTGCCGTCTTCGATCATGTAGGCCTCGGTGCACTGGAACACGAAATTGCCGGAGGTGATGTCAACCTGACCGCCGCCAAAATCCACGGCCCAGATGCCTCGCTTCACCGAGCGGACCATTTCTTCGGGGTCATCATTTCCGCCGGTCATGAAGGTGTTGGTCATCCGCGGCATGGGCTGGGACGCGTAGGATTCGCGGCGTCCGTTGCCAGTCGGCTGCATGCCCATCAGCCGGGCATTCTGGCGGTCCTGCATGTAATTGACGAGTATGCCGTCCTCAATCAGTACCGTGCGCTGGGTGGCCGTGCCTTCATCATCGAAAGAGAGCGAACCCCGCCGGTTCTCGATATTGCCGTCATCGACGATGGTCACGCCCCTGGCAGCGACCTGCTGGCCGATCTTGCCGGAATAGACGCTGGAACCCTTGCGGTTGAAGTCACCTTCAAGCCCGTGGCCGACAGCCTCATGCAGGAGAACGCCCGGCCAGCCCGGCCCAAGCACGACTTCCATCTCGCCTGCGGGCGCGGGCACTGATTGCAGGTTCGTGGCGGCCTTGGACATCGCGCGTTGCACGAGGTTTTTCCACCGGTCGGGCGCGATCCATTCGTCATAGGCGGCCCGTCCGCCTGTGCCGGCCGATCCGCTTTCACGGCGGCCATTGTCTTCCATGGTGACGGACACATTCAGCCGGACAAGCGGGCGAACATCGCGTTGTTCGCTCCCCTCGGCGCGGATGAGGGTCAGCTCTTTCGTCCCACCTGCCAGCGAGACCGAGACCTGCACGACGCGCGGGTCTGCGGCCCGTGCGAAGGCGTCAATCTCGGCCAGAAGGCCGGTCTTGACCGTGAAGTCAGGCGACTCGGTCGGGTCCACCGGAGCATAGAGGCGGCGGTTGACGGGAACGGGCGGCGCGGCCAGCGTGCCGGAATAATTGCGCTTGGCGGAGGCTGCGGTATCGGCTGCACGGGCGATGGCCGTATCGGAAAGTTCGCTGGCATGGGCATAGCCGGTCGCCTCGCCTGCAACGACGCGCAGACCGAACCCCTGGCCGGTATCGAAGGCCGCGCTTTTCAGGCGACCGTCATCGAAGACGAAGCTTTCGGACCGTGTGCGCTCTACGTAAAGTTCACCGTCATCAGCGCCATGAACGGCGCGGGAGAGGACCTCACGGGCGCGGTCACAATCGAAGGGCAGGTCGAGGGCGGGTGCGGTCATGGGGCGCTTTCGTATTGTCAGGCTAGGGGTTTGATGTCGGGCGCAAGGGCCCTTGCGTCAAGGCGCGGGGGTCGCGTCCTTTGCCGACCCTTCGACAGGCTCAGGGACGAAGCCTGTAAGCGCTGTGACATTGAGCTTGTCGAAATGCAAAGCGCACGATCCCCGTGCAGACGGGGATCTGTCTCAGTTTCTGACAGGTCTCCGCCTTCGCGGAGACAGCGCCCGGTCCCACCCTTCGACATGCTCAAGGATGAAACCTGAAAGCGCAAAACCCGTTACCCTTACGCAACATCTACCAGCGGCATTTCCAGGCGCGACGTCTGCTCGTATGGAACGACTTGCCAGAAATGCGCCTTCTCCTCGCCCCACTGGTCGAGAATTTCCAGCGCGCGGCGTGATCCCGTGAGTTTGGCATGGGCCTCGATCATCTCGCGAAGCTGCGTCTCCCAATGCGCCGAGCCGAGCCGGTTCCATGTCAGGCTGTCGGGATTGACCCGTGCCTCGAACCGCGCATCCGGATCATAGACGAAAGCCATCCCCCCGGTCATGCCTGCGCCGAAATTGTCGCCCACATGGCCGAGTATCGCGACGCGTCCGCCGGTCATGTATTCGCAACCGTTCGATCCGCAGCCCTCGATGACCGCATCCGCACCGGAATTGCGCACGGCAAACCGCTCAGCGGCCTGACCGGACGCGTAAAGCTGGCCGGAGGTTGCGCCGTATAGACAGGTATTGCCGATGATCGTGTTCTGCGCCGCGTTCATTTCCACCTGCCGGGTGGGCTTGAGGATGATCGTCGCCCCTGACAGACCCTTGCCGACATAGTCGTTGGCATCGCCGGTCACTTCCAGCGTCAGGCCTTTTACGGCGAATGCGCCAAGCGACTGTCCGGCCGAGCCACGCAGCGACAGCCAGAGCCGGTGAGCGGGCAGGGCGTCAATGCCGAAGCGGCGAACGATTTCGGACGAACAGCGCGCGCCGATGGCCCGCTGCGTGTTTCGTATGCCGTAGGAAAGCTGCATCTTCTCGCCGCGTTCGAAGAAGGGTCTGGCATCGCGCAGGATCTGATGGTCCAGCGTTTCGACAACCTCGTTGCGATGGTCCGGCCGGTAGACGATGGGCTTGGCCGGATCGACCTTGACCAGAAGCGGGTTGAGGTCGAGATCGTCCAGATGCGCGGCTCCGCGCGACACCTGCGCCAGAAGGTCGGTCCGGCCGATCACCTCGTCGAGAGAGCGGAACCCCAACTCGGCCAGGATTTCGCGCACTTCCTCGGCGATGAAGCTCATCAGGTTGACGACCTTCTCCGGCGATCCGGTGAACTTTGCGCGCAGGGCCTCGTCCTGCGTGCAGACGCCGACGGGGCAGGTGTTGGAATGGCACTGGCGCACCATGATGCACCCCATCGCCACCAGAGACGCGGTGCCGATGCCGTATTCCTCGGCGCCCAGCATGGCGGCCATGACGATATCCCGTCCGGTCCGCAATCCGCCATCGGTCCGCAGGGTGACCTGATCGCGCAGATTGTTGAGCGAGAGCACCTGATGGGCCTCTGTCAGCCCCATCTCCCAGGGCAGACCGGCAAACTTGATGGAGGTTTGAGGGCTCGCGCCGGTGCCGCCGACATTGCCAGCAATAAGGATCACATCGGCTTTTGCCTTGGCAACGCCTGCGGCAATCGTGCCGACGCCGGTCCGGGCAACCAGCTTCACACAGACCCGGGCGATCGGATTGATCTGTTTCAGGTCGTAGATGAGCTGAGCAAGATCCTCGATGGAATAGATGTCATGATGCGGCGGCGGCGAGATGAGCGTCACGCCGGGCGTCGCATTGCGGAACTTCGCGATCAGGTCTGTCACCTTGAAGCCCGGCAATTGGCCGCCCTCGCCGGGCTTTGCACCCTGCGCGACCTTGATCTCGATCTCGCGGCACTGGTTGAGATATTCCGCCGTTACCCCGAAGCGCCCGGAGGCGATCTGCTTGACTGCAGAGTTCGGGTTGTCACCGTTCGGAAGCGGCAGATAACGCGCGCGGTCCTCACCGCCCTCGCCGGAGACAGACTTTGCGCCGATCCGGTTCATGGCGATGTTCAGCGTACCATGCGCTTCGGGCGAGAGCGCACCCAGCGACATACCCGGCGTCAGGAACCGTTTGCGGATCTCGTTGATCGACTGAACGTCCTCCAGCGGCACCGGCTTTCCGCCGGGCTTGAAATCCATCAGGTTGCGCAACTGAACCGGCGGACGCTTGGACAGGGCTTTCGAATAGAGCTTGAACTTGCTGTAGGAATTGGTGTCGCACGCAGCCTGCAATTGATGGATCAGACCGCCATCCAGCGCGTGCTGTTCACCGGCACGCCGCAGCCGGTAAAAGCCGCCTATCGGCAGGGATACCACCTGCTCGTCAAACGCCGTTTCGTGCAGTTCGACAGCTTTCTTTTCGAGACCTGGCAGACCTATGCCGGAAATACGGCTGGTCATGCCGGGGAAGTATTCAGCGACCAACGCGCGAGAGAGCCCCAATGCCTCGAAATTGTATCCGCCGCGATAGGAGGAGAGAACCGAAATGCCCATTTTCGAGAGAATTTTCAGCAAGCCCGCATCGACCGACTGCTTGTAGCTGAGCACGCAGTCGCCCAGCGACCGGTCGCCGAACAGGCCGCGCCGGTGGCGATCTGCCAGACATTCCTGCGCCAGATAAGCATTCACGCAGGTCGCGCCGACACCGATCAGCACCGCGAAATAATGCGTGTCGAGACATTCAGCCGAGCGCACGGTGATCGAGCAGAAAGACCGCAGGCCCTGCTTGACCAGATGGCTGTGCACCGCGCCTGCAGCAAGGATCATCGGGCAGGCAGTCTTGGTGGCAGACTGGTGCTCGTCAGTCAGAATGATGTGTTCATGGCCGGAACGCACGGCGTCCTCGGCCTCTGCGGTCAACCGGTCGAGCGCCTGTTTCAGGGCCTGTCCGGCAGGCTCGCTGGCTTGCGGCGGATCGAACGTGCAGTCCAGAACCGCCAGACGCGCATCCAGCAGGCCAAGCATGCGCTCATACATTCCGGTCGTCAGAACCGGGCTTTCCAGAACGAACACGTCGGTCTGGGCGGCATCGGTCACCAGAATATTGCCGAGGTTCTTGAACCGCGTCTTCAGGCTCATCACCCGGTCTTCGCGCAGCGGATCAATCGGAGGGTTGGTGACCTGGCTGAAATTCTGCCGGAAGAAGTGCGAGAGCGGGCGGTATTTACCCGACAGAACGGCAGGCGGCGCATCGTCGCCCATTGATCCGATGGCTTCCTTGCCGTCCTCAACCATAGGCGAGAGGATCAGTTCGAGGTCTTCCATCGTAAATCCAGCGGCTGCCTGACGGCGCAGCAATTCCTCGGTGTCATAGGTGGCAGGCTCTGGTCCGGGCCCGATGACGGGTTCCAGTTCGCGGACGTTTTCCAGCCAGTCGAGATAGGGGTTCGCCTCCGCCAGCTTGTCGATGATGGCGTTGTGCTCAAAGAACTCACCGGTTTCGAGATTGGCGGCGATCATGCCGCCCGGGCGGACCCGGCCCTTGCGCAGGATCGTCGTCTCGTCGATCGGACACATGCCGGCCTCGGACCCGACGGCCAGTATGTTGTTGTTGGTCAAGGCATAGCGCATGGGACGCAGACCGTTGCGGTCGAGCCCTGCAATCGCCCACTTGCCGTCAAAGGCGGCTATTGCGGCCGGTCCGTCCCAGGGTTCCATCACGGCGTTGCAATAGGCATAAAGTGCAGCATGCTCGGGCGGCATCACGCTGTCGCGCTTGGACCAGGCCTCAGGCATCAGCAATGCCTTCACCATGGGCGCGGACCGGCCGGATTTCACGAGTATCTCAAAGACGGCATCCAGCGCCGCGCTGTCGGACGAGCCACCCGCGATCACCGGCTTGAGGTCTTCGCCATATTCGCCGAAGGCATCCGCCACCATGCGGATTTCATGGCTCTTCATCCAGTTGGCATTGCCGCGCAGCGTGTTGATCTCGCCGTTATGGGCCAGCATGCGGAAGGGCTGAGCCAGCCACCATTGCGGAAACGTATTGGTCGAATAGCGCTGATGATAGATCGCGATGGCTGAGGTGAACCGCTCATCTTTCAGGTCCGGATAGAAGGCGTCGATGTCCTGCGCGAGAAACATGCCCTTGTAGATCAGCGTGCGCTGCGACAGCGAGCAGATGTAGAAATCCGGAATGAAGGCTTCGCGCGCCCGCTTTTCGATCCGGCGACGGCAGACATAGAGAATGCGCTCAAGCTCGTCATCGGGCCGGCCGAGGGCATCCCAGAACAGTATCTGTTCGATTTCCGGGCGCGTATCGTTGGCCTTGCGCCCGATCACCGTCGGGTCGATCGGTGGTTGGCGCCAGCCATAGATAAGGAAGCCGAATTTCAGGATTTCGGTTTCGACGATGGTCCGCGCGGTTTCCTGCGCGCCAAGATCGGTTCGCGGCAGGAAGACCTGCCCGACACACACCGGCGCCTCGCCCGGCGTATGCCCCGTGCGTGCAATCTGCGCCTTGAAGAAGTCCTGCGGAACGTCGACGCGAATGCCCGCCCCGTCGCCGGTCTTGCCGTCCGCATCCGTGGCGCCGCGGTGCCAGACGGCCTTGAGCGCCTTCACGCCCATCTCGACCACATCGCGTCGGGGCTGTCCGTCGAGTGCGGCAACCAGCCCGACGCCGCAGGCATCATGCTCGTCCTCCGGGTTGTAGGCATGGCCGTCGATGAGACGCTGGCGGTTTGCGAGATAGGAAGCGATCGTATCGGTCATGGCGACGTGCCCTGTATGCGTTCGAGGAATTGCGCGCCGGTCAGACGCGGTGCGTCATCGGCGAAATCGTAATAGGCGGGCTTCTCATCGACGAAGATGTGCTCGGTGAGCGTGGTACTGTCCGGCAGATCAAGGCAGCCGACGAAGATGAAATACTGGCCCGGGTCCGCCTTCAGTCGATAGAAGAGGCTGGTGCCGCATGTCCCGCAAAAGCCGCGCTCGGCCCAGTCTGAGCTGGCA
Organism: uncultured Alphaproteobacteria bacterium; assembly: GCA_963836905.1. Lineage (GTDB taxonomy): Bacteria > Pseudomonadota > Alphaproteobacteria > Caulobacterales > Hyphomonadaceae > CAWIKY01. The sequence goes on from CAWIKY010000006.1 coordinate 489,508, forward strand.
TACCAGGTCAGGGTCTGATCCGACCGGAACGTGACGCTGTCAGCTTCCAGCGCGAAGCCCGGCCCGCCGCTCCAGCGCTGGCACATTTTGCAATGGCAAACGCCGAACTCGGGCGCATCGCCAAGGTCCGCTTCGAAAGAGACGCCCTTACAGAGGCATTGTGCGCTGGTTTTCACTTTGCGGTCGCCATCACGGGTTCGGCGCGGGCCATGGCGCGTTCCTTCAGCCAGAGGTGAATGGCGTCTGCCGCATCGCGTCCGTCCTTGATCGCCCAGACCACCAGCGAGGCCCCGCGAACGATGTCTCCGGCAGCAAAGACACCGTCAATGCTCGTCATCATCGAGCGGAAATCGACCCGCACAGCGCCCCAACGGTTCACGCGAAGCGTGCTCTCGTCGAACTGGACAGGCAGGTCTTCGGGGTCGAAGCCAAGCGCCTTGATGACGAGATCGGCCTCTATATCGAAGTCGGATCCCTCCACCTCTTCAGGAGCCTGTCGCCCCGTCGCATCCGGCAGACCGAGCCGCATCCGGGCCGCGCGGACCTTCGTGACCTGTCCGTCCCGTTCGAGCACTGCTTTGGGGGCTGCAAGCCATTCGAAATGCACGCCCTCTTCCTCTGCGTTGGCAACTTCCTGCTGCGAGCCCGGCATGTTCTCGCGGTTACGCCGGTAAAGGCAGGTGACGGAGGCCGCATCCTGCCGGATCGCGGTACGCACGCAGTCCATTGCCGTGTCGCCGCCGCCGATGACCACGACGCGCTTGCCCGCAGCGTAATGCGCGGGATGTCCGGCCTCATCCAGACCCTCATGAAAATCGGCACGGTTGGAGGCGGTCAGATATTCCAGCGCGGGAATGACACCGTTCGATCCGCTGCCCGGTGCACTCAGTTCGCGCGCCTTGTAGACGCCGTTTCCGAGAAGCACGGCGTCATGGCGTGCCCGAAGCTCCGTCAGCGTCACGTCGGTGCCGACATTGCAGTTCAGAACAAACTCCACACCGCCCTCGATCAGGCGCTCGGTCCGGCGCTCGACGATATCCTTTTCGAGTTTGAAGCCCGGAATGCCGTAGATGAGCAGCCCGCCTGCACGGTCGTGACGGTCATAGACGGTCACCTTGTAGCCCTTCAGACGCAGTTGTTCGGCGGCCGCCAGACCGGCAGGCCCTGCGCCAACGACACCAACCGACTGGTCCCGTTCGCGCGGCGGGCGGATCGGCGCGACCCAGCCTTCTTCCCAGGCTGTGTCGGTGATATATTTTTCGACCGCGCCAATGGTCACCGTGCCATGACCCGACTGCTCGATGACGCAATTGCCTTCGCAAAGCCGGTCCTGTGGGCAAATCCGGCCGCAAATCTCCGGCATGTTGTTGGTGGCGGATGAGACCCGGTAGGCTTCTTCCAGGCGTCCCTCGGCGGTCAGCATCAACCAATCGGGAATGTTGTTTCCGAGCGGGCAGTGCTGCTGACAGAACGGCACACCGCATTGCGAACATCGCGAGGATTGCTCGGCGGCTTTCTCGGCGATGAAGTCCGCATAAATTTCGTGAAAATCCTCGCGCCGCTCGTCGGCGGCGCGCTTTGGCGGCGCGTCTTTTTCAAGCGCGGTGAATTTCAGCATGCGTGTTGCCAAGTGATTTCTCCCGTTTGAGAGCCAGATAGCCCGAATTTCACCAGACGGCAAGAGAAAGGTCATTTATGTGTATCGGAACGAGACTATTATAGTCACCAATACACGGTCGCGTAACCGCACATCCTGAAGCGCTCAGATAGAATAATATCATATCGATATATTTATGGAATTCGTACTTTCGAAACAGGTTCATCGGCTAGATAGCCTTTCACCGAACGCTTCGCGTTCATGATGCCGGACCTTGCCTGCCATGTCGCTTCTTCAACTTGCCCTTCTGGCTCTGGTGCAGGGTCTGACCGAATGGCTTCCGATCTCCTCGTCTGCGCATCTCATCCTGCTGCCGCAGGTGCTGGGGACGGCTGATCAGGGCGTTCTGATCGATGCCATGGCGCATCTGGGAACCCTGTTTGCCATGCTGCTCTATTTTCGCGCCGATATCGGGCGGGCCATCACGGGCGGGGTTGAATTGCTTGCCGCACCGGTGCGCAAGACAAACACGCCGCTCGGCCCGAACGCGAAACTCGCATTGTTCATTCTTATCGCGACGCCGCCGGGGCTCGCCGCAGGCGTGGCCTATCAGATGTTGGATCTTGGAGCCTCGATGCGCAGCATTTACGTGATCGCCGCGGCAACGATCGTCTTCGGCGCGCTCCTCTGGTGGTCCGATGCCGGCGGCGACGGAACCCGCAAGGATACCGACATGACCTGGAAAGATGCGCTTCTGGTGGGCCTCTCCCAGGCCGTTGCCTTCATTCCCGGCACCAGCCGGTCGGGCATAACCATGACAGCGATGCGGTTCCTGAATTTCGAGCGGACGGAATCTGCCCGCTTTGCCATGCTGATCGGCGCGCCGCTTCTGGCGGCGGCTGGCGGTTATGCGTTTCTGGAACTGGCCATGGGTGAGGGCGGCAGCGCGACGCTGGGGGAGGGGGCGATCGTCGCCGTCTTGTCCTTTGTCAGCGCCTATGCCTCGATTGCGCTACTTGATGGCGCTGGTGTCCCGCATGAGCTTCCTGCCGTTCGTGCTCTACCGGTTCGCGCTCGGCTTCGCCCTGCTGCTCGCCTCACCGCTCGCGCTGGGCTGGCTGGGGTAGGGGCCCCGCCTAACTCGCCTTGCGCGTTTCGTGGAACTCTCCCTGTGCGCGGTAGCGCCAGAGATAGGTCGGCACCACGGACTCAATGCTCTCTAGCTTCGTGACACCCAGATCTGCCAGCGTGCCGATGCCCGCGTCCCCGCTGATGCCGGTGATGTTGTCAGTCCGCAGCATCTCGACCTGACCGGACGTGATCGGCGCGTTGAAGAACGGAATGAGCTTGAAGACGAACTCCAGCGTGATGCCCATCGGCTTGGCGATGGCAAATGGCAGGGGTAGCAGAACACGGCCGCGGTCGATTTCCTTCAGGATGAACGTCAGCAACTCCCTGAATGTGTAGGTGCCCGGCCCGCCAAGCTCGAACGTCCGTCCGCGCGCGCTGTCCAGTCTGATCGCGGCCACTACCGCGTCTGCCACATCGCCGACATAGACGGGCTGAAATTTCGTCTTGCCGCCGCCAATGGCAGGCAGAGCGGGCGAGGTGCGCGTCATCTGGGCGAAGCGGTTGAAGAACTCGTCTTCCGGTCCGAATACGATGCTCGGGCGCAGGATGACAGCCCCGGGAATGGCCTCCCGGGCGGCTTTCTCGGCTTCGGCCTTGGTACGTGAATAGTCGGCTTCGCTGGTCTCGTCTGCACCGATGGCGGACATCTGGATAAATGTGTTGATGCCTGCCTCTGCGGCCAGCTCCGCCACGTTCTTCGCGCCCAGGCCTTGCGTGCCGTCAAAGGTCTGGCGACCGCTCTCCTGCAGAATGCCAACGAGATTGACCACGCCGTCGGCGCCTTCAAGCGCGCGCTCTATGGAGGGCCGGTTGCGAACATTGGCCTGGACGATCTGGACCTGTCCGACATCGCCAGCAAGACGCACCTCACCGGCGACATGCGGATTGCGAACAGCCACGCGCACCCGATAGCCTGCCCGGCACAGCGCACGCACCACATAGCGGCCAACAAAGCCGGAGCCGCCGAAAACCGTAATCAATCCGCCTGCGGGGACCATGTCCGTCACCAATTCTGCTTTTGCCTATCGTCGTGCAGGCGATAGACCAAAATTTGGATTGTCTGTCCATGCGGTGTAGTGGCGACAGCTCAAACCATTGCGCCGAAGGTCCAGAGACAGACATGACGACAATCAAGATCTGCGGACTGACCCGGGCAGGCGATGTGGCCGAGGCGATCTCGACGGGCGCGCAATGGCTGGGTTTCGTGCATTTTGCCAAGAGCCCACGCCATCGTGACCTGCGCCAGATATGGGGCTTGGCGGAAGAAGCGCGCCGGATGTCTGTCCGCATACGCTGCGCCGTTCTGCTGGTTGATCCGGACGATGAGATGGTGGGGCAGGTGCTGGCGCGGGTGCGCCCGGCGGCCATCCAGCTTCACGGCAGCGAAACGGCTGAACGTGTTGCGCAGGTAAAGGCCATGGCGGGAAAGTGCGAGGTCTGGAAAGCCCTGCCGGTCTCAACCGCCGAAGATTTGGCGGTGGCCAACACCTACAAAGCTGCCGACCGGTTCCTGTTCGATGCCAGACCGCCGAAAGATGCAGACCGTCCCGGCGGCAATGGCGAGCCCTTCGACTGGACGCTTCTGAAGAATTTCCGGATCGAGCAGCCCTGGTTTCTGGCAGGTGGTCTGACGCCGGAAAATGTCCGCGAGGCCATACGCACGTCCGGCGCTAAAGCGGTGGATGTCTCCACGGGTGTGGAAAGCTTCCCCGGAGTGAAAGACCCGCTCAAACTGCGGCGTTTCGCAACGGCAGCGCGCTAAGGCGGCTTTGCCGCTGCCAACACCCTTGCGCGCGCGGCAAAGTTTCGCCAGTCATGCGGGCTTACCAGAAGGACCGTACAGATGGCCGATGGAACACTGAAAAACACCTGGGATCGCTGGCCCGACGAAGCCGGTCGTTTCGGCACGTACGGCGGACGCTATGTCGCCGAAACGCTGATGCCTCTCGTGCTCGATCTTGAAGCCGAATACCGCCGGGCGCAGAAAGACCCCGCCTTTGCGGCAGAGATGGATGACCTCTGGACGCATTATGTGGGCCGCCCGTCGCCGCTTTATTTCGCCGAACGCCTGACCGACCATTTCGGCGGAGCGAAAATCTATCTCAAGCGCGATGAGCTGAACTTCACCGGCGCGCACAAGATCAACAATTGTCTCGGACAGGTGCTGCTCGCGCGGCGCATGGGCAAGACGCGCATCATCGCGGAAACAGGTGCGGGCCAGCATGGCGTCGCAACGGCCACGATCTGCGCGCGTTTCGGCTTGCCATGCGTCGTCTTCATGGGCGCAACGGACGTCGAGCGGCAAAAACCGAACGTCTTCCGCATGAAGCTTCTGGGAGCCGAAATCGTGCCGGTTACATCCGGCACCGGGCACGCTGAAGGATGCGATGAACGAGGCGCTGCGCGACTGGGTAACGAACGTTTCTGACACTTTCTATTGCATCGGCACGGCGGCCGGTCCGCACCCGTATCCGGAACTCGTGCGCGACTTCCAGTCCGTCATCGGCCGCGAAGCGCGTGCGCAGATCCTAGAGCGTGAGGGGCGGCTTCCGGATGCGGTCATGGCGTGTATCGGTGGCGGCTCGAACGCGATCGGCCTCTTCCATCCGTTCATCGAAGATGAGGGCGTGCGACTGATCGGCGTCGAGGCTTCGGGTCACGGCCTGAATAGCGGCCAGCACGCGGCAGCGCTTAGCGGCGGCACCCCCGGCATTCTGCATGGCAACCGGACCTATCTTCTGCAGGATGATGACGGCCAGATTACCGATGCGCATTCGATCTCGGCAGGGCTGGACTATCCCGGTATCGGGCCGGAGCATGCCTTCCTGAAAGAGACCGGACGCGCCGAATATCTCACCTGCACGGATGATGAGGCGCTGGACGCTTTCCAGCTTTGCACGCGTCTTGAGGGCATCATTCCGGCGCTGGAACCGGCCCATGCCGTTGCAAGGCTGGGCGAGGTGGCAAATGACCTCGGCAAGGACGGGCTCCTGATCCTCAATATGTGCGGACGGGGCGACAAGGACGTCTTCTCCGTCGCCGCAGCATTAGGGGTTGAGGTATAAAGGACGTGTTTGTTCGCTGACAGGCGTGCTGTCGTCGAGACGCATCCATAACCCGCATGGCGCACCGTCGAAGCTTGCCGGTTTTGCGCAGCAAAGGCCAGTATCCAGAGGTTCCAGGCTTACCGGTCTCCGGTCTTCGCAAGCGAAACCGGGACGCCCGCTCAAGCCTCACGAATGTTGGGCGCGACGCGCCCGCAGAACTCAGGCCTTCAGGGCAAGCGTATACTTCATCGGGAAGTGGTCAGACCCGCAGGGCAGGCCGACGCTCTATCTCCACCACACTGAAATGGCTGCTCGCGAAGACATGGTCGAGTGGCCATCGGGTGATCGGGTTCGTTGCGCCGATAGGAGTTGAAGACAGCCGCCGCCCGCGTTTGGGATCGCGCAGGCCCGACACCTTCTGAAAACCGCGTATCGCTGGTGACCAGCCGACCTCGTTGAGATCGCCCATCACAAGCACGGGGCAGGCCTGATCGCGCGCATCCTTGCCGACAATGATAAGCTCGTCATCGAGGTCTTCGACGTCGTCTTCCGGTCGCGGCGGGCGCGGATGAATCGCATACAGGCGAAGTCTGCAGTCATCCGGGCAATCGAAGATTGATGAAGAGTGAGGGGATATGGTCCTGACACAGATACTTCACGTCTACGGTCTCGATAGGGTGGCGTGAATAGAACAGCATCCCGTTATGATCCTCGAGCGGTAGGCAGATGTGTGTGCGGATAGGTCGTTCGATAGCGGACCGAGCGCGTCTGCCCATGCCTGATTGGTCTCGCTCAGAAGGACGATGTCTGCATCGGCTTCCCGGATGCAGTTCAGCGCCGCCTGTACTTCGTATTCTGCTTCGAGCACGTTGAGAAGCAGGATAGACAATCTGCGGTCGCCGTTGCTGCAGGGCGAGTCCGGCAATTCCTTCGTGCCGACCGGAAAATAGGGATGGATTTCGACGAGGCACCAGACGCAGCCAATGTCGAGCACGATCAGGAAACCTGCCGCAAAGAGATGCGGTACGCCCCAGACCGCAAGATGGATATCAGCACCCAGCACGATCAGCAGGATGATCGTCTGCTGGCGGCCATACATCCAGATCCGGGTCCACCAGGCCTTGAACGGAAAATAAGGCGCCAGAATGCCGAAGATGAGCAGAATGCCGGCTAGATAGAACAGGAACTGACCCGTTTGCGCGAGGACTGGGATCATGGCAAACCAACTTCTTCAGGCGGGTGTCGTTCCGTGGAGTGTTCCACGACGTGTTCCCGGACGAGAGGTGTTACAATCGCCAGAAGCGTTGTAACACAGGTTTGTGTCAGTGTGTTTTCGATTGAATGGCTGGGAACGAACAATTTAGCCTCTGAATCAACCGGAAATGATTGATTCTTATAGAACAACCGTTTTCGATTGATTGGTTTAAATCAATCTTGTATGGTTGATTGATGGAGACTAACCGAACCTACTGGCTTCTGCTGGCCGACCTGAAACGTTCGACGAAGCTTTCGCCAGACGCCTCCGCGGCGGCGATACGTGCGTTGAAGTCAGCCATCGAAACATGCAACCGGGACTACGGCGCGGCAATGGCGGTTCCGCTCGAGGTCAATTACGGCGACGAATTCTCGGGCCTGTTTGTGACGCCGGAGCCGGTTTACGCGATTGTCTCGCTCATTCGCCATGCGCTTCGCCCGTTTGCGCAGTTTCGTTTCGCGGTCGTGAAAGGCCGTGTGGGCTCGCCCTCCGATACGATGCGCGAGCTTGGCGGGCCTGTGTTCGTCAGCGCCAATGACGCGCTGGTCAGGCTGAAAACGCAGGACCGGTTCTGCCTGCTGGAGGGGATTGGCGACTGACGACAAGAGCGCTGCGCTCACCAGCCTCGTGGAGATGAGCAATGCGATGATTGTCGCAATGACGGACTATCAATACGAGGTCTTCATGCAGGTTCGGGCCGGTGCCCGACAGAAGGATATAGCGGCCGCAATGGACAAGCATCGCCAGTCAGTCTCCGCCGCTCTGGCCGCCGGGCGGGGCACTCTGGTCATCGACGCCGAAAAGGCCATTGGCCTCGTCCTGGCGTCATCATAGACTGGGCAACCCGACATGACCGGCGAGGCGGTGGTAGATGCCTGATACCCTTCTGCTGCAATGGCTTGCAGACCTCGCCATGCTCGTCTCGCTTTTCGGTGCCTGCTTTCTCGTGTCCACGTTGCTTATCCGCTGGGGCATTCCAAAGCTGAAGACCGGACCGCTGCCGGAATCGGCGCAAGCCGGGCAACTGCCGAAATCGGCGCAAGCCGGGCAGCTGCCCGAAAGCTCGTCATCGGCCATTTTCGATCTACGCTCGACCGGCTTCTGGATCGGATTGTGCGAAACATTCCTGATTTTCGTGCTGGTGTTTGCATCGGAATTTGGCGCGCTGGCGATCATCATCGGCGCGAAGGAATTCACGCGCGCGGAGAAGATTCGCGAAAATCCGTCCTATTATCTTCTCGGCACCCTTGCCAATCTGTGTGTAGCCATACTCTTTGCCCTTGTTGCACAGAGGTTGACCGTCAGCTTCTGACGAACCGCGTAAATGACAAAGACCATTATGACCACAACCCGCATTTCAGACCGTTTCGCAGCCTGCAAGGCAGACGGCCGCCCCGCGCTCGTCACCTATGTGATGGCAGGCGATCCTGACCTTCAGACCTCTCTCGATATTCTTCATGCCCTGCGCGACAATGGCGCCGATGTGATCGAGATCGGTGCGCCCTTCACCGATCCGATGGCGGACGGACCGACCATTCAGCGCGCAGGTCTGCGCAGCCTCGCGCACGGCACGAAACTGCGCGATGTGCTGGAACTGGCCCGCCGGTTCCGCGAGACCGATGACGAAACGCCGTTGATCCTGATGGGCTATGCCAACCCGGTTCACGCGATGGGGTACGAAGCCTTCGCCGATGCGGCCGCCGCTGCAGGGCTGGACGGCACCATTCTCGTCGATCTGCCGCCGGAAGAGGACGCAGAGCTTCGCGCCGCCTATGCCCGCCACGACCTGTCTGTGATCCGTCTGGCCACGCCAACTACCACGCCGGAGCGCATGAAAGCGGTCTGTGACGGGGCCAGCGGGTTTGTCTATTACGTCTCCGTCGCGGGCGTTACCGGCGCGGCGAAGGCAGAGGCGACCGCCGTATCCGAGGGGATTGCGCTTGCTCGCCGCGTCTCAGGTTTGCCTGTTTGCGTCGGGTTTGGTATTCGCACAGGCGAGGACGCGGCCAGACTGGCCCCGTACGCGGACGGCATCGTTGTCGGCTCGGCGTTTATTGACCGGATTGCAGACTGTATCGACCGCTCTGCGGGCGACCAGGCTGCAAGCAAGGTCGGCGAATTGGCAGCGGAGCTTTCTGCTGCCCTGACGCGTAAAACAGCCGGGACCTGACGGAGACATACATGAACTGGCTTTCAAACCTACGTCCCCCGGGGCTCAAGAATGTCTTCGGACGTCGCGATTCTCCGGAAAATCTCTGGATCAAATGCCCCAAGTCCGGCGAGCTGATCTACAAGGACGACCTCGAAGCTGGCCTTTGGGTGACGCCCGCAGGCGCGCACCTGCGAATCGGGCCGCAATTGCGGTTCAGATCGCTCTTCGATGGTAGCGACTGGAAGGGCATCGTCCTGCCCAAGGTTCCGCGCGACCCTCTGAAATTCAAGGACGACAAGAAATACGTTGATCGTCTGAAGGCAGCCAAGTCCAAGATCGCCGCACGCGACAGCGCCGAGAACCTGACCGGTGACAAGGCCGTCGATCAGGATGATTGCATGGCCGCCGCTTTCGGCAAGATCGGTGGCTGCAAGGCGGTCGTACTGGTGCAGGACTTTGCCTTCATGGGCGGATCGCTGGGCATGGCGGCAGGCGAAGCCTTCATTACCGCAGCCGAACGGGCCGTGAAGGAAAAGGCAGCGCTGATCGTGCTGACGGCGTCGGGCGGCGCACGCATGCAGGAAGGCACGCTCTCACTGATGCAGATGCCGCGCACGACACTTGCGATCACGGACGTTCGCGAAGCGGGGCTGCCTTACATCGTTATCCTGACCGACCCGACCAGTGGCGGGGTTTCGGCCTCCTATGCCATGCTTGGCGATGTCCATATGGCCGAGCCCGGCGCAATGATCGCATTCTCCGGTCCGCGCGTGATCGAGCAGACCATCCGTCAGAAACTCCCCGATGGCTTTCAGCGCTCGGAATTCCTTCGCGACAAGGGTGTGGTGGACATGGTTGTCGACCGGCGGGAGATGCGTCGCACGCTGAAATCCGTCCTCGGACATTTGATGGGGCAGAAGCTCGATGGCGCACCGGAGACCGCACCGCCGGATGTCGCGACCGGGATGCTTGCCGCACAACTTCTCTAGCCGGAATGGTGCTGCAGCGCATCGAGGCTGCCTTCGCGGCTCTGCCTCCGCCCCCGACGCCCCGCAAGCTGTCGACCGAACCGGTCAGACGGGTTCTTGAACGGCTGGGACGGCCGCAGGACCGTTTGCCGCCGGTCGTCCATATAGCGGGAACCAATGGCAAGGGCTCTACCACGGCTTTCATGCGCGCGATTGCCGAGGCGCACGGACTGGCCGTCCATGTCGATACTTCGCCGCATCTGGTCCGGGTCAATGAGCGTATCCGGATCGCCGGACGGCTGATCGAAGACGACGCGTTTCTGGACCTCATCGATGAGGTGCTCCTGGCCAATAACGGCGCGCCGCTGTCCTTCTATGAGGGGACGACCGCTGCAGCCTTGCTGGCGTTCTCGCGCGCGCCTGCCGATCTCTGTCTGATCGAGGTCGGGCTGGGCGGACGGTTTGATTCCACCAACGTATTTGATCGTCCTGCGGTCTGCGCCATCACGCCGGTCGATCTCGACCACAAGGACATGCTGGGAGACACCATCGCGCAGATCGCTTGGGAAAAGGCCGGTATTCTCAAGTCAGGTGTTCCCGCCGTCAGCGCCCCGCAGCACGAAGATGCGCGCCGCGTTCTCCTCAGCGAAGCGAGGGAAGTGGGTGCGCACCTCTCCTTCATCGAGGACGAGGCGGGTTTCGGCCTGACGGCGGATGGATTTGTCTATCGCAGCGGTAGGCTTTCCGTCTCCGCCCCGCGTCTGGGGCTGGCCGGACCGCATCAGGCGATGAATGCCGCGCTCGCCTCGAGTGCGCTGCAGGCCGTTCCTTCGGTCAGCCTAAACGCCGAAGCGGTTGCGACCGGACTGGCCAAGGTCAGCTGGCCCGCGCGCCTGCAACGTCTCAAGCCCGGTCCGCTGACCGATGACCTTCCGGAAGGCACGACGCTCTGGCTGGATGGCGGGCATAATCCGCATGCGGGGCGGGCGCTGGCGACGCATTTTTCCGGCCTCGCACCGGTGCCGGTGATCGTGGCGATGCTGGAACGCAAGGACGCCGCCGCCTTCTTTCGCGAGATTGCACCGGTGGCCGGTCCGGTGTGCACCATTCCCATTCCGGGTGAGCACAAGGGTTTTGCCCCGGAGGCGCTTGCAGGTCAGGCACGCGCAGCAGGCATAGATGCCGGTCCGGCAGGTGATATCCGTCAGGCGCTGAAGCGTGCTGCCGACGCAGTCTCGGGTCAGCCGCCCGGGCACCGCCACATCCTGATCTGTGGTTCACTTTATCTTGCGGGCCATGTGCTGGCGATGAACGGCGAGCAAGTCGACTGAGACAGCCGGGCGGACTCGACGCGATAGGCTTTCAGGTACAGACTCATCCCAAACGGGGATGAAATCATGAACCAGACCACACACCGCTCCACGGATCAGGTGCCGCTCGGCACCGGCATAGACATGCACACGCCGGCCATGAAAATTGTCGAAGGCGTCGATCTTTCCGGCAAGACGGTGATCGTGACCGGCGGCTATTCCGGCATCGGGCTGGAGACGGTCCGTGCCCTCGCCGCAGCAGGCGCAAAGGTCATCGTTCCTGCGCGTCGCCCGGAGGTGGCAGCGGACGCGCTCAAGGGCGTCGAGGGCGATGTCCATCATGCTGGCATGGATCTGGCCGATCTTTCCAGCGTCCGGCGCTTCACCGATGAGGTCACCGCGTCGAACCCTTCAATTCACCTTCTGGTCAACAATGCCGGGATCATGGCCAATCCACTGACGCGTGTCGGTCCGGGTTGGGAAAGCCAGTTCGGCGTCAATCATCTGGGGCATATGGCGCTGGCGAAAGGACTGCTTCCAGCCTTGCGCAAGGCGGACGGGGCCCGCGTGGTCGCGCTCTCCTCGACGGCACACATTGTCAGCGACGTGCATTGGGACGATCCGCATTTCCGCAATCATGACTATGAGAAATGGTCGGCCTATGGTCAGTCCAAGACGGCCGATGCGCTTTTTGCCCGCGAATTGAACACGCGCGAAAAAGACAATGGCATTGAGGCATTTTCCGTGCATCCGGGCGGCATCTTTACACCCTTGCAGCGTCATCTTGCCGATGAGGAACAGGTCGCTCTCGGCTGGAAGAATGCGGACGGTTCGCTCCCTGAAGTGGTACAGAAAATGTTCAAGACGCCGGAGGCCGGTGCCTCGACCACCGTCTGGGCAGCCACATCACCTGATCTTGCGGGGTATGGCGGTGTCTACTGCGAAGATTGCGATATTGCCGAACTCGCCGGTCCGGACGCGCCGCGTTACGGCATGGTGCGCGAATGGGCGTGCGACCCGGACAAGGCGTCACGGCTCTGGGACATGAGCGAGGCCATGCTCGCCGACGCCTGAGGGCGTTCTGCCGCCCTATCTCGGTGCGTCGAACGGGAGTTCGGCGACCGATACGGCGTGGATCTTCCACATCCCGTCTACATCCTTGAAATACAGATCGAAACGCAGGCTCGTGGGCCGCGATTCGAACGCGCCGCGCAGGCGCAACAGGCCGCGCGTGTCGATCATGGGAGGAATATAGAGGCTGGGGGAAGAGAACAGCGAGCGCGAAAGGTCGATATTCTGGGCACGCAAATCGGCGAATGACTGCGAGAGCCCGGCCGGGGTGCTGGTCGCCTGAAATTCCGGCGAGCCGAGTTTCCAGAAGACAGTGTAATCATCGGTAGTGTTGGCGTTCTCCAGCGCAACCATGGTCGACCAGATCAACCGCGCGAGAACATCCTGGGAGGGAACCGGTCGCAAGGTCTGGGCCTGCGCAGGCGGTGACAGGAAACCGGGTACCGGCGACAGGCTTGCACCCGCCGCCAGACAAAGGGCGATCCCCCCGAGAAATCGGGGGGATACGCGATTGGTGTGCTTTCGCATCGAGGCCAAAGCCTACCAGGCTGCCGTGAAGCCAACGCGGCCGCCGGTTTCGCCGCGGCTGATACCGCCTGCAAGACCGGCATTCAGCTGGACATACTCGTTGATCCGGTAGGAACCGGATGCAGCAATAGCTGTCTCGCCGTCATAGACACCAAGCCCGCCGCTGACGGCGTAGGTCTTGGTCTCTGGAACGTAGGCCGTATCGAGAGCAAAGGCCGCGGCGATACCGGCGCGGTTGTCCTTGATGGCTTCCTGGTTCTGGACGATCAGGTTGGTATTGGCAGCCGTGAGGAGCTGGTTCGACGTGATCGCTGCCTGATTGCCGAGAATGCTCGACTGCAGGTTTCCGATATTGGCCCGGTTGACCGCGATGCCGGCACTGTTGACGCCGATCAGCTGGCTGTTAGCCGCAAGGCCGGAAGACATCGAGTAGTCCGCAGCAAGGTTACCGTTCTGGTCGGTCGTGACCACACCGATGGGCCCGGCCTGTGCGGCCGTGCTTGCAGCGGAGTTCAGACCGGCCAGCGTATAGGTGTTGGCCGTGGTACCGACAGCAACTTGCCCGGCGCGGGTCGTTGCCGCACCGTTACCGATAGCCACCGAGTTATCGAAGCCTGCCGAAGCGGTGTTGCCGATGGCCGTGGAGAAGTTCCCCGCGGCGTTGGCAGCCTCGCCGACGGAAAGCGAGCGAAGCCCGGTTGCCTGAGCAAGGTGACCGAAGGCATGGGCACGTTCACCCGACGCATTTGCGCGCCAGCCGATAGCCGTGGCACCCGGGCCGGTTGCGATGCTTTCACCGCCGACAGCGGTCGTCGATGGACCGGTGGCAACTGCCGTCGTTCCGATCGCTACCGCGTCGATACCATCTGCCGAAGCCAGATTACCCATGGCCACGCTCTCGAGGCCAAGGGCTCCGGCAGCTTCACCGACAGCGAGGGAGCGAACGCCCGATGCATTGGCGAGGTGACCGATGGCCTGAGCGCGTTCGGCACTCGCATTCGAGCGCCAGCCGAAGGCCGAGGCACCGGCTCCGTTAGCGAAGCTCTCACCGCCAACAGAGGTGGTTGAGTTGCCGGTTGCGATCGCAGACGTACCGATTGCCGTGGCATCGATACCGTTTGCGGCAGCAAGGTTACCCATTGCGACGCTTTCGAGACCGGCAGCCGTGGCTGCTTCACCGACGGCGAGCGAGCGAACGCCCGATGCGTTGGCGAGGTGACCGAAAGCCTGGGCACGTTCTGCAGCAGCAGCAGCACGCCAGCCGATGGCTGTGGCACCCGGGCCGGTTGCGATGCTTTCGCCGCCAAGAGAGGTCGTCGAATTGCCGCTGGCAATGGCAGAGTCGCCTACCGCCAGTGCATCTACACCGCTTGCGACGGCCAGATTGCCGATGGCAGTCGAGAAGTCGGTACGGGCATCTGCCGCTTCACCAACGGCGAGCGAACGCAGGCCACGTGCTTGCGCGAGGTGACCGAAGGCCTGTGCGCGTTCGGCACCGGCGTTCGCGCGCCAGCCGATTGCTGTCGCACCCGGACCGTTCGAGAAGCTTTCGCCGCCGACGGAGGTGGTCGAGTTGCCGGTTGCGATGGACGTCGTACCGATAGCTGTCGCGTCGATGCCGTTGGCGGCAGCGAGGTTACCGATGGCCATGCTTTCGAGGCCGACAGCCGTTGCGGCTTCACCGACTGCGGTGGAGCGGACGCCTGCAGCATTGGCAAGGTGTCCGAAAGCTTGAGCCCGTTCTGCGGCGGCTGTTGCACGCCAGCCCATCGCCGTGGCGCCGGGTCCGGTCGCAACGCTTTCGCCGCCAATGGCAGACGTCGAATTGCCGCTTGCCAGGGCGGAGTCGCCGATAGCCAGAGCGTCTATACCGCTGGCGACTGCCAGATTGCCGATGGCGGTCGAGTTATCCGTGCGGGCCTCTGCGGCCTCACCGACGGCGAGCGAACGAACGCCTTGTGCGCTGGCGAGATGACCGAAGGCCTGTGCGCGTTCGGCACCGGCATTTGCGCGCCAGCCAATTGCCGTCGCGCCCGGACCGTTGGAGAAGCTTTCGCCGCCAACAGATGTGGTCGAGTTGCCGGTGGCAATCGAGGTATGGCCAACTGAGAGTGCGTCGACGCCGTTTGCGGTCGCATTATAACCGGCCGTCGTGGCACCAAGGCCAAGAGAATAGGTATCTGCACCGAGCGCAGTGGTTTCCGTGCCGTTCGCTGTCGCGCCATCGCCGAAGGCAGACGCGTTCACACCAGCGGCATTCGAGGTGGCGCCGACGGCTGTCGAGTTGGTGCTCTGCGCCGTGGCATCGTCGCCGACGGCTGTCGCGTCCGCTGCGAACGTCTGGGCATCCGATCCGACAGATACGCCGCCTGCACCCGAAGCGCCCGCGCCTTCACCGATCGCGACACTGTCGACGCCGGTTGCTGCCGATCCCGTTCCGACGTTCGTCGCCTGCGCGATTGCTGCGGTTGTGCCGAAAGTAACAGCCGCAAGTGCCGCCAGACTTACCCCACCTGTAAGCCGCATGGTTTTTCTGAATGTCATTGTAAAAGTCCCTGTCCATTCTGTGTCGGGACGTCAGACAAATGCGCTGCTCCCCACACCGGGACTACCCACTAGTCCCCGTACGACTACGAACCGGGATGAGCTTGGTTCCATTGAAAAAAGCGCTCCCGCTGAAAAAAAGCAGTCAGCGGCTCTCGCATTGCGCAACGTCAGGGGTGATTTAAGGGATCGACCATAGATGAAGGAACACCTGATGACCGACATGTCCGCGCTTTTCTCGCCGTTCAGGATAAGATCGCTTGAGCTTGAAAACCGGATCGTCATGGCCCCCATGACGCGCTCGTTCTCACCCGGCGGTGTTCCGGGAGAAAATGTCGCCGCGTATTATGCGCGGCGGGCAGCAGCCGATGTCGGCCTCATTCTGACCGAAGGTACGACCGTCAATCGGGGCGGTGCCTCGAACGATCCAAAGGTGCCCAATTTCCATGCGCCAGAGGCGCTGGAAGGCTGGGGGCGCGTCGCCGACAGCGTCCATAAGGCAGGCGGCAGGATCGCGCCGCAACTCTGGCATGTGGGCATGATGCGCAAGCCCGGCACCGGTCCGTCGCCTGATGCAGCCTCCGACAGCCCGTCGGGCCTGACCCATACCGGCAGCCGTGTGCTCCCCGACCCGACAACCAAAGAGGTCGAGGACATGATTGCCGCTTATGCCGATGCGGCAGGTGAGGCTGCCCGGCTTGGCTTCGATGCCGTCGAGATCCATGGCGCGCACGGCTATCTGATCGACCAGTTCTTCTGGGGCGTCATGAATGCCCGGGAGGACCGTTTTGGCGGAGACCTGATCGGGCGTGCAACGTTCGCCGGCGAGGTCATCTCCGAATGCCGCAAGGCCGCCGGTCCGGACATGCCGATCATTCTGCGGTTCTCGCAGTGGAAGCAGCAGGATTTCGGAGCGCGTCTGGCCGAAAGCCCACAGGAGCTGGAACGCTTCCTGAAAGTGTTCGTCGATGCGGGCGTGGATGTGCTGCATTGTTCGCAGCGTCGGTTCTGGGAACCCGAATTTGCCGAAGAAGACGGCGACAAGGGGCTTAACCTTGCCGGATGGGCAAAGAAACTGACCGGTCTGCCGTCCATTACGGTCGGCTCGGTTGGGCTCTCAAGCGACTTTATCGGCGCGTTTCAGGGCGAAGCGTCGAAGGCGCGACCGCTTGCAGACCTCGTGGAGCGACTGGACAGGGGCGAGTTCGACCTGGTCGCTGTCGGCCGCGCACTTTTGCAGGACCCGCTCTGGGCGCAAAAGGTCAAGGACGGCCGCGAACACGAACTGGCAGATTATGACGCCGCGTCACTGACGACGCTCAGCTGAAAAGATGGACGGGGGGCGTGCGGCCCCCGCGCGTCCGCCCGGCCTGGTGTCCGAACACAGGAATCGAAAACGGCGCAGCCTGAGCCGCGCCGTTTTTCTTTATCTTGAAGGCTTGGGGCCTTTGAATTCGGACGTTTCCTCCCGAAAACTGTCTGACGCCATTAGGGTGACTTCTTGCCGCACTGTCAAGCGGTTCGCGTAATAATCATGCACGAAATGAGGCCGGTTGCACGGTCTTGAGGCAATCAGGCAGGCTTTTCCCCGTTCAGGCTCTTTGCAAACCGGTCATAGACAGCATTCGTTTCCTGAAAGACGAAGTCCGGTGAAGAGGTCGCGATTGGCCCCAAACCGTTCGACACCAGATGGGTCGCCGCCATGTGCAGCTCACTTGCAGAGACAATGGCATCGCCCCCCACCAGAACAGCCTGCACGCCGTCCGGCAGGTGATCTGCAAGCAGCGGGGACGAGGCTGACAGGCGGCGCGAAGCCTTGGCAGTCTGCCGGGCTTCGATCAGGTCGAGCATGGCGCGCAGTGTCGCCCGGGCCTGCGGCGTCCATGCGGCACCGAGCGACGCGGTGAGTTGCGCCTGACTCATCATGATTTCGCCATCGCTGACGATCTTGAGCCCGTTGGCCGCCAGCGTTGCCCCGGTCGTGGTGATGTCCACAATCAGTTCGGCAGAGCCTGATGCGGGCGCGGCTTCTGTCGCACCGGCGCTCTCCACGACACGGTATTGCGTCAGCCCGCGGGCGGCGAAGAAGTCACGCGTGGAACGCAGGTATTTGGTGGCCACTCGCATTCGCCGCTTGTGACGGTGCTGGAAGATGGCGCCAATCTCTTCCAGGTCTGCGATCGTGTTGACGTCGATCCAGCTCTTTGGAACGGCGACCACCATGCGGGCAAAGCCGAACCCCAACGGCTTCAGCAGACTGGCTTGGACAGACAGGTTTTCAGCATGTTCCTGCAGCAAATCCTCGCCGGTCACTCCCAGATGGAACTCTCCAGCCAGCAGTCCCTTGGCGATCTCGCCAGCCGAGAGAAGCAGAACGCGCACATCCGGCGCACCGTCCATGGAAGCGACATAGCCGCGGTCGCCGCCGGACTGTTTCAGACGCAATCCGCAATCTGAAAAATACTCGTCGGTCTGTTCTTTCAGGCGTCCCTTGGAGGGAATGGCGAGGGTCAACGCACTCATGACGGGCTCTCCTCAAAGCTGCGCGCCAGTTGCAACCGGTCGGGACGCACCACCCCGCCCACGGCACTGGCAGATTGCGCATTATCGCTCAGCCGCGCCGCAAGGCCGTCATAGCGTCCGCCCGCACCCACGGGCCGCAAGGGGCCAAGCGACGGGTGGACGCACTCAAACACCAGCCCGTCATAATAGTTGAAGCGGCGACCGAACTGGACGTTGAAGCGCGCCGAGCTCCAATAGGGTGCGCGTTCCGCCTCCATGCGGTTGCAGATGGCCTGAAGATGGTCGAGATGTGCGCTGACATCGCCTTTCAGCCCCTCGGCCAGTGATCTGAGTTCCTGAAGCGCCGCTTGGGGCGCGCCCTTGATTGAAAGAAGCGCGTTCAGGCGGTCGACCGTGGCCACCGGAAGCGCGCCGCTCCGTGCGACGCTGGCCTGCGCGCCGAGCCGGGCAAGAATTTCCCGCGTGCTGCGCCCTCCGACGGGCTGAATGTCTGAAATGGCAAACACCTCGGCCAGAACAGTTTCGGCATCCTCGCGGGACAAGCCAGACAGCGCATTGGCGAGCGCTGATTGTGTGCCCGGCGCTTCCTGTCTGAACAACTGGCGAATGCCGTCTGTGCGGCGAAATGCCAGCTTCAGCGCGCGGGCCCAGTTGCCGTCCACCCCTGAACCGGGCGTATCGAGGAACGCGTCGACGAAACTGTTGAAGATGGCGATGTCGCCGACATGCAGGGTGATATCCTTGAGGCCGTAGGACTCGACCGTGCGGCAGACCGTCAGGAAGGTGTCGACATCCGTATCGAGTGCGTCCGCGGCGTTATAGCGCTCGAAACCGGCCTGATCGAACTCGATGGCATCGCCCTTGACCGACGGCATGCGAAAGGCGCGCCCGGAATATCTGTAGCTGACAGGTGCTGTCCCCGGAGCCTTGTCGATGTGGTGCAGCATGACGGCGAGCGTCAGATCGGGTCGCAGTGCCATTTCCTCGCCGCCCGCATCAACAAGCGTGCAGAGCCGTGCGCGGACCGCCTCGCCGGAGAGCTCCAGCGGGATCGAAGCTTTCATGAGCAAAGGCGGGTCGATCCACTCGCCGTCTATGGTGTCGAACATCGTGGTCATGCTCCGCTGCCGTCAAGCATGCCGCGAACGGTCGTGATCAGGGCGTCGCGCGTCACCTCGACCTGACCGGGCCGCGATTCGCGCCATTCGGCATTGTCCTTGATCGCCTTGGCCTTTTCCGCGCCAACCACCAGATCCTTGATCGTCAGCGTACCGGCCTGACGTTCATTCTCTCCGACGATGACGACAGCGGGCGCGCCGCGCCGGTCGGCATATTTCATCTGCGCCCGCATACCCGAAGCGCCCAGATAGACTTCGGCACGAATGCCGCCATTGCGCAGGGTTGTCGCAAGGGCAAAACTGTCAGCGGCATGTTCGCGGTCTAGAACCAGCACGACGACCGGTCCGGCGCGTGCCTCGGCGTCACCGGCAAGGGCCAGCGCCGTCGCCAGTCGACTGATCCCGATGGAGCCGCCTGTCGCGGGAATGTCTTCGCCCCGGAAGCGCGAGACCAGACCGTCATACCGCCCGCCACCGCCAACCGAGCCGATGGCTACGGGTTTGCCGTCCGGGCCGATCACCTCTTTCAGGAGCTCGGCTTCATAGACAGGTCCGGTATAGTATTCGAGACCGCGGACGATGGCCGGGTCGAACAGAACCTCGTCTTCGGTCACACCCAGCCCGCCAAGCAGCGCGTCGATGTCTGCCAGCTCAGCAAGGCCCGCTTTTCCGGCGTCGGTGCCGCTGGAGATCGCCGCCAGGTTTTCGAGCGTTTCGCCACGGCTCGGGCCACGCGCGGTAGCAAAGGCGAGCACGCGCTCGATGTCGGCTGTCTGCAGACCCGCGCCCTTCGTAAAGTCTCCGGAGTCATCCTTGCGTCCGGTACCGAGCAAGTCTGCCACGCCGGAGACACCGAGCCTGTCCAGCTTGTCGAGGGCGCGCAGAACCGTCAGGCGGGCAGCGTCATCATTCGCGCCGATACTTTCCAGAAGGCCATTCATCAAGAGCCGCGTATTGACCTTCACCACGCTCTCACCGGGTGCCATGCCCGCCGCCCGAAGCGCTGCCGACATCATGGCAATCATTTCCGCGTCCGCGCCCGGCCCGGCTGAGCCGACCGTATCGGCGTCGCACTGGAGAAATTCGCGAAACCGCCCGGGCCCAGGCTTTTCATTGCGCCAGACCGGCCCGAACGCATAGCGCCGGAAGGGTTTTGCCAGCCGGTCCCAGTTCTCACCGGCAAAGCGGGCCAGCGGCGCCGTCAGGTCATAGCGCAGCGCCATCCATTGTTCGTCGTCGTCCTGCAGCGAGAAGACACCCGAATTGGGGCGGTCATCATCGGGCAGGAACTTGCCGAGCGCGTCGGCGAACTCGAATGCGCCGGTATCCACGCCTTCAAAGCCCCACAGCCGGTAGACGGCGGAAATATCGGTGATCAGCTGCTGTTCGCTCGCCAGCAGGTCTTCGCGGCGGTCCGGAAAGCCGCGCGGTTTGCGGGCCAGATCACGCGGATCGGCTGGCTGGGTCTGGTCGGCCTCGGACATGGGATGACGGCTCTCTTTCTGGAAGCGTGGAGGTAGCGTAACGACGCTGGCCTGCCAACCGCTTCCTTGTTTGCATTCCGGCAAGGATTTTGGCGCAAGGCTGGCCGGATGAAACACATGCTTCTCTCACTCGCCGCCGGTCTGATCGTCTTGCTTTGTGCGACCGATGCCGCAGGTGTGACCGCAACTGCGGACCAACCGCTGAGCGCGCAGGCCGGTGCGATTGCATCCGACCTCGCCAAAACGCCTGAGACGGCGCGGCTCTCCCCGCAGATGACGCAGGATCTTCTCGCCCTGCGCGAGACCGCCGCCGCTTATGCCGCGCGCGAGGATGACGGGAAATTGCCGGAAGACCTGCGCTGCATCTTCCGTGGCATTGCCGTGGAAACGCAGGACCAGCTTGCAGGCAAGGCGAAAGCCGACCCGTCAGAACGCATCAAGGCGCATGACCGCCTGGCCGTCATGTTGCGGGATGCCGAAGAGATCGGGCTGGAAGCCGAAGCCATAATCGCCGAACGGGTCAACGCCGCGCCCGGTGCCATCGACACGAGCGATGACGCCCTTACCCTTGGAACCTGCGAAGCCTCGCTGGAACCTTACGATCCGAACTTGATCGAGCAACCATAAGGCTTGGTCGCGGATGGATCGACCGGCTCACCGGCCTCCAGATTGTCCAGCGCGGCCGTCACATAATTCGTTGCGCTGTCGATTTCCTTCGGATCGGTTCCGGATTTGGAATCGATCGCTCCGGCATAAACCAGCGTCTGCGCATCGTCGTTGTCGATGATATACATGTGCGGTGTGGTCTTGGCCGAATAAAGCCGTCCAAGATCGCCCGATGGATCGAGCAGAACCGCCGTCGGGGCCGCGCCGCGCTCCGCGTTCAGCGCGTCTGCTTCGTCACCTGAAAGATGTCCCTGCTTGCCGGGGGCGGACGAGATCACCGAGAGCCAGACAATATCGTCAGCGGCCGCGTCGGCCTGCAGCGTCTGCATGTTCTTGCGGGGGTTGGCATAATGCTTCTGCACGAACGGGCAGCCGTCATTGGTCCATTCGAGCACCACGCGTTTGCCTTTGAAGTCGTCCAGCGAATGGGAAACGCCCTGGCTGTCGACAGCGGTAAACGCCGGAGCCGGTTCACCGGTGGTCGCGGCCTGCGCGGTCGAGGAGATCATCGCCGCAGACGTAAGCGCAACTGCCAATGCCATGCCTGCACCCAGCCCGAGCGAATGTTTGTTCAGCGTTCTCATCGGATAGCTCCCGTTTCGTGGTTCAGGTTTCAGCAGATGTCTGCCGCGAGACTATGTCTAGCATGAGGCCGGGGCTGAGAATCTGCGGCAGAATCTCCGGGATCGTCTCACCGGCGGGATACCAGAGATAGAGCGGCACGCCCGCGCGGTCATGCCGGGCCAGTTCAGCGGCGATCTCTTCATCCCTGTTGGTCCAGTCGGCCACCAGAAACGCGACATCGTTCTCGCGGAAGGCGGCCATAACGGATTCGCGCTGCAATGTGGTGCGCTTGTTGACCTGACAGGTGACACACCATGACGCCGTGAAGTCCACGAACACCGGGCGGCCCTCTTCTGTCAGCTCCGCAACGCGCGCGCTGGACCAGGGCTCGATAATTGCGTCTTCACCATAAGCCAGCGCGCCGCCGACCTCGGTTGCAGCCTCCCTTGCCGTGCCGGAGGCAGACGTCATTACGGGCAGGACTATGCCTACGCCCAGAAGGCAGACCCCGAACAGGGTGGCACCTGCGCGCATCGGTCCATCACGGGACGGCATGGCCCGGAACAGCCAGATGGCAAAGGCAATCAGCGAGGCACCGACCAGCGTGATGATGAGCGCGCCCGTGCCGATCTGGTCGGCCAGAACGGAGAGCAGCCATATCGCCGTCAGGAAGAGCGGGAAGGCGAAGACCTGACGCAGACGCTCCATCCACGCCCCCGGCTTTGGCAGCGACCGCGCAAGGCCGGGGACAAAGCTTATGGCGGCGAAGGGCAGGGCAAGTCCGAAACCGATTGTCAGAAAGACCGCCAGAACCAGTATGGCAGGCTGGGTGACCACCACGCCAAGGGCTGCGCCGAGGAACGGGCCGACACATGGCGCGCCGACAACCGCTGCAAGCACGCCAGTGAAGAAGGCGCCCGTGCCGCCGCTCCTGGACGCCAGTCCCGAGCCTGCTCCCATCAGGGACGAGCCGAACTCGAAGACGCCCAGCATGTTCAGGCCGATCACGAACAGAAGAAGCGCAAGGCCAGCGACCACAGGCGGATACTGTAGCTGGAAGCCAAGGCCCGCCTGCTCTCCAAGTGCGCGCAGAACGATCAGTGCGACCGCGATGAGGGCAAAAGACACCATGACGCCAGCCATGTAGAGCAGACCGTGACGTCGCAGACGCGCTGCATCTCCGCTGGCTGCGGTCTCCACAAGACCCGTCGCCTTGATGGTCAGGATCGGCAGGACGCATGGCATCAGGTTGAGGATGAGCCCGCCGAGAAAGGCGAGCCCGAGGAACCCGAGAATGGCCGTAAATCCGAGACTGGCGGAGCCGCCTTGCGATAACGTTTCGCTGGATACCGGACCGAAGCTTTCACCGCCCGTTGCGGCAAGTGGTTCGCCGGGTTCGGCATCCAGCGCGAAGCCGATCCGCTCGCCGGAGATATCCTCGATCGCCAGCACGCCGGAAAGCGTGCCGGACCCGCCAAGATCAGGATCGGGCGTCAGGGCCAGCGATATTCCATCGGGGCCGATCTCGGCTGGCTGATCCGCCGTGTGCAGGATCTGGTGATCGTATGGAAAGAAGCGCACCGAGGTAAGTTCGGCTTCGAAGGCTGCGCGTACTGCTTCGTCTGCGATGGTTAGACGCCAGTCTGTTTCGACGCGCGAAATACGCGCTTCGCCCTGCAAATCGTTCGGGAGCCGCGCCGTGGCCCAAGCCATCGCATCCGCAAACCGGTCCGGCTCGGCAATTTGCGGCGTCAGGTCGATCCGGAAGCTGGCTGTTTCGGGAATGCAGATGTCGAGGCAAATAAGATAGTCGACCTTACCCGTCAGCGTGTCGGGCAAGGGCTGACCGGCCTCTGCCGGAGCGATCCGGAAGGGCAAGGCGAGGCGTTCCTCAAAGCCGTAATTTGTCAGGCCTTCCAGGGGTTGCAGATGCGGGATCGGCCAGTCGAAAGCGCTCCAGACAACGCTCTCGGTGTCGTCGGGCACCAGTTGCGGTGGCAGGCCACTGTCTCCGGCGCTGCGCCAATAGACATGCCAGCCGTCCGCCAGTTCCATATCCAGAACGGCCTGTATGGAGCCGTCTTCGCGGGCGTTCACCGTTCCCTCGGCCAGCACCTCGACCAGCGCGTTCCCGCCATCAACGGGTGCCGCCTGCGACGGTCCGCCGCCGAAAAGAAGCGCACACAGGCCGAGCACAAGTCCGGCAAGAAGGGCCGCTGGCCGCATGTCTGAAATCCCCTGGATCAATTCGCTCTCTACATAGTCAGATAGCGGTCTGCGGTGAAGGGCGATAAAGCGAACGTGACTGGCGAACGGGCCGGCGCCATCAAATGAAAACAGCCGGACCATCGGCCCGGCTGTTGCTCAATGGTTTCTCTTGCCGGAGATCAGGCGTTGCCGACCGGCTGGATCTGGTTCACGCGCACGGCGCGGTTGATCACCTGCTGCCATTTCAGCAGCGACACCAGATGCGCATAGACAGCGCCGAGTGCGCCATTGTCGCGCAGCTCGACGTATTTCTCGGCCGGCATGGCATTCAGCTTGTCTTCCGATACGGCCCAGTAATCTGCAATTTTCTGGCTTTCGCCTTCCTTGCCCTGAGCGTCGCGCGGCGTGAAGGACACAGTTTTCTGTTCGAAAAGGTCGGCGTCCTTGAGCAGCTTGACGAAATCCATCGTCGCGCGTCGCTGGCGTTCGAATTCCTTGCAGAACTCGATTGCGTCTTCGGTGAACTTGGAGGGCTTGTCGCCTTCAAAGAACGGGATGTCCGGCGTGTCCGTCACCATAGGCGCCTGACGATCCACGCAGAGAAGCAGGCGCTCCTGCGCATCATCATTGGCAAAGACGAACGGATAGCGACGGACGAAGGCCGGAATATACGCGTCCGGATCGGCATTGCCGTCTTCCTGAACGTAGAGATTCTGTCCCTGACGGACACCCATCACGCAAACCGGCGTGCGCTCTTCGCCGACGAAGATGATCGGGTAGGATCCTGCGGCCAGGCCGAACTCGCTGACCGTAACCGGCACGGCGTGCGCATCGCGTAGAAAGCCGAATGGCTGATCGATCCGCTTCACGCCGAGTTTGCCGTGTGTTTCCAGGGCCAGCGGTTCGGGCTGCTTGTAGAACAGGACATTGCCTGTCAATTGTGCGGAGGCGCCCGCCTGCTTCGTATCCATTTTGTGCTCCAGTCTTGATGCTGGCCGGTGCTTATCGGAAAACCCCGTAACCGACAACATTCAGCGCCCGAGGCGAACCTGCAGATTTTCACCCGCCTTTCCGAAAGCCGCTGCCGCAGGCCATCCACGCGAACCGGCGCACTGCGAGCCGCCGCACTGACAGCCCTGCTTGCCGGTGGTGCGGTGGTCCTGGCATCCTGTGGCGGTCCGGACGGCCCGACGCAGGAGAAGCGCGAGGCCGCGCGTGCAACCCAATCGCGTACCTATTCGACGCTCATGGCCATGGAGGGGATTGGTCCGACCGCGAACAGCGCAGAGCCAGGTGCGGCATCCGCGCGTATCGCCAGCCGGTCGCAGGCCCGCTTCGAGAGCCTTCGTCTCGACAGGCTGCGCGCACAGGAAGCGCTACAACATCTTGAACCGGTCAGCGGGCTTGATTCGGACGGCGTTCTGGAACGCCGTGAGGTTGATCTGGCCTATGAGCGCCTGAACGAGGTTTCGCGGTTCGGCTTCGGCCGCCTGTCCCTGTATTCGGTCGCGCCTTTCCCGATCGATGCGGACGAACATCCCGGGCTTGACCTTCAAGCCGATCTTGAGCGCAGCCTTGCCACCGGCACGGCCCCCGCTTTGCGCGGGCTGGCAGAACGCCTGCCGACCTATGCGCGTGCGATGGATGCCGCGCGCCGCCGGGTGTCCCTTTCCGAAGAAACCGGCCCGGCCATGCCGGTCAGGGTGCGCCAGCGCCTGGCCCGCAGCCTCGAGGACGGTCCCTTCGGCGAGGCGCGGCTTGCAGACACCCTCGCCACCCTTGCTGCTCTCAAATCGACCCCGCCCGTTGACGCAGAGGCCGTTGATGCAGGGGCCGTTGACGCCGAGGCCAATAACGTCGACCCCCAGGAACCGGATCTGGACGGCGACGGGCAAACGCCTGCCGAAACATCGCCGCGCGCCCGGATCGATCTGGCGCTTGCTGCCATTCTGGCCGGAATAGAAAGCGAGATCGTCCCGGCGCAACGCCGTCTGGAAGCCGTGCTGTCGAGGCCGGATGTTGATGGCGTGGCAGAAGGAGAACGGCTGAACTGGCCGGAGGGCTACTATGCGGCAGCGCTTGCTCTGGCCGCGGGCGATCTGGCGCCTGCAGACTGCCTCAGCCGGGCCGAAGATCTCGTTGCAAGCTTCTCGACCCGGCTCGACGACCGGCTCGACGATGTCGCCGAAAGGGATATGACGCGCAGCGAACGTCTGGCCGTTCTGATCCAGCAAGTCACCCTCAACGCGGACCCCGAGGTCGGGCCGCAAGAAGATCAGGAGACGGATGAGGGCTTCGACACCTCGTCCGTATCACCGGACGGAGCGTTGCCCCTCGATGGTGAGGTGGCCGTGATCGACCGGGTCGAGGCGCAGTATTTTGCCTTGCGTGCGCCGCTCTCGCTTGAGGTAGCTTTCAGGGATCCGCCCGTCTTTACGGTCGACAGCCCGGTGTTCGCGGCGACCGAACCGCAAGCCCCTGCCTTTCAGTACACACCCGGTCAAGCAGGCGAACCGGTTGGTGAGATCACCATAAACGCTCCGGCGTTCGAGGCGCTTGCACCTTTGACCAGATTACCTGCCCTGCTGATGCAGACGCTGCCGGGAAGGGAAGTGCGTCTGGATGCACGTGCAAACATTGCGGGCGCGCCAGACGATCTTGCGGGGGCCATCGATAATATCGCTTACGACAAGGGATGGGATCTGCACGCATTGGATATCGGTGAGCTGGCATTAGCAGGCAGGCTTAGCGAATTAGACGAGACCGCGCTGGAGTTCGCGCGTCTGAGACTGGCGCTGGAGGCACTGGCAGACTCGCGGCTGCATACCGGCCAGCTGACGCTGTCCGAAAGCGATGATCTGTTTGTGACACGGCTCGGTATGGACGCCGGTGAGGCCTCGACGATAACCGACCGGCTGGTTGTCAGGCCCGGTCAGGCCTGCGCTGCGATGCATGGCCGGGACGTATTACGTGAGCTGCGGTCGGCAGCCTCTGTCCGGCTTGGGGCAGGGTTTGACGCGCGCGCCTTTCATCGTGCTATCCTGGCAGGCGGGTCGATGCCGCCGGAGCTTCTGGTCTCGCGTATGGCGGACTGGGTTGAAACTGAGGCCCGCGCCAGCGGCGTCGAATAGGGCAGAACGCGGCACGGTTTGCCAAATTGCCGCCCCATCGCGTCGCTAGCAAAGGTGACATCAAGAACGGGGAGGACAATAAATGCGTCATTCAAAACTGATCCTGCTGCTTGCAGCGACGAGCGTTTTCGCGCTTGCGGCATGTGAAACCGAGAATACGTCCGGCGGAGTGCTTGAAGCGGACAACTCAATCGCCTCGCCGCCGCCGCCGCCGCCGCCACCGCCGCCTCCCCCGCCACCGATGATGGTATCTCCATCGCCATTGGCTGAACGGACCATGCAGTCCATTACCGTAACAGGCGAAATGATCGCCCCGGAACCCGTCATCGTCGACCGCGAGCGCTATGAGGATGTCGAGGTCAACCCGATCAAGCGCGTCGCCGACGAGCCGGTCTCCACCTTTTCCATAGACGTCGATACTGCGTCCTATGCCGTTGCGCGCAGCTATCTGGACCGGGGTGTTCTGCCCCCGTCGGACGCCATACGCATCGAGGAACTGGTCAATTATTTCGACTATGACTACGCGCTGCCGGAAACGCGCGATCCGCCCTTTGCGACGAACGTCAATGTTGTCCCTTCGCCCTGGAATGACGGGCGCAAGCTGATCCATATCGGTCTGCAAGGCTATGATATCGAGGCAGCCGAACGTCCGCCGATGAACCTGACGCTGCTGGTGGATGTTTCAGGTTCCATGTCAGCGGAAGACAAGCTGCCGCTGGCCCGCAAGGCGCTTCGCATGATGGTCGAGCAGCTGGGTGAAGACGACCTGATCTCGATTGCTGTCTACGCAGGCGCTGCAGGCACCGTGCTTGAACCGACACCGGCCAGCGAAAAGGCGAAGATATTTGCAGCGCTCGACGGCATGAGTGCCGGCGGGTCCACTGCCGGGGGTGAAGGCCTTCGTCTCGCCTACAGTCTGGCCGAGGCGAACTTCGACAAGGATGCGGTCAACCGCGTCATGATCCTCACCGATGGCGACTTCAATGTCGGCGTCACGAGCAATGAGCGGCTCGAAGACCTCGTCACGCGAAAGCGCGATAGCGGGGTCTATCTGTCCGTCATGGGCTTCGGGCGCGGCAATTATAACGACGCTCTGATGCAGAAGATCGCGCAGGCCGGCAACGGTATGGCGGGATATGTCGACACGCTGAACGAGGCGCGCAAACTTTTGTCTGATGACCTCTCCGGCTCACTCTTTCCCATCGCAAACGATGTGAAGATACAGGTGGAGTTCAATCCGGCCCGCGTGAGCGAATACCGGCTCATCGGCTATGAAACCCGGATGCTCGCCGAGGCCGATTTCAACAATGACAAGGTCGATGCTGGTGAGATCGGTGCGGGCCATTCGGTAACAGCGCTCTACGAGATCACACCGACCGGCAGTGATGCCGCGGCGATTGATCCCCGGCGGTATGAAGGCAATGCCGCGGCTCCGGTATCGGGCAATCCGAATGGCGAATACGGCTTTCTTAAGCTTCGTTACAAACTGCCCGGCGAAGAGACGTCGAAACTGCTGGAGCGGCCCGTAACCGTGGCCGATGAAAGCGCCAGCCTCTCGGCCGCATCTCAACCGGTCCGGTTTGCGGCGGCTGTTGCGGGCTATGGCCAGCTTCTGAGCAATTCAGGGTTCCTGAAATCGGGCTATGGTTTCGATCAGGTCATTTCAGAGGCCACCGCCGCTCGCGGTGAGGATCCGTTCGGTTATCGCGCCGAGTTCATCCAGCTCGCACGGGCTGCGAAGACGGCTTATGCGCAGGAGCGGCTCGAAAAACCGTCAGACGGTCGCGGCAACTGACCGGACAGCCGGGCCCGGACCCGTAGTTACGGGCCGGACCTCTTCTGTCAGATCAGGTGCACCTGCAAGCGAAGCGGTCAGGCAGCGGCCGCTTCGCCGGTCGCGAAAGGTTCAAGTGACTTGTCGAGATCGGCCAGCACCGTCTTGCGCTCAAGGACCCGTTTTGTATCGCGGAAAAAGACGGCTTTGGCGCCGAACCGCTCGGCCTCGCGCAGCGCCCAGATGGCGGACAGGTTTTCCGGACGCCCGTCAAGTTCGGCCATGCCGACCACACTCCAGCCCGAAAGAGCAGGGGCAGCGAAGAGGGCGATCCCTTCGCGTGCCGGCCAGTCGCTGTCAGGTCCGGTTCGCTCGAACCCGTATGAGCGCCCGCTGGCACCATGAAAATCACGAATTGACATGTTCATGCTCCGTTCTATCCAGCGGTCATATTCTGGATTTGTTCCACACGCAAGAGCCCTCACCTGTGGATAAAAACGGGAGAACCTTCAATGAGTTCCATGGTTAACCGATTTTGTAGATCGCGGACGCGGAGAAAACCGGGCGGCCGTCATCGTTCAGGGTGCCTTCCAGAAAGCAGAGCGTGCTGGTCCGGCGCACCACATTGACGCTGGCGACAAGGCTGTCGCTATCGGTCTCGTCCAGTTGTTTCAGGGAAAAGGACGTGCAGCGCGCAGGGACGCCCTGACCGGCCGCTCTGGCAAAACTGTCCAGCAGTTTCACGGCGGCTTTTTGTTCCTTGCCGGTCATGCGTCGAAGTCCTTGCCTGTTAATCGTCAGGATGTGGAAAACCGGTTCCGGTAAGGGTCCCAAGCCTTGGGTTAACCTTCACGAAAGGTTGCCCCACGATTTTGCGGCATGATTTTCAGGTCATGTCGGTGGGGAATTATTGCATGAAAGTTCTTTGGGTTGAAGATCATCCGCGCGCGCAAGAGATGTTGTCGATTGCCGCAGGCAAGGCGGTCCGTAAGAGACTGCGTCTGGATCTGGTGATCGCTCCCCGAATTTTCGAAGCCGAACGCTATATCCGCCAGGAACGTTTTGATCTTGTGGTGCTCGACCTCTGCCTGCCCGACAGCCTTGATGAGGGCATGACGCTGGCGCGGATCGCCAGCATGGGTAATTTCCGTCTCGCCATCGTTTCCTCCAGCGAACACCGGGACGCTATCGTCGCTTCTGCGATCCGGTCCGGTTGTAATTGTGCGCCCCGGGCGGTTGCCAAGGAGGAACTGCCGTTCGAGCGTTTCATCCAGCGCCCCGACGAGTTCTGCGCCTTTCTGCAAAGCCTCATGCCTGCAGCAGCAGACGTGCAGGCGGCTTGAACGACGCTTGTTTTCAAACCGGAAACGCGATTGAACCGCCTGGAGATTCTCCGGGCACAACGCGGCAAACATGAACGAACTTCTGGCAAATACCCAGGCAACCTGGATACTAATGGCGGCGAACGTTGCGCTGAGCGTTTACGGCTTCGTGAACGAGCGTTTCGTCGGTTGGGGTCTGCTCAGCACGTCCGGTGTTCTGCAGCGCCAGGAATTTCACCGTATTCTCGTGTCCGGCTTCCTGCATGGCGGCCCGTTCCACCTGTTCGTGAACATGATTACCCTGTTTTTCTTCGGGCCGGTGATGGAGCAGATACTCGGTCCGCGCATGTTCTTCGTGATCTATATCGGGGCACTGGTGATCGGGTCGCTGGCCGCGCTGTGGTTCAACCGGCGCAATCCCGATTATCGCGCGCTGGGCGCTTCGGGGGCGGTGTCAGGCATCCTGTTCAGCTTCTGCCTGTTCGCCCCGTTCGAACTGCTCTACGTTTTCTTCATTGTGCCCGTTCCGGCGATCGTTTTCGCCGTCCTGTATGTGCTCTACAGCCTCTACGGCATGGGGCAGGAAGAGCGCGTTATCGGCCATGAAGCGCATCTGGGCGGGGCGATAGGTGGCGTGTGTCTGACCATTCTTCTGGTCCCGGCCTCGCTTGCAACCTTTCTGTCGCAGATCGGGTTCTGATATCATGACCGCCGTTCGCTCCGCTTATGAAGCCCGGCTGGAGGCCGGTGGCATCGACCGCGATCCGGCACAGGAAGCCGTGGTCGATCTCCTGAACGATCTGGCCGTTCGCCTTGAGACCCGCCGAAAGCCTTGGTTCGGAACGCCGGACCCGGTCATCGGCCTCTACATCTGGGGCGGGGTCGGGCGCGGCAAGTCCATGCTGATGGACCTGTTCTATTCTGCGGTCAGCGTTGAGAAGAAACGGCGCGTCCACTTCCATGATTTCATGATAGAAACCCATGCCTTCATCAATGACTGGCGGGGCTTCTCCCACCGTGAGCGCAAGGAGTCTGGCCTGCGGGTAAGGGGCGCAGGCGAGGATCCGATACCCCCGGCGGCGGCACGCATCGCCGAACGCACACAGCTTCTCTGCTTTGATGAGTTTCAGGTGACCGATATCGCCGACGCCATGCTGCTCGGGCGGCTTTATGATGCCTTGCAGGCGCGTGGTGTGACGATGGTCGCAACCTCCAACCGCCATCCCGACGACCTCTACAAGAACGGGCTCAACCGCCAGCTCTTCGAGCCCTTTATCGAGACGCTGAAAGCGACCAACACGGTGCACGAACTGGCCGCGACGCGCGACTACCGGCTTGAACGACTGCAGTCGGCGCCTGTCTATTATACGCCGCTGGATGCGGACGCGGCGACGGCGATGGACGCGGCATGGGACCGGCTCACGCTCTCGGCCGAGCCGCAGCGCAGCCACCTGTCCGTGCAGGGGCGTGAAGTCGTCATCCCGTGTGAAGCGGCCGGGTGTGCACGGTTCAGCTTTGCCGATCTCTGTCGCAAGCCTCTCGGGGCAGCCGACTATCTGGCCATTGCGCGCCGGTTCCATACCGTGCTGGTCGACGATGTGCCGGTCATGACAGGCGATGAGCGCAATGAGGCCGCACGCTTCGTCAAGCTGATCGATGCGCTTTACGAGGCCAAAACCAAGCTGGTCATGAGCGCCGCCGCCAAACCGGACGCGCTCTACGAGGCGGGCGACGGCAGCTTCGAGTTTCAGCGCACTGCATCCCGCCTGCATGAAATGGCCAGCAAGGCCTATCTCGAAGCCGAACGTATCGGCGGCGAGGAAAGCGCGGAATAGGCAGCGGCGCGATCTGTTGCAGACATACCGCAAACGGTAACATGTCCGGAAAACGTGTTACAAAAATCGAGAAATTGTAACATGTCGGGCAACCCCGCGTCCGCGCGCCCGTGATTGCACTGCAGCATGAGGCAGGCTAACTCAATGCAAGTTCTAAACTGAAGCTGGAGACCCCTTATGGCCCGCAAGAAAATCGCACTCATCGGATCGGGAATGATCGGCGGAACACTCGCCCATATTGCGGCGCGCGAAGAGCTTGGCGACGTGGTTCTGCTGGACCTCAATGAAGGCACCGCCAAGGGCAAGGCGCTGGACATTGCCGAGGCCTCGCCGGTTTTCGGCAAGGATTCCAGTCTCTCCGGCACCAGCGACTACGCTGCCATCGAAGGCGCGGATGTCTGCATCGTGACCGCCGGCGTGCCACGCAAGGCCGGCATGAGCCGTGACGATCTGCTGGGCATCAACCTCAAGGTCATGAAAGCCGTCGGCGAAGGCATCGGCAAATATGCGCCGGATGCGTTCGTGATCTGCATCACCAACCCGCTCGACGCCATGGTCTGGGCACTGCAGCAGTTCTCCGGCCTGCCCAAGAACAAGGTCGTCGGCATGGCGGGTGTGCTCGAACTCCGCACGCTTCCGGCATTTCCTCGCCGAGGAGTTCAAGGTTTCCGCAGAAGATGTGACCGCGTTCGTCATGGGCGGCCATGGCGACACCATGGTGCCGCTCCTGCGCTATTCGACGGCGGCCGGCATTCCCGTGCCCGACCTGATCGAGATGGGCTGGTCAACCGATGCCAAGATGGACGCCATTGTAGACCGCACCCGCAAGGGCGGCGGCGAGATCGTCGGTCTTCTGGGTAATGGCTCGGCCTTCTATGCGCCCGCCGAAAGCGCCATCGAGATGGCCACCTCTTATCTGCGCGACAAGAAGCGTCTTCTGCCATGTGCCGCCTATCTGGATGGCGAGTTCGGTGTCTCGGGCATGTATGTCGGCGTACCGGTGATCATCGGTAAGGACGGCGTTGAGCGGGTTGTCGAGATCAAGCTGAACAGCGATGAGCAGAAGATGTTCGACACCTCTGTAGAGGCTGTCAAAGGTCTGTGCGATGCCTGCAAGGAGATCGACAGCTCGCTGAGCTAGACCGGTTCCGGCACCGCAATTCGGCAACAAAAAACCCCGGCCACTGGCCGGGGTTTTCGTTTGTCTCAATTTAGAGGACAGTCGCTAGTCGCGGCCACCCATCAGCGCCAGGATGAACTGGAACATGTTGATGAAGTTGATGTAGAGGCTCAGCGCGCCGAACGTCGTTGCAACCGACATCGCCCGCGAGTTCGCCGCCCAGCTCGTAGTACTGGAACTTGAGGCGCTGCGTGTCATAGGCCGTCAGACCGGCAAAGAGAAGCAGACCGATGGCCGAGATCGCAAAGCCGAGAAGGCTCGACGCGATGAACATGTTGAGCACCATGGCGACGATCAGGCCGATCACACCCATGATGAGGAACGTGCCCCAGCCGGACAGGTCCTTCTTCGTGGTGTAGCCCCACATTGACAGGCCACCGAACGCGATGGACGTCGTCAGGAAGGCTTTGGCCACCATCAACATGCCGCCATCAATACGACCGTATGCATAGACGAGACCGCCCATGCTGAGACCGATCAGCGTTGCCACCGACCAGTAGACGATGTTTGCACCCATCGGAGACGGGCGTTTCATCAGGAACGCCGAGCCAAGAAGGATAGCCAGCGGCCCGAACATGATGACATAGCCGAGCGGCGGCGACAGGAGCGTGCGCGTCAGGGCTTCGTTGGAGCCGACGACGAACGCCAGAATGCCTGTCAGTGCGAGGCCAAGGGCCATCTTGTTGAAGACGCCCAGCATGAACTTGCGAAGACCAGCATCGACGGACATGTCCATCTCTGCGCCGGAAGCGCGGCGGGTCTGAGCGAAATTGAACTGATTCATTATTTCACCTAAGTCAGAGGAGCCCGCACCATGCGGATTTCCTCATATAATGGGATTTAAGGCTCCGGCTTGCAAGCGAAACCGGTGCTATTGGCTGAGCCTATACAAGGCATAGCGCGCGACTATCCGGACCCCTCCATGCGTATTAGTGCTTCGGTGGTTCGTCAGCCGTCGCGGTTTTCATCGTCCAATCCCTCGGGGCTTTCTGCCCCGTTGCCCAGCTCGCGCTCTATTTCGATTTCAGCGAAGGATGCCAGGGTCAGTATTGAGAGAACGAGCGCCTCGAATTCGTCCGGGGGCAGTTTTTGGCAGATCGCTTCCAGCTCTGCTTTGTCCGTGATGATTTGCTCAGATGTGCTGGCACCGGGAAATCTCTCTTTTCGCTGGTTCTGAAGGGCGAAGAAACCGTCCACAATCTTGGCAGCCAGATCGGGACGGGTCTTGCGGACTTCGGCATACCGGCCCTTCTGGCCAATCTCGAAATAGACGATGTTTTCGAGCGAACACGCGTCCGAAGAGCCCTCTTTGGCGTTTTCGGAAGCGGGGGCCGCCATCGCAACCGGCACAGGTTGGCCCAGAAAGAGCAACCCTGCGCCTAGGAGAGGGAGAAACCTGTTGGCCATGTGCGTCATCCTTTGAAGAATCCCGTTTCGAGAGCGTCATCAAGGTCGATCCACTCGGTGTTCGTTCTCTCGTCGC
Organism: uncultured Alphaproteobacteria bacterium; assembly: GCA_963836905.1. Lineage (GTDB taxonomy): Bacteria > Pseudomonadota > Alphaproteobacteria > Caulobacterales > Hyphomonadaceae > CAWIKY01. Next base: position 524,399 of record CAWIKY010000006.1, read on the forward strand.
TCACGCTCGTTCGCCGTTTGTATGCAGAAGATACAACTTCAGCGACAGCATCGAAAGTCCCCGCAGCAAAACAGGTGACAAAGCCCGCATGATCGCCTATCTGACATCCAACATTGCTGTTTACACGGCGGCGGCTCGGGAAACCGGGTCGCCGCTTTCAGTTTCAGGAGCCTGACACACCCGTGCGCGCCAACCGCGAAGTCGAACGCAGAATACTTGAAACCATCGAGCCTGAAGCGCTCGAAATGGGCTTCGATATCGTTCGTGTACGCATCACCGGCGGCAATCGCCCCATTCTGCAGATCATGGCAGAGAAGAAGCAGGGCGGCACAAGCGTCGAGGATTGCGCCGACCTGTCACACGCGATCTCGCCTATTCTGGACGTGTCCGATCCGGTCTCCGGGCGTTATGCGCTCGAGGTGTCCACGCCGGGCATTGACCGTCCGCTGACCCGTCCGGGTGACTTTGCCCGCTGGACCGGCCATCTTGCGAAGATCGAGTTGACGCACCCCATTGATGGTCGCAAGCGCTTCACCGGCGTGCTTGGCGGCGAGGAAGACGGCGTGGTCAAGCTGCGCCTTGATGATAATACCGAACTGGAAGCCGAGGTCGCCGACATGTCGCGCGCCAGCCTCGTGCTCACAGACGAACTGATCGCAGCGGCGCGGGCTGAAGGCAGCCTGCCGCCGCAACCGGATGAAGATGATCTGGGCGATCTTGAAATCGATGAAGACGGGGACGAGGACGACGACCCCGACGAGGAAACACAGGAAGAGGATATACGCCCATGAGCGTGATCGGCGTTTCAGCAAACCGGATGGAAATCCTGCAGATTGCAAAATCGGTAGCGCAGGAAAAAGGCATCGAGGAAGCCATCGTCATTGAGGCGATGGAGGAAGCGATCCAGAAGGCCGCGCGCTCGCGCTACGGTCAGGAGCACGACATCCGTGCGAAAATCGACCCCAAGACCGGCGAGCAGCAGCTCTGGCGGGTGCAGACGGTTGTAGCCGACGAGGACATGGAAGACGAGGCACAGCAGCTTCTCCTGAAGGATGCACGCAAGCTTGAACCCGATATCGAAATCGGCGGCGAAATCCGCGAAGAGCTTCCGCCGTTCGACTTTGGACGGGTCGCGGCGCAGACGGCCAAGCAGGTCATCATGCAGAAGGTGCGTGATGCCGAACGCGAGCGTCAGTACGAAGAGTTCAAGGACCGCACCGGCGAGATCATCAACGGCCTCGTCAAGCGCGTCGAGTACGGCCACATCATCGTCGACCTGGGCCGCGCCGAGGGCATTATCCGCCGCGGTGATGCGATCCCGCGCGAGAACTTTGCCAATGGCGACCGTGTCCGCTGCTATCTTTACGAAGTCCGCCGCGAGATGAAAGGTCCGCAGATCTTTCTGTCACGTGCACATCCTGACTTCATGGTTGCCCTGTTCGCGCAGGAAGTGCCGGAAGTCTATGAAGGCGTCATCGAGATCAAGTCCTGTGCGCGCGATCCGGGCAGCCGGGCCAAGATCGGCGTTATCTCCAATGACAGCTCGATCGATCCGGTCGGGGCCTGCGTCGGTATGCGCGGTGCCCGTGTCCAGGCCGTTGTGGGCGAGCTCGGCGGCGAGAAGATCGACATCATTCCATGGTCTCCGGACCCGGCAACTTTCATCGTCAACGCCCTGCAGCCTGCCGAAGTCTCCAAAGTGGTTCTGGACGAAGACGAGCAGCGTGTTGAAGTGGTCGTGGCCGACAGCCAGTTCCCGCTTGCAATCGGCCGCCGCGGCCAGAACGTCCGTCTGGCCTCGCAACTGTCCGGCTGGCAGATCGATCTGGTCACCGAAACCCAGGATTCAGAACGCTATCAGCGTGAGTTCCAGGAGCGGACAGACCTCTTCATGAAGGCGCTCGATGCCGACGAGACGCTGGCCCAGCTTCTGGCGTCCGAAGGCCTCGAGACCGTCGAAGAGATCGCGTATGTCGAGCTCGACGAGCTGGCTGTCATCGAAGGCTTCGACGATGAAATTGCGCAGGAACTCCAGACGCGCGCCAAGGAATATCTTGATCGCCTCAACGAGGAACTCGATGCCAAGCGCCGTGAAATGGGCGTCGAAGACGAGGTTCTTGAGATCGAGGGCATGACCCTGGCCATGGCTGTGCGGTTTGCCGAAGATGACATCAAGACGGTCGAGGACGTCGCCGGCATGGTGCCGGATGACCTTACGGGCTGGCGTGAACCGGGCCCCGATGGCAAGCCTGTTTTCCGCACGGGCCTCTTGCCGAAGGGCGAGATGAATGCCGAGCGGGCCGAACTGTTCATCATGCGTACCCGCCACCAGATCGGCTGGATCGACGATGAGGCACTGGCTGAGATCGAGGCAAAATACGCCGGTGAGGATGACGGCGAGGACGAGGATGACGGTCCGGCACTGGATCTGACGGATGAAGAGCGTGCGCTTCTGGCGCTGGGTGATCTTGGCGGCGGTGACGCAGCCGATGACGCGGCGGACGAAGCTGCCAGAGCCGAAGAGGACGCATCGACCGATGACGCCTCCGGAACATGAGCCCGACGATCTGACAGACGAAGCGGCGGGCACCTCCCCTTTCCGGAGGTGCCTGGCGACGAACGAGACCACACCGGCAAGCCGGATGGTGCGTTTCGTTCTCGACCCTGACGGCTGCGTCACGCCGGATCTGGCGGCGCGTCTTCCCGGACGCGGCGTCTGGGTTACGGCGGCGCGTGAGAAGCTGGCAACGGCCGTCAGCCGCAAGGCGTTTGCCCGTGGCTTCAAGGCCAGTGTAAGAGTGCCCGAAGACCTGACGGGAATGGTGGCAGGACTGTTGCTCGCCCGGTGTCAATCGACTCTGGGGATGGCAAAACGGTCCGGCGTCATTATCTTGGGGTTTGATCAGGTTCGTGCCGAGCTTGAGCGCCGCAAACCGGGCTGGCTGATCGAGGCCAGTGACGGCAGCGCGGATGGACGTGGCAAGCTGATCGGTCTGGGCTTTGCACTGTATGAGAAAGTCCGCGTCAGCGGGGCGCTCGACAGTTCTGAATTGGGCATGGCCTTTGGCAGGGACCATGTGGTACATGGCCTGCTGAAAACGGGCCGCTTCGCCGATGTGTGGGCTCTCGATTACCGGCGACTCAGCGGGTTTCGTGATACGCCCGAGGACGCGTGGCTTTCACGCAGGGCATAGAAAAGAACGGCCGGCGGGGCCTAGTGGTCCGTCGGTTTTCAAGACGTTAATGTTTGGTGGTTGATGAGCGATACGAAGAATACGACACCCGGAAACGATGGCGGCCGCAAGCCGCTCACCCTGTCGCGTGGCAAGGACTCCGGAACGGTCAAGCAGAGTTTCTCACACGGTCGATCCAAACAGGTCGTCGTCGAGAAGAAAAAGAAGCGGATGGCAGGTCCTGCCGCCCCGACCAGTCAACCGCTCGCGCCGGCCAAGCGGCGTCAGGTCGCCGGACCGCCGCCCAAGGCCGAGGCGTCCAAGGTCGCCGAACTGGCCAAGAAGCTCGGTATTACCGAGCAGGAATTGCGGGCCCGTCAGGCCGCGCTGATGAAGCGCGAGCAGGATGCTGTCAAACGCAAGGCCGAAGAAGCCGAGCAAGCCGCCAGCCAGCAGCGTCTCAAGGACCAGCAGGACCGTATCCGTCAGGAAGAGCGCGAGCGCGAAGAAGCAGAATCGCGCCGTAGATCCGAGGAAGAAGCCCGCAAGCTGGCCGAACAGGCTGCCGAAGCGAAAGCCGAAGCCGATCTGGTTCAGCAAAAGGACAGCGGACGCCGCGGGGCCGAACCCGCGCCAGTGCCGGGCGAAGGCGAGGGCGTCCTCTCCGACCTCGGTGGCCGCGTCAAGAAGGCCAAGGCCTTCGAGGCTCCCAAAACCCCGTCGCGCAAGGGCAGTGAACCCAAGCGCCGCAAGGGCAAGCTGACGATCACCGCAGCGCTGGAAGGCGATGAAGACCGTCAGCGCTCGCTCGCCTCTGTCCGCCGTGCACGTGAACGCGAACGCGAACGTCGCATGTCCGGCGGCAAGGATACGTCCGAGAAGGTGTCACGCGAAGTCGTGGTGCCGGAAACCATCACCCTGTCCGATCTCGCGATCCGGATGAAGGAACGCACTGCCGACGTCGTGAAATACATGATGAAGGAAGGCGAGATGCTTCGCGCCAACGACATCGTGGACGCTGACATGGCGGAACTGATCGTCGAGGAGTTCGGGCATATCGTGAAGCGTGTGTCGGAATCCGACGTCGAGATCGGTCTCGAAGGACCCGAAGACGACGATGCCGACAAGACGCCGCGTCCACCGATCGTCACGATCATGGGCCATGTCGACCACGGCAAGACGTCCCTGCTCGATGCGCTTCGCTCGACGGACGTCGTGTCCGGCGAAAGCGGCGGTATCACGCAGCATATCGGTGCCTATCAGGTCACGCTGAAATCGGGTGAGCAGATCACCTTCCTCGATACCCCCGGCCATGCGGCGTTCTCGTCGATGCGGGCGCGCGGTGCCAATGTCACCGACATTGTCGTGCTGGTCGTTGCCGCTGACGATGGCGTGATGCCGCAGACCATCGAGGCGATCAATCACGCCAAGTCTGCCGGTGTTCCGATGATCGTTGCCGTCAACAAGATCGACAAGCACGAAGCGGACCCGCAAAAGGTTCTCACCGAGCTTCTGCAGTACGACGTTCAGGTCGAGGCCATGGGCGGCGAAGTGCAGGCCATCGAGATTTCCGCGCTGAAGCGGACCAACCTCGATGCGCTTACCGAAGCCATCACCCTGCAGGCCGAAGTTCTGGAACTGAAAGCCAATGCCAACCGCGCCGCTGACGGCGTCGTGGTTGAAAGCCAGCTCGACAAGGGACGTGGCCCCGTTGCCACCGTTCTGGTCAATCGCGGCATGCTCAAGCGGACCGACATCGTTGTCGCCGGTTCGCAGTGGGGCAAGATAAAGGCGCTGGTGAACGAGCGCGGGCAGCAATTGAAGGAAGCCGGGCCAACGGTTCCGGTGGAAATTCTTGGTCTCGATGGCGCGCCGGATCCCGGCGATCCGTTCGTGGTCGTGGAGACGGAAGCCCGTGCCCGCGAGATCACCGAATACCGGACCCGTGCCCGCAAGCAGGGCGCCGGTGCACCTGCTGCGAAAGCGTCGCTGGAACAGATGCTCGCCCGCCTGAAAGACGGCGGCGGCGTTCAGGAAGCCCCGCTTGTCGTCAAGGGCGATGTGCAGGGCTCGGTCGAGGCGATCACCCAGGCTGTGGAGGGTCTCTCCACTGACGAGGTTGCCGCGCGCGTCATTCATGGCGCTGTGGGCGGTATCTCCGAAAGCGACATTCAGCTTGCGCTGTCGTCCGGTTCGCCCGTCATCGCTTTCAACGTGCGTCCGAACAAGCAGGCCAAGCAGCTTGCCGAACGCGAAGGCGTGGAGATCCGCTATTATTCGGTGATCTACGATCTGATCAACGATGTGCGCGATACACTGTCGGGCATGCTGCCACCGGAAAAGCGCGAAACCTTCATCGGTTATGCGAAGATCCTGGAAGTCTTCAACATCACCCGGACGGGCAAGGTTGCCGGTTGCCGCGTAACCGAAGGCGTCGTCAAGCGTGGTTGCGGCGTTCGCCTGCTGCGCGACGATGTCGTGATCCACGAAGGCATGCTGAAGACGCTCAAACGCTTCAAGGATGAAGTGGCCGAGGTCAAGGAAGGCATTGAATGCGGCATGGCGTTCGAGCGCTACGAAGACATGCGCGTTGGCGATGTCATCGAATGCTTCCAGATCGACATGATCGAACGCACGCTCAAGGAATAGGGCAGGGAATGGAGCGGCACGGTCCGCTCCGTTTGCGTCCGGTTGAGGCACGTCAGGCAGGAAACGCGCGATGACACCGACACCATCGGACCCTCGTGCACATGATACCGCCGAGCCCGTGGAGGTCTCTGGCCGGTTCACCAAACGCCAGCTGCGTACTTATGCCCGGGCCATGCGGTCCGGCGATATCGGACCGACCTCCGTCTATTACGCCGGCGTTACAGCACCTGCGATCGCGGCCGGAATGGCGACGCTGTCCGGAAAGGCACTCATCCAGCTGGGCTGGAGCGACTACTGGGTCTGGATGGTGGGCAGTCTGCTGGCCGCGATGGCAGGCATCTCCTGGTATCTGATCTTCATGCGCTGGTCCTACCGCCACCGCTATGGCCGCGAGGGCGAAACCGGCCTTGCGGTGACGGTACGGCTGGACGATAGCGGCCTTGTCCGGCAGAGCGGCGGGGTCAGCCTGCATGTCGACTGGTCCGCCATTCGCGGGGTCACGCGCAGGAAGAAAGCTCTGCATATCGCCATTGACGGGGCAGATGATCTTTTCCTGCCTGATGCATGGTTTGCCACGCCCGCCGCCTTCGAACGGGCGCATGAATTGCTCGTGCACAAGATGCGGGACCGTTCAGAGCTTGCGTAAGTCAGACCGCTTCCCAAATGGTGCGGATGGCCCATTCCAGACAGTCTTCCTCCCGTCCCGCACCGCACGCAGCCGGTCCGACCCAACGCCAGCTTCGGGCCGGTGAACTGGTCCGCCACGCGCTGGTCGACATTCTCAGCCGGGAAGAGTTTCGCGACCCCGATTTGCAGGGGGTCTCGATCACGATTGGCGAGGTGCGCGCCTCACCGGACCTGAAACACGCCAATGTCTTCTGTTCGCCGCTCGGCGGGAAGGGCGACGCCAAGGTGCTTGCAAAAGGCCTGAACCGGGCGTCCAAATTCCTGCGGGGCAAGCTGGGGCGTCATATCGAGATGAAGTTCACGCCAGAGCTCAACTTCATTCCCGACACCAGCTATGACACGGCCCAGGCCATGGACAAGCTTCTGGACTCCGACGAAGTCCAGCGCGATCTCTGAGAGTTTGGCGGCGAAACGCGCTCAGCATAAACCAAGAACGTCTTTGAACCGGCTCTCGGACCATCCGCTCCTGGTTCGACCGGTCTAGCGTGCGTTTCGAATCCGCGAGATGGTCATTCCGTTCGGTAAGAACGTCTATGTTGCAAAATATTTCTTTTCTGCCGTCATCAACTCCATCTTCATCCTCCGCATTTGGCACGGGCGCGAGGATCGTGGCGGCGCTTGAGCGGGTGGCTTTAGCGCATCACTCCGCGCCTGGCCCGGCGTCCTCCTCCTCGACCGGGTCATCTGAACGGGCAGAGGCTTCATTGCCGCCAATATACAATGTGTTCCCCTTGGGCACGGTCTCGTCAAACGACATCCAGACGACGCCCAGCGCGCCTGCCTCAATCCCGAAATCGATATAAACATCGCCCCCGGTCGCGCAGCAGTTTCCGTCATCTTCACGCCAGACCGGCGAACTTGCGAACATCTCGCGAAAATCAAACCGGACGCCCTTTCGAAGCTCGAACCCCTGCGGAAGGCGGGCGTTCACCTCGTCGAACCAGAGCGATAGATCGACCTGTGTCCATCCCTCTGCGCCGCCTTGCAAAAGCAGGTCGGCATTGCCCCCGCCGGTACCACCGCCGACGCCTCGCACATGGATCAGATCAGTGTCGTCAAGGCTGTCGAACCTGTCCGGCGTCCCGAAATAGCCTTCGGTCTGCGCCGCCGCCAGCAAGATCGGTGTTGTATCCGGTGCAAGCCCGGCGAGCACGATCATGTCTGTCGCGGGACCGTCGAGAGGCCGAAGCGCCATGCGCTGCCAGACCACCAGGCTGTCGCTGCCGGGCGTCGGAAGGGTGCCGCTGGCGGTGACAACGCATTGCGCTTCGGTGTCGTAGAAACACTGTTCAGTCGCCGTCGTGAGCCGGTCGTCGAACAGCTTGATCGCGGCTTGCATGTCTTCAAGGCTGCACCCGCTTTCAAAGCTGCCATCAGGACAGACCGTCACGGCAGGAAAGGCATCGTCGGTCTCAGGCTCGGCAAGGGCCGCTGGCTGAAAGGCTGCAAAGGCCAGCAACAGCGCCGACGTGCCGGAAAGACATCCCCAATGTACCCGCATATCCCTGAAACCCTCTATCAGATCTGGTTAGTAGGTCTGCCATGAGCACTCTTATCGCGGAAAGGTCATTCCCCTAAACGGTGAGGGGCGCAAAGTCTTTGCGGCGCAATTTCCGGAATAGGCATCTGGCACGTGCGCCGCGTTCGCGCTAACGCTGCCTGGATGGCAAAACAACGTAAACGCAAGGGCGAGCCGGTGCATGGCTGGCTCAATCTCGACAAGCCCGAAGACCTTGGCTCGACGCAGGCCGTGTCGATCGTCAAGCGGCTGTTCAATGCCCAGAAAGCCGGGCATGGCGGCACGCTCGACCCGCTGGCCGACGGCATTCTGCCCATTGCATTCGGCGAGGCGACCAAGACGTCCGCCCATGTCGTGGACGCGCGCAAGACCTACCGCTTTGCCGTGCGCTGGGGCGCCTCCACCACCACGCAGGACCGTGAAGGCGAGGTGACAGCGACCAGCGATCATCGCCCCGCGCCGCAAGAGATTGAAGCGGCGCTGGCAGGTTTCGTCGGCGAGATCGAACAGGTGCCGCCGCAGTTCTCCGCGATCAAGGTGGATGGCGAGCGGGCCTATGATCTGGCACGGGACGGCGAAACGGTGGAGCTTAAATCGCGCCCCGTAGAGGTGTTTTCCGCTGCACTGATCGCCGTGCCGGAGGCCGATACGGCGATCATCGAAGTCACATCCGGCAAGGGCTTCTACATCCGGGCGCTGGCCCGTGATCTGGCTACGGCGCTCGGCACGGAAGGCCATGTGCGGCTTTTGCGGCGGCTCAGCGTCGGCCGGTTCGACGAGGCGCAATCCATCACGCTCGACCAGTTGCGCGCCATTGAAAACCGGGATGATCTTCTGGCCGTTCTGATGCCGGTCGAGACCGCGCTTGAGGGCATGGCCTCAATCTCGCTCTCTCCGGCCGAAGCGTCCGATGTGCGCATGGGGCGTGAGGTCGTTCTTCTGCCGCATGTAATAGAGGGCTGGAAAGCGGCCCGGGCGAACCACGCAACGGCAAGCCGCGAAACCCTGGCACTCAGCGCAGGCAAGGCCGTCGCGCTCGGCGAGGTTCGCGCCGGTCACTTCGCCCCGTCACGCGTCTTCCAGATGTGAGGGAGCCCCCCTTCCCAAGCGGCAGGTTTTGCGCCATATAGCGCGCACGTGCGCTTGCCTCACGCTCTAGCCTTTCTGGACGACATCCCGGTCAGGCTCAATGTATGGCTCGCGGCACGCTTCATTGCCCTTTACAGGCACTCATCCAGTCGGTGACGCGTCGCGTTGCCGCTCAGAACGAAAGCATATGCCGATGTCGGTTACAGCCGAAAAGAAAACCGAGCTCATCAAGAAATTCGCCCGCAGCGAAGGTGATACCGGTTCCCCTGAAGTTCAGGTGGCGATCCTCACAGAGCGCATCACCAACCTTCAGGACCACTTCAAGGACAACAAGAAAGACAACCATTCCCGGCGTGGCCTCCTGAAAATGGTCGCGACCCGCCGGAAACTGCTCGACTATGTAAAGTCGCGCGACGAAGAGCGCTATCAGGCGCTCATTTCTGAACTGGGACTTCGCCGCTAGAGGCGGAACGAAGCTCCAGGCCCGCCAGGCCAATCCGGGTTCTGGCGGGTTTTTTGTACGTGAAAGAGACATCTATGTTCGATAAGCATATCGTATCCACCGAATGGGCCGGACGTCCGCTCATTCTGGAAACAGGCCGTGTGGCCCGTCAGGCCGATGGTGCCGTGATGGCGACCTATGGCGAAACCACCGTCCTTGCGACGGTTGTTGCCCAGCGCTCGGCCAAGCCGGGCCAGGACTTCTTCCCCCTGACAGTCAACTATCAGGAAAAATACTTCGCAGCCGGTCGCATTCCGGGCGGATATTTCAAGCGTGAAGGCCGTCCGACCGAGAAAGAGACGCTGACCTCGCGCCTCATCGACCGTCCGATCCGCCCGCTCTTCGTGCCGGGCTTCAAGAACGAGACCCAAGTCATCATCACCGCGCTGTCCTATGACGGCGAGAACGATCCTGACGTGCTGGGCCTCATTGCAGCGTCTGCTGCACTGACGCTGTCCGGCATTCCGTTCATGGGCCCGATTGCGGCTGCCCGCGTCGGTTACAAGGATGGCGAGTACGTCATCAACCCGACCGTCGATGAGCTTCCCGAAGGCGATCTCGACCTCATCGTCGCAGGCACCAATGATGCCGTGATGATGGTCGAATCCGAAGCCAAGGAACTTTCCGAAGAGGTCATGCTCGGTGCTGTCATGGCCGGGCACAAATCCTTCCAGCAAGTGCTTGACCTGATCGTCGATCTGGCCGAACGCGCTGCCAAGGACGCCTGGGACTTCCAGGGCGAGGACCTCTCCGACGAGCTCGGCAAGATCCGCTCCATCGTCGGCAGCGATCTCTCCGCCGCCTACACCATCAAGGAAAAGACCGAACGCCAGGCTGCCGTACAGGCCGCCCGCGAGAAAGCCGCGCTCGAACTCGTTGCTGACGAGGAAAAGCCGGACGGCATGAACCCGCAGGTCTTCAAGGACGCCTTCAAGAAGGCTGAAGCCGGCGTCGTTCGCGGCGACATCATCCGGACCGGATCGCGGATCGACGGGCGCAAGCTCGACGAGGTTCGTCCGATCGTGTCCGAAGTCGGTATTCTGCCCCGCACGCACGGCTCGGCCCTGTTCACGCGCGGCGAAACGCAGGCCATCGTTGTGGCCACGCTCGGCACGGCAGACGATGAGCAGTTCATCGACAGCCTGAACGGCACGTATAAAGAGCGCTATCTCCTGCACTACAACTTCCCGCCCTATTCGGTCGGTGAGACGGGCCGCCTTGGCGGTGCCGGTCGCCGCGAAATCGGTCACGGCAAGCTGGCCTGGCGCGCAACCAAGGCGATCCTTCCAACCAAGGAAGATTTCCCTTACGTCATCCGTCTCGTCTCCGAGATCACCGAATCCAACGGCTCGTCCTCCATGGCGACCGTTTGCGGTGCGTCTCTGGCGATGATGGATGCCGGTGTGCCGATCAAGCGTCCGGTGTCGGGCATTGCCATGGGACTCATCAAGGACCCCGAAGGCGTGGCCGTTCTTTCCGATATTCTCGGTGACGAGGATCATCTGGGCGATATGGACTTTAAGGTCGCCGGTTCGGATGTCGGCATCACGTCGCTCCAGATGGACATCAAGATCGCGGGCATCACCGAAGACATCATGAAGACCGCCCTCGAACAGGCCAAGGGCGGCCGCATGCACATTCTCGGCGAGATGAACAAGGCGCTGGGCGAATCGCGCGGCGAGCTGTCCCAGAACGCGCCGCAGATGGAGACCATGCAGGTTCCGACCGACAAGATCCGTGACGTGATCGGCTCCGGCGGCAAGGTGATCCGCGAGATCGTCGACACCACCGGTGCGAAGGTCAACATCGCGGATGATGGCGTCGTCACCATTTCGGCCATGGACAAGTCGTCCATCGAAGCGGCCAAGAAGTGGATCAAGGGCATCACCGCAGAAGCCGAAGTCGGCGAAATCTATCAGGGCAAGGTCGTTGCCGTGAAGGATTTCGGAGCTTTCGTGAACTTCTTCGGACCGAAAGACGGCCTCGTGCATGTCAGCCAACTGGCGGACGAGCGCGTGAAGCACCCGAAAGATGTTGTCTCCGAAGGCGACAGCGTCTGGGTCAAGCTGCTCGGCTTCGACGATCGTGGCAAGGTTCGCCTGTCCATGAAAGTGGTCGATCAGGAAACCGGTGAAGCTATCGAGGATTTCAGACTTCGAAGATTAACTTCCATGTGATATAGAACACCATCGGGGTTTGCAGCGGGGGCTGTATCTATGGTGTTCAACATGATCTCAAGGCTCGGCGCTTGCGTGCTGAGCCTTGTGCTTGTCAGCCTCCCCGCCTTAGCGAGCGAGATCACGAAGGCGGGAACGGTCGCTGCTTCGGCCAACCGTTTCGGAGAGGCATGCGACTGGGGCGCGACGCCGTCCGGACGTATCGATGAATACCGCCAGTTCGCAGTCGCCTGCATGGCCAACCTTCCCGCGGACGTGGCCTATCTCGACAGCGATGCGCAGGGCATGCAGACCCGGCTCAACGAAATCCGTGCCCAGCGCGGTCTCGGCCGTCTGTCGTGGAGCGAAGAGGCCGAACGCGTCGCACGCTTTCACGCGCTCGACATGCTCAGTCGTGATTATTTCGCCCACCGCTCGCTTGAAGGGCTGGGCGCGACGGGGCGCCTGCGTCGTCTCTGCCGCCGCCTCCTGTTCAGCTATTCAGGCGAGAACCTGGCCTGGTTCAAGGACGGTCTGCCGCTGCAATATACGTCCACCACACTGCAATCCCAGCTCGAGAACAGCCCATCGCATTTCGGCGCGATGATCAATGGCGACTATACCCATGTCGGCGCCGCCATCATCAATCAGGGCCGCACCTACATTGCCGTACAGGTCTTTTTGAAAGAGGAAGGGCATCTGCCGTATCGCTGGCCGGAAAGCATTGCAGCCGGTCCGGGCGCGCTTCCCTTGCCTGCGGATGTGACAGGTCGCGAGGTTGGCGGCTGGCAGATCACGCAAGGCGACGGCTCGGTTCTCAAGCGCGACTACAGCAATGCCGTAGCGCTTCCCGACCGCAGCGAGGGGCCGGTCGGTCTGGTCGTCTTCGCGGCCCACAGCCCCACCGAGTACGTTCTTCTGAATGGCCCCGTCTTCGATATTGAGCCGCAACGCTATCCGTGACAGCAGTCACGACATGACTGACACCCCTTTTCTTATCGCGATCACGGGCGGCTCCGGCTCTGGCAAGACGACGCTGGCGGAGGCGCTGACCGGCCATCTTCACGAGACCGGCGGCGCGGCGTCCAGCGTGCTGGTGGGCGACGATAATTACTATAGATCGAGGGAGGCGCTCGGCACAGTCGGCCTCACCGCCCGCGAGGTCGAGGACCGTATCGACTTCGATGACCCGGCGTCCAAGGACATGGCTGCTTTCGGGGCTGATATCGCCGCGCTCAAGGCCGGGAACGCCATCGAACAGCCGGTCTATGACTTCGGCAAGCATGATCGTGTGGCCGGGGCTGTCTGCGCTGTGTCTCCCGCTCCCATCGTCATTGTCGAGGGCATCCATACCCTCACCGTGCCCGAAATCGCGGCCCTCTTCGATCTGACCGTTTATGTCGATACGCCGGACGATTTGCGGCTCGCCCGCCGCGTCCTGCGCGATGTCCGTGAGCGCGAGCGCGATCTGGACCGCGCCGTCAGCCAGTATCTGCGCTTCGTGCGCGCTTCGCATTACCGCTGGACCTATCCGGCCAAGTTCACCGCCGATCTCGTTATTGCCGATGACGGCGTTCCGGCCTGGTCTGACGGTACGCCCTCGCAGGCGGCCATAGACCGTATGCTCGCCCCGGTCCTCAAGCGCGTCCCGGGGTAGGGGCAAGCTACGTCTTGCCGATCTCCTCAAACCCGTAGCAGAGTAGTCAAAATTCAACCTACCGGAGCCCAGTACGCATGGAAGTTGCCGCGTTCATTGCGAAATGGGAGAAAAGCTCGTCAAGCGAACGTGCGAACTACCAGCTTTTCCTGACCGAACTGGCAGAACTGATCGGCGCGCCCCAGCCCCGACCCGCCGAACAGGATAACCGCGACAACGCTTATGTCTTTGATCGCGGCGTGACCGATCCGGTCACCGGCGGGCAGCGCTATGTCGATCTCTACAAGCGCGGCTGCTTCGTCTGCGAGGCCAAACAGGGCAGCGAGAAGACGCCAAGACCGGCCAACCCGCAGCAACAGGAATTGCTCACCGGCATTGCCTTGCCGAACATATCGCGTACCGGCACTGCTGTTCGCGGCACCCCGGCCTATGCAATCGCCATGCAGAGAGCCAAGGAACAGGCCCACCGCTATGCCCGCGCCTTCGATGCGACCGAGGGCGAGGGGGCACCGCCCATCCTCATGGTCGTCGATGTCGGCTATTCGATAGAGCTATACGCGGATTTCTCAGGGCGCGCGCGCACCTACACCCAGTTTCCCGATGCCCGGCGCTTCCGCATCACCCTTGCAGACCTGCATGACGAAACCGTCCGCGAGCGTTTGCGTCTGGTCTGGACAGACCCGAACGCTCTTGACCCGTCGAGGATTTCCGCTGCCGTCACCCGCCGCATTGCCGCCAATCTGGCCGAACTGGGCAAGAGTTTTGAAGCGCAGAAACATGACCGCAAGCGCGTCGCCGAATTTCTGATCCGTTGCCTTTTCACCATGTTTGCAGAGGATGTGGAGCTTATTCCCGCGCGCAGCTTTACCGACATGCTGCGCGAACTTCGCGGCAAGCCCGGCTCGGTCATGCCGATGCTGGAAGATCTTTGGAAAAGCATGAACACGGGCGGCTTCTCGTCTGCCCTGCGCGCCGATCTCAAGCGTTTCAACGGTGGTCTCTTCAAGGATTGCCGCGCCTTGCCGGTCAACGAGATGCAGCTCGGCCTGTTAATACAGGCAGCGGAGGCAGACTGGCGGGATGTCGAACCGGCCATATTCGGCACGTTGTTGGAACGCGCGCTCCATCCGCGCGACCGGCACAAGCTGGGGGCGCATTACACCCCGCGCGCCTATGTCGAACGCCTGGTCCTGCCCACGGTCATCGAACCCCTGCGTGAGGACTGGGACGGGGTAAAGGCTGCCGCCGCGCTCACTACCGACAAGGGAAAGACCAATGAAGCGATTGATCTGGTGCGAGCTTTCCGGCGCAACCTCTGCAATGTCCGCGTTCTCGACCCGGCTTGCGGGTCCGGCAATTTCCTCTATGTCGCGCTGGAACAGATGAAGCGCCTCGAAGGGGAGGTCATCGACTTTCTCGCCGAGCTTGGGGACACCCAGTCAGACCCGCTCACTGTCGACCCGCACCAGTTTCTCGGGCTGGAAATCAATGTCTGGGCCAAGGAGGTTGCCGAGCTGGTTTTATGGATCGGCTATCTGCAATGGCACTACCGCACCACAGGTCAGGCCGCGCCGTCAGAGCCTGTCCTGCGGGACTTTCACAACATCAAACATGTCGATGCCCTTCTGGTTCTGGAAGGCGAACGCGCCCGGCTGGATGAGAACGGAAAGCCGGTCACGCGCTGGGACGGACAGACCTACAAAACCCATCCGGCAACCAGCGAGCGCGTGCCGGATGACAAGGCCCGCCGCACCGTGCTGGACTTTGACAAGGCACTCGCCCGCAACTGGCCGGAGGCTGACTTCATCATCGGCAACCCGCCTTTTATCGGGGCGAGCAGGATCAGGGAATCGCTGGGCGACGGCTATGCCGAAGCCCTGTGGAAGACCTATCCAAAAATGCCGGAAAGCGCGGATTTCGTGATGTTCTGGTGGGACAAGGCTGCCCGTATGGCAAAGCTTTATGACCCCGCCACCGGCAAGGGCGTGCGCCGTTTCGGATTCATCACCACCAACTCGCTGCGCCAGACCTTCAACCGCCGCGTGGTCGCGCCCTGGCTGGAAGACCGCAAGAAACCGCTCTCGCTGCTCTTTGCCATACCCGACCACCCCTGGGTGGACTCAACTGACGGCGCGGCGGTGCGCATCGCCATGACGGTGGCCGGGGCCGGTCGGCGCGATGGCAAACTCCTCACCATTCGCCATGAGGAAAAAACGCCCGATGAGGTGGACGGGCGGCTGGTCACGTTTGACGTGCAGGAAGGCCGCATCTTCGCCAACCTCCAGACAGGCGTGGATGTGACCAGCGCCAGACCGCTCAAGGCGAATGAGGAGTTGGCATCTATGGGTGTTAAGCTTCATGGCTCAGGCTTCATTATCTCGCCGCAGCGCGCCAGAGAGCTCGGTCTGGGCCGGACTGAAGGGCTGGATCAGCATATCCAAGTCTATCTGAACGGACGTGATATTCTCCAGACGTCGCGTGATGCGATGGTGATTGATCTGTTTGGGTTGTCTGAAACCGCCGTCCGACAAAAATTTCCGGATATTTATACGCATATTCTTGATCGTGTGAAACCCGAACGGGACGCAAATCGCGATAAGGATATCCGCGAGAATTGGTGGATATTCGGTCGCCCTCGAAGCGAAATGAGACCCGCGCTTGAACATCTCCAACGCTATATTGCCACCGTCGAAACGTCGAAACATTGCATTTTCACTTTTCTTGATGGGGGCGTCCTCCCTGACAACATGCTCATCGCAATTGCGATTGAGGATGCCTCGGCGCTCGCCATTCTTTCCAGCCGCTTGCATGTGACATGGGCCTTGGCGGCGGGCGGCACGCTGGAAGACCGACCCAGATATAACAAGACCCAGTGCTACGACCCGTTTCCCTTTCCGGATGCCTCGCAGGCACAGACAGAAATCCTGCGCGATCTTGGCGAACGCCTGGATGCGCACCGCAAGGCACGCCAGAAAGCCCACCCCAAACTCACCCTGACACAGATGTACAATGTGCTCGAACGGGTGCGCACGATAGACGCCACCCGCTCCGGTGAGGTGCTGGCGGGCAAGGAGAAGACGATTTATCATGAGGGTCAGATCGGCATTCTGAAAGACCTGCATGACCGGATAGATGTGGCCACGGCGGATGCCTATGGCTGGCCGCACGACCTCACCGATACACAAATCCTTGAACGGCTCGTGGCGCTGAACCATGAGCGCGCGGCAGAGGAGGCCGCCGGAAAGGTGCGCTGGCTGCGGCCCGATTATCAGAACCCGTCAGGTCATGTCGGTTCAGACGATACCGCACGGCTGGGCGTGGATGCGGAGGTTGCACTGGCACAGGCCATCGCCCGGCCCTGGCCGAAAACCATACCTCAGCGCATGGCGGCGGTGCGCGATGTGCTGGCAGAGATCGGCCCCGCATCGGCAGAGACGATCCGTGCTGCTTTCCATCGTGGTCAGAAGAAAGGCGTGGAGGAATGTCTCGACACGCTGGCCGCGCTCGGTCAGGCCGAGAAAGGCGATGACGGGCTGTGGTCGGTGTGATGTCGAAGCTTCCATGCTGAGACCCGGCATCAGAGCCGCCTCCCCGGAATGGGGTCACCCATATCCGGGGCAGCCTTATAGAAAAGACAGATCGTTCCACACGTCCCACCCCCGGCCCCTCCCCGCAAGCGAGGAGGGGAGAGCGCCGAGCGCCGTCCTCAGCACCTCGCCCGGCTCAATCCTTGATGAAGCTCCAGTTGACCACAGTCCCGGTGCGGGTAGCGGCCTTGCCGGTATCGACCTCGCCGGTCAGCACAAGCTGCCAGGTTTTCTCGACCCGCCCACGCCCGAGATAGATCGAGCTGTCAATGCGCCGCGCCTCATGACTGGTAACGAACAGCCATTCGACGCCATCGCCCATAATGAGCCGCAAATGATGCCCATCAGGGGTCAGGCGGACATCCGGGTGCAGATGAAAGCGCAAGGCGAACGGCAGGACCCGGCCCGGATCTTCCGGCGCATCGGAGACCGGACGCGACAGCGCATCCTCGCCGTCGATCCGCTCACCGGAATCATGCATGGCAATTCGACGACGGCACAGAAAGCCGAAACCGTCGCGATATCCGGCATGCTGGCAGTCGATCAGCGCTTGCTCGTTTTCCTCGCGCCGCTTGGCGGCAACACCGGCCGGACCAACAGGGCCAAGCAATCCAATGGAGCGTATCGGCAAGGGCTGGGCAGAGTCAGTATCGTTCAGCGTCAGTGTGGAATGGGCACTGGTGGCGCGGGTCGCCGTCCTCCAGACCGTATCCACATCGGGATGCGATCCGCACGAGGTCACGATGCGTTTTCCGGCATCCTCGAATTCGAAGGACAGGCATCCGGCATGGGCTTCCAGCGCGGCATCGCCGTCCGGGGCTTGACCGGTATCGATCAGAATACGGGTCTTGCCAGCCGACAGGCGCTGAAAGGCAGACTTGCTGGCGAAGACGAAGGATCGCGAGACGTCTTGCGCCAGCAGGGCTGTCTCCACATCCTCGGCCATGCCTTCGCTGCCGCCGTTCATGACTGGCAGTCCGCCATCGGCGCTTGACAGGAAGTTGAGCATTCCGGCCATGCGGGACAGCGTCTTGGGCAGATGCGGCGGCGTTTCCCGCCCGACCCGCAAATAGGCCTCATCAAGCGTTTGCAGATCCAGCAGCAGGTTCAGCAAGCGTTCCGGGTTGCGTGAGGCATGCCCGCCATCGGCCAGAACCTGCTCGGAGAGATCGCGCTCGAGAATCGCTTCAAGGGCGGAGATGCGCTTGTCGCCCTCGTTCAGTCCGAACGCGACCAGAATCTGCACGATGCTGGCCCGCACCCTTGCATTCGGGTCCGGACATTCCCTGTAGGAGAGGCCCAGATGCCGGGCCTGACGTACCAGCGAGGCGACCACCTCGCCGTTTGCCTGCGACGGGTCGATGACGCCGGGGCCGCTGACCAGCCAGTTCCAGAGCCGGTCTGTGGTGACGGGAATGCGCCAGACGAAATCGTTCCAGCGACCAAACTCGGCGACCCAGTGCGCCACCAGTCCGCGCGCATGGCGTTCACCTTCCGGCCCGCAGGCGCGCAAATCGCCCAGCCAGTTGAACCGGTGCAGCCTGTCCGCAAAATGGCGCGACGGACCGGCCTTATCCCAAGGCGCGCGACCGTTTTCCAGTTGCATGCGCTCACGTCCGAACCTCCAGAGCCCGGAGATGAACTGCTCGCCGCGACGGGGTGATCCGGTGCGCAGATCGCGTGGATAGTAGAGAAACGGTGTGGGCTGCACTGCTGCCCAGTTTCAGCTTGTAGACAGCTGTTGCGCGGAAATCTTCACCGACACGGCCACGATGTTCGCGCCAGTTGTCTTCGTCCTGTCTGGCCGGTGAGGTTTCCATCATGGCGTCAGGCAGGCTCCCGTATCGCCCTGATGTTCGCCGCATAATTGTCTGGGCCGCCCTTGAAGACGGCCGAGCCTGCAACGATCGCGCTGGCACCGGCGGAGATGACCGATGCTGCGGTCTGCGGGTTCACGCCGCCATCGACCTCCAGAATGATACCGCGGCCGGTGGCATCGATCATCGCGCGCAGGGTCTCGATCTTGCCAAGCTGGCTGTCGATGAAGCTCTGGCCGCCAAACCCCGGATTGACCGACATCACCAGAACCAGATCGACCATGTCCATGACGCAGGAAATCGTCTCCGGCGGGCTGGCCGGGTTGAGGGCCACCCCGCAGCGCATGCCGTGCGCCTTGATCGCTTGCAGGGTGCGGTGAAGATGGGGTCCGGCTTCCGGATGAACGGTTACAATATCCGCGCCCGCATCGGCAAAGTCGGCAATGAAGGCGTCGACTGGTGCGATCATCAGATGTACGTCGAAGGGCTTTTGCGAGTGCGGCTTCAGCGCTTTCAGAACCGGCGGACCGAAGGTGAGGTTCGGCACGAAATGTCCGTCCATCACATCGACATGGATCATGTCGGCACCGGCCGCGTCCACCGCGCGGATTTCTTCGCCCAGACGGGCAAAATCAGCGGACAGAATGGAGGGGGAAATCAGGATATCGGACATGAACCCGCTCTAGCAGCGGCTTTTGTCATGAACAAGGCAGGGTGTGGCGAACGTCATTTCTTGCCTGTTATCCACCCCGAACAGGCCAGACCATATCCGGGGCAGACGTGAGGTAAGCGAAAGACCCGCCCTTAATATCCCTGACGCGGGGCGACGGTTGTTTTGTTCGCACCGAATGTCACGAAGACGGGCGTTCCGACCTGCATGAAGATATCGATGCCTTGCGTGATTTCCTTGATCTCGCCGGTGTCGAATTTCACCATATAGGCATAGCCGCGACGCTTGTTGAACGCCTTGGACATTTCGTTGCCCGCAACGCCGCCCGCGACTGCGCCGCCGACACCGCCTGCGGTTCGCGCAACATCGCCGCCGCCGAGCTGCGAGCCTGCCAGACCGCCGAGCACCGCGCCGGTTGCCGCTCCAAGATAGTTCTGGTCAGGCGAGATCGTCACCTCGCGCACGCCGACGATCGTGCCTTCGCGAACGGTCGAGGCATAGCCAACGCCGGATGCGGTGGTCTCATTGGCACCATAGCCGCCTGCGCAGCCGGTCGCCAGAACAAGCGCCGTCCCGGCGAGGATGGCTTTTGCGGGGGTAAGGAAGGAAACAGTCATGTCATGGCTCCGGAAAATTGAAGTCGGGCCCGTCATGCGCGCGCCCCGTGCAGCATGTCTGCTGCATTCTGCCTGAATTTGATATGAACCTATTCGGGCGCTTTCATGGCGGGGGAGCCAGCCGCCCCCGCTAGAGACGCTTCAGCCGCGCGATATAGAAGACATCGCAGCCGCCCTGGTCATGCAGCAAAGGCGGCACGGTCAGCATGTCCCCCGCAGCGGTGATGGCCGGTGCAAAAATGCCCGCCTCTTCGGCTGTGACCGGCACGCGTTCGAACCCCGGCGTCTCCGCCAGAAACGTCTCGACCACGTCAAGACTTTCCGCGCTGAGCGGGGTACAGACGCAATAGACGACGCGCCCGCCGGGTTTCACCATCGCTGCAGCAGAGCGAAGCAGCCGCGCCTGCACCTCGGGAAAGCGCTCGATATCGGCCGGGGTCTTGATCCACGGGCTTTCGGGGTGACGTCGCAAGGTGCCGAAGGCCGAGCATGGCGCGTCCAGCAGCACACCATCGAGCGGAGCATCGGGCGTCCATTTATCGGCGTCCTGCGCGTGCAGGTCTGCTGTCAGCCCGGTGCGTTCCAGATTGTCGCGGACCCTGCCGAGCCGTTTCGCCGAGCGGTCGATCGCAATCGTGTTGGCTCCGCTGGCAGCGATTTGCAGGGTCTTGCCGCCCGGGGCCGCGCAAATGTCGGCATGGGTCTCGCCGGGCTGCGGGTTGAGGAGCGCAACAGGCAGGCTGGCGGCTGCGTCCTGCACCCACCAGTCGCCGCCTTCGAAGCCGTCCATGTTTTCCACGGTGCCAGTCCGGCGTCTGACCGTTCGGTCGTTCAGCGCCTCGCCCTCAAGGCGCGATGCCCATAGTTCGGCTTCGCCTTTGACGGTGAGGTCGAGCGGTGGCGGTTCGGCTTTGGCGAGCGCCATTTCAAGCGTGGTGTCGGCCCCAAGATCGTGCGTCAGGCGCGCGGTGAACCAGTCCGGCCAGCCGAGCGTCGCGGGCAGGGCATCGAAGGCGGACCGGTCTTCGCTTGCCCGTCTCAGAACGGCGTTGATCAGACCGCCCGAGCGTCGCGCGCCCGGAATTTGCCGCACCGTGGCGACGGTTTCAGACACCGCCGCATGGGGCGAGGTTTCCAGACACCAGAGCTGCGCGGCCCCGATACGCAAGGCATTTCGGGTCCATTCGTCCAGATCGGTAACAGATCGCCCGTCAACGAAAGTCGACAGCGCCGCATCGACCCGGCCCAGATGGCGAAGCAGCGCGCTTGTCATTGCACGCGCAAAGGCGCGGTCTGAATCTGTCAGCGCGGACAGGGTTTCTTCCTGCGCCAGAGCGTCGTCCAGGGTCTGGCGATGCTCGATGACCCGGTGCGCCAGATTGATCGCGGAACCACGCGCGCTCATGACGGCCGGGCCGTGATAGTCGCGCCGTCAGCGGGTCGCAGTAGCAGACTGGAGCCCGGCAAGGCGGTCGAGAGTGTGGCGTGTGGCAGGCTCGGAGGCATTCTGTTTCCAGGCAAAGGGATGAATGAAGCACACCTGCGCCAAGGGGCTGCGCTCGTCCAGTCCCTGCCATCTCGCAGCGCGGGTGCCGCGCTCGAGTTTTTGCAGGGCCGAGGTCAGTGCCTGGCGGTTATCGATCAGGCTGGCGGCAACGGCATCCGCGCGGCGGTCGGCCCGTTTTGCGGAGGTCTCGCGCGGCGCAAGAAACGGCATCAGCCTGCCCAGCGCCACCTGAATGGCGGCAAACCGGCGCTCGCCTGCGCGGATATGCGCCAGTTCATGGCAGACGACGGCTTGCAGCTCGGTCCGCCGCAAGGCCTGCAGTAATCCGCTGGTCACGATCAGTACCGCGCCTGTTTGCGGCGCGCCGATGGAGACCGCGTTAGGGTGTTCGCTTTCGACCAGCGCAAGCCGGACATTGCTTATGCGCGCCTGTTCACACAAGGCGGCAACGTCGGTCTCAAAGCCTGTCATGACGATGCTTTTGGACGGTATGGCCGCGAACGGGCGTGCCTGCAGCGCGCTGAAAAGCGTTCGTTCCGCCCGCTTCCACAGCCAGATCAGAGCCGCGAAAAGGATCAAACCTGCACCCAGGGCTACCAGTGGACCGGCCAGAAGGGTAATTGCCGCGAGACCGAGACAGACAGCCCCGACACATCCGTAAATCTGCCGCATACCGTCCGGACCCACTCGTCATTCATGCATCTGTATCCGGTTCAAAGGTCCGGAAAAGTCCGGGGTGTATGATGAAAGCCTTAATGAAATGCCCTAGATTTGTTCGACCAGTCCCAGAAAATGCGAAGGTGTCGGTGCTATGACGGATGACAACACGAAAAAGAGCTCCGGAAAGACAGCGGCCGAACGTGCGCTCGCCGAGGCAGAAGAAAGACGCGCGGCCCGTGAGGACGCGGAGAGAGATGAATCGGAAGTGGGTGGGCCCAAAGGCAAGGAACCGACGCGCTACGGAGATTGGGAACGCAAGGGCATTGCCTACGACTTCTGACCGGTTGGTTCTCCTGTCACGCGAACCGGCTGGCCAGATACGGGTTTTCCGGCTTGCATGAAACTTGCACGGGTTAGGTGCAGACAGAAGATCGACGCCGGGCGGGCTCCAGAGGCTGCGTTCGGGCAAAGGAGGCTAGCAATGCCGAACTGGTCCATTTCGAAACACCTTGCCGCCGCGCTTGGCGCGATAGCGTGTGCCGTTTCAACACCCGCTCTGGCCGATGGGCTCGAGGGCGGACCGTACTTCCAGCCGGCGCAGCCAGGCTATGGTCAGGTCTACCAGCAGCAGGCTCCCGTCTATCAGCAGCAGACACCCGTTTATCAGCAGAACAGTTGCGCCGCCGCAGCGTGTTCAGGGCGAGATCGAATGCGTTTCGGGTGGCGTACCGGTTGACTGCGCTACCGTTCCCGGCCTGTCGCAAGCGCTTGTCAGTCAGGGGCGCGGCGATCTTGCCGACCGCATCGGGCCGACCCTGCCACTTGAACAGGGTTATATCGGGCATGCCGGAGACGGCTATGCGACGGAGACCTATCAGCAGGAGGTTTTCACTCCGGGGCCTGTCACCGAAAGATTCGTGACCCAGACGTATACGACGGAGGCCTACGCGCCGCCTGCGTATCATCACCCGCAACATACGGTTCCTTGTTCGACATGCCGCGTAGCTCATCAGCCGCAGGCTGTGACCGTGCCATGCTCCACTTGCCGGGTCATTCATCAGCCGCAGCCGGTCGCCGTACCGTGCGGCACATGTCAGGTCGTACACCGTCCGGCCCCCGCGCCTGTCGTCTATACCGTCCGTCTCGCAGACGGGACGGCATTCGCGCTGAATGGCGGCGTTGGTGCCGGCGTCTATGGTGGTTATTCCGGCGGCGGCGGTACGTTCATCAGTGGCGGATCGCGCTTTTCAGGTGTGCTCGATGCCCGCGCATCGGCCTTCACTTTCAATCGCCGCGTCAAGCGTGGCGGCGGCGGACACAATCCTCATCCACGCCCGCATCCGCATCCGGGTGGTGGCGGCGGCGGCTGTGGCGGCGGTTGCCCAAGCGGCCATTAGGGCCAGCTGGTTCAGCGCCAGTATGCCTACTGACGCGCGCATGCGAAGCTTTGTATCGATATCATAAAGATCTCGTCGTTCGCGGAGATAACGCGCCGTGCGACTACTCCGTACGGCGGAACTTCTTTGACTGGCTTTTCATCAGCTCCCGGCCAATCGGTTCGGGAACGAGCTTGGCAAACGTCGCCAGCGCCTTGTTAACGCCGCCAGTCACCACGACGGCCCGGTTGCGCGTCACAGCCTCAAGCCCTTCGCGCACGACCTCTTCCGCGCTCTGCCACATGAAGTTCGGCAGATCGTCCATCTGCGGCCGGGTGCCGTTGGTGTCGTGAAACTCCGAATGGGTAAGGCCGGGGCAGACGGCTGTGACATGAATGCCGGTACCTTCGGTTTCGGCATGAAGGCTTTCAGAAAACCGGATCATGGCCGCTTTCACCGGTCCGTAGAGGGTGTGCCCCCTGGAGCCGGGCGTATAGCCCGCCAGCGACGCAACATTGACAATGCGTCCCCATTTGCGGTCCGCCATGCCCGACAACACCCGGTGTGCCAGTTCGCAAGGCGCGGTCAGCAGCACCTGCAGGAAGTCGCGCTGCGCCTCCCAGCTCGTGTTCAGGAATGTGCCCGGCAGACCGTAGCCCGCATTGTTCACCAGCATGTCGACCGGTCGGCCCGCTTGCTCGATAGCAGCCAGCAGGGCTTTCGGGGCGGCCGGGTCTGCCAGATCAGCCGGATAGACCGCTGCATTGATGCGGTATTTCGCCTCCATCTCTGCAGCCAGCTTTTCCAGTCGGTCGCCGCGTCTTGCGGTCAGCGCCAGATCATGTCCCCGCTCCGCGAGCGCACGGGCGAATGCGACGCCTATACCGGCTGATGCGCCGGTTACGAGTGCCAGTTTCCGGGTCATGGTGTGGGGTCCCTCATGATCAATGCTTCGAGAACCGGCCGGGCGTCAGTCCTGACCATTTTCGGTGTCCGGGTGCCCGAAACGTTCACCGTCATTCCATCTTGGAACCGAGTTTCCGTATTCGGGCAAGCCGCCCGCGTCTTTCAGCAGGCGTGCCATGTGGATGAGGTTCCAGCTCATGAAGGTGGTCGTCTTCTTCGTGAATGTGTTGTCCAGCCCTGCACCGTCATCGCCATAGGACGCTCCCGGACCGGCCTCGCCGATCCAGCCGGTGTCGGCCTGGGGCGGTATTGTATACCCGATATGGTTGAGGGCGAAGTTCACCGTCATGCTGGCATGCTTCACGCCGTCCTCATTCCCGGTCACGACACAGCCGCCGACCTTGTTGTAAAAGATGGCCTGTCCCTTGTCGTTCAGCTGCGCCGAATGGGCGTAAAGCCGTTCGATGATGACCCGGCAGATCGAGCTTTCCTCGCCGAGCCAGAGCGGCGTCCCGATCACCAGAATGTCGGCTGCCTCGACCTTCGGCCAGATATGTTCCGGCCAATCGTCCCGCGCGCGGCCTTCCTCGCGCATATCGGGTTTCACGCCGAACGCGATGTGATGGTCGGCGGCGCGGACATGCTCGGCGTTCGCGCCCGCATTGCGCAATATGGCAATGGAGTTTTCCATTAGATCGGCCGTGTGCGAGTGGGTCGGCGACGGCTTCAGTGTGCAGTTGATATAGAGAGCGTTCAGCCCGGTAGCATCGTTCATGACAGGGAGTCCTTTCGGCAGGGTTCAGGTTTTCAACCTGACCCTCCCGGACTTTGTTCCGAAAACATGCGGCTTCGGCTATCCACCTGTCCGGCTAGCGAATGCCCACCGGGTTGATGATGGCCTGAACCGTACCTTCCAGTTTCGGAACCCCGAGCGTGAAGAAAAACTCGGTCACGCCGTCGGCTGCCAGCTCGTCTGTGACCATGTTTTCGAGAATGTAGACGCCATTCTTTGCCAACAGGGTCAGGTGCACATCGAACGGGCGGGTCTCGTCTTCAAACGGTATGGCCTCCAGCGCCCACGTGTCGGCACCTACCGCCACGACGCCTGCATCAGCGAGATATTGCGCGCCTTCCACGCCAAGACCGGGCGAGGTCGGTGACAGCGCCGCATCATCTTTCGTAGCTGCCATCTTGCCGGTGTGGAAAAGCACCACATCGCCTGCGTCCAGCGTCAATCCGGCAGCCTCGAGCGCCGCATCGATCTCAGCCCGGTTGAAGGATGTGCCATCGGCAACCGGGTTGGTGCCGGTCAGCTTCGTCATATCCAGCAGGATTCCGCGCGTGGCGACCGGCGGCAGCGTGTGTGTGCCGAACTGTTTCAGCCCGTCCGTTGCCACAAAATCGGCGACTGGGACATCGTTATAATAGCGGTGCGCAATGCCCATATGGCCCAGCCCGTCAATCTGGCTGCCAATGCCGACAAAAGTGCGCACCAGATCATCATTGCCGGTCGCCTGGTTTGCACCGAGCGGCGTGCCCGACCCGTCCGAGAGCTGCAGGATGGTGACATCGTATTCGCGCGGGCCATAGGCTGGGGTTTTTGCACCCGTCACCATGCCCAGCGCATAGGTCTTGCCGGTGGTGATCAGTTTTGCGGCGCGGGCGGTCTTGTCCGGCGAAAGCTCGTTCAGTGCGCCCAGCCTGTCATCCGCGCCATACTTCTGCGAGACCGGAGGCGTCTCTTGAGCCATGCCCGGCGTGCCGGATATCGCCAGTCCAGCGATCAGTGAAAGTGCAAACCGGTTCATATCCCGTTCTCCCCTTGGTTATGTCAGCGCTGACCATAGGCTGCGTGCAATTCGGCCATGCGCGTATGAAAGCCCTCGATCATTTCCTCGACAATGACTTTCACCGGCTTGATCGCATCGATCCGTCCGGCAACCTGCCCGGTCAGCGCGATGCCCGCTTCCAGATCGCCGCCGAAATAGACCGCCTGCGTATCGGCAAACTCGCCGAAGATGTTGTCGCTGCCATCCTTCTCGATGCGGCTGGTGCGCTCCGTGCGCAGAGCGCGCAGGGCCGGGCCGGGACCGTCGCGGTTGAGAAAGACCGTGTCGGTTTCTTTCGCGTCGATGATGGCCTGCTTCCAGTTGGCATGCACGGGGCTCTCCTCGGATGAGAGAATGCGTGTGCCCAGCAACACGCCTTCTGCGCCCAGCGCAAAGGCTGCGGCCATGGAGCGTCCATCGACAATGCCGCCTGCCGCCACGACTGGAACCTTCACCTGCGAGCAGACCAGCGGCAACAGGACAAAGCTCGCCACATCGCGCGGGTTCTTGAAGCCGCCACCTTCGCCGCCTTCAACGATCAGCCCGTCCACACCGGCATCAACAGCCCGCAGCGCGCCAGCCAGTGATGGAACAACGTGAAAGACTGTCAGACCGGCTTTCTTCAGCTTCTCGGTATACTTCATCGGGTCGCCCGCCGACGTGGTGACGAAGCGCACGCCCTGATCGATGATGAAGTCGACAATGTCGGGGTCGCGCACAAAGGCCTGCGCCACGTTTACCCCGAAGGGCTTGTCGGTCAGCTTCTGCATCTTCTGTATTTCGCCACGGATCACATCCAGTTCGCCCGACGAGGTCTCGATGATGCCCATCGCGCCGGCATTGCAAACGGCCGAGGTCAGTGGCGCGCGGGCGATCCATCCCATTGCCGCCTGCACCAAGGGGTATTCGATGCCGAGCATGTCGGTCAGCCGGTTCTTGATCTGCATGTGTCTTCTTCCGCCCAGTCGCTTTTCGTTGGCGGCAGTGTTCCCGCCATGGAGAGGTCTGGCAAGGGGGTGAGGGTACAGCGGTCGCCCGCCCGCCATGTGTCATTGAGCTTGTCGAAACGTCAGGGCGGTGCGGGGCATGAACTGCGCATCGGGTCTTATCTAGAGCTAACGTCGCATCCCGAGCCCGAGGTCTCATCCTGAGCCTGTCGAAGGATCGAGACCTTCACGTGCCGCTGTCCCTCACGCCCTGGGACGCGAAATTTCCTGGTGGCGATGTCAATGCAGACTGAGCATCGGGATAAAATCCGCCAAGAAAAGTGGCCTTGTGTACCACGTGGTACATGCGGTCAGCGTCGAAAACGTGTTTGCGGAGCATTCAACCAAAGCTCAGGATTTCGAACATGGCACGTATTATCGCAAACGGATTCACTTACCTTCGAGGGTATCAGCAGGGAGATCCGGGGTATGAATTGAGCGACACCCAGTCCCCGCACATCATTCAGACCAACGGCAAGACGTTTGTCTATCTTGCCGATCAGGGCAATGACCGGATGCACGTGTATGAACTGAACAGTGACGGGACGCTCACCGTTGTCCAGAACCTGCTGGAATCCTTTGCACTCGGATGGGTTGCCGAGACGCCGCTGCACTCTCATTCCGTGACCATTGCGGGCGGCACCTACCTCTATGTGAACGATCCGGGAGCGGGCAAAACGGCTGTCTTCTCTATCGATATGCAGACAGGCATGCTGACATTCGTAGAAGAGGCGGCGGGTACCTTCGGTCTTGCACGCTTCACGAGCGCAGAAAGTGGCGGAAATCATTTTCTGGTGGGCCATAACGGGAATAACGGGGTTCTCGTCCATCAGATCGGAACCGACGGGCGTCTGACGCAAGCTTCGCTCACCCTCGATACGGCCAGCACCAATCTTGCGACCGCAGGCGGTGTTACGAGCCTGAATATCGGCGGAACCACCTATGTTTTCGTCACGAGCCTTACCGAGGACGCGGTTACGTCGTTTCGGTTGAACACCGATGGAACACTGACCCAGACCGACACGGTGACGGATTCTGAAAGTGCTCTGTTGGAACTCGATGCCGCATATGAGATGGCGTCCACCACCATCAACGGCGTTGCTTACGTATTTGTCGCCGGTAACGGTGATGACGGCATCAGCACATTCCGTGTGGATGCAAACGGCATCATGACGAACGTCGCAAATATCGGTCCAGGCACGGGTCTAGACGGCGTCCAGGGCATGGAGGTCGTCACTCTCGGAGGACAGCAATTCATCGTCGCCAGCGTTGTCAACGCCAATGGACTCAACATGCTCGAAATCGGCGATGACGGTTCTCTGAGCGTCAGCGCTGTAGTGGCCTCGCCGGGAACGCTTCCCGGCACGCGCTATGGCACGGTCGCTGAAGTCGACGGACACGTTTATGTCGTCAGCGGTACCGGCCGGACGATTGACCTGCTGACGATCCACGAAATCGGAGGAGGCGCACGGTCTCTGAGCGGAACCAACGACGCAGATCAAATCTTTTCGCTTGGCGGCAATGATGTCCTGTCCGGGTTGGGAGGGGATGACTTTCTCTCGGGCGCTTCGGGGTTCGACCGGATTTTCGGGGGCGACGGAAACGATCTTGCCTATGGTGGCAATGGTGATGACGGCCTCACCGGTGGAAATGGCAATGACACCATGTTCGGCGAGAATGGCGATGACGTCATGGATGGCGAGGCCGGAAATGACGTTCTAGTCGGCGGTGCGGGTGCAGACAGGATGACCGGCGGCACCGGAGATGATGTGTTCCTCGCAGACGCCCTCGATACAATTCTGGAGTCCGTAAATGGCGGTATCGATACTGTCTATGCGTTTGGGTCGATGACACTTGCCGACAACATCGAGATCGGGGTTGCCGCTGGCGATACATCGTCTCTGACCGGTAATATCCTGAGCAATACGCTTATCGCGAATGCGGGCGATGATACGCTTTCTGGTCTGGCCGGTAACGATGTACTCTATGGTGTCGAAGGCAACAATACGCTCGACGGAGGCGCGGGCGATGACTTCATGGTCTCCGGAAGCGGTATCGATACCATGATCGGCGGCGCGGGTGACGATAGCTACATTATCGGCCTTGGCGATGTGATTTCAGAAGCAGCTTCTGGCGGCAACGACGTCATCTATACGTCATTGTCCAGCTTCACGCTTGTCGCCAATGTCGAGCGCGGTGTCCTCGTCGGTGGAACGACACTGTTCGGCAACGATCTGAACAACGTGCTGGTCGGCGACGGCAATTTCAATGTCATGTCGGGGGGCGCAGGCAATGACTTCATCGTTGCAGGGGCAGGCAATGATCTGATCCTCGGCGGAACCGGTCTGGACACACTCCAGGGAAATTCCGGTGACGACGTTTTCTGGTGGACCGAGACAAACGAGATCGGAGACATCATCCAAGATTGGGGAAATCTGGACGATCAGTTGCAGTTCAGCGCCGCCTCGTTCGGCTTCACGGCTGGTCAGGTTCTCGTTGACGGCGTGAATTTTGTCTCCAGCAATGCGCCGGTCGCAAACAATGCCGGGCCGACCTTCCTTTGGGACGCCGACGATACCGCACTCTACTATGATGCGGACGGGGCTGGCGGAGCAGCTGCCGTTCTAGTGGCAGACATGCAGGCGTTTACGACCGTCACGGTGGACGATTTTATCTTCGTTTAAAGCATCGGTGTGGACAGCGGTGCCCGGACCGTGCCGCTGTCCCTCACGCCCTTGGATGCGCAATCGCGTGAGACTGGCGCAGACGCTCTGTCTCGACACCCAGATAGACCTGCGTCGTCGAGAGCCGCGCATGCCCGAGCAGCGCCTGTATCGAGCGCAGATCGGCGTCATGAGCGAGAAGGTGGCTGGCGAAGGAATGGCGCAGGGCATGCGGTGTCGCGGTTTCCGGCAGACCGAGTGCGCCGCGCAGATGCTGCACGCTGCGCTGGACCATCCGTGCCGAAAGCGGACCGCCGCGAATGCCGCGGAATAGCGCCTCAGTCGTAGACATCGCGAAGGGCGCGAGCGCGACATAGCGTTCAATAGAGGCAATGACGACGGGCAGCAGCGGTACCTTGCGCGTCTTGCTGCCCTTGCCGGTCACCGTCAGAACTTCCGGTGGCCTGGCAACGCTGCCCGTCAGCGACAGCGCCTCGGAGATACGCAGCCCTGCGCCGTACAGCAAGGTGAGCACGGCGGTGTCGCGCGCACCGATCCAGTCTTCCATGCCGTCGCGGTCGCCCGCTGCCTCAAGAAAAGCCCGTCCATCGCGCTCGCTGAGCGGGCGGGGCAGACGCGGCGTCAGTTTCGGGCCCTGCATGGCCGCGATACGTGCATTCTCGATGCCGTATTTCGCCGTCAGGAACTTCAGGAAGGTCTTCATCGCAGAGAGCCCCCGCGCCAGCGTCGCCGCGCCAACGCCGTCTTCGCGTCGACGATGCGCCATCCACCCGCGAATGTCTGCAGGGGTCCATTCCGCGACGTGGCCAGGCTCAATCACACGTCCTGACCGCACCGCCATGAAGCCGAGCAGGCTTGAGACGTCGTGCGTGTAGGCGTCGAGCGTGGTTTCCGGCAAGCGCCGCTCATGGCGCAAGTGCGAGATGAAGGCTGCGAGGCAACCGCTTTGGTCCCCCTCCATCTCCCCCTTCTCAAGGGGAAGGGCCGCCCGTGCCGTGTTCCCCGATGTGCCCCCTCTCCCTGCAAGGGGGAGGATGGGTGGATGTCCGAAGGATGTTTCTGGCTTCGAATTTGTCATTATGCGCCCGTCAGTCTTCCTTGCCGGATGAGCCCTGTCATCACATTCCTGCGTCATTCGCCTTAACGGGGTCTTTTCACGGACGCTGCGACACCGCACTGTTGTCCGGATGCAAGCTGCCCGCGTTCTTCTCACTTTGCCACTGCCCGAACCTTTCGACTATGCGATCCCGGAAGGCGAAACGGTCGTGCCCGGAAGTCTGGTCGAGGTGCCTTTGGGGCCTGTGCTGCGGCTCGGGCTGGTGACGGCGATCATTGAAACGGATGGAACGCGCGCGCTGAAGACAATCGAGCGGGTCTTTCCCGCCGCGCCTTTGCCCGACGCGATGCGCGCCTTCATGGACTGGACGGCCGCATATACCTGCTCGCATCCGGGGTCGGTTCTGCGCATGGTTGTCCGCTCGCCGTCCGCGCTGATGCCGTCGCCGGTTATCACCGTATTGCGGCGCGGCCCCGCCGACCCGAAGCGCGAGACGCCCGCTCGGCTGCGTGTGCTCGATGCGCTCGATGATGACCAGCCGGTGACGCGCGGCGATCTGGCCCGCGCTGCAGGCGTCTCCGCCTCGGTGGTCAAGGGTCTGGAAGATGCAGGCGTCCTCATGCCTGTCAGGGAGATTGTCGACAGACCGTTCGCACAGCCCAAACCCACAGGTCCGGGGGCACACCTGACGAAAGACCAGTCGCGCGTAGGCCAAGCGCTTCGGGCCCGGGTGAAAACCGGCGGGTTCGATGTCTCGTTGATCGACGGGGTGACGGGCTCGGGCAAGACCGAGGCCTATCTGGAAGCCATCGACGAAGTTCTTGGCCTCGACCCCGACGCACAGATACTTGTACTGCTGCCCGAGATTGCGCTGACGCAGGCCATCCTGTCGCGCTTCGAGGCCCGCTTCAAAGCCCTGCCTGCTGAATGGCATTCGGGCCTCTCTCCGCTGCAAAGACGCCGTGTCTGGCGTGAAACCGCGCAGGGCCGCGCCCGCATCGTGGTCGGTGCGCGTTCGGCTCTCTTTCTGCCATTCGCGAAACTCCGGCTGATCATCGTGGACGAGGAACATGACGGCTCCTTCAAGCAGGAAGACGGCGTCGTCTATCATGCCCGCGATCTGGCCATCGCACGCGGGCAGCGCGAAGGTGCCAACGTCGTGCTCGCCAGTGCCACACCCTCGCTCGAAACGCTGACCAATGCCGCGCGCGGACGGTTTCATCACGAGCGTCTGTTCGCGAGGCCGGGAACGGCGCGGCTGCCGGACGTTTCGCTCGTGGATTTGCGGCAGACCCCGCCGGAACGGGGCAATGCCCTCTCTCCGCCACTGATCGAGGCTCTGGGCGAAACGCTCGCAGCAGGCGAGCAGAGCCTGCTTTTCCTGAACCGTCGCGGTTATGCGCCTCTGGTGCTCTGCAAGGCGTGTGGTCACAAACTGACCGCACCGGGCACCGCAAGCTGGCTGACCGAGCATCGCTATACCGGTCGGCTGGTCTGCCATCTGACAGGCTACTCCATTCCCAAGCCGCGCGTCTGCGAGAAATGCGGCGAACGTGATTCGCTGGCTGGCATTGGCCCCGGCATCGAGCGTCTCTCCGAAGAGGTGCGCGCAACCTTTCCGCAAGCGCGTATCGCGCTCTTTTCGTCCGATGAGGTGAACGGGCCGGAGGATGTCCGCGGTCTTGTCCAACGCATGGAACGCGGCGAGATCGACATTCTCATCGGCACACAGATTGTCGCCAAAGGGCACAATTTTCCGGGGCTTACGCTTGTGGGCGTCGTTGATGCGGATGCCAGTATGAAGGGCGGCGATCTGCGGGCGGGCGAGCGCACGTTCCAGCTTCTCAGTCAGGTCACGGGCCGGGCCGGGCGCGCCGAAAAGCCGGGCCGTGCCCTTCTGCAGACCTGGCAGCCCGAAGCGGCCCTGATGGAAGCGCTGCAGGCAAATGACCGCGACGCGTTTCTCGCCGCCGAACGCGAAGGACGCGAGGCCATCGGTTTTCCGCCCTTTGGCAGGCTCGCAGCGATGATCTTCTCGTTCCCGGACGAGGCCGAGGCCGCCCGGCTTGCCCGAGAGATTGTCGCATCTGCTCCGTCAGCGGACGGCATTGACGTCTGGGGACCGGCGCCTGCCCCTATCGGCGTGCTGCGCGGGCGCTGGCGCTGGCGGTATCTGGTCCGGTCGGGGCGCGAGCAGAATCTCTCTGCTTACATGTCGGCCTGGCGCGGCGCTCTCAAACTTCCAGCCAAGGCGCGCATACAGATCGACATTGATCCCTATTCCTTCATGTGAGGGAACCAGCCGCTTCCCCGGAATGGCGTCAGCCATATCCGGGGCAGCTTCGAGGACAAAAAATAACCCTGACAGCTCATGGCGGAAAAATGGAAGAGAAGTGCTTCTTCGTCTACATCATGGCAGCACGACCCCGATGGAAGATGTATACCGGCCTGACATCTGACCTTCCCAAACGCGTTTGGGAACACCGTGAGGGCGTTGTCCCGGGGTATACAAGAACCTACGGTTTGAAGCTGCTCGTCTGGTATGAAATGCACGACACCCATGAGTCGGCTGGTCTGCGTGAGCGCGCGATA
This sequence comes from uncultured Alphaproteobacteria bacterium, assembly GCA_963836905.1. Taxonomy (GTDB): domain Bacteria; phylum Pseudomonadota; class Alphaproteobacteria; order Caulobacterales; family Hyphomonadaceae; genus CAWIKY01. The sequence goes on from CAWIKY010000006.1 coordinate 558,119, forward strand.
AAAAGATGGCACCGCGACTGGAAGTTCGAATTGATTGAGCAGCAAAATCCTTACTGGCGCGATCTGTACGAGTCTCTTTTCTGAAAGGCTGCCCCGGATCATCGCTTCGCTTGTCCGGGGAGGCGCTAGCTTTTACGCTTCACACTCTCAACAGCCGCTTCCCCGGAAGACGCCAGTCTATCCGGGGCAGCCTTGGACATGAAAATTGTCGCCAACCCTGTTTTATTAGAATGTGTGCCCGAAAGGCTGCCCCGGATCATCGCTTCGCTCGTCCGGGGAAGCGGTAGCTTTTGCGCTTCACGCTCTAAACAGCCGCCTCCCCGGAAGACGCCAGTCTATCCGGGGCAGCCTTGGAAATGAAAACTACTATCCATCCTGTTTGAACAGCATGTAAGCCCAGCCGCTTCCGCAGAACATCGGGCCGCTTGTCCGGGCAGGCAGTTGCCGCATTCGGCCAACGCGCCATCGGCCCAAACGCCGCGCCGCGTCTTGTTGTCAGCCAGAAACGGCCATGCTAAGCGCAACCGCGATGAGGGCCGGACAGTCATTGACCGTGACCGGCGACTTGTATCTATAGGGGCAAATCCGCTGCACGGACTTCACGGTCGGTCGGCGGACAGGTTTCACGAAGAAAACGGGTTTGGTTTTGGACGCGACATCCAGTCTACAGGTGAGCGAAGCGGCGCAGCGATACGCCTCTGCTCTGTTCGATCTGGCCGTTGAGGCCAAGGCGGTGGAATCCGTCGAATCGGACTTGAACACATTCGCAAAAGCCGTGGCTGAAAACGCCGAGCTGGCGAACGTGCTGAAATCGCCTGTTCACGAGAATGATGAGCGCCGCGGTGCGCTGCAGGAAATCGCCGCCCGTCAGGGTGCAGGCGACCTGGTGAAGAACTTTATCGGCGTGGTCGCCAATAACGGGCGCAGCGCGGACCTTCCGGGGATCGCGACGGCCTTCAAACGCCTGTCGGCAGACCATCGCGGCGTGACGCAGGTGCGTGTCACCAGCGCGCACACGCTGTCCGACGATCAGCTCAGCGAGATCAAGACGCTCGTTGCCAAGACGGCAGGCGACAAGATCGACCTCGACCTGAATGTAGATCCGGACCTGATCGGCGGCTTTCGCATCCGCATCGGTTCCAGACTGATCGATGCATCGATCAGATCGAAACTCGAACGACTGAACCACGCAATGAAGGGAGCTTAGCCTGATGGATATCCGGGCGGCAGAGATCTCCGAGATCCTGAAATCGCAAATCAAGAATTACGGCGCGCAGGCGGAAGTCTCCGATGTCGGCCAGGTCCTCTCCGTCGGTGACGGTATCGCCCGTGTCTACGGGCTCGACAGCGTCCAGGCGGGCGAAATGGTCGAGTTCGACGGTGGCGTGAAGGGCATGGCCCTGAACCTCGAAAAGGACAATGTCGGCGTCGTTATCTTCGGTGATGACCGCGGCATCAAGGAAGGCGACACTGTAAAGCGTCTCTCCGAGATCGTGGCGGCGCCTGTTGGCCGTGGCATGCTCGGCCGGGTGATGAACGCACTCGGTGAGCCGATCGACGGCAAGGGTGAGCTGACCGATGTTGCCGAGCGCAAGCGCGTCGACGTCAAGGCACCCGGCATTCTGCCCCGCAAGTCGGTGCACGAGCCGATGATGACGGGCATCAAGGCCATTGACGGCATGATCCCGATTGGTCGCGGCCAGCGCGAGCTCGTCATCGGTGACCGTCAGACCGGCAAGACCGCTATCTGCATCGATGCGATCCTGAACCAGAAGCAGATCAACGACGCGGCTAAGGACGATTCCGAAAAGCTGTTCTGCGTTTACGTTGCTATCGGCCAGAAGCGTTCCACGGTTGCGCAGGTCGTCAAGACGCTCGCAGACCGCGGCGCGCTCGACTACACGATCATCGTTGCAGCCACGGCCTCCGAGCCTGCTCCGCTGCAATATCTGGCACCGTTCACCGCCTGCACCATGGGCGAATGGTTCCGCGACAACGGCATGCATGCGCTTATCATCTATGATGACCTCTCCAAGCAGGCCGTCGCCTACCGTCAGATGTCACTCCTTCTGCGCCGTCCGCCGGGCCGCGAAGCCTATCCGGGCGACGTCTTCTATCTCCACTCGCGCCTGCTTGAGCGCGCGGCCAAGATGAATGACGATTTCGGCGCAGGCTCCCTGACGGCGCTGCCGATCATCGAGACACAGGCCAACGACGTGTTGGCCTACATCCCGACGAACGTGATCTCGATCACGGACGGTCAGATCTTCCTCGAAACCGATCTCTTCTATCAGGGCATCCGTCCTGCCGTGAACGTCGGTCTGTCAGTGTCGCGGGTTGGTTCTGCCGCCCAGACCAAGGTTATGAAGAAGGTTGCCGGCTCGATGAAGGGCGAACTCGCCCAGTATCGCGAGCTTGCCGCCTTCGCCAAGTTCGGCTCCGATCTCGACCCGGCCACCAAGAAGACGCTGGATCGCGGTGCGCGCCTGACCGAGCTTCTCAAGCAGCCGCAATTCTCGCCGCTGCAGATGGAAGAGCAGGTTTTTGTCATCTATGCCGGTACGCGCGGATATATCGACCGCGTGCCCGTCGCCGATGTGGTGCGTTATGAAGCCGAGCTTCTGACCTGGCTGAAATCGAACAAGGCTGACCTGATGGCGTCGATCCGGGACAAGAAAGCCCTGACCGACGATATCGAGGCCGGTATCAAGGATGCGCTGGAAACCTTCACGAAGAACTTCGCGTAACAGGGAGCGCAGCGCGCCGCCATGGGCTATCTTGAACAGTCTATCGGGCCGCGCGAACGGCTGCTGTTCGAGGCGAAGGTTCACTGGATTGTCTATGCGGCACCGGTGTTCTGGATGATTGTTGGCGTCGTGCTGGCGCCGGTGACGTATTACATCAGCCTGATCCTGACGATTGGCGGGCTGATTGCCCTGATCGGGGCGCTGATCTATTCCTCCACCACCGATCTGGCGGTGACGGACAAGAAGATCATTGCCAAGTGGGGGCTGATCAGCCGCCGCACCATCGAGCAGCGGCTCGGAAAAGTGGATACGGTTCAGGTCGACCAGGGCATACTCGGTCGCATTCTGGACTATGGAAATATAACCGTGACCGGTTCGGGGTTTGCCCCGACGCCGATCAAACTGATAGCGAAGCCGCTGACCTTCAGGCGCGCCGTAGAGGCCGCTGAAGACGAAGAACAAGAGGGTGACACACGTGCCAAGCCTTAAGGACCTGAAAGGCCGGATCTCGTCGGTCAAGTCGACCCAGAAGATCACCAAGGCCAAGCAGATGGTGGCGGCGGCGAAACTGCGCCGTGCACAGGAAGCCGCCGAGGCCTCCAAGCCCTACGCCATGCGCATGTCATCGGTAATCGCCAACCTGACGTCGGCTGCCGGTGAGAGCAGTTCCGGGCCGAAACTTCTGTCGGGAACGGGTTCGGACGAGCGACATCTCATCGTCGTCATGACGGCCGAGCGCGGCCTTTGTGGCGGCTTCAACGCCAACGTCGTCAAGCAGGCGCGCATCACCATCCGCGCGCTTGAGACGGCGGGCAAATCTGTAAAGATCATCACCGTTGGCAAGAAAGGCCGCGACCAGCTGGCCCGCACCCACGGCTCCTTGTTGATTGCCCATGTGGACACCTCCGAAGCGCGGGGCAGCGAGGGCCTGTCCGAAGTTGCGCTGGATCTTGGTCGCGATCTCAATGCCCGCTTCGAGAATGACGAGTTCGATGTCTGCACCCTGGTGTTCTCGCGCTTTGTCAGTGTGATGACGCAGGCTCCGACCGCCAAGCAACTCATCCCGGCCGAACCGCCGGAAGAAACACCGGTGATCGACCTCAAGGGCGCGACCTACATTTACGAGCCCTCCGAAGAAGACATTCTGGAAGCGCTGTTGCCGCGTTACCTGAACACGCTGCTTCTCTCCGCCATGCTGGAAAGCGCGAGCCGGCGAACAGGCGGCTTCGATGACGGCAATGGACAATGCCACGCGTAATGCGGGCGAGCTGATCGAAAAGCTGACGCTGCAGTATAACCGCGCACGTCAGGCGCAGATCACCAAGGAGCTGATCGAAATCATCTCCGGTGCGGAGGCGCTCTAGCGTAAGCAATGATGGCATTCTGGGTTTACGAGAACAAGATTCGCAATCGCGCCCGGATCCACACCGGGACGTGCCGGTATTGCAATCACGGCAAGGGCGTTGGCGGTTCGCCGGACAACACCTCTGATGATGAATGGCACGGCCCGTTCGAGACCTTTGCCAAAGCCGAAAAAGCTGCCAACGGGCTCGGTCGCAAGGATGTCGCTGCCTGCGGCGTCTGCAAACCCGAAACCGCAAAGGCTGAGCCTGCCAAAGCGCCTGCCAAGCCGAAAACCACTGCGAAGCCTGTTGCGGCCTCGCCAAACAAGACCAAATCTTCCAAAACCGCTACACCGAAAGACAAAGGGGCCCCAATGAGCACCTCGAAAACCGATTATTCATCCGCCATGGGCCGCGTTAGCCAGGTCATCGGCGCTGTTGTCGACGTCGAGTTTGACGGCGAACTGCCGGACATTCTCAACGCTCTGGAGACCGACAACCAGGGCAACCGTCTTGTGCTCGAGGTTGCCCAGCATCTCGGCGAGAACACGGTCCGCACCATTGCCATGGACTCCACCGAGGGTCTCGTGCGCGGCAACCGTGTCAACAACACTGGTGGCCCGATTATGGTGCCTGTCGGCCCGGCAACGCTCGGCCGCATTCTCAACGTCATCGGCGAGCCGATCGACGAGCGCGGACCCGTCAGCAACGAGTTCATGCGTCCCATTCACGCGCCAGCCCCGGCCTTCGTGGACCAGGCGACCGGCGCGGAAGTGCTGGTCACCGGCATCAAGGTCATCGATCTGCTCTGCCCCTACACCAAGGGCGGCAAGATCGGCCTGTTCGGCGGCGCAGGCGTCGGCAAGACGGTTCTGATTCAGGAGCTGATCAACAACATCGCCAAACTCTTCGGCGGCTATTCGGTGTTTGCCGGTGTCGGCGAGCGCACGCGAGAGGGCAACGACCTCTATTACGAAATGCAGGACGCCAAGGTTATCGACCTTGAAGGCGAGAGCCGCGCAACACTGGTCTATGGCCAGATGAACGAGCCTCCCGGCGCACGTGCCCGCGTGGCCCTGACCGGTCTGGCGCAGGCCGAATATTTCCGCGATGAGGAAGGCAAGGACGTTCTGTTCTTCGTCGACAACATCTTCCGTTTCACGCAGGCCGGTTCGGAAGTGTCCGCGCTTCTGGGGCGCATCCCGTCCGCCGTGGGCTATCAGCCAACGCTTGCCACGGACATGGGCGCGCTGCAGGAACGCATCACCTCCACCAACAAGGGCTCGATCACGTCCGTTCAGGCCATTTACGTGCCTGCAGACGACCTGACCAACCCTGCGCCTGCCACCTCGTTTGCCCACCTCGACGCCACCACGGTTCTGAACCGCGCGATTGCGGAGAAGGGCATTTATCCGGCCATCGACCCGCTCGATTCCACGTCGCGCATTCTCGACCCCCTGGTGATCGGCAAGGACCATTATCAGGTTGCGCGCGGCGTGCAGGAAATCCTTCAGAAGTACAAGGAACTGCAGGACATCATCGCCATTCTCGGCATGGACGAACTGTCCGAAGACGACAAGATGGTCGTGGCCCGCGCCCGCAAGATCGAGCGTTTCCTCTCCCAGCCCTTCGACGTGGCAGAAGTCTTCACCGGCTCACCCGGCGTGCAGGTGAAACTGGAAGACACGATCAAGGGCTTCAAGGGCCTCATCAACGGTGATTATGACGACATGCCCGAACAGGCATTCTACATGGTCGGCTCGATCGATCAGGCTGTCGCCAAGGCACAGAAGATGGCGATGGAAGCAGCTTAGGCTTCATCTTCATGCAATTTTTCGAAGGCCGCTCTTCACAGGGCGGCCTTTTTGATTTCACCAGATCGTGCTTGCGCCAAGCGACGCAAGCTGTGCATCGCGGGTGATTACGATCATGTCCTCGCATATCGCTTGCGCCGCAATCAGCCTGTCGAACGGATCGCGGTGCTGCAGCGAGAGGCGGCTGGCCAGTTCCGCGTGCCGAAGCGTCATTGCAAGCTCGTTGTAGCCGCGCTCAGTCAGAAAGGGTGTCAGCTTGACGGGGAGCTCCGCAAGCTTGCCGATCGTAATCTTGTAGCCGATTTCGTAAACAGATGCAGGACTGATGAACAACCGGTTGTCCGGCATGGAAATCAGATGACGTGCAGGCGCGGAGAGGCCGGGACTGTCTTCGATTGCCCAGATCAGCGCATGCGTATCGAGCAAATAGTTCACGCGGCGGGGTCCGGCCCGTCAGCTTCCAGTTCGGCAGTGTATTCGGGTTCAGGACCGAACGCATCATAGGGTGTCTCGTGCGTCCAGCCATAGTCCCGCAGGCCGCCGAGCCGACTCTTCGGGGGCCCCTTGAGGCTGACCAAACGCACCAAAGGCGTACCCGCCCGTGCCAGCACGACGTCGTCACCGGCCATGGCGGCTTCGATAAGCGCACTGAGTTCGGCCTTGGCCTTTGCAATGTTCACGAGTCTTGTCATGGTGACTATCTACATGGTCATGTGGTGTGGGTCAATCGGAGGCGTCTGCGCGGATCTTTCCATTCTGGCCAGAATATGCACTAATCTGGCCATGATCACCGTTTCAGTTTCCGAAGCAAAAGACCGTCTGCCGGAACTGCTCCGCAAGGTGGAGGCGGGCGAACGTGTCACCATCACCCGCCACGGCAAGCCAGTCGGCGAGATCGGCGCGCCCGGGGCCTCACAGGAACATTTTCTCGTTTGAAAAACTTGAAGCCAGTCTGAAAGAAGCCGGTTACTCGGCGCGGGGCAGCTCCATACCCGACGACTTCGACGATATTGACGTCTGGGGCGACGCGCTCGACGGTTCCGTTTTTCCTGGATGAAAGTCTTGGTCAACACCTATGTCTTTTTGTGGTCGACGACGGTGCAGGAACGTCTCACACCCCGCCTCCTCTCTACTATGCAGGATCCTCGAAACGCTATCTGGCTGAGTGCGGTATCAGTGTGGGAAGTCAGGTTGAGACGTGAGAAAGGCAAGCTGGAAGCCGTGGCACCACTTGATCTCCTGGTAGATGGATTTCTGGGCGATACCCTGAACTTCCTGCCTGTCAGTCGCAGGCATGCCACCGCCCCGTCACCGGACGGATTAGAAACCCTCGACCCGTTCGACCGCATGCTGCTGGCGCAATGCGCCTGCGAGGATATGCGGCTCTTGACCATCGACCGTAAACTGGCGGACTATCCGCTGGCCATTCCCTCGCTTGCGGCCTGACAGCGTGCTGACGACCCACATAACCTCGCCCGACGACCCGCGCATCGCCCCCTATACCGCCATTCGCGAGCGAGACCTCACCGGTCGCGGCGACCGCTTCATCGTCGAGGGCAAGATCGCGCTGGAGGTTCTGGTGCGGCGCGGGCGGTTCGCGCTCGAAAGCGTGCTCGTCTCCACCGCGCGCCAGGCAGGCCTTGCAGATGCGGTGCCCGATCTGCCGGAGGGCGTCCCCGTCTACACGGCAAGCCCGGCCGTCATGAGCGCCATTGCCGGGTTCGACATTCATCGCGGCGTTCTGGCCTGTGCGCTGAAGGCGCCTCCGGAACCGCTTTCCGCGTCGCTTGAAAGGCTTCCGGGCCGCGCAACCCTGCTGGTCGCCATCGGGCTCTCGAACCATGACAATACCGGCGCGCTCTTTCGCAATGCGGCGGCCTTCGCGGCCGACCTGGTCCTGCTGGACGCGCAAAGCTGCGACCCGCTCTACCGCAAATCCATCCGCGTCTCGGCCGGAACGGCGCTGTGGCTGCCCTTCCATCATGGCGGCGAGGCCTCTCCCCTGCTCGATACGCTGGAGGCAGCGGGGTTTGCCTGCCTCACCCTGACGCCGCGCAGCGATGCCGTTTCGCTCGCCGATCTTACCTTCCCGGACAGGACGGCCATTATCGTGGGGCCGGAAGGGCCCGGCCTGCCGGACGCAATACTGGCGCGCGGAACGCCTGTTCGTATTCCCATGGCAGAGGGGGTCGACAGCCTGAATGTTGCCACCGCGGCCGCTCTGGTCCTGTCGCGCCGCTTCGATGCGATGCAGGACGCTCAAAAACGGGATTGACGCGGGCGCAGGGGCTATGATTTATGACCGCTCGCATCGCGTCGGGGCCCTTCGGGCTCTCACATGGATGGGGCGGTTAGCTCAGCGGGAGAGCACTACGTTGACATCGTAGGGGTCACTGGTTCAATCCCAGTACCGCCCACCATTTGCCTTGAGCACAAGCAGCGTCTCTACCCCGCCTTGGGCATGCGCCAGACACCGCCGCGTCCGGAACCATCGGGCACCAGCGTTTCGGGGCGGATGGCGTAAACCCGGTCTCCGCCCATCATGAAGACGCCTGCGCCGCTCGGAAACGCCTCGACAAACGGGTCCTCCAGCACGTTCAGCCCGCCAGTATAGGCGCCGAAGGCCGGCATGATGAGCGTTTTGCCATCGCTTATGAAACACCGCCGCCGCACGGCGCGTCCCTTCAGGGCAATCCGCGCGCAGGGGTGAAGATGACCTGCCACGGTGCCGGCCGCGCGCGAGGGATGGTGCTGAAACACCAGACGGCCCAGCGCGAGACGTTCCATTACGGTTCCGCCCAGTTCCTCTGGCGGATGCGGGTCATGATTGCCCTCGATCCAGACCCACTCGCGCACGGCGGTCAGGCGTTCGATACAGGTTCGGTCTTCGGCGTGCAGGCGCGCCATCGCCTTGCCGTCATGAAAGCTGTCACCCAGCGAGATCACCCGCTCCGGGTTCATCCGCTCGACCAGTACGCAAAGCGCGGCAAGGGTCGTGCGGGTGTCGTAAGGCGGCAGATGCTGGCCGCGCGCGGCGAATGATGAGCCCTTCTCAAGGTGCAGGTCGGAGACAACGAGCGTGCGTTCCGCCGCCCACCAGAGCGCGCCCTCTTTCAACAGGGTGATTTCATGGCCGCACAGGTTCAGCCGCGTGGGCGCGTTAACGGGTTCCGGGTGTGAGCGTGCAGCAAGGGTCATGACCCTGTCTTGAGTGAGGCGGGTCGGGCGAACAGTCAATCCCGCAAGGCGTCCGCGCTGCAGTTCAGGCCTTGCGCGCCCCCAGCGCGACCTTCGGCATCAAGATGAGGAGCGCGAAGAGCAGGAAGCCACGATCACCCGAAATGGCGCTTTCCGTCAGGCCGATCAGCAGGGCGATCATCGCAAATGCAACGGCAAAGCGTCTGACGCCCCGGGCCTCGAAGACCCCGCTCGCGCCCTGCCAGACCATGCGGACAAGGGAGAGTATGAGAAGGCAGAGGCCCGGCAGGCCAAGCCCCAGAAGCATTTCCAGAAACGAGTTGTGCGCGTTCTGGGCCTCGAACCCGGCCTCCATCCACACCCGCGCCATATAGGTGCTGCCCTCGCTCCAGAACGCCTGATAGCCATGCCCCAGCCAGGGCGTAGCTTCTATGAAACGCATCACGCTCGGCCAGATCAGGGTGCGTCCCGTAAACGTGGAATCCTTGCCGACAATCCCCGTTGCATCCGTTCCGATGATCGCGATGATAAAGCCCAGCCCCATCAGCGCCAGAACGCCGGTCCACAGGCCGAAGAAGAAGCGCCGCCTGCCACCACCGAGCCATTCCACGCCGCCCAGAACCGCAAGCCCGGTCATGCAGGCCAGAAGCGAGGTGGAGGATTTGGAGAGCACGAGAAGCGTCAGCAGGAACACCGCGCCTGCGATATACCAGCGGCTGCGGGACGCGCGCGCACAGACGGCGCAGGCAAAGACGCCGACGCTCATCACTTCGCCGAACACGTTCTTTTCCAGCCAGATGCCGCGCAGGGCGCCCGGATGGATTTCGGTCATGATGCCGCCAAAGGGCAAGGTAAGGACAGAGATAACGCCGAGGGCGAGGCCTCCGCAGGCCATCCCGGTCCAGATTGTCCGCCAGGAAAACGAGGTCGCGATCGCCATGCCTGCAAGCGTCAGCGCGCTCATCTGCAACAGGGCGCGCAGGGTCGCTTCGCGATCGACGCTCCAGTAAAAGCTCATCCACGCCCATAGCAGCAAAAGCACGGTCGGCCAGTTGGCCAGAACGGTTCGTGCCATCGCGACAGGGCGTTGCGACAGTGCCAGCGGCAACGACAACAAGCAGGCGCTGAAGGATAGCGACAAGGCCAGCGGGTTGCCGAAATTGGGCGAGATATAGCGCGCCGTCGCCCCCTCGATCCCGCCGGAAATCAGCACGAAGATCAGCGCGATCAGCCCCGTTGCCAGCCCCTCCAGCCGACCGGACGTATCCGCCTTGCCAGCGGGCCGGGCGTAACCGGGAACGTATTTCGGGGCGGTCAGGGTCTGCATGGAATGGTCGATAGGTCCCGTTTCCGGACAATTGGACAGGGCGTCCGCTAACACGCAGCAAGAAGCGTTCCGCCGAAACCGAGCCGGAATTGGTCGTTTCGGCCTTGATCGCGATGCGCAAGCGACCCAGCTTTCCATCAACGTTAAATCCGGAGCCATTCGATGCGCATGACCCTGAAATCCCGTTTCCTGATCGCGGCTTCGGCCCTTGCTCTTGCCGCCCCTTCAGCGCTCGCCCAGAACGATGGCGAGACGGCCGAGACCACCGCAACAATGGAGCGCGTGACCGAGGGCAATCTCGTCATGGAAGGTATACCGGACATTCCCGAGCGGGTGTCGGAAGGCACGCTGCGTTACCAGAATGTCCGCGGCCATGGCTTTTCCGACTGGACCGATGACGGCATCCTGATCGCCACCCGGTTCGGCGAGACCCAGCAGATCCACAAGGTCGCCACGCCTCTCGGTGCTCGCAAGCAACTGACTTTTTTCGATGAGCCGGTCGGCGGCGCCGACGCGGCACCTGACGGCAAGAGCTTCGTCTTCGCGCGCGATACCGGCGGTGACGAGTTCTATCAGGGTTATCTCTATGACTTCGCCAGCGGCGATGTCAGCCGTTTTACCGAAGCCGGCACACGCAATGGCGGGCTGCAGTGGAGCGATGCGGGCGACATGGCCATCTGGTTTCGTACCGTGGACGGTGACCCTGACTACGACATCATGACGGGCGATCCGCGCGACCCGGACAGTGTCAAAGTCGCTTATGAAGGCACAGGCGCGCTCTTCCCGGCCGACCTCTCGCCGGATGGCAAGACCGCCCTTTTGCAGAAATATATCTCCATCACCAAGAGCGAGCTCTACACGCTGGATCTGGCATCGGGCGAAATTACGGAAATTCTGCCCGATGAAGATGTCGCGTATGGCGGCGGCTATATCCTCGGTGACGGGACCATTCTGACGAGCTCCGATCAGGACTCCGAGCTCTCCAACATCGTTCGCATTGACACCGACGCAGGCACGAAGACCGTATATACCGGCGAGATCGGTTTCGACGTGGATGACATGGCGCTTTCGGCTGACGAGAGCACGCTCGCCTTCACCCTGAACGAAAACGGCCTCGGCACGATCCGGCTGATGGATATGACGACCGGCGAGATTACCGATGGCCCGGACCTGCCGGTCGGTATCGCATCGGGGCTGGTCTTCAGCCCGGATGGCTCACGCGTCGGCTTTACTTTCAATTCGGCGACCAGCCCTGCAGACGCCTGGTCGTTCGATGTCGACACGCTGGAACTCACCCGCTGGACCGAAGCCGAGGTCGGCGGGCTCGATACCGCGAAGCTCGTTGAACCCGAATTGTTCACCTACAAGAACGCCGTGGACATGGACATTCCAGCCTTCATCTACCGGCCGGAAGGGGAGGGGCCGTTCCCGGTCATCGTCTCGATCCACGGCGGGCCCGAAGCCCAGTCGCGTCCGGGCTTTTCCTCGACCTATCAATACTGGGTCAATGAGCTTGGTGCTGCCGTCGTTGTGCCGAACGTTCGTGGCTCCGCCGGATACGGCAAGACCTATGTCAGTATGGATAACGGCCTCAACCGCAAGAAGTCGGTCGAGGATATCGGGTCGCTGCTCGACTGGATCGACGGTCAGGACGATCTCGATACCGACCGCATCCTCGTCTACGGCGGCTCCTATGGCGGCTATATGGTGTTGGCCTCGATGATCGACTTTGCCGACCGCCTTGCCGGCGGCATCAACATTGTTGGCATTTCAGACTTCAAGACGTTCCTTGAGAACACCAATGGTTACCGCCGGGATCTGCGCCGCGCCGAATACGGCGACGAGCGGGACCCGGAAATCGCGGCCTTCTTCGAAGAGATTTCACCGCTCCGCAACGCGGACAAGATCACCAAGCCGCTCTTCATCATCCAGGGCGCTAATGACCCGCGCGTTCCGGCCTCCGAAGCCGAGCAGATTCTTGCTGCCGTGCGGGAAAATGGTGGCGAGGCCTGGTATCTTCTGGCCATGGATGAAGGCCACGGCTTCGCCAAGAAATCCAACCGCGATTTCCAGCGCGAAGCCGAAACCCTTTTCATCGAAGACGTGCTGGGTCTCGACGTTCCGGAATAACCGGGCGGTTAGGCATCGGGGCTTCATTCATTGGTCCCGGTGTCGTTGCGCTTGTCCGGGGAGGCGTAGAAGAACCGGCTTTTCCACGCCTCCCCGGAATGGCGAAGCCATATCCGGGGCAGCCTTTCATCAAAACCCATCCTCACCCTCGGTCCCTCTCCTTCCGATCGGAAAGAGAGGGAGGCGCACGTTGTCCTGGCACGGCGCAGAAGCCCTTCTCCTTTCAAGGAGAGGGGTTTGGGGTGAGGTTTATTGGATCGATCATTCCTGACACCCGCCACGCCAGCGCGTCAGCGCGTGGCGTCCAGTATTGTTGATATGAACACCCGTTCTTCGTGGGGCACCGACACGGGCTGGACCCCGGATATGGCTCCGCCATTCCGGGGCAGCGGTCCAGAGGATAATCCTTAGCTGAGACAGACTTCCCGGTTTCGCCTGCGAAGACCGGAACCCGGAAGCCTGCTATAAGTTCAACGCTCCCACTTCTCAAGCCCTGGAGTAGCGAGATTAGAGGCTACCCCGGATCATCGCTGCGCTCGTCCGGGGAAGCGTTCATGTCTTCGGCTGAGGTCGCACATGTGTGTGTGCTTCGACGAACTCAGCATCGAACCGCTCAAGCCATGCGTCGTTGAGCCTGTCGAAACGCCATGGCTCAGAGCCTCCAATTCCAACCGCTACCGCGTCACCAGCTTGCGCAAGCCCAGAACATGACAGCCGCTGGCCGTTGGCTCACCTTCGATACGCCCGTTCAGGAAAATGCCTTCAATGCCGGATGCGCCCCAGTTCTCCGGCTCGTCCAGCCAGTCTCCGGGGGCCAGTTCCAGAACGCCCGTTTCGGTATCGCCCACAACGCTGCCAGTGATCGTGAATGCGCCTTCCGGCCGGTCCGGATTGGCAACCGTCGAATAGAAATTCAGCACGCCGGAAAGCGAGGTCGTGTCACCCGCACCCTCAACCTGCATCGCTTCATCTATGCTCAGTGTGATGCCCTGTTCGCCGGCGGAGCAGATATAGGTCCCGGCCCAGTCGCCGAGAAACTGGTCGGGGTCGCCCACTTCGGCAAGCGCTGGAAGGGCAGGCATCGCCAGAACGAGGCTGGCACTGCAAAGAAGGGCAGAAAAATGGAACATGGCAGATCCTCAGGTCAAGCGAAGCCAGAACCGATATCTACCCCGGCCAGCAAGGCGCGCATCCCCGCAAAAGGGGGCGCGGCACTGAACGCCAACATGAACGGACGCGCCACGAAATGAACACAGGTATAATTGAAACCGGACGGGTGACGGTGCGTTACCTCACCACAGATCACGAAAGGGATTTACAATGAATACGATCCTCAAACTTGCCGCTTTCGGCACCGCTGCCGCTGCACTCGCAGCCTGCACAACCACCGGACAGACCGAGCGTAACGCTGCCATCGGCGCAGGCGCAGGCGCTGTCGCCGGTGCGGTCATCGGTAACAATGTCGGCGACGGCGATGCCGGACGTGGCGCGGCCATCGGTGCCGTTCTCGGTGGCCTCGGCGGCGCGGCCAAAGGCTGTAACGATGCTGAAGACTGCGATCTGCCGGGCGCTCGCGACCAGCAGTACGAGAAAGACTACGACAAGGATGGCTATGCCGACGCGGTCGACCGTTATCCGAACGACCCTTATCGCCACTAGGCTCTAGCAGCCTGTACGCTCAGAAACCCCCGTGCCGAAAGGTGTGGGGGTTTTTGTTAGGGCTTACGATCAGTTCTGAAACGCTCCAAACACCGAATTCCCCTGCGCGTGTTTTGAGAGACAAGGCCGCATGAACTAAGCCCGCTCTCAGATCAACGTAGGAAGACTGGCTCGCGATCACACAGGTGATGTGCTGCCAGCCCTACGAAACTGGCAGAGCGAAGAGGTATGGAGCACTTGGAACCGCCGTGGTCATCGCCGGTGAGAAATCTGTCGTACTAAGGTTAATTATCCAGCACGACCTCGGTTGCGATGGCACCTTTCACATTGAAGGCAAGTTTGAATTTAACCAATGTGCCGATGTTCAATTCATCCCAGAGGTCGTCGTCTATGCAGTTCCGGGGAGTAAAAAAGACATTGTCAGTGAGGCCCGTGGTTTCGAGAAATCCATAACGTCCGGCTAGGCTCAGGACTCTACCCCTCCAAAGGTTATCACACTCGTTCGGGTTTCCCATAGGAAGACGAGGAACAATTGCTGAGGCTCCCTCCACTCTCATGCGAGCTGCGGCGCTCCTGAACCTGTCAACTTCCGACATTTCGCCGCGGATGAAATGATATCTGATGGCGCGAACGTGCATATATACATTGCCGTCTTCGGGCACAAAGGATTTATCCAATATCGCTTTAAGCTCTGGCCTGAATTCATCATCAAATGAAACGAGTATTTCAAAGAGCGACTGGTTCAGATTCTTGTCATTCGGTCGAGGAATAAGCGCTGCACGTATTACCTTTGCCGCCTCGTCTGGAGATTCTGATCTA
This sequence comes from uncultured Alphaproteobacteria bacterium, assembly GCA_963836905.1. Classification (GTDB taxonomy): domain Bacteria; phylum Pseudomonadota; class Alphaproteobacteria; order Caulobacterales; family Hyphomonadaceae; genus CAWIKY01. The sequence goes on from CAWIKY010000006.1 coordinate 573,156, forward strand.
ATAATCTTCGAGAAAGCCATTGCAGCATACTTTGCAGTCGAATCATTTTTGAGTGCTCTGGCCAATATATCTCTACCTGCGCCTTCTCCGCGTAAAATCTCACTCAGTCGAACTTCCTGTTTCAATAGATTATCGAAGTCTGGATCGATTGACTGACCTCTCGCCAATGCTTTCTCAACGTTCTCGACCAGCCTCAATACTTCATGAGAGTTTTGCGCTTCCGAATCCGCGGATAATCTAGCTAGTCGATCGGAGAGTTCGTCATTAGATATTTTAGCCTTTAGGGACTCGATATAAACATTGTCGTCATTGCCGTGAGAGGCGTCCCGCAGAATGCCTTTGGCCTGTTGCCTCAAACTTTGTTTCTGGAGCCAGTCGGTCTCCGCGTCAGCTTGACGCGCTAGCAGGTTAGCTCGCGTGTGTTTCAAAGATCTATCGTTCGGTCGAAGGCTTTGAGCCTCGTCCAACTTGATAGTCGCTATTAATAAATTCCCATGATTTGAATTCATCTCCAACAATGCTTGTTGTTGGAGGACAAATGGGTCGTCAGGAGCGATTTCGGCAGCAACTTCAAGAATCTTACGTCGTTCGTGCTCGCTATTTACCAAATCCTTCAAAGTATGAAAGTTTATCATCTTTCTCAGCGCTTGATTATCTGACGAATAACTAGTGTTGAAGCCACGCAGAATAAATAGAAACTGATCGACTTGTTTTGATTGACTATCTAGGATTCTACGAAAAACAATGGATGCGATTTGAGTATGGCGCGTTCGATAACAATAATCACGTGAGCTTGGGTCCATTTCTGAGAAAACCAAGTCGGTGAGCGGCGCCAAGAACCGGCTGCGGAAGTCATTGTAAGAAATGCCCATCAATCGGCGAACTAGCCCTGCTCTCACTGGTACGTTGAATCGATGCAACGTGCATACGAGAAGATACAGTTCCTGCGCGTCGTCATACAGAATGCGATGGTATTCTTCCAACAGAATGTCTTCTAAGGGACGACCTTGTGTTGCCTCATACAGGGCCACTAACAATTGCTTGTCAGCAAGGTCCTCAAACGCCCTGATCTTTTCTTCGTATGAACAATTTTTCAACTGACCTAATGAATCATGCTGTTCAAGTTTCTCAATCAAACTTTCAATCTCTGTCTTGTATAAATGCCTAAGTGTTCGGTCCTCGACGACGATATCTTCAAACTCAGAAAAACGCGTGCCGATAGAAGTTTCGCTATCGGACAAAATAAGTGTAAGTGATATTCGTTTTCTTGTGAGAGCGTTTACTAGCTCCCTAATTTCATTTGTCTGATCGCTAGCCTGATCAACGAAAAGAATAATTCTTTTATTGGTGAGTCCGTGAAGTTCTATAATTGGTTCCGCTCGAAGTATAGCGCCTGGTGAGGCGTAAAGAACTAAGTAGCCATAGGTAGTAGCTAGGTCGTACGCTAGCCTTCGCGTGAAGACCGTTTTTCCCGCTCCTGCAACACCTTTAACCAATATGGCGTCGATGCCTTCGCCCTCTTTTTGAAGCTCAAAAACACGAAACATCACACCTTCGTATAGGTGCCTTTGAAAATCAAAGGCGTTCTGAATAGGTGTCCAGCTAGTTGAAGTGCCTTTATAGAATTGCTGAGCCGAAACTTCATTTGATGCCATCCCTGCATGCACGAAATCGACATTGGTAGATATGAACGCCATTAAATTTGGTGGTACGCTGACGTTTTGATTGAAATGACGCTCTATTGGATGCGTTTTAGTTACCACAGTGCTAAAGATTTCTCGCTCTTGAGGATTGATAGCTTCCAGTAAGCTTCTCATGAACTCGTCAAAGGCCATCACTAGCGGAGTAAACCTCCTACTTGACATGTAGGAGACGTCATATTTACTGAGATCGGGCGCTACGGTATACGTACATAGTCCTGTTTGGGCCGTTGAGTTTTTCTACTTCTGCCAAAAGGGCCTTGATATGAGGATCAGCTAGTTTGGTGCCCACAAATAAGACAGAGTAATCAGACGCTGCATCGACGAGCCTCTGGAACATCCTAGGGCGATTTTCGCGAACGTCAACGTAAGTCGAAGAACTTAAAACTAGCGGCGCGTCTTTTTGATAGAGTTGTTCGACACAACCATGTAGCTTATAATATGGTAACGGATTGTCGGCAGAAGAGACCCGCTTGTCCATACCGGCATAGTCCTTATAAAACTTTATGAGGTGTTGCTTTTTATGATTGATCGCATCATAACTCTTTTCGATCATTGTATCGTAGTTAGTCGAGAATATAGAGCGCCAGACAAACTCTGGGATACTTTGGATTGCGAAGTTTGTATTAAAGCTTAGAAATACTGAGGCTAGATATCGTTCGATCTCTGATCTTCCAGCGGCGTTTTCGGCGAAATTAGCTATATCTTCTAATGATCGATGCTTCTCGTCACCGTTGAGAAATTTATCGCTCAATAAATCTCTCAGGCTATCTCCCAAAGGTAATTCGTCGCCATTGTCGGCGAGGCAACCTATATTTGCGCCAGCTCCTAAGAAAAGTACGATATCCCCTCTCCGAACCTGATCGATCAGCGTTGAAGGTAGGACTGAAGGCTTAATAGATGGATCGTTAGACATTTGCATTGTGTAAGCGAGCGCGAGTTTGAAAACAATCTTAGAATCAATTGCGGGTAAGGGGTGCTGCATCGAGCTGGCTGAAGAAGATACAGGTCATTCCGCCGCGTTACAGCGGAGCTTACATTCCGCTTACACGTAAAGTCTGCTTACACGCTATGAAATGTGTAGCGCCGTTATAGGTCTGTATTTTTTTGGAAAATGGTGCCGCTTAGGTGACTTGAACACCTGACCCCCGCATTACGAATGCGATGCTCTACCAGCTGAGCTAAAGCGGCCCACGAAGCGGCACACCAGAAGGCGCGCCGCGTCACGGGCGCTAGGTAACGCTGCGCCGTGTCTTTTGCAAGGCCGATTGCGCATGACGGGCCCCATCGCCCGGCGCGTCTGCCGCTCGGGTCAGCGGATATAGTCCGCTGGCGGTTCTTCGCTTCCGGTGTCATCTTCGCTGTCTGAGGCCGTGTTTGCCTCTGCATCCGGCGCTTTCGGGGCGATCGGTTTATCCGCAGCCGGTTTGGGCGGCGGCTTGATGATGCCTTTCGGACTCCGTTGACGGCTTCACACGCGACTCCTTCGGCGGTGAGGCTACTGGTGCGGCCTCACTCGCTTTCGGCAGGCTTGGGGGCGGTCAGCTTCGGCTTGATCAAGGGCTCGGGCGTCTCCTCGCGCGGGGCGGGCAGGGCCAGATGCTCGGTCACGTCGAGATCGGCGCCATACCCTTCATGGCGCGGATGAATGAGCTGGGCGGCATCACCGAAGGCATAGACCAGACGCGCCCAGTCCTCGCGCGTGTAGAGAAACGCCGATCCGCCCGGCTCGATATCGCTCCATTCCGGTTCACGCGGGGCCGAACCTGCGCGCCGTCCCCATTCGCGCGCATCTGCAAGTTCGCCATCGCCGCGCGCGACGATCTCCATCAGGCGGCAAAGGCGTGAGGTGGCGCGCTCGGCCGTGAACGGACGCAGCAGCGCTTCGGCTTCGGTCCAGTTGCCTTTCTCAATAGCGGCATCGACCTGCAACAACCGCGTTTCGCGGTGCGCGGGATTGGCATTGACCAGCGCAATCATGGCTTTCTTGGATGGCGCGGACGGGTGCGCGTCGATTTCGCGGGCAAGCATGGCCAGCGCCGGATGCGGCCGGGATTTCCAGCCCGTTTCCAGAACCGAAACGGCCTGCTTCATCCGGTCTGCCTTGATGTGCTGGCGGGCCAGCAGGAACACGGCAGGCGCAAACCCGGGTGCGATCTTGACCGCGTCCTGCAACAGGAGGTCCGCCTCGTCGGGCGCCGTCGATGTGAGGTTTGACGCCTGCGCCGTGAGCAATACGGCCTTGCGCCTGCGGGCCTGATCGGCGGTGACGAGACTGGCTTCCTCGCCGGCGGGAAGCGCGGCACGCGCCGCTGCCCAGTCCCCCTGCATCACGGCGATCTCGAAGAGCGATGTGAAGGCCCAGCTGTTGCGCTCGCCTTTCAGGTTTATGGCGGCGCGCGCATGCTGGCTGGCAATCGCCAGATCGCCGCGTTTGAGCGCCGTGCCGGTCAGGCCTTTCAGCGCGGCTAGCTGCGCACCGGGCTTGCGGGCAAGCTCTGAATAGGCGCGTTCGGCATGGGCCCAGTCGGCCTCCTGCTCGGCCGTGCGCGCTTCCAGCAGCAGGCTGAGGCGGTCGTCCTCACCGTCCGCGAGTGCTTTGCGCGACTGTTTGCGCGCGGTTTTCAGGTCTCCACCTTCGATGGCCAGAAGCCCGGCGGCCATGGCCTCGTTGCCCTTCTTTGCGCGCCGCTTGCGCCGTGAGGCCCTGAAGCGGTTCGGCATCAGCAGGATCGACGTCACAAGGCTCCAGGCAAGAGCCGCCAGAGCACCCAGCACGAGAATAATGAGTGCAGCGCCCGTCAGGGTTAGCTCGAAGCCGCCGCCGTCGGGACCCTCAATGACCACGCCCCACGGGATCTGGTTGGCCCAAACGGCAAGAACGACCAGCACGGCCAGCACGACGCATATAAGGAGAAGTCGGATCATCGGGCTCTAGTTTTCCAGTTGGACGACGGCCGCGCGCAGCGTGTCCAGTCGTGTGTCAAGTTGCAGGCGTGCTTCGGCCTTTGCGCGCCAGTCGGCGAGCGCCTGACGGGGTGGACCGGTGACCGGTTGCAGCACTTGCAAGGCCCCCGCAAGATCATCGCCAGCCAGCGCGTCGCCAGCCGCCGCCAGTCGTTTGGTCAGGCTCAGGCCATTGAATTCGTCGGGTTCGCGCACGGTCACGATGGTGGAGAGCGCCGCGCCGAGCCAGGCCCAGCCGCCTTCGCGCTCCCTGACTGCATCGGCCTGCGCTGCCCTCGCCGCCTGCGCCGCTTTCGGCCAGGACGCGATCAGCGATTCGCGCGTCGGCACTCTCTCGAGCGTGATCTGACGAAGGGCGGCGATGTCGGCATTTGCAGGCAGCATATCGCCGAGCCGGTCCACCTCCTGCGAAATGGCACCGCCCTTGCGGGCCGCCGATTCCAGCGTCGCAAGCGCCAGCATGGCGTCCGCCTTGCGTTCGCGGGCTTCCAGCTCAGGCGGCGCAGCGCGCGATACATTCGCGAGGTCGGCCACAGCCTTGTCGACACGCGTTTTCAACGCGGCAATCTGCGCGCTGAGCGCCTTGCCATCGACAGCAGGCTGGTCGCTCAGACGCTTGACGGCAGCGGCGTTCTTCTTCGCGGTTCCATCGACCTCGGAAACGGACCTGGTCAGCGTCTGCGCCGATTTCGAAAGCGCCGCCAGTTCGGTCCGGCTTTCGGTCAGCGTTTTGTTGATCTCTGCGGTGCGGGTCTCAAGCTTTCCGAGACGTTCGCGGGCATCGGCCACGGCTGCGGTCAGCGCAGGGGGTATCTTCGCCGTCGTGTCCTGGCTTTCGCCCGAGAATGAGGCCATCGCGTCCAGCCGTCCGGCCAGATCGGCCAGCGTGAAAGACGGCAATGGCAATCCGGGATCAGCTGGGGCAGCCGCTGTTTGCGCTGTACCCTCACCGGCTGCGGGCGGGTTCCCGGCTCCGGCATTCGCGGGCGGCGTCGCCGTTTCGGCAGGCACGGCAGCGGTGCCGAGCAGCGCGACATAGCGCGCTTCAAGCGCTGCGATGTCTGCGGCCAGACCCGACGTGTTCGCCGTTTCAGCGGCCGTGAAGCCGTTCAGCTGTTCCAGACCGGCATCGAGACGCGCCTGTGCTTCGCGAACGTCTGTACGGATCGAGTCGAGCCTGGCGCTGAGCGCACGATCACCCTGTTTGAGTGTCGAGATGTCGACGGCAACTTCGCTGGCCTGGGCAAACTTGCCTTCTGTGCCGCTGGCCACCACGCCGATGGCGCCGCCTGCAAGCGATGCAAACACGCCCGCCGCAATCAGCGCCGTCCAGCCGGGGCTGGAACTTTCCTTTGCGGGCGGCGGGGGCGTCGCGGGGGTCTCACTGAATTCGGCATCGATTGCAGCGCTCTCGCCGGTCGCGTCGGTTTCAGGTGTGGCCATGGAAAACTCTCTTCAATGTCGCGTAATGCCCGGAACGTCTACAGACTATAGACTGATCCGCAGCGCCCGCATAAGGGTCTCGATCAGACTATCCTCGTTCGGTTTCGCTGCTATCTCTGTCAACGAAGCCGCAAGCCCTGCCAGCGGTTCCGCTGCCCGCCCGGAAGATTGCCGCAACCGCGATACCCTCAAGTGTCACGTCTGCGCGCGTCAGGGCCGAGGCGAGGCTCGTTGCACCTTTTGCCGAATGGATCAGGACAGCCCCGTTCCCGGCGCGCAGTGGCTCCAGCACGCGGTCAATATCCGTCAGCGGGGTTTCGCAGGTCCGGTAAAGCGGCACGAAATCGCACGTTATTCCGGCAGCGTTAAGCCGGTATGCGACCTCTCCCGCCGCATCGACATTGGCGATGTGCGCCAGCCGCGCGCTGCCATCGGGCTTTGACCTGTCGAGAATGAAGGCCGTCAGCTCGTCGGCATTGCCATGCGCGGTGCGGATATCTTTAAAACCGGCCAGGCGGGCTTCGGCTGCGGTTGCAGGACCGACACACCAGGCCGTTGCCGTGCGGGCCATGACGCTGTCGCCAAGAAACCGGACGCCGTTCGCGGAGGTAAAGACAAACCCGTCGTAGGCGGCTGCATCGAAGCCGTGCGGCGCACGCATCGGCTCAAGTGTCAGGGCCGGGTGAAGAAGCGGCTCAAGGTTCAGTGCGCTCAGCCGCTGCGCGGTTTCATCGGCGCCGGGTCTGGCCCGCGTCACCAGAAATCCTGCGGCCCGTCATGCGCCCGCAATGATCTTTGGCAGATGATGACCGGCTGCTTCCAGAATAAACCCGCCGACGGATCGCCCCAGCTCTATCGCTGCTGCCTGCGCCTCATCGGCATTTTCCGGCAGGCTGCTGGTGCGGACCTCCGTCCAGACCGGCGCGCCGGATGGATCATAGACCGCCCCGCGAATCGTCGCCTGCCGCGTTCCGTCAATCGTCAGATGGGCCGCCATGGGTGTTCGGCAGGACCCGTCCAGCCGGTCCAGAAACGCCCGCTCGGCGAGCGCTGCCAGTCGTGTATCGCCATGATCGAGCGATCGTACGGCGTCCATCCAGTCACCCGGCAGGCGGTCTGGATACCCCGTCACGCCCAGATACCCTGCGATGCGGCCGGTAGCATCACATCCAGCGCAAGAATGGAACGGGCCCGGTCACTCATCCCCAGTCGCGACAGGCCCGCTGCGGCGAGGAACGTCGCATCGGCAAACCCTTCGGAGATCTTGTGCAGGCGTGTCTGCACATTGCCGCGCAGGGTAACGACCCGCAGGTCGGGTCGCCGCGCCAGCGTCTGGGCCTGGCGCCGCAGGCTGGCCGTTCCGACAATCGCGCCCTCAGGCATCTCGTCGAGTGTTGCATAACGCTCCGACACGAACGCATCGCGCGGGTCTTCGCGTTCGGGGCAGGCCAGCATGACCTGACCCTCCGGCAGATCGACCGGCACGTCCTTCAGCGAATGCACAAGCAGGTCGACCCGGCCCTTCGCCAGCGCGATGTCGAGCTCCTTCGTGAAAAGGCCCTTGCCACCTGCCTCGATCAGGCGTCGGTCCTGCAGCCGGTCGCCGGTCGTGCTCATCGCAACGATCTCGCAATCGATCAGGCCCTGGCTGACGTCATCCAGACGACGCGCGATCTCGTTCGCCTGGGCAAGCGCCAGCGGCGAACGCCGCGTCCCGATGCGAAGCCGTGTCGGAGAGGGTCCGGCCATGGCCATCACAAGCCTCGTGCGAAGTGTTGGTGTTCCATCGGCGCAGCGCTACAAGAGCGCGCATTATGGAGCAAGCCACAACACTGCCGCAGATCGTGCTCGGTATCGAAACCAGTTGCGATGAAACCGCCGCCGCCATCGTCTCGCTTGACGGGGCAGGGGTAGGCGTGTGCGGCGAAGCTGTCTGGACCCAGATCGAGGAACACGTAGCCTTTGGCGGTGTGGTCCCGGAGCTTGCCGCCCGCGCGCATGCTGTCCGGGCCGATGCGACGGTCCGCAAGGCGCTCGACGCGGCAGGGCTGGGCTTTGGTGATCTGACCGGGATAGCAGCCACCGCAGGACCCGGCCTGATCGGCGGGGTCATGGTCGGACTAATGACCGGCAAGGCGATCGCGCAGGCGCGCGGGCTGCCCTTCATCGGCGTCAATCATCTGGAAGGACATGCACTATCGCCCGCTTTGGCGGCGATGTGCCCGTTTCCCTATCTCCTGCTTCTGGTCTCCGGCGGTCACTGCCAGTTCATCGCCGTGAAGGGGCTGGGCGCTTACGAACGGCTGGGCTCGACCATAGACGATGCGGCAGGCGAGGCCTTCGACAAGACGGCGCGCACGCTTGGCCTCGGCTATCCGGGCGGGCCAGCCGTGGAAGCCTGCGCACGGTCAGGCGATGAAACGGCGGTGGACCTTCCAAGGCCGCTGCTCAGCCGCGACGGTCTGGACATGTCCTTCTCGGGCCTCAAGACAGCCGTGCTGCGTGCCGCGCAGGAGAAAGACCTCACCCCGCAGCGCACCGCAGACATTTGCGCCAGCTTTCAGGCCGCCATGCGCGACGTGCTGGTGGAAAAATCCCGCCGCGCGCTGCACGTGATGCGCAAGGGGCTGCCATCCGGCACGGCCTGCGGTTTCGTCGTTGCGGGCGGCGTCGCGGCGAATGGCGTCTTGCGCGAGCGTCACTGTCTGGACTGGCGCAGGCCGAAGACGTCGCCTTTCACGCCCCGCCCCTGAAGTATTGTACAGACAATGGCGCGATGATCGCGCTCGCCGGGGCCATGCGTCTGGCACGCGGCGAGCGTTCACCGCTGGACATGGCCGCCCGCCCGCGCTGGCCGCTGGACGAAACCTCGGCGCTTGAAAACCCGCTTTACGGCCACGGCAAGCTCGGCGCGAAGGTGTGAGGGCGGGGTGATTGAAGCACAACTCTTAAGAGACTGGCTTTTCATGCCGAATGAAGCCCAACGTGACCCGACCCGATACTGACCGCGAAGACGACGTTGACGCCATCAGCGACGATGGAAGCTTCGCAGAAATTTGCAGAGCACAATCGCTCCTTATCGCCGAAGCAGATTGCAGTGTGTGTCCCTGCACGCGTTTCTCGATGCTGCGCTGGCTGACATAGAAGCATAAGCGGTGCTAGCGGGCCGCACCCTTCGCCTCACGTCCACTCAACGAAAAACGCCGCCCCGTGACAGGGCGGCGTTTCGTATTTTGAGGGGTTCAGGCCCGGTCTAGAAGTCGATGGCCGCCTTCATGTAGACGAACCGGCCGGAGTTGCCGAACGGGTTGAAACCGGAGAACGGCGTGTTTCCGGTGCCGTTCTGGTCAATCGGCGCAGGCGTTGCGTACTCGTCGAAGACGTTGTCCGCGCCGAGCGAGAGGGTGACCATTTCCCGGAAGGTATAGCGGGCCTCAAGGTCAAGCAGCGTCTTGGCCTCGAGCGTATAGTCGTTGCCAGGCGTATTGCTGCCCGACAGGACATCGCCGTAATGGATCGCGCGAACCGTGGCCCCGAAGACGCCATGGGTCCAGTTGAGCGAACCGGTGAACTTGTTCTTCGGCGTGCCTTCCTCGAACGCGAGCAGATTGCCCCGGTCGAAGAGAACAGGCGCAGGGTTGAGCGCGGTCAGCGTCGGAATTTCCGGCACTTTCGTCACTTCGGTCTGGTTGAAGTTGGCCCCCAGCGTGGTATCGAACTGGCCGAACCCGGTTTCCGGGAAGGTGTAGCTCGTGACGATGTCGATACCCATGGTTTCGGTGTCGACACCGTTCACGAAGAACCGGCCACCACCCGACCCGATGAAGCCCTGGGTCACCAGAAACGCACGGACATTGGCCTGTGTCAGGTTTTCAGACAAGACGATCCGGTCATTCACATCGATGCGATAGGCGTCGATCGTGACATTCAGACCGCCCGCGCGGATGACGCTGCCGATCGAGAAGTTGATCGAGTCCTCGGCATCGAGCGGCTTGGCGCCCAGTGCGATCGCGACCGGATCGGTAACCGGGAAGGTTGTGATGTCGAACGGGACGCCGTTGATGAAGTTGGTCGAGGTCGTGGCGAAGTTCTGCTGCTGCAGGGACGGTGCCCGGAAGCCGTTCTGGACGGAGCCACGCAGCGCGAAACTTTCGGTAAAGTCATAGCGTGCAGCGACCTTGCCGGTAATTGTTTCGCCGAAGTCGGAATAGGACTCCACGCGCACGGCGCCCGAGAGCAGGAACTTGTCGGTCAGATTGGCTTCCAGATCGACATAGGCACCAACAGCCGTGCGGTCGTCATCGACCTCGTTGGCAGGACGAAAGCCCGGAAAGACCTGCGCGCCGGATGCGGTCGGCGTCCCGCCAAGCAGGACCCCGCCATTGCGGAAGCTGTCAGGCTCACCGGCAAAGATTTCGTATCCTTCGCGACGTGCTTCCACGCCCCAGGCAACGTTGAGCGGCGAGGCGAGCCCCTCGACATCATAGCCACGGACAGCCGAGAGGTTGGCGACAAGCTGGGTATGCTCGAAACCGCCCGCTGCGAAGCTGGTCTTCGAGCTTGGCCCGATAGACCGGTTCAGCGTGTCGATAATCTGGAAGTCCATCTTGTTGGACCCGAAGACGAGCGAAGCGTCCATGTCCCATTCGCCGACCAGAAAGCGCGCGCCGCCCGCCAGCGAATAATCGGTGGTTTCCGGCGCGATCTTCGGCAGGAAGCCGTTCGGATAAATCTCGACCACGTTGCGCGCATCGAGCGCCCGGCGGAAGAATCCGGCAGAGATCGTGTCGCGGTCCTGATAGCTGGCCCAGCCGTAAAGCTCCACGCCGTTGGCAAGGTCGTAGCCGCCATTGGCGAAGAAAGTCAGCTGCTCGAGCTCGGGTTCGCCGGTCCAGGCATTGAAGCGGTTGATGACGGCTTCGCGGGGGTCGGTCCCGGCATTGGTATAGTTCGGACGGACATCGAAGCCGGACCGTTCGGTGTGCTGCTGGTCCTTCACCTCGCCAGTGATGGTCAGAAAGCCCGTCTCGCCAAGCTGCAATCCCTTCCAGCCCGACAGCGTGACGACATGGCCGTCAGACCGTTCGCGGGAAATGGTGTTGCCGGTGACGTTCAGCCCGAACGCCGGATTTACCGTGCCGAGCGGGACGGTGTATTCGGTTTCGCGCCAGCCATAGGAGACCTGCGCGCCGCCGCCGCTGTCGGCTTCACGAAGCTTGACGTTGATGACACCCGCAATGGCGTCCGATCCGTACTGGGCCGATGCACCGTCGCGCAGCACTTCGATGCCGCTGGTGGCGTAGGTCGGAATGGTGTTGAGGTCGACGGCGGAGGTTCCGCGGCCGATCGAACCGTTGACGTTCACAAGCGCAGCCGAATGGCGCCGCTTGCCGTTCACCAGAACCAGCGTCTGGTCAGGACCGAGACCGCGCAGGCCAGCCGGGCGAACCGAGTCCGTGCCGTCATTCAGGGCCGGGCGGGGAAAATTGAAACTCGGTAGCTGAACCGAAAGCGCCTGGTTCAGCTCACCGATACCGATCTTCTGAAGGCTGTCGGCCGTCACGACATCGACTGCCACAGCCGTATCGAGCGCCGTCCGGTTGGCGACCCGGGTACCGATCGAGACCACGGTATCGAGCGTGCGTTCGCTCTCTTCGGTCTCGGGTATGACGGACGTATCCTGGGCACTGGCGGGCAAGATGACAGCCGCAATGAGGGCACTTGCCGACACGGCCGTCAACAGTTTCTGATAAGTCATTTTATGAGTGATCCTGCTTGATCGCGAACCACGACTCCTCCCCGGAGTCTGGCACCGGGACCATTAGCAGGCAGCAACCCGGCAACTGCAAGCCAGTTTTAACCTGTTGCAAACTTTCTCCGGGCTTGTTGCATTTCTGTCATGCTTGCGGGGAAGTCGTAAACGGCTCCTGCCTGGATGAATTGCAGATTGCATAGAGGAAGGGGTGACTATCCCGCCTGTCGGTCCTCGATCTTCACACCGGCCCTCAACGCGGCGTCGATCAGGTCGAACACGCCCTCGAACTCGCGTTCCAGCTTGGCATAGGTCAGCCGCGACCAGAGCTGCGGATAGCGAAACTTCATTGTCGCGGACTGGATCATCTCTGCTGTGAAAGCAGGGTTGTCGAGCGACCGGATCTCGCCGCCTTCGATGCCCTGTTCAATGATTTGAACAAGAAACATCCGCTCCTGTGCCAGCTCCTCATTGCTGAAGGTCGGGCGTTCGTTTGCCAGCACTTCGGCCAGCTCCATCAGTTTCGTGTCACCTGCCAGCAGTTCAAAGCTTCGTTCCATCAGCATGCGGACAAGATTGCGCAATCGGGGCAGGGCCGGGTCGCCGTCCTGTCTGGCGATCTCGGCATTGGTCTGGTTGATCTCGGCGTTGAACTTGCGCGCCATGGCTTCGGCAATATCGATCTTCGCCTTGAAGAACCGATAGATGTTTCCGGCAGACATGTCGCAATCGCGCGCGATTTCCGCCATGGTCGTCTTTGCATACCCGTAATGCGTGATCCGGGCCATTGCGGCCTTCAGGATTGCGTCGCGGGTTTCGGTTTTCTCGTCCATTGCGGGGATGATAGGCCAAACCTGTGAATCATCAATCAAAACGTCAGCATTCAGCGGAGCTGCTCATGACCTTTCAGAAAGTTGGCGTACTTGGCGCAGGGGCGTGGGGCACGGCTCTGGCGCTGGCCGCGGTGAAGGCGGGGCGGGATGTTCATATCTGGACCCGCGATGAGCATCTGGCAGAGGCCCTGAGTCGCGGCGAGGGAAACGAGCGCTATCTTGCCGGGTTCGATCTGCCACCGCTAACCGCAAGTCACCGCATGGAAGATCTGGCCGGATGCGATGCCCTTCTCGCGGTCGTTCCAGCGCAGTCGGCGCGCGAGGCTCTTTCAAGCGTAGCGAAAATCTTTCCCGGCGGCGTGCCCGTCGCGCTCTGTGCAAAGGGCATCGAGAAAGACAGCCTGATGCTGATGACGCAGGTTCTCGACAAAGTATTTCCCGCCGCGCTTCCGGCGGTGCTCTCCGGTCCGTCATTTGCGCGTGATGTGGCGCTGGGTCTGCCCACCGCCGTCACGCTGGCGAGCGAGGACCCGACCCTCGGCAAGGCCTGGATGGACGCCATGGGCCGGCCGGAATTCCGGCCCTATCATTCCGACGACCTGATCGGCGCCGAAGCGGGCGGCGCGGTCAAGAATGTGCTGGCCATTGCATGTGGCATCGTTGAGGGGCTCGGTCTCGGCAAGTTCGGCCCATGCGGCGCTGATCTCGCGCGGTTTCGCCGAGATGACGCGGTTCGGCGTGGCGCTCGGTGCCCGCGCCGAAACCCTGACAGGCTTGTGCGGGCTGGGCGATCTGGTGCTGACCTGTTCCTCCGATCAGTCGCGCAATATGAGTTTTGGCAAGGCGCTGGCCGGGGGCGAGAGCCCGGAGAGCATTCTCAAAAGCCGGATTGCCGTTACCGAGGGTGTGGCGACCGCGCCCGCGGTTCTCGCACTCGCCGCACGGCATGGTGTGCCGATGCCGATCTGCGAGTTCGTTCAGTCCATCCTCACAGGCGAGAGCGTGGGCGATGCCATCGATCGCCTCCTCAACCGCCCGTTCCGGCTGGGGGAGACGGGCTGACGCCCTCTGCCCCGACCCTGAAATTGCGGTCAGGTATCCAGTCACGTCCGACGAGCACCTGACAGCCTGTCGGAAACTTGTAGCGCGATGTGACTGAGGAATTTTCCCAGCGCCGTTCGCAGGCGGGCGCGGCCATGAAAAACCACCATGCACCCGCCAGAAGCGAGCCCACCGTGAAAATGGTGCCGCAACCGGTCTTCTTCTCTTCAACGACGCTCATCTTCCCGATCCCCCTGATCAACTATTGCCAACCGTAAGAAGCTGGCAATAGGCGGTGTCTTCAATCTTGACTTGGCGCGCCCGGAACATTAACGGAACATGCGAGGGGTGAGCATGGCCTTTACCGAAACCACAATCGACGTCACGCGCGGGGCTCTGCGCCTGCTTGATCAGCTCGACATGGCGGGCGTTACCGAGCTGTCGCTCGCCAATGGCCGACGCGCGGACATTGCCGGTCTTGGACCGAAGGGCGAGATATGGATCGTCGAGGTGAAATCCTGTCTGGCCGATTATCAGAGCGACGGCAAATGGCATGAATACCGCGCTTTCTGCGACCGTTTCTTCTTTGCCGTAAACGCTGATTTTCCGCAGGATGTTTTGCCCGGGGATACCGGACTGATCATTGCTGATGGCTTCGGTGGAGCGCTTGTGCGGCGTGCACCGGAACATCGTCTGGCGGGTGCGCGTCGCAAGGCGGTCACCCTGAAACTGGCCCGGCTCGCTGCCCGCCGTACCTTGCCCATCGAGACCCCGGTTCTGGCGCGGATGGCGTGATGCGGAGGCAGGGCAGGGCGGCGCCCCGCGATGCCTTGCCAGACCTGGTGCGGGCCTTCGCACTCATCGGCATTTCGCTCGTGAACGTCGAGATCTTCGCGACCGGCCTTTATGGCGACTATCCGCCCCTGAGCGGTGTCGATACGGTCGTGACCTTTCTTGTGCACACCTTTTTCACGGCCAAAGCCTACCCGCTTTTCGCCCTGATGTTCGGTGCCGGGCTGGGCTATCTCTTCGAGGCCACGCAGCGAAGACGCGATCACCGCTTTCAACGCGCGTATCTGTTGCGGATGGCGGCGCTGGGTGTGCTGGGGGCCGCGCATGCGGTGTTCTTTTTCGTCGGCGATATCCTGCTGACCTATGCCGTGCTCGGCTGCGTACTGCTTGCCAGCCGGGGCTTCACAGACCGCGATCTCCTCAAGCTTGGCCTTGCGCTGATCGCCTTGCAGGTGGCCCTGCTGGCGACCTTTTCCTGGCTGGCCGGACTGACCGAGCCAACGCCCGCCCAGATGCAGATCTGGCAGGCGGGACTCGCGAACGAACAAGCGGTCTTCACAACCGGCACATTCGCTCGCGTTGCAGCGTTCCGGCTGGGCGAGCTTTCCCATGCCCTCCAGACGCTGGTGCTGGTGCAGACGTTTTCAGTGATGGGGTATTTCTATCTCGGTCTCCTGCTGCACCGCGCCGGCCATCTTGCCAAACCGCGGGCACCGGTCTGGTCAGCTTTTCGGCGCTGGGGGACCGGAATCGGCGGTCCAGTCAGTCTCGTGGCTGCCTGGCTGGTCGTCAGCGCGCCGCCCGTTTCATCGGCCCAGACCTATCTTGGCTACGCCTTGCTTGTGGCTGGCGCACCGGTGATGACATTTGGTATTTTCGGTTGGCTGGCCTGGCTGAGCGAGCGGCGGGGACGCTTTCTGGCGCTGGTCTCGCTGGCGGGCAGTGCGTCGCTCAGCGTCTATCTTTTGCAGTCGGTGCTGCTCTCGTTCATCTTCAGCGGGTACGGGCTTGGCCGCTTCGGTGAGTTATCGGCAGCTACGGCAATCGCGACAGGTCTGGCCGTGGCGCTGGTGACGCTGCTGGCCGCTTGCCTCTGGCGGCTACGCTTCGCGCGCGGGCCGCTGGAAGCCGTGCTGCACCGTTTTGTCTATCCCTCGTCTGGCGCCTGAAGACCGTTCAGGAACGCATCGACCCAGTCAGGCAGAATGTCGCTGGCCTTGCCATAGCGGGTCTCGTCGAAGGCCCAGGTGTTCTCCGATGGCTCAAGGTTCAGCTCGATGGTCCGCGCACCGGCATGACGCGCTTCGTCCACCAGCCCTGCCGCCGGATAGACCGAACCTGACGTGCCGACAGATATGAAATGGCTGCATCCGGAGACGGCCGTGTAGACCTCATCAAGGCCATAGGGCATTTCGCCGAACCAGACGATGTCGGGACGGACATTGCCCCGCCTTCCCGCAAACCTCGCACACCGTCTCCGTGCCAAGATCGCCGTCCCGTTCGAACCGGGTATCGCAGGCGCGGCACCAGACCTTCGTCAACTCGCCATGTATGTGAATGACGGCGCGCGAGCCGGCCTGTTCGTGTAGATTGTCCACATTCTGCGTGACGAGAATAAAGCTGCCGCCTGCACTGGTCAGACCGTCTTCGAGCCGCGCAAGCGCGTCGTGTCCGGGATTGGCCTTCGCGGTCTTCAGGGCCTCGCGCCTGGCATTGTAGAAGCCGTGGACGAAATCAGGGTTGCGGGCAAAGCCTTCCGGGGTCGCCAGATCCTGGAGTGGATATTTCGTCCAGATGCCGTCCTTGTCACGGAAAGTACCGAGCCCGCTTGCGGCGGAAATGCCCGCGCCGGTCAGAACGACAAGGTCAGGAGGCGAGGATCTGGAGGTCATGCAAAGCGAGTCCTGTCTGGCCGTTGGCATGGAGTATGCGTAAACTGACTTGCAAAGGCGATCCAGTCGGAGGCCGTGGCGGAGCAGACGGAAACGGGAGAGGCGGGGCATGAAGAGATATGTATGCGGGCTTCTGTCAGGCGGATTGCTTCTGCTCGTCGGTGCCTGCGACCAGCGCGAAGAGCGCGCCGACCGCGCCGTTGCCATTTTCGAGGCCGTGGTCGAGCAGATCTCCCCTGATCCGGTTGGTGTGTCTGAAACGCCGCCGGACCCTGCCGGGTTCGCTGTTCGCGGCCAGTTTGCGACCGGACGGACGACGGACCCGCAGAACGCCTTCGTCGCCTCTTTTCCGGGGCGAATACTGATCGCGATCGAGCCGGAGTTACCCGAAGCAGCGAGGCTGGCCCCGGTTGCTGTCGATGGGGCGCCCGCTCCGTCTTCGCCTACGACCGTTGGGATACCGCCGCAGCTCCCGGTCAGCGCAGCAGACACCGCGCGCCTCTTGTTGGCGGACGCCGGGTTTTCCGCCGAGGTATCGCCGCATGGTCCGTCATCCCTTCTGGTGGAACTGAACGACGCGGACAATCAACGTGAGCGAAGCGATCAGGCTGAATTTGCCGGAGACAGCCCGCTCGATTGCAGCAAAGAACGCGTCTCATCGCTCGATTTCACGGCGAGAACCGCGTGCGCTATTGCAGTTCTGCAAGCCTCCGGGCATTACCGCGATGTCTCTTGGGACCACCGGTTCACGCCGTCCGCGGCAGATGAGGCCGCACCAACAAGCACCGTTCGCCCTGACCCGTTGCGCCCCCTTCAATGGGCGTTTTCCTCGACATCGGCCAACCGGACCTCGCCCTTGCGGGGGATCGGCCTTGGCGATGTCGCCCTGCAGGTCGATGACCCGGCCGAGAGCCCCGTCATCACGCTCATCGATACCGGCATAGAAACCGGACTGGCCGACTTCGACGCCGATACGCTGATCGAACCGGCTGATTTTGTTGGTGGCATCGCCTCGCGTGCAGCCGGTGCGCGGGCCGATCGTGTTCCCAAGGTCGGCACCGGCCCCTGCGGACGGGATGGCGGCGCAGTCGCGGCCGTGTCCCATGCCACCCAGATTGCAGGCCTGCTTGCGGCGGCGCGCACCGGCAACGGCTCGGGATCGGCAGCCATGGTCCCCGGTCTTCGGATCCAGCCCATCCGCGCCGTTGGCTCGTGCGGTGGACGACTCAGCGATATCTCGGCAGCGCTCGAATGGGCAGCCGGAGCAAGCGCCGTCAGCTTCGCGTCGCCCGAAGGAGAGGCCGACGAGGCCGTATTCGCGCCTGTGGTCAACCCCGTGCGTCCGTCTGTTATTCTCCTGTCGCTGACCGCGCCGGTCGCCTGTCCGGCTCGCTTGCAGACGGCCATAGACACTGCAACCAGCCGGGGGATCATCGTTGTTGCACCGGCCGGAAACCGCGGCGCGGACATTGCCGGGTATGCGCCTGCCGGGTGCCGGAATGTGGTAACGGTCGCGGGCTCCGATGGCGCGGGCAGGCTCGCTGAATATTCGAACTACGGGCTCGGCGTCGATATAATGGCACCGGGCGGGGACCTCGCTGCCGACCTTGACGGAAACGAGTGGCCGGACGGCATTCTGGTCTTCTCGGATGCAAGCGATTGCCGCGATGTCCGCGACCGTGAAACTGTCGAACGCTGCAGCCATGCTTTCGTTGAAGGCACGTCCTTTTCTGCTGCCATCACGGCGGGAGCCCTGGCCGTTCTGACGGATGCCTACCCGAACGCCAGTCCGGCAGAACGGGTGGAGGCCTTGCGGTCGACTGCGGTCACCACATCGCCCCTGCAATGCACGGGAGCCTGTACCGGAACTGATGAAGCTGCCCTGATCGACGGGCAGGCCGGGCGGTGCTATCGTGGTTGCGGGGCAGGGCTCGTCAATCTGGCGGCCGCAAGACTGGTGTTGGGAGACGCCGGAAGGATCGGGGAGAACGGGGGCAAGGATGAAGATTGAGGCGTTGAGAGACGGTCTGGCACCTTTGCCGGACCCCGGAGCCTGGCCTGAACCGGACGCGACACCGCAGCGCCCGTTAATGC
This sequence comes from uncultured Alphaproteobacteria bacterium, assembly GCA_963836905.1. Taxonomy (GTDB): domain Bacteria; phylum Pseudomonadota; class Alphaproteobacteria; order Caulobacterales; family Hyphomonadaceae; genus CAWIKY01. The sequence continues at coordinate 591,670 of CAWIKY010000006.1, forward strand.
GGCCCGTACAGGTTCGCGAAGCCCGTCTTGGTGGATTGAAGATTGCCGTTGCCGGGCTGTCTACGGTCACTTCGGCCGCGCTCGCCCTGACCTTTTTGCTGCCGACCGAAACCAACGCCCGGTTCGCCATGACCGAACAGCTTGGCCAAGAGGCTGGCCCTTCGTTTGCGACAACTGAGTCACGGGGCGAGACAAAGGTCGAAACACAAGCGGCTGTCCTGCCTGCGCCCGTCCTTGAAATGACCCCTGTCTCTGCCACCGCCCCGTTGACGGTACTTGAGTCCGCAATGGACAAAACAGGCGAGGTTATTGCCCTCGCGCCTGTGGACGTTCCAACAAGCGAGCCTGACCCTGTCGGGCCGCAAACAGGCCCCCGCTTCATTGTCCGGTTCGAGAATGCGCCGGAGGCCGAGCGTATTCTCAGGCTGTACCGTCAAAGCCGCAGCGCGGCGCGTCTTGAGTTCGGCAAGTATGCGCAAGGCCAACGCAATCTGGCCGGGTTTTCTCTGGTCGGGCTGACCCCGTCCGGCGAGGCGGTCCTGTCCTGGGACGATGTGGGTTCACAGGCGTTGAACGTGCCGCCGATTGACGCTCTTGTAGAGCGTCTCACCAATCAGGCGGGTGTGCGCTATGCCGACCCGAATGTCTGGTCGGATGCCGGTTCGGGCTAGTCCCGAAGCTGACCTGACAGGCGCGACAGTAAACCCTCGCTACTGGCATCCAGCCCGGCGGTAGTATCCTCTCCGCCAAGCGCCCGGTTCAGTCCACCGGCCATGACCTTGCCAAGCTCGACGCCCCATTGATCGAACGGATTTAGCCCCCAGAGCCGCCCGGCGCAATACGTCCGGTGCTCATAAAGAGCGATCAGTTTGCCGAGGGTTTCCGGGCTGGTGTCAGGTGCCAGAATAAAGGTCGAGGCGCGGTCTCCCGGTACAATCTTCTGTATCAGAACCGCTTCATCTGCTTCGTCGATATCGCCTGCCGAGCGCCCGTCGAGAAGCGCGCGGGCCTGCGCCAGTGCATGGGCGGCCAGAGCGCGATTGCCGCGTTTGTCCGCCCGCGGGTCGAGCGCCAGCAGAAACTCCACCGGTGCGCCGCGGCCCTGATGCAGCCATTGATGATAGGAATGCTGGCCGATGGTGCCTTCCCCGCCCCAGACGGCGGGGGCGGTCGGCAGCGGTGCAAACTGTCCGTCTGGTGAGACCTGCTTGCCGTTGGATTCCATTTCAAGCTGTTGGAGATAGGTCGCCAGCAAGCGAAACCGGTGGGCATAGGTCAGTACCACACGCATCGGCTCATCCAGAAACGAGGCGTTCCACACGTCAAGAAGCGCCAGCCTCACCGGAAGGGAGTCCCGCAGGGCCGTCGTCCTGGCATGGGTGTCCATCTCATATGCGCCTGCGCGAAACCGGTCCATGACCGCGCTGCCAAAGGCAATCTCGCAAGAAAGCGAGGCAGCCGACCAGACCGAATAGCGCCCGCCGACGCTGTCCGGCAGATCGAAGAGGGCGACCCCGTCGCCTGCCCATTCGGTTGCTGTCTCCGTCGCCGACGTTACCAGCGCAAGATGGCGCGGGAGGGCGTCCTTGCCGATTGCGGTCTCTAGCCAGTCCTTGCACCGATCGAGATTATAAAGGGTTTCTTCGGTGCCGAAGGACTTGGACACACCGACGACCAGCGTACGCGCAGGGTCCAGACCTTTCACCGCAGCGGTAAAGTCGGCCGGGTCGATATTCGCCAGAAAGCGCAGGTCCACGCCGTCCCGTAAATGCGGCGCCATCGCGTCAGCCAGCAGACGCGGGCCGAAATCAGACCCGCCAATCCCGACATGCAGGACCGCCTGAAAAGGCTCGCCGGACGCTGCAGTGATCTCGCCGGAAACGATTTTCGCCGCCCAGGCTTTTGCGGCGTCCAGCCCCCGTGTGGCTTGTGTCCGCTCGGTTTCGGGCAGGTCAGGGCTGGCTCCGCGCAAGGCCCAGTGCAGTGCGGCCCGGGCCTCGGACGGATTGACGACATCGCCCGCGAACAGGCGGTCAATCTCGCCCTGCAGGCCAATGGCGTCCGCGTACGTGAAAAGCGCGTTCCACGCCTCCGCATCAACCCGTTGCTTGAGGTGATCGATATACAGCCCGCAAGCTTGCAGCGTACCGGTGCGTGCATCGATCTGGCTGTCCATGGCGTCCTTGATCGCCAGCATGAACTTGCGGTCTTCGGCCAGGTCTTCCAGAGCCTGAATGGCGCTATCGGTCGCTGTGGTCATCGGTGTTTTGTCTCCGCTCGTCCTTTGATGCGCCGCAAGGATGACAAATGTGCAGGCCCGACCGAATTGTCGAGGTTTGACGGGGCACAGCTTGATGACGAACCTCGCGCACCGCGCTCTTGCCTTGAGTTCCACCGCTTTCACCCTGAGATCACAGTCTCACCCTGAACGTGTCAGAGGGTCGGCCACCTTCCCTACCGTATCGCCCCGGCTTGACCGGGGTGCCCATCCCGTAACAAAGGCAGCGTGATGATCGGACAAAGGATGGGCCCCGGATATGGCTTTCGCCATTCCGGGGAGGCTGTTGTGAGGCATTCAAGCGCCCGTGACCAAGGTACAAACCCCAAATGCCGCTACTCCAAAGCTTGATCTTGGAGTCTATGGCTCCGCCAACGCACGTCGCCAGTCCGGTTTCAGTATCAGACGCGTGAATTAGCCCAGAGCGGCCTCATAAAGCATCTCGTAGTCTTCCCGGCTGATCGGACGCGCATTCGTGCCGTGTGCCAGATCATTCAGGGCATAGTCGACAACCGAGGCCCCGTGTTCCGCGGTCAGGCCAACCTCTTTCAGCGTGCGTGGAATACCAATATCGGCGTTGAGCGCATCGATGGCACCGGCGATGTCGGCGCCCTTATCGAGGCCCATGACCTGCCGCAAACGGGCATATTTTGCGTCGGCATAGCCTTCGTTGAAGCGCAGCAGATGCGGCAACCAGATCGCGTTCAGCGTCCCGTGATGCAGCTTCATGTCGTGCCTGCGACCGGCGGAATGCGACAGGGCGTGTACCCCGCCCAGCCCTTTGACGAACGCCAGTGCGCCCTCATAGGAGGCCATCATCATATGCCAGCGCGCGTCCTTGTCGGACCCGTCCTTCACGGCTTTCTTCAACCATCCATCGCCAACGGCGCGGGCAATCCCGTCATAACCGATGCCTTCTGCCGGCGGGTTCGACGGCGGTGCGAGTACGGCTTCGATGCAGTGGGTGACCGCGTCCATGCCGGTCGCCGCTGTCAGGCCTGGGGGCAGTCCAAGGGTCAGTTCCGGGTCGCAGATCGCGGTTTTCGGGATGAGATGCGGCGAGACGATGGTCTCCTTGCGCCCGTTTTCCATGATGAGCACCGCGCCCACGCTGACCTCCGAGCCGGTACCGGCCGTAGTTGGAATGGCGACAAGCGGCGGGATCGGCTTGATCAGGCGTGAGCCGCCCGCCATTGCCGCGTATTGCTCATAGGGCCCATCATGCGTGGCGATCAGCCCCACCGCCTTGGCCATGTCCATCGACGAGCCACCGCCGAGCGCAATGATCCCGTTGCAGCCGGATGCGCGGTATCGTTCCGCGGCCAGCTTTGCCTGCGCTTCGGTGGGGTTGGGTTCGGTTTCGGCAAAGACATCCACATCCATTCCAGCATGGCTTTTCACAGTATCCAGAATGCCCGCCGCCTCGATGCCGCGGTCAGTCACGATGAAGGCTCTGGTCACACCGAAGCCCGCAAGCGTCTTGCCCAGCTTTGCAACCGCTCCATGATCGAAGATGCATGTGGTCAGATAGGTCATTACGGGCATGGCGGCCTCCGGATGAAGTGTTCGTCTGGCCTTTAGTGATTGCCCATGCGGCGCACGGGATCAATGCCGCAAAGCGTCCTCTGACAAACGAGGTGTTCATTTACTGATCAGTTTTCTATGAGAGAGCAGAACGACATTCTCGGAGTGCTTGATTTGACCGGACCGGCCCCAACAACCCTGCTTGAGGTCACAGACCTCGGCGTGACCTTCGACACCCCGGACGGAACCGTAGAGGCCGTGAAAGGCATATCGTTCTCGCTGGCGCGGGGCGAATGCCTGGGAATCGTCGGAGAAGTCCGGCTCCGGCAAAAGCCAGACAGCGCTTGCCGCCATGGGCTTGCTGGCCTCCAACGGTGCGGCCACCGGCAAGCTGGATTTCGACGGCCGTGTGTTCGATCTCGGCACCGAAACGCCGGGCCGCAAGGTGCGCGGCGCGCAGATGTCGATGATCTTTCAGGACCCGCTCACTTCCCTCACACCGCACATGACCGTTGGCGCTCAAATGCGCGAAAGCCTCTCCATTCATACGAAAACGAAAGGCAAGGCGGCGGACAAGCTCTGCGTCGACTGGCTCGAACGCGTCCGCATTCCCGAAGCGGCGCGGCGGATGGACCAGTTCCCGCACGAGCTTTCCGGCGGCATGCGCCAGCGGGTGATGATTGCCATCGCCATGCTGTGCGGTCCCAAGCTGCTTCTGGCAGACGAGCCGACCACGGCGCTCGATGTCACGGTTCAGGCCGAGGTTCTGGCGCTGATGGACGAGCTGAAGGCCGAAACCGGCACCGGCATTCTGCTGATCACGCATGACATGGGGGTCGTCGCGCGCATGTGCGACCGGGTGGCCGTCATGCGGCGCGGCGAGATCGTCGAGCAGGGCAGCGTCGATGCAATTTTCGACGCGCCAACCCACGAATATACGAAAATGCTGCTTGACGCCGTGCCCCGCATTGACCGGATCGGACGTCAGGGACGCCCCGAAATCAGCGCAGGCGCATCTCCGTCCGACGAACCGGTGCTCTCCGTGCGAGACCTCGAAGTAACTTTCCCGATCAAGGTCGGCGGCGGGCTTTTTGGCAAGACCAAACCCTTGCGCGCCGTCAACAGTGTCAGCTTCGATCTGCGCCCCGGTGAAACGCTGGGTGTTGTCGGCGAGTCCGGGTGCGGCAAGTCGACTATGGCGCGCGGTGTCCTGCGGCTCGTGGAGCCGACAGGCGGCGCAGTCTCCTGGCTCGGCACAAACCTTACCGACGCGACGAAATCAGGCCTCAAGGCCACCCGCGAAGACCTGCAGATTGTGTTTCAGGATCCGCTCGCCAGCCTTGATCCGCGCATGACCATAGGCCAGTCCATCGCTGAACCCTTGACCGTCTTCCGGCGTGACATGAACGAGAGCGCCCGTCAGGACGAGGTGCGCAAGCTGATGCCGCGCTGCGGGCTCGACCCCGCGCTCATCAACCGTTACCCGCACGAGCTTTCCGGTGGCCAGAACCAGCGCGTCGGCATTGCCCGGGCCATGGTGCTGTCGCCCAAGCTGGTGATCTGCGACGAGGCCGTCTCCGCGCTTGATGTGTCGGTTCAGGCGCAGATCATTGACCTGCTGATTGAGCTGCAGGCCGAATTCGGCCTCTCGATGATCTTCATCAGCCATGATCTGGCAGTGGTGCGGGAAATCAGTCACCGGATCATGGTGCTGTATCTGGGGCAGGCGGTCGAAGTGGCAGACCGCAGCGCCATTTTCGAAACACCGCGCCACCCCTATACCCGTGCGCTGATCGACGCCGTTCTGCGTCCTGATCCGAAAGTGGAGCGTGCGCGTGAGCGCATGCGCCTGAAAGGCGATCTGCCATCGCCAATGGATACGCGCGCGGGCTTGCGCTTCCTGAAGTCGAAAATCGTCGATGATGCCGATGCGCCTCAATACCGCCCAAAACTGATCGAGGTCTCGCCCAGCCATTACGTGGCCGAGCATGACCCCTTCGCGGCAGGCGCGGGGCTTTATGCCCCGGTCGGCGGGGTCTAACGCGGCAGACGCCGGCAATTCTGTTCTGGCACGCGCAAAGGGCGGATTTCCCGTATCGCCTGCCTTGCACGCCGGTTACCCATGCGTCACAGAGAAGACGACGATCATTTTGACCGGAGACCTCAGCATGTCCGACCATCTCGCACGCTGGCATAATTTCATTCAAACCCGCGATCATGAGGTGCTCAAGGACATGCTGGCCGATGAGGTGGTCTTCACATCGCCGGTTGTTCATACGCCCCAGCGCGGCAGGAATACCGCCTTCATTTATCTGGCGTTCGCAGAAGACATACTCGGCGGCGAGGCCTTCCATTATCTGCGCGAGTTCGATTGCGGTGACCGCGCGGTACTGGAATTCGAAACCGTGGTGGACGGAATTACCGTGAACGGGGTCGATATGATCGAATGGGACGAGAGCGGCAAGATCACCGATTTCAAGGTGATGGTCCGTCCGCTGAAAGCCGTAAACATCGTGAAGGAAAAAATGGGCGAAAAACTTGCCCACATGAAAACGGAAGGCGCCGGTTGATGCCAATCAGTATCGAAGACGTCCGCGAAGCGGCGTCCCGCATTCACGGCCAGGTCGAGCATACCCCCATGCGCCTGTCGCGCACCCTGTCGCAGATCACCGGCGCAGAGGTCTGGGTCAAGTTCGAAAACCTGCAGTTTACCGCCAGCTTCAAGGAGCGCGGAGCCCTGAACCGGCTGCTCGGCCTGACTGAAGATGAGCGCGAGCGCGGCGTCATCGCCATGTCCGCCGGAAACCATGCGCAAGGCGTGGCCTATCATGGCCAGCGCCTCTCGGTTCCGGTGACCATCGTCATGCCGGAGAACACGCCCTTCGTTAAAGTGCAGCACACACGCGATTTCGGCGCGCGCGTCATTCAGCACGGCGAAAGCCTGGACGATGCTTATTCCCATGCCCAGGACATGTGCGACCGGGAAAATCTCACCTTCATCCACCCCTATGACGATGATCTGATCATGGCGGGGCAGGGAACGGCCGGGCTTGAAATGCTCGAGGCCGCGCCGGAACTCGAAGTGCTTGTGGTGCCGGTTGGTGGCGGGGGCCTGATCTCCGGTGTGGCGACGGCGGCCAAGGCGCTCAAACCCGACATACAGGTTATCGGCGTTGAAACGCGGCTATACCCCTCGCTCTATGCCAAACGGCATGGCGGCGAGATGAAGATCGGCGGTTCGACCATTGCCGAGGGCATTGCCGTCAAGAAGATCGGCGCCCGGACGTTCGAGGTCTGCGAGCGGCTGGTCGATGAGGTCCTGCTGGTGGACGAGGACCATATCGAGCGCGCGATCATGCTGTTCTGCACGGTCGAGAAAACGGTCGCCGAAGGGGCGGGCGCCGCCGGTCTGGCGGCGCTTCTGGCCTATCCGTCCAAGTTCTCGGGCAAGCGTGTGGGGCTGGTTCTCTGCGGCGGAAACATCGACACGCGCCTGCTCGCCTCCGTGCTCACGCGGGGCCTTGTACGTGATAAACGTCTATACAATATCCGCATCGTCGGCGAAGACCGTCCGGGCCTTCTCAGCAAGGTCTCGCGGGTCATCGGCGAGCAGGGGGCCAACATCATTGAGGTCGCCCACAATCGGCTGGCGCTCGATGTGTCGGCCAAGGGTGCTGAATTCGACATCCTTATCGAAACCCGCGATGCCCGGCATACCCAGGATGTGATCGACGCTCTCACCGCGTTTGGGTATCCTCCCCGCGGCCCGAATGCTGCCTGAACCTCAAGACGGAAAGAAACAGATGAAACATTCCCTGAAACTGGCCACGACCGGCCTTGTCCTTGCGGCTTTCCTCACAGCCTGCGGAAACACCAGTGACGGCGAGACGCCGGCTGACCTGGTCGCCGTGACGGACGCTGAATCCAGTGATCCATGGGCAAGATACACCCCCTGGGACAGTGACGGCGCGGACGTGAAAACGACCGGTTCCGGGCTTGAGTATATCGAGCTTGCCGAGGGCAGCAGCTGTGATGGCGGACCAACCGGGGCAGATCGCGCCGTCGTGCATTACGAAGGCCGGCTCGCGAAAGACGGTACCGTCTTCGACAGCTCGCTTGGGCGCGGGGAAGCCATCGAGTTTCCGGCCAATGGCGTCATCAAGGGCTGGACGGAAACCCTCGGCCTGATGTGCCCCGGCGATGACTGGCTGATCTATCTTCCGGCTGATCTGGCTTACGGCGATAGCCCGCGCCCCGGCGGCCCCATCGGGCCGGGTGATGCGCTGGTCTTCCGCGTCGTCCTGCTGGCAGACATTGCCGAAGGCGACTGGAACGGTTCGAACTTCGAATATGTCAGGGCGGAGAAGGTCGAGGAAGAAAGCACTCTCCCCTTGGAAGATTAATGTACAGGCCCGCCTCTTTTCTTGGGGCCGCGCCTGAAGGTAGAGCTCGTTCTTCAGCCGCCTCTCCGGAATTGCGCAGCCATATCCGGGGCAGCCTTTACAAAGACTCATTCCTCTCTACCGCCACGCCAGCGCGGCAGCGCGTGGCGTCCAGTAAACATTCATATTGCACAGGCAGTCTGGACTCCACGCCCTCGGCTGGAGTGGCGCTCAAATAATACGCCTGACCCCTTCATTCTGGCCGCCGGTTTTCCTCCTCCGCTTGCGGGGGAGGTAGCAGCGAAGCTGACGGAGGGGGCGGACCGCAAAGCGCTCTCATCCTGAGCCCGTCGAAGCACGAGAGCGCGGCGGCGCATACATCTTTCCCCAAGGCTACCCCGGATCGTCGCTACGCTCGTGCGGGGAAGCGACTGATGGGATATCCGTGAATCCCAGCCGTCTCCCCGGAATGGCGAAGCCATATCCGGGGCCGCTTTTACATTTAAAACTATCCTCACCCTCAATCCCTCTCCTTCCAACCGGAAGGAGAGGGAGGCGCACGTTATGGAGGCACGGCGCAAAAGCCCCTCTCCTTTTCAAGGAGAGGGGTTTGGTGTGAGGTTGCTGTACGCTCATCCCCTTCACCGCCACGCCAGCGCGACAGCGCGTGGCGTCCAGTATATCTATACGTCGCACAGGCGGTCTGGACTCCACGCCTTCGGCTGGAGTGGCGCGTGGAACAGACACCTGATCCCTTCATTCCCGCGACGGCGCTTAAGTCTCTCGCAAGGCAACCCCGGATCGTCGCTACGCTCGTCCGGGGAAGCGATTGGTGAGATGCACAGGCATTCTTTGCCATCCCCGCGGCGGCGGGGATCTGTCAGCGACAGCTTGAAGAGATCCCCGCATACGCGGGAAATATGCCCGTTAGCCTAACCCGCTTCCAGCTCTTGCGGGTCGACCCGCAGGTCATGCTCGCGAACCTTGCGGTAAAGCGTCGAGCGCCCGATGCCCAGCTTGCGCGCGACCTCCGACATATGTCCGGCATAGTGGTCGATCGCATACTGGATCAAATCGCGTTCGATCTCTTCCAGCGGGCGCAGATCGCCGCCCGGGTCCATCATCGTAACGGGCAGTTTCTCGCCGGTGGGGGATGTCGTTTCCGCATCGCCGCGCGGCGCGCGTTCCACATCCGGCAATCGCTCCAGATCGGGCACAAGCCCTGAAAGTTGCGGGAAATCTGCCAGATCGAGCTCGTCGCCGTCACAGAGAATGACCGCACGGAAGATCATGTTTTCGAGTTGGCGGACATTGCCTGGCCAGTCGAACGAGGCGACCAGCTTGGCCGCATCATTGCTCATTCCCGTGATCTTGCGGCCCTCTGAGGCGTTGAAGCGGCGGATGAAATGCTCGGCCAGAGCCGGAATGTCGCTCTTGCGTTCGCGCAGCGACGGCATGTCGACGGGGAAGACGTTCAGCCGGTAATAAAGGTCTTCGCGAAACCGGCCTTCGGACACCAGCATCGCCAGATCCTTGTTGGTGGCCGAGATGATGCGGACATTCACCTTGACCGGTCGGCGGGCGCCCACCGGGTCGACCTCGCCCTCCTGCAGGGCCCGCAGCAGCTTGACCTGTATATCCAGCGGCAATTCACCGACCTCATCAAGGAAGAGCGTGCCGCCATCAGCTTCAACAAACTTGCCTGCCGAGCTGGCGACGGCACCTGTGAACGCACCTTTTTCGTGGCCAAACAGGATACTCTCAACGAGGGTTTCGGGAATGGCGCCGCAGTTGACCGTGATGAACGGCTTGCCGGACCGGTCCGACGCTCCCTGAATGCAGCGCGCGATGACTTCCTTGCCGACACCGCTCTCGCCCAGAATGAGCACAGGAATGTTGGAGGACGCAGCGCGTTGTCCGAGCCGTACGACCTGCTTCATGGGCGGGGCGTCGGCGATCATGTCGTCGAACGACATTTCGCCATTGGTGCTGCGTTTGAGACGTTTGACTTCGCCGCGCAGGTTCGACATCTGCAGGGCGTTGCGGATGGAGACAACCACACGCTCCGGGCTGACCGGCTTGACGAAGAAATCGCACGCGCCGCCGCGCATGGCCTGCACCACCGTGTCGATACTGCCAGATGCCGTGAGCACCAGCACCGGCAGATCAGAGCGGGCGTCCATCAGACGCTCCAGCGTTTCCATCCCCGAAAGCCCCGGCATGACGAGATCGAGCAGGACGACATCAATCCCGTCTTTCGCGTCGCGCGCCATTTCCAGACCGCTTTCACCGTCCGGCGCGCAACGGGCTGCAAATCCGGCCTTCTCGACGGCGGCCTGAAGCAGTCGGCGTTGTGTCGGATCATCGTCGATGACAAGCACTGTCTTGGCCATAAGGGCATTCCCGAAAGCATGAGCGGACGATTGCGTCCGGTTAATCGGGTGCCAATCTGGCACGGTCGTTTCAAGGTCTGGCTAACCCGGTCCGAGCAATTTGATCTATCGTCTTGAACCAGTCTGCGCAGGCGAACGATTTGTCTCCGTGCCGATCCACCTCGCGCACACTATGTCCTTGCTACTGAACGACAGAAAACAGGTGTAACGTGTATGGCCAATGCAGATGATCCTGAGCGCAACCGGATGTCTGCCCGCATGGGCCGGGCGGCAAAGGTCGGTGCGAACCTCTCCGGCGCGGCGCTCAGTTTCGGCGTGAACCGTGCGTTCGGCGGCGATCAGGGCGACGAAAAAAGCGCCCGGGCGCTGGCACGTGCGCTGGGCCAGACAAAAGGTCCGCTGATGAAGGTGGCGCAGATGCTGTCCACCATTCCTGAGTTCCTGCCTGCCGAATACGCTGACGAACTGAAGGAATTGCAGAGCCATGCCCCGTCCATGGGTTGGCCGTTCGTGCGCCGCCGGATGCGGGCCGAACTCGGCGCAGACTGGCAGGACACCTTCGCAGAGTTCGGCAAGGAAGCCGCTCATGCCGCCTCCCTCGGTCAGGTCCACAAGGGAACGCTGAAAGACGGGCGCGTCGTGGCCTGCAAGCTGCAATATCCGGAAATGTCGAGCGCGGTCGAAAGCGATGTCGGCCAGCTGAAAAGCCTGCTCGGGCTCTACAAGCGAATGGACAAGTCCATCGACCCGGGCGCGCTGATCGGCGAGATTACCGATCGCCTGCGCGAGGAACTCGATTATGAGCGCGAGGCGAAAGCCATGCGGCTTTACAAGTTCATGCTCGCAGATCGCGATTTTGTAACCGTGCCGGAACCGGTCGAAGCGCTCTCCACCAAACGCCTTCTGACGATGGAATGGGTGACGGGCCAGCCGCTCGACCGTTTCGAAAGCGCGCCACAAGACGTGCGCAATCACATTGCGGAAATGCTGTTCTGGACATGGTGGGACCCGTTCAACACGCATGGGGTGATCCATGGTGACCCGCATCTGGGCAACTACCAGATCACCGGCGAGGGAGAGGGTATCAATCTGCTCGACTTCGGTTGCATCCGGATTTTTCCCCCGACGTTCGTGGCGGGTGTCGTGGCGCTTCGCCAGGCACTGCTGGCCGATGATTTCGATGCCTGCGCCGAAGCCTACCGGATGTGGGGGTTTGAAGACCTCTCATCTGATCTGGTTGAGGTGCTGAACGTCTGGGCGCGGTTCATCTATGGCCCCTTGCTCGATGACCGTGTGCGTAGCGTGGCCGACGGCATCAAGCCGGGCGAATACGGGCGCAAGGAGGCGTTTCAGGTCCGCAAGATGCTGAAGGAAAAAGGTCCCGTGCGGATTCCGGCGGAGTTTGTCTTCATGGATCGCGCCGCCATAGGTCTTGGTGCCGCCTATCTGAGGCTCGGGGCGGAACTGAACTTCTACCGGTTGATGGAAGACAGTCTTGAGGGCTTTTCGCAGGAGGGTCTGGCACAACGTCAGGCAACCGCACTTGCAGAAGCCGGACTGGGCTAGGGCGGTTTTTCGCCTTCAACGCCTCCCCGGAACGGCGAAGCCATATCCGGGGCAGCCTTTCGAGATGACCCGAAACCTCACAGCGCACACTCCCCTCCCTGCTTGCGGGGAGGGGTCGGGGGTGGGGCACCGTTTCCATGACGCCCAAACCTCTCTTCCGCCACGCCAGCGCGTCAGCGCGTGGCGTCCAGCAAGTTTGTATCTCGCACACGCACTCTGGACTCCACGCCTTCGGCTGGAGTGGCATTAAAGAAGCCGGATCACCTATTGCCTTCAAACGGCAGCAAGCCTGCGATCATGGTACGGCGCATTGAGAAAACCCGGGCGCATTCACTTCAACACCCCTAACCGCCACGGGTTAGATGAAGCCATGGCAGACCTCGACGCGCCGGTCCGTTCGGGCACATAATTGACCAATCAGGGCGTTATCCTGAAAGGACCTCGCATGCGCAGTCTCATTATCGCAGGCAGTTTTGCCCTGTTCGCCACAAATGCCTTCGCGCAGTCGGCCTGCCCGACCGGTACGTCCGGTCCCTGGACATGGAGCGCGTCGGGAGACAGCGTTGTGTTCGTGGCAACAGGGCTGGAATGGCAGTCCGATCCGGACGCAAAAATACCTGTCGCGGGTAGCGCCGAGCTCGAACTCAGCATTAGCTGGAAGTTTGACAAGCCTGATGAAAAGCCAACCTTTGCCAGGTTCGTTTTTGAGGAGATGCCGAAAAACGCTAGCTTCAGGAACGAGTCCGGTAGCGAGACACCTGCTTTCGATGTCACACCGCACCCCTATACGCTGAAGCTTGCCCCGGTCGGAAACGATCAACCCCTTTCAGCCGGCTCAGGTTGGAAAATGAGAAATAAGCTCAACTTGAGTTTCTTCGATTTGATGGGTACTTTCGAGGGCGTGGACGCGGGCCAGAAACTCGCCGCCTGGATGACTGGCGATGGTCCGATCGGCGCATTCCTAATGGTTCCTATAGAGAACCAGCCCGAAGAGACGGTGACGTTTCTCCTTCTGCCCGAAGAGGGCCGGAAGACAGCCTGGGATGGGGCCAACCTTGCCCGACTGTCTGAGTCAAAGCTCTATGCGAGCTACGGGGTGGGGTGCACATTCGAATGAACGCTTATCTTGCTTGCCTTTTCCATCTGGAACGGGGCGATACCGGCAAGCGCAGGGCCAGCACGTGACGTTCTTCCGGGATACGCCGAAACCGACATCATCCGGTCATATGTTCGGCGGACTTTGGCATTCACTGGTCAGAAGCGAAACTGACTTGCGTGCGTTGCCGTTTACTTCGACAAATGCCACTACACCTGCGTAGAACCGCCCGTTTAACCCGGCACGTTGGCGCTTACGCGCCACGGGTTAGAGGGTGCATATTCCGGATCGACACAGTCGAGCTTTGCGGCTCATTCTTTCAGGTGGACCGTGAAAGGACCTCCCATGCGCATTCTCATTATCGCAGGCAGTTTTGCCCTGTTCGCCACAAATGCCTTCGCGCAGTCGGCCTGCCCGACCGGTACGTCCGGTCCCTGGACATGGAGCGCGACGGAAAACAGCGTCGAGTTTATGGCGACAGGGCTGGAATGGCAGTCTGATCCTGACGCGAAGACGCCGGTCACTGGCAGTGCCGAACTTACACTCAGCATAGACTGGAATTATGAAAAGCAGGGCGAAAAGCCGACCTCCGCCGGGTTCAGTTTCGAAGAAATGCCAAAGGGTGCCGTCTTCAGAAACGCATTTGGTGTCGAAACCGCGGTGTTCGATATGACCCCGCACCCCTATTCGCTCGCGCTCGCCCCGGTGGGCAGCGATCCGGTTCTCTCCTCGCTGTCAGGCTGGAAGATGACGAGCCGGTTCAGTCTGGGGCTGTTCGACAAGCTGGACGGTTTTGAAGGCGAGGATGCGGGCCAGAAACTCGCCGGCCTTATGATCGGCGACGGGCCGATTGGCGCTTTCCTTATGGTCTCGATGGGGAATCAGCTGGAAGAACCCGTGACGCTTCTCATTCTGCCGGAAGAAGGTCGCAAGACGGCCTGGGAAGAGGCGACTCTCGCACGCCTGTCTGAATCGATGATCTTCGCAATTGACGGGGTGGCGTGCACGCCCGGGTAAATCACTTAACCCCCGCGCACTTCTCGCCTAGAACGGGCTCACACCCAAAAGCGCAGGGACAGCATATGAAGTTTTTCATCGATACCGCCGATACCGATGTCATCCGTGATCTCAACGCGACAGGTCTTGTTGACGGGGTAACGACCAACCCGTCCCTCGCGGCCAAAGCCGGCAAGCCAATGCGCGAGCTCATCGCCGAGATCTGCGATCTGGTGGAGGGTCCGGTCAGCGCCGAAGTGCTCGCCACCGATACTGACGGGATGGTGGAACAAGGACGTTCTCTCGCCGCGATTGCCTCGAATGTCGTTGTCAAGCTGCCGCTCACTCAGGATGGTCTGCGGGCGTGCCGCACGTTGGCCAACGACGCGATCCGCTCCAACGTGACGTTATGTTTCTCTGCCAATCAGGCGCTTCTGGCCGCGAAGGCGGGTGCGGCGTACATTTCGCCCTTCATCGGACGTCTGGACGACATGCATATCGACGGCATGGAACTGATTGCCGATATCCGGACGATCTACGACAATTACGGCTTCGAGACCGAGATCCTCGCCGCCTCGATCCGCACCGCAAATCATGTGAAGGAAGCCGCGCTGATCGGAGCCGATGTGGTCACCGTGCCGCCCGCAACGCTGATGTCACTGGTCAAGCATCCGCTTACTGACAAGGGGCTTGAAACCTTCCTTGCAGACGCGAAGAAGGCCGGTATCGAAATCTGAGCCGTGAGCGCGGAGGACGACCAGCATTTCTAAAGCCTCGCTGAACTTGAAGCAGCAGGCCACTGGATCGATCTGGCGGTCTGGAACAGCGGCCGGTGCAGGGCAGTCATGACGATCGAAAACGACATCCTCGCCTATGCCCGGCGTTTCGGGGAGCGCCCGCCGCGACGTGCTCCGCTGTCGCCGCATCTGAAACGGCTTGAGGCCGAGGCGATCCATATCATGCGCGAGGTCGCGGCCGAGTTTCGCAACCCGGTGCTTCTCTATTCCATCGGCAAGGACTCCACCGTCCTCCTGCATCTGGCCATGAAGGCCTTCTGGCCCGCCAAGCCGCCCTTTCCGTTCCTGCACATTGACAGCCGCTGGGAGTTTGCGGCCATGGGTGCCTTCCGCGACGCGCTGCGCGATGCGCTCGGGCTGGACATTCGCGTTCATGTGAACCCCGAAGCGGTCGAGCGAAACATCGACCCGTTCGTGCACGGCTCGGCTCTACACACCCAGATTTCCCGCACGGACGGCCTGCTTCAGGCGCTGAATGAGGGCGGCTATGACGCAGCGTTTGGAGGCGGCCGCCGCGACGAGGAGAAAAGCCGCGCCAAGGAGCGCATCTTCTCGTTCCGCAACGAGGCGCATGGCTGGGACCCGAAGAACCAGCGCCCCGAGCTCTGGAACATCTACAATACGCGCATCCGGACGGGCGAAAGCATTCGCGTCTTCCCGATCTCCAACTGGACCGAGCTGGATGTCTGGCGCTACATTTATGAGGAAGAGATCCCCGTTGTGCCGCTGTATTTCGCTGCGCCCAGGCCGGTCGTCGAACGCGACGGCCAGCTCATCATGGTCGATGACGAGCGGATGCCGCTCGAGTGCCGGCGAGACCGTTCGCGAGCGTTCAGTACGCTTTCGCACCCTTGGCTGCTATCCGCTGACCGGCGCCGTCGAGAGCGAGGCGACGCGCCTGGAGGACGTGCTCTCCGAAATGCTGACGGCACATACCTCCGAGCGCCAGGGCCGGGTCATCGATTTCGACGAGCAGGGCTCGATGGAAGCCAAGAAACGTCAGGGGTATTTCTGATGGGTTTTTTCACCTCCGCTTCTTCGTTTGATCCTGTTCGCCCCACCCCCGGCCCCTCCCCGCAGGCGAGGAGGGGAGTGCATGCCTCGACGATGAAGTGTTCGAGCCCCTCCCTGCTTGCGGGGAGGGGGTGGGGTGGGGTGCCGCTTCTTCTCTCGCATACATGCAGACAGACATGACCCAGACTACGCACTCCCCCTCACTTGCCGAAAAGCTGTCGCGCACCGAAGGCGGCGTCCTGCGCTTTCTGGCGTGCGGCTCCGTCGATGACGGCAAGTCAACGCTGATCGGGCGGTTGCTCTACGACACCAAGCTCCTGTTTGAGGACCAGCTTGCGGCGCTGGCAAAGGACACGGCAAAGCACGGAACGACGGGCGAGGAGTTCGACTTTGCCTTGTTGCTGGACGGGCTGGAAGCCGAACGTGAACAGGGCATCACGATCGATGTCGCCTATCGTTTCTTTGCCACCGAAAAGCGCAAGTTCATCGTCGCCGATACACCGGGTCATGCCCAGTACACGCGCAATATGGCGACGGGCGCTTCTACCGCGGACCTCGCCATCATCCTGCTCGATGCGAGGCGCGGAATTCTCGAGCAGACCCGGCGTCACACCTATATCGCTCACCTTCTGGGTATCCGGCACATCGTTCTGGCCGTGAACAAGATGGACCTGGTCGATTATTCTCCGGCCCGCTTTCACGATCTTACGGGGCAGTACCTGACCATCACCGAGCAGCTTGGCTTTGCCTCGGTGGTCTCGATCCCGATTTCTGCCCGCAACGGGGACAATATCATCGCTCCCTCGGCGAACACCAAATGGTATTCCGGCGAGACGGTTCTGCAGCATCTCGAAACCGTCGAGATCGGCAGCCGCAAGCGCGAGGCAGGCTTTCGCATGCCGGTGCAGCTGGTTGCGCGGCCGAATGCCGATTTTCGCGGCTATTGTGGCACGCTCGCCGCCGGAGAAATCAGTGTCGGCGACCGGATCGTTGTGGCGGCCTCCGGTGCGGCTTCACGTATTGCGCGCATCGTCACCGCGGACGGCGACCTTGAGCACGCAGCGGCGGGCGATGCCGTCACCCTGACTCTGGCTGACGAGATCGACATTTCACGCGGCGATGTTCTGGCCAGCGCAGATGACCGGCCGGATGTGGCAGACCAGTTTGCCGCCAACATACTCTGGATGGACGAGACAGAACTCGCGCCGGGGCGGTCATATCTGTTGAAGATGGGTGCACGCACGGTGCCTGCCTCGGTTACGGCGCTCAAGCACAAGCTCGACATCGATACGATGGACAAGCTTCCGGGCAAGACGCTCGCACTGAACGAGATCGGCTTCTGCAATCTCAAAACCGCCCAGCCGATAGCCTTCGACCCTTATGACGAGGTGCGCGAAACCGGGGCCTTCATTCTGATCGACCGCTATACGAACCGGACGGTTGGCGCAGGCATGATCGCGTTCGGGTTGCGCCGGTCGGGCAATATCCATCGCCACGCCATGGATGTGGTCAAGGAAACCCGCGCGGAGATGAAAGGGCAGACCCCGGTCATGCTCTGGTTCACCGGGCTTTCGGGTGCGGGCAAGTCGACAGTGGCCAACTTCGTGGAGCGCAAACTGACGGCGCTCGGCGCGCATACCTATTCGCTCGACGGCGACAATATCCGGCACGGCCTCAACAAGGATCTGGGCTTTACCGATGCCGACCGCGTCGAGAACATCCGGCGGATCGGGGAAGTCGCGCGGTTGATGCTCGATGCCGGGCTGATCGTCACCTGCTCCTTCATCTCGCCGTTCAGGGCAGAGCGGCAGATGGTGCGCGAACTGGTCGGGGAGGGCGAGTTCATCGAGGTGTTCGTCGATGCGCCGCTGGAGGTGTGCATCGCGCGCGACCCGAAAGGGCTCTACAAGAAGGCGCAGGCCGGAGAGATCAAGAACTTTACCGGGCTGGATTCGCCTTACGAAGCGCCGGAACATCCCGATCTGCGGCTTGAGACGGCGGATGCGTCGCCGGAAGCGCTGGCAGATCTGGTGATCGACACGCTTCGCTCGCGCGGGCTGGTTCGCTAGGCCGGGAGGCTAGAAGGGAGGCGGGCTCTCGAAGGTCAGACGCTCGCCGGTTTCCGGATGGTCGAACGCCAGACCGCTCGCATGCAGGCAAAGGCGTTCGCTCGCCGCGCGTGCGTCGGGTGCTGCATAGAACGCATCCCCCAGAATGGGATGCCCGATGGCGGCGAGGTGTACGCGGAGCTGATGGGTTCGTCCGGTTTCAGGGGTGAGGGACAGGCGGCTTTGCCTGGCCTGTCGGGAAATGACCTGCCAGCAGGTTCTTGAGGGTTTGCCGGTGGTCTCATCGACTTTCTGCAAGGGCCGGTTTGGCCAGTCGGCGGCCAGCGGGAAGTCGATGATCCCGTCATTCTCTGCAACGTCGCCCGAGACCAGAGCCACATAGCGCTTTTGAACGGTCCGCGCCTCGAACTGCCGGGACAAGGCACGTTGGGCGTCGTGCGTCCGGGCGAAGACCATCAGCCCGGACGTGTCCATATCCAGGCGGTGGATAGTGAAGACGTCGCCTTGGCTCTCCTGCAGACGCAAAGAGAGACTGTCCTTGTGCTCCTCAAGCCGACCGGGAACGGCCAGAAGCCCGGACGGCTTGTCGACGACGAGACAGGACCCGTCCTGGAAGACAGGGTCCGGGAGGCCCACCGGTGGGAGATAGACAAATGCGTCTTTCGCTACGATCAGACCGCCACCAGCGTGGAGAGCCCGGCTGAGGTCTTGCGGCTCTCGAACTGCGCCACTTCCTCGCTGGTATAGTCGGTCTCGAGAACAGTGGAGACTTTGACGAAGCTGGCCCGCGCAGCGTCCTTCGTGAAGGTGACAACCGTAAAGCCCTGACCGAACGGATCATGCCAAGCGACCTCCTCGTTGGCCTCGGCAAAAAGCTGTCCCATCCGTTCAATTGGCAAATAGGTGCCAAGGCCCGGCGAAGTGATCGACGTGCACCCGAACTCTGCACCGAGCACCGTCCCGTCGCTGCCGTGAAGGTCGTTTGCCCAGGCCGTATGGGTATCGCCGGTCAGCGTTACCAGAGATGCGCCAGCGGCTTTTGCATCGGCATACAGGCGCGCTCTCGCGGCGGGAAAGCCGTCCCATGCATCAAGGTTCCATGGCAGTCCAAGCTGCGAGAAACCAACCAGCATCCCGACTTGTGGCACCTTGATATCCGCGATTTCCTGCGCAGTGAGCTCTTCCTGCAAGTTGGGAGCCTTGACCTTCGCCATGATTACCTGATTGGCCAGCACCTGCCATGCAACGCCGTCCTTCACCGAAGCGGCAAGGTCTTTCGCCAGCCATTTTTCCTGAACATCGCCCAGCATCGTGCGTGATGGATCGGCGACGCGTGCCATGACCTCACCGGCTTTTGCCGGAATCTGCGCAGGCTCGACACCAGCCAGTTCGGTCGCCCAGTCGATCTCGTCCGAGCGTCCGGTCAGGCGCGATTCAAGACAGTGCAGGGAGGCCAGATTGCCGAAGCGGAAGCTGCGATAAATGCTTTCACGGGCCCGGCCGGGTGCCGGGTCGCGCACAGGCATCCATTCCAGATAGGCCTGCACGGCAACCTGCTTGCGCTCGGTCCAGTCGCCTTCATTTTCTTCCGGATTGTGGTTTTCGGCACCGTTCCGGTAGGAGTTGTTGGTGCTCTCATGATCATCCCAGGTGCAATACCAGCCATGGGCGGCATGGGCAGCCTGCAGGTCGGGATCGCTCTTGTACTGGGCATGACGCGTCCGGTAGTCTTCAAGGCTCACGATCTCCGTGACAGGTGTGCTGACGCGGCCGATCTGCTGCCCGACCGAGCCGCCATACCCGTCGACGCCGTATTCGTAGAGATAGTCGCCGAGGTGCACGACAGCGTCCAGATCGTCCCGCTTGGCCAAAGCGCCATAGGCGTTGAAATAGCCGAACGGGAAGTTGGAGCAGGACACCACGCCAAGTGTCAGCCTGTCCATGTCACCGCTGGCCCGTGTTTGTGTCGTGCCAGCGGGGGAGAGCACCATGCCGTTCGGGGTCATGACGCCGAAGCGGTAGAAATAGGTCGTTGCCGGCTTCAGGGGCAGATCGGCTCCGGCATCCAGTTTGACCGTATAATCGCGCGAGGCGGATGTGGTCAGGTCAACGACGCGGCCGCCATCGAAAACGGCTTGCGTGGTCTTTTCCGAAACCCCGTCCAGCGCGGCGCGGTCGGTTGTAAGGAAACATCTGACCGGGACAGGTCCGGCAGTTTCGGTCTCCGGGGTCACCCGCGTCCACAGGATCACGGCCCGATCGGTCGCATCGCCGGACGCGACACCGTGATCAAAGCGAACAAAGGTCTCTGCGTATTTCATCCGTCCGGTCGCAGCAGTTCCCGGAGTGGAACAGGCTACCAGTGCGCTACCACCTGCGCCACCGGCCATGAGGCCAAGCAGCTTGCGTCTGGAAAATTCGGGCATGGTGATGTCTCCACGGTGACTGTCGGGTGAGCGTTAACCGCCATTCACGACGTGTGTGTGACGATACCATGCGCTGATCAAGTCGGGACAGACTGTTCGATCGAACCTGGTCCGGCAGGCATTTCCGGATTTGGCTCGCCGCATGAGATGCAGAACCGGTGGAAGGAGAGATTGCGCGTTCCGCATGCCCCGCAATCGCTTTGCAGGCGAATGCCGCAATGAACGCAGAAATCGGTCTCGTCGCCGTCGCGCGTATAGATGGACCGGTCGCAGCCGGGGCAGGTTTTCGCTGCCAGTTTCTTCAGCGCCGTTTCATAGGTGATGGACTGGCGCCGGTCCTGTTCGGAGCGGGCCTCGGCCGACTGCTGGCGGGCCAGATACCGCCGCATGGCGCGAATGATGAAATGGCCCGCGATCAACGTTGCAATGATGCCAACGCCGTAGCGGACATAGCCGCCATAGGACGGCAGATAAGGCACCAGTTCGACGAAGAAGGCGAAGAGCGCAAATAGGACGAAGCCGCGATGAAGCGGCCAGTATTGGCTGGACCGCGTCCGCGCGACCAGAAAGCCTGCAATCACCAGCAAGGGCAGGGTCAGCGCCAGACGCATCGCGAACACCTTCAGGCGTTGTGCCTGCATGGCGGCGTTAAATTCCGGCCTGGCCTCATCGAAGACTGCGTTCCGGGCAATGCCCAGATCGGTGAGCTGGCGGTCTACTTCGGTAAGTCGCCGGTCGATTGCCGAGACCGCATTCTGCCTGGACAGAACGTCGTTCTCCAAGGCTTCGACCGCGCGCGTCCGGGCGAGCACCTCAGGGTCCTGGGCTGCGTCCCGGGTGACATCCCGCGTGGCCAGCCATGCAGTCAAAGCGCTCCTGGCCGCCGCGAGATCATTTCGTGCGTCGCCTAGGTCGGCGCTTGCGTCTTCCTGGGTGCGGCGAAGCCCGGATTGCTGAACAAGGAGGTCGCTTCTCTGTTTGTCCAACAGCTCGACGGCATCGGTTGCAATATAATCTGTCACCGTGATCGAGCGGTCGACGCGTGGCAGATCGGCAATGATCAGACTGCCCAGACCGATGAGAAATCCCGCAAAGACCAGCGACAGGCACCACATCGCAAACTGATAAAGCCGTGCCGGTCGTCGGATACTGTTGGCCATCGCCTGTTCCTCCCTACTGATAAATGAGCGAGTATTCACTAACTATGGCTAAATTGTGGTAGGGATGGCCTTGTCCTGCGCCGTCAGAAGGTGAGGGGAGCATCTACAGTGTTTCAGGGAACGTGAGACGTCCTCTCCCGTTGTTAGTGCAAGGGTCGGCAGAATCTGTCGGTTCAGACTCAACATATGAAGGTGCGAACATGAACAAGCTTATTCCCCTGGTATCCGCGGCAGCTCTGATGACAGGCGCTGCGTATGCCCAGACAACGACAACGCCACCTGCTGAAACCATGCAGGCCCCGGCCACGAACCAGGCCCCGGCCACGAACGAAGCCAAGCTCTTCACGGATGACGGCGAGCTTATCGGTGCGTCCGTTTTCTCCATGGACGGCAAGGAAGTCGGCGAAGTCGAGCGTGTCGGATTTGCCGATGGTCCGTTCGCGGACAGCGTGATCGTCGAAACCGGCGGTTTTCTAGATGTTGGCGGACGCGAAGTCAGCCTGATGCCGGACCAGTATGAAATCTGGCAGAAGCGCGACTCCGACGAGTTCATGCTGACGCTGGAAGTCGATGCTGCCGCGTTCTCCAAGATGCCGGATTTCGATGTGAACCGTGCGTCCGACTACGTCTTGTCCGATGACGATCTGATCGACAACGTCACCAGTAGCGTTATTGGTCTGGTCGACGATATGGACGCCGATGACGACATGGACATGGACGGCGACACGGACCGGACCAAGGTCGACTATGATGATGAGGAAGTTGTCGACGATCTGGAAGTTGACGCTGACCCGGTCGACACATCGGCAAGCGAGACCAATGAAAAGAAAATGAAGGACGCGTCCTCTGACATGACGTCCGGCACCTCGACCACAGGCACATCAACCACGACCTCGCGCCAGATGGATGATCCGATGCCTGCCGGAACGACGGCATCACCGACGGTTAGCCCGTCCCCGGAGCGTGTGACCATGCCGGTGATTGGTAACGGCGACGAGATGGACGAGGACGAAATGTCCGATGACATGTCGACCGACCGCAAGATGAACGATGCGAAGTCCGCCGATGCCGCTGCCACCCCGACGATCAGCCCGTCGCCGGACCGGACGACCATGCCGATGACTGACACGTCCAAAAACATGGATGCGACGTCATCCACGTCAGGTGCCCAGAAGACGACGCGGACCACCACGACGACAACAACCCGAACCGTGCGTCCGGCAGGTACGATGAGCAATGGTGACGACAAGATGGCTCAGGACACCAAGACCATGACCAGAAACATGGACGAAGCGACCGACGGGCCAATGGATGACGATGCCATGGACATCAACGACACCACGCGTCAGGTGGCCGAAGACAAGCCGGGCACAGCCAACTAGGCCGACCCGCCTTGTAACGATCAAGGGCAGACCTGCGGGTCTGCCCTTTTCTTTTGCGGAGAACCATCGGCTACGCGATCGTCAGCCGGTTTTTTCTATGACCTTGAACCGGGTCAACTGAACCTCGGCGGGCGCGAACGCCGGACGCAGTTCAAGCGCCCGGATAACGTCGCCATAAGCCCCCTCGATGTCACCCAGTCGCTCCCGGGCGAGGCCGCGATTGTAATGCGCCGCATGCAGATCGTTCGTCCCGAGAGCGATTGCCGTGTCGAGCATACGCATGCCGCCTTCGAAATCCTGCGAGACGATCAGGGCTGCGCCCTTGTTGAGAAAGGCCTCGCCCAGTTCGTTATCGATACGCAGTGCGGCGTCATAGTCCCGGACCGCCCGATCAATCTCGCCGGATCGCATATAGAGGATACCGCGATTTACGAACGTTCCGGCCCGTGTCGCGAGAGTCATCGCCTCTCCGGTCAGTGCCTTGTCGCAGGTTTCGATAGCAAGGCGCGTCGAGGAGACGTCGTTTTCGGTCTGCAGATAGCAGTTCCGTGCCAACCCGGAGCCAAGAACAACGGACGATGCCATTGCGGGCAATGCGAGCGTCAGCCCGCCTGCCGTGACAAGTGCTGCGGCTAACGGCTTGCGCCGGGCTTTCCTGTGCATGACGACGCTCCCTTTTTCATTTCATGTACGGGATCAAGATACACCGTCTTGCGCAATTGCCCAAACTGGCTCTGGCCCGTCAGTCCTGACATGTCGCGGGGACGGTTCGCGGACAGACGCGCCGCACACGCCCGCTATGGGCTTTTTCCACATGCGGTCTTATATGCCGCAACCATTCCTCTCCTTGCCCTCTCCGCCGAAAGCGCTGCTCCGCCCATGTCCGTCACCCTGTCCCAGCCGAAAGTCGGCATTGTCTCTCTCGGTTGTCCGAAGGCTCTGGTCGATTCCGAGCGCATCGTGACGCGGCTGCGGGCCGAGGGCTACACGATTGCACCGGATTACGCAGGCGCGGACCTGGTGCTGGTCAATACCTGCGGCTTTCTGGACAGCGCGCGCGACGAAAGCCTGGATGCCATTGGTGAGGCGATCAATGCCAATGGCAAGGTGATTGTCACCGGCTGCCTCGGCGCCGAACCTGACGTGATCCGCGAGCGCCACCCGGGCGTTCTGGCCGTTACCGGTCCGCACCAGTACGAGCAGGTGATGAGCGCGGTGCATGAGCATCTGACCCCGCCACATGACCCGTATCTCGACCTGATCCCTGAAGCCGGACTGAAGCTGACGCCGCGCCATTACGGCTATCTGAAGATTGCCGAAGGCTGCCACAACAAGTGCAGTTTCTGCATCATTCCGAAACTGCGGGGCGATCTGGTGTCGCGGCCCATTGATCATGTGCTGCGCGAGGCCGAGCAATTGGTGAAGTCCGGCGTCAAGGAGATCATGGTCATCAGCCAGGACACGTCCGCCTACGGGCTGGACGTGCGTTATGAGAAGAAGAGCTGGAAGGGTATCGAGTACGAGACCCGGTTCCTCGATCTCTGCCGGGGGCTCGGCAAGCTCGATGCCTGGATCCGGCTGCACTACGTCTATCCCTATCCGCATGTGGACAGGGTGATGCCGCTGATGGCCGAGGGCGCGATCCTCCCCTATCTCGACATTCCCTTCCAGCATGCCGCGCCTTCGGTGCTGAAGGCCATGCGCCGACCTGCCAATGGCGACCGCGTGCTGGAGCGATTGCTGCAATGGCGGCGCGATGTGCCGGATCTGGCCATCCGGTCGTCCTTCATAGTCGGCTTTCCCGGTGAGACCGAGGCCGACTTCGAGTTTCTGCTCGACTGGATGCGCGAAGCGAAAATCGACCGGGCCGGGTGCTTCAAATACGAAGATGTCATCCATGCCGACAGCCGCGCGCTGGGCGGTCAGGTGCCGGAAGAGGTCAAGCAGGACCGATGGAACCGGTTCATGGAAGTACAGGCTGAAATTTCAGCCGCGCGGGCACAAGGGCAGATTGGTACACTCGTCGATGTGATCGTCGACGAGATCGATGTGGAAAACGATCTCGCCATTGGACGCACCAAGGCGGATGCGCCTGAAATCGATGGCAAGGTTTATCTTGCCGAGGGCAGCGATCTTGAACCGGGCGATATCGTCGAGGCGCGGGTGACGGCCGCTGACGCCTATGACCTGCACGCCGAAGCGGCCTGAGCACCCGGCGATTGTGGAACCCCGGATCGGGGTATAAGTTGGTAGCGCAACGACCGTCTTCGACAGGGCCGAACACATGGACAACATTCTGGGCCGTTTCGGCGGACGCCTGCCCATTATTCTGGTCGCCCTCGTGGGCATTGCGATCTACTGGTTCTCCAACCAGGAAGAGGTCGGCTATACCGAGCGCAAGCAGGTTCTGACCACTACCATCGAGGAAGAAAACCAGCTCGGCCTGCAATCCTATGTCCAGATGCTGCAACAAGAAGGCAGTGCGGTACTCTGCATCGAGAATACGCAATGTTCTCCAGCTGACGCACTATATGTCGATACCGTGCGCGATATCGGCGAACGGTTGCGTGTGGCAGCGATCGAGTATGAAGAAGAGCTGATCGAGGCCGGTCGTCCGGTCGAACCGAAAGCCCGCGCTTTCGACTGGGCGTTCAACGTCATCTCCTCCGAACAGCCGAACGCTTTCTGCCTGCCGGGCGGCTATGTGGCCGTCTATACCGGCATTCTCGATGTCAGCGGCAATTTCGACGGGCGTGTCACGCCGGAAGATGTGGCCGATCCTGACAAGCTGGCCGTCATCATGGGACACGAGATCGCTCATGCACTTGCCCGCCATGGCGGCGAGCGCATGAGCCAAGGCCGGATCATGCAAATGGGGCAGATGGCTGTTGGCGTTGCTGCAGGGGACAGCCGCGTGATGCAGGCCTTTGGTATGGCAGCGCAAACGGGCGTCTTGTTGCCATTCTCGCGACAGCATGAAACCGAGGCCGACCAGATCGGTCTCGAACTGCTTGTCCGCGCCTGTTACGACCCGCGCGAGGCTCCCGAATTGTGGGAGCGCATGGGTGAGTTGAGCGGAGGCCAGACACCGCCGGAATTCATGTCCACCCATCCCGGCGCAGACACGCGTGCCGCGAACTTTCGCGAGTGGATGCCGGCTGCCATCGCGGCTTACGAGGCACGCTGCGGAGCGCTTCGGTAGGGGGCTTTTCTCGGCATAGCGGCACGGATGAACGCTACGACAAAGACTGTGGCTCTGAGCCGACCCCCACCCGCACTCCCCCTTTCCGGGGGAGGCGTTCCGCTTCGAAGCGCTGCCGAGTGTAGCGCGCCATTCAGTTTTAGATCTCGGGACACCCGGTTCTGGATCACTTTTCGCCGTTTCGGCCCCTTAACCCGAGCCCCTCTCGAGCGCCCTTCGAGAACCTCACGAACCCCCTTCGATGATCAGCTCTCCGACGTTCTTTTGATGCTTGCCGCCTGCGGCCGACCAGGTCGTCTGCACCGCCTCTACCTTGAAGGCGGAGAAGGTCTCTCGGATCTCCGGCACGTCGTTGAGAGACAGGATGAACCGCCCCTTGATCGCGGCCAGCTGCGCAGCCATCGCCTCGAAGTCCTCCCGCGCGAACATCGCCTCGCCATAGTCGTCCTCGCTCCCGAAATAGGGCGGGTCGAGATAGAAGAGCGTGCCCGGCCGGTCATAGCGCTTGATGAAGTCCGCCCAGGGCAACTGCTCGATCAGCACGCCGGAAAGCCGGGTGTGAAGCTCTTCCAGAACAGGCGCGAGCTTGGTTACGTCGAACCGCTGGCCGGTGGTGTAATTCACCCCGAACGAGCGCCGTTTGCGCTGCCCGCCGAACCCTGTCCGCTGGAGGTAGAGGAAGCGCGCCGCCCGCTCCAGATCGGTCAGCGTTTCGGCCCGCGTCTGGGCCAGCCGCTCGAACTCGCGCCGCGCGGTGAGCTGATAGCGGATCATCTCCATGAACGGCACGTAATGGCGCTGTAGCACGCGAAAGAGGTTCGCCACGTCGCCGTCGAGGTCGTTGATGGCCTCGCAGGGCGGCTTCATCGTGCGGCGCAGGAACACCCCGCCCATGCCGACGAAAGGCTCTGCGTAGAGTGTGTGAGGTATGGCCTGAATGCGCTCCACAAGGCGTTTGGCGAGGTTGCGCTTGCCCCCGATTGTCGGGGCAGGTGGCAGCGCCGGGTCCACCGGGATGAGAGTCGACTCCATGAAAATGCGGTCCTAGAAACATCCCGCCAGTGATCGCTGGTGCGGGACGGAAAGCACGCTGCAGCGTGCCGATGTGGGTGCCTCAAGCACCCGGCTCGGAGCGCGCCAACGCTCCGGCCCCCGCTGGGGACGGGGAAAGGTTTGGGAATGAGTAAGGCGAAAGATATCTCGGATGACGAAATAGCTTGGGCGGCCAATATCCAGCTCCAGCGAGCTGTTGCTGTAAACGCTCTGACGGCGATCCACGTTGAGAATGGCTACTCTGCCCGACACCGATTTGTGACCGCCGTACTGGTTGGTAATGGCGCACTCGCTATCGGCTTCGGTGAAGCCATACGATCGGGGAGCGCGGACGGTCTTCCAATCGTCATTTTGTTCGGTTTGTCGATCTTGAGTGTTTTGTTGGCGGCAGCCAGCCTCTGGCCCATGGCGATCATAGCTGATCGACTTGCTAAAAATGGAACGGACATAGCTTACGAACTCGGCGCGGTGGCATTCCTTTATCGAACTGGTGACCCCAATAATGAATCTCTCAAAGGGGTGCCACGTAGACCGACCTCGAATTTGTTTATTCTGGCAAACTGGCTGGCTGTCGCTGGGGGCTTCGGTTTCGTTGCAACTATCATCGCGTCCACGCTTCTTCTTTTGAACGGATGCCTGGTCTTTCTGCCCGGAAGTCAATAGGCATTTTAACTTCACGCCCTCCATCATACCCTCGCATACGGATTGAAGCAGGCCGCCAGACAGGCCTCGCCGATGATCGTTCGCCAGAGCCGGTCGTGAACCGCGAAGTAGCGCGCCTCGCCTGCATCCGCTCTCTTGCGGGCGGCAGAGAGCCGCCGCCGCAGCTCCCTTCGCGCGCCCTTCCAGTGTGCCCCGCAGATGAACACGGTCTCGCCCTCGGCCTCGAACGTGCGCTCGCAGAACGGCACGACGCACGGGCTGCGGCCGGACTTCACCTTGGCGAGGAAAGCAGGAGAGAGTTCGGCCGTCATCACCGGTCTGTCTTTTCGTAGAGAGGTGCAAACCTGTAATCGCCTGTCTTGCACACGCGTTTTCTGATCCGCTTTGCGAACGCAACGAGCTCGTCTCGCCCCTCCCAGTCCCGTCGATTGCCGAAAGGGTCGGTGTCCAGAAGTCTTATGCTGAGTTCGGTTTGTAGCAGCAGGCGAAAAGCATCGGTGTTGGTGAAGGATATCCTGCCCTGCTTGCTCACGCCGCCGCCTCTTGGCGTGCGGCCTCGACGATCTCCCAGAGCCGCTTGCCGTCAGCGGTGCGCGCCTCGAAGTGCTGCCAAGGCAGTTGCGGTCCGAAGACCGGTTCCAGCCAGTTCCCCGCCAGACCGGCCCGCGCGTCCGAGGGCAGGTCCGTCATCGGCCGCATCCGGCACAGCCAGTGACGGCCCGCCCTGTCGCGCACCGCGATGTCTTCGCCCATGATGCCGATCACGTTCAGCAAGCCGCCTTTCGTCAATGTGCGGGTCGCCTCCATCGCATTCAGCACGAGAACATCGGTCAGCGCCGGTTCACTGCGGGAGATTGCCGGAACGCTCACGAGAGCCGCTTGCGCAGGGCACGGCGAGCCTGCTTTGCCCGGCGCGCGGTCGGCACCGGCATGGCGCGCAGGCGCGGCAGCGCGAAGTCCATCAGGTTCAGCGAGCGGCGAACCGTGCGGTCGGCAAAGCCGGTCTCGACCAGCGCCACCCCTGCGCAGATGCGCCAGGTCCGATAGGCCCGCTCGGAGCCGAAGAAACGCTCATCGATATCCTCCGGCGCGATCATCCCCTTTGAGGCGATGATCGCGGTCGCAAAATCGTCTGCGGTCGGGTGTCTGGCTACGGCGGGCATTCTGCGCTCCATCGGGTGGGGTGGGGAGCCGCTTTACGGTTGCCTCGGCAACCTCACGCGCACGTTTCACAAGACATTTTGCCTTGGAACGGTGCCGGTAGATCCCGGCACGCAGGGGGGCTTGCGGCCCGTACCTGACTCCCCTTTCGGGTATGGCTTGAGGTTTACCCGCGCGCGCGAGAGCCGGTCAGGCCGAAGCGCTTCCGGGCTCACCGCCTGCCCCCTGCCGAGACCGCTTTCAGGTCCGGCAGGGCCATCGTTTCCGGCACCCGCCAGAGGTGGCGCACCGTGCCCCGGTTCACGACGTCCTCCTCGGCCGGATAGACCTCGACCGCGCGCGCACCCCTGCCCATCGCAGCGTTCTTCAGCGCCTGCAGCTCGTCCCAGCCGATCCGGCCGGAATGGTTGACCGCCAGCCATCGCCCGTCTTCGCTAAGGTGCCAGTCCGGGTCGGTTTCCAGCGCGGCGAGGTCCTGCTCTGCCAGCCCCCAACTGCGCCAGCCGAGCGCGCGCACCGCGCCGAACATCGCCATCCGCAGCGCCAGCGGCACCTTCAGAACCCCCAAAGCCTCAAGGAATATCGCGTCGGCGATGAGCCTCGAGAACTCTGCGCCAGCGTAGAGCCGGTCGTGCAGCACCGCTGCAGCGGCCCATTTCCCGTCAGCTGGGAACCAGCGCAGGAGCGGTGCCGGAATCGAGGCAAGGTCGGTGATGAAACCCGCCTCCACAAACACCCGCAGCGCCGAGTGGCGCGTCCCCACCCCGTAATCGAGCGGGCGCACCAGCTTCACCAGCTGCCGCCCGCGCCGTTTTTGACCGCTCAGAACCTCGTATTCGAGAGGCGCGGTGAACGTCATGATCGCTTGGCACTGAGCGTGGTCACCAGTCCGGCCGGGCTCAGCGTGTGGACTGCGCGATTGACAATCCAGCGCCCGGAAACCTCTTCGCGCCGGTGCGCCAGATCAATCGGGCTTTCGGCCTGAATGTCCGGTCGGCCGACCAGCGTCAGCGAGAGCTCTGCGGTGGACCTGGTCGCCTGTTTCAGCTTGGAGGCCGCTGCCGTGCGCGCCCGCTCTTCGCTTTCGAACGTCTTGGCAATCGCCTCGACCGGCCCGGTCTCGTCGCCCTCGACCAGCTCGCGCCGCTCTCCGGTTTCGGCGTCCTGCCAGGCGGCGCGGAAACCCGACACAGCCGAGCGCTCGGCAGCGGTGACGCTCCAGTTCACGATCTCGGTGTCCCCGATCGTAAAGCTTGGCAGCGGCGCGCCGGAGATCACCTGCTTGGCCTGCCCTTTCAGCGCGAGCACGAGGTGGCCGTCGAGCGTCTTGGCCACGCCGTCGCTTTCCGCCGCGAGCCGGGTGAGAAAGTGGAGATCGCTTTCGGCCGTCTGGTCGATCTGCGCGTAGGCCAGTTCGCCAAGGATCGGGTCTACGGCAGGGGTGAGGCCGTGCTCGGCCGCGATGGCGGTCACGATCTCTCCCAGCGTCGTCGCCGTCCAGCTGCGGGTCTGCTTCACCTTCAGACGGGTCTGGAAGTCGGCCGCGCGCGCCACCACGATGATCCGGTCGGGCGGGCCGTCCATCGAGACCTCGTCGACCAGGTAAAGCCCCAGATCGGTCGCGCCCGGCGCATAGCCCATCGAGACCCGCAGCTCCGCGCCCTTTCGCGGCGCGGCCAGCAGGCCCTTCGGGTCACCGATGATGATTTCCACCTGGTCGGACTGCGTGCCCGCTTCGTCCGTCACGGTCAGCGAGACCAGCCGGTCGCGCACCGCTTCCGTCACGTCCGCCCCGTCGGCGATGATGGACCAGACAGGCCTCATCCAAAGAGCCTCGCGCGCTGGCGGGTCGGCTCCTCGATGACGGGCAGGATCACCTCATCGCCCGCTTGCAGGTGCGCGCCGCGCCTCAGGATCAGGGCATCGTTCGCGCCCAGCAGCGCCTCAATGGCACCGGCTGTCCGCCCGTAGACCGCAAGCGCAATCAGGTCGATGGTGTCGCCGTCCTTTGCCCTCCAGATGCGGGTCATGGCGCACTCCCGAAATACTGCAGCGCGACCCGGAAGTCTTGGCGCAGCGGCGCACCATTGGCGATCAGCGTGCCTTGCTCTTCTTCGACGCCGAGGATCACCCAATAGCCCAGCACGTTCGGGCCGGACCAGCTGGCGACCAGCTGCAAGGGCTGGCCAAGCGCCTGCAGCGCCCGCAGCGCGTCGATTTGCCAGAGCCCGCCTTTCCAGTGCGGAAAGACGGTGCCGGAAAGCTCGATTTCGTCACGCCCCGGACCGATCGCCTGCAGGAGCGGACCTGCGCCCATCCGGTCGATCTCGGCCCAGCGGTAATCGGTGCGCCGGCGCAGCTCGTCATAGGCCGCCCGGTCGATCTGGAAGGGGTAGCCGCCCAATGTCAGCAAAGCCTCACGGGACATCGTAGAGCGCGCCTCTCTGGTCGCGGCCTGCCTTGCGCTCGAGCTTGCGGATCACTTCGTCGGCGATCTCACCGGCGTCCTGCCCCGGCGCGGCGTGAACCGTGATCGGCCCGGTGGTGTGGGTGACCGTTTGCTGAACCGGAGGCTTGCCGCCACTGCCCTCGCCGATCAGGCGGATGGTCCCGGCTCCGATCAGGTTGGCCTCGTTATAGGCCGCAGCACCGGCTCCGCCAGCAGGCGGCGGACCGCCGAAATCATAGGGCGGACGCGGCGGCGGTGATGCCGAGGCCGGACCGAGCGTGAGGGACGCAGCCGCCACCCCGACGCCCAGTTCCTTACCCAGCTTCTTCAGCCATCCGAAGGCTCCGGAGATCTTCTCGCCGATCTTCGTCATCGCGTTTTCGGTGAGGCTCTTCAGCCCATCGAGCGCTTTTCCTGCCGCTTCCTTCAGCCCGCTCCAGCTGGCCGCAACCAGCGGAGCCGGTGACCAGTTGAAGACCGATTTGATCCCGTCCCAGATCGCAGAGACGCCTTTGCTTGCCGCGCGCAAGGGCGCGGTCAGAGCACCGGTGATCGCGCGCCAGTTTCCGGCGATCAAGCCGACCGGCGACCAGCGAAATAACCCTTTCAGGAAGGACCAGACGCCATCGATAATTTGCTGACCCGCTTCTGCCGGACTGGCAATAAGTCCGGCAACCGGACCCCAGAGCCGGGCGAGCATACCGATGGGCGACCAGCTGAATATCATCCTGACAAAGTCCCAGACGTTTGCGATGGCGGCACCGGCGTTCTTGATCGGAGACGAGAGCGCCTTGCCCACTGCGCTCCAGACCTGCAGCACGATTCCCAGCGGCGACCATTTGAAGAGCATCCCGATGAACTGCCCGAACCGCTCTCCGGCCGACCGCGCGCCCTCAAGGCTGTCCGCGCTGGCATTGACCGGTGAGAGCAGTCGGCCAAACCAGCCCACCACCCAGCCGATGGCACCGCCGATTGCCTTGAAGACCGGAGTTAGCGGCGCAAAGGCAGACATTAAGGGACCGAGCGCCTCGCCAATCCCCTTGAAGACGCCCGCGAAGAAAGCAGAGATCGGCTTCCAGTATTTATAGATGAGGAAGGCCGCACCGGCGATGGCAAGCCCGATTGCTGCGATGAGCAGCCCGACCGGATTGGCCGCAAGGGAAAGGAGCGCCACGTTGAGTGCGCGGATACCGGCTTGCGCCATCGGGATGGGCCGCGCCACGAGGGCGATTAAACCTTTGCCAAAGCCGGTCACGCCCAAAAACGCGCCGCCCGCCATGCGTCTGGTATAGGCAAGCGCCGGGCCCAGCCGCCCGCCAAGCGCCTGATGGGCAAGCAGGGCCGTTCCGGCAATACCGGCCAGCCCGCTCCCGAGCGTACCGGCTGCGCTCAGGACTGTCCCCATCACACCGAAACTCACGGCAAAGACCTGTCCGATGACCGGAACGTTATCAATGACTTTCGCAAGGCCGTTGCTGAGGCTCGCGACAAACCGGTCCATGGCCTTCGTCGAAGGCTCCAGCGCATCGCCGATCGCGCGGCTGAGATTGGTCACACCCTCTTGCGCCTGCTCGCGCAGCTCCTTCGCTGTCTCGCTCATGATCTTCAAATCGCCATCGACGACGCCCGTCGCCGCCAGCAGGTCTGCCCGAAGCGCCTTGAACTCCTTCATCTGCGAGAGCATCGGCGCGAGGAAGGCTCCGACCTGCGTATCGGCAAAGAGCTCGCCGATCCGGAAAGCATTGCCGCCGGTCTGCTCCTCGATCACGTCGAGCATAT
Organism: uncultured Alphaproteobacteria bacterium; assembly: GCA_963836905.1. Lineage (GTDB taxonomy): Bacteria > Pseudomonadota > Alphaproteobacteria > Caulobacterales > Hyphomonadaceae > CAWIKY01. Next base: position 625,060 of record CAWIKY010000006.1, read on the forward strand.
GGACAAGCGGCGAGATGCCGAGGTCGGCCGCCTCCTGCATCTCGGCTTCCAGATCGACCCCGAATTTCGCAAAATTCGCCGCCGTCTCTTTCGCGGTCAGCTTGTTCAGGAAGTTGAACATGTTGTTGGCGGCTTCACCGCCGCTGCCGGTCGTCTCGCGGGCGATCTGCAGGGCCGCTGTCAGGTCAGCGATGGACTCCTGACCGGTCATGCCGAGCAGCTGCATCCGTCCGGTGAGCTTCGGAAACTCCGCCGCCATGTCCTTCAGTTCGAAGCGGCCCCGCTTGCCGCCAAGCGCCATGATGTCGAAGGATTTGGCGAGACCTTCGGGCTGGATGTCCAGATTGGAGATCAGCGCCAGTGCGGCATTCGAGAGGTCCGTAATCTCGGCATCTGCAGCCGTCGCCGTCCTTCCGATCGTTGTCAGGCTATCGACGGACTTGGTGATGTCGATGCCACCCGCCATCAGGGTCTGGAGACCGGTGGTCAGCTCCGCCGAACTCTGGAATGTATCCTGTGTCATATCGTTGACCGTGCCCTTGAGCACTTTCAACTGATCGTCCGTCACCTCGGCAATCGTCTGCAGACCCGCCCAGGAGAACTCGGCGGCGGAGGCAGCGTCACGCGCCTGGTCCGCGACGCGCGACATCGCATCGCCCAGCTGACCCAGCTCGTTCGTTATGAAGGTGATGTTGCCGATATTGTTGAGCGTGCGGGCGAAGGCTTCGGTGTCTCTTTCAGCCTGCTTGAACCCGTCTGCCGCACCCACAGCCTCACGATGCAGATTGCCCATGCCGCGTGTGACATTGCGGATGGGCGCGGTGATCTGGTCGACCAGCTTGATGACGAGGCTGACATTCAGGTCTGCCATGCTTATATATTACCCATGACCGTGTTCCTGATTTCCCTTGTCCTGACGATCGCCTTGACAACCGTCCTGTGCAGCCTGACCGCTCTTGGCATCTGGAAGGTCCTGACCGCTACCGGAAAGCCGGGCTATGTCTTTGACCCGGCTCTTGGTTATTCGGTGCCGGTCGCGACGTCGGCGGCTAGGGACCGAACCCCGCCTTCAACCGCCGTTCCGCCAGTTTCGCCCACAGCTCCAGCTCGCTGAGGTCCAGCGCCTCGATCTCGCGCAGCGGCCAGTGATAGACCAGAGCAACCGCCTCGGCCTGCCCTAGCCAGTCGGCTTTTTTCCCGGCGCAATCAGATCTCCGACAAGTGCCGAGAGCCCGGTCACGTCCACCGCGTCCAGCTCGTCAGCCGCAGTCTCCGAGAGGCTTGCGAGTTTGCAGATCAAGACGAGCGCTTTGGCGGTATCGCCCTGCGCCTTGTCCATGGCGCGAAGGTCGCGTCCCTTGGCGCGGCGCAGCGTCACCTCTTCGACGAGCTGATCCTCTATCGTGATCGGGTATTCCAGTTTGTAGGTCGTCATAGTCGTTTCTCCCTTATCCGATGCCGAGCGCGCGGCGGCGCCCGGTCAGCTGGTCGGTGCCGTTGATGTTGCGGATCATGTTCTCGACATCGATCTCGAAGACGGTCCGGCCCCCGATCGCCAGCTTGGCGTAGGTCAGCTCGTATTCGAGCTCGAGCTCGGTCTTGGAGCTGCCGAACGTGCCGCCGGGCATTTTGGAGAGCCCGCCCCGCATCGAGAACACCACCGGCTCGACGAACGCGCCGCGTTCCTGCGACCCGCGCGCCACGATCGGCGATGACCGGCTCTCCATGAACCCGAAGTCCGCGTAGATGTCCGGGTCGTACTCGACGATGGTCATCTTCGCGGTGAGCTTCTCCATGCCCATGTCGATGGCGACAGGGGCATCCATGCCGCCGCCCTTGTGCTCCTCGCTCTTGATCGCGAGATCCGGCAGGACGATCTGCGTCACCCGTCCGGCCTGAGACCGGCCATCGATGAAGCCGTTGAAATTCTTGATAACCTTGGGGATCATGCCACCAGCTCCTCGTAGTAGTCACCGTTGCGGAAAGCTCTGAAGGTCAGGCGTTCCAGCGGTGCGGGGGGTTCAATGTCGAAGTCGATCCAGAGACGACCTGCACTCAGGCTCTCGACCGTGTTGAGGTCGGGGTTGAGGATCGCCTTGCCGCCAAGGATCGCGCCCTGTGCGACGAGGCTGCGCAGATAGGCGTTCACCCCGTCCACCACGTCCTCGAAAAGCTGGATCGAAACCGGCCGGTCCAGCGCCCAGGCATGGCCCTGCTCGATCGCCTCGTAGATCATGTCCACGGTCCGAACCACGCTGAGGAACGCCCAGTTGGCATCGGCCGAGCAGGTCCGGTTGCCGAACAGCCGGAAGCCGTCGCGGCGAATGATCGTCGTCACCTCGTTCTCATTGAGCAACTGGCTTTGCGCGTTGCCATCGGTGAACGAGTGCTGGACGGGCCGCGACGTGCCGGTGATCCCGTTGATCAGCTGGTTGGACGGGCTCCACCAGAACCCGCGCTCTTCGGTGATCCGCGCGAGAACGCCGCAAGCGTAGGCACTGGCCGGAGCCGTCGCATCTGCCGCAGCTTCAGTGTCGAAATAGGTGACACCCGGATCGACGATCATCACGCGGCGCGATCCGAAGTTTTCCCGGTAAGCGATGGCGGCCGCGTCGGTCGTTCCGGGGCCATCGGCAAAGATCACGCCGCGCAGGGACTTGGCAATCGAGACCAGCTCGGTGATCGCAGCGGCCTCGTCTCCAAAGCCGGGCACCGCCAGAATGCGCGGGGTCACGCCGGTCGCGGTCTGGGCGACGCTCAGCGCGTGAACGCCGGTCAGGGCTCCGCTGTCGCCGTCCACCCCGCCAATGACATTGGCAAGGGTCGTTGCAGCGTCCGCGCCTTCCTCGACCCGAACCACCACGATCAGCGCGCCGATCTGGTCGAAGACCGCGTCGAGCGATTTTGGCAGGGTTCCGGCCCCGCCGAGCCCGGCCGCGTCGGAACGCTTGCCCCGGATTAGAACCGGCGTGTTCAGCGGGAAGGCGTCGGTCGCATCAGGCGCGGTGCCGACAAAGCCGATGATGCTGGAGCGTGCGGTCCGCAGCGGACGGACGCCGCCATCCACTTCGATAATCTCGACGCCGTGAAGGAAACTTGCAGGCATGTCTCAGCCCTCCTCTGCTTGGGTGGTGGCCGCAGCGATCGCTGCGGCAAGGTCGGTGACGTGGGCGCGGGCGGCTTCCCGCTTGCCCGCCAGTGTTTCAGCTCCGGCGATCGCGAGCCGGACTGCGGCGCGGGCAGCTTCTGCCAAGGCTCCCAGCTGGGCGAACCCTTGCGCAGCCGCGATCACGCGGTCGGCCTGTTGACGCTTGGTGATTTCCAGCGCGGCGGCTTCTGCGATCAGGAACGGATAGTCGTCCTGGCTGACATTGCCGGGATAGTCCGCCTCGCGGTAGGCAAGCGCCTCGGAATACTTGCGGGCGTAGCGTTCAGCCCGGCTGGCAGAGCGGGTGAACGCCCGGTCGCAGAGCGCATCAATCTCCCGGTCGGCAGCGGCCACGACAGCAGCATTCACGGCGGCGGAGATCGCAGCGGCAGGCAGGCCCGCAGCTGCAAGCGCGTCTTCGCTCATGTTGGAATAGGTCGTGCCTGCGGACGTGAGGGTCACGAGGCTCGCGGCGGTTTCGATGGTCATGGCGGCTCCTTAAAGCGAGGCGAGATTGGTGGAGACGGCTGGCAGCGTGTCCGGGTCGGTGTCGGCCGCGACATCCTCGATCCATTTTCCGGCCGCGACGCCGGTCACGCTGAAAACCGAGAGGCTCCAGATGTGACCCGGCCAGGTCGCCTCCAGAATGCGGACGGCCGGTGAGTTGGCAGGGATCGTAATGTCGACATTCTTCAGGCTGAGCCCGAACGGTCCGGCAAGGTTGGCCGCGCGCGAGCGCACCAGCGCGGAGGTTGCGCCCGCCAGTTCCGGGCAGACGATATCGACATTGTCGATGTAGATCGCCTCGCCGCAGGCGGGCTGGAAGCAGATCATCAGCCCGTCCACGTTCAGACCGAGAATGATGCGCGGCTTGCTGGCTTGCCCCGGCGCAGCCTGAATGCGCAGGCGCTTTGCGAAGATCGAGACGTTGAGGGTCATCGGAACATCGCCGACCAGCAGCACGTCGCAAATGCCGCCGACCGGGGTGCGGTGAACCGCCTGGCCGATCGTGCGCAGCGGCGCGTCAGGCGTGCCGGTCGCATCATCGTCGCCGTCCGCGCGAACGGTGTAGGTCTTGTGCTGGGCCGGGATGGATCTGCAGCGCGTTGACGACCGCGACATCGATCTCGTTTTTGCGCAGCTCGTAATAGCTGGCGAGGTTGTCCATCGCCTGAATTTGCGCGGTGATCGTCTCTGAAAGTGTGGGCATTTATCGGTCCTAAGGTTGCAGAAGTTGGCGGATATTGTCGTTGGCGAAGGCGAGGCTGAGGTGCAGGCGGCTGATCGTGGTCGCGATCACCGAGAGCTCGCGGGCGTTGTAGAGCTCCAGCGGCGCACCGGAGCCGGCCACCGTGACCGCGTTCGCAGGCAAAGCGGTCAGCGAGAGCTCGAATGAGACGATCATTGGCGCGTCGGCGGTCTTGTAACCGAGCGGCTGAACCGCGCTCGACCAGATAGCGAAGAGCGTCCCGTCCGAAAGGTAGAGCCCGATCTCGCGCACCCAGTAGGCGGCTGCGCTGTCGGCAATCGCCTGCACGTCGAGCAGCGTGTCGGACAGCTTGACCGAGCCGGTGATCTCGACCCGCTCGCGCTCGTTCTGCAGCGCCACCATCGCGGTTGCGCCGGTGCCGTCCACCGGCACGGTGTAGGCCGCATCGCCCAGCGCGAGATGGGTGATCCTTGCGGCGACGCCCTGCTCGTCTGCAGAGAGCGCAGCGGCAAGACCGGCATTGGTGAAGGTCGGGCGAAGATCAGGCATAAGCTCTCGTTTCGGGCGTGAGGTGGAGGCGAACCAGCGAGGCGGCGGCAATCCGCGCCGCCGTGCCCAGCGGTGCGCCGAGGCGAACCGGAAGCCGCGTGAGACTGGCGGCGCGGCGGATGAGGGCGGCGGTTTTGGTCCGGCCCGCAAAACCGGCGTTCGATTTGGCAGCACACCGGCAGGCGTGCGGGTCAGCGCTGGCGCGAGCGCCGCCCGCTTTGTGAAACCCGGGAGGCAAGACCGGGAGCCGCACCGAGCCGCACGCCAATCTCGAAACCGGTCAGGTGGGCGCGCGCGGGTCTGGTCGCGTCAATCACCTCGGCGATCATCCGCTGCAGCTGCGGCCCGACAATTGCCGGGCTTTCGCGGTTCAAGACGAGCCCGCAAAGGCGCGGACGGTGAAGGTGTGAGGCTGGCCGGAAACGCCCGGCTGAAACCACTCGGTAATGTCGGCGCGCACGTCCAGCGCATCGAGCGCGGTCTGCATCGACCGGCGGGTGCCCTTGATCCAGTGCACGCCGAAACTGGCCGCAATCATCTTGCGCTTGATCCGTCCGGCCAGTAGCGGCCAGCTATCCACCGAGAGCGACCAGGCCGAGAAGTCGAGAAAGGCGGGCGGCGCGTCCTGCGCAGACCAGACCGATCCGATCTCGCCGGAAAGCAAGTTTCAAGCCGGGTTCCGGCTGCGGCCTCAGGCGCCAGTTCGAGCGGCGTGGCGTTGGGCGGCAGGACGGTTTCGAAGGGCGCGCTCATAGCTCGGCCTCCTGAGAAAGCGCCAGCACTCCGGCGACGGCCACCTCGTTTCCGGCCAGCACGATGTCCGCCAGCGGTTCGGTGATCGAAACGCGCGCGACTCCCGGAACGTGGAGGGCAGCTGCGATCGCAGACCAGCCGACCGTCCGCCCGATGGTCAGGGTTTCGTCCAGCAGGGCGACGAGGTTCGCGCGGGCGGTTTCGGTGACGAGGCCCAGCCCCGGCGTCGGCTCGGTGTAGAGAACCGCCGTCACGTTCACAGGACGCGGCACGGCGGAGATGACGCTCACCGTGTCGGTCAGCGGGCGGACGTGGTCGGCGTTCAGCTGCGCAGAGACATGGCGCGCAGCTCTGCCGAGGCCGAATGATCACCTTCAGACGAGAGGATCGCGACCTGAACCTCGCCCGGTGCCGGGCTGGTGACCGCGGCAGAGACCACACGCGGATCGGCGGTCAGCGCCATCTCGCGGTAGGCGCCGGTCGGACCGGCCACTGAAAGCCCCTCGAAAGCCCCTTGAATGCGGGCGCGGAAGGCGTCGTCGGTCTCGGTCTGGCCAACCCCGTTGACGGGTTCTTTCCGGGCGACGCCGAGCAGCGCGCCAAGATGATCGAGCGTGCCACCACTCGCAAAGGCCAGGAGCGACCCACGCGCGGCGGCATTGATCCGCGCGCGCGCCAGAAGCTCGCGATAGGCGCAGGCCTCAAGCACTTTCACCACCGGTTCGCTTTCCAGCTGGAGCGTAGCGGAGAGGCTTGGGTCGCGGGCGGTGAGGTCGGCCTTGATCCCGGCAAGGATCGTCTCGAAGTCGAGCGTCTCGATCAGGGCAGGCGCAGGCAGGCGGGTAAGATCGATCACGACAAGACCCCCGCCAGAAGAACGCCTTCGCCTTCGAACCGGCCTTCAAGGTCGAGATTGAGCTTGCCGGGCGTGTGCCCGTCACCTCGACGCGGGTCAGCGCCAGGCGCGGCTCCCAGCGGGCGAGCGCATCGGCCACGGCAGCGCGCACCTCTGCCAGAAGGCCTTTTTTGAAACCGGCGCGTCCAGAAGGTCGGCAAGGCAGGCGCGAGCCGTAGTCGCGGCGCATGACGCGGCTGCCGATGGGCGTGGTGAGAATATCGCGGACCGACTGGCGAAGATGCGCGAGCCCGGAGACCGTGAGCCCGGTTTCGGCGTTCATGCCGGAGTAGAGAGGCAGAGGATTGGTCATGCGGCTTTGACCTTGTCCGAACCGGTGACGATCTTGCCTTGCGCCACGTCGTCGCCGACGCGGGCGACGTGTCTTCCGCCTTCCGCGCCGAGGTTCACGTTATCGGAGATCAGGGTGGTCGCCTCGGCCGTCAATTCGATTGCCGAGCCGGTGAGAGTGAGTGTCGTCGTTCCGCAGCGGACCTCGAACTTGCCACCGGCAGGCAGCTCGATCACGCGCGCAGAGGCGGTCCGGTCGAAGCTCTCAAAGCTGCCATCGGAATGATCGCGGCGGATGGTGTCTGCGGTCGCAGGGTGCGGGCTTTGCGGACGCATCACGGCAGGCAGGGCAAAGCCGGTCTCGCTGTGACCGCCAATGGCCAGCACGATCACCGGCTCTCCGGCTTCCGGCGCATCCCATGATTGCTCTGCGGGCGCGGCGCGGCGGGTCAGCCAGGCAGCCAGCCGGTCAGGAGCTCGGACGTGATCCGGACGCGGACGCGCGCGGTCTCGGTAATTGGCCTCCTCGATGACGCCGTAGCGAACCACGCTTCGAGGCGGCGCTCGAGCTCGGCGAGGTGGTAGTCATGACTGCGATCCGTGGCGGTCATGACGCGACCCTCACATAATCGTCTTCATGGCCGGGGTCGCGGACTCCGGCACGAGGCCAAGATAAAGTCTCGGTTGCACGACGCCCTGACCGGCATCCGGCGTCAGCAGGCGCACCGTCTGCTTCCAGCGCACGGCCCAGAGGGCGACACCCTGCTTGTCGAGCCCGGCCGAATAGAGGCGACTTGCACTCGCGGGCTCGGCCGGGTGGGCAAAGTCGAGGCCCCAGTCGGACTGGTAGGCAGCGCCGATGATGCCCTGCACGATCGCCAGAACACCGGCGTCTCTGGAGAGCCCGGACCGGTCATCGGCGATGGCGATGGCTGCCACGTCCACGGTCCAGTCGCACCCCCCGCCCGAAACCGGTGCCGGATCGGAAGTCCGGCAGCGCGACCCGGACCGAAGGCGTGCGCGCCGAGAAGCGCGAAAGTTCAGCGGCCGTGAACTGGCCGCCATGCGCAGTGCACTCATCGAGGGCTGGCAGCCTGGCTGCGATGCCAGCGACGACGCCCGCGCGGAAGGTGAGAAGATCGCTCATGATGCCAGCGCCTGTGCCAGAGCGTCGTTCAGGGTTTCGACGATCTCCTGGCGGTCGGCATCGGACAGGCCGAGAAAGGGCCGCGCAGGAACGCCAGCGGGCCCGGCGGGCATGTCGGAGGTGCCGCCGAACTGGTGGATCGCGCCGTAGACGAGGTTCGTGCCGACGCGGGCTTCGGTTTCGTCGGAGGTGACGGCAAGGCTGTTCAGGAGGTCCTGACTTTCGACGAGGATGGAGCCGGACGCTTTCTTGGTCGCAGCGTAGGCAGGCGAAAAGCGGTGCCCAGGGCGTGCCGTCGGGCGCTTGTTTTTCCTCGTCGATCCGGGCGCTGGTCGGAGAGAACGACGCCGCCAATCCCGCGCATCACGGTCTTCGTCGCCATACCGAGCTTTCCCAGCCGGGCAATCGCGCCGTTGATCTCTTCGACATCGATGGAGATCTCCACACCGGCCATGGCTTAGAGGTCCCTCAGCGTGGTGCGGTTGAAGATGCGGTTCGGCTGGTTCATCGTGATGACGGCGGGGCCTGCCTCGCCCTTGCTATCGCCATCGGTATCGATGGCCAGCCGTGCGCGCCCGTCTCCGAAACGGCGGACCAGTGCGGCCGCGTCTTCATAGCGTTGCCGGATCTCGTCGGTGAGGACGCTGGCGGGATGGGCGAGATAATAAAGCGCGATGTCCACGCAGGGCCGGACAAGCGCGGTGAGCGCGGTCAGAGGCAGGACGTAGCGCACGCCGATATGGGCATCGATAAAGCCGGACGCATCGGAAAGCGCCGCCTCGATCGTGGTTTGCGACGGCGTCAGATCTCGGCGCGGCGGGTGGCGATGTGAGCCACCTCGTCCGCACCGTAAAGGTCTTCCATCTGGGAGCGCGTCGCGTAAGCCATGACCTAGACGATCACCTCGTTTTCGGTCCGGTTGGCTGCGCCGGGAAGTCGATCAGGCTGACAAGTTCCTTGCCCTCCACCTTCAGCGAGGCCTGCGCACTGGTCGTCTCTGAGCGGCGTGACCTTGATGTGGGTCGCCTTGGCGGCCTTGAGCGCGCCCTTCAGGGCGGCGGTTGCAGCCTTTGCCCAGGCTGCATCGAGCGGCTGGTCGGCGTGTCGCTCCAGACCGGAGACGATGGCGTCGAGTTTGTCCTGCGCTTCGGCCTGCCAGTTCCAGCTCGCGCGCAGCGCCGTCATCTTCAACCTCGAGCGTGCCGTGCGTCACGGTCAGCACCGGATCGCTTTGAAGCAGGTCAAGCGTCTCTTCGGCCAGCACCTCAGTCGGCATCAGATCGGCAGGCCAGAGGGCAACCGCCCTGCTGTTGGCCGGATAGGCGATGGCCGTCCGGGTGGCGAATGCCACCCCGGATATAGCCGTCACGCCGCGAGGCGATTCGCCTGGACACCATATTGATGGGGGTCATGCTCAGGCTCCCATCAGGCGCGGCGAGAGCAGAATCTCCGCCGTGCCCTGCCATTTATTGTCGCCGCCATTGGCCAGACGCGCGGTCTTCAGAAGCTCGCGGGCCGCACCATCATTGGAAGGCCCGACCGCCAGCGTGTCCGGCAAAAGCCCGAGCGGGCGTCCGGCATCGTCGGTGAAGGTCATCATCGCCAGACGCGCGGCCTCGTAATTGGCAGGCGTCAGCGGTGCCTTCGAAGCGTAGGTGAGCTGCCAGAAGGAATGCCCTGCGGCTTCGCGGCTGTGCGCGCCCCAGAGGATCTCGTTCTTCATGAAGACGTTGGGATCGTCCTCGTCGCTAAGCATGACGAAGTTCGCCGGCTTGCGCTTCTGGTAGATGATCGGTTTCAGCGCCTTGGTGGTGACCAGAATACGAGGCCTCCGGCTCCGGCCTCGGCGAAGTTGGAGACGGTCGTCATCGCAGCGCCTTCGCCGACGGGGTGTTCATCGTCGAAGAAGTTCTGGCCGTCATAGCACTCGGTCTTGAAACCGGCTTTCAGGGCATCGAAGCAGAGCACGTCCGGGTTCTCGGCTGCGGCCTTGCCATAGCCGTTGGTCAGTGAACCATAGGTGCCGAGCTCGTCATCATCGAACCGGTTCTTCTTGATGGCTACCGTGCATTCGAAGTCGCGGTTGAGCAGGCGGTAGACCTTCTCGCGCAGACCGGTGATGCGCCGGTCGCCGATCCACTCGCGGAACATCGGAAAGTCGCCCAGCCAGGAATAGCTCTCGCCGCTCTTGGTCGAATTGACCAGGCTGGCGAACTTTCCCCATTGCGGCTCGACGGCGGAAAAGCCCGCCTGAAACTCCGATCGGAGAACGCCGCTGAAAGCGCGGATATTGTCGACAGTTACGTCCATGTCAGATGTCCTTTCAGATCTCGACCCAGACGCCGGAAGCGTCCACGTCGAAGATGATGCCCGCCGCAGAGCGGGCGCTGTCATTGCTGGTTTTGGCGACGGTCTGATCGTCCACGACGAAGCAGCTCTTGCCGGTATCAGCGATCGTGATCGCGTCGGCTGCGCCGGAATTGGCGAAGAGGAAGCAGCCCCTGCGGACCGAGACCGTCCGGGCCCCGTCCGACGCGCCGCCCTCGACCGTCTGTTCGGCGCGGCCGACAGGCGTGAGCGATGCGGCCGTCTTGCCCGGCACGGCGAGACCCGCCTCCAGCACGACGGCGCGCCTTCGAAGATCGTGACCCCGGCCTTGACCCGGAACGAGCGCAGGGTGGCCGGGCGTTCGTCCGTCAACCGGTTTGTGGTGAGTGCGACCATCAGTCGGCATCCTTCTCAGCTTGGGCTTTTTGCCTTTTGAGGTATTCGGCCTGCGAGACGCCGAGCGCCTTGCACGCGGCCTTCGGCATCGCTCAAGCCGCCCGCAGCCTTCTCAGGTTTTGAGCGCGGCGGTGACGCGCTCTCCCTTCGGCACGACTTCCGGAGCGGCAGAGCAGAAGGCCTTGAAGCCGTCGAAGTCTGAGCGTGCGAACTTCTCGAAGTGCTCGCGGTTGGCCGGGGCGATCTTGCTTTCGGTCAGAGCGGTGTTCAGCGCCGCCTGGACCTCGGCATCCAACCGGCTGGTCTCGTAGTCGGAGAGTTTGGTCTCGGCCGCTTTGGCGCGGTTGACCGCCGTCTGGGTAGGGTTTCGACCGGAATGAAGTCGGCCGGAGAGGGCACGGCCTTTTCGGCAGCCTCGGCGCGGTTGGTGGCTTTCCTGGCGGTGTCGTTGAGGGCGTTGATGCCCGCAAGGATGGCCGCTTCGTCAGCGGTGTCGGTCAGCCCGAGGGCTTTCCGGATGTGAGCGAGATCCATCGGGGTTTCCTTTTGCTCGCGATTGAGCGCTCGAACGCGCAGGTTTGGTGAGTTGGTGAGGGCGGCGCTGGCGAGGCCGACGACGTTCATTTCGCCGTCTTCGGTCTCGCGGTAGAGCAGCACCGGCGAGAGGTAGCGGTACTCGCGGGCCTGCAGCGCGCGCTTGCCCTCGTCGGTCCAGTCGACCTTGCCCAGAACCGCACCGGCGCGGACGTCCAGCGCGGTAATCCAGCCGATGGCAGGCGCAGCGTCGCCGTTCACGGCCTTGAACTCGGTCGAGTGTTCGTAATCGAAGGGCAGGTCCTGCCCGTAATCGGTGAAGTGGCGGACGATCGCCTGCGGATCGGAGACGAGGAAACGCCGCCCGTCGCGGCCATCGACGCGCGGTCCGGCCGGAATGAGCTCGACCCAGTCGGGCGCTTCACCGGCACGGTTCAGCGAGACCTCGAGCCGGGCAAGTGCCGGGGCGTCTTTCCGCCTGGTGTTTTGTGTTTTGGCTTGCACCTGCGCGCCGCTCCGTTCAGAAGATAGGGCAGGCTTACGCTGGCAGGTCAGACGATATCAGGCCGAAGCGCTTCGGGGGCAGGGCCGCACGAACCGGTCGCCGCGATGGCCCGGAACACCCCGCAAGCACGGTCGCACCACGGCACAGCCGGGCGCAGGCCGCAATCCGCACCGCGCCTCTCCACGCAGGATCAATTTTGAAGGGGTTAGAATAGCAGCCCCGCTCGCGGCAGCTTTGAAAACGGCCCGATGCGCCGGACCATGGTTAACGCGCGTCAGCGGGCCTCTGTGGCGTTCCGGATTTCAGGCCCTTCCGGCGTCCCTTTTTGCAAACCTTGAAACGCTGACTTTCTGATGGCATGTTAGACACGACGCCGGAGTCATATTCGGTCAGCCGATTGGCCTTTGGTCGGATCGCGAGGGTGCTACCGGCCTTCCCAGCGTCATTCTTCTCCGAAGTTCTGTGATGTCTCTTGCAATACGCGATGCATCACTGCGGTGCATTGAGATCAGGAAAACCTCATCTGCATCGCGTGTTCGCTTTACGACTGCGCGCCAGTACCTTTTTTTCTTGTCCTGCCATAACACCACTGCACGGTTGTTCGGTCTCGGGTAGAATGCGCTATCGGATCAATCAGTCCATCCTGCAGCTCCGCATAGTCGCGAGGCTTCATGCCGGGACGTTTGGCCACCTGCTTCACTGCCGTATCCCGGCTGAGATCGACGCGGCGGACCTCAGTCCCCAGCGTGTTGCGCGCCGGTTTAGGAAGGATCGCCACCGGAACGGTCTCACTGCGGCGTTCCGATCCGCGGTCGGTGCTGATCTCGTCCATCGCCGGTGAGCGGGCAAAGTCCCGCGCGGCACTCACCGCCCGCCCGTCCGGCGCGGCCTCCAGTTCGCCTTTGAAGAGCTTCGTCATGTTGTCGAACCGGCTCTTGCCCGGATTGCTGTCAAAGCCCGGATCGATCCCCTGCGGGCCGATGCTTACCTCTCCGGTGCGCGGGTTCTTGTAAGGCTTCGGCGGAACGGCCGGTGCCGGGTCGCTCTTGTAGCCCAGCCGCTCGGCCTCGCGCCGCGTGATCTGGCGCAGCCAGCACTTGCAGCCCCAGCCATTAGGCGGCAGCCACTCGTCCCAGAACGGGTCATCGACCGGCAGAATCAGACCGTCCATCGCGACGTGGTCCGGGCGGTGCTGGTCCGAAGGGCCGAGACGGTAGAGAAAAAACGGGCTGAACGCCTTGGTTTCCTGCGCAAGGTTCCAGGTCTCCACCGCGTTTGCCGTGCGGGTGTTGGTTTCGTAAATGGTCCGAAGTCGGCGCGGCGCAGTGAGGTTGGTCGTTTTCACCTCGCCCGTGACCGGGTCTGTCACTTCGCGCTTGCCTGCCCAGCCCTTGGTTTCGAGGACGCCGCGAAGGTCTTTCTTCCACGCTTCGAACCCCTTTCCTGAGCGCCGCGCTTCGACCAGGCTCTCCTGCACATCGCGCAGGATGGCGAGGTCTGTCACCTTGGCGACCGTGAACGCGAAGGCGTGCTCCTCGCGCCAGACATCATTGGTGTCAAAGCCGACGCGCGGGGCCTTCGACGCCATGTAGTCGAGAACCGATTGCGGCGGTTCCGGCGCAAACTCGTAGCGATCAGCCACCGGCGACGCGCGCCTTGAACATCGCCTCGCCCAGACGCCTCATGAAGACCGGGTCGTCGCCGCCGGCTGCCAGTGCATCCAGCCCTTCGAGAAAGGCCTCGGCAAAATCGGACCGTTCCGCCAGTTCCAGAATCGGCAGGGTCAGCGTGTCCTCCACCGGTTGCCAATCAGAAAGCGCGTCTTCGACCAGCCGGTCGATCTCGTCGGACGGGTCGGTGCCCGAACGGTTCGCTGCTTTGTTCGGCGCACGCGGGTCGGGCACGGGGGGTGCGGCAGTCGCGGGCACGCGGATCAGTATCTCATCGCCGTCATCCGGCTCGGTGAGGCCAAGCTTGGGGTAGACCTCCGACGTCTTCACGCGCAGCCCGATGCCGACCACTTTCACGACGTTGTCGATGAAGGCGGTGGTGTCCTCGTCGTCTTCGGCCGGGAGGTAGCATTTGGGATAAACCGCCTGCGGGCCGAAGTTCAGCTTCACGTAGGGTTCGATCACCTGCGCATTGATTGTGCGCGCCAGCTGCTTGGCGTCGGCCTCGCGGATCTCCGAGCGCAGCTTGCCATGAACCTCCGCCTGGGCCCGTCCGCCGCGTCCGCCCTCATCGGTGCTCATGGTCTGGCCAAGCACGGCCTTGGAGACCTGCCGGTCGGTCCAGTCGCCCAGCCGTTCGAAGATGTCGGCGCTGGCCGTGCCGCTCATCGCCTGGATGAACTCGATCTGCATCGCTTGCGGGATGACGGCAGCGGCATCGGTTCCGATACCCATGACGGCTGAGAGCAGCGCCTGCTTGTCATCGTCGCCCGCCTCCGGCCCGTACTTGCCGAGCCTCAAAGGCATGCCGTAGGTCTCGGCAAAGGCCACCCAGTCCTTCGTTGCATAGTTCTTGAACAAGAAACTCCACGCCGCCAGCCGCGCAAGTCCGCCGCGGATCGGAATGCCAGCCTTCAGGCGTGGCCGGTGGACCACCCATTTGTAAGGCGTCAGGTCTTCTCCGAGCGGCGCGGCTTCGGTGATCAGCCGCAGGGTCTCGGCGTCGTCATCGTCGAAACGGAAGTGTCTGGGGTCACGCCATTTGAAAACTGCGGGAATGGCGCGCGGGCCGGTTTCCCAGATGATCTCGACGGCCGCGTAACCCTTGCCGAGCGCGTCGAGGCACCCGTCCACGAGATCCTCGAAAGCCGGTTGCGAGAGGATGTCTTCGTCGACGGCTTCTGCGATGGTCTGGGCAAGCGGGTCTTCGGACGCCGGACTGATCACCGGCTCCAGCGCCCCGATCGCGCGCTTGCGCGTGCCGAGCACCGAGCCGTAATGGGCATCGCGCTCTTCCATTTCTTCGGCCAGCGTCAGATAGGCCTTGATGTCGCCGCGCTCTGCAGCGCGAAGGGTGCGTGCCAGCTTGACCGGTGTCAGGCCGGAGACGATCGAGGTGTCTCCCCACGGGTCGCGGATCGAGCCCATCCGCGTCGGCGCGTGCTCGACGGTGAGCGCCTTCATCGCCGGAGGTTTCGCAACCTTGTTGAGTGAAATCGTCAGCTCGCGTCCGAAAACCTTCATGCCCAGACTTCTGAATGTGATCGAAGCCCGCGTCCGCGTTCCGGCCGGTCGCGGGTCAAGGGGTCGTTCGCCCGGCCCTGCCGCGATGCCGGTGTGTAGGCATAGGCCTGATAGGGTTTTGCCGCTGCCTGGCAGGCGAGAGCTGCCGCCCAGAGCGGTCAGCGTGCGCGTCCGAGGTGCCGTCCTCGGAGAGCCGGATCGCGTTGCCGGTGCCAGCCGTGCGCTTCACGGAGCGCAGGTCGGTCTGAATCACCGGATCGTCCGGCAGCCAGATCGTGTGCGCCTCGACGCGCTCCCGCAAAGCCGTTGCCATGTCGAGTTTCGATGAGGCGGTGAAGAGCACGCCCTCGACGCGGGTGGACCCGTATTTGGTCTGCAACCCTTCGACGACCGCCTCGCCCATCCCCGTCTGGTCGACGCTCCAGCGGACGAACCGGTAAGCCTTCATCAGCCGGTCGAACTCGGCGTCCTGGTCTGCGAACTTGGCGTCCCGCATCTCGACCCGCTCGCGCAGCCAGAGATCGCCGCGCACCTCCTCGAACGGCCACATCACCGAGAGGTCACGCCGCCGCGCAATGTCGCGCCCGCCATAGCAGAGCCCGCCCTGATAAAGCTCCGGCTTGCCAGCGTCCGGGTGGACGCAAGCCGCCAGGTCTTTCGCATTCAGCCACGAGCCCGCGCCGGATCGAGGCTGGCAGTCCAGTTCCTCGTCGGCATCATCGCCATAACTGGCGCGGATTTGCGCGATCCACTCAGCTTTGGGCGGCAGCGGGGTGGCACTGACCAGAGCGATCCGCTCGTAAAGCCCGGCCGCGATTGCGTCGGCGAAGGTGATCTTCATCGTCTTGCCCTGGCGGCGTCCGGCCTCGACCTCCTCAAGCAAGCGGTTAAACGGGTTATCGACGCCGTTATGGGTCGAGATCACGACAACGCGCCCCCCCCAGAATCATCATCGCCATCGCGGATTTCAGCAGCTCTGAGAGCGAGTCCACGAACGCGGCTTCGTCGATGATGACTAGACCCTGCTTGCCGCGCAGAGCACGCGGTGCGCTGCTCAGCCCGACGACTTCAAAGCCGGAGGCGAACCTGATCCGGAAAGCGTTGATCGCCCGGTCCGCGTCGTCATCGGCAAACAGAAAAAACTCGGCGGCATCGCAGGCCACGTTGAAGGCGCGCGCCCACATCGCGCAAGCGTCCACGAACTCGCGCGTCATCTCCTGACTGTAGGAAATGTAGAGCGCGTCCGATCCGCCATCGCTGCGCCCCTTGGCAGCGTTGAGAACAGCAGCCGCAGCCCACCCCGTCAGCCCGATCCGGCGCGACTTCTCGATGACCAGAAGCGCGGTCGTGCGCATGAGCCCGTTCGCCTTGCCCTGATAGGGCAGGAGTAGCGCGCCGCGCGGCAGGCTGGCGAGGGCGTCGTGAACCTCACCCAAGCTCCACCCCCAGCACCGCACGCTCGATGGCTTTGACGGTATCGTCGCTGAGCCCTTGAGACGTGGCGGCCGACTTCACCCGCACGGCAGCGGCTTCGCGCTCTTCGCTCTGGATTTTGCGGATGCGGGAGTCCTCTAGCGTTTGCGCAGAAACGAGGTCTTTCAGCGAGCGTGCAATGAAGTGGATGTCCTTGGCGTCGAAGTCGGCGTCGTCTTCCATGCTTGCCGTCATCGTACGGAACGCGAGCGTCTGCAGGATCTGGCTGAGCATCCGGAAGTGCTGCCCGCCCTTGATCGAGGGGCCGAGCTCGTTGACCAGGGCGTCGGCCATGGTCTGGGCTTCGCGCATCTTTTCGGCAACGTTGTCCAGCTTGGATTTGTGCCGGTGAAGGGCAGAGCGCGAGATCTCGCAGCCTGCCTCTTCCAGCCATTCGCAGAGCTCATCCAGCGTGTAGACGCCCGCCATCAGGCGCTGGTCCAGCGCGACCTTCGTCTCGTCCGGCAGCTTGTCGATTGAGGAGCGCTGGCCCATCTAGCGGCCCGCCCGTGGACGGTTGACGCCCGGCACGGTCGCCTCGCCTGTCGCCACGTCCTGACCGCGTCCTGCGAGGGTCGCGACAAGTATCTCACCCATCGCCTCAAGCTCGATCAGGCCTTGCTCTTCAAGCCAGTGCAAATGCGTCTGGACCGTGTCGCGCGGAATGCGATGACCGATCATACCCATGGACATGTCGATCACACTGTCATTGGTGCAGTAGCCCGGCGCTTCGTTAAGGATGCGCAGGATCACGAGACGCTGGTCGGCCGCAATCCGCTCTCGAAGAGGGGTCATTCTTTCGCTTCCTTGTGCATGATGTGCTGGGTCAGCGTCTCGATCCGGTGACCAAGACCATCGACCTGACGGGCCACAGCATCGACCATCATCGCGGTCTTCTCTTCGCGCAGGCCGATCTCGGTGCGAATGCTATCGACCTTCTGGTCCAGCCCTTCGATCTTGCCTGCAAGCGTGTTCACAGACTTCGCGAGCCCCCGCATCTCCGGAGGCTTGGGCAGTTCCGCGACGCGCAGCTCAAGCGTTCGAAGACGTCCGTCGAACCCGTCGGCCTGCGCCTCGGCCTTTGCCGCGACGGCCTTGGCGGACCGCTCACCGCGCTCGCCCTGAGAGCTTACAAACCGGATATAGCCGCCTGCCAGTGCGACGGCGGTGGCGATGATGCCGAGCGCCGCGCCAATGATCGAGAGCGTGTCCATATCAGAACACCATCGCGCCGAAGGCCAGCCAGACAAGGCAGGTCGCCGCGAACGCACCACATCCGACCAGCAGGGTCTGTCGTCGGTCTATGCCCGGCTGCGCGGCCATGTAGGTAAAGATTACGACGAGCGTGGCAGCGATCAGCCCGCCGCGTGTGACCAGCCAGAAGGCAATCGACCAGAAGGCCGAGCCCTCGAACACCATGACCGGCCCGCTTTCCAGAATCGATGAAACGCCGATGACGGCCGTCGCGGGTGCAAGCACAAGATAGAGCAGCACGATCCCGGCAATCAGCGTCCAGAGCCGGTCGACCTGTTCACTCCGCAGAAGCGCCCATAGCCACCATCCGTAGATGATGACGACCGCCAGTCCGAGCACCGCGAAGAGGATGTTCCCGGTGGCATGAAACGCCGAAAAGCCCATCAGCGAACCTCCTTCAAACCTTGACAGTCAACACAGCGACGCGCGGCCGGAGCGGCGATGAGGCGCTCAACCGGGATCGTGTCGCCGCAATCCACGCACGCCCGGTCCGGCGTTGCGGTCCGCAGACCGAACGCGTGCGATCCGATCCGCAGTTCGTAACTGCCGCGAACCCGCGCAATGGCAGTCTCACGTTCCAGCTCTTCGAGCGCGGAAGCCCGGTCTGCAAAGTCTCCGCTCATCGGACCTTCTCACCTTCGGCAAAGCGAACCGGCGCGGGCGAAGGCGTCTTCCACGCTTCCTGTCGGCTTGCCATCTTCGAGACGTAGCGGTCACCGAACCACCAGACGGTCGCGGTCGTGGCAGCAAACACCACGGCGTCGATGAAGTCCTGACGTGCCTCATGCGTCGAGGCGAAGAACACCAGAAGGCCGATCAGCCAGAGCACGAAAGTGAGCGCAGGGCGGGTCAGCCCGCGAACCGCCGCGACCCAGCGATAGCTTTCACCGACTTCCGCATCGGCTTGTATCGAGGCCTTGAGGCCGGCGAACGAGCCTTCCGTTTCGGCGCGTGCGATGTCGGCTTCCGCCTGGTCGCGGTCGGCTTCGCGTTTCAGCTTCAGGAGCCGGAAATCATGCTCCCAGGCCCTCTTCATGGCGCTGGCGCTGGGCGCGTTCAGCGTAACCGATTGCTCCGGAGACGCCGGTGGCGATCAGGCCGAAAATGCCGCCGCCAGAGGCAGCGCCTGCAAGCGTTCCGAGCACGTCCATCATGACCAGCGCCCCCACGTCGCAGCTCGTTCGCGCATATCCATATGGATGAAGCCGTAGCGGGGCTCTGCCGGGTTGGAGAAGTCACGCCGATAGCGTCCGATCCCGTTGAACCCGTGCTTGCGCGCAAGACGTTCCAGCTCTCTCTCGTCATAGGCCTGAAAACCCGGCTCACCGAGCGCGATGCCGTTGTGCAGGGAGATATCCTTGGCATGGCCTCGGGGGTGCATCGAACCGGGTGAGCCGTTCACGTCCGCATTGTGCACAAGATTGCGATAGGCCGAGTTGACAATGAAGGGCTGACCAAACTCGGTTCGCATGGCCTGCAGCGCGTCCAGCGACGCGACAAGTATGAGCAGCTCGTCATTGTAGCTGGTCAGTTCGGATGGCTTGAAGTTCGGATACCTCTCCCGCCACCACGGCATGGCGGCAAAGTCAGCGCCCTTGCCTTCGTAATAGGCCTGTTTCGGCCAGTATTTCGGTGCTTCCGTCACGCGGGTTTCCCTCTCGCTTTGGAGGGCATCAGGCATGGTTTACGCGGCGATTATCAGTCCGAAGGGCTTCGGAGGGGCTAGAGCAACGTCGGCTCGGAGACCTTGCGGGCAGCCAGCGTTTCGACCCATCGCAGGGTCGCGCCGGTCTTGCGGGCGATTTGAGAGTGCGACAAATCAGTGGTCTCAAGCAAGCGTTCAATTTTAGCGCGCTTGGTGCAGGCTCCCGGTGAGCCCAACGGCAATTCTATCGTTTCCCCGCCGAACGCGTCACTCAGCCGGATCGCTGGGCCAAGCCCGATGGCGCGCGCAATCTCATGATCTGCGTGCATGGTGCGCGGCACCATAAAGCCTGATCCCGCCATGACTGCGGCAGAGCGTTTCCGCAGAGAGCCGCCCGATCGTATCGGCCAGGGTGTCGAACTGCGATCCGGTTGCGAGGCGGCTCATCGCTGCGCCTCCGACTGCAAGGCGTGCAAGGCGAGCTCGGCCTTCAAGGCAGCGTCGGAGGCCTTTCGAAGCAGTTTCAAGCGTGCGCGCCGGGTCCCGAATGGCGCAAACCAGTAAGCGCGCTGCGCATCGCCCAGCGCTTCCTGCGCGGCATCCACGCGCGCTTGGGCGTCCTCGAGTTCGCGATGATGGAAAAGGGAGAGCGGGGCCGTCATGCGCGGCCCCGCTCAGGTTTGGTCAGGCCGTCAGAGGCCCTGCGACGCGGCGCGCAGCTCTTCGCGTAGTACGAGAAGGAGCGCGGCGACACCGCCCGCCATGAACCCGTCCTGACCGGCCTCCTCGATGAGGTGGGCAAGCCCGTCCAGTGCGTCGAGTACGGTCTCGAACCGGTCTTGTGGTGAAGGCTGGCGCGGATCAAACATTGTGCGTGATCGCCAGTTGTGCCGGACGCGGCTGCGTGCCCCGTCCGTTCAGGTGCTTGCGGACGCTGGAGATATGCCGTCCCGCCCGACGTGCGATCTCCGCCTTGGTCATGCCGCTGCTTGAGCAGCTTGCGCCAGCCCGCCACCTCGTCCGCCGTCACCGGCTTGCCGCTGCGCGCCGTAGGTCGAGCCGCGCATTCTCGCTCTCCAGCAGCTCGATATAGCGGGTGGCGGGTACGCTGGATGACCGGCTGCAGCGGAAGCGGGCTGGGATCGCCGGTCTTCTGCCTCCGCAAGATCCAGTAGCCAGTTCTGAAAGGCTTCCGCGTTCGGACCGCGTGACAGCATCGCAAGCAAGCGGGACCCCCGCAGAGAGTATATCCTTCGCAATTTGGGACCGCTCGCTGTCGGCAATTCGATGAGCGTCGTCATATCCGGCGTGAACCGGTCTTTGTTTCGGTTGAAAATCACTCGAATTGACAATTCGCTGACTTCCAGCGCCGTTACGATCTGTAACGCATTCAGCCAGCGCTGACCGTCCAGATCGATGAGGTCCAATTGATAGTTGTTGAAGGTTGCAGTGCCGCTCATGGCGGTCTCCTCTGGTCGCCGGGAAAATCCCGGAGTTCGAGAACAACAGCGACTGACAGAGGAAAGGCGCGTTGCCCCACGCACCTTAGAGAGCGAACTCTCCTGGACATGCGTGCGTGGCTCCGGGACGTACCGCGATTGCCCTTTACGGGCGACGAATGCGTCTCGGCCTCTGTCTTCACTGACTGTCAAAACGAGGTTCTTAAGCCTGTTGCGATCAGCGAATCGACTCTGGTCGCATTTTCGGGGATCGTCAAGTTTCAGGTGTAAAGGGAGAAGCTCATGTCCGCACCCACCGCGAGCGCGATTGAAGCCGAAGCCCGGCAGGTCAACGGAGACCTGAACCTGCTCAAGCCGGCTGCACTGCCCTACCTGCTCCCATGTTCATTGCTGCGAACTTTGACGGGGCAAACATCGGAGCCGAGTTTCGCAAACAGGGCGACCTTCTGGACGCAGAAGCACTCGGTCTTATCGGTCTTCGCAAGAACACGAAGTTCAGCCGCCAGGCCATGACTGGTTGACGGAGAAGGGCCGCAAGGACCCGATGGGCAGCTACGAAATGATCGCGCGCTTCATCTGTCGGGGCATGTGGGAAAAGCGCAGGGCCTTCGATTACAACCCCGGAATGGAAGCGTGGTTTCCCTATTTTGTCATTAAACCCGGTCCCGATGAGCATCCATGCCCAGGAGCATCGGTGAAGAACGGATACTGAAAGCTGGCAAATACCCCATCAAACCTTATTCCGGTTGCCCGGACCGCTACTGCGCCTGCTCGGCACAACAACTGCCCCGCTTGCGCGCGAAGGAGCGCGGGCTCGAAGTGCCACCCTACGGCCCTCTGGTCGATGATCCGGAGATTCGTTATGCGGTGGAACGGCAAGTAATTGTTGAGGTCAATCGAAACCCCCGGCACCTTCAAGGCTGGGGTGGATGATGCCGTGATCGAAGAGGCGCGCGCACCGACCGCTGATAAGCCGCCGCAGAAAGCGATCAAGGACTATACCGCGAAGGACTGGGGAGAGGCGGCGGGCGGCTGCGCCGTCCTCGTGGTCGGGGTGCTCTTCGTCCTGATGGTTCTCGGTGCTTTGCTCGGCTGACCCGGAAGGAGGTGTTGCCATAAGGCAATACCTCACAGCATCCACTTAGAACAGGCTGGGCGTCTGCGGGCAGAGGGTGCCGCAGGACTTCGGCACGGCAATGGAGGCGTGCCATCCTGCGGCGGCGTTTCAGCGCGCCGATCTCGATCAGCTCCCCGATGATCTCTGCCACCTTCCAGCGTGGCTGTGAGCATTTGGCCGCAACCCATTCGAAGTTCAGACCGGCCTCGACCAGCATCTTGATCTTCGCGCGAACCGGTTTCCGGGTCAGAAGCTCCGTCACCAGACCGGAGCGCAGGGCTATTCGGGGCTCCATGACGTGATCGGTCCAGTAGCGGTGAAGGACGATGTGGCTTTCCCGTTGATAGCGAACCAGCTTCTCGCGCACCTCGTCTTTCACCTTTTGCTCGGGCTGATCGTCATCAGCCATCCGCTGAGCTGGTAGGCCGCCAGAAAAAGGGTCTCTTGCTGACGGACACCATCGATAGGCAGCGTTGCCATAAGGCAACGCTGCCGTACCGTATCGTCGCGTTCGAGTTTCCGGAATTGCGGTGACCAAGCGAGCCCTAGATTTTGGCAAATCGGTCGCATCGCTACGTAGGGCACCCCATCCTTTTCGATCAGGGTGATCGTTGTCCCCTCGAACGGGACTCTCATCACTGCAGCCGTCATGTCGGCCTCCTTTTAACCCGGCGCGGGATGCGGCGGGGATCTCGTTGACCGCGTGGCAGCAGGGCGCAGCGTCAGTCCCGCGCAGCCCTGTCCGGTGGGTCGTGTTCAGAAGGCGAGCGTCAGCCGCCATCTCAGGCGTCCTCTGCCTTTGTGTCGTCGCCGACAGGAGCCACGCGCGCGTTCCAGCTCTTGAGAGCTTCGATCACGTCATTGGCTTGCTCCGGCGAAAGGAAGTCCGGGTCGTCGACGCCTGTCATGCGGCGGACGAACGGGCGCACCGATTTGATCTTCACGCGCTTGGCATCATAGAGGGCCAGCCAGAGCGCCCAGATTTCCGCGATTGCGGGTTAGCGCTCTTGCGCACCGCTTTTGTCGGCTTGAACCCCAGCCGCTGCATCTCCTTCAGCACGTCTTCGAGCGGTGAGATGCCGAGCGTTTTGGCGCTTGAGACACCCGCCACGCGCTGGAGAAGGGCGCGATAATCGCCCTCATCCATACCCAGTTCTTTGCGGGCAATGTGGAGCTTGGCCAGAAGGGCGCGGCGATAGCCACCGCGCCCGCCTTTCGTAAAGGGACGGTAGCCGCTCATGACGCTGCCGCCTCGGCCCGCTCCTGATCGACGCGCCTCTGCAAGGCAGCGATGTTGCGCACCGTCGTCAGCGTTTCCTGCAGCGCGTAAGCGGCTTTCTCCCAGCGTCGGTCACGCATGAGCCTGATCGCCAGAGCGAGGTCCTTTTCGATGTCGGTGACAAGATCGTTCATGCCACCGCCCCTTTGGCAGGTGCGCGCAGGGTGGGCGCGGCCTGCCGGGCATCGCCGCGGTTGGCGATATCGTGGAGAGCGCGGACGGTCGGCGCACTGTGATTTGCCGCCAGACCGTGGCGGCGCATCTCACCGAGGGCGTCGCTGACCGCGAGACGGACGATGATCTCTTCGCCCTGCTTCAGCGCGGCGGTGATCCGCGCCACACTCGGCATGATCGGATCATCGGCTTCCAGCACCAACGGTTTGCCGACCGACCGGATGTGTTCGAGGCGTTTGGCTGCCACGACCAGCGTCAAGGCCGTCTCGCTGGGAACGAACCGGCGACCGTGCTTGTCTTCGGCAGCAAGCGCCACGACCTGAGCCGCCCGGATCTGATCGACCGTGAACAATTCCCGCAATTCGAGCACGGAGTCTGCGACCGCGCGCATGTCGTGCGTGACCGGATATTTGTCCGTCATGTCGACCTCCCTTCGGAGATCGCCTGATTGACCGGCTCAATGACAAAGTCCTCGCCAGCGCTCGAGATCGAGACACCCTTGATCTCGGCGGCGATGGCCGGCTCACCGAGCAATGCATCCTTGTTGATCTCCTCCTTGACGCGAATGAAGCGTGCAAAGCCCATGGCTTTGAGCCGCGCCAGAAGGTCCGCCGCCTTGCCGGTGATCCGCACGCTGGGCGGCCGCTGCCGCCAGCGCACCGTCCCGACGCCGAGATCCACAGTTTTGGACTTCCGCGTCAGCTCCACGCGGTTGGCCTCAGCCCGGCGTGGATGCCAGTCTCAAGACGGGTCAGCTCGTCTTTCACCGGCGAAGCCTTGTTCTCAGCCTCCTCCTTGATGCGGCTGATCTGGTCGTTCATGCCGAGCTTGATGGCCTCGGCTTCGCGTGATCGCTCACCGAACTGGCGCAGCCAGTCGCGGGCGTCTTCAAGTGATTGGGGCGCGGCAACCGCAACCCTCTTGGTACGTGTCTTGCTCATATCTATCGCTCCTCAAAAAAGGCTTGCAGGGACCCTCGGCGAACATTCGCCGGGGGCAGGAAGGTGATGTTGTCGGCAGGCTCTGGCTCGTAGGCAGGCACCGGCGTGACCGGTGTCGGCGGCGGCGGGGGCACCATCTCCGGCTCATGGCCGTCGCCGGTGTCACGCAAGCATATGAGGATATCGATGCTGAGGGCGACGCGTGCCAGCTCGTCGATGGCCAGTTTCATCGCTTCGGGCGGGATGGGCCCGCTGGCGTATTGAGCGCGCAGGCTTACTGCGGTCATGCAAACGCTGCGGGCTAGCTGTGCCAGTAGGGCGTGATCGCGGGTCATGCTGCACCTCGCGGGCTCGTGGAGAGCTGCGACCATGCGGTCCTGATATCCTCCAGCGTCGGGGCCATCTCTGCGCTGAGAACGAACGCCAGTTTCAGAACCTTTGTGACACCGCGCAGGGCACCGGGCTTTTCTGAAACCATGCGCAAGAACTTGACGATCTGCGGGTCTTCGATCCCCCACGCACGGGCGAGAACGACGACATCTTCGGCAACAGGCTTGGCCTGACTGAACCGGATGCCCAGTCGACTGGTAACCTGCGGATGAATACCTTTCTCGCCGACACCTGCGAACCGCACGAAGAGGTCTTCGTTGCCGACGATTGCCAGCGCGCATCCCGTACGGTCGTGCAGGCTACGCAGCTCCTCGATGGCGTTGACACTCAGGTGCTGAGCCTCGTCAACAATCAGGAAGGCATGGTTCGCGATCAGTTTGGCAGCGACATCTGAGGCGAGCCGCTGCGGTGTGCCTTTGGCGTTCGGAACGCCGAGCTGGTCGAGGATCGCCATCAGCATCGGCTGAATGCCGGATGCGGAGGGTGAGGCGGTTGCCACATAGACCTGCGACCGGCTGCGGGCATACTCACGCACCGAAGCCGTCTTGCCGATGCCTGGACCGCCCGATACCATCACGAAATCATCCAAGTGATGAGCGTATTTCAGACGCGTCAGGATCGTTGTCGCCGTAGGTGTCGGCTGAAAACCGGGGGTCGAGGGTGTCGCTTCGATCATGGCTGCGCGCTCGTCGCGCGAGGCAAGCCATGTTTCGACGCGTGTAGCGACGGCCTGATCGTCCCCCTTGTATTCGCCCTTCGTCCACGGCTGCAGCGTGCCGACCGGTATCCCGCTCTCGGCGGTGATTTGCGACCAGGAGAGCGAAAGCCTGTCGCGCAGGTCGAGGACGCGCTGCCGGAGATCGTCCAGCGCCTCCACCGTGTAGGTTTTGCCTTTTGTCAGTGTCATGTTATGCGATCCTTGCTTTGACTGCAGGCCCGCTTCGGCGGGTCCTTTTTTTTCCGGTTGGGCCGGTCTCCCTCATTCGACGACACGCGGTCGCCATCCGCCTGAAACACGGGCTAGCCCGCGCTCAAGCTGATCTTCGATGTCTCTGTGATCTTCCGGCTCCATGGCGATGGCCGCCGATGACCCTGTCTGCGGGCGCACCATGCGCACGACGCGCGCCGGTGCTTCCTCGGGTGCGTCGAAATCGGGCAACATCGCAGCAACCTGATCGGGCGTGAGGTGGCGTTCGGCTGCCGTCTTCGCGTCTACAGCTTTGCGATAGGCCTTGCGGGCGCGGGCATGGTCGCGGGCAGCCGCCATATCGTCGAAACCCGCACGCTCGATCTGCGGAGCGGCGCAGAGATAATCGCCGGATCGCGCATAGACATGTACGTCGCGGGTGAGGTCGTCGGGGTCGAACCGTGCGATGAGCTTCTCACCGGCATAGGCCGCCATGGCCTCGCTCCAGTAACGGTTTCCGAGAAGCCGGATCGAACCGTTGCGCTTGTCGGTCGAGACGCTCTCGGCCGCGAGCAGGCACATCCGCAGCTGCTCTTCGCTGGCCCGTCGGATCGGTTGTTCCTGATAACTTGCAAAAAACGCGGCATCGAGGCTTCGGCCAGCACAGACCTCGCTGCGTCGTCCAGTCCGAGCGTTGTGATCCTTGATGCCTTCCGAAACGAGCTTGCGGAATGTCTCGATAGGTACTGCTTTCAAGCCGTAATTCTCCGGCTTCGCATCGGGGCGGTTTCCGGTATACGCACCCTCGAATGCCGGTTGACGCGCAATGTGATCGCACATGTCGCGGAACGCCCGCTCGATGGGCTTCGACTGTCCTGAATAGGGCAGCGTAAATCGTACATCGCAGCCGAACGCCTTGAGAATGCCGAGCGGCTCTTCCTCGCGTATCTTGAACCTGAAACGGTTGCGCGCACCGCCCGAAATCTTTTTCGAGGCGAACGCTCGGCCATTGTCCAGGTAGACCGCGTCCGGGATGCCGTAATTGGCGAACACATCACCAAAAGCGAGGCGAGTGACTTCGGTGTTTTCGCTGCGATCAAACCGCCAGCCCAGAAACTTCCCGGAATAGAGGTCCTGAATGGCGACCATCATCGGACGCTCGACCTTGCCGTCTTCCCAGCGGACGAACACGTCCCACTTGTGCCCGTCGGCGTTGACGGCCTGCAGGGCGCGAAGGTGGGCGCGGGTCCGTTCCTGCGCAGGGAAGGCGTCCTTCACCCGTTCGGCACCGCCCCGCGCGCGCATGACAACGAGCGGGTCGATGGCCTTGATCTTGCGGTGAAGGGTCTTCTTGGAAGGCAGCGTCCACGGACTCGGCGGCAGCCACTCTTAGCAGGCGCTGAAAGCAGCTTTCGAAGCTGGGTCTTGAAGGCCGCAAATAGTCCGATTTGAGGTACTCGATGGCAGCCTTGGAAACCGACCGCACGCGGAGAACCGGTGCTGCGATAGGCGTCTGCCAGCGCAGGCAGCCAATCGGTCCGGTGAAGGCGATTGACGGTCGCAATCCAGCCGCGCAGCGCGCTGGCAGAAGGGGCGTTAGCGGTTCGCGTACGGTAAAGTGCAATCGCGACATTCTGGCTTGAGACGTCTTCTGCCCTTAGCTTCAGGACGCCGACGACATGTTCGAGCCGCTCGTGGGCGCGTGCCTTGGCCACCTCTGAAAGGCTTTCGAAGCGCGCCCAGGGAGACGCCTCGGCTGAGGCGGCTTCGGTTGTTTTGTCTTTGGGTTTCGGACTTCGCCGGAGCCTGCCTGCTTCATCAGCGCCATCTGCGCGCATGTCGGCAGAACGGTCAGATGATATTCCCAGCCGCCACCGCGACCTGCCCGTTTGCGCGCCAGTGGCTTGCCGTGACGGGTGCGGGTGCTCCAGTTCTCGCGCCGTGCTCGATCAACGACTCCGGTCCGGGACGGCGGAAGGTCAGGCAGCTTGGCCTCAGCCAGCTCGGCAGGAGAGAACCACTCCTTCATGACAGGAGCCCGCTTAACAACCGCATTACCAGCCAGCTTCGGTCCTCGCGGCCAAGCGCTTCGACGGCTGCCCACAACTGCTCTCTCGACCCGCTCGCGTTGGCAATGGCGGTACCGATATGGTCCGGCGAGATGAGGCCACGGACAGAGAGAGCGATCTGCGCTTCTACCGGCAGCAGTGTGAAATGGTACTCCCGCCCGCCGCCACGACCCTTGCGCTTGCGCGCGAGAGATACACCGTTAAGACTGCGATCCTTCCACGCTTCGCGACGGACACGATGGCTCATCGCCGAGCGCGTAGACGGTAGGTCTGGTAGCCCGGCGTCAGCCAGCTCGGCAGGAGAGAACCATTCCCTCACTTCTTGAGCGCCGAATGAAGCTGAGTGATCAGCCATTTCTGGTCTTGGACGTCGAGCTTCAGCGCCGCACCCAGCACCCGGGTTCGGATGGCATGGCTGTCGGTCTCTGGTTCGGACCTGACCGACCGCAGTGCCTCCTTAATCCGGAAGTCCGTGCCATCGCCGATCTGGTGGATCAGGGCCGTGCGGGCATCATCTGGCAGTCGCGCGACCTTCAGAAGCGCCGATTGCGTTTCGGCTCGCATCGGTTCCGCGCAGCCGCTCGAGCTCATCTCGCGGTATGGAACAGACCGCCACCGAACGCCTGATCGAACGCTCATCGAGATTGAGTTGCTTGGCAGCATACTTTGAAAAGGACGCCGCGTCCGTCTCATTGGTTTTGCTACCTCGACCGCCTTGCGCGCCTTGCTTCGTTTCTGGATGCAAGCGCTCATAAATGGCCTTCCACTCGGCAAGAAACACTGCTCGATCAATCGGGTCGAGATCCACGCGTCGCAGGTTCTC
The DNA here is from genome assembly GCA_963836905.1 of uncultured Alphaproteobacteria bacterium. Taxonomy (GTDB): domain Bacteria; phylum Pseudomonadota; class Alphaproteobacteria; order Caulobacterales; family Hyphomonadaceae; genus CAWIKY01. The sequence goes on from CAWIKY010000006.1 coordinate 653,542, forward strand.
GCCAATCTCCATCATCAGCGCTTCTTCGCCGTCGCGAGGCGCGACCAGCTTCGCGCTGATCATTGGGCGTTCGAGTATCTGCATGGCCCGCAGCCGGTGCCCGCCCGCAATCAGCAGGTAAGTGCTCTCATCAGTTTTGGTGACGATGATGGGCTGCAGCTGGCCATGCTCTGCAATAGCGCGGGCGAGCACCTGCGCCTTGTCTTCGTTCACCGGACGCAATCGCTTGGAGGCGTTCACGTCAGAGACCTTGATCTCGATATAGTCGGGAAGCGAAATCACGCGCGGTCCTCGCCTTCTGCGAGAATCGCTTTGCTCTTACGCGCTGCATCAAGTTTTCTTTGTTCGAGAATGCGACTAAGTTGGCGCGTTCGTGAACCTTTCGGCCCGTATCTGTCCGGAAAAGCGACCGCAGGAGGCACGCCGATGTACTCACAGATCAGAATATCGACCTTCGGACGCGGGCGCAGACTGCGCATCGGACATCGGATGGGGAAACGCCGACAAGCTCCGCGAAATTCTCCATAGTCCCCGCACGCTTGCGGATCTCGGCTTTGATGTCTTCCTTATGCATTGCTGAAGCTTTCGATCCGCAGGGGCAGATACGCCTAGAGGTATATTTATCGGGGCATTTAGGTCCATTATCACGAGACGCGTCAAGCCGGCTTTCGAAATGTCGAACACTTTTCGGAACGTATCCGAGTGCTGATTGACGGTTTCGGTGGGCCATCGGCCTTTTAGGAGGCTACCGGGTTCGGTAAAACGACCGTTCATAGCTGGACGAGTGGGAAGTCCGACCCGTCCCGCGAACGCCTCGTAAAGATGGCGCAGGTTCTGAAAGTGGATCTTGAATGGCTGGCCACCGGAGAGGGGCAACCGAATCGGGACCTCTCCAAAGGGGCGCTCATCGGGGTCTTCGATGCATCGCTCGCTGCAGGCGATGGCATGTTCATCCAGCGAACGTCACGGCTCGATGACATGGTTCTGCCGCTGACCCTCTTTCCGGGGCTCGCCAACTATCGCCCAGGCCAACTGCTGGGCCTCACCGTTCGCGGTGACAGCATGGAGCCGGAGATACCGGACGGCTCGCTTGTCATCCTCGACCAGACCGATCGTGCGAGAGACAAGATCACCGAGGGGATTTACGCGCACGTTCTGGACGATGTCGCCAGGCTTAAATGGATGGTGCGCGCGACGGATGGCATCCACATCCGTTCGGCCAATCGCGAACTCTATCCCGATGAGTTTCTGCCTGCAGATCGCCAGCATGAGCTCAGCATCATCGGTCGATGCGTCGGGGTTCTGAAGGCGCTCTGAAATGTCAGGCAGAATGAAAGGGCGTTTTATGAGTGTTTATAGTTCGGCAGACAACCGTGATCCACTACACGAAGATCACTATGGTCTAAAGGACTTCCTCTGTCAAGTCTGTTTATGGGCTGAATGCGGCGAGCAAAAACTTCCGGCAAAGGTTAACGCCGCATTTGGTCTGTTTCGGGGCTACGTCGGCAAGGCTTCGAAGGGTGGCCTTCGAAAACCCTCAAGGCCCGATATCGCCCGTAGTTGTTGAGGTTTCGAGGTCCGTCAGAGGGTCGCTCTAGCACGCCTCGAAGGGCTTTGCGCAACCTTTCGAAGGCTCTGCGCAACTCTCCTCTTCAGCGCCGCCAACGCTTCCGAATAACCCGGTTTGGCCGTCACTTGATCCAGAACTGTGTGTCCCGACGCCTTCGGTCTTTTAGCAAGGTCGCACCGCCAAACCTCAATGATGACGGGCGTTCATCCCGATATATCCCACCATGTCCCGCCTAATCCCGCCGATCCAATACTAAGTGTCCCCCAACAGCGAGGCCTGCCCTCCCCCTTGAAAAAGGGAGACGGAGGGGGATCGCTTAGGATCGGTTTGTCTCCGTTCGCAGTGACCGCAATTGAAAGACATCCCACCCCTCACCGCCACTCCAGCGCCCCGCCTTTCATGACCGCCTCGGCCCGCTGCGTCAGCACGCGCGCCGATGGATCGTCATACAAATCCAGCCCGGCATGCAGCTTCAGCCCCCCGGGGGCGAGCCCCTTGCGTGCCCGCACGATGATCCGCTTGGCCGCCTCGCCAGCTTTTGGCCGGACCGGCAGAACCTCGATCTGACCAGCCTTGCCGTGCAGCGCAAAGAGAATGTGTTCCAGCGCTTCGGCCCGGTGGATGAGCACGATACTGCCCTTGCGCTTGACGGTTTTCAGCATGGCCATAACCCAGCTTGTGAGCGGGACATCGGCCAGAAAGGCGCTCTTTCGACCGTCCGAGGGCGGGGTGATGGCATCGGGCGCGAAGAAGGGCGGGTTTGCGAATGCGCCGTCAAAAGTGTTTGAAATCTCGTCTGGCAGCGCGCCAATATCGCTGCAAAGAATGTCTGCTCGGCCTGCAAAGCCGTTGTCGGAGAGCCCCCGTTCGGCCAGTGACGCCATTTGTGGATCGCGCTCGATGCCGGTGACGCGCAGGTCCGTCAATCGCCAGAGCGCAGGCAGGAGTGCGCCGCCTGCACCGCATCCGAAATCGGCCCAGTGCTGGGCCGGGTATCTTGGCGCGAGGCTTGCGGCCAGAAGCACCGCATCGAGGCCTGCGCGATAGCCGTCACGCGGCTGGAAGATACGCAGATCCTGACCAAGCAGCCAGTCTTCAGTGATCTTCCCGCTCACTGCACCGTCCTATACTGCCAGCCCTTCGGCAAGCAGCGCAGCAGCGCGAGGCTTGTCCGGTTCGGCCACCAGAAGGCGGCGCGGGAAAATGCCGATGGAGCCTTCCACCGCGCTGATATGCTGATCAGCGCAGAACCATTCGATCCCCGCCTCGTTCAGCAAATGCTGGGCAAAACTCAGCTTCACCGGATCGGTGGTACGCAGCACTTCTTCCATGACCGGGCTTTCCTCACATCTGGAGCGTGGCTAATGTGCCGGTCAGCGCAGGAATTGCAATTGTCATGATGCTCGCGGGACAAGGTTTTGCAGCGTTCATGGCAGGGGGAGTGAGCTGAAGTGAGCATCATCTTCCTCAACGGCTGCACATCGGCTGGCAAATCCGGAATTGCGCGCTGCCTGCAGGAGGGTTTGTCCGAACCCTGGCTGGCGCAAGGCATTGACGATGCCTTCGCGATGATCCCGACGCGCCTGCACAATCTTGCCGACGGGTTTTTCTTCGACCGCGATGACCGCGGGCTGATACGGTTGAACTGCGGCCCCTTTGGCCTTGCGACCCTGAAGGCTCACCAGCTCGCGGCGGCTGCTACCGCTCGAAGCGGCATGAACCTGATACTCGACGAGGTGGTCTTCACACCGGGCTTGCGGGAGGGATGGGTGGACGCCCTTGCCGGTCTGGACGTCTGGCTTATCGGGGTGCAGTGCGATCTGGCGGAACTGGAACGCAGGGAGATCGAGCGCGGCGACAGGGTGCGCGGTCAGGCGCGCGGCCAGTTCGATATCGTCCATGCCGGGATGACCTATGATCTGGAGGTCGACACGACACATCTGTCTTCCACCGAAGCGGCAAAGCTCATTATCGGCAGGGTCCAGGACGGACCGCCGCCCTCCGCCCTGAGCGGGATATCCTGACGACCTGCTGACCCGGCTTTCTTGTGCGCCGCACAATGAGTGTTTGACATTGCGCGCCTGGCCTCTTATTTGGCCCACATCCCGAGTGCGGAATACCCCGCGCGCGGAGCCTTTAGCGTGAAACGCGCATGATGGTCTCCATCGTGTCCGGAAGGCTCCCCCCGGAATATCTCTCGAACCGACGCCCTGAATTCACGCGGGTCGTTCTTTGTAACGCCCCGCGACGCTGTTCGAACAGAACGGCTGCGTCGTCGGACGAATGATGAAAATGAATACACATATGACTACTTTTGCTGAACTCGGCCTCGCAGCGCCGATTCTGAAAGCTCTTGAAGACAAGGGCTACACCACACCTACGCCGATTCAGGCCCAGGCCATTCCGCATGTCATGGAAGGGCGCGACCTGATGGGCATCGCCCAGACAGGCACAGGCAAGACAGCAGGCTTTGCGCTGCCGATCCTGCACCAGCTGAACGCTTCGCAGACCGGCCGCACCGACCGCAGCACACGCTGCCTCATCCTTGCGCCAACCCGCGAACTGGCTGCCCAGATTTGTGAGTCCTGCGTCGAATATGGCGGCCGTCTCGGCATCAAGATCGTCACCGTCTATGGCGGTGTCCCGATCAAGAAGCAGATCCGGGCGCTTGAAAAAGGCACCGACATGCTGATCGCGACGCCGGGCCGTCTGATGGATCTGATCGAACAGCGGGCAGTTTCGCTCGGCAAGGTCACCCACCTCGTGCTCGACGAGGCCGACCAGATGCTTGATCTCGGCTTCATCCATGCGCTGAAGAAGATCGCGTCCATGGTTCCGAAGAACCGCCAGACGCTGCTTTTCTCGGCCACCATGCCGAAGGCGATCAAGGACCTGTCCGGCCAGTTTCTGGACGATCCGGTACATGTCTCGGTTGCCCCGGCCGCAACCACGGCAGAGCGGGTCGAGCAGTATCTGCATTTCGTGAAGCAGGCCGACAAGCCGTCGCTTCTGGTGCGGGTGCTAAATGATACCAATTTCGATCGCGTTCTGGTCTTCACCCGGACCAAGCACGGCGCTGACCGTGTGGTTCGCAAGCTGGACCGTTCCAACATCGAGGCACGGGCTATTCACGGCAACAAGAGCCAGCCGCAGCGCCAGCGCGCGCTGAAGGCGTTCAAGGACGGTGAAGCACGGGTTCTGGTCGCGACGGATATCGCCGCCCGTGGTATCGACATCGACGGCGTCAGCCATGTCATCAACTTCGACGTCTCAAACATTGCCGACCAGTATGTGCACCGCATTGGCCGGACGGCGCGTGCCGGCCGCGAAGGCGTGGCTCTGTCCTTCGTCGCCGATGACGAGCGCAGCTATATCCGCGGCATCGAGCGTCTGACGCGCGAGGCCATCTCCGTTCAGCCGCTTCCTCCGGGCTTCACTGAAGACCTGAAAAACGCGCCGCCGGAAGAAAAAGACGAGCGTGACCAGCCTTATGGACGTCAGGGCGGCCATGGCCGTCAGGGTCGCCAGGGCGGCGGTCAGGGTGGCGGCCGCGGACGCGGTGCACCGCGCTCCAACGGTCCGAGCGATCATTATGATCGCGGAAACGGTCAGGATGCGGCCCGTCCGGGCGATGGACCGCGCAGCGGCCAGCGCAAGCCCAATCAGGGCGGTGGCGGTTATGGCGGCGAACGTCAGGCCAGCTATCGTGACGGCCCGCAAGGCGGCGGTCAGGGTGGACGCGGCGGCCAGGGCGGTCGTGGTGGATACCAGGGCGGCGGCAAGGGTCGTGGTCAGGGCGGCGGCGGACGATCCGGTCCACGCAGCAATGATCGCGGCGCGCAGAACAGCGGACGCTAGAAACAGGAGAGGGACGGGGTCGAACCCGTCCCTCTTTTTCTTTCGGGGCTACGGCTCATTGCGTCTCGACGCGGCGCCAGCCTTGCGTCTAGCTTGAGGCATGGCCCTTTCCCCGGATTTTCGCTTCATCGAAACCAATGCAGCCCGCTACCGCGTGGCCCTGGCTGGCAAGGCTGATCGTCCGCTGGTCCTGCTCGTGCACGGCTTTCCCGAAAGCTGGTATTCCTGGCGGCACCAGTTTGCACCGCTCGTGGAGGCCGGTTACCGCGTCGCCGCGCCGGATGTTCTGGGATATGGCGGTAGCGACAAACCCTCCGACATCAGTCGCTATTCCATGCAGAACCTCACCGCCGACATGGCGGGGATCGTTGCGGCGCTGTCGCCGGACGCGCCTGCCGTGGTCATCGGTCATGACTGGGGTGCACCCATCGCCTGGAACACGGCGCTGCTTCATGCGGATCGTATCCGTGCGGTGGCCGGGCTCTCCGTGCCTTATACACCGCCGGGCGAGCATGCTTTCATCGATCTTGTGAAGGCGGTTTTCACCCGGCGCGGCAAGTTTTTCTATCAGGTCTATTTTCAGGAACCGGGCGTGGCCGAGGCTGAACTGGAAAAGGACCCGCGCGATACGGTCCGCCGGTTCGTCTATGCCATCAGCGGCGATGCGCCGGACGGGACATGGCCGACGGACAAGCCGCATGGCGAAGGGCTACTTGAGCGTCTGCCGGACCCTGACCCGATGCCGGGCTGGATGAGCGAGGCCGATCTCGACTATTACGAGAGCCAGTTTGCCGCGTCAGGCTTTGCCGGTCCGCTGAACCGGTATCGCAATCAGCATCGCGACCACGACTTCCTGCGCGCCGTGCCGGACCCGAAGATATACCAGCCGGCCCTGTTTATCGGCGGGACGCGGGATCTTGTCCTGAAGATGCTTCCCGGTGTGGATGTCGTGGCACACATGAAGCCGAATGTGCCGGAGCTGCGCGGCGCACATCTGCTGGAAGGCTGCGGTCACTGGACTCAGCAGGAACGCCCGGACGAGGTGAACCGGCTTTTGCTGGACTGGCTGGGAGGCCTTGATGGGTAGGTTTTTGCACGTGACGCTGCTGGTCTTCGTTCTCGCAGCGCTACCAACCATCGCGAAAGCGCAAGCGCCGGACCCCGCCAGCCTGTCGGAAACCGAACTGCTCGGAGGCGGTGGCAGGCGATCCGCGCAATGGAGCCCTGCGGCTGGCCCTGGCGCGGAAGGATTTCGACGCGCGCCGTGACCGGTCGGCAGAGTTCAATGCGCGTCAGGCGCTCGCAGAAGACCTCTCACCGGACGACGTGACGCGTGCGCGGGATATTCTGGCCGCCCTGCAGCGACGTCGATTCATGGATCTACACCATCGATTTCGCCATCGCTCCGGAAACCACCCGCGAGGCGTTGATCCGTGACGAGACGGACCCGACCGCGCCGCTCGACCGGGTGGTTGAGGAGGCGTCGGGGCTGGGCGTACTGGGGACCGGTTCGCTCGAATACCGCGCGCCGGTCTCGGAAGATGTACGCCTCTCTGTCCGGCTCGATGCCAATGCCATCAAGTACGAGAATGACCGGTTCGACGACGCCCAGTTGACGTTGCGCACAGGTCCAATCCTGTTTGGCGCGGGCGATGATCGAAGCGGACTGCGGGCCATTGCCACGCTGCACACGCTTGGCGGCCAGACCGAGGATGAGGGCATCGGCGTAGAGGTGTTTTCACAGCGTACCCTCGCCCGCCGCTACGTGGCCTTTGCCCGGTTTACCACGCTGGATATTGCCGCCCGTGAGCGCGGCGCTGACCGGCAGACCTTTGCCGTGGACGGTTCGGTCACCCGCTACGGCTCTCAGGGAAAGTTCGAGCGGGCCAGTACACTGCTCTTCCGCAGCGATGCGGACACGGCCTCGCAAAGCTTCTGGTTCGGGCGTCTCGCAGCAGGGGCCTATCGCGAACTGCCTCTTGCGATCGGTCTTTTCATCGAGCCCTCGCTTTCCGTGCAGGATTTCAACGGGTTCGAACCGGTGAGCCGGAAGGCGCGGATCGACTATTCAGCGGCGCTGCGGGTGCGAGCTTCGAAACGGGATGTCCGGCTTCTCGGCTCGGCACCGTTCGTCGATCTGACCTTTCGCCAGACGGACTCGACCGTGGACCGGTTCGACGGCGGGGAAATCGCTGCCACGATCGGTCTGACGCGCACGTTTTGAGGTAAGAGCCGGAACCGAGATTCGGAGCCTCCCTAAAGTCCCAGGATCATCTTCGCCATGATGTTGCGCTGGATCTCGTTCGAGCCGGCATAGATCGACGCCTTGCGATAGTTGAAATAGGCAGGGGCGGCGGCGATGGCGTCTTCCGGCGCGGGCAGAAACTGGTTCGACCCGTCACGCAGATGCGCCCAGCTGTCACGGACCAGCGGATGCGCGTCTGAGCCTACTGCCTCCAGCACGAGCTCGCTGATCGCTTGCTGGGTTTCCGAGCCCTGACATTTCAGCATCGAGCTTTCCGCGCCGACCGCCTCACCGGCCGACAGCCGGGAGAAGATGCGAAGCTCGGTGCCGTTCAGCGCCTCGATGCGGATTTCAGTCTCGGCCAGCTTGCGGGCAAAGTCCGGATCGGCCAGCAGGCTTTTGCCGTCGCTTGTCCGCGCACGCGCGATCTTGCGGGCCTTGGCCAGCATGTTCTTCAGGCCGGGCGCATAGGCATTGCCACGTTCGAACTGCAGCAGATACTTGGCGTAGGTCCAGCCCTTGTTCTCTTCGCCGATCCGGTTGGCGACGGGCACGCGAACATTTTCGAAGAAGACCTGATTGATCTCCTGCTCGTTCTCGGACGGATCATCGAGCGTAGGCAGCGACCGGACGGTAACGCCGGGGGTTTTCATGTCGAGCAGGAGAAAGGAAATGCCCTCCTGTGGCTTGCCCTCGCTCGATGTGCGGACAAGGCAGAACATCCAGTCGGCCCATTGTGCATGGGTGGTCCAGATCTTCGAGCCGTTGAGGATGTAGTCATCGCCATCGCGTTCCGCGCTCATCTTCAGCGAGGCGAGGTCGGAGCCTGCACCGGGTTCGGAATAACCCTGACACCACCAGACATCGGAGTTGAGGATGGGGGGGAGGTGGCGCGCTTTCTGTTCATCCGTCCCGAAGGCCATGATGACAGGCGCGACCATGGAAAAGCCCATCGGCGAGGTCGTCGGCGTACCGGCCAACGCCATTTCCATGTTGAAGATGTATTTCTGGTTGGCGGTGAAGCTCGGCCCGCCATGCTCCTCTGGCCAGTTCGGGGCAGCCCAGCCCTTGGCGGCGAGGCGTTTCTGCCACGCCACCATGCTTGCCTTGTCCAGATAGCCGTTCTTGGAGAGCCGGTTCCGGTCGCGCAGATCGTCCGTGTAGTTTTCGGCGATCCACTCGCGCACATCGGCCTGAAAGGCGCGGTCTTCTGCCGAGAAGCTGAGGTCCATCCGAGCTACTCCACACTGTTATAGAAGGTCATGGTCGGTGTACCGGCAAGGCAGGCTCCGAGCTTGGGCATGGCGGCGGCGAAATAGTCGGTCTTGCCGTGATGGTCGAGCGCGGCCTGATCGCGATACTGCTCCATGAAGCAATATTCGGTGTCTGAATCCTTCTTCTTCACGAGATCATAGACGAGCGTGCCGCCCTCATTGGCCTTCACCTGTGCGATGAGATCCTTCGCGGCGGCCTCGAAAGCCTCCTGTTCGCCGTCTTTCACGTTCAGCGTGACCACAACTCCGATCATGTCGTTTCTCCATCCCTTGTTTCAGTCGGTATATTTGAGGGAACAGTGTAAGCCTCAGGCGCGCTCTGGCAATCATGCCGCAAGGGAAGCCGGAGGGGCGGTTTGGGGCGCTGAGCTTCCTGCGGCGCGCCTCTTTCCGTACGGGTCAGGTATCTGTTACACTGACCCGCGTTCAGTTGACGACAACAATGACGGGAGACGCCGATGGCAGACGGACACGCGCCACTGAAGAAGGAACAGGCCACCTTCAAGGAGATGACCGAAGGCACGCTCGAAGACTGGGGCGCAATTGCCCATCATGCCGGTGAGTTCAACAAGACGCTCGCCGACCGGGTTCTGACCCATCTTCGCCTGCTGGACGGTGATTTCGGCGGGTTTCCCGTGGACCGTCTGAACCATTCGCTGCAAACCGCAACCCGCGCCAAGCGCGACGGCCGTGACGAGGAATACATCGTCTGCGCCCTGTTGCATGACATTGGCGATACGCTTGGCAGCTATAACCATCCGGACATTGCCGCGGCGATCCTCAAGCCGTTTGTGTCGGAGCAGAACCACTGGATGGTCGCCAATCACGGTGTGTTCCAGGGCTATTATTTCTTCCATCATCTGGGCCTGGACCGGAACATGCGCGACGCCTTCCGCGACCATGAATGGTATGAGTACACGAAGGATTTCTGTCACCTCTATGACCAGAAAGCCTTTGATCCGGAGTATGACAACGAGCCGCTGGAAACCTTCGAACCCATGGTGCGGTCGGTCTTCTCCAAGCCGAAACGCTCGATGTATCTGAAAAAGGAAGAGGCTGCGGCCTGAGCCTTACTCCCACCAGCGGTCGATGGCGGCGATATCGTCGTCTGTATACCCCAGATGGTGGGCCAGTTCGTGGACAAGGATGTGCGTGACAAGCTCTTCGAGCGTCACGCCGTCCCGGCTGGCCAGTTCAGCCAGAATGGGCCGCCTGAACAGCCAGATCGTGTCCGGCTCTCCCGGCAGGTCGAATGTCGATTTCTCCGTCAGCGGAATGCCTGAATAGAGCCCTGTCAGCTCGATCGGGTTGCCCATGCCGAGACTGTCCAGCAGGTCTTGCGACGGCCAGTCCTCCACGCGGATGACCACATCCTTCGCCGCCTTGCGGAAGGCATCGGGAAAATTCGCCAATGCCGCCAAGGCCCTGGCCTCAATCTGGTCAGCGTCGGCTTTGGTCATGTTCGCTGAGGTCACTGTCTGCCCCGATTGCTGGCTGGATGTCCGGGATGTCTGGCGCAGCGGTCGGGTGGCTGCAAGCTCTCTTCAACAAAACGTCAAAATTGTTCTGGAGTTGCGGCGCAATCTGTAGGACCGTTACGCAGGTAGACCATACATTGATCAAGCGTTCGGGGGCACACGATGAGACATATCAGGACACTTCTTGGGGCCGTACTCGCCCTTGCCATTATCACGGCATGCGCGAGTACGCCGGAACCAAAACCGACGATTATCGCCAATCCGGATGGTAGTTTCAGCGTCATTTCGGAAAGCGACGATCCGACAGCGCAGGCTTACGCCCAAGTTCTGTCGAACATGATTGATGCGGCCGAGGCTGCACGGGCTGGCGGATCGAACCTTTCCGATGAAGAGATCTGGCGTACGAATGAAGACGGAAGCATGCTTCACATTCAGTCGGGTGGGTACTGTCCAGCAATTTGGGGACAGTTCACGCGCACACAATCGTACATTATCAAACGCAACGGAACTGATGTCAGTTGTAATTTCAATAATGCCGAGACCGGGTCCATTCTGACATTCTATTTCTATCAGGTTGCGGCAGAGCCAGAGGCAGAAGCAGAAGGTGCATTGGAAGCCATGCGATACCGCGTGCCGGACGGAAAACGGGTTCCTTTGGCAGCCCGGTGGAAAAATCCTGACTTCTCGACTGCTATTCTCTCAAGCGATGTGAATGGAAAACGCATCCGCAACGGTGTCGTCGTGGCGAGGTCCGGACCGTGGCTCGTGAAGCTGCGTATGACCTATCCGGACGCAAATGCTGCTGCTTTTGAGCTGATGGCTCTGACGATGTTGCAAGGGCAGGTCGAGCGACTTGTGCAGTATGCCGCCGCAGACCGCGAACCGGGTGAGGATGTGGTCCCCGACCCAACGATCTGACGGGTCACCCCCTCAGTTCACAATCGTTTCGCCGCTGACGAAGTCGGTGGGTACGCCGTCTATGGTCAGGGAGCCTGCCTCGGCGGACACAATAACCGTCTGGCCATCGGCGATGCGCCCTTCCAGGATCATCCGGGCCAGCGGGTCCTGCAGTTCGCGCTGGATGACCCGCTTGAGCGGCCGTGCGCCATAGACAGGGTCATAACCGCGCGCTGCCAGCCATTTTGACGCGTCCTCATCAAGGTCGATACCGATCTTGCGGTCGGCCAGCAGTTTCGAGAGCCGTTCGATCTGGATGCCAACGATCTTGTCGATCTCCTTGCGTCCGAGACGTTTGAAGAAGAACAGTCTCGTCGATCCGGTTGAGAAATTCGGGCCGGAAATGCGCCTGGATCGCCCGATTGACGGCGTCGCGGGCCGCACCGGAAATCTCGTCGGTATCGTCAGCCGCCAACGCGTCAGCGCCAAGATTGGAGGTCAAGATGATGATCGTGTTCTTGAAATCGACCGTCCGGCCCTGACCATCGGTCAGGCGCCCGTCATCCAGCACCTGAAGGAGCGTGTTGAAAAGGTCGGGATGGGCCTTTTCGACCTCGTCGAACAGGATGACCTGATAGGGCCGCCTGCGCACGGCTTCGGTGAGCGCGCCGCCTTCGTCATAGCCAACATAGCCGGGAGGCGCACCGATCAGACGGCTGACCGAATGCTTCTCCATGTATTCTGACATGTCGAGCCGCAGCACGGCGCTTTCATCGTCGAACATGAACCCTGCCAAAGCCTTGGTCAGTTCGGTTTTGCCGACGCCTGTCGGGCCGACGAAGAGGAAGGAGCCAATCGGGCGGTTCGGGTCCTGCAGACCGGCCCGTGCGCGGCGCACGGCGTTCGAAACGGCCCGCAGCGCCTCTTCCTGACCAACAACGCGTTTGCGCAACGCGTCTTCCATGCGCAGCAGCTTGTCGCGTTCGCCTTCCAGCATCTTGTCGACCGGGACACCGGTCCATTTGGAGACAACGGCGGCGATGGTATCGGCACGCACGACCTCGGAGACGAGCCCGTCGGTTGCGTCCGATCCGGCTTCATCATCCTTGCCCTCGGCGGCGCGGATCTGCTCTTCGAGCCGCGGAATTTCGCCGTATTTCAGCTCGCCCGCCTTCGACCAGTCGGACCGGCGTTCGGCGTCGGCAAGCTCGGCGCGGGCGCGTTCGAGACGCTCCTTGGCGTTTGTGGCTCCTGCCAGCTTGTCCTTCTCCGCGCGCCAGGCCGTGGTCAGTTCCTCTGACTGGGCCGAGAGCGTGTCGATTTCGCCTTCCAGCTTGGCCAGACGGTCTTTCGAAGCGTCGTCCTTTTCCTTGCGCAAGGCTTCCGCCTCAATGCGAAGCTGGGTCAGTCGGCGGTCGATCTCGTCGAGCTCTTCCGGCTTGGAATCGACCTGCATGCGCAGCCGGGAGGCCGCTTCGTCCATCAGGTCGATGGCCTTGTCCGGCATGAACCGGTCGGTGATATAGCGGTTGGAGAGGGTCGCCGCGGCAACGATGGCCCCGTCAGAGATGCGCACGCCATGATGCACCTCATAGCGTTCCTTCAGACCGCGCAGGATCGAGATCGTATCCTCGACGGTAGGCTCGTCCACAAACACCGGCTGGAACCTGCGGGCCAGTGCGGCATCCTTTTCCACATACTTGCGGTATTCGTTCAGGGTCGTCGCACCAACGCAGTGCAGTTCACCGCGCGCAAGGGCGGGCTTGAGCAGGTTGGAGGCGTCCATCGCCCCGTCGGCCTTTCCCGCACCGACCAGCGTGTGCATTTCGTCGATGAAGAGGATAATATTGCCTTCTGCGGCAGTGACCTCGTTCAGTACCGATTTCAGGCGCTCCTCGAACTCGCCGCGAAACTTTGCGCCTGCAATCAGCGCGCCCATGTCCAGCGCCATCAGCTTCTTGTCGCGCAGGCTTTCGGGCACGTCGCCGTCGATGATGCGCAGAGCCAGGCCTTCGGCGATGGCGGTCTTGCCGACGCCCGGCTCGCCGATCAGGACGGGATTGTTCTTGGTCCGGCGCGAGAGCACCTGGATAGAGCGGCGAATTTCCTCGTCACGTCCGATGACCGGATCAAGCTTGCCCGAACGGGCCGCTTCGGTCAGGTCGCGCGCATATTTCTTCAGCGCTTCATAGCCTTCCTCGGCCGTTTCGCTGTCAGCCGTACGGCCCTGTCGCAGCGTGTCTATTGCCTTGCGAAGTGCGGCCGGCGTCACGCCGGCGGATTTCAGTGCCTCGGCCGCTTTTGTGCCACCTGCTTCCGTCAATGCCAGAAGCAGGCGCTCCTGCGTGACGAAGCTGTCACCGGCCTGTTTGGCATCGGCCTCGGCGCGCTGGAACAATTGTGCGGTTTCGGGAGCCAGATAAACCTGGCTACTGCTCGCGGTCACTGACGGCAAACGTCCAAGGGCATCGTCTACGGCAGTCACGACCATGTCGGGTCGGCCCCCGGCTGCCTGTATCAGGTTGCGGGCCAGATGGTCCCGGTCTTCCAGCAAGGCCTTCAGAATGTGCTCGGGCGTGAAATTCTGGTTGCGGGCAGCGAGCGCAAGCGTCTGCGCCGATTGCAGCGTCGCTTTTGCGCGCTCGGTGTAGATCTCAAGGTTCATTGACCTCTCCGTCGGATTTTCTTGAGCCGTGCGGGTCACGGCGAACGGTAGGAAAATGGTGTTGTAATTTCGCAACACAAGGGGTAGACGCGACACGCAATTGACTGCGGCGCTGCGCCGCGCAGATTGCATTCGGGCTTTGCGCGCGCCTATACCTGCGCCACATTATCGCCGGAACAGTAAACGGGGCGACCGCGTGGACGCATCACTCAGAAAAACGACGCAGGACAGCGCGTTCGACCGGCTCGCCGACCTCATGGCGTCCGATATCGAAGCCGTCGAAACGCTCCTGAAAGACCGCGCGAAAAGCCCGGTCGCGATCATTCCCGATCTGTCCGGCTATATCGTCTCTGCCGGGGGCAAACGCTTGCGTCCACTGGTGACGCTGGCGGCAGCGCGCGCCTGCGGCGCGACGGGCGAGGCGGCGATGGCTCCGGTACATGCGCTCGCGGCGGCTGTTGAGTTCATCCATACCGCCACGCTTCTGCATGACGATGTCGTCGATGAAAGCGATCTGCGCCGGGGCAAACCAGCCGCAAAGTCGGTCTGGGGCAATTCCGCCAGCATTCTTGTCGGGGACTTCCTGTTTGCCCGTGCCTTCACGTTGATGGTCGAAACCGGGCGGATGGAGGTGCTGGACATCCTCTCGAACGCCTCCTGCGTAATAGCCGAGGGCGAAGTGCATCAACTCGCCGTGCAGGGGCGTCTCGACCTGCCGACGGAAGACTATCTGCAGATCATCGAGGCCAAGACGGCTGCGCTTTTCGAAGCGGCGGCACGGTCGGGCGCCGTTTGCGTGGACGGAAGCGCAGAAGAGGTCCATGCGCTGGCCGAATACGGCAAGAATCTCGGGCTCGCGTTCCAGCTGGTCGACGATGCGCTGGACTATGGCGGCACGACAAGCGTGATCGGCAAGTCGGTCGGCGACGATTTCCGCGAGGGCAAGATCACACTGCCAGTGGTGATCGCGAGGCGGCGCGGCGATTCGGCGGACCGCGAGTTTTGGGACCGCGCCTTGACGCTGGACACGCAGGACAGCGCCGATCTTACCCACGCGATACACCTCATCCGCAAGACGGGTGCAGCCGAAGCAACACTCGATGAAGCACGCGCCTATATCTCCATTGCAAAGAATGCGTTGCGTACGCTTCCGGCATCGCCGTTCCTGAGCGCACTTGCCGATCTGGCGGACTTCTGTGTAGAGCGGGCGTATTAGCGGTTTGCAGGGTGTGCGTTTGCGCGCTGCGACATTATGATTGTGCCGCCGGTGCTGGTCCGATGGGCCGGATGCCTGATATAGAAACAGCAACGAATTTTCCCGGGAGAGCGACAGCGTGCAATTTCTGAGGACAGGCCTCGCCGCACTGACAGCGGCACTCTTATCGGTTCCGGCCTTCGCCGATCGTCCAACGGACGGCGCGATTGGCTTTCAGGAGCCTGCAACCTCTATCATGGAGCGCGTCTACGAGTTTCATGGCATACTGCTGATCGTCATCACGGCCATTGTGCTTTTCGTGACCGCGCTGCTGGTCTGGGTGGTCCTGCGCTACAATGCGCGCGCCAATCCGACGCCGAAGCGGTTCAGTCACAACACGACGATCGAGGTCGTCTGGACGGTGCTTCCCGTGCTGATCCTGCTGTTCATCTCTTTCTTCAGCTTTCGTGAGCTCTATTATCACGACGTCTTCCCTGACGTCGACGAATCCGCAAGTCGTGAACGTGAAGGCGCAGGGAAACCAGTGGAACTGGACCTATTCCTATCTCGACGAGCGTGACGAAGAGGGTTTTGCGTTTGAATTCACGTCGAACCCCGATTCACCGCGGTCTCTCGACCGACCCTGTTGCGACGGAAGAAGCACCGCGACTTCTCGCCGTGGATTATCCACTGGTCGTACCGGTCGATACAGTTGTGCGCGTGCAGACCGCTGCCTCGGACGTGATCCATTCCTTTGCCATGCCGTCCTTCGGCATCAAGACCGATGCTATTCCCGGCCGCCTGAACCAGCTCTGGTTCCGCGTGAACGAGGAGGGCACGTATTACGGCCAGTGCTCGGAGCTTTGCGGCAAGGACCACGCCTTCATGCCCATCGAGATCCGTGTTGTCTCGCGTGCTGAATACGACATCTGGCTGGAGCGTGCGCAAGCCGATCTGGACGATGCCCGTACCTATGTCGCGGAAATTTCCGCCTCCGATAACCGGCAATTTGCCGAAGCCCGATAGACCTGGAGCGATTTGATATGCCCATGGACGCCGTCACGCCGCGCGAAGCGCTGGACCATCATGACGACCACACCCCGTCGATCTACAGCATCAAGCGTTGGCTGTTTTCGACCAATCACAAGGACATCGGTACTCTGTATCTGGTGTCCGCCATTCTGTTCGGACTGGTTGGGACCTTTCTTTCCGGTCTGATCCGCTGGGAGCTGGCAGAGCCGGGTATCGGCCCGCTGACCATGTTTGTGGCAGGCGAGGGCGATGCGGCCATTGAGGCTGCCAAGCAGTTCTACAACGTGGTGATCACCTATCACGGCCTGATCATGATCTTCTTCATGGTCATGCCTGCGCTGATTGGCGGCTTCGGCAACTGGTTCGTGCCGCTAATGATCGGCGCGCCGGACATGGCGTTCCCGCGCATGAACAACATTTCGTTCTGGCTCTTGCCGTTCAGCTTTATATTGCTGATCGTATCGATGTTCGTGAACGGGTCTTCGGCTGGCCCGGGATTTGGCGGAGGCTGGGTGCTCTACCCGCCGCTATCGTCGCAGACCGGCCATCCCGGCCCGGCAATGGATCTGGTGATCTTTTCGCTCCACATCGCGGGTATCTCCTCGATCCTTGGCGCGATCAACTTCATCGTGACAATCCTGAACATGCGCGCACCGGGCATGACGATCCACAAGATGCCCCTGTTCGTCTGGGCGATGCTGGTTACGGCTGCGCTGCTTCTGCTTGCACTTCCCGTTCTGGCTGGCGCGCTCACCATGCTGCTGACCGACCGTAACTTCGGAACGACCTTCTTCGACCCTGCAGGCGGCGGCGATCCGGTGATGTTCCAGCACCTGTTCTGGTTCTTCGGACACCCCGAAGTCTACATCATGATCCTGCCCGGCTTCGGTATCGTGAGCCACATCATCTCGACCTTCTCCAAGAAGCCCGTCTTCGGCTATCTCGGCATGGCGTACGCGATGGTGTCCATCGGCTTCATCGGCTTCCTCGTATGGGCGCACCACATGTATACGGTCGGAATGAACGTCGATCTGAAGGCCTACTTCGTGGCGGCGACGATGATTATCGCGGTGCCCACAGGCATCAAGATCTTCTCATGGATCGCGACGATGTGGGGGGGCTCTATCGAGTTCAAGACGCCCATGCTCTGGGCTGTCGGCTTCATCTTCCTGTTCACGCTTGGCGGTGTGACGGGAGTGGTGCTGGCCAATGCCGGTGTCGACCATCTGTTCCACGACACGTATTATGTGGTGGCGCACTTCCACTATGTTCTGTCGCTGGGCGCGGTCTTCACGCTCTTTGCGGGCTGGTATTACTGGTACGAGAAGATGTTCGGCGTGAAGTATAACGAGTTCCTCGGCTCGCTTCATTTCTGGCTGATGTTCGTTGGTGCAAACGTGGTGTTCTTCCCGCAGCACTTCCTCGGAATGAACGGCATGCCGCGCCGGTATATCGACTATGCTGACGGCTTCGCGTTCTGGAACCATGTCTCGTCGCTTGGCTATCTGGTGATCCTGGCATCGCTGGTCGTCTGGTTCGCTTCGATCATCGAGTCGATCGTTCGCAAGCGCAAGGCAGAAGCCAATCCGTGGGGTGAGGGTGCCTCGACCCTGGAATGGACGCTGTCATCGCCGCCACCATTCCACCAGTTCAACGAACTGCCACGCGTGAAATAGACTGCTTGCGGCGCACGGAATGTCCCTGCGCCGCTTACCCCACCCGATCTGCCCGGGCCACGGTCCGGGCGGACGCTTTTGAAACGGATGCATCCAGAACGGTATGACACCTCCGACGCCTCTTTCCCCTCCCGGCCTCTACGACGCGGCCAACCCTGCAAGCGCAGGCGATTACCTGTCGCTGATGAAGCCGCGGATCATGGCGCTTGTGGTGTTCACTGCGCTTGCAGGTCTGGTTGCGGCACCGGGTTCGCTCCATCCGGTCACCGCTTTTGCGACGCTTCTCGCGGTTGCACTGGCAAGCGGCGCGGCAGGTGCAATCAACATGTGGTTCGATTCCGATATCGACGCGATCATGACGCGCACACGGACCCGTGCGATCCCGTCGGGCCGGGTCGTCCGCGATGAAGCGCTCTCGCTCGGTATCGTCGTTTCGATTGTTTCCGTCACGCTGATGTTCCTGGCGGCAAACCTTCTGGCCGCAGCGCTTCTGGCGTTCTCGATCTTCTTTTATGGCGTCGTCTATACGATGTGGCTGAAGCGCTCGACGTCGCAGAACATCGTCATCGGTGGCGCGGCCGGGGCCTTCCCTCCGGTTATTGGCTGGGCAGCGGTAACGGGCGCCGTACCCCTGGAAGCCTGGACGCTGTTTGCGCTGATCTTCATCTGGACGCCGCCGCATTTCTGGGCCTTGTCGCTTCTCGCCAACAAGGATTACGCCAAGGCCGGTGTGCCCATGCTGCCTGTCAGTCATGGCGCGCCGGAAACCCGCAAGCAGATCCTGCTCTATTCGATTGCGCTTCTGTTCGTCGGGTTGATCCCTGCGCTGACAGGGCCCGGGGGTGCCATCTATCTCGTGGTGGCCGCGCTTGCAGGTCTCGTATTTCTGGGTATGGCCATCGGTGTGTTCCGGGGCCGCGCCGGTGACGAGGACGGGACGGATGCGGATCGCAAGCTTGCCCGCAGACTGTTCCTTTATTCCATCTTCTATCTGTTCCTTCTTTTCGCCGTGCTGATCTTCGAGCACGCAACGGGTCTCTGGTTCGCCGTCTCGCCCTTCGCCGGTGGAGCCGCATTATGAGCGATGACATCCGCCCCATGACGCCTGAAGAGGCGAAAGCGCGCAAATCGCGTAATCTCGTTCTGGCGGCCTGTCTGGTCGGCTTTGCCGTTCTCATTGTAGGCATCACGATTGTGCGCCTTCAAGACGGTGTTGTTCGCAAGCAGGACTGGCAGGCTGCGACGTCGCGAAGCGGCGACGGGGTGGCTCAATCGGGTACGATAGAGACCGAAGAGCCAGCCGGAGAGACGCAATGACCAACCATCTTCGTATCGCCGCCATGCTTGTGGCCGTGGTGGCTGGCATGACGGGGCTCTCGTTTGCTGCAAAACCGATGTACGATACCTTCTGCCGCGTGACGGGCTTTGGCGGCACGACGCGTCAGGTCGAGACCTATGCCGATCGGGTGCTGGACCGTAAAGTCACTGTCCGCCTCGACACCAACGTTGCCGATGTTCCGCTGCGGTTTCAATCCGAAGAGATTTCGGTCAAGGCCAAGCTCGGTGAGAGCGTGCTGACCTATTTCGACGTGACCAATACGTCCGACCAACCGGTGACGGCTGTTGCGTCCTATAACGTAACGCCGCACAAGGCCGGACCGTATTTCGCCAAGATCGAGTGCTTCTGCTTCGACGATATGGTGTTCCAGCCGGGAGAAACCGTCGCTCTGCCGGTGTTGTTTTTCGTCAATCCCGATATGGCGGACGAACGTCAGCTCGATGATGTGAAGACGATCACGCTGTCATACACCTATTTCCGCTCGAAAGCTGACGGGGCGCCGGTTGCCAGTCTCGCTTCCGGTCTTGCGAGCCAGTAAATTGATCGGCTAGAAAGCCCGTAAACCACGCTAGGGGAATCTTCATGGCGCACGCCGAAGTGAAACATGACTATCATCTGGTCGATCCGTCGCCATGGCCACTTCTGGCCTCGTTCGGCGTGTTTCTGATGGCACTTGGCGGCGTCATCTACATGAAAGGCCTGACCGGCGCGGCGAGCGCTGCCGACATTCAGGCCATGGGCGCGACCGACCAGTTCTTCGCCTTTTTCAGCAACACGTTCTTCGTGAAGGGTGATTTCTGGATCCTGCTTCTCGGGCTGATCGTGGTTCTCTGGGTGATGATCGGCTGGTGGGGCGACGTCATCAAGGAAAGCCGCAAGAACGATCATACGCCCGTCGTGCAGATCGGCCTGCGCTATGGCATGGTCCTCTTCATTGCCTCGGAAGTGATGTTCTTCGTTGCGTGGTTCTGGTCGTTCTTCGAGATGGTCATCTTCCACGAAGCGCGCGCCGGCGGTACCTGGGACAGCGCCAATGCGCTGTACGGAAACCTGTCGGCATGGGCGAGCTGGCCGCCTCCGGGCGTTGAAACCTTCGACCCGTTCCATCTTCCTTTGATCAACACGCTTATCCTGCTCCTGTCCGGCACCACGGTCACCTGGGCGCACCATGCCCTGCAGCACGGTGATCGCAAGGCTACCCGCAACGGCCTGATCCTGACGGTCATTTTGGGCATCCTGTTCTCGGCGCTGCAGATGTATGAATACACACTGGCCGGATTTCAGCTTCTCGGGGTCGCTCTATGGTGCGTCCTTCTTCATGGCGACCGGTTTTCACGGCGCGCACGTCTTCATCGGAACCGTGTTCCTGGCGGTCTGCCTCTTGCGCATCATGGCCGGTCAGATGACGCCGCAAAAGCATTTCGGTTTCGAGGCCGCGGCCTGGTACTGGCACTTCGTTGACGTAGTGTGGCTGTTCCTGTTCGCCTTCGTCTATGTCGCGCCGTTCATCGTCCTTGAATAGTCAGGTGGGCGTTTCGCGCACCCGTCCCCGGTCATGACCTTCCGGCCCCTTCCCGTCATGACCATCCTGGGTCTTGCCGGACTGATCGTTCTGATCCTTCTGGGAAACTGGCAGTGGTCGCGCTATCAGGAAAAGACCCGGACAATCGTGCAGCCCTCGCTCGACTGGCAGGTTGTCTCGTGACGCCGACAGGCGCGCCCGCGCAGTTTGTCTATTCGACTTTCTCTGCTCAGCCCGTCTGGCGGGTTCTGGTGCCGGTCACCGGGACGTTCGGACCGGACGCCAGTGCATTGTCTGCGCCTGAGGGGCCGATCTTTCTCGAAACTGCGATACAGATCGGCACCGAGCCCGATCTCTCGCGTCCGCTCAGCCGCGCGGCTGACTTTGAGGATGGACGCTATCTCGTCAGCACCGGCCGTGCGCCGAACTGGATGACGCCGGACCATCAACCCGACACCAGCCGCTGGTATTCGACCGATCTGGCTGCCATGCGGGACGCACTCGGCCTGTCGCAGGCGGGGACGCCGCTGCTTCTGGAACCGGAAACCATCGCCTTCATCGACACCGCGGAACCCGGCCGGGCTCCGGTCATGCGCCCGAACCCGTTTGCCGACCCGGCCGCGGCCGGTGATCTGCCACCTGCGCGGCATATGGGTTATGCGCTCACCTGGTGGGGCCTGGGGCTTGGGTTGATCGCCATATATCTGGCTTTCCATGTCAGTCGCGGGCGCCTGACCTTTCGAAAGGCAGCTTCGAAATGAAGTACGTCTCGACACGCGGACAGGCCGAGCCGGCCGGGTTTACGCAAGCCGTTCTGGCGGGGTTGGCGAGCGATGGCGGGCTTTACGTGCCCGAGACCTGGCCGACGATGGGGACCGGCGGCGGCGCTGAAAGCTATACCGGTCTGGCGACGCGTATCATTTCCGGCTTTGCGGGCGATACGCTTGAAGCCGATATAATCGAAGCGTGCGTAAACCGCGCCTATACAGGCTTTGCCCATCACAGCGTCGCGCCGCTGCGCCAGATAGCGGACCGGCGCTTCCTGATGGAACTGCACCACGGACCGACCCTTGCCTTCAAGGATGTCGCCATGCAGCTCATCGCGCAGGTGTTCGATCATCTGCTGGCGGAAAACGGCCAACGCCTGTCCATCGTTTGTGCAACATCGGGCGATACCGGCGGCGCGGCAGCCTCGGCGTTTGCCGGGCTGTCATCGGTTGATCTGTTCATCCTGCATCCGCACGAGCGTGTTTCTCCCGTGCAGCGTCGCTTCATGACCACCACCGGGGCCGACAACGTCCACAATTTCGCGATCGAGGGCGATTTCGATGACGCGCAGGCTATCGTGAAGGCGATGTTTGCCGATGCTGTCTTTGCAAGGGAGGTGTCCCTCTCCGGCGTCAACTCGATCAACTGGCTGCGAATTGCCGCCCAGTTGGTCTATTATGCCTATGCGCAGCAGACATTCGGGGCGCAGACACCGCTTCGCTTCATCGTTCCGACCGGAAATTTCGGCGATGTGCTGGCAGGGTATGTTGCCGCGCGGTGCGGTCTGCTGGCCGGGTTCGAGGCCATCGCGGCTGTCAACGCAAACCGGACACTGCCAGACCTTCTTGCCTCCGGCATTCTGAACCGCCCGGACGCAAAGGCGACGCCGAGCCCGGCGATGGATATTGCGGTGCCGAGCAATCTGGAGCGATTGCTGTTCGAAGTCTCGGGCAGGGACGGCGCGCAGATACGCCGGATTTATGAGCAACTGGCCCAGTCCGGCGAGGCGCGGCTGGAGCGTCAGCTGGCCGGTCCGCTCTCCTGCACCGGTATCTCGTCGGTCTCGGTCAGTGATACGCAGACGCTGCAGGAAATGCGTGATGTTCGCGCTGAAACCGGCCTCCTGATTTGTCCCCACACGGCCGTTGCAAGCTATGCTGCTCGCCATGCCGATCCGGTCGATGCCATCGACATCGTGCTGGCAACCGCTGATGCCGCCAAATTTCCAGAGACAGTCGAGGCCGCCACGGGTGAGGCGCCGCAGGTACCCGCCCATGCGCGGGGCGCTGCGACGGGCGAGGAGCGTTTCGATATCATTCCGGCGGATCTGGAACGTGTCCGGACAGCGATCCGCACACGCCGACGCCGCTGATGCTGCGCCTGTTCGGGCGCTTGCGGGTTCTCACCCGTCCGATCCCGCTTCATACCCGTATCGATGTTCCTGATACAGGCTATTACCTGCGTCCCCCCGAGCGCCAGGACTGGCAATCCTGGGCTGATGTCCGCACGAAAAGCCGGGCATTTCTCACGCCCTGGGAACCGACTTGGCCGCGCGGTTCGCTCACCAGAACGGCCTATCGAAGATGGCTCGCTGTCGTCCGGGCCGAGATGAGGACCGGACAATCTGCCATGTTCTTTCTCGTCGAGGCGGACAGCGGAGACGTCGCTGGCGGCATCAATCTTCGCCCGATCCGTCGCGGCGTCGCCCAGTCCGCACAACTTGGCTACTGGATCGGGCAGGCATATGCGGCGCGGGGGATCATGTCCCGTGCTGTCGGAGCGATCTGCGCCTTTGCGTTCGAGGACCTGAAATTGCATCGACTGGAAGCGGCGTGTCTCGCGGCAAATGCGCCGTCGCGGGGCGTTCTTGCGCACAACGGGTTCAGTCTTGAGGGCAAAGCGCGCGGATATTTGAAGATCAACGGCGTATGGGAAGATCATTTGCTGTTTGCGCGACTGAACCCCACTTACGAGAACGCGTCGGCCACGACTGGCGCTTGAGGCTGCAACTTGCTACATCCGCTACCGGATCAGACAGCCAGGCGATCGCTGGTCGTGTTCGCAAGGACATGGCTGGAGGAAAGTCCGGGCTCCACAGAAGACAGGATGGCGGGTAACGCCCGCCCGGCGCGAGCCGAGGGAAAGTGCCACAGAAAGCAAACCGCCGGACTTCGGTCCGGTAAGGGTGAAAGGGTGCGGTAAGAGCGCACCGCGACAGTCGCAAGGCAGTCGGCACGGTAAACCCCATCCGGAGCAAGACCAAATAGGGAAGACATCATGGCGTGTTTCTGCGCCGTCTTCCGGGTCGGTCGCGCGAGGCGGTGAGCAATCACCGTCCCAGAGGAATGATCGCCCATCCATTTAAAATGGGGGACAGAACCCGGCTTACAGGCTGTCTGATCCGGCTTCTCCCCGTCCCTGGGCGCTGCGTCTCGGCGGCAAGGAACTGTTAACTGATTGTGGAAAACATTCAGTCACGCCGCTTCGTCAATATCTAGGCGGGCGAGCATACCCGAACACTGCATATAGACATATTATTCCATTCTTTGTTTCTCGGCCCGTTTTTCGGTCTGGTTCTGATCGGCTTTTGTTCCCTAATGTTCTGCCATAGCCAGCCCGCTGACAGCGTTTGGGTAACCAAACCCATTGGATGGAAGGTATACCCATGCTATCCCAATTTTAACGAAATGACCCAATCTTCGGGTCACGGGTCCACGCGGCGGGGCGGTCATGTTCACTCAAACGTTCGAAGGGGGGATCGATGCGCGTGGCCGTATGGTCGTGCCGTCGAGCTTTCGGGCCGAGCTTGGTGGCAGTTCCCGTTTCTTCGTCTTTCCCGCGCTCGACGGTGAGCCCTATCTTGAGGGTGGCGGCGATGCGTTGATGGAAGATTACGACGCGATCATTTCGCAGATGCCGCCGCATGATCCGGACGCCGAAGCGCTGCAGTACGCGATTTTCTCCCGCTGCGCCGAGATCACGATGGATCAGGCCGGCCGGGCGACGCTGCCACAGAACCTGCGCGATCTTGCCGGGATCGAGACCACGATTGCCTTTGTGGGCAAGCGCAGCGGCTTCCAGCTCTGGAGCCCCGCGCTGCTCAAGGATCATGAAGCCGACATGCTCGCCCGCGCAAAGGAGGCCCGGACGCGGCTTGCCGGCGCGTTCAATCAGGCCCGCAGTTCCGGGCTTCTGTCAGGGCAACGCTCATGAGCCATGTGCCGGTTCTCCTTTCCGAAGTGCTTGAGCATCTGGCCCCGGTCGATGGTGATGTGCTGGTTGACGCCACCTTTGGCGGCGGCGGGTATGCGTCGGCAATCCTCGACCAAGCTGACGCGACGCTGATCGGTATCGACCGTGACCCGACAGCAGTTGCGCGGGCTGAAACGATGCAGGCACGCTATCCGCGCCTGATCCCGGTCAGGGGTGTCTTCGGGGACATGAAAGCATTGGTGCAGGAAACCGGTCACGCCCCGGTGAATGGCATCGTTCTCGATCTCGGCGTTTCCTCCTTCCAGATCGACGAACCCGAGCGGGGGTTCTCGTTCCAGAAAGACGGGCCACTGGACATGCGGATGAGCTGCGAAGGCCCTGATGCGGCGCTGGTGGTCAACACCTATGCAGAGGCCGATCTGGCAAACATCATCTACCGGCTGGGCGAGGAACGCGACTCCCGCCGCGTCGCGCGCGCGATCGTCAAGGCACGCGCGGAAACCCCGTTCACCACGACACTTCAGTTCGCCGATGCCGTCGAGACGGCGCTTGGCGGACGGCGCGGCAAGCGTACACATCCGGCCACCAAGACGTTTCAGGCCCTGCGCATCTATATCAATGACGAACTGGGCGAGTTGGCCCGTGCTCTCGAGGCCGCCGAAACGCTATTGTCCGAGGGCGGTCGGCTCGTGGTCGTCACATTCCATTCCATCGAGGACCGGATGGTGAAGTCCTGGCTGACGGACCGGTCCGGTGGCGGCGGCGCAGGCTCGCGCCACATGCCCACAGGCCCGTCCGGACCTGCGCCCACTTTCACCAATGTCCGCCGTGTGGCGGGTGCGGGCGAGGAAGAGGTGTCCGCAAATGTCCGGGCCCGTTCGGCACGGCTCCGTTCCGCAGTACGCACCTCCGCGCCGCCGCGCGGGATTTCGGCCGCAGCACCGTTTGATCTTCCATCCTTGCCAGATGTGAGGGCTGCATGAGCCGGGGTGCCTTTCTTCTTGCGTTGATCGTGGCAGGCTTCCTGACCTTCGCCATGGCCCGGTCCAGTTCCGGTGCGCGCGCGACTGCCGAAGAGATCACTGCCGTCGAGGCGGAGATCGCTCAACTCGAGAACGAGATCGCCATTCTACAGCGTGAATACGGCAATGTCGGCCGTGAAGAGGTTCTTTCGCGTCTGGCACGCAACCAGCTTGGCATGCGGACAGCGACGGCCTCACAGTTCGTGACCGAGGAACGGCTCGATCGCTTGCTCGCAAAGCTCCAGGCCGAAAGGGCGGCCGAATGAACCTGTCCAGCCTGCTTCGAAGTGACCGGTCCTCGCCGCAGCGGGCGCGCCTGCTTGCCGGGTTTATCGGCGCTGCGTTCGCATTGGTGGCCATGCGTGGTGCGCAACTGTCCCTGTTCGGTTCAACGGCTGACGCAAGCACGGCCAATGAAACAGCACAGGCGGAGACCCGCCGCGTCGATATCCTGGACCGGCACGGCGAACGCCTCGCTACCAGCGTGTCCGTCTATTCGCTGTATGCCGATCCCGGTGCGATCTGGGATGCGCGTCAGACGGCGACTGCGCTCAAGACGGTTTTGCCGCGTATTGACGAGGCGGCGATTGCTGCACGCCTCTCTGACAAGTCGAAAAAATTTGTCTGGATCGAACGCCAGCTTACCCCGGCCCTTCGTCAAAAAATCTTCGAGCTGGGACTGGACGGGATCGGATTCCGTGAAGAGACCAAGCGGCTTTATCCGCGCGGCAGTCTGGCGGGACATGTGCTCGGCTTCGCAGGGGTGGATGGTAACGGGCTCGCGGGTATCGAATACGCCATGGACGAAACCCTGCGCACGTCGCAAGCGCCGGTCCGTCTTACCATCGATGCCAGCGTGCAGTTTTCGCTGGAGACCGAGTTGGCAAACGCTGCCTCCGGCTTTCAGGCGAAGGGCGCGGCGGGAATTGTTCTGGATGCTCGCAGCGGCGAAGTGCTTGCCATGGCCTCCTGGCCGACGCTGGACCCCAACCGGGGACGTTTCATGGACGCCTCGGCCCGCACCAATCGTGCGACCGGCGCCGTCTACGAGCTCGGTTCCGTCTTCAAGCCGCTTACCGTCGCAGCCGGACTGGACGTCGGCATTCTGACGATGAATGATACCTTCAATGTGGCTGACCCGGTTCGCATCGGGCCGGAGACCATCCGCGACGATCATCCGCTACCGGACGTAACGCGGGCGGGGCTGACGGATATCATCGCGTATTCATCCAATATCGGTACGGTTCGTGCCGCCTTGATGATTGGAAGCAAGCGGCAGGAGGCATTCCTCAAGAATCTGGGCCTGCTGGAGGCCTCGCCTGTTGAGCTTGCGGGCTCGGAACGTCCGATTCCGCCCGCGCGCTGGGATGACATCACGGTTGCAACGGTTGGCTTCGGGCATGGTATCGCAATCACGCCAATGGCATTTGCAAGCGCTTTTGCGACGCTGGCGAACAAGGGCGAATACGTTCCACCAACGCTTCTGGCCGACCCTGATCCATTGGCAGAGCCGCGCATTTCGCGGTCTGTGATGCGCCCCGAAACGGCGGCGGCGGTCAATCTGATGCTGCGCGATGCGGTAACGCGCGGAACCGGACGGTCTGCGGATGTTCCGGGCTACCGCATTGCAGGCAAGACCGGCACGGCTGAAAAGCTCGTCAACGGGCAGTATTCGCAGACCGCCAACGTCACGTCATTTGCAGCGCTCTTTCCTTTCGACGCGCCGCGCTACGTTGTCGTCATCGTCATGGACGAGCCGCAGGGCGAGACACGCTATCGTGCGACCGCCGCCTGGAATGCCGCGCCGACGGCTGGCCGGGTCATCGAACGGATTGCCCCGCTGCTGGAAGTGAGCCCGTATTTCGAAGACCTGGAGACCGTCAGCTACGAGGCCACCACCGTGTCGTTACGGAGCCAGATGTGAAGCTCAGTCAGATATTTCCCGGCCATGCCTTGTCTGCCGACCCCGAAATTACCGGTATCACAGCGGACTCGCGCCGCGTCGCCCCCGGCTTTCTGTTCGCCGCCATGAAGGGCACGAAGGATGACGGCGCGCGCTTCGTTCCGGCTGCGCTGGAGAAGGGTGCGGCTGCAATCCTTTGTGCCGACCCTGTCGATACCGGACATGCGGTCCTGATCCGGCATGACGATCCGCGTCTGGCCCTCGCGGATGCTTCCGCCAGATTTCACCCGCTGCAGCCGGGCATCATCGCTGCCATCACGGGCACCAACGGCAAAAGCTCCACCGTCGATTTTCTGCGACAGATCTGGACGCTCTGCGACATGCGCGCCGCATCACTTGGAACTCTCGGAGCGGTTGGTCCAGAAGGTGTGATCGATCTGGGTCATACAACACCCGATCCTGTCGCGATCCATGCCACGCTGGAAACGCTCGCCCGGCAGGGCGTAACCCATGCAGCAATGGAAGCCTCCTCGCACGGGCTGGAGCAGCGCCGCCTGCATGCCGTGAAACTGGCCGCCGTGGCGTTTACCAATCTCACGCAGGACCATCTCGACTATCATCCCGATTTCGAGAGCTACCGGCATGCCAAGCTGCGGCTTTTTACAGAGCTTGCTCCGGCAGGCATCCCGGCCATCGTGAATGCTGACAGCAGCGAATACGGCGTTTTCGAAGCCGCAGCCCGAGAAGCTGGTCTGAAAGTCTGGTCGGTTGGCTGGCGCGGTCGCGACGTGAAGATCCGTGAACTCTCTCCGCGCGCGACGGGGCAGGTGCTCGATCTGTTGATCCATGGCGTCGCCCACGAAGTCGAATTGCCGCTCATCGGCGAATTTCAGGCCTTGAACGCCCTCACCGCTGCAGCGCTTGCGCTCGCTCTGGGCACGCCGCTCGACCCGGTTCTGGGAGCGCTGGGCAAGCTGGCACCGGTCTCCGGGCGGTTGGAGTTCATCGGGACCAGCGCGTCCGGCGGCTCGGTCTTTGTCGACTACGCACACACACCCGACGGTCTGGATGTGCTCCTGCGTGCGGTGCGTCCACATACGGCGGGCAAGCTGGTCTGCATCATGGGCTGCGGCGGCGACCGCGACCCCTACAAGCGGCCGGTTATGGGCGAAACTGCCGCCCGGTATGCCGACGAGGTGATCGTTACCGACGACAATCCGCGTTCTGAAGACCCGGGAGCGATCCGCGCCGCCATTCTAAGCAAGGCTGCCGGAGCGACCGAGATCGGTGACCGCGCTGCGGCCATATCGGAAGGCATTGCGCGTCTTGGAACGGGCGACACGCTGGTGATCGCAGGCAAGGGACACGAAACCGGCCAGATCGTTGGCGACAAGGTTCTCCCGTTTGCCGATCAGGAGACCGCCCGTCAGATGCTGGGACAGACATCATGAAAACGCTCTGGACGGCAAACAATGCGGGCAGCGCGACCGGCGGGACTGTATCGGGTGACTGGAGCGTATCCGGCATCTCGATCGATACGCGCAGCCTTGAACCGGGCGACTTGTTCGTTGCCTTGCAGGATGTGCGTGACGGACATGATTTTGTTGAAGCCGCCTACAAGGCCGGGGCAGGGGCTGTGCTGGTGTCGCGCACCGTCGGCGACGGCCCCTCACTTCTGGTGGACAATACACTTGATGCGCTGACCCGGCTGGGTGAGGCCGCGCGTGACAGGTCCGACGCGTTCCGTTGCGCTGTGACAGGCTCTGTCGGCAAGACAAGCGTCAAAGAGATGCTGGCACGCATCTTCCGCGCTGCAGGCTCTGCGCACTGGTCGGTCAAATCCTTCAACAATCACTGGGGCGTACCGCTTACGCTCGCCAGAATGCCTGAGGCGACCACCCGCGCGGTGTTCGAGATCGGCATGAGCACGCCGGGAGAGATCGCACCGCGCTCACATATGGTCCGGCCGCACGCCGCGATGATTACGAAGATCGCCCCGGTGCATCTGGAAGGTCTCGGCACCGAAGCGGCTGTGGCCGACGAAAAGGCTGACATTTTCGCCGGGCTCCTGCCGGACGGGCATATCATCCTGCCCGCGGAGGATCGCTTTCTGGACCGGTTGAGGGACCGCGCGCTCGGTCATCAGGGCAGCGCAAAAGTGCTCACCTTCGGTCAGCATACAGGCGACGCGCATGTGACCGCCATCGACAGCGACGGCGCGAGCCAGACAGTCACCTGTAGCGTTCTCGGACGCAGTGTCAGCGTTTCCCTGAACGCCGTCGGCGAGCATTGGGCGGGCAATGCCGCTGCAGCGCTTCTCATGGCCAGCATATCCGGACTGGATATCGAAGACGCCGCCGCCGCACTTTCGGGATATGCGCCGCCGCCCGGTCGGGGAACGGCTGAATGGCTCAGCCTGCCGCAGGGCGGGCGCGCGCTTCTGGTCGACGATGCCTATAACGCCAATCCCGAGAGCATGCGGGCATCGCTTGCAGGCTTTGCGTCGCGACCGGCGCAGCGACATCTGGTAGCTCTGGGTGGGATGGGAGAATTGGGGCCCGACGCCCCTGCCATGCATGCCGGTCTTGCACCGCATGTTCGGGCCGTTGACCCGGCCGTCGTCTTCCTGGCGGGCAGGGCGATGACCCCGTTGAGAGAGGCGCTGCAGGACGATTTCGACGTTGAGCAGGTCGATCAGGCTGATGCACTTCAGGAAAGCGTTAAGAAAACGTTAATGGATGGCGATGCGCTCTTGATAAAGGGGTCGAATGCCACCGGTATGGGGAAACTGGCGGACGCCCTGAGGGCGTGGTGCGCCGGCGGGAACGACGTTCCTGCTACGGGCAGGGAAGGATAAAGCCAGATGCTGTATGAGCTTCTCAGTGCGTTCAGTGGGGATTACCCGGGCCTGAACCTCGTCAACTATACGACGTTCCGCTTCGGCGCAGCGTTGATGACCGCCCTGATTGTGGCAATGATCTTCGGCGCGCCGCTGATCGCCTGGTTGCGCAAGCGCCAGACCAAAGGCCAGCCGATCCGCGAAGACGGACCTGAAAGCCACCTTCTGACCAAGAAGGGGACGCCGACAATGGGCGGCTTCCTCATTCTGATCGGTATATCGTCCGGTACGCTGCTCTGGGCCGATCTCTCCAACCAGTATGTCTGGATCGTTCTTTTCGTGACGATGGGTTACGGCCTGATCGGCTTCATGGATGATTTTGCCAAGGTCACGAAAGGCCATGCGGGCGGGTTGTCGGGCAAGACGCGGCTGGCGGCGGAGTTCATCATCGCTATTGTCGCCGTGCTCTGGGTGACCCGCTATGCCCCCATCGCAGCCGCCGAAGCTGCCATGGCGGCGCAAGCGGCTGGTCTGGTGGCGCAAATGCCTCCCGCGAACTTCGAGACGTCACTGACGCTGCCCTTCTTCAAGGATGTGCTCATAAATCTCACACTGTTCGGCTTCGTCGCCTTTGGCAGCCTGGTGACTGTCGGTGCCGCCAACTCGGTGAACCTGACGGACGGTCTGGACGGGCTGGCCATCGTCCCGGTGATGATCGCGGGCGCGACCTTCGGCTTCATCGCGTATATCTGCGGCACGCCGCGCTTTGCCAATTACCTCTTCATCATCAACACACCCGGAACAGCCGAGCTTGCGGTGTTCTTCGGTGCGCTGCTTGGCGCAGGGCTGGGCTTCCTCTGGTACAATGCCCCGCCAGCCAAGGTCTTCATGGGCGATACCGGATCGCTGGCGCTGGGCGGTGGGCTCGGCTCGGCGGCTGTCTGTACCAAGCACGAGATCGTTCTGGCGATTGTCGGCGGTCTCTTTGTACTCGAGGCGGTCTCGGTGATCGTGCAGGTGACGAGCTACAAGCTGACGGGCAAGCGCGTCTTCCGGATGGCGCCGATCCACCACCATTTCGAGAAGATGGGATGGGCTGAACCGACCATCGTGATCCGGTTCTGGATCATCTCCTTCATCCTGGCCACCATCGGCCTTGCCACCCTGAAGCTGAGATAGGACCGCCGTTTCGTGATCCCCGTCTCTGAATTCTCCGGACGCGACGTCGCAGTTCTCGGTCTTGGCAGGACCGGACTTGCGACCGTGCGCGCGCTTACGGCGGGCGGAGCCAATGTGCTGGCGTGGGACGACAATGAAGAGACACGCGCCAAGGCCGAAGCGTCGGGTATCCGGCTGACCGATCTGAACCGGCGTGACTGGCAGACGATGGCGGCGCTGGTGCTCTCGCCCGGCATACCGTCGCGCTTTCCGCACGCACACAGGCTTGTCGAGATGGCGCACATGGTCGATGTGCCGGTGATCGGCGACATGGAACTGTTTGCCCGCGCGCTGTCCGCCATGCCCGAACAGGCGCGTCCCCGTGTCATCGGCATCACCGGTACAAACGGGAAATCCACGACCACGGCACTGATCGGGCATATACTGGCGAGCGCGGGACGTGATGTTCGCGTCGGCGGCAATATCGGCATCGGCGTTCTTGACATGGAACCGCTGCACCAAAACGCGGTCTATGTGCTGGAACTGTCATCCTACCAGCTGGATCTGGTGGAAACGCTGCGCTGCGATGTGGCGGTCGTGCTCAATATCACGCCTGATCACCTCGACCGGCATGGTGGCATGGCAGGTTATATCGCCGCCAAGAGGCGCATTTTCGACAATCAGCAACGCGGCGACACGGCGATTGTCGGCATGGACACCGGCCCGACACAGCGCATCTGCATGGACTTGCTGGCACACGGCCAGCAAACGATCGTCGGTATATCCTCGCAGATGGCGCTCGGGCGCGGGGTCAGCGTCCGCGATGGCCGTTTGTATGACAGCCAGGCCGGGCGTGCGGCATCCGTCGGAGATATCGGCCAGGTCGCGACACTGCGCGGGCGTCATAATCAGCAGAATGCCGCTGCCGCGTTTGCGGCCTGTCAGGCAATCGGTCTGGAGGCTCCCGCTATTCTTGACGGAATGCGCTCCTTTGCCGGGCTGGCGCACCGTCAGGAACTGGCGGGCACAATCGGTCATGTCCGGTTCGTCAATGACTCCAAGGCGACCAACGGCAAGGCGGCGGTGCAGGCCGTGCAAGCGTTTGAAGACATTTTCTGGATCGCTGGAGGTGTTGCCAAGGAAGACGGTCTGGAAGCGGTGCTCCCGTATCTGAGCCATGTCCGCAAGGCGTATCTGATCGGTCAGGCGGCGTCGGTTTCGAGCGGGAAATCCACGGCGCGGTTCCGTGCGAGCATTTTCCGTCACTCGAGGCGGCCACCGCTGCCGCCTATGCAGACGCCGCAGGTTCGGACGCCGCTGCGCCTGTCGTGCTGCTGTCTCCGGCTTGTGCCAGTTTCGACCAGTTTCGGGACTTCGAGCATCGCGGCGATGTCTTCAAGGACGCGGTTCTGGCGCTGGTCGACCTCCGAACCCGAACGCAGACGCGCATGACCACGCTGGCGCGGTCGGACAGGTCCTGGTTGGCGGAATGGTGGCGCACGATTGACCATGCGGTCATTGCCGCCTGCATGATCCTGATCGCCACCGGGCTACTTCTTGTCGCTCGCTGCCGGGCCCGCCGCCTCCATGCAGAACGGGTACGACAATCCGTACCGGTTCGTGGTGCGCCATGCGATGTTTTCGACGCTGGCGATCATGCTGCTGCTTGGTACGTCCATGCTCAGCGAGACCTGGGTGCGGCGGGCGGGTGCTTTCCTGCTGCTCGCCTCCGTTCTTGCTATGATGGCTATCTTCGTCATCGGGCACGAGTCAAAGGCGCGCAGCGATGGATTGATCTGGGGCCTCTAAAACTGCAGCCCTCCGAGCTTCTGAAGCCGGGGCTGGTTGTCGTCGCTGCTGGCTTCTTAGTCAGACGGGCGAGTTTTCCCGCAGCTCCCTGGATGGCGATCAGTGTCGGCCTGTTCGGCTTCTCAGCGCTTCTGCTCATTGCTCAGCCGGACATCGGCCAGACGGTTCTCTGGCGGCGGGGTTCGGCGTCGTGGTGTTCATCTCGGGGCTTCGGCTGGTGACGGCTGCGATCATGATCGCGGTAGCGGGACTTGGCAGTTTCGCCGCCTATCTGTTTTTCCCGCATGCGCGGATGCGGATAGAGAGTTTTCTCGACACAGCCTCGCCCGGCTATCAACTGGGGCTGGCACATGAGGCCATCGCCCAAGGCGGCCTGCTCGGCAAGGGCCCGTTCGAAGGCAATGTAAAATCCGCCCTGCCGGACCCGCATACCGATTTCATCTATGCGGTCGCGAGCGAAGAGTTCGGCTTTGTGGCCTGTCTGGGCCTGTTGATCGTTTTTGCCGTGATTACCTTGCGGGGTATCCAGGCGGGCTCGATACGCGCCGGAGCATTTCCCCGCGCAGCCGGTACGGCGCTTTTCTGCCTGTTCGGGTTTCAGGCGCTGATCAATACCGGCGTCAATCTGGGCCTTCTGCCGACCAAGGGCATGACGCTTCCCTTCATTTCCTATGGCGGCTCCTCGATGATCGGCACGGCGATCACCCTCGGATTTGCACTCGCCTTGACGCGCAGACGGGCGGAATATCATGCCGGACACTGACACCCCCTCGAACGCAACGCCTCTGGTGATCATCGCCGCAGGCGGTACTGGCGGACACATGTTTCCGGCGGCCGCCTTTGCCGCTGAGATGCATAAGCGCGGCTGGCGGGTCGGGCTGATGGCCGATTCGCGCGGCCGGATGTATGCCGAGACCTTCCCGGCAGACTGGATCGTGGATGTTCAGGCTGCCAATTTTAGCTTCCCGCCGTCCGGACAGGCTTGCGCTCTCTGCATGGCGTATCGCGCGCGGTATCGGTCAGGCGAGGCGGATCCTGCACGGGAGCGGAGCGGCTCTGGTGGTCGGCTTTGGAGGGTATCCGGCCTTCCCGGCGCTGGCGGCGGCGCGGACACTCTCCTTGCCTCTCGTCATCCATGAACAGAATGCGGTGCTCGGGCGCGTCAACCGGCGCTTTGCGGGCGTGGCCAAGAGCGTGGCCAGCGGGTTTGCCCGGCTCGACAAGCTGCCTGAGCAAGCCCGCGCGCGCCATCAAGTCGTGGGGAACCCGATACGCCAGCCTATTCTGGACCGGTGCGATGACGGTTTTGCGCCCATCGAAACCGATGGTCCGCTGAACCTTTTGGTCACAGGCGGCAGTCAGGGCGCACGGCTCTTCGGCGAGGTCATTCCGCAAGCTGTGGCGGGGCTGGATGCAAGCCTTCGCGCGCGGCTGACCGTCGTGCAACAGGTCCGCGCCGAGCAGATGGACGAAGTCCGCGCCGTCTATGCGGAGGCCGGGGTTAGCTGCGAGCTTGCGCCTTTCTTCTCTGACATGCCTGAACGCCTTCATGCCGCGCATCTGGTGATCGCCCGCGCCGGAGCCTCAAGCGTGACCGAACTTGCGGCTATGGGCCGACCTGCGATCCTCGTTCCACTGGCTATCGCCATGGACGATCATCAGACAGCGAATGCCGAGGCCATCGCCAATGCGGGCGCGGCGGATATCGTGTTCGAGCGCCAGTTCATGCCGGATGTCCTGACGCAGCTTCTGGCGGCCAGACTGGGCGACCCGCAGGACTTGGCAAAGCGAGGCGCTGCCGTACGTAATCTGGCTGTGCTGGATGCAGGAAAGCGGCTCGCCGATCTTGCCGTGGCAGCGGTTGGTGCCACCGGTCCTGATGACAGCCTGCCGCCGCGCGCGTAGAGTTCAAGCCTCATGTGCAATCTCTACCGTCATGAAACCTCGCCGCACGGGATCGCGGTGTTTCTCAAACCCACCTCGCTCGGTTTGTCGGATGCCGCCCGCGCGCGAAACCTTGAAAGCGGCTATACCGGAGCAGATCAGGACGGCACGGTGCTGGTCAATTCAGGGCAGGGCGAACTGGATTTTGCCTATATGCGATGGGGGTTCCCGCCCGTTCGCGATGGCGCAAAGCCGATCACCAACATCCGGAATCTTGCCTCGAACTGGTGGATGGGCGCGAACGGGGCGTATCTGACAGAGGCCGAATACCGCTGCCTTGTGCCATTCGCCGCCTTTGCTGAATGGAGCATGGGCGACAAGGCGAATGCCTGGTTTGCCATCGACAGCGACGCGCCAATGTTTGCCGGCGTCTGGCGGCCCTGGTATGGCGAGCGGTTGATGAGCGTCGAGGGCAAGTCGCGCCGCGAACGCCGGGACGCGGACTGGAAGCTCTATGCCTTTCTCACGACCGAACCGAACGCGGTTGTGGCACCAATTCACCCGAAAGCCATGCCGGTCATTCTGCGAACCCCCGACGATTGCGAACGCTGGATGTCGGGTGGCAAGGCAACGCTCGATCTGCAACGGCCACTCGACGCAAGATACGTGACGCGGCTGGAGAGCGAGAGCCGCTAGAGACGGCCAGACGTTCAGGGCCCTTGCCAGTGCAGGCGCGGTGTTGTTCCCTGCAACAACCAAAAACAACGATGATTTCTCCGGGGAAACAAAATGCTGAGAACCAGACTTGCTGCTGCTTGCGCCCTTGCGGCTCTGGGCTTTCCCTCGGCGGCACTTGCCCAGGGCGCGGCGATGCCAACGCCAACTACGGGTCTGATGGACCTCTATACCTTTCTGCATGCCAACCCGGAGCTTTCGCTGAAGGAAGCGCGCACCTCGACCATTCTGGCCAACGAACTGAAATCGCTTGGTTTCGACGTCACAACGGGTCTTGGCGATGACTGGGTCAAGGCCAAGGCAACCCGTGATCAGGGCGAGGTTCGTCCCGGCGTTGGCGGTTATGGTGTTGTGGGCGTCATGAAGAATGGCGAGGGCCCGACCCTCTTGATCCGCGCCGATATGGACGCGCTTCCCGTCAATGAGCGAACCGACCGCCCCTATGCCTCGCGGGTTCAGGACGTGACCTGGACAGGTGTCGACAGCGGCGTGATGCATGCCTGCGGACACGATGTTCACATGACGTCATGGGTCGGCACGGCGCGCGAACTGGTGGCCAACAAGGATAAATGGTCCGGTACGCTGATCATGATCGCCCAGCCGGCAGAAGAGCTTGGGCTCGGGGCGCAGGCCATGCTCGAAGACGGCCTGTTCCGGGACTTTCCGGTACCGGACTACAATCTCGCTTTGCATGTCAGCGCGGCGCTACCGTCCGGTACGGTTGGTTACTCTCCCGGCTTCGCGCTGGCGAATGTCGACAGCGTGGACATTATCGTGAAGGGTGTAGGCGGTCACGGGGCCTATCCGCACACGACCAAGGACCCGGTGGTGATCGCTTCACATATCGTCACGGCATTGCAAACGCTGGTTTCGCGGGAAGTCGATCCGCAAAGCCCCGCCGTCGTCACGGTCGGCGCCATTGTCTCCGGGACGAAACACAACATTATCTCGGATCAGGCGCATCTGAAACTGACGGTCCGGTCCTATGAGGACGCGACCCGCAAGACCTTGCTTGACGGCATTGCGCGCATTGTCAAAGGTCAGGCGCAGTCCTTCGGCGCGCCGGAGCCGGACATCACCATCGATTCCGATTACACCCCCTCGACATACAATGATCCCATCCTCTCGGACCGCGCAGGCAAGGCTATGGCCGCCGCCCTGGGTGAAGAAAATGTGCGTGAAATGAAGCCGGTCATGGGCGGCGAGGATTTCAGCCAGTACAGCCGGACGGGTGAAAAGATTCCCAGCATGATCTTCTGGGTCGGTGCGGTCGAGCCCGAGCGGATGGAGAAGTCAGAGGCAGGCGCTCTTGCCCTGCCATCGCTTCACTCGCCCTTCTTTGCTCCGGACGCCGAACCGACCATCGAGACAGGCGTGACGGCCATGACGGCAGCCGCCTTGGATATTCTGGGCAAGAGCTAGCCCTGCCGGAGCTGCTTTAAGTGCCTTCCGCTGCTGCGGAGAGGGTCGCCAGACGGTCCGACCCTGTCTCAGTCCGTCTCCGGCAAGACATCATCGAGCAGTTCGGGACCGGGAAGGCGCGGCATGTAAAGGTCGATGCTGGGGTTGAGGGCGGTCAGGATCTGCACGGTCCATGCGACCAGTATCGATAGGATCACCAGAAAAAGGACAAGCGGGGCCTTTCCATCGCGTCGCACATGTCGCGTCAGCCGCGCCATGATCGAGACCACGCATACCCCCAGACACGCACCTGCCACCACATCCAACGGCCAGTGAGCGTTCAGATAGACACGCGAGATACCGACAAGCGCTATCAGGGCAAGAAGCGACGCCACGACCGATAACCGGGTCTTTCCCGCAAGCACGCGCGCGCTCAGCACGACAAGGATTCCGATGATCACGGTCGTATTGGTCATGTGACCGCTTGGGAAACTGTAGGCTTCTGTTCCAGCATACAGATCGACAATCGGACGGGCACGGCTGACAAGCACCTTGATTGCCATGACGAGAAGCATCGTGGACATAAAGCCGGTAGCGCAGACGAGTGCGGCGCGCCACTCGCTAAGGAAAGCGAGCCCCAGGACAATTGCGACGGCAATGATCACCAGTGATCCGGCGTTCCCGACCAGCGTCAGGGCGACCATGATCGTGTCGAGAAACGGGATACGCCGGAGCTGCAGGAGTTCGCTGACAAACAGATCGAAGCCGGCGATTTGCGGAACCAGTAGAACGCCCGCCAGCAGCACAAGAAACGCGCTCCCTGTCAGCAGGGTTAGACCGGTATGCGCAGAGACAGCGGGCTCATTGCCTTTGTGTTCGATCATCCTGTTTCTCTCCTCATCCGGTTTGCGCCCGTTCCTTCGGCCGTCTTACCTGAGTTGCAGGTCAGCCAGACGGCGATAGAGGCCGGTCCCGGACTGCATCAATTCATCATGCGTACCGGATTCCACGATCTGTCCCTCCTCCATGACGAGGATACGGTCTGCCGCGCGAACCGTCGATAACCTATGGGCGATCACCAGAACCGTTCGCCCCTTCGCATGTTCGCTGAGGGCCTCCTGCACCTTTGCCTCGCTTTCGGCGTCGAGCGCGGAGGTCGCCTCGTCGAGCAACAGGACGGGCGCACCACGCAGGATGGCACGGGCGAATGCGATGCGCTGGCGCTGGCCGCCCGAAAAGTTGCGACCGGCCTCGCCAGCAGGAGACTGATACCCGAGCGGGAGCGCTTCGATGAAGTCATGCGCATTGGCCGTCTGTGCGGCGGCGGTGATCTCATCTTGCGATGCGCCCGGTTTGCCAAGCGCGATATTGGCCGCGATCGTGTCGTCGAACAGGGCCGCGTCCTGCGAGACAAGCGCGAGCGCCGCGCGA
Organism: uncultured Alphaproteobacteria bacterium; assembly: GCA_963836905.1. Taxonomy (GTDB): domain Bacteria; phylum Pseudomonadota; class Alphaproteobacteria; order Caulobacterales; family Hyphomonadaceae; genus CAWIKY01. The sequence goes on from CAWIKY010000006.1 coordinate 692,456, forward strand.
ACCTCGGCAATCGGTACGGCGGAAATATCGTGGCCATCGAGGCTGATGCGTCCAACCGTTGGCTGATAGAGACCGAGAAGCAGATTGAACAGGGTGGACTTGCCCGCCCCGCTTGGTCCGACTATGGCAACATTCTGGCCCGCCTTGACCTCGAATTCGGCATGCTTCAACGCCGGGCTGCCGTCTGGATAGTCGAAGCTGACTGCCTCGAACCGGATGTTGCCCAAGATGCTTTCAAGGCGCTGCGGTCTTGCGGCCGCGGTCTCTTCAGCCGGTTCATCAAGTATGTCAAACACCCGGTCTGCAGCAGCGCCGCCTTCCTGCGCAACCGCGTTCAGCGTGCCGAGTGCGCGCACTTCGGGGGCCGCGACAGCCACCGCACCGATGATCCCCACAAAGTTGCCGAGCGAGGTGTCGCCGCTTGCAATGCGCCAGGCCGTCAGTGCCAGTATGCCGACCAGCGCCAGACCCCCCGTCACCTCGAGTATCGGATCGACGGCGGCCTTGTCGCGCAGAACGGACAGAAACAAACGCGCCCGTTCGACAAACCCGGCGCGGGCGCGGGTCTTTTGATAGCTCTCAAGACCGTAAGCCTTGACGATGCGCGCCGACTGGAAACTTTCCGAGAGGAGGGATGAGACTTCGCCAACCTGTTGCTGGGCCTGTTTGGCCCGCTTGCGCACGCGGTTACCGAGCGACACCACCGGCAGGATCGCGACCGGGTAGACTAGCAGCAGGACAAGCGTCAGCTTCCAGTCCATTATGAACATGGTGATGACCACGCCGATTATGGTGAGGACACCCTTGGTGAGGTTATTGGCAAGACGCAGACCGGCTTCGCGGATGGCGGTGACGTCATTGATGAACCGGGACACAAAGCCGCCCGATGCCGCGCCCGCCATGCGCGCAAACCGGCCATCTGTCAGCGCATCAAACTGCGCAGTCTGTACGTCGGTGATGGCGCGCTGCACACCGGTATTGTTCGCCAGCGTCATCAGATAGAGCGAAACGGCGCGAAGGGTTGCGGCCCCGGCAACAATGGCGATCAGAACCCACAGCCCGGCAGGCACGGTTTGCGAGGCTCCGCCTGCCAAGTCTTCCAGACCCTCCACGATCAGTTTGAGGAGGTAACCATACGAGGCGGCAGCCAGAGAGGTGAGGGCCGCAAAGCCGGTGCCAACCGCAAACCAGCCCCAGTGCGCGGAGAAATAGCGCCGGATCAGCGCCGTCAGATTACGCGTTCGTGCGTTTCTGGCGCTGGGCGGCGTCGCCTCTGTATCAGACGCTATGATGGGCACCTGTTTCCGGATCGAGCAGCTTGTGGGCGTGCAGGATGAAGAAACGCATTTCCGCATTGTCGACCGTGCGCTGGGCCGCGCCGCGCCAGGCATCATAGGCTTCGGTATAGTTTGGGTAAGCCCCCACAAACTCGATCTGCTTGAGGTCTTCGAACTCGACGCCGGTGACGTTGCGCAGTTCGCCGCCGATGACGATGTGCAGCAATTGCCGCTTGGCGGTTGGTGCGTCGCTCATGTTTTCAACTCTTTCCTGTGTCGCTAAGAGGCTACAGTGATTCCTGCGGGTCCGGCAGAGGCACCGCCTTTGTCCGCTCTATTAGCAAACGGTGCACGTCGGGACCAGCCGCAACAAGGCTCTTCTGATACGGCACCCTGCGGTTTAACTCGAAGGCCTCGCCCGCATGATCGGTTGCCTGGCCGCCGGCTTCGGTAACGATCAACGCCGCTGCGGCAACGTCCCAGTCCCCCTTGCGCCACAGCACGGCCACCGCGTCCCAACGGCCATCGGCGACCATAACCATGCGGTAGGCAGTGGCGTTCGGTTTGTGCCGGGGGAGAACCATTTTCGGCCACGGGGTCTGCCAATCGGGGTGATCGATCATCCGCTGTTCGCCAATCAGCCTGCACCCGTCCAGACACTCGCATCGGCTGGTGGAGATGGCGATGCCGTTACGCGTGGCACCGCCCCCTTTGCGGGCCGCATAGAGTTCATCGAAGACAGGGGCGTGGACGACGCCCACAATGGGCATACCGTCCTGGACCACGGCGATCGCGATGCAGAAATACGGATCGCCGTTCATGAAAGCGCGTGTCCCGTCTATCGGGTCGACGACAAAGGTGCGCCGGGTGACGGGCCTCTCATCATGGCTTTTTGCCTCTTCCGAAAGCCAGCCATAATCGGGGCGGGCGGCGAGAAGACGTTCTTTCAACAGCTTGTCTACCGCGATATCTGCTTCTGTGACTGGGTCGCCGGGTGCCTTTTCCCAGGTTTTCATCTTGTCCCGGAAATAGCGCAGAGCCAGTTGGCCTGCGTCCCGCGCCGCACGGCTGACCAGATCGAGATCGGCCTGAAGTACGTCAGCTTCCGGCAAGGCTCATTCCGTCAATCAGGAGGGACGGGGCATTCTTCGCGCCGCGAAACTCAAGATCGTTTGCCGGAACGAGCCGTGCGAACATCGCCACCAGATTGTCAGCAACGGTCACCTCAGACACCGGAAATTGTGGTTCACCCTTTTCATACCAGACACCTGCCACCCCAACCGAATAATCGCCCGTGTTCGGGTTGATCGACGGGCCGAACATTTCGGTGATTCGCAAGCCCTCGGGAACGCTCGCCATCAGGTCTTCGGGGCTTTGCGTGCCCGGCTCCATGTGGAGGTTGGAGGTTGAAATGCCGGGCGGGTCGCCAAAGCCGGAACTGGCAAACCCGTTCGGCGTCAGCCCGAGCTGGCGCGCTGCCGGGCCATTCAGAAGCCAGGTTGTCAGCTTGCCGTCTTCGATCAAAGCGGTGCGCGAAACCGGCCTGCCTTCGCCATCATGCGCGCGGCTGGCCATGCCAAGAGGTCGTAGCGGATCGTCTATGATGTTGATCCCGTCCGCGAACACCTGACTGTGCAGCTTGTCTTTCAGGAAAGACGTTCCGCGCGCAATTGCCGTACCGGATATTGCGCCCGTGAACGCTGAAAGCAGGGAGGCCGAAACGCGCCGGTCGAACATCACAGCGCTCTTGCGGCTTGAAATCTTGCGCGCACCCAGCCGCGCGACGGCGCGCGTGCCTGCCAGATGCCCGATTTCGGCCGGCAAGGGACGTGAACCCTTGCGACGCGTGGTCCAGCTTTCAAAGTCGCGTTCCATCGCGTCACCGCGGGCGGCAACCGCCGAGAGGCCAAGCCCGGAATAGCTGTCGAGCCGGTCTGCGGTGAAACCGTTGCTTGCCGCCACCCAGCCTTTTGAAATGCCCCAGAAGATACCGGCAGACGGTACGTCGCGAACGCCCTCGATTGCTCGGGCGGCGGCTTCGGCCTCCAGCGCCTCGGCTTCCATCACGGCCTCGGTGTCCGGATCATCGCCGACCAGATCGATGTGCGGCAAGTCGCGCGCCAGTTCGTCGGCTCCGCTCAGGCCGCACCATTCATCTTCCGGTGCGACCCTGGCCATGGCGACGCAGCGTTCCACCAACAGATCAAGAGCATCAGTGGACAACTCAGAACCCGACACATGTGCCTGACGCCGCCCATAGAAACACCGGAGCGATACGCCCGATGATTCCTGGCGTTCAACGCTTTCCAGCTTGCCTTCCCGCACCGAGACACTCAGTCCTTCGCTCATGCCAAGGCTGGCATCGGCGTCGCTGGCCCCTTCCTTCAGACTGGCGGAAATCAGGTGCTGGAGGGCGTTTTCAGGGGAGAGTAAAGTCATCGGACGGGAATGGACTGCAGCGCACCGAAAAGCAATTGCGACAGGTAGAATTACAGCCGCTGTCAGCGTCGATACTGTTTTATCCGGTCCTTCCAGCCCGCTGCAAAAGGCTTTAGGGTCGCGATATGAGCAACCACATCCTTGTCATCGATGAAGGCACGACCTCCACACGCGCCATCGCCTTCGACCGCGACCTGGTGGCGGCGGCGTCGTCTTCGCGGGAGGTCGAGCTCACCTTCCCGGCGGACGGTCATGGCGAACAGGATGGCGAAGCGATCTTCGCCGAGACCATGACAGTCTGCCGCGAGGTGATCGCACGAGTGGGTGGGGTGGAGCAGTTCAGCGCCATCGCCATCGCCAACCAGCGCGAAACGACGCTGTTGTGGGACCGGGCAAGCGGCAAGCCAATGGGACCTGCGATCATCTGGCAGGACAGACGAACCGCCGACGCCTGCGAGGCTCTTCGCGCTGCTGGCCATGAAGCCCGTGTACAGGACCTGACCGGCCTTCTGCTGGACCCGTATTTTTCAGCCAGCAAGCTTGGCTGGATGCTCGACCATGTGGACGGCGCACGAGACGCAGCCCTGTCCGGAGCGGCCTGTTTCGGTACGGTGGATAGCTGGCTTCTCTTCCGGTTGACCGGCGGTCGCCTGCACAAGACCGACATCACCAATGCATCGCGTACGCTCCTCCTGAATCTGGAAACAGGCGGGTGGGATGAGGAGATGTGCGCCCTGTTCGACATTCCCGTGGCGTGTCTGCCGGACATTCATGCCAGCGCCTTCTGCTTCGGCGAGACGCAAGCCGACCTCTTCGGCAAGGCCCTGCCGGTGCTTGCCATGATCGGCGATCAGCAGGCGGCTCTGGTCGGTCAGGGCTGTCTGACGGAGGGTGAAGCGAAGATCACCTATGGAACAGGGGCATTTCTGGTCGCGAATGCCGGAGCGGAACGGCCCCATTCGCGCGAACGCCTGCTCGCCACGTCCGGCTATGCCACGACGGACAGACACGCGTTTGCGCTTGAAGGCTCGATCTTCAATGCGGGAACGGTGGTCAAATGGCTGCGCGACGAGCTCGGCCTGTTTGCCGACGCGTCGGAAACCTCGAGACTGGCCGAGGAACTGCCCGACACCGGGGGCGTCTATTTCGTGCCCGCCTTTACCGGGCTTGGTGCGCCGCACTGGGCTCCGCAAGCGAGGGGATCGCTGACCGGGCTTTCGCGGGGCACGCGCGCTGCGCATATCGTCCGGGCCGGGCTGGAGGCGACGGCCTATCAGACGCTCGACTTACTGAACGCCTTCGAGCGCGACGGTGTGGCGGTCAAGGTTTTGCGGGTCGACGGCGGCATGGCGGCAAATGACTGGCTGATGCAGTTTCTGGCCGATATCTGCGACCGCGCCGGTGGAGCGACCCGCTGAGGCGGAGATGACGGCGCTCGGGGCGGCGGTGCTGGCGGCCGTTCGAACTCGGCTGGATGGAGTTGTCCGACTGGCCTGCGCGCCGCCGGGTCGAGCGTACCTTCACGCCGTCCATGCAGGCAGAAGAACGCCACAGGCTTGTTGCGGGTTGGGAGCGGGCACTAGCGCCGCTGGTGGCCCGATAATGTCCGACATCGATCAGAACGAGATACAGAGCCAGGCTGCCAGAGCGCGCAACTGGCTGTTCGAGCAGTGCTTCCCGCTCTGGGCAACAAACGGTGTGCATCCCGCGGGCGGGTTTCACGAAACGCTGGATTTCGAGGGACAGCCGCACGGCTCGGGTGAAACGCGTGTCCGCGTGCAGGCCCGCCAGACCTATGTCTTCTCGCAGGCTTTAAGGCTGGGTTGGGAACCTGAGACGCGTCACGCAAGCTGGTCGCGATGGGGACCGCATTGCTGGAAGGTGCTGCCCTTCGCGATGACGGTCTTGCGGGCCGAAGGCTGACCAAGGAGCGGACGTCGCTGACGGATGATACCGCGGATCTCTACGACAACGCCTTTGTTCTGTTTGCCTTGGCACATGCCGGCGAAGCGTTCTTGAAGACCATGCCCTGAAAGAGCGGACAGTCGCTTTCGCGAACACGCTCACTGACCGGATGAAGCGAAGCGAGCCGGGCAATGGCTGGTATGAAATGCTGCCGCGACCCGGGCCTGCGGGTCCAGAACCCGCACATGCATCTGGTCGAGGCGTTTCTCGCGCTGGACGGAGACGCTGGCGGCGATGCTGCACATCAGGCGCTCGATATCGCCGCGTTCGTCGTGGAACGATTTGTGGACGAGCACGCGGCTGTCTCTCCGAGACAGTCGGCATGGATGGCAAGCCGGACAAGCAGGACCGTCATGAAGCCGGACATCACTATGAGTGGGTCTGGCTGCTGGGCGCCTGTCTCTCGAAACTGGCATTCGGTGAAGAGACCCAGCGAATTCGTCGTCTGGAAACAGCGCAGACGCAGGCTCTACGAACAGGCCCTGACATTGACCGAGCGCGATGGCCGGATTGCCCTTGCCCACACGCCGGACGGTGAAGTGTTTTCAAATGTGCAGCGCTGCTGGTCGCAAACCGAAGCGCTGAAAGCGCATGTCGCCATGGCGCGGCGGGGCGACAGGATGGCCGGTACGCGGATTTCCGGGGTCATGGAACGCCTGTTTCGTGATCATCTGACGGGGGCTTTGCCCGGCGGCTGGGTTGATCAGAGAAACCTCGACGGCCAGATGCGCAGCCAGTCTATTCCGGCGAGCACGGGCTATCACATCGTGCTGGCGTTCGCTGAACTGATCGCATTTTCAAAGGGTCAGTAGAGCCGGACCTACAGGGCCGAGCGGGCATCCTGCAGCGCGTTGTCGAAGCTGGCCTTGCCGCCGTCCGCATTCGCCATGTCGGCGAGAAGACGTTCGGCGCTGCGCGTTGCCGCATCGGCAGCAGCGATACGCACGGCAGCCTTGGCGTCGGCCTCGGCGCGGGCGATCCGGTCTTCGGCCTGCTGTTCGCGGCGGGCAATGCGCTCTTCCAGTTCCTTGCGAGACTGGGCAATCATCGCTGGTCGCGTCCTTCTTGGCCTGCGCAACGATTTCGGAGGCCTGGGCCGTTGCCTGTTCACGCTCTTTTTCCGCGGCTTCAAGCTTGGCCAGCGCTTCCTGACGCAGCTCTTTCGCTTCTGTTAGCTCGCGTTCGATCTGCACGCCGCGCTTGTCGAGCAGTGCCGAGACTGCGTCTTGAACGCACCCAGCCGCCAGACCAGCAGCAGAAACGCGATCAGGAAGAAGAATGCCCAATTGGTGTTGTTCAGAAAGAACGGTGTGCCGGCCTCAGCCGCATGCGCGGGCAGGGCGGCAAGACTGGCTGCGCCGGTCGCGAGATAACCTGATCGAAACATCATGCGGCTCCTCCACGGGACAGGGACGCAACAGTCGAACGGATCTTTGTCCGGCGACGCCGTGACATTGAATCGTTCGAGAATTGCGGCGGTGGTATCGGTGGCGATCTCGTCGACGCGTGACATCGCAGCCTTCCGCATCTCACCGATGCGACCTTCGGCTTGCACGAGCTTCGCATCGAGTTCAGCTTCGACCCGGGCGCTTTCGGCAGAGATTTCCTTGTCTGCTTCAGCGCGCGCGGCGTCAGCGGTTGCCCGTGCTGAATTGCGCGCTTCGGCCAGACGCAATTGCGTCATCTCTGCGGCTTCACGTGCTTGATCATCCAGTTTTGCGGCAGCATCTATATCGTCTGCCAGACGTCCGCGACGTCGTTCGACAATATCACCCAGACGCGGAATGATCAGCTTCGAGACCGCCAGATACAACAGTGCGAACGACACGATCAGCCAGAAGAGCTGCGAGCTGTAGGTTGATGCATCGAAGGGTGGAAACCGCTCAGCCATGCTGGTGGCGGAAGCAGCGGTCTCGTTGACGGGTTCGGCCATGGCTATCGTCCAGATCGTTCAGACGGGCTGCGCCAGGCAGCCCTGTCTTTTACCGGGGATTTGCGTATCTGGAATCAGACCGCAAACATCAGAAGCAGTGCGATCAGGAAGCCGAAAATGCCGAGTGCTTCGACCAGGGCGAAGCCGAGGAAGAGGTTGCCCTGCTGCTGTGGAGCAGCCGAAGGGTTACGCATGGCAGCGTCGAGATAGGTCGCAAAGATGTTACCCACGCCGAGTGCTGCGCCGAGCATGGCCAGCGTTGCAAGGCCTGCGCCGAGATACTTAAGGCCGTCGCCAATAGCTTCCATGATATTTCTCCGTGAATGGAAACGTTAAACTTGAAACTCTTGCCGGAACCGGAACCGCAAGGGTGCCGGCCCGGAATGCTGACCTGACTGACCCTTGCGGTTCAGACAGGGAAAACTGTCCTCAATGGGAGGGGTGAAACGCATCTGCGAGATAGATGCAAGTAAGAATGGCGAAAACATACGCTTGCAGGAACGACACCAGGAACTCCAGGGCCGTGATCGCCATGCCCATAAGGAAGGGCAGCGGTGCGATAATCGAGACCGCGCTGGCCGCTCCGAGCAGCATGACGGTGAAGGTTGCGAACATCTTCAGAACGATGTGACCGGCCAGAATGTTCGCGAAAAGACGAATCGACAGCGTGACCGGACGAACGAAGAACGAGAAGACCTCCAGCGGCACAAGGAAGAGCAGCATCGGCCATGGCACACCGGACGGCGCAAACAGCTTCAGAAAGCCCAGACCGTTTCGGATGAAGCCGTAAATGATGACGGTTGCGAATACCAGAATGGCCAGCGCGACCGTCAGGATGATCTGGCTGGTTGTGGTGAAGGCATAAGGAACCATGCCGATCATGTTCGCGAAGAAAATGAAGAAGAAGAGCGAGAAGACCAGCGGGAAGAACTTGTAGCCCTCCGCACCGATCGTATCGCGAATCATGTTGCCGATGAACTCGTATCCGACCTCGCCAACCGACTGCAGGCGGCCCGGAACCATGGCGCGCTTGGACGTGGCCACCATGAAGAAAATCACGATCAGCGCCACGGCGAGCAGCATGTAGAAGCTGGCATTCGTGAAGGAGATATCGACACCGGCCACCGGGCCGATCTCGATCCATGGCTTCACGACGAATTGCTTCATCGGATTCACGTCCATCTGGAACATCATGCTGTCGGCCCTTGCCCCTCGGAAGTGGTCCCGGCCTCAGGCCCGGACGGTGTTGCAGTTTCGTTTCCCGTCCCGGCGAAGCGTTTCGCGGTCCGGATCATGTTCCAGAATCCCGTTGCCATACCCAGCAACAGGAAGAATATCAGGCCCCATGGCTCGGTTTTGGCGACAAGGTCAAGAGCCCGTCCGAAGATCAGGCCGACAACGACGCCGCCAACCAGATCCAGAACCATCCGCATCCCGGCACCGTAACCGGCTGCCGCGGACCGGAACCCGCCCTTGCTTTCCAGCCGTCCTGCCTGACGCGCCTGAGCCGCTGTAATCCGTGCCCTCAGATCGTCTGGTGGTCCGGATTGCGTCATCGTCGCCTGCTTCGTGACAGCCCTGTCGCCCCGTCTTGGAACAGGCCGGAAACTAGCCATGTGCACCCCTCAAGTCAAGCAAGAGCGACTTCCGCAAACCCTTGTTTTCATTGAATATCATAAGGAGGGCGGATTACGGAACCGCGACCATTCGTTCCGCCGCAAGAAGATCGACTGAGACCATCTTCGAAACACCCTGTTCGCGCATTGTCACACCGAACAGCCGATCCATCCGGGACATCGTCACCGGATTGTGCGTGATGGCGACAAACCGGGTTTGCGTTCGCGTCCGCATTTCGTCCAGCAAGGTACAGAACCGGTCGACATTGGCATCGTCCAGTGGCGCGTCCACCTCGTCGAGCACGCAGATCGGGGCCGGATTGGACAGAAACACCGCAAAGATAAGCGCTGTTGCCGTAAGCGCCTGTTCGCCGCCCGACATCAGCGACAGGGCGCTGACGCGCTTGCCGGGTGGCTGAGCATAAATCTCGAGCCCGGCTTGCAGCGGATCATCGGCATCGACCAGTTTCAGTTCCGCATGGCCACCGGAAAAAAGTGCCTCGAACAGGCTGGAGAAATGTCCGTTAACGGTCTCGAAGGCTTCCAGAAGCCGCCCGCGGCCTTGCCGGTTGAGGGCATTGACGCCTTCGCGCAGCTTGGCAATCGCCGCGATCAGATCGGCTTTCTCGCTTGCCTGAACGCCAAGGCGTTCGGAGAGTTCTTCGGCCTCGTTCTCGGCATCGGCATTGATGTTTCCGAGCCCGCTGATTTCGCGCCTGGCCGTCTCCGCATCAGCAGCCAGATCGCTCGCATCGGCCTCCAGGCTGTCTTCATCCAGCCCGGCTTCGGCTAGCGCGAGAAGACCCTCCGGGGTGCGCCCGAACTTCTCCCTGGCAGCATCGCGCATGTCCTCCAGCCGTGCCTGAAGAGTTTCGGTCCGGGCCTTTGCTTCGATAACCTGTTCGCGCACGGCCTCTGCGGCTTTGGCCGCCTGACGGGCATCCGTTTCGGCCTCGCGCGCCGCCTGTTCACTCGCCGCCAGGCGGTCCGATGCGGCTTTACGTTCGGCTTCGAGGCTTTCGAGGTCTGCGTTCAAACGGTCCAGTCCGGCCTGCAGCGTGTCCGGTCGTGCCTCGGCCGTTGCAAGCGACGTCGCCGCTCCGGCCTGCATATCCGCAAGGGATGCCATACGGGCCTTTGCCGCATCGTTGCGTTTTTGCCAATCGGCAAGATCGCGCAGCAGACCCCGCCGCCTGCCGAGCGTCCGGTCATGCTGGCGCGCGGCCTCGGCGGTTGTTTCCTGCACCTCCGCCAGCGCCCGCCGCGCGTCGCTCAGTGTCTTTCGCGCCTCCGAGACACGTGTTGTCAGCGCCGCCGGTTGCGAGGTCCCCGACTGCGCCATCGCATCTTTGAGAGCAGCGTCTACCTCTGCCTTTTCCTGAACCGCCGCCGCGATCGCATCGTCGAGCGCCGCCCGCCTGAGACCTGCTGTTTCGCCGGTCCGTTCAGCACGGTCGAGTGTGGACCGTGCCGCTTCAAGGCTCTGGCGTATCCCCGGCATCGACTTGCGAAGATCGCTCAGCGCCGCTTCATGAGCGGTCTTGTCCCGGCGCGCATTTCTCAAATCGGTTGCGGCTTGCTGCGCTGTCTCCGCAAGTTTCGGCAGTTGTGCCAACGCCGTGTCAAGGCGTGACCGCCGCGCGAGCAGTTCTGCCTTTGGAAGCGGGGCTTTCGGGGTACGGACAAACCCGTCCCAGCGCCAAAGCTGACCGTGGCGGGACACAAGTCTCTGGCCGGGTTTCAGGTCCTTGCAGAACGTGTCCCCGTCTGCCGCAGTCTTCACGAGGCCGGTTTGCGAGAGCCGCGCCTTCAACGCGTCAGGTGCCTTGCAATGCCCGATAAGTGCCGGAATGCTACCGGGCAGGGCGGGGAGCCCGGCGTGGTTTTCACGGGCCGCAGGTTGCCAGTATTGCGGGGCCTGATCGTTCAGGGCCGCATCCAGATCATCGCCAAGCCCGGCAGCGAATGCCTTTTCCAGTCCCGGCTCGATCCGCATCTCATCAAGCACCGGTGGATAACCGGTCCCGCCCGTGCTGACGAGGAGACGCTTCAGCCCGTCAATTTCGCTTTCCAATGTTCCTGCGGCGCGCTCAGCCTCGCGGGCAGGTCCTTCCAGAGACCCTTCAGACTGTCGCGCGTGTTCGATGGCCGCTTCGAGCCGGTCGCTTTCCAATATTGCCGTTTCAAGTCTTTTCTGAACGGCTTCGAAACCTGACCGGGCCTCGATCAGACGGGCCTCCAGATCCGTGCTTTCTGGAAGCGCCTCGCGCTCCTGTGTCAAACGGTTCTGCGATGCCGCAAGCCGTTCGCTTCGCTGGCGCAGGTTTGTCGTCTGCGTCTCCAGCGCTTGCAGGGTCGCCCGGTTGGCGGCCTCGGTCTGCACGAGTGTTTCCAGCTCGGCCTCGCGCTCTTCAACAGCTTTGCGGGCCCGCGCTTCGTCTGCTTTCAACTCCGACTGCTGTGCCTCGAAACGGTTCTGATCGGGCTCCGGCACACGCTGAAGGTCTGTGCGCAGCCTGTCGACCTGATGGGTGGCTTCTTCCAGAAATCCTTGTTCGCGGCGCATATCGCTGTCCAGCCGTGAGAGTTCGGACGCCAGTCTGGCGGCGGTATCGGTCGTTGCCTTTCGTTCTATCTCGAGCCGGGCCAGAGCAATTCTTGCCTGGCCAACCTTGCCTGAACTGACCGCTTCAGCATCCCGAAGCGGAGGCAGGGCATTTCTGGCCTCCAGATCTTTCGTGCGCGCGATGGCATCAGCGCGGGTGACAGCCTCAAGTGAGGATCGTGCGTCGACCACCGCCTGCTCTGCCCGTTCGGCGTCTGCGGCAACTGCTTCCCATCTGCGATGAGCAATGAGTGCTTCGAGGCCGTCCAGCCGGGCCTTCAGCGCAGCGTGCTTTTTCGCCTTCCGGGCCTGCCGCTTGAGGTTTTCAAGCTGGCGTTCAACCTCGGCGGACACCTCCGACAGGCGTTCCAGATTTGCTTCGGCGGCGTTCAGTTTCAGCTCGGCTTCATGTCGGCGGGTATTCAGTCCGGCAATCCCGGCGGCCTCTTCCAGCAAGCGGCGACGGTTTTGCGGCTTTGAGGCGATCAGTTCGCTGATCTGTCCCTGCCGGACAAGGGCCGGCGAGTTGGCACCGGTCGAGGCATCGGCAAAGAGAAGTTGAATGTCCTTGCCGCGTACGGTCTTGCCGTTGATGCGATAGGTCGAGCCCGCACCCCGGCGGATGCGCCGCGTTACTTCCAGAGTTTCGTTGTCGTTGAACTCGGCCGGAGCGCGCCGGTCGCTATTGTCTATGACGAGGGTAACCTCGGCGCTCTCGCGGGCAGGGCGCTTGTCCGAGCCGGAGAAGATCAGGTCATCCATTTCCCCGCCACGCATGGCCCGCGCAGAGTTCGCACCCATCGCCCAGCGCAGGGCTTCCAGAAGGTTGGACTTGCCGCACCCGTTGGGGCCCACAACGCCTGTGAGCCCCGGTTCAATTATGACCGAAACCGGATCGACGAAGGATTTGAACCCCGCAATCTTGATTTCGACAATCTGCAAAAGCTAGCCATCCTGAGCGGTAGGCATGGCCGCGTCGATCTCGGCCATGAGACCTTCGAGCGTGTATCCGGCCCGTCCGACGAGTTCGTCGTTGATATAAAGGGTCGGCGTGGCGTTGACGCCAAGCTCGGTTCCGCCATCGACGATCTCGTTGATCTCGGCAATGACGTCAGGGTCGGCAATGCACGCTTCGAAGGAGGCTTCGTCCAGACCATGACGCTTGGCCACGGTCAGGAGGGCAGTCTTTGCCTTGCCGCTTTGTGAGGCCTGCAGGATGCCCATCTGGTTTTCGAACATGTCATCGAGCACTTCAAAATACTTGTCCTCTCCGGCGCACCGCGCAACGGCAAAACCGGCATAGGCGACGTTGGCAGGCGCGGTCGGATATTCCCGGAAGACGAAACGCACCTCTCCAGCCTCGACGCGCTCTTTCACGGCAGGCAGGATGGTCTCGTGGAACTCGCGGCAATGTCCGCAAGTGACGGAGGCGTATTCGACCAGAGTGACCGGCGCATCAGCCTTGCCTATCGACATCTCACCCTTGGCGAAAGTGTAGGAGGCGGCCGATACGGCGTTTGCGCTTGGCGTTTCACCGCCGGTGGTCTGGGCATTGCCGCAGGCGGCGACCGTGACACCAAGGGCAAGTGCGCCAAGCGCAGGAAGAATTGAAAGCGGGCGTCTTTGGATATGTCTCATGGTTCGAACTGTCTCCGGATTCGTCGAAGGCGCAAATTGCGCCATGGGTCCTTAGCGCTGATTGTCCTGACTATAGACTGCCTTCCCGAACGCCAATAGCGCGGCCTGCAATTCGGGAGAGATGGCGCGGTCGGCGGCCACACGGATCCGATCGTTTTCCTCATCCGACAGACGTCTTTGAACCGGTTTGACAGGCCGTTTGACCTGCTTGCCCTGTAGCTGACCCTGCACCAGCTTGAGGGTAAGCTCTCCTGTCCCCATTGCGGCCTGCAAGCGCTGGCGCAGCATTTCCGTCTGATGAGTGAGCAGCGTCGATGCGGCAGGAATGACGCGAAGGGTCAGTGTTGCGCCGCCAGCCCGTCCGGTTAGTTTCTCAGGTTCGCAAATCTTCGCCAGAGTTTCTCCGGCAAGTTCGGGCCATTGGTCTTTTAATGTCTCCAGGCCGGGCTTGCGTGTTTTCGCATACTTGCCGAGCGTACGGGCCGCAAAACGTGCCAGCGTCGGCGGACCGGGATGGACCCGCTTGCCGCGCCGTTCGCGCAGCCGGGCCCGGGCCATCGCATCGTCCAGAGCCTGATTGTGCTGCTCTCTGGCGTCGCTCACATCCGGTCTCCTGTCCTTTTCGAAACCGGCGCTTGCAACCGCTCCGCCATGGCGTCATCAGCTATCCAGCATGACGAAGAATACGGATCCCGGCAAGGTTTTGACGCTGCCAGCCCATACCGCGACGCGGCTGCTCGGATGGTATGACAGCCATGCCCGCGACCTTCCCTGGCGCGTGCCACCGGAGATGTCGCGCAAGGGCGTCAAGGCCGACCCGTACCGCGTCTGGCTGAGCGAAGTCATGCTGCAACAGACCACGATTGCGCACGGCACACGCTATTTTCTGGAGTTCACCCGGCGCTGGCCCACCGTGGAAGCTCTAGCGGACGCGGAAACGGACGCGCTGATGGCGGCCTGGGCGGGGCTCGGCTATTACGCCCGGGCGCGCAACCTGTATGCCTGCGCGAAAGCCGTCGTTGAACTGGGCGGATTTCCGCAAACGGTCGAGGGCTTGCGCAAGCTCCCGGGTATCGGCCCCTACACCGCAGGCGCGATTGCCGCGATTGCATTCGGCGAACCGGTTTGCGCAATTGACGGAAATGTCGAGCGTGTGATCTCTCGCCTGCTTGCGCTGGACCTGGAAAAGAAGGCGGCGCATCCGGTCATTGCCGCAGCGCTCCAACCTGTCATTCCGCAACAAAGGCCGGGCGATTTTGCCCAGGCGCTCATGGACCTTGGTGCAACCGTCTGCACGCCGCGAACGCCCGACTGCGCGTCATGCCCGTTGAGCGGGGAATGCGCCGCGTTTCGCACTGGCACGCAGGCCCGGTTTCCGGTCAAGGCCGCCAGGACGACGAAACCGGAACGGCGCGGCCGCGTGCTCGTAATTATTGATGACGGAAGGGTGATGGCGAAGACGCGGCCCGAAACGGGTCTGCTGGGCGGGATGCCGGGATTGCCGACCAGTGACTGGTCAACGTCCGGCGCGTCGTCGCTGGAAGAGACTGACGTTTCGAAAGACGCGGTTCCGGCCGGTCAAATCGTTCATGTCTTCACGCATTTTCGGCTGACGCTTGATGTCTTTATCCGGGACGCAACCGAGGCTGAAAGGCAGGACCCCCAAGCGATATGGGTCGACCCGTCAGACGGCCGTCAGGGCGGTCTGCCTAGCGTGTTTCTGAAGGCTGCCAGGCTCGCGCTTGCAACCCGTCAGCTACGCTGAAACTCGGCCTTGACCTGTTCGTTATGCGCCTCGGCAATCGACCAGACCTCGTCATGGCCAAGAATACCGTCGGCAGCGATCACATAGTCGCCGGTATCATCGCCAATGAGCGTATAGGTGGAATCGGGATCTTCGTCGTCGGACTCATACCAGAAATCCAGCGCATACATATCTATCAGCCGGGTCATGTCGCCTCCCTGTTCGTCGAATCGACCGGGGTCAGTCCTAGCCTCTAAAACCTAGGTCGCAGATTTCCAGAGAGCAAGGCCCATGCCGCCTTGATTCGGTCTTTCACGCAGTAAGCCCGTTTTTTACGCGAAACTTGCGACGCAGAAGATCAATGGGCTGCAAGCCGCAGTCGCTTTCATAATGCCAGAACGTCCAGCCGTTGCAGGCCGGTGCACTCTGGATCTGGGCGCCCAGCCGGTGGATAGAACCCACCGCATCCCCGTCCGTCAGGCTACCATCGACGCGGATACGGGCCTCGAACCGGCGGGACGATGAAAACAACCGGTCGCCCGGGCGCAGGTATCCGCTTTCCACCAGCATGCCAAAGGGCACTTTGGGCTCGGCTCTCGGGCTGGTCATGACTTTAAGCGTGTCGGCCTCAAGTGGGCGAACGGCTTTCAGACGCTTGCGGGCGAGCGTTACATAGGTCTCGTCCTGATCGATCGCGATGAAGCGCCTCCCCAGCGCCTTGGCAACGGCGGCTGTGGTTCCGCTGCCGCAGAACGGGTCGAGGATCAGGTCGCCTGGCCTGGAGGTGCTCGTGAGAACGCGGTGCAGAAGGCCTTCCGGCTTTTGCGTCGGATGGGCCTTGCGACCGGCATCGTCCTTGATGCGCTCGCCGCCCGAACAGATGGGCAGCGTCCAGTCAGACCGCATCTGTACGTCTTCGTTGAAGGCTTTCATGGCATCGTAATTGAAGGTGTAGCTCTTCTGGTCCTTCGATTTCGTCGCCCAGATCAGCGTCTCATGCGCGTTCTGAAAGCGTGTGCCGCGAAAGTTCGGCATCGGGTTGGTCTTGCGCCAGATGATGTCGTTCATCGTCCAGAAGCCGGTATCCTGCAGGATCGTGCCGACGCGGAAAATATTGTGGTAGCTGCCGATCACCCAGATTGCGCCGGTATCTTTCAACACGCGGCGCGCTGCCGCCATCCATTCATGGGTGAAGAGGTCATAGGCATCGAGGCTGTCGAACCGGTCCCAGGCATCGGTAACGCCATTGACCTCGGAATTGTCCGGACGGGTCAGATCACCGCCGAGCTGCAGGTTATAAGGGGGGTCTGCAAAAACCAGATCAACGGATTTCTCCGGCATGGCGTTCATCGTCTCGATGCAGTCGCCGTGTACGATTGTGTTCTCGAAGAGAGGCATGTGCGCCGGTCCGTCTTGTTCGTGTCTGTCGAACCGTCAAAACCGCGCTGATTTCATGAAGGATTGGTTGACGTTGCCGCTACCGACCTCAGGCACCCCGAAGTTCGGAGACCGTTTTCGTTAGGAGATCCATGCGTTTCTGCAGCGCTTCGAGACGTTCTGCCAGAAGCTGCACCTGTCCTTCGGTGCCAATCCGAACGTAAGGTACCTTGATGACATCCATCGCTTCGGGGTGAATGATTTCCCCATCGGGGCCGACGGGAAGCGAACCCTTGGGAGCTGGCCCGCCGGCAACATCTTTAGCTGCAGCAGCTGCTTTTTTGGACGCAACGTCGCCGAGTTCCGCAATCTTTTCGTCAAACCGGGCAAGCAGACGCGTTTCAATTTCGTCGACAGCGGTTTTCAGCTTTCGGTCGAAGCCGTCGACATCGTCGCCAAGCGAATTGATCCGCTTGTTAAACGTGACCTGCAGCGAGCTGAGCGATTCCGACAGCATCTTCACCTGCGGCGTGAGCGCGGCGACAGCGTCTTCCAGACCTTGTACTTTTTTGTTGGAGCCGATCATCTGATGAAGTCCGTTTTCTGAAATTGACTGGAAGGAATGGAGGTCAGACTGTTTCGCGCGCTGCGACAGGTTCAGGCGCGATGACGGCGTCCTCACCTTCTGTCAGCGGGTTGACAATCCGGGCCTTCGGGTCGGCCTCCACCTCGAACTCGAAGCCGTTATAGTTCGCCGGTGCGTTTTCGCGCCGCAGGATGACCACCGAATATTTCCCGGCCGGAAGCACAGCCCGGAATGACCCGTCGGCGCGCAGCTTCGCAAAATGATGGCATTCAGGGTAGGGATTGTCGGTTATCGGAAAGAAAGCGACCAGCATTTGCTGACCCTTGTTCTGGTCTTTCAGCGCATATCGCTTGAGCAATTGCATGTACCCCATCTGATGTTCGGGGATCGACCCGTCCACCTGATAGTGATCCTGCTTGAGCATGTCCCAGGGCACCAGTTGTCCGAGCGCAGAGATGTGGTCGAGCAACGACTTTTCCACATTGTCGGCGATTGTCCGCCCGCGACGCTTGGCGGACATCCGAAGCACCGGCATCAGGAAGTCTGTGATAATGGCAGGCGCGCGGTCCAGCACATCCTGCCAGCCGATTGTCTCCAGAGGCCCGTATTCGAAACAGCGCAGCGAATGGTCGACCGGATAGGCCACGACGGGCTGGAAATTGAACGGAATTTCCAGCGTTGCCGCCAGTCTCAGAAGTTCCGGCAGAAGGCGGATGTTCTGCTTCATCACGGAAATATGCATCACCGTTGCGCCTTCGCGGCGCCGTCCGGTCATCTTCTGGAAGCGTTGAATGTTTTCGACGACCTGATCGAAGTCCGCATTCACGCGGATCGAGTCGAAGGTTGTCTTGTTGGGCGCATCGAAGGAAACCATCACCTGCGAGTCGGCAAACCGCGACATTGCATCAAGCGCTTCCTGCTCGACGTGAAATCCGCCTGTGGTGAAGGCGAGCTTCAGGTACGGATTCACCATTTCGTTGCTGACGCGGAAAATCTTGCGCCAGAACGACAGCACCATCGGTTCGCCGCCGCCCGGCACCAGCTCTGACAGCGTCGGCAGCAACTCTTCGACTTCCTCCTGAAAGCCGATTCTCCGGATGGTTTCGCCACGCGTTGGCGTCTCGTAGCAATGGGTGCAGCGCAGATTGCAGCGATGCGTCGGCGTGATGTAGAGGACCAGCGGCTTGGACTCGATCACCGTCGCGCCGCGTGCCATTTCCTCGCGCTTGAGGTTCAGGTTTTCCTTGTAGACGCCCGGCAGCGAGTCCGGAACATCAACGTCCAGATCGTAGGACAATTGCAGGGGCTGGTTCTGCGCCACGGCAAGACACTTGCCGCACCCGGCGGCATCCAGATCGCCTGCGGCCATCCAGCCGCGCAGCTTCTGCATCTCCTCGCCGTTCCAGATCTCTGCAATCGTCTGCTTGTTCACATTGCCAAGCGGCGGATGCATGACCGGGTTGCCGTAATTGCCGCGATAGGCGCACGGCTGGACCACGCCATTGCCCTCGATCATCAGGGACTGCCACGGCGCCGAACAGCGCGGAACGATGCGCTCGCTCTTCGGCACGGCAATCGGCTTGAGCTCACCCTCGGGATCCCGGTCGACCGTTTTTGCGGCATCGATGAGTGTGTGCATCCTGAACGCTCCTTCACATCGCGACCTGCAACGGCTCCGCGAGGTAAAAACACTTCCAACCGCTCAAATCAAGCGTTGCCACATGTTAAGCGATGCGCTGGAGCACCTCGCCGGAACCGGGATGGCAGAGCCTTAAGGCAAACGTTTTTCAGGCGCAATCAACCCAGTGATCTGAGTTGATCCACCAGATCGGTCCGCTCCCATGAGAAGCCGCCATCTTCGTCCGGTGTGCGCCCGAAATGTCCGTAGGCTGCGGTGCGCTCGTAGATCGGGCGATTGAGGCCGAGCTTCGTGCGGATGCCTTTCGGAGACAGGTCCATCATCTGCATCAGGGCGTCCTCGATCCGGGCTTCATCCACCTCACCGGTTTCGAATGTATCCACGAAGATCGAGAGCGGTTTGGCGACGCCAATGGCATAGGACACCTGGATGACGCATTTGGTTGCCAGCCCGGCCGCCACGACGTTCTTGGCGAGATACCGGCAGGCATAGGCGGCCGACCGGTCGACCTTGGTCGGGTCCTTGCCGGAGAATGCGCCGCCGCCATGCGGAGCCGCGCCGCCATAGGTGTCGACGATGATCTTCCGGCCGGTCAGACCGGCATCGCCGTCAGGGCCGCCAATCACGAACTTGCCCGTCGGATTGACGTAGAAATCCTCTTCGGGGGGGAACCAGCCCTCCGGCAGAATGTCCTTGATGACCGGACGGACTATCTCGCGCACATCGGCGGCGGAGAGCCGTTCTGCGTGCTGGGTAGAGACCACAACCGAGGTTGCGCCGACGGGGCGCCCGTTCTCGTATTTCAGGGTGACCTGGCTTTTTGCGTCCGGCTCCAGTCCAATGGACCGGTCGGCATGGCGCATATCCGCCAGCTTCCTCAGGATAAGGTGCGAATAATGGATCGGTGCCGGCATGAGTTCCGGCGTCTCATCCACGGCGAAGCCGAACATGATGCCCTGATCCCCTGCACCTTCGGCCTTGTCTTCGCCCTCATCCACGCCCTGTGCGATCTCGGCCGACTGGCCGTGAAGATGGTTGCGGAATTCAGCCGTCTTCCAGTGGAAACCGTCCTGCTCGTATCCGATCTCGCGCACAACGCGCCGCGCGGCCGCCTCGATCTCGTCCGGATCGATAGACGGGTTGGCACGCACCTCACCGGCAAGCACGATCAGATTGGTGGTCGTAAGGGTCTCGCAGGCCACGCGGGCCTGCGGGTCGGCCGCCAGATGAAGGTCGACGACAGCGTCCGAAATACGGTCGCAAATCTTGTCGGGATGGCCTTCGGAGACGCTTTCACTGGTGAATGTATAGCTGGAGCGGGTCAGAATACGTTCCTTCCTGGCAGGTGGCTGGACGCTTTGAGCAAGCATTTTCGACGGGTGGAATGGGACAGTTGGCGTGATAATTCAAGTCTGTGATTTAGGGCTCGCATCGCGCGCGTCGAACATGCGCTGCGCCCGGTCGAAATCCTCGAGGCTGCCGATATCGAACCAGAGATTGCGAACGCGGTGCACGGCGCAGGTTTTTCCGTCGTCGATCAGGGTGTCGAACAGCGACGGCATGTTGAAGAAGGTATCACGCGGAATGTGCTGCAGGGTCTCGGGGTCGAGGCAGTATATCCCGGCATTGATGGTATGGACCAGCGTGGGTTTCTCGCGGGTGCCCTTGTAGACATCCCCGTCGGCCTCGACGATGCCGAAGGGTATGCTTGTATGGTGGTCGCGAACGCACATTGTCGCCACCGCGCCACTTGTGCGGTGCGCATCGAGCAGAACGCGGCAATCCACATCCGTCAGCAGATCGGCGTTCAGCACCAGCAAGGGTGCGTCCGGCACCGTCTGCAGCATGGCCAGCGCGCCGCCCGTTCCGAGTTGCTTGTCTTCGCGGACATAGGAAATCTCCACGCCAAGATGCGCGCCGGAGCCGAAATACGCTTCGATCAGATGACCAAGATAGTTGATCGAGATCTGGAAGCGCCGGAAGCCCTGTTCGCGCAAGCGCTCTATGGTGCGTTCAAGCAGGGGTTTGCCGCCAAGTTGCAGCATGGCCTTGGGGCAGGTTTCGGTCAGCGGACGAAGCCTCGTGCCGAAGCCCCCTGCCATCAGGATGACTTCCGTCGTTGCAAGACGGCGCACCTCCGCCTCATCTGAGCGGGCACGCAGACCGATGAGATGTCCTTTCGAAATCGATGACGGGCAGGGCGCTCATGCCTTCGCGCCGCATCACATCGCGGGCACGCGCTGAGGCTGTGCCTTCGCGCAAGCGTTGCAGGGTCGGCATTCATGGCACGCGTCACGGGCGCATCGAGTGGAATATCGGCGAGAATGGCGCGGCGCACATCGCCGTCGCTGCAGGTTCCAAGCAGCTTTCCGTCCGCATCGACGACCATGACGACGCGAAAATCGGACTCCTCCAGGCGCTCAAGGGTGCGACGCAGGCTGGTATCCGGAGAGATTCTCGAACCGGCAAAATCGTTCATAATGTCCCCGGTCTGTGCTTGGGACCCCGTCCCGCACCCTCATTGCAGCAAACAACCCGGTCGCCAATGACGAACCGGTTTGCATGTTCTATATAGCGCGTACCTTACAAACCGATTTCCAGCAGGATCGCAATTGTCATGCCCGATGGCTCCCCCGGACTGAAGCCGAACCCGACCGTTACAGCGCGCGCCCCCGGCGGACGCGAAGCAGTGTTCTCCAATACCGGACAGGCCGCTTACATGCTCGGGCCCTGCGCCATGGAAAACCGGGATCATGCGATCGAGATGGCCACGCAATTGCGCGATCTGGCCGATACGCTGGGCATTGGTGTCGTTTACAAGACCTCCTTCGACAAGGCGAACCGGACCAGTTCCTCAAGCTATCGCGGGGTCGGGCTTGACGCGGCGCTGGATGTTTTCGCCGAGGTTCGCGAAAGCGTCGGTCTGCCCGTTGTTACGGATGTGCACCTGCCTGAACACTGCGCGCAGGTGGCCGGTGTCGTTGATATCCTGCAAATCCCGGCCTTTCTCTGCCGTCAGACCGACATGCTTCAGGCGGCTGCCGAGACCGGCAAGATCGTCAATGTGAAGAAGGGCCAGTTTCTGGCGCCCTGGGACATGAAGAACGTTGTGGAAAAGCTCCTGTCCTTCGGCGCGAAGGATATTCTGGTCACCGAACGCGGTGTCAGCTTCGGCTATAATACGCTGGTGTCAGACATGCGCAGCCTGCCGGAAATGCGGGCCACCGGGTGTCCGGTCATCTTCGATGCGACCCACTCGGTCCAGCAGCCGGGCGGGCAGGGCACGACGTCCGGCGGAAACCGCGAATACGCACCGGTTCTGGCGCGGGCGGCCGCCTCTGTCGGCGTCGGCGGGTTCTTCATGGAAACCCATCAGGACCCGGACAACGCCCCGTCCGACGGCCCGAACATGATCCCGCTCGACCGGCTGGAAGCGGTGATCCGTTCGGTCAAGGCGTTCGATGCGCTCTACAAGTCGATGGATTTGCCGCTCTAGGTGGGGTGTCATCGCGGGGTCGAAATCGGACGCCCCCTTCGATCCTCCGCTGCGTCCAGACTGCTCAGTCTTCCCCCACATGCGGGGGAAGAAAACTGAGCACCATCTTTCCCTTCCGTTTAGGGGGGAGGTGGCAGCGAAGACTCACGTAGGCTGCTTTCCCGGTTTTGCGTCCGGCAAAGACCGCGATCCAGCAAGCGCTCCACCTCTGGCTTCAATCGACGTCGTGACCTTGAACCAACGCTATCATCAGGCCCGTTGATCGAGGCTCACATCCGACGGAATGTAACGCGCCGAGAACTTCGGTTCGACCGACGAGATCAGGTCGCGCAGGGCGTCCTTCTCTATCAGACCGGACTCGCCCCGCCCGGTCACCAGTGCATCTATACGCGACACAAACGCCTCGATATCGGTACCCGGCGCGCCGGACGCATAGGCAATCGCCTTCAGACATTTCAGACCCATCTCACCGGCTTTCTCGCCATCGCCGATAAACTCTTCGAACGATTTCTCGCCCGCCGTATCGGCGGGGGTCAGAAGAAGCGGCCAGCGACCTCACGCCTGCCGTTCGCAGCCGCTTTTATAGCGTCGGTTTCGGATGTGTAGATGTCCGCCGCAAGGCCGTGATGGGCGAGAAACTGTGTCGCCACACGGCGGAGCGGAACCTGATGCAGGCTGGGGTCGAGATCGGGGATCGCAATATGCTCGCCCGGCGCAAAAAGCGCAGACAGCATGCAGATCTGGCCGGATTCTTCCAGCGAGACGAAATACCGCTCAATGCCTTCCGGCACCGCCAGAGGTTCATTGCGGGCAAGCCGGTTCTCAAAGCTCTGCAGAAGCGAACCGTTGGAAAAGGCGACATTGGCAAACCGTGCCGAGGTGACCCGGCCCTTCAGGCTGCCGCGAAGCCCCTGCGCGAAAAGTACATGCTCCATGATCCGCTTGGTTGCGCCCATGAACGAGGCCGGGTTTGCGGCCTTGTCTGTCGAGACACTGAAATAGTCGGCTTGCGGAGAGGTCTGACCGATCCAGCCCAGAAACCGCGCCTGCTTGACGATATTGGTATCGAGCATCTGCATGATCGAGAACGCGTCTTTCTCGGATCGAACATGCTTGATGGCGGCGAAGTTCAGAACGAGGTCGTAGGGGCGTTCGCTGTCCAGAAGGTAGCGCATTGCGGGCGTGCCGAAATCGAGAGGAAGGGTCCGAAAATCGGAAATGCTGATCGCAACGGGCCGCGACCGTAGCTGACGGACGAGCTCTGCCAACGCGTTTTCGTTCTGGTCGACGACATGCAATGCGGCCAGCGGAATATCGGCGAGCAAACCGACCGTGCTTGCGCCTATCGACCCTGCCGCGCCGATCGCCAGAACGCGTGCGCCTTTCAGACGGGCGTGCATGTCACCGGCGCTGGCGGCCATGTCCGCATCGAAAAGGGAGGCGGACCTGCCGGTCGCGATTTCGCTCGGTGTGGCGTTCATCTGGCCTCTCAAGGATTGAGCCGGAACCGGAATCGCCCGGTGCAGTTCAGACGGCGGTCTATCGCGTAACCTGGCTCAGGCCAATAAGCGACGGTGCGCGAACATTGTCAGCCTGCCCTTCTGTCTGCAAGGCTGCCTCTTCATGCCGAAGAAAGAGCCTTTTAATGTCCGAGACCGAAGACCTGCCGAACAGGATCGCACACATTCTGCGTGAAAACGGGCCGCTGCTTGGCAAGGAACTGGCCGAACACTGTCCCGGCATTTCCAATCTTGCGCTCTGGCAGGCCAGTCACACGACCGAGGACATTCAGGCCTCGTATTTTGCCCGCTATTATCTGCGCTATGATGTGTCGCGTGAGAAACTGATCCGCCTCAGCCCGTCAATCCTGCGCGATTTTCTCTCGTTCACGTTGCTCTCTCTGGCGGGCCAGCGCGAACATGTTCTGACGCGCCATGTCCTGTTGTCGAACACGCACCGGGAGATCAGCCTGCGCAAGACGGCCATCGCCCGCCGCGTGCTTCGAGACGTGTTTGCGAACCTTTCCGAGGCGCAGCAACACAAGGTCTGTGCCTTCATCGCTGGCGATCTGGCCTATTTTCTTGGCCATGAGGAACCCCGCGAATCGGCAGCGCTTGGCGAGATGGTGAACGGTTCGGACATCGACATCATCATCGTGCATGACGGGCTGGACGAGGCCGTGGTCGCAGAGATCGACCGGCGCATGCTGGCGGCAAAGCATTTCTATCTGCGCCGTCCCGACCTTCGTCAGGAGATCGACTTCATCTGCAAAAGCAAGGAAAAGACGCTCGGCCAGTTCGCCTATGGCAATGTCTCCGAAAAGATCGCGAGCAAGATCGTTTTCGAATCGCTGTTCATCGCGGGTTCGATCGAGCTCTATTCGGAATTGCGTGACGGGCTGGTCTCTTCCGGTGTGGAAGAGCTGATCCAGTCAGACTTTACACTGGCGCTGGCTGAACGACATCGCGCCGCGCGGGAGCTTCTGACCCTGCCGCCGGGCAAGCTGGACGCGAATACGCAGAATCTCTTCTTTTTCTCCCAGGAACGTGTCGAGTTCGATTGAACCCTCAGACCCGGTAATACTCCCGGTACCAGGCGACGAAACTGCTCAAGCCCTGCGTCGACGGGCGTATCGGGCACATAGCCGGTCAGCGCCTGCAATAGCGAGATATCGGAAAAATTGTTCTCCACATCGCCCGGCTGCATGGTGCGAAGGTTCAATGCCGCACGCTTGCCGATAGCGGTTTCGAGCATCCTGATGAAGTCCATCAGACCCGTATTCACCGGATTGCCGATATTCACGATCCGGTGCGGCGCGACAGGGCTGAGCGAATCGGTGTCGCCGACTGGCTCGTTTCTGACCGGAGGCAGATCCATCAACCGTCGGATGCTTTCCACCAGATCGTCGATATAGGTGAAGTTCCGCTTCATCTGTCCACGGTTGTAGACCTCGATTGCGAGGCCTGAAAAAATCCGCTCAGTGAAGCGGAAATACGCCATGTCGGGTCGTCCCCACGGTCCGTAGGCGGTCAGGAAGCGAACCAGCGTGACCGGCAGGTCATAGAGATGACTGTAGCTGTGCGCCATCAGTTCGACGCTGCCCTTGGTGGCCGCATAGATGGTCAGGGGCAGGGCAGTCCTGTCGGTTTCGCTGAACGGATAATCGGTGTTTGCGCCATAGACAGAGCTGGTGCTCGCCATGACCAGATGCGCCGTTTTGTTATGGCGGGCATTTTCCAGCACGTTGAACGAGCCGACGGTGTTGGACATCAGATAGCTGCGCGGATCCTGCAGCGAGAAGCGCACGCCTGCCTGCCCGGCAAGGTGGACGCAGACATCCGGCGCAAAACGCGTGTAGACCGCTTCGAAAGCCGCTTCGTCTTCCAGCCGGACCTCGTTATGCTCAAAGCGGTCATGGCGCTGAAGCTGCGTCGTGCGGTCACGTTTGTAGGCGATATCGTAATACGGCGTCAGCGCATCGACACCGCACACCTCTGCGCCCTCGCCCAGCAGTCGCAGTGCCAGGTGGTATCCCACGAACCCCGATGATCCTGTGACCAGAACTTTCAAGGCCGATGTACCTCCCAGACAAGTGTTCCGCCTACTTCATACCCCGCTTGGCGGCAAGCCGGTGGAACGGTCTGCACACTCTGCCTATATCAGGCATGGACGCTCGGCGTCGAATGGTCTAGACACCGCGGCTTCGCGACAGGAATGGCTTTTAGACATGGCGGAAAAGAAGTCCCGCACGGGTCCCCTCAAGTTTTTGCGTCAGGTGCGCACAGAGGCCAACAAGGTCACGTGGACGACACGTCAGGAAACCATCGCGTCGACGATCATGGTCATGATCATGGTTGTCATCGTGGCGGCTTTCCTGTTTGCCGTCGACACCGTATGGTCTTTTCTCATCCCGCTGGTAACCGGCGCGCGGTCGATTTAGGAGAACGCCTGGCATGAGCCAGACAGATACATTGAAAACTCGCTGGTATATCGTCCATGCCTATTCCAACTTCGAGAAGAAGGTGGCGGCGTCGATCCGTGAGCAGGCCGACAACAAGGGCCTGGCCGAGCATATCGAGCAAATCGAGGTGCCGACCGAAGAGGTTGTCGAGGTTGTCCGCGGTCGCAAGCGGACACGCGAGCAGCGGTATTTCCCGGGCTATGTGCTTCTGAAAGCGCACCTGTCCGACGATCTTTATCACATGATCAAGAACACGCCGAAGGTGACGGGCTTTCTGGGCGCCGACGGTGGCAAGAAGCCGCTTCCCGTGTCCGAGAAGGAAGTGAACCGCATTCTGGGCGATGCCGAGGAATCGGCTGAACGTCCGCGTCCAACGGTCCGGTTCGAGATCGGCGAGAAGATCCGCGTCAATGACGGACCGTTCCAGTCCTTCGAAGGCTCGGTCGAGGATGTCGATGAGGATGCCGGTCGTCTGAAGGTGACCGTTTCGATCTTCGGGCGCGAAACGCCGGTCGATCTGGAATACGGTCAGGTCGACAAGATCTAGGCCGCGTCGGGGCGCTAACGGCCGGATGTGTCCGGCCGCAAGGCGTTCCAGTTCCTGAAAGACCGCTTGGGGCTCGCGCCTGCCAGCACCAGCAACCCGGCGGCAATGCCGGTATTTTTCAGGAAGTTCTGCAGTTCGTGCTGCGCGGTGATGCCGTCCAGGTTCCAGAAGTCGTGCAGGAACAGGTTGACCAGCACGATATAGAGAACGAACCCGAACGCGGTCGCCCGGACGAACCGCCCGGCGATCAGCAGAACGCCGCCGCCGACCGCCGCCAGACCGGATATCATCAGAAGCGGCAGGGCGAACACCATGCCGTGGTTTTCCATCAGTGCGACGTGAATGCCGGGAAAGACGAACTTGGCGAGCCCCGGTATCAGGAAATAAAGCCCGAGCAGACACCGCCCGATGATCATCGGCATGGAATTCGGCATGGAACGTTCCCCGCTTGCACGTCCGTCGCATCTCATGTATCGACCCGCCTTCGTGTGGAAGGGCAGGGCGGAAAAGTCCATCGCTTTCCCTGACCACGCATCCCGAACCGGGTCGGCGGACGAAAGACGCAGACCCATAACAGTGAGGGCCAGACATGGCTAAGAAACTACTGGGGCACCTCAAGCTCCAGATACCGGCAGGTGCGGCAAACCCGTCCCCGCCCGTGGGACCGGCACTCGGTCAGCGCGGTATCAACATCATGGAATTCTGCAAGGCGTTCAACGCCCGCACAGCCAACGCCGAAAAAGGTGTGAAGCTGCCGGTCGTGATCACCTATTACCAGGACAAGTCCTTCACCTTCATCGTGAAGACCGCGCCCGCCTCGACGCTTCTCATGAAGGCTGCAAACCTCAAGAAGGGCTCCACCAAGCCTGGCGAGAGTATTGCCGGCAAGGTAACAATGAAGCAGTGCCGCGAGATCGCCGAGCAGAAGATGGAAGATCTGAACGCGAACGATCTTGATGCCGCAACGAAGATCATCGCCGGTTCGGCGCGATCCATGGGCCTGGAGGTCATCGGCTGATGGCAAAGACCGGAAAAAGACTGGCCGCCGCCCGAGAGGGCCTCGAGCCAATGCACCTCTATCCCGTCCGCGAGGCCGTGGAAAAGGTCAAAGCCAGAGCGACCGCCAAGTTCGACGAGACGATCGATATCGCCGTCAAGCTGGGCGTCGATCCGAAATATGCCGACCAGATGGTCCGCGGCGTTTGCAACCTGCCTGCCGGAACGGGCCGTGAGGTTCGCGTGGCTGTGTTCGCACGCGACGCAAAGGCTGATGAGGCCCGCGAAGCCGGAGCCGATGTGGTCGGTGCCGAAGACCTGATGGAGCGCATCCAGGAAGGCTTCATGGAGTTCGACCGCGTCATCGCATCGCCGGACATGATGCCGATCGTCGGACGCCTCGGTAAGGTGCTCGGCCCGCGCGGCATGATGCCCAACCCGAAGGTCGGAACGGTCACGCCAAACGTCGGTCAGGCCGTCAAGGACGCCAAGGGCGGCGCTGTCGAGTTCCGCGTCGAGAAAGCCGGGATCATCCATGCCGGTATCGGCAAGGCCAGCTTCACGGAAGAGGATCTCGAGCGCAATCTCGTGGCGTTCGTCGATGCACTGATGAAGGCCAAACCGACCGGTGCCAAGGGTCAGTACATGCGCAAGATCGCGCTGTCGTCCAGCATGGGCCCAAGCCTGCTGGTCGATCCGAGCCAGGCGATTGCCGCCACCCAGTAGGGCGTCGCTTCTTGTGAGGAAAAACGGAAACTGCGGTCTCTCCATGAGAGGCCGCAGTTTTTTTATTTGCGGGGTTGCGCCGCAAAAGGTGACAGAGTAGTAAACGCGGCTCGAGTGGCGGAGGCATAACGTGTCCGCCGCTCGTACCTGTCCGAGACCATGGGCGAATGGCAACATTCTTAAGTCCCATATAGACGGGGTTATGACGAACGGCCGAGATACCGCACCGCGGACTTCGAGGATCGTTTCGATTGCCCTGGGCAGGGTGCGAACCCGGCATTCGCCGGTGCATCGCAACACTCAGGGCGACCGGAATGGTCCGATCGCCTCGTTTGGAGACCGCAATGGATAAGGCTCAAAAAGCAGAAGCGCTGGCATCCCTCAAGGGTGTTTTCGCGGACGCTGGCGTGGTGCTCATCGTGCACTATGCAGGCATGACCGTTGCGGAAATGACGGATCTGCGCAGCAAGTTCCGGGGACCTGACGCCACAATGCGTGTCGTCAAGAACCGGATCGCAAAGCTCGCACTCAAGGACTTGCCCGGCGAAGTTGGCTCCGACCTGTTTTCAGGCCCGGTTGCCATCATCTATTCGCCGGACGCGGTCGGAACGTCCAAGGTTGCCATTGAATATGCCAAGAAGAACGAGGATTTCGTTCTGCTCGGCGGTATTCTTGGTGCCACCCTCCTCGATGCGGAAGGTGTGAAATCGCTTTCCACCATGCCATCGATCGAGGAATCACGCGCAAAGCTCGTCGGATCGCTCAATGCGCCGGCCGGTATGTTCGTGCGGACGCTCAATGCACCGGGCACAGGCTTCGTGACCTCGCTTAACGGCGTCGGTCGCAACCTTGCCAGCGTGTTGACCCAGTACAAGGCGAAGCTGGAAGAGGCTGCCTGATCCGCGACACTCCGCAACAGGTCCAAACACCAACACTCAAGGTATCTCAATCATGTCAAAAGTAGAAAAAATGTACGAAGAACTGTCCGGCTGGACGGTTCTGGAAATCGCCGAGCTGGTCAAAGCTCTCGAAGACGGCTGGGGCGTGTCCGCTGCTGCCGCTGCTCCAATGGCAATGGCCATGCCAGCCGCTGGCGGTGGTGCAGACGCCGGTGAGCCTGCTGAAGAGCAGACCGAATTCGACGTTGTTCTCACCGATGCCGGCGAGAAGAAAATCAACGTCATCAAGGCGGTGCGTGAAATCGTTCCCGGCCTCGGCCTGAAAGAAGCCAAGGAGCTCGTCGAAGCTGCTCCAAAGGCCATCAAGGAAGGCGTCTCGAAAGAGGAAGCCGAAACCATGAAGAAGAAATTCGAAGAAGCCGGCGCCAAAGTCGAAATCAAGTAGGCTTCAAGGCCCGCTTCTTATCGGGAAAGCGTTGTCGCGCGGGACGCTTTTCATCAACGAACATTGCGGCGGTCTCCGGTTTCAGGAGGTCGCCGCAACCGCACTTTTAGAGAACGCCGCGTCGCAGCGGCCCTGGATCAGGAACGAAGATGGCTCTGTCCTTCACGGAAAAAAAGCGAATTCGCAAATCTTTCGGTCGCCTTCCGACGGTCATTGATATGCCCAACCTCATTGATGTGCAGCGCGCGTCGTATGAGAACTTTCTGCAAAAGGATGTGCCGCTTGCGGACCGCGACAAGAAAGGTCTTGGCGCTGTTTTCAAGTCGGTTTTCCCGATCAAGGATTTCGCTGAACGTTCCGTGATGGAATATGTTTCCTACGAATTCGAACAGCCCAAGTTCGATGTCGAGGAATGCCAGCAGCGTGACCTGACCTATGCGGCCCCGCTCAAGGTCAAGCTGCGTCTGATCGTGTTCGATATCGACGAGGACACCGAAGCCAAGTCGGTCCGCGATATCAAGGAACAGGACGTCTATCTCGGCGACATTCCGCTGATGACAGACAAGGGTACGTTCATCGTGAACGGTACCGAGCGCGTGATCGTCTCCCAGATGCACCGCAGCCCGGGCGTCTTCTTCGATCACGACAAGGGCAAGACCCACGCCTCCGGCAAGCTGTTGTTCGCCGCACGCATCATCCCGTATCGCGGCTCGTGGCTGGACTTCGAGTTCGACGCCAAGGACGTTCTGAACGTCCGGATCGACCGCAAGCGCAAGCTTCCGGCAACGACGCTTCTTTACGCGCTCGGACTGGATTCCGAGCAAGTGCTCGAAACTTTCTACACGTCCTCCGTTTACCGCCTTCAGAAGAGCGGCTGGACGACGGCGTTCAATCCAAACAACTGGCGCAATGTGAAGCCGGATTTCGATCTGGTGAACGCCGAGACCAATGAGGTAGCGGTTGCCGCCGGGAAGAAGATTTCTCCGGTCAAGGCCAGGAAACTCGCCGAAGACGGTCTGAACGACATTCTGGTGCCGAGCACCTATCTCGAAGGCAAGTTCAGCGCTGTTGACGTGGTCAATCCGCAGACGGGCGAGATCTATGTCGAAGCCGGCGAAGAGCTGACCGAAGAGAAGATTGCGGAACTGCGCGAGGCAGGTTCCGACGAGGTGTCGCTTCTTGATGTCGATCACGGCAATCGCGGCCCATGGCTGCGCCATACGCTGGCTGCGGACAAGAACGAGACACGCTTCGAGGCCCTGTCCGACATCTACCGCGTCATGCGTCCGGGTGAACCACCGACGCAGGAAGCTGCCGACGCGCTGTTCCTGCAACTGTTCTTCGACCCTGAGCGCTATGACCTCTCCGAGGTCGGTCGCAACAAGATGAACAAGCGTCTCGGCAACGCCCAGGAAGGCGATTTCGAGCGCGCCGATGACTCCATGCGCGTTCTGCGCCAGGACGACATCATCGCTGTGATGAAGACAATTCTCGACCTGAAGGACGGCAAGGGCGAGGTCGATGATATCGACAACCTCGGCAACCGCCGTGTCCGCTCCGTCGGCGAGCTGATGGAGAACCAGTACCGTGTCGGTCTGGTGCGCATGGAGCGCGCCATCAAGGAACGCATGTCATCTGTCGATATCGACACCGTGATGCCGCATGACCTGATCAATGCGAAACCTGTTGTGGCGGCGATCCGCGAATTCTTCGGGTCCTCGCAGCTGTCGCAGTTCATGGACCAGACGAACCCGCTTTCCGAGATCACCCACAAGCGTCGTCTCTCGGCGCTTGGGCCGGGCGGTCTGACGCGCGAGCGTGCGGGCTTCGAGGTTCGCGACGTTCACCCGACGCATTACGGCCGGATGTGCCCGATCGAGACGCCGGAAGGCCCGAACATCGGCCTCATCAACTCGCTCGCCACCCATGCAAAAATCGACAAGTACGGCTTCATCGAAAGCCCGTACCGTAAGGTCGAGAATGGCAAGCTGACCGAGCATGTCGACTATCTGGATGCCATGGACGAGCAGCGCTTTTCCATTGCTCAGGCCAATGCCGAGATCAGTGCGGACGGCATGTTGGCGAACGAGTTCGTCAACGCCCGCATCGGTACGGCCCGTGACGCCACCCTCGTTCCGCGCGAAGAAGTCGATTACATCGACGTTTCGCCGAAGCAGGTGGTTTCGGTTGCCGCATCGCTCATTCCCTTCCTTGAAAACGACGACGCCAACCGCGCCCTGATGGGCTCGAACATGCAGCGTCAGGCCGTGCCTTTGGTGCGCTCCGAAGCGCCGCTTGTCGGGACAGGCATGGAATCCAAGGTTGCCCGTGACAGCCGCGCGGCCGTGATTGCCAGCCGCGGCGGCGTGGTCGAGCAAGTCGATGCCCAGCGTATCGTTGTTCGTGCGACCGAGAATCTGGAAATGGCCCGTTCCGGCGTGGACATTTACCGTCTGGCAAAGTTCCGCCGGTCGAACCAGAACTCGTGCATCAACCAGCGTCCGATCGTTCGCGTCGGTGACGTCGTGGAGCAGGGCGATATCATCGCTGACGGCCCGTCGACCGATCTGGGCGAGCTGGCGCTTGGCCGTAACGTCCGCGTCGCCTTCATGCCGTGGAACGGGTACAACTTCGAGGACTCCATCCTCATCTCCGAGCGCATCGTTCGCGATGACGTCTTCACATCGATCCACATCGAGGAATTTGAACTCTCCGCCCGGGACACGAAGCTCGGACCGGAAGAGATCACCCGCGATATTCCGAATGTCGGCGAGGAAGCCCTGCGCAACCTTGACGAAGCGGGCATCGTGGCCGTTGGAGCAGAGGTCAAGGCAGGCGATATTCTGGTCGGCAAGGTCACGCCAAAGGGCGAAAGCCCGATGACGCCGGAAGAAAAGCTGCTGCGCGCCATCTTCGGCGAAAAAGCCTCTGACGTTCGCGACACGTCCCTTCGCGTGCCCCCGGGCGATGCCGGAACCGTGGTTGAGGTGCGTATCTTCAACCGTCATGGCGTCGACAAGGACCAGCGCGCGATCCAGATCGAGCGTGAGCAGATCGAGCAATTGCAGGACGACAAGAAAGACGAGCAATCCATTCTGGAGCGCAACATCTTCTCGCGTCTGGCCGATCTTCTGCTGGGCAAGAAGGCGATTGCCGGTCCGAAGGGTTTCAAGAAGGGTGAAGTCACCCGCGATGCCCTTGAGGCTCTTTCCAAGGGTCAGTGGTGGCAGATCCAGCTGGAAGATGACGCCGCGCAGGCCGAGCTCGACCAGCTGAAGTCCAGCTTTGATGCCTCGATCCGCGATCTTGAAGCCCGCTTCAATGACAAGGTCGAGAAGATCCAGCGCGGCGACGATCTGCCTCCCGGCGTGATGAAGGTCGTAAAGGTCTTCCTGGCCGTCAAGCGCAAGCTGCAGCCCGGCGACAAGATGGCCGGACGTCACGGCAACAAGGGAGTGATCTCCAAGATCAACCCGCTGGAGAACATGCCGTTCACCGAAGACGGCATCCCTGTGGATATCGTGCTGAACCCGCTCGGCGTGCCTTCGCGCATGAATGTCGGGCAGATTCTCGAAACCCATCTGGGCTGGGCGTGTTCCGGTCTCGGCAAGGTGATCGACAATGCGCTGGAGCTTTACCATCGCAACCATGATGTGGAGAAACTGCGCCAGACGGTCAGCTTCGCCTATGGCGATGGTGTTGATGTCACCGACAATGAGGCTGAACTGGTCGAACTGGCCGGCAACCTCACCAATGGTGTGCCGATCGCGACACCGGTCTTTGACGGTGCCGATCCGCAGGATATCGAGGACATGCTCGAACGGGCCGGTCTCGACAGCTCCGGCCAGGTGACGCTCTATGACGGACAGACGGGCGAGGCGTTCGCGCGCAAGGTCACCGTGGGCTACAAGTATCTGCTCAAGCTCCACCATCTGGTGGACGAGAAGATCCACGCCCGTTCGACCGGCCCTTATTCGCTCGTGACGCAGCAGCCGCTTGGCGGCAAGGCACAGTTCGGCGGACAGCGTTTCGGCGAGATGGAGGTCTGGGCTCTTGAAGCCTACGGCGCAGCCTATACCTTGCAGGAAATGCTGACAGTCAAATCGGATGACACCGCAGGTCGGGCAAAGGTCTATGAGGCCATTGTTCGCGGCGATGACACGTTCGAAGCCGGCATTCCGGAAAGCTTCAACGTTCTGATCAAGGAAATGCGTTCCTTGTGTCTGAACGTCGAACTGCTCGAGGGAGATGATGACGACGACTGATCCCGTCCACATCGCAGCCGTCGCAATCTCATACCGGGGCGGGGCGCCCAGACCGGAGCGCCTCCACCCCTCAACCGCTTGGGAGCGGATTATATGAATCAGGAACTCACCAGCCACTTCAATCAGAACGCACCGCCACCGACGTTCGAGGCCATCAAGATTTCCATTGCCAGCCCCGAGCGTATCGAGAGCTGGTCGCATGGCGAGATCAAGAAGCCTGAAACCATCAACTACCGGACGTTCAAGCCGGAGCGGGACGGGCTGTTCTGCGCGCGCATCTTCGGTCCGATCAAGGACTATGAGTGCCTGTGCGGCAAGTACAAGCGCATCAAGTACCGTGGCATTACCTGCGAGAAGTGCGGCGTTGAAGTGACCCTTTCACGGGTGCGGCGCGAGCGTATGGGCCACATCAAGCTGGCCGCTCCGGTCGCGCACATCTGGTTCCTGAAGTCGCTGCCATCGCGGATTGCGCTGCTTCTCGACATGGCGCTCAAGGATGTGGAGCGCGTGCTCTACTTCGAAAGCTATATCGTTACCGAGCCAAGCCTGACGCCGTTCGAGCCGAAGCAGCTTCTGACCGAAGAAGAGTACATGGACGCCGCCGACGAGTACGGCGAAGATGCGTTCACTGCGATGATTGGTGCCGAGGCCGTCTACGAACTTCTCAAGGGTATTGACCTGGAAGCAACGGCCAACCAGCTGCGTGACGACCTGAAGGAAGCCACCGGCGAGCTCAAGCCGAAGAAGATCGCCAAGCGTCTCAAGGTCATGGAATCCTTCCTGCATTCGGGCTGCCGCCCGGAATGGATGGTGCTGACTGTCGTGCCGGTCATCCCCCCGGATCTTCGCCCGCTGGTGCCACTCGATGGTGGCCGGTTTGCAACCTCCGACCTCAACGACCTCTATCGCCGCGTCATCAACCGCAACAACCGCCTCAAGCGGCTTATGGAACTGCGCGCGCCGGACATCATCATCCGCAACGAAAAGCGGATGCTGCAGGAATCGGTCGACGCCTTGTTTGACAATGGTCGCCGTGGCCGTGTCATCACCGGCACCAACAAGCGTCCGCTGAAATCCCTCTCCGACATGCTCAAGGGCAAGCAGGGCCGGTTCCGCCAGAACCTGCTCGGAAAGCGCGTGGACTATTCGGGCCGCTCGGTCATTGTGACAGGCCCGACGCTGAAACTGCACCAGTGCGGTCTGCCCAAGAAAATGGCGCTCGAACTGTTCAAGCCGTTCATCTATGCACGTCTCGACGCCAAGGGACTGGCCGGAACCGTCAAGGCCGCCAAGAAGTTGGTGGAAAAGGAAAAGCCGGAAGTCTGGGATATTCTCGAAGAGGTTATCCGCGAGCATCCGATCCTGCTGAACCGTGCACCAACCCTGCACCGTCTCGGTATCCAGGCGTTCGAGCCGCGTCTGATCGAAGGCAAGGCCATCCAGCTTCACCCGCTGGTCTGTACCGCTTTCAACGCCGACTTTGACGGCGACCAGATGGCTGTGCACGTGCCGCTCTCGCTGGAAGCCCAGCTTGAAGCCCGCGTTCTGATGATGTCCACGAACAACATCCTGTCGCCGGCCAATGGTCGACCGATCATCGTGCCGTCGCAGGACATGGTTCTTGGTCTTTATTACCTGACCATCGACAAGGATAACGAGCTTGGCGAAGGCATGGCTTTCTCCGGTCTTGCCGAGATCGAGCATGCTTTGCAGACCAAGTGCGTCAGCCTGCATGCGAAGGTGAAAGTTGCCTATGACGAGATGAATGCGGACGGCAAGACGACCACGCGAAAGGTGTTCGATACGACGCCCGGCCGCTTCATGGTCGCATCATGCCTGCCGAACCAGCCGAAGATGAACCCGGATGTGGTCAACGAACTGATGGTGAAGAAAGCCATTGGCCGTCTGATCGACCATGTTTACCGGAACTGCGGCCAGAAGGCGACGGTCATCTTCTGTGACCAGATCATGCAGCTTGGCTTCAAGGAAGCGGCGAAAGCCGGTATCTCCTTCGGCAAGGACGACATGGTTATCCCGGAAGCCAAGCAGAAGCTGGTCGATGCGACCCGCGAACTCGCCTCCGAATACGAGCGTCAGTATGCTGACGGCCTGATCACGCGCGGCGAGAAGTACAACAAGGTCGTGGATGCCTGGTCAACGTGTACCGACAAGGTCGCCGACGCCATGATGGAAGCCGCCGGCCGCGCTGTTGTCGACCCGGTCACGGGACGTACCAGCGAGACGAACTCGGTCTTCATGATGGCCCATTCCGGTGCCCGTGGTTCGAAGAACCAGATGAAGCAGCTGGCTGGTATGCGTGGTCTGATGGCCAAGCCATCGGGCGAGATCATCGAGACGCCGATCGTGTCGAACTTCAAGGAAGGTCTGACCGTTCTTGAATACTTCAACTCGACCCACGGTGCCCGCAAGGGTCTCGCCGATACCGCTCTGAAGACGGCCAACTCGGGTTATCTGACACGACGTCTCGTCGATGTGGCGCAGGACTCCATCATCACCGAGGATGACTGCGGCACCAGTGCCGGCATCACCCTTGGTCCGGTTATGGATGGCGCCGACATCATTGTTTCTCTCGAGGACCGTATCCTCGGTCGGACGATTGCCGAAGACGTCAAGCACCCGGTATCGGATGACCTGATCTTCCCTGCCAACACCTATCTCGACGAGGCCGCAGCAGCGCAGATCGAGACGGCGGGCGTGGACAAGATCCTCGTTCGTTCCGTCCTGACCTGCGAAACCCGCGCCGGTGTCTGTGCGGCCTGCTATGGCCGCGACCTGTCGCGCGGCGAGCGCGTCAACCAGGGCGAAGCCGTCGGTGTCATCGCGGCACAGTCGATCGGCGAGCCGGGTACACAGCTCACCATGCGAACCTTTCACATCGGCGGGGCGGCACAGGTGGCTGACCAGTCCGGCGTTGAAGCTACGTATGAGGGAAAGGTTGTCTTCCGCGAGCCGAACACGATCAAGCGCAAGGACAAACCCCAGATCGTCGTCGGACGGTACATGGAAGTGGACATCGTCGACGGCGATGACCGCATCCGGCAGACCTTCAAGGCGTCCTACGGAACGCTTCTGTTCGTCAACGAAGGCGACACCGTCAAGCGTGGTGACAAGCTTGCTGACTGGGACCCGTTCGCACAGCCCATCATCACCGAGAAGGCCGGTACGATTCGTCTTGAAGATGTCATCGACGGAACGACTTCGCGTGAGGAAACCGACGAAGCGACGGGCATTTCGTCCCGCGTTGTCGTGGATTGGCGTTCGACCTCGAAAACGGTGGACCTGCGTCCGTCAGTCGTCGTCGTGGACAAGAACGGCGATCCGGTAACGCTGCCGAACGGCTCCGAAGCGCGCTATCTGTTGTCAGCCGGAGCGATCCTGTCGGTAACCGAAGGCGAGACCGTGGCCGCAGGTGATACGCTCGCACGTATCATGACCGGCGGTGCAAAAACCAAGGACATCACGGGCGGTCTGCCACGTGTTGCCGAACTCTTCGAAGCACGTCGTCCGAAGGACCACGCCATCATCGCCGAGATCGACGGCAAGGTCGAATTCGGACGCGACTACAAGAACAAGCGTCGCATCCGGATCAACCCGGAAGAAGAGGGTGTGGAACCGGTCGAGTACCTGATCCCGAAGGGCAAGCACCTTTCGATCCAGGAAGGCGACATGATCCGCCGGGGCGACTATCTGATGGATGGCAACCCCGCACCGCAGGACATCCTGCAGGTTCTGGGCGTGGAGGCGCTCGCCGAATATCTCGTCGAGGAAATCCAGAAGGTCTATCGTCTGCAGGGCGTGCCGATCAACGACAAGCACATCGAGGTGATCGTTCGCCAGATGCTGCAGAAGATCGAGATCACGGACGGCGGCGAAACCTCGATGCTGAAAGGCGAGACGGTCGAACTGACCGACTTCGAGGATGCCAATGCCGCAGCCCGCAAGGCCAAGCGCAAGGAAGCGGAAGGTATTCCGGTTCTGCTCGGTATCACGAAGGCATCGCTGCAGACCCGTTCGTTCATCTCCGCGGCGTCGTTCCAGGAAACCACCCGTGTGCTGACCGAAGCCTCTATCCAGGGCAAGGTCGACACGCTGGAGGGCCTGAAAGAGAACGTCATTGTCGGTCGTCTCATCCCTGCCGGTACCGGCGGACAACTGCGTCAGTATCGCAAGATTGCGAACGACCGCGACGCAAAGCTCAAGGCCCAGCGTGAGAAGCTTGCGGCGCAGGAAGCGGCAAAGGCGGCCGCCGCTGCAGCAGCCGCACTGCCGGCTCCCACACCGGAACCGGAGCCCGTGGTCGAAACTGCAGATGAGGGCGACAGCGCAAGCTGATTGCCGAACGTCTACCGGGCCGCTTTCGGGCGGCCCGGAACCTTTCAGAAGGGTTGACTGGACCCCTTCATGCGCTTATTAGCGCCGCTCTAAGAGTCGGTACGAGGCTGCAAGGCCTGCGCGACCGCCCGAAGAGTTTCGGGGCCCAAAGCCTCCCAGTTTGACGAAATGCCGGGGTTTGCAGAACTGCTGCCTCGCTTT
Organism: uncultured Alphaproteobacteria bacterium; assembly: GCA_963836905.1. Classification (GTDB taxonomy): domain Bacteria; phylum Pseudomonadota; class Alphaproteobacteria; order Caulobacterales; family Hyphomonadaceae; genus CAWIKY01. The sequence continues at coordinate 731,164 of CAWIKY010000006.1, forward strand.
CTGGTTTGTTATGTAACGCGGCGCGTGCAGCGCCCTGGAGAGATTGAAGACAAGGTCGATGCCGACAATTAACCAGCTTATCCGCAATCCGCGCCAGCCCAAGCCGAAACGCAACAAGGTGCCGGCGCTGAAGGAATGTCCGCAGCGCCGCGGCGTCTGTACGCGTGTCTATACAACGACGCCAAAAAAGCCGAACTCGGCGCTCCGCAAGGTGGCCAAGGTTCGTCTGACGTCCGGCTATGAGTTGATCTGTTACATCCCGGGCGTTGGTCACAACCTTCAGGAACACTCGGTCGTCCTGATCCGCGGCGGACGTGTCCGTGACCTTCCCGGTGTTCGCTACCACGTCCTGCGCGGTGTGCTCGATACCCAGGGTGTCAAGGACCGCAAGAAACGTCGCTCGCATTACGGCGTGAAACGCCCGAAATAGGAATTGAAACCAGATGTCACGTCGCCATAGTGCTGATAAAAGAGAGATACTTCCCGACCCCAAGTTCGGGGATGTTGTCCTGTCGAAATTCATGAACCAGATTATGGTCGCGGGTAAGAAATCCACGGCCGAGCGCATCGTTTATGGCGCGCTGGACATGGCTGAAGACCGCGCCAAGCGCAATCCCGTGGAAATGTTCCACGATGCTCTCGAAAACATCGCACCAGCTGTCGAAGTCCGGTCGCGTCGCGTTGGTGGTGCAACCTATCAGGTGCCCGTCGAAGTCCGCCCCGAGCGTCGTCAGGCACTGGCGATCCGCTGGCTGGTGGCCGCTGCCCGCGCCCGCAACGAGAACACCATGCGCGAACGTCTCGCCGGTGAGTTGCTCGATGCGTCCAGCGGTCGTGGCAATGCTGTGAAGAAGCGTGAAGACACGCATCGCATGGCTGAGGCAAACCGCGCTTTCTCGCATTACCGCTGGTAACGCGACCCTTCTTTTCTTCTTGTATCAAGGCTGACCTTTATGGCCCGCGATTATCCGCTCGAACGGTACCGCAATTTCGGCATCATGGCTCACATCGACGCCGGTAAAACGACGACGACCGAACGCATCCTGTATTACACCGGCAAGTCCCACAAGATCGGCGAAGTCCATGACGGCGCCGCGACGATGGACTGGATGGAGCAGGAGCAGGAACGCGGCATCACGATCACGTCTGCCGCAACCACGACGTTCTGGGAACGGACCGAGGACGGCACCACGCCGCTGTCGCAGAAATACCGCTTCAACATCATCGACACCCCCGGGCACGTCGATTTCACGATCGAGGTCGAACGCTCCTTGGCTGTTCTCGATGGCGCTGTCTGCGTCCTCGATGCGAACGCCGGTGTCGAGCCACAGACGGAAACCGTCTGGCGTCAGGCTGACCGCTACAAGGTTCCGCGCATCGTCTACGTCAACAAGATGGATAAGCTGGGCGCGGACTTCTACAACTGCGTTCGCATGATCAAGGACCGGACAGGCGCGCAGCCGATTCCGGTACAGATCCCGATCGGTTCCGAGACCGAGCTCGAAGGTCTGATCGATCTGATCACCATGAGGGAATGGGTCTATCTGGGTGAAGACCTCGGCGCATCTTGGGAACTTCGCGAAGTGCGCGAAGAGCTCAAGGCGAAAGCCGAGGAAATGCGCACCGAGATGATCGAACTGGCCGTCGACCAGGACGAGGCCGTCATGGAGGCCTATCTCGAAGGCGAAGAGCCGGATATCGCGACGCTTCGCCGTCTGATCCGCAAGGGAACGCTTTCGCTCAGCTTCGTTCCCGTGCTGTGTGGCTCGGCGTTCAAGAACAAGGGCGTGCAGCCCATGCTGAACGGCGTCATCGACTTCCTGCCAAGCCCGCTGGACGTTCCTGCCTATAAAGGCTTCGAGCCGGGCGATGAAACCGAAACCCGTAACATCGTTCGCAGCGCCGACGACAGCCAGCCCTTCGCCGGTCTGGCATTCAAGATCATGAACGACCCGTTCGTGGGCTCGCTTACCTTCGTACGCGTGTATTCCGGTTCGCTCTCCAAGGGCAGCGCCGTTATGAACTCCACCAAGGGCAAGAAAGAGCGCGTCGGCCGTATGTTGATGATGCACTCGAACAATCAGGAAGAGATTCAGGAAGCGTTTGCGGGTGACATTATTGCGCTTGCCGGTCTGAAGGACACGACGACGGGTGATACGGTTTGCGATCAGGCCCATCCGGTCGTTCTGGAAACCATGAACTTCCCGGATCCGGTTATCGAGATCGCCATCGAACCCAAGACCAAGGCCGACCAGGAGAAAATGGGCCAGGGCCTGCAGCGCCTTGCGGCCGAGGATCCCTCGTTCCGCGTTGAAACCGACATCGAGTCCGGCCAGACAATCATGAAGGGCATGGGCGAGCTTCACCTCGACATTCTCGTCGATCGACTGAAGCGCGAATTCAAGGTCGAGGCCAATATCGGTGCCCCGCAGGTGGCCTATCGCGAAGCGATCAGCCGTCCGGCAGACATCGACTATACGCACAAGAAGCAGTCCGGCGGTTCGGGTCAGTTCGCCCGCGTCAAGATCCAGTTCGAGCCAGGCGAAGCCGGTACGGGCTTTGTCTTCGAGAGCAAGGTCGTCGGCGGCAACATTCCGAAGGAATACATTCCGGGTGTTGAAAAAGGTCTGGCCAGCGCGATGGGCAACGGCCTGCTCGCCGGTTATCCGGTCAGCGACCTCAAGGCCACGCTGGTGGATGGTGCGTACCACGATGTCGACTCCAGCGTGCTGGCATTCGAGATCGCCGGTCGTGCGGCTTTCCGTGAACTGAAGACGGAAGGTGCGCCGCGCCTGATGGAACCGGTGATGAAAGTCGAAGTGATGACCCCTGAAGACTATATGGGCGATATCATCGGCGATCTGAACTCACGTCGTGGCCAGATCCAGGGGTCGGAGCCACGTGGCAACATCACTGCGATCAATGCATTCGTTCCGCTGGCAAACATGTTCGGCTATGTCGGCAACCTTCGTGGCATGTCACAGGGCCGGGCGCAGTTTTCCATGCAGTTTGACCATTATGAAGAGGTGCCGCGCGCAGAAAGCGAGAAGATCATCTCGCAAATGGCCGGTTAATCCCCACCTCTACCCCAATCGAACACAGACAGACACTCAGGAGTTTAGACCATGTCCAAGGAGAAGTTTCAGCGTAACAAGCCGCATGTGAACATCGGCACGATCGGCCATGTCGACCATGGCAAGACGACGCTGACCGCGGCGATCACGATGGTTCTTTCGGAGGCCAGCGGTGGCAAGGCGAAGAAGTACGAGGACATCGACAACGCGCCGGAAGAGAAGGCGCGTGGTATCACGATCAACACCTCGCACGTTGAGTATGAGACGCCGAACCGTCACTATGCGCACGTCGACTGCCCGGGCCACGCTGACTATGTGAAGAACATGATCACGGGCGCGGCGCAGATGGATGGTGCCATTCTGGTGGTGAACGCGGCCGACGGCCCGATGCCACAGACGCGCGAGCACATTCTGCTGGCCAAGCAGGTCGGTGTGCCTGCGATGGTTGTGTTCCTCAACAAGGTCGACCAGGTCGATGACGAGGAGCTTCTGGAGCTGGTCGAGATGGAAGTTCGTGAGCTTCTGAGCTCGTATGACTTCCCGGGCGATGACATTCCGATCGTGTCCGGTTCGGCACTTGCGGCTGTTGAAGGCCGTGACGACAATATCGGCAAGGACAAGGTCGTCGAGCTGATGCAGGCTGTGGATGACTACATCCCGACGCCTGAGCGTCCGGTCGATCTGCCGTTCCTGATGCCGATCGAGGACGTGTTCTCGATCTCGGGTCGCGGTACGGTTGTCACCGGCCGTGTCGAGCGCGGTATCGTGAAGGTCGGCGAAGAGATCGAGATCGTGGGCATCAAGGAGAAGGTGACCAAGACGATCTGTACGGGTGTGGAGATGTTCCGCAAGCTGCTCGATCAGGGTCAGGCCGGCGACAATATCGGCGCACTGCTTCGCGGTATCGACCGTGAGGGCGTCGAGCGCGGTCAGGTCCTGTGCAAGCCGGGCACGATCACGCCGCACACCAAGTTCGTGGCTGAAGCCTACATCCTGACGAAGGAAGAGGGTGGCCGTCACACGCCATTCTTCTCCAACTACCGTCCGCAGTTCTACTTCCGCACAACGGACGTGACGGGTGTGGTGACGCTGGACGAGGGCACGGAAATGGTCATGCCGGGCGACAACGTCCACATGAACGTCGAGCTGATCCAGCCGATCGCGATGGAAGAGAAGCTGCGCTTCGCCATCCGTGAAGGTGGCCGCACCGTTGGCGCTGGCGTCGTTTCCAAGATCGTCGCGTAAGCGACGGTCGTCTGGAAACGCCAGCCGAAAAGCGTCCAAGATCGTCGCCTAAGCGACGGTCCTTGAGACGAACACATCACAAAAGCTCCGGCCTCACTGCCGGGGCTTTTTGCATTCCAGCGTTCCGTAAATTGCTTTCGAGAACCAGCGTACGAACGACGGGGGGGCAGAAATCATTCCCCGCACACCACACGGTTCACACCCCGACAACTTCCGAGGCGCTGGCTTCTGCCTTTGCCCATTTGACGAATGTGCGTGCTTCGATGGTCTGCGTCCGGCCTTTTGGCCAGACCAGCCAGTAGGAAAAGTCCAGCAGCGAGCCACCATCGGCAAACGGCGCGACGAGCCGGCCGGAGGCGAGATCAGCCGCTGCCAGAGCGTTCTTGGCTAGTGCAACGCCCTGTCCAGCCAGTGCCGCCTCGATAACCAGTACGCCCTGATTGTAGCGCGGCCCCCGTCCGGCTTCGTGGCCTTTTACCTTTCTGGCTGTCAACCAGCTTGCCCAGTCGGGGCATGACGGATCGTTCTCGCCGCTCTCGTCATGGATCAGGGTATGGCCTTTCAGATCTTCAGCTGTCCTTATGGCGCGGGGGCCTTCCATCAGGGCAGGCGAACAAACGGGCAGAACGGTTTCTTCAAGCAGTTTCTCTGCCTTCAGCCCGTCATAGACGCCGCGCCCATAGCGGATTGCCAGATCGGTATCGGCTCTCGCAAAATCGGTCAGGTCCATGTCGGCCGAGATCCAGGCTTCGATTTCAGGATGTGCGCGATGAAACGCATCCAGGCGCGGGGCCAGCCACTTGACGGCAAAGGACGGCGCGCAGGAAATCATCACCTTGCCCTTGCGCGCCGGAGCTTTCATGACGCGTCCGGCTTCGATCAGTTTTTCGAAAGCGTCGGCGAGCAGCGGCATGGTTGCCTGCGCGGCATCGGTCAGCAGGACCTGGCGTCCCGTACGCTTGAAGAGTGGCGTTCCCGCATATTCTTCAAGCTGGCGGATTTGCTGGCTGATCGCGCCCGGCGTGACCTGAAGTTCTTCGGCAGCCTTGGTGAAGGACAAATGCCGTGCGGCAGCTTCGAAAGCCTTGAGCGCGTTCAGCGGTGGAAGCTTGTGGTCGATCTGGCTCATGGGTCGTTCAGTTTTCCTAAGCAATAGACTTAGCCTTCGCCGGTTGCTGCAAGAGGGTCAACCGACAATCTGGAGTGAACACGATCCGTGCCTGCCGGTGCGGTAAACAAGAATCGAGACCCGGCCTTGGATATCTTTCCTGTCTTCTTCGGTACCGATGCGCGAACCGTCATCCTGTTCGGTGGCGGGGAGCTTGCGCTGCGAAAGTTTCGCCTGCTTGCCAAAACACACGCGCGTATCGTGATCGCCGCACCGGAGCTCTGTGAAGAGCTGCAGGCTTTGGCAGACGCCCGGACGGTTTGCGTACCGCTGTCGCAGGCGGTCGGTGAGCTGAAATCGGCGGCCTTTGCGATCATTGCGCTGGAAGACAGAGCCGGGGCCGAGGCTGCCGCCCGGCTTTGCCGGACTTACAAGATACCTGTGAACGTGGTCGACCGCCCCGAACTTTGTGATTTTACCGTCCCGAGCATTCTCGACCGTGGCAGCGTGGTGGCTGCCGTGGCAACCGGTGGTGCGGCACCCGTTCTGGCCCGCGACATCCGTGCCCGGCTGGAAGAGGTTTTGCCTGAACGGATCGGCGAGCTTGCTAGTTTTGCCCGTGGCTGGCGGGCCCGTGTGAAGGCCGGTATTCATACCGAGCCCGAACGGCGCGCCTTCTGGGAACACGTCCTGCGCGGTCCGGTCGCAGAGCTTGTGCTTTCGGGCGAGATGGACCGGGCAGAAGCAGCCATGCAATCGCTCCTCGACGGCCGCGATGCGCCTATCGGGGTCGTGCATCTTGTCGGTGCAGGACCCGGCGATCCGGAATTGCTGACGCTGAAAGCCCTGTGCGTCATCCAGGATGCCGATATTGTCTTCCATGATCGCCTCGTGGGAGACGGGATTATGGAGCTGGTGCGACGTGACGCTGTCCGGGTCGCCGTTGGCAAATCGAAAGGCGACCATTCGGTCCCGCAGGAGAAAATTCACGATCTGCTGATCGCCAGTGCCCGGAAGGGCCAGCGCGTCGTCCGGCTGAAAGGCGGCGATCCGTTCGTGTTCGGGCGGGGCGGAGAAGAGCTTGAAGTCTTGCAGGATGCGGGCGTGGACGTGCATGTCATCCCCGGCATTTCGTCCGCGCTTGGATGTGCGGCCGGTGCCGGAATTGCGCTGACGCACAGGGATCATGCCCAGTCGGTGACCTTCGTGACGGGGCATGCGCGCCTGGGTGACGTTCCCGACCTCGACTGGTCGGCGCTTTCCGGAAGCAATCAGACCGTAGTCGTTTTTATGGGCGTTGGAACGGCCGAAGCGATCTCCGACCGGCTCATCCGTGCCGGACGTGGCCCCGCAACCCCTGTGGCCGTGATCGAGAACGGAACACGCAAGAACGAGTTGCGCGTGTTTGGACGTCTGGATGAGCTTGGCAGTCTGATTGGCGATAACGGTATCGAAGGCCCGGCGCTCCTCATTATCGGCGAGACGGTCGCGCGTGCTGCCAGTCGGAATGCTGCGGTCCGCGAACCCGGCTCTCGAACGGCTGGCACAGTTGGCTGAGGAGGTCACGGCATGAGTTCGGTACGTCCAAGGCTGTCGCCGGAAACGCCAAAAGTCGTCACGTCCTGGGATGTGCGCACCGGTGCCGTGATCTACCGCACCCCTGCCGGAGACTGGGACAACGACATTTCCCGTGCCGAAATCCTCTCCGGCGACGCTGCAGACGCAGCGCTTGCCACAGCCTCGGCCGATGAAGGACACAGCGTCGATCCGTATCTGATGGAGGTTTCCGACACCGGCGCGGTTACGGGCCGGGAAACCTTGCGGGAAACGATCCGCGCAGAGGGGCCGACCGTGCATCCACACTTTCGCAAATCCGCCAGCGGAGGGGCCGCCTGATGTATCGCTATGACGAGTTTGACGAAACGCTTGTCCGTGAACGGGCCGCCCAATTTCGCGGGCAGGTGGAGCGACGCCTGTCGGGGGAGATCACCGAGGACCAGTTCAAGCCATTGCGCCTGATGAACGGCGTCTATCTTCAGCTTCATGCCTACATGCTGCGAACTGCCATTCCTTATGGCACGCTTTCCTCGAAGCAATTGCGGACGCTGGCCGGCATTTCCGAACGCTATGACCGTGGTTACGGCCACTGGACCACACGCCAGAACATCCAGTTCAACTGGATTGCGCTCAAGGACATACCCGATGTGCTGGACCGTCTGGCTGAGGTCGAGATGCATGCCATCCAGACATCCGGCAACTGCATCCGCAATGTCACTTCGGACCAGTTTGCCGGAGCTGCGGACGATGAAATTTCCGACCCGCGCGTCTGGTGTGAGATCATCCGCCAATGGTCGACGTTCCATCCGGAATTCTCGTTCCTGCCCCGCAAGTTCAAGTTTGCCGTGACAGCCGGGGAAACCGACCGCGCAGCCGTACGGGTGCATGACATCGGACTGCACATGCGCGCAAATGCGGAGGGAAGAACCGGCTTCGAGGTGATCGTAGGCGGCGGACAGGGCCGCACTCCCCATGTCGGCGTGACGATCCGCGAGTTCGTCGGTGAGGACATCCTGCTCGACTATCTGGAAGCCATCATGCGGGTCTATAACCGGCACGGCCGACGCGACAACAAGTACAAGGCGCGTATCAAGATACTCGTGAACGAGCTGGGTCCGGAGGCGTTCGCGCAGGAAGTCGAGGCCGAGTTCGCCGCTCAGCGGGACGCCGAAAAAATCGCGCTGCCGCAGGCCGAGATTGACCGGATCGCGGCCTATTTCCAGCCGCCTGCCTTCGAAAACCTACCTGCGCGCAGCTCTACGCTCGACGCGGCACGCACGGCGGACTCATCATTCGACCGCTGGGTGCGCGTAAATACGCGGCCCCACAAGCGGGACGGATATGCGATCGTGACGGTCTCGTGCAAGCCTCCGGGTGTGCCGCCCGGCGACATTACAGGCGAGCAGATGCGTGTCGTTGCCGGACTGGCAGAACGCCTCTCCTTCGACGAGCTTCGTGTCAGCCATGAACAGAATCTCGTTCTTCCACATGTCCGCAAGGACGATCTGGAAGAGGTGTATCGGACATTGTCCGCGTGTGGTCTCGGCACCGCCAACTACGAACTGATTTCGGATATTATCTGCTGTCCCGGCCTCGATTACTGCAATCTGGCCAACGCCCGCTCGATCCCGGTCGCAACCGACCTGCAAGCGGCCTTCTCCGATATAGAGAACCAGGAAGATATTGGCGAACTGAAGATCAAGATCTCCGGCTGCATCAATGCCTGCGGGCATCATCATGTCGGCCATATCGGCATTCTCGGCGTCGACCGCAAAGGTGAGGAGTTTTACCAGATTACCTTCGGCGGGCGGGCTGACGAGAAAGCCGCTATCGGAGACATTGCCGGCAAGGGGCTGAAGGCCGAAGACGTGCCGGCAGCGATCCAGCGGGTCGTCTCTGCTTATCGCGGTGTCCGCAACGCTCCCTCGGAACGGTTCATCGACGTGCTGGAACGTGTCGGCCATGAGCCTTTCAGGGAGGCGCTCTATGCCGCTGATTAGGAACGGGACAGAGATGGAGAATATCTGGTCCTACGTACCCGACGATCACGAGATGTCACCCGGTGGCTGCATCACGGTCAGCCTTGGCCGTTTCCTGAATGAAGCCTCGCTTCTGGAGGACCGGAACGCCGCGATCGGTGTCCGTCTCCAGCCGGAAGACGATCCGGCACTTCTGGCAGATCATATGTCGGCGCTCGGACTGATCGAGGTTTGCTTCCCGCGCTATACCGATGGCCGCGGTTACAGTCAGGCACAATTGCTGCGCAGGCGACTTGGCTATGAAGGCGAATTGCGGGCCACAGGCGATGTTCTTCGCGATCAGCTGTTCTTCATGCTGAGGTCGGGGTTCGATGCCTTCGACCTGCCGGAAACGCTTGATGGCGAAGCCCTGACCGCCGCGCAGGCAGAGTTCTCGCATGTTTATCAGAAGGCAGCCGGGCCGATGCGTCCCGTCTTCGATCTTCGCCACCGGAAAGACGCCTGATGCCCTATACAACGACGTTGCCTCGCCTGGATGAGGATGTGCCTGCCCGGCTTGCGCGCCTGAACGGTGAGCTGCGCGCCGCCTCGGCGCAAACCATCCTTGCAGCAGCCTTCGTGCGTGAATGGCCGGATGGACTGGCCTACGTGTCCTCCTTCGGGGCCGAAAGCGCGGTCATGCTCTCACTCATTGCTGATGTGGACCCGTCGCTTGCCGATCGTCTTTCTGGAAACCGGCATGCACTTTGCCCAGACCTTGGAGTACCGGGATACGCTCATTGACCGGCTCGGGCTTACCGACGTGCGCAACATAGCTCCGAACGAAACCGAACGGCGCGTTCTCGATCCCAACAACACCCTGTGGAAGACCGATCCGGACGCCTGTTGCGAACTGCGCAAGGTGCGTCCGCTTGAACCGGCGCTTGAGGGCCTCTCTGCCTGGATCACGGGCCGAAAGCGCTTTCACGGCGGCGAACGCATGCAATTGCCGGTCTTCGAGCACGCAAACGGCCGGTTCAAGGTGAACCCGCTTGCAGGCTGGACCAAGGACGACGTGGCGCATTTCTTCGCTGTCCGGAACCTGCCGCGCCATCCGCTGGTGGCGCAAGGCTATCCCTCGATCGGATGCTGGCCGTGCACCCAGCCGGTCGCAGAAGATGACGACCCGCGCGCCGGGCGCTGGGCAGGCCAGGACAAGACCGAATGCGGTCTGCACGTCGAAAAGACCGAGCGCCCGCGCGTTTTCTGATCCGCAGGCGTATTGTCGGAGTCCTGCGCGGACCGTTGGCATATGGTCCGCATCGTGGCATTTCGCACAGAACGGTTTTTGCTGGTAGAGTGCGCCGTCAGAGGGATATTTCAGGAACTCACACATGATCTGGTGGATACTTCCAGGGGCAGTCGCCGTGTTCGGCGGCGTTCTCTTCATTGCCGGGGTAACCCGCCTGTTCAAACTGCAGGTCGTTTCGGGCGGCTGGAGCTTTCTCATGGGCAGCACGGTGCTGATTGGCGCGGGCCTGATGGTCATGGTCGGCATGAACCTCCAGACATATTCACGCCTGACCAATGAACGCGATGTCGCACTCGTTACTCTGCAGAAGACAGGCGAGCAGGCTTTCCTCGCGGATATTGTCATGCAGGGTGAGGAGACCGGGACTGACTTCCCTGTCAGCGGCGATGAAATTCGTTTCGAAGCGCGCGTGCTGAAATGGCAGCCCTGGGCGAATATCGTCGGCTATGATTCGGTTTACAGGCTCGAGCGGGTTTCAGGCCGCTATCTGAATACCGAGGACGAACGTAGCGCGGCCCGCTCGGTGCATGCGGTCAATTCCAATCCCGGCATAGACATCTGGGAAGTGGCAAGAAACAACGGCGGCTGGGTACGCAGTGTCGACGCTTATTACGGATCGGGCGTCTATGTCCCCATGGTCGACAAGGCGAGTTACATGATTTTGATGACCCAGAACGGTCTTGTCGCCCGTCCCGCAAATGAAGTCGCCAGAAATGGCCTCATGGATTGGCGCGACAGTTTCGATGAGCGGGGGGACACCGGCAATTGAAGTCTTCGCGACCAGCACGTGCCCCATTTCAGCGAACGGGATCAACAAGTCAGTCCCGATAACTTTCATTCTCCCGCTGAGCCTGAGCGGACCAGAGTGAATTGCTGTTGGATAAATACTTATACACAACAAAACAGTAGACTTCGATAGTGAAATCAGCACATAAGCAAATCAGGAGAGGCGGCTGAAATGCTGTCTCAAGGCAGACCCGCTTATGAAATTTCTCATTGTCGATGACAATCAGACTGGCAGGCGTGCTCTTGCATCGGCCATCATGTCCGGGCCGTCCAAAGCAAGCGTTGATAGTGTCTCTACGCTGACGCAGGCGCTCACCAGACTGCAAAAGGGCCGCTATGACGGCATTCTTTGTGATGTGCAGAGAGCGGACTCTATAGATCCTGCCTTCGATATTGCACAGTTGATGTCTTTTACGGATGCGCCGGTCATTTTCATGTCGGCGACTGTCGAGGAATGGCAACGCAGGTCAGTCATGGAGTCCGGCGCAAGCGGATACCTTGCAAAACACCTTGTAACCGGACCCTTGCTTGAAGACCTGTTCCTCAATGCCGGTTACGTTCGTCGGCCGGGCCTGAACGGTTCGGGGCAGAGCGGCGAGGCGATGGTGCAGGAAAGCCTGGACGACCTGTCGCTGACGGTCGAAACCGCGATAATGAATGCGCAGATAGACGGTGATGATCAGCGTAGCAACTGGCTGGCGCCGCTTGGCGATACGGTTGCGGCCATCCGTGAACTGGCCGGTCCTGCAGCGCAGGGCGCGCAGGTCAGCGTATCCATGCGCAGAGCTTTTTCCATGGTCCGGGACGATATCCGGACCGCCGCCAACGCCCGGGATGTGGAACTTGAGGTTCACGGACTGGATGGAACGCTGACGTCCACACGGTCAGGCCTTGCCGCCTGTCTGGGTCTGAAGTTTCTGCTGGCAGGTCTGGTGCTTTCCGCGCGCCGGACATCCCGCCTGATGGTCGTTTTCGAGCGTCATGATGACGCCATGGAGGCCCGTGCGACGTTTTCCGACAAGAACGTTGATTTCGAAGTCTTCGAACGGATATTCAGGTCCCCGGACAGGAAAAGCTGGGCCATGTCAGAAGCACAACTGGCGCTCGGCCTGGCGGTCAGGCTGCTTGGTCTGAAGGAGGCTGACGTCAGACGCGCGACGAACCGCCACTCTGAAAGTTTCTACCTGTCTCTGTCGCCCGACCTCGTGCGCACGCGCGAAGCCTTTCAGGACTAGCGCACTCCGTCTTCGAACGATGCGAGCACCCATTCTGCGAAAGTGGCCAGGTTTCCACCTGAAAACAGAAACCCTCCGACCCCGGCAGCTTTCGCAGCCGCGATGTCTGCCGCCTTGTCACCGATCAGAAAGCTCGCTTCACGCTTGACCGGGAAGTCGGCCATTGCAGAGAGCAGCATGCCCGGTTTCGGTTTGCGGTCGAAGCTGGCCTTGCGCAGGCCCGGAACGACACCTTCAGGATGGTGTGGCGCATAGTAGATCCGGTCGATCCTCGCTCCCTGAGCGTCCAGCTCGGCGCACATCCAGTCATGCAAGTCCTGCATCTGGCTCTCGGTATAGTATCCGCGGGCAATGCCGGACTGATTGGTGACGACGAAAACCCACCAGCCACGATCATTGAAAGCGCGGATGCAGTCGCTGGCTCCCTCGATCCAGACGAAGTCTTCCCGGCGATAAACATATCCCCTGTCTTCGTTCAGGACGCCGTCTCGGTCGAGAAACAGGGCGGGGCGGGCGGTGGCGGGCATCGTGTCGTCAGATCTCCGGTTGCGCTGCGATCTCGCGGCGGTTGGCCCGTACACCGAGCGCAAACGGGATCAGGCAGAGCCCTGTCAGACAGGCTGCCAGAAGGAAGGGCGCACCGGGAAAGTATACCGGCGCGCCATCGCTGGAGAAAGCATGGAGTGTCTGTGTCATCGCGACAGGCGAGAAGATCATGGCCAGAGACTGCAGGCTGGCGGACGCGCCTTGCAGTTCTCCCTGCGCGTTCTTGGGTGTCAGGTTCGACATGATCGTGGTCAAGGCAGGCGCTGCCAGTCCGCCGAGCGCCGAGAACGGAATGATTGCGAACACCATCCAGGGCTCCACGGCGAAAGCATAAGCCAGCAAGGCCAGCCCGTTGACCGCCAGCCCGAACGCTGCCGCCTTCAGTGCTCCGAACTTCTTGATGACCGGTCCGGTCAGTCCGGCCTGAACCACGGCGGCTCCTATGCCGACGAGCGCAAGCGAGAAGCCGATCTGCCCCTCGCTCCAGTCATAGCGGATGGCCCCATGGAAATTCCAGACCGCCGGATAGACGCTGTGCGCCAGCGCGAAGATCCCGACGGCGGCCAGAAACCAGACAACTTTCGGAAGCTTCACGAAATGGCGGAATGCACCGAACGGGTTCGAGCGCGCCAGCCTGAACGGGCGGCGCTCGTCCGGTGCAAGTGATTCCGGGAGCACGAACCAGCCATAGAGGAAGTTAACCATGGCCAGCGCCGACGCGGCAAAGAAGGGTGCGCGCGGATTGTACTCGCCAAGCAGTCCGCCAAGGGCAGGGCCGATGATGAAGCCGACACCAAAGGCCGCTCCGATCATTCCAAAAGCGCGGCCGCGGTTTTCCGGCTCCGTGACATCGGCGATATAGGCGTTGGCGGTTGAAAACGTCGCAGATGAAATACCGGACAGCGCCCGCCCGATGAAGAGAACGAGGAGACTTGTCGCAAATCCCATGATCATGAAATCGAGCGCAAGAGTGCCAATCGAGACCAGCAGCACGGGCCTGCGCCCGAACCGGTCCGATAGCCCGCCAAGTGTCGGGCCGGCCATGAAGTTGGTCAGTGCAAAGGTCGCGGTGAGGAGACCGCCCCACACGACCGCGTCGCGCGCCGGCAGGTTGGTAATGCTCTCCAGAAGCGACGGGATGACCGGCACGATCAGCCCGAAGCCGATCATGTCAAGCGTGACGGTCACGATGACGAACAGGAAGGCGTTCCTGCCATGGGTCTTCTTCATGTGCGCCAATTGCCCCGTCGCCCGTGGATCAGCCACCGCCTTACGCCATCACAGAGCGTCATCAAAGCCCGTTGACGCCGCAGCGAGGCCGCAGGGTGGAACTGTCAGGCACCGGGAGCAGTTATTCATGGATTGAAACCTGTCCTGGAGGACGAGCCATGCCGTTTGAACTTTTATACGCTGTCGCCATTGTCGTGATCGGGGGCGCCATTGCCTTCGCGCTTTACCGGACAACGAAACGGAGCGCTGTCGAGAAGGAAGTCACCGAGGTCGCCGCGCACGAGTACAGGGAACACCCTGAAGAATACGACGATCATGAGCGCGAGCAATTAAAGGCCGTCGCGAAAGATGAGCAGGCGCGCCAGAAGCACAACGAGGCCAAGCCCCAATAGTCTATCGCAGCCGCGTCAAAGCGATCTGGCTGGCCCTAATCAGAGCCTTCAAGCGCTGCGCGGCGTACCGCCTGCATCTGTTGGGTAATCGGGCCGGGCTTTCCTGACCCGACGGGTTGGCCCTCGATACGCACAACCGGCGTTACGCCCGCCGTTGCGGACGTGATGAAGATTTCCTGCGCTGCGCGCACATCGTCCAGCGTAAACGTCCGTTCTGATACTTGAATTGTCTTCGGGGCAGGACTGTCCAGCAAGGTCTGTCGTGTGATTCCCGCCAGAATGCTGTTGGAGACATTGCGTGTCAGAAGCTCGCCATCTTTCGTGACGATCCAGACATTGGATGAGGCCGCTTCGGTCACGATACCGTCGACATGCCAGATGGCGTCGTCCGCGCCGCGGCGTATCGCGTCCGCCTTCGCCAAAGCTGCACTGACAAGCTGGGTGGTTTTCAGATCGGAGCGTTTCCAACGCAGATCTTCCACGAAGACCGCGGAGATGCCGCGCTCAAACGCCGGTGTATCCAGAAGACGCTTGTGCTGCGCGACCAGAAGCAGCGTCGGGGTCAAATCAGCACTCGCAACAAAGTCGCGTGAGGCGGCCACGCCCGCGCTCACCTGCAGATAGATCATACCCTCGGTCAGGTCATTTCGCGCGATCAGTTCCTGATGATGGCCCAACCAGTCTGCGGGCGTCATATCGAGCCGGATTTCGAGGCCGGCCAGAGTTCGTTGCAGCCTGATCATGTGTGCGTCGAAGTCGATGAGCCGACCCTTATAGACGGGCGTCACTTCATAGGCCGAATGCGCGAACATGAAGCCACGGTCGAACACCGACACCGTCGCCTCTTCTTCCGTCACGAAGGCACCATTCAGCCAGATAATCGGTTCGGTCGCCATGCGCCCCCCATTCATCGAAGTCGTCACGCATTCGCAACACGGCTGCCAAGGGAATGCTGCACCGCAACAATCAGGCTTGCCTTTACCCGTTATGCCTGCCTAAGTGGCAACGTAGAACATCGGATAGTCGGTTCCGACGCGTTCGGCAAGAATCGTGCGCGCGGGACGAAAATGCGGGGAGCCAAAGCATGACTGATACCGAATCCAGTGCCGAACAGAAAAAGATTTACGCGCTCGGCGAAATGCCGCCCGCCTTCCACGTTCCCGAGCTGATGCACGCTTGGGCCATTCGCCGCGACCGGCACGGGCGTCCTGCTACGGCGATGCAGCATGAACAGGTGCCTGTACCGACAATCGACTCCGACGAAGTGCTCGTTCTGGTGATGGCAGCCGGCGTCAACTATAACGGCATCTGGGCGGCGCTCGGCGACCCGGTCTCACCCTTCGACATTCACAAGCAGGACTTTCACGTCGCCGGATCGGATGCGGCGGGTATCGTCTGGTCGGTTGGTCGCAAGGTCAAACGCTGGAAACCCGGTGACGAGGTCGTCATCCACTGCAATCAGGATGATGGCGATGATGAGGAATGCAATGGCGGCGATCCGATGTTCTCGCCCAGCCAGCGCATCTGGGGATATGAGACCCCCGACGGCTCATTTGCGCAGTTCTGCCGCGTGCAGTCGCGCCAGCTCATGCCTCGCCCCAAGCATCTCACTTGGGAAGAGAGCGCCTGTTATACGCTCACCCTCGCAACGGCTTACCGCATGTTGTTCGGTCACCGCCCGCATGTGCTGAAACCCGGCGAGAACGTGCTTGTCTGGGGCGCATCAGGCGGGCTCGGTTCGTTCGCGACGCAATTGTGCGCCGTGACGGGTGCTCACGCCATCGGCGTGGTCTCATCTGAAGACAAGAAAGACTTTGTGCTTTCCATGGGCGCAAAGGCGGCACTGAACCGAAACGACTTCGACTGCTGGGGCCAGCTGCCCAAGGTCAACGGTCCTGAGTTCAATGATTACATGAAAGAGACGCGCAAGTTCGGCAAGGCGATCTGGGAGATCACCGGCAGGCAGGATGTCGACATGGTCTTCGAGCATCCGGGCGAAGCGACCATGCCGGTGTCGGTGTTTGTCGTGAAGCGCGGCGGCATGGTGGTCATCTGTGCGGGCACGACGGGCTTCAATCTTACCATGGATGCGCGCTTCCTCTGGATGCGCCAGAAGCGCGTTCAGGGCTCGCATTTTGCCAATCTCAAGCAGGCCTCCGCAGCCAACCGTCTCGTCATCGACCGTCGGATCGATCCGTGCATGTCGGAAGTCTTTCCGTGGCGCGATATTCCTGCGGCGCATGAAAAGATGCTCGATAACAAGCATCTGCCTGGAAACATGGCGGTTCTGGTTACCGCGCCACGCGCCGGGCTGCGCACCGTAGAGGACGTCAAGCACGCCTATGAGGCCTTGCCGGGTTAGGGGGCGCTGCCGCCCTAGTCGGCTTGCCGTAAGGCCATCGCGCCCACGCTTGCCATCACTTCATGGGCAAGCCGTTTCACCTCGGTCCGGGCTGCCAGCATGCTGTTGGGCAGCGGTTCGCCCGCAATCGTATCGAGCGGCGTAATGCCGGTTGCCATCATGTTGCGATAGGCCACGCGGTCGATCAGGCCATGCACAACGGACATGCCGCAGACGTGCGAGAAATCCACCAGCTTGTCGCGTACATCCGTCCCGACGCGGGTCGCCAGATGCGAGCGGCGGTTGAGGCAGAGGTTCCAGCCGACAGGCTCTTCCATGCGCGAAAGGCCGTGGCGACGGACCAGTTCGACAAGCTCCATATACGGGCGAACGGCCTGCAATTGCGGCCCGTCACCCGGCATGAGCTGGTAAAGATCGATCGGGCTTTCGGTGATCGTCGTCAGTATGGTGTCGGCCTGCAAATGCGCGGCGATGACTTCCGGACGCCAGAGTGAGGCTGTGTCGATCAGCAGGACATCGCACCCGTCCTGTGCGGCATAGCGGGCCTCGGTACGGATACTGGTCTGCCAATCACTGACATCCGGTGTGCCGCCGGTCATGTTCAGATCCAGTACGGTGGGCGCAGGCAGGTCGGCAAACTCCCGCGCGGCCAGAAACCGTGCCAGCGGGCGGGTCGCGCGGTCGAACTCCAGCACCTTTACGCGGTAGCCCGAGAGCGCAAGCTGGACGGAAAGGATCGCAGCAAGTGTCGTTTTGCCGGTGCCGCCCTTGAAGCTTCCTATTGTGACAGTCTTCATGGCTGGCTCCCGCCCGTTCCGGCACATCCGGTGATATGACAGGCAAGGAGAGTGCCAGATCAGGTCGGCTTGGCCCCGGGCGTATGTTCAGGTGCGTCTGAAAAGATGAAGGGCCAAGTACGGGGTCAGCCAACCCCTGCTTACCCGCAAGCTTCGGCCTAAATCCAGCGAAGCGGGGGTGCATCGTTCTTCAATGTATCCATGGTTTTACGAAGCCGTTCCATATAGTCGGCTTTCACGCCGCACCATTTGAATGGCTCTCCAACGACAGCTGAGCAATTAAACGGGACGAGCGTTCTGGAGCCTTTGGGGAGAACGCGGCCTGCCCCCTGTAAATAGACCGGATACACGGGTGCGTCTGGAAATGCTTCTGCCAGCCGCGCAATCCCTGCTTTGAAATCAGCCATTTCTTCGGCTTCGCCTCGTGATCCTTCTGGAAAGATGATCAGAATTTCTTCACGTGCCAAGGCCTCCTTACACCCGCCAAGTACGTCATCGCCGCGTCGTATTCCCCGACGCTTGACCGGAATGATTCCGATGATCTTCAATGATAACCAGCGCGATACTGACCCCTTGAGGAAATGGTCTGCGGCCGCGACGGGGCGAACCAGGTGAAGGCTGCGTGCCGGAAACAGACAGAGAAGCAACATGATGTCGATATGACTATTGTGATTAGCCGCAATGATTGCAGGCCCACGCTTTGGCAAATTGCGCTGGCCCACCACGTCAAGTCCTACAACCCCGCGAATGAACGGGCGGATTATTGCCACCAGCAAAAAACGTCTTAGCGCGTGCAGCATGCTAGAAACGCTCCAGAGAAAAGTAAGCAAGCATGTGAAAATAGAACGGCGCCGTAAACATAAGGCTGTCAAGCCGGTCTAGCGCACCGCCATGACCAGGAAGAAGACGGCTTGAATCTTTGACACCCAGATCACGTTTTATCGCAGACATGGTCACGTCACCAAAAAACCCGAGGACCGGCAAGCTCAAACCGACGAAAATGCTTTCAAACAGGGAGAACGGCGTGAAGTAGGGCGAAAGCACCACGAATATCACAGCAGTGCTTAGAAATCCGCCGATTGCGCCCTCCCAAGTTTTGTTCGGGCTCACGGTAGGGGTTATTTTATGCCGACCTAACAGCCTGCCCCAGACATACTGAGTTACATCGTTGAGTTGGGTCATGAAGATGAGAAAGAATACCAGTCCCGCCGGTCCAGCTTGCGGCACCTCTTCCGACGGAACGCGCATCAACAACGCGACATGCGCCAAATTGAAGACGCAAATAATGATGCCCCAGTTGAGTATACCGGCCGTCGCCAGAAAACCATCCGTCCTTCCGAAAAAGGCCATCAAGACGGCCATTCCGATAAAGAAGTAAACCGGCATCAGGACGAGGAAATAGTCGTAATTATTTACCCAGATGGACCAGTAAACCACTAGCACAGACAGATAAGCAAAGAGCACAACGAGCCGGTCTTGCCGACGGGTCGGGACCAGCGTCATAAATTCCCGTAGCGCAATAAAGCTCACATAGGCCCAGACCAGCGTGAAAGCCTGCCAGCCCAGTAAGAGCGGGATGACTAATACAAGGCTGATGATCCACCAGCTTGTCATACGTGGACGCAAATCTGCCCATTGGTTGCTTCGCCCCAACAGAGCCGCCGCGCCGCTTCCTGATACCAAAAGTCCGAGCAGGACTGACAGCCCTACAATCAACGGGAATGGTTGCTGTTGCAGCGCAGGTGTGATGATTTCGAGCACTGCACTTCTCCGTGAGGCTTATCAGGCAATGCATTTGCAAGAAGATATTATCGCTGGGTTGAGAGGGCTAGCAAGCCAAACGATCATCCATATCGCATTCGCCTTCCTCGCCATGGGCAGTTGGGCGGTGTTTGCCAATCGCGAGTACGCCATGCCTGCCCCCCTCATTGCGGGCGTTGTTCAAGGCGCATTGTCCGCCAGCATCACATTTTTTATGAAGCAGTCGTTGGATTGGCTCCGTCTCAGATTTGATCGCGCAGGCTATCGTATCGCGGCGTTAATTGCACCCCCGGTACTTGTGTGTTCGGTCTCACTTGCCGGTCTGGTTTTCATTCACTGGTTCGCTTCGACACCGGAGATCGCCTTGACAATTGCTGTCCCCTTCTGCGTCGCGTTCACCTATGCCGTTGTATATAACGCGCTGAGCTGGAGCGGAGTAATAAAGAAGCATGGACAGCCCTGATCCCAGACGCCCGATTGCTGCCCGGTCTTCAGGATGGGCGCAATCGTTTGCCCGTAGATTAGGGCGGACAGGAATAACGCCCAACCAGATATCGATTGCGAGCATGGCTTGCGCGCTATTGGCAGGCAGTGCCTTGGTAAGCAGCGCAGATCAGGAAGCGTTCTGGCGGGCGCTCTTGTTGCTGACGGGTGCCGCGATGATCCAATTCAGATTGTTGTGTAATTTGTTCGACGGCATGGTTGCGGTCGAAGGTGGAAAGGGCACGAGCGACGGACCCTTCTGGAATGAAGCTCCCGACCGGATTTCAGATATTTTCATCCTCGTCGGGTTTTCCGGTGCAGCCGGTCAATGGACTCTCGGATGGGTAGCCGCGGCGCTTGCGATCAGCACAGCTTATGTCCGGGAATTAGGTAGAGCAAATGGTGCGGGTGCGGTGTATTCTGGCCCGATGGCCAAGCAGCATCGCATGGCGCTGGTCACCGTTGCTCTTGTGATCGCTTGCATCGAACCTGTTTGGGGTTGGCAGGGTGACACGATCACTATAGCGCTCTGGGTGTTGATTGCAGGGACCGCAATGACCGCGATAATACGGTCGTGGACAGTCATTCGCCGACTGAAAAGTCCCGATTTGGACCGGGCTGACAATAGCCGTGCCAGCTAATAGTGTTTTCGCGGCTCATTCGACCGTCAAGCCACCATCCGCGCCGACGACCCGATAGAAACAGGAGCGACGGCCGGTATGGCAGGTGAGGCCGGTCTGTCGCACGGTCATCAACAGCGCATCCTGATCGCAATCGATCCGCGCCTCGACGAGCTCCTGAATATGGCCGGAGGTGTCGCCCTTGCGCCAGAGCTCTCCGCGCGAGCGCGACCAGTAGGTGACACGGCCCGTTTCGAGCGTTGCCTGCAAGGCGGTGTCGTTCATCCAGGCCAGCATCAGAACCTCGCCGGTGGCCTCGTCCTGAGCGATGGCCGCGATCAGCCCGTCCGCATTCCAGCGGGGGCTGAGCGTTCCTGTTTCCTCGATGGTCGCATCACCGGACATGTTGCCTCCGGCCACCGTGCCTACTTGCCCGCGAGACGCAGGAAGCGGTCACGCAGGTTGGAGTCCGTCTTGAAGACGCCTGTAAACTGGGTGGTGATGGTCGAAACGTCGGGGTGGTGGACGCCGCGTGTCGTCATGCATTGGTGCTTGGCGTCGATGAGAACCGCGCAACCGGACGGCGCAAGGCTTTCGGTAATGGCGTCGGCGATTTGCGCCGTCATGGTTTCCTGCGTCTGCAGACGCTTGGCGTAGATTTCCACGACACGTGCCAGCTTCGAAATGCCGACGACGGCATGGGTGGGCATGTAGGCGACGAACGCCTTGCCAAGAAACGGTGCCATATGGTGTTCGCAATGGCTCTCCACGTCGATATCGCGAAGCATGACCATGTCGTCATAGCCCTGCACATCGTCGAACGTGCGCGACAGATACGTCACCGGATCTTCGTTATATCCCTGAAACCACTCTTCATAGGCTTTCACGACACGTTTGGGCGTATCGAGAAGGCCCTCGCGGCGTGGATCATCGCCCGCCCAGGCGAGCAAAGTGCGCACGGCATCTTCCGCTTCGGCACGGCTTGGGCGCACTGGCGTTTCGGCGCGCTCGTATTCCTTGGGATCGGTTACTACGTCCATCGGCATGTCTGGTTTTTCTTTCATCTGAGGGACGAGGGTCGAGCCGGTAGCGCCGCGAAATGCGAACGATCAGGACTTAACGCCCGCCCGGGTGTCTACCCTCAGGGCTTGATATCGATATAAGCATCGGGCGAAGTGATTTCCAACCTTTCGCCGCCCTGACGTTGCGGCAGCATTGTCACTAGTTTTCATACGAAAGACCGCCCCTTGCAGATCACCCTTTACAATACGCTTGCCCGAGAAAAGCAGATTTTCACACCGCGCGAAGGCCAGCCGGTGTCCCTCTATGTCTGCGGACCGACGGTCTACAACTTCTCCCATATCGGCAATGCACGCCCGCCTGTGGTGTTCGACGTGCTGCGCCGCCTGCTGGTGCACACATACGGCCGGGCAGGCGTCGTCTATGCGCGCAACATCACCGATATCGAGGACAAGATTATCGCCGCTGCGAAGGAAAGCGGCGAGGCGATCTCGGCGATTACCGGGCATTATGCCGCAATCTACAATGAAGACATGGCATCGCTGAATGTCGCCGCTCCGGATATCGAGCCCTGGGCGACCGATCATATCGCCGAAATGATCTTGATCGGGCAGGCGCTTGAGGAGAAGGGCCATGCCTATGTCACGTCCGGGGGCCTCTATTTTCACGTCCCGTCCATGCCGGGTTATGGCCAGCTCTCACGCCGCAAGGCCGAAGACAATGAAGCAGGTGCGCGGGTCGATATCGACAGCGGCAAGCGCGACCCGGCAGACTTCGCGCTCTGGAAGCTAGCTAAGGCGGACGATCCTGAAGACGCGATATGGGATAGCCCGTGGGGCAGGGGACGCCCCGGCTGGCACATTGAATGTTCGGCCATGGCCGCCCGGCACCTGGGCGAAACGATAGATATTCATGGCGGCGGGATTGATCTGCAGTTTCCCCATCACGAGAACGAGATTGCCCAATCGGAGTGCGCGCACGGGCAGGTGTTTGCCCGCTACTGGATGCATAACGGCTTTCTCGATATGGGCGGCGAGAAGATGTCCAAGTCGCTCGGAAACGTCAGCCTGATACACGATCTTGTTGCTGACTGGCCCGGCGAAGTGCTGCGCTATGCTTTGCTGTCTGCGCATTACCGCGCGCCGCTGGACTGGACGCCAGACCTTCTGGAACGGTCCAAGACGACGCTCGACCGGATCTATGGCGCGCTGCGTCGCTGCTGGGGTGACGGCGCCGTGGTGCCCGATGGGTCTCACAAGGTCCGGGACAAGCTCGCCGACGATCTGAATACGCCCGAAGCGCTCGCCGAACTGAATGCGCTTGCGGGCGCGGCCAACCGCGCTGCCGATGAAAAGGATAATGCGGCAATGCAGACCGCCCGCAACCGTCTCGTCGATGCCGGGGATGCGCTGGGCCTTCTGGCGCTGACCCCGCAGGCCTGGGAACAGGGCGGCGATGCGGGCGAAACAGGCCGGATCGATGCGATGGTTCAGGCCCGGATCGATGCCCGCGCCGCAAAAAACTGGGCAGAAGCCGACCGTTTGCGCGATGCCTTGGCAGCAGAAGGCGTGGAGATCATGGATGGCGCAGGCGGTTCGACCTGGCGACGGGTGTAGGCGGCAGCCCGCTCCGTCAGCTTGGATGCGCCATGGACGGGTCGTGGCGACCATGACGTTTGACGAACACGCGGTCGCAATACTTGCAACGCACGAAATCGTCCTTGCCCATCTCGTACCATGTCACCGGGTGTCCGAGCGCGGGTGACCCGCCATCGCAGGCAACATGATGTTCGTCCGTTACGATAACTTCAGGCGCATTTGCGATGATGGTTTCTGGGTCCTGGATCACGATATGGCCTGCCGGTTTGCGAAGAGCTTGAACTGCGCCTAGGTAGGTGTGACGCACGCCTGCGGTCAACAGGATAAGACGCCTCCCAATGCTGAACCAGACCTTGCCTGACGCGGCCATCTCCGTCACCGGGCTCGACAAGACCTATGCCGCCTCCGGCAAGATGCCCGAAAAGCGCGCGCTCAAGGGCATTGATCTCACCGTCAAACGCGGCGCGATCTTCGGTCTGCTCGGCCCGAACGGTGCGGGCAAATCCACCTTCATCAACATCCTCTGCGGCATGGTGATGAAGACGGGCGGCACCGCCAGCATCTGGGGCATCGATATCGACAAGAACCCGCGGTATGCGCGTTCCGCCATTGGGGTCGTGCCGCAGGAGATCAACATGGACCCGTTCTTCACGCCCATGGAAGCGCTCGAACTGCAGGCGGGCTTTTATGGCGTGCCGAAGTCGGAGCGGCGCTCACTTGCCATTCTCGATGCGGTGGGTCTGGCCGACAAGAAAGACGCCTATGTGCGCCAGCTTTCCGGCGGCATGAAACGACGGCTGATGGTCGCCAAGGCGCTGGTCCATGCCCCGCCGGTTCTGATTCTCGATGAACCGACGGCCGGCGTGGATGTCGAGCTTCGCCGGTCGCTTTGGGAGTATGTGAAAGACCTCAACGCCGCCGGAACGACGATCGTGCTGACCACGCATTACCTCGAAGAAGCCCAGGAGCTTTGCGACGAGATTGCCATCATCAATAATGGTGAGGTGGTGGCCAGTGAGCCGACGCCGCAAATGCTGAAACGCCTTGATCACCGCACGCTCGTCATCTTTCCGTCCGAGCCGTTGCAACGGGTTCCGGACGGGCTGGAGGCCTTCGATGTGCTGCTGCGCGAAAACGGTAGTCTCGCCATTACATTCCGCTCGAGCGAGACCGGCTTCGGGCGTGTGATGGAAAACGTCCGTGCGGCGGGGATCTCCGTCAGCGACATCGCGACGGAGGAACCGGATCTGGAAGACGTGTTCGTCTCGATGACGGGAAAGGTCGCCGCCTGACCCGGGAGCCTTCGCAGGCTCAGTCGACCCGCGCCACCTCGAACCCGGCATCGGCCAGACCTGTTGCGATACTGTCCGGCCCGGCAATATGCCCGGCCCCGACCGCGACCATGAAGACACCTGTCTCCTCGCGCATGACATCGCCAAGCTCCGCCACCCACGCCGCATTCCGTTTGGCGATCAGAACGTCGTAGACCTCGGCGGCTTCCGCGCGCATCGGTTCCAGCATCAGGCTCTCCAATACCTCGACATCGCCGTTATACCAGGCCGTATCGAGCGCGGAAATCATATCACCGGCCTCACCGACTTCGCGGGCGGACTGGACCAGAAACGAGACTTCGGTCTCCTGCGGCAGGTCGGCGAAAAAGCGCAATTGCTGTTCGGCCGTCTCCAGATAACGCAGCGCCTTTCCGTTGGCCTCTGCTTCCGGCTCGATAACGGCTTCGACGCCGGAATTGGGGTCATAGCCTTCTGCAATGATCGAGGTGAGGCTCAACGTGACCGCGGCCAGCCAAGGGCGCATGGTCTGCAGCCCCATCGGATGGAAGTTGACGGCCCGCGCAGCCGCTTCCACTTGCGCGTACTCCTCGTCGGTCAGCAAGTCGGAGAGCGTGACACCCTTCGGGTTCTGGCCCAGTTGCATGGTCAGGCGTGCCAGCTCGGCCTCGCCTTCGCCGTCGGTGCTGGTTTCGAAATAAACCGTTTCCGCATTGGCAAAGGCCGTCTCGAAAGCCTCGCTGCGCCAGTTCATCTCCGGCTTGAGCACGTGCACGGTTCCGAAAAGATAGAGAGTGGTGTCATCATCGGTCACCGCCCAGATGGCGGGAGATGCAGGGTTGGAGAACCCTTCATCCGCCTCTGCCGGTGCGCTGGTTTGTGTCTCGGTCTGCGTGGCAGACGCGTCCGCCTTTGGCGCAGGGGTGGGCTGCGACGGCGAGCAAGCCGAGACAAGTCCGCAGACGGACAGAGCGGCGACCCAGATCGACAGGGTTTGCAACGGCGTTTTCATAGACCTCATCCAAAAGGGGCTGACTGAGAGACATTCCTGCGTGCGGGCAGGCCGGTTAGCAACCCCGATATGCCGCTTTGGCTCCGTCCTGAGCAGATTTGCGACGACGCGTGCATTGCAGGACACGCCGGTTTGCATTATGCGAGGGCCCTTGACGGACGTTATACGTTGTCACTGGCACCCATAGCTCAGCTGGATAGAGCGCTGCCCTCCGAAGGCGGATGTCAAGTCTGGCGGTAGCGAAAGGTGCCCGAAGAAAGAAGTGACTATACAAAGGCTTGGGCGGATATCGGGTTCGCTCTTCAAACGGCCGAAAAACTCGCGTAAGCATGGCGTAAGCAACGCGCAAACGGTATGCACCCGTAGCTCAGCTGGATAGAGCGCCGCCCTCCGAAGGCGGAGGCCAGAGGTTCGAATCCTCTCGGGTGCGCCATTTTCTGAATAAATTCAATAACTTGAAATTTCCGGCACTTCGGTGTCGGTGCTTACGCAATGCTTACGTGAGCTCATTTGACCAAACATCGGCTTCTGTCGCGTCCGCTGACACGTCAGGCTGGCTTTCGAGTGTCTGGAACTCGAAAATCGTCTTTAATGGCGTGAGGTTTTAGGGACCCGAAGCTGCCGGATCATCCGATCCCTCGAGCGGCGACGTTTCCAAGAATCCGGTCAGCAATTGCACCATCCCCTCGGCGGCATCTTCTGCAACCACCTGACCGGCAGGAGCGCGCGACACGAGTGCCATGCCGCGCGACAGGACAAAGATTGCAGCTGCAACTTTGGCGGGTTCCGCGTTCTTCGGCCATTCAGCCTCGGCAGACGCGTCATTCACGCGGTCCTTCACGATCTCCAATGCGCGCCGCTCCGCGTCAGCGACGGCCTGTGCGGAAGCATCACCATCGGGTCCAAGCTCTTGCGTGCCGCCAGCGATCAGACGACCAGGGGGCGTGCTCGCATCCGATAGCGCGGCAAGCTGACGCTTGAGATACTCATTGATCCTCGCGCCAAATGATTGTCCGTCGAGTGTCTCTGACAGCCGCCCGTACACCTGATCTTCGTAGCGCTCTGTTGCGGCACGAAACATCGCGCGTTTGTCGCCGAACGCATTGTAAAGGCTGGGACGCCGCAGCCCTGTCGCCTCTTCGAGCAGGGCCATGGAGGTCCGTTCGAACCCGTAGCGCCAGAACGTATGCATGATTTTGTCGAGCACCGCGTCACGGTCGAAGCCAGCTGGTCGGCCCATTTTTTTACTCATCGGTACAAATCTCCATTGACACCCTCAGGGTGCCTTCCTACGTACTTGTTTACCGAACAGTACACAATGGAGAAATCTCATGTCACTACGTCTTGAAGGAAAGACAGCCGTCATCACCGGCGGCACCACCGGCCTCGGTCTTGCGACAGCGCGTCGCTATATTGAAGAAGGCGCGCGCGTCATTGTCACCGGACGCACGCAGGACAAGGTCGATGCCGCCGTGCGCGACCTTGGCGCAGGCGCTGAGGGGATCGCGGCAGATTCGACTTCGATCGCCGATCTCGACCGGCTGGCAGAACATGTCACGCAGACTTTCGGCCATATCGATATCCTCTTTGCGAATGCTGGCAACGGTATGTTCTCCCCCATCGCGGATGTCGACGAAGCGCTTTACGACAGACAGTTCGACCTCAACGTGAAGGGCGTGTTCTTCACCGTGCAAAAGCTGCTGTCGCTCCTGCGGAAGGGAAGCTCGATCATCCTCACCGCCTCTGCGGTGCACGGAAAGGGCGCGCCGGGCGGTAGCCTTTATTTCGCGAGCAAGGCGGCGGTCCGCTCGTTCGCCCGCACGCTCGCGGTCGAGCTCGGGGGGCAGGGCATTCGCGTGAATGCGCTGAGCCCGGGGATCGTTCCCACGGAATTCTTCGTGAACTCCAACGCACCCGAAGAGCTGTACGGCGATTTTGAGCAGATGGCGGGCAAAGGCGCACCTCTGGGTCGGGCCGGCCTGGCCGAAGAGATCGCCGAAGTGGCCGTTTTCCTTGCCACCGACGAGGCCTCCTTTGTCACGGCGGCAGATTATGTCGTCGACGGCGGCTGGATGAACGTCTGAGAAGCCGCTCACTCCCTGACATGGCATCGCGGTCTTGCCGCGATGCCATGGTTCAGCGCGTTTTTTTTACGTGAGTGAGGCCGAAGGCCTGAAGCCATCGCACACTTTGGCGGACGGGCGCTCAGCGGTTCGATGCGTCGCGTCGCGTGAATTTGGATCAGCCGTCATGGCCAGATCACGATCCTGAAACACCAGGTTCGTCTGCTGAAATCACTTCGGCGCAGTTTGCCCAATACTGGGTTCAACTTCGACCGCCCCGCATCGCACAACCCAACAGCATTAGGTCAACAGCATCAGGAGCACCTCATGTCATTGAACAACACGAAAAGTCTCTTCCTCTCTGCTCTTGGCGCATCGACACTCTTCGTTCTCGCCGTCGGCGCGGACGTGGCACGGGCGCAGACCGCCCAAAACCAGACAGTCGAAGCCGACGGAACAACTTACGCCTACCGCGTCTCGGGGCCCGATGGCGGAACGCCGTTGGTTCTGTCCCAAAGGTTTCGCGGGACGATGGACGACTGGGACCCTTCTTTCATCAATGCGCTGGACGATGAGCGGCAGGTGATCGTCTTCGATGCTGCCGGGGTGTCTTCCTCCTCGGGCAATGTGCCCGACACCATTCCCGCGATGGCCGACGATATGGCTGCCTTTATTCGCGCGCTTGGGCATGAAGAGGTCGATGTTCTGGGCTGGTCCATGGGCGGGTTTGTCGTGCAATCGCTCGCGATCAATCACCCCGACCTCGTCGATCGGCTGATCCTCGTCGGAACCGGCCCGGCTGGCAGCGCCGAAACCCCGGCACCGACCGATGGCGTCTTCGACGTAGCGACGCGGCCCCAGTACGGCAGCGATGAGCGTGAATATCTGTTCTTTGCCGACGCGCCGTCCAGCCTGAGCCGGGCCGAGGCCTCGATGCAGCGGATCGACGCCCTGCGGGACCTCGATGCGGAACCCGCAACGACGCCGCAGGTCATGCAGGCGCAGGCGACCGCCATCCAGACATGGTTCAGCGGCAGCGGCGGCGAGTTCGCCAAGCTGTCGGAGATCGACAGTCCCACGCTGATCGTGAGCGGCGACCGCGACCCGTTCTTTCCGATCATGGGCCCGGTGCTGCTCTATCGCGAGATCCCGAACGCCCGTCTCGCGGTATACCCGATGGCCGGTCACGGACCCCACCACCAATGGCCCGATCATGTGTCCGAGATCGTCAGCGATTTTCTGGCCGACACGGCTGAATAATAGAGAAAGGAACAAGTAACATGGCTTTGGATGAAAACATCAATCGCGGAACGGCGCGGTTGAAAGGCAAGCGCGCGATCATCACCGGCGGCACGACCGGGATCGGGTTCGCAACGGCGACGCGATTCCTTCAGGAAGGTGCCGAGGTGCTGATTACCGGTCGGTCGCAGGAGAAGGTAAACGAAGCGGTCTCAAAACTCGGCGCAGGTGCATCCGGTGTTGCGGGCGACTCGACAAGTCTTGCTGATCTGGATCGCATCGCGAGTGGCGCCAAAGAGCGCTTTGGGCATGTGGACGTGCTGTTCGCCAATGCGGGCAACGGCATGTTCGCGCCGATCTCCGATGTCGACGAGGCACTTTACGACAAGCAATTCGATCTCAACGTCAAAGGGGTCTTCTTCACCGTTCAGAAGATCCTCCCCCTCATGGGCGAAGGCGGCTCTATCATTCTGACCGCGTCCTCGGTGCACGGCAAAGGCGCGCCGGGAGGCTCGCTCTACTTCGCCAGCAAGGCCGCCGTCAGGTCATTCGCCCGGACCATGGCCGCGGAACTCGGCGGCAGCGGCATCCGCGTCAATGCGCTCAGCCCGGGCATCGTGCCGACGCAGTTCTTCGTCAATTCAAACGCGCCCGAAGCGCTCTACGACGACTTCGAACAGATGGCTGGCAAGAACGCCCCGATGGGACGGGCGGGAACGCCCGAAGAGCAGGCGGAAGCGGCAGTCTTTTTGGCCAGCGGCGAGAGCGGATTCATGACCGCCGCCGATCTGGTCGTGGATGGCGGTTGGATGAACGTCTGATCGCCCTGAAGGCGATGGTGCGTCCCCCTCTCCCCCCCAACCCATCGCCTTCAAAACACCAAACGAAAGGAACTGCTATGACCAAAGTGCTCATCCTCTACTACTCAAGTTATGGACACACCTCCGCGATGGCTGAGGCGATTGCCGAGGGCGCGCGTGCCGCTGGCGCGCAGGCCGATCTGAGGCGCGTGCCGGAGACGGCGCCTGCCGAAATTGCGAAAGCCGCGGGTTTTCGAAGCGATGAAGGCCATCCCGTGGCGAAGGTCGACGATCTGCCGGACTACGATGCGATCGTTATCGGCACGCCGACCCGCTATGGGCGGATGTCGTCCCAGATGGCGTCCTTTCTCGATCAGACCGGCGGGCTGTGGCAACGCGGTGCGCTTCAAGGCAAGGTCGGATCGGCATTCACGTCGACGGCCACGCAGCACGGCGGTCAGGAGACGACGCTGTTTTCGATCATCACCAACATGCTGCATTTCGGCATGGTCACCGTCGGGCTTCCCTATGGTTTTCAGGGTCAGATGACGCTTGATGAGATCACCGGCGGCTCGCCCTACGGATCGACGACAATCGCTGGCGGCGACGGCTCTCGTCAGCCTTCGGAGAACGAGCTTGCCGCTGCCCGATATCAGGGCGACCTCGTGGCGAGAACGGCAGCTAAACTGAGCGCCTGAAGGTCTTTTTTTGCATTTCACCCTCTCGTCGAGGAGACCAATATGCGACCAAGAAAACTCATTGTCTTCATAGCCATGTTCGCTTCGATTGCCGTATCGGCAAACGCCGAGCCGCTCGACCCGACCGAAGGCTTCATCGAGGCCACTGGCCCAATTGGGGGCTATACCACCGATACGCAGGGCTTTCACAGCGTGAACGGCTATTGGATCGAAGGACCGGATGGTCTGGTGCTGATCGACGGCCATTGGCGGCTATCTGATGCCCGGCGGGCGCTCGACGCGATGCGGACCCGGACGGATGCTCCCATTGCGGCGATGCTTCTGACACACCCCCACTCCGATCATTTCGGCGGGATCCCCGTGTTTCTGGGCGCCGCCGCGGCAGAGGGTGCCGAGGCGGCGTTCTATGCGTCGGACTGGACAGATCGCTCCATCCGGAACGACGAACAGGGGTTTCGGGCTGGCCGGGAAGAGCAGTTCGGGGATGACTTTCCCGACGAGATGCCACGCCCGACGCATATCGTCGAGGACGGCGTACCGTTCGAGGTTGCCGGCGTCACGATTGAGCCGATCATCCTGCGGCAGAACGAAGCCGTTGAAACCGTGCTCTACCATCTCCCCGCCGAGCGTGCCCTCTTTGCCGGTGATTTCGTCAACGGAGAGACCTTTCCGGTGCTCTATCAAGGCGGATTGGACTCGTGGATCGGCCAATTGAAAAGCCTTCGCGCACGTCTCCCCGAGGTCGAGACGATCTATCCCGGCCACGGCGCACCCGGACCGGCGGACGTCCTGATCGACGGTGAGATCGCCGTGCTCGAAGCTCACCGCGACCTGGTCGACGACGCCTTGGACGATGACGGTGCCATCGACGCCGCGGAGCGGGAGGCGATCAAGGATGCGCTCGAAGAGCAGTTCCCGTCCTGGCGCACCACCGCCGGTATCCCCGCCCGGCGGGCCGTCATCGAGCAGAACATCGACTGGATCCTGCGCGGTTGGCGCATCGCGGGCAGCGGCGGCGGTGACCCGGCCGAGTTCCGGGAAGCAGATGGCGATGAGTGAGCCCCGACTGGTTGTCGTATTCGACGTCTACGGCACATTGCTGGATACCGCATCGCCCGCAGCAAGCCTCGCACATGACATCGGACCAGATGCACAGCGCTTGGCGGACCTTTGGCGGGCAATGCAACTCGAACAGGCTTGGGTGTGCACCATGGTCGGCAGGCCCAAATCCTTTCGCGAGATCACGCGGGATGCGTTGATTGAGGCCATGCAGGTCGTCGGGCTGGAAAAGCGCGGCGATCTTCTCGTTCGGCTGATCGAAGCCTCCCGCAGACCCGATCCGTGGAAAGACACACGGACGACACTCGAAGCGCTGCGGTCCGCTGGTGCAACCCTTGCGGTCTTCTCGAACGGAGAAGAGGACATGGTCGTCGAGGCGCTTGAAAATGCCGATGTCCTTCAGTTCTTCCAGAGCGTGCTTTCCGTCGAGGACGAGGGCGTGTTCAAACCCGATCAGCGTGCCTATGGCGTGGTCCTGCGCGAATTCGGCTTACCTGCCGAGGATATCGCCTTCGTTTCCTCGAACTGGTGGGATGCGCTCGGGGCATCGACCTTCGGATTTCGGACGTTCTGGATTGATCGTCGCGGCTTCGGTCACGCGATGATCACCGACAGCGGCGTCGCCTCGCTTTCTTCGCTGAGCGAGCTGGCGGACCGCCTTTATGGCTCAGCCCGGAAGTGACAACGGCTCAGGTCTGTTCACCAACATGTTCGAAGGGTCAGAATCCCGAAAAGCCTGCGCAGGGTTCTGGAATATCAGCCTTCGCATCGAGGCCATCCTGAAACAGTAACTGCCGCCGGGCAGCGGTCGGCGGCCCTGAAAGACAGGAGAAATTCTAATGAAACGATGCAAGGCAATGGCCGCTGTGGGTGCGGCCCTTTTCGTCGCGGCACAGGCGATGGCGCAGGAACCGATCTGGGAAGCCAACTCGGTCGAGCTCGAAACCGAAACCCTCGGGGGTGGTGCCTACGCGCTTGTGCCCGGGGATGCCGACGAAAAGGCACCGGCCGGTATTCCTGTCGCGACGTCCAGCGGCTTCGTCGTCGGCGACCGCGCGGCCCTGATCGTCGATACGGGTATCAATGCGCGCGTCTTCGGCCAGATCAGTGATGCTGTGCAAACAGAAGCGCCCGGGCGAATGCTATTCGCGGTCAACACCAGCTACCATGGCGATCATTCCTACGGAAACGTGCTGCTACCGGAAGATGCCGTCATCATCCAGCACGCGGCGACGCAGGTCTATCTGGAAGCAAACTTCGATCAGGATGTCGCCTTCATGCTGGGCTTGTTCGGCGAAGGCCGGGGGATCGAGGACGCCCGGTACCGGCCCGCCGATATCCTGGTGCCTCCGAATGGTTCGATCGCGCTCGATCTGGGTGGGGTCGAGGTCGAGGTCCGCGATTTCGGCTTCGCACAGACCGGTGGCGACCTCATGATCTGGGTGCCGGATGCCGGAGTGCTTTACGCAGGCAACCCTGTCATCGCGGAAGCGCCCAGCCTGCCATGGCTGCTCGACGGACGGGCGCAGGAGACACGGGACACCATGGCGGCGATCCGTGATTTCCTGCCTGCCGATGCCACGATTGTTCCGGGCCACGGCCGGCCTGTGGGCGTCGAAACACTCGACTGGTACATCGACTATCTCGATGCTCTCTTGACCGAGGCTGATGCCGCTGTCGCAGCCGGTCAGAGCGTCGAAGATCTGGCCGCGTCGGACGCGTTCACGGAGTTCTCGGGCTATGCGATCTTCGACTGGGTCCATCGCGGCGTAAACGTGCCTGCCGCCTTCAAAGAGGTTGGCGATGACTGAACTGGTTGTGCCGAATGTCTCGGACGACGCCTGACTGGGGTGTCGTCCGAACGCCTCAAGGCATTGCAGCCATAGCTCAGCGTTGTCAGCTTCGCGCAAACTGCTGGCTTGATGTCAGGAATCTGCAACAGCTTGTGCATATGCTATAAGCAGCCGCAGTAAAGAACATGCACGATAAGCCGTAGGTATCGAGAGATATCACAACTGTCGAACGGCATTGCAGTCTTACGATTGGAAAAAATGAGGATAAACTAGATTAGGGAGGAGCGTGATAGATGAAATCGGCTCTTTTATCGGCAGGACGACAAAAAGCCGGAAGTCGATTGGTGCCGCACGGGAATTTGTCATGAGTAACCCCAGGCATGCTGCGCCGGGGCAGACGTTCGACTGCCACGCGGAATTTTACCGGAATTCGGCATATCGTCAATTTCCGCAGGAGCATCGCACCGGCGGCAGCCTAGGGGTGAGCATGCTCGAAGCCCAGCAGGGCCCAATCGATATGATCGACTCCGCCGTGCCCGATCTGACCATCTGTCAAAACCTTCAGTCAGGCCGCGAAGTCGTGCTTGATTTTGGTGACGGGCTCAAGCAGTTCGACCATCCAGCCGACCAAGTGGTTTGTCTCATCCCGGCCTTCAGTAAGAACCGATTCAAGTTATGTGATCCGCACCATATTCGCTCCGTCAGTATCAAACAGACGGCAGTCGATGCGCTTTTCGATCGCCACGGAGTTCCGGCCAACGCTGCAGACGCACTGGTGGGCCGTCTGACCGAAAGACGCGATCTGTGCGGTCTGCTTAATAAGCTTTGGTCTGGTATGGCGCAGCCCGACGGGAGCGGCGGCCTACTGATCGACGGCCTGACACAGGCGCTGCTTGCGCAACTCACCAGCGACAACGCACTCTCGCCACTTGGCTATGCTAGCAGCGATACCCGCATCATGCGCGTGGTCGATTACATCGAGGCGCATTTGGCCGAGCCGCTCTCGGTCACCGAACTCGCTGCCATCGCCACCATGAGTGCCGGGCACTTTTCACGCTGCTTCAAGGCTACGGTCGGCGAGCCTGTCTGGGCCTATGTCCAGCGCCGCCGCTGCGAACGGGCGAAGGACCTGCTGCTGCACTCTCGCGAGCCGCTGGCCGAGATCGCCTACCGCACCGGCTTCGCCAACCAGGCGCATATGACCACGAGCCTGAAAGACCGGTATGGCGCGACTCCGGGGAAGATACGGAAGGATCGGGCATGACGGGACCTCAGCACGCGGCAGAAGGCAAGGCGTTCGACTGCTACGCGGATTTCTACAAGCAATCAGCTTATGCCAAGTTCGATCAGGAACATCGTGCCGGCGGCAGCTTTGGCGTGCGCATGTTTCATGCGGTTCAGGACCCTATCGACCTTGTCGATTCGGCTGTGCCTGACCTGATTCTCGGTAGGGTGCATAACGAATGTACAAACGTGACCTTAGACGTCGGTGACGGGCCGAGGCAGTTTCGCCGAGTGCGTGAAGATGCCTTCACGATTGTCCCTGCAAATACCGAAGAGAGATTTTACAATCCCGTCCGCCATGAGGTCAGCTTTCTCGCAATTGACGCCGCGCAGCTCGCCGATTTGTTGGAGCAGAATGGCGCGTCTCTGGGGAGCCTCAATCGCGGTGTGGGGACGCATTTCTGGAACAGTTCGATATTGGCAGCCTTTCGGAAGCTATGGGCGACCATTGGACGTGAAAGAGACGCCAACCCGCTTATAGCCGACGGATTGGCACTTCAAATTTTCGGCGAACTTACCTCTGCGCCTTCTCTGCAGCCTTTGGGTGAGGCCAATGCCGATACCCGGATCGTAAGGGTCGTCGACTATATCGAAGCGCACCTCCCCGAGCCGTTATCCGTTACAGAGCTCGCCGCCATCGCCACCATGAGCGCGGGTCACTTCTCCCGCTGTTTCAAGGCCACGGTGGGCGAGCCGGTCTGGGCCTATGTCCAGCGCCGCCGCTGCGAACGGGCGAAGGACCTGCTGCTGCACTCTCGCGAGCCGCTGGCCGAGATCGCCTACCGCACCGGCTTCGCCAACCAGGCGCATATGACGACCAGCCTGAAAGAGCGCTTCGGCGCAACGCCCGGGGCGATCCGGAAAGAGGCCTATTGAGGTTCAGGTTGCAGGTCGGCCTCAAACCACCTGCCTGTGTGCCCGACGACATTCGGGTCGGCGTGTTGGCGCGATCACATTCGATGTAGGGAACTATGCTGCCTCGTTGAGGCACTCCCTTGGCTTTGAATAAGGAGCGGGAGTGTTGGAAAACTAAAACGAAACGCTCCCAATCTGAAATCCTCCTTCCCGCGATACCGCCACAATACCATTGAAGATCATTGATCTCCTGAGGCCAGACGACCCCGGTTTGATCTCTGATCGAGCGCCACTTAACCTTGAGGAGGATCAAATCCAATGTCCAAGCTGGATCTTCTAACAGCTGATAACTGTCAGCTCATATTTATCGACCACCAGCCGCAGATGGCGTTCGGTGTTGCATCGATCGACCGGCAAACCTTGAAGAACAACACGCTCATGCTCGCAAAGGCTGCGAAGCTCTTCGATCTGCCGACATCCATAACGACAGTCGAGACGGACGCATTTTCCGGGCACACCTATCCAGAATTGCTGGAGGTCTTCCCGGATAAAGACATACTGGAGCGAACGTCGATGAATGCCTGGGACGACCAGAAAGTCCGCGATGAGCTGGAGCGGAGCGATCGCCGGAAGGTCGTCGTTTCGGGACTATGGACGGAGGTCTGCAACCTGACCTTCGCACTTTCCGCGATCAAAGAGGGCGGCTACGACGTATACATGGTCGCCGATGCCTCTGGCGGCACGTCGAAAGATGCGCATAATTACGCCATGGATCGGATGCTGCAAGCAGGCGTCATACCGATGACCACGGTTCAGACATCGCTCGAACTGCAGCGGGACTGGGCGCGGCGCGACACCTATGACGGATTGATGGACATCTTCCGCGAGCATGCGGGTGCCTACGGTATGGGTATCGACTACGCCTACACGCATGTCCACAAGGCTGCCCCGCGCTTTGCCGGTGGCAAACGCCGCGATCCTATCGCCGCCGCGATCCGCGAAGTGGCCGAGTAGGAAGCCCGACCGGGAGACGCGTCTCTTATTTCCGCCTTCGAAAGACGCGTCTCCCGGCGCAACTCATATCTGCCGAGGAGAACGCCATGCCAATCCGTCGCCGTACGACCTTA
Organism: uncultured Alphaproteobacteria bacterium; assembly: GCA_963836905.1. Classification (GTDB taxonomy): domain Bacteria; phylum Pseudomonadota; class Alphaproteobacteria; order Caulobacterales; family Hyphomonadaceae; genus CAWIKY01. The sequence continues at coordinate 767,467 of CAWIKY010000006.1, forward strand.
AAGGGGCTTGCAGCTAGCGCAGCGACGTTCGCGCTCGCCCCGCGCTTTGCCCGGAGCCAGACCGTGTCGGACACACCGAATACCATCCTTCACAACGGCCGAGTAACAACGCTCGATCGCGACAATCCCGAAGCTCAGGCTATCGCGATCGCAGATGGCCAGGTCCTGCAAACAGGCACCGACGATGAAATCATGCGATTAGCTACGTCAGATACCGAAGTGATCGACCTTGGTGGAAGACGGGTCATTCCAGGCCTGAATGACAGTCACACACATCTGATCCGCGGCGGCCTCAACTACAACATGGAAGTGCGATGGGAGAACGTGCCCAGCCTCGCCGATGCGCTCCGCATGCTGAGGGAGCAAGCAGACCGCACGCCCGCGCCTCAATGGGTGCGCGTGGTCGGCGGCTGGTCGGAGTTCCAGTTCACAGAACGGCGCATGCCGACGCTCGACGAAATCAATGCCGCCGCCCCCGATACGCCGGTCTTCGTGCTGCATCTCTACGCTAGAGCGCTGCTCAACAAGGCTGCGCTGAACGCGCTCGGCATCACGGCGGACACTCCGAACCCGCCAGGAGGAGTAATTGAGAAGGACGAACGCGGTCAGCCGACGGGCAAGCTCCTTGCCAAGCCCTCGGCGCTGATCCTCTATTCGACGCTCGCTCAAGGGCCGGCCTTGCCGGTGGAGGACCAAATCAATTCTACGCGCCACTACATGCGCGAGATGAACCGCCTTGGCATCACGTCGGTGATCGACGCCGGTGGCGGCGGCCAGAACTTTCCCGACGACTACGATGTCATCCAGCGGTTGCATGACGACGATCAATTGACCGTCCGTATCGCCTACAACCTGTTCGCACAGCGCGCGGGACAGGAATATTCCGACTACGAGCGGTGGATTGCCCTGACGGAGCCCGGCGCGGGATCGGATATGCTGCGCATGAACGGCGCTGGCGAGAACCTCACCTGGTCGGCCGCCGACTTCGAGAACTTCCTCGAGCCGCGTCCGACGCCCGTACCGACCATGGAGCGCGAACTGGAACGGATCGTCGAGCTGCTCGCCACCAATGAATGGCCGTTTCGTATCCACGCTACCTATGACGAGACCATTGACCGATTCTCTGAGCGTGTTCGAACGGGTGAACGGCAATACGCCGTTCAAGACCCGCTTCATCATCGACCATGCCGAGACCATCACCGAACGGAACATCGAGCGGATCAAGGCGCTTGGCGGTGGTATCGCTACGCAGCACCGCATGGCGTTCCAAGGCGAATATTTCGTGGACCGCTATGGGGCGGAGGCCGCCAAGGCAACGCCGCCCATTGCGAAGATGCTCGAAATGGACGTGCCCGTCGGCGGCGGAACGGACGCGACCCGCGTCGCCTCCTACGATCCGTGGGTTGGCCTGCACTGGCTGACCACCGGCCAGACGCTGGGCGGACTGCCGCTATACGACGGGGACAACGTCCTGAGCCGCGCGGATGCGCTGCGCATCTGGACCGAAGGCTCGGCTTGGTTTTCGGGCGAGCAGGATGCGAAAGGCACGTTGGCACCCGGCATGTATGCCGACCTCGCCGTGCTGTCGTCGGACTATATGAGCGTGCCCGCGCCGGAAATCCGGCAGATCAATGCGGTGCTGACGATGGTCGGTGGGCGTGTGGTCTATGGCGAGGGCGACTATGCCGATCTAGCGCCGCCGCTGCCGCCCGCGAGCCCCTCATGGTCCCCGGTGCTGGACCTGCCGAGCCCGGGCCAACGTGCCTCGGCGGCTGCCGGTCCGGCGACGCAGTTCGCCCGGGCCTGCCATGACGGTTGCGGCAACTCGTGTGGTCTTCATGGGCACGAGCACGGCATCGCCTGGAACAACCCGATTCCGGTCAACGACGTCAGATCGTTTTGGGGCGCTTTGGGTTGCTCTTGCTTCGCGGTTTGAGGCCCTGTGATGGCAGCCCAGCGCAATCTTGAGAATTCGGCCTCCCGAGCCGCATCCGCTTGGTCGCCGTTCCGCTACCACGCATTCCTGTTACTCTGGACCGCCACGCTTATCTCAAACGTCGGCACTTGGATGCATGACGTTGGTGCCGGATGGCTCATGACCACACTCGAGCCTTCGCCTGCGATCGTTGCCCTTGTCCAAACGGCAACAACCGCACCAGTCCTCTTGTTCGCGCTGTTCGCAGGAGCGCTTGCCGACCGAGTTGATCGGCGTCGCCTGCTGCTGGTGGTCAATCTAGCACTTACCGCAATCGTCGCTCTCATGGCCGTGCTGACGGTGGCGGGCGTAATGACGCCTACACTACTGCTCACCTTTACCTTCATCATCGGTACCGGCGCGGCGTTGATGGCGCCTGCTTGGCAGGCGGTCGTACCGAGTCTCGTCCCTCGCGAAAGCCTGCAGTCAGCAATCGCGCTCAATTCGATGGGCATCAATATCGCTCGGGCCATTGGTCCGGCTTTGGCGGGGTTGCTGATCTCTGCAATCGCGCTGGCGGCGCCTTTCGTCGTAAACGCAGCGAGTCATCTCGTAATCATCGCTGCTCTCCTCTTTTGGAAGCCGACTGTCGAACCAAAACGCATCCTGCCATCGGAGCCAATCTTCGGAGCAATGCTAACCGGATTGCGTCACGCAAGCCGGAACGGAGCGCTCAAGGCAACTCTCCTTCGCTCTTTGGGATTTTTCACCTTCGCGAGCGCATATTGGGCATTGCTACCGCTAGTCGCGCGCCGGATCGAAGGTGGCGGAGCTGAAATCTATGGTGTTCTGCTCTCCGCCATCGGCGCTGGCGCAGTAGTCGGTGCACTCTCTCTGCCGATTATCCGAAACAAGGCCGATGCGAATTGGCTTGTAGCTTTCGGCACGCTCGGGACAGCGGTTGCCATGGCGTTACTGGGACTCGCCGATGATGTCGTCATGGCGATTCCCGCGGCTCTTCTCGGCGGGCTTGGGTGGATCGTAGTTCTGACCAGCCTCAACGTCTCGGCACAAACGGCGTTGCCGAACTGGATCCGTGCCAGAGGACTTGCCATCACGCTCATGGTCTTCTTCGGGTGCATGTCGGCCGGGTCGGCAGTATGGGGGCAAGTGGCGACCGTCGCTTCCGTCAGAGTTGCACTGCTGGTCGCGGCGGTCGGGGCCGTGTTGGCTATTCCGTTGACGTGGCGAGCCAGGCTTGGGCAAGGCGAGCCGCTCGACCTCACACCAGCCATGAGCTGGCCGGAACCGGTCGTTTCGGAAGACTTCAATGATGCGCCCGATCGAGGCCCGGTGCTGGTGACTGTCTTATACTCTATCGACGAGGCAAACATTCCGGCATTTTTATTAGCGATGAACACGCTGTCCAGTGAGCGCTATCGTGACGGTGCTCACGGGTGGGGCGTCTATCAGGACGCCGCTGAGCCCCAGCAATGGATCGAATGGTTCTTCTTACCGAGTTGGGCTGAGCATCTAAGACAGCACGAGCGGGCTACAAAGCATGATTGGGAGGTTCAATCGCGCGTTCGAGATTACCACCGCGGTGCGGAGAAACCCGAGGTGCGCCACTACCTCGCGGCGGTCGCGCCTCCGGATCAGACGCCTACGCAGAAAGGCGACGCAGCATGAAGATCATGCTACCATCAGTTTGCTCTTCGGCGCGCCTCCTTCCGTTGGCTGCCGCTGGTTCGGGCTGCCGTTACATGCGCCGTCTCGCATCGTTGGTAGGCAGCTAGGCGGTACTGGATGAGGAACGCGACCGCCTTCATTGGGATCAGAAACGGGGTCCTCGGATATTCGAACTGGTCGCCACAGCGGGTCTTCGAGTATTGGCCGTCATCCAACGAATTGCCGCTGAAATCCTTGCCCAATTGGTGAGCGACTCGATGCTTGGAGCCAGCGTTCGTTGTGAACTTTTTCGGCGCGTTTTGGAGAACCTGAATCCTTGGGTGAAAAAGCAGATGAACAAGATGAGCAATATCTCGAGTGTGGATTTGGAGGTTATTCGTGCGGTTGCGGAAACAGGAAGCTTTCGAAAGTCGGCGCTGAGGTTGAATATGGGACAGCCAGCCGTTTCGCGCCGCATTGCTAGAATAGAAGACATGATCGGCGTTTCGCTATTCGAGCGGCGGAGCAGCGGTACCCGGCTGACAGTCGCAGGCAACGCATTCCTAGCACGAACTCGCGTAATCATCGAAGAAATTGATGCGGCTGTTGAAGAGGCGCAATCTGCCGGCAAAGCCGCGAGCGGTGCTTTGAACATCGGGCTCATCGCATCGCTTTCGAAGGGCGCGATGCGCGAATTGGTCGGCATCTTCAGAGACGAGAACCCCAATGTTAAATTCCATTTTACGGAGGCGGAACGCAGCGAACTTCTCATTTTACTTACACATAGAAAAATTGATCTCCTTCTTGCATCAGGAATGAGTGAATTGGACGCATGTGACACCGTGCTTATTGATGAAGAGACGATCTACCTTGCAACGCCATCGAACAGCCGACTTGCCAGGAAGCAAAGGATAGAATGGGCAGATGTTTCCAACGAGACATTTATCCTTAGTTCCCGTGAGCCAGGTCCTGAAATTCACGATTATATTGTTCGGCGGGCCTCCGGTCTTGCCAAGCCCGTAAAGGTGGCGAGGCATCGACTTTGTCGTGAGGGCATCATGGGACTCGTCAGCCTCGGCCTAGGAGTAAGTCTTGTCGCCGATCACTGGCGAGGCGTCAGCTATCCAAATGTGAGGTTCGTTCCAATCGGCACAAAGGACGAGACCGTGCCGTTCTCTATCACTTGGCGTCCGGAAAACGACAACCCCGCCCTTCGTCGTTTCATCTCTCTGGCGCGGATCGAGGCGAAGCGGAACGGCGCTCTTTCCTGAGCTTGGCAAAAGCGCGATCAGTCTTCATGAACCGGTCTAGCATCGGTGCGACAAGCTTGTCGGGTTCAAGCGTCTGACCGTTCTCCCGACCTAGGATCTCGGCATATGCCGAGAGATCCCTGTGGACATTCGCGGGCAATTCGACCTTCAGCGTCACGGGTTTGTCGTTACGGATATTGCCGAGCTTCAACTTGCTCATCGGGCGTCTCCCTGCGTTTCGAGAATTAAGTCGCGGGTGACCATCACACGGACCGGAAAGCCGGGCCGAATAGTGAGCGTCGGCGGGATACCGAGCTGACGCTGAACGATCGCTTCTCCGGCGCGCCCGATCGTATGTTGCATACCGTCGCGGATAGCCTCGGCAATTTCGTCGCCGTTATCCTCGCCGCTTTCCAAGCCGATGTTGAGGATCGTCGCGAGACCGGCCGCCCGGAAGAGCTGGCCCCAATGGTTGTCGACGCCGTCTTCCAAACCTGCGTATCCCGCCTGATCCGTGCCGGGTTCGCGTTCGAGAACAACGGAACGCCCGTTCGGAAAGATGAGCCGGGTCCAAGCCAACAGAATGCGCCGCTGGCCTGCATCAACGCGGCTGTCATATTCGCCGAGCAGCCGAGACCCTTGCGGGATCAAAAGGAATTGTCCGCTCGGGCTGTCATAGACATGGGCGGTGACTTGCGCCGTGATCTGGCCCGGCAAGTCGGAGCGGAGGCCCGTGATAAGCGCAGCCTCAATGACGGACCCTGCCTGCAGTACATACGGGCTTGGCGGGGCCTGCACCCGGTCTGCGGCGGTCGTCCGGCGGTCCACCTCACGGTCCAGAAAGGCTTCCTGACGCTGCGTGCTGTCCGGCTGGCTTGCGGGCCCAGCAGCAGTTGGAAATAGTCCTTGTAGACCGGGCGTAGGGGCGCTCGGCGACTGGTTCGGGGCTCGGGCCGCGCCATTCCCTGACGTCTGCGCCTCGGCAAAAAGTGTCGCGAGCCGCGCCGCCTCTGCTTCCTGCAATCGTATTTGCTCTATTGGATCGACGGCAGGACCGGTCGCCGGAACGACCGGCACCGCTTCGCCGCGTCGCTGGGCCGACAGGACGGGCCGCCCGAGTTCACCGGGCAGCGGCGGTCCCAATCGCGGGATCGCGCCGTAGTCGCGCGGCAGCCGCGACAGGCCTTCAGCTTCCTGAACCCGTTCGGTGGAAAACAGCTCGGACGGCCCATCGCCTCCATCAGGGCTTTGGAGGGCGACGATCAGGATCGTGCCGACGCCAAGCCCACCTACGACGGCAAGGACGGTGATGGCTTTGCGGGACAGCTTCATCACGCGCGGCGGATCGGGCCGCAAGCGCAGTTCTTTGGCGATGTCCTGCTCGGAACGCGGCGAGCCTCTTGCGTCGTCCTCTTTCCGGTCATTGTCTAAGTTGCTCATACCGCTCACCGATCTTCATCGGGGCGCCAGGCCGAGACCACAGGCTCATCCCGCTGCGCGCTGCGCCGGACCCCATCGGTCCGCACGATCCGCACCACGCGCTGGCGATCGCCGAGGCGTAGTTCGGCGGCGGCGAAGAGCCGGTCGACGACCATGTAATTGCGCCGGATGCGGTAATTGACGAGTTGTCCGTCGCCCTCGGGGCCTATGACAAAGAGTGGTGGCATCTCGCCTTGGCCGATCCCGCGCGGGAACTCGATGAAGACCTGACGGCCATCGTCGAAGGCGCGGCGCGGCTTCCAGGGCGCGCGGTCGCCAGTGATCCGGTAGCGGAAATTGAGATCGGCGAGATCGACATTGCGACCGATGGGCAGGCTTGCTTCGGCGCGATCGTTCTGGCGCCGCAAGGCGATCAATTGGTCTTCCGGGTATTGCCAAGAGACCGAGGCCATATAAGCGGATGGGGTTGCGCGCAGCTCAAGATGGTAGGTGCGGCGATCGGTATTGATGACGAGATTGGTTACGAGATCATCGCGGATCGGTTTGACCAGCACATGGATGCGGCGATTGTCGCCTGACCCGCTCTCCGTGTCGCCAATGATCCAGCGGGCCGTATCGCCTGCCGCGATCGGTCCGGACCCAACGAGGCTTTCTCCGGGCTGCAAGGCGATGTCAGTCACCTGCCCAGGTGAGGTATAGACCTGATAGAGGGCACCGGAGGAATAGGGATAGAGCTGGACGGCATTGATAAACCCATCGCGCACCGGCTCGATCCGCGCGGCCGCGTTAGCGTTCGTGATCCGCTCCGTCGGCTCCGTGGCTTGCGGTGACTTTGGGTCATCATCCACGCGCATCAGCTGTCCGGGCAGCGGCAACGGTTCGGGGCGCTCCACGATCTGGACCGGTCCGGGCGGATCGGCAACGAGCGTGGCTGCGACGGGATCGTCGTAGCTGATCTCCGGCGGTTTGAATGTGGCGCAGGCACTGAGCGAGCCTGCGAGGACGATGGGAACAAGGCGATATGTCGCCCAGACGCGGTCTGTCATTGGGTGGACTCCTTTGACCAGTTGATGGCGTGGACGAAGACGCCGAGAGGGTTTTTGCGCAGGCGCTCGGCATCGCGCGGTGTTTGGACGACAACGCTGAGAATGCCGGTCCAGCGCTCGGTCCCTGCGAGCTGACCGTTGACATAGCGGCGCTCCGTCCAAGCGACGCGAAAGCTGGAATCGGAGGCGCGGATGACGCTGGAAATCTCTGCGGTGACCTGAACCTCGGCGACACGGGCGAAAGGATCATTCACGCGGGCGAAGTCATTGAGGGATACCGCACCCCGATCTGTGGTGAAATCGTAGGCGCGCAGCCAGTTCCCGCGCAGGACAATCGGGTCGGCGGGGACCTGACGCACGTTCTCGATGAAGCGCGCGAGGTGAAACGCGATCTGGGGATCAGTCGGGCGGTAGTTCGCGGTCGCGGGGGCCACAGCTTGCGCCGCCCCGAGCCGGTCGACCTCGACCACGTAAGGCACGATGGTGCCTTGGGTGGACTGCCAGACCAGCGCGAGCCCGAAGGTTGCAGTGGTCGCGAGGCAGCCCAAGGCCATCAACCGCCAGTTGCGGGCCTGAACGCGGGCCGAGCCTATCCGCTCGTCCCAGGCTTGCGCGGCTCTTTGGTAGGGTGTGGTCGGTTCGGGGGTCTTCGCGTATCGCACACTTGGTCGCTTGAACATCATGATCTCTCCGAAAGGCTGATGGCGGTCCCGCCACCACCGCCATCGCCGGAACGCACGGCATGGGCGGCGACACTCGCGCCGTGTTGCAGGGATTGCTGGCGTTTCATGCGGCGCGCCCAAGCAGGCGGACCGGCGTTTGAGTTTCCGGGAGCTGGTCTTGGCGAATTGCTGAATTTGCCCCCGGTGGCCTCGAAGGCCGCACGCGATCCTGATTTGTAGCTGTCTCCGACGGCTCGTTTGAGCGGGCTCATTGCAGCCGTCGCACCAGCCTGACCGACGGCAGCCATGCCGCTTGCGGCCTTCCCGGCCGTACTCGACCCGGATGCTGCGCCGATTTGGAAGGCGGTCGAGGCGCCACCTGCGACGGCGGACCCGCCGCGAAGGGCGGCACCGCCCGCAGCACCAGCCATCTTTGCGCCAGCGAGCCCGCCCGCGACCACGCCGCCTGCCGCGAGACCGGCTCCGACGGCTGCGCCTGCGCCAAGCTGTGGACCGCCCGAGACGATGCCGTTGGCTATGCCGGGGCCGAAGATACCGAGCGCCAGAAGCGAGAGCGCCGCGAGGACGACGGCCATTGCATCGTTAATCGTCGGCTCGCCCGTAAACCCGGCGGTGAACTCGCCGAAGACGGTCGAGCCGATCCCGACGATGACCGCGAGGACGAGCACTTTGACGCCGGAAGAGATGACGAGGCCGAGCACGCGTTCGGCCATGAAGGCGGTTTTGTTGAAGAGCCCGAAGGGTACGAGGATGAAGCCCGCGAGCGTGGCCAGCTTGAACTCGATCAGCGTGACGAAGAGCTGGATCGCGAGGATGAAGAAGGACAGGATCACGACGATCCAGGCGAACATCAGGATCGTGATCTGGATGAAGTTCTCGAAGAAGGACACGAAGCCCATGAGGTCGGCGATGGATTCGAGGATCGGCTGACCCGCCTCCAGGCCAACGGCGGCGATGCGTCCGGGTTGCAGTAGTTCGTCCGCGCCAAGCGTACCGCCCGTGGCCACCAGGCCGAGGCCCGCGAAACTCTCGAAGACGACCCGGGCGAGCCAGTTCCAGTTGCTGATGATGTAGGCGAAGACGCCGACGAAGAGCGTTTTCTTGACCAGCCGTCCGATAATTTCCTCATCCGCGCCCCAGGCCCAGAAGAGAGCGGCCAGCGTGACGTCGATGACGATGAGCGTGGTGGCGAGAAACGCGACGTCGCCGCCGAGCAGCCCAAAGCCGCTGTCGATATAGCTGGTGAAGACCTGCAGGAACCGATCGATGACGCCGACATCGCCCATGGCTTACTCCGCACCCTGATTATCTGACGGTGTCCCGAAAAAGCGACGCCGGTTCTCGGCCCAGGCCTCTTGGCAGGCGATATCTGTTTCCAGCTCCTCGGGCGTCAGCGTCCGGCAATGCTGGAGCGTTTGCCTTAGGCGATTGTCCGAGACGGAGATGGCGGGTGCTGCCTCCTCCTCAAACGCGCGCTGCAGCTCGGTCGCGGCCATGAGCGCTGCGATCGCGCCCATGGTGATGGCGATCCCTTTGAGCGTGGTTTCGGCGGTGAGCTTCATCGCGGCCTACCGGAACATCCGGACGGTGGTCGGCTCGTAGGTGCTGCCATAGTCGAGGAACCGCGAGAGGTTCTCGCGCGCCTGCGCCTCGGCAGAGGCGGATCGAGCGGCTTCGAGCGATTGTGCCCGGTTCTGAGCGGCGATGGCGGCGGTCAGGTCAGAGATTTGCTGGCTTTGCAGCGCGAGCAACTGGTTCCCAGCCTGCGTGGCCTGCAAGGCACCGGTCGCAGCCTGACTGCGGCCCACAAGCGCCTTCATCTCGGTCCGGGCGGTCTCAATATTGCCGACAACACCGGCTTGCACCTTCAGCGCGTCTTCAAACCCTGCCACCGAAGTCTGCCAGCGTTCGCGTGCGCCGCCGATCATCTCGTCGAAGTCGCCGCGCGCTGCTGCCGCGCCATAATCCTGAGTAAAGGCTTCGTCGATGGTCGCCACATCGTGCGCGACGCGCTGTGCTTCCCCGAGCAACTGCTGCGTTTGCTGGACGGAGGACTGCAGCTGTGTGAGCGACGAATATGGCAGGCTGGCGAGATTGCGCGCCTGATTGACGAGCATCGCTGCTTCGTTTTGCAACTGGGCGATCTGGTTGTTGATCTGCTCCAGCGTTCGCGCTGCGGTCAGCAAGTTCTCGGCGTGATTGGTCGGGTCATAGACGATCCCGCCGAACCCGCCGCCGAACAGCCCGGCATGCGCGGGCGGCGCGGTCGTGGGCGATAGTGCGATTGCACTCGACAACAGCAGGGTCGCTGCGACGCGCGCGGCAAATTTACGTGTCTTAGTGTTGGTCATGGTCAGTCTCCTTGGCTTCGGTGGGGGATAGGGTGGCGTCGATGACATCGTCGGATGGCCCGAGCAGTTCGACAGCCCAATTGAGACCGCGCCGCGCGAGCCCAGGCGGCGGCAAATCCGTCGCGGCCATGTTCGGCGAGCACGGCATCAATGGCGGCGTGGTCGGACTTGGAAGAGGCCGCGGTGAAGGCCAGTGCGATCTCGCCGAGGCCGAGCGCGAAGAGCCTGTTCCCTCGCCGGGACTGGCAGTAGTAATCCTGCTTCGGGATTGCGCGGGCGACAATCTCGATCTGTCGGTCGTTCAGCCCGAAGCTGCGGTAGGTCGCGCTGATCTGCGGTTCGAAGGCGCGCTCATTCGGCAGGAAGATTCGGGTCGGGCAGCTCTCGACGATGGCGGGTGCGATATCCGAGCCGTCAATGTCAGCCAGCGATTGGGTGGCAAAGACGACGCTCGCGTTCTTCTTGCGCAAGGTCTTCAACCATTCGCGAAGCTGGCTGCCGAAGGTGGCATCATCGAGCGCGAGCCATCCTTCATCGACGATGATGAGGCTGGGTCGTCCATCGAGCCGGGCTGCGATACGGTGGAAGAGATAGGCGAGCACGGCTGGTGCTGCTGCTGATCCGATCAGTCCCTCGGTCTCGAAGGCTTGCATGTCCGCCGTTCCGAGCGCTTCGCTCTCGGCATCGAGCAGCCGCCCGAACGGACCGCCGAGGCAGAATGGGGCCATGGCGCGTTTGAGATCATTGGATTGGAGCAGGACCGACCAGGCCCGTCAGGGTGCGTTCCGCGGCAGGCGCGGATGCTAGTGACCTCAGCGCGGACCAAAGATGATCGCGGGCTATGGGGTCAATATCCATGCCCTCGCGAGCGAGTAATCCCGCGAGCCAGTCCTGCGCCCACGCGCGTTCGGCGGCATCATCGATCCGCGCGAGCGGCTGTAATTGGACGGTACCTTCTTCGTCCGAAAGCGCCAGACCGAGATCTTCCCAATCGCCGCCGCAGGCGACCGTCGCGCAGCGGATCGAGCCGCCGAAGTCGAAGGCGAAGACCTGGGCGTCCGCATAGCGGCGGAACTGCAGCGCCATGAGTGCGAGCAGCACAGATTTACCCGCCCCGGTCGGCCCGACCATAAGCGTATGGCCAACATCCCCGACATGGGTCGAGAAGCGGAATGGCGTCGCACCCTGAGTCTCGGCATAAAAGAGCGGCGGGCCGTTCAGATGATCGTTGCGCGCGGGTCCGGCCCAGACCGCCGAGATCGGTATCATATGCGCGAGGTTCAGGGTCGAGATCGGCGGCTGGCGCACATTGGCGTAGAGATGGCCGGGCAATGATCCAAGCCAGGCCTCGACCGCGTTCAACGTCTCGGGGATGCAGTTGAAGTCCCGGCCTTGGATGACCTTTTCGGCGAGCTTCATCTTCGCGTCGGCGACGCGCTCGTCCTCGTCCCAGACCGTTATGGTCGCGGTCACATAGGCCGCACCCACGATGTCCGAGCCGAGTTCCTGCAGGGCGTCGTCGGCATCGAGCGCCTTGTTCTCGGCATCGCTGTCCATGAGGGCGGACGCCTCGTTGGTCATGACTTCCTTGAGGATCGCCGCCACCGATTTGCGCTTAGCGAACCACTGGCGACGGATGCGGGTCAGGAGCTTGGTCGCATCGGCTTTGTCGAGACAGATGGCGCGCGTGGCCCAACGGTATTCGAATGCCTGAGCATTGAGTTCGTCGAGAAGTCCGGGCCAGGTCGAGGTCGGGAAGCCGGTGATGGAAAGCGTGCGCAAATGGGCATCTCCCAAGCGCGGGGCAAGACCGCCGATCAGCGGTTGGTCCGCGAGATAGGCGTCGAGATGCATCGGGGTTTCAGGCACCCGGACAGTCTGCCGCCGCGTCGAGATCGTCGAATGCAGATAGGTCAGCGTATCTTCGTCGGAGAGCCAAGCGGCTTCGGGCATGAAGCCGTCGAAGAGATCGAGCAGGCGTTCGCTGCGCGATGTGAAGACAGCGATGTGCTCCTGCGGATTTGCGCCTTTGGTCGGTGCGTCCTCAAAAAGCCAACCGCTCGCGCGGCTCGTATCGTCGGCGGGCGGCATCCAGGTCAGGGTCAGGAAATAGCGGCTCTCGAAATGGGCGGATGCTTCTTCGAACTGTGCGCGGCGTTCCGCATCCACGAGCGCCGACACCAGATCGGGAAACTCCGAGAGCGGATACTCTCGCGCCGGAATTCGCTGCGCTTCGACGAAGACGGCCCATCGCGAGCCGAGGCGGCGCAGGGCACTGTTGAGACGTGCCGCGGTGGCGACGAGCTCGGCGGGTGTGGCGGAGTCGAGGTCCGGCCCCCGGAACCGCGCCGTGCGTTGGAGGCTACCATCCTTATTGAGCACGATCCCGTCGCTGATCAGCGCGGCCCAAGGCAGGAAGTCCGCGAGCATCGAGGCTTTGGAGCGGTATTCGGCGAGGCGCATCATCAGCTCACACCTCCATCCAGGTCGGATAACGAAGGTGACGACGCGCCACGTCAGCGATCTGAGGATCACGCTTCGCGGCATAGACCGCCAGCATATGTCCAACGGCCCAGAGGATCAGCCCGACGAGCCAGAGCCGTAGACCGAGACCGACTGCCGCCGCGATTGTGCCATTGGCGATCGCGATGGTTCGCGGTGCGCCGCCCAGCAGGATCGGCATAGTGAGCGCGCGATGTACGGGCGCGGTGAAGCCAGGGATCTCGGTCGCGTCGCTCATATAAGTACGCCGCCGCCGAAGGAGAAAAAGCTCAGGAAGAAGCTGGACGCGGCGAAGGCGATCGACAGGCCAAACACGATCTGTACGAGACGCCGTGCGCCGCCGGATGTGTCGCCGAAGGCGAGCGTCAATCCGGTGATGATGATGATCATGACCGCGACGATCTTGGCGACGGGACCTTCGATCGACTCCAGAATGGCCTGCAACGGGGCTTCCCAAGGCATGCCCGAGCCTGCGGCTTCGGCTTGACCTGCGACTAGCAAAAAGCCGAGTGCAACCGCCGAGGCATAGGTCGGCCAGCGCGGATAGAGGATAGAAGGTCGTGTCATCATGGGTTTGGTCCTTTCGATTGGGTGACGATGGGTTGGAGCGCGTAGTCACCGTCGGCTGTCAGGCCGATCACACGTGCGAGCTCGGTCAGTCGGCGGTCGGAACCACGGCCCGTGAGGATCGCGAGCACATCGATCGTGTCGGCGATCAGCGGACGCGGCACCGTGACGACGGCTTCCTGGATGAGCTGTTCGAGGCGCCGCAGTGCGCCGATGGCGGAGCCCGCGTGGATCGTTCCGATGCCGCCCGGATGGCCAGTGCCCCAGGCTTTGAGGAGATCGAGCGCTTCGGCTCCGCGCACCTCACCGATTGGGATGCGGTCCGGACGCAGGCGGAGTGAAGATCGTACAAGATCGGAGAGTGTCGCGACACCGTCTTTGGTACGCAGTGCGACGAGATTGGGCGTCGTGCATTGAAGCTCGCGCGTGTCCTCGATCAGAACCACGCGATCAGAAGTCTTGGCGACCTCTGCGAGGAGCGCATTCGTAAGAGTGGTTTTGCCGGTCGATGTGCCCCCAGCAACGAGGATATTTGCACGTCCGGTGACCGCTTCGCGGAGCGCTTCAGCGGCGTCCACCGACATTATCTTGCTGTGGACGTAGTCTTCTAATGTGAAGACGGCGACGGCGGGCTTGCGGATTGCAAAGGTCGGCGCGGCGACGACTGGCGGCAGCAACCCCTCGAAGCGTTCGCCAGTCCCCGGCAACTCTGCGGAAACGCGCGGTGCATCCGCATGGACCTCGGCACCGACATGATGCGCGACTAAACGGACGATCCGCTCGCCATCCTCGGCAGACAGGTGGATGTCAGTATCGCATAGACCCTCGCCGAGACGGTCGACCCAAAGGCGGCCGTCGGGATTGAGCATGACCTCGACGACCGCGTCTTCATCGAGCCAGGCCGCGATATTGGCCCCAAGCGCTGTCCAGAGCATGCGGGAACCGCGCTCGATCGCTTCTGATTTGAAAGTTTGGACGTTCATTGGCGGTCCCGCATCTGGTTACGGGATCGAGCAAGAAGACCGGATTTAGGTCATCGGCAACAAGTTTGACGGCGTAGTAGTGAAGTAGGGTAGAATGGCAGGAAATAGCGCAGATTGCCGACAGCGGTGTCAGCGTTTTAGGGAATCATTTTTCTGGAATTATGTCTGAGGAGACTTCCTTGGCCAATGTTGTACCTTTGGCGAGCCGCCTTCCTAACACTTCGACAAATCCGTCATAGCGTTCCTTGCCAGACGCCTGCACAGCAGCCCGCATATCTTCCGGCATCGGCGGCGTCGTCGTGAGCCAAAATTTGACGAACAGCGCAACGGCCTCATTACCGATGGACTGATCGCGTTCCAGCCGCTCGACGGCCCGTGTAAGCCGGTCCAAACGCCGGACGATCGCGGCTTCGCGCTGATCGGCACCGTCTGGCGATAGGAACGCTGCAAGCGCTGCCTCGACGATCTGAGATTTTGACACCTTCCGCCGCGCCGCCAGCGCCTCAAGCTCACCCGAGAGCGCCGAGTCGAAATATACGTTCAGACGATCCTTCTTCATTCCGGCCTCCTAGAGCTCGATCCCGTCATCGGGGTCGAGCGAGGCTTGCCGAGCGACGGAGCCGAACCGATCGCGCATCGTCTTTGCCCGCTGCGCGTCGTCATCGGGCTCTTCGTCCAACTGCGCGAACTCGTTGCGCACATTTGCCGGATCGGGGGCGACATCCTCATGCTCAGGCAGGTCCGGTTCACGGCGCACTCCGCCGTCCGTGTCGTCTGAAGATTTCTTTCGCTTTGGCGGCGGTGGTGTGGCGATGGGTTCCAGCTGGCTCCAATCATCGGAACCCAGACTTTTTGTAGTGCAAGTTTTCTCGAGTTCAGGCGGCGGGCCGATCCGCGCATGGAACTGCGGGTCAGCATAGTATCGCGCTTTCTCGGCGCGCACTGGCGGCGAACCGGAGACGAGCACCACTTCATCCGTTGGGGGTAGCTGCATCATCTCGCCGGGCGTGAGCAGTGGCCGCGCCGTCTCCTGCCGCGACACCATCAGATGCCCGAGCCAGGGCGACAATCTGTGCCCGGCATAGTTCTTCATCGCGCGCATCTCGGTCGCGGTGCCGAGTGCGTCGGACACCCGCTTGGCCGTGCGTTCGTCGTTGGTCGCGAACGCTACCCGGACATGGCAATTGTCGAGGATCGCGTTGTTCTGGCCGTAGGCTTTCTCGATTTGGTTGAGCGACTGGGCGATCAGGAAGGCCTTGATGCCGTAGCCTGCCATGAAAGCAAGCTGGCTCTCGAAGAAGTCGAGCCGCCCGAGTGCCGGGAACTCGTCGAGCATCAGCAACACGCGGTGCCTGCGCTCCGCGTGCAGATCTTCGGTCAGGCGACGACCGATCTGGTTGAGCACGAGCCGGATCAGCGGTTTGGTCCGCGAGATGTCGGATGGCGGTACGACGAGGTACAGCGTGATGGGATGATCACCTGTCACCAGGTCATCAATCCGCCAGTCGCAGCGGCGCGTGACTTTGGCGACGACGGGGTCGCGATAGAGTCCGAGGAAGCTCATCGCTGTCGAGAGCACACCGGAGCGTTCGTTCTCCGATTTGTTGAGAAGCTCCCGTGCGGCTTGCGCCACGACCGGGTGGGGTCGGTCGCGCAAATGCGGCGTGCGCATCATCGCAGCAAGCGTGGATTCGATCGTCCGCTTGGGATCAGACAGGAAGGCGGCAACACCGGCGAGCGTCTTGTCCGCCTCGGCGTAGAGGACATGCAGGATCGCGCCGACCAGCAGCGAGTGGCTGGTTTTCTCCCAATGGTTCCGCCGTTCGAGCAGACCCTCGGGATCGACCAAGATGTCGGCCACGTTCTGGACATCGCGCACTTCCGTATCGCCCCTTCGAACTTCGAGCAGCGGGTTGTACGCCGCCGAGTTCGCATCGGTCGGATCGAACAGAAGCACTCGACTGAACCGCGATCGCCAGTTCGCTGTGAGCTGCCAGTTTTCGCCCTTGATGTCGTGCACAATCGTCGAGCCGGGCCAGGTCAGAAGCGAGGGCACAACCAGCCCGACGCCTTTCCCGGACCGCGTCGGCGCGAAGCACAGCACATGCTCGGGCCCGTCGTGCCGGAGGTAGCGTGACCCATAGCGTCCGAGAACGACACCATCTTCTTTCAGGAGCCCAGCGGCCCGGACATCTTTCTCGGTTCCCCAACGCGCCGAGCCGTAAGTCGTCACATCGCTCGCTTCGCGTGCGCGCAGCACGGAGAGGAAGATCGCGACGCCGACGGCGGCGATCCCGCCCGCGCCCGCGATGATCGCACCCTCCATGAACACGCGCGGTGCATAGGCATCATACCAGTACCACCAGACGAAGACGTTCCACGGCGGATAGATTGGCAGACCTAAGAGGCCTGTCATCGGTGCGCCGAGCTGTTCCTGGAAGCCGAGCCGGAAAGCGACCCACTGGGTCGCGCCCCAAACGATGGCGATTGCGACCAACGAGACGATGAGGATTTGTCCCCAGAGGATGGCGGTGGCAGGTGAGTGATGTTTCTTGCGCGTCATGAATATCTCCGAAGTCAGATCGAAAGTCCGCGCTTGCGGCCCAGCGTCCAATCGATCCCGCCACCGGCGGTCACGGTGCCGGACACAGTCTGGCCGAGGTGTTTTTCGAGTTGCGGTTTCCAGGGGACGAGTTCGAAGCCCATCCCGTCATCGATCATGGCAAACCGACCCGAAGCGAGATCGAGCCGCTGGCGATAAGTCCCCGCCACGCTCTCGCCGCCCTCCGATTTACGGAACGGCAATCCGGTCTTGTCTGAGATGCGTTTGGCGGTGGTGTCCAATTCGCGTGCGCGAAGTGTCTTCAGGAGATCGCGGTTGAAGGTTGTGCGTTGGCCTTGGTGGGACGCCAGACCTTGCTCGACGAGATGGTCGGCGCGTTTCTTCAATGCGTCGCGCACCTCCGCGCCGAACCCGCTATGGCTGAGCGGCGCGCGGGTCTTCGCGACCGCGAGACGATCGACCCAGGTCGCGCCGTTGGCCTGGACCTGCCCATCGAGGGCGAGATCTGAGCGACCGACCAGAGCCATGCGTCGCGACGTGCCATCTTTGCCGGCCCAACTTCGGGTTTCGACGATCCCGCCTGCAGGAGTATCGCCGGTCAGGTCGAGATCGCGGAAGCGCAGATGATGGAGGCGGCCATCAATTCCGTCGATGATGGCGTAGGCTTCGCCGGTCAGCTCGTTGTGCAAGCCGCGCTCGACCAGCTTGCCGAGAATGGGCGAAGTGGGCGCATTCTCGATGGCGAAGTCGGACTGCGCGCGAGCATGGCCACCTGTGGCGCGGTGCATGGTCTTGATGATGTCGCCCCGTACCGCGAGATCGCGCAGCGTCTCTTCCATACCGGGCTTCAATTGCCATACGGACGGCGCGAGCCGCTCGGCCAATCCGAACCGCTCCAATGTCTGGGCGCGTCCAATCATCCGGCGCTTTAATTCGCGGTCTTCGAGATCGGGCGCGCCGGGCCGCATGTCGGCGATGCCCGCCCCGTTATCGGCGTAAGCGCGAAGTGCGCGGTCCAATCCGGTCCAGCGTTCGGCTTTCACCTCCAGATCGAGACCAGCCGCGATCTCCTTCTCAGTGCGCGGGCCGAGCTCAAGCTGGACCAGTTGTTCTGCGCGCCCGCGCAGTCCGCTGGCGATGTAGTCGCGTGAGATGACGAGGTCTTTGCCGTCATCAGCCTTCCCGCGCACCAGGATGTGAACGTGCGGATTGTCGGTGTTCCAATGATCGACAGCGGCCCAGTCGAGCTTTGTGCCGAGATCGCGTTCGGATTGGTTCATGAGGTCGCGCGTGAAGGCGCGCAGGTCGTCCATCTGCCCCGCATCTTCGGGCGAGACGATGAAGCGGAAATGATGGCGATCGTCTTCGCAGCGCCCGGCGAAGTCTCGATCATTCACACCATCGCTCTCGTTTCCGAACAGTCCCGCATCCCTGCCGTCCTTCGTTACGCCTTCGCGCTTGAGATAGGTGATGTGTTTGGCCAGCGGGGCCGAGCGAAACTTCTGCGCCCGATGCCTTACGACCCGCGCATTCACAATGACGCGGCGAGCTGTTCGCGAAAGGCCGCGCGAGGTGCGCACGAAGCGTCCGCGCCCGAAGGTCGACTGCCCGCCGCGCGCGCCTGCCGATCGGAAATGGTGACCCGTGTGACCGGCCTTGCGGGCAGCCCGCATGACCTGTCCGACGAAGCTCTTGGCCTTCTTCGCACTGGTGCCTTTGTTGCGGATGCGGCCTGGTCGGATACGCAAATCTTTATCGCGCTTGCTCATGGCTGTGCAGCTCTGAGATTCCCGCGCGGCACGGTCAAAGGCGAGCGAAAACAGCACACTAGATGTGAGCGTGGCACTATGGGTGCGTGCAGAATGTGCGAAAAACCCAACAACAACAACGCCGTAACGCCCCAGCGTGCCCGGTCTTTTATCTTGCCCTCCCACCGTTGATCCCTGCTGCAATCCTCTCACGGCCGCATTCCATTCGAAGCAGCACGACGGAATGAGACGGAGCGCGAATGAGCGGTTCATCGGTCCGTCTCCGTCGATCTGGAGACGAAAAGCGGGTTGGCACGCTCGTTTTGCGGTGCGTTGGGAGGACCCTCTGACGACTGGTCGACGGGACGTTGCCGACTGTCACGTCGGTTGCTCTGCTGCTGACTGTCTGCAGATGAAACGGGCGCGAAGAGCGGCGCTTCCTGCCACCGGTGCTGCGGAAATGGTGCGCGTTGCTTGCAACGGGACGGCGTCCGAAAGGCCGAGCTCCTGCGACAGCGCTGCAACGTAGCGGCGTGTCTCGCGCGGCAGCGAACGACCGGTTCGGAGGTGTTCGGCGTAACGTCCAGGACCGGCATTGTACGCCGCAAGAAACCCCGGTGCGCCGAACTGGTTATACATTTGGCGCAGGTAAGCAGTGCCGGCGAGGATGTTTTCGCGGCGGTCGAACGGGTCAACGCCGAAGCCATGGGCGGCGCGTAGCTCCGCCCAAGTGCCAGGCATGATCTGCATCAGACCCATCGCACCGGCACGACTGACGGCACGGGGATTGCCCGCACTTTCGGCCTGCATGACGGCGCGTATCCAGTGCTCCGGGATGCGGAAACGCTGCGCGGCTTCCGCGATGTGGGCGTCAATGTCGGAGGTCGGGGCCGTGGCCTCGGCAGTGCGAGAAACCGTGTCCCGCGCATCTGCGGCGGGCGGGTTGGCGCAGCCGGAAAGCGCGAGGATCGTCGCAGAAGCCACGATGAACCGACGGCCGGAAGGAGGAAGAAATGACATTTGTCAGCCCTCCCGGATCCAGATCGGGACGGCGAGGCCGACGATCGCGTCACGTGGCAGCGGCCCGAAGTAACGACCGTCGAGGCTCGCTTCGGTGTCGGGATTGAGGAAGAAAATCTGATCGTCCGTGAGCGTCTGGCAGCCCTGCCAGACGGGCAGCGGGCGGTCGAACCGGTCTCGCTCCTGAGCGATTGCAACGGTCTCGTCGTCGATACTGACGGTCACGCCGATGCGGCAGACACGTTGTCCAGGAAGTGCGGCGACATGCTTGATGAGCGGGACGTCTGCTCCGAGATAACCGTGCTCGAGAAGCCAGTCTCCGAGCGGCGACGGCGGCTCCAAGACGACAAGATCGCCGATTGCTGGAAAGTCGAGCGGCTGCACGGCATAGAAGCCGATCGGCACACTCGCGGATGCATTCCAGACCAGAATGGGGTTGGCGCGAATGACAGCGGACAGGGTGATCAGTGCGATGGCCGCGCTACCGAGCGCGAGGGTTTTGCGATGCCGCGTCATGCCGCCAGCGCTCGACGTTTGAGCCAGGCTTCGTGTCGGAACGGCGTATAGCGACGTGGCTCGAGATTGCAGTTGAGGCGGTTATGGACGTGTCGCCAGTGATCGGGGCAGACGTCTTCGGGTACGATGCCCTCCGCTTCTACCTGGTCGATGGCGAGCAGCACGGCTTCGACCTTCGGCCAGCCGGAGAGCCGCAGGAGCGATGCACCGCCCGGCGTCACAAAAGGGACGGTCGAATAGCGCTCGCCAGGACGTACCGCCTGCAGGATATCGATCCGGCTTTCGACCGTACCGTACTCGTTGGCGGCCCAGCGGACGAACGCAAAAACACTGTCGGGATCGACTCCGACGACACGAACGGACCGGCTCTGGATCGTCTCCTGGACGATCCGACCGAAGCGCAGCCAACGCTCGATGCGGCCTTCGACCCACGTCAGTTCGATGGTCGTGCGCGCGCTCATGAACTCTTGCCGCCGCTATAGGCTGGCGAGATCGCGGCATGGCGTTTGGCGGGAAGAACGGTGTCGCCGGTGTCATCCGACGTCGAGCGTTTCTCGCCGCGGCTGACCCAGCTTTGCAGATCCTCGACGGCATAGACGACACGCCCGCCGATCTTGGAGTATTTCGGGCCGGTCCCGTAGGTGCGGTGTTTCTCCAGCGTCCGGCCGGAAAGGCCGAGAAAGCGGGCGGCTTCGGGGGTTCTGAGATAGCGCGGCGGCAGGCCGGCATTGGGATCGGGCATGGGAGGCTCCTCTGGTCATCGCGGCCCGTCGCGGAATGCGCTGGGCGGTCGATGGACAGAGAAGCGGAGAATAGCTCGTAAAGGGGATGACGAAGATTTCGGGGAGAAATCGTTACCCCCGAAAGACGCGATAAATGCGCTTGCTCAGATGATGTTTTTCAGAACGGAATGTCGTCTTCGGATTGCGAACGGCTGCGCTCGATCCGTTCGACAAAGGCCAGGGAGGAAAGCACGCAGTCGATCAGAAACTGTGCTTCTGATACTGAGAGCAGGTCGTTGTCGTGCGCATAGGAGCGTTTGTTGCGCGCATCGTTTAGACCTTCGAAGAGCTTATGCTGCACGCGGAGTGTCGGCAAAGCGAACTCGGTCACTTCGCCGTTGTCGCGCAGCAGTTTGCCGTAGGCGCCGAAGATCGCGTGGAGCGGAGTTTTCGCTTCGACAGGCTGGCCGCGTTCCGAGAGCACATGCCGGAAGCGTTTGACGCAATAGGTATGCACGCGGTCAAGCGCCACGTCGGGTTTCTCGGCGACGAGATCGTTTGCAATCGAAGCGCGCAGCTTCGGCAGCGTCGTGTCGCGCGAGAAGTCAGTCAGTGCATCTTCTAGCTTCATTGTCGATGCCGCTTCGAGTTCATCTGCGAAGCGCTTAATCCACTCCGCCAGCCGCGCTTCTTCCTCCGTATCTTCCTCGTGGTAATCAGTCAGAGTGCACCGATAATCCCAAAGCGCACGCATCACTCGCGCGACGAAGCGTGGTTCGGCGACTTCGACGAATCCACGCAGCGTCTTTCCCTTGCTGTGTCCTTCGATCTGAAATCGCTCTTGGAAAATGTTCAGATCGAACGTCTCCTCGAACCACTCCGCCATCGTCCAGTCCGAAAAGTCGAGGACATAGCCGCCGCCGCTGTGAAATATCTGATCGAAGACAGCGCGTGATTTGGTGGGCAGGCGGCGCGTGCGTCCGAGAATACGCGGTGCAGTGGGCGATGTTTTTGGTTGGGTCGACATAGCGCAACGATATCAGGCAGAAAGCGCGCCGGAAATGCTTGGCCTTACTTCGTCTTTCCGCGGAGGATTTGCCGATAGCCCCCGCTAGCAAGGCGTTCGCCGTAATAGGCGAGACGCGCCGTGTGTGCTTTCAAGGAGCTGGTCTTCCAGGGTTCGGCAGCGATCCGCTCCCGTCCGAAATAGACTGTCGCGATATCACGCAAGGCGGCACCGGAATGCCGTGCGTCGTCAGTCCGAAGCGCTCTTGAGATGCGGATGCGGCGTTGCTTTGTGAACCATTGCCGTGGCCTTTGGCCTTGCATCGCATGGCGCAAGCGCTCCGCCGCCTTCAAACGAACGCACCAATCGGCATCGAGCGGGATCAGGACGGCGACAGGATGATCTTCAATTTCAGGCGCGGTCGACATGGTGACGATACCACCGATCAGCGTCCTCCAACCGTTTCGGTCGATGCTCTGCGAAGGCGAAGAAGGGCCGAGCCGAAGGGTGCTGTCAGTCAGCGCTTCGGGAGGCGGCGGCGAGATCACATGCGAAACGACCGGCGCTACGGCAGGCGTCCAGAGCACGGTCGCGGCGGTCGCATCGAATTGTGGATCGACCGGGAAATCGTAACCCCCATGTCAGCGCGCCTCGCTTCGGACATGTTTGGGATATGCCGCTCGATAATCCGGATTGCGCCTAAGGCATTCCCAGGCCAGGCCGGAGGCATCGAAGTGTTTCGATGTATGCGTAGTCAGATTCGTTTCGCCAGTTCGTCGACATATCCGCTCTCCTACTTTACGCGCCGAGCGTCGGACGCTGCGGACTTGAGAGTATGCTCGCGTTAAACGGGAAATCGTAGGGAGCTCAATGGCATATGGCGATGCGCGAAGTGCATCACCGGACTGAACGACTTTGACGGATCAGGCGTTCCGAGAAAGAAGCTCGCGATATCCGTTGCTCTGTCATCCAATGCGCACGCGAAAGATGGCTGTCATGTACGCGTCGGGCACGCTCCGGTTCGTCTTCGGCGTCGATTCCGAACAGGTGGTGCGCGATCTCCGACAGCGCTGCCCCGTCGGCTTCGGCGTCGAGCAGGCGTGCATAAAGCTTGAGCTGGGCGCGGTCATAGTCGGTCAGAGTGGTCGCTGTTCGGCGGGGTGTCGGTAAGCCCGTGTACTGATCTGATTGTTCATCTCGTCCCTTAATGGGCGACGTATGCGCCCTATGGTTAATGCCTCATTTTGGCGGTTCCGCGCAACGGTCCAGCAGTTGAAAGCTGGACTCTCCGCGATGGTTTGTCGAACGGACCGCATCAGAGCGAGTATTATAATACGTCGCACTAAAATACGCGATAGGTCTTTTGTCGTCGGATGGATATCCGGCAGATTTTTGGGAACAATCTCAAGCACTACAGAACCTTAGCTGACATGAGCCAGGCAGCGCTGGCCGTGAAGATGGGCGTGGATCGCGCCCATGTGAGCTCGATGGAGCGCGGCCAGCAGAACGTCACGATCATCACGCTCTGGCACGCCGCCCTTGGCGCTGGATGTGCGAGCCGGATCTTTTGTTGAAGGAAAGCGCCACGGAGGGCGCTGAACAGACATAAGCCCCGCCCGGTCGCCCGGGCGGGGCTGAGGTCGCGTGCTCAGTCGCCGTTCTTGCGGCGCGCCCGGGACCAGATGAGGCTGAAGGTCTCCTCGCCGCCTTCGACGACCGTGTCATCGAAGAGGTTGGCGTAGATCGGCTGGGTGAAGCTCGGATCGTCCAGCTTGAGGCTCAGATAGTCGCGGCCCTCGTTCGAGCGCTTCGACCAGGCGGCGCCGATCTCGGCGCGGCCGACGAAGACCCGGTGGGAGGGGGCGTTCTCGCCGGAGGTGCTGTCCTCGGGGACGATGCGGACGTTCTGCGCCTGCACGTTGAGGGTGACGATTTCTCCGACGTATTCGTTGCCGGTCTTCTTGAAGGTTCCGATGGTGGCCATGTCATTTCTCCTTTGGTTTTCGATCCCGCGCCCGTCGCGGTCTCGATGGCGATCGTCAGGACCGGGACGATCCGCCGACGCAGCCCTTGGCCCGCAGCGACAGCGGAGGACGCCGGGGGCGGACTTTCTTGGACCCGTCAGGGTCGTCCCGCGAGGAATGGGCAAAGCCCAGGGGAAGAAAGTCCGAACCCGGCGTTGCGGCTGAGGCGGTCGAGGCGTCAGCCGATCCCGGTCAGATCAGCCCATTGAGAGGCCGTGACGGACGCGGGTGACGAGGGCATGGGATGAGAAATGACCGCCACCCTCGGACCGGGCAATCCACCGGCAATGTCGTCGGTGAAAGACAGGCTCTAGCGTGCAGAACGGCGGAGAGCATGTTCATCGCCAAGCTCTCCCGGCTTGCGAGAATGCCCCTCGCCACCTAGGCTTCGGAAGTGTTTCGATATGTGTTGTGCTTGGTCGAGGCGCTCGAACGAGATCAGACGCGCTCAGCGAACGCCCGTATCCGAGCTTCGGCTGACCTCGCGCGATACCGTGAATTGCAGGCGTATTGGCGGCGAGGTGTCAGCGATCATTCGCGAACGGGTTCGCCTGGATGGCGTCTGTGTGCTGCCCATCATCCTCGCCGATGCGGACCGGCGAGGCTTGCGATCCGCACCCAGGCGGTGCCGGCGGTGACGATCCCGCCAATGATCGCGAAGGCCAGCGTCCAGCCTTCGGACGCACCGCCGATCTGCGACAAGGCCCTTGATCGCGGAAAATCCGGCGACGCCAGCCGGCGCAGCGAAGAGCGCGCCGATGGCGAGGCGGATCGGGACGGACTGGACCTTGGCGAAGATAATCTGGCCGATGAGAGAGGTGAAGACGGCGGCAAACATGCCAGCGACCAATGCCGCGATCACGCCCGCCTCGGTGTCGTAGACATACATGCCGACAGCTCACTCCGACGAAGGCGGGCAGCGCGTAGACGGCAAGGCGAACAGCACCCAGACGAGGAAGCCGAGGCCGATGACACTTAGGAAGGCTGATACGAACATGGGCGGTCTCCTCTCATGGGCTGCGCCTCCACCACCGCCACGGCGCTGACGAAGCATAGCATATATGCGGTGTTCGCGGAATATTCCCGTGAGCGCATCGCGATGCGATATGCGCATCACGGGTCATGACGACCCGCCTTGTCGTCTCGCGGAAATCGTAGAGCGGGATGCCAAGCACCTTGGCCTTGTCGGCGAGATTGTCGGTGATGCCCGAGCCCGGGAAGACGATGAGACCGATCGGCAGCGTCTCCAGAAGTTGATCGTTGCGCTTGAACGGCGCGGCCTTGCCGTGCCGGGTCCAGTCCGGCTTGAAGACGATCTGCTGGCATTTGCGGTTGTCGGCCCAGCAGGCCGCGATGCGTTCCGCGCCCTTGGGCGAGCCGCCATGCAGAAGCACCATGTCGTCGTGCTTGGCGTTGACCTTGTCGAGGGCGGCCCAGATGGCCTCGCGTGTCCGTGACGTCCTGCCCGCCGGTGAAGGCGATCTTCGGTGCCGGTGGGCATCAGCGGTTCGAGGTCGGCTCCTACGCTTGGCGTCGAGATAGTCGCGGCTGTCGATCATCGCGGCGGTCATGTGCTTGCGGTTGACGTTGCTGAGCCGGAACGCGGATGCCAGGTCTGGCCAAGATGGGCCTCGAAAGCTCGGCGGCGAGATCGCGCATGCTTTCATAGGCGTTGCGCTGTTCTGTAAGCGTGATGCCTTCGGCGATGAGGCGTTCCAGTTCGACCGAGCGGACTTCGGAGCCGTCCTGTTGCCGCTGGCGCGCTTCTGCGCCTGTTCGTTGTCGTCGAGCTTGCGGTCGATCCGGATCGCCATGCGATGGAAGACATTGGTGGTGGACCAGAGCAGGTCGTCGAGGTCGGGTTCGAGCCGCGTGTCGCCGAGTGCGACGACGAGGGCGTCGAAGATGTCGGCGAGTCGCGCCATCGACAGCGTCAGGCGTCTGGCAACGGACGTGGATCGGGTTCGTCGGCGAAGGGTCGATGAGCGAAGAGTTGGAGTTCGTCGAGGACCAGGGCGGTGGCGGAGCGGGTTTCGGGATCGTGCAGGGTCATTTGAGTTGGCCTCCTTGCTCGTGACCGCGCCTCGCGCGGCCTTCATGGGCGACGGGAAAGCGGGGACGCGACCGGGCCTGCATCCTTCGTCAGAAGGACCGGAGCGTGAGCGGAGGATGGCGAAGGCGGCGCCGTTTTGGATCGCGATGCAAAGCCGGGGCTGGGGCATCTATGATTGATGTTTCCGCGCATGCGCGGGTGGCCCGGCGGCGGAAAACGGTGTCGCCGCAGCCATTGCCGGACCGGGCGGTCTCCGCTCCGTCTCGCCCCTCTCGGAAGGCCGTCGGGCGCGGCTCTCGTGGCGAGGGACATCATCGTCACTGCATGACGATCCCGACCCGAAGTCGTCAGCTGGTATTGGCCCGAGCGAGCGTCGGCACATCGATCGGCGCGAGCTGGGGACGCAAATGGCTGCCGCATCTCGTCGAGTCCAAGTGCAGGAGATCGTCGTTGAAGTCGCCCGAGCCGGATCGCAGCGGCAAGATGGTCTCGACCCCCATCGGCCGCGACGCGCTACGTCCAGCGCTGCTGACCGCCTCCTGACCCGCCGGGTCCTCATCGATGGCGATATAGAGCCGGTGCAGGCCAGTCGGCGGATCGAAGGCTGCGAGGTGGCTGCCCGACAGGGCTGCGGCGACGGACATTGATGGCATTGCCATTCGGAGAGAGAGCATGGTCTCCAGCCCTTCGCCGACCGCCAGAATGTCGCGTCGCCTGATCCAAACCGGACGGCGTGGCCGAGCAGATTGCCCATCGCCTTGCGGTTCGGATCGAGCGGAGCTTTCGTCACGGTCTTCGGATCGAGCCAGGTCCGATGCACGCCGGTCAACGTTCCGTCGGTGTCGGTGACTTTGGCGAGCAAGGCGGGCCAGGTTTCCGGCGGCGCGCTCTGTGGTTGGCTTCGCGCCAGTAGTAGCAGTGCGGATGGAATCTGCACCGTATCGATTGGAGCACGCCGATAATCCGCGCCCGGCGAGATAGCGTTCGGCCAGCGTGCCCGGCGATCGGTTGGCCCATCGCCCAAAGCCGTCGGGCCGCCTCTGGCGATCCGCGTACGGCGCTTTCTCTATCGGTTTCCGCGGCGGTGGCTCGGGTCTTGGCAGACTGAGAAAACGGCGTGCCTCGTCGAGCGTGTCACCGAGTGAGGAGAGGTTCAGGTTGGCCGCGATGAGGTCGAGCAGATCGCCATGTTCGCCGGTGGCGGCATCGGTCCATTTGCCCGCCGCACCCTTGCCGACGAGTCGGTCCGGTGAGCCGGACATAGAGGCTGCGACCGGGCGTGTTGTCGACATCGCCGACGATCCAGTAGTTGCCCTGCTTGTGCCCGTTCGAGAGGTATTGGCGACAGACCGCCTCGGCCTCGCGCCCGAGCCTTCGCGCGATCTCCGATGCGGGATTGTCCATGTTGGTCTCCTAAGCGATACGCAGAAAAAAGGGCCTGCCGCGTCCGACAGGCCCCAGGGTCGAGGGAGTTTGGGGGAAGTGTCTCCCTCGGTTGGTGGTCGCCCTGTCGAGTGGCGAAGGCGATGCCAGCAACAGGTCAATCATCATCCAGTCGGAGCGATTGGGCCATCGACCACGCGCCGCCGTTCGCCTGTCCTTTGCGCGATCACTCGGCGGCTTCGAGCGGAACGCCTCTTCTTCGAGTCGTCGTTCGTCGGCCAGATGCTCGTCATCGCGATCATCGACGATCTCGAACTCCGGCTCGTCGGGCTCTTCGACCAGCGGCGTCGTGCGCAGCGGCTGCGGGCAGCCAGTCGGTGCCCACCAGCAGCTCCTCCGCGGCCTCGACCATGTCGGGCTTCTTGAACCCGGCGATCCGGTCGGCGTCCTTGTCGCCCTTTGCGTCGCGCACCGCGGCGAGGATCTGCGCCTTGGTCACGCGGCCGAGATAGCTGTCGGCCGTCGGCGTCCATCCCGCCTTCGCCATGTCGAGACCGAGCGTCGCGGCCAGAACATCGGCATGGGCGATCTGGCGCGGCTTGCGGTAATGCGGCTCCTGCACCGCGTTCACGGTCATCGCCACGCAATGGGCGAAGAGCGCGTCGCGGCTGTCGCTGTCCCATTCGGTCAGTGCCGCCCAGAGGTCTTCCGGCGCCTTCGGCAGGCTTGCCGCCCAGGTCTCGATCCGCTGGTCGATCGCCTGCGCGTAGGCCGTGTCGCCGAGACCGTCCGCCTGCGCCCCGAAATTCGCGGCTTTCGGCGTGATCTCGACACAGCTGTCCTGGGCGTAGTGGTAGAAGAGCTGCAGGACCATCGCGTGGAGGCAGGCGAGCATGGCGAGTTGCGGATCATTCGCGAGCGCGTTGCGCAGCGCCATCGTGCGATGGACCGTCAGGTCGCAGACGAGCCGGTCGGAGAGCGGCTTGGTGCCGTCATCGTCTTCCTCCTCGTCCGGATCGATGGTCCGGCCGGCGGTTTCGGCGACCGCCTCATCCGCCGTTGGATCGATCGTCCCGCGCTGGAAGCGTCGTCGGCCTCCACCACCGGTTCGTCCTCGGGCCGGACATAGCCGCGTTCGACGCGCAGGTGCCCCGAGCTGTCGATGCTGACGAAGGCACCCGCGATGGCGTAGTCGTCCGCCTCGAACCGGATCGGGCCGATTCTGCAGCGCTTCCATCGCCGTTTCGATCTCGCCGAGCCGGGCGTCGACCTCTTCGGGGAGTTCGTCCGCTTCGGCATGCTCGTCTTCGAGCTTCTCGTACTCGGCCTTGAGCGCGGCGTAGGACGCTTCCTCTTCGTCGCTCATCGGCTCGGCCTCGCCGCGAATGCGCCGCAGGTCGTAGGTGTGGCCGTAGGGAAAGTCGGTGCCGACCTCGATCCACTGCCAGCCTTCGGCGCGGATCGCTTCGGCTTCCTCGCTGAGCTTCTCGGTGACCATGGTCTCGAGCAGCGCCGCATCCTGCAGCCAGCCGCCATCGTCGGTCTGGAACAGATCGCGCAGGATTTCGCCGCCCGCTTCGACATAATTGTCGAGACCGACGAACTGCGCCCGCCGGTCTGAGGCGCGCACGGCGCCTTCGGTCAGCATGCGGCGGATTTCGTAGGGCTGCTTGGAATAGTGCTGCTTTAGCGCCTCCCAGACCTGTTCCTGGCGCTCATGGTCGGGATTGACCGTGAAGGCCATGAGCTGGTCGAGGGTCATTTCCTCCTCGGCATAGGCGTCGAGCAATGATGGCGCAACGGCTGCAAGCTTGAGCCGCTGCTTGACCACATTGGCCGACACGAAGAACGCCGCGGCGATCTCTTCCTCGGACTTGCCCTTCTCGCGCATCGCCTGGAAGGCGCGGAACTGGTCGAGCGGATGGAGCGGCGCGCGCTGGATGTTCTCAGCGAGGCTGTCCTCTTCGGCCAGACCGTCGGTCCGTACGATGCAGGGCACAGGTGCCGTCTTGTTCAGGCGACGCTGCTTCACGAGCAGTTCGAGCGCGCGGAAGCGGCGACCGCCCGCCGGGATCTCGAACATGCCGGTCTCGCCGCCGTTATCGTCGAGCACAGGCCGGACGGTCAGGCTTGCCAGCAGTGTGCGCCGGGCGATGTCCTCGGCCAGTTCTTCGATCGAGACGCCGGCCTTGATCTGGCGGACGTTCGCCTGGCTGAGCAGCAGCTTGTTGAAGGGGATGTCGCGCGAGGCGCTGAGGGTGATCTTCTTTGACTTGGTCATCGGTCTTCTCCGCGACGGGCGATCGCGAGACACTCTCTCGATCTTCCAAACCCGTCACGAAACTCCCGGCCCACCTCTTCCTCTAAAGGGAGATGGACCGGGAACAGGTGGGTCAGGAGGGAGCGGAACCGCTGCAGCTAGGCGGCCAGCTCCAGCAGTTTCTTGGCGCGGGTCTCCATGGTGAGACGCGCATCCTGCTGCGGCTTGGACCGGGCGACCGCCGTGATGCCCTGCACGAAGTCGAACACGCTCTCGGGCGGTCGACCTTCTTCGGCGAGGACGGTCTCGACAATCTTGCCGCTCTCCGCTTTCGAGAAGCCACGCTTGCGCAGGAAGTCGGTCCGGTCTTCGTCGCTGCGGGCAACGACCCGTTCGCGTGCCGCGCGGATGCCCTGGATGAAGGGCTGCGGAGAGGAATCCGCGAAACTCGCCAGTGCTGGCGCTGCCTCATGCGCGAAGCGGTTGGCGGCGTATTTAGAATGTCGGATCGAAATCTCCTGAAAGTCCTCGACGCCCCAGAGATTGCGGTTCTGGCAGACGGCGCGGAGATAGAAGCTGGCGATACCAAGCGTCTTCGCCCCGACCTCCGAATTCCAACAGTAGAATCCCCGGAAGAAGAGATCGGGCGAGCCGTCAGGGAGCGTCCCGGCTTCGATGGGGTTTAGATCGTCGACGAGGAAGAGGAAGACGTCCCGGTCGGAGGCGTAGAGTGTCGTCGTATCCTTGGTAACGTCGACCATCGGGTTGTATATGCCCGTTGACCAGTCGAGCAGGCCCGGGACTTTCCAACGCGTGTCGCCGACTCCGTCGCCCGCGATGCGCTGCACGGCGGAGACAAGTTCATGATCGTAGATGCGGCCATAGTCTGGACCAGTGACAGCGCGCAGTTCGCTACGTCCATTCGCGACCTCCATCGTCTTGATCTGCTCGGCGCGGTGATTGGTCAGCCCATATTGAAGGTTGATCCCTGCGAGCGGTGCGGGCAACTGGCGCAGATAGGCCGCCGGGGCACTGACAAGGCTGGCGAGTTGGCCGAAACTCCAATGGGTAGGTACGACCGGCGTCTCGGCGTCCGGCAGGACAAGCGCCAGCTTCTCTGGATGGTCGCGATGGGCCTCGACCCGTATCGCCGCGCTCTCCACAGTGCGCGTCCGGCTGCGCTCGGCGCGACCTTTCACCGAGGCGTAGAGCTCCGAGAGGGAGAGAAACCTCTCGTCGTCGGGCCGCGAAAACCACTCGGACGACACGCGCCCATCATGTCCGCCGCGGGACACATCCACCTTGTAGCCGCCGCTCTCGGGACGGCCGTCCATGATTTCCATTGCTGTCAGAACTATTCTCCATGACGGGCGGCCTGAGAGCCTCTCTCTCGACCTCCAAACCCGTCACGGCGACAGCCGCAGGCCTCTTACTCTAACATAATGTCGAGCCGTAACGCCTTGATCCAGTCTGAGCCCTCACCGTCCGCGTCAGGGATGGAAGCCCGAAAGGGGGAAGACTCAGCGGGGCTTCCGCTCCGCCGACAGCCCGGCCCGCCGGGAGACGCTCCACCTCAGGGTGCTAGTGATACAATACCTCCAAACACAGGCTCTGAAACTGAAGGAAATGTATCGTAGGGTTCAGACGTTAGCGCTGAGTTCTTTGGACTTTTTCTGGGCGTCTGTGATCGCAGCCTCGACCTCTGCAAGGTTCGCCAACCTTATCTGAGCGCGAGCGGGCTCTAGGACGTCTAAATCAAGGTTGTGCCGCTTTATGAAGTAATAGGCCAATGAAAGCCGCATCTCGATTTTGCGAACCCCGCTACGCATATCATAGTCCCGGGCAATCGCGTCGCTTTGTTCCGTGCTCAGATCAGGATGCGGGCACAAGTGCAGTTTGATTTTGCTTCGCCAAGCTAGGTCATGATCAGGATTGAAGCGGGCTTCCTTGTGCTTCCCGAGCCTCTTTATCCGTGTCAGGACGAAGTCGCGGAATTCTTCGCGTTCACAACACCAGGCCCGCGCATGCCAACGGTGTCCGTCGAATGCCAAAGCGTGTGGCGCTATATCTCGCCATCTTGAACTGGTGAGCGACTGATACTCGACAGCGACGGCCTGTTTTGTTCGAATAGCGCCAAGTATAGATCTGAGAACCTCCGTTCGAACGTCTCGGACAATCTCGGGCGCGACATCAACCGCTGGCATTTCGCTGAACTGTAAATCATCCCGCCTCAACACGCCGTTCACAAAGGCACGGAGCTGCAGCAGCAAGCGGTTGGCGGAAACTTGCAGAAAGCGAGGCTTCATCGCTTCCGTACCGACAAATCGCTTCTCGGTGGCGTTGTATTCGATGTTTTCGCCAGCAGCGTCACGGTAGTTTCTCAGATCAACCGAAGCTTGCGGTGTTGAGATGCCAAATCGCTTTTCGAGGTCGCTTCGGTTCAGATGCCCTTCCCAGAACAGACGCCACTCGATGAACTCAAATCGCGGTGCAAGATTGCGTCCCGGAGACGTTGACTCTTCTGACATAACTAAACCCCTCGTGGTTCTTGACAGGTATAGCAGCTATACCCATATAGTTTCAATAGTGTTGATGCGAACTGGGGAGATTCGGATCGAATAGCAACGACCAAGCAAGAGGCTGGGGGCATGAGTAAAGACCACGTATCGCATAAAGAGATCGCTCAGTTTGCAGCCGATCGCGTAAATCTGCCCAAAGCGAAGGCAGACGAATACCGCGCCCAGGCGCGGCGTCTGCGCGAGAAACTCGAGGGGTATCTCAACGAGCACCCCGATTTCACGCTTCGCAAGATGCTTTTGTCAGGAAGTTTGGCGAAGGGAACCGCGCTCCGATCACTGAATGACATCGACGTTGGCTGTTATGTGAGTGGAGCAGATGCTCCACGGGACGTCGACAAACTCCTCAAGTATATCGCAGAGCGTCTGCGCAAAGCGTTTCCGAATTTTTCGCCGGATCAAGTGCAGCCACAGACGTATTCGGTGACCGTATCCTTCAAGGGAAGCGGTCTCGACGTCGATATTGTTCCCATTCTCTACAGCGGTGATCCGCAATGGTATGGCGATCTGGTCAGTCAGGACGATGGCTCGTTCCTGAAGACCAGTATCCCCTTACATCTGGATTTCGCATCCAAGCGCAAGAAGGCGCAACAAATCCATTTCGCACAGGTAGTGCGACTGGTGAAATTCTGGGCCCGGCGCTTGAAAAACGAGGATGCCAATTTTCGCTTCAAGTCTTTTATGATCGAGATGATCCTCGCGAAGCTCTGCGACGATGGACTCGATCTCAGCGATTACCCTGAGGCTCTCCAGCATTTTTTTACATACATTGCGAAGAGCAATTTGCGGGAACGGATCGTTTTCTCCGACTACTATTCCCCATCCAGTGTCGGATCACATAGCGACACCGTCCAAATTATCGATCCGGTGAATGCCGATAACAACGTGGCGCGACTGTACACGACCTCCAACGCCGACGCGATTGTGGAGGCCGCGCTTGATGCTGGAGAGGCCATAGACTCTGCTCTGGCCGCACCGACAAAACAGCTGACCGTTGCCTATTGGCAAAAGGTCTTTGGCTCATCATTTCAGGTTTGAGGTAGCGGAATGTCTTACAGCCTTACAGTTTCCGAAAGCACGACCTTCACGGTGACCCACGCTCGCCATATGGCTGCGAAAGTTGCCACGGACCTCAAGCGTCTCCAGCGGCTGTACGGGAGCCCGAGTGACAGCAAGATCGCGGACTATGAAGCCGAGGCAATTGCGTTAATGAAGGCCGGTTACCTTGACTACGTCTGGTACGGCTTCAAGCGCAACGGTCGTTGGGTCGAGCCAACACTAAAGTACACAGCTCAGGATCTCTATAGCGGTTCGGTTGATGATGATCCCGGCAAGATCCGGCCTGGCGCCGATATATCTGGCGCGACCTTCTACAGTTTTCTGACCTACACCAGCGCTTGGGACAATCTGACAAGCAGTGAGAGAGACGCATTTAAGAACGGGCTCCCGCATTACCGCGTGAGTGCTGATGAGCCATCCGTTGACGGATACCTTTCCAGCGACAGAACATATTCCTCGGGCGGCCGTTCGCTTGAGCGAGCGACAGTGCGGAGCTTTTGATGAACAGCAAACCTAGTCTGGATGAGCTCTTCGATAGACGGATCGTTTACCCGGACTTCGAGCCGCAAGAGCGGCTTGCCCGACTTGTCGGACTG
Source organism: uncultured Alphaproteobacteria bacterium (assembly GCA_963836905.1). GTDB lineage: Bacteria > Pseudomonadota > Alphaproteobacteria > Caulobacterales > Hyphomonadaceae > CAWIKY01. The sequence continues at coordinate 801,398 of CAWIKY010000006.1, forward strand.
GATGCACAAAAGGACAGGCTTTCAAAGGTCCTTGCGCTGCTGGTCAACCCCGGTGGTCTGGCCGATTGGGCTGATCGGCATCATCCTGGAGCCTCCGCATTGCTGGATACTGTTCTGCGCAGGCCGCCGCTCGTTGTGCTGGCCGGGGATGTGGGTTCGGGCAAAACCGAGCTCGCCGAGACCATTGGTGATGCCGTCGCTCGGCAGGAAAGAATAGACATCACGCTCTTGCCGCTGAGCTTATCGACGCGCGGACAGGGTCGGGTCGGCGAAATGACCCAGCTCATTTCCACCGCCTTTGAGTACACGCTTCAGGAGGCTGGGAAGTTTGGGTCTGGTGGCGGCCGAACTCGGGGCGCTGTCATTCTGCTTGTGGATGAAGCAGATGCCTTGGCGCAATCACGCGAAGCGAGCCAGATGCATCATGAAGATCGAGCTGGGGTGAACGCCTTCATTCGGGGTGTCGACCAGATTGCGAATGCCAAAGTTCCCGCGGCGATCATCATGTGCACCAACCGACTTAATTCCTTGGATCCAGCGGTTCGTAGACGAGCAGCAGACATCCTTGAATTCTCAAGGCCGGGCGACACTCAGCGACAATTCGTTCTTTCGACCCGTCTTGAGCCACTTGGTATTGCTGCTCAGCACATGAAAGCCTTGGTCGAAGCCACTGGACCAGGCAATGGACGAGCGCATGGTTTCACTTTCTCAGATCTGACGCAGCGCCTTATTCCGGCTCTCGTCTTGGATGCCTATCCGTCGCGACCCGTGGATGGTGCGCGTGCGGTGGAAATTGCTCGCAGCATGTCACCGACGCCGCCGTTCCAAGATAGCCCGGCGAGCAGTTAGGCTTCAGCTATGACGCAAGCAGTCACTGTTCGCCGCGATGGGGATACATATCAGGCACGCCAGTTTTGGCTTCGTGCTGCAAGGCTGCTTGACCCAGACAGTCCGATTGTTCGTGTTGGATTTGAAAGCGGCCCGAAAAGCTTCGACGATGTTTGGGTGGAATATGCTGCCGGTCGCGAACCCAAGGACTCGTTGGGCCGACCGCTGAAGCGCGGGCACATGCAATGTAAGTGGCATGTTTCGCCCGGCACCTACGGTTATTCCGATTTGGTGAACCCCGAGTTCATCAATGCGAACGCCCGCTCGCTACTTCAGCGCGCGCGTGAGGCACAGGCGAAAATTGCTCCAGATGGAGCCGGAGCTCAGTTCAAACTGGTGACGAATTGGCAACTTGATCGTGCGGATGCGCTCAATCCGGTGATTAGCCAGAGGTCAGGAGCTATTCGGCTTGATCGTCTTTACGGGACCAAGACGGACAACAGTGCTGCTGGCAGAATCCGAAAAGCCTGGCGGGAACATCTAGATATTGACGAGAATGAGCTGCGGCTCCTCGCTGGTACGATGGCGTTTGGACATACCTCGGAAACTCTGGGCGATTTGCGCGATATGTTGGATATGCTTTTCGCCTTCGTCGGGCTGCGTCGAGTGCCGCCGCATGAAAGCGCTTTTTTTTATGATGACCTCGTCTTTCAGTGGATGAGTCAGGGACGGGTTGAATACGATCGCGAGAGCTTCAAAGCCTTGTGTGCCAGTGAAGATCTATTCGGCGCTTCATCTGAGCGACCAAAGGTGTTTGGCGTGAAATCCTTCGAGCACGCATTCGACCGGCTGGAAGATCGGTGCGATGAAGTGCTCAATGTTGTCTCGGTTTTCGATGAGCGGTTCATACGGGATGACGCTGACTGGTCGGCTACGCTTTATCCTGACCTCTCCAACTTTCTTCGGTCTGCAGCAAGTGATCGGTCAAGGCTGCGGCTAGCGCTTGATGCGCACACAACCTTGGCTTTCGCTGCCGGGAGCGTGCTTAACATCAAGTCCGGACGGGCCGTGGAACTGGAGCAGCGAACGCTAGAGCGGAGCGTCTGGGCCGCCGACGATGTTCCGACTGATCCGGATTGGCCGACGCTTGATCCGACCGTGATTGAGATGAAGCCGGACGCCCCGGACATTGCGGTAGCCTTTAGCATAACCCACGACATCACCGGCGATGTGCGGCGATACGTTGAAGATCAGCTTCCGTCCGTCGGGCGATTGGTGGTCCTCCGGCCCTCGACGGGTTCAGGATCGCAGGTTGTTGCCGCAGGGCGGCACGCATTCGACCTTGCGCAATCGGCGAAGGAAGCGATGCGATCAGCAAACTGCGGGCAGCGGGCGGGGTCGGTCTCTCACCTGTTTGTCGCCGCGCCGAATGCGTTGACGTTCTTCCTTGGCCAGCAGGCGCCAGTGCTCGGGCGCGTGCGCCTTTATGAATTCGACTTTGAGGGGGGGCGTGACCGCAGTTACCGCCCATCACTGAACCTTCCGGTTTTGACGCAGTGACGGTTCTCTGGAACCAATGTCCGAAATATGTAGTAAGTTTCGGACTCGCCAATGTCCGAACAATGTGACATGCTTCGGACATGACCAGACACAATGCCCAGCAAAGTCTGCCGACACTCATCTTGGATCGGATCGTAGCCGAGCCTGCAAAAGTCTGGACTCCTCCAGATTTCGCAGACCTCGGTCCACGAGAGGCCGTCGATAAGGCGCTACAGCGCATGGTCAAATCAGGCGAGCTTCGACGCATCGAACGCGGTCTTTACGATAAGCCGAAGATGAACAAACTGACCCAGAGCCGCTCGGTACCAGACTATCGCGCGGTTATTGAGGCTGTTGCGCGACGCGATAAGGCCCGTTTTGTCGTTGACGGAATGACGGCAGCCAACACCTTGGGCCTTACAAATGCTGTGCCAGCAAAGATCGAGGTCTTGGTGGATGCACGCTTGAAGCCGATTGAATTTGGAAACCAAAAAATTGTCTTCAAGCATGCTGCACCAAGCCGTCTCTATTGGGCCGGACGACCTGGCATGTATCTCGTGCAAGCGCTTTACTGGATCCACGACGCAACGCGAAGTGAAGTTGAGCGTTCCAAGCTCGATCGCACTATTCGGAAGCTTCTTGCAGACGAGAAGAACGGACCACAACTCACCGAAGACTTGCGCACCGGCCTAGCAGCGATGCCTATCTGGATGCAGGAGATATTGCGCAATCCACTCGCTGCGGCCCGCGCGGGGTCGCAAGAATGAGTACAGATGCCTTCAAGGAAATCATTCGCGCGGAACCGGCAGATCGTGCAGATTTATTCCTGACAACTGCCCAGCGTCTGGGCGCGCCGCTCATCAACATCGAGAAGGACTTTTGGGTGTGTTGGACACTCAACACGCTTTATAATCGACTTCCTGTTAACGGGCCACGCCTTCTCTTCAAAGGCGGCACGTCTTTATCGAAGGCCTATGGCTTGATCAGCCGGTTCTCAGAAGACATCGACGTGACGGTTTTCCGAGATGATCTTGGTCATCCGGGGACCACTGCGGAAATTGCAGCGCTATCCAAGAAAAAAAGGAAGGCTGCGCTCGACGCAATCGCTGCTGACTGCAGCAACTACATCACGACTGATCTTCGTACTGCGGTCGCTGAAATTCTTGATGGCGACACGGAAGGCCTGGGCCGCGTGGAAGTCGACGAAACTGATCCGAGCAATCAGACCTTACTCGTCTGGTACCCACGGGTGGACACGTCCGAAACAGCATATGTGCAAGCGGCTGTGAAGATTGAGTCCGGAGCGAAATCCGCGCTTGATCCGAACCAGCCCCTTACGATCACGCCTTACATCGACGATGACCTTAAGACATTTGATCTTAGCGTACCGAGTGTTACGACCATTGATGCAGAACGGACGTTTTGGGACAAGATCGTCATTGCACACGGGCTACGCAACTGGTTCGAGCGACGTGGTGAATTGCGTCAGGACGGGCAACGAATTTCGCGTCATTACTACGATCTGCATTCACTGCTCAAATCGAACGCTGGCGCCGCCGCGCTTGCGGATCTAGCTCTTGGAGCAGATTGCGTTGTGCATGCACAGACATTCTTCAATAGGCCGGATTTCGATCTCGCGTCTGCTGCGCCAGGTTCATTTTCCCTTAGACCCGTTGGTGACATGATCAAACGACTGGCTCGTGACTATGACAATACCCGGGCCATGATCTTCGGTAATGCACCCGACTTTGAAGACATAATGTCATCAATTGGAGAGATCGAGGACAAACTGAACGACCAGACATGATTTGGGCGTAGCGATCTTAGCTCAGGCGCCCAAAGCGCTCCGCTGTTATTCGATAGAGCAGAGGTTAAGGCAGCAGAGAAAGTTGATTGAATACACGGCCATTGGCGGGCCTTTGGTGGATGGATGGCGAAATGAGTATTGAGATCGACGAACTTGCATATCAAATCGATGATGCGGCACTGGGAGGTAGACTGAACGAACTCCGACGCCTCGATGGGGTCTGCAAGAAAAAGCTGGATGCTTCCAAGGCCCCCGACCCACTGCTTCACTACTTTCGCGCTAACATCTACGCGGCACTGCAAGATGCTGAAGAGCCTCGTAGTTGGGCTTGGCGGCAACCAAATCGGGAACGACAGATTTTGTATCTCCGGCGGGCACGTGCGGATCCGTCCTTCGTACAGCTATCACGGACAAGGCGCGCACAGATCGGGACCAACCTCGCCAATAATATGAACACACTCGGTCGGCCAGTTGAAGCGCTACGAATTTACGCCGCCGTTCTAAGAGATAGCCCCAACTTTGCTATGGCGATCGCCAATCAAGGTCTTGCACGTCTGACACTCGCTCGCATGATCTATGATGATGGACATCGAGCGGTGCTCGCTGCTCATGCATGCCAAGACTTTGAGAAGGTTCGAAGTGGCGACGTAGAATGGGACGGCGATTACCCAGATATGATGGTAGCGGTTGATCAGCAGGCAGCGCAGGTTAGGGCCGTTGTTGATGTTGATGCCGTTTTCTCCAAAACGGATATGAGCGGTTGGTCATTGGGGGAAGCAGAAGAACGCGACTACCGAAAGCGAATGCTAGATATGGGGCTCTTCTTGAACCCACTGTCTGTGCTCGGTCCATATTCCATTGCTGCACTAGATCCACTTCACCTACCATCGCATTCCTACGGGCTGGATGAGCCTCCACATTACCTCGGCTGGTATAACCAGCTTAAGCAGGAGTTCATTGCCGCTCGATTGCTCTTTCATGAAGCTGTGGAAAGCGAACCTTTTGAAGATCGCAAGAGGCATTTCGCGGACAATGGGATCCGCCTGATCGACACACTGGATTATCCGGTGTTCTCTGTCGGGACGGAGAAGCTTCGGCTGTCGTTTCGAGCTGCGTATGGACTGCTCGACAAAGTTGCGGGCTTCCTGAACACGTACTTCGAATTGGGCCGACGTCCGAACCAAGTCGACCTCAGAGGCATATGGTACAAGGACCCAAGACGGCGAGACACGCTCGCACCGAAATTCATCGATCGTCCCAACCTTGCTCTTCGCGGGCTCTATTGGCTCTCTTTCGATATTCTGGGGCAGAAAGGTTCAGATAATGATGCGATCGAGCCAGCAGCAGCCCACCTAAACGAGCTTCGGAACTTACTTGAACACCGTTGTCTCATTCTATGTGACGAGTTTCTCCCGGACGAGGAAAGCCCTATTGATCGGGAGAAGCTAATGAACTTCCGCAACCACACAGTTCGGATGCTGGAGAAAGCGCACGAAGCCTTAATTCTCCTGTCATTGGCGATGTACGAAGAGGAACGCCGTTCCGATCAGAAAAGCGGCAAGCTGTCCGTTCCCCTACATTTCCCAGAATATCAAGCCCGCCAAATATAAAGGTATTCTGTCCAATAAAGACGTCGATCGAGTGTTAACAGATCGTCATTGTTTCGAAGGCAGGTTCGATAGCAGATCAGTCAAACCTAGTCTCTCTTTATACTCCACCCCCGAGGGATCATGATCATATCATCCTCATCAACGGTCGAAGGTGTGTACGTGACTTTCAAGAGCCGCTGTGGAACGACAAGTTCGAGGGCCAAATTTCCGTTCAACCGCTCCATAACAGTCTTCGAGTATGGTTGTATGCCGTCGAGATCGTCCCAATCGCCTTCCGGCGGTTGGAGTAAGTCCTGCCCACCAATGAAAATAGATTCGACCAGATAGCCCTTTTTCACCTTCTTTGTGGCAACAGTGACGTCAAGCTCGTGCCCACGGCCAGGTAATTCGATAAAGCTTGCTCCCGCTGCCGACAGTGTGTCCGCAATGAAATCAAAGCTCTCTTTCAGCGTAGGCACCTTCTGGAGATCGAACACTTCATCGAAGTATCCACCCTTGATCTTTGGACGGAGATTGCCTGTCGAGTCGAAGAAAATCTCGAACAGCATTCCGTCTAGGAGCGCTTTTCGCTTGGCTGACCCAAATTTTGCAGTGCGTGAGACAAAATCTGCTATGAAAACGTCCGCAGCCCCAGATGATCCGCAGGCGGCTTGGTAAATGTTACGACCTAAAACGAAGAGGTTGTTTCGACCCATCTTCTTTACGCTTTTATCGTCAAGTTTGAGCAGGGCCGGGTTTTGGACATACCAATTGTAGCTCTTGAGGCCTTTGATGATCTCGTGGGACGGCTTTGACATATCAAGACCAAAGAGGCCGTCAGCAAGGGCGGTCTCATCGTACTCATCAACAAGCTTGCCGATGCCCAAATTGAAGTAAAATTCGCCTGCAAGAGATGTATGCTCCCAAGTCGTCTGTTTGCCTCTGGTTGCAGCGGCTACCGTGTTTCGCACTCGCTTAAACATAGTCTCAACTGGGCAGTCTTTCGTATCAATATGCTGGAGAAGGGCCTCGGTGTACGTACCATTGCGACCCGATCCGTCTGCGGCAAGCTCGCCTGGAGACGTTGCAAACCCAATGATCGTACCTTTCGGAGCGTAGACAGAAGCGAGGCCGCGCACAGACATATCGCGATGCCAGGCGCGTTCCCACGGATTATTCCTACAGGCGTCCAAGACAATAATCTTCGTAGTTGCGTTGGATTTTGCCATGACATCGACGACCTTATCGAGAGACATGGAGCTATGTTTCGCGTCAATCTCAGACGTACCATCCGTATCGATAGCAATCAGATAGTTGCTGCCGTCAATCTGCATCCCGTGTCCGGCAAAAAAGAACATTCCGACATCATGGGTCTTTAGAAGGTCAGAAAATTCCTTGAGCTTCTTATCCATTTCGGCATTGGTGCAGTCCGTACCAATGACTAACTTAAAATCATATTGTTTGAGCTTTTCGCCGACATCTAAGGCATCATTGACAGGATTTTTAAGCTCATCTCCATCTGGATAGTTCGCATTGCCGAGTACTAAGGCCGCCATTTTCCGCTTCAAAGTATTCTCCAATATTTATTCTAGTTCATCTGCTCTGTTTGCAAACGTTCGGCAGCGACAACAGCGGAACCTTAAGTCGCTAAGCGCTTTGAAGAAAAGTCGTTTTCGACATGATATCACCAGAACTCCGATGGTCGTTCACTTCTGCGTCGCTGCAACATTGGTTATACTCGACTGCGCCACAAATCGTGACAACGCCTCTCGCCTTGCAGTCCGATCCAATGCGTAAGCAGTGTGCTTAAACTCGACCCCTGCGAGTAGCCCTTGGATGTAGCCGGAGACAGTGTCGGCGGCCATGATCAGCACACTGTCGAGCGAATGGATGTATTTGCTTGTTATTGATGCCGTTGAGTGCCCGACGAGCGCGGCGATCGTGCTTTCCGTGAAGCCTAGATCATTCGCAACGCTTGCGAAGCTATGCCTCAAGATATGAGCCGTGAAGTCTGGAAGCTTGCCGTCGCCAAATATTCTGTGCCATTGGTTCGGAAAGCTGCCGAAGGTCTCTGATCCTCTTATGCCAGGAAACACTTGTTCACCAGAGACCACCTTTCGGCGCTCCTCCAGAAGCTCGATGACAGGCAGGCCGATCGGTCGGGTCGAGGCACCTTCTTTTGAGTCCTTGAGGCGCAGACAACTGTTCTCGAAGTCGACCTCGCTCCATTTGAGAGAAATGATCTCTCCGCGTCGGCAGCCTGTGAGAGCCAGCAGCCGGGTAATCGCCACGGTCGGAGCGAGTTCGGGGTCATCGCTGGCCTTGCGTAGTATTGTGCCGAGAAGACGGTACTCGTCCTCGCTCAGCCGACGATCTCGGACCTGATCCTTGGGCTTTCTGATGCCATGGGCGACGTTGTGTTCGATAATCCCCATGCTGATCGCGTAGGTCAGCATCGAACCGGTCAGACCAACGCATTTGCTAGCCGTGCCTCGGCCGCCGCGAAGCACGGACTTGCCTCGTTTTTTGGAGGTCTTTCGAACGGCGCGCGTTTTGCCGGCGATGATGTCGTTCATCATCTTCGTCACGTCAGCCTTCGTAAGTTCCTGCACGCGGCGCGTGCCGATCAGAGGGAGGATATGGCCCCGCAGCGAACCGATATTCGTGTAGATCGTCGATGGACGTTTTGGACGTCCGCCTTTCCCCATGATGAGCCCGGCTTCCATGGCTTTGATATACTGCTCAGCGAGTTCATTGACGGTCATCGCGTTGCGGTCGATCTGTCGTTCTTCAGCAGGGTTCTTGCCGCGCGCAACCTTGCCAAGTTGTACCAGCGCTTCCTTTCGAGCGGCCTCCGGTGTCCAGACTCCGTGCAGGCCGATGGCGTAGCGCCGCGACCGTCCAGCGGCTCGATACTGGATGACGTAGCTGCGCTTACCGGACGCGAAGACTCGGAGACCAAAGCCGGGCAGTTCGTCGTCCCAGATCAGGTAGTCCTTGTCGCGGATTTCGACCGTATCCACGAAGCGCTTTGTGAGCTTTGGCATATGAAGGCAGACCTTTCCGACCGACCTCCACACGGGCGTCTCACGTAAGCATCACGTAATCATCCGGGCGAAAGCTGCGGCCTGTTTCTGGATAGAGACTTCGGAGCGCCGGTCTGAAAAGGCAATGTAAATCAGTCGTTTGTCGTGCTCCGTCGCGCTCTATCGTGCACTTAGGAAAGGCATCAATATCGCCTCCGAAGGCAGAGGTCAGAGGTTCAAATCCTCTTGGGTGCGCCATTTCTTTCGCAGTTTTGCTGGAATATCGGCAATTCTCCAAAGCTCAGTTTGACGCGATTATTTCAACCGTATGGTGTCGGACTTCATCAATGATTGAAACCTAGAAAAGGCGAGCCTTCAGGTAAAGGAGTGAGCCGGATGAAGACGTACTTTATGTTCACATCGACGGCCTTCTCTCCGACACCGGCAGAGCTTGACCCAGTCGATCCGGATTTCATCAATGACGGACTGTACGCGATGGAGCTGGCCGACTTTATCGTGCGCGGGCTTGAAGCGTGCGGTCATGACCACCTGCGAAGAGGTCAGGATGATTGGGGTCACTACATTATCCTGAAGCACGATCGAAAGTTCGAGTTGATGGTGGGGTGCTCCAACACCGAGGATACGCACAACGGCCTTCCCGAACATCGGGTGTTCCTGCGACCGGACAAGCCGGTCATACGCCGGTTCTTCAGGAAGATTGACGTTTCCGCCGATGTTGAGAGCCTTTCTGCTTCGATAAGCGACCTTCTCGAAAACGATTCGCGGATAGGTGATCTGCGAATGGGTGACGAACCCTTCTGAATATAGGCTCGCGGACCCGACCGATGGATTGATTTCGGGCCGTACCTCGCACGATAATAGTGTGCCGCTGCGTGAGCGGATAAAATCCGCCGCATATCCTATCTGGGACATCTCCTACCGACCGGCCGCGAAAAACGCGCGGGTTTGACCGCTTCCCTTGTTGCGGCATGCCGGTCTATTAAGAGGCATGAGCGAAACACCGTCTTCTCCGCCGTCCTCCCACCCGACCGTGTCCTTCGGTTTCGAGGATGTCAGTGCGCCCGAAAAGGTGGCCCGCGTCAAAGGGGTCTTCTCTTCTGTCGCAGACCGCTACGACCTGATGAACGATCTGATGTCGGCCGGCGTCCATCGCGTCTGGAAAGCCGATACGATTGCGCGGCTCAACCCGCAGCCGGGCGAGCGGTTTCTCGATGTTGCGGGCGGCACGGGCGATTTGGCGCGGGCATTCCTGAAGGAGGCCGACAGGAAAGCCGCACGCCGCCGTCATCATCATATCGGTACGCGCGCCACTGTCTGCGATATCAATTTCGACATGCTGCGGGCAGGGCAGGCAAGCGCCCGCGACACGGCAGACAGGCTGTGCGGGGATGCCATGGCATTGCCGGTTGCAGATAACAGCGTGGATGCGCTGGCCATCGCCTTCGGCATCCGTAATGTTGCCGATATGGACGCAGCCTTTGCCGAGTTCCGGCGGGTGCTCAAGCCCGGTGGCCGGTTCGCATGCCTTGAGTTCTCGCATATGACGGTCGGTGCACTGCAGGCCGCCTATGATGCCTATTCCTTCAATGCGATCCCGAAGATCGGACGCCTCGTAACGGGCGACGAAGGGTCCTACCGCTATCTGGTGGAATCCATACGGCGCTTTCCAAAACAGGCCGAGGTCAAGGCACGGCTGGAAGCGGCAGGCTTTTCCCGGGTCAGTGTCACGAATTTCTCTGGCGGCATTGCGGCGCTGCATTTCGGCTGGGCGGTCTAGGTGTTCGAGGCCATCAGGGATTACGGTCGGTTGCTGCGGGCCGGGCTGGCGCTCGGACGCTATGATGTCGTGCTGCCTGAAGCCTACAAGTCGCGGCTGCCGTTGCCTGCGCGTTGGGCCGGAAGCGTGCTTCGCATCGGGTCGAAGACAACCGAAAACACTCGGCCCGGCGAGCGGCTGGCCATGGCGTTGCAGCATCTGGGGCCAACCTACATCAAGCTGGGCCAGTTTCTGGCGACCCGGCCCGACGTCTTCGGCGTCGAAACGGCCGACGATCTCTCCCGCCTGAAGGACAAGTTGCCGCCCTTTCCGGTCGAGGAGGCGCAGGCCGCGCTGAAAGCCGAGTTCGAGGAACAGGCCGACACGCTCTTTCCGAAGCTGGAAGCGCCTCTGGCAGCTGCATCGCTGGCGCAGGTTCACAAGGTGATGACCAGTGACGGCGTGCGTGCCGTGAAGGTTCTCCGCCCCGGCGTCGAGCGCCAGATGCTGGACGAGCTTTCGGCCATGAAACGCGCGGCGCGCACCATAGAGAGCGTGGATGCGCGCTCCTGGCGTCTTGAACCCGTCGCCTTCATCGAGACGGTCTCGGCCGCGATGGAAAAAGAGCTCGACCTGCGGCTGGAAGCGGGCGGGGCGTCCGAATTTGGCGAGATCGTCGAAAAGACCGGTCATTTCCGGGTGCCGAAGGTGGACTGGGAACGCTCCGGCAGACGCATTCTCACCACCGACTGGATCGACGGCATATCGCTGACCGACGCACCCGCCATCGCTGCGTCGGGTGTGGACCGCAAGGCGCTCGCCATTGACGTCACGCGCGGCTTTCTCAGCGCGGCGATCGAGTTCGGCGTGTTCCATGCGGACATGCATGAAGGCAACATGATCCTGTCTCCGGATGGCGACTTGTGGCTGGTCGACTTCGGCATTGTTGGCCGGATCGGGTTGCAGGAGCGCAGATTTCTGGCTGAAATCCTGCTCGGCTTCATCCGGCGTGACTACATGCGGATTGCGCAGGTGCATTTCGAGGCCGGATACGTGCCGCCGGATCGAAATGTCGGGGACTTTGCACAGGCGCTGCGCTCGGTCGGTGAACCCATCCACGGCAAATCGGCCAGCGAAGTCTCCATGGGCAAGCTATTGCTGCAGCTGTTCGACTTCACGCACATGTTCGGTATGCATCTTCGCCCGGAACTGGTGCTGTTGCAGAAAACAATGGTGCAGGTTGAGGGCGTGGCCCGCGGGCTGGACCCCGACCACGACATATGGGGCGCGGCGCAGCCCGTCGTGGAGGCGTTCGTGCGCCGTGAGCTTGGACCGGCCGGTGTGGCGCGGGCGGCGCAAGCCACCCTGACCGACATGTCCGGGCGGCTGTCACGTCTGCCGGACCTGCTCGACAGGGTCGAGACGATCATCGAACAGACGGCCCGGACCGGCGTTCGCGCCGATGCCGAGCGGGACCGTGAACGCCAGAGACGCGGACGCCGCTTGCCGGTGCTTCTCGCAAGCGGCACGGCGCTTTTAGCAGCGTTCGCCGTCGGAGCCGCGTTCTTCTGAGACGCGAATGCCGGGCGGGCGGTTCGCAGACTGCGTGAGCCTCGTCGATTTCCTGCCATGTTTCTGTTAGACCTTAATGAAAGGTAAAGACGGCCGGGTGCCGAAGAGGGACGAAACTCATGCGCAAGACCACTGTTCTCGGAGGCCTCTGCCTCTCACTTCTGTTCGCCGCACCGGCGCTGGCCGACGGCTGCAGCACCTCGCTTCAGGGTGGCACGGACCTTTGCAAGACCTATGCGCCCAAGCCGGTCTATTCCGCCCCGCTGCTACACCCCTCGCAGCCGCAGCCGGACCCGAAAGTCTTCGCGCCCGTTCATCCGCAGGCCGCCCATCGCCCCGCGCATCACCCCGTAACCTCTACGCAGGCCCTGAACCGTCAGTCGCTGCAGCAGGTCATCTCCACGCCGCCACCTCCCGGCCGCGTGGTCTATGTCGAGGTCCCGCAGGCACAGCCGGTCTACCGCCCACAGCCGGTCTATCACGCACCGCAGCCGCAACAGCCACCCGTTCGCATCGTGGAAGCGCCGCGCGTCTATGCGGCCCCGTGCGACAAGACGATCGACCGTCTGCGCGACACCCGCGATGGCGAGCGCCGCTATTCTGTCTGCTATTCAGACCTCCTCGGCTTTACCGAGTTCGACCGCAACCGCATCCTCGTCGAGCGGATCGAGCGCGCGGCTGACAGGGCTTGCGACGTGAATTCCTCCTCCATCCTCTCACGCTATGGACGCGCCGAACGGGCCTGCGAACGCGAAGCCGTGGAAGAAGCCGTTCTGGCCGCGAATGTGCCGGGGCTGGGCGAGTACTATTTCCGTGGCCAGCCGCGCCCGAACGTGACGGTCGGCCCGTTGATCTATCGCTAGGCGCAGCGAAGGGGAGGGAAACCTCCCCGTTATCCGCACCGCAAAGAATGCGATACAGGCACGTCGAAACGGCGTAGACTGACAATCCGCCAGCGGCACCGCGCTGACTGGCGGATGGAGCGCGATTGGCGCTCCTGAAGGGTCGTCCCATGGCCAAAGGCCAGCAAAAATCCACCCGCGAGGGGCGAAAGCCCAAAGCCGAACATAACCAGAAGAAGAAGACCAACGCCTCCAACCCGTCCATGAAGGCCGGTGTGATTGGCGGTCTCGAGCATCTGGGTAACAAGAAGCCGAAATAGGCGTCGACCGCGCAAAGGCCCATGCGCCAAAGCCTCCAGCGGTTCTGTGCCGTGGAGTTGCGGGGTAGGTGAGGGCCGGGCGGGATGTCCTGCCGAAGCGTTTTAATGCCTTGCTTTCGCAGAGGCTGGTTTTGTGCCCGGGAAGCCATCCCGCCCGCAATGATGTGCCAGAGCCTCGGACTTACGCCCATCGGAGCGGCTTGAAAGGGCCGCATCCGACTTCAGTGGCAGCCCGCGCGGATTGCCGCCGGGTTCGTGGACCTCTTCGCCGTACCATCCTTGAGGGGTTGGTTGGTCCACCTCTGACAGCCACGGATCATCACACGCATGACGGGCCGGACCTTCCGGTTGGCCCCTCCGCCATGCGTGCGAGGAGTATGAGGCAGGATGGCGGGGGTTGGAGTGATTTGGGGTTATGCGCTTGCTATTGTCAGTTTATTCCGGGAACTGACCCCCACCCCTAGCTCGCGAAATTGATTCACCGGATCAATTTCTTCGCTCGCAAGCCCCCTTTCATGGGGAGGAGTCCCGCCTGGAAACGCTTCGTGGCCAGGAAGGGGAATCAAGAATCAACTGGTCCCTTTCGAAAGGCTGCCCCGGATATGGCTCACGCCGTTCCGGGGAGGCGGTTTTGGAGTTGAGGCGTCTCATCAGCCGCTTCCCCGGACGAGCGCAGCGATGATCCGGGGTGGCCTCAAACCTTGCTACTCCAGGATTAAGTCTTGGAGTTGCGGTGGTAGATAGAGCGTTGAACTGATAGCGGGCTTAAGGATCCCGGTCTTCGCAGGCGAAACCGGGACAGTTGTTTGAGCACAAAACCATCCTCTCAACCGCTTCCCGGGACGTCGCAGACATATCCGGGGTCCAGCTCTTATCGGTGCCATACGCAAAACAGGTGGTCATCTCAGCCATACTGGACGCCACGCGCTGTCGCGCTGGCGTGGCGATTGTGAAGAATGAGACTACAGCAACCTCACCCCAACCCCTCTCCTTGAAAAGGAGAGGGGCTTCTGCCCCGTGCCGCCACAGCGTGCAACAGTGATCCGAATGCCGAGGTTCGCCGGTCAAGCCGTCGAATGATGCAGGGTTTTCAGCCGAGACGGTCTCTCCCCTCCTCGCTTGCGGGGAGGGGGCGGGGGTGGGGCGCTTGAGGTGATCAGTTTTCCGAAAAACTGCCCCGGATTTGGCTCACGCCATTCTGGGGAGGCTCAATGCCACAGCGCTTTCCGGTCTCACCCTGAGCCCGTCGAAGGGTGGGCTGTAAGCGCTATTTCCCCGCTTCGCTTGCGGGGAGGGGTCGGGGCGAGATCGTCGACTAATAGTGCGGCGGGGGCCGGTCGACGGCCTCGCCCGCGCCCTGTTCGCTCTCCGCAACACGCTCGCGCAGTGCCAGGACCTGCCGCTTCAGCCGCTCGATCAGCTTCCATTGCGCCGTGATGGCGGCGTTGAGGTCCTCGATTGTCTGGTCCTGATGGGCCACACGCATTTCAAGCTCGTCGAGGCGGGATGTGTCGGTCATGACCGGTTGTAGGGCAGCGATGAAGCGAAGCGCAATCCCGCCGGTCGCGGCATCATGATTGCGGCCAGTCCCCGGGCTAGGCGACATACCCATGTTTCACCGGGTTCCAGTGAATGTCATCCATGTGTGCGGAAAGGTCGTTTTCATCGCGGATCAGATGCTCCAAATAGCGCGCTAGCCAGATGTGGCGTTCGCCCTTGCGCCCCTCAGATGTGAGGTGCGGCGGCAAGCACCGCGTAAAACCGGATTTCAGAAGCCGCAACCGGTTCACGAAATCGGGCTCGCCCTCCGGCAAGGCCCAGAGCAGATGGAGATGATCGGGCAGGATGCAGACGGCGACGGTTTCAACGGGGTGGTTCGTTGCAACGTCGCGTCACGACGCGCGCAACTCGTCGATATATCGAACCAGCGTGTCTGCGCGCCGGTCATGAAGACACAGCGTGAAAGCGTAAGTGCCACCCGGCACGTCATGGCGACGATAGTTCGGCATGGACGGAACATATCATGAACATTGCATGGTGTGGAGTCGGTATTTGGCGCGATCCGTAGGGCGGTGTTGAGCGCAGCAATACCCGCCGAGCAACAGGTGCCATAAGGCAGCGATGGACCCCGGATGTGGTCCGGGGGTAATTCCGCCATTGCATGAATTGGTTCGATTCATGTCGGCGGGATTTTATGCCGCCCTACGCGTCACGGAGTGATGCCGCCTATGTTGAAACGAAAAATTATGATTCATTTTATTCATTGACAGAAAGCGCGATAACAAAAAGATAAAAACATTAAAATAATTATAAATTACAGAGCCTTGTGGGTAGTCAACTGAAAATCTGCTTATCGGTAGAAAAAAAGCTGCATGCAACCCATTGCGCAATCATTGACGTTTCCCAAATGTTCCAGTGACTGAACGGCAGGGTGTGTAGGTTATGGCAAACGAAGAGGTGCTTCTGAAAGCAATTTTGTCGACGTTAGCGCGACAAAGCTTCCCGCTAGGTGAGCTCTACAAGCTCGTTTGCCCGAGAAGCGGCATGGCGAAGCAAGCAAGAGCATTCAATCTTTGCGACGGCAGTAATACGCAGTCAGAGATTGCAGATGCTGTGGGGCTCGATAGGGGCAACTTTAGCAAGCAGGTGAAGCGATGGATCGACGTGGGAATTGTTGTAAAAGTTGCGACTGAAAAAGGCGAACTTCCTTTGCACGTCTATCCGATCCCCGAAGCACAGATAGAGGCCTAAAGATGCAATCTATCAATGATGAAATTCTAAGACGCCTCGACATGCTCGTTCGACTGCAAGCGCAGTCTCTTGTGTCGAACTTGGAGAGCCAGAAAGAGAAAACACTGTTTCTGGCGAAAGCGGGCTTTGAACCGAAAGGGATAGCTCAAATTCTGGGCACGACCCGCAACACCGTCAGTGTCGCTCTATCGAATGCTCGAAAAGCTGGGGAGTTACCGCCGAATGAGTGAAGAACAAACACCTCGCCCGCAGTCATTGGGAACCGATGCTCTGATTAAGCTGCAAATCCTTCAGCTGCTCCATAAGGGCGTGAAACAGACTCATATTGCCGCAATGCTCGGCGTTAGCGATGCCACATTAAGCCGAATGATTCCCAAAGGACTCGGTGTGGCTATCCGGAAGGAACGAAACCATGGGTGACAAACACCTAGAGCAAATTTCAAAGGACCTCGAAGCGATTAAGAAGCTTCTGGTCTTCAAACTCATTAGCGAAGGCCATTCGCAGTCCAAGGTTGCCGCAGCGATTGGTGTAAGTCAGGCGAGCATTAGTCGAATGTTCGCGAAGGGCCGCGACGATAAGAAAGAATAACTATGGCGACGCCCGTTCACGAGCTGACAAGTGTACCCGAAACTCTCGAGCACCATGCCAATGTGCTGAAGAAATCAGCTAACCGACGTGTTGTCTTCAAGGCAATTTACACGAGAAAGACCGACCCCAAGTCCGTGGGTTGGTTGATGAAACACACGGGCTTTGATCGGAAGCAAGTACTTGCCGCGGGTAAAGAGTTAGCTGACAACGGACTAGTGACACAAACAAAATCAAACAGTGAAACAGCATACTCAAAAACGAATTTTTGTAAGGCTGCAGGAAGGCGAGACAAAATTTTAAGCCTCGCCGAGAACCCCGATAAAATTGAGAAGTTGGTGACGGTCCGAAGACCTAAGCCATCGACAACAACCATTGTCGTTGAATTCCCAGCAGAGACTGTACGTGCTTCACTCATAACAGTCGACGACATCGATTCCTTTTCAAAAGTCAAAGACGTGAAGGTGTCCGAGGATAGGTTACCCAAAACCCTCTCAGAGGATGACTTTAAAAAGGGTATTCAAAAGATCATTGGGGAAGCATCTCAATTTAAAGATTGGGGCGGAGAGCATAGCGACTTAATGACAACAAGAGTTCGCTACCAAGGGCAAAGAATACGCGCTGCTTTCGCATTCAAAGGTCCGGGAACGTCGGGCAAATTGGTTCCCGCGCGAATGGGTAAGAATGGCGACCAATGCCAACGTCTCTTCACTGAAGCCGCAGACCTATTTGTTGTTCAGCATTGGAGAGAAATCGATCCGTCCGTTGTGACGTTGGCTGAGACTTTTGCCAAAGTGAAATCGGTTTCAGAAATGCGCGAGATAAAGTTTTGCATTATTGACGGTCAAGACTCGCTTCGAATTTTCAAAGCGTATCCGTCAGCCTTTACCTAATCGCGCTCCACATAAATCTCCGCCCCTGCGCCACGAACTCCTTCGACTTTACTACGATCCCCTACTGCGCTTCTTTTGCCTGGCGCTCAAGGTTGGCCTTCTCGTTATCCGTCTTGTGGGTGACGTATTCGCGGACCTCAGCACTTACGTTCATCGAGCACAATTCAGTTTGGGTGTCGACTAGTCAATAATCGGCACCGTGCTCAGGAAATTGCAGAACGCTTCCGTGTCTTCGCCGCTCTCGCCCGCCGCCCGTTCGGCGAGGGCTTTTTGGCGGAGGACATAGCCCTGGAGCGCATTCAGACGGTTAAAATAGGCCATCCAGAGTTCCCCGCTCCGCAAATCAATTTCCCCGCCGTTTTCGCGACTGGTATCGACCCAATCCGGAATCAGCGTCTTCAAATCCGTCAGATTGGCGTCGGCATATTCGTGCGTGAAGTCTTCCTCGTGATAGCGGTGGTCAGGCTCAACTTGGAACTTGGATGTGTCACATAGTGGCTCAGCCGAGGCGGCACCAACCGCAATCGCGGCCGCCGCCAGACACAGGCCCAGTTGCGCGAGGCGTTGATTACCGCTCCACATAAATCTCTGCGCCCTGCGCCACAAACTCCTTCGACATCTCCGCCATACCCTCCTGCGCCTCTTTTGCCTGGCGCTCAAGGTCGGCCTTCTCGTTATCCGTCATGTTGGCGGCGTATTCGCGGACCTCGGCGCTGATCGCCATCGAGCAGAACTTCGGTCCGCACATGGAGCAGAAGTGCGCCACCTTGTGCGCCTCTTTCGGGAGGGTCTGGTCATGGAAGTCGCGCGCGGTTTCCGGGTCGAGGCTGAGATTGAACTGATCCTCCCAGCGGAACTCGAAGCGGGCGCGTGAGAGCGCATCATCGCGCACCTGCGCGGCGGGATGGCCCTTGGCGAGGTCTGCTGCATGGGCAGCGAGGCGATAGGTGATGACGCCAATCTTCACATCGTCGCGGTCGGGCAGGCCCAGATGCTCCTTCGGGGTCACATAGCAAAGCATGGCCGTTCCATACCAGCCGATCATCGCCGCGCCGATGCCGCTCGTGATGTGGTCATATCCCGGCGCGATATCGGTGGTGAGCGGCCCCAACGTGTAGAAGGGGGCCTCGCCGCAGACGGCCAGCTGCTTTTCCATGTTCGCCTTAATCTTGTGCATGGGCACATGGCCCGGCCCCTCGATCATCACCTGACAGCCCTTGTCCCAGGCGATCTTCGTCAGCTCGCCCAGCGTTTCCAGCTCTGCAAACTGTGCGGCATCATTGGCATCGGCGATGGAGCCGGGGCGCAGGCCGTCACCCAGAGAGAAGGAGACGTCATAGGCGCGCATGATCTCGCAGATCTCTTCGAAGTGCGTGTAGAGGAAGCTTTCCTTGTGGTGGGCGAGCATCCATTTGGCCATGATCGAGCCGCCACGCGAGACGATGCCGGTGACGCGCTTTGCCGTCAGATGGATGTAGGCGAGGCGCACGCCCGCATGGATGGTGAAATAGTCCACGCCCTGTTCGGCCTGCTCGATCAGCGTGTCGCGGTAGACCTCCCAGGTCAGGTCTTCGGCGACGCCGTTCACCTTTTCCAGCGCCTGATAGATGGGCACAGTGCCGATGGGAACGGGCGAGTTGCGGATGATCCATTCGCGGGTGTTGTGGATGTTGCGGCCTGTTGAAAGGTCCATCACATTGTCTGCGCCCCAGCGGGTGGCCCAGACCATCTTCTCGACCTCTTCCTCGACCGAGGAGGCGACGGCTGAATTGCCAATATTGGCGTTGATCTTCACAAGGAAGTTGCGGCCGATGATCTGCGGCTCAAGCTCTGGATGGTTGATGTTGGCCGGGATGATGGCGCGGCCTCTGTCGATCTCGCTGCGCACGAACTCCGGGGTGATGAAGTCTGGTATGTCCGCGCCGAAGCTTTGCCCTTGCGCCACCGTTTCGGCGGCGTTTTCCAGCGCCTGCTTGCGTCCGAGGTTTTCCCGCGTGGCGACGTAGATCATCTCCCTGGTGATGATGCCTGCACGGGCGAACTCGTATTGTGTGACGGGATGATCGTTCACGCCGCGCAGCGGGCGGTTCTTCACGGGGAATTCGCGCGCCAGATATTTGCCGGTGGCACCGCCATTGTCTTCCGGCTTGACGTCGCGGCCCTCATACTCCTCGACGCCGCCGCGTGCCTGAACCCAGGCCGTGCGCAGGCGCGGCAGGCCGCGTTCCACGTTGATCGCCGCGTCAGGGTCGGAGTAGGGGCCGGAGGTGTCATAAACCGGCACGGCCTGCTCGTTGGCGCTCGGGTGCAGGTCGATCTCGCGGTGCGGCACGGCGAGGGTGGGGTCTGCATCCGGCGCGGTGTAGACCTTGCGGCTGGCGGGCAGGGGGCCGGTGGTGACGGTGGGCGTGGCGAATTCAGACTGGTCGATGGGCTTGTTCATGTGCGGTCCTCAAGTTTGAAGACCAGAGCGCGGGCGATGCTGGGCTCAGGTCCGTTCCTACGCCGGTTAGGGGAGGTCTCCCCGCCGGATCAGGTTCTAAGGGTGCTGGACCTGCATCTGGCCCATCTCAGCGACAGCAATCGCGCCCCTCGGATGAGACGAAGTGTAAGCGTGGGCGCGCGGTTTGGAAAGGGCGCTATTCCGCAGCCGGTGTCAGATAGCGGTCGGTGAAGGTCAGGAAGGCATTCCAGGATTTTTCATCGGCCAGTTTGCGATAGCGGTCCGAGCCGAACACCGTCCAGGCATGGGGCGCGCCGGAGTAAATTTCGACCTCGTAGGCGACATTCGCCGCTTCAAGCTGGTCTGCGAGATCTGCGGCGAGTGCGTTGGGAATGCCGCTGTCGGCCCCGCCATGCATGACGAGGATCGGCGCTTCGGTGGCGGAATAATTGGCGCCCTCCGGCGTATCCAGCGAGCCGTGGAACGTGGCGTATCCGGCAATGTCGGACGCCGCGCCCGAACGTGCCAGTTCCAGTGTCGCGCCGCCGCCAAAGCAATAGCCCATGATGATGGCGCTGGCCTGACCGGTCAGCTCGCGTGCCTCGTCCAGCCCGCCCAGAATGCGCGCACGCATGGCGTCGCGGTCTTCGTATAGCTTGCCGGTTTCGGCCTTGCGGGCCTCGACGGATTCCGGCCGGTTGCCCTTGCCGTAAAGGTCGATAGCGAACGCGTCATAGCCTTCATCGGCCAGCATTTCGGCGCGGGTGATCTCGTAGTCTGTCAGCCGTCCCAGTCATGAATGAGGATGACCAGCCCTTTTGACCCGCGCGTCGGACTGGCGTGATAGCCTTCATAATCGGCCCCGGCGACAGAATAGGTGACGGGTTCACCTGCCTGCGCGGTGGGGACGAGCAGAAATGGAGCGGCGAGGGCGGCGAGGGTGAGGCGCATGGACATCGGCTTTCAGTGGTTGGCTTTGTAAACAAGCTAGCGCGCCTGTCGGCGAAGTCATCCTGATGGTTTCCGATCTGGCAAAACTGCATGCGAAATGCTATGGTTTGCATGCAATGGAGGCCGATATGGGCGTGACGATACAGGTGCGGGATGTGAACCCGCAAACCAAAGCCTGGCTGGAGATGAAGGCAAAGGAAGAGGGTAAGTCGCTTTCGTCCTGGCTTCGCGATGCGCTTGACGATCTTGCACACAAGCCGAAGCGGAGGTTTGGTAGCCTTGCGTATCTCGGCCCTGTCGGTGATCCGATCGATGGCTGGGGCCCAATGAGCGAGGAAGAGCTTGCCCTCTGGGAGGGCAGCGAGGCCTATGATCCTGACGCTTGATACGCACACATGGGTCTGGGCCAAGTTCGAGCCGCAAAAGCTGGGCCCGCGGTTGATGGACACGCTTCATGCCGCTGAGCGACTTCTTGTCCCCTCTGTCTGCATTTACGAGATCGGGCAAAAGGTCCGTATCGGAAGATGGCCCGGCATGGACGCCGTGAAACTCGATGCGCTCGTTGCTGAGGACGCATCAGGCATCGGTATCGTCCCGCTGGATGCGCAGATCGCGCGCACGGCAAGCCTGCTCGACTGGCCGCATCGTGACCCGTTCGACCGGATCATTGCTGCAACCGCGCTGGCGATGTCCGGGCCGGTGGTGTCCCGGGATGGGGTCTTCGAGGGCGTTCAGGGTCTGCAGCGGATATGGGGGTGAAGCGCTGCAGAGCCCAGGGTGCCGGAACTGCTTTCAATGAATGTCACGCGTTTGCCGCTTTGTGCAACGATTGCCTTACTCTGGTCTTTTGCAGTTTCCGAGTAATTCCATGAATTTGCGTTCGTCGAGCGCTTCGACGTCGTATTCGTAGAGCGCTTCGACAGCTGCATTGTACGCGGTTTCGTCGCCATACTCGGCCTTGGCCTTTTCGAACCAGACAATTGACGTATCAATTGCTGCCGGAAGCTGGATCTCTGCCGGAAGCTTTTCTTTAAAAGAAGCTGACCAGATACCTGACCCTTCGCCATAGAAATCGGGGTCGAGGCTAAAGGCCCAGGCGCGCCAGTAATTGCCGCATTCCAACATTTCAGCAGGCGTTGCGGGTGGAACAGCTGAGGCGGCGGCTTCCTCATAGGTTTGCGCAATGGCGGTCGTGCCGAGCACGAGCGCGCTGGCAGCGACCGGGAAGATCAGTGAACGGAACATCATGTTTCGCCTTTGTAGGGAATGAATACCAGGTTGAGTTTAAAAACAGCAATGAGACCCGCCATCACCCGAAACGGGTATGAAACGCCCGTTCGGTTCATGAACCGCTTGCAGAACAGGCGCCCAGCACGGAGAAGAACACATAGCGGGGCGTATCCGCATCCTCGACCTGGCCCAGGGCACGCTCGATATCGTTGCGGGCACCGCGGCCAAAATCGCTCATATCCTGAAGGGAGCGGGACGTATCATCGCCGTCTTCCTGCTGATAGCGACGCTCAGCTTCACCGTCCCAGTACTCCGCATCGAAGCCAATGCCGACCGGGTCTCGCAAGGAGGGATATAGCTGCTGGACAAAGCCGTCCGGCCATATGGGCGTGCCATCAGTTTCCGCCTCAGCGAGAAGTGTCTTCTGGTAGGCTTCGGCATAGCTCGCACAAATCTGGGCTGACTCTGCGCCGATCGCGCGTTCACCGGAGTCCCTGCCCGCATTGAAAGCGTCCTGCGCCTCGGCGGCGTTTTGCGCGGCGGCGAGAAGGTTGAGGGAAAAAGCGACGGGAATGGCCGCAACCATGTAAAGAAAAGCGCGCATTCCATGCCTTCTGACGGCTCGGTTAGGCTGCTTGTATCGGTGAAACAAACTCGTGCTTCATCCCCGCACGGGGTGAGGCAGGACGACAATCCGGCGGGCCCGGCTTTCGCCGGTTCAGGTGCCCTTGAAGACCGGCGTGCGCTTTTCGAGGATCGCGTCGACACCCTCGATATGGTCATCTTCCATGTGCATCAGAGCCTGCGTGGCGGCCGATAGCTGCATCATCTGCTCATAGGTTGCCGACTGTCCCTGTCGCAGCAGGCGTTTGGCGGCACGCAGGACGCGCGGCGGCTGTTCGGCGATGGACCCGGCCAGCGACAATGCCTCGTCCATCAGGGCGTCATCGTCCACCTTCCGGGAGGCAAGCCCCCAGTCGACAGCCGTATCGGCATCGTAAAGTTTGCAGGAGTAGATCATTTCCGACGCCCGCGAGAGCCCGACAATGCGCGGCAGGAGCCACGCCCCGCCATCGCCGGGGATCAGCCCGACGCGGGCAAAGGTCACCCCGAAACGTGCCGATGCACCGGCAATGCGCATGTCCGCCATGCAGGCCACATCGCATCCGAGCCCGACGGCTGCACCATTGACGGCCGCGATCATCGGCACTTCGCAGTTCCAGAGCGCGTTGACGATCTTGTGGATGTTGCCGGTGTAGCCGTCTCGCACATCTGCAGGTGAGCCACCAAAAGCTCCGGAGCGGGTCTTCATGGCTTTCAGATCGCCGCCCGCCGAGAAGGCCTTTCCCGCCCCGGTGAGGATGGCGCAGCGAACGTTCCGGTCGGCGGTTATCTCTGCAACCGCCGCAGCCACGGCATCGCCATCGCCTTCCTTGCCGAGCGGATTCATCTGCTCGGGTCGGTTCAGGGTAAGAACGGCGATCTCGCCCTGAATATCATGCTTGATGACGTCGTTCATGGCGCGGTCTTTCCGGTTTGCCGACCCGGCACTACTGGGCCGCTTGCAGCGTATCTTCCTGCGCCGACAATTCGGTATATCGGCGCAGATGATGATCGGTATTGCCGAACTGGCTGTCGATCATCGTCAGACGCTTGAAGTAATGCCCGACGGCGAGTTCGTCCGTCACGCCCATCCCGCCATGGATCTGGACACCGTTCTGGCCCACGAATCGACCGCCGCGGCCAATCTGGACCTTGGCAGCCGAGGCGGCCTTCTTGCGGTCGATCTCGTCTTCACCCAGTTTCAGCGTGACCATATAGGTCATGGAAACGGCCTGCTGATGCTCGACGAACATGTCGACCATGGCGTGTTGCAGCACCTGGAACGATCCGATCGGCACGCCGAACTGCTTGCGCTGGCGGGAATACTCGACGGTGGACTTCTGCATGATTTCCATGGCACCGCAGGCTTCGGCGCAGACCGCCGCAATGGCCTCATCGACGACGCGCTCGACAAGCGGCAGGGCCGTGTCGGCGTCGCCGATCATGTGCTCTGCACCGACGGACACGTTCTCGAAATAGACTTCCGAGGCGCGGAAACCGTCGACCGTCGGGTAATCGCGGGTGGTCACGCCCTTGGCATCTTTCGCAACGATGAAGACCGAGATGCCGTCCCCGTCGCGCTGGCTGCCGGATGTACGTGCGCTGACAATGAGATGCGTCGCCCAGGGCGCGCCCATGACCACGGACTTCTGGCCGTTCAGCGTATAGCCCGAACCGTCATTCTTCGCCGTTGTGGTCAGGTCAGACAGCGTATAGCGCCCCTGCGGCTCGGCATAGGCGAACGCGAAAATCTTGGACCCATCGATAATGCCGGAGAGAAACTCGTCTTTCTGAGCCGACGTTCCGGCATGTTTCAGGAACCCGCCGCCGCAAACGACTGATGGCAGATAAGGCTCGACGACGAGGCCTTTGCCGAATTCTTCCATGACGACCATCGCGTCGACACTGTTGCCGCCCAGGCCGCCGTCGTCTTCGGAGAAAGGTGCGGCCAAGAGGCCGAGCTCGGCGAACTGGTTCCACATCTCGGGCCGCCAGCCGCTGTCGGTGGCGATTACCTTGCGCCGCGTGTCGAAGTCATACTGCTCGCGGATCAGGCGGGAGAGGCTCTCCCGGATCATGTTCTGCTCGTCGGTGAAATTGAAATCCATGTATTCCTCCCTGTTGCGCACTCCGACGCATACCATCCATTACAGGTTCAGCGCCCGGTTAGAAACCGGACGCGCTCCTTATTTCTTCCGAACCATCGTCACACTATCGAACCGAAGCGCTCCAACAGTTTTGCCCCCTGACGCAACCGAAGTCGGGCTACAGGCCGAGCACCATCTTTGCGATGATATTGCGCTGGATTTCGTTCGATCCGCCATAGATCGACGTTTTGCGCATGTTGAAATAATTGCCGGCGGTATGCTGGGCATAGTCCGGTCCGATCGGAAACTCGTTCGAGCCATCGTCCGGGAACTGACGCGCATCCGGCGCACCATAGCTTCCGACAGCCTCGAGCGTCAGCTCGGTGAGGCGTTGCTGGATCTCGGTGCCCTTGATCTTGAGAAGCGAGCTTTCAGGGCCTGGACCCTTGCCGGACGCTTCGCCTGCCAGTGAGCGCAGCTCGGTGAACTCCAGCGCCGTAAGGTCGATCTCCAGCTGGGAAATCTTGCGCGCGAAATCATCGTTGCGGAGAAGCGGCTCGCCGCGGTCGAGCTCTGTGGAGGCGACTTCCCGCAGTTTTTCCACGGCCCGCTTGGATCGCGCGACACCGGCAATGCCGGAGCGTTCATGGGCGAGCAGGAACTTGGCATAGGTCCAGCCCTTGTTCTCCTCGCCGACGCGGTTTTCGACCGGGACGCGAACATCCTTCAGCCAGACCTCGTTGACTTCATGGCCGCCTTCCAGCGTGATGATCGGGCGGACCTCGATGCCGGGCGTGTTCATGTCAATCAGGATGAAGGAGATGCCTTGCTGAGGCTTGTCTGCCTTCGGGTCCGTCCGGCAGAGGAAGAAGCCCCAGTCAGCATGCTGGGCAAGCGTGGTCCAGGTCTTCTGGCCGTTGATGACGTAGTGGTCGCCATCACGAACGGCTGTCGTCTTCAGGGACGCCAGGTCCGAGCCTGCGCCGGGCTCTGAATAGCCCTGACACCACCAGACATCGCCGGACAGGATGCCGGGAAGATGACGCTCTTTCTGCTCGGGGCTGCCGAAGGTGTAGATGACCGGACCGACCATCGCGATGCCGAAGGGCAGGGGCATGATGGTTTCGGCGCGGGCGTTTTCTTCAGACCAGATATAGCGCTGCGTCGCGTTCCAGCCGGTGCCGCCATACTCTTTCGGCCAGGCGGCTGCAGACCAGCCCTTCTTGCCGAGGATCTTGTGCCAGGCGAGGAAGTCTTCCTTGGTGAGGTCTTCGCGGGTCCCGAACTGCTTGAGGCGTTCGGGGTAGTTTTCCTTGATAAAGCTGCGCACTTCGTCGCGGAACGCGATTTCCTCAGGGCTGAATTCGAGATTCATAATTCCTCTCCATGGATGCGGCTGCCGTATGACGGCGGCTCGTACGGTCTCTGATCCTGTCCTGATTAGCTGTCGACTGCCGCAAGGTCAGTCAATGGGCAAATTGTCCGGTCAGGATGTGGTGGAAGTCGACTCCATCATGCCGGTCCGCACCGCGCAGGCGCTTTTCAGGAGCGAAACGGCCAGCGTTGCGCCAGCGCCTTCCCCAAGATGCATCTGCAGATCGAGCACGGGTTCCAGTGACAGACGCTCCAGAATGGCTGCATGGGCAGGGCGACGCGTCACATGACCGGCAACGACGTGATCGATGGACCCGGGCGATATCTGGTGGAGTACCGCCGCCGCCACCGCAGTTGCATAGCCGTCCAGGACAACCGGCACCTTCTGATGACGCGCTGCGAGGATCGCCCCGGCCACAGCTGCCATTTCACGTCCGCCCAACCGACGCAGGATTTCCAGCGGGGTATCAAGGTGACCGCGGTGGAAGCGCACCGCTTCGTTGATTGTCGAGACCCGCAAGTCCTGGATATGGCGCGGCAGATCGGCTCCGGCATTGACCCAGTAGGACGCATCGCCGCCAAACAGGCCATAGGCGACGGCGGCCGCAACCGTTCCGCCGCCGACGCCCAGCGCGCCGATGGCAAGACAGTCGGGCTGGCCTTCCAGCGCTTCCATGCCGAAGGCGATGGTTGCCGCGCAGTCCTTCTCGCTCAGGGCCGCAGCCGTGGAGATGTCCGGCGTCGGGGCATCGACGGCCAGATCGAAAACCCGCAGGGTCGCACCCGCTTCGCTGGCAATGCGGTTGGTCGGTGAATTGCCCGAGCGCAGCCGTTCAATTCGTTCCTGCGTCGCATTTTCCGGCACCAGCGATACGCCGCGTGTGGCGAGACCGTGCGAACCGGCAAAAACGGCTATGGAGGTGGTGGCGATGGACGGTGGGTCACGGTGCTGGCAGCGGGCGACCCATTGCGCCAGTTTCGCGATGCGCCCAAGCGCTGCCTCGTCGGTCTGGCGGTCGTGTACCGGCCCGAATGCTGCCAGCGCCGGGCTGCGCGCGACGAGGTCGAGCACATCATTGAAGGGTCGTTCCTCATGCATGCGTGCTGCCCAGCCTCCCGGTCTTCATGCGGCTCACCAATGCGGTCCGTATACGGTGTCTTGCGGCGGACCTATAGAGCGTGCATGTCAAAAGCATGACATCCGCGCCGGTAAAGTCACCCTGTATCAATGTTTGTGCGATAGACGGACGATCGGGCTGGTGCGTCGGTTGTGGCCGTACACTTGCCGAGATTGGTGGCTGGACCCGGTTTGATGACCGGCAGAAGGCAGAAATCGTGGCGGTGCTTGCCGCACGAATGGAGCGGCTGGAGCCGGGCAAAACGCCCCGATAGCGTCTGCTGCAGGCGCTGCGCCAGGCCGAAGGGGACGCAAGACATGGGCAAGACACTTCTTGGCGTATTTCTGGTGCTGATCGCCGGCTTTGCCCTGGCGCTGCATATGGAGCGTTCGATGCGACCCGAACCGGTCGCGCAGCCGCAGGAAATCAGCACCTACAACTTCCGGCCCGAAGCGCCCGGTGCCAACGCCGCCACCATAAGGCGCGAGCCGGACGGGCATTTCTGGGCCGAGACGAAAGCAAACGGTGTGCGCGTGAAGTTCATGGTCGACACCGGCGCGAGCACGGTGGCGCTCACCTTCAACGATGCGGTCCGCATGGGGCTGGACCCCGGCAACCTCGCCTATGACTGGACCATTCGCACCGCCAACGGCGACACCGTGGGCGCATCCGTGCTGATCGAGGAGATTTCCATCGGCGGGGTCGAGATCGAGAATGTCGAAGGCATGGTGCTGCGCGATGGGCTGACGCAATCCCTGCTCGGCATGTCGTTCCTCAGCGAGCTTAACAGCTATGAAGTGCGCGGCAACACGCTCATCATCCGGGAGTAGGGTGACGGCAAGTTCATGCGTGCCAAACAGGTGGTGGGCGGGGAGACGATCTATTCGGTCTATGGGCTCGACGGGTCGCTAGATGAGCAACACAGCAAGACCACCGCTAAAACATCGCCCCGCGCAGCATGTTCAGCGCGAGCAGGAAGAGGACGACGCCGAAGGCACGGCGCAGGGCGACGCCGTTCATCCGGTGCGCAATCATCGCGCCGAGCGGCGCAAATGAGGTCGTCATCAGCGCGATGATGAGAATAGCCGGTACGTTCAAATAACCGATGGACAGCGGCGGGCGCGCTTCCACACCCCACCCGGTAATCGCAAAGCCGATGGCGGCGGGCAGGCCGATGGCCGCCCCGAAAGCGGCTGCCGTGCCGACAGCCTGATGTGCGCTACGTCCGCAAAGCGTCAGGAGGGTCACGCCAAAGACGCCGCCACCAATGCCCATAATGCCGGACAGCGCCCCGAGCGTGCCTGCAAGACCGGCGCGGAGAAAGCCTCCCGGCAATCGCGTGGCCAGCGTCCATGTCGGACGACCGAGCCCGAACTGTAGCGCCACCACAAGCAGGATCGAGCCGAAGACGAGCGTCAGAGCCGCGCCCGATAGACCGCCTGCCAGCAGCGCGCCGATGATCGCGCCCAGCATGATCCACGGCGTCCATCCGCGCACCACCGACCAGTCCACCGCGCCGCGCTTGTGATGTGACCAGGTGGAGCGCGCGGAGGTGAAGACGATGGTGGCGAGCGAGCCGCCGACGGCTGTGTGCATGGCGGTCTGCGGATAGCCGAGGCTTACGAACACGAAAGCCAGCGTCGGAACGATCACGACGCCGCCGCCTATGCCAAAAAGTCCGGCCACGATACCGGCGGCCCCGCCAGCAGCGAGGAGCGCAAGGATGAGCAGGCCGTAGGTATCGAGAAATGCGTCCATGGCGCGTGGCGTGGCGTGAAACCCGGCACCGGTCAAGCGGATGCGGCGCTGCGGGCATGAACTGCCCCGCGGACAAAATACAAACAAACGTTTGCTTTAGTGTCTCGAAGGTCTATATTGCGGTGCATCAAAGCAGATCGGAGCGGCATGACGCCTTCAGACACAATCGAAACGCAAAGTGCCGGGGAACGTTCCCGGGACCGGCTCATGGAAGCCGCACTCGATCTTTTCGGTCAGAGCGGCTTCAACGGTGTCAGCGTGCGGGAAATTGCCAGTGACGCGAAAATCAATGTCGCGCAGATCAATTACCATTTCGGCGGCAAGGAAGGCCTGTTTCTGGCTGTTGCCGAACGGATAAGTTCGGCCATGACGGCGCGTCTGGCACCGGTCGTCGCCGAAGCGAGAGCGTCTCTGGAACGCGGCATGGACCCGGCGGCCGCAATTGAACGCCTTCAGGCGATGATGTGCGTTGTGGCGGACATTCTTGTTCCGGGCTCAGTCGAGACGGCGCGGTGGGCGCGCTTCATCACGCGCTTCCAGCAGGATGACAACGTGCCGGAGAATGCGCTGGCGACGCCGGAACTGCATGACGTGGTGGCAAACCTGGTGACGCGGGCCAGCAACGGGCAAGTGACCGGTCAGGAGGCCCGTATCCTGTCGCTGATGATTCTTGGCCAGATACTGATCTTCCGTGCAAGCCGCCGCACGGCGCTGCAGACGATTGGCACGACCGATTTCGGTCCGGCTGAAGTCGAGGCCATCAAGGCGCGGCTGAAACGGCAGATAAAATCGACCTTCGAGGAGTATGCCTGACATGGCGGACGACACATCCCACAGCCGCTGGTTCTGGCGCTTCATCATCATTGGCATTCTTGGTGTGGGCATTGGCGGGTTCTTCCTGCTTCAGCTGCTGCAACCCCGCCCGACCGAGGAACCGCCACGCGAGCGCGCGCCGCTGATACAGGGCGAGGCGATCGATTTCCGCACCGGTCCCGTCCCGGTTCAGGGCAAGGGACGCGTCGAGCCGGTCTCGCAGGTGCGTCTGCAGGCGCAGGTCGCCGGAGATGTGGTCTATGTGGCCCCGGCCTTCGAGAGCGGTGCACGGTTTGCCAAGGGCGAAACGCTGCTGAAGGTAAATCCTGACCCGTTCCGGGCCCGCGTAATGGAACTGGAGGCGCAAATTGCCGCCGCACAGGCCGACATCGAGCTTGCGCAGACACAAGCAGACCGCGCGAACGCGCTGCTGGCCGCCCGCGCGACAAGCCAGGAAGAAGTCGACCAGCGCGAAGCCGCCGTAAAGGCCGCCGCAGCGCAGGTCAAACGGTTGGAAGCCTCCCTCTACAGCGCCAATGTCGACCTGGCGCGCACATCGATCAAGGCACCGTTCAATGGACGTATTCTGAGCGAGACCGTCAGCATTGGCGACGTGCTCGCCCCGGGCACCGTGTTTGCGGAAATCTTCTCCGATGATGTGTTCGAGATCATCGTGTCGCTGCCTGAAGAAGAGGCGGGGCTGGTCGAGGATCTCTTCTCCGCCGAGACGCGCAATACGCCGGTCGATGTGACAGCCGTTTTCGATTCCGCGCTGTTTTCCTGGACGGGCCGTCTGGCGCAGGTCGAGCCGGGTCTGGATCGCGAGGCACGCACCATTGATCTGGTGATCTATGTCGACGATCCGTCAACGCCGGGAACGCCGGTGTTCGAAACCCTTATCGATGCGCCGCCGCTTCTGCCCGGCATGTTCGCGACCGTTTCCATCGAAGGCCGTGATGTCGGGCGCTATGCGAGCATTCCGCGCCAGGCACTTCGCGAGCGCAATGATGTCTGGATCGTCCGGCCGGACAGCGAGGG
Organism: uncultured Alphaproteobacteria bacterium; assembly: GCA_963836905.1. Lineage (GTDB taxonomy): Bacteria > Pseudomonadota > Alphaproteobacteria > Caulobacterales > Hyphomonadaceae > CAWIKY01. The sequence goes on from CAWIKY010000006.1 coordinate 832,343, forward strand.
ACGGGGCAAGATAGAGGTAACGCAGGTTCAGGTTCTCAAAACGTCGGAAAGCGTCGCGCTGGTGCGGACTGAGCTGGAAACCGATGTGCCTATCTACAGTGTTCACAGCCTTTCGGGCCGGGTTGTGCCCGGAAGCGAGGTCATTATCCGCGAGGCGCGTCCCGAGGGGGCCGATGACACCGGCGCAGCTGTTGGTGAAGACGCAACCGATGATGCCCCGGAGTCGGCCCGATGAACGGGATCATCAAATGGTTTGCCCGCCATCCGGTGGCAGCCAACCTGCTCATGGCGCTTCTGGTCATTGGCGGGCTGATCAACCTGTCGGTCATTTCCCAGAAGGTGTTCCCCGAATTTACCCTCGACATCATCACCGTCGAGGTCCGCTATAACGGGGCCTCTCCCGGTGAGATCGAGCAATCCATCGTGCAGCCTGTCGAGCAGCAGCTCGAAAGTATTGAGGGCGTCACCGAAATCACGGCCATTGCAGCTGAAGGCGTCGGGATCGTCACCCTGGAACTGGACCGGTCGACCGACGTCGCAGGCGCGCTGAACGATGTGAAGTCGGAGATCGACCGCATTACCGTTTTCCCCGAAGAAGCCGAGGAACCGGTCGTTTCTCAGGCCAGCAACAAGGTGCGTGTGGCAGAGGTTGCGATCTTCGGAGATATTTCCGAGCGCGCGCTGCGCGAGCTTGCCTTTGAGGTGAAAGACGAGATGGTCCTGCTTGACGGGATTTCGCTCGTCGAAGTGGTGCGTGCGCGCGAATATGAAGTGTCCATCGAAGTCTCGCGCGATGCCTTGCGGGCCTATGGTCTGACCCTGAACGACATTTCCAATGCGGTGCGCCGCGAGAGCCTGGAGCTGCCGGCAGGCAACATCGATACGCTGGACGAGGACGTGCTGGTGCGCACGCTCGGCCGCAATCTGACGCAGTCGGAATTCGAGGAGATCATCATCCGCTCGTCAGATCAGGACGGCGCGGTCCGTCTGAAGGATATCGCCTCCATCGATGACGGGTTTCGTGAACGCAGCGAACGGGCAACCTTCCGGGACAAGCCGGTTGTGTTTCTGCAGGTCTTCCGTATCGGGGACGAGCGCGTGCTGGACGTGGTGGAAACGGCGCGCACCTTTATCGATGATGAAATCCGACCGATTCTGCCAGAAGGCGTCGAAGCGGTCATCTGGCGCAACGATGCCGAGGAACTTGAGGCGCGGCTCGGACTGCTGATCAAGAACGCGGCAATCGGTCTGTTTCTGGTGCTTGTTGCCCTGACCCTGTTTCTCGACCTGCGGCTGGCCTTCTGGGTCGCTGCCGGCATTGGCGTTTCGTTCATCGCAGCCATTCTGGTCATGCCCTTCTTCGGACTGTCGATAAACCAGTTATCTATGTTCGGTTTCATTCTGGCGATTGGCATCGTGGTCGACGACGCCATCGTTACGGGCGAGAACATTTTCGATGTGGGAGAGAAAGGCACGCCGCCCGCCAAGGCGGCGGTTCAGGGAGCGCAGCGCGTGGCCTCGCCGGTGATCTTTGCCGTGGCCACCACTGTAGCAGCGTTCACCCCGCTTCTCTTCCTGCCCGGCACACTGGGCAAGTTCCTCGGCGACATACCGGCCGTGGTGATCATCATCCTGTGCATTTCGCTGGTGGAATTGCTCCTGATCCTGCCGCGCCATCTCAGTCATGTCGATGTCAGGAACCCGCCGGACAATTTCGTTTTCCGCCGGCTCGGCTGGGTGCGTGCCAAGGTTGATGGCGGGCTCAACTGGTTCATCAACAACCCGCTGGAAAAGGTCCTGAATTTCTCGACCATTCATTGGGGTGCGACCATAGCCGCAGCCTTTGCGCTTCTTCTGTTCGCGGTCGCTATCGTTTCCGGTGGATATGTGAAGTTCGTCTTCTTCCCGCAGATCGAAGGCCAGTACGTCACGGCGACCCTGAAATTGCCGGAAGGCGCGTCGCTGCAGCGTACCGAGAGGCTGGCAGACGAGGTGGCCGCTATCGGCGAAGAGCTGGCCGATACCTTCGCCGACGAGTACGCAAACGGCAAGCCGGTCCGCACGACAACCTATATTCTCTCCGGAGCCCAGGAAGGTGGCGGAGGTCCGAATGGCGGTGGGGCTCTGGTCTCCGGCACCAATCAGGCGTCGGTTCTCATCGAGCTTCTGCCGTCCGAAGAGCGGACCTTCTCATCCGCCGAGTTTGAGGAACGCTGGCGCGAACAACTCGAACGCTTCGATGGACGTGCGCAGATCAGTGTCGACTTCGAACCTCGTGACGCTCGGCTTTCCGATACAGGTCGAGATCACTTCACCCACCGAGACGGCGCTCGAGGAGGGAATTGCCAGAGTGGAAGAGGGCCTGCGGTCCATTACCGGCGTTTACGACATCCGCAATGACTATGATGCCGGCAAGAAGGAGTTGAAGATCAGCCTGAAAGACGAGGCCCGGCGTTATGGCGTGACGCTGGAGTCTCTTGCCTTGCAGGTGCGCGGCGCGTTCTTCGGCGATGAGGCCCTGCGCGTTCAGCGTGGCCGCGATGAGGTACGGGTCTTCGTGCGCCTGCCGGAAGACGAACGGCGCTATGTGAGCGACCTCTATGATTACCGGATCCGCACGCCCGATGGCAGCTTCATTCCGATCGGTCAGGTGGCCGATATCGAAGAGGGTCTGAGCCCCTCTACCATCAACCGGCGAAACGGACGGCGTATCATCACGGTTACGGCCAACGTCAACGAGTCCGTGATCACCGGCCAGGATGCCAACACCTATCTGAAGCAGACGATCATTCCAAAGATCGAGCAGGAACTGCCCGGCGTCACCTTCGCCTATGGCGGCGAGCAGCGCGAACAGGCAGAGGTCGGTGAGGTACTGGGGCGCAATTTCCTGATTGCCCTGTTTGTCATCTATGCACTGCTGGCCATCCCCTTCCGGTCCTATTTGCAGCCGCTGATCATCATGTTCGCAATCCCGTTCGGCCTGTTCGGGGCTGTGGTCGGGCACATGATCCTTGGCATCAATCTCGGATTGCTGAGTATTTTCGGTCTGGTGGGCGTCTCGGGTGTGGTCATCAACGGCGCGCTTGTTCAGGTGGACTTTGCCAATGAGGAAAGGCGCAACGGAACGGACCCCCGCCAGTGCTGGGTCAATGCAGGCAAATCGCGCTTCCGCCCGATCTTCCTCACGGCCCTAACCACCTTTCTCGGAATCGCGCCGATCATTCTGGAACAGAGTACGCAAGCCCAGTTCCTGATCCCGATGGCGGCCAGTATCGCCTTCGGTGTCCTCTTTGCGACGGTGCTGCAGATGATGCTTATCCCGGCGACCGGGGCCATGCTCGATGCCTTCGGCCTCGGCAAATCCGGCCCCGTAGATGACGGCGATAACAGCGAGAACACACGGGCCGATGCCGATACTAAGGACACGGCTCATGTTTGATCTGCGCAGCGTTGTGATGTCGGCTGGCGGGTTTGCACTCGCCGGATGCATGACGGTCGGGCCGGATTATACGCCGCCGGACCCGCAAAGCCTTGTGGTCCGTGAAGCGGTTCTTCCGGACGGGGCGCGGTCGGGTGCGCCGATAGAGGACTGGTGGACAGCCTATGACGACGCCGAACTGAACCAACTTGTCGCTGAAACAATAGAGGCCAACCGGTCACTTGCGGCCGCGCGTGCCAATCTTCGCGCGGCGAGGGCAACGCTGAACCTGCGACGGCTCGATCGGTTGCCGACAGATACCCTTACGGCAAGCGCCAGCCTGCAGCGACAGGCGACCGGCGGGTTTGGCGGTGCGGGACCTGGCGCAGGAGCAGGTGTCGGGGGTGGTGGTTTTGCTGGCGCAGGCGGATCAGATGACTTCAACGAGCTCTACTCGGTCAGTTATGCTCCGGCATGGGATCTGAACCTGTTCGGAGCCGTCACTCGGCGGATCGAGCTTGCCGAAGCCAGTTATGAAGCGTCGCTTGAGCAGGCGCGGGACCTGCAGCGCATCCTGATTGCGGACACTGCCACGGCGCTTTTCACCATCCGCAATGCGCGCGCCGAACGGGACATCATCCTGCGCAACATAAATATCCAGACCGAAAGCCTAAGACTGGCGAACGCCCTGTTTGAGAACGGCCGTGTCACCGAGGCCGATGTTCTGAACGCGCGCGCCCAGTTGGCAACAACCGAGGCGAGCCTGCCGGACCTCGATGCACGCATCACCGAAGCCGCGGCCCGGCTCGCGGTTCTGACCGGCCGTGCCGCTCAGGGCTTTGAAAGTGAGCTTGTCCTTGAAAGTCCGCTTCCGGCGAAGGTGGATGCCATACCTGTCGGCAGTCTCTCGGCGCTGATCCGGTCGCGTCCGGACATCCGCGCCGCCGAACGACAGGTAGCCGTTGCGACTGCCGACACCGGGGTGAATGTCGCCAGTCTCTTTCCGGATATATCGCTCGTCGGCTCTGCCAGCGTGTTCGGTACCGAGCCGGGCGATCTGGTTGATGACGACTTCCTGTCCTTGTCCGTTGGCCCGTCAATTCGCTGGTCGCCGCTTCGGCTGTTACGGGCCGATGACCTGATCGATGCGGCGCAGGCCCGCACCGATGCCGCGTTCGCGCAGTATGAAAATGCCGTGCTGGTGGCGCTCGGCGAAATCGAGACCTCGCTGTCAGCGCAAGCCGCAGCCTTGCGGCAGACGAACGCGCTGGAGACCGCACGTGAGGCCTCGGCTGAAGCGGCGCGGATCGCGCGGGTGCGATATGAGTTTGGAGCGGCAGACTTTCTTGCCGTGATCGATGCCGAAGAGCGGCTTCTGGAGGCGGACAGGGCGCTCAACCGCAACCGGCTGGCAGTGTTGAATGCCCAGATCGCGGTCTTCCGTGCCCTGGGAGCAGGTTAGAGCGACAAGCCCGAAACGGCGCGCTGGCGCAGAAGCTCGAGGTGTTCGGGTTTGGCGGCAATCACCTTGCGTGTCTGCAGATCGAACGTGACGGCGACCGCTTCGGCCGTGCACCAGGCTTCGCCGCTTACCGGATCGTTCAGCCAGTGAAAGAGGCTGTGGACCTTTTCGCCCGCCTGACCAAGCCCTGAGCGGACCTCGATCAGATCGCCCGCTTTCGGCCAGCGTCTGTAGATCAAACGGTATTCCAGAACGGCGGCCCCGGTGGCGGCCTGCTGTCCGTCGCCTGACGCAGCGTTCGCTACCTGATTGCGCCATTCGGCCATAAGGTTCGGGACACTGTCGCTGATGCGGCCGATATACATTTCCGGCAACATGCGTCCGAAAGCGTCGCATTCGTTCAGAGCCACGGCGGCGCGTCCGATGACGGGCACGCCAATGTTTCTGGCAGTTTCGGCGCGAACCTCTGTGGAGGGCAGGGGGACCACGCTCATGTCCACGGACCGCGGCGCGCCCTCGTTCGGCGCATTGATCCTCAGTTTGTCAAAGGCTGCCCGGCTGCGGTCGCTCCAGGCAAAGCTCTTGCCGGATTTTGCTTCGCCATGCCGGACCCATGTCCGGAAGCTGGCGGCAAGGTCGCCCGAAATCGTGTGGCGCAGTTCCTGATAGACCAGAACCGCATCATCGGTGACGTCCAGTATGCCGCCCTGCATGAAAACGGGAGCGCCCGGACGGATCTCGCGCAGGAACCGGATATGCTGATCGTAAGGCAAGAGGGTTGATGACGAATTCGGGGTAAAGGCGCGCGGCACCTTCATGTGCGGTGCCAGAAGGGCGAGACCCTCCATCATCTTGCGAACATAAAAGCGCACATTCATGTGCCCCATCTCGTCGCATTCCCACGTGTTTACGCTGCCGCGGTACAGCTCGATCACGAAACCAGTTCCGAGCGGATGCGTGCATCGTCCGGCGCAACCGGCCGCGACCCCGGTGGGCAATCGCGGCATTGACCGATGATTTCCAGCGTCGTCGCGACCGGCGTGAAGTAAGCGGGAGCGGCCTCCTGCTTGAGCGCATTGGCAGTCATGGGTGCGTGGATTTCCTCGACGCGGCCGCATTCCTTGCAGATGAGAAACACTGGCTGGTGGTCATGATCCCAGTGGCCGCACGGCACATAGGCATTCAACGTCTGAATCTTGTGAATCAGCTTCAGTTCGAGCAGGAAATCCAGCGCCCGGTAAACTGTCGGCGGCTTGGCGGCGCCCGTATCCCCCAGCTTCGTCATCAGATCATAGGCTTTCGACGGACCCTCGCCATCGCGGCGGGCCTGCAGCATCAGGCTCAGGACGAGCCGCCTGATCTCGGTCAGCTTCTTGCCGGCGTCACGGCAACGGTGTTCCGCCGCTTCCAGAGCGTGGTCTACATCATGGGGAACACAGGCGTCGTGAGTCGGCAACATGCCATCTATGTCGCAACTTTCGCAGCAAACGCCAAGAGGCGGCGGCGTCAGCGGCGGGCGATGAGCCAGATCGCGTGACAAAGCCCCGGCACGTAGAAGAAGATCGTCAGCAGGATGTTGAGCCAGAACTGTCCGCGAAAGCCGTGCGTAAAGAAGACGGCAAGCGGCGGAAAGATCACCGCAAAGACGATCAGTATCAGATTGCTGAGAGCACCATCGCGCGCTTCGGGTGCGTCGTATCCATCATTGTAGCGGGGCGTCATCATGATCTCCATTTCGCCAGACCTTATTGATAAACGATATGGTGAGGCTGGATGCAGACGTCAAGCAGGATTTGACAAGCTGTCCGGCGGGCCTGTCTGAAATGCATCCTGGAGAGCTTCCGGAGGCGAACGGAGACCGGTGCGTTGGCCCTGCGCCCCCGGCGCGGAAAGCGGTCTGTTGATATGCCTTCCGGACGTCAACTCTGCTGAACGCCGAATAGAGGATTTCGTGAGAGGCGAGAGGTGAACTTGCCTGGGCACTGCCCGACCGCGGTCTGAAAGCCCGCCCGCTGCTGTCATTGCACGCTTAATCGAAGCTCAAAATCGAAACGCACATAGTTCCGCTTGACGCAACCAATTTGTGACGTTATAACATACAACGTAGAATATCTGTTGTTTTTAGTTTGAGCGAGGAAAGCAAATGTCGAAAAATCAATCCGCCCTTCCAGAGAGAATTGGCGACAAAATCAGACTGTTGAGCGCAGTTGAGGGGGGCAGAGAACTCGAAAAGCGAATAAGGACGTTCTGCGAGGACCCGGAGAACCGGAACGGCAGGGGCGTGAAAACGTGCGCGATAGATCTGGTCTGCAAACTGCTCGACCATCTCTCCACCTGCGATCAACAATCGAAATCGAACCCGGACCCGCAGATCCGGCAGCAGGCTGCTAAAGTGCTCAGGGGCGTCAGGGCGCAATCTCTGGAGCAGCTATTGCCCGCCACTTCGCGGATGAGAGGGGCAATCAACAAGGCCGGGAGACGCCGCAACATAGAGAAGGCCCGCGCAAGAGCGGCCTGTTTCGAACTCGGAAACGACCACACGCTCAGACAGGTGATGACGAGCGAGTGTCTCACATCCGTTGGTAAATCGCTTGATCTTTGCGTTGCCCATCCAAAGGGACTGGGTGAAGGATATCATCGTGCCTTACGGGCCGGGACATCGCAGTTTTTTACTCTGGAAAAAGGGGAGAAGCCTTATGCGTTGCTGACGATAAATGCGAAGTCCCGCGAAATCCGCGAGATGGAAGCCCGGGGCGGGAAGACACCAAAACGAATGACGCTGAAACTGGCGCTCGCCATTCTGAACCATCTCGATGCGAACGCAGATGATTGCGAGGCCTTTACGGGACTGGGCGCTTTTGCCTGTTTCCGTGGGGGTCGCCCAAAGGCGTCGCCGATCTCAACCTCGGCAGGGGTGTTGAAAATCTGGAGGACAGGTACAGCGGCCATAGTTTCCGTGCGCCGTCCGGATCGCACACGTCTGCATTGGAACAAGTATAGACTTGAAGACGATGGCCTGAACGAATCCTGGGGTTCGCGGCACGCCCTCACGGTTGATGAACTGGCAAACATCATGCTGAGAGACCGCGTCGCCGCCATGAAGATACGCTATGCTCTGGGGTTCTGATTGCTCTTCACGTGTTCAAGCCCGCCCCGCGGACTTTATAACAGGTGAGTGTTCAGGACGCAGAGTTTGGAGTGGCACTTTAAATCCTGCCACGCCCACCGCTCTCATCTTGAGCTCATGCGGGCACATCCACAACCCTGCTATTTCCCCGACCAGTTCGGCTTTCGCTTTTCAGCAAAGGCGAGCGGCCCCTCGACCAGATCCTGAGACTTCAGCATGTCGTTCACAGCCGGGTAGCGCGTGGTCACGGCGCTATCGAGTTGCGGAATATCGAGGCCCTGCATCACCGCCTGCTTGGAGGCGCGGATCGACATGGGGCTGCAGGCGAGGATCTGTTCCGCCCAGGTTTTCGCCGAGTCCATCAGCGCGGTCGGCGCGACGACCTCGTTGACGAAGCCGAGTTCCTTGCCCTCGGCGGCGGTCACGCGTCGTCCGGTGAGGATCATGCCCATGGCGGGCTTGAGGCCGATCTGTCTCGGCAGTCTGTGCAGGCCGCCTGCGAGTGCTGCCAGCCCGACTTTCGGTTCCGGCAAGGCAAAGCTTGCGGTTTCGGCGGCAATGATGAGGTCGCAGGCGAGCGCAATTTCGAACCCGCCGCCCATGGCCAGCCCGTTGACGGCCGCTATGACCGGCTTGTTGAGGTCATAGCGCGACGTCAGCCCGGCAAAGCCGGTTTCCGGCGTCCACATCTTGCCGCCCATAGCCTGGTATTTCAGGTCGTTGCCGGCAGAGAAGGCTCTTTCGCCCGCGCCGGTAATGATGGCGATCCAGAGGTCGTCATTCCTGGAAAAGTCGTCGAAGACGGCAGCGAGTTCATCGTTGGCCATCGGATGCAGGGCGTTCATGACGTCCGGACGGTTCATCGTGACGGTCAACACCCGCCCGTCTGTTTCGGTTGTCACGAATTCGTAGTCGGCCATGCGCACCCTCCCGGTTTGTCTTGGGGAAGGGTGCGCGCTTTCGGTCGCCCGTCAAGCCCGGCGAGGGCCTGCGCTCAGAAGGAAATCTGGTAGCCGACAGTAAAGGTGAGGTCGGTCTCCATCTGAGGACCGTTCAGATCGCGGTACAGCGGGACCCCGATTTCGGCCGCAACGCGGTGGCCTTTCAGGGCTCCCGTTTGTCCGGCAAGGTTCACGCCCGCGAGCGCTTCCAGGACCGTTCCGCCGTAATTGCCGGGGTCGGCCGTTTGCACAGGTGCCATGATGTTGGGGTCGCGTCCGTCAATCTCGCCCTGCGTTGACCCTTTCAGGCGGGCTGAGATGGAGATCCATGGGGCAGGTTCACGCGAAACCCACGCTGTGGCTTCGAACCGGTCTCCCAAGCAATACCCTTCATCATTTTCCGAGAGGCAGACACGTGCGCTGGCCTGTGCGCCATAGCCCGTTTTGCCCGCAACATCGCGAAACGTCACGGCGGGCAGCAGATCATAAGAGCCCGTGCCAAGCTGCATCGCATAGGGCAGGCGCGGGCTCGGCGTGCCACCCATCGGCGTCAATATGCGGTCTGTTTCGGTGATGGAGCCGGTTGGCAGCGAGAGACCGAGCGACGCGTTGAGCTGGCGTTCCGGCCGCGAGCCGTCATCCAGCCCGTAAATTGCTGTCAGGCTGGTATCTCCAAAGCCTTCCGACATGGTCGTGAAACCGCCCAGAACAGTCGTACCCATGCCGCCGCGATAGGTGACATGGTCCATATCCTTTGAGATGTAGCTGGTCATGCCCATCAGCGTCAGCCGGTCTGTCAGGCCATACATCGCGCCGAACATGTGCATGTCCATGGTCATATCCAGCGGAACTACGCGCAGCGTCGGCGGCTGACCCGGTGCGCCGAAGAACCGGTTGGGTACGGTTGTGACGATGCTGTCTGGCGACACCTCCTCGGTCCCGATGCGGCTGCCCTCCATATCCATTCGCATGAAGCGGTAGGAGAACATTACCTCGCCGGTCTTGTGACGGTGGTCAGCCATGACACCGATCGGTGCATGATCCTGGGCGTGGGTCCCGCGACCCGTTTCGTGGGCATGAGCGGGCAGGGATACGAGTGCCGCTGCGGCCAAGCCGTGCGGAATAAATGAGAGTTTCATGAGTGCGGTCTCGCAGATTGTCTGGGACAGCCGATCTGGCTGCCGGATAGGGGTTCAGAGAGGGTGCGAAACCAGTGGGGGGCCGATGGCCGGTGCGCCCGGCCAGTGCGGGCTGCGGGGATGAATGCGCGGCGCATGGGCCGCATTGAAGGCCTGCCATCCTGGCTGGACCGGTGAGTGCGCGGACGGTGCCAGAGGCGGCGGGAAGGTCACCGAACAATGGTCGCAACAGGCCGTGGACGCGTCTTGCTGCGTGTCTCCGCCACCGATAACGATCTGGCGGGTGGATGACCCATGAGCTGTGCACATGGTCACCGTGATCGTTTCGCCGTCACTGATGCTGATGCCCGCACGCGCGCCAACGGACACATGCGCGAGGGCAGCGACCATCAACACGACGTGAACAAGACAGGCGAGCGACTTCATGGGTTGGCGTTAGACCAACCAAACCCTGCCCCGCAATCGGCCAATGCGTCGCGGTACGATCTGCGCTTGCCCTAGCGTCATACCTTGCGCACTGACGGTGGGGGCTTAGTGTTCTATTGCATCGAACAACAAGACGGCGCGGCTTGCGCCCCCGGGAGACACACATGCGCTTTGAAGGCTCGGACGACTACATTGCCACACAGGACCTGCAGGTTGCGGTCAACGCAGCCATAACGCTGGAGCGCCCGCTGCTCATCAAGGGGGAGCCGGGCACCGGCAAGACCGTGCTGGCCATCGAGGTCGCCAAGGCGCTCGGGGTGCCGCTGATCGAATGGCACATCAAGTCCACCACCAAGGCCAATCAGGGCCTCTATGAATACGATGCGGTTTCGCGCCTGCGGGACGGCCAGATGGGCGATGAGCGCGCCAGTGACATTTCCAACTACATCAAGAAGGGCAAGCTCTGGGAAGCGTTCGAGGCGGCCGAACGCCCCGTGCTTCTGATCGACGAGATCGACAAGGCCGATATAGAGTTTCCCAACGACCTCCTGCAGGAACTCGACCGGATGGAGTTCTATGTCTACGAGCTGGACCGGACGGTGAAGGCAAAGCAACGCCCCATCGTCATCATCACCTCGAACAACGAGAAGGAACTGCCAGACGCGTTCCTGCGCCGTTGCTTCTTCCACTACATCAAGTTTCCCGACGACCAGACCATGCGCGAGATCGTGGAGGTGCATTATCCCGGCATCAAGCAGAAGCTGGTGAAAGATGCGCTGCAGCAATTCTATTCCATGCGCGACCTGCCGGGTATCAAGAAGAAGCCGTCAACCTCCGAATTGCTCGATTGGCTGAAGCTTTTGATGAACGAGGACGTTGATCTGGAAACGCTGAAGGAAAGCGATCCGCGCAAGCTGACACCGCCGCTGCACGGCGCGCTCCTGAAGAACGAAGCCGATGTGCAACTGTTCGAGCGTCTGGCTTTCCTCTCGCGCCGGGAAACCCGCGGCCCAGCAGGGTAGGGGGGCAATATGCCAAAAGGACCTTGCGTTTCTAGTGCAGTAGTTTCGATAGTAACGATGCGAGCAGAGCTCCTTAAGAAAATTCGATGACAGAAAAAAATCCTGACCTTGAACGCCTGCGCCAAATTTCTGCAAGCGCTGGCAAACGTGCCTGGGGTTTTACCCGAAAGGCGATGGATGAAGCGGGCCGGATTGGTAAACCTCTCGCCGAACAAGGGGGAAAACTTGCCGCCCAAGGCGCAATAGCGACAGACAAATTTGCAAGAGAGAAATTAGCCGAGCAGGTCGAACTCAGGGCTCCAATTTCAGTAGATAACTGGTATCAGAGAGCCGCAATAAGCTGCGAAGGTACAGTTGATGCACTTCTAAACCAAAAGAAGGGAACAGCGGAACGAGTAGCCGCTGCGGCGGCTTCAAAATTTGGATTCGCGGGTGCCACCATAGGCGCGTTTTCGATAGCTTCTTTACTCGGGACTGCAAGTACCGGAACTGCAATCGGATCATTGTCCGGCGCCGCTTTTAGCAACGCGGCACTTGCTTGGATCGGTGGCTCAGTCGCTGTGGGGGGGATGGTCGTGTTTGGTATCGGTATTGCGGGCGGAGCGGCCGCTCTGTTCGGCGCGCGATACGGTTTGAGCAAGTTTTCGGGAAAGAAGCGCGATAAAGCTAATCTTAATGATCAAGAGCGCAGGGTGCTGGATACTTGCATGTCGTTGGCCGTCAGCTTCAGGCAGTATCATAAGGCTAACAAGGCACTTGATCTTGTTTCAGCTGCTGCGCTTTATAATCAAGTTGTTCAGCCACTTTCCAATGAAATTGATGACTGTCTGAATAAGACGGTGGATTGGCCGCCTTTGGCTGTGCGGCGGCTTAGGAAGAAGTCTCAAGCCTTTACCGAATTGAAGCAGTTTCTCCGCAGGTCAATCAACGATGCTGGTTTCAAATCTAGTATGATTGGTGTTCCAGTCGCGACGGGTATTGTTTCTGCGACTATTTTGAAACTTCTTTCGCAAGAACTTCCAGAATTCACTGAAACTGAAGAATTCGTACTCCAGGCCCTAAGGCGATCAAACAAAAATCTTTTAGATGCGTCGAACGAAGACCTATCTCAGTATGTGAAGTCAATGGATGTCGAACAGCTTGGCGGACTGACCAGCAACGTCAAGGGCATATACCACGAACTCTCTTTCCAGAACGCCGAGAACACGGACGGCGATGAATATATTGTCGAGCTATTTGAAGCGACCAACCACCCCGGCGCAGACGTGCGGATCATAAATACACTGACGGGTGACGTGACCGAAGCCCAACTCAAAGCTACAAACTATGCGTCCTATGTTCAGGAACACAATGCGAAGTATGAGGACATTAGCATATTTGCCACCAGCGAAGTTGCCGACGCCGACCCTTTAATTGCGTCCTCAGGGTTTTCAAATAAGGACATGACGGGAGATACCGAAACAGTCTTTGGCAAACTGGATATTGATGGCAGTCCACAAGTGCTGGACAGCATGGGCGTTGCCGCAATGGTAATTTTGGCGAGGAACGCTGGAGCGCTGCTGAAAGGCGATAAGATACCGAGTGCGAAAAAAGAGCGTATGATACAGGATGGGATTGTGGCGGCAAGTGTTGCCGGTCTCACGAGCTTGATTCTGTAGCGTTCCGGTTTCGCTCTTTTGGCCTCAGCGTCACCGACGTGAACAAAGGCGCATAAAGGCTTCCGCACGCCAAAGCAAAGCAACTTCATCTACGCCATAGCCCCCTCGGAACCGCGCTGCGACGCTCTGCGTTCAGAATGTTAGGCGTAATCAACGTGCGCGGACATTCGGGGGAACATATGAGCCAGACACCGCCAGCCATTCCGGACGATCCCGTGGGGATCATCATGGGAAGCATAAACAGTTTTCTGCGGGGCTTCATCGAGCACCTTCCGGCCCTTGGGCTCGCGGTGCTCGTTCTGTTACTCACCTTTGTCATTGCGCGGATACTGCGTTTCGTCGTGACATCTGCGATGAAGAAGACCCATACCCGCCAAGCCCTGATTACCCTTGCGACGAACCTCATCGGCATCGCGTCCTGGATCATCGGCTTTGCCATCGCAGTTACGGTTATTTTCCCCTCCGTCACGCCGGCCAAGCTGATTGCCGGTCTGGGTCTCGGCTCGGTGGCCATCGGTTTTGCCTTCAAGGACATTTTCGAGAACTTTCTGGCCGGGGTGATCATCCTCGGGCGCGAAAAGATGCGCATCGGCGACATCATCGAGTGCGAGGGCGTTTATGGGCGCATCGAAAAAATTGCCATTCGCGAAACGCATGTGCGCGAGACTGATGGCGAGCTTGTGATCGTGCCTAACGCGTTCCTGTTCCAGAACCCGCTCAAGATACAGACCGATCAGAACCTCAAGCGAAACGAACTGGTTGTCGGGGTCGATTACGACGCAAGCCTGCCCGCCTGCCGGGATGCCTTGCAGGCTGCCCTCGATGGCAGTGGCACCGTCGATGGCGACAAGGGCACGGAGGTCAAATGCATCGCTTTTGGCGGCTCTAGCATCGACTTCAAGTTGCTCTGGTGGTCGGACAGCCAGCCGAAAGCGCAGCGCGCTTCATTCGATGAGGTCGCGTTTGCGGTGAAAGCCGAACTCGACAAGGCCGGTATTTCCATCCCGTTCCCGCAATCGACCTTGTCCTTCCGGCCTGAAGCACAGCCCTTGCGTCTTGCGGGTCCCGGGCGCAATGAAGACGGCAGCGAACAGGCCTTGCTGCTCCATCAGGCAGAGCAGGGCAGCAAGGGATAGCAGGGCAGGGCCGTGAAACTACCGAAACTTCTAGACCTTCGGATCGAAACGCGGGTCGGCAAACGAGACGAAGATTCTGCCACCGCCCAGACGGAGCGAGTCGTCCGGCAAGAAAACAGAAGATACGGCGGCCATCGGTGCTCTGGCGCATCTCTACCGCGCGGAGATTTTCCGCTCCACGGCCTGGCGTCAACGGCTGGACACCACGACCAACTGGGCGGTCGTCACCACCGGCATTGCACTGTCACTGACATTTGCCAGCCCGCAGGCCAGCGTCCTGCCGCTCGTACTTGTCGGTTTGCTGGTCGCGGTGTTCTTGCAGGTCGAGGCACGCCGCTACCGGTATTTCGATGTCTGGCGGTTTCGTGCGCGAATCCTGGAGATTGCCTTTTACGTGCCGTTGTTACGGGGAGAAGGGGCCAAGATTTCGCAAGACAGAGGCAATGCCCTGTCAGACGACTACCTTCGCCCGCAGTTTCACGTCAGCTATCTGCGCGCTGTCGGGCGCAGGCTCCGGCGAAATTACGGCTGGATATTCGCCATTCAGATCGTTGCCTATCTCGGCAAGCTCACTATTCATCCCGATGAACTGCTGACCTGGACGCAGTTTCTGGAGCGCGCGGCGATCGGGCCGATCCCGGGCGAGTTCGCGCTGCTCGCCGGGATCGTCTTTCATGGCGGGTGGGCCTTCATTGCCGTGCTGACCTGGTGGATGGAGCGCCGCGATACGTCAATCACGCATGACGCTCTTCACACGGATAACTGATTGCGGCACGCGGTTTGGCCCGGATACGGGCTAGGCGCGCTCAAGCATGCCGTCGAGCAGAGCCAGCGCTCGGGTCCTGTCCAGCACGTCAATGAAGACCCCGTCCTCGCCAGTATGGAGCGCAATAGCGCCGACGGCTTCCAGTTCGCGAAAGACAGACGCGGTACGCCCGTCCATACCGTGTGCCATCAGCGCAGACAGCGACCGGTCCGTATCGTCCAGCGCGGACAGGATCGCGTCCATATGCGCGGAAGGCGCTTCGGCGCGAAGCTCTGTGGCCGGGCGGGCCGGGGTGCGGCGGGCAACCAGAGGCATGACGGAGCTACATCGGCGTCCGGCGAAGCGGTGCAAGATCGGGATAGACAGGCTCGCGCTTTTCCATCTTCGCCGTCATCGCTTCCTTCATGTGAGCGGGCGGGATCATTCCGGCATTCCAGACGCCGATATAGTCGAGCGTGTCGGCGGTCGAGTGGTCGCGGCCATAGGTGATCAGCACTTTCGAGCCGGTCACGGCCAGCGGATCCTTCGACGCGATTTCGCGCGCCGTTGCCATGACGGCGTCCAGCATCTCTTCCTGCGTGTCGTAGACCTCGTTGACGAGGCCGATCTCTTTTGCCTTCCCGGCAGAGAGCCGCCTGCCGGTATAAGCCATCTCGCGCACCCAACCTTCGGGAATATAGCGCTGCAGACGCGGGAAGGTGCCGACGTCTGCGGTCATGGCGATGTTGATTTCCTGAATGCAGAAGAAGGCATCCTTCGTACACCAGCGAATATCCGCGGCTGAGATCATGTCCATCGCCCCGCCGATCACGCCGCCCTGCGCCGCGATCAGCACCGGCATGCGGGCCTCTTCCAGCGCGTTGAAGGTCGACTGGATCTGCTTGATGTTGGAGCGGAACTGTTCGGCCAGTACGTGCCGGTCATGGCCCTCGCCGTGAACGCCGCTGCCGCCGAAGACCGAGAGATCCATGCCTGCGGAGAAATGCTTGCCAGTGGACGAAATGACGATAGCCCGCGCCGACGCTTCAGCGTCGATTTCACGTACGATTTCAGGCAGCTCGTTCCAGAACTCGCGGTTCATGGCGTTCATCGCCTCGGCCAGGTCCAGCTTGATGTGGGCGATCTTGTCTTTGATTTCGACGCTGAAGCAGGTGTGGGTTTTCTTTAGCATTCCGGTCCGGTCTCCGCCCTGTTTGTCTGCTGATTTCAGTGTGTCCTTAACACGACACCTGCAAAGGGAAAATCACAACACCCGCGATCAGGGTGATGTGCGCTTTGACGTGCTGCTACAAATTAGGGCAACTGATGGGCCGGGGCAGAAACAAAGAACAGCGAGTCTTAACGCTGTCCATCTCCCCGCGACGATCCTTGGGGGTTTGGTACAGTTTGATGGACGCACGTCGTTTCAGTGTGGAGATAGACGATGGCACGCTGGCAGGTATCGCCTTCGGCGATGAGAGCCGGTCTGTCGACGCACTTTTCCTTCACGCCAACGGGTTCAATTCCTCCACCTACCAGTCGATTCTCGAACCGCTCGGGCTGCGTGCGCACGTGGCGGCGCTCGACATGCGTGGCCATGGCCTGACGAACCTGCCTGCCGACCCCTCGAAGCTTCGGTCGTGGCACCGGTTCCGGGACGATGTCATCGCGGCGCTTGAACAGATTGCTCCGCAGGGCACCATTCTGGCCGGTCACTCCATGGGCGCGACTATTGCCCTTCTTGTCGCCGGCAAGAGACCGGACCTCGTCACAGCGCTCGTTTTGGCCGACCCGGTGCTTCTGCATCCGCGTGTCTATTTCTGGAGCCACATGGCGGGTGTCGTGAACGGTATGCGCAGTCATTCACCTATGTCGCGCCGGGCCATGAAACGTCGACGGACGTTTGCAACACGCGAAGCCGCCGTGGAGAGTTTCACCGGGCGCGGTGCCTTCAAGACATGGCGCGAGCCGTTCCTGCAGGACTACGTCACAGACGGGCTGCGTGCCTCTGAAGATGGCAGTTCGTTCCGCCTTTCCTGCGCGCCCGAATGGGAAGCGGCCTGCTATGCAGCGCAGCGGAACCGGCCCTGGAAAGCGGTCTCGAAGGTAAAATGTCCTCTCGTGGTGCTGCGCGGGTCACGCGGGTCGACCTGCCCGGTCGGGTCCGGCCAGCGGATTGTGCGCATGCAGGGCCATGCCGTCGTCAGTGAAATTCCCGGCACCTCGCACTTTATCCCGATGGAACGGCCATACGCCCTGCGCGACCGTATCTCGGAGTTTCTGGCGCGCGATGTCGAAGGCTTCCAGATGGGCGAGGAAGGCCGCGTGCGGCGCAACCTCAACGGCCTGATCGGCGAGAAGGACTAGCGACGCTATCTGGGCGGGATGCTATCTGTCGCTTGTGAAATTACCGATCACTTTGGCGACGATGGTTTCCGGCAATACATTGAGCCCGGCCTGCAGCACCTTGTTGGCATTGCCGACGATCCGCTCCGGGTCATTGTCGTCGAACGCTTCTATGGCGACCTTTGCGACCTCCTCGGGGCTGCTGACACTCACATTTTCAAGGAATCCCCTCCGTTCACCGCGGCCTTCGCCGGAAAGGTTGGTTTTTGTCACGCCCGGCACGACGCAAGCGATCCTGACACCATTTTCAGAGTTCTCTACCCACAAGCTTTTGCTCAGCGAGAGTATGAAAGCCTTACTTGCTGCATAAGCGGCCGAGTAGGGCACCGGAATAAAGCCAGCCGTAGACGCCACGTTGAGTATTCCACCACGCCCTCGCGACACCATTCCGGGCAAATACTTGTTACTTAATGAAACGACCGCCCGAACATTGAGATCGACGATGGTCAGAGGGTCTGCCCCGTCGACATCCCCTGCGAACGGCCCGGCACTGGCCGCGCCTGCATCATTGACCAGGATATCAACCTGCAGACCGGCACGGGTCACTTCTTCAGATATACGAACGATCTCGTCTTCGTTTGTCAGATCCGCCGGAATCGCGAGAAGGTCGGAGCCAGGATATTTTTTCTCGAAGTTTGTACGGGTATCGGACAGGTCATCCTCCGAGCGCGCGATCAGTATGAAACGTCTGGCACCACGGCTGCCGAGTTCATGAAGAATCGCGTTGCCAATTCCGGATGTAGCACCGGTCAAGAGAACTGTGCTTTCGGTATAAGATATCTCTTGCGACTTGCTCATTTCGTTCTCCTGCAACCAGCCAACCTGACTCGTGTGATCAGTCGATCCGATAGGGAACTAGCTTGGATTCCGACACCGGCAACCGGGTCGACTGCAAAAGATATTGCGCATCAGAAAAGTGCCCACACATCATTTTGACATCCTCGTGCGGTCATGACCGTGGGGGCCCTATGCTCCCCTTTAGCTTGAGACGCCGGGTATGGTCTGATGGACGCCGAAAACATTCAGGATTTCGTCCGGATCCGCCCCGCCACGTCATCATCCCACTGGTCGGCAAATCTCGGTTTGGTTCACTCTTTCCATTTCCCGAGCATCAGTCCAAGGGGCACCAGTCTAGCCGCAGTATGACGCCGGATGGTATTTTGCCGAAGATCCAAACCGGTTTTCCTCTTGCCTTGAGGCAAATTTTGTCGCTGCTTGAGGCCCATGGATATTTTCGTTCCCAAAGAGACAGCGCCCGGTGAAACGCGCGTCGCGGTCACCCCAGACAGCGCCAAACGCCTGATATCACTTGGTCACTGCGTGACGCTCGAAAGCGGTGCGGGCAAAGCCTCCGGCTTTCCCGATCCGGCCTATGAGGAGGCAGGCGCACGCATCAATGACGGCGGGCTGAAGACGGCAGATGCCGTGGTCTGTGTGCAGCGACCGCCCGCGCAGTCTATCGGGCAGATGAAATCCGGTGCCGCGCTCATCGGGCTGGTCGACCCGTTCGACCCGGCCGGGTTCTTGGCGGCCTGTAACGCGGCCGGTGTGTCGGCGCTTGCCATGGAGTTCACGCCGCGCATCACCCGTGCCCAGAGCATGGACGCGCTCTCTTCGCAGTCAAACCTCGCCGGATACCGTGCGGTCATCGATGCTGCTTCGGTCTATGGCCGCGCCATGCCGATGATGATGACGGCTGCCGGGACGGTGGCCGCAGCCCGCGTGTTGGTGATGGGGGCGGGGGTTGCCGGTTTGCAGGCTATCGCCACCGCAAGGCGGCTTGGCGCGATCGTGACGGCGACGGATGTCCGCCCGGCGGCCAAGGAACAGGTCGCCTCACTTGGGGCAAAGTTCGTGGCCGTCGAGGATGACGAGTTCAAGGCTGCCGAAACGGCAGGCGGCTATGCCAGGGAGATGTCGGCCGAGTATCAGGCCAAACAGGCAGAGCTGGTGGCCAGCCACATCGCCAAGCAGGATATCGTCATCACGACCGCGCTGATTCCCGGCCGACCCGCACCGAAGCTGGTGAGCGCCGCCATGGTAAAATCCATGAAGCCGGGCTCGGTCATCGTCGATATGGCGGTCTCGCGGGGCGGCAATTGTGAACTCGCGCGGCCTGACGAAATCGTAGACGAAGGCGGAGTAAGCATTGTGGGCTATACGAATCTGCCTGCCCGTCTGGGGGCCGACACGTCATCGCTTTATGCCCGCAACCTTGTCGCTTTCCTGCCGCTGGTGACCGGTGAGGACGGGTCACTTACGCTCGATACCGAAGACGAGATCGTTACCGCCATGCTGCTGACGCGGAATGGCGAAACAGTGAATGAAAGGGTGAAGGGATGAGACTTTTCATCGTATCCGGCTTGCTGATCTTCCTCGCCGCTCCGGCGTCGGCTGCGGGCATTGAGGCAGTCAACCCGTCGGTCTATCTCTGGTCGATCTTCGCAATGGCCTGTTTTGTTGGCTATTATGTGGTCTGGAGCGTCACACCGGCCCTGCATACCCCGCTCATGTCGGTGACGAACGCGATCTCCGCAGTTGTGGTCGTAGGCGCGATCATCGCGGCGGCGGCCAGCGGTCTGGCAGGCGCACAAGGCCCGGTCACGACTGACGTCTGGATTGCGCGCGGCCTCGGAGCAGGCGCCGTGTTTCTGGCTGCGATCAACATCTTCGGCGGCTTTCTCGTTACGCGCCGCATGCTGGCCATGTACCGCAAGAAGAAAAGCTGAGCGATGCAGTCCGCGCCTCATGTCTATCTAATCGTTGTGCTCGGTCTTCCTGTTGTTCTCATTGCATGGGTCATCTTCGTGCGGATGACGGCGCGCAGGCAGGCTGGCGGGACACGTACTGTTACCAGAGACCAGCGTCTTTCGCGCGGTCTGTTCGTCAGCCTGTACGCGGTGATCGCGGCGGGTGTGTTCGCCTTTCTGGGCGATGACAAATTGCTGGCGGGCATCTTCGGAATGTATGCCGGTTTTTGCCTGGCACTCGTCGGCTGGCAGAAGTGGCAGTCTGCACGCACGGCCAGGCCTGCGGGCAAGCTGAAAGAAGGAGCGGCCGAATGAGCCTTTCACCAACGATTGTTGCCAGCCTCTACATGGTTTCGGCCATTCTGTTCATTCTGGCGATCCGCGGCCTCTCCAGCCCTGAAACGGCGCAGGGCGGCAACCGGCTGGGCATACTTGGCATGGTGATTGCCATTGGCACGACATTGGCTTTTCTGGCGACGACTCTCACGCCCGTGACACTCGCGCTCATCCTGGCCGGGCTGATCCTCGGCGGCGGCGTCGGAGCCCTTCTCGCGATGCGGGCACCGATGACGGACATGCCGCAGCTCGTGGCGCTCTTCAATGCGTTGGGCGGCGCAGCGTCGATGCTGGTAGCGGCGGCGGCGTTCTATGCTCCCGAAGCGTTTGCACTGGCGCTGCCCGAGGGAGGTATGTCCGGTCGGTCACTGGTGGAGTTGTCGCTGAGCGTCATACTTGGCGGGGTGACGCTGACAGGTTCGCTGGTCGCCTTTGCCAAGCTCAACGGCAACATGTCGGGCGCGCCGATCCTTTTGCCGCTTCGGCATGTCCTGAACGCTGCTATGGCGATTGCCGTCATCGGTCTGGTCGCATTGCTGGCCTGGCAGGGCGGTGTTTCCGACTGGGTTTTCTGGACGGTGCTTGGCCTGGCTCTGGTGCTCGGCATCACGCTCATCATCCCGATTGGCGGCGCAGACATGCCGGTCGTGATTTCCATGCTGAACTCGTATTCCGGCTGGGCGGCTGCGGCGCTTGGCTTCCCGCTGGGCAATCTGGCACTGATCGTGACGGGTGCGCTGGTGGGCTCTTCCGGTGCAATCCTCTCCTACATCATGTGCCGGGCGATGAACCGGTCCTTCCTGTCGGTCATCCTTGGCGGGTTCGGAGCAACAGACAGCGGTCCTGCCGGTGCGGGAGCCGATGACCGGCCGTTCAAGCGCGGGTCTGCGGAAGATGCCGCCTTCATCATGAAGAACGCCTCGCGCGTCATCATCGTGCCGGGCTACGGCATGGCAGTGGCGCAGGCTCAGCATGCGCTTAAGGATATGGGCGAACGGCTCAAGGCAGAGGGCGTGGACGTCTCCTATGCCATTCATCCCGTTGCCGGGCGGATGCCGGGGCATATGAACGTGCTTCTGGCCGAGGCGAACGTGTCCTATGACGAGGTCTTCGAGCTGGAAGACATTAACAATGATTTCCAGCGGGCCGACGTGGCGTTCGTCATCGGTGCAAACGATGTGACAAACCCGGCTGCGCGCGACGACCCGTCCAGCCCGATTTTCGGCATGCCCATACTCGATGTGGCAAAGTCAGGCACGGTGCTGTTCGTCAAACGGTCCATGTCGCCAGGCTATGCCGGTATCGGCAATGACCTCTTCTATCGCGACAACACGATGATGCTGCTCGCTGATGCCAAGAAGATGGTCGAGGATATCGTCAAGGCGCTCTAGCGGCGTTCGCTCTTGTCCAGTTTGGCAAGAACCAGATCAGCTGCATCGTGCGGGAATGCATCGAGAAAGCCATAGCCCCAGTGTGGGCATTCGATGACCTCGCCGTTCCGCATCAACCCGTTTGCGCGCCGTGTGGCGGCGGTCAGGTCGTCTGTCGGATTCAGGATCGTGATCCGATGGGGCAAACTGGTCAAGGCTTCGTCGAACGGCTTTGCATAGGCAAAAGCGGCCGTATGGCCCCATTCATAAGCCTCACCGCCCATCAGGTTCATGCGGAAAGAAGCGCTCATCATTTCCAGCGTCTGGCCGGGGCCCTGCCGGTCCACGATCCGCGCCCAGGTTTCCGAAAACCTCGTGCCTGCAGTATCCAGAGGGATGGGCGTGAACATGTCGGAGAACATGGCCCGTTCCTCGTCGGTCAGGATGGCAGCTGAGACCATGGTAATCGCGTTGACGGCGGCCGGGCGCTGCACAGCCATTTCAACGGCTACCTTCGATCCGGTATGATTGCCGAACAGGTCCACATGCGCATGGCCAAGCCTGTCGGCTGTTTCCCACATGCACCGGGCATAAAGCGCGATGCTGGTCTTGTCTTCCGAGGGCGGGGCATCGGACATGCCATAGCCCGGATAATCCGGAGCGACGACAGTGCGGGTTTCTCCGGCGACCGCGATGAACCGTTCGAACTCCTCGCCGCATTTCGGGCTTTGGTGCAGGCAGTAGATCGGCGGTTTATCTGACTCCGATTCAGGCTGCGCAATTCGGTAATGAATCTGACCAAAGCCCCCATCGACATAGCCGCGACGTACCTGAACCATCAGACGCGCTCCGGTGCGACGGCAACCATGGCCTTGCCATTGTTCTTGCCATCCATCAGACGCTCGAACAGGGCAGGGGCCCCATTCAGCCCTTCGGCGCGGTCTTCTTCGAAAGCCAGATCACCGCTCGCAAGCCAGACGGATGCTTCGGTCACATATTCGTCCCAGCGCGGGTAAAAGTCATAGACGACGAGTCCGGAAAGCTGCGCCCGCTTGCCGATGATCATCCCGGCATTCAGGGGATGCTGGCTCTGCATATCGGTATGGTAGGCATCAACCAGACCACACAGCACGCCGCGCGCATAGATGTTGGCGTGACCGAGCGCCAGCATCGCCATATCGGCAGAGACGTTTTCGAAGAAGACATTCAGGCCATCGGGAAGCGCCTGTTTCAGTTCATCTTTCCAACCGTCGGCCTTGTAATCCACACACGCATCGAAGCCGTAGGTGTCCGTGACGATTGCGCATTTTGTCGGACCGCCCGCAATCCCGACTACGCGCGAAGCTCCGTTCAGGCGGGCGATCTGTCCGGCCGTTCCGCCAACAGGCCCGGCTGCGGCGTCGACCAGAAACGTGTCGCCGCTTGTGACTCTCGCCAGTTGTGTCACACCTGCCCAGGCGGTGAGGCCCGGCATGCCCAGAACGCCGACATGGGCCGAAAGCGGTGCCATGCCCGGGATCGATCTTGCGGGCATGAGCTCCCGGAACGGCGCAGATACTCTGCCCAGCCGCCTTCCATGGATTGCACCCAGTCACCGCTTTTCAGTCCGTCTGAGTCGCTTTCAACCACCTCACCGACAATGGCACCGGGGATCATGCCCTTGCCGGGCTCCGGCGGAGCCTCTCCCATGTGCCGCCCGCGCAGCCGCGATCCGACATAGGGGTCGAGCGAGAGGTAGACTGTTCGCACGACCACGCCGCCTTCAGGGCAGTCCGGGCGCGGAGCGTCAATGGAGGTGAAGTCATCGGCGCGAGGCTTGTGCGAGATCGCGTGCCGGAGGGTGAAGAGCTTCATTGTTACATCTCCACGATCTCGACGAGCGTCCCGTCGAGATCCTTCATCGTCCCGGCGCGCTTGCCTTTGTAGATTGGCCCGTCGCGAACCTCCGGCGGGATGATCCACGGACCCTGAAGCTTCGAGAAGTCCGGATGAAAGAGCGTGCCAATCGCGCATCCCGGGGGCAGCATGCCGTCATGGCGGTCTCGCGGTGTTGCGGCCTCCGGGTACTGGTCGAGTTCAAGAAACACATCGCGGTCATGGATCATGGTCGAGATGAGATGAAGTTCATCCATTGGCGTTCCGTAAGCGCCAGCCAGCATTGTGTAGACGATCTCCATATCCCGGCCCATCTGAACGCCCGCATGCTTTTCCATCCAGCCGTTCGAGGCGCGCATGTCCGAGCAGCCCATGACCAGGATGAAGAGTTTGTCGATGGGCGTGGACCCGCGCGCGGCAGATCATAGGCGGGCAGATCGTCCTTGATCTGCGTCAGATAGACGATTTCCTCGTCCGGACCCTTGACCTGCATGGGGTGGATGGCAGGCAGGCCTTCGATCTCGCGCGGCGGGCCGATGATCTCGAATGGCAAGTCCTTTACCCGCTCGTTCGCGGCGAGAACATCCTGAACGCAAATTTCGATTGCCGCCCAGCCATAGCTGCGCAGTGCCTTGTAGCCCTTCACCGGCGGCTGTTCGATGAACCGTATGTAGATGTCAGCGCCGGAGGATGGCGCCATGATGATGTAGGGGAGCCCGGCGGTTGAGGGTGCATCCCAACTCGCCGCCAGTGACTCGTCAACTGTGCCTTCCTCGACGACCGAATAGTCGAAATAGTTTGCATAATTGTTCTTTGATCGTTCGAGATCGGCGACGGTGAGTGTGGCGGCGCGCAGCAGTTTCATGGGAACTCCTCGGGTAAAAGCGCCCTTGACCGGACGCGCTGGTATAAAAGGATATATCATTTGAGCGCAGGCTCCAGCCTTCGGAGAGAAAACTTATGTCCGCCTACATGATCGTATTCGCAAAAGTGAAGGACCGTCTCGAGATTTCTCAACGAGTACGCCAAGCCAACCGCAGAACTCCTGGCCCGTATGGGCGGTGAATATCTGGTCCGGTCTCCGAAGATCGATCTCATTGAAGGCGACCTGATCGAGAGCGGGTCTGCCGTCATTTCGAAATGGCCGGACAGGGCTGCGCTCGACGCATTCTACACAAGCGCGGAATATGCTCCGTTGAAAGCGGCGCGGGCAGATCTTGCAGACTGCCATATCATCGTCGTGGAGGACCCATCATGAATTACGCAGCGATTTTCGTCTCGGTGGCGGTCGCTCTGGGTATGGAGCTGCGCATGCCGAACCGCCGCCACCGCTGGCGCGTGCCGGCGAAATGTCGGCGAGCTTTCAGACACAGCCGGACATGACGGCGCAGGAGATTACTGGCGGCAGCGCATAGGCGGCAGGCGGTGAAACCTGGCGCAAGCCGGGCGCGCTCAAGCTGTACCGGCTACAACATCATCTACGGCACGGATGCTACCGTGGTCTGGGACCGCTACGCCATGTGGCGGGTTTATTCCGATGCCAAGGAAGACAGCCGCACGGCAGAGGGCAAGGTGCGTATCGAGGGCTGGACGGACGGCAAGCCTGCGCTGCTGCTCGTCTTTCGACGGGACGCACACCTACAATCAGGATGGCATGATGAACGACCAGTCCGCCAATGCCATGTGGGGGGCAAACTTCGGCTATGGCGCCATACGAAACGCACTAGATGACGGCTGGAACCAGAAGCGCCTGCCTGACCGGCTGATCGATGACGCACCGGCCTATCTCATAGAGCTGAAAGACCCGTCGGTGGCATGACCCGTTTCGCAATACGCCAGTCCGACTCGGCCATCGTTTATGTCGGGTTCAACACGCCGCGCGGCTGGCATGAGCGCTATTATTCGCATTTCTACGAAAAGCCCGGTGTGTCATGGGTGCAGCCGGGACGTGTCCGGCTTTTCTACGACGGCGTAAAGGCCAACGAGGCGATCTGGACCGACTTCGATCTCTCCGAAGACTTTGCCGACGATCTGTTCGTGATGGAAACACCGCCGGTAAGTCCGACGCCCTGATCAGAACCGGTCCGGCCGCATGACGCCAACTTCGGCGACGCTCAGCACGCCGATATGATCGGCGAGCAGTTTTTCCAGTTCGATCAGGCTTTTCTCGACTGTTCTCGGCAGGCCCGATCGAGATCACACCACCATGTCCTGGCTGGCTGAGAGATCGGTCTCGCGCTGCCATTTGGTACGGTTTCCGAAGCCCGCGAGCGCAGGCAGGACGGTGTATCCGTTCAGCCCGGCACTCTCGAGCACCCGGCCGGCGCGCTTGTAGGCCATGCGTTCGATGATGAGTTCGAGACGTTTCATTGTGTGCATGTCGGTCTCCTAACCTGTCGCCAGCCCGGCGAGGAAAATATACGCCGGAATGCCCAGCGTCACGTTGAACGGAAAAGTGACCCCGAGAGACAGCGTGAGGTAGACCGACGGCCGCGCCTTGGGCAGCGCAAGACGCATGGCGGCCGGGACGGCGATATAGGAGGCCGATGCTGCCAGCGTGATCAGCAGGGCCGCGTCGCCATGGCTGATGTCGAGCAGGAAGCAGATCGCCGTCGCAATGAGCGCCGAGACCAGCGGCATGTAGATGCCGAAGCCGATAACGGTTGGCTCGAGCTGCTTCCAGCCTTGACGCAGGCCCCGTCCGGCGGAGAGGCCCATGTCGAGAAGGAAAGAGGCAGAGCACACCCTGAAAGGCCGTCACGAAGAACGGGCGCACACTGGCCGTGCCGTCTTCGCCGTTGATCCAGCCGATGATCAGCGCACCGACCAGAACGACAACCGACGCATTCAGCAGGACTTCCCGCATCAGTTCCCCGCGCTCGGAGCCTGCGACTTCGTCGCGTTTCTTCTTCTTCTGACTACGACCGTAAAGGATCAGCGCCGTGATGATGGCCGGCGTTTCCATCGAGCGCCGCAACGGCGACCATATGGCCGGAACTGTCCAGCCCGGTCATTCGGACGGCTTCCGTCGCCGCGACGAAGGTAACGATGGATATGGAGCCGTAATGTGCTGCCACGGCAGACGCATCAGTGGTGTCGAGTTTGCTGGTGAAGCGCAGGAAGGCGTAGGCGATCACCGGCACACTGAAGGACAGGACGACCCCGGCCAGCAGAACCAGCGCGACGTCGAGCGTCAGCGGGCTCTTGGACATTTCGATGCCGCCCTTGAGCCCGATCGCCATCATGAGATAGATCGCCAGCCCCTTCGCGAAGGCTTCGGGCACACTCATCTGGGACCGCAGCAGGGCCGCACCGAGGCCAAGCACGAAAAAGAGTATGATGGGCGATGTGAGGGTGGAGATCACGAGATCCATCAGTGTCTGTCCTGTTCAGTCAAAATCCGGTTAGCGGCAAAAAAAGAGCCGCCAGATAAAGGGCGGCTCTTCTTGTTCATGTCAGGCGCACACGCGCTATTCGATGGCCGAAAGCAGTTCCGGTGCGGTCACCAGCTGGCGCACGCCGTGCGATTCGGTCTCGTTGAACACATTGCCTTCATCGGCCCATTCGTTCAGCGAATTGATGTCGACCTTAGCGCACTGAGGCCGGACGCTCCAGGTCACCTTGAGCGGCGAGCAGGTGTTGCTGGTCATAGCTCGGTCCGGTCGTCGATCCGCGGAAAACGATCGGCGTTCCCGTGTCGGACGGGATCATCGCAGCCTGATAGACATCGTTTCCGGACTGGGTGACCTCTGCCATCTCGGTGAAGTCGAGGGCATCCTCATCGTTCACCACCAGGAAAACCTGAGCCTCGACACGCAGAAGCGGGTCGGTACAGGTGTCGGAGAGGCACGAGCCAAGACCTTCGCCCGGCTCGATGTCACATGATGTGTGCACCCAGTGGACCTCGATGGTATCGCCCGGCTTGACCTTGCCGAAATCACCCTCGACCGGGGTCAGTTCGGCTTCGGTAAGAGAGCCGGTATCGTTGCAGGCATAACCGCCATAGTCGGAATCATTCACGAAGACGCTGAAGCCCGGGCCTTTGTGCTCGGCATTCGTGTGCGTATGGATATTGCACAGGTTCATCGACGTATAGTCAGGCGCCATTTCGAAGGAATCTGCATTGAGGCCTGCGGTGTTGGAGATGTCGCGCGGCGTTTGCGGACCCATGTCGACGCAGAGAGCCGCTGCATCGGCCGTTTCGGTTTCGGTCGCATCCGCCTCAACCACTGCCAGCTCGCTCTCACCTTCTACCGCGGGCGTTTCAACCACTTCGGTTTCAGGCGCGTCCTGTCCACATGCGGCGACGAACGCCAGAGCGGCAAGGGTAGGTATAATCAGTTTCATAGTTTCGGTTCCCCAAGTGCGTATTTACAATGCAGGCTTAGCTTACACGGTCCATGCTGGCCTATCCTTTGTGCCTATTCAAGCCATAGGTGAAAGCTTGGTAACCTTTCTTCCCGCGACAAATCAGGTTTTCGCGAATTCCTCGCCGACCTGCTCAGAGCTTTCCTCGTCGATCTTCTGAAGCGCCTCACGATCCTGTTGCAGGATGCGGAAGACACGTGCCAGAAACTCCTGCGTCCAGAGCCCGCGCGCATCGGCTTGCGCCTTGGTCGGTTCGAAGGCCTCGATGGCGGCTTTTGTCACGGCACCGTCCTGTTCGAGCAGGGTCTCGATGGTATCCATCCGCTCGCGCATCACCGACATTTCCTGTGCGAGCACGAGGACGATGTTCATCAGCTTTTCGGTATCCGGGTCGTCCAGAAACCACGGACGCTTGCCTTTGGCTTTCGCGCCGGCAAGCTGCAGCGGGTCGATTTTAGTCATTTCAGGCTCCGGGTGATACGGACGCGGATATTTGCAGGGGACGCTACCAAGGGGGACTGCCACCAATGCATGCGGGTTCGCGCCGATAGTCGAATGCACCGTCGCCCGACCAGTCCCTGCCGTCCGGAAAGCGCACCTCAACACCTTCAAGCAGTTTTTGGTCAAACAGCCTCATATTTACGCCGACCAAATCTACGGGACCGTGTTTCTCAAGGAAGGAGCGGGCAAACCCGAAATGGGTCGTTGCCGAGCACGTTTTACACGAGTGAACTTCAGCAGCAGGGTCAGGCTTGTCAGTGCGCATTACTGAAAGAGTGTCGCCTTCCACTTGCGTATCCGCATTTGTGAAATACCCCCACGCGGCACCGGTTTTGCGACACAGCGTACAGTTACAGTCATGAATAAATGTTGGTTTGGCGGCGATTGTTATTGAAACGTCGCCGCAGAGGCAGGTCGCAGTCATCTTCGTCTCCGGTATTTTTGTCCCGACGGGGTTCAGGCCAGCTTCCTTGCACCGATGACATGCCAGGCAGCCTTGCGACCGTAATCCTCGCCTTCGTCGTCTGCCGCGTCGGGAAAGACATCCTTGTCGACGACGGCGGCGACCCCGTCATGAATAAGCTCGTTGGAGGAGAAACCGGCCTTCTTCATCCAGTCGTCCAGATCGATCTCGTGCATCTTCGTCCAGAACGGTTCGTTATTGTTGAACGCATCCCAGTCGCGCATCGCCTGTTCGAACAACGGCATGGTGTCTGAATATTGCGGCTGTTCCACATGCAGCACGATACCGCCATCGGCCAGCAGGCGACGTGTTTCGGCGAAGATTATCGGCATGGTCTTGTAGCTGGTTTCGTGCAGGAACATCGTCGACTGTACCCAGTCGAAGCTGCCATCGTCGAACTGCGACAGGTCCGTCACATCGCCCTGAATGAAGGTGACGTTGTCGATGCCCATGGATTTTGCACGGGCCAGCCCGTAGCGCAGCATCGGCGCGCCGACATCCACGGCAACCACGTCCGCATCCGGGAAGGCCTGCGCAATCGGAAGCACGTTGTGGCCGAGACCGCAGCCGATATCGAGAATGCGCTTCGGCTTGAAATCAGGCCCGAGATTGCGCTTCACCCATTCGGCAACGGCCACACCGCCGCCATCGTTGAACCGGCCGAGCATGCCGCCGGTCGTCGCGAAAATCCCGGCATCGTAATTGGCTGGGCCGGTGATATCGCCCGGTACGTTCTCGAAATGATAGCTGCCCGGCATGCAATGATGATCGATGGCCGTGACCGCGCGGGGCAGGGGCATGGCCGGGTCAAGTTGCAGACGGTCATCGCCCTCTGTCAGCGCCGCAGCCTGCGCGTTCAGACGCTCGGCCTGGCGCAGTGTGACCCAGCGTCCGGCCTGCTGACGGCTTTCCATCGTGCCGCGCCGCAGGGCTGACCACCATTGCCATACGGGGTCCTTCATCAGCGCCTTGCGAACCTCGTTGCGGTGTTTGAAGTCGCGGCCGTTTTCCTTCTTGAAGGCAGGTTCGACCCGGGCCGCGAAGGCTTCAGCGACGCCCGGCATGATGCGTGTCGAAAGATGACGGTTCATCTGCGCGAGGAAATTGAACCGGGCGATCTCGTCATGCGAGGTCTCCGGATAGAC
Organism: uncultured Alphaproteobacteria bacterium; assembly: GCA_963836905.1. Lineage (GTDB taxonomy): Bacteria > Pseudomonadota > Alphaproteobacteria > Caulobacterales > Hyphomonadaceae > CAWIKY01. The sequence goes on from CAWIKY010000006.1 coordinate 862,631, forward strand.
GTCATGGCGACCAACCACGCGGTAGTCCGGCGGACCGTCATACACAGGCTTGTTTTCCGGGAAGCTGGCGGTATCGGCCATGAAACGTCTCCTCTTCAGCTTAAAAGATATATCTTTTCGTTTGAAAGCCAATGCCTCATCATGCCAGACTTGCGGCAGAAAGAGGAGACCTTACCCCATGGCGACGAAAATTGTGGTTCTGTTCAATCTGAAATCAGGCGTGGAGGTCAGCGACTATGAAAAATGGGCGCGCGAGACGGACCTGCCGACCGTCAACAGTCTGAAGTCGGTGGGCCGGTTCGAGGTTTTCCGTTCTACCAGTGTGCTGGGTTCGGACACCGCACCGCCCTATCAGTACATTGAGATCATCGATGTCGAAGACATGGAAGACTTTGGCGGCGAGGTCGGCACCGACCACATGCAGAAGGTCGCTGGCGAGTTTCAGGGCCTGGCCGATAATCCTGTCTTCATACTGACTGAGCAGATCGAGCACTGATCATGGTGCGACTGGAAGGAAAGACGGCTGTCATCACCGGCTCCGGTCGCCGCAAGGGTCTGGGGGAGGCCATTGCGAAGCGTCTGGCAGATGACGGCGCAAACATCGTGATCTCGGATATCGGAACGAGCCGGGACGCGGCCACCGGCGCAGACCATATCGGCACAACTGACGAGATGGAATCTATTGCTGAAGAGTTGCGCGGCCACGACGTGTCTGTGTCAACCTGTATTTGCGATGTGCGGTCGCTCGGCGATGTCCGCGCGCTGGCCGAACATGCAAAGAACACGCATGGCAGCCTCGATATCTGGGTCAACAATGCCGGTATTGGCTACATCATGAAGCCGCTTCTGGAGGTGACCGAAGACGACTGGCGCGCAGTGATCGACGTCAATCTGACCGGGGCGTTCTTCGGTGTGAAGGCCGCCGCCGAAGTCATGGTTCCGCAAGGGACTGGCGGGCGCATTCTGAATGTCGCAAGTCAGGCCGCCAAATCCGGTTTTCCGCATGCGCAGGCCTATACCTCCTCCAAACACGGGCTTGTCGGGCTTGTCAGGTCGGCGGCCGTCGAACTGGGCGGGCACGGTATAACCGTGAACAATGTCTGCCCGAACCATGTGACGACGGGGCTGGGGGCCTGGCAGAACGAGTATTTCGCCAAGGTGACAGGGGCGGACTCTGTCGAGGCCTACATGAAGGCGATGGCTGCCCGCATTCCGATGGGGCGGCCGGGCCTTCCCGAAGACACGGCCAATGCGGTCGCGTGGCTCTGTTCGGATGAGGCGCAATATATCACGGCGGAAAGCATGAACGTTTCCGGCGGCGAGGAGCCACACTGATGCGCGCCTTGCCGCTGGTTCCGTTCCTGTTTCTGACCGCGTGCGTCACGCCCGCGGTACCGGTTGCGAACGATCTTGCGGCTCTGGAGAGCTTTTCAGACACATGGCGCGCCGCGTACCAATCGGCCGACTTTGTCGCCATGCGCGATCTTTATGAACCGGACGCCTGGTTGATGACGCGCGATCAGCCAGCGCGAGAAGGGCGCGACGCAATCCTCGATTATTTCCGCGCCTCACGCCAATCCGGCGCCGAAGCTGTCATCGTGTTCGAACGCGAAGATCGCGTGATCGATGGTGATTATGCCTTCCAGATCGCGCGATGGTGGCTGGAAAGCCCCGAGGCGACGGGTGAACCGATCCGTGACTCAGGCCGGTCGATGGTGATTTTCAAACGCGGGTCAGATGGCACATGGCGGCTTTGGCGCGACATCGACAACAACACGCCGGATGTGACCTTTCCCATTCCGGAATCACTGCTGGACTAGACAATGATCAACCTTCCAACTGACCCTGCACCAAAAGACTTTCGCTGGCCGAATGGCGGTACGCTCGCCCTCTCTCTGGTGGTGAATGTCGAAGAGGGTGCTGAACGGCGGATCGACGAGGGCGATGGCCGCCCCGAGCCGGTCGACGAACTGGGTGCGGTCCCGGGCAAACCGATCCGCATTCACGGCAATGAGAGCAATTATCAGTACGGCATCAACCGGGGTGCGCCGCGCATTCTCCGGCTGCTCGATCAAGCGGGCATGCCCGCGACGTGGACGGTTTGCGGTCAGGCACTGGAAAAAGCGCCCTGGCTGGCAAAGGCGATTACTGCCCGCGGGGATGAGCCCTGCAATCACGGCTATAAATGGGCGTTCACAGCATTCATGGACGAGGCCGAGGAACGCGCCTTCATCGAAAAGGGCACGCGAAGCATCGAGGCAACGTGCGGACGCCGACCGAATGGCTGGCTGTCACGTTATCTGCATACCGACGTCACCCGGCGCATTCTGGCCGAGCAGGGCTACGCCTATCACATGGACGACTATTCGGACGACTTTCCGTACTGGGCGCAGGTGGACATGGGCGATGGCACGAGCAGGGCGATGGTCATCCTGCCTTATGCGATTGATTCCAATGACATGAAGTTCTGGCTTGCCCCGGCCTTCACCGCCGACATGTGGCTCGATTACGCGCGTCGCACTTTTAACTGGCTGCTGGAAGAATCAAGACGCGACGGTGCGCGGATGATGTCGCTCGGGTTGCACCTGCGCATCATTGGCCGTCCGGGCCGCATCGGCGCCTTCGAACAGTTCCTGTCGCACGTGAAGGCGCATCCGGATGTCTGGGTCGCCAAACGCGAGGACATCGCCGCTCATTTCGCCGAACATGTTGCCAAACCGGAGCAGGAAAAATGAAGACACTTCTTTGCGCGCTCGCTGCTTTCGCAGTCTCGGCCCTGCCGGCTACGGCAGACACGCTGGCCGAGTTCGCCGCCGACACCACCGGAAGCTGGACGAGTGTCGAACAGTCTGCGAGCCCCGACTATGCCTGGATCGAGAGCGATACACGCCAGATCTGGACCGATCGGGACGACGGCGTCTGGTTTTATCAGGAAAATGCCTCGATGGGCGATAACCCGGACAGCGAGCCAACCGCAGATGCCAAATCCAAACCGTATTTCCAGATCGTCATTCAGGCGCGCGATCTGGGAGATGGCGATGTTCACACAACCAGCTGGCGGCTCGACCGGGCTGCTGGCGCTGATATCCATGCCGAAATGCAAAAGCCGGATGTCGCTTTCAAGCCTGAATGGCTGACCGAGGTTGCCTGCATGGGACGGATGCAGCGGGTTGGGGCAGGCTATTGGGAGGGCGGGTCGACCTGCCCGAACACCTATAAGGGCGGCGTGAAGGTGGAAAGCCGGACCATTCGTGCGCCGGGTCTCTACGTCAACTGGGACCGCGGCTTCAACGCCGAGGGGGAGCATATCTGGGGCCCTGCGTCCGGCGGCTATATTTTCAAGAGAAAGTAGACGGAGACGGGCGGTATTCGCCGCCGTCCATTATCGGAGGGAATGACAATGAAAAAATTTCTCTGGACCGCGTTGCCAGCGGCTCTGCTGTTTGCAGCCTGCGGGAATGTCGGGACTGTCCCGGACGAGCCTGCGGTAGAAGTGGAGACGTCGACGGCTGATGAAACCGCGCCGGTCGCGGTCGATACCGCTGATGCGACAGAGCCTGTGGTGGAGGCAGAGGCGACTGACAAGAACCCGCTCGATCTTCGGCGGACAACGCTTATTGTCAGTGACATCGAACAATCGCTCGCCTTCTATCGCGATGCGTTGGGGATGACGGTCGAATACGATCAGGAACTGACGTCCCCCGGACTCTCAACCCGGCACGAGGCAGACGGAACGAACCGTTCCCGGCTGGTTCTGCTCAGGGCCAACAACAACTTCATCGGCATGCTGGGGCTCTGGCAATTTCTCGATCAGTCGGAAAAGGACATGGCCGAGCCGGATGCCGCAGACTTCACACCCGGTGAGATCGTGCTTTTGTTCAACTCGGAAAATCTCGATGTCACGTTCCCTGCCGCAGCAGGCGTAGAGGGCGTTACCGTGATCGGTGAGCCCAAGGAACGGCGGTATCCGTCTCCCGAGGGCGACATTATCGTCAACGTCTCGATGCTGGTTGATCCGGACGGCCATACGGTCGAGCTCAACCAGCTCATCTTCGATCCGCGCATGTGATGGCCTGACTGGCTTGGGTGTGTTCCCTGTTCCGTTCTTGAGAACGGGACAGGCGAGCGCTCAGTCGGTAGCTGCGCCTGTCTGTCAGACAAGTCCCCGGCGCGTGAAATCGACAGCAAAGCCTTCCGGCAGATAGCGCGCGACACGCCCGGTCTGCGGGCCAAGCTTGACCGTTTCGCCAACCATCGGGCGCTTGTCGCGGGTCGCCAGACCTGCACCGACAAACGACATGTCGATGACCTGGCAGCTGATTTCGCGGCCGTCTTCCAGAATGGCTTTTACTGTGCCGCCGCCCTGAACGCGCTCGGCGCGCCGTTCTTCATCCAATCCGAGCTTGTCCTTGTTGGTCAGCCAGGTCAGCTGGTCGGCCAGCTTGTCGCGGCGGGCAGGAGACGCGTCGGACTCGACAACTGCAATGCCCCTTTCGGCGCGAACAACAATGCCTGAAATTCGGCCAAGGCTCTCAATATAGGCAATAAGACGTTCGCCGCGGTGCAGGGCGCGGTCGCTGCGAAAAGAAAAGCCGCCCCCGGACGCCGAGACTGTCTCACCTGCGCATTCCTCGCCGTTCTCGAGCATGAATCGCATAGGGAGCTGCACGGCGACGCGCTGCCACCTGCGGCGATCCTTTCGCAGTCCATTCGCACCCGGTCCGGGCTCTGCGTCTTCGTGCAGAGGCTTCATTACGACGCCCTTCAAGTGTCCAGCTTTCAGCCTTATCGCGACATGGTTCACAAATCTTTGCCAGACTTCGGAAAAGCCTTAAGCTTGCTTGCATAACGATAATACCGAGGGAGATGGGCGTATGGCGACGGGTAGAAAAAGCTATGATTTCATCGTCATCGGGGCAGGCAGTGCAGGATGCACACTGGCCGCGCGCCTCAGTGAAGATGAGCGGGTGTCAGTGCTACTGATCGAGGCGGGCAAGAAGGACAAGAGCCTTCTCATCCGCATGCCGGCCGGTGTCGGCAATCTTCTCAAAGAGAAGAACAATCATAACTGGGGGTTCTGGACCGAACCGCAGGAGCATATGGATGGTCGCAGCCTGTTCTGGCCGCGCGGCAAGGGATGGGGCGGCTCATCTTCGATAAACGGCATGATCTATATTCGCGGCCATGCGCGCGACTATGACCAGTGGCGGCAGATGGGGCTGGCGGGCTGGAGCTATGGCGATGTCCTGCCCTACTTCAAACGCTCGGAAGGATATGAAGGCGGCACGGACGACTTCCACGGCGGTGACGGGCCGCTACACGTTTCTGACAGCCCGCTCAGTGCACCACTCTATCAGGCCTTCATCGATGCCGGGCGGGGAGCAGGATATCCTTTCACCAAGGACTTCAACGGGGCGCAGCAAGAAGGCTTTGGCCCGTATCAACGCACCATCAAGGACGGCGAACGGGCGAGTGCATCTTTCGCGTATCTGCGACCCGCGCTGGAACGCCCGAATCTGGATGTGATCTCCACCGGTCGCGTGACCCGTATCCTGACCGAAAAGGGCAGAGCGACCGGCATAGCCTATACGTCCGGCAAGGGCGGTCAGGAAGAAACGGTCGATTGCTCTGGCGAGATCGCCCTGTGTGCCGGAGCGGTACAGAGCCCGCAGATCCTTCAGCTTTCCGGTATCGGCGCGGCCGATGACCTGCGCAAAAACGGTATCAACGTTGTTCTGGATCAACAAGACATCGGCAAGAACCTTCAGGACCATCTCGATGCAACGGTAATTTACGCCTGCCCGGAGAAGGTGACCGCGTATTCCCAACAGGCGGGCATGAAGAAGATAGGTGTCGGGCTGAATTACATGATCCGCAAGAAAGGCCCGGGACGGGACAATTTTCTGCAGGCAGGCGCATTCCTGAAGTCACGCGAAGGACTGGACCGACCGGACCTGCAGATACATTTCGTCAATGCTGCCGTACTCGATCACGGGCGGACCGCCTTCGAGGGTGATGCCTTCACGGTTCATGTCTGCCAGTTGCGCCCGGAAAGCAGGGGTCATGTCGGGCTTAAAAGTGCCGATCCGTTCGACGATCCGCTGATCGACCCGAATTATCTGGCGGCCGAGGAAGACCGTCGGGTCATGCGCAAGGGCATTCAGATGATGCGGGAGGTCTGCGCGCAAGCCGCGCTGACCCGCTATAAGGGCGAAGAAGTTCTACCGGGTGCGCACGTTCAGACAGATGCAGAGATCGACGCCTTCCTGCGTGCCAAGGGCGAGACAATCTATCATCCGGTCGGTACCGTCCGCATGGGCAGTGACGACCGCGCACCGCTGGACGAGACGCTGAAGATGCGTGGACTGGATGGCTTGCGGGTTGTCGATGCTTCGGTGATGCCGACGCTGATTGGCGGAAACACCAATGCCCCGACCATCATGATTGCCGAAAAGGCGGCCGACATGATGCTGGGAAAGGCCGCGCTCGCGCCCCGCGAAACCGAACCCGCCTGAGGCCTTGCCCGTCAGTGGTTGCTGGCGACAAGCCTGAGATGTTCCGATGACATCTGTATCTCCGGCGGATGAACCGCACTGATCTGGTGACGCCAGATCGGCCGTCCATTCAGCCGCGAGTCGTCGCCGACAATCTGGTAGAGACCGAGAATACGGTTCGGGCGCAGGCTTTTGGTCTCGAGCGGAGCCAGTGCGATCTCGATATCGACACTGCCGCCGGACAAAAGCTCGCCGCGCGCACGGATCAGTCCGGGTGCTGTGCCAAAGCGAACCGCATCGAGTTGCGCCGTAACCATGGGCATGTCGCGGCCCCGCCAGAGCGCCATGAAGTCATGATCGGTCAGATCGCGGCCCAGCGCCTTGCCGAGCGCCGATCCTGCCAGACGGAAAGGCCAGATGCCCCCGTCAACGCGCTGCAGCACGAAGAGATTTCCGAGAATCGCCGTGAAGTCGCGTACCTTTGGCTCCCTGTGCTCCGGTCCGGCAGCCTCGTTCATCCGCTTCCACGCGTTCAGCATGGCGCGTGTATTCTGGTGCAGGCCGCGCTCATTCATTCGCTTGTCCTTTCGGGACGCATTCGGGTCAATCGGCAAGCGATCCGCAAAAGACGGGCCATTCTGTAAACGGAATATCCACAGACAGCGGTCTAGAACGGGTCAGGCTTCGCGTATCCGGGGAAAGCGGCATCAGTCTTGCTTGCCCAGAGACGAGTTTGATTGGAGACGCCACATGTCCGTATCATGGCGACACACAGTGACCGCACTTTCAGCCGCAACGGCACTTTCTGCCGGGCTGGCCTGGGCCCAGGGTTCAGGTGGCATGAGCGGCGGACACCATGTTGGCGTTCCGGGAGTCACTGTCGGCGGCGGCTCTACCATGGGGCCATCACACGGTAGCTATGACAATGGCGGCTGCTGCACGGCTGGCAAATCCCATGGCGTTTATGTGCCGGGCGTTAACATTGCGGCTCCGAACATTGTCGTGAACACAGCCAATGTGAACGTCAATCAGGGCTTCCTCTCGATCAACCAGTCATCGAGCCTCAGCGTCGTTCAGCAGCAAGGCTTTGTTGATAACCGGGCCGGGTTCTTTTCGAGCGGCGCATACATTCCACTGGCCGATGGCGTTCCTTCCAGCGTGATTGATGGACTCGACGTTTCCGGTGCGGTCGAAACCTATACAGAGACCGTCACTGAACAGGTTCCAGTGCAAAAGGAAGTCTGCATCGACCGCGTCAGCGTTGTTGAAACCCTGCGGGCAATTCAGGCCGTGTGCCTGGATGACACTGGCACGCCGCACCCCGCCTCACGGCTCGATGCCAGTCAGGCGGTCGACGCCGCCTTTTCGGGCGAACTCTTTCGCTGCGTTCCGGGGTCAAGCCTGCAAGTCAGCCTTGGCAGCGTGATTGACGGCGAAGCGAACTTCTCGACGGCAGAGGGCTTTTCCTGCGCAAAGGGCGATGCGCTCGTCCATTTGCCGAATGGCGAACTGACCTGCGCCCCCCAAAGCGATCAGCGCTCATGCTTCGAGCGGTCGCTTCTGCGTCGTCACGGGCCGGGCATCAAGGTAATTCACGCCACCCAGCAGAAGACCTTTTGCGAGCCGACCATCGAGACGACCTATCAGACCGTACAGCGTGAAGTGACCAAGGAACGTGCCTTGCAGAACGGCCCGATTGTTCTGGACGGCGGTGTCGGACAGGCGGTCTACTGAGTTTCAGCAGCGCTTGCCTCACCGTCCAGCATATCAATCGAGAGATCGGCGGAGCGGGACCCTGCGGCTTTTGCCTTGCGGAAATAGTCGAGTGCTTTCGCTTCGTCTTCCTGTCTGATGGCGGCAGACCCTGCGAGAATATAGCCTTCGGCATCGCCGAGATCGGCCGCTTTCAGGCCCCAGCTTTCCGCCGCGTCGAAATCCTCCTCCACGCCGTTCATGGCATTCAGGTAGGTTTCGCCCAACAGACGGGCCGAGAATGCGTTGCCGCCTTCAGCGGACTGTTCCAGCATTGCAAGGCCCTCGTCTCTTGCAGAAATATCGGGTGACTGAAGCTTGCGCATTCCGATGGCATTTAGGGCATAGATGTTTCCAACTGCGGCCAATTCGGCAAGCCGCTCATCATCGTTTGCCAGGTATGCGTCCTGAAACAGCGCTTGCGGATCGCCGCTCGCCAGCCCTTCAGCCTGTCTGGCCTCATCTTCAGCCAGGCGATCCTCGAACCTGCGCGCCAGTTCGCCTGCGGCTTTGCGGTCTCCGGTCGCCGCGCGCTCGGCGAGCGCTTCAGGCGTTGCGTTGGAAAGAGCGTCTTCTTTGTTTCCGCAGGCTGAAAGGGCGAGCACGCCTCCCACGGTAATGACGGCCAGCAGTTTCGGTATCATGCGAACTCTCCCCACAAGAACAATGTCTCTGGTTAGACCGATGATACCTGCTGATCTTCCTCCGAAAGGGTTAGAGCGTGCGCCGCTTTCAGTTCCTTCGAGCGTGAATGATTTCCGTCAGGAGACCAGCCTGGCGCATTGATTGCGCGGCCAAGCCAGTGATGCGGGCGAAACCCGTCTCTTGCGCAGTCGCGAAAAAGCGCTGCGAATTCATGATAGGCCACCACGAACGGGTTGTAGGAGGTGAGCGGCTTCACGATGCCGTAAACCGGAGGATTGTCCGGTGTCTCTGGAACGAATGATCCGAACATCTTGTCCCACACGATGAAGACACCCGCATAATTGCTGTCGAGATAGCCGGGGTTGGTCGCATGATGGACCCGGTGATGCGACGGCGTGTTGAACACCGCCTCGAACCAGCGCGGCATCCGGCCAATTGCCTCGGTATGAATCCAGAACTGATAGACAAGGTTTACCCCGCCAGCGAGGGCGATGAAGGCCGGATGGAATCCCAGAATAACCAGCGGTGCGCCCAGCAGGATGAGACCGGTCAACGGCCCGAACCAAGGCTGTCGCAGGGCGGTTGTCAGATTATAATGGGTACTGGAATGGTGGGTGACGTGTTCAGCCCAGAACCAACGCACCTGATGCGCCATCCGGTGCTTCCAGTAATACGTCAGGTCATAAAGAACGAACAGAAGCAGGAAGCTCCACCAAGCGAACGGGACTTCCAGGACCCGGAACTTCCAGAACGCCATAAGCATAGCGAGGCCGATGAACCCGGTGATCGTATTGACCACCACGTTGCCGATGCCCATTGCCATGGAGGTGATCGCGTCTGCACGATCGTACCTGCCGCGGGCGCTGCCACGGCTGACCGCCCACCATTCCCAGATTACGGCAATGATGAAAGCAGGGGCAGCAAGTGTGGTCGGGGGCGGAAAGTCGGGCATGCGATCACTTTAGGCGAGGGTGATAACTCTCGCAAAGTCCTGGTGCGAGAGCACCGGCCTGTCTATCTGCTCTTGCATCGTCGACACGAAGACGGCAAAGGCGCACGCAGCAACGGCTCAGCCTCCACTCCGATGGAACTTCTTCCCATGTTCGACTCGTCCGCCTTCCGCGATCATGAAGGCCTGTTCTGGTTTCACGACTCCGATACGGGGCTGCGTGCCGCGATTGCGGTACATTCGACTGCGCGCGGGCCCGCAGCCGGTGGATGCCGGATGTGGAACTACGAAAACGAAGACCGCATGCGAACGGATGTTTTGCGCTTGTCCGAAGGCATGAGCTACAAGAACGCCATGGCAGATTTGCCACTGGGCGGCGGTAAGGCGGTTATCTGGGGCAATCCACGCACAGACAAGACCCCGGAGCTTTTCCGCGCATTCGGCCGCGCTATCGAAACGCTGGGCGGCACCTACTGGACCGCTGAAGATGTCGGGATCACGCCGCAGGACCTGTCCTACGCAAGTGAAGAGACCCGCTATGTGGCCGGACTTGATACCGGAAGTGCTGCCAGTGGCGACCCCTCTCCCGTTACCGCGCGCGGTGTCTATCGCGGTATCCGCATTGCCTGCGGCCATGCCTTCGGCACAGACGATCTGAACGGGCGGCGGATTGCAGTTCAAGGCGTGGGCCATGTGGGCGCCGACGTCTGCCGCCATCTGGCGAAAGCAGGTGCGCAGCTTTTCATCACCGATGTGAACACGACCGCTCTCGATGAGGTTGCCGCTGAGACCGGCGCGATGATCGTCAGCCCGGACGAGATCTACGATCAGCCGGTCGACGTCTTTTCGCCGAACGCGCTGGGTGCCGTCATCAACCCCGACACGCTCGCGCGCCTGACCTGTAAAGTGATCGCGGGCGGTGCCAACAACCAGCTTGAAACCCGAGAGATGGGGGAGGCTGTAAAAGCCTGCGGCATCCTCTATGCGCCGGATTACGTGATCAATGGCGGCGGCATCATCAATGTAGCCGCTGAAATCTCCGGCAATTACGATCCGTCCTGGGTCGATGCCAAGCTCGATACGCTGATGCAAACCCTCGACGCGATCTTCGAAACATCGAAGCGGGAGGCGAGACCTGCCAATCTGGTGGCCGACGAGATGGCGCGTGACCGGTTGAAGTCAGCCAGAAATGCTCGCTTGCGCTGAAACGGGCCAAAAAATGTGAGTTTTAACCCATAATAAATGTGTTCAACATTTGGCAAGTATGTGGCGAAGGCGTAGAACCCTTTCGGGGATGTGGACGTTGTCCCTTCGCAGGTAACGTCGGAGGACACGCAAGATGTCTGATGTGGTGTTGGAATTATCGCTGGAGTCGCCAACTCTGGAAGACCGGCTCGCGTCGGCGATCGAAGTCTATGCCAAATGGCGTTTCGACATGTTCGAGGCCAGCGACACCGATACTCCCGACATCATGATCCAGACAGTCCGGACCGGCCATGAAACCATGGCAAAGAAGATCATCTTCCCCGACAGAAACCTTGCGGCAGCGTTTCTCTACATCTGGCGACGCGAAAAACGCCGTCCTGCCCTGAGCTGACAGACGGCACTGCGAACGCCGCATTGCTCTGACAGCATTTGGTCTTCTATTAGACCCGAATGGTTCACAGCCCCGGTACCCCTGACAGCATCCCTTCGGTAAGGACGCACTCACGCGCGGACATTCTCGTGGTTGGCGCGGGCGTCATCGGGCTGTCCTGCGCGCTGGAATGTCATCGTCGTGGCGCGCGGATAAAGATCATGGATCGCAGCGGAGCCGGGTCCGGCGCCAGCGGCGCGGCGGCGGGTATGCTGGCTCCGGCCTACGAAAGCTTGCTCCTGCCTGTACCTGACCAGCAACTGACGAAGCTTTACGTGCAGAGCCTCGCCGCCTGGCCGGATTTTGCTGCCTCTATCATGGCCCTGGGCGGTCATGACCCCTGGCTGCGGACCGGCCCGTCCTGCCTTGTCGACATGGGGAAAACCGCAGGTGCGATGATCTTGGCCAAGGCCAGGCTCGAGGCAACCGGGTTCCGGACCGAATTGCTCGATCCGGATACTGTTCATGACCTGGACCAGACGGTGTCGAACACGATGAAGGCAGGCCTTCTTCTCCCCGATGATGGACAGGTCGATCCTGCAGCTGTTCTTGCGGGCCTCTCCTCCGCCCTTGGGGCGGGTGGAATCACAGTCGAACGTCTTGCAGACGCGAACCCTCGCGACTTTGAGCCGAAGCAGGTTCTGTACGCCACAGGCTGGTCGGGTGCGCCCGGGCCGCCGGTCAAGGGACAGGCCTTGTCTATCCAAAGAACGCCTTATCATCCTGCGCACGTCATACATGTCGGTGATCTTTACATTGCACCCAAATCCGACAGGACGATCATCGGCGCGACGATGGAGGCCGGGCGGTCCGATACCTCTGTGAATGAGGCTGACATTGCGGCCCTTCGCGCAACGGCGGCTGAAATCTGTCCGGGGCTTGCTCATGGTCCAATGTTGAAGTCGTGGGCTGGCGTTCGCCCGGGGACACCGGACGGTGCTCCGTCGATCGGCCGCAGGGCAGACGGCGCGTTCGAAGCGACGGGTCATTTCCGCAACGGCTTTCTCCTTGCGCCATTGACGGCCCGTCTGATCGCAGACGAGATGCTGGAGGGTCGCCGCAGCGAACTGGCAGAACGGGTCTCGCCGCGTCGTTTCGGTCCACCCGGCTGAGGTTTGCAACGCTTGTCCGGCGCTATACCAATGGACTTCGTTCAAGAGGTTACACCATGCACCAGATCGCCGCGCTTTCCGAAGACCAAGAGGCCATCAAGGAGGCCGTCGCGCGGACCTGTTCGCAGTTCGACGCCGATTACTGGTCTGAGACCGACGAAACCGGCAACTGGCCGGAAGCCTTTACAAACGCGATGGCGCAAGGCGGCTGGCTTGGCGTCGCCATGCCGGAAGCCTATGGCGGTGCCGGGCTCGGGCTGACGGAGGCGGCGATCGTCATGCAGACGGTCACGCGGTCCGGGGCCGGCTTTTCCGGTGCGTCTGCGATCCACCTCAATATTTTCGGACCGAAACCACTGGAGAAGTTCGGCACAGAGGAACAAAAACAGGAAAACCTGCCAAAGATCATCTCCGGCGAAGAGAAGATGTGTTTCGCGGTCACAGAGCCCAATTCAGGGCTCGATACGTCATCGCTGGAGACGAAGGCCACGCGGACCAATTCCGGATACGTGCTGGACGGGCGCAAGATCTGGACGACGGGCGCGCAGCGGGCGGACAAGATCCTCATCATCGCCCGAACGACGCCAAAGGACCAGTGCGCCAAGCCTTATCTGGGCCTGTCGCTGTTCTACACAGATTTCAACCGCGACCGGATCGATGCGAAGGTCATCCCCAAAATGGGCCGCAAGGCGGTGGAGTCGAACACGCTTTTCATCGACGCTTTGGAAGTACCGAAGGAGCATCTGATTGGCGAGGAAGGTGCAGGTTTCAAATATCTCATTCAGGGGCTCAATCCGGAACGGGTCCTGTTCGCGGTGGAATCCATCGGGCTCGGTTTCGCGGCGCTCGAACGTGCCTCGACCTACGCCAAGGAGCGCGTCGTCTTCGGACGCCCGATTGGCCAGAACCAGGGCGTCGCCCATCCGCTCGCAAAAGCATGGGCGGAACTTTCTGCCGCGGAACTTCTGGCCTACAAGGCCGCGGCTCTTTTCGATGCGGGAGAAGAGTGCGGCGCGGAGGCCAATGCGGCCAAGTATCTGGGATGCGAAGCGGGGTTCCGCGCCTGTGAAACGTCAGTATTGGCGCATGGCGGCATGGGCTATGCCAAGGAATACCATGTCGAACGATACATGCGCGAAGCCATGCTGGCGCGCATTGCTCCGGTCAGCCGCGAAATGATCCTGAACTATATCTCCGAACGCGTACTGGGCCTGCCAAAAAGCTATTGAGGTTTTTTGACTCCCCGTTGAGTTCCGTCCACTGTTCATCATCTGTTTGCGGGGTGGGCCCGTCAGGTGGTTGGCGCGAAGGAAAAGCCCATGTTCAGTCTGGTTGGAAGCGGCCTTACCCCGGGATCAACGGTACTGGATGGCGACGACCCGACATATAATCTGACCGATATGTTCGGCGTGAGGATGCTGACGCTGAAGGGCGTCACCTACGTTTATGTCACTGATAGCAATTCGGACGGCATAAGCGTTTTCCGGGTCAATGCTGATGGTAGCTTCACCTCGGTGCAGCACTTTCTGGATACAAGCATCACCGACCTGCAGATAACTGGCGCTGGAAGTTTTGCATCCGCGGTCGTGGATGGCGTGACCTACCTGTATTCCAACGATATCGACAATGACCGGATCAACACCTTCTCGGTGGATGACGATACCGGTATGCTGACTTTCGTCAGTTTGATCAGAGATCTAACTACGGGCACGCTGGAACTTGATGGTGCGATAGACCCGATGCATGTGGTCAGCGTTGGGGGAACGCAGTTTCTCATAGCCACCGGATCGAATGACGATGGATTCACGGTGTTTTCCATCGGCGCGGGTGGCGCGCTTACAGAAGCTACCAGCGTTGACAATACGCGCGATGCCGGATCGGATCTTGATGGTGCATCGGGCGTCTCCAGCCTTGTTGTCGGTGGCAAGACGTTTCTTTTGGTAGCTGCGTTCAACAGTGACGCAATTAATGTGTTCGAGCTGGCGGCAGACGGCAGCGTCACATTCCGCGATGCTGTGCGCGATAGCGAAGACCTTTCACTCGAACTGGACCGTGCCAGAGGTGTGGCAACGGCTACAGTTGGCGGCACGGGCTATGTTTTTGTGTCGGGGGGCAGCGATGACGGCATTGCGGTGTTCTCGCTGGCGGGCGATGGTACCCTCACCAATGTCTTTAATCTGGATGATACCGAAGGTGTGGGCGAACTGGGCTTGAACGGGGTTCAAGGCCTTCAGATTTTGACTTTTGGCAACGAGACCTTCCTTACCGCAATGGGCACCCTTGATGATGCGGTCAGCTATTTCTCGGTTGCTGTAGATGGCAGCCTTACCCTGGTCGACAGCCTGTTCGATACGCCAGGGCTTGCGCTCAACGGCGCGAACTATTCCGACACGGCGCTGATCGGCGAACGGCTTTGGCTGGTCACCGGTGGAACCAGTGATAACGGTCTTTCCTCCATCGAAATTGGCGGTGGTGCGGATGTTCTCGTTGGCGAGTTGGGCGATGATGAACTTTACGGTTTTGGCGGCGACGACATCCTGATCGGCGGTGCAGGGAATGACACCTTGTTTGGCCACGCCGGAAACGACCGCCTTTTTGGCAATGACGGCAATGACACGCTGGTTGGTGGCCTTGGCAATGACATCATGGAAGGCCGCAGCGGCGACGACATTTACTTCGTCGATAGCACAGGCGATACGGTGATCGAGACCGCGAACGGCGGCATCGATACGGTGTATGCGTTTGCCGACGCCCTGCTCGCAGCCAATGTCGAGAACGGCGCGATTTTCGGCAATGGCGTGTCGTTGACCGGAAACGCTCTCGGAAACATCCTTTCCGATGGTACGGGCAATGATCTGGTCTCCGGCGGGGACGGCAACGACACGATCTATGGTCAGGCAGGCAACAACACTTTCCTCGGTGGCGAGGGAAATGATGTCATCGTTTCCGGATCAGGCATTGATGTCATGAACGGAGGAGCGGGCGATGATTCCTACTTCTTCGGCACGGGTGACGTGATAATGGAAGCCGTGGGTGGAGGCATTGATGTTGTCTACACGACGACCGCTTACACAATGTCAGACAATGTCGAGATTGCCGTTGCCCTTGCAGGCGCAACCGCAGGGTCGATTACGGGCAACAGTCTCGACAACACCATTATCTCGTCGACATCCGTCGCCGGGTCCAACTTTTCCGGTGGTGCCGGGAATGACACGATCTACCTGCAGGCATCGAGCATCGCGACAGGCGGAGCTGACAGCGACGTATTCGTCGCTAACGGTGCAGGCAACACGCTGTTCGGCGGCACAGGCGACGATGTTTTCATCCTCGCAGCAGGCGCAAGTTCAACGACAGTGCTGGAGAATTCCGGACAGGGAAACGACATCGTTTATTCGTCTCTGCAATCCTACACGCTACCGGGCAATGTCGAGGTACTGGTTATCCAGAAACTGGATGGAGCAAGCGGACGGGGCAATGCGGCTGCCAATACCGTGATCGGGAATGCGGGTGCCGACTTTATCTTCGGCGACGCGGGCGGAGATCTTCTGATCGGTGGCGGGGGCAATGATTTCTTGAGGGGCGGTGAAGGTCTCGATGTGCTGCAGGGCAATACGGGAGCTGACAGGTTCCATTGGGCGGCGCTCAACGAGACCGGAGACATAATCCAGGATTTCGTGACCGGTGAAGACAAGCTCAGTTTTGATGCGTCTGCCTTTACCCAGTTCTCGGCGACCTTGATTGAAGGCGTGAACTTTATTTCAGGTGCGGCCCCGGTTTCGGCCACGGCGAACGCGACCTTCCTGTGGGACACGGTCGCGACCGCGCTTTACTTCGATGCGGATGGAACCGGCGCAGGCGCGGCCATCCTGATTGCCGATTTGCAGGCGTTCTCCTCCGTCACCGTCAACGACATCGTGATTACCAACCTTCCTGAAGAGGCAGAGGTGCTTGGCGAGAAGGACGATGCGGACGTCAGCCGCGTGATTGAAAGCTCCGAACCGTTTGAGATCACCATCCTCCACGCCGCGCCGGTGTTCACGAACGAGCAGGGCGACATTGAAATCTCCCATCTCGACACTCCGGACTACGCGCTGGGCTGAGGTCAGGCGCGGCGGGATGTCATCCGCCGTACGAGCTTTTGCAAGGAAGGACGGATTCTCCGGAACCCGGCATATACGCCGTTAAGCGCGGTCCGGGCCGGTCTGTAACGCCCGACCGGACGCAGCCAGCCAAGCCCCCGCACACGTGACCAGGCTTCAGTGAAGGCTTCGGCACCATCGATCATTCGGCCGTCGGCGCATTGAACGTGGAACCGGGCGAGCAAGGTTTCGCGGGGCAGGGGGCAGCTCTCGGCCGCATCGGGCGGGGAGATATCCTGAAACGCAACGCGCTCGCGCGGTGCCAACCGGCGCAGCAATCCGATCTCCCGGACACATAGGGGGCAAGCCCCGTCAAAAAATACCGTCACCTCAGCCATCATGCCTTATGAACCCGATGTCATCTGCCTGCCAGTTGGCATCCGGTCGCGGGTGTTCTAGTGAGCCTCTTCTCTCATTTTCGCATGCTTTGTCGGGGAGGCTTTCCGTGTCCGCTCAAACACAGACCAGACGCAAGACCGTCCGCGACATTGCGGCAGCCAAGGGTGCAACGCCTCTGGTCTGTCTGACCGCCTATGACGCGCCGCGCGCAAGGCTTCTTGACGACCATTGCGACCTGCTTCTCGTTGGCGATAGCGTTGGTATGGTGGTTCACGGCCTCGCATCCACCGTCGGGGTCACGCTCGAGATGATGATCCTGCACGGCCAGGCCGTCATGCGCGGATCGACAAAGGCGTTCGTTGTCGTCGACATGCCGTTCGGCAGCTATGAGGAAAGCCCTCAGCAGGCGTTCACGAATGCCTCGCGGATCATGCGCGAGACGGGATGCCAGGCTGTAAAGATCGAGAGCGGAACCTACGCCGCCGAGACCATTGCCTTTCTTGTCGCGCGGGGCATACCGGTGATGGGTCACGTCGGGCTTCGACCACAAGCCACAAACGTGGATGGCGGGTTCCGTGCAAAAGGCCGTAGCGGCGATGAGCGGAGCCGGGTCGTTGCGGAAGCCTGTGCAGCCGCCGATGCCGGGGCCTTTGCGATCGTCATAGAAGGCGTGGCCGAGGACCTGGCCGCGCAAATCTCGAAAGATGTGACGGTTCCGACCATCGGGATCGGAGCCAGTACGGCCTGCGACGGCCAGATTCTCGTGACCGAAGACATGCTGGGTCTGTTCGACTGGACGCCGAAATTCGTTCGCCGGTTCGCAGATGTGAAGTCGGTAATTTCCGACGCTGTGGCCGCTTATGCGGCGGCGGTTCGGGAGCGCAGTTTCCCGCAAACCTCCGAGACCTATACGGTCCGTGTCGCCGACACGTCCGACACGGTGAAGACCGGCGTTGCGGGGAAGCCGGAGCCGCACTAGTGTCCGCCACGAAACAAGAAACAGGTTATTTCAAGTGAGCGATATTTTCGAGGAAGTCGATGAGGCCGTCCGCAAGGACCGTGTCGGCCAGTTCTGGGAACGTTACAGCGTCTTCGTCTATGCGGTGATCGCAATCATCATTGTCGGCGTCGGCATCCGTGAACTGCTGGTCTGGCAGTCCAATCAGGCAGTCGATACGCGCGGCGACGAATTCGACATGGCGTACAATGCACTCAACGAAGGCCGGTATGTCGAAGCGATAGAAGACTTCGAAGCGATCAAGGCGGCGGAAGGCCCGTTCTCCACGCTTGCGACCCATTTTCTGGCGTCGGCCCGGATTGCCGGACAGGGCGATGCGGCTGCGGCCTCGACCGACCTGCAGTCGGTATCCGATGCGACCGAAGATTCACTGGCACAGTTCGCTTTGCTGAAGTCTGCCTATCTGGACGTTTCGTCCCTCACCCTGGCTGAACTTGAACAGCGGCTTGGACCCTTGCGCGTGTCGGAAAACGACGTCTTTGCCCCTTTGGCTGACGAGCTGCTCGCGGCACGTGCCTTCCAGTTGGGTGATCTCGACGACGCCCGCAAACGCTATGACGCCCTAAGGCTGATGCTGGAAATCAATCCCGGCATACAGCAGCGCGCCGAAGAGGCGGTCGCTGTGATAGACTCGCTGAAACAGACGTCAGGAACCGAATAATGATGCAGCTTCGTACGCTTGCGCTAATTGCCGCCGGAACATTCATCATCGGTGCCTGTTCGCTGAACCCTTTCAATCGCAACCAGAAGCTTGACGAGGTCGAGCAGGCCGAAAAAGCCGGCCGCATCGCCATGGTGAGCGGTGACCTCTTGCTTGAGGCCGATCCTGATATGGCGTCGGTTGCCGTCATCCTTCCGGATGCGCGCAGCGTAACCAGCTGGACCCAGTCGGGAAGCGGGTCGACCAAGATGGTCGGCCACGTCCGTGGGGGACAGGATTTCAGGATTGCCTGGCGCTGGAACGGTGCCAAGGGATCGGACCGTAACCGGACCATCACCGCGGCCCCGGTGGCCGCAAACGGCAAAGTCTATCTGATCGACGCCGCGCAGCAGGTTTTCGCAATCTCGGCCGAGACGGGGAAGACCGTCTGGCGCAAGGAGCTTGGTTCCCGCCAGAAGCGCGACCAGCGTGCCTTTGGCGGTGGTATTGCTGTTGCCGGAGACAGGCTGATTGTCGCGTCCGGCTTCGGTTTCATCACCGCGCTCGACATTGACGATGGCAACGAGATCTGGCGCACCCGGACAGACGCACCGATGACCGGTTCGCCGACCATCCTCGAAGACCGCATATTCGTCGCGTCGAACAATAATGAGTTCTACGCCATCAGCCTCGAAACGGGCGAGATCGAATGGACCGATCAGGCAATTGCCGAAGCGGCGCGTGTCCTGTCGTCGCCAAGCCCGGCAGCGGTCGACGATCTTGTCGTGGCACCGTATTCCTCGGGTGAGCTCATTGCCTATCTTCCGTCAAACGGACGACGCCTCTGGAGCGATACGCTGACTCTGGCGGGTCGTTTCACGCCGATTTCGGCGATCAACGACATCGCATCGCGACCGATCCTGCATCAGGGCCTCGCTTTTGCGGCCAGCCAGTCCGGCGTTCTTGCAGCCATTGACGGGCGTTCGGGAAGCCGCGTCTGGGCCGTTCCGCTCGGCTCGACGCAAGCCCCTGCACTGGCCGGAGAGTTTCTCTTTGCCGTCAGCGTGGATTCGCAGCTCGCCTGCATCGAAATTGCGACGGGTCGCGTTGTCTGGGTCAAGGAGTTGCCCCGCTACGAAAAGCCGAAGAACCGCAAGGACCGTATCAGCTATTCCGGGCCGGTCATCGCTTCGGGCCGCTTGGTGCTTGCTTCGTCTGACGGACGTCTGCTGGCCCTTTCGCCTCAGAACGGTGAGGTCATTGAAGAGATGGATCTCGGTGGCGGACGTTTCGGCGGCGGAACGAAGTTCTACATCGAACCGATCGTGTTCGAGGGGAAAATCCTGATCCTTGCTGATGATGGCACCCTCATCGCTCTACGCTAGGACGTGAACCTATGGCCCTGAAGGTCGCAATTGTCGGCCGGCCGAATGTCGGTAAGTCGACCCTCTTCAACCGTCTCGCCGGAAAGCAGATGGCCATTGTCGGCGACCGGCCGGGTGTGACCCGAGACCGCAAGGAAGCCGAAATCGACTTTGTCGGACGCGACCTCCTGCTGGTGGATACGCCGGGCTTCGAGGACGTGCGCGACAATTCGCTGGAAGCGCGCATGCGTGACCAGACCGAGCAAGCCATCCGGGACGCGGATGTGTCGCTGTTTCTGGTGGACGCCCGGGTCGGTGTGACAACCATGGACGAGCGCTTTGCGGAACTCTTGCGCAAGGTTGGAAAGCCCGTCGTGCTGGCGGCCAACAAGTGTGAAGGCAAGGCTGCTGATGCCGGCCTGATGGAAGCGTTCTCGCTCGGTTTCGGCGAGCCTGTCCCGCTTTCTGCCGAACATGGGGAGGGCCTCGGTCAGCTCTTCACCGCTCTCTCCGAAGCGGCGCCCGAGGACTACCGGGAAGTGAGCGCGAAGAAGGCGGCCAGCCAGCGCAAGACTACGCGCGACGCGGATGACGGCGAAGGTGAAACCTTCGACCCTGATACCGAGGATACCGAAGAAGAAAAGATTGCCCGTCCCGCGCGACTGATCATCGTTGGGCGCCCGAATGCGGGGAAATCGACTCTCATCAATACGCTTCTTCAGTCGAATCGCCTGCTGACCGGACCGGAAGCCGGGATCACCCGCGACGCGATCGAGATCGCCTGGGAGTGGGAAGGCCGCAAGGTCCAGCTTGTCGATACGGCAGGTCTGCGCAAGAAGGCGCGGGTTCAGGAACACATGGAGAAGCTTTCCACGCAGGATACGCTTCAGTCCATTCGCTATTCGGATGTTGTTGCGCTTGTCATGGACGCACGCGATGCCTTCGAGAAGCAGGATCTGCAGATCGCTGATCTCTGTATCAGAGAGGGTAGGGGGCTGGTCTTCGTGCTGTCCAAGTGGGATGTCGTTGCCGATCCGGACGCTTATGCCAAGGAGATGCGGGAGAAGGCCAACCGGCTGCTTCCAAATGCTCGGGGTGCGCCGCTGGTCTATCTGTCAGGACTGACCGGCAAGCGGGTTGATCGATTGATGCCGGCCGTCATCAAGACGTTCGATAACTGGAACGCCAAGGTCCGCACGCGCGACCTGAACGATTGGCTGAAGGTCGTGGTCGAACGCCATCCCCCGCCATCGGTTCACGGCAAGCCGATCAAACCCAAGTACATGACGCAGATCAAGGCGCGGCCGCCCACCTTCGTGCTGATGGCCAATCGCGGCGAACACATGCCGGAAGCCTACAAGCGCTATCTGGTGAACGGTTTGCGTGAAGCCTTCGATCTGCCCGGCGTTCCGATCCGCCTGATCGTGCGTCAGGGGGCCAACCCCTATGCCAACAAGGCCTAGGCTGCATTTATGGCACGTGCGACCTCGTAGAACGCGATCGCGGCTGCGTTCGAGGCGTTGAGGCTTTCCATTGTCGCCGCTATCGGGATTGAAGCGCACGTGGTGCAGGCCTTTGCGACAGCGGGGCGAAGACCTGCCCCCTCTGCGCCGATGACGACCGCAATCTTCTGATGGCCAGTGAAAACGTCGGCCACAGACGCCGCCGCATCGCCCATCAGACCGACCGTGAGAAAGCCCGCATCGCCCAGCGTATCGAGGGCGCGCGCAACGTTCACCACACGAACTTCGGTCACTTTTTCGAGCGCACCCACGCCCGCCTTGGCCACCACGCCGGTCAAAGGCGGGGTATGGCGGGTCTGCATCACCACCGCATTGAAGCCGAAGGCCGCAGCGGAGCGAAAGATCGCGCCGATATTCTGCGGGTCGGACATCTGGTCAATAACCACGATCCGGTCCGCACCCTGCTCGATGACATCGGCAAGTTCGCGTGGCTCGAGTGGATGGACATAGAGACCCAGGCCCTGATGCACGGCGCCAGGCGGCAGTGAATAGTCGATCTGGCGCGGCGGGACATCCTCAATATCGAGATCGCGCGGCAATTCCATTACCAGCCGGTCCAGACCGTTGCCGGTCGCCAGAAGCCGGATAGAGCGGCGTTCCGGATTAGCCAGTGCCGCCTCAACAGCATGGCGGCCCCAAATCCAGTAAGGTCCATCTATCTGACCGGTTCCGGGCCGTGTCCGTTTCGCGTCACGTGCCGAAAGTCCGTTTCTGTCGTCTGCGCTGTTGCGCCCGTGTTTCTTCATCACTATAAGACCGCTTCCGTGTTGCCGAGGGTGGCTTGCCGCCCTCTGTGAACGGACAGTTCGCCGTCGTCAAATCGGTTTCGATGCGGGACGGAGGGGTGGCCGAGTGGTTAAAGGCAGCAGACTGTAAATCTGCCCGCATAGCGTACACAGGTTCGAATCCTGTCCCCTCCACCACATCGCCGCAATGAGCGCGAAAGCGCTTGCGGGGATGGTCGGTTTTGATAGTCTGGAAAACGCCTGAGCGGGCGTTGTGTAATGGTAAGACCTCAGCCTTCCAAGCTGATGACGGGGGTTCGATTCCCCCCGCCCGCTCCATTCCCCATTCAACTGGCTTTGCCGTTGTCGCGAGTCATCGTCGCCGTACACGGGCGATAAATGAACACGGAGATTTCGCGAGAGCTAACCGCCGAATACGGCTTCGAGTGTCCAGCGCACGCCGTCAGGTGCAAACTCGAGGGAAATATCTCCGTCAAATTCCGCTTTCACGGCACGTTCGATCAGCAGAGAGCCGAATCCGCGCTTTTCGGGAGGCGTGACCTTCGGCCCACCTGTTTCGGTCCAGCTCAAGCGCAGATGTGTCCGGCCGTCCACATCGTCGCATACACTCTTGAGCGCTACCTGCCCGCTGGGCACCGATAGCGCGCCGTACTTGACCGCATTGGTGGCAAGTTCGTGGAGTGCGAGCGCAAGCGTGACAGCGCGTTTGGCGGGTAGCAGGGCATCGCAATGTTCGACAACGAACTGATCGCGCGAAAACGATGACAGCGCACTCTCGATCAGGTCGGAGAGCGGCACGTTGTGATACTTGCCCCGGAACATGAAGTCATGCGACCGGGCATAGGCGGCAAGCCGGTCACGAATGGTCGCGCGGGCTGTCTCGATATCATTCGCATTGCGCAGGCTCATCGTGACCAGAGACTGCACCAGCGTCAGCATGTTCTTCACGCGGTGGTTCAATTCACCGAGCAGGACGTGCAGATGTTCCTTGTCGCGCGCGCGTTCGGTGACATCCATACCCATGCCGAGGATTTCGACCGGCTTTCCGGCTTCGTCGAAGATCGGCGCCAGTCTGAGTTCGACAATTCCGGTGCCGCCGTTATAGCGGCGATAGGCGCGCTCGGCGTCAGCAGGTTCTCCGCTCGCGGCCTGTTCGACCATCCGGTCGGTCAGCTCCTGCGTTTCCACACTGTCTGTCCACCAGTGACAGTCACGCAGGCGTCGACCGATGATCTCGTCTCGCGCCGGTGGCCCGCCTTCTATCGCAGTGAAATTGTAATCGGTAACGACGCCATCGAGCGTCAGTGTGCCGACGAACATCGGCAGATGGGACAACATCATCCGTAACCGGCGCTCGTTCTCCGTTACCGGATCGGCCGCAATGTGCCCGGCGCTCGTTTCTGACGCTTTCGAACTCACCCGCTCAATCCCATGCTCGCCCCGGTCCACCGGAAAGCAGTTAGCACATGCCGTCCGTGTTGCGCTATCCGGTCCGCTGCTTTTTAGGGTGACACATACCGGGGCGGAGAACGCCGTCGTGGCGTGAGTTCCATTTATTCAGCACGTGCGGCGCCGCTCACGCATCGCGAAGATCCGGCTGACCGTTGGACGCGGACAGCCCGCCATCGACGGGCAACACAACCCCGTTCACATAGGCGGCATCGTTGCTTGCGAGAAAGGCAATGACGCTTGCGATTTCCGAAGGCTCGGCCGGTCGTTTCATGGGAAGGCGCTTCTTGAAGGCTGCCATCGTCTCGTCATCTGCAAGAATATCAGTCGCCATGTCGGTGCGGGTCAAACTGGGGGCGACCGCATTGATACGCATGCCACGTGGTGCAAGGTCCAGGGCCAGCGACCGAGTGAGATTGGAGATCGCTCCCTTGGCCGCGTTGTACGGGCTCATGCCCCAATCACCACCAATGCCCGAAACGGACGACAGGTTGACAATCGAACCGCCGGTTTCTTCAAGATGTGGTACGGCATGCTTGATGCAATAGAACATATCGGTGACGTTGATCGCGAGCACCTTTTCAAAGGTCTCGTTCTCCAGTTCATCGACCGGTCCACCCCCACCAATTCCGGCATTGTTGACGAGAAGATCAAGCCCACCGAACTGTTCGACTACGGCAGAGACGAGCTCGCGCACCTCGTCCGCATCAGATACGTCGCATGTCTTCGTCATCACGCGGTCCGGTGCGCCAAGTTCGTTGGCAACGGTCTCCAGCTTCTCTTGCGTCCGGCCAGCTAGCGCAACATTCCACCCATCCGCGAACAGACGTTTGACGGTAGCTTCCCCAATGCCGGATCCGCCGCCGGTAACGAGGGCTGTCTTGCGGGTCCGGGTCATCAAGTCTCTCCATCAAAGTCAGTTTGAAGAGTTGAAGTCCTCGTTCAGCAGATAGGTTCCGGTATTGTCGGCGCAGGGAGCCCGACCGGGGTCGCGGTCGGCGACGCTTCCGGGTTCGATGCCTATTGCTTCACAGGCCGAGGGCTTGGCGCGCGCTTGTGCAGCGGCCGTCTGGCGCTTGCGATCGGCTTCAAGCAGCGTCAGCCGGGTCTCGACGCAGGAATCGATCTGATCCTTTGCCGTCTCTGCCTTGCAGGCGGTATAGGCCCTCTGGCGGTCAAGACTGGCTGAAGAGGTGCATCCGGCTGCACAAATAGCGAGGCCAGCAATTATCAAACGCATGAACATCTCCTGAAATGAGAGGCAGCGTTTATTTGAAATCGCCGCCTGTCGTATCCTGACCGGTTATCTCGGTTCCGACCTCATCCACACATCCGACAGAATCGCGCGTGCCGGCAGCATCAACGGTCGCCTCGCTTGTATCACATTGGCTGGTCGAAACAGTATAAGTTTCTGAAAGGTTCGCATCGTCAGACGCCATTTCGCTGCGCGTCTTTTCGATGATACAGGCGTCCAAGGCAGGTCCTTTTGGCAGATCGGCGCAAGCGTTCATGGCCACACCATCGGCATAGTCGACATTGGTGGCGCAGCCGGTCAGTGCCAGCAGGGGCGCTGTCAGGATCAGGGCAAAAATCTTGGTGGTCATGAACTGTCTCCGGATGAATACAGATCAAACGACAGCCAGCCGCTTTGGTTGCCAGTGTTCGGGGCTTACCCGATCTCGCCGATGCGCCTCACCAGGAAACCGGCGCGCGGGAAGTGCACATGAAGCGGGCCGGTTGCCTTGTCGACACGCTGGATCACGATGCGGTTGGCACCGGAATAGACAAGCTCGCCCTGAACCCAGTCCTTGCCATAGTCATCGGGTGCGACGGCCACCGGCTCGCCCGGAACAAGTCCTTGCGGTTCGGTACCTGTGGTCGCGGCCAGCAAACGGGGAGACGCATTTGAGGCAATGTCCAGAGCGGCTTCACCGTCAATGTTGGAAGGCGTCTGGCCGGTTGGTTCATTCAGACGTGTGAACCAGTCAAGCGTGCGCGGCGCTTCCTGAAAGCAGTCTTCGACAAAAGCTTTTACGTGCATGTGGGCGAACCAGATGTTCATGTGCACATGCACGTCGACCAGCCCCGGCCGTGCTCCGAGAAGCCAGGCCCCTGCACCTGCGCCGCTTGTAGCCGCTAGCCGTTCCTCAACCCAGGAGAGGTTGGACCGCCATTGATCTCGCAGCATGGGCGCGGCTGCCTTCATGGCATCTGTATCGAACTTTCGCCCCGACAGGGCCGCGCGATCATTCTTGAACGCCTCGGGGATATGGTCGCCGATCGCGCCGAAGATCACCCCGACGCTGGTCTGGAACCACACTCTGTCGGTCCATCCGGCCACCATTGCATGCAGGCCCTCATGGCCGGGTGTTACAAGTGAAGGGCGCGGAAAGCGTTTCTCGAGTTCGCGCAGTATGATCGCAGTGTCGCAGTAGATGTCTGCGCCGATCTGCATCACCGGGGTCCGCCTGTAGCCGCCGGTCAACGGCGTCAGAAGCGGCTTGGGCATCATGTTCGGGACCTCGACGCTCGTCCAGGCGAGGTTCTTCAGCAGAAGTGCCAGCCGGACCTTCTCGGAAAACGGCGATGCCTTGTACTGATGGAGAATGATATCTTCGTTGCCTGCCATACCGCTTCGCCTTCCCCTGTTTCAGGTCACGCTAGCTGCAATACTGTCTTTGGGGAACGACACTTTTCGATTTCTTTCAAGGGGCGAGCCAGCGCGAGCTTCTGCCTTGCGGGTCGAAAGCGACCAGCGCGCGCCGGTGACCTTTCCGCGACAGTCGCAACCAGTCGATCTGCATGACGTCAATCGTGAGAACAGCAAACGCAGATCGTCCAAGCGTCTCGTCGCGCCAGCTGTCGCCGGGAAGCGCAATCTGCTCGCCAGGGGGCTGGCGTGACTGGTAATCGCTTCGTGCGCTGTGCGGAATGTCCTGCCAGACAGACGCCAGATGGTCGTCGTCTTCCATGAAACGCGCCGCACCCGAGACACGCAGTTGCAGTGACTTCGCCGGGTGCCAGAAGAGGAGCTGAACCTGCGGATTTGCTGTGAGTTCGGCGACCTTTGGTGACCTTGCGTCGGTGTGCAGAAACAGGGTCATCTGCTCGGGCTCGAAGTTGCGTACCACCATTGTACGGGTCTGCGGTTGGCCATGTTCATCGACACTGGCCACGGTCACATGCCGGAACGGTGAGTTTCGGTCTTTGGCAGCGCGGATGAGAGAGTCCACGCAGTCGGTTTCGACATCGTCCAGCGTTTCGGGCATGGGCTCGTTCATTGCAGGTTTCCGTTCGCTTCGCGCTGACATTTGCCGCAGACGCGCTAGAGTTGGCCTGACGCGGATGACAGACTAGGGCAAGGCAATGATCGATATCGAACGGATAGACCATCTGGCAAATATTCCGGCCATGCAGGCCGCGGAGCGTCCGGACGCAACTGCGCTCTCGTTCGAAGGCCGCGAAACCAGCTTCAAGGCGTTCGAGCAAGCGGCCAACCGGGTGGCGAACGGACTGCTTGGCCTTGGCACCGTGCCAGGGATGCGGGTGGCCTGGCTCGGCAAGAACATGGATACATTCTACGAGGTTGCCTTCGGGGCCATCCTCGCACGCGGTGTCATCACCGGTATAAACACGCGCCTTGCAGCCGCGGAAATCGCCTGGATCCTGAACGACTGCGAAGCGGAGACCTTGTTCGTCTCGAAGGATTTCTTTGCGACCGTCGAGGCCATCATTGCCGACTGTCCCCGTGTGCGGAACATCATCTGCGTCGAGGGGCAATTTGCAGACTGGACCCCGTATGAGGCGTTCTGCGCGGCGCATTCGGCTACACCGCCAAAATTGAACAATGCCATCGATGATGATGCCGTGCAGCTTTATACCTCGGGCACGACCGGGTTTCCCAAGGGCGTCGTGCTGACGAACGAAACCTATCTGGGGTTTTTCTCACAGGCGGCTAAGCTCGAATGGTCAAGCTATGGCGTTGGCGAAGCTGTCATGAACGCCATGCCGGTTTTCCATGTTGCCGGGATAAATGTCGGATTCCTGTCTCTGGCGCAGGGCTCGGAATGCGTTGTGCTTCGAGACATCGATCCGGGCCTCATCCTGCAGCTCATTCCCGAAAAGCAGATCGCCCATGCCTTCTGGGTTCCGGCCGTCATCATGATGCTCCTGCAACATCCGAAGATCATGGACACTGATTTTTCGTCGATGAAGAACGTCTTTTATGGCGCGTCACCCATAGCCGAGACCTTGTTGACGAAGGCCGTAGAAATCATGGGCGCGCGGTTCACGCAGCTTTACGGTCTGACGGAGACCGTTGGTGCAGCGACCTATCTGCCTCATGAGGCTCACGACCCGGCACGCGGCAAACTGCGCTCATGCGGCATTCCCTGGCCGGACGCCGACGTTCGGGTGGTCGATCCGGACCAGCGGACTGTCGCGACAGGTGAGGTTGGCGAGATCGTGATCCGGTCGAACTTCATCATGAAGGGATACTGGAACCGCGACGAAGCCACGAAGGAAGCTATCCGTGACGGATGGTTTCATACAGGCGACGCAGGCTATTTCGACGATGATGGGTATTTGTATATACATGACCGTATCAAGGACATGATCGTGTCAGGCGGCGAGAACGTTTATCCGGCAGAAGTCGAGAATGCGATTTTCGGGTGCCCCGGCGTGGCCGATGTTGCCGTCATTGGCGTGCCGGACAAGACATGGGGCGAGGCCGTCAAGGCGATCATCGTCTGTGCACCCGGAGAAAGCCCGGCCGCCGCGGATATCATCGCATTCGCGCGCCAGAAGATTGCCGGGTACAAATTGCCGAAAAGCGTCGATGTGATCGAGGCCATGCCACGCAACCCGTCTGGCAAGATACTGCGAAAGGATTTGCGCGAACCTTATTGGAAAGGTGCTGATCGACGCGTCAGTTGATGTCGGGTCAGATTGCCAGAAGCACGCCGCTATAGAAGACGGCCCCCAGAGCGAACGGCAGGAACCGGCTGTCACGTTCCTCCGGGAGCTCTTCCTTCATGACGTTCAGCACGACAGCGCCTGACAGGAATGCGAAGAGGAGAGCAATGCCGATTTCCGGCAGGGATATGAACAGGCCGATACCCCAGCCCGCCAGAACCGCAGCGCCCAGAACCCATCGGGCATAGCGGTCATAGCGTATGCGGTGATCACGGCGCAGACCGTAATCATTGGTGAGGAAATGCAGGGCCATCGCCACGCCGAAAATAGCGAGCGAAACCGGGCCGTTTTCTTCGCGGTGAAGAAGCAGGTAGCCGATGATGAGATTATAGACGCTGAATGAACTGATGTGCAGCCAGAAGGTGTCCGCCGACGCAGACACTTTTTCTCCGTCAGGATCGTCTGATTTTTGTGCCGACGCCTGGCGAAGAAACTGTTCCATTCCGTAGAATGCTGCCAGTCCGACCAAGGCGAGTCCGTACACGATGGTTTCAGCCAGGTTCTCCTGCAGTGACAGGGCGTCGGCGAACACTTCCCGGTGCGAAGCCAGCTCGGGCAGGATGTGCAGGAAAACGTAGGCGACAGCCACGCCGCCGGACGCTGAAAGCCACATGCTGCGCGGTGTCGAGTTCGAGAAAGCGCAATCGGCCTGCGAAGACATGGATACCGGCCAGAAGAAGGGCGAACGCACCGGCCAGGAACGTTATGGTCGCATCCATCAATAGGCCACGACCTTGTGCACGCCCATATCGGGCGTCTTGTGTTCATTGAGGTTGGCACGTGCAATCTGCCAGGCAAAACTGAGCGGGTTGCCTTTCGATGCCCAGATGGCGGCTTCTGACGGCACGAACTCCAGCATGGTGAAATTCGGATCGTCCTTGCCCTCGAACCAGGCCGACGTAACCGGACCCCAGAACTGGTCGCGCCGGGATGCGTCGAAATGCTCGCGAAGACTGCCCATGAGGCAAGCATGGAAGTCGCGATCCTTGCCGATCACGCAGCAATGGACTTGGTGATCTCCGGAAGGGGACAGCGTCCGCACCAGATCGCTGTCCTTGTGGGTGAAGAACCAGATGCGCACACCGTCATCATCCGGCAGGGGATACATGGGCTGCATATGTTGTTTCGGGTCGGGCGAGCCCAGCATGCAAGCACGTACATCATGAAGCTCGTCCATGATCAGTTCTTTCGGATTGTTTTTCGCCTTGTCGAGATCAGCCATCGCTCCGCTCCTTGTTCATGTGCCGGGACTAAAGAAGAGCACAGGCGGGATAAATGTTCCCGGCTTGGCTTGCGCCGTTTCGGCGTTAAGGTCGCCTTTAAACAAAAAACGGCACGACAGATGCCGCTTGGGAGACACCTGATTATGGCCGATGGTCACGCACCGCCACCTTTCCGGCTCCTGCCGATGAAAGCTCCGGACATCAAGATGGTACGAGGCGAGGGCGGGGCGATCTATCTGACCCCGCGGCAACAGACCGGCGACCGCCCGCGTACCATTCCGCATTGTCTGGACGAGCGCGCAGCCGAACACCCGGACCGGCCTTTTTTCAAACAGCGCGACCCTGAAACCGGCGATTGGGTGCAGATCACCTATGGCGAAGCGAAAGCCGTAACCGACGCATTGGCGCAGGGATTTCTGGATCGCGGAGCCGGTCCGGATGCACCGGTCATGATCCTGTCGGGGAATTCGATCCGTACCGCGATGATCATGCTCGCCGCGATGAAGATCGGTGCCCCCGCTGCGCCGATCTCTGTTCCGTATTCACTCATGTCGACTGATTTTGACAAGCTGAAGCATTGTTTCGCAGCCGTCCGCCCGGCGCTTGTCTTTGCTGAGCAGCTTGCGCCCTTCGCCCCGGCACTCGCCGCCATCGATACCAGCGGGTGCGTCATGTTCACGGCGGATCAGACCCCCGGCGATACGCTGACCTATGAGGAGCTGGCTGCGACCACGCCGACCGGGGCCGTTCAGGACGCCATGGACAGGCTGACCGACGAAAGCATCGGCAAGTATCTCTTCACCTCCGGGTCGACCGGAATGCCGAAGCCGGTTCCGACAACCCAGGGCGCCATGTGTGAGATGATCGCAGGTCAGGAAGGGCTTCGCGACGATGCGCGCGATCCGGAGTACAACCCTGATGAGGTCAGGCAATTCCTCGACTGGCTTCCGTGGAACCATATTTCCGGCTCCAACGTGAACTTCAACGGTGCCTTGTGGACTGGCTCGACCTTCTGGATCGACGATGGCAAGCCGACGCCTGCGCTGTTTCCGGCAACCATTCGAAATATCCGGGACGTCTCGCCGCATTCATTCGGGAGCGCTCCAATCGCGCTGGCCATGCTCGCCGAAGCGATGGAGCAGGACGATGATCTGCTTCATGCCTTCTTCAAGAACATGAAGCAGATCGGCTATGGCGGCGCGACGCTGTCGGACGATCTCTATGGTCGGCTGCAGGCGCTTGCCATTCGGGCTACTGGCCGACGTATCCCCATCGTGACCATGTATGGCGCAACCGAAACGCAGGGCATTACCGTCGTGCATTGGGAGGCCGAGCGCGTCGGGCTGATTGGCCTGCCGCTTCCGGGGCTCACACTGAAACTGGTACCGAACGGCGAGAAGCTTGAGGTTCGGGTGAAGGGCGCGACGGTCATGCCGGGCTATCTCGACATGCCGGAAAAGACGGCCGAGGTGTTCGACGAGGAAGGCTATTATTGCCTTGGCGATGCCGCCCGGTTCGTCGACGAGAACGATCCGAACAAGGGCATCATCTTCGACGGGCGCGTAGGTGAGGATTTCAAGCTCTCGACGGGCACCTGGGTCAGCGTGGGGACCCTGCGACCGGACTTTGTCGCAGCCTGTTCGCCTCTGGTGTTCGATGCGGTTCTGGTCGGGCAGGACAAGGATTTCATCGGCGCGCTGGTCTGGCCATCGCCTGCTGCTGTGGGGGCGCTCGTGAAAGCCGCGGGCGGTGATCTGGGTGACGCTTTGAAAGCCTATGGCGAAGCACTGGCCGTGAAGGTACGCGCGTTCAACGATACCGAACGCGGGTCGTCACGGCGTATCAAACGGCTGGCGGTCATGACCGAGCCACCCAGCATCGATGCAGGCGAGATCACCGACAAGGGATATGTGAACCAGCGCTGCGTTCAGGACAGACGCGCAGAACTGGTCCGCGCCGTGTTCGAGCCCGAGCCCGGCGCAGGTGTTATCGAGGTCTGAGGGCTTGGATACTGTACCGGGCTGATTGCCTGTCTTGCGAACAAAAGGGAAACGCGGCAAGACAATCTTTACCTTGTCCGGCACACTGGGGCCCATGACCTCGACGATTCGCATTCTCGGCATCGATCCCGGCCTTCGCCATACCGGCTGGGGCGTGATCGAGCTGTCCGATAGCCGCCTTACTCATATTGCTCATGGCGTCATCAAGCCAAAGACCGACGATACACTGGCGGTTCGTCTGGCTGCGATCTTTTCCGGCGTGGCGGGGCTGGTGATTGAATATGCGCCCGACGCCAGCGGCGTGGAAGAGACACTCGTCAATGCTGGCCCGCGAAGTGCGCTCAAGCTGGGGCAGGCGCGCGGAGCGGCTATGGCAGCGCTGGCCCGCGGCGGCGTGGATGTGCATGAATTCGCGCCGCGACGGATCAAGAGCGCCGTGGTCGGTTCGGGCGCAGCCGACAAGGACCAGATTGCTTTCATGGTCGCGCGGTTGCTCCCCCGCGCCGGAACAATGACTTCCGATGCCGCTGATGCCCTGGCCTGCGCCATTTGTACGGCGCACTATCTTCCGTCAGCTTTACCGCCACGTGCCATGAAAGGCGCAGCATGATTGTCGGTTGGCTGAAAGGACGCGTGATCAGCGTCGGGGCCGATAGCGCGCTCATCGACGTTCGCGATGTGGGCTATGTGGTACAGGCCGGTACGCGGCTTCTCTCCACGCTCCGCCCGAGCGAGACTGCCGAAATCCATATCGAGACCAAGGTCACGGACAGTTCCATCGTTCTGTACGGGTTCGAGAGTGATGAGGCGCGCGCCTGGTTCGTCCGCTTGCAGGATGTGCCGAGCGTGGGCGGAAAGGCGGCGATGGCCGTGTTGGACGTGCTGTCTCCTGCAGAACTGATGGATGCGATTGCTCTGTCCGATGCGGTGCCGGTGACACGGGCAAAGGGTATTGGAAAGAAACTGGCAGAACGGATCGTCGGAGAGCTTTCCGGCAAGGCCCCGCCAATGGGCAGGTTCGGTGCCTTGCCTGTTGCCGGATCGGCTACGTACCGAAGCCTCAGTTTCCCCAGCAACAGGCGCGCGCAAGGAAGCGGTCTCCGCTCTGGTCAATCTGGGGTATGGGCAAAGCGAGGCGGCACGCGCCGTAGCAGCCGCCGCGCAGAAATCAGATGCCGATGATGTGTCGCTGCTTATTCGCGCCGGACTGAAAGAGCTGTCATCATGAGCCGGGACGGCGAGGTGACGGATCCGAACCGCCAGGCGGGCGAGGCGCTGGACCGTGCTTTGAGGCCACAAAGCTTTGCCGATTATATCGGCCAATCGACGGCCAAGGCCAACCTGACGGTCTACGTCGAGGCGGCGCGAAGCCGGGGCGAGGCACTCGATCATGTCTTGCTGTCAGGGCCTCCGGGGCTGGGCAAGACAACTTTGGCGCAGATACTGGCGCGGGAAATGGGGGTGGGTCTTCGCACCACGTCCGGCCCTGTCATCGC
Organism: uncultured Alphaproteobacteria bacterium; assembly: GCA_963836905.1. Taxonomy (GTDB): domain Bacteria; phylum Pseudomonadota; class Alphaproteobacteria; order Caulobacterales; family Hyphomonadaceae; genus CAWIKY01. The sequence continues at coordinate 896,130 of CAWIKY010000006.1, forward strand.
CAAGGCGGGCGATCTGGCGGCTATCCTGACCAATCTCGAAGCCAATGACGTGCTGTTCATCGACGAGATCCACCGGCTTCCGGCTGCGGTAGAGGAGATCCTCTATCCGGCCATGGAAGACTACGCCCTGGACATCGTGATCGGCGAGGGGCCCGCAGCGCGCTCGGTGCGGCTCGATCTGGCACCCTTCACGCTTGTCGGGGCTACGACCCGCGCCGGTCTGCTGGCAACTCCATTGCGCGACCGGTTCGGCATTCCGGTCCGGCTGGAATTTTATACGCCCGACGAGCTTTCCGTGATCGTGCGTGCGGCAGCGCGAAAGCTGGGCGCTGACATCACGTCGGCCGGCGCGGTGGAAATCGCCAGCCGCGCGCGCGGCACCCCGCGTATTGCACTCCGTTTGCTGCGCCGGGTGCGCGACTTTGCAGACGCTGCAGGCCAACCCATAGACGCGGATGCAGCGCAAGGCGGCCTCGCGCGTCTGGAAATCGACGAAGACGGGCTGGATGCGCTCGACCGCGCCTATCTTGACGCCCTTGTGCGGACCTATTCCGGCGGTCCCGTGGGCGCCGAAACGCTTGCCGCTGCATTATCCGAAGCGCGCGATACGGTGGAAGATGTGATCGAGCCCTACCTCATGCAGAAGGGCTATGTTGCGCGCACCCCGCGCGGCCGGGTTGCGGCTCCGCTTGCCTACGAGCGACTGGGTCTGCCACGACCGGCTTCGCCGCAGCAGACCGCGCTGTTTGATTAGCACTAAAGCAAAAGAGTTCCGTGACGAACGAACAGGCGTTCTCCTCCGTCACCGTTGATAGTATCTCGTTCCTGAGCTTGCCGTCGGGAGCGGAAATCCTGGGGGGGGCCGGCAACTGGCAATGCCTCGCGGGATGTGAAAGCGACCGAAGCCGTCGAGGCTACCGAACCCGGCAGTTTGCATATCCCGCCCGCCTTCATGCAAGACATGGGCGCGATCGCCATACCTATCATTACATGACCGACTACGCCCTAGGCTAAGGTCTGGCGCGGCGCGACGTCATCCGCCGCTCAGTTTGCGAGCCGTCCGACGCATTTTCCCACATCCATCAACGCATGTTCGCCAATGCAGAAGGGTCGCTCGTAAACCTTGTAGGTGGCGCTTACGCACTGCATCAGCTGAAGTTGCGACATGTTCAGGCACTCGCTGACAATGGGGTCGTTGAGGGCGTTATCGACATCTACATTGACGCTCGAGGTCTCACCCAGGATCCGGTAGGCAGCCAGCGTAGCGATCCGGTTTGCAGTCCCTTCGCTGACAGGGCGGACACTGAAGTTCCGGCCGATGCGCGAAAGGCCGGTTTCAGGAAATGCGACACTGCCGCTGACGCTGGAAAAGCTGTCCCAGAGAGACGGTGCTCCGGCCTCTCCCGCACGTCTCACTGCATCATCGCCTGATCGGCTTTCAAAAAGCGCACGAACCGAAGCGAGAGCAGGGCGGCCCTGGACAGCGTCCATCTTCATGCCCTGCGCCATATTGCGTGTCGTCTTGTTGATCGTTTCCTTGGCCCAGGCCAATCCCTGAAGGGAATAGGCCTGTTCCTTGATCTTTTCACCGGCTGCGTTGAGACGGCGCGCGTCGGCCTGCGCGGCACTTATGGCAAGATCAAGTGCTTCCTGCGCGCCATCGAGCTGGCGGACATAACCACGATCATTGCGCATTCCGAGCAGCATTCGCTCACGACCATAGAAGTCATCGACCTTGCGGACCTCTGCTGCAAATGTCGGCGACTGGGCCGCAATCAACGCGGCATAGGCGATCCAGCCTTCCGAGAGCTTCTGGTGGTTGTGCGTGCCAAGGGCGCGCAATGCCTCGTCGATTTCCGCCTCGGAATTCAGCGAGCGCGAATAGCGCGTCACGTCCGACTGGAACGATCCATAAGTGCTGGCTGCCTGGGTCAGTCTGTCACCGGCATAGGTTGTGTCGAGTGGCGCGGCCACCGGGGCGATCTCTCCGGTAACCGTTTGCATCAGCGCAGGCTTGGGGCTGGGAACCTCCGGCGGCGGACTGTCGTTTATCGTTGGCAGCGGCGGGTCTGCTTCGGCGGTTTGTGCTAGACCAACGGCAAGGGGGCTGCTGAAGCAGGCAAGAATCAATGCAGCCGTCACGCCCTGCCGGAAAAACCTTACCCTCATTCGCGACTCTCCTTAGGATACCCGTATTTACAGCGTAACTGTATAATCAAACGTGTTATGAAATCTGAACCCAGAGCAGCGCCGGGACTTTTCCTTGACCGATAGCCTAACAACATTCTCCGCAACTAACGAGCGGAAACACCAGTCTGCCCGCAGGGCGACGCCGCGCAGGCTGGCCTCCGGAAACGAACCGGTCGACCATCATCGCGAAGCCAATGCCGGGTTGGTCTTTACGGCAGCTTTCTGGATCGGTCTGGTCATAGCCACCGGAACGGCTCTCTATCTGTTGCAGGGTCTGACCGTCCGCCCGGCAGGCTTTCTGGCATGCGCCGTTCTTCCTGCGCTTTTGACCCTTACCGGACCGCTGCTGCAGACCGGCAAGTCGTCCGCCGTCTTCGAGGTCTTCGCCTGGCTGTCGCTCGCGGTTGGTGCGGTGCTCATCTCGGGAGGGGCTGCATCGCCGCTTACGGTCCTGTTTGCCATTCCGCCGTTGCATGCGCTCGTCGTAGGAGAGCGCAGGCTTGCCGTTGAGGCGGCAATCTTTGCGGCGCTTGGGTTTGTCGGCTCCGTTGCGATGGGCGCTTTGTCGCCTCTGCCCGTTCTCCTGCCGGGCGAGACCGTGCTCGCAGGATTGCTCGCGCTTTGCGGCGTGTTGCAGATCGGCCTGATGATCGCGGTCGCCGTGGCCAGAATGATCTCCGTCGAACGGCGCGCAGAGCAGCGCTGGGCGGCGCTTCCAGTCGTTGGAATACAGGCCGGGCCCGACGGACGGATACGTTCCATCACCGGCGATGTACGAAGGGTGCTTGGTTGCGGCCCCGAACATTTCGCCGGCGTACCGCTCTCGACGCTCGTGCCGGGCGGCATGGCGGCTTTGGATGATCTTGACCGTCCGCTGACCTTTCCGGCCCCGTGGGACGTGACGCGCTCATTCGAAGCGCGCCATTCCAGAAATGCCGAGGGCTATACGCTGGTTCTTCTCGAGATCCCTGCAGCGAGGGCACGTCTCAAAACAGCAGTACCGGAAGCCAACACAGCCACCGTTCATGCCAACGACGATGCCGATACGCTGCGCAGCGATCTGGCAGCCAAGACGGAAGCCCTCACAGGCCAGTCGAACATGGTGGCCGCATTGGGCCATGAGATGAAGAACATGGTGAACCCGGTCAGCGGGTATGCCGAACTGATCGCGTCCGGCACCTCCGGGGAGATTGCGCCCGCCTATCAGGGCTTTGCGCGGTCCATCAAGCAGAGCGCCGAACACCTCGCGCTTCTGATCGACGATCTGATGACGGCAGCGCGCGGCCGGTCCGGCAACATGCTGCTTGAGAGCGAGCCGCTCGATCTCGGCGATGAAGCCGAAGACGCCGTTTCCCTGATGAAGGCACAGGCGCGCGAGGCGAATGTGCGGCTGGAACTCGATCTTGGCGATGCCGCGATCACCGTGCGCGGCGATCGCAAGGCGCTTCGTCAGGTGCTGGTCAATCTTATTTCGAACGCGCTGAAATACTCCGCCGAAGAGGGCGTGGTGACTGTGCAGGTTCGCTCCGGTGGCCAGCATGCGACGCTTTCGGTGATCGACACAGGCGAGGGACCTGTCGGCTGAGGATCTGGCCCGCGTGGGCGAACCTTTCGTGCAGGGCGCGAACGCAAAAGGCCGTCCCGGAACCGGGCTCGGGCTTTATGTCGTTCGGATGCTGAGCGAACTGCAAGGCGGCCGGTTCGAATTGCAGAGCCATCCATCCAGAGGCACCCGCGCCTCCATGCATTTGCCTCTAGCGGACGACACGGCACCGGTGCAATCCAAACTGGATTTGTAGAAGCGCACGCGGATTTACACTTGGAATTGAGAGTTCCAGGTTAGGTTAGGTTCCAGTTACTGTCCTGTCACCCCGCGTCGGCGTTTGCCTCGACCATGCTGTACTTGCCGGCGACGTCCGGTGTGCCCTCGACCGCGACTGCGCCGGATTTCACGAGGTGGATCATGTGGCCCAGTACCGAATGGCAGGCAGCAGGGTGCAGTTTGGAATCGACGTCGGCATAGATCGTCTTCACCATTTGCGGGATTGACCTGTCTCCGGCTTTGAGGCGCTCGATGATGGCGGCTTCGCGTTTGTGGCGGTGATCGATATAGGACTGCACGAAGGCAGACGGCGCGGCCTCGATCGGTGGTCCGTGCGTCGGATAGATCGTCTTGAAGTCGAGGTCGCGGATTTTCGCGAGGCTTTCCAGATAATCGCCCATGTCGCCGTCGGGCGGGGAGATGACGGTGGTTGACCAGCCCATGATGTGGTCGCCGGAGAACAGCGCGTTTTCCTCATGCAGGGCAAAGCAGAGATGGTTCGAGGTATGGCCGGGCGTTTCGATGGCTTCGACCGTCCAGCCAGGACCGCTCACTGTGAAGCCGTCACCGATTGTCATATCGGGTTTGAAGGAGAGATCGTCTCCGGCTTCCATGCGGACCTCTGATTCGGTCGGAATGGCCGGGCCTTTTGCATAGACCTTGCAGCCTGCCCAGTCGGCCAGCGGGTGGGCCAGAGGCGAATGGTCCATATGGCTGTGGGTAACCAGAACATGGGTGACGCGTTCGCCGTCGAGTTCGGCCTTCAGCGCATCGAAATGCGCGTTGATCACAGGGCCCGGATCGATCACGGTCACGTCGCCGCGTCCGATGATGTAGACGCCGGTTCCGGTATAGGTGAACGGGCCCGGATTGGGCGCAATGACCCGCCGGACAAGCGGGCTCATCACGTCGGCCTTGCCGTAGTCGAACGTCATGTCACGGACAAAAGGAATCTTTGCCGTCATTTCCACACCTCTGATGTCATGCCGGATCCGCTCGCTTATGGCACATAGGCCGCAACGAACGCGCGCGCCATGCGACGCGTGGCTCTCAGTTTCTCGCCAAGCGACAGTGCCACTGGCGGACCCATATCTGTTTTGTTCGCATCGACGAAGTAGATTTCTCCGCTTCCGGCATCGCGCAACACATCGATGCCGCCCCAGTCAAGGCCCAGCACCTGCGTGAAGCGTCTGATTTCGTCCATTTCCGCTGCTGTAAAACAACTTGCCGGATCAGCCAGAACGACCTCGCTGTTCTCATTGGCAAAGCGACGCGCCTGCTGGCGGCGCTTGCGCAGAACCAGAATGGGTTTGCCCGCCACACAGGTGCAGCGCAGATCCTCAACCATGCCGCCGTCAATCGTGTTGTCCACAACGCGCTGATAGGTCTTGTCCGCAAGCGGTTCGCGCGGACCTTCGACGATACGACCGTCATGCGCGCCGTTCAGTTCCGACTTCTCCACCATCGGCCCGTCATGGGTGCGGGGGTCAACGGCGAGGGCTCTGCCCGTTGCCTGCTGAAAAGCCGCCGCGACGGTGCTTTTGGAGATGTCTCGGCACTTGAAATTCAGCAGATTCTTGTGGGCCAGTTCAGATGGGATGGCCGGTTCGCAAAGCGTCGCGTCGTTGAAGTGAAAGATGATGTCGGCGCGCTCGGGATCTTTTTCGATGATCGCGCCGGCTGCGTGCAGCACCGGCCAGACAAAATACCAGGGGCGGGGCGCATCCGGCAGAAAGGCGATGCGTGGTCTGCGGTGCCCGGTGACGCGCCGCCATAACCGCCAGCCCTGCGCCAGTGAGTAAAAGCTCATCCATGTCAGGACATCGTTGACGAGCGCGCCATTGAGCGGAAGCTGGTGCCCTGTCTTCTTTACGAGCACGGTGCCGTCGCTGAATTCGAAGTCAGAGAGCCAGAACTTGGTCATTTCGGCAGGGTCCAATCCGGTCCGCAAGATCAGGGCGTGCGATAGCGCCAATGGTACTCATACACAATACAGGGCGCAAACAGCATGACGCTTGCATGACGCCACTTCAAACAAGCGTTACCGGTCGAAGCTTTGCTGCGAACCGGCGCTTTGGTCGGTTTCTAGAGCCATATCGGGACAGAGTCATGCGCGACAAACATGTTCATCTTGTGATGCTGGCAGGGTGGCGCGGGATCAGAACCGGTCTGGCAGCTATTCTGGCGCTCGTCGTGCTGCAGAATCTCGCATCCGGCCCTGTGCTTCCGGTCATCACATCCCCGGTGGTTGTGATCTCCGTTCCTGCTGCGTGAACACGGCGAGAGCAGAAGCCGCGCCTCAGTCCGCGCGCAGCGAATCAAACGTCGAGGCGTAGCGTGTGAGATCATATCCGGCACCTGATGCACCATCGATGATGTCTTTCGTCGTGCGGGCATTGGTCTGCGCCTGCGAGAACCCCCACAGCGTCACAGAGCGCGTGCCGGAGCGGCAATAGGCCAGCGTCTTGCCTTCGGCTGCACTGATCGCATTCGCCATCGCTGACACATCGTCTGGTCGCGGCATGCCGGAGATCGGCACCTCGTAGAATGCCAGACCCAATGCCTCTGCTTTCGCGCGAATATCGCCCGCGGTTGGCTGGTTGCGCTCTTCGCTATCGGGCCGGTTGACGATGATGGCGGTGAAGCCGTCATTTGCGGCCTTTTCGACATCCTCTACCGAGATTTGCGGTGACACATAAAAGTCGTCGCTTACCTGCCTGAAATCGGTCATGATTATCGCTACCTCGTTGATTAAGTGCGTGCCGGTCTTGAACTTTACCGTAAACCTGTTCATTGAGCCGGTACAGCAGGCAAGCATATTCCGGACTGACGCGGGGTGGGGCAAGGTCTTTCAGAAATTCGGGGTAAGTGAGGGAAGTTCGTGTCCAGTCTTTCTAGAGCCGCCTCACGGATTCCATGGGGCTACGCTTTCAGGCGCTTGCTGATCGCGGTTCCTACCATGCTTGCAATCATCACGGTCGCTTTCTTCATGATGCGCGCTGCGCCTGGTGGGCCGTTCGATACGGACCGCAAGCTGGCCCCGGCTGTCGAGCAGAAGATCCTGGAAAAGTTCGATCTCGATAAGCCTCTTCCCGTCCAGTACGGGCTGTACCTTAGCGGCATTGTGAAAGGCGATTTCGGCCCGTCAATGCGCAACAAGGACAAGTCCGTTTCGGAACTGATCGGGGAGGGCCTTCCGGTGAGTGCGACCATTGGCGGCTTTGCGATGGCCCTTGCATTCCTGCTGGGCGGAGCATTCGGCATCATCGCGGGACTGAGACAGAATACCGTAACCGATTACAGTCTGATGGGGTTTGCCACCCTGGGCATTTCCGTCCCGTCCTACGTGACGGGGCCGGTCGCGGCTTTGATCTTCGCGGTCTGGATACCGTTGTTTGCGCCGGGCGGGCTCGAATTTGGCCGGATGACCCCGTATGTGCTGACGCTGCCCGTCATTACGCTGTCGCTCTATTATATCGCCGGTGTTTCCCGCCTGATGCGGGCGAGCATGATCGAGACTATGCGGTCCAACCATATCCGCACCGCGCGCGCCAAAGGGGTGCCGGAACGCGATGTGATCCTGCGTCATGCCCTGCCGATCGCAATTCTGCCGCTCATCAGCTTCATCGGACCGGCAGCCGTTGGCGTCATTACCGGATCTCTGGTGATCGAGCGGGTGTTCAGCCTTCCCGGCATAGGCTCCTTCTTTATCGATGGCGCGCTCAACCGCGATTATACACTGGTGATGGGCGTGGTGATCCTGTTTGCCGGACTGATCATCGTCGTGAACCTGCTCGCTGATATTCTTTACGCCGTGCTTGACCCGAAAGTGAAATACACATGATCGGACTTGCAGACCCCCGTTCGGTTCAGGCCATGGAGCAGTCCGCTATAAAGGGCCGCTCGCTTTGGGAAGATGCCCGCACGCGTCTTTTCCGGAACAAGGCGGCCGTGACGGCCATGATCATTCTCGGCCTTCTCATTTTCATTGCGCTGCTGGGACCGTTCGTCTGGCCGCATGACTATGACACGATCTACCGCGACCGCGTTGCCATCGCGCCGACCTTCGAGAACTGGCATGTTCTGGGGACCGATACGCTCGGGCGCGATCAGATGGTCCGGTTGATGTACGGCTTCAGGATCTCCCTTGCCGTCGGCCTGTTGGCCACGTTCGTCTCGCTCATCATCGGCGTGACATGGGGTGCAGTTGCCGGATTCTTCGGCGGACGCATCGACACGTTCATGATGCGGATCGTGGACGTGCTCTACGCAATTCCGTTCATCTTCTTCGTAATTTTGCTGACCACGGTTTTCGACCGCAATATCTTCCTGATCTTTCTGGCAATTGGCGCCGTCGAATGGCTTACAATGTCACGCATCGTACGCGGCCAGACCCTTTCGCTGAAAGGCAAAGAGTTCATTGAGGCCGCGCGTGCGGCGGGTGTCTCGCAGGCCGCCATTATCCGGCGCCATATCGTTCCGAACATTATCGGGCCGGTTGTCGTCTATGTGACGCTGATCATTCCCCAGGTGATCCTGCTGGAAAGTTTCCTCAGCTTTATCGGGCTCGGCATCAACGAGCCGCTCACCTCGCTTGGGGTACTTATTGCCCAAGGCAAGGCGCAGATGTCGTCCAAACCCTGGCTTTTGCTATATCCTGCGGTCACCATGGCGGTGACGCTGCTCTGTCTGAACTTCATTGGCGATGGCGTTCGTGACGCCCTGGACCCGAAAGACCGCTGAAACTGGTCAGACCTGCTTAACCATAAGCCAATCCGTTCGTGGCATGTTCACCGCAGCACGCTGCTTCGGATGGACTCATATGACCACGACGGACGCTTTTGCATCGGCTGTTGCCGAACCGGACGCAAACCTTGCGATCTTCTCCCGTGCGTCCCGGCGACGAATGATGGGAATCGCAGAGTTTCTCGCTGTAGGCGGGCTCTCGCTCGTGATCCTGCCCTTCGCGATCTTTGCACCTGAAACCTCCTGGCTTGGCCTGACAGGGGCGACGGTCGCCGGTATCTGGCTGGTGTATGTTATCAACGACCCACACTTTGCAGCCTCCTACCTGATCTTTTACCGCAACATCCGGGCTAAGCTTACCGGCCAGGGCATCGCCGCAGGCGAGCGCTGGAGGTATTGGAGCGCGGGTGTGGTCATGCCCGGTGCGCTCTTCGGCTGGCTGGCATTTGCGATGGCCACAACGAGCGCATGGATGCTTTCCTGGGCAGTACAGGCGATGTTTATCCTGGTTGGCTGGCACTACATAAAGCAGGGCTTCGGGGTGCTCGTCGTATTGTCCGCCAGGCGCGGTATACGGTTTGACGGGCGCGAACGGCTCGCCATTCTGGTTCATGCCTATTCAGCGTGGGCGCTTGCGTGGACGGGCGTCGAGCGCTTTGAGGGGCAGGGCGACATGGACGGAATCGCCTACGTCAATTTCAATCTTCCCGAGCCTGTCTACTGGTTGGCCCTCACCGTGTTCTGGGCTAGCGCCGCAGTCTTGCTCATCGTTCTGGGACGCAAATTCCTTGCTGCGCGGCAGTGGCCACCCCTTACTCCCTTCACAGGGTTCTTTGTCACGCTCTATCTCTGGCAGGTTCTGGTCAATGAATGGCTGGCTCTCGCCTTTCTCGTGCCCGCGCTGCATTCCCTTCAGTATCTCGTTTTCGTGTCGCGACTTGAAACCGGACGGGCGCGCGAGGCGGCCAAGAGCAGGCCTGCCAAAGGCCGCCGTCACATTTTTCTTTGGCGAATTGCTCTCTTCGCAGTTTCGGCGCTGGGGCTTGGCTGGCTGATCTTTCATGCTGCTCCGAACCAACTGGACGCGGCCGTTGCCTATGACTGGGAAACCCTGGGCCCGACGGCCTTTCTCGCGGCTATCTCGGTTTTTGTGAACATTCACCACTACCTGATGGATAATGTGATCTGGCGACGCGGCAACCCGGAAACCCGCCACCTTTTCAGCTGAAGCATTCCGCTTTTTTGTCCGGTCTTGGATGAAAGCATAAGGCGACGCATCCCTGCTTAGCAAACCTGTAACCTGCAAGAAGCAGTTCAGGTAGAATTATTCGTCTAAAAAACAATGCATTACAAGATAACTGACGGTCGTTTTAATCCGTGTAGTGACATACCGAAATATATCTGTCATATAAGTGACATGAAAACGATACAGATAGCCAGTGCGGCTTTAGTCTGTGTCCTCGGCGCGATGCCGATTGCACAGGCTTCCCCCCAGTCCTCCAACGAGGGCGACATATTTCGGATCAGTGTGACCGGTGACGAACTTCCGGCGCGCATGGGCGAGCTTGACTACCCCTACACGGCTGCAAGCCGGGGGCAGAGCGGTGCCTGCGACCTGACAGTCGTGCTGCAACGCGATGGCCAGCGCGCCTCGCACAGCGTCGATCAATGCACCAGCGCTCAGTTTGAACGTACCGCCAACGAATTTGCCCGGACGCTTGCGTTCCAGCCCAAGGCTGCCGGCGATGAAGATGTACGACGCCTGACGATCAAGTGGTCGGCTGACTGATTTTCATGACCTGATATGCAGGACGGTTTTGAGCCCCCTCAAGCAAGAGAGCGACCTGCAAGACTGCCCCGATGGTTTCCATCGGGGCATTTTTTTGTCGCTAGTCGGCGGGGCGAAACTCAAGAACTACACCATTGATGCACCAGCGTTGACCGGTCGGTCGCGGTCCGTCCTTGAAGACATGACCCATATGCAGACCGCAAGTTCCACAATGGCACTCCGTCCGCGGATAGATCAATTTGAAGTCCGTCTTCGTATCGACAGCATTTTCAGTGACGGGCTGGTAAAAGCTCGGCCAACCGGTTCCGGAATCGAACTTGTGTTCGGATGACCAGAGCGCTGTCCCGCAGCCCACGCAGTGAAAGACACCATCGCGCTTTTCACTGTCGTGATTGCCGGCGCTGAACGCGCGTTCAGTGCCCTCTTTCACGCCGACCTTGAACTGTTCGGGTGTGAGGACGTTTTTCCAGTCAGCGTCGCTTCGATCCTTGTATTCGGTCTTTATGGTCATTGTGGCTCCGGGGGCGAGAGATAGATGGGTTAAGAGATATTTAGGGCGAAGGGCGCAATTTTTAAGAATTACGGTCCTGTGCGAGGCAGCGATGACCCTTCAATCACATGTGCAGACACACGCATCGGCGTCCGGTGAGGCCGCCGCCCTCTTTCCAAGACGCTCGCGTTGCCGGCTCGATGGAAGCGCGCTGGAGACAGTGATGGATCTCGGTCAGCAATCGCTGACAGGCATTTTTCCGGCAACGCCGCAGACGCACGTAGATACCAGTCCGCTCGAGCTTGCCTTCTCGCCGACATCGGGTCTGGTCCAGCTCGCCCACGATTATCCCGGTGAACTGATGTACGGAGAGACCTATGGCTACCGTTCGGGTCTGAACGCGGCCATGACAGCGCATTTGACCCGCAAGGCCAACATTCTGGAGCGGTTCGCCCGTCCGCTCTCGCCGGGGGATACCGTTCTCGATATCGGTTCGAACGACGCGACTCTTCTGAAAGCTTTTGAGACCAAGGGGTTGAACCGCATCGGCATTGATCCGAGCGCAGAAAAGTTTTGCCACTTTTATCCGGCCGATATCTCGCTCGCCGTCGATTTCTTCAGCGAGGCAACGTATTTCCGCACCGCAGGCCGACCGGCGGATATCGTCACGTCCATCGCGATGTTTTATGACCTGCCAGACCCCGTCGCCTTCGCCCGGCAGGTCGCTAACGTGATGGCAGATGACGGCATTTGGCATTTCGAGCAAAGCTATCTGCCCTTTATGCTGAACCAGTTGGCGTACGACACCGTCTGTCAGGAGCATCTGGAATATTACAGTCTCGATGTGGTGCGCAGGATACTCGCCCGCGCAGAGCTCGAGATCGCCGATGTCACGACCAACACGGTCAATGGCGGCTCATTCGCGGTCACCGCCGTCAAGACGGGCAGCAAGCATCTGTCCCGCAACCCGCAAATCGTCGACTGGATGCTGGAAGAGGAAGACCGGCTGTGCCTGCGCGATGCGAAAACCTATCGCCGGTTTGCCGCGCGCGCACAGGCCCATGCCTATCAGTTGAAAGGGTTGCTCGCCAGTTTGAAGGCGTCCGGCAAGCGCGTTCTCGGATTGGGGGCGTCGACCAAAGGCAATGTCGTTCTGCAATATGCAGGCCTCGGCCCCGATATCATTGATGCGATTTCCGATGTGAACCCGGACAAATGGGAATGTGTGACCCCTGGGACGCATATCCCGATCATCTCCGAAGCGGAAGCGCGCGCCATGGCGCCTGATTATTTCCTCGTACTCCCCTGGCACTTCAAGGCCGGGATAGTCGAGCGCGAAGCCAGGTTTCTCGCGTCCGGCGGCAAGCTGATCTTCCCAATGCCGCAGATCGAGATCGTTGGCGGCTGATACTGGCAGAGGCGTATGGAGCGCGCTACATCGCCTGCAGGCATTGAACGCCTGAAGCTGGTAAAGTGAGCGCTGGAATGACCCTCGACAGATATACTACTCTTGGCCGGTCCGGCCTTGTCGTGAGCCCCCTTGCGCTCGGAACCATGACCTTCGGAACAGACCGCTGGGGAACCGATACCGAAGCCTCCCGTGATGTCTTCAACGCCTATGTCGACCGCGGCGGTAACTTCATCGATACGGCAGATGTCTATTCAGGTGGCCGCAGCGAGGAAATGGTTGGCATGTTTGTGCGGGACCGTAGCCTGCGCGCATCGACGGTTATCGCGACAAAGAGCGGGTATGCGAGCGGCGCCCATGTCTCCAGCGGCGGCAATGGAACCGTCCACATTCACGCCGCACTCGATGCGTCTCTGAAAAGGTTGAATACCGACTTCATCGATCTCTACTGGGTCCATGTCTGGGACGGAGCCACGCCTGCCGAAGAGCTGCTGGACACGATAAGCAGCCTTATCCGGTCCGGCAAAATCAGGTATTGGGGAATTTCAAGCGCACCGGCCTGGTATATCGCGCAAATATGTATGCTGGCCCGGCAACACGGATGCCCCGCACCGATCGGCTTGCAGTTTTTCTATTCCCTCGTGAACCGCGAGATCGAGATCGAGCACATTCCGATGGCCGACACGTTCGGGCTCGGGATGATCCCGTGGAGCCCGCTGGCCTATGGGCTGCTTGCCGGAAAGTATGACCGCGGGACGGTTGGTGACGATGGCAAACGCTCGAACGAGAGACTGGCTGGGGAGAACCCGTTCGGTACACGGCTGTTCACGGAGCGTAACTGGAACATTGTGGATGTACTGAAGCGTGTTGCAGATGAGGCCGGCGCGCCCCCCGCTCGCGTCGCTCTGGCGTGGACAGCGACGCGGCCGCACGTTGTGTCAACGCTCCTTGGCGTCAGTAGTGTTGCGCAGCTTGAGGATAATGTTCAGGCGCTCGAACTGGACCTCTCTCCTGAACATCTGCGGGATTTGAATGCGGCGACTGAACCGGAATCTTTCCTCGGAGGCATGTTCACGAAAGCCTTTCGCACGTCCGCCGTGTTCGGCGGAAATTCAGTAGTGCGATACCCGCACTGAATACGAAAACGCCCGCACGAGGCGGGCGCAATTCCTGAGGTCAGGCTTTTATGAAGGCTTCAGCTTTCCGGATTGGTTAAGAGAGGCGCTGATGCAAGGGCGACAGGTTCGGACGTAGCGCCGCGCTGCCTGTCGATGGCTTCCATCTGTGCTTGGAAGGCCTTCAGGTGCTCACCTTCAAGCTGGCGTCCGGTCGGCAGTTTCAGGCTCATGGCATTGATCGCCTGGCCGTTCTTGATGACTTCATAGTGCAGATGTGGACCGGTTGATCGGCCAGTGGTCCCGACATAGCCGATGATGTCGCCCTGGCGGACACGCTTCCCGTTCTTGATGCCCGGTCCGTACTTGGACAGGTGAGCATATGCCGTTTCGAAGCCGTTCGAGTGCTGGATCTTCACATAGTTTCCGTAACCACCAAATCGTGAGGCCTTGACGATGACGCCATTGCCCGCAGCCATGATCGGCGTACCCGTCCGGGCCGCAAAATCGGTACCCTTGTGCAGCTTGTTGAAGCCGGAAATAGGGTGCTTGCGGAAGCCGAATGACGACGACAGACGCGCGCCATTGATTGGCGTTTTCATGAGAAACTTGCGGGCGCTCTTGCCGGTCGAGTCGAAATAGTCGGTTGCGCCGTCATCTGATGGCGTGAAACGGTAATAGCCTTTCGAGAGAGCGCGCCCGTCGAACGCGGCATAGACGATCTCGCCGCTTTCCACGAACTGGCCGCGCTCGTCCACTTTCTCGTCATAGACGATCTCGAAACGGTCGCCAGGCTGCAATTCGCGCTGAAAATCCACGTCATAGCCGAAAATTTCAGCGAAATCATAAACCTGCTTGTCGCCCGCGCCATTATCGAGAGCAGCCTGATACAGCGTCGATTCCACCGTGCCGGTGACCCGTTTTGTCTGGTCGATAAGCTTGGTCTGCAATTCCCGGGCATGATATTGGCCGTTGGCATCCCGGGAAACCAGAATGGATGCGTCACGCTTGTGCCGAATCGAGAGGCCGCGCAGACCTTTGAAGGGCTGGCCATTGGCATCCGTGGTCGATGTTTCCCCGTAGGCGGTGATGCCAAGACCGACGCGCAGCTTGCGCGGGTCAATCAAGCCGGCGTCATAAACAGCATAAAGTGCGGCATTGGCGTCGTCGCGCGGCACGCCCATGCGGTCCATGACGGCTGTCAGCGTGTCTTTGGGACGAATTTCGTCGGCCGACACCAATCGCGTCTCGGTCGCCGCGATGTCGAGGTCCTGAAAGCTGGTAAGGGTCGCAACCGGCGGTACGACCGGGATCAACGCGGCCTGACTTGCACTGGCGGATGACAGCTCACGGCTGTCAGATGAAACGAACTTCGCAGATTGGGTCGCAAAAATCGCGCCGATTCCAAGAACGCTAAAAAGTACGGCAAAGGTCGCCGCGGATGAGGGGAACTTTCGTTCGTCTCCAGAGTTGTTCTTTGGATCAAATACGCCGACCACTAAAACCTCCTGCTTTCGCGCTGTTTTCCGGGGTGTCTTTAGAGTTAACGGAAGTTGTTAAAAAAGGCGGAATTCCCTAACGGATTGTGCAAGAAGTCTGCCAGTTTACCGATTTCCGTGAGTTATTCCTATGTTCAGCGCCATAGCAAAAGGGCATTCGCGCAAGCGTATCGTGCTGTGGCTTTGCGCGGCTGTACTGATGCTCGTGCTGATCGTGATTGCGGGTGTATGGTTACTCAGGCTCCCGATTGCCGAACATTATGTCCGTTCTGTGTGCGACACTAAAAAGATTACATGCGATGCGCAGATTACGCGTCTCGATCTGTCAGGTATCACCGCCCGGACTATAGAGATCGATGGACCGGACGGGCAAGGGCAAAGTGTCACGGCGGCTGAGATTGACCTTGTCTGGGAAGGCTTTTTTCAACCGACTATAAAGCGCGTTCGGTTGGAGGAGCCCGTCATCAGGGCGAATTATGCCCGGGGGAGGTTCACCCTGTATGGTGTTCAGCCCCTGTTTCCCGAAAACTCGGGTACAGGCGCGCAGGACTTGCCGGAGATCCCGCCGGTCATCGTGGAAGGCGGTCGGCTGGAGGTTTCGACCCCGGCCGGGCTGGTGACGGGTAGCTTTGTTGCCGATATGGCCTCGCTGACGTCCGGGTCGTTCGATGCGTTTCTTGAGCCAGCGCGTCTCAGGCGCGGCGAGTCCTATCTTGATCTGGAACGCGCCATCGTTCGCATCGATATCGAAGACGGGCGTCCGACCGGGGAACTCTCAGTCATTTCCTCCTCGGCCGAAATGGATGGATCGGGCGTCTCAAACCTCGCTGTGGCACTTGATCTCTCAGCGCTCGGAGACCGTCCGGGTGATACGGCTGTTGTCTGGAACGCGTCGGCAAGCAGCGTGACGGTGCCCGGTACGACGTTGCGGGAGTTTTCCACCGAGGGCCGCGCCACGCTGACATCCTTTACGGCGAGGGACCCGCTGCATGCGAAACTGTCCACCCTCTCCGGCGCCGCAAAGGCTGGTTTGGCAAGTGCGCGTGGCATTGATTTGCAGGCATTCAGCATCACGGCTGATCTCGCGCGGCAGGAGGACCGCTTTAGCGGGACCCTCGCTGCTGAAGGCGATGTGTCCGGCGACAGCATTGGTCGCTATCAGGGCGCCGTTCTCGCCGGGGATGCGTCGTTTGATGCCGCCCGACCGCTTGAAGGTCTGGTCGATTTCGAAGGCGGTGTGTCGGTAGAGAACGGCTCACTGCCTGAGACGGTGCTTTCTCAGATGTTCCCGCTGCCAGCCCTGCCTGATCCGCTGTCTGCTCATGGCAGCTGGTTGGAAGGCCGACTGAAAGCGGCCTTGCAGTCCTTTTCGGTTGGGCTTGAGGGCAGGGTGTCCTTCGATCCGTCCGAAGACCAGTTCGACTATACTCTGACAGCACCCTTGGCATTCGTCAGCAGGACAGCTCCGATGACTGTCAGGCTCGCTTCCTCGCGCAAGACCGATCTCATCAGCGGCGATCAGGACAGGCTCTCTGCGGGCGTAAAGGGACGTGTCGATATCGGCCGTAGTTTCGATCTCGACTGGACATCCTCGGATATTGCGGTCGACTGGAAACGGGGCGTGTTCGATGCGCGTTTGACGAACCTGTCGCTTGCGCCCTGGACCGTCGAAGACCGGGCCCTCTCACTGCGGCTTCCCGTTGTCGCCACGCAGCGCGCAGAAGATTCAACGCTGTTAAGCCTGCGCGGACTGGTCGGCTATCAGGGCGACTTGCCGGGCCTTGAGCGATTTGACGGCACAGTCTCTGCGGACCTGCTGGCGATGGAGGCTGAGTCCGGCTGGCTCGTCAAACTCGCCGAGGCCACGTGTGCCGAACTGGATATCAATGCACTGCAGGCATCAGGCGTCTCGATTGGTGGATTTTCGACGAACGCCTGCGCACCCGGTGGACGCATCTTCCGCAGGAATGCGAACGGGTTGGCCGGACGGGTATCCTTCTCCAGTCTGGACATACCCTTTGAGACCGACGGGTTCAGCGGTGGCCTCGGTCTTGCCAAACCTCAGCTCGACTGGGCGGTAACCAGCAGAGGCATCGATCTAACCATAAAGAGCGAGCGGGTTTCGAGCGCTATGGAAACGGAGGACGCCCGTTATGAGCCGGTCTTTTCCATGGTGGATATAAGCCTGAAAAACAGAAAGTCGGGCCTGGAAGCGTCCGGAACGATCGGCGCGCTTGAGCCCGGCCTGGCGAATTTACCGGTAGTGATCTCAGCGAGCGATCTTGCCTTTGCAGGCAAGATCGGTGCGGACGGTCCGGCTTTCGGCATTGATGGGGGGCAGGTGCAGATTACGAGTGTGGTGGAGGACGGCGGGCCGGTCTTCGAACCTTTGGTTCTGAAAGCGGAGGGTCGGTTTGAAATGGACCGACTTGTCATGAATGGCACACTTGCGGGAGTATCCGGCGACCAGAGCTACGGAACCCTCGAGCTGATCCACAACGTGTCCGAAGGCGCCGGTTCGGCTGTCTTCGATAGCAAGAGCCTGCGCTTTGCCCCGGATGGCCTGCAGCCTTACGACCTTACCGAAAAGCTGCGCGGTCTGGCGGTCGATACAACCGGGCAGATTACCGCGCTGGCCAAGGCCGCCTGGTCGAGCGAAGGCTTGACGACATCCGGCGAGCTTGGACTGCGTAATCTTTCTTTTTCGACCTTCAGGCTTGGCCGTATTGAAGGCGTTTCCGGTACGATCAAGTTCACCGATCTGCTGGCTGTCGAAAGTGAACCCGAGCAACTGGTGACTATAGACGTAATCAATCTGACGCCGGATCTGGTCTTGCAGGACGGCCGGATACAGCTGTCACTTCAGGGTCCGGGGGCAGCACGTCTGGACGGTGCGGTCTGGCCGTTTGCCGGCGGAACGCTGAGGATAGATCCGACGACCTGGAAGACTGACGCGGCATTGCAGCAGGTAGCGATCAGCGTGGAAAGGATGAAGGCAGAAGAGATCCTGAAGATTTTCAAGGTTCCTGACCTTGAAGTGACGGGCACATTGTCGGGCAGGTTCCCAATCGAGATCGACGGCGCGAGTGCTATTATAAGAGATGCCCGTCTCGAAGCGCTGGGTGACGGGCGTATCTCGTATACCGGGCAGGCAGGTGAAGACGCCTCTACAGCGGACCGGTATGCCAAACTGACATTCGATGCGTTGAAGAATTTCCAGTATGAAGTGCTGTCGCTGACGGCAGACGGGAGCCTGACAGGCCAGATGATGCTGAAGCTTGGACTGGCGGGACGCAATCCGGACGTTCTTGAGGGGCAGGCCTTCAACCTGAACATTTCTCTCGATTCCGATCTTGCAAAGCTGATACGCTCCGGTCGGATGGCCCTGTCATCGGATGCGTCACGTGATGCGGTTGCCGAGTTGGTCCGGGAGCGTCAGACGCAGCAAGGCGCTGCGGGTGGCGATTGACGTAAGCCCTGCAAGGGCCAATCTATGAACCATGATGATTGTGAGATGCCTGATGACGACAAGACTGCTTTTGCTTGTGGCACCTGTGTTGGCGGTTGCCTGTACGCCAACCGTGCGTGTTGCGGCACCGACCGAGCCGATTACTATCAACCTGAACGTCAAGATCGATCAGGAAGTTCGAGTGAAGCTCGACCGTGAGGTTGAGGCTCTCATCGCTGACAACCCTGATATCTTCTAGTCTTCCCGAGGGGACAAACTCCATGATCCGACACATTCTTACATTTCTGGCAGTCGGCATGACGGTGCTGGCGCTTTCGCTATCGTCTCCGGCGGCTCAGGCGGGCGATCCGGTCATTGACGCCGCGAAAGAGCGCGGAACCGTCGGTGAGCAGATTTCCGGGTATCTTGCTATTGTAGACGGCGCGGATGCCGATCCTGCGACCCGTCGAAAGGTGAACGAGATCAACGCTCTTCGTCGGCAGGCCTATGAAGGTGTTGTCGCAAGCACAGGTGAGAGCCTTGATGCCGTGGCCCGGGTTACCGGCGAAAAGCTGGTCAGGGAAGCTGAAACCGGCACGTTTGTCTTTGACGACAGCGATCGGTGGGTCCGCAAGCCGTGAAGGCGCGCGCGCTCACCATATCCGCCGTTGTTGCGGCATTGGTAACTGCGCTCGCCATCCTCGCCGTGGTGTTCGGCGGGTTTCTCGAGCCGGTCGAGATTTCGGCTCACGGCTATTTTGCGTTCGGACTGGCAACTATTCTCTGCCTTGCCGTGTCTGTGGGCCTGTTTGCCTTGTTGTTTCACAGCGCAAGATCCGGCCAAGACGATATTTCTGACTATCAGGACAACCCGAACTAGGCGCAGGGACTGGCCAAGGCAGGTTCCTCTGGGCATGGTCGGGCAGCTGATTCGCATGACATCGGTGACTGTCCAATCGAGAAACGGAACTTTGCAATGGCTATGGATGCTGCGCGGCTCGCCTCACTCGTGACTTCACGGGTATGTCATGATCTGAGTGGCTCCATCTCTCCGGCAACGACGGCCGTCGATCTGCTTCAGGACGACAGCGATCCGGAAATGCAGGCACACGCGAAGATCCTTCTTGAGGATTCGATCCTGCAAGCCAGGCGCAAGCTGGAGTTTCTGAGATATGCGTTCGGGTCCATGGGCACGAACGAGAGCGCCGCGGATATGCGCGAAGCGCGTGCTTTCACCGATGCTTACCTCATCAACAAGCGGGTTGGGCTTGAATGGGATATCGGTGACGCGAACCTGAACTTTCAACAGGTAAAGGTTCTGATGCAATTGGCGATGGTGGCCTTTGCCTGCCTGTCAATCGATGGCTCGGTCGTTCTATCCGTGCGGCCTGCAGCTGAAGCCGGTCGTTTCGATCTCGCCGCGACGGCACGCAGCCGCAAGGCGGAACTGCGTCAGCCTGTTGCCGATGCGTTGAACGGACAGGAGCCGGAACATGGCTGGAGCGGGCGTAATATTCAGCCCTATCTGGCATCCGTGCTCGTAGGCGAACGCGGCGGCACCATCGACATTCGAAATGAGGACGATCAAATCGTCTTCACCGCAACGAACATGTAGTCGGTCTGGGTTTCAGAGGCCGGCCCGCACCGCTTCCGAAGCAAAAAATTAAGGGTAATTGGTCAACTCTCCGGTCCTGTAGCTGCCCCTCGTGGCCCGGCCGGATCGCAACCCTATGGACGACCTCCTGAGCGAGTTTTTGACGGAAACAGCCGGAGCGCTGAACCTGGTCGATGCGCGTCTGGTGGATCTGGAAGCCGGATCGCAAGATGTGGCTTCCCTGAATGCGGTGCTGCGGCTTGTCCATACAATCAAGGGGACGTGCGGCTTTCTGAACCTGCCGAAGCTTGAAGCGTTGACGCATGCCGGGGAAAGTCTGCTGGTCATGCTCCGCGATCGCGGCCAGGCGGCTACGCCAGACGCGGTTCGGCTCGTTCTCTTGATGACCGACAGGATCAGGACCATGCTGGCCTGCCTTCGGCAAACACGGGTCGAGTGCGATATCGATGACAGTGAGCTGATTGCGTCTCTCGAATCCTTCTCTCCAGATACTAATTCGCCGCCGTTGGTCCTACGGGGCACATGGTCCGAGGGCAGCGTTTCGGGTCTGGACACAGGAGATGACTGTAGCGATCAGGTGTTCGATCACGTCGGGAGCCGCCTGAAACGCACGCAGGCCCGAATGCTGGATCTGCTTCAGGACCTGTCCCCGTCTTCGGCGAGCGACTCTCTCAAACGCCTTGCGGATGCCGCAAAGCGTTTGGAAAGTGACGTGATGGTTTCGCAGTGCATACCGGTCGAGCAGATGTGGCGCAGGCTTCCTCCGATGGTGGAAGATATCGCTCGGGCACTGAAAAAGCCGATCTCTCTGACGATGGAGGGAGGCGACACCCAAATCGACCTCCATGCTGTGGAGCCGGTTCGTAACGCAATTGCTCAGAGCGTGCGAAACGCCTGCGATCATGGCATTGAATTGCCTTCGGTCAGACGCTCATGCGGCAAACCGGAGGCCGGAACCCTTACGCTACGGGCGGGCCGTGACGGGCCTCTTTTGTCGGTCGAAATTGAGGACGACGGAGCCGGGCTGGATGTTGCGCACATAAAGTGGAGCGCACTGGAGACGGGGAAGATCACGCCGACGGATGCTGCCCGCATGACGGATGAAGAGGTCCGGGACCTGATCTTTCGACCGGGTGTATCGACGGCGCAAACCGTTACAACGCTTTCCGGTCGCGGCGTTGGAATGGATGTGGTGAGGGCAGGACTGGCGCAAATTGGCGCAACCGTCTCCCTGAGATCTGACCCCGGTCAGGGCGTATGCGTTACGCTTCTGGTTCCGGTGAATGATTTGTCTCAAACCGGAGGCCAGACAAGCGCTGAGACCGGTTCGCCGCATATGCGCGAGAGCGCGCGCTCGTCAATTTCATGAGTTTCCGAAAGAATTACGGGGTTCGCGGGAAAAGCAAAAAATGGGGAAACAGAAATGAATGAATGCCTGATCGTTGATGACTCCCGCGTTGTGCGCATGGTTGCCAAACGCATACTGGAAGACCTCGCCTTCAAGACCACTGAAGCGGCCGATGGCGCCGAAGCACTTGCGGCTTGCCGTGAACGCATGCCGGACGCGATTCTGCTCGACTGGAATATGCCGGTGATGAACGGTCTGGACTTTCTCAGGGCCTTGAGACGGGAGCCCGGCGGCGCAAACCCCGTTGTCGTATTCTGCACAACAGAGAACGATTCGTCCCATATAGCGGAAGCTATCAGATCAGGCGCCAACGAGTACGTGATGAAGCCGTTCGATAGCGACATCATCACTTCCAAATTTGTCGAAACAGGTCTGGTTCCAGCGTAGATCGGTGTATATTCGGACTTTGCGATTTGCTTGACCGGTGACGCGCAGCCAGATTGTACGGGAGGGCAGAGTGAAGGTTGAAGACATCGATTTCGTTTCCGCACTCCTGAAGAAGCGGTCCGGTATCAATGTGAGCCGGTCGAAGCAGTATCTGTTCGAGGCACGGCTCGCGCCACTGGCGCGCCGTGAAGGATTTGACGGCATCGACGATCTGGTATCGGTCGCGCGTACCCGGAAAGATGAACGTCTTCTGGTAGCGATCATCGAAGTGATGACGACCAACGAGACTTATTTCTTCCGCGACCGTGCGTCTTTCGAGCACCTGAAGACAAGTGTGCTTCCTGACATCGCGCGCCGCAAGAACGGTGCACCCGTACGTATCCTGTGTGCCGGGTGTTCGACCGGCCAGGAACCCTATTCAATCGCAATGATGGTACACGCGCAGCCGGAGCTTCTGGCCGGATCGGTGCTGGAAATCATCGCTACAGATATTTCAAGGTCGGTTCTCACGAAGGCCCGGACGGGAGCCTACACCCAGTTCGAGGTGCAGCGCGGTCTTCCGATCGGCTTGCTGATGGAGAATTTCACGCAGAGCAGCGATATCTGGACAATCGTTCCGCAGATCCAGTCCCGCGTCGAGTTTCGCCAGCACAATCTGATGGATCCGCTCGATACGCTTGGCGAGTTCGATATCATCCTGTGCCGGAATGTGATGATCTACTTCGATATTGAGACCAAACGGGATGTTCTGGGTAGGCTGACCCCCGCTATTCTGCCAGGCGGTTGCCTTATGCTAGGAGCGGCGGAGACGCTGGTTGGCCTCTCATCGGCGTTCACGACCGGAAAGGATCATCGCGGTATTTTCATGAAATTGCCGGCGGCGGGAGCGGCTACAAGAGCCGCTTGATAGCTAGTCAAGGCAATGTTGCTCCCAAACGAAAAAAAGCCGACGCGTCATGCGTCGGCTTTTTGCTGTGGGGCAGGGTGTCCGGAAGCGTCAGGCGGCTTCTTCTTCCTTGACCTGATTGGGGTTGGGGTCGCGCAGCACATAGCCGCGTCCCCAGACAGTCTCGATGTAGTGATTGCCCTTGGTGGCAACCGCGAGCTTCTTGCGCAGCTTGCAGATGAATACGTCGATGATCTTCAGTTCCGGCTCGTCCATTCCGCCATACAGGTGGTTAAGGAACATTTCCTTGGTGAGGGTTGCGCCTTTCCGAAGGGAAAGAAGCTCGAACATCTGATATTCCTTGCCGGTCAGGTGCACGCGGTTCTTGTCCACTTCCACCGTCTTGGAATCGAGGTTCACAAGGATTTCGCCGGTACGGATGACGCTCTCGGCATGACCCTTGGAGCGGCGAACGATCGCGGTAATCCGCGCGATCAGCTCATCCTTGTTGAATGGCTTTGTCAGATAATCGTCAGCGCCATAGCCGAGCGTCTTGACCTTGGCTTCAATGTCCGGATTGCCGGAAAGGATCAGCACCGGCGTGTTCACGCGGCCGACCCGAAGCTGTTTCAGAACGTCGAAACCGGAAATATCCGGAAGATCGAGGTCCAGAATGATAATGTCGTATTCATAGACCTTGCCGAGGTCCACGCCCTCTTCGCCCAGGTCCGTCTGGTAAATATTGAACCCTGCCGCTTTCAGCATCAGCTCGATGCTGCGAGCGACCTGATTGTCGTCTTCAATCAATAGAACGCGCATCGTGTCGTCTCCCGAATCTGTCCCAGCGTAACGTCACTTTGTTAACCCTGCCAAAAGAAACAGCAGATGCACAACAAAAGGTTAACGGCCCGGGGTTTCTCCATATTCCAGCAGCAGGAACATATTAACGGCTGCTTCATGCGGTTTGGGCAAGAGTCGGCGCAAACGGGAACCCGCAAATGCTGTTGAACACGATCCGCGATGTCAGACGGTTCGATCCGGTCCGCTATACCGGGCGGATACGCGCCGTCGAAGGCTTGCGGCTGGAAGCAACCGGCCCAGAAGCGCTGATGCGCATGGGCGGCGTAGCCCGGCTGGGCGGAGCAGACGGACCGCGTGCGGAAATTACCGGCTTTCGCAACGACCGCGCCATCATGATGGCGTGCGATCCGGCGGATCAGGTCCGGCCGGGTTCAGAGGTGATCTTCGAGCCTGACGATGGCGTGATCTATCCCGGCGATGGCTGGCTTGGGCGTATGGTCGGAGCCTTCGGTGAACCGGTCGACGGACGCGGTCCTCTGCGGAACGGAGAGCGCCCCCGTCCGGTCATGCAGGCGCCGCCTGCTGCTCATTCCCGTCAACGGGTCACAGAGCGGCTGGACCTGGGTGTGCGTGTGATGGACCTCTTCACGCCGTGCGGCAAGGGACAAAGGCTGGGCCTCTTCGCGGGGTCCGGTGTCGGCAAGTCCACACTGATGTCGATGCTCGCCCGCGACGCGGATGCCGATGTGATCGTGATTGGCCTGATTGGTGAACGGGGCAGGGAGATACGCGAGTTCGTGGAGGATGCACTCGGTGAAGAGGGTCTGGCGCGCTCAGTGATCGTCACGGCGACATCGGACTCGCCTGCGCCCCGTCGCCGCCGCGCTGCCTGGACAACCCTCGCTGTGGCCGAATACTTCCGGGACCGCGGCAAGTCCGTCCTTTGCCTACTCGATAGCGTCACGCGGTTTGCGATGGCGCAGCGCGAGATCGGCCTTGCCTCTGGCGAGCCGCCTGCAACGCGAGGTTACACTCCGTCCGTGTTTGCCGAACTTCCAAAGCTTCTCGAGCGCGCAGGCCCGGGTGCGGAGGGCGGTGGTACGATAACCGGTCTTTTCACGGTGCTGGTCGAAGGCGATGACCATAATGAACCGGTGGCCGACGCCGTGCGCGGCATTCTGGACGGGCATGTCGTCTTGTCGCGCCAGATTGCCGAACGCGGGCGCTTTCCGGCGGTTGATGTCTTGCGCTCGCTGTCGCGCCTGGCACCGCAAATGCAAAGCACCGAGGACGCCGTTCTGGTGCGTGAGGCCCGTCAGTTGATGTCGATCCACGCTGACATGGAAGATCTGGTTCGGATCGGCGCCTATGTGACGGGAAGCGATCCGCGGGTCGACCGCGCTATCGCGGTTCATGACGCTCTGGAATCAGTCTTGTCGCAAGCGTCGGGCGGCGATGGCGAGGACGACGAACTCGACGACATAGCTGCCTTGACGAAAGCCCTTGAGAGCGTTCCGGCGTGAGTGCGCTCGAGACCCTGATAAAGCGTGCCGAGATGGAGATCGAAACCATTTCTGCGGAGATCGGCCGTGTTCGTGCCGAGGATATGCGGTTGCGCGCGCTTGAAGATGATATCAGGACGGCACTGCCAATCGAAACCGCCTTGTCAGGAGAGAATCCTGAAATGTCGCTTTGCCTCGGGCCCTTTATCGCGCGCAAGGTGAACGAGCAGAAACAGATCGCTGCCTTTCGTACCCGGACGTCCGAACAATTGCGGCTGTTGTCGCTTGCGCTGTCGTCGGCGTTCGAAGCCAGCGAAAAGCTGAAATCGGTGCTCAATCAGCGTGACCGGGCCCGGACTGAAGCCCTGCTGAAGGCGGAACAGGCCATGCTCGACGAAGCGGCCCTGCAAGGGTTTGTCAGGAACGGCTAGGCGGCAAAGTCAGACGGCATCGCGATAGGCCTGCGAGACGAGATCAGCGATCTCCTCACAGGCTGCTCGGGCAGCAGGCACTGCGCCCATGAATGCCGTAAAACCGTGCGCGAGACTGTCATAGCAGCGGTAGACGGTCTCGACATCCATATCGTTCAACCGGTCGGCATAAAGCTTTCCCTGATCTACCAGGGGGTCGAACCCGGCGGAGATGACGATTGCCGGGGCGAGGTCTTCAAGGTCGGTTGCTCGCAAAGGCGACAGTCTGAGGTCATCCTTCGACGCCGACTCAGGAATGTACTGGTCCATGAACCAGGTCATCGTGTCTCGCGAAAGCGGGAACGTCTCGCTGTAGAGGTCCATGCTGGGAGTTTCGGATGCGACATCTACAACCGGGTAAATGAGCAATTGTAGTACTGGCTGCGGTTTGCCTTCGCGTTTCATTTCCTGACAGACAATGGCGGCGAAGTTCCCGCCCATTGAGTCACCGCCAACTGATGCGTCGCCTGCCGGTGCGCCGAAACTGGCAGCTTTTTTGAGGCCCCACTCATAGGCGAGTATGGCATCGTTCAGACCGGCGGGCCATTTGTGTTCAGGGGCCAGACGATAGTCGATCGACAGAATGGGCCCGTTGGTTCTTGCAGCCAGCAGTCCGCAAAAGGCATGGCACGTTTCCAGATCACCAATAACACCGCCGCCGAAATGGTAGAAAACCATGAGTGGAACCATCGCATCCTGGCTGTCAGGCCGGTAGATGCGGGCGGGAATCGATCGGCTACCTGCTGGGATGGCGAGGCTTTCAAAGGTCACACCCTCCGGGAAGGGCGGCTCGAACAGGGCAAGCCCGTGCGCGGAGGCCGCGCGTGCCTCGACAGGTGTCAGGGTCGACACGGCAGGCTGCTTGGCTGCGCCGGCGGCAAGAAACTGAAAATGCGGGTCGAGGGTGCGACCGCCAATTTCGACCGGAGATCCGCCGGAGAGCTTTACGAGCAGGGAAGGCGGCAGTTTCATCAGCAATCGTGCGATGCTGTTCTTGAGGTTCATGAGATCGGTCTCCGCAGATCGATAGTTCTAATCGGTTTCTGCCTGGGCGGGAATGAAATTCAGTCGCTTCCGGCTGACGGATACGTCTTTGCGGGAAGGCGTTCGATTCCTGACATCAGAAGGGTCGTGGCAAATGCGCCTGCCGCGTCCGGATCCAGAGGTGTTCGCCTCAACATCTGATCGCCAACTTCGCGGGCGATACCGATGGCGGCAGCGGTAAGATAGTCGAGATCGACCCCGGCCAGTGCGCCGTCTTTCAGGACGTCTTCGAGGTCGTCGCGTATCTCTTTATATATGGCCTGCATTTCAGGTGTATCGGCACGCACGCCGATCATGGCGAGATGCGACTGACCGCGATGCAGCGCCTCTTCATTCTCGAGCGCCAGAAAGCCAAAGTAGGAGCCGAATGCGCCGGCAACATAGGCCTCGACACCCGTTGCGTTTTTCCGGACCTCGGCAAGTACCGGCCGGAAGCGGCGCACACTGTCTGCGGCCAGAGCTTCGAAGACCTCATCCTTGGACTTGAAGTAGTTGTAAAAGGTCCCCGATGCCAGGTCGGTATTGCGAACAATGTCCCGCACGGTCGTTGATTCGAACCCGACCTCTGCAAAAGCCCGCCGGGCTCCGACGAGGATGGCGTCACGGTTAGCGGCCTTGGAGCGGTCGCGTTTGCCGCGCTCGGCGGGATTTGAACGGGTAAAGACTGGCATTGGCGTGATCTGTTGCCTGTTACGTCCATACGATCAAGTGGGATGATTTGTTACCGCTTTCGGTGTGCGTACAGGAAATGCATTCATCAGGCACCGGTCGGAGGTGGCCCCCAATGTATATGGCGGTTCTTGTGGGACTGGAATTTCTTGTTAGGGTCCCGGTGGAAACGCCGTTGACCGGGAAGATCAAAATGAAATGGCTTGTCTCAGGACTTCTTTCTGCTGCGCTCTTTACGGCACCCGCACTGGCTGGCCCGCGGGAGGACGCTGACCGGATCGCGGAACTGATGTACGGTCCTGATGTGATTCAGGAATTGGTCAACGCCACCGCATCGCTACTGGCCCCGTCCCTGATCCAGGAGCTTAGAAAAGGGGACATCGACATCTCCGATGCGGCAGCCGATGCCTACGTGACGATGTTTCTTCCCGAATTCACGCTCCGCTTCGAGGACAGTTTGCGGGCCATCTATGCGGATTTCTATCTGGAGGCTCTGACTGAGGCCCAGCTTGCCGAATACCGGGCATTTCTCGAAACGCCGACCGGTCAGGTGGTGTCTTCGTTACAGGACGACATTATCGCAGAAGGCAGCGTGGCGGCAGAAGCTCTGGGAGCGCGCATCGCGACGGCGACAATGGCGGCGGTCGAGGTCAGGATGTACGACGAGAAATGGCCCGAGGGCACGTCGGACGCAACGAAAGCGGAACTGTCATCGATCTTTCTCACAGCCAATTGAGCGCTTCAAAGGTGCCGCAGACATTTCCTGAACAATCCCTTGACGTGGCAAGTCCACCTCGATAGATACGCCCTTCGTGATTGGGAAGGCCGTACCGCTTCAGGTAAACGCTCTCTCTAAACGTGACAATTAAGAGTTTGACGGGCCGTCATGCACGCTGGTGTCAGCATGCGGACGCGCTTTTTGTCTTTCTGTGCGGACGGACGAGTAGAGATGGAAAAACAAAGTATCCGAATTCGCCTGAAGGCGTTCGATCACCGTGCGCTCGACATGTCGGCCAAGGAGATCGTTTCGACGGCGAAACGTACCGGAGCACAGGTGCGCGGCCCGGTGCCGCTGCCCACACGCATGGAGCGTTTTACCGTCAACCGGTCACCGCACGTGAACAAGAAATCCCGCGAGCAGTTCGAGATCCGCACGCACAAGCGCGTTCTCGATATCGTGGATCCAACGCCGCAGACCGTGGACGCGCTGATGAAGCTCGACCTCTCGGCCGGTGTTGCCGTTGAAATCAAGCTTGAGGGAGCGCGCTAATGCCAGCCCAGGCCCAACGAACAGGCGTCGTTGCCCGCAAGGTCGGCATGACGCGCGTCTTTGCAGAAGACGGACAGCACGTTCCCGTGACTGTTCTCTCGCTCGAAGGCTGCCAGGTTGTCGGTCAGCGTACCACCGACATGCGGGAGACTTCCGTCAACCGGGGCAGCAAGAAAGAACGCGTAACGCGCACCACGACAGACGGCTATTCGGCTGTGATCGTCGGTTCCGGTGTCAAGAAAGCCAAGCGCGCTACCAAAGCAGAGCGCGGCCAGTTTGCCAAAGCAGGCGTCGAGCCAAAGGCGAAGGTTGTCGAGTTCCGCGTCGATGCAGACCAGTTGTCGGATATCGGTGGCGAGATTTCTGCCGACCATTTCGTGCCCGGTCAGAAGGTCGATATAGCCGGTATCTCCATCGGTAAGGGTTTTGCGGGCGCGATGAAGCGCTGGAACTTTGGCGGTATGCGCGCGACGCACGGCGTCTCGATCTCCCACCGTGCCCATGGTTCGACCGGTCAGTGTCAGGACCCAGGCAAGGTGTTCAAGGGCAAGAAGATGGCGGGCCATCTGGGTGCTGCCCGTATTACGACACAGAACATTGAAGTTGTCCGTACCGACGCCGAGCGCGGTCTCATTCTGGTTCGCGGTAGCGTTCCCGGACATGATGGCGGTTGGGTAGAAGTCCGTGACGCCGTGAAGAAGGCGCGCCCCGAAAACGCACCGCTTCCGGCCGGTTTCAAACAGTCTGGCGCTGCTGCTGATGCATCGGATGCCGGCGAAGAGGCAGAGGCCTAGATCATGCAAGTCTCCGTCACCAAACTTGACGCGAAGTCGGCCGGTAAGGTCGAACTGGACGATGCGGTCTTCGGCGTTGAAGAAATCCGCAGCGATGTCCTGCAGCGTATGGTGCGCTACCAGCTGGCGAAGCGCCAGGCTGGTACGCACAAGACCCAGTCGCGTTCGGAAGTCAGCCGTACGACCAAAAAGTTCATCCGCCAGAAGGGTTCGGGCGGCGCACGTCACGGTTCGCGCAACGCGCCGATCTTCGTCGGTGGTGGTGTCGCTCACGGACCGCGCGTCCGCAGCCACGCTCATGACCTGACGAAAAAGTTCCGGGCACTCGCGCTGCGTCACGCGCTGTCGTCGAAAGCGAAAGCCGACCAGCTGATCATTATTGACAGCCTCGACGTCGAAACGCCGAAAACAGCCGCTCTCCGCGCTCAACTGGAGTCGCTGGGCTGGAGCAATGCTCTGGTAATCGACGGCGCCAAGGTGTCGGAGAACTTCGAGCGTGCTGCACGCAACATTCCAAACCTGGATGTTCTGCCGCTTGCCGGTCTGAACGTCTATGATGTGCTGCGCCGAAACACGCTCGTTCTGACGCGCGAAGCTGTCGATGGCATTCATGCCCGTTTCAACAAGACGGATGGCGCCGCCACGGCGAAATCCACCGAGAAGGTAGAGGCTTAAGTCATGGCGAAAGCTCAGCCTGTCCACTACGACACGATCGTCGCGCCGATCATCACTGAGAAGTCGACACTTCTCTCGGAAGAGAACAAGGTTCTGTTCCGCGTTGCAATCGATGCGACCAAGCCGCAGATCAAGGAAGCCGTCGAGCGTCTGTTCGACGTGAAGGTCACCGGCGTGAACACGATCCGCGTCAAGGGCAAGACCAAGCGGTTCCGCGGCATTATCGGTCGCCGGAATGATTTCAAGAAAGCGGTTGTCACGCTCGCCGATGGTGATTCCATCGACGTGACGACCGGATTGTAGAGGGTCTGAAACGATGGCTTTGAAGACATTCAATCCGACCTCACCCGGCCGCCGCCAGCTTGTTCTGGTCGACCGTTCGGGCCTGCATAAGGGTCGTCCGGTCAAGTCGTTGACCGAAGGCCTGTCGAAGAACGGTGGACGTAACAATACCGGTCGCATCACCGCGCGCCGTATTGGTGGCGGCGCCAAGCAGCTTTACCGCAAGGTCGATTTCAAGCGGAACAAGTTCGACATGCCGGCGACCGTCGAGCGTCTCGAATATGACCCGAACCGGACGGCTTTCATCGCGCTCATCAAGTATGAAGACGGTGAACTGGCCTACATCATTGCGCCTCAGCGTCTTGGTGTCGGTGACACGGTCATCTCGAGCGCGACGGCGGATATCAAGCCGGGCAATACGCTTCCCCTCAAGAGCATTCCCGTCGGCACGATCATTCACAATATCGAGATGAAGCCCGAAAAGGGCGCGCAGATGGCGCGTTCGGCCGGAACCTACGCTCAGCTGGTGGGCCGTGATGGCGGCTATGCGCAGATCAAGCTGGCGTCGGGTGAGCTTCGCATGGTGCTGGACCGTTGCCTTGCAACGATCGGTGCCGTTTCCAACCCTGACAACATGAACCAGGTACTTTCGAAAGCCGGGCGCAAGCGCTGGCTGGGCAAGCGTCCGTCGGTTCGCGGGGTCGTGATGAACCCGGTCGACCACCCGCACGGTGGTGGCGAGGGCAAGTCTTCGGGCGGCCGCCATCCGGTGACGCCATGGGGCAAGAAAACGCGCGGACCGAAAACCCGCAAGAACAAGACGACGGATCGACTCATCGTTCGCAGCCGTCACAAAAGCAAGAAATAGGGCGCACCAGATATGCCACGTTCCGTATGGAAGGGTCCCTTCGTCGACGGCTATCTGCTGAAAAAGGCAGAGGCAGTCCAAAGCTCGACGAAGCGGGAAGTCATCAAGACCTGGTCGCGTCGTTCGACCATCATGCCGCAATTCGTGGGCCTGACCTTTCAGGTTCACAACGGCAACAAGTTCATCCCCGTTTCCGTCAATGAGGAAATGGTCGGTCACAAGTTCGGCGAGTTTGCACCTACGCGGACCTATTATGGTCACGGTGCGGACAAGAAAGCGAAGCGGAGGTAGTCATGGGAAAGCCTAAATCACCTCCAAAGCAGGCTGAGAACGAAGCCCGTTGCGTGCTGCGTCTCCTGCGGGTCAGCCCTCAGAAGCTGAATCTCATCGCGCAGTCCATTCGTGGTCTGACGGCTGAGAAGGCTCTCGCTGAGCTCGAGTTTTCGCCCAAGCGTCATGCGCATGATGTGCGCAAGGCGCTGAAGAGCGCGATTGCCAACGCCGAGAACAATCACGGGCTGGATATCGACAGCCTCGTCGTCGCGGAAGCATATGTCGGCAAGAACCTGGCAATGAAACGACTGCGTGCCCGTGCACGTGGCCGTGCGGCCCGGATCCTCAAGCCGTTTTCGCAGCTTACCATTATCGTGCGCGATGAGAGCATGATGTCCGAACAAGCCGAGGCAGCGTAATGGGTCAGAAAGTCAATCCAATCGGGCTTCGCCTCGGTATCAACCGCACCTGGGATTCCCGGTGGTATGCGGACAGTGCCGACTATGGCCGTCTTCTGCATGAAGACCTCAAGATCCGCGATTTCATCAAGGACAAGCTGAAGCAGGCCGGTATCTCGAAGATCGTCATCGAGCGCCCGCACAAGAAGTGCCGGATTTCGATCCACACGGCCCGTCCGGGCATGGTGATCGGCAAGAAAGGCGCGGATATCGAAACGCTGCGCCGTCAGCTCGGCAAGATTTCCTCGGATGAGGTTTTCGTGAACCTGATCGAGATCCGCAAGCCGGAGATCGACGCCAACCTGATCGCTGACGATATTGCGCGCCAACTTGAGCGCCGGGCATCGTTCCGTCGTGCCATGAAGCGTTCGATCCAGTCTGCCATGCGTCTTGGCGCACTCGGCGTTCGCGTGATGGTTGCCGGTCGTCTCGGCGGTGCGGAAATCGCACGGACCGAGCAGTATGCCGAAGGCTCCGTGCCGCTGCACACGCTGCGTGCCGACATCGATTACGGCACAGCCGAAGCTGCGACGACCTACGGGATCATCGGCATCAAGGTCTGGGTCTATAAGGGCGAGATCATGGAGCACGATCCCATGGCTCAGGACAAGAAACTGGAAAACTCCGGCGAGGCACGTGCGCGTTCCTCATCTTCGTCGCGCGGCGGCGAGCGTCAGGGTTCCACGCAAGGCTCGGGAGCATAAGTCATGTTGCAGCCTAAGCGCACCAAATACCGCAAGGCCTTCAAGGGTCGCATTTCGGGCAATGCCAAGGGCGGCTTTGCGCTGAACTTCGGATCGTATGGCCTGAAGGCACTTGAACCCGAGCGCGTGACATCGCGGCAGATCGAGGCGACCCGTCGCGCGATCACCCGTCAGATGAAACGTCAGGGACGCGTCTGGATCCGCATCTTCCCGGACCTGCCGGTATCTTCCAAGCCAACGGAAGTCCGGATGGGTAAGGGCAAGGGCGCGGTGGATTACTGGGCGGCACGTGTGAAGCCCGGTCGTATTCTTTTCGAGATCGACGGCGTGTCCGACGATGTCGCCCGTGAAGCTCTCCGTCTGGGATCGGCCAAGCTGCCGATCAAGACGAAGGTCGTCACGCGGATTGGTGAATAGGCGCGAAAGGAAACGTCATGAATGCTCAGGATACCCGCGCCAAGACCGAAGACGAACTGGCCGACCAGCTTGTGAAGCTGAAGAAAGAACAATTCAATCTGAGATTCCAGCAGGCCACCGGTCAGCTGGAGAAAACCGCCCGCGTGCGTCAGGTGCGTCGCGATATCGCCAGGATCAAGACGATCCTGCGCGAGAAGACGCAAACCGGCGCGGCGTGAACGAAGGGAGCATGAAGAGATATGCCTAGGCGGATTATGGAAGGCGTGGTGGTTTCCACCAAGCAGGACAAGACGGCAGTGGTCAGCGTTGAGCGGACCATTCTGCACCCCTTGCTGCAAAAGGCTGTGCGCCGGTCAAAGAAATATCATGCACACGACGA
The DNA here is from genome assembly GCA_963836905.1 of uncultured Alphaproteobacteria bacterium. Lineage (GTDB taxonomy): Bacteria > Pseudomonadota > Alphaproteobacteria > Caulobacterales > Hyphomonadaceae > CAWIKY01. The sequence continues at coordinate 929,539 of CAWIKY010000006.1, forward strand.
GGCCAATTCGGCCAAGGAAGGTGACAAGGTTTCGATCATCGAGTGCCCACCGCGCTCGAAGCTGAAGCGTTGGGAACTGCTGTCCGGAACGGAGGCGACTGAAGCCTCATGATCCAGATGCAGACAAACCTGTCGGTTGCTGACAATTCGGGTGCGCGCCGCGTTCAGTGCATCAAGGTGCTTGGCGGTGCCGGACGGCGTTATGCCAGCGTTGGTGATGTGATCGTGGTCTCGATCAAGGAAGCCATCCCGAAGGGCCGCGTGAAGAAAGGCGATGTGCGACGCGCCGTCGTCGTTCGTGTGGCCAAGGACATTCAGCGCGCTGATGGTTCGGCCATCCGGTTCGACACCAACGCAGCCGTGCTGATCAACAATAATGGCGAGCCCATCGGGACGCGTATTTTCGGACCGGTTCCGCGCGAGCTTCGCGCCAAGAACCACATGAAAATCGTCTCCCTGGCTCCGGAGGTGCTGTAGCTATGGCAGCCAAGATCAAAAAGGGTGACAAGGTCATCGTGATCGCGGGTCGCGACAAGGGTCTCAAGGGCGAGGTCACCAAAGTGGTGCCGACCGAGAACCGCGTGTTCGTGTCCGGTGTGAACATGGTCAAGCGCCATCAGAAGCCGAGCCAGGGCGATCCGGGCGGGATCAAGAGATTTGAAGCCCCGCTTCACATCTCCAATGTCGCCCACACCGATCCTCGCGACGGCAAAGCAACGCGTGTCGGTTTCCGCACCGATGAGCATGGCCGCAAGGTCCGTTTCTCCAAACGTTCGGGAGAGTCGATCGATGCCTGATACAATGACCTATGAGCCACGGCTCAAGACCGAGTATCGCGAAACCATTCGTGATCAGCTGGTCAAGGAATTCAACTATACCAATCCAATGCAGATCCCGCGGCTTGAAAAAGTCGTTCTGAACATGGGCGTTGGTGAGGCCGTTGCCGACTCGAAGAAAATCCAGACCGCCCTGCGCGATATGGAGAAGATTGCCGGTCAGAAGCCGGTTGCCACCAAGGCGCGCAAGTCGATCGCCGGCTTCAAGCTTCGCGAAGGCATGGAGATCGGCTGCAAGGTCACGCTTCGGCAGGACCGTATGTACGAGTTCATTGATCGCCTGACGAATGTGGCACTACCACGCGTGAAGGACTTTCGCGGACTGAATCCGAAGAGCTTCGATGGCAATGGAAACTACGCCATGGGGCTGAAGGAGCACATCGTGTTCCCGGAAATCAATTATGACCAGGTCGATCAGATCTGGGGCATGGATATCATTGTGTGCACTACAGCACGAACGAACGAAGAAGCCCGGGCGTTGCTCGCCGCGTGCAGCTTCCCGTTCCGTAAATAGGGCGCCCGGAGAACGATATGGCAAAGAAGAGCGCAATAGAGCGTAATGACAAGCGCAAGCGCCTGGTCGAGAAATACGAAGCCAGACGCGAGAAGCTTAAGAAGATTGCTCTGGACGAGGACCTGTCTCTGGAAGAGCGGTTCGCTGCCCGCCTGAAACTCGCGGATCTGCCGCGCAATTCGGCTCCAAGCCGGGTGCGCAACCGCTGCGAAGTGACGGGACGTCCGCGAGGATATTACCGCAAGCTCAGAATGTCGCGGATTGCTCTGCGTGAACTGGGCAATCTCGGCAAGGTGCCGGGTCTTGTGAAGTCGAGCTGGTAAGGGAGGTATAGAAAATGAATCTGTCAGATCCTCTCGGCGATATGCTGACGCGTATCCGCAATGCCCAGATGCGTGGCAAGACGAAGGTGGAAACACCCGGCTCGACCCTGCGTGTCCGTGTGCTCGAAGTGCTCAAGTCCGAAGGCTATATCCGGGGCTATACCGAAGTCGAAAAAGATGGACACAAGTCCATCGAGATCGAGCTGAAGTATTTCGACGGGTCGCCGGTCATTTCCGAGATCCGCCGTATATCCAAACCGGGTCGCCGGGTCTATTCGGCCGTCAGCGATTTGCCACTGGTTCGTAACGGTCTCGGTATCTCCATCCTCTCCACTCCGAAAGGTGTGATGTCCGACAACGTCGCGCGCACCGAAAACGTCGGCGGAGAGATTCTCTGCCGTGTCTTCTAGGTCGAAGGTGAATTAGATGTCACGTATCGGAAAACTGCCCGTCGAAGGTGAAAAGGCAACGCTCTCAATGCAGGGCGAAGTGCTTCATGCCAAGGGCCCAAAAGGCGAGTTGACGCTCATCGTTCCCGAGGAAGTCGGGGCGGAGATGGACGGCAATTCAGTCACCTTCCGTCCGCGCGAAGAGACCAAGCGTGCCCGCGCAATGTGGGGCACGATGCGTGCCTGCGCCCAGAACATGGTTCATGGTGTGACCGAAGGGTTCGAGAAGGATCTGGAACTGGTCGGCGTCGGGTATCGTGCCCAGATGCAGGGCCGTGACCTCAAACTTTCGCTCGGACTGAGCCATGAAGTGGTCTATGCGCCGCCGGAGGGGATCACCCTGACGCTCGGCAAGCCGACGGAAGTGAAGATCAGCGGTATCGACAAGCAGGTCGTCGGCCAGGTTGCCGCCGAAATCCGTCGGTATCGTCCACCTGAGCCCTACAAGGGCAAGGGCATTCGTTATGCCGGCGAACAGGTTCGCCGCAAGGAAGGTAAGAAGAAGTAGCCATGAAGACGCCACGCGAAAAAAACATGCGTCGCGCCCAGCGGGTCCGCACCAAGCTGCGCAAGCAGGCTAATGGTCGGCCCCGTCTGTCGGTTGCGCGGTCCGGAAAGAACATTTCTGCCCAGGTGATCGACGATGCCCGCGGTGAAACGCTGGCCTTCGCCTCGACGCTGGAGAAGTCGTTCCGCGATGCCGAAGGCACCGGTTCGACAGCCAGGGCTGCCGGCGAGATCGGCAAACGGATTGCGGAACGCGCCACAAAGGCCGGTATCGATACCGTGGTGTTCGACCGTGGCGGTTACATGTTCCATGGCCGGGTGAAAGCCCTCGCCGATGCCGCCCGTGAGGGCGGTCTGAAATTCTAGGAGAGCTGAATGGCTGATCAGAGACAAGGCGGCGGCTACGGCGGCGGCGGTAGCGGTGGCGGAAACGATCGTGGAGATCGTGGCCGTGGTCGTGGCCGGGGCCGTGGTGACCGTGACAATCGCCGCGAAGAAGAGCAGAGCGAGTTCGTCGACCGGCTGGTTGGCATCAACCGCGTGGCGAAGGTAGTCAAAGGCGGCAAGAACTTCGGTTTTGCAGCGCTCGTCGTTGTTGGCGACCAGAAGGGCCGTGTCGGCTTCGGTCACGGCAAGGCGCGCGAAGTGCCTGAGGCCATTCGCAAGGCGACCGAGGAAGCCAAGAAGAAGATGATCCGCGTTGCGCTTCGCGAAGGCCGGACGCTTCATCATGACGGACGTGGGCGCCATGGCGCCGGTAAAGTGGTTCTTCGTGCAGCCCCTCCCGGAACGGGCGTTATCGCCGGTGGTCCGATGCGTGCCGTGCTCGATGTGCTGGGCGTCCAGGACGTGGTGGCCAAGTCGCTCGGGTCTTCCAACCCGTACAACATGGTGCGCGCAACTTTCGATGCGCTGAAGGCACAGACGAGCCCGCGTTCGGTCGCGTCCAAGCGTGGCCTGAAAGTGCAGGACATTGTCGGCCGCCGCGCCGATGGCGCTTCCGAGGCCGGTATGGCCGAAGCGACGAACTAGGACGATACGTGATGGCGAAGCAGACAACTGTTACGATCCGTCAGACCGGTAGCCCGATCCGACGTGACAAGACCCAGCGTGATACGCTGATCGGACTCGGCCTTAACCGTATAGGCCGGACCCGTGAACTGGAAGATACGCCATCGGTGCGGGGCATGATTGCCAAGGTCGCACACATGGTTGAAGTGGTTGAAAAGCAGGGCTGAGGCCGCCTTTTTTGATGCGGGCCGCGCCCCGGCGAGGACAAGAACATGAAACTGAATGAACTCTCGGACAATGAAGGCGCCGTAAAGGATCGCAAGCGCGTCGGTCGCGGCGTCGGTTCCGGCACGGGCAAGACAGCCGGTCGCGGCATGAAGGGCCAGAAGGCGCGCTCCGGCGTGGCCATCAAGGGCTTCGAGGGTGGCCAGATGCCGATCTACATGCGGCTTCCAAAGCGCGGCTTCACAAAGCCGAATGCGAAGCGTTATGCCTGGATCAACCTTGGACGTATCGGCACCGCCATCGAAAGCGGTCGTCTCGACGTCAAGAACACGATTACCGAAGAGCTTCTGGTGTCTTCCGGTGTGGTTCGCCGCAGCCGTGACGGCGTGCGGCTGCTTGCCAAGGGCGATGCACCGAAGAACCTGAAGATCGAAGTGACCGGTGCCTCGAAGGCCGCCATTGAAGCGGTTGAGTCGGCGGGTGGTAGCGTGACTGTGACGGCACCTGTTGCTCCGGCTGAAAAACAGGAATAGTTACCGCTCCTCTTCACATACAAGTTCCTGATGCCGATCTTGTGCATCAGGCAATAGGGAGGCGCGCGTGGCTTCAGCGTCAGAGCAACTCGCCAAGAACATAAATTTCGGGGCATTCGGCAAGGCGAAGGAACTGCAGCAGCGGATCCTTTTCACGCTGGGCGTGCTGATCGTTTACCGGCTGGGCACCTACCTTCCGATTCCCGGCATCGATCCGGCGGCGTTCGCGCAGCTCTTCGAGAGCCAGAGCGACGGTATTCTGGGCAACCTCAACATGTTTGCGGGCGGCGCTGTCGAGCGGATGGGCATATTTGCGCTCAACGTGATGCCCTACATCTCCGCGTCGATCATCATGCAGTTGATGACGACGGCCTCTCCGACGCTCGAGCGTCTGAAAAAGAGGGCGAGACCGGTCGCCAGCAGATCAACCAGTATACGCGCTACCTGACCGTCTTGTTCGCGGTGGTGCAGTCCTTCGGCATCGCGCAGGCCCTGCCCATGCTGGACGGCATGGCGAAGTGGTATTTCGTGACGTCGACGGTGATCACGCTCACGGGCGGAACACTGTTCCTGATGTGGCTGGGCGAGCAGGTAACCGCGCGCGGTGTCGGTAACGGCGTATCGCTGATCATCTTTGCAGGCATCGTCGCAGAACTTCCCCGGGCGATCTTCCAGCTCATGTCCGGTGCGCGGATTGGTACGACATCCATTGCGCTTGTGCTTGGCATTCTGGTCATGGCGCTGGCGCTGGTTCTGTTCATCGTCTTCATCGAACGCTCGCAGCGACGGCTCTTGATCCAGTACCCGAAGCGCCAGCAAGCGAACAACCAAGCGGCGCAGGGACAGACCTCGTTCCTGCCGCTGAAGCTGAACACTGCCGGTGTCATCCCGCCCATTTTTGCCTCTTCACTGCTTCTGCTTCCTGCAACGGTGGCTAACTTTGCAGCGGGTGCAGAAGGCGCAAGCGGCTGGCTGGGCACGATTGCGGCTGTGCTCGGGCCGGGACAGCCAGGCTTCATCCTGCTGTATGCGGCACTGATCATCTTCTTCTGTTTCTTCTACACATCCATCGTGTTCAATCCCGTGGATACGGCAGACAACCTTCGCAAGTATGGCGGCTTCCTTCCCGGTATACGTCCGGGCAAACGGACCGCCGAGTATCTCGATTACGTGCTGACGCGATTGACGTTCGTGGGTGCCGCCTACCTGACCTTTGTCTGTCTCGTTCCCGAGATTTTGCGGATGGAGATTCCCGCGATTCCATTCTACCTTGGTGGCACGTCCTTGCTGATCGTCGTGTCAGTGACAATGGATACGGTCACGCAGGTCCAGTCCCATCTGGTGGCTCACCAGTATGAAGGGATGATCCGCAAGTCGCGCCTGGGGGGCAAGAAGCGATGAACATCATTCTGTTTGGCCCACCGGCCGCAGGAAAAGGGACGCAGGCCAAGCGCCTGGTCGAGGAAAAGGGCTTCGTGCAACTGTCGACCGGAGACATGCTTCGCGCTGCGCGCAATGCCGGCACGGAGCTGGGCGAACGGGTCTCGGCCATAATGGATGCCGGAAGCCTGGTCTCCGACCAGATCGTCATCGAGTTGATCGAGGATCGGCTTGACGGAGCCAGGGACGCGCAGGGGTTCATCTTTGATGGTTTCCCACGCACAATACCTCAGGCGGACGCGCTGGATGCGGCCCTCGCCAAACGCGGGCAAAAGGTCGATGGTGTGATTCGGCTTCGGGTCGACGAGCAAGCGCTTCTGAACCGTGTCGCCAAGCGATACGCCGAGGAAAAGCGCGAAGACGACAACCCAGACACCTTCAAGACCCGTATCGATGCCTACAACGCGCAGACGGCGCCGTTGCTGCCGATATATGCGGAACGCAAGGTCCTGGTCGAAGTCGACGGCATGCAGGACGTCTCCGGCGTAGCCGCGGAAATTGACGCAGCGATGGACCGGTTTGCCGGAAAGCCGAAGAAGGGTTTCTTCGCCAGGCTTTTCGGCTGACGCGCAAGTTACGAATTGATGAAAAGAGGGTGTTGACCTCTGGGGCGATGGGGCTATAACACGGCGCTTCTGCGAGTTTTGAGGCGGGATAGGAATGCGTGCGATTACAGCGCGCATTTTGTCTTTTGCCTTCCACTGGATCTGACGGAGAACACGATTGGCCCGTATTGCTGGCGTCAACATTCCGACCAATAAGCGCGTTCCCATCGCGCTGAGCTATATTCATGGCATTGGTACGGCTAAGGCGAATGAAATCTGCGAAAAAATCGGCATTGAGCCGCACCGCCGGGTCCAGGACCTGACAGATGCTGAAGTGATTCAGGTTCGCGAAACCATCGACGCCGACTACATGGTCGAAGGTGATCTACGCCGCGATGTCGCGATGAACATCAAGCGCCTCATGGACCTGGGTGCTTATCGCGGGCTTCGTCACCGTCGCGGGCTCCCGGTCCGTGGCCAGCGCACTCACACAAATGCACGGACCCGCAAGGGCCCGGCCAAGCCGATTGCCGGCAAGAAGAAATAGCGGAAAGCTGAACAATGGCACGTGATACCACCCGGCTTCGTCGCAAGGAACGCAAGAACATCAGTTCTGGCGTTGCGCATGTGAATTCGAGCTTCAACAACACCATGGTCACGATCTCCGACTCGCAGGGAAACACGATTTCCTGGTCGTCGTCGGGTCATATGGGCTTCAAGGGGTCGCGCAAGTCGACGCCATATGCGGCGCAGATGGCTGGCGAGGACGCCGGACGCAAAGCCCAGGAACATGGCATGCGGACGCTCGAGGTTAACGTTCGCGGCCCGGGTTCCGGTCGCGAGTTGGCCTTGCGTGCGCTTCAGTCTGTCGGTCTGACGATTACGTCGATCCGCGACACCACGCCGATCCCGCACAATGGTTGCCGTCCGCCGAAACGCCGCCGCGTCTAGACCGCCTTTTTCTCTTTTATACAAGGACGACACGATGCCGGGCTCCAACGCCGCCGTGAATGACAAGAACTGGAAAGAGCTGATCCGCCCGAACCGTCCAACGGTCGAGCACGGCTTTGACAAGGCACGCAAGGCGACTCTCGTCGTAGAGCCGCTTGAGCGTGGCTATGGAACGACGCTAGGCAATTCGCTTCGCCGTGTGCTTCTGTCGTCACTCCAGGGTGCCGCCATTACCGGCGTCCAGATCGATAACGTCGTTCACGAGTTCTCCTCGATTTCCGGTGTGCGTGAAGATGTCACCACCATCGTGCTGAACCTGAAACAGGTCGCCATCAAGATGGTGTCCGAAGCGCCCAAGCGCATGATGCTTCAGGCTACCGGCCCCGGTGTCGTGAAAGCCAAGCAGATCGAGCTTCCGGGCGATGTCCAGATCCTCAACCCCGATCACGTGATCTGCACGCTCGATGAGGGCGCCGAGCTTCGCATGGAATTTACCGTTGCGACCGGCAAGGGCTATGTTCCTGCTGACCGTAACCGCAGCGAAGACTCCCCGATCGGCTTTATTCCGATCGATGCGATCTACTCGCCGGTCACACGGGTAGGTTTCCGCGTTGAAGACACCCGCGAAGGTCAGGTGCTCGACTATGACAAGCTGATGCTTGACGTCGAAACCGATGGATCGATCAGCCCTGAAGATGCGGTGGCCTATGCTGCCCGCATCCTGCAGGATCAGCTGCGCCTGTTCATCACCTTTGATGAGCCAACCGACAAGATCGAGCACGATGACGAGCCGGATCTCGGTTTCAACCCCGTCCTTCTCAAGAAGGTCGACGAGCTGGAACTGTCCGTGCGTTCGGCAAACTGCCTGAAGAACGACAATATCGTTTACATTGGCGATCTGATCCAGAAATCCGAGGCTGAAATGCTGCGGACACCGAACTTTGGCAGAAAGTCCCTGAATGAAATCAAGGAAGTTCTCGCCGGCATGGGATTGCACCTTGGAATGGACGTGCCAAGCTGGCCGCCAGAGGATATAGAAAGCCTCGCCAAGAAACACGACGACACCATCTAGAAGCGGCATTCAGCCGGAGGAATTAAAGTCATGCGTCACGGTATCGCTCACCGCAAACTCAATCGCACGTCCGAGCACCGGACGGCGATGTTTGCGAACATGGCCTCGTCTCTGATCGAGCACGAGCAGATCGTGACGACCTTGCCAAAGGCGAAGGAACTGCGTCCGATTGTGGAAAAGCTGGTTTCGCTTGGCAAGAAGGGTGATCTCGCGTCACGCCGCCGGGCCATTTCACGTATCCGGAACAAGGATATGGCGAAGAAACTCTTCGACGTTCTCGCACCTCGCTATGAAGAGCGTAACGGCGGATACGTCCGGATCATGAAGGCCGGTTTCCGCTATGGCGACAACGCGCCCATGGCTGTGATCGAGTTCGTCGACCGTGATGAGGATGCCAAAGGCAAGGCTGACCGTGAACGCGTCGAAGCCGAGCTGGAAGCAGCCGACGCCTAGACCATGAAGAGCGCCAGTGCGCTTTCAAATCGCCGTAATGCGGCCATGGTCGGCAATACAATGCCGGGCATGACAAGACACATAAACAAGATCGTATTCGGGCTGGTCACGGCGCTTTTCTTGGCGCTCGCTCTCGCTTTCAGCCCGTTATTGGTTCCGCAAGGTATATCCCAAGCCCTGCCGCAGACGCGACAGGACATTCAGATGTCCTTTGCGCCGCTCGTGAAGACTGCCTCTCCCGCCGTCGTCAATGTATACTCGACCCGCCGCGTCCGTCAGGCCGCCTCTCCCTTTGCAAACGACCCCTTTTTTCGTCGTTTCTTCGGAGATGACGCTTTCGGCATGCCACAGGAACGGGTTCAATCCTCGCTTGGATCGGGTGTAATCGTCGGGGAAGAGGGCATCATCGTAACCAATAACCACGTGGTCGATGATGCGGAAGAACTGAAGGTCGTGCTGTCTGACCGACGCGAGTTCGAGGCGGAACTCGTTCTGGCCGACTCGCGCACGGACCTTGCTGTCCTTCGCATTAAGGAAACCGGCCTTACGCTTCCCACGCTCTCATTCGCCGATACCCGGGATCTGGAAGTCGGCGACCTTGTGCTGGCCATCGGGAACCCGTTCGGTGTCGGTCAGACGGTGACGAGCGGCATCATATCAGCGACAGCCCGGACCGATGTAGGCATTTCCGACTACGCCTTTTTCATCCAGACGGACGCGGCGATCAATCCGGGTAATTCCGGTGGAGCCCTGGTCGACAATGCAGGCCGACTGGTTGGCGTGAACACGGCGATCTTCTCGCGGTCCGGCGGCTCTAACGGGATCGGTTTCGCCATTCCGGCCGAGATGGTCCGCCGCGTGGTCGACAGCGCCATCAATGAAGGGCGTATCGTCCGGCCCTGGCTTGGGCTGAAGGGACAAGCCGTTACGGCTGACATCGCGCGGTCTCTGGACCTGGAGCGCCCCATGGGCGTTCTGGTAACTGAGATATACCCGGACGGACCCTCAGCGAAGGCCGGTCTGCGACGTGGTGATCTTGTGACCTCGATCGATGGACGTCCCGTCTTTGATGAAAGCGGTTTGCGGTTTCTGGCCGCCACGCTCGGCTCCGGCGAGACTGCTCGGCTGGACATCTTGCGCAGCGGCAAGCCACGCAAGTTGAACGTGACCCTTTCCCCACCGCCCGGGGCTACCGAAGCCGATTTGACGGTCATCGAAGGCACCAACCCGGTTTCCGGCGCGGAAGTGGCCGAACTCAATCCGGCCTTTGCCGAGGCACTTGGACGTGACCCGTTCGTGACGGGGGTGCTGGTAAACCGGTTGCTGCGCGGGTCGATTGCTGCACGCTTCGGGCTGAGACCTGGCGACCTTCTGCTCGATGTGAACGGGAAGGCGATCAAGACTGTCGAAGACCTAAAGGCTGTACTGGATGCGCCCAATCCGGAGCGGGTCTGGGAAATCGCGATCGACCGCAATGGTCGCAGGGTGTCGCGCGCTGCGAGGCTGTAGCGGGCATCTCGTTTTCTTCGTGCAAGCAACCCGTGGTGTGACGGCGGGACAAACGTACATGTCCCGTCTGCGCAGATCACCGTAAGAGGGTATGCGCGCTTGCGTGCTCAGGTTAGATTGCAGTCATGAGATTTACGTCACACCGCCTCCTTGCAACCGCAGCCGTCGCTCTTGTCAGCGCGATGGACCATCAACCCGCTGAAGCTCAGCCTGATGCCTACTGCGCAGCGCAGGAAAAGGTTGATGGTTGGGTCATCAATGCCGGTTCCAAAAGCTGGCATGCTGAGAACTTTACACAGATGCGACTGGCCGAGGGGGTCGAGGGTGTGGCGTTTATCTCCCGGCCGTTGCAGCCGGACTATATGGGCGGCGCAACCTTCGGCGAGGCCGCCCCGTCAGATTCCAGCCATGTGCGGTTGACCATAGGGTCTGATGGCAATGTGAGCGTCTGGACGGATACCCTTTCGGCAAATATTGGCGGCGAGATCAAGGATGTTCTGACCGCCTATAATGCCCAGAACGCCAACCTTTTCCTGGTAGCTACGAATGCAGACGGGCAAATCGAACCCGCCGTACCGTTTGGATCCGTTACGAGTTCTGAGCACTCTTATTACCGCGCCGTCGTTCCGGGTGCCGCCTCCAAACCGCTTCTCGATGCCCTTCAGGCCGCGGGAGACGTGGTCTTTCACATCGTCGCACCCAATGGAAGTGACGTCGCGGTGTCGTCTTGGCCGGTCGCCGGGTATGGAACTGTCGGCACCAAGGGAACGGCGCTGTTTGCAGAGATGACGGCACGCGCTGCAGCCGGTAAGTGCAAATAGCCTGGTGAGCGATCTCTTTGCAGCTGCCGGTATGGATCAAACCGCCCCCAAACCCCTGGCCGATCTTTTGCGTCCCAAAACGCTTTCCGAAGTGGTCGGTCAGGCGCATCTGACCGGCCCTGAGGGACCGCTGGGCCGGATGCTGGAGACCGGGCGGCTGTCCTCAGTCATACTCTGGGGGCCGCCGGGTGTCGGCAAAACCACAATTGCGCGTCTGTTGGCCGATGAGACCGATCTGGCGTTCGAGGCGCTGTCTGCGGTTTTCTCCGGCGTGAAAGATTTGCGTGCGGCGTTCGACAGGGCCGAGAAACGCCGTTCTGTCGGCAAGGGAACGCTCCTGTTCGTGGACGAGATCCATCGCTTCAACCGTGCCCAGCAGGACGGTTTCCTGCCCTTCGTCGAAGCCGGAATCGTCACGCTGGTTGGCGCCACGACCGAGAATCCGAGCTTCGAGATCAATAGCGCCCTGATGTCACGCTGTCAGGTGCTCACCTTGCGCCGCCTCGATACCGCAGGAATGCAAGCCTTGGTGGCCCGGGCCGAAAAACATCTGGGCCATGACCTGCCGCTAACGGTCGATGCCCGCGAAAGCCTGCTTTCACTGGCCGATGGTGACGGTCGCTATCTTTACAATCTGGTCGAGCAGATCGCCAATCTCGATCCGAAACGGAACGCGCTCGATGTAGAGGCGCTTGGTACCTATCTGCAGCGCCGCGCGCCGATCTACGACAAGGACAGGGACGGTCATTACGGGCTCATATCGGCCTTGCACAAGGCTGTACGAGGGTCTGATCCTGATGCCTCGCTCTATTGGTTCGCACGCATGCTGACCGGCGGCGAGGACCCGCGCTATCTGGCCCGGCGCATCGTGCGGATGGCCAGCGAGGATATTGGTCTTGCCGATCCGACCGCGCTTCTGGTTTGCGCCGAAGCTGCCCGAACCTATGAACGGCTGGGGTCGCCTGAAGGCGAACTCGCCCTTGCCCAAGCCGTCTTGCATCTGGCGACCGCGCCAAAGTCTAACGCGGCCTATACCGCGTTCAAGGCTGCGATGAAGGCGGCAAAGGAAACCGGCTCGCTCGATCCGCCAAAGCACATTCTGGGCGCGCCAACACAGTTCATGCGCGATGAGGGATACGGCAAGGACTATGCCTACGACCACGACACACCGAACGGCTTTTCCGGTCAGAACTATTTTCCTGACGGCATGGAACGCCCTGTCTTTTACGAACCCAAGGGAGAAGGCGGCGAGGCCGCTATCCTGGAACGGTTGAAGCGCCTTGCGGAGCTTCGCGAAGGGATGACCGGTGATCCATCATGACCGGCCGTGTTCTGGGCTCGGGCCTTTCGGCATCCGAACTGACGTTGGCGCAGTCTCTGGAAGTTTTCCGTGATGACGCGATCCTTGCTCTGAACAAGCCCGCCGGACTTGCCGTCCAAACGCGTGATACGTCTGACCTGACGCTCGAAGCGCTGATGGAAGCTTTTGCCAAGTCCAACGGCAAGAGGCCAAGACTTGTGCATCGGCTGGATCGCGAAACCTCGGGCATCATGCTTGCTGCACGCACTCAGCCGGATGCGGCGGCGCTTCACGGAGCGTTTGAAGCGCGCAAGGTAACCAAGACCTACCTCGCTTTGTGTGAAGGGCAGGCGGATGCCGATTACGGACGTAACGACAAACCTCTCAAGCCCGTCTCGCCACACGAAGGCCTGACGATTTCAGCGGTTACGGATCGCAAGGATCCTGACGGCAAAACGGCCGGAACGCTGTGGCAAACTCTGGGTACGTCCGCCGGACGATCACTTCTCCTGTGCACACCCCGCACCGGACGGATGCATCAAATACGGGTTCATCTGGCCGATGCCGGTTTGCCCATTTGCGGCGATCCCCTTTATGGCCTTGAAGGCAAGCGGACCTCGCGCACCCTGCTACATGCGCTCTCGATTTCGCTGGGCCATCCGCGAACCGGCGAACCGTTTACTGCGAGTGCACCTTTACCTGCGGACTTCACGGCAGCTGTTCAGAAGGCCGGGCTGACGCAAGCGCTGGAAACTGCGCTGAACGGTGATAGAGAAGCGCAATGAACGGATTATACGGATCCCTTATCGTCGGCCTAGGTGGCGCGATCGGCTCGATGGCGCGTTATGGCGCGGGTCTGGCCATGCCGCGACCGAGCGATCTGTCGTTCCCGTGGTCGACATTCGCGGTAAACATGATCGGCAGTTTTGCAATCGGGTGTGTGATGGCCGCGCTGGTTTCCCTTCAGGACGTGCCCCGCGGCCTCATGCTGTTTCTGGTCGTGGGCATTCTTGGCGGGTTCACGACGTTCTCTGCCTTCTCGCTTGAGACCCTGCGCCTGATCGAATTGCGCGCGCTCGGGCCTGCAGCCGTTTATGTCATTCTGTCCGTCACCCTCGGCGTTGTAGCGGCAGGTATAGGCGTGTTCGGCACGCAGGCTGTGCTCCGATGAGAGACGAGGTTCAGAACATCCGCATACCGCGTCAGGAATCACGGCACGAGGCTTGACCGCTGGTTCAAGCGGCGTTTCGAAGGCGTCACGCAAGGACAGGTCGAGAAATTTTTGCGCACGGGCCAAATCCGGGTGGACGGGTCACGCGCTAAATCGAACACCCGTCTCGAGGAGGGCCAGATGGTTCGCGTGCCGCCGCTTGAAGCCGCAGATATTGCGCGCGACGAGGGCAGGCGATCGGGCGGCGACATGCCGTCATCGCGCGATACCGATCTCATCCGAAGTCTGGTGATCTACAAGGATGAGGACATCATCGCGCTGAACAAGCCGGCCGGACTGGCTGTTCAGGGTGGCACGCGCACCACCCGGCATGTGGACGCCATGTTGCCTGCCTTGCAGACCGGCGAGTACCGTCCGAAACTGGTTCACCGGCTGGACCGGGACACTTCAGGCGTTCTGCTTCTGGCACGGCATCCGAATGCGGCAGCGCGTCTGGGCCGCATGTTCCGAGACCGGTCGATGAAGAAGGTCTACTGGGCCGTGACCGCCGGGGTGCCCGTTCCGCAATTCGGGCAGGTCCGCTCCTGGATGATGAAGGGCACAAGCGAGGACGGCGACCGCGAGAAAATGATCCTCGCCAAGCATGGCGACAAGAGCGCCCAGCATGCTGTGACAGACTATGCCGTCATCTCGGTTGCCGCGCAGCGTGCGGCTTGGGTCGCGCTCAGCCCGCAGACCGGACGCACACACCAGCTTCGCTTCCATATGGAAGAGATTGGCAATGCGATCATCGGCGATCCGAAATATACCGGGCGGCGCGAACCATTGCACGGGTTGGGCAAGGGTCTGCATCTCCATGCCCGCGCGTTGATCATTCCGCCGGAAAAGAAGGGGGGCAAGACAATCCAGATTGTCGCGAACTTGCCACAGCACATGCAGGAAACATTCGATACCCTTGGGTTTCTCGAGAGTGAAGCCGGATCGGACCCGCTGGCAGTTCTCGGATGAGTGCGCGAGGCGTCAGGACAATGAAACACCTCGCCATCTTCGACATGGACGGGACGATCGTCGACAGCCGCAAGGTCATTCAGGGCGCCATGCATGCGGCTTTCACGGCCTGCGATCTCGCGCCCCCGGACTACGAGCAGACCCGTCAGGTAGTAGGACTAGGCCTGCATGAAGCCTGCAAACGGCTGGCAAGCGACGCCTGCGATGCGCCCACGCTGGAGAGACTGGTCGGCTGCTATCGCGACGCTTTCATCGCCAACCGGGACGATCCGGACTTCAAGGAGCCGCTTTATCCCGGAGCGGTCGAGCTGATCGAAACGTTGCGAAGGCGCGGCTGGGGCGTTGCGATGGCGACCGGCAAATCGCGTCGCGGGATCGATGCGATCTTCGCCATGCACCCGCTCGCCGATCTGTTCGACACTATCCATTGCGCCGATGATGGGCCCGGCAAACCCGATCCTTTCATGATTACCGAAGCACTTCGCGCGATGGAGGCCACGCCGGACCAGTCCGTCATCATCGGCGATGCCGTTTTCGACATGCAGATGGGCAAGGCTGCAGGCATTGCCGCTTTCGGTGTCGATTGGGGCTTTGGCACCCGCAATGAGTTGCGTGACGCAGGTGCTGACGCTGTGTTCTCTAACTTTTCCAGTCTGGGGGCAGCGCTACTCGACCGGGAACGCACCAACCGGGACGCTTTGACATGACGCGCCAGCACAAACCGGGCTTGCGGCGCTTTTACAAAGCTGTGACGACCCAGAAAACCGAAGACGGCACAGCCGTTCTGCTGGACGGCAAGACTCCGCAAACCCCCGCCCGCAACAAGCTCGTTCTCCCGAATAACGCGTTGGCTGAGGCCATCGCCGCCGAATGGGATGCGCAAGGGGCATCTGTCGCTGTTGAGGCGATGCCGCTCACCCGTCTGGCAAACGTGGCGATCGACCGCACCCCCGGTTCCCGCGAGGTGATGATCGACGAAGCCGTGAAATACGCGGGGACCGATCTCGTCAGCTATCCGGACCGTGAGAATGCCGAGCTTTATGCCTTGCAGGACGCCGCTTGGCGACCTGTCCGGGAATGGGCGGGCAGCCATCACAATGTCGTGCTGCTGACGTCGGACGACCTGACCGTCATCCCGCAGCCGCCTGTCAGCCTTGAGGCCTACCGCCAATGGGCCGGAACGCTCGACGACTGGCGCCTTACTGGTCTCAGTTTCGGATTGTCGCTGACGGGCTCAGCCTTACTGGCGATGGCGATGGTCGAAGGACGGCTCGATGCGGACGCGGCTTACCGCGCCGCGCATGTCGACGAGCATTTCCAGATGGACCGGTGGGGTGTCGACGAAGAAGCCGCCAGAAGGCTCAAGGGCTTGCAGCGCGACATCGGGGCGCTCGGCGTCTGGTTTGCGGCGCTGGGTTGAGACACTACTGGAACAGATCCCCGCATTCGCGGGGATCTGTTGACGAATAGCGTGGTCGGCTCAGCCGACCTTGATGAGCTCGACCTTGAAGATCAGCGTCGAGTGGCCGGGGATCGATCCACCGGCACCCTGCGCGCCATAACCGAGGTTGGCAGGGATCACGAACTCGTAGGTCGCGCCCTCGTTCATCAGCTGAACACCCTCGGACCAGCCGGGAATGACGGCGTTCAGCGGAAAGTCGATTGGCTGGCCGCGCTTGTAGGAACTGTCGAACTCCTTGCCGTTGACCAGCTTGCCTTCGTAATGAACCGTGACCTTGTCGCGTGGGCCGGGCTTGGGGCCGCTACCCTCTTCGAGAATGCGATACTGAAGACCGCTGTCGGTCGTGTGCACGCCTTCTTTGGAGGCGTTGTCTTCAAGATACTGGGTATTCGGATTGCTCATCGGATGTCTCCGTTCACGACAAATAGAAAGACCCGGGCCGAGGCCCGGGTCGGGTTACCAGAACGTCAGGTAGGGAGGTTAGCTGTAGATTTCAAACAGGCCCGCAGCCCCCATGCCGCCACCAATACACATGGTGACGACGCCCCATTTCGCACCGCGACGGCGGCCTTCAAGAAGGATCGAGCCGGTGCAACGTGCGCCAGTCATGCCGAACGGGTGGCCGATCGAGATCGAGCCGCCGTTCACATTATATTTGGCCGGATCGATGCCGAGATGATCGCGCGAATACAGGCACTGTGAGGCAAAGGCTTCATTCAGTTCCCAGAGATCGATATCGTCGACCTTGAGACCATGACGTTCGAGCAGGCGTGGCACAGCCTTGACAGGTCCGATGCCCATTTCATCCGGGTCGACACCGCCCACATTAAAGCCGACGAAGCGGCCCAGCGGTTCGATGTTCTGGCGCTTGGCCTCTGCTGCCTCCATCACGACAACGGCGGCGGCACCGTCAGATAGCTGCGACGCGTTCCCGGCGGTGACGTATTTGCCTTCTTTCACGACCATGCCACCGGAAAACACCGGCTTGAGACCGGCAAGGGTCTCGGCCGTCGTGCCGGGACGGTTGCACTCATCGCGGTCCACGGTGACGTCCTCATAGGATTCTTCGCCGGTTTCCTTGTTGAACAGCTTCATCCGGGTTTTCATCGGCACGATTTCCTCGGCCATATAACCTTTCTGCTGGAACTCGGCGGTTCGGCGCTGCAGATTCTGCGGAATATTCGTCCTGATACTCGCGGCTGATATTGTAACGGTCGGCAACGATTTCGGCTGTTTCGATCATGGTCATCCAGATCGCCGGCCACGTTTTCATCAACTCGTCTTCGGTATAGCGATGAAGGTTCATGTGACCCGAGCGGGACACCAGAGACAGGCTTTCCACGCCGCCGCCGATAGCGACCGGTGCGCCTTCGCTGACGACTGTGTGCGCCGCATTTGCAATCGCCTGCAAACCTGACGAGCAGAACCGGTTGATGGTTGCCCCGGACGTTGTGGTCGGGCAACCGGCCCAAAGCGCGGCATTGCGCGCGACGTTGTGACCTGTTGCGCCTTCGGGCTGAGCGCAGCCAAGAAAGACGTCTTCAACCTGCGCCGGATCTATCCCGGCACGTTCCATTGCGCCCTTGATGACGTGACCCGCCATCTTGATCCCATGCGTATCGTTGAGCGATCCGCGTCCTGTCTTGGCTAGTCCTGTTCGTGCTGTCGAAACGATTACGGCTTCACGCATGTGTCTGCTCTCCCTGATTTTGTGGAGACACTACTCTGCGATGTCGCTGACCGCCAGACCCATTCACCCCTTCGCCAGCCGCTTTGTGACAGCTTTTATCGCGAGGCCGATCACAATCACAAAAGCTGCCGTAACGGCAGCAAACTTGAGCGGCGTTAGGAGCGTTTTCAGAACAAGCAGATCAACAGTTCCCGACAGTGCCAGAACCTGAACAGCGTTTTCAGCCAGGTCGAGCCCGAACCCGAGGAATGCAGGCACGGTAAGCATCGCCGATCCGGTTCCAGAAAGGCGGTAGATCAGCCCGGCAAGACACGCGGTATAGGCAATCGGGTAGGCGGTATCGTTCAGCAGCGTCACCCTGATGTGAAGCGACTTTTGTGCCTCGCTCAGCGTGGCCAGAAAGTTACGGGCTGTTTCACCGGTAAAGATGAAATCAAGCAGCTGCCCGCCAAGCTCGGCCTGCGGGCCGGAAAAACTGTACCCAATCGCAAGCATTGCCAGAAATGTGACGAGGATGACCGGCCAACGTGACAGGAAAAACAGTACAGTCTTCATGATTTTGCCTTTGCCTCCAACAATTCAGGCACGAGGCCCCGTTCTCGCACGAGCGTTTCAAGCCGCGTCAGCGCGACCTCGATTTGTTTGCTATCCGTCCCGCGCACCAAAAGGTGGACCCCGTGATCGTCATGCGTCCCATACCAGGGGTATGAACCGAATGAGAGGTCCGGCATGTCTTTTGCGAGTGCGCCAAGTGCATCTCCGATATCGCCCTCTCGCATGGCTTTGGCCCTGACCGTTCGCGACAGCACCCGCTCCCCGCCTTCAAGGCGTGGACCGACATCCTCAAGCATGGCTCGTGCGATCTTGGGCACCCCCGCCATCACGAAAACATTCTCGAGCTGGAAACCGGGTGCGCCCGATACCGGATTGGCGATCAATCGCGCTCCGTCGGGAATACGGGCCATGCGCCGCCGCGCCGGGGTCAGCTCCACGCCGCTCGCCTCATAACGTCGCTCAAGCTCGGCAAGCGCGTCTGCACGCTCTGAAATTTCGACACCAAACGCGGCTGCGACTGCGTCGGCGGTAATGTCGTCATGGGTCGGACCGATCCCGCCGGTTGTGAAAACGTAGTCGCATGACTTGCGGACGTCATTGACGGCATCGGCGATACGAGAATGATCGTCAGGTACGATGCGGGCTTCGATCACATTGATGCCCATCGGGCCGAGAAACTCCGCGATCGTCTGAAGGTTCACGTCTCGGGTACGGCCGGACAGAAGTTCGTCTCCGATCAGCAATACGGCGGCGGTTTTTTGCGGCATGATTGCACCTTTCCAAGACATCCGAATGTCAGCGGTCGGGGCCTGCAAGTCCAGTCCTGAGCCAATGTTTCAAATGATGTGACGGCCAAACCGTTTTTTGCAGCTGCGAAGCGTTCCTCCGGACAAAAAAGAGCCGCCCTCCTTTCGGCGGGCGGCTCAGTGGAGTGAGCTGATGATTGGAGGTTTAGTTCACAGCGGCATTGCAGGCTTCGAGCTCTTCAGCGGTCAACGTGCTGGCGCTAGTTCCGAATGCCGTCAGACGACCGACTTCGGAGGCGACCTTCTTGCAAACCCGGACAGTCGCGGTCTTGCGGTTAAGTGTGGCGTTGCAGCTATCGCCTTCACAAACCCAAACGGCTTTCGAAGCTGTAACGCGTTCTTTCGAAGCTTTTGGTGCCTCGAGCTTGGCAGTGAAGGATGTGCTGGCAGCAGCGGGGATGGCGATGGCAAGGGCAGCGATAGCAAGGGCAGTGAAACAAATCATGATGGCGTCCTCTTTGAGTTCGACTGTTTCGATCGGCGCTTCCTGATGCCGACAAGCTGCAATATATAATCACTGAATGATTTGTCCAGCATTTAGTGAACAGTGTTCACAAATGTGTTGCAATGCGTCAATTCCGGTTTCTTCAGAACGGCACGCGAACACCGTCAACGCGGCCCTCGATTCCTGTTGCGACGGGGGTAAGGTGGTGACGAGAAACAGAGGAAGGTCAGTCATGGACTTCAACATTCCCGGTGAAACAGCCGATTACCTGAAAGAGCTGGACGCTTTCATCGACGCCGAGATCAAGCCGCTCGAAGCTGAAGACGACAATATCCGGTTCTTCGATCACCGCCGGGAATGGGCCAGAACCGACTTCGACAATGACGGCCTGCCGCGTCCGGAATGGGAGGCGCTTCTGCGTGAGGCCAAGCGCCGTGCCGACAAGGCGGGCCATTACCGGTTCGGACTTCCATCGCAATACGGCGGCAAGGACGGGTCGAACCTGGCAATGGCAATCATTCGCGAACATTTGGCCCGCAAGGGACTGGGGCTGCATAACGACCTGCAGAACGAGCATTCGATCGTCGCCAACTTCCCGCAAATCCTGATGCTGCGGGACTTTGCCCGTGAGGATCAGTCCCATCTCGCCGAAGACGCACTGAACGGAAAGTTTATCGCCACCTTCGGACTGACCGAACCCGAGCACGGGTCCGATGCAACGCATATGGATACCCGTGCGGTGCGAGAGACACGCGACGGCGTTGATGGATGGCGCGTCAATGGCGAAAAGATGTGGACCACCGGCATGCACGTCGCCACGCACATGATGTGCTTTGCCCGAACCAGCGGGAAAGACGGCGATGCCAAAGGCATCACGTGTCTGTTGATCCCGGCGGATGATCCGGGCGTCAAGATCGAGGAATATCTGTGGACGTTCAACATGCCCACCGATCATCCGCGCGTGTCGATCACGAATGTCTGGGTGCCTGACAGCGCCGTGTTCGGTCCGCCCGAAGGCGGGCTCGCACTGGCCCAGCACTTCGTCCACGAAAACCGTATCAGGCAGGCGGCTAGCTCGGTTGGAGCCGCGCTCTATTGCATCGACGAGAGTGTCAGATATGCCCGCGAGCGAAAGCCGTTCGGCAAGCCGCTCGCCGTCAATCAGGCCATCCAGTTTCCGCTGGTAGAGCTGGCAAGCGAAGCGGAAATGCTGCGCCTTCTCATCTTCAAGACCGCTTGGGAAATGGACCAGATGAGCAAGCCGGACGTTGCGATCCACCTTTCAGACAAGGTGTCCATGTGCAATTACCGGGGCAATCGACTGTGTTGCGAGGCAGCGGACCGGGCGATGCAGGTTCATGGCGGCATGGGCTATTCGCGGCACAAGCCGTTTGAGCATATCTATCGCCATCACCGCCGCTATCGCATCACGGAAGGCTCCGAGGAAATCCAGATGCGCAAGGTGGCAGGCCATCTCTTCGGTTTCATGGGGCCGAACAAGCACGCGACCTGATGAAAGCTGTTCCATTGGAAGCAGGTGCCCCGGAAAAACAGCCTGAATAGCTAGTTTGGCGGTTAGGCTAGTTTCGCCGTTAGCCAAGATAAAGCGAACTTCGCGCCGCGCGCGCACTCGCGGCTAGCGCCTTTTAATGACGATATTATTTATAGTGCGAATTTGGCGCCCCCTGCCCAAAGCTCGGCCTAAATGGTGCCCCTTTGACGCCCTCTTAAAATGTGTCTCTAAATCCCCTGCTGGAACGGTCCTTGCAGCGCCTGAAGTGTGGCAGAAGACAAAGACTTTTTTGGCCAGACCGATACCGGCGCGGAACTGCATCTCCTGGCGTACAGGCTTGGTTCTATCGCCGCCGTCACTAACCATGCGGGCACGCTGTTCCAGCCGAACACCTATGATGCCTATGGTATACCGGACCCGGCCAATCTCGGCCGGTTCAGCTATACCGGGCAGACGATCATCCCCGGCACGGACCTGATGCACTACAAGGCGCGCGTCTATCATGCGCGGCTGGGGTCTTGCTCGGCCGATTGATCCACCGGATCAAATAGTTTTCCTCGCAAGCTGCAGACCGACCCTGTCGGCTACGAAGACCAGCAAAACCTCTACGCATATGTCGGCAACGATCCGATGAACAACATCGACCCGATGGGGATGGTTTGCACCAATGCTAGTGATGGTACGACGAACTGCTTAACTGACGATTATGACGTGACGTTCCCGACACCAGAGGGGTTCCAGAATACCGATCCCGATGCCGCAGACTATCATGACTACGAAGTGTCATCAGGCTCGCCTCGCGACGAAACTACAACACGAGATTGGGTCAGAGACAACCCTGTCCCAGCGGGCGGCAACGCGGCAACTCCTGACGGCACTGTGAATAACGCAGCAGGACCATTAGGCGCTCCAGTTACATCGTTCACGGCGACAAATGAAGTCACAGGCCGTGATGTGGTTGTTAATGCTACAGCTGAAGGACATCCCTTAGGGAATGGCGTTGTAATTCGTGAAGTAGTTTCTCAATCAAATGGCACCTCAATGATTCACAATTTTGGTGAAGGAAATGGCTGGATGCAGCAAGAGAGTAATTTGGGAGGGCAGATAAGGGGAGCTGTAATCAACGCTGGAGCGTGGGGCGCTCACGGTCCACCGAGAACTCCGGCCCAACGCGCTCAGTCTATTCAAAACGCGTGCATAAGAAGTCCTGGGCGATGCTAGTGGAGGTTCAGTTGTGAGTTCGAGAACGATTTTGGCCTTTCTCATTGCACCCATCTCTTTTGGAATCTTGTTGGCAATTTTCACGGCATTCTCAGGAACGATAGGCTTTGTCGTCCTAGGGTTGGCAGTAGTTGTCGGGTATCCCATCGCGCTATTCTTAGGTCTCCCGACCTACTTGCTTTTGCAGCGAATTGGAGCAACCGGGCCGCTAGCCTATTTTTTCATGGGGGCCGTGGCAGCCGCAATACTAATAGTTTTTTTGGTCATTTGGCCTGTTTACGTTGAACATGATGGAGACCTGTCGTCGTTGCTGCTTCCTGAGCGTCTGAGACAAATGGGGATCCTATTATTTGGTGGTTTCTTTACTGTAGCTGTGTTTTGGTTGATTGCTCGTCCTGACCAGTCGGAACTGAGCAGCGAAACGCCTGATTAATTATGTGGCAAGATATAGCGAACTTCGCGACATGCGCGAACTCGGTGCTAATGCCTTGTAAATACGATATTCTAAGTGGCACCAATTCGTCGCCCTCGGCTTTAAACTCGCTTCTGAATGGCACCCTCTGTGCGTAAAGTTGGTATGAAGGCGCTCGTCCTGGCCGCAGAGCGCCGTCATCCGGCCGCCGACCGGCTGGGCTCGATCGCTGCCATATCGTAGGAGGCCGAGCTCCTGCACATCAACCGCCATGATGCCTATGGTATACCGGACCCGGCCAATCTCGGCCGGTTCAGCTATACCGGGCAGACGATCATCCCCGGCACGGACCTGATGCACTACAAGGCGCGCGTCTATCATGCGCGGCTGGGGCGGTTCCTGCAGACCGACCCTGTCGGATACGAAGACCAGCAAAACCTCTACGCATACGTCGGCAACGATCCGATGAATACGGTCGATCCGAGCGGGATGCAGGCCGACGACAAACTCACACTTCCCCGGGTCGTCGTTACCGACCGGCGCAGACGTGAGGGCGATGCTCCGAACACCGGCGGGATACCTTTCATCAGGTGGGCATTCCTTGGAAAGCAGGTTCCGAACGAGCGGCAGTATTCTGAAAAAGAACTACGTGACACCTTCAAGCAGGAACTCCAGGATAGCGCTGAAAAAACGGGCAGATGCGTATCGGATCAACTTGGCTCCCAGACCTTGGCGGGCGCTGCGGTTGCAGGCTCCGGCCTGCCGGTCGTGCCGACGCGAACTAAACCCGGGGCAGCTACACAGGGGACCTCTCCAGCATCGCTTGCAGCGCGCAAAGCATTTGGTCATTTGCGGACCAGCCAGATAGGTGGGCCGAAGCGGGTTTGGGCACCGACACTTAGGAATAGTCGTGCTTACACTAACAACGTTGGGGGTGCACTCGGTCGCTGGGCACCTGCGATTGGTTATGTTGCCCTAGCTGCGGACGTAGCGGGTATCGGGAAATGTCTTTCAGAGGGTGACGAAAGCTAACCCATGTCACGAGACTCCATCGAAACTGAAGTTGTTGATCTGGTAAAAAGTCATCTCCCTTCCAGGTCTCGACGCCGTTATGGCGAATTTACTGAACAGAACACTCAATTGCTAATGCGAGATTACGGCATGTCTATCGGAGCATACGGTGAGTTGATCAGACTATTTGAACTTGAGCAGGGAATTAAGGATCATCCCGACACGCTCGGCATTGAAATTACGCGTCGCAGATGGATTCTTCCCGACAAGAAAGTTTCAGCGTTTGAGGTCCAGGTACCAGACCTTTCAGTTTCCGACTTCATAGACATTGCAAAGTCAGGGGTGTGGCCTCTTGGCTACTACAAGCGTATTGACGAAAGCTCGGAGTGACGCCCGGCAACACGGATCTTGGCGAGAGCTATCTATACAACCCTGTCGGCCAGTTGATCGGTTATGGTGCCACTACGCCATCCTGGCTCTATGCGGGTAACGACAACATCACCGCCGCCATACATCATGTTGGCCACCCCCCCCTGTGACATCACCGGGACTTTGTGGCATGCAGGGCAACCAAAACGCGCGACACCGAAATCGGAAAGCAAGGCCCCATGGCATCGCAAGCCGGCACGATCGACGACATGCAGGATACCGAACGATATGCTCGCGACATTCGCCTGCATTCGGCGAGTGATTTTGAAGGTATGCGCAAGGCGGGTCGGCTGGCTGCGTCCTGTCTCGACATGATTGCCGAACATGTCGTGCCGGGCGTGCTCACCCAGGATCTCGACAACCGGATCAATGCCTTCGTGCTCGATCATGGTGCTGTCTCGGCAACGGTCGGCTATCGCGGTTATCGGCATGCCAGTTGCATCTCGATCAACCATGTCGTCTGCCATGGGATTCCGGGCGAGCGGCGGCTGAAGGATGGCGATATTGCGAACATTGACGTGACAGTGGTGCTGGATGGTTGGCACGGCGACACATCCCGTATGTACGGCGTGGGTGAGGTGCGCCGCAAGGCCGCCCGGCTGATGGATGTCACCTACGACGCGATGATGGCCGGTATCGGGGTGATCCGGCCTGGCATTCCTCTGAATGATATAGGCGGCGCGATCACAGATTATGCCCACCGACACCGGGTATCCGTTGTCGAGGACTTTTGCGGGCACGGGCTGGGTCAGGTCTTTCACGCGCCGCCGAATGTGGTTCATTCAGCCAAGGCCGGAACCGGTCGCTATCCTGCGCGAGGGCATGTTCTTTACGGTCGAGCCGATGCTGAACATCGGCAAGAAGGATACCGCGATCCTGCCGGATGGCTGGACAGCCGTGACACGTGACCGGTCGCTCTCAGCCCAGTTCGAGCATTCCGTTGGCGTAACGGCAGACGGATACGAGATTTTTACGCGCTCGCCGACCGGACTCAATACGCCGCACACCGGTCGCGCAAGCTAGGGCGCGGGGAAAACCGTGGCGGGTGGAACCGACAACGTCGTACCCATCAGGCAGGATACGGTCTCGTCTCCTGAGCGGATAGCCGTCCGTGCGAAATCGACGGCAAAGCAGGATGGAAAGCTCAATCACCGCGATCGTTTGCGCGAGAAATGGGTAAGCGGCGGCCCCACAGCTTTTGCAGACTATGAGCTGCTGGAGTTTCTGCTGTGCGGCGCGATTGCCCGCGGCGATGTCAAACCCCACGCCAAGGCGCTGATGAACCGGTTCGGTTCGCTCTCAGCTGTTCTGGCCGCGCCCGTCGAAGATCTTGTGGATGTGAAGGGGATTGCGGAAAAGACCGCCGTATACCTGAAAGTCACCCACGAACTGACATTGCGCACCCTGCGGCAGGACATAGAGAAAGAGGATATGAAGCTGTCGTCCTGGAGCAAGGTTCAGGACTATGTGCGTCTGACCCTGCAGCATGAGCCGACGGAAGCCTTCCACGTTCTTTTTCTGAACAACAAGAACACCCTGATCGCCGACGAGCGGCTGGGGCAGGGCACGGTGAATCATGCACCGGTCTATCCGCGTGAAATCGCCCGGCGGGCGGTCGCCTTGTCTGCCGTCTCGGTCATTCTGGTGCACAACCATCCGAGCGGCAATTCCACCCCGTCGCGGGCAGATATCTCGACGACACGCGAGATCATCGATGCGCTCGACGCGCTCGAAATTACCGTGCACGACCATCTGGTGGTCGGACGCAAGGGCATTACCAGCTTCAAGGCCGCCGGGCTGATCTGAAGAAGCTGGAACCCTGCATTAGTGGAAAACGACCGCACCGGCGCGCTGGCATAGCGGAGACCTTCCCTTATCGCTTGCGGAGATGGGCCGGGGGTGGGGCGCATGATCCTCCACCTTCGCCACTCCAGCCGAAGGCGTGGAGTCCAGAACGCATCTGCTCGCACCGTCGATTGATTGAAAGATATCACTGGACACAACGCGCTGAAGCGCTGGCGTAGCAGAGAATGGCAATGCTCCGAAACGCCGGTGTTCCAATCAAGAAACAATTGACTTAAGCTAACTAATTAGTTAGCTAACTTTCTAGAAGTGTAATATATTTGATCAGGAGTTTCCTATGCTGTCTCGTCGTGCCTTCCTTGTTTCTGGTGCATCCATCGCTGTCGTTTCGGGAGCCGGTTTGACCGGCGCGGCCTGGTGGCCGGGCTCGGCACAAGCATCGGAGCCTTGGCGTATGGCGGGTGAGAGCTTGGGTGACCCGCGTCTCGACGCGCTGGCCTACGCCATTCTTGCTCCAAACCCCCACAATCGACAGCCGTGGCAGTTTAGACTGACGGGCGATGACCGTATCGATGTCTATTGCGATCTGGACCGATTGTTGCCGGAGACTGATCCATTCAATCGCCAGATTACGATCGGTTTCGGGTGCATGCTGGAGCTTTTGAGACTGGCCGCGAATGCAAAAGGCTACGGTACCGCGATAGACGTTTTCCCGGACGGGTCTCCGCAGCCGCTTCTGGATGAGCGCCGTGTTGCGACAGTGAGGTTCTCGCCCGGTCCCCAAAACGTCGATCCCCTGTTCTCCGAAGTCTTGCAGCGTCGGTCCTTGAAAGAACCTTATGACACGGCCCGGCCTGTGAACGCCGACCTGCTCGCCAGTATGGTTCAACAGGCCGGAAGCAATCTGGAAGTCGGTTACACGGTTGAGGCCGCCCGCGTGGAAAGACTTCGTGACCTGACATGGCATGCGTGGATGATTGAATATGAAACAGGACCGACGCGGCGGGAAAGCATTGATCTTATGCGGATCGGCAACAGGGCCATCGCCGAAAATCCTGACGGGATTGAGCTGGGCGGTCTGGGTATGGGATTGATGGGCCTCACAGGCATCGTGTCGAAGGACGCGCTCGACCGTCCGGGTAGCACAGCCTATAAAACCGGGATCGACATGTTCGAGCCCGTTCTCAGGTCTGCGCAGGGCCATGTCTGGATCGTTTCACCCCGAAACAGTCGCGAAACGCAAATTGAGGCGGGCCGAACATGGGTCAGGTTGAATCTCGCGGCACAAGCATCGGGACTTGGTATCCACCCGCTCAGTCAGAGCCTTCAGGAGTTTCCGCAGATGGCAGGGCCGTATCAAAAGATACATGACGAACTGAAGGCTGGCGGCGGGGCCACCGTTCAAATGTTTGGCCGGGTCGGTTATGCGCGCTTTCCAGCCCCGACCCCCCGCTGGCCCCTTCAGTCGCGGCTCATCGTCTGATGGCAGATAAAACCGGTGAACCCTCGGTCATCTTTGAGTTCCTCAATGAAATCGGCATCATTAACCAGCTTGCAAGTGCCGAATTTCAGCGGGTGCTCGCACCTTTCGGAATAAGCGTTTCGGAGTTCAGTCTTCTGAACCACTTCGTCCGTGTCGGAGATGGTACCGCCCCGTCCAGACTGGCTCGCATTTTTCAGATGTCCAAACCGTCGATGACAGCAATCATCGCGAAACTTGAGGCGAGGGGACTCGTGGATGTAGGTCCGCATGAGACGGACCGTCGCCAAAAAGTCGTCAGGCTCACAGCAGAAGGTCGCGCCGTTCGAAATTCGGCCATAGCAAAAGTGCAACCGCTGGAAGCGGACCTGCAAGCCGGACTGAACGAGAAAACAATTCACCAAGCGTTACCGACGCTCCGAGCCCTGCGGCGCTTTCTCGATGAACGGCGAAATGGAACAGACGGGCTCTAGTCATCGTCTTAGGGTTTGAGGCAGCGTTTCGAAACGGAGTGGCTTCATCGGAAAAGACGAGGCGACAACAGTCTCGGCCTATCAGGGCGCTGGTCACTGACATGGGGGGTCGTTCCGTCCAGGTCCGGACGGACTGCTTCGAGTTGCTGATAACCAAGTGTCGCCCGAGTTCGGCAAAACCCCTTGCCTATGAACGCGGTAAGCGCCTAGCGTCCGGTCATAAGGAGGAATACTTATGTCCGATATACCGGCCCAGGCGGCCGCCGCTCCGGCGATGAACACAGCCGCGCCCATCACCGGGTATGGCAGCAAGAGCTATCGCTCCTACGTGCTGGGCACGCTCTTGCTGGTCTACATCTTCAACTTCATCGACCGCTCGATCATCAACATCCTGACCGAGCCGATCAAGCTGAGCTTTGGCGTCGAAGACTGGCAGATGGGCCTGCTGGGCGGACCGGTTTTCGCCATCCTCTATACGGTTCTCGGTATTCCGATTGCACGTCTGGCGGAGCGGTTCAACCGCATATGGATCATCACTGTCTCGGTCATCCTGTGGAGCCTGATGACGGCCCTGTGCGGTATCGCGCCGACATTCCTGATGCTGGTCCTGTTTCGGTTGTGCGTTGGCATCGGCGAGGCCGGATGTACGCCGCCTGCACAATCGGTCATTGCTGATTACTTCATGCCGAAGAGCCGTGCGACGGCGGTGTCCATTTATGCACTGGGCGTTCCGCTCGGCGGCATGATGGCGGCGGTGTTTGCCGGGTTCATCATGGGCGCGCTGGATGGCGAACATATTCGTGGCTGGCTGCTCGGGCTGGGCCTGACAGGTCTGGCAAATGCCTATGACTGGCCTGCGGTCGAAAGCTGGCGCATCGCGTTCGTGCTTGTCGGCTTGCCAGGTGTCGTTCTCGGAATCATATTCCGGCTGACGGTGAAAGAACCGCCTCGCGGGTATACCGATCCGGCGAGATTGCAGGCGCAGCCACGTGTTGGCTTCGTTACGGCGTTCATGGTGCTCATGCGCAAACCGACCTTCGTGCATATGGTGATCGGGGCGACCATTGCTTCCTTCGTCGGCTATGGGGTCAGCCAGTTCACGACGTCCTTTCTTGTTCGTACACACGGGCTGACGATACCACAGGCGGCAATCCTGTTCGGTGTGGTGCTCGGTTTGATGGCGGCAGTCGGCGTGTTCCTGTCGGGCTATCTCTCTGACAAGTTTGCCAGACGCCATCCCAACGCCTTGTCATGGTTGCCTGCACTCGGCATGTCGGTCTCCGTGCCGTTCTATGCAGTGGGGTATCTGGCGGATTCGCTCTATCTTGCGCTGCCGGTCCTGATGGTCGCGGCTTGTCTCCATTACTTCTATCTCGGACCGATGTACGCCATCGCCGGAGGTGTAGCCGACAGCCGGATGCGGGCGACCGCCGTCGCACTGACCCTGTTCGTGGTGAACCTTGTCGGGTACGGCCTCGGACCGCCCCTGATCGGTATTCTTTCTACCTTTCTGAAAACGATATTTCTGAGCGGTGCAGGTCTTGGCCTGACGCTGGACCTCTGCAAGGCGTCGGTCGATCTGTCGCCAAGCGAGGCGTTGGCGTGCGTGAGCGCCGACGCACGCGGTCTGCAATGGTCGATCATCGTCTTCATCACGCTCTATGCGTGGGCCGCGCTGCATTACCTGATCGCCGGAAAGACCCTGCGGATGGATATGGTTGCGCGCCAGGACGACTGACCCGGCAAACATGAATGCGGCGCCGATTGGGCGCCGCATCTCCATTGTGTCTGATGTAATGTGCTGCGAGCGTCAGGCGCGCGGAACCGCCCGTCGCAGATCCAGCGTCATCGGGAAGCGAGCATCCTCAGGAAGGGTCTGAACGTTCAGGTCGCCTGCCGAATGTCCACCGGCCAGGAAAGCCGCATGGCGACGTCCCTCGGCTTCAAGCGCATTGACGGGGCGCTTTTCCGGGTTGAGACCGCCCGGATGTGCGGGGAAGTAGGTGCAGCCGCCAACGGACCGACCCGAACCCGGCTCGACGATGTCAAAGACCAGCGGGCTGTGCGGCGCGATCGTCGGGTGCAGGCAGGACGGTGGCTGCCATGAGCGGAACCGCACGCCCGCAATATGACGGTTTGCACCGCCGACCGGGGTCAGCGGAATTTCCACGCCGTTGGCTGTAACGATCCGTCCGTCCAGATCACCACTGATCTCGAGCTGCACGCGTTCCAGTGAACTGTCGACGGCTCGTGATGTGCCGCCGCCCATATTCTCTTCGCCGAGCACGTTCCACTGTTCCAGCGCGTGGCGCAATTCCAGCGTCACATCATCGACCGTGACCTGTCCGATTTTGGTAAAGCGGAACTCGTAGAGCGCACGGAACCATTCAGGATCGAGGTGAACACCCGTTGCCCGGCTGGTCTTGCGCAGAACAGATTTGAGATCTGCCCAAAGCATTTCCGGCAACATGTATTTGTCGTTCAGCGCCGTGCCGAAGGGAATGAGCGGTTCGGTATAGGGGGTTTCCCAGAACCACGAAATGAGCGAGCGAAGCAGGAGTTGCTGCGCCAGATTCATGTCCGGATGCGGCGGCATTTCGAAGGCACGGAACTCGACCAGACCCAGACGTCCCGTGGCGCTGTCGGGTGAGTAGAGCTTGTCGATACAAATCTCGGCGCGGTGGGTGTTGCCGGTCACGTCCACCAGAAGATGGCGGAAGATGCGGTCGACGATCCACGGCGGCACATCCTGCCCGCGCGGCGGGAGCTGCTCCAGCGCGATGTTCATCTCGTAAAGTTGGTCATGTCGGGCTTCGTCGATACGCGGCGACTGGCTCGTTGGTCCGATGAAGGTTCCGGCGAAGAAATAGCTCAGGCTTGGATGGTTCTGCCAGAACCGGACGATTGAGCCGAGCATATCCGGACGCCGCAGGAATGGGCTGTCATGCGGCGTCGCGCCGCCAACAACGATGTGTGAGCCGCCGCCGGAGCCGGTTGGCCGTCCGTTCACAAGGAAAGACGAGGCTTCCAGGCCAAGCGCTCTCGCATCGGCATAAAGCTGGCGTGTAACCTTGCTCAGCTCTTTCCAGGACGAGGTCGGGTGCACGTTGACTTCGATAACGCCGGGATCCGGCGTGACCTTGATCTCGTTGATGCGCGGATCGCGCGGCGGGGAGTATCCCTCGATGCGGATAGGCAGGCTGGTAGCCTCGGCGGTTTCCTCAAGCGCGGAAACCAGGTCAACGAATGCGTCCACTGATGTTGTCGGCGGCAGGAAAACGTAGATCTGACCATCGCGATGCTCGATCGTCATCGCCATCCGGACGGGCCGGTGTGCCTTGTCGAGCGTCAATCGTTTCTGTCGGTCGGCTTCGGCTTTCTCGGCCTCATCCTTGTCGATATCGCGACGGCGGGCCTCGTTGACCGCATAGGCTTTCTGAAGGTCTTCCTCGCCGGTGGATATCATCACGGGCGGTGTGCCGACAGACATAAGCGCGGTATGCGGAGAGAACGGGTCACGTACGGGTGGCGACGCAATCTCCGACGGGATCGGGGGCAGGGATGCCAGCGGCAGACGGTATCCTGCAGGGCTGTCACCCGGGATCAGGAACAGGTTGTCCCGGCGCGTTTTCCAGACCTCGGAAATCCAGTCCAGATGTTCACCGGACTTGCGTTCGCGCGTCACGTCCTCGCTATCGGAAACCTCAAGCGGGAGGATGAAGGCTTTCGGCTTGCTCAGGCCCTCGTCGAAAACAGTTGCAAGCTTGCGACGCTCATCTGCGGCGTCCACACCAACATTCGCCGGGTCGATCCCGGGCGGCAGTTTGTGCTCTTCAAGAATGGCCTTTGCGGGGTCTTCATAGGCGGGCTGGGCATAGGACGGGTCCAGACCGAGCTTTTCCGTCAGGGTCTTGGCGAAGGTCTCGATCTCTTCGGCCCCGAAATCCGACGCATCGGTTTCGTTCTGGATCAGCTTGTCATTGTGCCAGAGCGGTTGGCCATCCTCGCGCCAGTAGAGTGCGAAAGCCCATCTTGGAAGGGGTTCGCCAGGATACCATTTGCCCTGGCCAAAGGTCAGGAGCCCGTTCGGTCCGAAAGCGTCACGGTAACGGCGGATCAGCTTGTCGGCATAGCCACGCTTGGTCGGTCCGATGGCATCAATGGTCCACTCGCCTGCATCACGGTCATCGCCCGCAAGAAAGGTCGGCTCGCCGCCCATGGTAAGACGGACATCGCCCGCTTCGAGGCGCCGGTTTATCGCCTCGCCCGCCGCTTCAATCTGGCGGACCTGCTTGTCGGTCACGGGGCTGGTAATGCGCGGCGGCTGTGCAAGCCGCTCGACCTTCACTTCGAAATCGAACTCGACTTCGGCAAATCCGAGCGCGCCTGAAATGGCAGCGGCGCTTCGCGGTTCAGGGGTGGCTGCGAGCGGGATATGGCCCTCACTCGCGAAAAGGCCGGAGGTCGGATCGAGACCGATCCAGCCACCACCGGGCACATAAACCTCGACCCAGGCATGCAGGTCGGTGAAATCCTCTTCCGGACCGGATGGGCCGGTGGCCGACTTTTCATCCGCTTTCAACTGAACCAGATAGCCGGAGACGAACCGGGAGGCGAGACCGATCTCGCGCAGCACGTTCAACAACAACCAGCTGGAATCTCGGCATGAGCCGGTACCGATGGTCAGCGTTTCTTCCGGCGTCTGAACGCCCGGTTCCATGCGTATTGTGTAGCCAACGCGGTTCTGGACGAGTTGGTTTACCGCGACCAGAAAGTCGATCGTCCGCAGCCTGCTGGACGTGCCCTTTTCCCAGATGGCGCGGGCTTCGGCGACCAGTTGCTTGTAAGCGTCACCTTCGATGCCTGTTTCAAGATAGGGCTTCAGGTCGCGCTTGAGGTCTTTTTCATAGGTGAACGGGACGGTGTCCACGCTCTCGTCCAGAAAGAAATCGAACGGATTAATGGCGACCATATCTGCGACGAGATCAATCTCGACGGAAAAATGGTCTGTCGGTTCATTGAAAACCAGACGGGCAAGGTAATTGCCGAAAGGGTCCTGCTGCCAGTTGATATAATGATCTTTTGGCCGGACTGTCTGGCTGTAGCTAACAATCGGGGTCCGGCAGTGCGGTGCCGGTCGAAGCCGGACGATCTGCGGACCAAGTGTGATTTTACGATCGTACGAATACGATGTGCGATGGGTCAGTCCGATGCGTATGCTCATGGGTCGCAGATAGGCCTTCGGTAGGGGGGCGCGCAAGCAGCAGCGCGGAACAAACTGGAGCCATTTGGCTTTTTCCCTTTAACGTGCATTGTTTAAGTACCTCGTTAAAACGCTGCAGGAGTTTTATGTTCGACGAAATGTCTTCGCCCGATGGGTTACGGCCCGGCTATGAGCGGATTGACGCCTGGATAAAATCCACTGGCAACGAAGAGCTTCACCGTGCCCGTGCTGAAGCAGAAACCCTCTTCCGGCGTATCGGTATTACATTCGCAGTATATGGCGAAGGCGGCGATCCTGAACGTCTGATACCTTTCGATGTCGTCCCGCGCGTTTTCACGAAGTCGGAATGGGAGATTGTTGACCGGGGCGTGAAGCAGCGCGCGCAGGCGCTGAACGATTTCATTGCTGACGTCTACAATGAGGGACGGATCATCAAGGAAGGCATAGTTCCAGCCGAGATCGTCTACAATAACGAAGCCTTCGAGCCTGTCATGCGCGGGTTCGCGCCGCCGCAAAACGTCTATTCCCACATCTCCGGCATTGATATTGTCCGGACGGGAAAAGAAGGCTTCTACGTTCTGGAAGACAACTGCCGGACGCCTTCAGGCGTCTCCTATGTGCTGGAAAACCGGCGAATGATGGCGCGGCTGTTCCCTGAACTGTTCACAACCGGCGACGTGGCCGCTGTAGACGTCTATACAGATGACCTTCGGCGCACGATGGAGGAAGTGGCTCCTGAAGGATGCGATGGTGCGCCGACGTGCGTTATTCTCACGCCCGGACATTTCAACAGCGCCTATTACGAGCATTCCTTTCCTCGCGGACGAGATGGGCATTCCCCTCGTTCAGGGGTCGGACCTCTTTGTCGAGGACGGCCTTTGCTACATGAGAACGACACGCGGACCCGCCCGCGTGGACGTCATTTACCGCCGGATCGACGACGCGTTTCTCGATCCGCTGCAGTTCAATCCGGAGTCCATGCTGGGCGTGCCGGGGCTTATCTCGGCATATCTCGGCGGCGGCGTGACGATCGTCAACGCACCGGGCACGGGCGTGGCCGACGACAAGGCCGTCTACACCTATGTCGAGGATATGGTTCGGTTTTATCTGTCCGAAGAACCGGCAATCAAGAGCGTCGAAACCTATCGCTGCGCCGAACCCAAGCAGCTGAGCCACGTGCTCGCCAACCTCGAAAACCTCGTGGTCAAGGAAGTCCATGGCTCCGGCGGTTACGGTATGTTGATCGGCCCGCGCTCGACGAAGGAAGAGCGCGAGGCTTATGCCGAGCGTCTCAAGGCCAAGCCACATGCATTCATCGCGCAGCCGACGCTGGCGCTCTCGACCTGCCCGACACTTGTCGAAGAGGGTATCGCGCCAAGACATGTCGATTTCCGACCCATACGTTCTGACCGGCAAGAAGATGCGCCTGACACCGGGCGGCCTGACCCGCGTTGCCCTTCGCGAGGGTTCGCTCGTGGTCAATTCCAGCCAGGGTGGCGGCGTCAAGGACACGTGGGTCCTCAACCGATAAATGCCGGGAGGCCGTTATGTTAAGTAGAGTAGCCGAAAGTCTCTTCTGGATCGCGAGGTCCATGGAACGGGCGGAAAACGTCGCCCGTCTGATCGATACCGCACAGCGAATGGTGACGCTTCCGAATACGTCGGGACGCGAAACGACCAATGAATGGTCTTCGGTGATCATCGCCGCCGGTGCGAGCGAAACCTTTCCGGGCGACATCGAAGACGTTACACGGGCAGAAGCCGTTCAGCATCTGGTGTTCGATCAGGAGAATCCGTCCAGCATCTACAATTCGATCCGAAACGCACGTGAAAACGCGCGCGCTGTCCGCTTCGGCGTGACAACCGAGGTCTGGACATCGCTGAACACGACCTGGGGTGATTTCAAGTCGTTCGAGGGCAATCTCGACAAGCGTGGCCAGTTGGCCACCTTTGTCGACTGGGTCAAATCCAGTCATGCGCAGTTTCGGGGTGCGTAGAGGCGACCCTGGTCCGCGACGACAGCCTGCAGTTCATACGGCTGGGCAGCTTCATCGAACGCGCGGATGCAACGGCCCGTATCCTGGACGTGAAATACCATGTTCTGTTGCCGTCGCTCGACGAAATCGGCGGTGGTCTGGACGAGTTTCAGTGGATCTCGCTGCTTCAGGCTGTGGGCGTTCACCGCGCCTATCATTTCGTGACCCGCAAGGACGTCACGCGGGACGGTGTCACAGAATATCTCATCAAGAACGAAATCAACCCGCGCTCTCTGGCGTTCTGTCTGGCGCGCACGGTTGAAACCCTGAACATCCTGCAGGACCTCTATGGTGTTCGTCACCCCTGCCACAACACGGCCGAGACGCTGAAGATGAACCTTCAGAAGCTTTCCATCGAGGAAATTCTCAACTGGGGGCTCCACGAGTTTCTGACGCAGTTCGTGGCCGACATTGACAAGCTCTCTTCGGAGGTTTCGACATCTTTTGCGTTCGTGCCCGCACCCCCGCCGGCCCCTAAGGCCACGTCTGCAAGTCAGTCGCAGACGACGGGCTCCATGACCCAGGTGATGAGTTGATTGCAGTCAGGCGGACCTGCGACATAAAAAATGCCGGGCAGGCGACATTTCCGTTTCAGCATGGCCTCAATCCGGCCTAAGACACCCTCTCGAGGGGTAATTTCATGACCTATTGCGTCGCGCTTAAGCTCAATGAGGGCATTGTCATGCTGTCTGACACCCGCACCAATGCGGGCGTGGACAACATCGCGAAAGTCTCCAAGCTTTTTACCTGGAATGTGCCGAACGACCGGGCCATCGCGATCATGACAGCAGGTAATCTTGCGATCACGCAGGCTATTATCAGCGAACTCGAAGATGCGCTCAATCGCCAGTCTCCACAGCACCCAACTCTTTATTCTGCCAAGACGATGTTCGAGGTCGCGCAGGTCGTCGGCGATTGCATGAACCGCGTGCAGGCACGTTACGGCCCCGGCCTGATTGCGCAGGGTGTCGATGCGGGCGCGACACTGATCGTTGCCGGGCAACGCGCTGGCGGTAAACCGCGCATGTTCATGGTGTATTCGGCCGGGAACTTCATCGAGGCCACGGTCGATTCGCCGTATTTCCAGATCGGCGAACATAAATACGGCAAACCGATTCTCGACCGCGTGATTTCCATGCAGACCGAGCTGCGTGACGGGATCATTGCCGTTCTGCTCTCGATGGATTCCACCATCCGCTCGAACCTGACGGTCGGGATGCCGCTCGATCTTTGCGTCATGCGGACCAATTCGATTGCGTTCGAACAGTTGCGCCGGATCGAGGCCGAAGACCCGCAATTCCACAAGTTCAGCGAAGCCTGGTCGAACGTGATGCGCGACGCCTTTGGCACGATGCGGAAGATGGATGTTTGAAGCGGTACCGTTTCGCAGCTTGCACGGCGCTTGACGTCTTTGCGGCGATAGGGTTTTAGGGAGTGTTCGTGGGCGGTTAGCTCAGCGGTAGAGCATCTCGTTTACACCGAGAGGGTCGGGGTTCGATCCCCTCACCGCCCACCAATGATTTCAAGGGGTTAGCCGGGCTTCTCCATGATCGGCATCACCCGGTTTACGGGGCCGTCAACTGGTTCTGTTCCTGTGCCGGTACCGGAAGGCAGCACTCTCACCAATGAAGCTTCCGATTGATCCCGATAGTGTGAAAGGGTTCATGCCGCCCGATGAGGGCGCTGAACTTTACCGCATCGCATCTCAGCGCGCACCCTACGGTGCCTGTCTGGAGGTTGGCAGCTATTGCGGAAAGTCCGCGCTTTATATGGGCGCGGCGTGCAAGGCCGCGGAGGGCGTACTCTTTACCGTAGACCATCACCGGGGCTCAGAGGAAAACCAGCCCGGTTGGGAGCACCACGACTCGGAAACCTGGGATGACAATGTCGGCGCGATGGAAACGCTTCCCTTCCTGCGGGAAACGCTGCACCGCGCCGGGCTGGAAGGTACGGTCATTCCGGTCGTTGGCTTCTCAAGGATCGTAGCGAGCCACTGGCGCACGCCCTTGTCGCTCCTGTTCATTGATGGCGGACACGGAGAGGCTCCGGCCTTGGATGATTACCGTGCGTGGACCCCGCATGTCTTGACCGGCGGATACCTGGCGATTCACGATGTGTTCGAGGATCCGGCAGATGGCGGGCGTCCGCCGTACGAGATCTATCGCCGCGCCAAGGCTTCCGACCTCTATGAGGACGTGTCGCGTGTTGGCTCGCTACGTGTTCTGCAAAAGCTCTGAAGCATGATCGACGAGGAGACGGGCCGCAGGTTCGTCACTATGCAGAGCATGAGCAGCGAGGATTGCAGCGGCCTGCGTCCATGACGGGGTTTCGTCCGGCCAGACAACCTTTTGTGCAAACTGCCAGCCCATCCAGAATGCGCCCTCTGCATCCCGATGCTGCCACTGCGTCGCGAAAAGCTCGCGCGCTTTTGCATGTTCGCCAGCGCTTTCCAGAGCCATGACAAGTTCGCAGGTTTCCGCGATCGTCACCCAGGGCTCGTGTGACACGCAGCGGCAACCTATTCCCCGCTCGATGAATTCATCCCAACGGATCGCCAGATGCTGACGCGCGCGCGTGCCGGTCATCACGCCGGATAGCACCGGATAATACCAGTCCATCGCAAACCCAAGCCTGTCCTCGCCCCGGCGGTCGAACCGTTCCGGATGATCGCTGAAGGCTGCCCGCAAGCATTGCCTGGCGTTGGCGAGGTCGCGCGCGAAGGGATCTCCGACCCGTTCGGCCATTTTTACGGCGCAACCGAGGCTCTTGTATATCGAAGCGTTGCCCGCGCGCAGCGCGTCTTCGAGGCTAAGCCCCCTGGCTTCGGCGGACCATTCAATGTCGCCAAATTCCGATTGCAGGGAGAGCACGAACCGCATCGCACGCTTCACCATCGGCCATTGGCGGCGCAGTTCGGTCTCGTTCTTGCGCGACAGGAACCGGTGCCAGACGCCTACGGCGCAATAGGCGGAAAAGTTGGTGTCGTGGAAGGACGGCGCGCCCTGCCTTGCCATATGGGTCTCGTCCATCATCGGAACGGCATTGCCGTACTGGCCGATCCAGGATCCATCCGGTTTTTGTGTCCGTTCGAGAAAGGCGAATGCAAGATCCGCGGCGTCTTCAAGTCCGCAGGCTTCGAGCGCCATGGCGCTTTCGGTATGGTTCCACGGGTCGAGCGGTCCATCCTCAAACCATGCAATCGCGCCATCCTCCCGCTGTATCGCAGCAATTCGAAGCGCGGCTGGCATCAGACGCTGGCGGACCATGTCCCAGTCATCGGGGGCAAGAAGGCTCATTTCTGATCACCATGGAAATACAGGACCACACTCTTGCCGATGAATGGGGAGAGCAGGGTATCGAGCGCACGGGTGATCCAGGGACGCTTCATGATGTCCCAGACCAGCATCCGGTGCCAGGCTTTGGCGAGAGGATTGGTATCACGGCTCTGCCAGAAGGCGCATTGCAGCCACCACCAAGGCGTATGCAGGCCGTGTGCATGGTGCTTGCGTGTTGCGGTGAAACCGTACGTCTCGATCTCGATTTTCAGGGCTTCGTCCTCAAAGATGCGGATATGTCCGCCCGGCGCAAACGGATAGCCGTTCGGGGGCGGCGCCAGACGCCAGCATATGACCTCGGTCCAGCGATGCGGCACGCTTACCGCCAGCCGTCCGCCGGGTTTCAGGATACGGCGAAACTCTGCAAGAACGGCGGGATAGTCGGCGATGTGTTCGAGAACTTCAGAGCAGATCACGGCGTCGAACGTGTTGTCTGCAAAGGGAAGTGAAAGTGCGCTGGCACAGGTAAAGCCGGTCACATCTTCATCATCGACGTCTTTGGCAGGCAGGTGGGTCAGTCCGTCCCGTGCCTTGAACAACGAGGCCATATCGAGATCGACACCAATTGCTGTCACTCCGTCTTCCATGAACAGGCCGTGCACATGCCGACCCTCTCCACAGCCAAGGTCAAGCACAACCGACCCGCGTTCGAGGTCCAGATACCGGTTACGGATCGTCAGCATCAGTCGGCCAGTGCCCGCTCGAACACATCCTCGTAGACCGGTGCGATATGCGCCCAGTTGAACCGGTAGCGGGCGTCTTCCAGAACGGCTGCGGACATGGTCTTCAGATAGCCCGGTGTCTCGAACGCGTGAAGAATGGCTGCGGCCAGCGCCGATGGATCGCCAGCGGGAACGATGCAGCCGGTATCGCCCGCAACTTCAGGCAATGCGCCGCCATTGGTCACGATTACCGGTGTGCCGCAACTCATCGCTTCGGCACAGGGCAGGCCGAAACCCTCGTACAGCGAGGGCGTCACGGCTATGCTGGCCGCGCAGAAAGCCTGTGCAAGTTCATCCCGGCTCAGTCCGCTGCG
This sequence comes from uncultured Alphaproteobacteria bacterium, assembly GCA_963836905.1. GTDB lineage: Bacteria > Pseudomonadota > Alphaproteobacteria > Caulobacterales > Hyphomonadaceae > CAWIKY01. Next base: position 969,138 of record CAWIKY010000006.1, read on the forward strand.
AAACTCGATTCGTGACGATAGCCCGAGCCGTTCGATCTCGCGCCGCGTCGGTCCGTCCCGTAGCTTGCCAATAACCGTCAGCTTCACGTCGGGACGCTTCTGCAACACGCTGGCATAGGCCCGTACAAGCTGGATCAGTCCCTTCAGCGGTACATCTGCGCTGGCGGTGGTGATCAGTGTATTCGAGGCCCGCTCAATCTGCGACCTTGGCCGGAAGGTTTCCTGATCGACCCCCAGAAGGATCGGCGTCACCCGGTCAGCCTTCACACCGAAATCCTCGATGATGTCAGCCTTGGTCGCATGCGAAGGCGTCACGATGAAGGCCACCTTGCGGGCAACGCGTTTCTGCATGTGATGGAAGGCATACCAGCGACGGATCAGCAGGCGGTGCTTCCATCGTGGCTCTGCAGCCAGAGCAAGTCTGCGATCACGCGTGATCGGGTGATGGATCACTGTCACAAGCGGCGTCCCGGCGGCCGTCGCCAACAGCGGACCCTCTGCCAGCGTCTGGTTATCGAGGATGACATCATAGCGGCCGGAATGGCGCTTCAGCCATTTTTTCGCGCGCTGTCCGAATGTATATGGCTCTACGAACTTGCCAGAGAGATGTCCGAAATACTCATAGGTATCGGTGGCGCTGACAAGGTGTTTCGGACGAAGTGCATAGTGCCCGTTATGGGGCTGAGCATAGAGGTCGAGCGATTCGAGCCTGATGACGCCGACACGCGGATCGGGTGTGGGGTAGGGCGGCCCGGAGATGATATCCACACTGTGGCCGCGATCAACCAGAGCCCTGGTCAGATAATCGAGATAGATTCCTTGCCCACCTACATGCGGGTCAGACCGGTAGGACAGAACGCCAATACGAAGATGCCGCTTCGGTGGAGGCGCTACCCTCGTTTGCCGCTCGCCAGGTTCACGGGCCGCTGGTGCAGATGCAAGATCGTCGGGCAAATCAGGTATCAGACGGGTCAGCTTCACGCCGTGTTTTTATCGACGGGCCGAATCAGCCCTTCCTGAGCCACGGATGCAATAAGGCGACCGTCGCGCGTATAAATGGTGCCTCGATTGAAACCGCGTGCGCCGCTCGCTGACGGACTGTCCTTGGTATAGAGCAGCCAGTCTTCGGCTTTGAACGCACCGTGAAACCACATGGCATGATCAAGGCTTGCCATCTGGACCTTGCCGGAAAACCAGTTGGCCGCATGCGGGCGTGTGCAGGTGTCCAGGAGCGTCATGTCCGACGCATATGCCAACACGCTTTGCTGCATGGCCACTTCATCTCCAAATGGCCGCGCGGCGCGAAACCAGACGGCACTGTAAGGCGGCATCGGTTTGGGTTTCAGCATGTTCTGCGGATCAATCGGGCGTATTTCGATCGGGCGGGGTTTGAGGAAATCATCCCGGAAACGTTCCGGCACCTCGTCGCGGATTTCCGCCCGCAGGTCGTTTTCCGACTTGAGGTCTTCCGGCATCGGAACGTCCGGCATGTCGAACTGGTGTTCATAGCCGGCCTCGTCGATCTGGAACGACGCTGCGAGGTTAAAAATCTGCTTGCCATGCTGGATGGCGACGACACGGCGCGTGGTGAAGCTGCGTCCATCGCGGGACTGGTCGACCTCATAGAGGATCGGGATAGTCGGATCGCCGGGTCGGATGAAATAGGCATGCAGTGAGTGGCACACCCGGTCCTCCACGGTGTGATAGGCCGCGGTCAGGGCCTGACCGATCACCTGGCCGCCAAAAACGCGCTGGGATCTTGCCTTCGGGCTGTGTCCGCGAAACCTGTTCACCTCGATCCGTTCAAGATCGAGGATGGAGATCATTTCGCCAACCGGATCGGTGTCTGTCTGGCCCGGTTCAGTCATGCATCGGCTCCGCGCGCCTTCGGCAGCATGTCCGTCACGCCGAGTTTGGCGAACAGGGCCGTATCTTTTTCCTGCGCCGGGTTCTTCGTCGTGAGCAGTTCTTCGCCCACGAAGATCGAGTTTGCGCCCGCAAGGAAGCAGAGCGCCTGCATCTCGTCGCTCATCCATTCGCGCCCGGCAGACAGCCGCACGACCGATTTCGGCATGGTAATCCGCGCCGCAGCGATGGCGCGGACAAAGTCGATCGGGTCGATCCGCGCGCCCTTGTCCCCGACAGGCGTGCCCTTGATCGGGATCAGCATGTTGATCGGCACACTTTCGGGCTGCGGGCTCATGTTTGCGAGCGTCGCGATCATGCTGGCATGGTCTTCGGTCTTCTCTCCAAGCCCCAGAATGCCGCCGCAGCAGACCTTCATCCCCGCGGCCTGAACCTTTGAGATCGTGTCGAGGCGGTCCCCGAAGGTGCGGGTGGTGATGATCTCCGAGTAGTGCTCTTTCGACGTATCGATATTGTGGTTGTAATAATCGAGACCGGCCTCCGACAGCCGTTTTGCCTGGTCGTCACTCAGCATGCCGAGCGTCATGCAGGTTTCCATGCCAAGCGCGCGCACACCTTCGACCATCTCGACGATGGCGTTCATGTCCCGGTCCTTCGGAGAACGCCAGGCGGCCCCCATGCAATAGCGTGACGCGCCTGCGGCCTTGGCACGTTTCGCACCTTCCAGAACGCTGGCCGTATCGACGAGTTTACTGGCTTTCAGACCTGTCTCGAACTTTGCACTCTGGCTACAATAGCCGCAGTCTTCCGGACATCCGCCCGTCTTTATCGACAGGAGCGTGCTTTTCTGGACGGCATTCGGATCGAAGTGTTCGCGGTGAATTCGGCGGCCCGAAAGACCAGATCAGCGAAAGGGAGCGCAAGGAGCGCTCCGACTGTGTCTGTGGTCCAGAGCGGTGCAGGTGTCCCGGTTCGGGATGGGCCTTGGGTATCCAACGTGTCGAGCATTACGATTTCTGTCTCCAGGAGGTCAGGGCATCGGCGGTGGCGTCGCCAAGCTCGGTACCGCCATCGCAGTTGAAGATCGAACCGTTGACATAGGCAGCGGCTTCAGAACTCAGGAAAGCGGCCATCTGACCGATTTCGTCCGGTGTTCCCATCCGACGCAAGGGGTTCGAGGCGCAGACCCGAGCTTCGGCTTCCGGGGTCGGGGCGAGGCGCGCCATGCCCTCAGTGCCGCCGATTGGCCCTGGCGAAATGGCATTAACGCGAACCCCGGCAGGTCCCCATTCCATGGCGAGGCATTTGACCAGCATGTTTATGCCGGCCTTGGCGGCGCAGACATGCGCCTGAAACATGGTCGGGTTAACGGCTTGCGGCGCGGTGATTGCGATGAACGTGGATGTCGCCGCCTTGTGATCGAACGCGGACCGGAAAACATTATAACAGCCGAGCAGATCGATATCGACGACGGTCTTGAAACCCTTCGCGGAAATGTCGATGGCCGGGGCCGGGAAATTGCCTGCCGCACCCGCGATTACGATATTCAGCTTGCCGAAGGCAGCCACCGTTTCCTTCGCGATATCGTCGACAGCCTCGAAGACGCGAACGTCTGCCGCAAGTCCAAGCGCTTTTCCGCCGGTTTCCTGCATAATCTCTTCGGCAGCGCGTTTGGCTTTTTCCGGATCCCGCCCGAAGACGGTAACGTTCGCGCCCATCGCACTCAGGCGTTTGGCAATGCCGAGATTGATCCCACTGGTTCCACCGGAAATAAAGGCGGTCTGGCCCTGCAGGGCGTCCTTGTCGATCATTGCATGCTCCCTTTGATCCTGTCCGGTTATCAGACCTGATAGCGAGCGCAAGCCAAACCGGCGTTCCCGGACGGGCCATAATGGCATCCTTCTTGCTCAGTCGACGAGGGCAGGTGAGGGTCGAGCGTGCACGTGCGGGGTGCAAAGGCCATTGCCTGATAGGCTCACTTGCGGTGGCGTCATCGCAGGTGAGGCTTGGACTTGACGGTCAGGTGATGTAACCAGCGGCCTGATTTGTTTCGAATGACAAGTGCCAGGCGACACAAACTGCCGTTTTTAAAAGTAATCGGGGACAATATGTGTGGAATCATCGGCGTTCTGGGGCAGGAAGAGGCTGTTCCACGGCTCATTCGCGCACTCAAACGACTCGAATATCGCGGATATGACAGTGCCGGCGTTGCAACTCTTCATGACGGCCACCTCGAGCGCAGACGCGCACACGGCAAGATAACGAATCTAGAAGCCAAACTGGCAATGGAGCCTCTCGCCGGGTCGGTTGGCATTGGCCATACCCGCTGGGCAACCCACGGCGCACCGACAACGATGAATGCGCACCCTCATATCTCTGAAGGTGTGGTGGTGGTTCACAACGGAATCATCGAGAATTTCGCTTCCCTGCGCGAGCGCCTTGAAGGCGAGGGTCATGTCTTCGAGACGGAGACCGACACCGAGACCATCGCGCATTTGATCTCATCCTTCCTGAAGGCGGGAAATACGCCCGAAGACTCCGTAAGGCTCTCGCTGGCCAGCCTCGAAGGTGCCTTCGCAATCGCGGTCCTGTTCGAAGGCCATCCCGATCTGATGATTGGCGGGCGCAAGGGCAGTCCACTGGTCGTCGGTCTCGGTGACGGCGAGAATTTTCTCGGCTCGGACGCCCTTGCCGTTGCCCCGTTTACTGACCGGGTCATCTATCTGGAAGAAGGCGACTGGTGCATTCTGACACGCGATAGCTGCAAGGTTTTCGACTATAACAGCCGGGAGGTCACCCGCGAGGAAACAACGGTCAAGGCAGAAGATGGCGAAGCCGACAAAGGCACCTACGCCCACTACATGCTCAAGGAAATCCACGAGCAGCCAGTTTCCACTGCTCGGACGGTTCGGGGCTATACCGATCTCATTCGCCAGGAAATCGAACTTCCGCATGCCAGCGAAAGAAAGCTCGATTTTCCCGAAGTCAGCAGTGTTCACATGGTATCGTGTGGCACAGCGCATTATTCCACGCGGGTTGCCGAATACTGGTTCGAGCAATTGGCCGGATTGCCGGTAAAGACCGATATCGCGTCAGAATTTCGGTATCGCAAACCGGTCCTGCACCCGTCATCTCTGGCCATCTTCGTATCGCAGTCCGGCGAGACGGCTGATACGCTTGCGGCCTTGCGGTATTGCAAGGCAGGCGGCCTGACCACAGCAGCCGTTGTCAACGTTCCCACATCAACGATCGCGCGCGAGGCGGACGTTCTGCTCCCGACCTTTGCCGGCCCCGAAATCGGGGTGGCGAGCACGAAGGCTTTCACCGCCCAACTGTGCTCGCTCGCAGCTGTGGCCATCGCGGCAGGTCGCGCCCGCAAGCGTTTGTCCCCCAATGATGAGCATCGCCTGACCCAGGCCCTTATAGAGGTTCCCCGTTTGATCGGTGAAACGCTTGAGTTGCTTGAGGGCATGGATGAGATCGCCCAGCGCATCCATACCGCCCAGGATATCATCTACCTCGGTCGCGGTGTGCATTATCCGCTCGCGCTCGAAGGTGCGCTGAAGCTGAAGGAAATTTCGTATATCCACGCCGAAGGCTTCGCTTCGGGAGAACTGAAGCACGGCCCGATCGCACTGGTGAGTGAAGATACACCGATTGTTTTCGTGGCGCCGTTTGATGACTTGTTCGACAAGTCGTTGTCGAACCTGCAGGAGGTAGCGGCCCGCAAGGGTCCGGTTATCCTGATAACCAACGAGCGCGGCGCTCGCGAAGCCGGTAGCACGCCGGTGAGCAAGATTATCGTCCCTGATTGCGATGCATTTGTTGCGCCGATCCTGTATTCAATCCCGCTGCAATTGCTGGCCTACAAGATTGCCGTCCTGCGCGGTACCGATGTTGATCAGCCGCGAAATCTCGCCAAGTCCGTGACGGTAGAATAAACGGCCCTGGGCGTCTCATGAATCCCTGGGCACGCATTGTCATCGTCGACTACAAAAGCGGACCGCACCTGCAGCGCTGTATTACGGCGCTCGAAGCGCAGACGGATCGTGATTTCGAGGTCGTCATTGTCGACAATGCCTGTCCGGAAGGTGCGGCCCGGGCGCTGAGGCTCACGGATGACCGGTTCGAAGTTGCTACATCGCCCGACAATACCGGCTTTGCTGGCGGTTGTAACTTTGGCGCACGTAAGGCACGGGCTGACTGGATCATTACGCTGAACCCGGATGCGAGTCCGGCCCCCGACTGGATCGCTGAGATGAAAGCTGCGTCCTTGCGTCATCCAAAGTTCGACATGCTTGGCGCGACCCTGTTCACAGACGAGACGCCTGCACGGGTGGACGGGTTCGGCGATGCCTATTCATGGTTCGGTATCGCGTGGCGAAGCGGTCACGGGCAAAGCCTGGATTTGCTTCCGAAGAACGACTGCGAGGTGTTTGCACCATGCGGTGCGGCCTCGGCCTATCGTCGGTCGCTGTTCGAAGCTCTTGGCGGCTTTGACGAGGCCTTCTTCTGCTATCTTGAAGACATTGATCTGGCATGGAGAGCACGGATACGAGGTTCGGCCTGTATGCAGGTGCGCCGGGCCCGTACGGTTCACGTGGGTTCGGTCAGCACGGCGGACGACCCCTCGTTCAGGGTTTACCATTCCACGCGAAATGGCTGGCGCATGATGGCGAGGAACGCGCCTGTTCTGGCGTTGCTGGCCATGCTCCCACTCTATCTGGCATCGCAGATGTTCATGGCGCTGAAGGCAAGAGATCCTGCGGCACGCAAAGCCCGGTTGAAGGGCATCGCATTCTGCGCTTCACAACTAGGCGGTGGTTGGCAGGCACGCCGCCCTGTTAGAGCGGGTAGTCGGTGGACCCCGATGGGATGGGCAGTTTTGAACCCGCTCAAGGTGATGAGAAAAGCTATCGTGAACCGCAAACTGCTTTAACGCAGTTCAATCAGGCTGCGTTGGCATCACGGGCTTGCCAGACATTGCGCCCCGTGATTGACGTTCGCCACGCACATTATCTGGACAGGACAGGCACTCGTGGCTTCAGGCTATTTTGGTACGGACGGCATACGCGGCGCGGTCAATGGACCGGTCATCAGACCCGAAGTCATGCTTCGTCTGGGACAGGCGATCGGTTCCGAACTGCGAAGCACAACGTCCGCTCCGCGCGTCGTCATTGGACAGGATACGCGCGCCTCATGTGCCATGATCGAAGCTGCTCTGGTATCTGGTCTCGTGTCCTCTGGCGTGAATGTCATTTCGCTTGGTTGCGTTCCAACACCTGCGACAGCACTTCTGACCCGTTCATTGCGGGCAGATCTCGGTATCATGATAACCGCATCCCACAATCCGGTGTCCGACAATGGCGTAAAGCTGTTCGCGTCGGACGGGTTCAAGGTCGATGATGCCTTGCAGGCGAGACTTGAGGGCCATTTAGCGTCGTCCGCCGCGATACCGGCAGCAGATGCAAAAGCCTATGGTCGGCCGAGCGCCTTTCCTAGTGCCCGCGAGCGCTACATCGAAGCTGCCCGCGCTGCGTTCCCTCGCTCATTGACTCTGTCAGGTCTGAAAGTGGCGGTTGACGCTGCAAACGGTGCGGCATTTGAAACCGCGCCGACCCTGCTCTGGGAACTCGGCGCGCAGGTAAGCGTCATCGGCGGTTCACCGGACGGAACCAATATAAACGCCGAGTGCGGCGCGACGCATCCACAAGCCCTTGCTGAACATGTCCGCGCTTCCGGGGCGGATGTCGGACTGGCGTTCGACGGGGATGCTGACCGGCTGATCGTCGTGGACGAGAACGGAAAAGTGGTAGATGGCGACCAGATCCTCGCCGCCATAGCGCTGGATATGCAGGAACGTGAAAGCCTGAAAGGCGGCGGCCTCGTGTCCACCATCATGTCCAATCTCGGGCTGGAAAGGCTGATGCAGTCGAGGGGTCTGACGCTGGAACGGACCGCAGTCGGTGACCGGCATGTCGTTTCCGCCATGCGGAGCGGCGGCTTCAATGTCGGCGGCGAGCAGTCGGGCCACGTCGTGCTGACCGATCATGTCACGACGGGTGACGGGTTGGTGGCCGGGCTGCAGATCCTCGCTGTGATGCAACGACATTCGAGACCGGCCTCATTGGCGCTGAACCAGTTCGTTCCGGTCCCGCAGACGCTCGTAAACGTTCGCTACAAAACGGCCGACCCGTTGGCCGTGCCCGAGATCGCCGATGCGATCCGCGAGACTGAAACCGCCCTCGGTACCGACGGCAAACTCGTGATCCGCAAATCGGGAACCGAACCTCTGGTGCGCGTGATGGTCGAGGCGACCGACCCGGCCGTTGCGAGCGGAAAAGCGAACGATCTGGCGTCGTTGATCGAAGCCGTGGGATGAACCCGAGACGGTATCGCTCGCACACAGGCAGCGAATCCCTGTCTTGTCATCTCTTATACCGGTCAGAACAGGATAGTCCGTGCGCGCTCTCATTACAGGAATCACTGGCCAGGACGGTGCGTATCTGGCCCAGCTTCTTCTGGGGAAAGGTTATGAAGTTCTGGGCGGGCTGCGCCGTACCTCCAGCATCAATGACTGGCGGCTGAGGCAGCTCGGAATTGCTGACGATATTCAGCTCGTCAATCTGGAAATGACCGAGCCAAGCAACATCCGGGATGTGATCAAGAGCCATAACCCGGATGAGGTCTACAATCTTGCGGCCCAGAGCTTTGTCGGGGTCTCTTTCGAACAACCCATCTACACCACAATGGTCGATGGGCTGGCGGTTACCTATCTGCTTGAAGCGATCCGGGAAGTGAACCGCGATATACGATTCTATCAGGCGTCTACGTCAGAGATGTTCGGGAAGGTTGTCGAAAGCCCGCAATCAGAGCGCACGCCGTTTTATCCGCGTAGCCCTTACGGAGTGGCAAAGGTTTATGCGCACTGGATGACAGTCAATGCCCGTGAGGCGCACGGGCTTCATGCGTCATCCGGCATCCTCTTCAACCATGAATCACCCTTGCGGGGCCGGGAGTTCGTGACCCGCAAGATCACCCATGGGCTTTCGCAGTTCAAATTGAATGGAGGGCCGGCCATCGAGCTTGGCAATCTGGATGCTGAGCGTGATTGGGGGTTTGCGGGGGATTATGTCAATGCGATGTGGCGAATGACCCAGGCGAAGGAGGGCGGCAGCTATGTTGTTGCGACCGGTCAGACCCATACCGTTCGTGACTTCGTGAATGCCGCAGCCAACGTGCTTGATCTGCCTCTGGAATGGGACGGAACGGGCGAGAATGAGCGGGCACGCCACGCCCGTAGCGGGGATGAAGTCGTTCGCGTCAATCGGGAGTTTTTCCGTCCTGCCGAGGTCAATACCTTGCTGGGCGATGCGACCCGGGCCAAACGTGACCTTGGATGGGTGCCGCAAGTATCCTTCTCAGACCTGGTCGGGATGATGGTGCAAAACGATCTGGCTCGTCTTGCACCTCTCTAGACCCTAATCCACGATACGGATGGCGCGTGCCGCGAGAAGTTCGAACACTTCCTGCAACTCGTTGGAGTTGACGTCGAAGGCTCGATCCGACTGGCCGGCACACTCGCTGAGCAGTTTCTTCGCGGATGAGTCCTCCACCTCCACTGCAATCGTATAGAGTTCGACGCCGTAATCCTCACGGATGGCTTTGCAGGCATCGAGCATGAGGTTGTCGAGAGCATTCCGGTCGAGCGACTTAATGTCCGGTGCGCGCCAGCAAGGTCCGGCGGAACCACGCGAATTGCCCTCATTACATCCGTAGTATCCTTCGAAATGCCACGGAGCCATGTTGGTGCCGTCGGTGAGCAGGATCATCATTTTGCGAGTGGTCTTGGAATTGTAATCGCCGGGCTTGAAATCGTTCTTGTAGCCCCAGAAGCTCTCCCAATCAGACCTTGGAGACATCATGCGCAGGGCCCACATCAGGCCGACATCGGCATGGGTGCCACCGGAAACCGGAAACATTTCGTCGAGCTTGCCGAGTATCTGACCGCGGTCGCCGGACAGTCCGAGCATGGCAGCAGGACAATTCAGGTTCGGGCCGAGTGCCGGGCGGGGCTGGTCGAGCGGAACGGCGTTGGTCTGCCAAGGGCATAGCTGTCCACCCTTCTTGAAGAAGCTGAATTCGTTCGCGTCGGCGACGCATTCCTTCATCTTGCCGCTCTTCTTCTTCTTGCCCGAATTCGTGCAGTCTTTCAGGTTGTCGATATAAACGTTCCGGGCTCCATCGACGCCGTCCTGATTGGAGTTCTGCGCGCAATCAAGGACATGGCCTTTAAAGGTGTCGTCATCGTCGTCGTCATCATCATCGTCATCATCAATTCGGATGGCTTCCGGATAGTGCAGATCGATCCATTCGGTATTGCGGCTCTCGAACCCGGCGAAGCTCGTAGGCGGAACGCCAGGGACCATGTCAGGGTCAACCGAACTTTCAAGCCCCTTTGGCTTCGGCTTTGGCTTCGGCTTCGGCTTTGGTTTGGGCTTCGGCTTTGGCGAGGGGTTACCTTTGGGCTTTGGCTTCGGCGACGGATTTCCCTTAGGCTTCGGAGCCGGGGGCGTTGTATCCACCCACTTTGTCTTGGTTTCAGGCGGAATATAGCCAATTGGCCACCGCATGCCGTTCGGCACGTCGTCCGTCAGCTTGCCCTGCACGGACCCGCCCGAAGAAACCTTGCGTTCGCCGTCAGCCGAGCGGACACAGCCGCGCCAGTCTACAGGGTCGAACAGCTTCTTCATCTGGCCGTTGTTCATGGATTTTCCATCCGCGTCCGTAACGTACTTCGTCCGGTTCTCAAACGGTTTGGCAGGTGCATCCTTCAGACCGCTTGCGGGCAGAACGACGCCTGATCCGGCCGGGTCAGGGTCCCATGACCCTGGACGTTCAGAGTTTATGTTGACGGTGGCGGCCCAGGGCACCACGCCGATCCGGGTCATGTTTTCTGCCGGAGCACTGTCAAACATCAGGTCGGTAAAGCTTTTGGCGGCCTCGCGCATTTTCACCATGCGATCATTCGTGAACATGGAGGTGGTCGTGTCGAGCGCGAGCACGACCTCGTAGGTGCGCATATCGCCAGCGGTCGCGGTAGAACTGACGCTGGCCTTCAGGGTGTCGTTTCCGAACATGGACGTGAAGCTTGCCGGAACTGTTGCATGGGCTTTGCCCATGATTTCGTAGCTGGTCTCATCAAGGCTCAGGACAACCTTAGACAGCTTCATACCGTCCGGCATGTTCTGCAAACCGGCCGTGTAATAGGCCTGCGCTGTCTTGTTTGCCGCTGCCATACGCTCTGAGGTCGGTTTGCCGGAATTGTCGAGGAAGGTACGGGTGGCAGCCAACACGGCGGAGTCTAGCGCATTCTGGGCATAGGTCTTGGCATTGTCGCTACGACGGAAATCGACGGCAAAGCCGATGACACCGAAAATCGGGATGGTGCACAGCGCGAACACCATTGCGGTGTTGCCGGCCCTGTTGCCGAAGAGCTGTGTTGCGAAGCGAAGTAATCCCGTAATTATCATTGCTGCCGTCCCCTTGCATGCGCAATCCGGCCGGTGGCGGCCACGTACACGAGAGAGCGGCTTAGCGAAAAAGCTTCAAAACCGGTTTACGCAAATACATCCAATTTCGTCAAAGCGGGTCAGCCCTTCTTATCTTCGCTTCTCAGCGCCTCGATCTTGCCATCGAGCGTTTTCAGCACAGCCAGTATCTCGGCCCGCTCGCGCTCGGCCTTTTCCTGACGATCTTCGATGTCCTGAAACTCACCTTCCTGAAGCGCTTCCTGATCGCGTTGCAGCGCCTCGACGATCAATGCGATGAAAAGATTGAGAACGGCAAAGCTGGCGATGAAGATGAAGATGAGGAAGAACACCCAGGCAAAAGGGTGTCCGTCATCCATGACCTTCTGGACGACATCATTGCGCCAGCCATCCATTGTCATGACCTGAAACAGGGTGAACGCGCTGTCGTGCAAGGTGCCGAACATGGCGGACACTGCCGGATCGGATGTGTCGCCAAACATCTTCGTGGCCATGACCGAGCCGACATAAACAAGGATAGCCAGTACCGCCATGATGGCGCCCATTCCCGGCAGCGCGCTCAGCAGGGCTTCGGTGATGCGCCGGAGCATCGGTACGATGTGCAGCAGGCGAAGGATGCGAAGGACACGTAACGCCCGCAATACCTGGAAGGCCTGCGAGCCAGGCAATACAGACACGCCCACCACAACCAGATCGAAGATGTTCCAGCCGGAGCGAAAGAAGGCAAGCCGCCAGACAGCCAATTTCAGCATCAGTTCGATCACGAAGATCGAAACAACAAACACGTCGAAGACATGCAGCGCCGCAATCAGCGATGGCGGCAAACCGGAGAAGGTTTCCAGACCGAGCGTGACCGCATTCAGCACGATCAACGCCGTTATCGTGTTGCGAAAAAGCGCGCCGTCGATGAACGCCTTGAGCCGCTGCTGCCAGACCGGTTCCCTTGTCATATCGCCCCCCGGAGAAATTGTCCTGACCTCATCCAGCTTTTGCGCCGGGACGGAACCTGTGCAAGTCCAAAGGGTTTAGAACGAACAATGAACAAACTATCCGGAGACCTGACATGAGCACTTCCGAAACCCCATCGACCGACATTCCGAAAGACGAACTGGCGTCCAACGCGGACAAGGACCCGTCCAACTGGGTCACCGGCGATGAACCGATGACTGGCGCGCAGGCCTCCTATCTGAAAACACTTTGCGAGGAGACCGGCGAACAGTTCGACGCTGACCTCAACAAGGCTGCAGCATCCGAAACGATCGACCGGCTTCGCAAGAAGAGCGACCGCGTAGAAACCTGACCTCAGGTACCAGGCAGGCGCAAGCGTCCGCGGGACTGGCGCTCGATAATGATTGGCTGGCCACCGGTCGCCGATGTCACGACACGCTCACGGGAAAGGCGTTCTTCCTCGGTTTCAGCATCAAGCGGGGTTCCCTCGCCGGTCGCTTCGGAATCAGATCCCGGCACGAAGAACAGGACGCGGTCGACGAAAGACCGGTTCTTGCGGATTACGCCGCCTTCTTCAAAATCGATGCGCGTACGGATCGCAGGATCGGTCGTGCGCGCGCCAGCTGCCGTGATAAGGGCGCGTTCGCCCGCAGAGGCGTTGCCCCCAAGGTCTTCACCAAAGAGGATCGTCTGACCGCGGCGCGCCGCATCCAGTTCACGTGGCAGCGCGGCGCCACTGTCCGGTGGACGCAGGCCAAACTCGGGCGGGACAACAAGCGGTGCCTTGGTGACGACATTGAACTCGTCAGGTGTTGTCTTGGTCAAACCGGCAGCTTGTCCGATCGTTGAACAGCCTGCCATCACGAGAGTAGCGGCGGCGAGTGCGCCGAGCGCCAGAACCGGAGATTTCATTTGATCCTGCCTTTATCGTATCAACGAGATGCTTCTAGCCCAGTTATTCATTCGGTTCCAGACGCCGGTTCATTACGCGTCAGAAAGAACTGATCAATCAGGATCATGATTGCCCCGACAGTGATCGCGGCGTCTGCGACATTGAACACGTAGGGAAAGCCAAGGCCCAGTATGCCGTCGCGAAACACGGGTGGCGCAAATGGAATTTCCAGAAACGCCAGCTCGGGCCGCAAGACGAACTCGATACCGAACCACGGACCGGAAAAATCGAAGAAATCGACGACGGCACCGAAGCGGAACCGGTCGATCATGTTGCCGATCGCACCGCCGATGACCAGAAGCAACGCAACCGAAGGGAAAACCCGGGTCTGATTGCGTAGCCACATGAAGAAGAAACTGGCCACCGCGAGCTGAACCAGCAGCAGAAGCCAGCGCCACACACCTTCCGACTGGCCAAGACCGAAGCTGAAACCGCGGTTCCAGACCATGGTAAGGTCCATCACGCTCCAGAGCTCTATCCGTCCGCAGGCAGCCGTCCGGTCAAGGCAGGCAAGCGCATTGAAGACGTCCATGTTCAGAACCAGCGTCTTGGTCAGCTGGTCCAGAACAAGAATGGCGAGAACGAGCATCCATCCCCAGTTGGGCGAGAGGCCCCGGATATCATGCCAGCCTGGCGGCCTTGGTGAAGGCTCGAACCGCTTGAGCATCCCGCTCAGTGATGTCCGGAAACTCCGGGTCTGCAGTGGTGGCATCGAAAATCTTCCAGCTTCGGGCACATTTGATCCCGGTTGCGCGGTTTGGCACAACGCCGATTCCCGCGTGTTCAGGAAGCGTGAAGCTTCCCTGCGGTGGGGCGGCGGTCTTCAGTGTGGCGCCTGAGGTAATGAAAATGTCTTCGGGTGTCTCCCCGTCAAAGGCAGCGAGCAGAGCCGGGTCCTCGATATACACGAGGGGAGCTGCTTCCAGCGACGACCCGATCCGCTTTTCACGGCGCTCGACTTCCAAAGCGCCGGTGACAACGCGGCGGACCTTGAAGATCTTCGCCCATCTGGCGGCGTGCGCGCTGTCCTTCCAGGCATCCGGTGTCTCCGGCAGCAGGGACAAGTGCACCGAGCCGTTCTCGTCGCCTTGCCGGGACAACAGCCAGGCCTCTTCGGTGGTGAACGGCATGACGGGCGCAAGCCAGAGAAGAAGCCGCTGCAAAACGGCGTCCATCACGCTGCGGACGGCGCGGCGTCTGTCGCTGTCGATCGGGTCGCAATAGAGGCTGTCCTTGCGAACGTCGAAATAGACGGCCGACAGGTCGACGCCTGCAAAGTTTACAAGCGCCGACATGGCTTTCTTGAAATCGAAGCGGGAGTAAGCATCGCGCACGACCTCGTCGAGTTCGGCCAGCCGGTGCAGGACCCAACGCTCCAGACCTGGAATGTGGTCCAGATTTCCGTCGAGAGACACGGCTTCCGCGTCGTCAAAACCCTCAAGCGCTCCAAGGAGGTAGCGGAACGTGTTGCGCAAACGGCGATAGCTTTCGACCGTGGTCTTGAGGATTTCATCCGAGATGCGCAGGTCTTCGGTGAAGTCGGAGCTGGCTGTCCACAAACGCAGGATTTCCGCGCCGTACTGGTTGGCAATGTCCAGGGGGTCGACCGTGTTACCGAGTGATTTCGACATCTTCTTGCCGTCTGCATCCACCACAAAGCCGTGTGTCACGACCTGCTTGTAGGGGGCCATGCCGCGTGTGGCGCAGGTTTCCAGAAGGCTGGACTGGAACCAGCCGCGATGCTGGTCGGAGCCTTCCAGATAGACATCTGCCTTGTCCGGCATGCCTTCGCTGCGAATAAGTCCACGCGCTTCCAGCGTGAAGGCGTGGGTCGTGCCGCTGTCGAACCAGACGTCGAGAACGTCGGTGACCTTCGCCCAGTCGGACGTCTCGGCGTCGCTTCCGAGTAGCTCTGCAGGGTCGGCGCTGAACCAGGCATCCACGCCGCCTTCGCGGATGGCAGCCAGAATACGCGCGTTGATCGCTTCGGCTTTTTCGCTTGGTAGTGTCGTGTGCGGTTCGCCGTCGGCGTTGACAAAGATCGTCAACGGGACGCCCCAGTTGCGCTGGCGTGAAATCAGCCAGTCCGGACGGCTTTCTACCATGGAGCGCAGCCGTTTGCGTCCGGTCTCGGGCGTGAAAGTTGTTTCGTCCACGCCTTTGAGGGCCAGTTCGCGCAGGGTGTGTCCGGCAGCGTCTTTCTGGTCCATCGGGATAAACCATTGCGGCGTGGCGCGTCGGATCACCGGAGCTTTTGACCGCCAAGAATGGGCATCGCGCAGTGTTGTGACACCGCGCGCCAAAAGCGCATTCGCCTCCACCAGCGCCTTGATGACCTCTGCATTGGCACTGCCGTCCTGTCCGCGCTTCTTGCCGGACGTGCGGATGATCTCCATGCCGCCAAACCGGGGCACATCCACGCGGTATTTGCCGTCTTCGTCGATGATGTCGCGAATGTCCCGTGCACTTCCGCCATTCGAGAGAAAGACGTTGTAGTCGTCTTCGCCATGAGCCGGTGCAGTGTGGACGAACCCGGTACCGGCATCATCGGTCACGTGATCGCCGGGGATGAGCGGGATCGGATCGGCCCAGAAGGGGTCAAGGTCTGCGAGCGGGTGGGCAAGCGAGAGGTTCGTCGGATCGACACGTCCCAGCACCTGCTGGCTCTTTATACGTGCGGCCTTCATTACATCGGCCGAAAGGGCGTCCGCGACGATCAACAGATCGCCGCGCTTGGCATAGGGTTCAAAACCGATGTCCTCGGATGATTCCACCTCGGTCACCTTGTAGAGACCGTAGACTATCTCTGGACTGAAGCTGACCGCCTGATTGGCCGGAATGGTCCATGGCGTCGTCGTCCAGGCCATCACGCTCGCACCCTCGATGGACGTTACCGACCCATCGAAATGCTCGTCCTCGTTCGGCGGACGTTCTGCACTCATGGCTTCGTTGACCACACTGACACTGCCTCGAACGGGAAACTTCACCCAGATCGTCGTGGCTTTCCGGTCGTGATATTCGACCTCTGCCTCGGCCAGAGCGGTGCGTTCAACAGGGCTCCACATGATCGGTTTTGATCCGCGGACGAGCCGTCCCTTCATGGCTACGGTGAGGAATTCTGCGACAATGGCCGCTTCGGTCTCGAAATCCATGGTCAAATAGGGGTTGGACCAATCGCCTTCCACGCCCATGCGGCGGAACTGGTTTTTCTGGACATCGATCCATTCGGCCGCGTACTCGCGGCATGCGTTACGGAACTCCGCGCCGTCGACATTGTCTTTCGTCCGGCCCTTGGCCCGGAACTGTTCCTCGACCTTCCATTCGATCGGCAGGCCATGGCAATCCCAACCGGGGATATAGGCGGAATCGTAGCCCATCATCTGGTGGCTGCGAACGACGACATCCTTGAGGATCTTGTTCATCGCCGTGCCGAGATGAATCGGGCCGTTGGCATAGGGTGGGCCGTCATGCAGGATGAACTGTGCCGCATTGCGGGACTTGGCATCCGCGCGAAGCTTCTCATAGAGGCCCATTGCGTCCCAGCGGGCAATCCAGTCCGGCTCGCGTTTGGGCAGGCCACCCCGCATCGGAAAATCGGTTTGCGGAAGGAAGAGGGTGGAACGGTAGTCTGTCGGTGTATCGGTCATGTGATCCGGTCGTGCAGAAGAGTCAGGGAAGCCGGTACAGCAATACGTGTGCACGGCAAAGGCGGTGTTGCCCGGCGCGCGCGTCCCGGCACCGTAGGTCCGGTGCCGGGTGCTACGCGGCCGGGCGACGAATTCGGATGATCGATGCCGGACGGTCTGTCATGAAGCGAGGAATAGCGGTTTCGGTCGCTGACGCAAACCGATTACTGCGCAGTCCCGTATAGCTGGCGCGCCACGGCCTGGCTGGCGGATACGAACATCTGAACGGACAATCGCAAGTTTGCGTAGGTCTGTCCGTTGTCCAGCACGTCATAGCGCGAGACATAAGCCGTGCCTGGTGTCGCAGGATCACGTGCAACCTTCACGATAGGGCTTTCATGGGCAATCGTTAGCAGGCGCGAATCGTCAACTGCGACGGACGGAAAATTCACCAGTGCCAGCATGCCCCTGCATTGACTGTTCTGACCACCGCTACAAACCGTTCCGCTCAGCGTGAAGGTCACCCCCTCAATCGTCGCGGTGATCATCGGGCCATTGCCGGTCATTTGAGCAGACACGACCGTGCCGCCGAGATCACTCACGAGCCCCTGCATTTCGTCAAGCGTGATGCCGAGCATCAGCCGGTTGTCCGGTATGCCGCTCTGTGAAGGGGCCGTTTGCGGTGTTGCAGTCTGAGCGAGAACGGGCCCGCAAAAACTGACCGCGATCAAGGCTGCGATGCCTGTCATGGCGTTCGTGGTAATTCGCTTCACGTGTTCTCCTGCCGTTTTCCTGTTGTGCGCAGCTTAGCAGACCCAAAGGGGAAGTTCGACAAACTTTCCGGTTGTCGTGCGTGTGTCAGCGCTCCGGTTCGGCTGGCGTGGGAGCCGCCTCTGCTGCGACGTCAGGCATTGTCTCGATAACTTTCTTGAGCAGGTTCGAATAAACGCTCAATGACAGCTTCATGTTGGCATAGGTCTGCCCGCCATCGAATATCTCATAGCGCGTCACGTGATATTTGTCCGGATATCGCTCGTCTTTTCCGACGCTGAGAAAGACATACCGGTGATCCATCCGCAGGATGGCAATGTCGGGCGCGCTGGATACAACAACTGACGCCATTTGCAGGCCGGTACAGCCCGTCTGTTCACCATCGGCGCAATAGACCCCTGACAGACTGAAATTATACCCTTGAAGTTTGGCTTCGATCAGCGGCCCGCCTGTGCCGTTTGTCTTTACGCCCAGTACTTCCCCGCCGAGGTCGGTCACCAGGCTCTGCATCTCGTCAGCGCCGAACCCGGTCAACACCCTTTCATCCGGTATGCCGCTTTTGTTTTGCGCGCTGGCCGGTAGTCCGGATAGCAGGGTAGCGACTGTTGCCAATACAAAGAGATAACGTCTCATGTCCTCGGGCTCCTGTTTCCGGATAGCAGGGTAGCGACTGTTGCCAATACAAAGAGATAACGTCTCATGTCCTCGGGCTCCTGTTTCCGGAAGCATACTGCTAGTTATCGGAACGGGGTCCATCCCCGAAAACGGTGACCGGATCCGATTGCGGAAGCTATACTACCAGAGAAGGGCAGGCATTGCGTAGGTTGGCTGCGTGTCGAACTCTGCCATGAGGCGCTCGGTCTGGCCCTCAAAGTCAGACGTGTCGCCTTGCGTCAGGCCCGTGGCAACATAAAGCGAGTCCAGCCCTTGCAGTCGCGCACCACGAATATCAGTGGCCGGGCTGTCACCAATGGCAAGTATCCTTGTTTTGCCGCTTCCCGCGAAATCCAATCCCGCCAGATGATCCCGCGCCAGGTCGTAGATCGCATCATGCGGCTTGCCCGGATAAACGACATCGCCGCCCTCCTGCTCATAGATTTCGGCGAGTGCGCCTGCGCACCATAGAAGTCGATCACCCACGCGCACTTTCATGTCCGGATTGGCGCAGATCATCGGCAAACCCTTGCGTGCCGCTTCGGCGAGTTCGCTGCGATAGTCTTCCGGATCGCCGTGTTCAGGGTCGGGCAAACCGAGGGCGACAATGAACGCTGCGTCGTCGCCGGTCTTAAAGGCAAGCCCCAGATCGGCAAAGAGCGGATCATCGGAAACCCATGACTGATTGGTACCGAACTTCCAGACGGGGCCGGGCGCGCGCTTGCGCATCTCGTTTCGCGTCGCGTCTCCACTGGTGGCCGTCCGGTCGAACGCATCTGCGCGGACGCCCAGCGGTTCGAAGAGACGCTCCACACGTGCAGCCTCTACCGGCGCGTTCGAGATAAGGATGACCGGTTTGCCCGTTGCCCGAAATGCGGCGAGCGCATCACAGGCAGGCTCGAACGCATGTTCGCCATTGTGGATGACGCCCCAGACGTCACAGAAGACCGCGTCATAGCGGTCGGCGATGGCGGACAGTCCGTCCGGATATTGTATGGAAGTCATGCGGGCCGGTTTAGCGAATTCGGACCGGTTCGCAAGTCCGGACAGTCAGCTGGCTAGCCGGTCTTTCGTTGCATTCGGGCACCTAGCTCGTCACTTGCCTGACCGGTATCCTTGACCGGTTTGGCATGACCGAACACGTAGCCCTGACCGAACCCGATGTCATAGTCGAGAAGTTCAACGACTGTCCGTTCATCCTCGACCCTGTCGGCGACAAGATCGACGCCATAGCGTGCAAACAGGGCAGAGACATCCTGAGCGGCGATTTCCCGCGATATGCTCGAGCGCGGGCGTTCGCGCGTATCGTTGATCAGCTCCAGAAGGCGGCGACCTTCCATCTTGACGAAGCGCACCCCTTCGGCCTGCATCCCCGGCAGATCGAGCCTCAACGTTTGGGCGCGGTCGACCGAGAACCTGAAACCGAGATCGCCAAGTCTGGCCATATGACGGGCCATGACGGGGGTCCGGCTCTCGAAGGCGTCCGCGGTGATTTCCAGAACCAGTGACGTCGCAAGATCGCGGTTGTCCCGGGCAAATTCATGGAAGCGGGGAAACGCGTCCTCGTCTTTCAACGTATGGCCGGAGATGTTGCAGAAGACCGCGATGCGTCGATCCTTTTCGCTCAGGCGCCGGACCATCTGCACGCAGCGAAAGAGCAGACCGGTATCGATCTCTGAGACTAGCCCCTCGCGTTCAGCGACAGGAAGATAAACATCCGGTTTCAGCGTCCGGCCATCCCGGGTGCGAAGGCTGGTGAAGGCTTCGTAGTAACAGGCGCGGCGCTGTGGAAGGTTCACGACCGGTTGCAGGCTCAGGTCGAGCCGGTTCTCGATGATGGCCTCTTCGACAAGACCGGCGAGGCTTTCAGGATGGTCCGCATGGGCATGCGCAGCAAACGACTGAAGGCGATGAACAGGCGTCCCTCGGGCCTGCGATGTGCCCTCAGCGAGCCGCCGTTCGAATGTCTGGCCGAGCTTGCCAACAAGCTGCTCCAGTTCACGCATCTCCTCAATGAGAGCATCGCGGCGTTCTTCGATCTCGCGTGTGATTGTGTCCTCTACACGAACGATGCGCGTTTCGATCACTTCGTTGCGTTGATTGGTCTTGCGCAGATCATCGCGCGCCTGAAGAAATCGCGCTTCCATTTCGCGAAGCCGCCCGCGGGTGACCACCGAATAATAGGCCTGCAAAGACACAAGCGCGACGAACGCGCCGATGTTCACAGACAGGGCAAGCGAGAGACCGCCGAACCGGTACAAGGCTGCTGAACCTGCAAACGATGTCACGACACAGGCAGCTATAATGAGAATGTGCGCGAAAGCTGGCATTCAGCGTACCCGGATAACGCGATGCCAGGATTGGTCGCGCATAGACTTTTCTAACAAAACAGGATTCGCGCGAGGTTAACGGAATATGTGAAGGAGCTGCTTCATCTTCTTGATCCTGTTTACCCGTCTTCGTTTCACTTTCAACCGGAAACAACTGAGATGGCGGCAAATAAGTGGCTTTTCGGTTACAGGGTTCGCGGTAACGATTTACCGGTATTGGCCATTTCCATATTTGCTGACATTTAACATGAAGCAGCTCGGGTGCCGGAAACGGCGCCCATGGGGGCGGCACAAGGGGGATGGGGTCTGAACAGGGTTCAGGCCCCATTGTCGTTCGGGCCATCGGCGTCGCGAGACGTCAAGATGGCAATGTCCGACGCTGCCGGTTCCTTTAACATTTCAATGTCGGCAAGCAATGCTTCATCCGCGCGGCGCTGAACCGGGCTCAGCAGAACAAGTCCGCGTGCTCCAAGACGCGATGCAGTATCGGCGAGTTGTGCGGGCGTTGGACAGGTTGCCAAGACATCTGCCCAGCGGCGCGCACGGGCACGGTCCCGGGCGTCCAGAGCCATTCGCCGTTCGGCGAACAATGCCTCTTCGTTGGCGACCGGAGCAATCACCCAGTCGACGGGTGCGAGGTCCTGTATTGAAGCGACAATAACGCGCGGGTCAGCGGCGCAGGAAAACACGACCGCGCTCTGGTTTTCATGGCGGACATGATAGGCGATCACCTCGTCACCCGTCGCCGATGTCATCGAGAACGCGTGTACCGAAACGTCGCCCGTCTCGAACACAGAGACGTTTCGTGCGCCCAAATCGACGGAAACCGGTAGAAATGCTGCACCGGAAAATGCAAGCTCGCCTCGCGCAGCCATGACATGAACGGCATCCGAGCCTGCATAGGCTTCATCGAGGCGCGCCAGCATGTCGGGCAGGGTGTCGCCGCCGACCAGTCGTAGCGGACCCGGGCGACCTTCAAGCCAGGTCTGCACGCGGATATCGGTCAATCCGAGCAGCGAGGCGCTGTCATGCGCCATGAGGAAAACAGCGTCTGGGACGGGATCGATCATGTCGCCTGCACGTGCAGAGGCTCCGAACAACAGTCGTTTTCCACCGGCATGGATGAGCAGGCAAAAAGGTATGGCATCACCTGCCAGGGCCGGTGATGGACAGGTCTCGACCAGCAAAATCACGCGGGCGTATCTGCAGCGGCTCTTCTACAGGTGGTTCGGACTGCGGTTGCGGTGGGTCCGTTCCCTCGAAGGCCATGAGCCCCGCGCCTGCCGCCGCGCCGATCGCAAGGGCAAGAAAAGGCACGACAAGCCGCATCATTGCAGGCCCGGAACCGGCTCGTCGATGACCTCGAACGTGAACGCACCCAGGTGATCAATTTCACAGCTAACAACGTCGCCCGTTCGCAGGAATTTGGGCGGGTCAAAGGCGACACCGACACCCGCAGGGGTACCTGTGAAGATGAGGTCGCCGGGCTCAAGCGTAAATGCTTTCGACAGATGAGCGATCTGTGCTGGCAGGGTGTGGACCATATCGCCCGCTGTCCCGTTCTGGCGAAGCTCGCCATTCACGTGGCACTGCAGACGTAGCGCAGAAATATCGCCGACTTCGTCAATCGTGGTCATCCACGGACCGATAGGCGCGTGCGTGTCAAAACCCTTTCCCATAATCATTGAGGGGGTCGCCTTCTGCCAATCGCGTACCGAAACATCGCAGCCGACCATATAACCGGCCACATGCGAAAGCGCGTCGGCTTCGGAAATATGTCGACCGGCAGTTCCGATCACTGCGACCAGCTCGACTTCATAATCCAGCGCACTGGAAACGCGCGGCAGATGAACCGGCGCGAAAGGTGGATTTACTGCTGTCACCTGCTTGTTGAACCAGGTTTGGGTTGTCGGCGGCTCGCGCCCGGTTTCGCGGGCATGATCCTTGTAGTTCAGGCCAATACCGAGAATTTTCCGCGGCATAGTGATGGGTGCAACCAGATCCTGCGGTTGAAATCTGACGGGTTCGTCGAAGCCTTCGGCATCGAGCGCGGCCGTCAATGCGCCGCCATAGCGAGCCATCAGCGTCTTGAGTGAAGTGAAAGGTGCCGTCTTGAGCGGGCTCGCCTGATCGCCCTCGATCCGGGCGGTCAGAATATCGCCGCCAATGCGGACCTGAGCAAGTTTCATGGCGTGCGGCTCTCGGAAGACTGTAGAAGATTGCCGAATCTAAACCTGTTTGGTCGGCTGGAACAGGGAGAATAAATGGTGCTTTCCTGCAATCTGTCGTGGACAGCTGCGCCAGGGACTCCAAGGTCCAGCCTTGGAGCAGCGATGACCGGCTGGCGTCGCGGTTTTTCAAGCATCAAAAGGCAAAGTCCGGTTTCTACCCACCGTCAGGCGGCGGTTCCGGCTTGAAGATGCGTTCATGAAGGCGGTAGAGCGGACCGTGCCAGGGGGTGTGTTCCGGTCTGTCGAAACGGATGCCGGGCGGGCTGCATGTTCGCAAGTGTGGCCGCGATGAGGCGGCTCTTCGTCTGACAATCAGCCTGACGCACCGCATCATGTGATCTTCACGGTTGTCGAGAACGTCCTGAAGCTGCGTCAGGCGGTGGATGAACGGCGCGGCCGGTACCTCGATGCTCAGCAGAGGCGGAACGCAGGTGCGGGTCCGTCTTGTTCTACGAGATGCCGGAACGGCTTCGAAGGGGGAGCCACGCTGCGACCGAGGTGTGCTGACGTGTGGCTCTGGCGCAGGTGGTTCTGAGAGGCGAAACAAGGCGGGGGCGGCGGGATTTGCCTGCCGCGTCTGTTTAGCCACCGGTACCGCCGCAGGTGCCGGATCAGCCAGCATGCGCGGAGGTATGTAATGCGTTTTCAGGAACGCCTCAGCCTCAATGAACAGGATACGGCGGAGCGTTGCTTCGGCCGTTCGCAAGAAAGCCAGCGTGTCCTTGCGCAGAAACCGTACGAACGTGGTGGGCGCGTCAGTATCCGGAGCGAGGTTGAGAAAATGCGCGACCAGCTTGAGAAGCGACGCAACATGCGACAGGCTATCGGCGATCAGACCACATGACGATTGGTGCAAGGGAGACGCGGAGCTATCCATGCACCGAGGATAAGCCGGGCAGCCGTGTGGTTGGAGAGATTCGGGGGCATGTGCGGGGTCGCAAGCTCGCAAGACCGGCGGGCTACCCCCGTAGTTTCTTGATCGTGCCTGAAAAGCTCATGCAGGGTCGCTTTTCAGCTGTGATCAGTCCTCGCACGAAGATCATCGATCCTCCTGCGCGCAGAACATCGCCGGTGACTTCCATCAACTCGCCGACGTGTCCGGCACCCAGAAATTCGGAATTGAACGTCACGGTCACGCCGTGTTGCTCGCCCATGTCCTTTTCCGCGATCATGAAGAGCGCGAAATCGCCGAAGGTCATCAGACATCCGCCATGCATCGCTCCTGCGCCGTTCATGTGGCGCGGTTGTGCCCGGAAGGCGCCGAGTTTCGTTCCGTCGGGCATGTCCTTCTGGTAGAATGGCCCGGCCGCATCGGTTTCGAAGGCGTCGCCGTCCCAATAGGTCCAGCCTGCAAATTCGCCCTGTGTCTCAACTTTCCTTGGCATTCACCAACCCTTGTATCGTCCTGCAGGGGACGGAGTGGCGAGGGCAGGGCAAAAGGTCAAGCATTCCTCAGCGCTCGGGCAGGCAATCCTGATTCCCGAGTTTCTCCTTCGGGATCACGCTCATTGTCCCGTCGGTTTCCAGAACCACTGCGCCGACATGTTCGAACGTACCGATCGAGCTGTCGCGGATCGCCGCCTCCAGTTCGTCTTTTGAAATTCGCTCCTTCTTCATTTGCGCCTCCAGGAAGAAGCCGTTGCGAAACAGAAGCCTTGGTTCAGCCTTGATGACGCTTTCGAACGAGGAAAAATGAGAAGCCAGCCAAGTGACGATGAATTGCAGGCCGATCAGCACGGCAAATGCCGTCAGGCCCTGCAGGGTGCTTGTATTCTTCGAAACCAGCATGGTCGCCAGCACCGAACCGAACGCAACGGTAACGATGAAGTCAAACATGTTGAACTTGGAGAGCGTTCTCTTTCCGGAAATCCGCAAAAGGATGATTATGCCGATATAGCCGCAGATGCCGCCTACCAGCGTTCGGCCGATGGATGCCCAGTTGTCGAAGAAAACATTGTCCATATGAAGCGTCCTTTCAAAGAGAAGGCACAAGCCCGGTGCGCGGTTCCGCCTCTTGCTTTTGCAGCGGCCTGCGCGATGCTGGACATCGAACACATGAAAAGGACAGTCCATGGCATTCGACGCCGAAACCCGTGATGCACTGATAGATACCGTCAGGCGCTTCGTGACCGAGCAATGCCGTCCGATGGAGGCGCAGGTTGCCGAGACCGACGAGGTGCCCGGGCATATCGTCGAAGGCATGAAAGAGCTCGGCCTGTTCGGCATTTCGATCCCGGAAGACTATGGCGGGCTGGGCCTCAACATGGAGGAAGAAGTCCTCGTTGCCCTGGAGCTTGGCCGCACCTCGCCGGCCTTTCGATCGGTCGCGGGTACGAATATCGGCATCGGCAGTCAGGGCCTCGTCATGTGGGGCACGGATGAGCAGAAATCAGACTGGCTTCCTAAGATCGCGTCCGGTGAGGTCATTACCAGCTTCGCGCTGACCGAGCCGGAAGCCGGCTCGGATGCCGGAAACGTTCAGACACGTGCTGTCCGGGACGGCGATCACTACGTGCTGACCGGCACCAAGCGTTACATCACCAATGCCAACGCGGCAGACCTCTTCACGGTGATGGCGCGGACCGACCCGGACACGCCGGGCGGCAAGGGGCTTTCGGCCTTTATTGTGGAGCGCGATACGCCGGGCCTGAGCGTCGGCAAGCCGGAAAAGAAAATGGGCCAGCAGGGCGCGCACATCTGCGACGTGATCTTCGACGGCGCGCGCGTACCGGTCGCAAACCGGCTGGGCGGGGAGGGTGACGGCTTCAAGGTCGCCATGTCCGTGCTTGATCGGGGGCGTCTGCACATATCCGCTGTCTGCACCGGCGTTGCCGAGCGTCTGGTCTCGGAAATGGCCAATTACGCTGTGGAGCGAAAACAGTTCGGAAAGCCTATTGCCGAGCACCAACTCGTGCAGGCGATGATGGCCGACAGTCAGGCCGAAAGCTATGCGTCCCGCTGCATGGTGATGGACGCCGCACGCCGCCGCGATGCGGGGGAGAGCGTCACCATGCTGGCCTCGTCCTGCAAGCTCTTTGCCAGCGAAATGGTTGGACGGGTTGCCGACCGGGCCGTGCAGGTGTTTGGCGGGGCAGGCTATGTCACCGATTACGGAATCGAGCGGTTCTATCGCGATGTACGCATCTTCCGTCTCTATGAAGGAACGACACAGGTCCAGCAGATCGTTATCGGGCGCGAACTGGCACGGCTCGCAAAGGCTGGCCAAATCTGACGCTTCATTGGCGGGGTGTGGCGGAGATGGTAGGGTGGCGACGTGACAACCACCGCTCTCAGCGCCCCTTCCGCACGGATTTGGCAGCCCTGGCATTCAACGCAACATCCAGCGCACGGCGCGCCCAGATCGCTGCCTCCTCGGCATCGTCAAGCGCGGTCTCGGGCAGCGATACGTATCCCATCTGCATCTGCTTTCCGTCGGTTGGACGCGTCCAGACGAAAGGCGCACTCCCTTCATCCGCCAGATCGGCGCCAAGCGCATCGTCTGCCTTCAGATAGAGGCAATCGTCCGCCACCAGGCCGAACATGACACCCTGAGCATAAACGCCTGCACCGCCGAACATGCGCCGCACCGTGATGTCGCCGACCGCGGACAGGTGGTCGATCACGAAGTCTTCGAAGGGAGAACGGGCGGTGGCCATGACGTGATCCTGAAGCAGACATGTCTGCTCAGACTAGCCTTGCTGACGCCAACGGTCGACGGGTTACATTTGCCGCTTTACGTGCCCTCATTTGGGCGTCACCCTTGACCACAGATAGACGCAAGCGCCGGAGTTCTTCCCAGATGACCGTTCAACCCACCGTATCGCCTGAAGATGTCGGCCTGTCATCGGAACGGCTGGGCCGTATTCCGACGTTTTTTGACGCGGGGTATCTGGCCACCGAACGCTTGCCGTGCATGGCGACGCTGGTGGCCCGTGACGGCGAAATTGCGCATCTCTCGACCGCAGGCGTGCTCGACCGGAAGTCCGGTACGCCCATCGGCGCGGACACAATTTACCGCATTTATTCAATGACCAAGCCGATCACCAGTGTGGCAGCAATGATGTGCGTTGAGGACGGCAGCCTGCGTCTGGACCATGAGGTCAGCCGTTATATTCCCGCCTTCAAGGATGTGCGGGTCTGGATAGGTGGCACGCCGGAAGCCCCGATCACAAAGGAACCGGACCGCCCGATGCTGGTGCGGGACCTGTTCCTGCATACATCGGGACTGACCTATGATTTCCTTTTTCAGCACCCCGTCGAGGAGTTGTACCGGAAGACGAAGGTCGTGCGTGCCAACCATGATCTGGAGACATTTGCGGACATTCTGGCAGGTATCCCGCTGATCTTCTCGCCCGGCGAACGTTGGAATTATTCGGTGGGCGTCGATCTGCTGGGCAGGCTCATTGAGATCGCGTCCGGCCAGTCACTTGATGACTTCTTTCGTACGCGCATTTTCGAGCCGCTCGGCATGACGGATACCGGCTTCACCGTGCCCGCTTCGAAGACAGACAGATTTGCCGCCTGCTATCAGCGCAATCCGTTAGACGGCGAAATCAGCATGGCCGACAAGGGGGATGCCTCCTCGGCCTATGTCCGCGAAGGCAAGGATCCGACCCGGCTGTTCTCCGGTGGCGGCGGGCTTTGCTCAACCATCGGCGACTATTTCCGTTTCTGCATGATGATCCGCAACGGTGGCGAGCTCGATGGTAACCGGCTTCTCAGCCCGAAGACACTCGAATTCATGCGCCAGAACCATTTGCCAGGCGGCAAGTCCATTCGCCAGATGGGCGACAAGACCTTCTCCGAAGCCCGGATGGACGGCAACGGGTTCGGGCTTGGCTGGTCGATCACCACAGACACCGTCGAAACCATGCAGCCGGGAAGCGTTGGAACGATTGCCTGGGGCGGGCTTGCCAGCACATTCTTCTGGATCGATCCCGAAGAAGACATTATCGCCATCCAGATGACACAGATGATCCCATCCTCGGCCTATCCGATCCGCCCACAATTCCAGTCACTCGTCTATGCGAGCATTGTCGGATGACCGAGCGCAACGAAAAGCCCAAACCCAACCCGGTTCGCGAGGCCATTCTCGAACTGGTCGACAAGGTCGGTCCCGGAAAAACGATCTGCCCGACAGATGCCGCGCGCGAGGTCTCGGAAAAGCACTGGCGCAAGGTGCTCGTCGATGTGCGGGCCGAGGCCGTGCGACTGGCTAAACAGGGGCGCATCACCATCTACCGCAAGCGCCAGCCTGCCGATCCCGACAACTTCAAGGGTGTCTACCGGCTCGGTCTTCCGCATGTGAGCGAGCCGGAATAGCCCGGCGGCTCTTGCAGTCGGCTCCGGGACCGCGCTTTCTCCTTCGACACGCTCAAGATGAGAGTGGGGTCGGCTCAGGATGTGAGCAGTGGACGTCTCATCCTGAGCGTTTCGAAGGATGAAAGAACAGGACGCGCGTCCTGTGGTGATGCCTGTCGCGTCAAAGGGCTCTGAAGGTCGATAGAATACAGCCGCGTGGAAAGCCGCGTTCATCCGGCGTTGCTGCGAAGACCTCTTCGAAATCTGCGCACGCCTGCCATCCGGCGTCTGTGGCAATCATTCCGATTTCGTCGTCGTACGTGAAGCCGGGACTGTCGCGCAGATGTGCCCATTCAGCCCGGCCGTATTCCTGATAGTTTGCCCACCGACCTGTGGAATCCCTTGTGGCCCGCGCACCGCCTTCGCCGGCCGGTACCGTCAGGCAGAGCGTGGCGTCCGGGCGAAGGGCGCGCCGGAAGGCGGCGATGGCGTCGCGGTCTGCTGCGGGATCACGACCGGGCAATGCGTTCTTGTCCGTCGGACGGTCGAACGCGGTTTCCTGGGAGTCGGATGGCAGGTCGAAACCGATGTGTTCGAGCGTCGAGATACACATGACGGCGTCGAAGGTTCTGCCATCGAGATCGAGCGTCCGGACGTCGCCGAGCAAAACCTCGGTAGCCAGAATTTTGTCTCGCCAGTCATCGGGGTAGCGCGATGCCACCCGAGTTGGCGAAATGATGTCGGCGCCGACAAGTTCGCCGCCGGTTTTCTTCCAGGCGAGCAACAAGCCCAGATAATCGGGATGCGACATGGAATAGCCGATATCGAGAACGCTTCGAGACCTTGCCAGTGTAATCGCTGCAAAGGGCGTCTCGACCGCACGTTCGGTTTCACCGCCTCCGAACGCGCCCTTGCGGGGATCGAAGGCCCGGCCGCTCAACACCTCCAGAGAAAATGTCAGCGTGGAGGAAGAATAGGCAGAGCTCATAAAGCCAGATTTGGCGCGACTCGTGCTCCCCGTCGAGTGGCAAGGGCTTGAGGTCTCAAAAGTCGCCCAGCACAGCGGTAATCTTGCTCTTCAGGGTGGCGGCATTGAACGGCTTTACGATGTAATTGTTCACGCCCGCCCGTTTGGCCGCGATCACGTTCTCGGTCTTGGACGCCGCAGTCACCATGATGAAGGGGGTATCCTTCAACTCGGTTTCGCTGCGAACCTGACAGAGCAGTTCGAACCCGTTCATTGGTTCCATGTTCCAGTCTGAAATCACCAGCCCGAAAGTCTGTTCTTTCATCTTCGCCAGCGCGTCCTCGCCGTCCGCTGCCTCTGTAAGGTTGCGAAAGCCGATCTGCTTGAGAAGGTTGTTTATGATCCGAACCATCGTCTGATAATCATCGACGACCAGGACCGGCATAGTTAGATCGACGGCCATGCCTTCGCGTTCCACTTCCATTTCCATGATGTTGCAGCATCGACATGGCTATCTGTTTGCGCCAAAGAAACAGTAAATTGCGGACGTGTATTTGTTCATGCCAAGAGGAGTGACGCAGTGACGAGACCCCAGGGATATACCTACGACCAGATGTCGGTCGGCATGGCTGAGGAGTGCAAGCACACAATCAGCGAAGCGGATATCGATGCTTTTGCGCAGGTGTCGGGGGACTACAATCCGCTCCATATGGACGAGGACTACGCGAAAACGACCATGTTCAAGGGCAGGATCGCCCACGGCGCGCTGACAGCATCGTATATTTCAGGCATTCTTGGAAACCAGCTTCCGGGTCCCGGGGCAATCTTCACTGACCTGCAGATGCAGTTCAAGCGTCCGGTGCGTATTGGTGATGAAGTGACAGCCCGGGCAGAGGTTTTCGAGATGGTGGACAAGGGCAACCGCGTCACGCTTGCCGTAACCTGCAGCGTGCGCGGCAAGGTCGTGGTCGATGGTATTGCGAAAGTCATCGCGCCCCGGGCCAAAGGCTGACAGCCCGAAGTGATGCAGGTTCATCCAGATTACAGGTCGGTACCGCAGAATGCGTGGGGTACGAGCCTGGCATTGGGCAATTTCGACGGGCTGCATGCCGGACATCGCGCGGTAATTGACGCAGCCCGCATGGCTCGATCGGACTGCCCGCTGGGCGTGCTGATGTTCGAACCGCCGCCGCGCAGGTATTTTCAGCCTGACAGCCCGCCATTCCGGATTATGCATTCCCAACGCAAACGCACCGTCCTGGCGGGACTTGGTGTCCGGCACGCGTTTGAAATTCCGTTCGACAGCAATATCGCGCAGATGTCGCCGGAGACCTTCGTGCGCGACGTTCTGGTCACAGGCATAGGTATCACCCACCTGTCGGTCGGCTTCGACTTTCAGTTCGGAAAAGGCCGCGCCGGAACAACCGAAACGTTGAGAGCGCTCGGAAAGCAATTCGGATTTGGCGTGACGATTGTCGAGCGCGTCGATAGCGGCAGGGAGAAAATCTCGTCCAGCGCCATCCGCGCCGCACTACAGGCCGGCAATGTCGCGCTCGCTGCCGATCTGCTAGGCGAATACTGGCAGGTTGAAGGAGAAATCGTGCATGGCGAGGCACGGGGTCGCACCATCGGTTTTGCGACGGCAAATCTGACACTGGGCGACGTCATCGAGCCTGCACATGGGGTCTATGCGGTGCGCGCACGTCCCGTCGGACAGGACGACTGGATTGATGGTGTCGCCAACTTTGGACGCACGCCAACCACTGGCTTGCGCGATCCGCTGCTGGAAGTTCATCTGATCGACTGGCAGGGCGACCTATACGGGCAACGCCTGGAGGTCCAGTTCATCGAACGCATTCGTGAAGAGCGCCGGTTCGACGGTCTGGAGGCGCTGACCACACAGATTGCCCGCGATACGTTGAAAGCACGGGAAATCCTGAGGCAGGATTGAGTGCTGTCATGGTTGGTAAAGTGTTTACACCCGGTCCGTAATTTCAGCGGTAGCCGCTTCAGGCACAGCCATGAACCCAGCCGGGGTGATCCGCCACATGACCCGATCCGTTCGCAGACTTGCGCTCCTTTTCATGATGGTAGCGATGGGCGCGATGCTGGCGTCTTGCGGAACATCCGGCCGAAAAGGCGCGCCGATCACCTTGCCCGGGGCCAATAAGGGCGGCGACATTCCAATTCCCAGGGAAAGCGGCCCGGTCATCGCCGCCAATGCCGAACGCCTCTACCCGAACGAGGAATTGTTCGTTTGTCCCGGCATGACGGTATCCAACGCCCCTGAAACTGTTGCGGCAAACCGGGTCAAAAGATATTCACGTCTGGTCGTGGTAAACGGCGTTCCCATCGTTACAGCGCCGGCGAACAATGCGTGCGTCAGTTCCGGTTTCGGGGAACGCTGGGGCAGGCAGCACAAGGGGCTGGACATTACCAGCCGACCCGCGAGCCGCGTTTTTGCCGGTGGATCCGGCACGGTGCTTGAAGCCGGAATGAATGGCGGGTTTGGCCTCGCTGTGCTGATCGACCATGGCAACGGCGTCTATACGCGCTATGCCCATCTGCGCCATCTGGATGATCGGATCCGCGCCGGTGCCGAGGTCTGGTATGGCAAACCGCTCGGTTTGATGGGCGCCTCCGGACATGTGACGGGCATTCACCTCCACTATGAGATACTGACCGGGACCTATGTTGCGGGCGTCTGGGGACGTGGCCTGACAGCACGCGACCCGTTCTCGTTTCCGGCCTGGGTCGATGAACGTCTGGAACGTCTGGCAGGCGGTGCCATAGGCTGAAAGCTTCGCTTGCGCGGGGTTCACCGCCAGATTTCAAGATTGCGACTTTCGCAGGCGCATCAAAGCCTCTAGGAAAGCGACCCCATGCATACAGTGACCCTTACCGCACCACGCGCCGTTATCGAGTCTGTCTCAGATATGTTGACGCGGCTAGACCCGTCGCCTGCTGAAGCCGTCGATGCGCGCGAGGAAACACGCACCCACTGGAAGCTGGACGCCTATTGCGCCGATGAGGCCGCAGCACGGACATGCGCCGACCTTATAGAAGCCGAATTTCCCGGTCTGGAAGCAGGCGTGAAGGCGCTGGAAGACCGGGACTGGGTTGCGCTGTCACTGGAAGGGCTTCCCGCGGTCAAGGCCGGGCCGTTCATCGTCGCCGGAGCTCATGAACTGGCCCGTGCGCATGCGGGCCGCATACCTGTCTGGATCGAAGCCGGACCTGCTTTCGGTACGGGCCATCACGGGACGACGGCGGGATGTCTCGAAGCGTATTCGCGCCTGATGCGACGCGGGACGCCGAACACGGTGCTCGATATCGGCACGGGTTCGGGCGTGCTGGCGATTGCGGCTCTGAAAAGCGGTGCAAAGCGGGCGCTGGGGACCGAGATCGATGCGCCCAGCCTCGTCGTTGCCAAGGAAAACGCTTACAATAACAGGGTTGGCAGGCGGCTTTCGCTCTCGCTTGCCAATGGTGTGCGGGGCGGTCAGGTCAGAGCCGGTGCGCCCTATGATCTGGTGTTTGCGAACATTCTGGCCGGACCGTTGATCCGGTTGTCTGCGGACATTCCTGGCGTGATGGCGCTGGGTGGACATCTCATCCTGTCAGGTCTTTTGACGCCGCAGGAACCGCTCGTTCGTGCCGCCTACCGGGGCAGGGGACTGATCGAGGTGGACCGGATCCGGATGAACGGATGGTCCACGCTCGTCTATCAGACCCCTGACAGGGGCTGAGCTACGGGCTCTCTAGCCGCGGTCCATCCGGCGGTTTGCACGAATGGCGCGTTTGGCCAGCAAAGTTTGTTGCGCCATGCGCTGGGGCAGCTCTGGCGTAGTACCCGTCACCCGCGCGTGGGTGAACGAGGCATCCTGCGCCGTCACGTCTTGCGCGGCATTCGAATACGCGCTCGCCACGGAGCGGAAGCGACGGATCATGCCGTCGATAAGTGAAAATTGGGACTGTGTTCTTGCAGAGGTGATCATGGTTCTCGTCTTTCATACGTCTGGACGTTTGCGGCGTCTGGTGCCGTCTTGTCCTGAGCAACAGATAGGCGAGACGGTGCGCTTTCGACACCACAGATTAACTTGAATCAGGTATGCAAAATTGCATGGATCCTAAGGGCCGCACTGCGCTTTCGGCTTTTGCCAACCGAACGTGAACACGATAGTCAATTCCGATGAAACAGAGCTTTGACGTGCGCGGCGGCCCGCAATTTGGTCGCCAGAACCTGCCCCTTATCCGCGATGCGTTAAAGGACGCCGGCCTTTACGGCTTCTTCCTGCCGCATGAGGATGAATACCAGAACGAGTATCTTCCCGATGCAAACGAACGCCTTGCCTGGGCGACCGGTTTTACCGGCTCGGCCGGCGCGGCGCTGTTCTGCGTTGACACCGCAATCGTGTTCGTGGACGGGCGCTATACCCTGCAGGCCGTTGATCAAGTCGATGCGTCCCTCTTTCAAACCATCAGCCTGACCGATCCCGGTCCGTTCGGATGGATGAAAGACCAGGCGCTTGACGGAAAGACGATCGGTTACGATCCGAAACTGATGACGCCGGATGCCGTCACGCGGATGCGGGATGCTGTCGAAAGTGTGGGTGGAGAGATAAGGGCTTGCGGGCGCAACCCGGTCGACGCCGCGTGGGCCGACCGGCCGTCCCAGCCCATGGCGAAGCTGGCGGTACAACCTCTGGCATTCTCCGGCAAGGCAGCTTCTGAAAAGCGGGCAGAGATCGCTGCCAGTCTGAAGAAATCCCGGCTCGATACCGCCTTTCTGACGGCCCCGACATCAATCGCCTGGCTGTTCAATATTCGCGGCGGGGATGTGGACTATTCTCCTTTGCCGCTCGCACGCGCGGCGCTGCATTCGGATGGCTCGGCCGATCTGTTTGTCGACGCGGCCAAGGTGACCGACGAGGTGCGCGAGCATCTTGGCAATGAAGTGGCGATACACAACCTTGATGAGCTTGAGAGCTGGTTCGATACGCTGACGGGACGCAAGATACGGCTCGATCCATCGTCTGCCTCTGAATGGTTCTTTGAAACAGCCAAGGCGGCGGGCGGCATCGTCGTACCGGGTCCGGACCCGATCGCACTTCCGAAGGCGCTGAAGAATCCGGTCGAGATTGAAGGCTCGGCCCGTGCCCACGCCCGTGACGGTGTCGCGGTTGCGCGCTTCCTGCACTGGCTGGCAACCGAAGCGCAGTCGGGCGAGGTTACCGAGATCGAAGCGGTGACGAAGCTGGAACATCTGCGCGAGGAAACCGGCGGTCTTAAGGATCTGTCCTTCGATACGATTTCCGGGGCCGGTCCGAACGGGGCGATCGTGCATTACCGCGTCTCGACTGCCACGGATGCAAAACTTGCGCGCGGTTCTCTGTTTCTGGTCGACTTCGGCGGCCAGTACATGGACGGGACGACCGACATCACGCGAACCGTAGCAATCGGTGAGCCGACCGACGAGATGAAGCGCCATTACACGCTGGTGCTGAAGGGCCATATCGCCCTGTCGCGGTTACGGTTTCCAAAGGGCACCACGGGGACGCATATCGACATGATCGCGCGCCATGCCCTGTGGCAGGCAGGGCTGGATTATCAGCATGGCACCGGCCATGGCGTCGGGTCCTATCTCGGCGTGCATGAAGGCCCGCAGAGGATTGCAAAGCCGTGGAACGAGATCGCGCTCGCACCGGGCATGATCGTTTCCAACGAGCCCGGTTATTACAAGACCGGTGCGTACGGCATCCGGATCGAGAACCTGCAATACGTAACCGAACCGCAAGGCATCGAAGGCGGTGAAACGCCGATGATGGGCTTTGTCACACTGACGCGCGCCCCGCTGGAGAGGGGTCTGATGGATCTGTCGCTTCTCGATGTGGCTGAGATCGCTTGGGTCAACGCGTATCACAGCGATGTGAAGTCCGCACTTCTGCCCCGGATGAGCGAATACTCCGAAGCCGCCGCCTGGGTGGAGACGGCCTGCGCTGCCATTGGCTAGGCGGGCTGATCGATCAGGGCGCGCCAGTCCTCTTCGCTGAGCACCGTCACGCCAAGCTCGGCCGCCTTCTTCGCCTTGGACCCGGCCTTGTCGCCTGCGATAAGCATGTCGGTTTTGGCCGAAACCGAACCGGAGACCTTCGCGCCGAGCGCGGTTGCGCGCGCCTTGGCCTCGTCCCGGGTCATTGTCTCAAGCGTCCCGGTGAAGACGAGGGTCTTGCCCGCGATCGGTGAGGTCGACGTATCAGCGACCTTGAACGGTTCAACGCGGACGCCTGCCGGGTTTGTCTGTTCATCATGGATCAGCCGGTCGAGCGCGTCCCGGTTGTGAGGTTCGGCGAAGAAGGCGGCGAGCGCGCCCGCCACGGCGCTGCCCAGCCCTTCAATCGCACCGATTTCCACGAAGGCGGCATGTATATCCGGAAAATTATCCGTGTCGGTCTTGTCGGCGTGGGGAGCGAAGAGGGCGTCTTCATAGGCGGAGACTTTTTCCGGCGTGAAACTTTCACCCTCGAAGAGGGCGACAAATGCGTCCCATTCCCCAAAATGCCGGGCGAGAGACGTAGCGACAATCCCGCCGATATGGCGGATGCCTAGACCGGTGAGAAGCCGGTCAAACGGCACGGTTCGTCGCTCGTCAATTGACGACAGGAGGTTGGCGGCGGAGGTCTCTCCAAAGCCTTCCCAGTCTTTCAGTGGCGGCAGGCCTGCCTCAGCGATCTGTGCTTCGAGACTGAAAATATCACCCGGCGTTCGAACGACGCCCTTGTCGAAAAAAAGCTCGATCTGTTTGGCGCCCAGGCCGTCAATGTCGAGGGCTTTTCTTGAAACGAAATGCTTCAGTCGCTCGCGCGCCTGCGCTTCGCATACAAGCCCGCCGGTACAGCGGATACGGGCTTCTTTCTCGCCGGTCTTCGGATCGACTTCGCGCAGGGCTGCCGAGCCACAAACCGGGCATTCGGTCGGAAAGACAAAGCGTTCGCCCCGGCCTTCCCTGTCAGGATCGACGACGTCTACGATCTGCGGAATGACGTCCCCCGCGCGCTGGACGCGTACAGTGTCACCGACACGGATATCCGCGGAGACAGGCTCGCTTCCCATGCCGCGCCGGACGCCTGCAATATAATCTTCGTTGTGGAGCGTCGCATTGGAAACGACAACGCCGCCGACCGTCACCGGAACGAGGCGTGCGACGGGGGTCAGCGAGCCGGTCCTGCCCACCTGAATCTCGATATCCTCGATGCGCGTGATGGCTTGCTCGGCCGGGAATTTGTGGGCGATGGCCCACCGCGGCGCCCGCGAAGCTATGCCGAGGCGCGACTGGTAGTCGAGCCGGTCGATCTTGTAGACGACACCGTCAATGTCATAGCCAAGCGCGGCGCGGCTTTTCGAAATGCGGTCATAAATTGCCAGCAGACTGGTCACGGACTCCGCACGTTCGAAGAGGGTGTTGACCGGCAGCCCCCAAGCCTTGAAGGCGTCCATTGCTCCCGACTGGGTGTCGGCAAACGGGGCGGACGTTTCGCCCCAGGCATAGGCGAAGAAGGACAGCGGACGTTCGCGTGTCTTCTCCGGATCGATCTGGCGAAGCGCGCCTGACGTCGTGTTGCGAGGATTGACGAAGGCCTTTCGTCCGGCGGCAAGTTCGGTCTCGTTGAGCGCGGCGAAGTGTTTCGCCGACATATAGATTTCACCGCGCACATCGATGCGGTCGGGCAAGTCCGGTCCACTGATCCTGTCGGGAATATCTGCAATCGTGCGGACATTCGCTGTCACGTCTTCGCCGATCCTGCCATCCCCGCGCGTGGCGGCCCGGGTGAATTTGCCATTTTCATAAGTCAGGCTGATCGACACACCGTCGATCTTCGGTTCGGCGGTAACAGCTACCGGGGCATCTTTTTCGAGACCGAGAAAACGCCTGACACGTTCGACAAAGCTTTCGACATCATCGGCGTCAAACGCGTTGTCGAGCGACAGCATCGGAACGGAATGAGGCGCTTTTGCGAATCCGCTGGCCGTCCCGCTTCCAACAGTTTCACTGGGGCTGTCATCACGCTTCAAATCCGGAAACCGGTCTTCGATGGCAAGATTGCGGGCACGCAGGGCGTCATACTCGGCATCGCTCAGTAGCGGATCGTTCTCTGCGTAATAGGCCTGATCGGCCTCACGCATCCGCTTGGCCAGCCATTCCAGCTCAAGCGCGGCCTGATCCGGCGTGAGGTCCTGCGCGGGCGTGTCAATTGTGTCTGGTGCGGTAGATGGGGATGTCGTCATCCGCAAACTTGTCTTCTATTCTGCGCCGCTCATCAACCGCTTCGCAGCCGCGCGCGCTTCGCCGGTAATTTCGGCTCCGGCAAGCATCCGGGCCACTTCCTCGAGACGGCCTTCGCCCTCCAGAACGGTCACGCTGGACAGCGTTTCCTTTCCGGATTTGCCGCCGGACTTGGCGATTTTCCAATGGGCATGGGCGCAGGCGGCAACTTGAGGGCTGTGGGTAATGGCGAGCACCTGACGGTCTTCGGAAAGACGCGACAGCCTCTCGCCGATGGCGGCAGCAACTGCGCCTCCGACGCCCTGATCGGCCTCGTCGAAGACCAGCGTCGGCGCATTGCCGGTCGCCGCGAGGCAGACCTTGAGGGCAAGTGCAAAGCGCGCCAGTTCGCCGCCCGATGCGATCTGCTTCAATTGCCCGAAGGGAGCGCCGGGGTTTGTTGAAACTTCGAACGAGACCCCGTCATAGCCCTGCGCTGTCCACCCGGTTTCCGGCAAGTCTTCGAAAGCGACCTGAAACCGGGCCGCATCGAGCTTGAGGGGTTTGAGTTCGGTCGCGACCGCACCGGTCAATTTCTTCCCGGCTGACAGTCGGAGCGCACGCAGCTTTGCAGCAACGGTCTCATAGTCAGACTTGGCAGCGGCCTCCTGCTCAATCGCAGCTTTCAGATCAGCCTCCGCTGTCTCCAGCCCGGTTTCCCTGGCGCGATAGGTGTTGAGCACGTCCGCCAGCTCATCCGGCGTGACGGAATACTTACGCGCTGCGCCTCGCAAGGCGAAGAGACGCGATTCGGCTGTCTCAAGCGCCAGCGGATCGCTCGACACACCATGACAGGCCTGTTCGACGCTGAAACTGGCTTCACCGAACTCGATCAACGCCCGTTCTACCGCTTCTCCTGCGACCGTAAGCGCAGCCAGCCGCGGATCGGATTCGCCGAGGTCTTCCATTCCGGGATAACGACGGGCGCGTTCCAGCAGGCGTGCGGCTGAACCGAGAGCATTTTCGGCCTGCGAGCTTTTCAGTGCCTCGTCTGCAGCAGCCAGACATTCGATGAGTTTCTGGCTGTTCTGGAGCAGGGCACGTTCCGAAACGAGACGGGTTTCTTCGCCCGAATTCGGGGCTGAGCGCTTCGAGTTCCTCGATTGCAGCCTGAGCGTAGGCACGGTCGTCCTCGGCCTCACGAATTGTCGCCTGCAGGGTTTCGCGACGCGCTTGCGCCCCGCGCCAGGACCCATGCGCTTGCGCCACGCGAGCAAGAATGGAACCGGCTCCGGCGAACTGATCCAGGATCGGACGGTGGTTGGCGGTCTGGAGCAGCAAGGATCCGTCATGCTGTCCGTGGATCTCGACCAGCATCGGTGCCAGTTCGTCCAGCAAGGGCGCGCTGACCATTTGATCGTTGATGAAGGCACGCGACGGCCCGTCCGCTGCGATGACGCGGCGCAAGGTCAGGGGTTCATCGCGGCCACATTCCAGCCCGCGGTCTTCCAGTTCGGCAAAGATCGGGTGCGTTTCCGCAAGGACAAAGGATGCAGTAACCTGCGCCCGCTTCGCACCGTGGCGGACATAGCGTTTTTCAGGCTTTCCGCCGAGCGAGACACGAAGCGCATCGAGTATGATGGATTTACCTGCTCCGGTTTCACCGGTCACCGAAGTGAAACCGCGCCCGACCTCAAGGTCGAGGGCATCGATCAGAACGAAGTCGCGAATAGAGAGCGCAATCAGCATGATGGCACCCTATACCACAGAACAAAACTAGAACAAACGGTTTCGCATCTTGGTCAGCCAGCCGGTGTCCGGATCCTGTGCCACAGGGTCGATCGAGTCGCCCTCGGAATTCATCAGGCGATAGGCATCGCGGTACCACTGGGTGTCACCGTAGTTATAGCCAAGCACCGAAGCGCTCGCGAGCGCCTGATCTCGCAGACCAACGGAAAGATAGGACTCCGTCAGGCGGTAAAGGGCTTCCGGGGTGTGCGTGGTGGTCTGATAGTCGTCGACCACCGTCTTGAACCGGTTCAGCGCAGCCAGATGCTGGTTGCGGCGAAGATACCAGCGCCCGATTTCCATTTCCTTGCCTGCGAGTTGATCGCGGACCATGTCGACCTTGAGGCGCGCATCGGCGGCGTATTCGGTATTCGGATACCGCCGCACCACTTCACCCAGGGCGTCCAGCGCGCTGACCGTCGTTCCCTGATCGCGACCGACGTCAACAATCTGTTCGAAATAGCAGATTGCGATCAGATAATAGGCGTAAACGGTCTCGTCATTGCCGGGGTGCAGATCGATATACCGGCGCGCAGCCGCGATGGATTCGGTGTAGTCGTTGGCCTGGTAGTGCGCGAATGCCGCCATGAGATTTGCCCGGCTCGCCCATTCCGAATACGGATGCTGGCGTTCCACTTCATCGAACGTCTTCACCGCGTCCGAATAGGCACGGCGATCCATGGCAAGGCCGGCTTCGTTGTAGATCTGTTCAACCGGCCGCTCGACATAGGCGACGCGGTCGGAGCGCCTGAACGTGGAGCATCCTGCAGCAAAGCTTGTCGCTAGCAGGACGATCCCGAACCGGAGAAGAAGAGTTGATCTGGTCATAGCAAGGACTCGAAAACTGGTGCCCGGGACGATGTCGTCCATATCGCGCCTTTGATAGCCCCGCAGTCCGCTTACGCCAAGACCGGAAAGCAGATCAGCGCGCAGAAGCGGCTTGTCGTAGCGGTTGTCTAGCCATCTCTTGCGTCTGTCCGGCAAACTCAAGAGACCAGGCTTCGGGACGGGCCAGAACGGCGCGCACAAGCAGGTTGTTGATTGAATGACCGGGCTGCTCGCTCTCGTAGGCGCCGATCAGCCGGTAGCCGAGAAGTGAAAGGTCGCCGAGCGCGTCCAGCATCTTGTGACGCACAAACTCATCATGTGCGCGCAGACCTTCAGGGTTCATGACGCCGGTCTCGTCGATGGCAACAGCGTTCTCCATCGACGCGCCCTGACCGAGGCCCATCGCATTGAGGGCGTCCAGATCGCGTGCGAAACCAAAGGTTCTGGCGAACGAAAGATCGCGCGCGAAGCTTTCGGGCGAGAGGCAAAGCTGCGCTTCCTGACGACCGATTGTCTCATCTTCATAATCGATGGCAGCACGAAGGGTGAGGTCGTCTCCGTTCACCGGACGCAGCGCGGCCTGCTTGGGGCCGTCCGTAACTTCGATGGATTCAAGGATGCGCAGGCAGCGGCGCGGGGCCGATTGCGTCTTGAGGCCGGTTTGCAAAATCAGTTCGCTATAGAGGGCGGCTGAACCGTCCATGATTGGCACTTCGGGGCCGTCGACTTCGACGATGAGATTGTCCAGCCCAAGCCCGTAGCAAGCAGCCATCAGGTGTTCGACCGTGGAAATGGAGGCCCCGTGGACATTGGTGAGCGTGGTTCCAAGCTGGACCTCGCTCGACGAGCGTACCGCGTGCCTCGATGACGTTGCGCCCGGCAGGCAGGTCCACCCTGACGAACCGGATTCCGGCACCGACGCCGGCAGGCTTGAGGGTCAGGCGGGCCCGTGCGCCGGAATGTACACCGATGCCCGCGCACATGGCCGGTCCGGCGATCGTATGCTGCAAATGGGCGTGGTACACGAACTGTTCCTTCGAAACTCTTCGGGTACAAAGATGCGATCCGGGTGGTCAGACGCAAAACACGGTTTGTTTCGAATTGTTACGAGATGCGTCCGGTATCCGGCGATAAGCCTACTTTGCCAGTCAATGCCTTGTTATTGAATAGACAATCTGGCGCGTGGCTCGTCGGCCACACCTGTCGTTTACCTTGTCTGGCGACCTACTTCTTTCGCGGCGCAGCAATATGAATCGGATGTCCGAGCGCCGTCATCGCAGCTTCGGCATGGGCCTCTCCCAGCGTCGGATGCACATGGATCGTATGGGCGATGTCTTCCAGACGCGCGCCCATTTCCAGCGCCAGAGCGAACTCGCCGGAGAGTTCGGCGACATGACTGCCGACGGCGTGGATCCCCAGAATCGACATGATCGCTTTCGCGCGCCGTCACGCGCACGAAGCCTCTGTCGTCTCCCGCATCCATGGAGAGCGCCTTGCCGGATGCAGCGAGCGGAAACTTGCCAGTAATGACGGTTTCGCCTGCGGCCTTCGCCTGGTTCGGCGAGAGACCGACGCCAGCAATTTCCGGGGAGGTGAAACAGACGGCCGCAATGGAAACCGGATCGAACCTGCGCTTATGCCCCGCG
Organism: uncultured Alphaproteobacteria bacterium; assembly: GCA_963836905.1. GTDB lineage: Bacteria > Pseudomonadota > Alphaproteobacteria > Caulobacterales > Hyphomonadaceae > CAWIKY01. Next base: position 1,010,860 of record CAWIKY010000006.1, read on the forward strand.
ATGATCTCGGCGACGATTTCGCCCTGCGCCGTAGCCTTGTGGGCGAGCAAGGGCTCACCTGTCACGTCGCCAATCGCGTAGACGCCACTCATCGCCGTACGGCAGCGGTTATCGATAGCAATGAATGGCCCGTCCATGTCGACGCCCATGGTGTCCAGCCCCCAGTCAGCCGTAAGAGGCTTGCGACCGACCGCGACCAGAACCTTTTCAGCGCTCAGATGGCCCGTTTCGCCGGAGGACCGGGTAAAGGCCAGCGCCTGCTTTCCATCCCGTTCAACCAGCTCTTTGGCCGAACAGTCCAGATGCACCTCGACGCCGTTCTGTTCGAGCCAGTGCGAGACGGGTTTGGTGAGTTCGCTGTCATAGCTGGGCAGAATGACCGGTCCCGCCTCGACGAAACTGACCTTCGTGCCAAGCTTGGCAAAGACGATACCGAGTTCCATGCCGATATATCCCGCACCAACGACGGCAAGAAACTCAGGGCGTTGTTCGATATCGAGAATGTCGCTGGAAGAGAGAATGTCCGGGTGACTGAAGGGCAGGGACGGGATCTCGATCTCGCGCGAACCGTTGGCCAGAATGACGTTCTCGGCCTTGATGGTGATTTCGCCATTCGCTGTGTCGACCGTGCACGTCTTGGCATCGGAGAAGCGCGCCCAACCGTCGATCTGGCGCACTTTCGCAGCCTTTAGAAGCCCTGCAACGCCGCCCGAAAGCTTGTCCACAATGCCTGTCTTCCAGGCTTTCAACCCGGCCATGTCCAGCTGCGGAGGCTGCGGCAGGGTGATGCCCATATGACCTTTCGCGTCGCCTGAATGACGGTTCATTTCGTGGAAGGTGTTGGCCGCGTGAATGATCGCCTTTGACGGGATGCAGCCACGGATAAGGCAGGTGCCGCCTAAGCCGGTCTGCCTCGACGAGGATCGTATCAAGATCCGAGTTGCCCGGCACGGATGGCCGCCGGATAGCCTCCCGGACCGCCCCCGATGACCAGGACCTTGCAGTTGAGCGTTTCAGCCATGGCCAAACCTTACATGAAGAGACGTGTCGGCGTTTCGAGATAGCGCCGGATGGATTGCACCAGCAAAGCGGCTTCATAGCCATCCACGATGCGGTGATCGAAGCTGCAGGAGAGGTTCATCATCTTGCGGGCGACAATACGCCCGGCGCCGTCGAACGTCGGCGTTTCGATGATCTTGTTCACGCCGATGATAGCGGTCTCCGGCGGGTTCAGGATCGGTGTCGTCACCACGCCGCCGATTGCACCCAGACTGGTGATCGTGATGGTTGAGCCGGTCAGTTCATCGCGGCTGATCTTGCCCGAACGTGCCAGCTCGGACAGTCGTTTGACCTCGTCCGCGAGCATCCAGATGTCGTGCGCTTCGGCATGTTTTACGACTGGTACGACCAGACCTTTTTCTGTCGCGGTCGCAATGCCCAGATGGACGCCGTCAAACTGGGTCAGCATGTCGTTGGCCCGGTCATAATGGGCATTGGCCTGCGGAATTTCACGCAAGGCACGAACCAGCGCCATTGCGAGAACGGAATGAGCGTGAGTTTGGGTTGCTCTGCCGTTTTGTCTTCGTTGAGCTTGCCGCGAAGGGTTTCGACATCGGTCACGTCGATGGCTTCGACGTAGGTGATGTGCGGTACCTCGCGCCAGGCGCGTTCCATGTTCTGGGCGATCTTGCGGCGCAAGCCGATGATCGGCACATCTTCGGTCCGCGTCAGCTTCTTGCGCGTTGGCCCGGACGTATCAGTATTGGCCTTGACGATGGCGCGGCCGCCAGCGGCGACAAAGTCTTCGAGATCCTGCGAGAGGATCCGGCCGGCTGGGCCGGAGCCCTCTATCATTTCGAGATCGACATCGTGTTCAAGCGCCTGCTGGCGAACGGCCGGAGAGGCCAGTGGTCGGCGATCCGGGGCCGAGTTGACCTGAGTCTGTTTTGCAGCCGGTTTGACGGGTGCCGGTGAACTGGTCCTTGCGGGCGCAGGTACGGGCGTCGCTTCAGTCGCTGGCTCGTCCGCGTCTTCGCTCGCGGGCGCGTCGCCGCTGGCCTCGGAAATCTCGATCACGATGATTTCGGCACCGACGGCGATGGTTTCACCCGGGGATCCGGCGACGCTGACGATGACGCCGTCGACGGGGGACGGGATCTCGACCGTCGCCTTGTCCGTCATGACGTCCACAAGGTCCTGATCTTCCTCAACCGTATCACCTGCCTTGACGTGCCAGGCGACGATTTCGGCTTCCGTCACGCCTTCGCCGACATCGGGCATCTTTACGACATGGCGGGCCATTACTGTATCTCCATCAGGGCTGTGAGCGCCTTGGTTACACGCGCCTGTCCCGGAAAGTAACTCCATTCATGCGCATGAGGGTAGGGCGTATCCCAACCGGTGACGCGCACGATTGGAGCTTCCAGGGAATAGAAACAGTCTTCCTGTATCTGCGCGATCAGTTCGGCGCCGAACCCCGACGTGCGCGGGGCTTCGTGGAGAACCATGCAGCGCCCTGTCTTTCGCACCGATGCCGCGATTGTTTCGATGTCGTATGGGAGCAACGTGCGCAGGTCGATCACCTCCGCATCGATGCCAGCAGCTTCCGCCGCAGCCAGACCGACATAAACCATCGTGCCATAGGCGAGGATGGTGACGGCGTTGCCTTCGCGAACAACATCCGCCTTGCCGATGGGAACGGTGTAAAGCGTTTCAGGGACGTCGCCTTTGGGGTGTGCCGCCCAGCTTGTCGACGGGCGGTTCGGATCTCCATCGAACGGACCGTTATAAAGGCGCTTGGGTTCGAAGAAGATCACCGGATCGTCCGCCTCTATGGCCGAGACCATCAAGCCCTTGGCGTCATACGGGTTGGACGGCATGACGATCTTGATGCCGGGAATGTGGGTAAAAAAGGCTTCCGAACTCATAGAATGGGTCTGTCCGCCATAAATGCCGCCACCGCAGGGCGTGCGAATGACTACCGGCGCGGAAAACTGTCCGGCACTGCGATACCGCAGGCGCGAAAGCTCGGACACGATCTGGTCGAAGCCCGGAAAGATATAGTCGGCGAACTGGATCTCGGCCACGGGACGCATGCCGTTCGCAGCCAGACCGATCGACATCGCCACAATGGCCGCCTCGTTGATCGGTGCGTCGAACACCCGGTCCGACCCGTATTTCTCTTGTAGCCCCTTGGTGACGCCGAAGACGCCGCCGAAATAACCGACATCCTCGCCGAATGTGCAGACGGTCGGGTCAGCTTCGAGTTTCTGGTCCAGCGCTTCGTTCAGCGCCAGAATCATCGAGCGGTTTGCCATGAAAACGATCCCTGAGAAGTGGAGCTAGTGGCCGAGCATCTGGCGCTGGCGACGCAAATGCCATGGCTGTGCGGCGTAGACATCCTCGAACATTGTATGGACCGGAGCATGCGGGCCTTCTTCCAGCGTGCCGTGGCCCATGGCGGACTTCCAGGATTTCTTGACCCGGTCCGAACACTTGCGCGTCCACGCTTCATGATCGTCTTCGGACCACTCGTCGAGGGTAATCAGGTGCGATTTGAGCCGCTCGACCGGATCGCCCAGCGGCCAGTCCTTGCCCTCGTCTTTCGGTCTGTATTTGCCCGGGTCATCCGACGAGGAATGGGCTTCGGCGCGATAGGTGAACAGTTCGATCAGGGTTGCGCCATGACCGGCGCGGGCGCGCTCTGCGGCCCACTGCGTCGCAGCATAAACCGCCAGCCAATCATTGCCGTCGACCCGCAAGCCAGCAAGACCGTAGCCAATCGCCTTGGACGCAAAGCTCTCCGCCTGACCTGCGGAAATGCCCTGATGCATTGAAATGGCCCACTGATTGTTGACCACATTCAGGATGACAGGTGCCTTGTAGGTGGATGCCAATGTGCAGGCTGCATGAAAATCGCCTTCTGCACTGGAGCCTTCACCGATCCAGCTTGCAGCAACCGCTTCGTCTCCGCGCATGGCGTTCGCCATGCCCCAACCAACGGCTTGCGGAAATTGGGTTGCCAGATTTCCCGAGACCGAGAACCAGTTCAGGGCGCGGTCGGTGTAGTGAACAGGAAGCTGGCGGCCAAGCAGATTGTCTTTCACGTTGGAAATACACTGACACATCATGCCTTCGATATCGGCGCCGCGCTGGATGAGCGCGCCCTGCTGGCGATAGGACGGAAACAGCATGTCATCCGGACGCAGGGCCGCGGCGGCCGCGACGGCTACGGCCTCTTCGCCGAGTGACTTCATGTAGAAAGAGAGGCGTTTCGTGCGCTGCATCTTCAACATGCGCGCATCATATTCGCGGGTCAGAACCATGGCTTTCAGACCATCGCGCATGACGTCAGCGTCAAGCGATGGGTTCCACTCACCAACAGCAGCATGGTTGTGGTTGAGTACGCGCACCAATCCGAACGCATGGTCGCGCATGTTGCGCGCTGCCGCCGAGATGACCGGACGTCCGAGTTCACCCGGCTGGGGAATATGCAAATGCGAAAAGTCCGGTGCGTCGCCCGGTCTGGCTGTCGGCGCCGGAATTTTCAGAGCTGAAACGGCTTGCGGCATGTCTTCCTCACCTTCGGTTCAGGTACGCGTCTGATGCGCGTTTCGTTCCGCGCCATATCGCATCATTAGGAGCTTCGTTCAACAGATCGCGTAGAGAAAGCAAGATCGTTCTGTCCTGCTTTGATTTTGGGGCAGATGAGTGCGTTGACGATTAGTGCGGTTGGCAGGCGACTGGTCGCCTTGCAGCCATATTTTCCGATCCTTGGTCTTTGCGTTCCGCAAAACCGGGAAAGCTGCACAATGCCCAGACCCCCATATTGACTGGCGACAGTGCGCCGCGCCCTTAAACAGATGATTTTTGGCACTTCCATGTTAGGTAGGGTATCGGCATGCTTGCGCTGGACACGAAACCTTTCTAACCGGAGCGCAGACGGCAAGAGGTCCCGATGACGGAATTTCAGACATATCTTCTCGACTACCTCCCGGTGATCTTCTTTCTCGGGCTGGCGGTAGCGCTTTGTCTCCTGTTTCTGCTGGGGTCGGTGCTGCTTGCACCGTCCAATCCGGACCCTGAAAAGAACTCGGCCTATGAGTGTGGGTTCGAGGCTTTCGACGATGCACGCATGAAGTTCGACGTACGCTTCTATCTGGTCGCCATTCTGTTCATCATCTTCGACCTTGAGGTCGCGTTCCTCTTTCCGTGGGCGGTCTCGCTGGGCGATATCGGAATCTTCGGGTTCTGGTCGATGGTGGTGTTTCTGGGCGTGCTGACCGTTGGATTCGTATATGAATGGCGCTCTGGCGCACTGGAGTGGGAATAATGGCTGATACCAAGACCGTACCGGCTCTCGGAGCCGGCCGCGCAAGCGTCGAAGGCGGACACCTCGTTCGCGGCGACGACCCCTTCTATGCGGGCCTATCCGACGAGCTGGCCGACAAGGGCTTCATCGTTGCTGCTGCTGACGACCTGATCGCATGGGCGCGGACGGGATCGCTGATGTGGATGACGTTCGGGCTGGCCTGCTGCGCCGTCGAAATGATGCATGCGGGCAATCCGCGCTATGACCTCGAGCAATTCGGCATGGCACCGCGCGGAAGCCCGCGTCAGTCCGATGTGATGATCGTCGCCGGAACGCTGACGAACAAGATGGCTCCGGCCCTGCGCAAGGTCTACGACCAGATGCCCGAGCCGCGCTATGTCGTCTCTATGGGATCGTGCGCAAATGGCGGCGGATATTACCATTACAGCTATTCGGTTGTGCGCGGCTGCGACCGGATTGTGCCGGTGGACATCTATGTGCCCGGCTGCCCGCCGACCGCAGAAGCGCTGGTCTACGGACTTCTCCAGTTGCAGAAGAAGATCCGCCGCGAAGGGACGATTGAGCGATAGCCATGTCTGATATGACCGACGACCTTGCCCAGCTGGGCGCCGACATTGAAGCGGCGCTGCCGCATGCGGTGCAGGGCCATGACTATCAATTCCGTCGACGAACTGACGCTGCGGGTATCGCGCGACCAGATTGTCTCGGTATTGAAATACCTGCGCGATGACAGCCAGTGCCGCTTCGAGACGCTGCTGGACATTTGCGGTGTCGATTACCCCGAACGCATCAACCGGTTCGATGTGGTCTACCACCTGCTGTCCATGCGTATGAACCATCGCATCCGGGTCAAGCTGGAAACGAATGAGGACGACGCGGTGCCCAGCGTTGGCGATCTCTTTGCTGCCGCGCCATGGTACGAACGCGAAGCGCTCGATATGTATGGCATTGTCTTTTCCGGCAATGATGACATGCGCCGCATTCTTACAGATTACGGGTTTGAGGGATTCCCGCTCCGCAAGGAGTTCCCTCTGACAGGCTATCAGGAGGTCCGCTATGACGACCTTGAAAAGCGTGTCGTGTATGAGCCGGTAAAGCTGGTTCAGGAATACCGCAATTTCGATTTTCTCTCCCCGTGGGAAGGCGCGCAAGCGATCATTCCGGGCGATGAGAAAGCCAAGGAAGAGGCAAAAGCTGATGGCTGACGGTAACCTCACGCCCGCAAAGCACGATCCGGACGACCGGCGCTTTACGTTCAACTTCGGGCCTCAGCACCCGGCTGCGCACGGCGTGCTTCGTCTCGTCATGGAGATGGACGGCGAGATCGTCGAGCGGATCGATCCGCATATCGGCCTGCTGCATCGCGGCACCGAAAAGCTGATCGAGTACAAGACCTACCTGCAGGCCTTGCCGTATTTCGACCGTCTGGACTACTGCGCCCCGATGAATCAGGAGCATGCCTTCTGTCTGGCGATAGAGCGTCTGCTGGGGCTTGAAATTCCTCGCCGCGCCAGCCTCATCCGCGTGCTGTATTCCGAAATTGGCCGGTTGATGAGCCACATTCTCAACGTGACGACGCAGGCCATGGATGTTGGCGCACTCACTCCGATCACCTGGGGTTTCGAGGAACGCGAGAAACTGGCCGTCTTCTATGAACGCGCCTGCGGATCGCGGATGCATTCGGCGTATTTCCGCCCTGGCGGGGTCCATCAGGACCTGCCGCCTGAGCTGATCCAGGACATCTGGGACTTCTGCGACCCGTTCCTCAAGGTAATGGACGAGATTGAAGGCCTGATTACCGACAATCGCATCTTCAAGCAGCGCAATGCCGATATTGGCGTGGTGAGCGTGGATGATGCGCTGGACTGGGGATTTTCCGGTGTGATGGTGCGCGGCTCCGGCATGCCCTGGGATTTGCGACGTGCGCAGCCTTACGAGTGCTATTCGGAACTCGACTTCAAGATTCCCGTCGGCAAGAACGGAGACTGCTATGACCGCTATCTCTGCCGGATGGAAGAGATGAAAGAGTCGGTCAAGATCATGAAGCAGTGCATCGAGAAGCTGCAGCCCGGACCGGTTCTGGTCGAGGGGTCGAAGATTTCACCGCCCCGCCGCCCGGAAATGAAGCAGTCGATGGAAGCGCTTATCCATCACTTCAAACTCTACACAGAAGGCTTCCGGGTGCCGGAGGGTGAAGTTTATGCTGCCGTTGAGGCCCCGAAAGGTGAATTCGGTGTCTATCTGGTCTCCAATGGCACCAACAAACCCTACAGGCTGAAGATACGTGCGCCCGGCTTTGCGCATCTGCAGGCGCTTGAGCATCTCTGCAAAGGGCATCAGCTCGCGGACGTCTCGGCTGTTCTGGGTTCGCTGGATATCGTCTTCGGAGAAATCGACCGATGAGTGCAAGACGTTTCGATCTTGAGGCCGCAGAAGGCGAGTTCGCCTTTGCCGAGGCGACCGAGGAAAAGGTCAGTTTCTGGCGGTCCAAGTTTCCCGAAGACCGGCAACGTTCGGCTGTGATTCCGATGCTCTGGCTGGCGCAGAAGGACAATGGCGGCTGGCTCTCCGAACCCGCCATGCGTGAAGTCGCTGACCGGCTGGAAATGCCTTATATCCGGGTCTACGAGGTCGCGACCTTCTACACGATGTTCAATCTGAAGCCGGTTGGCCGGTTTCACGTTCAGCTATGCGGCACGACGCCCTGCATGTTGCGCGGGGCGAATGACCTTAAAGATGTCTGCGCCCGTGTGATCGGACCCAAAGAGCAGGTGAACGATAGTGGACGGCTGTCCTGGGTTGAAGTCGAGTGTCTGGGCGCGTGCGTGAATGCACCAATGGTGCAGATCAATGACGGCTATTACGAGGATCTGACGCCCGAAAGTTTCGAAGAGATACTTCGCAAGATGGACAATGGTGTCGAGGTCGAGCCCGGTAATTTTGTCGATCGCCAGACCAGCGCGCCCGAGATCGGGGCCAAGACGCTTAAGGACGACTCGCTTTTTGACGGGTCCCGCGCCGAACCCGTACAGACGCTGCCGAACGCACCGGACGAAATGCCGGAAAGCAATCTGAAGGCGCGTGCCGACTATTCGCCGCAGGGCGAGGGCGGTGAGACGGTCAAGGCGCCTACGCCGCAAACCTCCGGACCGGATGTCGGAGCGGACACACCCTCCAATGTTGCCACCGGGGACCAGCGGGCTTCCAACGAAACGGCGACCGAGAAAGCACAGGACGATGCCGAGGCATCGAACGCAAAACGCAATGACCAGACCGACGGGTCGTCTGAATGAGTGTTTTCGAGGAACGTCGCAGCCTGATGTCGGTGCTGCGGGTACCGGTTCTCCTCGGCTTGCTGGTCGTTTGCGGTGGTATTGTCGGCTTTCTGCTGACGGGCCACATCTGGATACTGGTTGTTGCGATAGCGGTGGAAGCGATCCTGGTGATTCCGGCCGTCCTGAAGGTGATGAAGCCGGTGAAGGCGAACTGGCCGCTTTGAACGGTCCGGCAAATATACAACACGCGCTCTCGGGGCGCTGAGATAACGGAAAGTAGACCGATGCTGCAGGACAAAGACCGCATCTTCACAAATCTGTACGGCCGCCATGACTGGTCGCTGGATGCCGCAAAGCAGCGCGGCGCATGGAATGGTACGCGCGACATCCTTGAATGCGGTCCGGAATGGATCTGTGAACAGGTCAAGGCCAGCGGTCTTCGCGGTCGTGGCGGTGCGGGCTTTCCGACAGGCCTCAAATGGACCTTCATGCCGAAAGAGGTGAAGGACCGCCCTCACTATCTGGTGGTGAATGCCGACGAATCCGAGCCCGGAACCTGCAAGGACCGCGACATCATGCGCCATGATCCGCACCTGCTGATCGAAGGCTGCCTGGTCGCCTCCTACGCCATGCGCGCGCATGTCTGCTATATCTATCTGCGCGGCGAATACATCTACGAGCGCGAGCGGCTGGAAGCGGCCGTCAAGGAAGCGCGTGCAGCACGGCTGATCGGCCCGGACAACTTACATGGCTGGGACTTCGAGTGCCATATCGTGCACGGTGCCGGCGCATATATCTGCGGTGAGGAAACCGCACTTCTGGAAAGCCTGGAAGGCAAGAAGGGTCAGCCACGGATGAAGCCGCCATTCCCGGCCAATGCCGGGCTTTATGGCTGCCCGACCACGGTCAACAACGTTGAGTCCATTGCGGTCTGCCCGACGATCATCCGTCGCGGCGCAGGCTGGTTCAAGGGGCTGGGCCGCGAGAACAATACCGGCACCAAGGTCTTTTGCATTTCGGGGCATGTGAATGCGCCCTGCAATGTCGAGGAAGAAATGGCGATCCCGCTGAAAACGCTGATCGAGACCCATTGCGGCGGTGTGACCGGCGGCTGGGATAATCTGAAGGCGGTCATTCCGGGCGGTTCGTCCGTCCCGCTTATCCCGCGCGAGATTTGCGATGATGTGCTGATGGATTTCGACAGCCTGAAGGACGTCAAATCCGGTCTCGGCACGGCAGCGGTGATCGTGATGGACCAGTCAACCGATGTGGTGAAGGCGATTGCCCGCATCAGCTATTTCTACAAGCATGAAAGCTGCGGCCAGTGCACGCCATGCCGCGAAGGCACCGGCTGGATGTGGCGCGTGCTGGAACGCATGACTGTCGGCAAGGCAGAGCATCACGAGATCGACATGCTGCTCGATGTTGCCAGCCAGGTGGAAGGTCACACGATCTGCGCGCTGGGTGATGCAGCGGCCTGGCCGGTGCAGGGGCTGATCCGGCATTTCCGGCACGAGATCGAGGAGCGAATTGACCGCTACCGTGCCAACAAGCCTCATGTTCAGGGCGCAACTCTGGTCGCTGCGGAGTAGGCGAGGGGCTTGGCTCGGCTTGTTATCAGGTACTCAAGACACGCCGAGCTTCAAATGGCTGTTCGGGGCATCTCGAAGCGTGATGTCGAAAATGCCATCGCGAGGCCGCTCTGATACCGGACAGACAAGCTAGACCGCCCAAGGAACGCAGATGAGTACGCAATATGACTTCGTATACGATAGCGAAGCGGACTCAGACTATCTCCATGTCGTCGATGATGCGTCGTTCAAGGCTCGTTATAAAAGTTCTGAAGAGGTGCGACCGGTCATAATTCTGGATATGGCCGCCGACGACACTTTGCTTGGTAGCGAGATCGTTGATGTCTCCCGAACAGCGCCCGATTTGCTGCCTGCTTCCATGTCAGTGGTGCGTGGATCGGCGGAGTGAGTCTGGCGGATTCTCTGAGTTGGAAAAGACAGGGTTCGCCATTTCCTGTGCCAGACCTATCAGACATCTGATGGCTGTTCGAGGTGCGTCTGAACGCAATTTTTAAAATGCCGTCGCGCGGCTTCACGCACCAACCACAACCAGCCTGTAACCAATGTCGAGCGTGTCTTGGTCAAGGAGATATCCGTACCGCGTCTCCCAAGCGCCTGAAGCGAGGTCGTGTCGCAGCTGCGCCAGCGGACCGGAAATATCGCCAAGTTTCCGGAAGGTTGAGATAGCCGCACGTACCTCAGGGTCGAGATAGGCTTGCGGGCGTCTCCAATAGGCTCCGAGGAAACCATCAATGCAATCATGGGGCACCGGAACAGGCGTTACCGTGGCCCCTTCGAACAGAGTTGTGAACAGGGGCAATGGCGGCATGATGGGCTGATCGAGTGCAACGATGTCAGGCAGGTAGTCAGCCAGCCAGAAGTAGGGTCCGGCCGGGTCGAAGGTAACAATGACCAGCGAGCCGCTGGTAACACGGCGCATTTCGCCAAGACCTACCTCAACATCGGACCAGTGGTGAACGGTTAAAACCGCCATTGCAGCATCAAATGTATCATCCGCGAACGGTATCGCCTCCGCCTGTCCCTGAACGACCGGTGCGGCATCCTGCAGGCGCTGGCGGATCATCTCCGCTGATGGTTCGAGTGCTATAACCCTGCGGCTGACCGGCTCATACGCTCCGGCTCCGGCCCCAATATTCAGAACCGACTTCGAGCCACCGAGTGCGTCGTGGATCACCCCTGCAATACGGGGGTCCTGACGGCGCTTGCCGGTATAATTGGTTCCGATCGTGTCATAGAGGGCGCTCATCGCAGCATCGTATCTGTTGGCTGCAATTGATCAATCGAGATGGACCGCGTGGACCTTAAACGCCGGATTCTGCGCTTGCCGATCCGAAGCGCATACGCGATACGAATTCACGCGCAGGGTGCAAACGGATGCATCTTGGTCAATTACCGGCAGGGGCTCGCAGATGGGCAATACGACACGTCAAATACTTGCGTCGCTTTTTTGCGTTGTCGGATCGGTGCTGATCCCGATAGCAGGTATCGTCCTTATTATGATGGCCGGGGCTGCTCAGTCGGCAGATGTCTCGCCCCGGTCCGGATCGACTCCATTGTTTGTCTACGCGACGTGGGCAGCAATGTTCTTCGCATCGCTTACCGGTGCCCCCATGTTCTTTGCCCTGTTCAAACTGAAGCTTCTCTGGGGAACGGTCTGGCTGCTGATCCTTGCGGCATTCTGGATGCTTGTATCGACACTGATTTCGCTCGTGACGGCGCCGTTTTCAGTTGCTGAACTTGTTGGCTTTGTCTCGGTTGCGCTTCTGGCGCTCATGGCATGGGGAACGCACTTTCTGATGAACTGGTTCGGCGCTGCACCGCCAAGAACCGCGACCGTGGACCCGGACGTGTTTGGCTAGGCGACAGGTGCTGCCTCGTCAGGCGTCATCCTTGAACCGTCCCGCTCTACCAATTTCGCATCTTGCACTGTCGCTGCAGCCTGGGAATGAGCGGAAAAATCTCGCCCTATTGCATTTGTACGTACAAACGTGCATTTTGAGCTATGAAGATCATCGGTTTTGATTGGGATAATGGCAACTGGCCCAAATGCGGCAGACACGGTGTTTCCAAAGCCGAGATTGAATTTGTCCTGCGCAACATGGCCGTACGGTTTCCCGACCCGTTTCCGCACGAGGATAGATTTCGGACCGCCGGTGCGACTGCAAGTGGACGCTTTGTGTTCTTGGTCTTTACGTATCGCGAAGATGCATCCGGTAAGCGGATTCGTCCTCTCAGTGTCCGCTACATGCACCAAAAGGAGGTGGACTATTATGAGCAACTCAAAGAAAGCTTGGCCAATCCTGAAGGATGATGACGTCGACGAATTTGTGGAGCGAGCAGACCTCTCCGTATATGATTGGGGGCGGGCTGAAACAGTTTCCCATGAGTTCGATGACAAGGATGCGCGTGTGACGTTCCGCCTGCCAGAGCGTCAGCTGCAGGATATCAAGTCTGCTGCGGAGCGCAGGGGTATCAAATATCAGCGCTTCATGCGGGAATTGCTGGAGCGTGGACTTCGCGAGCTCCGATAGGTCTCTTTCTTCGGTCATGATTCGAGTTGTTGATCCCGGTGCCCCGAACAAATGAGGCTGGACATGACATTTCTCAGGCGAATCCTCACGACCTTCTGGTGCCTGTGTCTGGCTGGCGTCGTCGTCTTTTTCGCAAGCTTTTTGAGGCTCCCATCCGGCACCGACACTGATCTTTTTCAGGAAATCCGATCGAACCCGGTTTTCGCGGCGATCATAGTCAATTATCTTCTCGGCCTGTCACTTGCCATTGCCTACATCTTTCGTCCGCAATGGTTGATCTGGTTTCTTGTCTGGATGGTCACGTCTTTCCTCGTGGTCGGCGCGGTCAGTCCCGAAGCCCTGCGGGTTCTGCTCATTGCCATCCCGACCTACCTTCTCTGCCGCTGGCACCTCTTAGCCACGCGGCTTAAGCCCGAGCCCTCACTGGAGTTCTGACCGGCTGAATCTTATTGGGGCATTTTGGCGCTTGGCCTTTATTTGCAAACCGTAGAGATGTAGGCAGCGTGCAAAGACATGATCCGTTTTGTAAACGAGTTCCGCCCGAATGACCGATATGTTCAAACTCAACATCGATGGCCACGATATCGAGGTGCCGAAAACCTACACGCTGCTGCAGGCGTGCGAGGAAGCCGGGGCCGAGATTCCGCGGTTTTGCTATCATGAGCGGCTCTCGGTGGCCGGTAACTGCCGTATGTGTCTGGTCGAGTGGGAAGGCGCGCCGAAGCCGATTGCCTCTTGCGCGCAGACGGTGGGTGATATGCGTCCGAACCGCGACGGGTCGGCTCCGACGATTCGAACGCAAGGGCCCTATGTCGAGAAGGCCCGCAATGGTGTGATGGAGTTTCTGCTCATCAACCATCCACTCGATTGCCCGATCTGCGATCAGGGCGGCGAGTGCGACCTGCAGGATCAGGCGGTGGCTTATGGCCGGTCCGGTTCGCGCTATGACATGAACAAGCGGGCGGTGGACGACAAGTTTATGGGCCCGCTGGTCAAGACCATCATGACGCGTTGCATTCAGTGTACGCGCTGCGTGCGGTTCGTCGCCGAGGTCGCCGGTGTCGAGGAAATCGGCATGACCGGCCGCGGCGAGGATGCCGAAATCACCACTTATCTGGAAAAGTCCCTGACATCCGAGCTGTCGGGCAACGTCATCGACCTCTGTCCGGTCGGCGCGCTGACGTCCAAGCCCTACGCGTTCAATGCGCGGCCCTGGGAGCTGCGCAAGACCGAGACGATTGACGTGATGGATGCCATGGGTTCGGCCATTCGCGTCGATGCCAAGGGCACGGCCGTGATGCGTATCCTGCCCCGCCTGAACGAGGAAGTGAACGAGGAGTGGATCTCCGACAAGTCACGCTTCATTTGGGACGGGCTCGCCCGTCAGAGGTTGGACACGCCGTATGTCCGCAAAGGTGGAAAGCTGGTCGCAACCGACTGGAACCTTGCATTGGACGCGGTAGCGGAGCGCCTGAAGGGCGACGCCTCCAAAATCGGTATGCTGGCAGGTGATCTCTGCGACGTCGAAAGCATGAAAGCGTCACTGGACCTGATGCGTGGCCTTGGTGTGCAGAATACCGATTGCCGTATCTATGGCGAAGCGCTTGGAACGGCACCGGACGGCTCCAGCCTGCCCCGTGAAAGCTATATCCTGAACCCGACGCTGATGGGCGTCGAGGAGGCAGACACGCTGCTGCTGATCGGCGCAAACCCGCGTATGGAAGCCCCGGTCTGGAATGCGCGTATTCGCAAGTCCTGGCTCTGGAATGAATTGAAAGTCGGCGTGATCGGTGAGCCGGTCGACCTGACGTATGATTATACGCATGTGGGAAGCGGCTTGGATGGGCTCTCTGATCTGGGCGAGTTCGGCGACATCCTGAAAGACGCCAAGCGTCCGATGATCGTCATTGGCGAAGCTGCCCTGCGCGGTGAAGGCGGTTATGCTGCTCTGCGGGCAGCACTTGCGTTGGCGCGCGAGTGCGGCGCGATTATCGTCGGCGATGATGCCTGGGCAGGTTTCGGCGTGCTGCATACAGCGGCCGGACGTGTCGGCGGGCTGGATGTCGGCTTCCTGCCTGGCGAGGGCGGAAAGTCCGCCGGAGATATCCTGACCGGCGAAGGGCTGGAAACAGTCATTCTGATGAATGTTGATGATGTCGATCTCTCTTCGCTGAAAGATGTGTTCACCGTGTATATCGGCAGTCATGGCGATGCCGGAGCGGCAGTGGCCGACATTATTCTGCCTGCGGCGGCCTACACCGAGAAGACCTCTACATGGGTCAATACCGAGGGCCGCGTACAGACAACGCGTGCGGCCGTTCAGCCCAAAGGTGACGCCCGCGAAGAATGGGCCATTTTCCGCGCCTTGTCCTCTCGTGTCGGCGAGGTTCTTCCATACGATACCTCCGCAATGCTGCTGAAGGTCCTTGTCGATGCACATCCGGTCTTTGCCGGCGCGGGCTTTGCCCCGGGCGCGGCGGGTGCCGAAGCGCTCGATGTGGATCTGCCGGAGGCGCAAGGTGATTTATCGGGCAATGCACTCTTGACGCGGATGGAGGATTTCTATCTGTCCAACCCGATTGCGCGCGCATCGAGGACGATGGCGGAATGCTCGATGCAGACGCAGGCCGCGATGCTCGAAGTCGCCGCCGAGTAGGAGTAGACAGGAATGGAACTGTTTCTGAACTGGACGGAAAGCCCGATCCTGGCCGTGCTCCTGACGCTCGGGCAAATCCTTCTGTTCATGGTGATTTTGCTCCTGTCGATCGCTTTCCTGCTCTATTTTGACCGCAAGGTTCTGGCGGGCGTGATGCTGCGCAAGGGCCCGAACGTCGTCGGTCCGTTCGGCTTGCTGCAATCCTTTGCCGACTTCGGAAAATTCCTGATCAAGGAAATCGTCATTCCTGCGGGTGCCAACAAGACCGTTTTTCTTCTGGCACCGATCCTGGCAACGACACTCTCGCTTATCTGCTGGGCAGTCATTCCCGTCGCACCGGGCTGGGTGGTTTCGGACCTGAACGTCGGCATTCTTTACCTGTTCGCCATGTCATCGCTGGGCGTTTATGGCGTTATCATGGGCGGCTGGGCATCGAACTCGAAGTATCCGTTTCTCGGTGGACTGCGGTCGGCTGCACAGATGGTGTCCTACGAAGTCTCGATCGGCTTCGTGATCGTCACCGTGATCCTTCTGGTCGGGTCCATGAACCTGTCGACTATCGTAAACAATCAGGCAGGCGGTATCTGGAACTGGCACGCGTTCAGTTTTCCGACCATCATCATCATGTTTCCGATGATGGTGATCTTCTTCATCTCTGCGCTTGCTGAAACCAACCGTCCGCCCTTCGACCTTCCGGAAGCTGAATCCGAACTCGTGGCGGGCTATCAGGTCGAATACTCATCCACGCCGTTCCTGCTGTTCTACCTGGGTGAGCAGGTGGCCATCACCTTGATGTGTGCGATGACGACCATTCTCTTTCTGGGCGGCTGGCATTCGCCCTTCGGCGACTGGGGCATACTTGAGCCCGGAACGCTGGAGAGTCTGGTCGGTGCGCTGTGGTTCGCCGCGAAAGTCGTCTTCGTCTTCTTCATGTTCGCCATGGTGCGGGCCATCGTGCCACGCTATCGTTATGATCAGCTGATGCGGCTTGGCTGGAAGATCTTTTTGCCCACCTCGCTCGCGGCGGTCGTTATCATTGGCGGATTTGTCGCCTATACCTCCGCCGCCGGTTCGGCATAGAGAGGCCCCATGTCACGTATTGCCCAAGCCGTTCGCGGCGCCTTCCTCATGGACTTTGCCGGAGCTTTCTTCCTCGGGTTGAAGTACATCTTCCGTCGCAAGGCGACCGTGAACTACCCGTTCGAGAAGAACCCGATCAGCCCGCGCTTCCGGGGCGAGCATGCCCTGCGCCGCTATGCCAATGGTGAAGAGCGCTGCATTGCCTGCAAGCTTTGCGAGGCCATTTGCCCGGCGCAAGCCATCACCATTGAAGCCGAGCCGCGCGAGGACGGGTCACGCCGCACGACGCGTTACGACATCGATATGGTGAAGTGCATCTATTGCGGGTTTTGTCAGGAATCCTGTCCGGTTGACGCGATTGTCGAAGGTCCGAACTTCGAATACGCCACCGAAACGCGTGAAGAACTTCTCTATGACAAGCAGCGTCTGCTGGCGAACGGAGACCGCTGGGAACGCGAAATCGCAAAAAATCTGGAACTCGACGCGCCCTATCGATAAGAAGGCGCGACTCAACTTTCACATATCAGGGCTGACAGGCGACCAGGCCGGTGTTCAGCCCTGAACGGTTCCAGGGGGCCGGTTTGGACTTCTACGCTTTTCTGATTCTCTCGGCCGTTGTGCTGATATCGGCGATCTGCGTGATCGGTGCTCGCAACCCTGTTCATTCGGTCCTGTTCCTGATCCTGGCCTTCTTCACGTCGGCGGGGCTTCTGGTGCTGATCGGGGCCGAATTTCTGGCGATGATCCTTGTCGTCGTTTACGTCGGCGCGGTCGCGGTCCTGTTCCTGTTCGTAGTGATGATGCTGGACGTCGATTTCGTCGAGATGAAGCAGGGTTTTCTGAATTATGCGCCGTTCGGCGCGGTCGTGGCAGTCGTCTTTCTCGCGGAGATCTTTCTCGTGGCCGCGACGATGGGTGACAGTGACCGGTTGGCGTTCGACGCGAAACCCGGCGCCGACACGAATGTCGAAGCCCTCGGTGCGGTGCTCTATACCGACTATGTTCTCCTGTTCCAGATTTCCGGATTGATCCTTCTGGTCGCGATGATGGGGGCAATCGTCCTGACGCTTCGCTCACGTGGCGGCGTGCGTCGCCAGTCGGTCGCCAAACAGGTTGGCCGTATACGTGAAGAGGGCGTGGAGCTTCTCGACGTCGAGCCAGGTAAGGGGATCTAGGTCAATGGAACTGACGCTCACCCATTTCCTGTCCTTGTCGGCAGCACTTTTCACGATTGGTGTGTTCGGCATCTTCGTGAACCGGAAAAACATCATCGTCATTCTGATGGCCATCGAACTGCTCTTGCTGTCGGTGAACCTCAACCTGATTGCGTTTGCGGTGTTCAACGGAGACATCAAGGGGCAGGTTTTCGCCATGCTTGTGTTGACGGTTGCAGCAGCGGAGGCTGCTGTTGGGCTTGCCATTCTGGTCGTGTACTTCCGTAATCGCGGCGATATCGCCGTCGAAGACGTCAATCTGATGCGCGGATAGAAACACCATGCACCTGCCCGATCCGCTTCTGATATTCATCGTTCTTGCGCCCGGTCTCGCTGCGCTGGTCGCCGGTTGCTTCCAGCGTTGGCTCGGAGACCGCATTGCCATGTCGATCACGACGGCAACGGTCTGCGCAGCGGGAATTTTGTCACTCTACCAGTTGTTCGCCTATGCTTTCGGCGGCCATCACGGCGATGGCGGCGCGCATGTCATCGAACTCGCCCGCTGGATGGATGTGGGTCAGTTTCAAGCTAATTGGGCGATCCGGGTCGATGCGCTGTCCATTGTGATGATGGGCGTGATCACGGGCGTCTCCGGCCTCGTCCATGTCTATTCATGGGGCTACATGAAGGAAGATCCGCACAAGGCGCGGTTCTTTGCCTATCTGTCGCTCTTTACCTTCACCATGCTCATGCTGGTCACAGCGGACAATTTCATCCAGCTTTTCTTTGGCTGGGAAGGGGTCGGGCTCGCCTCGTATCTGCTGATCGGTTTCTGGTACAACAAGACGACCGCCAACGACGCCTCCATCAAGGCCTTTGTAACTAACAGGGTCGGCGATTTCGGGCTGGCGCTCGGTATCATGGCTGTCTTCTTCGTGTTCGGCACAGTCGAATTCGCGCCAATGCTCGACGCGATCAAGTCCAACTCCTTTGACGGTCTTCAACCCATACTGACTTTTGCCGCGACTGCGACGCCGCGCGATGTCGGCATTGATTTTGCGGGGCTGCGCGTCCCGGCGCTGGAGCTTATCGGCGTGCTTCTCTTCATCGGCGCGATGGGCAAGTCGGCTCAACTGTTCCTGCATGTCTGGTTGCCCGATGCCATGGAAGGTCCAACGCCGGTCTCGGCCCTGATCCATGCCGCGACGATGGTCACGGCTGGCGTTTACCTCGTCTGTCTGGTCTCGCCCGTCTATGAATATGCGCCCGTCGCAGCGGCCATGATCACCGTGATCGGTGCGCTGACAGCGCTTTATGCGACCACGGTTGCGCTCGCACAGAATGATATCAAGCGGGTGATCGCGTATTCGACCTGTTCGCAGCTTGGCTACATGTTTTTTGCGGCGGGCGTTGGTGCCTATCAGGCAGCCATGTTCCACCTCTTCACGCACGCCTTCTTCAAGGCGCTGCTGTTCCTGGGTGCAGGGTCTGTCATTCACGGCATGCATCACGAGCAGGACATGCGCCGAATGGGTGGCCTCGCCCGCTACATGAAGTTCACCTATGCCGCGATGATGGTCGGCACGATTACAATCATCGGCATAGGCATCCCCGAAACGAAGATCGGCTTCGCAGGGTTCTTTTCGAAGGACGCCATTCTCGAGACGGCCTTCGCGGCTGGTTTGAAAGACGTCACCTTTGCGGGGCTCGCTTTCTGGCTCGGCGTAATTGCTGCTCTTCTGACCAGCTTCTATTCATGGCGTCTGATTTTCATGACGTTCCATGGTCCACGGGTTCAGGCAGCACACTCGGCGCACAGCCATGATCTGATCGATGATCACGGCGCGAGTGCAGAGACCCATTCCGAGCCTGATGTTTCCACTTCCGGTCATGGTCACGACCATCATGGCGGACACACACCGCATAAATCGCCGCTATCAATGCTTGTCCCGCTCGGCCTTCTGATGGTTGGCGCGATCGGGGCCGGCTTCGTCTTCTATGATTCGATGGTGGGTCATCACTTCAAGGAATTCTGGGGCTACGCGATCTATAATGCGCCGGACAACACGGTGATGAAAGACAAGTACAATGTGCCACTTTGGGTGCTGTATGCGCCGGTCGTGGTAACCATTACAGGGTTGTTGCTGGCTGTGTTCACCTACCTCTTCAATCGGGGTGTCGGGGAGCGGATCGCGGCATCGAACGGCCCGCTCTGGAGGCTCTTCGCCAACAAATGGTACTTCGACGAGATCTATCAGGCGACCGTCATTCGAGCGACACGCATGCTGGGCGATGTCTTCTGGAAGACGGGCGACAAGAAACTCATTGACGGGCTCGGGCCTGACGGCTTTTCCGGTCTGGCACGTTGGGGATCGGCGCGACTTTCCGCGATGCACACAGGATATCTCTACCATTATGCGTTCGTCATTCTTGGCGCAGCGGCCGTTTTCGGTGCAGTCATCATCATTCGCATGTCGGGAGCGCTGTGATGGGTGAGTTTGCGCTGCTGTCATTTATTGTCTTCTTTCCGGCGTTCGGTGCGGGCCTCATGCTTGTTGTCCGGCGCCTGACTGCGCAGCAGGATGACGGGTCACCTGAAGCGGCGACCCGGGCGAACCGGATTGCGTTTCTCTCCGCGATCGTCATCAGCACGGCGACGTTCGTATTATCCTTGATAGCGTTCGCGTTTTTCGATCCGTCCGCGCCCGGATATCAGCTTGTCGAGGATGTCAGCTGGTTCGGTGGCGTCCGTTACAAGATGGGCGTCGATGGTCTCTCGATCATGCTCGTCCTGCTGACGACCGCTCTGACGCCGCTTTGCTTCCTGGCAAGCTGGTCATCAGTAACCAAGCGAACGACGGAATATGTGGTCGCTTTCCTGCTGCTCGAGACGCTGATGCTCGGCGTGTTCTGCGCCCTGGATCTCGTCCTGTTCTATGTCTTCTTCGAAGGCGGGCTGATCCCGATGTTTGTAATCATCGGCATATGGGGCGGCGCCGAACGGGTCTATGCCGCGTTCAAGTTCTTCCTCTACACGCTGCTCGGATCGCTGTTCATGCTGGTCGCGATCATCGTGATGTACATGCAGGCCGGAACGACGGACATTGTCGCGCTCCAGGCTTTCGAGTTCGATCCCGGATTGCAGATCTGGCTCTGGCTGGCCTTCTTTGCGTCGTTCGCCGTGAAGCTGCCCATGTGGCCGGTGCATACCTGGCTGCCGGATGCACACGTGCAGGCTCCGACGGCAGGCTCGGTGATCCTGGCTGCCGTGCTTCTGAAGATGGCCGGTTACGGCTTCCTACGCTTCTCCCTGCCGATGTTTCCTGATGCCAGCCTGTTCTTTCAGCCGTTTGTCTTCACGTTGAGCGTGATCGCGATCGTCTATGCCTCTCTGGTAGCGTTCCGCCAGACCGACATGAAGAAGCTGATAGCGTATTCCTCCGTGGCACACATGGGGTTCGTTACGCTCGGCATCTTCGCGCTCAACGAGACCGGGGTTCAGGGCGCGATATTTCAGATGATCTCGCATGGCTTCATCTCCGCAGCGCTCTTTTTTGCCGTCGGGGTCGTCTATGACCGGATGCACACGCGTGAGATCAGCGCGTATGGCGGACTGGTTCACCGGATGCCGGTCTTTGCCGCGCTCTTCATGCTGTTTACGATGGCCAATGTCGGCTTGCCCGGGACCAGCGGCTTTGTCGGGGAAATCCTGACGATGGTCGGCGCGTTTCAAGCCTCCACCTGGGCGGCTGTCGGTGCGGCGCTGGGCGTGATCTTTTCTGCCGTCTACATGCTGTCGCTTTACCGGCGAACCGTGTTCGGCGAGGTCGCGAACGATGCTGTCGCCGCAATGAAGGATCTGACCCGCGCAGAGGTCTTCATTCTTGGCCTCCTGGCCTTCTTCACGATCTTGTTCGGCGTCTTCCCGTCGCTGATCCTCGATATCTCCGAAACCATGGTGGGCGAGGTTCTCGCTGCCCTTGGCCCGACAGGACTTTAGATGATGGACTGGCAGGCAATTTTTATCAGCGCCGCTCCGGAACTGTTTCTGGCAGCAACAGGCCTGATCGGCATTCTGGTGGGCTCGGCGCTGCAGACCGGTTTTGCGAAGCCCTCGATTACCGCAGGCGCTCTGGTGCTCTTTATCGCAGCTGGTCTGGCGCTTGTGAATATCGATGGCGGTGTGGCCTTCGGGGGCCTTTGGGAGACCGACCGCTTTACCAACATTGCCAAGGCGGTGGCCTATCTGAGTGCGGGCATCGCGCTTCTCATTGCCGAAGGCTACCTGACCCGCGAGCATCTTCTGCGCTTCGAGTACGCCATTCTGGTCATCTTCGCATCGCTCGGCATGGGTATCATGCTGTCGGCAAATGATTTGATGCCGCTCTATCTCGGCATCGAGATGCTCGCACTTTCTTCCTATATCCTCGCGGCCTTCAACCGTGACAGTCAGCGTTCGTCAGAGGCCGGACTGAAGTATTTTGTGCTGGGTGCGCTGGCGTCCGGACTGATTCTGTACGGTGCGTCGCTGGTTTACGGCTTCAGCGGCGGATCGACCGGATATGATGCGATTGCCCTTTCGACTCCAAACACAGGTATCATGTTCGGGCTGGTGCTGATCGTGACGGGCATGGCGTTCAAGGTTTCTGCCGCACCTTTGCATGTCTGGACACCGGACGTTTATGAGGGCGCACCGACACCTGTGGTGGCCTTCTTTGCCTCGGCACCGAAGATTGCGGCGATGATCGTCTTCGCTACGCTTCTGTTTGAAGCCTTTCCGCAACAGTTCAGGGACTGGCAGAGCGTTATCGTCATAATTTCGGGCGCGTCCATGCTGGTCGGATCGATCGGGGCGCTGCGTCAGACCAACATCAAGCGACTGATGGGGTATTCCTCGATTGGCAATATGGGGTATGCGCTGATCGCGGTCGCAGCCGGTGCCGAGATCGGCGCAGCCTCCTTGCTGGTTTACATGATCATCTATGCACTGACGACGCTTGGTGTCTTTGCGGTGGTGCTTTGTATGCGCAGACGCGGCGGAATGGTCGAGGATATTTCCGAACTTTCCGGCCTGTCCCGAACAAAGCCCTGGCTGGCCATCTGTCTAACCGCTCTGCTTGTTTCGCTTGGAGGCATCCCGCCGTTTGGCGGCTTCTTCGGCAAATGGGTCGTGTTCGGTGCCGGGCTCGAGGCAGGCCTGCTGCCTCTGGTTCTGATCGGCGTCGTCGCCTCGGTCATTTCGCTCGGATACTATCTGAAGATTATCATGATCATGTGGGGCGGAGACCCCGCGCCCGCCTTCGAAAGCGTTTCGTCCCGCGTGGGCCTGACGGTAACAGCTGCGTCGCTTCTCACACTACCTGTCATTCCGGTGTTCATCGGCACGCTCATGCTGGCGTCCGGCGGCGCGTTCGGCATCCTCTAGGGGGTGCCGGTCCGGCGCGATATCCTGCAGGACGCCTGGCCCGCCGACTGGCTGGACACGGTCGAACTCGACCAGTACCGAAGCTGCCAGGCGCGCTGTCTCAACGCCCGTGTCACCCCAGTGGATTGCGGCCCTGTCGCAGACGGCGGGACGTGGCCGACGGGGCAGAACCTGGGAAGACAGCACCGGAAATCTCTATGCGACCGCGTTTTTCCCGGTTGATGCGGCAGCTTCGGAGCTTGCGATCCTGTCGTTCACGACAGCACTCGCGGTTCGTGAAACGCTTGAGCAACTCAGCCGGGGGGTGGTGCAGCCATCCCTGAAATGGCCGAACGATGTCCGGGTCGATGGCGCGAAACTCTGCGGTATTCTTCTTGAGACCGGTGGAAGCAGACAGGCCCGCTGGGTCAGTATCGGGGTCGGTATCAATCTGGCAAGCGTGCCGGACCTTCCCGACTACAAGGCGGCTGCACTTGCAGACCTGACCGGAGAGGTGGTGACGCCGAAGCAGGCGCTTCCTGTCCTGGACGAGTGTCTGCGCGGTTGGCTGGACCGCCAGATCATGTTCGGTCGCACTGCGATACTGGACGCATGGAAGAGCCATGCCGAGGGTATGGGTGACGGGGTAAGCGTCACAACCGGCAGCGAAATACTGACCGGAATCTTTGATGGTATTGACGAGTCCGGTCAGTTGCTGCTGCGTCAAGCGGACGGCACGATCAAGGTGGTCTCCGCCGGCGATGTGGAACTGGTGCGAAAGGTTGAAAGCTGATGCTGCTGGCAATTGACGTTGGGAACACCAACACGGTTTTTGCCCTTCACAACGGGGAAAGCTGGGTTTCTCAATGGCGTAGCGCAACGGACGCGACGAAGACCGCTGACGATTACGCCGTCTGGATGAGTCAGCTGTGCCGTCTGGAAGGGTTTGCATTCGGCGAGATTGAAACCTGCATCATCGCAACAGTGGTGCCTCAGGCGAAATTCAATTTCCGCAACTTTGCGCGTCGTTATCTCAACATCGAGCCAATGTTCATTGGAGAGCCGGGTATCGAGATCGGCGTGCCTATCCGTATCCGTCGCCCGGAACAGGCTGGTGCGGACAGGCTGGTGAATGCCGTCGGTGCGCATATGCAGCATGACGGACCCCTTATCGTCGTCGACAGCGGCACGGCAACCACCTTCGACGTCATCGCAGACGATGGCGGGTTCGAGGGCGGCATCATTGCGCCCGGCATCAACCTCTCCATGCGCGCCCTTCACGAAGCAGCCGCCAGCCTTCCGCGCATTGCCATTCAACGCCCGCCTGCCGTTATCGGGCAAGACACTGTCAGCGCCATGCAGTCAGGCGTGTTTCTTGGCTATCTGGAACTGGTCGACGGGCTGATCCGGCGCATCAAGTCCGAATTCGGAAAACCCATGACGGTGATTGGTACAGGCGGGATTGCCTCGCTTTTTCAGGGGGAAAGTCAGGAAATCGACGTTTTTGACCTCGATGTGACCATAAGAGGCCTTTTGGAAATCCACCGGCGCAATACTTAAGGTGGATATGAAAAAGACTGAAGATAATGAATTGCTGTTCCTGCCATTGGGCGGAAGCAACGAAATCGGCATGAATCTCAATGCCTATGCTTACGGCCCATCTGACAACCGGCGCTGGATAATCGTCGACATTGGCGTGTCCTTCGGCGATGACCGGACGCCGGGTGTGGACGTGATCATACCCGACCCGGCCTTCCTGGAAGAGGAAATCGACAATATCGACGCGATCTTCCTGACGCACGCACACGAAGATCATATCGGTGCGGTCGGTCATCTCTGGCGGCGATTTCGCAAACCGATGTATGCCACACCGTTCACGGTCGAACTGATCAAGGGCAAGCTTGCCGAAGCCGGGGTGCTGAAGCAGGCTGAATTGAACACGGTTCCGCTCGGCGGCACGGTCGAGGTCGGTCCGTTCAAGGTCACCTATCTGACGCTCACGCACTCCATTCCCGAACCGAATGGACTGGCAATCGAAACGCCTGCGGGAACGGTGCTGCATACCGGAGACTGGAAAATCGATCCCGATCCGGTCATTGGCGATCCTTTCGATCCGACGGAGATACAGAAACTGGGTGATGCCGGTTTGCTGGCCATGGTCTGCGATTCGACGAATGTGTTCGAAGAGGGCGAGGCCGGTTCGGAAGCCAGTTGCCGTAAGGAACTGATCAAGCTCATAGGAGAGCAAAAGGGCAGGGTGGCGGTCACTACGTTTGCGTCCAACGTTGCGCGTGTGGAAAGCATCGTGCGCGCCGCTGAAACCAATGGTCGAAGCGTCTGCCTCGCGGGCCGGTCGATGCATCGGATAACCGATGCGGCAAAGGCTGTCGGCATGTTGTCGGATATTCGCCCCTTCGTGGACGAGAAAGAAGCAGGCTTCCTGCCGCCGGAGAACATTCTCTATCTCTGTACGGGTTCGCAGGGAGAAGGCCGTGCCGCGCTCTCACGAATTGCGCAAGGTACGCATCACCACATCACGCTGAACAAGAACGATACGGTGATCTTCTCTTCGCGGGTCATTCCGGGCAATGAGCGCGGCATTTACGATCTGCAGAATGCGTTGTCGGAACTTGGTGTCCGCGTCATTACCGACCGGATGCGACCGATACACGTTTCTGGCCACCCGTGCCGCGATGAGCTGAAACGCATGTATCAGTGGGCCCGGCCCCGGATAGCCGTTCCGGTGCATGGCGAGCGCCGCCATCTGGTCGAGCACACGGCCTTTGCCAAATCCATGCAGGTTCCGGAAGCGATCACGCCGCGTAATGGGGCGCTGATCCGTCTGGCACCCGGACCGGCTGAAATCATCGACAATGTTCCAAACGGTCGCTTGCTGCTGGATGGCAACCGGCTTGTTCCCGAAGACGCCGCTGGCGTGCAGGAGCGCAAGCGGCTTGCGCAATACGGCCAGGTCAGCGTGTCCGTTGCCCTCGACGAGAACGCGGAGATTATCGACGGGCCGGTTGTATCGGCGCGTGGCTATTCGGAAGAGGATGGACGCCTGCTCGATGAGGGTCTGGATATCATTGCAGAAGATGCCGAAGACGCGCTCGACAAGCTGAAACGCAAGGAGTTGCGTGACGATCAGGCGATCGAGCGGGCACTTGTTCGTGCCGTGCGCAATTCGTGTCAGGCACTGCTTGGCAAGCGCCCGATCATCGATATCGCCGTGCTGCGCACCGAAACCGCTGAATGATGCTGAAAGGACAGATGCTCTCATGATCGGACCGCTCAACCATATCGGGATTGCCGTGCCCTCGATTGAAGAGGCCGCGCAGGTCTATCGCGACCTTTATGGCGTAACCGACATCACCGAACCGGGCGATATGCCGGAGCAGGGCGTGCGGTTCTGCTTCGTCAATCTTGCAAACAGCCAGATCGAGCTGATCGAGCCACTGGGCGACAACTCGCCGATCTTGAAGTTTCTTGAGCGCAACCCGAAGGGCGGACAGCACCATGTCTGCTTTGAGGTCGACGATATCCACGAGGCGAAGGCCGAAATGGAAAAGCGCGGCGCGACCGTTCTGAACGAGCCGCGGATTGGCGCACACGGAACGCTGATCATCTTCGTGCACCCCAAGAACACCAATGGCGTGTTGGTGGAGCTGATGGAAACACCGAAACCGGCATGACCCTGACCGGCGGAATTGTTATTTTCTTTCTGGCCTGGTGGATGGTGTTCTTCGCCGTCCTGCCAATCGGCGTGCGCGGTCAGTTCGAAGATAATGATGTGGTTGAAGGGTCAGAACCCGGCGCGCCGGTTCGTCCGATGATGAGGAAAAAGCTTCTCTGGTCGACCATCGGTGCTTTGGCGATCACGATCTTCGCATGGGGCATACTGGCGTCCGATTTGATGGCAAGACCGGTCGTCGAATGGTAGCGCGTATTGCGCGGGCCCGCTTGCCCCGTTAGAGGCTTGATGCTTAGCGCACCGGAGACCACCGCCCGATGAGACTTTCGAACTATTTGTTGCCGGTGATGAAGGAAACACCTTCGGAAGCGTCGATTGCTTCCCACCGTTACATGCTCCGCGCAGGCATGATCCGTCAGGCCGGAGCCGGTATCTATAACTGGTTGCCCCTTGGGCACCGCGTGCTCAAGAAGATCGAGACGATTGTCCGCGAAGAGATGGACCGCGCCGGCGCGGTCGAAATGCTGATGCCGACGATCCAGCCAGCAGAGCTCTGGCGCGAGAGCGGTCGCTATGATGCGTATGGCAAGGAGATGCTCCGCATCAAGGACCGCCATGACCGCGAGATGCTGTACGGGCCGACCAATGAGGAGGTCATCACCGACGTCTTCCGCGCCTACGTGAAATCCTACAAGCAGCTGCCGCTCAACCTTTACCATATCCAGTGGAAGTTCCGCGACGAGATCCGTCCGCGGTTTGGAGTCATGCGGGGCCGCGAATTCCTGATGAAGGATGCCTATTCCTTCGATGTGGATGTCGATGCGGCGCGGGTCTCCTACCAGAAGATGTTCTGTGCCTATCTCAACGCGTTTGCGCGAATGGGGCTGACGGCTATTCCGATGAAGGCCGATCCCGGACCCATAGGCGGCGATTTGAGCCATGAATTCATCGTGCTCGCCGATACAGGTGAAAGCGCAGTCTTCTGCGACTCTGAGCTGTTGACCATGCCCGCGCCTGGCGCTGACCTCGATTTCAAGAGCGATCTTTCCGAAGAGATCGCAAAGCGTACGACGCTTTACGCCGCGACCGAGGAAATGCACGACGCAGAGGCGTTTGCCGCGCTTCCAAAAGAGCGTCAGGTCGAGGCACGCGGCATCGAGGTGGGACATATCTTCTATTTCGGCGAGAAGTACTCCGCGCCAATGAATGCAAAAGTCACCAATAGCGAGGGCAAGGATGTGCCCGTGCAGATGGGCTCCTACGGGGTCGGCGTTTCGCGTCTGGTAGGTGCGATCATCGAAGCCAGTCATGACGAGAACGGCATTATCTGGCCGGAATCTGTTGCGCCGTTCGGCGTCGGAATCGTCTCGCTCAACACCAAAAGCGATGAGGTGACCGCGGCATGTGAGGACGCGTATGCGAAACTTGCCAAGGCCGGTCTCGATCCGCTCTATGACGACCGCAATGAACGCCCCGGCGTCAAATTCGGGACGATGGAACTAATCGGTCTGCCCTGGGTGCTTGTGGTCGGTCCCAAAGGCCTCGAACGGGGCGTCGTGGAGCTCAAGCAGCGCAGGACCGGCGAGGCGGAAGAACTGTCGCTGGACGATGCACTCGCCAAGCTGACACAAGGCCGCTGATATGCAGCCGGTCGCAGAGAATGCGAAAGACCGACCGTTCGGCGCTTATGAACGGACACTCGCTTTTCGCTATTTGCGGGCAAAGCGCGAGCATGGCGGCGTTGCGATCGTCTCGGTTCTGTCTCTGGTCGGCATTATGCTGGCGGTAATGGCGCTGGTGGTCACCATGTCGATCATGAACGGCTTCCGCGCGGAACTTCTCAACCGGATCCTGGGCGCCAGCGGTCATGTGAAGATCTATACGGGCAACCTGCCCGAAGACGAGGCCCAAGTGCTCATCGACAAGCTGTTGCAGGTGGACGGTGTTTCCGGAGCAGCTCCGTTGGTTGAAGGCGCTGTCCTTGCGTCCGGACCGGGCGGTGCGCTCGGGGCGTATGTCCGGGGGATGCGTCCTGAGGATGCCGCGCGGCTGAACTTTCTCGCCGAGCCGCTTTATCAGGGGAGCCGGGCTGATTTCGGAGAGGGTCGAAACGGAGGAAACGAGATCCTCGTGTCAGAACGCCTTGCGCGCAGCCTTGGCCTCTATGCCGGTGACAGCCTGACCCTGATCGCGCCGGATGGAGCGTCAACGATCAGCGGGACATTGCCGCGCAGGAAAGCCTATACGGTTGGCGGCGTCTTCGAGATATTCTCGGGCAATGCCAATCCGCTGGATGATGTGCTGATCGTCATGCCGCTCGATCAGGCGCAGCTTTTCTTCAACAGCCGCGACCGCTTTCCGCTTGTCGAACTGGTGCTGGAGGATCCGCAGGGCGTTGACGGCCTGCTGGTGGATATTCAGGAGACACTACCGCCCGGTACGCCTTTCCAGAGCTGGAAGGAATTGTATCGCGGCATCGTCGGCGCGCTGGCTGTCGAACGCAGCATGATGCGGATCATCTTCCTGATCCTGATCACCATCACGGCGCTGAATATCATCACGGGCATCGTCATGCTGGTGAAGAACAAGGCGCGGGATGTTGCGATCCTGCGCACCATAGGCGCAAGCCGGGCGACGATCATGCGCGTCTTCATCATGATCGGCGCGATCCTCGGCATTACCGGAACCCTGCTTGGGCTGCTGCTCGGGCTGCTCTTCTGCTGGAATATCGTCCCGATACAGGACGCACTGAACTTCATTACCGGCGGCGCGATATGGGACGCCGACGTCTATGGTCTGCCCTATATTCCGGCGCGGATTGACTGGACAGAGGTCGGGTTCGCGACGGGGTATGCGTTTCTGGTGGCGGTTCTGGTCGCGATCCTTCCTGCATGGAATGCGGCCCGGCTCGACCCGGTCGAAGCCCTGAGGTTCGAATAATGACTGACCGTACCGCTACCCCGGTTCTCTCCCTGCAGTCGGTCCGCCATGCCTACAAGACGGCTGCAGGATCGCTGGAGGTCCTGAAAGGGGCCAACCTTGATCTCCACCCGGGCGAAATTGTCGGTCTTGTGGGTCCGTCCGGGTCCGGCAAGTCGACACTGTTGCACGCCGCGGGTCTGCTCGAGCGCCCCGATGGCGGTGCTGTCATCATGGAAGGTGTGGATTGCCTGTCGCTCAGCGACCGTCAGCGCACGCTTATCCGGCGCACGCGGCTCGGATTTGTCTATCAGTTTCACCATCTTCTGCCGGAGTTCAATGCGCGCGATAATGTCGCCGCGCCGCTCTTTCTAGCCGGTGTGAACCGGACTAAGGCGCGCGCGGAGGCCGAGAGACTTCTTGGCATCATGGGCCTCTCCGAACGCATGACCCACCAGCCTGCGCAGCTCTCGGGCGGCGAGCAGCAGCGGGTCGCCATTGCCCGTGCGCTGGCCAACAGCCCGCGTGTGCTAATCGCCGACGAGCCGACCGGTAACCTTGACCCCGGCACAACCGAACGCGTCTTCAAACAGCTTTTCGAGATCGCACGGGCCGAGCAGGTCGCCGTACTTACTGCGACACATAATCTGGCACTGATGGACTACATGGACCGCGTGGTGACCATCCAGGATGGTTTGGTCACAGCTTATCTGCCCGGCGGCGTTCCCCCGAAGGAGCATGTCTGACACAATCAGGCTTTGCCCCGGACGGAATCATTCATGCCAACCCCTGCCGCAGGCACCTTTATACATCTCGGCATCCAGACGTCGTTTTCCCTGCTGGAAAGCATGATTTCTATTGCCGGACTAAAGAGCTGGGCGCTTGCGCAGAACACCCCGGCCATTGGCGTCACCGATCACAACAACCTGTTCGGCGCGCTCGAGTTTGCAGAAACGATGGCAGGTGTCGGCATCCAGCCGATCATGGGGTGCGTCTTCGATGTGTGCGAACCGGAGGATCCGAAAAACCTTGTCCGGCTGAGCCTCTACGCGCAGGACGAGGCGGGATACGAGCGGCTGATGGCGCTTTCGTCATCTGCTTATCTTGAAAGCGAAGACGGCATACCACGGCTGTCCATGGCGCATGTCCTCTCGCAAACCGAGGGCTTGATCCTGCTGACCGGCGGCGCCTCCGGTCCGGTCGCCGGTCATCTGGCGCGGGGAAAGAGGGATCTGGCGCGCGAAAGCCTGATCACTCTGGCTGAGGCCTATCCTGATCGCCTCTATGTCGAACTGCAGCGTCACGGTCTCGATATCGAGCGGGATGTCGAACCGGGGCTGGTCTCGCTGGCCTATGAACTGGGCCTGCCGCTGGTCGCTACGCAGGATGCGCGGTTCGTTACGCCTGAGCAGCATGGTGCGCACGATGCGCTCCTGTGCATTCGCAACGGGGCTTATGTCGGTCAGACAGAGCGTCCCAAAGCCTCGCCTGAACAATATCTGAAGACACCGGACGAAATGATCGAGCTGTTTTCCGATTTGCCGGAAGCCGTCGCCTCTACGCTCGAGATTGCCCGGCGTTGTTCGGTCCGTCCGGTCATGCGCGATCCGATCCTGCCTCGATTTACCGGAAAGGCGGGGCTTACCGAAGTCGAGGAACTGAACGCTCAGGCGCATGAAGGTCTCGATGAGCGTCTGGCGGCTGTCCACAAGTTGCATGGCACGCCTGAGGTGTACCGCGAACGGCTGGAATATGAATTGTCGGTCATCGCGAATATGGGATTTCCGGGATATTTCCTCATCGTTTCCGACTTCATCAAATGGGCCAAGGCCCAGGGCATCCCCGTCGGTCCGGGGCGCGGCTCCGGTGCCGGCTCGCTGGTGGCCTGGTCGCTTCTGATCACGGATGTCGACCCGTTGCGCTTCGGCCTGCTGTTCGAGCGGTTCCTGAACCCCGAACGGGTCTCGATGCCGGACTTCGACATCGACTTCTGTCAGGAACGGCGCGGCGAGGTCATCCGTTATGTTCGCGACAAGTACGGTTCGGAGAATGTCTCGGCCATCATCACCTTTGGCACCTTGCAAGCCAAAGCCGTCGTGCGTGATGTCGGGCGCGTTATGCAGTTGCCCTATATGGAAGTGGACCGGCTGGCCAAGCTGATCCCCTTCAATCCGGCCAAGCCGCCAAAGCTCTCCGACGCGATCGCGGACGAACCCAAGTTCGACGAGGCGAAAGAACAAAACCCTGCCGTCGGCGAGCTTCTGGATGTGGCCCTTGCGCTGGAAGGCTTGTACCGGAATGCCGGTACGCACGCGGCCGGTGTGGTGATTGCTGACCGTCCGCTGGTCAAGCTGTCGCCGCTCTACCGCGATCCGCGTTCGGATTTGCCCGCTACCCAGCTCAACATGAAATGGGCCGAGAATGCCGGGCTGGTGAAGTTCGACTTCCTGGGACTGAAGACGCTGACGGTCATTCAGCGCGCGCTCGGCTTCATGGGCACTTCAGAAGCCGAAATGCCGCCTGCATGGCGCGCGTTCGACGATGAAAAAACATACGAACTGATGACGTCGGGCGAGACCCGCGGCGTCTTCCAGCTAGAAGGACAGGGCATGCGCGATGTCCTGCGCAAGGTGGCGCCTGATGGCATAGAAGATGTCACGGCAATCATTTCGCTCTACCGGCCGGGGCCGATGGACAACATTCCGCAATTCGTTGCGGTGAAGTTCGGCCGTGAGAAGGCGAATTACTACCACGAACGTCTGAAACCCATTCTTGAAGAGACCTACGGGGTTCCGGTCTATCAGGAGCAAGTCATGCGCATGGCGCAGGAGCTGGCTGGCTATTCGCTCGGTGAAGCAGACATGCTGCGCCGCGCCATGGGCAAGAAGAAGGTCGAGGAGATGGAGCGCCAGAAGGCGCGTTTCATCGACGGCGCATCGAAGATCGGCGTGGACAGCGAGAAGGCGTCGGAAATTTTCGGCGTGATGGAGAAGTTCGCAGGCTACGGCTTCAACAAGTCCCACGCTGCTGCCTACGCGGTTCTCTCCTACCAGACCGGATATCTGAAAGCGAACCATCCGGTTGAATTCATTGCTGCATCGATGAGTCTGGATATCCAGCAAACCGACAAGCTCGCGGCATTCTTTCAGGACGCCAAGCGGCTTCGCATCAAGGTACATTCGCCGGACATCAACCGTAGCGGTGCGGATTTCACAGTCGAGGGAGATGCTATTCTCTATGCTCTCGGCGCGATCAAAGGGGTCGGGCTGGAAGCCATGAGGCATGTGGTCAAGATCCGCGAGGACGGACCGTTTGCCGATCTGCATGATTTTGCCGAACGTGTGGACCCGCGTTTTGTGAACCGCAAATGTCTGGAGTTCTTTGGCGCGGGCAGGGGCGTTCGACAGTCTCGAGCCGAACCGTGCAAGCGCAGTTGCTGCGGTTGATATCCTGGCGGCGTCCGCGAACGCGGCGACCCTTGACCGCCAGTCCAATCAGGTGTCGCTGTTCGGCGAGGACAAGGCCGCCACACGGCCTCCCCTGCCGCAAATGTCTGCCTGGGGCGCAACCGAGCGGCTGGATGAGGAACTGAAGGCGATCGGCTTCTATCTGAGCGGCCATCCGCTAGACGGGGTTCTGATTGGTACAGCCCGGGAGCGCATTACGCTGGCAGCGGATATTGCCGAAACCGCCCGCCGGAAATCCGTGATCGAGATGATCGGTATTGTCCGGTCCCGCGTGGAAAAGCCCGCCATGAAGGGCGGCGGCAAACTCGCCTACGTCACCATCTCCGATCCGAGCGGCGCATTCGAGGTGATGGTTCTCCCGGAGACGCTGTTCACGGTTCGCGATGTTCTGGAACCGGGCGCCGCGGTGCACTGCATGATCCGGGTGAAAATCCGCGACGACGACGTGAAGCTTTCGCTGGAAGCCGCGACACCGCTTGACGACGCCTCGATCGGTGCAACGGGTGGGTTGATCGTCGGGCTGGACGGGTTGGCAGAAATTGGCACGTTCGCCGATACCATCCTCAACCGGCTTGCAAACCTGAATGCGCCTGAAAAGGGTGAGATCCGGCTTGAGGTCAGGCTGGCCGGCGGTGACACCGTGCTGGTGCGGCTGAACGGAAAGTACCCGGTGAACTCGGCGGCAGCACGGATGCTCAAGGCGTTTCCCGGCGTAAGGGCCGTCTCGGAAATTTCGGCCTGACGAACGGGTTGCGTCACCCCGCATTCCATGTATACACCGCCTCTATTCCGACACGCGGGCAGCACTTTCGTGCATCCGGTGCCGAGTTGTTTTTCAACTCGGTTCTGCCTGCGGCGGCTAACCGGATTGGAGATACAATCATGGCACTGCCAGAGTTTACAATGCAGCAACTCCTCGAAGCAGGAGTTCACTTCGGTCACCAGACCCATCGCTGGAACCCCAAGATGAAGCCCTTCATCTTCGGCGAACGCAGCCACATTCACATCATCGATCTGTCGCAGACCGTTCCCCTGCTTCATCAGGCGCTCGTGCGCGTGCGCGATACTGTAGCCAAGGGCGGACGTGTTCTGTTCGTCGGCACCAAGCGCCAGGCAGCCGATCCGGTTGCCGAGGCCGCTGCGCGCTGTGCTCAGTATTACATGAACCATCGCTGGCTCGGCGGCACGCTGACCAACTGGACGACGGTTTCCAAGTCCATCCGTCGCCTGAAAGAGCTCGATGAGCTGGTGTCCCGGACCGGTCCGACCGGACTGACCAAGAAAGAGCTTCTGACGCGCGATCGTGAACGCGAAAAGCTGCAGCGCGCTCTGGGCGGTATTCAGGACATGGGCGGACTGCCTGACCTGATGTTCGTGGTCGATACCAACAAGGAACAGATTGCCATCAAGGAAGCCAAGACACTTGGCATTCCCGTGATCGCCGTGATCGACTCCAACTGCGATCCTGACGATATCGACTATCCGTTCCCGGGTAATGACGATGCGGCCCGAGCCATATCGCTTTACTGCAATCTGGTTGCCGACGCTGTTCTGGATGGTCTGGCTGAATCGACCGCCGGTCTCGGAATGGATCTTGGCGAATCCGAGGACGTTTCGGGCATCGCAGAACTCGATGCTGCAATCGCTGCCCAGGTGACCGAGGAAATGGCTGCGGAGAACACTTCCAAGGGTCCGGCGTCGCCGACGCCGGCAACGCCTGAGTCCTCCCCTGCTGAAAATTCCGCGGGCGAGACGGTCGCCAATGAAAAGGTTCATGAGCCGGACCGTACAGGTACGCCCGTCGAGACGGCTACGCCACTCGACGAAGCAAATGTCGAGATCAGTGCGGGTGAAGCATCGCCCGTGAAGGCTGAGACCGAAGACAAGCCAGAGGCAAAAGCCAAGGCCGCTCCGAAAAAGAAGGCCGCTACGAAGAAGCCCGCTGCCGAGAAGAAGCCTGCAGAAGATAAAGAAACTGCTGCGGACAAGAAGCCGGCTGCTGAAAAGAAAGCCGCGGCTGACAAGCCTGCTGCAGACGCCAAGAAGCCCGCTGCCAAGAAAAAGGCGGCTCCAAAGAAAACGACCAAGACCGACGCGGAATAACCGACGGTTCGTCACTGAACGACTAAGAGAGGCAAGACGCCATGGCACAGATCACCGCTGCGCTCGTCAAGGAACTGCGCGACAAGACCGGCGCTGGAATGATGGACAGCAAGAAAGCGCTCGTCGAGACTGACGGCGATATCGAAGCTGCCGTTGACTGGCTGCGCGCAAAGGGACTTTCAAAAGCTGCCAAGAAGGCTGACCGTGTTGCCGCGGACGGTTTGGTTGCTGCTCAGGTCGCTGATGACAAGTCTGCAGGCGTGCTCGTCGAGTTGAACGCTGAAACTGATTTTGTGGCCCGCAATGAAGGCTTTCAAAAGGTTCTGAAAGACATCGCGACGACCGCTCTCGCAACTGACGGTACAACGGACGCAGTTCTTGCTGCCGACGCACCTGATGGCGAGGGAACGGTTCATGACCAGATCCAGCGCATGGTCGCCAAGATCGGCGAGAACATGACATTGCGCCGCGTTGCGCGGCTCGATGGCGATGGCGGCCAGGTCGTGTCGTACGTCCATAGCGCGGTGACCGAAGGTCTCGGCAAGATCGGCGTGCTTGTCGCGCTGAAGGGTGACGGCGATCTGGATGATGTCGGTCGCAAGGTTGCCATGCACATCGCAGCAACCAACCCGGCCTCTGCAACGACCGCCGATCTCGACCCTGAACTGGTCGAGCGCGAGCGTACCGTGCTGACCGAGCAGGCACGCGAAAGCGGCAAGCCCGAAGGCGTGATCGAGAAGATGATCGAGGGCCGCATCCGCAAGTTCTACAAGGAAGTCGTTCTGCTGGAGCAGGCGTTCGTCATGAACCCCGACCAGTCCGTCGAGCAGTTCATCAAGGACAACGGCGCGCAGTTCGTCGGCTTCAAGCGCTTCAATCTCGGTGAAGGTGTCCAGAAGGAAGAGAGCGATTTTGCCGCTGAAGTGGCGGCTGCCTCGAAAAAGGATTGAGCCGGACAAAGGCGCGGGAGTAGAGACAGTCTCAGTATCGGACAGGCAAACAACCGGGAGCGGAACATGGACAGCGCGTTAGCCGAAAGGTCCTCTCCCGAAGCCGATACACCTTATCGCTATAAGCGTGTTCTCCTGAAGATTTCAGGAGAAGCCCTGATGGGCGATTCCCAGTTCGGCATCGATCTGGCGGCCTGTGATGTGCTCGCCGAAGAGGTTGCGGCTGTCGTACGTGCCGGAGCGGAAATCTGTCTCGTCATTGGCGGAGGAAATATCTTTCGTGGGATGACCGTCGCCGCCAAGGGTATGGAACGCGCGCAGGCTGACCATATGGGCATGCTTGCCACTGTGATGAATGCGCTTGCGATGCAAAGCGCGCTCGAACGGATCGGTGTTCCGACACGGGTTCAGTCCGCCATACCGATGAGTACGGTTTGCGAGCCCTTTATCCGTCGCAAGGCAATCAGGCACATGGAGAAGGGCAGGATTGTCATCTTCGCGGCAGGTACCGGAAACCCGTATTTCACGACAGATAGCGGTGCGGCCCTGCGGGCCGCGGAAATGGGCTGTGATGCCATGTTCAAGGGCACGCAGGTCGACGGCGTTTATTCTGCCGATCCGAAGAACAATCCAGAAGCCGAACGATACGACTTTCTCAGTTACCAGGACGTTCTGGCGCGAGACCTTCGCGTAATGGATGCGTCCGCCGTTTCGCTTTTGCGTGACAGCGAGATTCCTATCGTCGTGTTCTCTTTGAAAGAAAGCGGCGCGCTGCACCGCGCCTTGACGGGGGAGGGCGTTTGTACCGTCATCTCCATTGACGAAACCTGACAGGAGCCGATTGCCATGGCAGATTCACAAGACTTTGACGAAGCCGCCCTTGCCCGCCGGATGGAGGGCGCAGTTGCATCGCTGACGACGGAATTCAGCGGACTGAGGACCGGACGTGCGTCGGTGAACTTGCTCGATACCGTCATGGTGCCCGCCTACGGTACGCCGACACCGCTTAATCAGGTGGCGTCTGTTTCCACTCCTGATTCCCGGATGCTCGCGGTAAACGTCTGGGACAAGGCGAATGTGAACGCTGCCGACCGGGCCATCCGCGATGCGGGCCTGGGTCTGAACCCGATCATGGACGGCCAGAACCTGCGCATTCCAATTCCGGCCCTGAATGAAGAGCGACGGGCAGAGCTTGCCAAGCTGGCTGGCAAATATGCAGAAAATGCCCGCGTTGCGATGCGAAACGTCCGGCGTGACGGGATGGATGTGCTAAAGAAAATGCAGAAGGATGGCGATCTGTCCGAGGACGAACAGAAGGCGTTTGCCGACGATGTCCAGAAGCTGACCGACCGGTACACCAAGAAAGTCGACGAAATGCTGAAGAACAAGGAAGAGGAAATCATGCAGGTCTGACAGGCGACCGATGACGCCGTCCGGATTTCGTGTGATAACCTGTTCCCATGTCGAATTCGCCACCCGTACGTAACGATCCCGATCACATCGCGATTATCATGGACGGAAACGGACGTTGGGCAAGCGCGCGCGGGCTTCCGCGTCAGGTCGGCCATGAGCGTGGCGTCGAGGCCCTGCGAAGAACCGTCGAGGCGGTGCGTGACTATGACACCCGACATCTCAGCGTTTTCTCGTTCTCGACAGAGAACTGGAAACGGCCGGTTGATGAGGTCAGCTCACTTTTCAACCTGCTCAGGGCCTATGTGACGACGTGATCTCGAGCGGCTTGCGGATGCGGGGGTCCGTATCCGTGTGCCCGGTTCGCGGAGCGGTGTTCCGGACGATCTTCTCAAACTGATCGAGAAAGCCGAAACCCGTACCGAGGCCAACAGAAGTTTCCATCTCAACATTGCCTTCAATTACGGAGGGCAGGGAAGAGATCGTGCAGGCGTGCCGCGGCGATCGCCGCCGAGGGTCTCGCGAAGACGGGCTTGCGCCGGACAGCATTGATGAGGCGACGGTTCAGGCAGCTATGTGGACGGTCTCGCAACCCCCGCCTGATCTTCTCATACGAACCAGCGGAGAGCACCGCATCAGCAATTTCATGCTCTGGCAGCTTGCCTATACGGAGTTCGTTTTTACCGACACGCTCTGGCCCGACTTCGGTGCAAACGCGCTTGCCGATGCCATCTCGGTCTATAGAGCACCGCGACCGGCGGTTCGGACAGGTAAAGCTGGACAGTGTTGCGAGGTGACAGGCCCGCAACGCTTCGTTCCCGCCCATGAGGATATCAGGGCGCGTATCATCGCCGGCTTCGTACTCGTGCCCGTCGGCCTTCTCGTGGTGTGGGCCGGTGGCTGGTTCATCGCGATCGCATCGCGGACTGTGCGGGCTCGGCGTCTTCGCGAATGGCAAAGGCTGGTGCTTGATGAGGTCCGTCCCGGGCTCTGGGCGTGACAACCGTTCTGACCTTGCTGGCGTGTTTTGCTGCGATCAGCTCCCTTTCATGGGCGCTGGTATGGATCGCGGTCTGCGGAGCGGTGACGTTTGCGTTCGGACTGATTGCGCACCGGCGCAACACGAGTCTGGCTGACGTTGGGAAGCGTGGTGCTGCCGTTCGCTGTGATGGCGTTTGTCTACATGCGCGAAGAAGCCAGCGGCGGCATTCTTCTTCTGACTTTCCTGATGGTCGCGGTCTGGATCAACGACATCGCCGCTTTTCTCGCAGGGCGGGGCTTTGGCGGGCCGAAACTCGCTCCGAAACTCAGCCCGAACAAGACCTGGAGCGGCGCTCTCGGCGGGCTGGTCTGTTCAGGTCTGGTGGGAGCGATCTTCGCTGGTTTGAGTGACGGTATGGTGCCCATAGGGATCGCTTTCGGCATGGTCGATATCGATCGTCGCGCAGGTCGGCGATCTTCTTGAAAGCCAGTTCAAGCGACGGTTCCGCGCCAAGGATACCGGAGGCTCTGATCCCCGGCCATGGTGGACTTCTCGACCGGCTCGACTCGCTCGGCGACGGTCTCGGTAGTGTTCGGTGCGGCACTGATCTTCTATCCGGCCTATCCGCTTCTTCTTCTCGGACTTTAGAGCGTGCAGACGGTCTCCATTCTTGGCTCCACCGGCTCGATCGGGTGTTCGACGCTTGATGTGATCGCGCAGGCGAATGCGGCTCACCCCGGACAGTTCAAGGTGTGCGCGCTGGTTGCCGGGAAGCAATGCGGACAGACTGATCGAGCAGGCGTTGGCCTGTCGCCCTGAACGGGTCGTGCTGGCCGATGAAGAGGGGCGCGGCAGGCTTGAAGCGGGTCTTGCAGGCACCGGGATCCATGTTGCGGTCGGTTGGTCAAGCGTGCTTGAGGCGGCATCCATCCGCGTCGACCGCATGATGTCGGCCATGTCAGGCTCGAAGGGCCTTCTTCCCACATTCGCCGCCATCGACGCCGGGAGCGACATTCTGCTGGCGAACAAGGAAACCATGGTGTGCGCAGGCCCGCTCGTCATGCAGCGTGCGCGCGATACGGGAGTGAAAATCATCCCTGTCGATTCCGAACACAATGCCATGTTTCAGGTCATGGAAGCCCGCGCCAATATCGAACGTCTTGTCCTGACGGCCTCGGGCGGACCTTTCCGGACAGCGAGTCTCGAAGAGATGCGCCATGCCACGCCCGAACTGGCGCTGGACCATCCAAACTTCGCCATGGGCCGGAAGAACACACTCGATAGCGCTACGCTGATGAACAAGGGACTTGAGTTCATAGAGGCAGCTTACCTCTTCGATATCGAGCCGGAGAGGATCGACGTTCTGATCCATCCACAACAGATCGTCCATTCGATGGTGACCTACCCGGACGGCTCGGTTCTCGCTCAGCTTGGCGTACCGGACATGCGCACTCCGATTGCCCATGCTCTGAACTGGCCAAGGCGACAGACCACGGATGTCGCGCGGCTGGATCTTGCTTCACTGGGGCGGCTGGATTTTGAAGCGCCCGACGAAACGCGGTTTCCTGCCTTGAGGCTGGCACGTGAGGCCGCGCTCGCCGGGGCATTGGCGACGACGGTCTTCAATGCGGCAAACGAGGCGGCGGGCGCCGCCTTTCTGGACGGTCATTGCGGTTTTCTGGATATCGCCGCCACTGTCGAACAGTGCGTGTCGCGCGCGCTGGACACCGGCGCGGACGGCATGCCAGATACCGTTGACAGTATCGAGGATGTTCTCCGGATCAACGAGGTCGTGACAGCCTGGGCTGCACAGCTCTGCCTCCCGGCCTGACGCGAAACAAGGATACAGCACGATGTCGATGTTCGCCCAAGGCCCGATCTATATCCTGTCTTTTCTGATTGTAATCAGTGTCGTAATCGTCATTCATGAATTGGGACATTACTGGGCGGGGCGTCGGTTCGACGCGGGCGTGGAGTCCTTCTCGATCGGGTTTGGAAGATCAATCTTCGAGCGGACGGACCGAAACGGAACGCGCTGGCGGCTGAACTGGCTGCCCCTTGGTGGCTTCGTGAAATTTGTCGGTGAGAACCAGTTGCCGGGAGACATCGGCAAGGTCGAGCAGGGCCCGGTCGGCAAACCTTATGGTGCGCTCTCCGTCGGACAACGCTCGATCGTGGCAATCGCCGGGCCGATCGCGAACTTTGTTCTGTCCTCGATAATCTTCGCCGGACTGGTGCTGATTTCGGGGATTCCCCAGCATCAGATCAGTGTCGTCAATGTCCAGGCTGACAGCCCTGCCGAAGCTGCAGGTGTATTGCCGGGTGATGTGCTTGCCAGGCTTAACGGCGACCCTATCGAGAACGTAGGCCGGTTCATCATGACGATTGCGATGTCTGCAAACGACGAACTTGATCTTGATGTTGTGCGCGACGGAACGCCCGTCTCGCTTCAGGTCACCCCCGAACGCAGTGTGCGTGAAAACGAGCTCGGACTGACCGAACGCACCGGGCGGGTTGGCTTGGAGCTGGAAACGACGCTCACGAGCACGCAGCGGCTGAACCCGGTACAGGCGCTGGGGTCGGGGGTCGCTGAAACAGGTCGTAGCATTGCAACAACGGTCACGATGATCGGGCGACTGGCGACTGGACGCGAACCGATCGAACAGCTGTCCGGCCCTGTGGGTATCGCAAACTTCATCGGGACACAGAATGTGCAGGTTCTGGAGATTGAAGGCGTCGGGATCGGGCGCAAGCTGATGTTTCTGTCTCTCACACTTCTGCATTTCATTGCGGCGATCTCGGTAGCCATCGGCTTTTTCAATTTGCTACCACTTCCCGTTCTCGACGGCGGTCATCTGGCGTTCAACGCTTACGAAGCCGTAACTGGCCACCCTCCCTCCGAACGCATACAAGGTTTCACTATGTCATTGAGTCTCGTGGCGCTGGTGTGTATGGCGGTGCTGGTGACCTTCAACGATGTGAGGGATACGGGTTTGCTGAAAGCTTTCAGCTCACTGTAACGTCGCGAAGGACCGGGTAATCTTGTCGGGTAAGTCTATGCGTAAAGTCTTTGCGAGCGTCATCGCCATATCAGCTGCACTGGCAAGTGCGAGCGTTCTCGGGCCGGGCATTGCTCCGGTGGCCATGGCGCAACAAGCGGACACCGACCCGATCCGGCGGATTGTCGTCCGAGGCAATGAGCGGATCGAAACCCGTACAATCGAGTCCTACCTTCTGCTGGAACCGGGTCAGGCGTTCGACCCTGGCCGTGTCGACCTGTCTCTAAAGACGCTGTTTGCTACAGGGCTTTTTGCTGATGTGGTGATCACGCGCGATGGCGAGGATCTCGTCGTTCAAGTGGTCGAGAATCCGATCGTCAACCGAGTTCTCTTCGAGGGCAACAAGGCACTGAACGACGACAAGCTCCGTGAAGAAATTCAGGTTGAGCCGCGCGGAATCTTTACGGCGGCACGTGTTCAGGCCGATGTTCAGCGCATCCTTGAAGTCTACCGTCGCAGCGGCCGCTTTGCAGTGAATGTGACGCCGCAATACAAGCCACTGAACCAGAACCGCGTCGACGTGGTCTTCGAAATTTCCGAAGGGCCGGTGACCGGCGTCCGGTCGATCAACATTCTTGGTAACGAGGCGTTTTCTGACCGTCGTCTGCGCGGTGAACTCGTCACCGAACAGTCCCGTCTCTGGCGTTTCTTTTCGTCGAACGACAACTATGACCCCGACCGCCTCGAATACGACCGCGAATTGCTCCGTCAATTCTACGCCAATCAGGGCTATGCCGATTTTCGCGTTGTGTCTGCCGTCGCCGAACTGACGCCGGATCAGGAAGACTTCTACATCACCTTCACCATTGATGAGGGGGAGCAGTACGA
Organism: uncultured Alphaproteobacteria bacterium; assembly: GCA_963836905.1. Classification (GTDB taxonomy): domain Bacteria; phylum Pseudomonadota; class Alphaproteobacteria; order Caulobacterales; family Hyphomonadaceae; genus CAWIKY01. The sequence goes on from CAWIKY010000006.1 coordinate 1,053,293, forward strand.
GTTCGGCGAGATCAAGGTCGAGACGGCGCTCGACAAGCTGAATGGCGATGCGCTTCGAGCAATCGTACCGATCCAGGAAGGTGCGCGTTTCCGCGGCGATGCCATCGAAGAAAGCGAAGACGCATTGACCTTCGCTGCGGGTGTCGCTGGCTATGCGTTCGTGGACGTGCGTCCGCGCATCCAGCGCAATTCCGAGACGCGGAAGGTCGATATCACATTCGCGCTGGATGAAGGCCCGCGGGTCTATGTCGAGCGGATCAACATCATCGGCAATACGCGTACGCTCGACCGGGTTGTACGCCGCGAAATGCGGATTGCGGAAGGCGATGCCTTCAACCGCGTTCTCCTTGACCAGTCCCGCAATCGTGTTCGGCGCCTCGGGTTCTTCAAGGACGTTACCATATCGGAGGAGCCGGGTTCACTTCCTGACCGCACCGTCGTGGACGTAACTGTCGAGGAACAGCCCACGGGTGAAGTCTCGTTCGCGGCAGGCTTCTCTTCCGTTGATTCCTTCCTGCTCGACCTCAACGTCACCGAGCGCAACTATCGTGGACGAGGACAACTCGTCCGCGCGCGCCTTCAGACCAGTTCACGACAGCAGACGATTGACCTGCGCTTTACCGAGCCACGCTTTCTGGACCGCAATCTTGCAGCGGGCGTCGACATTTTCTCGACCCGTACCGACTTTCTGGATATCTCGGACTTCGAAACGCAAACGATCGGTGCCGGTCTCCGTCTTGGTTTCCCCCTGACCGAACGCAGCAACGTGTCGCTTAGTTATACGCTGCGTCAGGATGAGGTGAACGTCGAGGATATTCCTGTTATCATCGACGCAAACGGCGTGCCGCTGTTCGACCAGTTCGGACGTTTCCTGCCTGTGAACGGCACGGAAGTTCCGGTCGGTGGCACGGTGTTGAATGACCAGTGCGACCCGGCCAACCTCTTTCAGAATTCGCTCTGTCGCGAGGAAAGAACCGACCTCTCGTCCATCGTCGGCTATGCGCTGAGCTATGACGGGCGAAACGATCCGATCACGCCGACACGTGGCTTCGATGTGGGTTTCTCTCAGGAACTGTCCGGCGTGGGCGGCGACGTTTTCTACGTGAAAACCGAAGCGTCCGGCACGGTCTATCGCGGTCTGACGAAGAACTTCATCGCATCGTTTCAGCTCTCGGGCGGATACGTTGCGGCTTTCAACGACGACGATCTGCGGATCAACAACCGCTTCTTCAAGGGCGGTAACAGCTTCCGGGGCTTCGACGTTGCAGGTCTTGGCCCTCGAGAAGTTGTTCAGAACTTCGATGCACAGGGCAATCTCCTGTCGACATTCCGTCAGCAGTCACGGGGCGGCAAGGCCTACGTGATCGGGACGGCCGAACTGACGGTTCCGAACTTCCTGCCCGCAGAATACGGGATCGAGACGGCATTGTTCACCGACTTCGGTACGGTCGGCTTGCTCGACGACGACGATATCACAGCGTTGACGTTCAACCCTCAACTGGACGCCAACGGGGATATCCAGGGATTCCAGGCAATCCGGACAGAGTCTGAGGCCTCCTTGCGCGCTGCAGCGGGCTTGAGCGTTTTCTGGGACTCGCCGTTCGGACCTATCCGGTTCGACTTCTCACAGATCCTGCGTAGTGAAGACTATGACCGGACGGAGACCTTCCGGTTCAGCACATCGACGCGCTTCTAACCGCGCGCGAACACCAAACCTAAAAAGGGTAACTTACATGAAATTTCTCGTTTCCGCACGCGGCCTGCTTCTGGCATTGGGCTGCGCCATGCTCGCACCGATGGCCATCGCTCAGGACGTGGTGGTCGTGGATAATGTCAAGGTTCTGCGGGAAAGCGCAGCCGGTCAGGACATGAACACCAAGCTGCGCACGATTCGCGAAACTATAGGACGCGAACTCGAACCTGAAGCCCGGGCTCTCGAAACAGAGCAGACCGCCATTCAGGCCAAGACGCAAGGCAAGACCCGCGAACAGGTCCAGGCCGATACGGCCCTGCTTCAACAAGGGCAATCCTTCACCCGCCGGGCGCAAGCCTATTCCGAGAAGGAAGCCAAACGCGCACGCGAGTTTCAGGCGACCGAGCGTAACGCGCTGGTCGACTACAACAACAAGCTTGGCGTCGCGCTCGAAGCTGTCCGGGTAGCGAAGAACGCCAAGGTCATGCTCGATACGTCGCAGATCCTGATTTCCGATCCGTCGATAGACGTGACCCAGGACGTCATTACGAGCCTCAATGCGTCCGCTCCGACAATCACCGTGACCCGGGTCACTTTGCCTGACCAGCCCGCTGCGCCTCAGCAATAGTCAGGGGTCACTGCAGGGGCCGCGAAATGCATGACGAACGCTTTTACAGGACCCTCGGCCCGCTAAGTGCCAATGCCATTGCAGACCTTGTGGGTGCCACGCTGCGCGGCGAGGGAGCCCGGTCTCTTCTAACGGTATGTTCGCCAAACAATCCGGCGGACAATGCGCTTTGCTTCTTCGAAGGCGATCCCCGCGACGCGGGCAAGATCGATCCTTCGATGGGTGCGGTCATCACCAACGAACAGTGCGCCGAAGCGATAGCGGACGGTATTACCGTCCTGATCTCGAAAACGCCTCGCGTGGACTTCACCAGAGCGGCTGCGTGTCTTCTCGAGTCAATAGCTGTAACCGACAACAGAGACGGTGCGGCTTTGAAAGCCGCTGTACAGCATGACGGCGTGACAATCGGTCCGGGAGCTTTCATAGGCGTCGGCGCATCGATCGGTGCTGGGACGGTGATCGGACCAAACGCCGTCATCGGGCCGGGCGTACAGATCGGACGGGGCTGCTCGATCGGGTCCGGGACTGTAATCGAGGCCGCGCTTATCGGCGATAACGTCAGGATCAAGTCGAATGCCGTCATAGGCGGGTTCGGATTCGGCCTGGTGCCTGAGGCCGAAGGGTTCAGCGAAGCCCCGCATTTCGGGCGAGTCATTATTCAGGACAAGGTCGCCATCGGGTCGTGTACCTGCATAGACAGGGGCGCATTTGAAGACACCGTCATCGGCGAGGGAACCAAGATAGATAATCTGGTTCAGGTCGGCCACAATTCGACGTTCGGTCGCCACAGCGTGGTCGCCGCGTTTGGCGGTATTTCCGGCTCGGTCAATATTGGCAATGGCGTCATGCTCGGCGGCCGCGTGGGAATTGCCGATCATCTGAACATTGGAGATGGATCGAAGCTCGCGGCTGACGCCGCCGTGATGCGCGATGTCCCGCCAGGAGAAGTCTGGGGCGGGACACCGGCCAAGCCGTTGAGGCAGATGCTTCGCGAAGCCGCCTGGCTGTCACGCAGCGCAAAGCGCCGATCCACCGGAAACGATACGACCTCATGAGTGGTCCGGTCATTCACCCGTCGGCGATTGTTTCCGAAAGTGCACAGCTGGGAAATGATGTCGAAGTGGGTCCTTTCAGCATCATCGGGCCGGGTGTTGCGCTGGGTGACCGCGTGATAGGTTCATGAGCGCGTAACGGTTCGTGGACAGACAGAGATCGGCGAGGACTGCCAGTTGTATCCGGGTGTCTGTCTTGGACTCGGCGCGCAGATCCTTCGAATGCCGGATCTGGACGACGGGCATCTTGTCGTCGGGCCACGTACCATTCTGCGTGAGAACGTGAATATTCATGCCGGCAACCCGAAGACGAACCGGACGACACGTGTCGGTGCCGATTGCTTCATGATGTTCAGTTCGCATCTGGGACATGACACGGTGATCGGCGACAAATGCGTCATAGCGAACGCCGTTCAGATCGGCGGTGAATGTGTACTCGGCGATCAGGTCTGGTGCGGCGGGTTTTCGACCGTCCACCAGCAAAGCTGGATTGGCGACCATGCCTTCATAGGAGGTGGATCGGTTGTCGTGACTGACGTCGTCCCATTTGCGATGACGGTCGGCAACCATGCGATCATCGCCGGGATAAACGTCGTGGGCCTGAAACGGCGCGGCTTCACCAAGCAGCAGGTACGGACAATCAGGGCTGTCTACAAACGTCTCTTTAACGACAAGACCATGACGTTCAGGGACCGTCTTGAAAACGCGCAGAACGAATTTGGTGACAGTGATGTTGCCCGTACGGTATTCGACTTTATCGCCAAAGACCGCGTCGGCCGCCCTCTCTGCCAGATGAGCTGACGGACCGATGCGCATTGCCATCATAGCCGGCTCAGGCGATCTGCCCCGGGTAATTGCCGAGCATCAAGCCGCCATCGGAAATACGGTTTTCATTGCCGGACTCAAGGGATTTGCGGGATCATGGATCGGACGCTTCAACCATACCGTTCTCGGCCTGGGGGAGATCGGTCGTCTCTTCGAAGAACTGAAGTCAAACGGCGTTGAGACCCTTACATTTGCGGGAAACGTATCGCGTCCGGACTTCCGGAAACTCAAACCCGACTGGCGTGGGGTCCGTCTGCTGCCGCGCGTGCTCGCTGCAGCGGCCAAAGGCGACGATGCCTTGCTGCGAGCTATTGTAGAAATTGTAGAGGCCGAAGGATTTCAGGTCATTGGCGCCCACGAGATGCTGGAGAGCCTGAAAGCCAATGTCGGCTGGATGACCGGCAAGGCAATGTGTTCCGAAGAGGGATGTCGCGACATTGCGCGTGCCTGGACCGTTGCCGGGGTCATCGGTGAACAGGATATCGGACAGGGCGCCGTTGTCTGCCGTGGCGTGGTTCTGGCCGTTGAAGCGCAGGAAGGCACGGATGCCATGCTGGAGCGGGTCGCATCGCTCCCGGAGAATGTGCGCGGGACGGTAGACGAGCGTCGCGGCGTCTTGTGCAAGCGCCTCAAACCCGTACAGGAGCGGCGCATCGACATGCCGGTCATCGGTATATCAACAGTCAGGAACGCCGCCAGCGCGGGGCTGGCCGGTATAGCGATCGAGGGCAATAATACGCTTGTCATTGATGCCGAGGGTGTGGTGTCCGCAGCGAGCGAAGCCGGACTGTTCCTTGTGGCGCTTGGACAAGACGGGGCGTTGCCATGAGTGGAACGCTCTATTTCGTGGCGGCTGAAGCCTCGGGAGATGAACTGGCCGCCGAGGTCATGCGGGAACTTCGCAAGATTGATCCGTCCATTGATTTCAGGGGGAGTGGCGGGACCGCCATGGCCCGCGAAGGGATCGTCTCCGACATAGACATCGCACCGCTCGGTGTTTTGGGCTTCCTTGAAGGTATCAAGGCCTACCGAACGGTCGTGAACCTGGCTGACAAGGTCGCTGACGCAATTATTCTGGCGCAACCGGATGCGGTCGTGCTGGTCGATTCCTGGGGCTTTACACTGCGTGTTGCCGCCAGAGTGAGAAAACGCGCCCCGGATATCCCGCTCTACAAGCTCGTGGGACCACAGGTCTGGGCGACGCGCCCCGGGCGTGCAAAGACGCTTGCCGCGCTGGTCGACCATCTATTTTGCATTCACGCATTCGAGGCACCCTTCTACGCCCCATACGGCTTGCCAGTGACAGTGATCGGCAATCCAGCGGTCAATCGCTTTGAGCCAGGCGACGGTCGTGCGTTCCGCGAGCGATACGAGATAGACGATGACCGCGAAATCATTCTCGTCTTGCCCGGTAGCCGGACCTCGGAAATCGAGCGGGTCGCGCCAGACCTCGTTGGCGCCGCAAAATTGCTGTGTGACGCTGGCGACAATCGGATCTGTGTAGCAATCATAAGCGATAGCGTCTCAGATGTTCTGGAGGCTGCAAAGCTCGACTGGCCTCAGCGGACCGTTTTCGTACGGAACGCCAACGACAAGGCTGACGCCATGGCAGCCGGGACACTGGCACTGGCGTGTTCCGGTACCGTAACGACGGAACTGGCCAGTCAGGGGTGCCCGATTCTGGTTGCATACCGTCTGGGTCTCGTCACCTATCTGATTGCCAGCTCGGGTTTCTTCCGCTCGCCTTACATCACGCTTCTGAATGTCGCCGCAGGGCGGGAAATCATTGGGGAGTTCGTTCAGGCCAGACTTTCACCCGGCCGGCTGGCCGAAGCGGCGGAACGCCTGCTTGGCGATCAAACGTTGCGACGGGCGCAGATAGACGACCAGTTCGCTGCACTGGAGAAGATGGGACGCGGCCAGCCCCCGGCCGCCAGACTGGCCGCCGAAGGTATCCATAAACTGGTGAACGCGGTTTAGCCGCGTTGGCCCATGGGCTGGTAGCTGCGCTGCGGCGAGCCGGTATAAACCTGACGCGGACGTCCGATACGCTGGGTCGGGTCGGAGGTCATCTCATCCCATTGGGCGATCCAGCCGACCGTGCGCGCGAGGGCGAAGAGCACGGTGAACATCTCCGTCGGGAAGCCCATCGCGGACAGGGTAATGCCCGAATAGAAATCGATGTTCGGATAGAGCTTCTTGTCGACAAAATACTCATCTTCGAGGGCAATGCGTTCCATCTCCATGGCGACCGCCAGCAAGGGGTCATTCTTCTTGCCCAGAAGGTCCAGAACCTCGTGACAGGCTTCCTGCATGACGCGCGCGCGCGGGTCATAGTTCTTGTAGACCCGATGGCCAAAGCCCATCAGACGGAACGGATCGGACTTGTCTTTTGCGCGCTCGATGTATTCCGGGATCCGGTCAACAGACCTGATCTCGCGAAGCATGTTGAGAGCGGCCTCATTGGCACCGCCATGTGACGGCCCCCAAAGGCAGGCGATGCCGGCAGCGATACAGGCGAACGGATTGGCACCGGATGATCCGGCAAGGCGCACAGTCGAGGTTGACGCGTTCTGTTCATGATCTGCGTGCAGGATGAAAATCTTGTCCATCGCGCGGGCAAGCGTTTCGTTTACCTCCCAGTCTTCTGCCGGAACAGCAAAGCACATCCGAAGGAAGTTCTGGGAATAGGTGAGATCGTTGCGCGGGGAAACGAATGGCTGCCCGACGGAGTATTTGTAGGCCCTGGCCGCAATGGTTGGCATCTTTGCAATGAGCCGGTGACTGGCAATCTCGCGCTGACGTGGATCCTCGACATCGGTCGAGTCGTGATAGAAGGCTGACAGGGCACCTACGGCGCCGGTCATGATTGCCATAGGGTGGGCGTCGCGCCTGAAGCCTTCAAAAAACCGGTCGAACTGCGCATGCAGCATCGTATGGTTCGTGATTGTATGCGTGTAGTCGTACAGTTCCTGCTTTGTTGGCAGCTCACCCTGCAAAAGCAGAAAGCAGACCTCAAGGAAGCTCGACTGGTTGGCCAGTTCCTCGATCGGGTAGCCCCGGTACAGCAGCGTTCCTTCGTCGCCATCGATGAAGGTGATCTGGGATTCGCAGCTGGCAGTCGATGTGAAGCCCGGGTCTAACGTGAACATCCCCGTTTGCTTGTGCAGGGATTTGACGTCAATCACATCCGGGCCGAGCGTTCCGGAATAGACGGGAAGTTCAACGTCCAGACCGCCGACTTTCAGTTGTGCAGAACCATTTGGTTTGATCTTGTTTTTCATCTCATCCCTCTTGTAATTCAGCGCCGGTCACATCCGCAATGCGACCCAGCGTTTCGTTCTTGCCCAGCCATTCGCAGACCAGCGCAATATCCGGAGCCGGCAAGCCGCCCGTCAGAGCCGTTCGCAGGGGTCCGCCGACCTTTCCCATGCCTAGCTCCTTCGCGTCGCAGAAGTCTGCAAGCGCGGTTTCTATCGAGGACTCTGACCAATCTGCCACACCGTCAAGCGCTGCAGCCAGTTCGACGAGAGTTTGCCGTTCGTTCTGGCCGAGTTTCTTCGCCGCCTTCGGTGCAATGTCAATCGGTCGACCCTGAATCAGAAACGCACACGCGTCTCCGATTTCGATGAGCGTCTGTCCACGTGCCGACATTTGCGGCATTGCACGCGTCACTCTCGCAGCCGCAGCCTCGGCCAGCGGGCCTTTCGCCTGCAACTGCTCTACCACCAGTTTCGCGATGCGGTCCTGATCGCCATGCCGCAGATAGTGACCGTTCACCGAAGCAAGCTTCTCGAAATCCATCCTCGAGGGGGATTTGTTGATGACCTCAAGATCGAACCACGAAACGGCGTCGGCTTCGGAAATGATTTCATCGTCGCCATGGCTCCAGCCGAGGCGTAGCAGATAGTTCTTTACGGCTTCAGGCAGGTATCCGAGGTCTCGATACGCCTCGACACCCAGTGCACCGTGACGCTTGGAAAGCTTGGCACCATCGGGGCCGTGTATCAGCGGAATATGCGCAAAGGCCGGAGGCTGCCAGCCCATGGCGTCGTAGATCGGAAGCTGGCGGAACGTGTTCGTCAGATGATCATCACCGCGAATAACTTGCGTGACACCCATATCATGATCATCGACGACGACCGCCAGCATGTAAGTGGGCGTTCCGTCGGCGCGGCACAGGATCAGATCATCGATTTCATCGGCGTCGATCGAGACATCGCCCTGGACATCGTCATGGAAGGCGACTTTCCCGTTATCGGGTGCGCGCAGGCGAATGACGCTGCCATCTGTTGATATATCCTTCGACCCGTCGCGCGAGGGGGACCTGAACGGAGAAAGATCCTTCCTTACCGTCGCTGTCAGTTCATCGCGTTCCTCCGTAGAGAGTGTCGCCGCTTCGCTTTTCAGGCGCGCTTGTGCAGCCTCACCGCGTGCACGCCGCTCGGCCAGTTCATCGATGCTGACAGAGCAATGGTAGGCCTTCCCCGCCTTGACCAGTTGCAAGGCGACCTCCCTGTGGCGGTCGGCGCGGCTGCTCTGGAAAACGGGAGGGACGTCCGGTGTCAGTCGGAGCCAGCCGAGCCCCTCGAGAATAGCATCAGTTGCGGCTTTCGTGGACCTTGCCGTGTCTGTGTCTTCGATGCGCAAATGGAACTGTCCGCCATGATGACGGGCAAACAACCAGTTGAACAAAGCCGTTCTTGCCCCTCCTATGTGAAGGAAGCCGGTGGGGGAGGGCGCAAAGCGGGTGATGACGGTCATTGGGCGTCTCGTTGAAAGTCTGGTGCGTAGGCAAGAACGCGCACTTCGCGCGATTGCTGCATGGCGTCAACGCGTGGGCGGCAATGCGAGCCAATCCTCACGAGGCGAGGTAGCAATCGATCCCGGCTCAGTCTGGCTCTGGGCACCTGTCGCGTTCGCCCTGGGCAGTGCGGCGTGGTTTGAGATGCCGTTCGAGCCATCGCCAGTCCTCTTTCCCGTCGCCCTGCTGCTCTGCCTGTTGGGATATAGGAAGTATTTCGCCAAGGACGACACCGCCCGTCCTCTGGTCGAGATATTTATCGTGCTGGTTTTCGCGTTCAGTCTCGGCATATCCTATGCAGCGCTTCGCACCTACGCGGCACAACCCGTCTTGATCGATGCGCCGATGGACAGGGTAATGGTCGAGGGTTGGGTCGAAGATGTCTCTGTCGGTCAAAGCGGCGAACGCATCCTGTTACGGACACATGCGATCTTGGGTCTTAGCCGGGATGAGACGCCCGCGTATGTGAGATTAACTCATCGATCGAAACTGGTCGTCGGTCCCGGCCGCTTCGTCCGGTGCTATTCCAGCCTCAGGCCGCCGCCCGCAAGGTCGCTCCCCGGCGATTATGCGTTCAGACGGCAGGCCTATTTCGATGGCCCTCACGCTGTCGGCTTTGCCTTCGGTGCCTGTCGTCCGGGTGTGATCGGCGCGCCGGAGGGGTTTGGTGACCGGTTGCAGCTGGATATTGCCAGCCTGCGCCGGTCCGTGGCACTCGACGTGAGCGAAGCTGCGGGAGAGCGTGGTGGCGGCTTTGCAGCAGCGCTCATCTCAGGTGATCGCAGTCTTATGGCGATAGAGGATCAGGACGCGCTGCGCTCGGCCGGGCTGGCGCATCTTCTCGCCATATCAGGCCTACATATGGGACTGGCGGCGGGCATCCTATATTTCATCGGCTTTCGCGGACTGGCCCTGATCCTGCCTTTGGCACGACGCTATCCCGTTCAGAAACCTGCGGCGGCATTGGCCCTTGCCGGGATCACACTTTACCTGGTCCTCAGTGGCGCCGCAGTTTCAGCGCAGAGGGCCTGGATCATGGCGGCAATCGCACTGACAGCCATTCTTCTCGACCGACCAGCCATCTCCCTGCATACGCTTGGTCTTGCCATGCTGGGGGTCGTGTTGCTCTCACCCGTTTCCGTCGTCGGACCGGGTTTCCAGATGTCGTTTGCTGCAACAGCAGCGCTCATTCGCACCTATCAGAGTGTCGCGCCGCGGTTCGAGCGCGACCGGACGGGAGCGCGCTCTTGGCTGCGCCGCTGGGCCGTTCCGCTGCTTCTGACATCACTGGTCGCAGGAACAGCCACGGCACCGTTTGCACTCTACCATTTCGACAGGGTGGCAACGTATGGCTATCTCGCAAACATCGCGGTTTCGCCGATCATATCACTGGTCAGTGCGCCTCTAGGTGCAGTCGGTGCACTGCTAATGCCGCTCGGACTGGGCGATCTGCCGCTTCGGGGCTTTGGCGCGAGCCTCGCGCTGGTTCTGGACATTGCGCATCTTGCTGGCGGTCAGGAGAGCTCGATCTACCGTCCAGGCAGACTGCTTCCAGGCTCCTTTCTCCTGTTCGTGACACTCGCGCTGGCCGCATGGTGCATTCATGGCGGCATCAGGCTGGCGGCTATTCCTGCGGCCTGCGCCTTTCTGTTGTGGTTGTCTGCAAGTGAACCCGGTGTGATCGTCAGCCCGTCCGGACATGTGTTTACCAAGCAGGACCAGGGCTGGTCAGGCGTGCGACTCTGGAAGGGCGAGGGTCTCAAGCCGCTGCGCTTCTCTGACGTGGAAATACTGGACTGCCGGGACACGTGCACGATGACCGTCGCGGACGGACGCGTGCTGACAATCGACAAGACAACTGAAAGCCTGCGGCTCTGGTCTGATGCAGGGGCGGCGGATATCCCCTTTGGCCAGTTGCAGGGCTATCCGCTTGCTCTGCAGCTGCAACTGGACGGCAAGGGCTACCGGACACGTCCTCTGACAGCAACGTCCTGCCGTCAGTGGTCCAGCATGGCCGCGTGCGGTGACGCGCTGCCACCCCCGCCCAAGGGATGACTGACCCCTAGTGATACTTTCGGACGAGCGCGACGAGCTTGCCCTGAACACGTACCCTGTCAGGTCCGAAGATGCGGGTTTCGTAGGCCGGGTTGGCAGCTTCGAGGGCAATTGATGCACCCTTGCGCCTGAACCGTTTCAGGGTGGCCTCTTCCTCGTCGACCAGTGCCACAACGATATCTCCCGATTCGGCGGTATCATCCGGCTTGAGGATCACGATGTCGCCATCAAGGATACCGGCATTGATCATGGAGTCGCCCTGTACCTCGAGCGCGTAATGATGCCCGCCCTCGATATTTTCGGGTGGAATGATGCGTGCGGTTTCGTTCTGGATTGCCTCGATTGGAACACCGGCGGCGATGCGTCCCAAGACCGGGATGGACCGGTCCAAATCGCCACGTCCGCGAAAATTGCCTTCCACCACATTCGGCCGGAAAGGCTGGTTCGGGCGGGCACGAGACAGCGGAGCCGCCGATTCCGGAAGTTTCAGCACTTCTATCGCCCGCGCGCGATGCGCAAGGCGGCGCAGGAAGCCACGTTCCTCAAGTGCCGTGATCAGCCTGTGGATACCGCTCTTCGAGGCCAGATCAAGAGCCTCCTTCATTTCATCGAACGAGGGCGAGACGCCATCCTGAGCAATCCGCTCATTGATGAAAAGAAGCAATTCACGCTGTTTGATCGTGAGCATTACGCCACTCCGAACCGTTTATAGTCATGTTTCGTTCTATATACGTTCGTCTTTTACGTCAACTTGTCTGGACAAGTGCTTTGGTCGCCGCCTGCCGGTCCGTTGATAGCATCAGACTTTCGCCAATCAGAAATCGTCGATAGCCGCTTGTCCGCAAAAGCCGGATATCTTCGGCGGTCTTCACTCCGCTCTCTGATACCATGCCATGCAGGTCGTGATGAGCTCCAGCCAACCGGGCGGATACTCCGAGATCGGTCGTCATTGCCTGCAGGTTGCGGTTGTTCACCCCGATCAACGGCGCGCCGAGATCTCTTGCGCATTGCAACTCTTCCTCGTCATGAACCTCCACCAGAGCATCCATGCCGAGCGAGCCTGCCTCTCGCATCAGCCACGCCGCAAGGGCAGGGGTAACAGCCGAGAGGATGACCAGAATGGCGTCCGCGCCATAAGCGCGTGCCTCCCTTACTTGCCAAGGGTCGATCATGAAATCCTTGCGCAAGACCGGCAGGCTGACAGCGCCGCGTACCGCCACCAGGTCTGCGATCGTTCCGCCAAAGCTGGGTCCGTCCGTCAGTACCGAGAGGCAAGCGGCACCACCGGCTTCGTAATCACGCGCAATGTTGACCGGATCTGCACCGGGGAAAATATCGCCCGCGGATGGAGACTTGCGTTTCAGTTCGCAGATCAGTCCGTTTCGCCCGCTCTCTTCTGCACTCCGTAGTGCGGAGATGAACCCGCGCGGCGCAGATGCCACGGAAATGCGGCTTTCAAGCTCGGACGCGGACGTCTCCTGCTTGCGTTCTGCAACCTCGCGCCGTTTGTAGGCGATGATGCGATCAAGCGCGGTGGGACCATTATCCGTCATTCGTGATCTCTATCAGTTTTTCGAGGGCCGAGGCGGCCTTGCCGGAATCAATGCTGTGCTGAGCCTGATCTACCCCCGCCCGGATACTCTCGGATTTGCCTGATACATAAAGCGCGCCACCGGCATTGAAACAGACAGCGTCCCGAAACGCGTCTTTCTTGCCGTCAAGCAAGGTGACTATACGATCTGCATTGGCGCGCGGAGGACCGCCATTCAGGTCCTCGACCGGCCAGCGCGAAAGGCCGACATCTTCCGGCGCAAGAACAAAGCGTTTAAGATCGCCTGCAACAACTTCCACGACGTCTGTCTCGGCACAGACACTCAATTCATCCAAACCCTCGCGTCCGCAAACAACGAGAGCGTGCTGCGTTCCAAGCTCTGCAAGTGCCTGCGCAACCGGTTCTGCCCAGCGTGTCGCGAAGACACCGAGAACTTGAAAGCGCACACCTGCCGGATTGGTCAGCGGACCCAGAAGATTGAAGATCGTGCGAATGCCGAGCGCTTTGCGGACCGGCGCAACATGCCTCATAGCGCCGTGATGACCGGGCGCAAAGAGGAAGGAGACCCCCGCCTGATCGAGCGCTCGCTGATGTACTTCGTCGGAAATATCAAGTTTCACGCCCAGCGCTTCAAGCACGTCGGCCGACCCGGTCTTGGGCGGAACCGAGCGATTACCATGCTTGGCGACGCAGCCTCCGGCTCCGGCAACCACGAAGGCAGAAGCGGTCGATGTGTTCAGGGTCGTCCGGGGAAGCCCTCCCGTGCCGCATGTATCGACAGCGTCTGCCGGTGCAGCCACTTGTCTCGCCAGCGCCCGCATTGCCGATGCACCCGCAACCAGATCACCTTTCGTCTCGCCCTTCATTCGCAAGGCAACGAGAAAACCTGCGATCAGCTCAGCCGGGACCTCGCCAGACAGAAGACAGTCAAAGCCAGCGCGCATCTGATCCGCATCGATTGGCCCACCGGCAAGCAGGAGGTCCAGGATCTTGCGGATCGGCGTAGGATCTGAATGCGTCATTGTGTTGTTTCTTTCATGGAAGAGGCCATCAGTCCCATGGTGTGAAATGCTTCGACAGTTTCAGGCTCTGACCCTGATAGTTGGAGCCGTCCTGACCATAGGGCTTCACCGGCGATGCGGACATGGCTTCAAAGACAAGCCGTCCGACCGGTTGGCCATGCTCGAGAAGGAACGGAACATCACGCCCGCGCACTTCGAGCACTGCGCGTCCTTCCTGCCCTTCACGTCCGAACCCCGGATCGAAAAAGCCCGCATAGTGGGCCCGGAACTCACCCAGATCAGTCGCGATGGGGGACATTTCTGCTGCTTCGCCAACAGGAATGCTGATGTATTCCCGCGACGCCAGAATATAGAACTCGTCGGGATCGAGGATCATCCGTCCGTCTTCTGAATAGACGGGTTCCCAGAAATCTGCTGCCCGGTGAATGCCGCTTCGCGAAACATCCAGAACGTTCGAATGTCGGCGCGCGCGGTATCCGATGTGTGCGTCTCCGCCTGCCGGAAGGTTCACGCTGAAATCCTTTTCGCGCAATATCTTTGCCGGTCCGGAGCGGAACCTGATCTGACAGAGACGGTCTCCGGGCCTGACCAGTACAGGAAAGGTGCGCGGTGCGATCTCCGCGTAAAGTGGGCCGTCATAGCCTTGGGGTAGCTTGTCGAAAGCGGAAATACCGTCGGCGATCAGCCGCACAAACACGTCTATACGTCCTGTCGAGCTTTTGGGGTTGGCTGCGGCGGTCAGTCCGCTCGGCAGGGATATCCGCTCCATCAACGGGACCAGATACACGCATCCGGTTTCGAGCACTGCGCCTTCCGTAATATCAATCCTGTGCAGCGCCATACCGGACGAAAGCATGTCATCCACGCTTCTGCCATTTGGCAGAAAACTGGCACGCAGGCGCCATGCATGGTCACCAAGCCGCAGGTCGAGGCTGGCGGGTTGAACCTGAAGCGGCTCAAGATCGGCTGGTGCACGAATTTTGCCGGCCGCGACAAGGGATTCGATTTGGTGGTCGGCGAGTATGCCGGCAGGGAAGTTCAATGAAACAGCCTCACTCCTTATCCCCGGGTCTATTGACCGTAAGGGGCACAGGTCTCTATTCGGAGGGCTTGCCCAGCGACGTCAAGGATAGATTGCCAGATGAACGAAGACGATCCCGCCAACAAACTGAGCCCGGCCAGTATTCTGGTTCGCGGCGGGACGGAACGTTCATCCTGGGGTGAAACCAGCGAAGCGCTCATTCTCACCTCGGGTTACGTCTATGACAGCGCGGAACAGGCCGCCGCGCGCATGTCCGGCGATGAACCGGGCTATGTCTATTCACGCTATAACAATCCGACCGTCTCGATGCTGGAAAAACGGCTTGCCTTGCTGGAAGGTGCCGAAATGGCGATTGCTACGGCGTCCGGAATGGCAGCGATTGCAGCATCGCTGATCGCACCCTGCCGCGCCGGAGACCGTATTGTTGCAGCCTCCGAACTGTTCGGTTCCTGCCGCTGGATCCTTTCGGAACTGATGCCCCGCTACGGGATCGAAACCGAGTTTGTCGACGGCGCTGATCTGGATGCCTGGAAGAAAGCGCTGTCACGGCCTGCACAAAGCGTGCTCATCGAAAGCCCGTCCAACCCGCTGCTGAGCGGTGTTGATGTTGCTGCAGTCGCTGACCTGGCACATGCAGCCGGTGCGCGGCTGATCGTGGACAATGTCTTCGCGACGCCGCTTCTCCAGAAGCCGTTCGAGCTCGGGGCCGATCAGGTCGTTTATTCGGCCACCAAGCATATGGATGGCCAGGGCAGGGTGCTGGCAGGTGTCATCCTCGGGAAGAAAGCCGATCTGGAAGACACCATCCAGCCCTATCTGCGCCATACCGGACCTGCGATTTCTCCCTTCAACGCCTGGGTGATTCTGAAAGGCCTTGAGACGCTGGAACTGCGGCTAGCCCGCCAGTGTGATACCGCCGAACGACTGGCCGACGTGATCGCAGGCCATGATGCCGTGGCGGCCATTCGCTATCCGGGACGGAAGGATCATCCCCACCACGCGATCCATAAAAAGCAGATGTCGCGCGGTGGATCGCTGATGGCTGTGTCCTTCAAGGGCGGTCAGAAAGCGGCATTCCGTTTCCTCAATGCGCTCAAACTCGTGGATATCTCGAACAATCTGGGAGACGCCAAGTCGCTCGCCTGTCATCCTTCATCGACGACGCATCGCGCGCTTTCAGAAGAAGACCGCGCAGCCATGGGACTTGATGCGTCCTGGGTTCGGATATCGATCGGTCTCGAGGATGGCGGCGACCTGGAAGCGGACATGCTGCAGGCACTTCGGAAGGCTGCGGAGTAGCATTATGGACGAAGACGATTTTCCCTATGCTGCAGAAACAGCCGGCATCGTGGTCAAGGTTGCGCCCGAATACCTGGAAGCCGACTCTGCGCCTGATGATGGTCAGTTCATCTGGAAATACACCGTGCAGATCGTGAACCGGTCTGACCGCGCCTTGCAACTCATTGACCGGCGCTGGGTCATTACCGATGTGGCCGGGCGACGAAGCGAGGTATCCGGCGAAGGCGTGGTTGGCGAACAGCCGCGGATCGAACCTGGAGACAGCTATACGTATTCAAGCGGGTGTCCGTTACGGGAACCGTCGGGATTGATGATGGGCCAATACGGGATGAAATCCGATGACGGCGACCGCGTCGAGATCAGTGTTCCCGCATTTTCGCTCGATAGCCCTTACGACAGGGCACGCCGGCACTAGGGCCTGAACCATGCGCTTGCAGCCGGTCATCTACGCCCTGGGGGTTCTTTTGATCCTGATCGGGCTGGCGATGATCCCGTGCGCTATCCTCGATACATTTGAACGGCGTGATGACTGGGCAGTGTTCGCGCTCTCGAGCTTCGCGATCGTTTCCAGTGGCGGCGTGCTCTACATGGCGAGCGGTGGAAAGCCTGGCCCGGTAGGCACGCGCGAAGCGTTCCTGTTGACCGTGTCCGTCTGGGTGTTCCTGCCTTTCGCAGCAGCATTGCCGTTCATGGGGGCCGGTCTTGATTTTACAGATGCGATCTTCGAAAGCATTTCCGGCGTGACGACGACCGGTGCGACCGTCATTACAGGCCTTGATGCCGAGACACCTGGATTGCTCCTGTGGCGTGCCATCCTGCAATGGATTGGCGGCATCGGCATTATCGTGACGGCTATCGCTATCCTTCCCATGCTTGGCGTGGGCGGGATGCAGCTGTTTCAGCTCGAGTTTTTCGACATGTCGGGCAAGTTTCTGCCGAGCGTGCGCGAGATCGCAAAGCAGATTGCTCTGGTTTATATCGGCTTGTCCGTTCTCTGTGCGCTTCTCTATGCGTTGGCCGGCATGACCTGGTTCGATGCAATTGCCCATGCGATGACGACGATGGCTGCAGGCGGATATTCGACCAGTGATCAGTCCTTCGGGAAGTTTGCCGATACCCCCGCTGTGGAAGTATCCATTTTCTTCATGATCCTCGCCGGCTTGCCGTTCGGAGCGACGGTCATGATGCTGCATGGTCGCTGGGATGCGCTCTGGCGTGACCCACAGCCAAGAACCTTTCTGTTCATCATCGGCGCGAGCGTCATTCTCCTGACAGCCTACATGCATTACGACCCGTCAATGGCGCCGTTCAAATCCGAGGGTGATGTTCTTCGTCGCGTTGTCTTCAGCGTCGTGACTGTTATAACCGGAACCGGCTACGGCCTGTCCGATTATGGCCAATGGGGCGGGTTTGCAGAGGTAATATTTGTCGCGTTGATGTTCGTGGGTGGGTGCGCAGGGTCTGCCGCCTGCGGAATGAAGGTTTTTCGCATCGAGATCATGGCCCGGGCCGTCTGGGCCTATGCGCGTCAACTTCTCAGCCCAAACCGTATCGTCGTGTTCAAATATGGTGGGACGACCATCCGGGAAGACATCCTGCAATCGGTCATGGTTTTCGTGTTCATGTATCTCGTGACGTTTGCAGTGGCGGCTGTTCTTCTCTCGCTCACCGGTCTCGATCCACTCACATCAATTTCAGCCGCTGCGACCTCTATTTCCAATGTCGGGCCGGGGCTTGGCGCGCAGATTGGACCGTCAGGAACATTTCAGGGATTGAGCACGACCGCCAAATGGATCTGCTCGGCAGCCATGCTCATGGGGCGTCTGGAGCTTATTCCGGTGTTCGTGGTTTTTACCCCGCGGTTCTGGCACGCCTGAGCGTGGATACGGACCTCTTCACGTCGTCGTCGACGAGAGAATCTCCGCAAGCGGAATGTCGTACGTGCGGCCGCAGAACTGGCAGTCTGCTTCAAGCGTACGTCCATCGTCAGACATTTCGCGCAAACCGTCATCCGACATCGCCGAAAGTGTATCGGTAAGGCGTTCTTTCGAACATGTGCAGGCATCGGCGATCTTTACCGGAGCTTCGACACGTACCCCGTCCTCATGAAAAAGACGGTATAGCGCGCGGCCCGAAGAAATATCCGGATCAAGCAGTTCCACGTCTTCAAGCGTTTCAAATAGCGCCCGGGCGGTCGTCCAGTCGTCGGCAGTAGACCCTCTTGCCTCGTCGTCTGCCACTTTCTGAATCAAGGCTCCGCCAGCCCGCCAGACTGGCTCGGCACCTGCCGTCTTTATTTCACCAACAGCCAGTTGCACGCGCGTCGGGATTTGCTCGGACTGCGCAAAATAGTGCTCCGCGCAATCTGCCAAGGTTGCACCATCGAGGGGCACAAGTCCCTGGTATGGCTGGACCGAAGGATTATCCTGAAGGACGATAATGCCAAGCACGCCCTTTCCGAACACCTGTCTTGGATGCGGGCGTTCGCCCCGGTTCAGCCGCTCCAGTTTCGCCCAGGCGTCACGGTCGATACGTAAGTAGCCGCGCAGACGACCGCTGGTGTGGAACTCGGCAACCATCAGCCGGACAGGGCCGTTTCCTTCTGCCTGGACCGTCAAACGGGCATCGACCTTGAGCGATGCTCCGATCAACGTTGCCAGAACCAGCGCTTCGCCCAGCAGACGAGCGGCCTCCTTTGGATAGTCATGTCGTTTGAGAATGGCGTCTATCGTGTCCGGTCCCAGCCGGGTGATCCTTCCACGAACAGCCTGTCCCTCGATCTGGAAACTGGCAACCTGGTCGTCATCCGCTCCAAGTCGATCTACCAGCCCTGTCAGGTTTCCAGACACCATTTCAGTATTGCCTTTTGCGCGTGCAGCCGGTTCTCGGCTTCGTCGAATATCAGTGAGGCCGGGCCATCTATGACGTCTTCGGAGACCTCCTCGCCGCGATGGGCAGGCAGGCAGTGAAGGAAATGCGCCGATGGAAGGGCTTCGCTCATCATCTGCGATGTCACCTGGAAAGGTGCAAGGTCTGAGAGACGGGTTTCTGCATCGCTGTCGCCCATGGAGACGAAGGTATCGGTAATGACGACATCAGCGCCCGAAACAGCCTCGGCCGCGCGATCATAGAGATCGATCCGTCCCTGCTGCGACCGTGCGCGTTCAACCCGGCGCTCGTCCGGCTCATATCCTTGAGGCGTAGCCATCGCCAGTGAGAAACCAAATTTTGGTGCCGCATCAACGAAACTGGCGGCAACATTGTTGCCGTCTCCAACCCAGGCCAGTCGCGCGCCATCCAGCGTTAGCCCGTGCTCCTCCAGCGTCTGCAGGTCTGCAAGGATCTGACACGGATGCGAACGGTCCGTCAGACCATTGATGACCGGAACACTTGCCGCAGCAGCAAAACGTTCGACATCGGTATGCCGATTGGCCCGGATCATCACCAGATCGACATAGCGCGACATTACATGGGCCGTGTCCTCGACCGTTTCGCCGCGGCCAAGCTGCATGTCGCCGGCTCCGGCAACGATTGTCGTTCCGCCGAGTTGGCGCATGCCGACATCGAAGGACAGACGGGTCCGTGTGGAGCTTTTCTCGAAAATCATCGCCAGAACATGACCGGCAAGCGGAACGTCACGATCAGGCTTGCCTTTGGGCCAGCCCTTACGGGCAGCTTTCATGGCTTTGGCATCATCGAGAATTGCGCGCAGTTCGTACGCCGGAATGTCGGCCAGATCGAGAAAATGCCGCATGCCGTATCTAGCCAGCATCTGGCGGCGGAAGCTTCGCCAGGCAGGTATCGAGAATAGACACCGCCTCGCGGGCATCTTCCGCCGTCAGGACAAGTGGCGGGGCCAGACGGAGCACGTTCTCTCCGGCGACGCCGACAAGAAGTCTGTGTTCACGTGCAAGGTTCTGCAGCGGCTTAGGTGCCATCCGCATCTTGAGGCCCATCAAGAGCCCCTTGCCTCGTACCTCTTCCACGTGATCCGGATACCGATCCTTCAGGCTCGCCAGTCCCTGTTTCAACGAATTCGAAACGTCGCGGACACCTTCGAGAAAACCCTCTTCGGTCAGAACATCCCAGACAACATTGCCCACGGCCATGGCCAGCGGGTTTCCGCCATAGGTCGAGCCATGCGAGCCGGGCTGCATGACTATTCCCGTCTTCTCTGTCGCCAGACAGGCTCCAAGCGGGAAACCGCCACCGACGCCTTTCGCGACCGCCATGATATCTGGAGCAGCATCCTTGGCCCAGTCATGCGCGAACAACTTGCCGGTCCGTCCTGCGCCGCACTGGACTTCGTCATAGATGAGAAGGGTGCCGGTTTCATCGCAGAGCTTGCGCAGTTCGGTCAGACAGAATTCCGGGATAGCGCGTACGCCGCCTTCACCCTGGACCGGTTCCACGAATACAGCGCAGGTCTTGTTGGTGATCGCGGCTTTCAAGGCGTCGTGGTCGCCGAACTCCAGCTGTGTGAATCCCGGAAGCTGCGGCCCGAAACCTTCCAGGTAGTTCGGGTTACCGCCGGCATTGATTGCCGCATACGACCTGCCGTGAAAGGCGCCAGTGAAGGTGACAATGTCCAGCCGGTCCGGTTCGCCGTTCTTATAGTGATACTTGCGGGCGGTCTTCAGAGCACATTCGACCGCTTCGGTGCCGGAATTGGTGAAGAATACGCGGTCAGCAAAGGTATCAGCGCAATAGCGCTCGGCCAGCCGTTCACCTTCCGGAACACGGAACATGTTCGAAAGATGCCAGACCTTCTCTGCCTGGCGGGTCAGAGCCTCGACCATTCGCGGGTGTGCATGACCGAGACCGTTGACCGCGATGCCTGCAATGCAATCCAGGTAAGACGTGTCGTCTTCGGTAAAAAGACGAACGCCTTCACCACGCACGAAAACTTCGGCAGGCGGGGCGTAGACGGGCATGATGGCTTCGCGCAAGAGAAAGCTCCTTCAAGGGTTCAGAGGTCGAAGTCGGGCTATCTGTTTAGGCTGAATTGTCAATGACCGCGCACGTTCAGGCCTTCAGCTTGTAGCCCGATCGCAGCATGAGCCAGGTACCGCTGCAGGCTGCAAGCGTGAGAACGAAGCTGTAAACGACACCGATCATCAGGTTGGAATTTGCTTCACCCAGAAAGCCGTAACGAAACCCGTCGATCAGATAGAAGAACGGATCGACGTGAGCGAGCGCCAGGAAAGGGCCTTCAAGTACATTGATGTCGTAAAATGTGCCGGACAGGAAGGTCAGTGGAACGATGACGAAGTTCGTTATGGCCGCCAGATGATCGAACTTGTCCGCCCAGATACCACCCATCGCGCCAATTGCTGCCAGCAGGATCGAGGCCATCGATCCGAACCAGAGAATGGCCCAGAGGTGTCGTATCTGCAGATCGGCCAGACCCGAGAAGTGGATGAACACGGCTGTCAGGACCGCCACCAGAAAACCGCGCGTTGCCGCTCCGCCGATAAAGCCAAGGGTGAGTTCCAGCGGGCTGAGGGGCGGCATCAGGAAGTCCACGGTGTTGCCCTGCACCTTCGAAATGGTGAGCGAGGACGAGGTGTTCTGGAAGGCATTCTGAAGGATCGTCATGATCACTAGGCCGGGTGCGAGAAAGTTCTCGTATGCGATCCCGGCGAAGTCACCGCTGAGATCGCCGCGATTGCCGAAGGCGAGCTTGAACACCGTCATCAGCAGGAGCGTGGAGACGACCGGTGCCAGCAAGGTTTGCATCCAGACCTTTATGAAGCGCCCAACCTCGCGGCGATAAAGGGTGGCAAGTCCCAGCCAGTTCAACAGGCCAAAACGGCGGGGGTCTTCGATTGCGATGCGGCGCGATGCGGCAGGTGTATCAGTCATCCGGGCTTTCTACTCCTGTCGGCTGCGAAAGACGAGCCTGTGATTCTATCCACACCTTATCCCCGAATCGGGGTCACTAGATGTGGATTACTCCATTCGGGCGCCTGTCAGCATCTTGTGTCTGGTGTTCGTCCGGATACGATATGTAGGTGGTCGGTTGCTTTCGGGCAGTACCGGCGGACAAGATATTGATTTAACGCATTCGAGCAGGAGGCGGCAATGAGCTGGACGGAAGAACGGGTCGAGACCTTGAAAAAGCTGTGGACAGAAGGTCACAGCGCCAGCCAGATTGCCAAGGAGCTTGGAGGCGTTACCCGCAACGCGGTAATTGGAAAAGTGCATAGACTGGGCCTTTCAGGCCGGGCAACGCCGTCCCGCCCGGTCAAGCGACCCACACGCCTTGTCAGACCGAAGCCTGCAACCGTTGTCGCCACACCGGACGTTCCGAAAGAAGAAGACGTCGCCGCGCCGGTAAAGGCGCCATCGGTTCCGGCCCGCGCAAATGGCAGCCTTGCGCCCATCGCGCTGGAGAACGGCGAGACCGCAACGGTACTGAACATCAAGGATTCGATGTGCAAGTGGCCCATTGGCGATCCGGCGGATGCGAGTTTTGCGTTCTGTGGTCGCGCGTCACCGGGCGGGCCGTACTGCTCAGAACACGCAAAGCTCGCCTTTCAGCCGCAGAAGAAGCGAACACGTGCGACAGCCAGCTATTCCGGCAGCCGCCGCGCGCACGGTTAGTCATCGCTGTGCGTTTGCACGGGTGACTAAGGAGGGGACGTGCGTCCGGTCAGGCCTGGCCGGTCAATCCGGACGGTAGCTGATCCGGACGCACGCCTATCCGTTCCAGTGCGCGGACCCACTTGGCGTCGAAGTCTGTATCGAAAACGATAGCTTCGTCAGCATCCGCGACCAGCCAAACATTCTGACGGATCTCGTTCTCAAGCTGGTCGGGCCCCCAGCCGGCGTAACCGAGTGAAAGGCGCGATCGCGCTGGCGCATTCGAGGTGGCGAGAGACTCCAATACTTGGCGCGTCGCAGTCAGCCGCAGACCATCGGCAACCGGCAAGGTCGCGCCGACGCTTTCGAAATCATCGCTGTGAAGGACAAATCCGCGATCGGCTCCGACCGGTCCGCCGATCAGGACCGGACCATCTGGAAGCTCGCCATCATTCTCCGCGTCAACGTCGAGTTGTTGCAGCAACTCCTGGAGGCCGAGGTTGTCTGCCACACGGTTCAGCACGATCCCCATGGCGTGGTCCTCGTTGTGGACGCAGACAAGAACGACACTACGGTCGAAACGGTCATCGCCAATGCCAGGCATTGCGATCAGTAATTTACCGGTCAGTCCGTTCTCGCCTGTCATACCTGCTCCCGCCTTCAGGGCCTGTTGTCTCCTGATATGTCGATGTTGCAAGGGCCATAGACAGCGATCTCACGAATTTGAAACCATGTGGCACTTTGGAGGCACAGACTCAGTCCCTATTTCAACGATGCCCAGACACAAAAATGGAGACACAGATGACTATCAATACCGGCGACAAGATACCCGATGCCACGCTCATGCACATGACCGAGAACGGCCCCGAACCCGTTCATGCAAAAGACTTTTTTGCCCAGAAGAAGGTCGCATTGTTTGCTGTTCCCGGCGCGTTTACCCCGACCTGTTCGGTCAAGCACCTGCCCGGCTTCAAGGACAAGGCAGATGATCTGCGCGCAAAGGGCGTCAACGCGATCGCGTGTCTGTCAGTCAACGACGTGTTCGTTATGGACGCATGGGGCAAGAACCAGAATGTCGGCGAAGACGTCATTATGCTGGCAGATGGCAATGGCGAGTTCACAAAGGCGTTGGGGCTTGAAATGGACGGCACCGGCTTCGGTATGGGACACCGCTCGAAGCGTTATTCCATGGTTGTCGACGACGGAACGGTCACGCAGCTGAACGTCGAGGATGGCGGCGAGTTCAAGGTTTCCAGCGCAGACTACATGCTGGGTCAGATGTAGGTCCGGACCCGCAGACGCTCAAACGTAATCAAGCCGTAGAAACATCTGCAAACCTCTTCCGCCCGGCGGAAGAGGTTTTTTCGTACGTCAATCTCGTTTCCTTGTCATGTAGACAAAACTTTTTGTAAGCCGTGCTTGACAAAGATGTCGTTTATCGCAATGTAAGGTACACATGACATTATGTCATGTGTAATTGATAAGATGGAGCAT
This sequence comes from uncultured Alphaproteobacteria bacterium, assembly GCA_963836905.1. Taxonomy (GTDB): domain Bacteria; phylum Pseudomonadota; class Alphaproteobacteria; order Caulobacterales; family Hyphomonadaceae; genus CAWIKY01. Next base: position 1,077,344 of record CAWIKY010000006.1, read on the forward strand.
GGAAATGACTGATGTTTTTGCCCCGAAACCGCTCAGGACTGTTCTGGTTATAATTGGAGTCAGCCTTGTGTTTGCCTTTGCCGGATACGGCGTGGGGAAGTTCATTGCAGACGTCGGATAACCGGCGACGCACGGACGTGAAGAACCGTCTCAAGGTGTTGCGCGCGGAACGCGACTGGAGCCAGGCAGAACTGGCTGGTCGGCTCGATGTTTCAAGGCAGGCAGTCAACGCGGTCGAAACCGGCAAGCATGACCCGTCATTGCCTTTGGCGTTCCGGATCGCGCGCCTTTTCGACCAGCCAATCGAGGAGATTTTCGATGATGAATACGTTGCGAAAGAGCGACCCGACGAGCGATGACATGTCGCTTCGCGAAGGCGAGATGAAATTGAAGCGGAGGAACCGACGCCTGGTGCTTCTGTTTACGGCCCTGACGCTTTCAGGCGTAGCGTTCGGATTCGCTATGGCCTGGATCGAACCGGAAGGGTCCGCGCCTTTGGAAAGCCGTCTCTCGATACCCGTTGCCATGGCGTTTGCCTTGCCGTGGGTCGGGATCATGTTTGCTGGAACCCGGCTTTATGTCCGGAGGGCTGATGAGGTTTCCAGAAACAATAATCTGACGGCTGTGGCGACCGCCGGTGCGATTATCCTGCTGGGCTACCCCGTATGGATGCTGATGGCCCGCGCAGATCTGTTGCCTGAAGCAACCGCGCTCGGCGTCTATCTGGCGCTCTATCTCGCACTTGTTGTCGCTTATGGCTGGCGTGTGATCCGCCAGCGGTTCGGATAATCGCGTACTCTTCCACAATACGAATTGAAAGGTTTACCCATGAAAATGAAATACAGGTCTCTTCTCGCCGCCGGAGCCAGCTTGTTTGCGCTCGCCCTCCCGCAGAGTGTGGCCCAGACACCGGGCGTTCAAGACCCGGTCGTGGTCGATGCCGATCCGGCACTCTGGGTGGTGCAGGATGAGGACACAACGGTCTATCTTTTCGGAACGGTCCACATTCTGAAACCCGGTCTGACGTGGATGGACGAAGCAATCGCGGATGCGTTCGAAGCATCCGACACGCTCGTTGTCGAGATGATCGAGCCGGAAGAGGCGGAAATGATGGCCCTGGTCAATCAGGTCGCCATGGACGGAACCTCGCTTGCCGACCGCATGCCGGAAGAGATGCGCAAGACTTACGTCGAGACGCTTGCGGAGATGAAAATAGCCCCGGAGACGTTCGACGCCTATGAGCCCTGGTTCGTCGCCGTCAATTTGTCTGTCATCCAGATCATGCGGGCCGGGTTCGACCCGGAGAGCGGAAGCGAAGCGGTGCTGCAGAAGCTTGCATCTGAAACGGACAAGCCGGTGCTCGCACTCGAGACGGCCGAAGAGCAATTGGCCTTCTTCGATACGCTGACCCTGCCGCAACAACTTGCCGTTTTGCAGGCTGCGATCGAGGAAATGGACGATGCAGGTGAACAGCTTCAAGAGCTGGTCAGCGCATGGGCGAATGGAGATGCGGAGAGGCTTGGGGAGTTGATGACCGACTCCATGAAGGACGATCCGGCAATCGAGAAGGTTCTCTTCGAGGACCGCAATGACCGCTGGGCTGACTGGATTGCCGAACGGATGGAAAGCCCTGGCACGGTCTTTCTTGCCGTCGGGTCAGGACATCTTGCGGGTCCGCAAAGCGTTCAGGTGCAACTTGCCGAACGGGACATTACGTCGGCACGCATCGACTACTAGGCAGTTGTTGGTCTGACGTTGCACCTGCGGACCTGCTAGTCTCGCACACATGAGCAGCGATTCCTTTTTTCACGCGAACGCAACGGCACGCGCCCGGTCCAACAGGCCGGGCGTGATCCGTCGTCTTCCACCTGATGCGGTCAACCCGGATCGCCGCGGGGGAGGTCGTGGAACGTCCCGCTGCGGCGATCAAGGAGCTGGTAGAAAACGCGATTGATGCGGGAGCCCGCAATATCCGCATCGAGACAGAAGGCGGGGGGCTGTCACGGATCATCGTTACCGACGATGGTTGCGGGATGGCACCGGAAGAGCTTCCTGTTGCGATCGAGCGCCATGCCACCTCCAAGCTGCAGGCGGGCGAGAACGGTCGGGTTGATCTCCTGAACATCTCGACCCTCGGCTTTCGCGGTGAGGCTTTGCCGTCCATCGGTTCGGTCTCTGTGCTTGAGATTCTGTCACGAGGCGAGGGCGAGGCAGAGGCAGCTTCGCTGCGGGTCGATGCAGGACGCATGACCGGTCCGTCACCATCCGCTTGGACGGGACGAAGTGAAAGCGGCACGCGGATAGACGTACGCGACCTGTTTTCAGCCACGCCCGCCCGTCTGAAATTCATGAAGTCCGAGCGCGCGGAACTCATGGCCATTTCCGACACCTGCCGCAGATTGGCGATGGCCCGCGCGGATATTGCCTTTGACCTCGTTCAAAACGGCCGGACCGTGTTTTCCTTGCCGGCAGAGAGTGCGCTCGATGAAGAAACGGCGCGGCTGGCACGCCTCGGGCGCATTATGGGCCGGTCCTTCCGGGAGAACGCCGTTCCGGTGAATGCGCATCGCGATGGCGTGAAGCTGACCGGCTTTGCCGGATTGCCAACGCTCAACAGGGGGAATGCCCAGCACCAGTATCTGTTTGTGAACGGGCGCGGCGTGCGTGACCGGATGCTGACAGGTGTGCTGCGCGCCAGTTATCAGGATTTTCTGGCAAGAGACCGTCACCCGATGGCCGCCCTCTTTCTGGACCTTGATCCCGAAGAGGTCGATGTGAACGTTCACCCGGCAAAGACCGAAGTCCGGTTTCGCGATGCGGGCGGTGTGCGCGGCCTGATTATCGGCGCGCTGAGACATGCCCTTGCGGAAGCCGGGCACAGAGCGAGCACTACGGTATCAGGGTTTGCATTGGGCAAGGCGCGCGCCGAAGGCCAAAGCGTGGCGCTGTCAGGGGCGCTCTTCGGACCCGCGCGTGGATTGGGAAGCGGCATCCCGGCGGACGTCGCGTCGACGCCCCTGCGGTTTGCAGACCCGATGCGCGGCGTTGCCGAACCTGCCAGCTCTTATGAGCATGATGAGCGCAGCGCGCGGATCGAACCGGATGAGGCGGGCGGCTCTCATGCGCCCGAGACCGGCTTTCCGCCATTGGGGCTTGCGCGCGCCCAGCTGCACGAAACCTACATTGTCACGCAGACGGCGGATGGCATCGTAATCGTCGATCAGCATGCGGCGCATGAACGGCTCGTCTATGAAGAGATGAAACAGGCCATGGCGCGGTCGGGCGTGTCGCGGCAGGCCTTGCTCATTCCGGAAGTTGTCGAACTGACAGAGGATGAAGCCGGGCGGGTACTGGAACGCAGCGCCGAACTTCTGGAGCTTGGCCTGGAGATCGAGCCCTTCGGTGATGGTGCCTTGTGTGTGAGAGCGACGCCAGCGCTTTTCGGTGAAATGGATGTGGCCGGATTACTCAAGGATCTGGCCGACGACTTCGCCGAGTATGATGCCGGGCTGTCTCTGAAGGAACGCTTCGAGGACGTGATGGGAAACATGGCCTGCAGGGGGTCGGTCCGCGCCGGACGGCGGCTCAATGGTCCTGAAATGAACGCGCTTCTCCGGCAAATGGAGGCGACCCCGCATTCCGGTCAGTGCAATCACGGGCGCCCGACCTATGTGGAGCTCAAGCTGGCTGACATTGAAAGGCTGTTCGGACGACGATGAGCGAAGACTGGACGAAAACCTATTCCGGTGACGATCCGCAGCGCATCAACAAATGGCTGGCACAAAGCGGGGTCTGTTCACGGCGTGAAGCCGAGGATCTGATTGGCCGTGGCATGGTATCGATTGATGGAGAACGGGTTGAAGAACCCGGTCGCAAGATTGAATCCGGTCAGACACTCACCCTCTCCCGCGCCGCGAACGCGCGGCTGGATGCCAAACGGACGATCATGCTGAACAAGCCCGTCGGCTATGTGTCCGGCCAGCCGGAAGCGGGGCAGATACCGGCGATCCGGCTTCTCACTCGCAATGCGCGCATCGGGCCGGGAAGCGAGGTCGGCAAGACGGACGCGTTGCCGCCAATTGGCCGACTGGATCAGGATAGTCGCGGTCTGCTGATACTCTCGGATGATGGCCGTGTCGCAAAATCCGTGATCGGTCCGGATGCGGGTCTGGAAAAGGAATATATCGTCAAGGTTCACGGTGAAATCACCCGTGCCAAGCTCGATCTTCTGTCCTTCGGAATGGAGCTGGACGGGCGGGCGCTGAAACGGGCGATAGTCGAGCCGGTCGCCCATCAGACGCTGCGGTTCGTGCTGACAGAGGGACGTAACCGCCAGATCCGGCGAATGTGTTCGGAGGTCCGCTTCTGGGTTGCCGATTTGTTTCGGATCCGGGTCGGAAATCTTGAGCTCGGCGACCTGCCGGAAGGGCGCTGGCGGGAACTCACCGGACCGGAGGTTACCGCGCTGACCACCTCCGCAAAGCCTCGTCGTCCGACCCTCTCAGTCAGGCGCTGATGCTCCTCACACTTCGAGCGCCCGTCTGACTGGCGCGAAACTCTTGCGGTGAATGGGGCAGGGGCCAAGCCGGGTGAGCGCGTCTGCATGAGTGGCGGTTCCGTAGCCCTTGTGCGCGGCAAAGCCGTAGCCCGGGTGCCGTGCATCAAGCTCTGCCATCAAGTCGTCGCGCGCCGTCTTGGCCAGAATACTCGCAGCTGAAATCGCTGGTACGCTTCCATCGCCTTTCACGATCGCTTGTCCCGGCGCTGGCAGGCCGGCCGGCAGATCGTTTCCGTCGACGAGAATAAAGTCCGGGATGATGCCACATGTTTCAATAGCGCGGCGCATCGCCAGATGGGTAGCCTGCCGGATGTTCAGCGCATCGATCTCTTCTGCGCTCGCCCATCCAAGCCCCCAGTGCAGGGCCCGTTCCTTGATCTCCAGCTGAAGGGCTTCGCGGCGTTTTGCGCTTTGGGCCTTGCTGTCGCCTAACCCTGCAATGGGTTTGGCGGGGTTCAGGATGACGGCGCCCGCACACACCGGACCGGCCCAGGGCCCTCGCCCTGCCTCGTCGACTCCGCATGTCAGGTCTGGCATGTCCATGGAGCGATAGAGACAGATTCCGTGAGGATGGCAAAATGACCGAGACAACACGCATGATCGTCCGTGAAACCGGCGGTCCCGACGTCCTGCAGCGCGAGACGGTTACGCTTGATGCGCCCCGTGACGGAGAGGTCCGTATTCGCCAGGAGGCCATCGGTCTGAACTTTATCGACACCTACATTCGTACCGGGCTCTATCCGGCAAAACTTCCTGTCGTGCCGGGGTTCGAAGGTGCGGGCGTCATCGAGGCTGTCGGCAAGGATGTCTCGCATCTGAAAGCGGGGGACAGGGTGGCTTACTGCGCGGTTCAGGGCACGTATGCCAGCCATCTGAACGCGCCCGCGTCTCAGCTCGTGAAACTTCCGGACAGTATCTCGAGTGAGGAGGCCGCTGCCGTTATGTTGAAGGGGCTGACGGCGTGGATGCTGCTCTTTGAGATCAAGCGGGTCATGCCGGGCGATACCCTCCTGGGTCTGGGCTGCTGCCGGCGGAGTCGGGTCGATACTCGTGCCGTGGGCGAAGGCGCTCGGCGCTCGTGTTATCGGGGTTGTCTCGACCGAAGAGAAAGCTGCACGGGTCCGTGATCTTGGTGCAGACGATACGGTTCTCTCCGGCGGAGACGTCGCCGGTGAAGTCCGTGAGCTGACCAACGGAACAGGCGTGGACATTTCGCTCGATAGTGTCGGGAAAACCAGTGCCGAGGCCAGTCTGGCATCGCTCAGACCACGCGGCTTGTGGATCACCTATGGCAATGCGTCCGGCGCGGTCGAACCGTTGGCACCCGCGCGCCTCGCTCGGGCGGGCTCCTTGATGATGACGCGTCCGACCCTGTTCAGTTTCACATCCACAAGGGCCGATCTCGAGCGCGGATGCATGGCGCTGTTCGGTGCCTTGAGAACCGGCACCATCAAGGCAGACATCCAGCAGCGCTACAGGCTCGAGGATGCCGCTGAGGCCCATCGGGCCCTGGAGGCGCGAGAGACAGTCGGATCGACGGTACTCATTCCGTAGGACTGAGGCCTGCGGCTTCTGCCAGGCTCATCAAGTGCGGATCTTTCTACAGCTCCAGCAACAGGGCCGGGTCGATATAGAAATCACCGTCGCGATTGTCGCTGGCGGTATTGCGCCATTTGACGGCCCAGTGAAGATGGGGACCGGTCGTGCGGCCTGTATTGCCGGACTTGGCAACCACGTCCCCTGCCTGAACGACATCGCCGACCTTCACATCCACTTCGCTCAGATGCATGAAAATCGAGACAAGGCCTTGTCCATGGTCGAGAAACACGGTGCCACCCTCATAGTAGAGGTCAGGATCTGCGAGCGTTATGACACCTGCAGCCGGAGCCTTGACGGGCGTACCAATGCCAACCGCCATGTCATATCCGCGGTGGACGGAAGTCTTATCGCAAGCTTCGCCGGTGACTTTCGACACGCCTGTATAGCGCCGCGTCGGGCCAAAGGGCGAAGACATGATTCCGTCAGTGGGACGTATAAAACCTTCGTTTGCACCCGGCCCGGCTTCAAATTGCTCAAAGGCCTTCTGCTTCTTTACCCAGGACCGACCAGCATAGTTCTTTTGCTCTTCCGTACGCGCATCAACCTTGTCGCAGTCCAGACCGGTGAGCTCACGATATTCGTCGTTCCGGGTGGCGATCTCGAAAGTTCTAGACACCTGATTGCCGTCCATCAGCGCGGAGAGTTTCGCTGAAGCAGGCGCATTCGTCGCCAGACCGATCGCGGCCCGGCCGTTTTCATCTGCAGTCGCAACAGCGCTGCCGTTCATGACGAGCGTGGTGCCGGGTCTGGTTTCGCAGACGATCAGCCCACCCTGCATGGTCGCGCCAATGCAGCTCAGTCCAGCTGCCGGTCTGGCCGCTTCTGAATGGTCGGGGTGCGCCGAAGCGGACATTGTGCAGAGGGCGCTGCCCAGTGCTGCGAAAGCAATCAGCGTCAGTTTCATTCGAGGGCTCCGGTTGTCTTGCCCCGTCGTTCGGTCCACCGGCTGCTTGCAGCAGCGGCGTCGACATAGGCTTCCTGCAGGTCGACGCTCCAATAACGAAGCTCCTGAAGGGGAATCTTGCGGGCGGTCACGGCGCAGATCACGAAATCACCTCGCGAAAGGACTTTGAGATCCGCATCGAGGTATTTCAATCTGGCTTCGCCAGGCAGTCTTGGTGATTTGGTCAGCATGTCATGTCTATGCCTTCACAGCCCTGAAATTGCAAAACGGGCTCAGCTTTCCACAGTGGAAATCGTCCGCGTCTTCCGGCCTGCGACCGCGAGCCTGACAAGGTATTGCGTGCCGGTATAGACCGAAAGCGCAGCCGATATCCACAAGGCACAAAGCCAGACATCCAGCCAGATTTCCAGTGAGGTCGACTGCCAACCGATGACCGCCATCAGGAACAGGAACAAAAAGACCGTCAGCATTTCGAAGGCGGTCTTCCATTTGGCAAGCACCGAGACACGGATTGCGACTGTCGGTTTTCCGGAAAACCGGAGGATCGTGATCAGCAGGTCGCGAAAGATGATCAGAACCACGGGGACAAGGACGAAGAGTTGCAGTTCCGCCGCCAGAACAATTGCAAGAAGCGGCAGTCCGACGGCCAGCTTGTCCGCCACTGGGTCAAGCAAACGGCCAAACCGGCTTTCAGCCTTCCAGCGCCGGGCGAGATACCCGTCGAGGTAGTCGGTAGCGCTCGCAATCGTGAAGACGCCAAGGGCTATACCGCCCCATAAGCGCCGGAAGTCCTGCGCCGCTTCGAGGTGGGCCAGGCGCATGCCGGCCGGCATGTCGTAGCCGCGATCCTGAAGAAGGAAGAGTTCATTTTGCACAACCATGACGATGATGACGGCGACGGTGATCGCGAGAAAGCAGCGCATCAGCGTCAGCGCATTGGGCAGCCAGTGCAGATGCAGAGCCTTGGCGGGCGCAATGTCGTTTGAAGTGTTGGTCACAGCAGGCGAAGTCTCTCGGGCATAAGCAGGTCAACTGCCATGGAAGTGATTGTATATACGTTCGGCAAGGGCTTGATTGACACCCTCAACCTGTTCCAGATCACCCAGTTTCGCACGTGAAACGCTTCTTGCCGAACCGAACCGGTGCAAAAGTGCCTTCTTTCTGGCCGGGCCGATACCTGCAATTTCGTCCAGCGGGTTCTTCTTGATATCTCCTGATCGGCGGGTCCGGTGCGCCCCGATTGCCCAACGGTGCGCTTCGTCACGCAAACGCTGGAGATAGAAGAGAACGGGCGCATTTGATGGTAGCTGGAACGGAGCTTTCCCCGGCATAAAGAACTGTTCGCGTCCCGCATTACGATCAGGGCCCTTGGCGATTGAAACAATTGAAATATCAGCCGGTGTAAGACCGAGCTCCGCCAGTGTTTCCACCGTTGCGTTCAACTGCCCGATGCCACCATCGACGAGGACAAGATCAGGGAAATTCGCGGTCTTTGCCAGCGCGTCCCGCCGCGTGGTGCGTTCCTCCGCCGTGATTGTATTATCCGCAGGCTCCAGCCCGGCTTCCTTCACCAGCCGCGCAAAGCGTCGACGCATGACCTCGCGCATCATTCCGTAATCGTCACCCGGCGCGATCTCGGAGTCCTTGATGTTGAACTTTCGGTAGTGCTGTTTTTCGAAGCCCTCGGGACCGGCCACCACCATACCGCCGACGGCGTTCGTGCCCTGGATGTGCGAATTATCGTAGACTTCAATCCGTGCCGGGGACGCGGTCAGACCAAAAGTCTTTGCTGTTTCCGCCAGGAGCCGGGTCTGGCTGGCGGTCTCGGCCAGCTTGCGGGAAAGAGCTTCACGGGCATTGTTCATCGCCTGCAGGACAAGCTCGCGCTTGCCGCCGCGCCGGGCGCACCGGACTTCGACCTTGCGCTCGGACTTTTCCGAAAATGCCTGTGCGATAAGATCGATCTGCTCTGGTTCATGCGAGGTCAGGATCAGCCGTGGGGGCGGACGTTCATCATAGAACTGAACCAGAAACGCTGAGAGAATGTCTTCCGGAGACGTGTCGCGTTCATGACGTGGATAATAGGCCTTGGTGCCCCAGTTCTGGCCTGCCCGGAAGAAGAAGACCTGCACACAGGACTGACCGCCTTCCTCTGCGACAGCGAACACGTCCGCCTCCTCGATGCCGTCCGGATTGATGTCCTGACTGGCGCGCACCGACGCAATCGCGCGAATGCGGTCACGCAGTCTGGCGGCCTGTTCGAAGTCTTCCCGTTCCGCCGCCGCCTGCATGTCTCCGGCGAGTTGTTCCTGCAGGCTGACGGCCTTGCCCTGTAGAAACGCTGCTGCCTCGTTCGTCAGAGCCTGATAATCCATGATTGACACCAGCCCCGTGCATGGCGCGGAACACCGCTTGATCTGATGCAGCATGCATGGCCGCGACCGTGTTTCGTAGACGCTGTCCTCGCAGGTTCGAAGCAGGAAAGCCTTCTGCAGGGTATCCAGCGTTCTGGTAACGGCATTGGCACTGGCAAAGGGGCCGAAATAGTCGCCCTTGTGCTTCTTCGATCCACGGTATTTGACGATCTGCGGCGCGGCATGGTCACGGCGGATCAGAATGTAGGGAAAGCTCTTGTCATCGCGCAGGAGCACATTGAAACGGGGCTTCAGACGCTTGATGAGATTGGCCTCCAGAAGCAGCGCTTCGGTTTCCGTTTCGGTCACCACGAACTCCATGGTCGCGGTAAGCGAAATCATCAGCGCGATCCGCTGGGTGTGGCCGCCTAGTTTTGTATAATTGGCGACACGGTTTTTCAGGTTCTTCGCCTTGCCGACATAGAGAACCTCGCCGTCGGCCCCGAACATGCGATAGACGCCGGGCTTCGCCGGAAGCCGGGACAGATTGTCCTTGATGACGGAGATGCCGATTCCGGCGGTGTTGCTCATCGCCCTTATCTAGCGCGGACGGGTGCGATTCGGGAGGGGCGACGTCAGGCGCTTGCGGAAAAAACCGGCCAATGACCGCTTATGCGGTCGTCTTCAAAAACGGCAATCGCACCGAACTGGAGAAAGACAGCTTCGCTTTGCTTTGGCCGCAGGAAGACGAAATCGCCGGGCGCAACGGGCAGGTCGGCAGGTCCATTCAGCATGTCCTGATTGGAGGACTGACCCATGAAATCATTGTGCGTCAGCCCTTCGGGATAGACAGGCTTGGCCATCCACTTGCCGCCATAGGTGAAGAGCGTCTTGTCCTCACCGGAGAGCGCTGACCGGGTTGCATCATCTGCGTATTCGAGACCGGGCAGGACGACCCGATCATAGACCTTCAGAACGGGCGCGGCGATGAAGCTGGCAGGTACATGCCCGGTAAGCAGTGGCGCGTCGAAATCTGTTGGCTTGACGAGCACCGAGCCCACCGAGACTTCGTTTACGATGTCTGTGCTGCCATACAGCCGATAGGTTGGGCTGCCTGCGCCATTACGGACCATCCCATCGGCAACGGCTTCGCCGCAATGTTCGGTAACGGCGGCAGTAACGGACTGATAGGTGTTCCATGCGCCCTTGGTGGCCCGGTCCCGCCAGCCGCCATCCTCCGGCAGTTTGGCAAGGTGCGGTTCATACCCCATCAGTCCGGTCAGGTGCAGCCGGTTGGTTTCACGCAGGCTCTTAAGGCTCGTGTTCAGCGCATCGCCCGGTACGAAACCGCCGCGATGCATGCCGACATCTATCTCAAGGACAATATCGAGCGCGATATCGAGGTCATTCGCGAGTTCGCTATATTCGTGCAGACGCTCGGGCGTATCGATGAGCCATGCGATGCTCGCTACGGCGTCAACGCTGTCCTCGCGGAGCGTCTCCAGGACATATCGAGCCGCTGCGACCGGCATCGGCTTGCCGAGCATCTGGTTGGCAGCCGGAAACCGGCGCGCGATCTCGATCAGCATCGGTGCATTAAACGTCATCAGCCGGTCGGTGCCGGTTCGCTTCATGACGTGAGCGAGGAGATCAGGGCAGGGCAGGGATTTGACGACGATCCTGTAGGCCATGCCGCCCGGCAGGTCAGCGATCAGTTGATCAAGGTTTGCGTCCAGGGCCGCCTTATCGACGATCAGCGCCGGGACTGCGATTCCGGCCGCATGCAGAGCTGACTGCAAACCCGGAAAATAGTCTTTCTGAACGGTAGGGGTCTTTGTGGCGGTCATCCGAGGAGCTCGTGAAGATAGGGGGTCATGAACTTTCCATACGGATCAAGTTTCTTCCTGAATTGATTGAAGCGCTCGAAGGCGGGATAGAGCTTCGCCATGTCGGCAGCTTTCAGACTGTGGAGCTTGCCCCAGTGCGGACGCCCGCCAGCCTCCCTGAGAAGCGGTTCCGCATGAGAAAAGAACCAGTCGAAACTGTCTTCATGATAGGCGTGCACGGCAATCGATATACGTCCGCCGCCATTAAAGGGACTCAGCCAACCATCGTCGCCGGCCGTCCGGCGCACTTCGATCGGGAAGAAGACTTTCGGCAGGCGGCGTTCGATCAGTGTCACGAGTTCAGCCAGCGTTTCCAGAGCCGTCTCCGGTGGCAAATGATATTCCATTTCGTTGAAACGGACATTGCGGGCGTTGGCGAGCAGTTTCCAACCCGCATCTGTCCGGCTTTCGTCCGGGACCTTGTCGAAGGCGGAAGAGAGCGCGGCATGCCTCAGCGTTTTGGAGCGCCACAAGGCGTCGCGGAGCTTCTTCAGGCCCATCACGGCAGCATCGTCATCAGACTGAGGCGTGTCGGTTAGGTCCGCTTCGGTCACGTCATGGTGTACAGCTATGCACCGGCCGGAAAACGAGATGTAGAAGAATTCGAAATTGCGCGCCTCTGCCCAGATGTCCGGGGCTTGCTCCAGCATATCGGCCAGTCTGGCCACCCGGCTTCGACGGTGCAGGCGATAAGACGGGACCAGCGCCATCTGCAGCTCGGTGATCACGCCAAATGTTCCAAGAGAAACCTGTGCCGCATGGACCAGATCGCTATCGGTCTCCTGTGTGATGCATCGCTGCTCGCCGTTCGCGGTGACGAGTTTGACCCCCGTGATCTCGCTGGAAAGGCACCCGAGCGCTAGTCCTGTGCCGTGCGTTCCGGTGGAAACTGCGCCTGCGAGGGTCTGAACGTCAATGTCACCGAGATTGCGAAAGGCAAAACCCATCGCGTCGAGTGCGCGGGAGAGATCGGATAGCCGCGCACCTGCCTTCAGCCAGACCCTGCCTGTTGACGCGTCGACATCGCCAATCATCGGCCCGGCCAGCGCGGAGAGATCGATCAGCGTTCCCCCGGTCGTCACAAGGGGCGTGAAAGAATGTCCGGCCCCCGCGACACGGACCGGGCCTTTCGCGTCCGCGACGGCGTTTGCAAGGTCCTTGACTGAACCGGGCCTAAGAATGTGGTCCGGGCTTGCAGATTGATTGCCAGACCAGTTTTGCCACGCCTTCGAGGCCTGCGCGCCCGATATGGCGGCATTGTCAGCCGGAGTCTGCTTGAGGTCGAGAGGGGCTGTTGTCATGCGGGAAGCTTGACCAGCTTTGACAGGGTGTCAACGCGGATGAATGAGCTGCGCATCAGGACGGGACTTCCGGTCAGGGGCCGGATTGGCTAGAGGATGATCGACAAGTTTTCAGGACAGACTGATCGGGAGATCCGGCATTTCTAACGCATCAAAGGATATCTCGGTCGCCCGCCGGGTGATCGAAGCCGAGATGGAGGGCGTACGCGCCCTGCTTCCGACGCTGGACCAAGGGTTCAGCCGCGCAGTCGATATCGTCCTCGGGGCGACGCCTTATCTCATCGTGACGGGCGTCGGGAAATCTGGTCTGATCGGCGCAAAGATCGCCGCAAGCATGGCCTCCACCGGCACCCCGTCCTTCTTTCTTCATCCCACCGAAGCAAGCCATGGCGATCTCGGCATGATCACGCCGGGATGTGCGGTGTTGGCGATCTCCAATTCCGGTGAGTCCAAGGAATTGCGCGACACGCTCCTATTCTGTCGCAAGAATGCCAACGCGCTTATCGGCGTGACCCGGGAGCCCGGCTCGACGCTCGGCAGACTCAGCGATCAGATCCTGCTTCTTCCGTCCGTGGACGAGGCCGAACCGAACCGGCTTGCGCCCACGACCTCGACCACGAACACGCTCGTTCTTGGCGATGCCCTCGCAATCGCGGTTATGGAGCGAAGAGGCTTCAGCCGCGAGGATTTCGGACATCGTCATCCAGGCGGAAAGCTCGGACTGCAATTGCAGACGGTTGCGGACTGGCTATTGTCCGGAACGGACACCCCGCCGCTTGTCGAGCGCGATGCCGGTGTCGATGCTATCCTGTCCGGCGTTTCGCGCGGGCAGAAGGGCTGCGTCGGGGTTACCGACAGGGCGGGCCACCTCATCGGAATGATCACGGATGGTGATCTTCGTCGTCACATGACGCCGGACATTTTCGAGAAAACTGCCAGTGACCTGATGACGACCGAGCCTGTCACACTCTCGCCGGACATGCGCATGTCGGATGTGATTGCGCTTTTCTCGGAACGGCGCATTTCGAATGCGTTCGTTGTCGACCATGGGACAACCTGTCGCCGTATTAGCACATGAACGACCTTCTGAAAGGCGGCTACATGTGAGCGGTGGGGTCGACGTCTACATTGTTCGCCATGGTAATACGTTCGACCCCGGCGACGTCGTTACCCGGGTCGGTGGTCGAACCGATCTGGATCTGAGCGCCTCCGGAAGACAGCAGGCTGATGTGCTTGCAGAACACTTCAAGGTCGGCGATGTGGTCTTCGATTTGGCGTACTGCTCTCCTCTGAAGCGCACGCGGCAGACGGCGCAGGCCATACTTTCAAGTCAGCGGATCAAAGCCGTGCAAACCGAGCCGTTTCTGACCGAAATCGACTATGGTCCTGATGAAAATCGGCCTGAGGCTGAAGTGGTGTCCCGCATTGGCGAGGACGCGCTTGCAGATTGGGAGGCGAAAGCAACCCCGCCACCGGGGTGGCTGGTTGATCCTGAAAAACTGACAGCTGACTGGCTTGAGTTCTTCGCAAGGTTCGACGAGCCGTCGGGAAAGGCCGACACCGTTCTGGTGGTCACCAGCAACGGCATTGCGCGGTTTGCTCTCTCAGCGCTCGGATTTGAGAAGAACGTTGCGTCGATCAAGCTGTCGACGGGTGCCTACGGGCATTTTTGTCTTCGGGGCAACCGGGCAGACATGCTGGCCTGGAACGTGAAACCGCCCCCTTCCGGCTAGCGCAACAAATCAAGCTGGCGGATGTCTGCCGCAGGTTTCTCAAAAAGATCGGTTCGCAAGGGCGAGCGTGTCAGATTGTATCCGAGCCGCCTCGCCTGCAGCCTGAAGCGCTTCGCAAACAGTTTTGCATATGTGCCGCTTCCCGTCTGGCGGGTCTGCCAGTTTGAATCGTAGTCCCTCCCGCCGCGCATCTCGCGAAGGAGATTGATGATCCGGGCGGCGCGGTCCGGATAATGGGTTTTCAGCCAGTCATGGAAGATGTCTTTCAGTTCGTGCGGCAAACGCAGAAGAACATAGCCCGCACTGACGGCACCAGCCTCCCTTGCCGCTGCCAGCAGGCTTTCCAGTTCCGGTTCGTTCAGCGCCGGAATGATGGGGGCCGTCATCACCGTCACCGGAATGCCTGCCTCGCTAAGCGCGCGTATGGTTTCGATCCGCCTGTGCGGTGCGGCTGCCCGCGGCTCCATCAGCCTCGCAAGTTTCATATCGAATGTCGTCAGGGAAATCGCCACGCGTGCCAGCCCCTTGGCGGCCATGGGCGCAATCAGATCGATATCACGCTGGATCAATGCCGACTTGGAAATCAGCGTCACCGGATGATTGTGCGCGGCCAGAAGTTCCAGCAGCGAACGGGTCAAGCGCTGCTTTCGCTCAACCGGCTGATAGGCGTCGGTGTTCACACCCAGCGCCACAGTTGCGGGGGTGTAGCCCTTCGCGGAAAGTTCCTTGCGCAGCAGGGCGACCGCATCGGCTTTGAAATAGAGCTTGCGCTCGAAATCGAGACCGGGCGAATGCCCTAGATAGGCGTGGCTCGGTCTGGCGAAACAATAAACGCAGCCATGCTCGCAACCACGATACGGATTTATCGAGCGGTCGAAGGAAATATCACGGCGATGCATTGCGGGTGATGATGGTTCGGGCCGTGTCACGTGATAGCGTTGTTTGCGGAGGCGGTGCATCGTCTTCGGTCGCCCAGCCATCATCGAATGGCTCACTCAGCAAAGTCTCGAACCGCCCTTCGGCGTTTGAGGTTGCCCCTCTGCCTTTCAGAGCTGGGGCGGCTGTAAGGACCGAAAGATCGCTACGGTCGATCCGACCGCGAGCATGCAGCTTCTGGGTAGCGGCAGGGTATTTTGCTTCGTGCTGGGCCATGCCCGATTGAAGGGCATCGGCCAGAACAAATCAAGAACAAAAGCGACGTCGCGGCGCTCTTTTCCATACCTTCAGCGACTCCCCATCGTCCAGATCAACAAGTGTATGCAGGTAAGCGAGACGTTCGGTCCTCAGGTTCGCAGCGACATCGGCCATTGCATTCCGGGTCGACCATCGAACGCCTTCGAATGGCGCAGGGTCACCGCAGTGCTTGTGCAGCGCGAGGAGCCAGAAACCACCGTCATCTGCAGGTCCGAACACCCCTTTCTTACGCCGCAGAAGCGATGCGGCTCGCCATATATCGGCGCGACAAATGTCCGGCGCGTCGGTTCCGATGAAAATGACCGGCCCGGTCGGCGCTGACGCAAAGGCCCGTGTCAGACGGTCCCCCAAATCACCTGGTCCCTGCGGCTCGATCCGGTCAGCGCGGGACCATAGCGGGTCAGGATAGCGTGCCGCGTGATCGGGAGCGACGCGAAGTACGGTGTGCCAGCGCGGGTCGATTGCTGCGCGCATCACACGCGACTGACTCATCCGGTTCAGTCGGCGAGCCTGAGCGCGTCCGATATCCGCCGCAAGCCTCGTCTTGGAGATGCCGGTATGCGGCGGCTTGGTGAAGATGAACAGCGTGGCGCGTTGCAAGGTGCCGCTACCTGTATTTAGCAGCAAGCACATTTGGGCGCGCGCCCAGATAGTACCGCGCTGTCAAAATGGCATTCGCACCGGCCCTTCTGCCCCAGCCATCGGCTTCGTACTTTGCCGCGCTGGTATTGGCGCGGGCCGGGAGCAGGTCGATCGACGCTTTTCCGATACGGCGAACGATAGCGACGTCCTCCATTAGCGGCAGGTCATGATATCCGCCGACCTTGTCAAAGTGCACCCGCGAAATCAGCAGGCCCTGATCACCGTAAGGCAGCCCGAGAAGGCGCGTGCGCAGATTGGCCGCTTGCTCGAGGAGCCGCGCCCGTTTTGCCTGGCTCCGGTAGGCTAACCGGAAACACGCGGCCCTGTCCGGTGCGTTCTGAACATGGTGGCGAACCGCGTTCTCCCATCCATCGCCAAGCTGTGTATCCGCATGCAGAAAGAGAAGCCATGGACCGCGCGCATTGAACCCGCCGGTCCGTAACTGGGTGCCTCGACCCTTGCGCCCTGCGATGATCCTCGCACCCGGCATCACCGGCCACCAAGAGCGTGCAATCCGTCGATCCGCCGTCGACGATGATGACTTCTGCGATCAAACCGGCTGCAACGCCCGGAAGCAAAGATTGAAGACAGGCACCGAGCTGATCCTGTGCATTCAGGGTGGGGATGATGACGGAAACCGGTGCAGACATGAGCGTCAGGGGAGCTTGGCCAGGGGGATACCCAGACGCCCGAGTTCCTTTTCGATGGCCAGAAGATCGCGCCACGCGGTGCGTTTGGCTTCCGGACGGTTGAGGAGATAGGCCGGGCTCATGATCGGCACCAGTGGAACAGGCTCTTCAACACCGGAGAACGAGACGCTCTGAACCGTGCCGCGCAGTTTGCCAATACCGTCCTCGCGTTCCAACAGGGCCCTTGCAGCAACGGCTCCGACCGCAAGGATCAGACCCGGTGCGGCAAGCGCGACGAGCCGGTCCAGAAACGGGCGACAGATCGACAGATCGTCCACTGTTGGAGCCGTACCTCCCGATGGACGCCAGAAATTGACATGTGTCGAGCCCGGTGTTTTGCGCTCGGGACAAGGCCTATGGTGGCCAGCATCGCGTCGAGAAGCGCGCCTTCGGCGCCCGCAAAAACTTTTCCCTGTTCATCATCCGCAATGCCCGGTCCTTCGCCGATCACAAGGACGCCTGGAGCCTCTACCCCATCGAAAAACACAGTGTGGCGCGCCCGCGTTCTGTTCGGGGCGTGTGCGAAGACTTCAACGGCCGCCCGCAGGGCAGAGAGGTCTTCTGCTTGCTGGGCAGCGGTGCGGGTACGGCGGCAGCCTGTTCGACTTCAGACGGGTGAGCGGCAGCCGTCGTTCCGAATTGGTGGCGTCCCGTGCCGGTTTTGGGGATGCAGAACTGTGGTTTGAGCGTCCAGCGGAACGCGGTTCTGGGCGGTTTCGGCTGCGGTCTTGGCGTCGGACGCAACAGGATCGTCCGCCTTCAGGAGCCTTGCGAGAGCCCGCCGATCCACGGCCAGACCGGCCCCGTCCCACCATCCAATGAGCGCTTCTAGTTCTGCAGGAAGTGGGGGTGCGATCATGACTGCGGCGTTTCCGGTATTTGGCGTTTGCGGATCAGGCTATAAGTACAGCACTGAGACTTTGAGACAACGGTACACAAACGGGAGCGGCGCATGAGCGAAGAGACGGTGGAACGCGAATCCATGGAAGTCGATGTTCTGATCATCGGCGGCGGACCTGCGGGACTGTCGGCAGCGATCCGGCTCATGCAGCTTGCGCAAGAGCATGAAAAAGAGCTGTCCGTCATGGTTCTCGAAAAGGGCGGCGAGGTCGGCGCGCATATTCTGTCTGGCGTCGTGCTGGACCCGCGCGCTCTGAATGAACTGATTCCTGACTGGAAAGAAAAAGACTGTCCGCTCAAGAGCGAAGTCACCAAGGACCGCTACATGCTGCTCGGCGAGAAGGGCTCATTCACCTTCCCCAATTTTGCCTTTCCGAAGCTGATGAACAATCACGGCTGCTATACCGGCTCGCTGGCAAACTTCTGCCGCTGGCTTGGTACGCAGGCCGAGGAGATGGGCGTCGAGATATTCCCCGGCTTTGCAGCGTCCGAGGTCCTCTACGGCGAAAACGGTGAGGTTCGCGGCGTCGTTGCAGGCGTGAACGGCATCGACCTCGAAGGCAACAAGAAAGCCGACTACGAGCCCGGCATGGAGCTTCTGGCGAAGTATACGTTGTTTGCGGAAGGTGCGCGCGGGTCGCTCACGAAGATGGTCAAGAAGGTCTACGATCTTGAAGCCGATTGCGACCCTCAGAAATACGGCATCGGGCTGAAAGAAGTCTGGTCCGTCCCCGAAGAGGGCTTCGATGAGGGCCTGACGCAGCACACTTTCGGCTGGCCCGCAGACACCTCGCATTCGAACGGCGGCGGCTTCCTCTACAAGTTTCGCGACAATGGCGAGCCTTTCGTATCGGTCGGCTACGTCGTCCATCTGAACTATCAGAACCCTTATATTGCCCCGTACGAAGAGTTTCAGCGCTACAAGCACCATCCTGAAATCCTCAAGCATATCGAGGGCGGCAAGCGCACCGCGTATGGCGCGCGGGCGATCACCTCTGGCGGGCTGCAATCGGTTCCGAAGCTCGGTTTTCCCGGCGGTGCCTTGATCGGATGCTGCGCGGGCTTCGTGAACCTGCCGCGTATCAAGGGCAGCCACAATGCCATGAAGACAGGCATGCTGGGCGCGGAAACGGCCTTTGCGGCCATCGCGGACGGGCGGGCCAATGATGCGCTGGACGATATGGATACGGCCTATCGCGAAAGCTGGGTCTGGAAGGATCTGGCGACCGTTCGCAACACCAAGCCGCTGATGTCGAAGTTCGGGACGCTCGTCGGTGCCGTCATTGGCATGCCGGACATGTATCTGCGCTCCTGGTTCGGGTTCGGCTATCTGCCGACCCTGCACCACACCAAGACGGACGCCGAAGCGCTGAAACCCGCATCGAAGTTCAAGCCGATCGACTATCCCAAACCGGACGGCAAGATCAGCTTCGACAAGCTGACCAATGTCTCGTTCACCAACACCTATCATGGCGAGGACCAGCCCATTCACCTGGTGGTGAAGGACATGGAGCTGCAGAAGTCGTCAGAACTGGGCGTCTATGACGGTCCGTCGGCACGCTACTGCCCTGCCGGTGTGTATGAGTGGGTGGAAGAGGCCAATGGCGAAAAGCGCTTCCAGATCAACTCGCAGAACTGCATTCACTGCAAGACGTGCGATATCAAGGACCCGAACCAGAACATCGTCTGGGTGACACCTGAAGGCGGCGGCGGCCCGAGTTATACGAATACGTGAGGGCCGCATTCGGGTGAGAGTGTTTCGTTTTTGGGTTGAACCGGAGAAGGTAATCGCTTCTAGTCATGCGTAGAGATGAGTGCGGCCCTTGGTGTCGTACCAACCAAATTCACTCTGGAGCGACGACATGGCAGTTATCACAGGCACGAGCGGAAACGATACGCTTCGCGGAACGCTCGAAGATGATTTCATTTACGGTTTGGCGGGTGACGACACCTTTGTCTACGACAGTTCGACCGGTTTCGGTCTTGATTATCTGGACGGTGGGGCAGGCAACAACTCGTTTCAGGTAACACTCCCTGCATCGTCGGCGTCTCCAGGTCGTTTCACGCCATTGATGGCGGTGACGGCAACGATGTCCTAGAGGTAATTGCAAACTTCCTCTCGGTCCTGACGTTTGCTGGTGGTGAAGGTGCAGACCGGGTATCTGTCCGGAATTCTGGGCTTGTTACCGGCGTTTTCGATCTTGGTTCGGGCGATGATTTTATAGAACTGGGCCGTTGGAAAGGATCTGACGGCTTCATCGGCGGCGATGTGACGGTTACGCTTGGCATGGGCAGCGACACGTTGGTTCTCGTTGATGCGCCGATTCGCTGACGGTCACCGATTTCGAGAACAGCGGGGGCGTCAGAACGATCTATTTGATCCGTCCAGTTATCTCGATGGGTTCTCACCAACTGGGATGGGGGCAACGCCTTCGGCAGCGGACATCTTCGTCTGGTGCAGATCTCGAACGATACGTTTCTGCAGATTGATACCAATGGCGGCGGCGATAGCTGGACCAACCTGACCACATTCCAGAACACCATCGCAACGGAGTTTGCCGCACAGAACTTTGCTGGATATGCGCCGGACGGAACGCCAATTGCTGGTGAGACAATCAACGGCACAGACGGTGCGGATACCTTGAGCGGCACGAACGGGGCAGACACAATTTTCGGATTAGGCGGGAATGATGTCATAGGCGGCGCAAGCGGAAATGATCGCATATTTGGCGGCAATGGCGACGATCTCATAGGTGGAGACGGCGGCGATGATTACGTAGTCGGCGGTGCAGGCAATGACACTCTTCGTGGTGGGTTGGGAGACGATTCTCTTTATGGAGAAGAAGGTGACGACACCTTTGTCTACGACAGTTCGACCGGTTTCGGTCTTGATTATCTGGACGGTGGGGCAGGCAACAACTCGTTTCAGGTAACACTCCCTGCATCGTCGGCGTCTCCCGGTCGTCTCGCCATTGATGGCGGTGACGGCAACGATGTCCTAGAGGTAATTGCAAACTTCCTCTCGGTCCTGACGTTTGCTGGTGGTGAAGGTGCAGACCGGGTATCTGTCCGGAATTCTGGGCTTGTTACCGGCGTTTTCGATCTTGGTTCGGGCGATGATTTTATAGAACTGGGCCGTTGGAAAGGATCTGACGGCTTCATCGGCGGCGATGTGACGGTTACGCTTGGCATGGGCAGCGACACGTTGGTTCTCGTTGATGCGCCGGACTCGCTGACGGTCACCGATTTCGGAACGGGAGCGTCGAACGATCTATTTGATCCGTCCAGTTATCTCGATAGGGTTCTCACCAACTGGGATGGGGGCAACCCCTTCGGCAGCGGACATCTTCGTCTGGTGCAGATCTCGAACGATACGTTTCTGCAGATTGATACCAATGGCGGCGGCGATAGCTGGACCAACCTGACTACATTCCAGAACACCATCGCAACGGAGTTTGCCGCACAGAACTTTGCTGGATATGCGCCCAGTGTGGGTCAGTTCGTGCCGTCGGTTACAGTCACCGTACCAGCATTCGTGCAGGAGGGCGCGACCGGTACGTTCACCGTGAACCTTTCGTATTCCGCCGCGGTGCCCGCGAATACGACCGGTTCGGTCAGCATTGCTGCAAATTCTACAACGGACGCAAGCGACGTGGTGATCAGCGGTCAGAGTGTCTCCACCGCAAGTTCCACATCATCATTTGGTACGGTGTTTTCGTTCAGCCGGACGGCTACGTTCACGCTCATTGATGATGCGCTGACGGAAGGTACTGAAGTCCTTAGAATTACCGTTTCCGCTCCCGGTCAGACATTTGTGAACGGACTGTCTACCTACACGTTTGATATCCCGGTGTACGACAACGAACCGATCCTGGCACCCGCCGAAGGTGGCGTGGTTGTTGGGACGATTGTTGCCGATACGATCATTGGGGGCACTGGAGCGGATACGCTCAATGGCCTCGCAGGTGACGATCTGCTTTCGGGTGGCGCTGGCGACGATACGCTGAATGGAGGGGACGGTGATGATGTACTCGAGGGTGGTGCCGGTGCCGATGTACTAAACGGGGGTGCAGGTTTCAACACGGTCTCCTATCTAGGTTCCGCTATCGGGGTCACGGTCGATCTGGGCAGCGGTAGTGTCGGTGGAGGCGACGCAGACGGTGACATTTTCACTTTGATCAACGCGGTTATCGGTTCTGCAGTCAATGACGTACTCATCGCTTCAAATACCGGGAACGTGATTGATGGTGGTGCAGGTGACGATCTTTTGATTGGCGGTGCGGCTCAAGACTTTCTGGCCGGAGGTGCAGGCAACGATGTTCTGATCGGCGGCGGCGGTGCTGATGTGCTGGGCGGTGGTTCCGGCAACGACATCTATATTCTGGACACACCGAACACTCAGATCGTCGAGGTGGTCGGTCAGGGCGTTGATACAGTCTATACCACAGCGCTAACGACCCTCGCTGAAAACTTCGAAATCGGGGTCAGTCTCGCAACGGCGCAAGCGGTACGATCCTTAACGGTAATGCCTCGGATAACACGCTGATTCTCACCAATACAGCCGCCACGGAAGCAAGCTTCGTTACGGCGGGGGCTGGCAATGACACCGTTTACGTCATCAGCCAGACCACAGTTGACCTGGGCGCGGGAAATGACGCTGTGGTTCTGAATGGTACCGGCAACTTCGTGGCAGGCGGGACAGGTGACGATGTCTACATCTTAATGGCGGCAGCCATACGCTCTTCGAGGCGGAACGGCGGCGGCACAGATACGGTCTATGCCTATACCAGCCTCATCCTGGCCGACCATATCGAGACGCTCGTCCTGATTTCGGCAGACTTGTCGGTGGCGCAGGATGGGCTTGGCAATGCGTTGGCCAATACAATCATCGGCAATGGTACGGTAAACACTCTGAGCGGCGGCGGGGGCGGAGACTTTCTCGTCGCTGGCGGCGGAAACGATACGCTAATCGGCGGAACAGGCCTTGATGTTCTGCAGGGCAATTCCGGCGCGGACCGGTTCTTGTGGAACGCGCTCGTAGAAGTCGGCGACGTGATCCAGGACTTCGTTTCGGGCGAGGACAAGCTTGTTTTTGACGCCTCAGCCTTCATCCAGTTCGGACCTGCGCTTGTAGAAGGGGTAAACTTCGTCTCGAACACGGCCCCCATTGCAGCGACGGCTAATGCGACGTTCCTCTGGGATTCAGACGATACGGTGCTCTATTTCGATGCAGATGGCACGGGCACTGGCGGTCCGGTTCTTGTCGCGGATCTGCAGGCGTTTTCCAGCGTCACAGTGGCCGATATCTCGTTCATCAACTTGCCCCGGAAGCGCAGAGGTTCTGGGCGAGAAGGACGACGCAGACGTCAGCCGCGTGATCGAAGCCTCCGAACCGGCAGAGATCAGCGAACCGCTGGAGATCACCATTCCGCATGCCGCACCGGTGTTCATGAACGAGCAGGGCGATATGGAACTCTCCCATCTCGACACATCGGACTACGCGCTGGGCTAGCGATACAGGTCTGGCTGTGGTCCGCGGCCTATCAGGATCAGGGCGGGCAACCAGTATGCCCCGCTTGCGTTTCCTGTCTGTCGACCGGAGTCCCCAGAACATGATGTTTCGATCCGCCATCACTCTTTCTGCCCTTGTGACATTGGCCGCATGCGCCAGCCAGCCCGACTATCGCGAGGCAGAAGCGGCGCCGACAGTCGTCGAAACGGTCGATCTGAACAGATATGCGGGGCTCTGGTACGAGCAGGCGCGCTATCCGAACGCATTCGAGGAGGGCTGTGAAGGCGTTACCGCCGAATATCGTCAGCGCGACGATGGGAAACTGGACGTTATCAACACGTGCCGGGAGGGGAGTGTTTCCGGTCCTGAACGCGTCGCTGAAGGCGTGGCAAGGGTGGTGGATGGCTCTGACAATGCCAAGCTCAAGGTCAAGTTCGCGCCGCAATGGGTTCCGTTTGCGTCCGGCGATTACTGGATCCTGCATCTTGAGCCCGACTATTCAGCGGTCCTTGTGGGAGATCCTTCCGGCAAATATCTCTGGATATTGTCCCGTCAGCCAGAACTGGATGCAGCGACCTATTCGAAGATCGTGACCCGCGCCGAGGAACTTGGCTATCTCAGCGATCCGCTGCGCAGAACCCTGCAGCCACCTGCTTGATACGAGGCCATCTGTTCGGGTCTTGACCGCCTCGCATCGCTCGCGCACTCAAAGCAAATGGCGATAAAACTGACAGACGAGATCAATTTCGACGACGACCGGCAGCACTGGAAGACGATCCGCGTCTATTACGAGGATACCGACTTCACGGGCATGGTTTATCACGCGAACTATCTGCGGTTCTTCGAGCGTGGTCGCTCAGACCATCTGCGAGATGCGGGAGTCTCCCATCAATCGCTTCTGAACCGACCGGACCCGGCCGCCTTCACGATCCTGCGTGCAGAAATCGACTATCGCAATGCAGCACGCGTCGACGATCTGCTGAACGTAGGCACACGTTATCTGGGGCTTTCCGGCGCGCGCATTCTGTTTGACCAGACATGCTGGCGCGGCGACACGATCATCGCTCAGGCACACATTCAGGCTGTAACAATCCACGCCGACGGACGCGCACGCAAGCCGATCCGGGACGTAGCTGAGACTTTGAAACCGTTCATCTTTAAGGGCGGGTGAGGCTTCCGGGCAACGTTTCTGCGCGTCCGTCTGCGATAAGCGAATGCCGTCGCTTTTTCGCCAAGATTTATCGTGACACACACTTCGAAACTATGACGGACAGGTGCAGGAGGCTTCAAGGCCCGGCATCCTTTGGTAAGGAGAATACATGGAAACGGAAGCTCTCGCCTCTGCGGCGGGCCATTCATTCTCGCTCTATTCGCTGTTTCTGGCAGCCGATATCGTGGTCAAGGGCGTCATGGCTCTTCTCGTCATCATGTCGATCTGGTCGTGGGCCGTCATTGTCGACAAGTTCTTTTCTATTGGCGGTGCTGTAAGTCGCGCCAAGGCGTTCGAGAACGCGTTCTGGTCTGGCCGGTCGATGGACGAACTGGATGAGCGCGTATCCGATCGCCCGAAAGACTCCATGGCGCGTGTCTTTGCATCGGCATCCCGCGAATGGCGGGACTCCCGGCGAGCGAACCTGACTGAGCACCAGAGCAAGGCACTGATAGAGCGCGCCGAGCGTCTGATGCGAGCCGCGACCGACCGGGAAATCTCGCGTACAGAGAACGGTCTGGCATCGCTCGCGACCATCGGGTCCGCATCCCCGTTCATCGGCCTTTTTGGTACGGTATGGGGTATCATGAACGCGTTCCGCGATATTGCTGCGGCACGGGAATCCAATCTTGCCGTTGTGGCCCCCGGTATCGCAGAAGCCCTCTTTGCGACCGCGCTTGGCCTTATTGCCGCCATTCCGGCTGTGATCTTCTACAACAAGTTTGCAGGTGATGTCGGTCGGTTCTCCGACAGGCTCGAAACGTTCGTGCAGGAAGTCATCGTACGGCTGTCGCGCCGGATGGACGAGAGAGGCGAATAGGCATGGCGTTGCTTCTCCAGACCCCCGGTCGCGGCGGCAGGCGCGGCAAGCGTCCGCTCCAGTCGGAAATCAACGTGACCCCCTTTGTGGACGTCATGCTTGTTCTGCTCATCGTGTTCATGATCACCGCACCCATGCTGGCAACCGGCGTTGATGTTGCTCTGCCCAAGACCAGCACACAGACGCTTCCCTCGACGATGAACGAGCCATTGTCGGTGACGCTTCGTGCCGACGGGCGTCTTTTCATCCAGGAAGATGAAATCGAACGTGATGCGCTGGTGGCCCGTCTGCAGGCGATCGTATCCTCAGGTTATGACGAGCGCATCTATGTGCGGGGCGACGAAGCCGTTGCGTACGGCGATGTCATGCAGGTGCTGGGACGCATTCAGGGTGCGGGATTTGCAAACGTTGCTCTGGTTACCGACCCGGAGGGTGAGCGGGAATAATGCGCGTTGGGCTGCCGGTCTCCCTCCTTGCCCACTCAGTCCTTGCCGCGTCTGGGCTCGTGGTCTGGGTGAATACGCCTGCACAGCCACAGGACGAGGCGATCATCGTTCCGATCGAACTTGTAACCCTCGGCCAGATTGCAAATATTGCCCCAAGTGCGCCGGTTCGCGCTCCCGAACCGGAAGAGCCCGTCGCAGAAGATTTGGAAGAACAGCCTGAGCAGGAGCCGGAACCGTCAGCTGCTGCTGAGGCCCCGCCGCCGGAACCCGAAGCGCCGGAAATCCTGCCGCCAAAGCCGGAAGAGAAAAAGATCGAGCCGGAGAAGAAGCCGGAGCCGGAAAAGAAGCCGGAGGAAAAGCCGAAACCCGAGCCGAAAAAGCCGGAACCGAAAAAGCCGGAACCGAAGAAGCCGGAGCCCAAAAAGCCCGAGCCTGAAAAACCGCGCGATGCCTTGGCAGACCTTCTCAACGAAACCGATGACATTCTGAAAAACGTCGAAGACAAACCGACACGTAGACCAACGCAGGATACGAGCCTTGAGGACCGCGCAGATGAACCGGCGCGTCGCGGGGCAGGGGAGCGCAACGCCATGCAGGCGCGTGTGATCGATTTCCTTCGTTCCGAAATCAACGAGCGTGATTGCTGGCGGTCCACGAAGGACCTGCCTGACTGGGAACGCCTTGACGTCACCGTGAGCTTTCGCCTCGACAGGAACGGCCAGATTACCGAAGGGCCGGAAATGATCCGCCCCGGACGTATTGCCAGTTATGACCGGTACTATCTCATTGCCCGTGACCGCGCGATTCGTGCCGTTCAGCAGTGCGCACCCTTTTCGCTGCCACCCGAGGACTATAGTCTCTGGGCCAACGAAGACATCCGTTTGACTTTCGACGAACAATTCTGACTTCAGCTCGACCGAGGACTTTCATGACCATCAGAACCGGCATTCTCGCCCGCCTCACACTCCTGATGACAGCTCTTTGGCTGGCTCTCGGTACGGCAGCCTTCGCGCAGCTCGAAGGCACAATCACTCAAGCATCGTCGCGGTCTTTCCGGGTTGCGGCACCTGACTTCGCGGCCCAGAGTAGCGAAGCCCGCCAGCTGGGCGACGAGATCGCTGCGGTTGTGCGCAATGACCTCCGCTCGACCGGCCTGGTCGACCTGGTCGACCCGTCCGCGTTTATTGAGCGTGATCTGAATGTTGATCTGCAGCCGCGGTTTGCGGACTGGAAGATCATCAACACCGAGTTTCTCGTGGTCGGCGAGACTGAAATCCTGCCGGACGGTCGTGTTCGTGTCGGGTTCAGGCTCTGGGACGTTCTGGGCCAGAAAGCGCGTCTTCTGGACGGTCAGCCAGGTCGCCAGTATGTCACCACCCGTGAGAACTGGCGCCGCGTTGCGCACAAGATCGCTGACAGCATTTATACCGGGCTGACTGGCGATGATGGATACTTCGATACCCGAATCGTGTTCATTGCAGAGACCGGCCCCAAGACCAACCGGCGCAAACGCCTGGCCATCATGGATCAGGATGGTGCGAACACCGAGTTCCTCACCTCGGGCGCCGATACTGTGATCACGCCACGCTTCTCGCCCTCCGCGCAGGAGATCACGTACATGTCCTACGAGGGGGGGCGGCCACGTGTTTACCTCTTCAATATCGAGACCGGGCGCCAGGAAGTGCTCGGCAATTTCGGTGGCATGACCTTTGCCCCGCGATTTTCTCCGAGCGGGAACTCAGTCGTCATGAGTCAGGCAATCAATGGTAACTCGGATATCTACACGATGGATCTGCGCCAGCGCACGACACGTCGCCTGACTTCACACCCCTCGATCGATACCTCGCCATCCTATTCGCCAGATGGTCGCCAGATCGTCTTCACCTCTGACCGGGGCGGACAGCCCCAGCTTTACGTTATGAACGCGGATGGTTCTCAGCTGAATTGCCCGACCGGCGGTCGTTCAGATGCCTGTCGCGTAAGCGGGTTCAGCAGCGGGGGCAGCTATTCAACTCCAGTCTGGTCACCGCGCGGCGACCTGATCGCGTTCACCAAGCAGAGCAGAGGCCGGTTTTTCATAGGCGTGGTCCGGCCGGATGGAACGGGCGAGCGTCTGTTGACCGAATCATATCTCGACGAAGGTCCCGACTGGTCGCCGAATGGACGCGTCATCACCTTCTTCCGCGAAACAGGCCCGGGTGCGGCACCGAAACTTTATGCGATTGATTTGACCGGTCGCAATCTCCGACAACTGCTAACGCCGAGCGACGCCTCCGATCCGGCCTGGTCTCCGCCACTTCCATGACGCGAATGTGGCAGGTCAGCCACATTCTTGTATCGTAAGTTACTTTGTTCTGCCGCAATCATGATGTTAAGGAACGCCAGACGCTGATGGCCTACGTGCGGGCGTTCAATGGTCTCTTTTTTGAACCTATGGGGTGTTTTAATGAAGTCGCATGTAACCAAGCTCGCAATTCTCTCGGCCGCGATTATCGGGCTGTCCGCCTGCGCATCCAAGCCGCCCGTTCGCGAAGCTGCTCCGATCGTCGATAACACGCAGGATCGTGCACCCGCCGCCCCTGCCGAGCGCGTGACGGCACCGTCCCAGCCAACCAACGTCTTTGACGGTCCGGCGCCCGGATCGGTCGAAGACTTCCGCGTCAACGTCGGCGAGCGTATCTATTTCGATACGAACGGATATGACATCGACCAGTTCGACCGTGAAATCCTGAACCGTCAGGCTGCATGGCTTCAGAGCTATCCAAACGTCAGTGTTCTGATCGCCGGAAACGCCGACGAGCGTGGCACGCGTGAGTTCAACCTCGCACTGGGTGAGCGCCGCGCAAACTCTGTGAAGGATTACCTTGTTTCGCAGGGTATCTCGCCAGCCCGTCTGGAAACCATTTCCTACGGCAAGGAACGTCCGATTGATGGACGCTCGACCGAGGAAGCCTGGGCTGTCAACCGTAATGCGCTGACCCAAATCAATGATGGTCGCATCGGCTAGTCCGATCGAACGAGGACTGCGGCGGCCGTCATGGCCGCCGCAGTTTTTTTGTGACACGGGTCACAAATGACATAATTTTGCCCCTGCAGACGTTGAGGATGTCGAGATGACACTTTCCTATCGAAACAACCTGCGGGCCGGAGTTGTTGCAACTCTAAGCCTTTTACTTGCCGGCACCGCGACCGCGCAAAACGCGCCGATCCGGATTGGCCCGGGTGGCTCGGCTCTCCCTCCCAATGCGTCCGATATTGCGATGGCGCGCCAGTTTGAGCGCATGGCCCAGCTGGAAAGCGAGATCCAGACGCTGACTGGTCGTGTTGAGTCTCTCGAGTTCAGCCTTGTCCGCGCGACACGTTCGCTGGAGGAGGCAGAACAAACCAATGCAGCGCTACGCGAAGCTGTTGCCCGCCTCGAAAGCCGGATGGATACGTTGGGTCGTTCAGGCGGCACTGTTGCGGTCTCTTCCTCACCGCGGACAGGAAACTCGCCTTTCAGCGACAGAACGGCTCCGCTGAATACGCAACGTGGAACTGGTCCAACTGTCCTGACGCCAAGGGGGTCGGCTACCAATAGTTCCAGCGAGCGACTTGCCGGAGCGGCCGATGATGATGTTGCGCCGGACCGTTCCGGTGCACGTTTGCCCTCGGGCCGCGTTGAGGGCAGCCTCGGTACACTTCCAGCCAGTCGTTTGCCGAACGGGTCGGGTGCGCTCTTCCAGAGCGGCAAGGACCGGTTGCTTGCTTTCGACTATGGCGGCGCCGAAGAGGCCTTCCGCGCTTTTCTGGATGAGTTCGAGGACGACCCTCAGGCGGGTGAGGCATATTACTGGCTTGGCGAAGTGCTTTATCAGCGTGGGGCCTATGCTGAATCGGCCCGTTTCTTCACGACGATGCTGCAGTCCTTTCCGAAAGACCCCAGGCGTGCCGAAGGTGTCGTCAAACTCGCACGGTCGCTTCGGGAAATGGGCGAGACCGAGCGTGCCTGTGCATTTCTCGGCCGTCTGACGCAGATCGACCCGAATGCGAGCAATGTGGTCAAGAACACAGCGCGGCTGGAGCGGCAGCGTTCGAACTGCTAGTCCCGATGTGACGGTCACGTGTCCTCTGGCAATTGACCCGGACCGGATCCGGCACGTTGCCGGAAAAACAAAAATCCTGTGCGTGGCTGTCTCAGGGGGGAGCGATTCGCTCGCTTTGCTCCATCTTCTCCGCGAACCCAGCCGTTCCGCAGGCATAAAGCTGCATGTACTGACGGTCGATCACGGCCTTCGTCCTGCCGCTGCGAATGAAGCTCGCGCTGTCGCCCAACACGCCGAAACGCTTCGGCTTCCTGTGTCTGTCCTGACGATTTCGCGGAATGATTTCAGTTCGGCGTCTCCCGGACAGGCGGCGCTGCGCCGTGCGCGATATGCGATACTTTCTCACGCGGCACGCTCACTCGGTGCAGGCGCAATTGCCGTCGGGCATACGCAAGACGATCAGCTTGAAACGCAGGTACTCCGGCAGCGGGCAGGGTCGGGCACTTGGGGGCTTGCAGGCATGGATGAGAGCGCGCCGGTGCCAGTCTGGCCAGAGGGACGCGGACTCACGCTGTTTCGACCCCTTCTGCGGACATCCAGAGCAGACTTGCAGCGATATTTGCGCGGGCTAGGGCATGACTGGATTTCCGATCCTTCCAATAGTGACAGGCGTTTTGAACGGGTCCGCATCCGGCAGGACGGTGTCAAAGGCAGTCTGTCTTCTGAAACTGCGTTATCTCTTGCGAAACAACGCGACGACATGCGGTTCGTGACGGCCGAACGTCTCTCACGTTCACTGAGCTGGTTGCCTGGTAACGCAGCGAGACTGACTGAAATCGAGCGTGACTGGTTTGTTGGAAAGCAAGGGTTTCCGATCCTGAGGCTCCTTTTAGCCTGCGTATCCGGCAAGGAAACGTTTCCTCGCCCTGACCAACTTGTAAAAGCGCTCGAGAGTCTCGAACAGGGACATCGCGTCACGCTCCACGGGTGCCTCCTCCAGCATGAACAAAGCGCCTCCACACTTCTGGTTTCGCCGGAAACGGAACGTCTTGATTGTGTGCCGACCAGCCTGTCAGTATCTGGAGAGACGCTGTGGCAGGGTCGTACCCTAATCAGGTCCATTCACCCTTCCACACCGTCATTGTATGTCCGCGCCCGCGGTGACCTGTCACTTCCGAAGGATATAATGGCCGCCGCCCGAAGTCTTCCCGCAAGCGTTCGAGCCTCGCTTCCGGTGATTGTCGATGCCGATGGGCGCATCATCAGCGTACCGCACGTCTGCGCGCAGGCTGCTGGACAGTTTGTGGTCTCAGACCTTGGCCAGGACCGATTGAGCCGCTTTCTTGCAGCGCGATCTGTTTTTCCAACTGAACTTTAAGGACGCAGGGGAGTCGTTTTCTGCTAGCTTTGCCATTATCTTCAATCCAACGCCGACTGACCGATTGCGCATGATGAATTATGCGCCAGAGAAAGTGACTAGAAATGAACATGCGTAACTTCGCACTGTGGGCCGTCATTGCCGCTTTGCTCATCGCGCTTTTTTCGTATCTGCAGCCCTCTACAACGAGCGATGCAGACCAGATCAGCTATTCTGAAATGCTGACACGTGCCGAGAACGGTCAGGTCAAGAGTGTCGAGATCGAAGGCACACAAGTGCGCGGAACACTGCAAAACGGCGGTGAATTTGTGACCAACAAGGAACCTTTCACGCCGGACCTCTCGGACAATTTGTCTAGCTGGGGTGTCGACGTGACGGTTCAGCCTGCGTCGCGCGGTTTCGATATCTGGAGCCTGCTGTCCGGTCTCTTCCCGCTTATCATTATTGTCGGTCTCTGGTTCTTTCTGATGCGTCAGATGCAAGGCGGCGGTGGACGTGGAGCGATGAGCTTTGGCAAGTCCAAGGCGCGCCTTCTGACAGAACGTCACGGCCGGGTAACCTTCGACGACGTAGCCGGAATCGATGAAGCCAAGGAAGAGCTTCAGGAAATCGTCGAGTTTTTGAAAGACCCGTCACGCTTCCAGCGGCTTGGAGGAAAGATCCCAAAAGGTGCACTCCTGGTGGGTCCTCCAGGTACCGGTAAGACGCTTACGGCCCGCGCTGTGGCAGGTGAAGCGAATGTTCCGTTTTTCACCATATCCGGCTCTGATTTCGTCGAGATGTTTGTGGGTGTCGGTGCAAGCCGCGTGCGCGACATGTTCGAACAGGCGAAGAAGAACTCACCCTGCATCATATTCATTGACGAGATTGATGCTGTCGGACGCTCGCGCGGTGCCGGTCTGGGCGGCGGAAACGACGAACGCGAACAGACACTCAACCAGCTTCTGGTCGAGATGGACGGCTTCGAAGCCAATGAAGGAATCATCATTATCGCGGCGACAAACCGTCCCGATGTGCTGGACCCTGCCCTTCTGCGTCCCGGTCGCTTTGACCGGCAGATCACGGTCAGCAATCCGGATATCATCGGACGCGAGAAGATCCTGAAAGTTCACATGCGCAACGTGCCGATTGCCAAGGATGTGAACACCAAGACGATTGCCCGCGGAACACCGGGATTTTCAGGCGCGGATCTGGCCAACCTGGTGAACGAAGCAGCGCTTCTTGCCGCGCGTCGGGCCCGCAAAGTGGTTTCCATGCGCGAATTCGAGGATGCCAAGGACAAGGTCATGATGGGGCCTGAGCGCCGCTCAATGGTCATGTCCGAGAAAGAAAAAGAGCTGACGGCCTATCATGAAGCCGGTCATGCGATTGTTGCTGTGAAGGTGCCGTCGGCTGACCCTGTGCACAAGGCGACGATCATTCCGCGCGGCCGGGCACTCGGCATGGTGATGCAGCTTCCCGAAGACGACAAGCTCTCCATGTCGCGCATCGAGATGACATCGCGGTTGGCCATCATGATGGGCGGTCGCGTTGCAGAGGAAATGCGCTTTGGTGATGATCACGTTACGGCAGGCGCGTCATCGGACATCCAGCAGGCAACCCGCCTGGCACGGGCCATGGTTACGCGCTTCGGGCTTTCGCAAGAGATCGGACCCGTCGATTACGCCGATGACCAGGGCGACGTGTTCCTCGGTCAGCAGTTGATGCAGTCGAGCCATATCTCCGAGGAAACTCAGCGCAAGATCGAACTCGAAGTGCGCATTCTGATTCAGACCGGAATGGATGAGGCCCGCCGTATCATGACGGAACATCGCGGACAGTGGGAAGCCATCGCCGAGGGTCTGCTCGAATACGAAACGCTTTCCGGCGAAGAGATCACCGCGCTGCTTGAGGGCCGTAAGCCTGAGCGCCCTGATTTCGACGATGATGAGCCCGGTCCCAAGTCTGCCGTGCCGGTCGTCGGGAAGAAAAAGCCGAAGGATCGTCCGGAGAGCGATCTTGGCGGTACCCCGGAACCCGCTTGATGCGTTTATCCAGGAAAAACATAGGGACGGGAGTGATTGCACTCCCGTTTCTCTTTGCTGCGTGCGTCCAGAGCCCCGAAGCTGAGTTCTTCGAACGTCTGAGCGCTCTCTGCGGAAATGCCTATGAGGGCGGCCTCGTAAGTGATGATGCAATTGATGCAGACATGCAGGATCAGCGTATGGTCATGCACGTCAGAGAATGTACTAGCTCTGAAATCCGTATCCCGTTCCACGTCGGCGATGATCATTCACGGACCTGGGTGATAACGCGAAATGGCACCGGTCTGACGCTTCGCCATGAGCACCGCCACCAGGACGGAAGCTTCGATCCGGTCACCGGCTATGGCGGCCCTGCGGATGCCCGTACCAGCGGTAGCCGGGCGAACTTCCCGGCGGACGCGGCGACGAAAGCGGTGTTCGACGCAAACGACATTTCCGTCTCGAATGCCAATATCTGGGCCATGGAAGTGCGGCCGGTTCAAGGTCTCTTCGCCTATGAAATGCAGCGTCCGAACCGGTTCTTCCGGGTCGAGTTTGATACATCGGAGACGGTGCCACTCCCCCCTGCGCCCTGGGGCGCTGAATGAACGACACTTCCGGTAAACGCATATTCAGAGGCCGCGTTCTGGCGATTGCGGGGTCGGACCCGTCCGGAGGGGCTGGCATACAAGCCGACATCAAGGCCGTCACCATGACCGGCGGCTACGCCATGACGGCCATTACCGCACTGACGATCCAGAACACGACAGGCGTACTTGGCGTTGTCCCGATGGACATGAAAACAGTGACCGCCCAGATGCGGGCCTGCCTGACGGACATCGGAGCAGACTGTATCAAGACCGGTATGCTCGGCACGGCCTCTCTGATCGAATCGATCGGAGAGATGCTGGATGAGCATGCCGGAGGCGCGTTCAGAGTGATCGACCCTGTCATGGTCGCGACGTCTGGAGACCGTCTTTTGCCCCGCGGCGCTGTAGATGCGCTGAAGTCGGTCCTGTTGGATGAAGCTGATCTTGTGACGCCAAACACGCACGAGGCGGAAATTCTGTCAGGGCGGGCGGTTGAGACGATTGATGGCCAGAGACGTGCTGCCGAACGCATTCTGGAGGCAGGCGCACGGGCGGTGCTCGTGAAAGGCGGCCATATTGAAGGCGACCGCATCATCGACGTCCTGCAGACCCATACCGGCGAGCGATTTTTCGAATCCGAGCGCATCTATACCGACAGCACCCACGGAACGGGCTGCACGCTGGCGTCAGCGATTGCCTCTTACCTTGCGCAGGATGAGGATCTGGAAACGGCCATCGAGAAAGCCCGTGACTATCTGCTCGGTGCGCTGCGCCATGCGCCGGGCCTGGGCGCCGGTCATGGTCCGCTCGATCATGGCTGGCCCCTGCGCGGCTTGGGTGAGCTTTCCTAACCCGTCGCGGTGATGCGGCTTTCCGGTTTTTCCATGAGTGTCTCCGTCAAGATAAACGAACGGAGCCATCATGTCTTTTTCCAGGTCTCTCAAGTTGCTGCCTTTTGCTGCCGCAGCATTTTCCCTAGCTGCATGCGGGTCAAATGCCTCCGGGCCTGTCTCGGAATGCGCAAACATTCAGGCGGCGTTTGCCAGCATCGCCGACACGCCGCCCATGTCCTCATTGCCGCAAGCGGATGAAGAAGGGAAAGGTGGCATCGAAATTCTGGGCGTTACCTGTCAGCAGGCAGAGATGGGGGCCTTTAGTGCCGGCGACCCGACAGTACACCTTCTGACGTGTCCGCTCTTTTCGGCCGGGGTGTTCGATCAGGAAGAGAACGCGGCCAAAGCAGACAAGATTTTCGAGGACGCGAAAGCGAAAGTTGCCCAATGTCTCCCGGAAGGCTGGACGGTCCGCGAGTCGGAATCCAACAGCGGTAGAGACGTTGACGAGCAACTGATCTACGAACGTCCCGAAGATATGGAGCGCAAGAATTCCGGAGAAATGTATATGTATCCTGCCTACCTAGCGCAGAAGTTCGATTCAAACCCTCCCGGCCGGTTCTCCCGCGCGGGTTGGAGCGTGGAATTGAAGTTTCAGTTCGAAGGCGCTGTCGAGGAAGAGTAAGCGGAGCGGTCAGGCGTTTTCGGGCCTTATGTCTTCGGCCCGAAAACGTGAGCTTGCAAGGCGCGCGTAAACTCCGCCCTGCTCAATCAGATCCTCATGTCGTCCCTGTTCGACAATGCGTCCAGCGTCCATCACGAGGATGAGATCGGCGGACTGTACCGTCGACAACCTGTGCGCAATGACCAGTGTCGTACGGCCCTGCGAGGCCTTGGAAATTGCGTCCTGCACCAGACGTTCGTTCTCGTTATCGAGCGCGCTGGTGGCCTCATCAAGGAGCAGGATGGGCGCATCCCGGTAGAGCGCGCGGGCCAGCGACAGGCGCTGGCGTTCACCGCCTGACAGAGACTTGCCGCGCGGCCCGAGCACCGTTTGCAGGCCATCCTTGCCGGCAAGAAAGTCGAAGGCATTCGCCAGTCGGGCGGCTTCGGCAATCTGCGGATCATTGCCACCTGCGGTCTCGTCCAAACCACCGAAAGCAATGTTCGAGGCGGCGCTTTCACTGAACAGCGCGGTTTCCTGAGGCACGTAGGCAAACAGCGCTCGCCAGTTTTCAAGACCGTATGCCCCTGCTGACTTTCCATCATAGTACAGCTGTCCGCAATCGGCTTCGAAAAGCCGAAGCAGCAGACGGAACAAGGTCGATTTGCCAGCCCCTGATGGTCCGACAACAGCTACGAATTGTCCCGGAGAAATGTCGAACGAAAGTCCAGCGACCGCAGGCACCTTTGCGCCGGCAAAGCCGAACCCCAGATCGCGGATCGAGAGCCCGCTCTTCTGCGGGGGCGACAGGTCCGATGAGTCGCGGCTGTCCACTACGCCCGTTCCGATCCGGTCGTCGGTCTGCAAGATTTCTATCACGCGTGAGGCAGCTCCGGAGGCACGCATGGCGTCGCCGTATATTTCGGAAATCATGCTGGCACCCGACGCAACAAACACCGCATAGATGACGAACTGGGTCAGCTCGCCGCCAGTGAGCTCGCCATCTATCTGGGCGCGAGCCCCAAGCCACAAGACGAGCGTAATGCCACCAAACACGACCAGTATGGCCAGAGCCGTCATCAAGGCGCGTGCGCGGATGCGACTGGCAGCCGCCTGAAACGCAGCTTCGCTGGCGTCCGAGAAGCGACGGGTTCGGACAGGACCGCGTCCATAGGCCTGCACCAGCTCGATAGCTTCGAGTGTTTCCGCGGCCTCTGAGGCCGCGTCCGCAAGTTTTTCCTGAGCGAGTGATGACCTTTTCCGTACGGCTTTTCCGATGAAGAACAGAGGCGCTAGCATGACCGGGATCACCAGGACCAGAACGCTCGCAAGCTGCCAGTCGACCAGAAAGAGCGCAATGACGGAGCCGAACGTAGTCAATGAAGTCCGCGCCGCAATGGAGAGCGATGAACCGAAGAAGGTCTCTATCAGGGTCAGGTCCGCCGTCAGTCGCGATACCGCTTCGCCCGACTTTAGTCCGAGATGAAAGCGCGGCGGGAGCTTCAGAAGCTTGCCGTAGAGGTCGGTCCGAAGGTCAGCCACGACCCGTTCGCCAAAGCGGGACACGAAGTAAAACCGGGCAGCTGACAAAAGTGCCAGCATGCCGGCCAGCACAGCGAGGATGAAGAAACTGTCGTTCAGCGCGGCCAGATTGCCGGGGGTCAATCCGCTGTCGATGACACCGCCAAGTGCTCGGGGGAAGGCGAGCGTGACGGCCGCACCCAGAAAAAGAAACACGAGAGCTGCAGCAACTGTCCCGGGGCGCTTCTTAAGGTAGGGCCAGAGGGCGGCAAGATCCGAGAGATCACGAGAGGCTGGCCTGTCGGACACAACGGCGCGTCCGCCCGTCGTCGCGCGTCGTCTGTCCTCTATCACAGGTCCGGGTGCTGTATCAGTATTGCTCATTTAGGTGTGCTGACGTCTCCGGCTTGCATACGTGCGGGCTTTCGCTTATAGCCGCGACTTCGATTTTGACAGGGGCAGTGCCCCGAAAACTGGAAAATTGCCATGAAGTCCGAAGGTCACCCAGATTATCATTTCATCACGGTCGTGATGACGGATGGCAGTTCGTATCAGACCCGCTCCACGTATGGCAAAGAGGGCGATACGCTGCAGCTTGATATCGATCCGAAAACCCATCCTGCCTGGACCGGCAAGCAGTCGACCATGGACCGCGGCGGACGCGTCAGCCGCTTCAAGGACAAGTTCAAGGGTTTCGTGAAGTAGGCGGACTTTTCGCTTACGTAACAGTCCTGTAGGGGACCGGAAACAGGCGCACATCGCCATTATCGAAGGTCATGGCCAGGCGTCCGTTCAGAAGGTCGCCTGCTTTCGATCCGAAGAGTTCGAACCGCCAGCCTTTCATGACATCGGTCTCATTACCGTCTCCTGCGGCAATACGCTCCAGATCAGCAGCATTCGCCACCAGCCTAGGCGTGACCTCAGCATCATCACAGACTTGTTTGAGGAGCACCCGCAGAAGGTCTGTTGCTCCGGGCGGGGCAGGCTTGTGCGGTCCGTGCTTTTCGATTTGGGGCGCATGTGCGTCGACGTCATCCAGAGCCAGGTTCACCGCTTCCATCAGCCCCTTGGCGTGACGTGAATTGCCAAAGCCTTTCGGAACGGCGCGCAAACGGTCAAGACCGCTTGCCTGGGTCGGTCGCTGATCGGCGATTTCCTGAATGCCGTCATCTTTCAGAACGCGGTTGCGGGGGCGATCGAGCTCCTGCGCTGTGCGTTCGCGCCATGCGGCGACAGTCTTGAGAACTGCAAGATAATCCTTGCGGGGTCGGCGTATCTTCAGCCGTTTCCACGCATCCTCAGGGTCGGCGGCATAAAGCGCCGGGTCCGTCATTGCCTCTATCTCCGAGGCAACCCACTCAGTCCGGCCAAGCGCCTCCAGCTTTGCCTTCATTTCGAGATAGACCTCGCGAAGATGGGTCACATCTCCGAGCGCATAGTCGAGTTGTTTCGCGCTGAGCGGCCTGCGCGTCCAGTCTGTGAATTGCGATGACTTGTCGATCCGGCCACCCGTGACCTGCGCGACGAGCTTGTCGTATGCGATGGAGTCTCCGAGCCCCAGAGCCATAGCGGCGATCTGGCTGTCGAACAGGGGGGTGGGGGGGTGACCGATGATCTTGTTGAAGATCTCCATGTCCTGACGCGCCGCATGCATGACCTTCAGACGGTTCGGGTCGGCGACCAGATCCCAGAAAGGCGTCATATCGAGACCGTCTGCAAGCGCGTCGATCATTCCCTCGACGCCCGGTGCTGCGGCCTGCACGAGACAAAGCTGCGGGTAATAAGTGGTCTCGCGATGGAACTCGGTGTCGATCACCAGAAAATCATGAGGCGCAAGCGCTGCACAGAATGCTTCCAGGTCGTCCTGACGGTGAATGGCAGTTGCCTCATTACTCATAGACGAACGAACGCCTCCACATGCTTGACAATTGCGCCACGGATATGCCGTTTGCGCGCTCTTACCTCATAGACGGAGTTTCCCCGCCATGCACCTCTACCGGACGCACACCTGTGGCGAGCTGCGCCAGTCCAGCGTGGGCGACACAGTCCGCCTGTCCGGATGGGTGCACCGCAAGCGCGACCATGGCGGACTCCTCTTTGTGGACTTACGCGATCATTACGGTCTGACGCAATGCGTGGTGACGCCGTCGAACCCGAACTTCGAGCGGCTGGAGCGTTTGCGGGTCGAAAGCGTGATCACTATAGATGGCAAGGTGATTGCGCGCGACGCCGAAACCGTCAACGCGAATCTCGAAACCGGTGAGATCGAGGTCCAGGTTTCGGATATTTCGGTCCAGTCCGAGGCGGCCGAGCTGCCGTTGCCTGTATTTGGCGAGCCGGACTATCCGGAAGACATTCGTCTGAAGCACCGCTATCTCGATCTGCGGCGCGAGACGCTGCATTCGAACATCGTGCTGCGCAGCCAGGTCATTGCGTCGATCCGCAAGCGGATGGTGGAGCAGGGATTTACCGAATTCCAGACGCCCATTCTGACAGCGTCGAGCCCCGAGGGTGCGCGCGACTTCCTCGTGCCGAGCCGTATTCACCCCGGCCAGTTTTATGCTCTTCCCCAGGCTCCCCAGCAGTTCAAGCAACTGCTCATGGTGTCCGGCTTTGACAGGTACTTTCAGATCGCGCCGTGTTTTCGTGATGAGGATGCCCGTGCGGACCGCTCCCCCGGCGAGTTCTATCAACTTGATATGGAAATGAGCTTCGTCACGCAGGATGATGTCTTTGCAGCGATCGAGCCCGTGATGCACGGGGTGTTCGAGGAGTTTGCGGACTGGAAAGGCAAGGGGCGCA
Source organism: uncultured Alphaproteobacteria bacterium (assembly GCA_963836905.1). GTDB lineage: Bacteria > Pseudomonadota > Alphaproteobacteria > Caulobacterales > Hyphomonadaceae > CAWIKY01. The sequence goes on from CAWIKY010000006.1 coordinate 1,116,908, forward strand.
CGCTCACACCGACACCGTTCCCGCGCATCCCCTATCGCGAAGCCATGCTGAAGTACGGGTCGGACAAACCGGACCTGCGAATCGAAATTGAATGCTCTGACATATCGCACATCGTTACCCGCGAGGACGTCACGCTCGGAGTCTTCAAGAAGATCGTCGAAGACGGCGGGGTCGTCCGTGCAATACCGGCACCTCGTACGGGTGATCAGCCCCGCAGTTTCTTCGACAAGATGGATGGCTGGGCGAAGAAGGAAATGCAGGCACCGGGCCTTGGCTATATTCGCTTCGTCGAAGAAGACGGAACGCTTGCAGGCACGGGGCCGATTGCAAAGTTTTTCTCAGCCGAAGCGCTTGCGGTAATGGCCGATCATGCCGGCGTACATGCGGGCGATGCCCTGTTCTTTTCAGCGGGCAAGAAATCGGACGCCGAAAAGCTGCAGGGTGCCGCGCGCGTGCGGATCGGCGAGGAACTGGGGATGCAGAAAGACGGCGAGTTCCGCTTTTGCTGGATTGTCGATTTCCCGATGTATGAATGGGACGAAGACCACAAGAAAGTCGACTTCAGCCACAACCCGTTTTCGATGCCGCAGGGCGGGATGGAGGTTCTGCAAGCCGCTGATACGGATGAAAAGTGTCTCGATATCCTGGCCTACCAATACGACATCGTCTGTAACGGCGTCGAGCTGTCGTCCGGTGCGATCCGGAACCACAAGCCCGATGTCATGCTGAAGGCTTTCGAACTGGCCGGATACGGACCGGAAGTGGTCGAGAAGGAATTCGGCGGCATGCTGAACGCCTTCCGCTATGGTGCGCCTCCGCACGGCGGGATTGCGCCCGGCATTGATCGGATCGTGATGTTGCTGGCGGATGCTGAAAACATCCGCGACGTAACGCTCTTCCCGATGAACCAGCAGGCGCAGGACCTGATGATGGGCGCTCCATCGGTTGTACGAGACGAACAGTTGAGAGAGCTGAACGTGAAGCTGGTACCGCCCAAAACGAAATAGTCGAAGTGCCTGCAGGCTGCGTTCAGCGAACGCAGCGTGCCAGCACGAGGCCTTCGGGGAGGCCTGCGACCTCGCGGATGCAGGCGCCTTCGAACATGGCGGATGTCATTCCCTCGACCTGCCGGAACGCCACATGTGACAGTCGCGTCTCGGCGAAACTCGCTTCTGCGAGGTCAGCTCCGTTGAATACGACATCACTCAATTGAGCGCCTGTGAAGTCGCTTGTCTGCAAGTTCGTATGGTCGAAGGTCACGTTTATCAGTGTCGCGTTCGAGAAGTCGGACCCCTGCATTGACGATGCCGTCAATACGACATCCTCCAGTCTTGCGCCGATCAGCGAGAGGTTCATGGCGGTAGACCGCGTGACCGTTACATCGGACCAGTTCGCACCAACAAATAGCGAACCGGAGAGATCGCTTCTCACAAACGACACATCATCGAAGAGACTTCCATTCGCGGATATGCTGCGAAAATCGGTGCGAACGATACTCGAGTCAGACAGTGAGGCGCCGGCCAAACTTGCATGTGCAAGGTTTGTTCGCGTCATGGTGACGGCCTCGAAACTAGCCCCGTCCGCTGAAGCTCCCTGCATGAAGGCCCCGGTAAAATCGGTATCGACGAACCGGGCACCATCCATGTTCGTGCCACCAAGCCGACGGTGGGAGAGATCGCATCGCTCACAAATGCCACTGAAGGACTTTTCCAGCCTGACAGGCTTTGGTTTGACCGGCTGTCCCAAGGCAGGAGGAGGTGCCGGAACCGGACCTGCCATGGCCGGAAGACCCGGCAAGGCGAAAGAAACTGCCGCAAAACAGAAAAGAAAACGGTTCGAATTCATGACCGCGAGTATAAGAATGCTCCCACCGATCAACGACTTAATTCGATGTAACAGCCGAAAGATCGCAAAAACTGTTGCGGCAAGGCAACATTTCGCGACACGGATATATCACTGGAGGCGCTACAGGATAGGTTCGCTATCGCGTTCCCGCCGTCTCCTCAGGCGTCGTATCCGTTTCCAGAACCGGCGCCGCTCGGGTGTGGGAAGCGGATCAAGATTGTTGATGAACGCCTCCGCACACGCCGTCCATGAATAGCCTTCGGCATATGTGCGGCATGTCGCACGGTCGAGGTTCAGGCAATCCAGCGCAGCCTGTTTCAGATCCGTGTTCAGGACGCCGGCATCCGAACCGGGAATGATGTCGATGGGCCCTGGCGCTTCATAGGCTGCCACCGGAGTACCGGCAGCCATGGCTTCCAGAATGACGAGCCCGAATGTATCCGTCAGGCTGGGGAAGACAAATACGTCGGCGTTGGCGAAACATGCGGCCAGATCGTCGCCAAACTTCGCGCCCAGAAAGTGAACCTTGGGGTAGGCCTTTTTCAGTTCGGCCATTTGCGGGCCGTCGCCTACGACGACCTTGGTGCCGGGGAGGTCAAGCTCTGTGAAGGCTTCGATGTTCTTTTCCACCGCAACCCGGCCGACATTCAGAAATATCGGGCGTGGCATCCCAGCGAAGATACCGGTCTCCTCATCACGCTTGGCCGGATTGAAAAGCTCGGTGTCGACGCCTCGCGTCCAGGCGACCACGTTGTTGAACCCCTTGTCCTCAAGCTCGCGCCGCATGGACGGCGTTGCCACCATCACATGCCCCGAATAACGGTGAAACCAGCGAACGAAAGCGTATCCGATACCCAAAGGAATGGGGAAGCGGGCCGATAGATACTCCGGAAAGCGCGTATGATAGCTGGTTGTGAACGGGAAACCATGCTTCAGGCAAATGGCCCGCGCCGCCATGCCGAGTGTGCCTTCGGTTGCGATATGCACGGCTTCGGGTTCGAACGCATTGAACCGTCGCTCGATATCGGGCTTGGCCCCACGCGCCAGCTTGATCTCGCTATAGGTCGGTAACGGAATGGTCTTGTAGCCATCTGCCGGTGAAACGATCTCGAATTCATGCCCCATAGCCTCGCTTTCCTGGATGACCCGGGAAAGCGTGCGGACGACCCCGTTGATCTGGGGTTCCCATGCGTCGGTTATCAGCATGATCCGCATATCGGCTTCCTAAATTCTGGCCGGACCATCGGCCGGTCTTGCAATCGCGGTGCGGACCTGACAGGCCTGCGGCTGAACCAGCCCGCTTATTTCGAACGGTTCTGCCAGTCGGGCGTTTCTCGCATGCTGGCATATGTACCTGCAAGTCTCACTTTGTCGCCTGGATGTATTGAATGGTTTCCGCAACTGACTGGAATGATCTGGACTCGAAGAAGTTCGCGCCGGAGGAAGAAGTCGTCTCATCCCTTCTATCCGCCATACCGCTCGACGAGGGCATGCGCAGCGAGGCCGTTCGAGTTGCCAAGGCAATTGTCGAGAAAGCCAGATCTGTCTCGCGCCAAAAAGGTGTGATGGAATCCTTTCTTGAAGAGTTCGGGCTCTCCAATCAGGAGGGTCTGGCGCTGATGTGTCTCGCAGAAGCGCTCTTGCGTGTACCGGACGCCGAGACCCGCGACGATCTGATCGCTGAGAAGATCCAGTCGGGCGACTGGCTTGCCCATAGCGGACAGTCCGACAGCTGGCTGGTAAACGCATCGACTTGGGGGTTGATGTTGACCGGCAAGGTAATTGGACCGCCCAAATCCGCTGAAGGGGGCGCGAATAACTTTGTTCAGGCGTTCGTCCGGGAAAGCGGTGAACCGGTGATCCGGGCTGCGATGATGCAAGCCATGCGCATCATGGGTGAGCAATTTGTTGTTGGCCGCACGATCGAGCGTGCGCTCAAGCGCGGTGCGAAGATGATCCGTCGCGGCGATGCTGCCAAGTTCTCATTCGACATGCTCGGCGAGGGCGCGCGTACCGCTGCAGATGCGACCCGCTATATGGACAGCTATCGCAAAGCCATTGCGACCCTCACACAGCATGACAGCGGGGGCCGCCCGGAAGACGGTCACGGCATATCGGTCAAGCTCTCCGCTCTGCATCCGCGCTACGACGCCATTCACGAGCGACGCGTCATGGACGAGATGTACCCACTTGTACTTGAGCTCTGCGAGGCGGCTGCGAAGAAGAGCCTGAACCTTTGTCTCGATGCGGAGGAATCCGACCGCCTAATCGTTTCGATGCAGATCTTCGAGCGACTCGCCCGCGAACCGTCGTTGAAGGATTGGAGCGGCCTCGGGCTTGCGGTTCAGGCGTATCAAAAGCGGGCTTATGACCTGATCGGCAAGATTGACGCGCTCGCCAAAGACACGGGCAGGCGGTTCATGGTCCGGCTGGTCAAGGGTGCCTACTGGGACAGCGAGATCAAGCACGGCCAGGAACAGGGTTACGCTGACTTCCCTGTATTCACGACGAAGGAAGCAACAGACCTTTCATATCTGGTTTGCGCGAGACGGATGCTTGAGGCCTCGCCACGTCTCTACTCGCAGTTCGCTACACACAACGCTCATACGTTGGCGGCATTGCGGTTGATGGCTGAAAAGACGGACGTGACGGCTTTCGAGTTCCAGCGTTTGCACGGTATGGGAGAGGCGCTCTACACGGCAGCCGAAGAAGCCGACCGAGTGAGGGTCTATGCACCGGTTGGTGCACACGAAGACCTGCTGCCGTATCTGGTCCGCAGGCTTCTAGAAAACGGCGCCAATACGTCATTCGTCAACTCGTTTCTAGACGACGACGTACCCGTCGAAAGCGTGGTTGCAGACCCCATTGTCAAACTGGAGGTGGGCCCGCTTCGGCATCCGAAGATCTCTGCGCCGCCGCGACTGTTCGGTGCCGACCGGCGCAACTCTGCTGGCGTCGACATCATGCAAGAGAGTGTCCGCAAGCAGCTCGCCAAAGCCGTCAGCGATCTTGATGACGCCGCCAACATAGCCGCCGGTCCGATCATCGATGGTAAGGCCATTCTTGACGACGGCGATCCGGTCGGCGCACCGCATGACCGCTCGCATATCATCGGCAAGGTTCGGTATGCGACCCAGACCGAAGTTGGCGAGGCCATTGCAAGCGCACAAGCGGCGCAGAAGAAATGGGATGGTCGGGGCGGCCCCGCACGGGCGCAGATTCTCCGGGACATTTCCGATGAACTCGAAGCAGATACTGATCGTTTGATTGCGCTTCTGGCCCGTGAAGCCGGCAAGACACTCGGGGATGCTGTGGCCGAAGTTCGCGAAGCGGTCGATTTTTGCCGCTACTACGCTGCCGAAGCGGAGCGGCTGTTTGCAGAACCCGAGCGGCTACCCGGCCCGGCTGGGGAGACCAATCATCTGAGACTTGCGGGACGCGGCGTGTTCGTTGCGATCTCGCCCTGGAACTTCCCGCTGGCGATCTTCACTGGTCAGGCCATGGCTGCGCTTGCTGCAGGCAACACCGTAGTTGCCAAGCCCGCCGAGCAGACCTCCCTGATCGCCTTCGAAGCCGTCAAATTGTTCCAGAAGGCGGGTCTGCCCGGCAACGTCCTGCAGCTTCTGCCCGGTCTTGGCGAGACGGTCGGCGCAAAGCTGACATCCGATACGCGCATCGCAGGCGCTGTTTTCACCGGCTCCACGCCTGTCGCCCGGATTATCAACCGGTCACTGGCCGCACGGGAAAGCGCCATCGCCCCCGTAATTGCCGAAACCGGCGGCCTGAACGCCATGTTTGTTGATACCACTGCGCTGCGCGAACAGGTAATTGATGACATCATCACCTCTGCGTTCGGCTCCGCCGGACAACGCTGCTCCGCGCTTCGCGTCGTCTTCCTGCCACACGATATAGCAGACGGACTGGTCGAAGGCATCAAGGGCGCGATGGCCGAGTTGCAGATCGGCGATCCGGCAGATCCGTTGACTGATGTCGGACCGGTAATCGACGAAGACGCCCGCGCCATGCTCGAAGCCCATGTCGAGCGAATGAAGGATGTACCTGACGCCAAGCTACACCGGTGCAAGCTTCCCAAGCTTCCTGAACGGCAAAGCTTTTTCGCGCCGACGATCATTGAACTGAAAAGCCTTGATCAGGTCGACAGGGAAGTGTTCGGGCCAGTTCTTCATATCGTGCGGTATGATCCGGACGAAATTGCCAAGGTGGGCAAGGCGGTTGATGACAAGGGCTATGGTCTGACACTCGGCATTCATTCACGGCTCGACAGCTTCCACCGCGATGTCCGCCGGTATGTCCATGTCGGAAACACTTATGTGAACCGGTCGATGACTGGTGCAGTTGTTGGCGTGCAACCTTTTGGCGGCGAAGGGCTTTCCGGCACCGGGCCGAAAGCGGGCGGACCGCATTATCTGGTTCGTTTTGCTGTCGAGAGGACACTCACGGTAAATATCACGGCGCAGGGTGGTGATCCTGAATTGTTGAGGCTCTGAGGGGACGCAGATGACATCAGGGGAGGGGGCGGGCCGCATCCGGGAGAATGCGGTGCTGGAGTCGGCAGGGGCAGGGGTCTGGCACTGGTCACGCGCGTTGGAAATTCTCCATGTTTCGCCCGGTGGCGGAGGACCAGCCAAGGCGCTCGCCGGAGATTGGGCGCTGGCAGATGCCTGTACACAGTTCGAGGGTTTGTCGGCCGCACGGCTGACCTCTTGCCTGACCGGGGCGGGGGAGGGCAGTTCCATCAATCTCAATCTGACGCTTGCGGACGGACGTAGCCTGCGAATGGTCGGTTCGTTTACAGGCAATGAAGCTCAGGGGCTCTTGCTCGGTGATACCGGAAACCTCGTCGCCGCCGTCTCGCTTGAAGATGGGCTTGAGGCCGCTTTCCAGCCAATCATCTCTTTGAAGACCGGCAAGGTTGCAGGTTTCGAGGCACTCGCACGCTGGCGAACCAGTAACGGCAAGCTTCAGTCGGTCGGGATGATGAACGGCGATGAAGAGGCGCTTGTGGCGGCAAATATCGCTCCCGCCATGCTCACCCAGGCGGCAGAACTGCTCGCAGATTTGCGCCGGGATGCGTCATGCGAGCACTTGATCGTACAGGTCAATCTGACCGGAGCGGACCTGTTCTCAGCGCAGATACATACCCTGATCGGTAAGCTCATCGCCGAGAAAGGACTGTCCGGAGACTGCTTGCGTGTCGAACTGACCGAGCAGGCCGCTTTGCGCAATTTCGATGCCGGCGTCGCTGCTGCGAGCGCGTTGGCGGCAAGCGGAGTATCGCTGATCCTCGATGATTTCGGCTCGGGCCATTCGTCACTTGCCTGGCTCGCATCACTGCCGGTCACTGGTCTCAAGCTCGATCCGCATCTGGTTGGAATGGCAGGGGTCACACGCGCCGACACCGTGCTTAAAGGCATCGTTTCGCTTGCCCGAGACATGGGGCTAAGCGTGACTGCCGAGGGGATAGAAGAGCCCGGTCAAGTGGCCTTCCTGCAGGAAATAGGCTGCACGCATGCTCAGGGCTACGCCTTTGGCCACCCGATGTCCCGTGAACAGCTCGCGGAATGGTTGGACGCCAACTGAGCGGCTTCGGCCAGCTCCCGCGAAGCTAGCCCTTAAAACGTTATCCTCAGACCTTCGCGGACGGCCATGATCATGAGCAGCAGCGTCGACAAGGCAAACAGCATGAACCTGATCATCACGATATTTACGGTCACCTGCACCAGCGAATGCACGATGCGCAGGATGACATAGCCCCAGAGCAGCATCGCGTTGAAATAATCGCCCCCGCCCGTCAACGTGGCGAAGAATGCCAGGGCGTAGAAGATCGTGGGCTGTTCATGCAAATGATTGTAATTGTCCGCCACGGCCCGCACGCCCGACGGCATGCGATCCGAATACGTGCCGGGATGGCGTGCATCCTGCGGGTCGATCTTAGCTTTCTGCATGGCGGGGATGCGCTTCGCGTACATCCACAAGAACATGATCAGTGTCCAGACGATTAGCGCAAGAACCGGCGGAAGCGTGGGTGTTAGAATGCTCAGTGTATCGGACATGATGTTCCCCCTTTATATTTTTCTCCTGTCTAGCACGCCGCTCTCGCCTTGCCATACAAATTGGACAAACGCCCGGTTCATAGAGTATGCTATCTCTGATTGCAAAACGGAGATGCGCTATGGTTTCGGTGATGAAGGCGGATGAGGTCTGGGGCGTTCGCGCAGTGAGGTCGGCAACCGAGGACGGGGGCGGGTCAATGGGTCTGCCATTTGTTCGGCGTCTTGGTCTGGACCAGAGCGTGACATTCACGAAGGTTGAGGCGGGCCTGGTCGAGCTCGAATGGTTCGCTGCCGAACATCTTGAGAAGCCTGGACGGGATTGTTCAGGGCGGGGTTCTGGATGTCATCGCAGACTTCTCGCAGGGCCATGCTTTCTCGACTACGCTTGAAGCGCCGCAGGGATTTTCCACGACCGACTTTGCCACACGGTTCTTGCGGCCCGTTAGAACGAAGCAGGTGATGACGGTGACAAGCCGCGTTGTCAGCCGGTCCCGTTCCGGCGGACTGGTCGAAACCGAGTTTCATGACGAAACCGGCACGCTCACCACCCGCGTGACAGGCGGATGGCGGTTGAGCGCGCGGGCGTTTCAGGTTGAGGGGAACGAGCGCGCTGCCTGAGACTGCGCGCTCGTTTCTAGCGGTCAGGCGGTTGGAAGCGTGTAGCCTGTAAACTGCTCGCGAAGCGCGAGCTTGTTGATCTTGCCGGTTGCGCCAAGCGGCACCGTTTCGACGAAGACCACATCATCCGGCATCCACCATTTGACGATCTTGCCGTCCAGATACGCCAGCACGTCATCCTTGCTCAGGGACACCCCGGGCTTGGTTTCGATGATGAGGAGCGGGCGTTCGTCCCATTTGGGATGCGCAATGCCGATGGCAGCTGCGACTGCAACATCCGGGTGGCCGACGGCTACGTTCTCGAGATCAATAGATGAAATCCACTCACCGCCTGACTTGATCACATCCTTGGCGCGGTCCGTGATCTGCATGAAGCCCTTGGAATCGAGGTGGGCGACATCACCGGTATCGAACCATCCGTCCCCGTCCAGCACATTGCCGCCTTCGCCTTTGAAATATCCTGAGGCGATTGCGCACCCACGCACCAGAAGGTGACCGGAGGAGTTCGCCATCGCGGGGCTGTTGCTCTCCTGCATCGTCTACGACCTTGAGTTCGACGCCGAACGGCGCGCGTCCCTGTTTCAGCTTGTATTCGACCTGCGTGTCCCAATCGGCTGCCATCAGTTCCGGAGGAAGCGTGCCGAGCGTTCCGAGCGGCGAGGTTTCGGTCATGCCCCAGGCGTGGATGACGTCGACGTCATAGTCTTCCCTGAACCCGCGCAGGATCTTTTCTGGAACGGCAGAACCACCGATGATGACACGCGTCAGGTGCGGCAGTTTCAGATTGTTGCTGTTGAGATGGTCCAGAAGCATCATCCAGACTGTCGGTACGGCGGCGGACATCGTCACTTCGTAATCGTTCAGAAGCTCGTAGATCGATGCGCCGTCCATCCTGGCCCCGGGCATGATCATGTCAGCGCCAACGGCAGGACAGGAGAATGTCAGCCCCCATGCATTGGCATGGAACATCGGCACTACGGGCAGCACGCGCTCCATGCCGGAGAGACCCATGACGTCTTTCTGCAAGGTCATGAAGGTATGCAGCACGTTGGAGCGGTGTGAATAGAGAACGCCCTTCGGATTGCCAGTCGTTCCGGAGGTGTAGCAAAGTCCGCAAGCCGTCCGCTCGTCGAAATTGCCCCATTCGGCACTCGTTTCACGGCCCGAAATCCAGCTTTCATAGGCAACTGCATTCTTCAGCGATGTATCCGGCATGTGATCGGAATCACAGAAGATCACATAGCGTCTGATGGTCTTGAGTTGGTCGGCGATCTTCTCAATCAACGGGACGAATGTCAGGTCCAGAAACAGGACCTTATCCTCGGCGTGATTGGCGATGTAGATGATCTGCTCAGGAAAGAGGCGCGGATTGATGGTGTGGAGAACGCCGCCAATGCCCATGGTTCCGAACCAGCTTTCCATGTGGCGCGCTGTATTCCAGGCGAGCGTCGCAACCCGGTCACCCAGAACGATACCGTCATCCTTGAGGGCGGCTGATACCTGTTTCGATCGCCGGTGCACATCTTCGTAGGTGGTCGAAACGATCGGACCTTCGACGGAACGCGATACAATCCTGCGGTGGCCATGGTTCAGTGCGGCGTGGTCGATCACCTTGTCGACCGTCAGCGGCCAGTCCTGCATCAATCCGTGCATCAATCATTTCTCCCCTGAAACTTCGTTTTCCGGTGTATTCGGCTATCAACATCAGCCGCTTGCGGTTATCTCAGTCTTAGTCAAACGCGGCGAAAGCCGCAATCGCAGGAGGAGCGATCATGCGGTTTGCGGTCTATGCACTATTGCTCATTGGCGGAGCGGCGCTTTGTCTCGGGGCCGGGTATTTGTTCGGTCAGTTGAGCGTCGATGACGTTCCGGTCGAGGACGTGCGTCAGGAGACCGGACCCGCTCCGGTTTTCACCGAGGCGGCCGTGTCCGGACGTGATTTGCCGGAGCTGTTCGATTGCCTTCGTGAAAACGGAGCCGTCGCTATCGCCGCGCACCGCGGCGGGCCGGCACCAGGCTTCCCCGAAAATGCCATCGAGACCCTGCAACAGAACTTCGATGCCGGTATTCGCGTGTTCGAGATCGATATTGCCGAAACCGCCGATGGCCAGCTCTTCCTGCTGCACGACCGTGACCTCGACCGCACCACGACCGGCAGCGGCCCCGTTTCCGGTTCCAGCTGGAGCGACGTTCGTGCTCTGGCACTGGAAGACAGTGAGGGTCAGTTGACGCCGTTCGCTCCGCCAACCTTGTCCGTTGCACTAAACTGGGCCGTCGAGCAAAAAGCCATTCTCGAGCTCGACCGCAAGCCGACGACAAGTTTCGAACGCATCATTTCGGCAGTTCGTGAAGCAGGAGCCGAGAACAACGTCATCATGATCTCATATAATGACGAGCAGGCTGCCGAAATTGCGCGGCTTGCGCCTGACCTGTCCATGACGGCCACCGCGCGCGGCAAGCGCGATATAGACCGGCTTGTGGCAGGTGGTGTCGATCAGCGCCGTCTCATTGCGTGGCTTGGTACGAACGCTCCGGACGCCGCCGCCAACGCCCGCGTGGCCAATGAAGGCGTCGAGGCCGCATTCGGCACTCTTGGCAGACCCGGAAAGCGGCTCGACGATCAGTACTGGTCTGACGGATCGGGCAGCGAATATGCCGATCTGGTGAGCGATGGTATTGTCCTGATCGCCACGGACACCCCAGTTCGGGTCGCCAATTATCTGGATACGGACGATCTCGCACGTACTGCATGCGGGCTTTGAAGCAGCACTAGAACGGAATCGATCATGGATGTCCCTGAAGGCTTCGAGCCGCACTTTCGCAAAAGTCCGCTTACCGATCCGTGGGAACCGCTCTATTCGAAACGCACGGGCGAGGCCATCATACTTGGCCTTCGTGCGGACACCCAGCACTGCAATTCGCGCGGGTTTGTTCATGGCGGACTGATCTCAGCGCTCGCCGATAATGCGATGGGGCTTTCATGTGCCGCACAGCATGACGCTATCGGTTCGCTGGTCACCGTCAGCCTTCACATGGACTTCCTGAAAGCAGCGCAGATCGGGGGCTGGATCGAGTTTGTCACCAGTTTTACCAAGATCGGCGGTTCGATCGATACCGCTCAGGCGCATGTCATTGCGGATGGCGTGCACTGCGCTCTCGCTTCGGCGAGCTTCCGGGTTCTCAAACCGCGATAGCTCAAGCAGTTTTCTGAACCATCAACGCTCCGGTCCGTTTCTTGTCTGAATTCCAGATGAAACCGACCGGAGAGACATGATGAAAACACTGCTGATCACGGGTGCCTCGACAGGCATCGGCGCCGCAACCGCTCGCAAGGCATATGGTGCCGGTTACAACCTCGTTCTTGCGGCCCGGTCGAAAGACAAGCTGGACGATCTGGTAAGGGAGCTGGGTGACGATCGCGCCCTTGCGGTCACCTGCAACGTGACGAAGGACGATGAGCAGGAAGCCATGGTCCAGGCCGCTCTCGACAAGTTTGGCGGCATAGATGCGGTTTTCGCCAATGCCGGTATCGGCTCGTCAGGTTCCGGTACGGCGGGCGGTAGTCCGGACAGCTTCCGGGACATGATCCTCACCAATCTCTACGGTGTCATCATGACCTGCAAGGTCACGCTGGATGAAGTGAAGAAGGCGAAGGGACACTTCGTTATAACCTCCTCGGTCGCGGGCCGCAGAACTCTGAAGGGCTCCATTTACGGCGCAACGAAATGGGGTGTCACCGGCTATGGAAACAATCTGCGCGAGGAGGTGAAGGAGGACGGCGTTCGCGTCACGCTGATCGAACCGGGTATGGTCAAGACGCCGTTCTTTTCCGAAGAACCGGAAGACGGCCTTGAAGCGGAGAACATTGCCGACGCCGTGATGTACGCACTGAGCCAACCGCAGAGCGTGAACGTCTCTGAAGTGCTTGTCATGCCGAATTGAGGGCGAGGTCCCGCCGGATTGCCGTGAATATCAGATCAACCGGCAGGCCAAGCGGGTTCATTCGACCGGAGGCTGATCTCGCTCCGCCAAAGCTTTAGCCAGCGCTTGCGGGTAAAGCTCATGTTCGACGGCCAGTAAGCGGGTCGCAAGGGTGTCTGCGGTATCATCTGGCCGAATATCGATCCGCGATTGCGCAATGACCTCGCCGTCATCCACGCCTGCCGTGACCCAATGGACTGAGGCGCCGTGCTCACTATCACCTGCTGCCAACGCACGTTTGTGCGTGTTGAGCCCTTTGTACTTCGGCAGGAGCGAGGGATGGATGTTGATCATCCGTCGATCCCACTCCGCGGTAAAGTCTTCGGTCAGAACCCGCATGAAGCCTGCCAGAGCGATGAAATCGACGTCGTGCAGGTCGAGCGCCTCGGTGATCTCCTTTTCAAACCCGGCCCGGTCGTCGTCGTAGGAGCGATGGTCAATGGCGGCGATCGCAATGCCATTTTCCGCAGCCCATTCAAGGCCTTCGGCGTCATACCTGTTGGAGAGCACGAGCACCGGCTTCGCTGTGACGCGCCCATCGCGGCATGCTTCCACAATCGCCTTCATGTTCGAGCCGCGCCCGGAAATGAAGATTGCGAGCCTGGAGAGGGGCAATTCGTCAGGCATCGGTCAACTCACCGCAGATGAAACAGACCTCTCCGGCATCGCTGAGCGCCTTCATCATGGCGTTTGCATCGCCTTGAGATGCACAAAGCACCATGCCGACGCCCATATTAAATGTTCGGGCCATTTCGTCGTGCGCAACATGTCCGACGTCGGCGAGCCAGTTGAAGACAGGCATGGATGGCAGTGCATCATGGTCTAGCGACGGTACCAGCGTGTCGGGGCACATGCGCGGCAGGTTTTCGGTCAAGCCACCGCCGGTGATGTGGGACAGGCCCTTGATACGACCGCTCGCCAGAAGCGGTGCAAGTGTTCGCGCGTAAATGCGTGTAGGCGTCAGCAGCGCCTCGCCCAGACTTGCGTTCGCAAATGGCGCAGAGGCGTCCAGTGCAAGCCCGGAACGCTCCACGATCTTCCTTATCAAGGAATACCCGTTGGAATGCGGACCGGAGGAGGGCAGGGCAATGAGAACATCGCCCGCGGCCATCTTGTCTTGCCTGGGCAGGATATTTTCCCGTTCGACCGCGCCGACCGTAAAGCCCGCCAGATCATAGTGTCCGGGCGCGTACATATCAGGCATTTCCGCGGTCTCGCCGCCGACAAGGGCGCATCCTGCCAGTTCGCATCCTCTTGCTATCCCGGACACAACGTCGGCAGCGATAGCCGCGTCGAGCGTTCCCGTTGCGAAGTAGTCAAGGAAGAAGAGCGGTTGCGCGCCCTGACAGAGCACGTCGTTGACGCACATGGCGACCAGATCGATACCGATCGTGTCATGTCGCCCGGTCTCGAAAGCGAGCATCAGCTTGGTTCCGACGCCGTCAGTTCCGGACACGAGAACGGGATCTACAAACCCTGCCGCCTTTGTGTCGAACAGCGCTCCAAAGCCGCCCAGGCCACCCATGACGCCTGCCCGTTTCGTAGCGGCGGCCATTGGCTTGATGCGTTCGACAAGGTCCGCACCAGCATTGATGTCGACACCGGCCTCGCGATAGGTCATGGCACCTTTGCGGTTCTTGTTCGTTAAGGGTGAATCGGACATCGCTTCTGCCTATCGCTTTGCTCGGATAATTGCCATTATTGACCCGTACCCGATATCGACGGGGCCAGATTTAAGGGACACCATGAGATTTCTGACGGTATTGGGCCTTGCCCTTCTATTCAGCGTGACCGGTCTTGTCCGGCAAGCCAGCGCAGATATCAAGTCTGTCTATACGGTCACCGACATTCCTGTCCGTGCAACGGCCCAGACGGCACAGGGTGCGGAGGCGGAAGCGTTTTCGCAGGCCAAGCAGCAGGGATTGCGGAGACTGGTTGAGCGCCTGACCGTTCCAGAAGACCGTGGTCGCATTCCGGAAAGCCTGTTTTCGGCAGCCAGTGCGAACGAGATCGCTGTCGCCGTAGACGTGATTGAAGAGCGACGCAGTGCAACCGTTTATCGCGGACGACTGTCAGTGGTGTACAACCCTGTCCGGTTGCGAGCCAGACTGAACGGCGCAGGCGTTCCTTTCATCGAACGTCAGGACGAACTGTCGCTTCTGGTCCCGGTCGCCGACAACAGCCGGTTTTCAGATCCCTGGCGCGCCGCCTGGCCGAAGGCGAACAGCAACCGGCTGACGCCTTACGTGACGGGCATGAGCTTCTTCCGGCCGGATGACGACTGGGCCGCTGTGTCCAGCGAGGCCTCACGGGTGCGGGCGTCCCAGGCAATCCTCGTTCGTCTGTCGGGGGGGCAGGGTGCCTTGGTAGCCCAATTAACCCGCCTTTCACCTGACGGACGCGTGGAGATCGGCACGACACCGCCCGTTGCAACACCTGATGAGGTCATCGCTGCTGCTTCGAAAATGATGGAAGACGCCTGGAAACGCGAAGCCATCGTTCGTTCCAGCCAGCGGACCCGGTCGTTTGCGACAGTACGTTATGAGTCGCTTTCGGAATGGAACCGCCTTCGCGGGGCACTGACACGATCACCGTCGGTTTCCGACTTTCGTGTCGATGCAGTCGCCGGAGATGGCGCCCTGGTGACGTTCCAGTATTCGGGAGACGAGAGCCGGTTGCGTAACGAGATGCAGCGGAGCGGTGTCCGGCTCAACCGGTCCGGCAACGGCTGGACCATGACCGCCGCAGGTCGCTGAGACATCGACGGAATGCTAGCTGCGTTCTGGCCGACCACAACAGAATGCAAGTCCAGCCGGGAGGGTGGAATGGCTACGCAACCTGATCTGCCTTTCCGCCTCCTTGATACTGATGTCTCGCGGCTTCTGCATGCGAGCAGACACGGGGATGCGTTGCTACTGCTTCGTAACACCCGGAACTGGCCACGGTGCACGCTGGCGATTTTCGGACCGAACCGGTCCGGCATTACGTCGCTTTTGCAGGCATGGGTTCATGAATGCGACGGGGGATATGTGAAGGCGTCCGACCTGGCCGGGGACGATCCCGGTGCATTGGCAAGGCGGCTTGCACGCCCGCTTGCAGTTGACGATGCCCACGCCGACGGGCTTGGGGGCTCACTTCTTATCCTGATCAATCTGGCTGCCGAACGCGGACAGCCCCTCTTGCTGGGCGGGCACGGTGCCCCGGAGAATTGGCAGGACGGACCCAAGGACCTTGTGTCAAGATTGTCTGCGATGACGTCAATCGGATTTGACCGGCCCTCGCTTGCAGAGTTTCAGGAACGGCTGGTTCTTGCGGCGCGGCGGCGCTACCTTCAGCTTTCGAAGGAGACAGTAGAGTTTCTGGCGGTGAGGATCGAGCGCTCATTCGAAATGATCGACCGGGTTTGCGATGCGCTGGCGCTACAGGCGTCGGCGCACGGTCGCAAGCCGACGATTCCCACGGCACGGATCGTCCTTGAAGAGCTTGGAACGTCGCAGACCGACCTTTTCGACGGACCGTCTGAGCAGAATGACTATCGAATGAGAGATGACTGATGGCCGATAAAGCCGCCGAAAAATCCGGACGAGCCGACCTTAGCGGGCAGAACCAGCCCTGGACGATGGACTCGCCTGGACGGTTTATCAACCGGGAATTATCCTGGCTTCTGTTCAATGAGCGGGTTCTTGAAGAAGCGGGAAATGAAGTGCACCCGCTTCTTGAGCAGCTTCGGTTTCTCTCGATTTCGGCGAACAATCTCGACGAGTTTTTCATGGTCCGCGTTGCGGGCATCCGTGAGCAAGTCCGCGCCGGAGTGAACCGAGCGGGCATTGATGGTCTGACACCGTCCGAACAACTGAACCTCGTCACCGAGGCAGCATATGACCTCATGCGGGATCAGCAGGTCCGGTGGGGGCAATTGAAGACGGCTCTTGCCGACGAGAACATCGATGTTCTCTCGTCAAACGAAGTCACGCGCGAAGAGCTTGACTGGCTTCGCAGCTATTTCATGGAACACATCTTTCCGATCCTGACGCCGCTGGCCGTCGATCCGGCGCATCCGTTCCCCTTCATTCCGAATCTCGGCTTTGCAATCGCCCTGCAGCTTCGCTCGAAGGGAAATCGCGAGCCGATGAAGGCGCTCATCCCGCTACCGCTTCAGGTGGGCCGTTTCATCAGATTGAAAGATGGCCGGGACATGTCAGGCGGCGACAGGCGAAACCCGTTGCGGTTCATCTCGCTCGAGGAAACCATCCTCCTGTTCCTGAGCAATATCTTCCCGGGCTTTCTGTGTGAGAACCACTGCACGTTCAGGGTCGTCCGCGACAGTGACATCGAACTGGAGGAAGAGGCCGAAGACCTGATCCGTGAGTTCGAGATCCTGCTGAAGCAGCGACGTCGCGGACGGGTCGTACGCCTCACCGTGCAGGGTAGTGCCGATCCGGCGCTGAAGGCGTTCGTTCGCGAAGGAACAGGCGCTGAGGAGCTCGATGTCGTTGAGGTCGACGGTATCATTGGTATGGCGCAATTGAGCGAGCTGATTACCGATGACCGCCCGGACCTGAAGTTCGTGCCCTACGAGCCGCGCTTTCCCGAGCGCATCCGCGAACACAATGGCGACTGCTTTGCAGCCATTCGTCAGAAGGACATGATCGTTCATCACCCGTACGAGTCGTTCGACGTGGTGGTGCAGTTCATTCGCCAGGCGGCAGCCGATCCGGATGTAATCGCGATCAAGCAGACCCTTTACCGGACAAGCAAGAATTCCCCGGTGATCGCAGCGCTAATCGAGGCAGCTGAAGCCGGAAAGAACGTGACCGCACTTATCGAAATCAAGGCGCGCTTTGATGAGGAGGCCAATCTGCGCTGGGCACGCGATCTGGAGCGGGCCGGTGTCCAGGTGGTTTATGGCTTCATCGAGTACAAGACACACGCGAAGGTCTCGCTTGTCGTGCGCCGCGAGGGCGACAACCTACGCACGTATACGCATTTCGGAACGGGGAATTACCACCCGATCACGGCGAAGATCTACACCGATCTCTCCTACTTCACCGACGATGCAGCGCTGGGACGGGATGCGGGACGGGTTTTCAACTACATCACCAGCTATGCCGCGCCGCCCAAACTCGACAAGGTCTCCATGTCGCCGCTTTCGATGCTGGAAGATATCATCAAGCTGATCGAGAACGAGACAGCGAACGCCAAAGCCGGCAAGCCGTCCGGCGTCTGGGCCAAGATGAATTCACTTGTTCATGATGAGATCATCGACTGCCTTTACCGAGCGAGCCAGGCCGCGTTCCAATCGATCTGGTTATTCGCGGCATTTGTTGTCTGCGGCCCGGTGTCCCGGGTCTGTCGGAAAACATACGCGTGAAAAGCGTCGTCGGCCGGTTTCTGGAGCACTCGCGTATTGCCTGTTTTGCCAATGGTGAGGCGCTGCCCTCCCAGAACGCGAAAGTGTTCATTTCGTCCGCCGACTGGATGCATAGAAATCTCGACCGCCGGGTTGAGGCTTTTGTCCCGCTCGAAAACGAAACTGTTCACCGTCAGGTGCTCAACCAGATCATGGTCGCCAATCTGAAAGACAATGTTCAAAGCTGGGTGCTGCAGCCGGATTCCAGTTATCTGCGAATTGCACCAGGCGACGAACCGGCGTTCAGCGTGCATGAGTACATGATGAAACACCCAAGTCTGTCCGGGCGCGGCGAGGCCTTGAAAGCCAATCTCCCACCGGTTCTTGAGAACGCGGCGAAGCCAACTCCATGATCGACGGTCCTGCGCCTTCAGAAAATCCGGAGCCAGTGATTGAACCGGCGGCAAAGCCCCTGAATCGGCAGGTCGCGGTCATAGATATCGGGTCCAACTCCGTCAGGTTGGTCGTCTACCGCCTTCGCGGCCGGGCAATCATTCCACGCATAAACGAAAAGGTGCTGGCGGGCCTCGGCGCGCGGCTTGCACGGACGGGTAAACTCGATCCGGACGGCGTCTCCGCCAGTCTCAAAGCCATAGCCCGGTATTCAGCGATTTGCGCCGCGCTCGGCATTACCGAGATCAAGGCGTTCGCCACGGCAGCCGTGCGGGACGCAGACGACGGGCCGGACTTCCATGCGAGAGCAGAACAGACAGGGGGCTTCCCGATTCGCGTCCTCTCAGGTGAGGACGAGGCCAGAATGGCAGCGCTTGGCGTCCTCTCTGCAGGCCATAAGCCGACAGGTCTGATTGGCGATCTGGGTGGCTCCAGCCTAGAGCTGGTGGCCTGCAAGGACGGGACGCTGGAAGCCGGTACCAGTTTCTCGCTCGGTCCGCTGGCGCTGATGCAGAAATTCGAGACGCCCAACAAGGCAATGCTGTCCTGGATCGGCAAAAGGCTGCAGGACGGCAATGCTGAACTGGAACCTGAGGGTGCGTTCTATGCGGTTGGCGGTGCCTGGCGTACACTCGCCCGCGTCCACATGACCGAAACCGGCTATCCGCTGCAGGTGCTGCAAGCCTATCAGGTGCCTGCCGATCAGATGATCGAGCTCTGTGGCCGGGCAATGTCTCCGAAGGATGATCTGCTTGCTCTCTTCAAGAAGGTTTCAAGCAAGCGGGCACCGACTCTTCCGTATGCGGCGGCCTTGCTGAAGGTGATCCTCGAGACCTACAAGACTCGATGCGGTCGTCACGTGCTCTACCGGGGTCAGGGAAGGTATTGTCTTCGACGGAATGTACAGCAGTTTGCGGCTGGAAGACCCGCTGCCCGCAGGCGCTGCGGCAACTGCCCGGCTGGACCTGCAACAACGGGCTTTTGCCGAAGGGCTGGGCCAGTTCTTGTCGGACGTGATGGCAACACTCCCCCCGGTTTTCGACGAGGCGACCGACCGAAGGCTGCTGCTCACAGCCTATCGGTTTGCTGACATCGGCGCGCGGCTCCATCCCGATCACCGCGCGGACATTGCAAGACAGATCGTCTTGCGGGGGCCGTATTCCGGCATACACCATGCCGGGCGGGCATGGTTGGGGGCCACAACAGCGCTCAGGTACGCGCGCAAGTTTGAACTTGAAAGTTTCGAGGCCGGGCTTCTGAACGAGGAGCAGATCAAGCGGGCGAACGTGGTGGCCTCGCTCATCCGGGTTGCCGCCGAGTTCTCTGGCAGGACGGGCCCGATCCTCGCGCATGCGCGCTTGGCTATCGAAGGCGAAAAACTGGTATTGTCGGTGGAGGCAGGCGCGGGCGCCCTGATCTCTGAAAGCGTGGAGAAGCGGCTTGGACAGGCGGCAGAATGGCTGAACCTGACGGCTGAAACCCGAAGCGCTTGACACCATTTCTGCCACAGTCAGGCAGGGCGCAGCTCAGCTGACCAGAAGATTGCATAGCTCTTTGCATTTTGGCTGCCTCACAAGGCTTGCGTTTGTTCGGTCGGCCGCTAAACGCAAGGCCAATGCTGCAAATTTTCAATCTTGATTATCGCGTTGAAGCGCGACCGCTCTTTGAGTCTGCCTCTGTCCAGATCGCCTCCGGCTGGAAGGTCGGTCTGGTGGGGCGTAACGGTACCGGCAAGTCAACGCTGTTGCGCATCATCCGTGAGGAAGTCGAGGCGCCAACATCGGATGGCTCGGTCCGTCTGAACCAGGGCGCGCGGCTTGGGTGGGTCGCGCAGGAAGTCGAACCGAACGACGATACGATCCTCGATGTGGTGCTCGCTTCCGACAAGGAACGTCATGCACTGATGACGGAGTCGGAAACCGCGACAGACCCGGACAGGATTGCCGAAATCCACACGCGGTTGATCGATATCGATGCCTGGTCTGCCGAGGCGCGTGCTGCAGAAGTGTTGAACGGTCTTGGCTTTCTCGACAGTGATCTTCGCCGCAAGACGCGCGAGTTCTCCGGCGGTTGGCGGATGCGGGCTGCTATCGCAGGCGTGTTGTTTTCTCAGCCCGACCTTTTGTTGCTGGACGAGCCGACAAACTATCTCGATCTTGAAGGAGCCGCCTGGCTGGAAGGCTACATCAAGAAATACCCCCATACCGTTCTGATCGTTTCCCATGATCGTGAGCTGCTGAACCGCTGTGTCACGCACACCATGGCGCTTGAGCACAGAAAGCTTTCAGTCACGCCGGGTGGATATGATGACTGGCTGAAGCTGCGGTCTGCCAAGTTGGCCCAGTTGGAGAGCCAGCGTACCAAACAGGAAGCTGACAAGGCACACCTGCAGGCTTTCGTTGACCGGTTCCGGGCCAAGGCCAGCAAGGCCAAGCAGGCGCAATCACGCGTCAAAATGCTGGAGCGGATGCAGGAAATCACCGTTCCCATCGCCGAACGTACCACGCCTTTCAATTTCAATGCGCCAAAGGACCAGCTCGCCCCGCCATTGCTGAAGCTGGAGGACGCCGACCTCGGCTATGGCGAGGATGCGCTGATCCTGAAAGGTGTGAACCTGCAACTCGATCCCGACGACAGGATCGCGATTATCGGGACAAACGGGCAAGGCAAGACCACTTTGGTCAAGTCGATAGCGAAACGCCTGCCTTTGATGGCAGGAACCTGCAGTGCACCAAAATCCATCAGGATCGGGTACTTCTCGCAGGACCAGATGGATGAGCTGGTTCCTGAAGACACCGTCCTCGATCATGTGCGCAGGGCCTTGCCGGATGACACGCCGGTGTCCCGCCAGCGCGCGGTGGCCGCCGATATGGGGTTTTCATACGAGAAGGTTGAGACGGAGATTTCCAAGCTTTCAGGCGGCGAGAAGGTGCGTCTGCTCCTGGGATTGCTGGCGATGGAAAAGCCGCACATCCTCATACTCGACGAACCCACGTCGCACCTGGATATCGATAGCCGTGAAGCGCTCATTTACGCCCTCAACGACTATCCCGGCGCCGTCCTGCTCATCACCCACGATGTCTATCTGGCCGAGGGTACGGCTGACGAGCTTTGGCTGGTGCGGGATGGCCGAGCCACGCCCTATGATGGAAGCCTTGCAGACTATCGCAGTCTCGTCCTGTCAGCTGACCGGACGAAGGAAAGCCCGCCCCAGAAGGAGTCCGGTTCATCCGGTTTCAAAAAGGCGGACAAGCGAAAGAAGTCTTCCAAAGCGCGCAAGGCCAACGCGCCTCTACGAAAGGCCGTGCAGGACGCGGAAAACCGACTGGCGGAAGCAGAAGCCGCTGTCGCCAGGCTCGATGCCGAAATGGCAACACAGCCCGATTCCATTCGCATCGCTCTGATCGTCAGCGAACGGGCAAAGTTCGTGAAGGCGGCGGGCAGAGCGGAAACGGAATGGATGGAAGCAAGCGAACGCCTGGAAGCCGCGATGGCTGAGGAGGGGTAAAAACGCTCCTGCCTACGCAGCGCGGCCTGTGCCGTATTGTTCCTTGCGCCGGTGCAGGCGAAGGGTTCCGTCTTCGATCTTGCCGTGACGCAGGATCATCAGGTCTTTCGGATAGTTCTGGTTCAGCTTCCAGGGTTTGCCTGCGCCTTGTTTCGGGAACCGCTCCATTGCCCGTTGCACATAACCGGACTTGAAATCGAGGAAGGGCTCGGCGGGCATGTCCGGATTATCCGGCGTCGCAACGGCATAGTCGTTTCCGGTCTGTTGCAGGCGCGACAACAGGCGACACACGAACTCGGATACCAGATCGGCCTTTAGCGTCCACGACGCGTTGGTATAGCCGAACACCATGGCAAGGTTGGGCATTCCGGAGAGCATGCAGCCTTTATAGTTGTACGTATTCGAGAGATCGACGGGCGAACCGTCGACGAAGAAGGTCGCGCCGCCTGCAAGCTGCATGTCGAGCCCTGTCGCCGTGACGATGATGTCCGCGTTCAACGTCTGGCCGGATTTCAGTCGAATGCCTTCCGGCACGAACCGTTCGATATGATCGGTGACGATCTGCGCGACGCCGCTCTTGATCGCCTGGAAGAGGTCGCTGTCGGGGACAAGGCAGAGGCGTTGGTCCCACGGATTGTAGCTTGGCGTGAAATGCGTGGCGATGTCATAGTCCGGTCCGAGTTCGTCCCGGGTACGCCGCAGGATCAGTTCGCCCACCTTCTCCGGTCGGCGCTGGGTCTGTGCATAGAAGAACTGTTGCAAGAGAACGTTACGCCAGCGGGTGATCGCGTAGGCCAGCTTGCGCGGCAGTATCTTGCGAAGCTTGTTGGCCAAACTGTCTTTGGAAGGGCGACTGACAATCCAGGTCGGTGACCGTTGCAGCATGGTGACCGATGCGGCCTGTTTTGCCATCTCAGGCACGATTGTCACGGCCGTTGCGCCGCTACCGATCACGACGATGTTCTTGCCTTCGTAGTCGAGATCCTGCGGCCAGAGCTGCGGGTGCAGAACTTCGCCCTTGAACGTGTCACGGTCAGGAAAGTCGGGCGTATAGCCGGCGTCATATCGGTAATAGCCCGAACAGAGCATCAGGAAGTTGCAGGTCCAGCTTTCCGTGTCTGGTTCGGCCGTGTGTGCAGACTCGTTTTGAACGGTAACGGTCCATCTGGCGGTTTCGCTGTTCCAGTCGGCAGAGATCACGCGGCGGCCGAAACTGATATGCTCATCAATCCCGTTTTCCTGCGCGGTCTCGCGGACATAGCTGAGGATTGCCGGACCGTCGGCGATGGCTTTCTCGTGTTCCCACGGTTTGAAGCTGTAACCGAGCGTATGCATGTCGCTGTCCGAGCGGATGCCCGGATAGCGAAAGAGGTCCCAGGTTCCGCCAATTGCGTCGCGCGCCTCGAGAATGGCGTAGGTCTTTTCAGGAAGACGATCCTGCAGGTGTTTGGCCATGCCGATACCGGACAGGCCCGCGCCGACGATAAGGACGTCAAGGTCTCTGCGTGTCATGTTAGCGCTGTCTCCTGAACGATGGCGTTCCGGTTCAGTAATCATGCGCAGACCATCGCTTGCAAGGTTCACCTAGCGTTACGTTTTGCATGTTCGCAAGAGCAGGCAGGCGATGGCCGAAGGGCGGCTAGATCAGGCCGGCAAGCGGAGAGGAGGGGTCGGCATACATCTTTCTGCCCATCCGGCCCGCCAGATAGGCCTGACGCCCCGCAATAACGGCGTGCTTCATTGCAGAGGCCATGAGGACGGGGTCTTTGGCTTCCGCAATAGCGGTATTCATAAGCACGCCGTCGCAGCCGAGCTCCATGGCAATGGCTGCGTCCGAAGCGGTGCCCACACCCGCATCCACGATGACCGGGACCTTGGCCTGTTCGACGATCAACCTGATGTTCACCGGGTTCATGATGCCCAGACCGGAGCCGATCAGCGAGCCCAGCGGCATGATCGCGCAACAGCCTGCCTCTTCCAGTCTTCGCGCATAGACCGGGTCATCCGAGCAATAGACCATCACCTGAAAGCCGTCCGCAAGCAGCACCTCCGCCGCTTTCAGGGTTTCCGCCATATCCGGATAGAGCGTCTTCTGGTCGGCCAGCACTTCCAGCTTTACCAGCGACCAGCCACCGGCTTCACGTGCCAGGCGAAGGGTGCGCACGGCGTCTTCTGCCGTGAAGCATCCGGCGGTGTTGGGCAGGAAGGTATAGGTTTCCGGCGAGACATGATCGGTCAGCCTTGGCTCGTCCGGATTGGAGAGGTTCACCCGTCGCAAGGCGACCGTGACCATGTCCACTCCTGCGGCCTCAGCGGCGCGGGCATTCTGTTCATAGCTTGCATATTTGCCCGTACCGATAATCAGCCGGGACGCGTATGTCTTGCCAGCGATGACCAGCGGATTGTCAGCATGCGGTGTGCTCATCAGCTTATCCTCCGCCAACAAAGACGACGACTTCCAGACAATCGCCTTCGGACAGGACGGTGGCCCCGTGTTCTGATTTGGGAACGATCTCGCCATTGCGTTCAATCGCAATGCCTCGCGGATCGCCCGGCAGGGTCTTTATCAGGTCGGTGAGGCGGCTGCCCGGCTCGATTTCTGTGCGGTCACCGTTCAATGTGATAATCAAGGCGAATCTGTCCCAGGTCTGCATGGAGGTCTGCGGACCACCAACATAAGATGCGACCGCCAATGCCCAAACCCATTTATTGCCTCAATGGTCCCAACCTCAATCTGTTGGGGACAAGAGAGCCGGATATCTACGGCCATCATACGCTTGCGGACATAGAACGTCTGGTCCGCAGCGCTGCGGCCGACTTCGGGTTTGATGTGGTTTTCTGGCAGGGGAATCACGAAGGCGATCTGGTCGATAAGCTTCAGAAAGCCGGGCAAGAGGCGTCTGCTGTGCTTCTGAATGCAGCCGCCTATACACATACTTCCGTCGCCATTCGCGATGCCGTTTCAGCGATTACCTGCCCCGTTATCGAGGTGCACCTGTCCAATCCGGCTGCCCGCGAACCGTTTCGCAATGTGAATTACCTTGCAGGTGTTGTCGCAGGGTCGATTGCGGGGTTTGGCGCAACGGGCTATGTCCTTGGCGTTGAGGCAGTCGTACGCCTGCTCGAAATCAGACAAGGGAGTGCCTGAATGTCAGGTTCCGAACAAGCAATAGACCCGGCACTCGTGCGGGAACTGGCTGCGATCCTGCGGGAAGGGGATCTGGGCGAGATCGAGATCGAGTACGGGGAACTGAAGATAAGGGTTGCCAAGGCGACCGCAGCCGCTCCGCAGCCCGTTACCTATCAGATGCCGTCACAAATGCCCGCAATGGTCCCCGGCCCTAACGAGGCGTCCGCCCCGTCCAGTGCTGCGCCCGCAGGAAACGCCGCCCGCAGCGATGCGATCCCCGCACCAATGGTCGGGACAGTCTATCTCTCGCCGGAGCCCGGCGCAGACACATTCGTCAAGATTGGTGACACGGTTTCGAAGGGCGAAACCCTGATGCTCGTTGAAGCGATGAAAACCTATAACCCTGTCTCTGCTCCGTCAGATGGCACGGTCAAGGAGATCCTCGTGACCGATGGTCAACCGGTGGAGTATGGCGAACCTTTGATCGTCATCGCTTGATAGGCCGGCTCTGATGTTCACCAAGATACTGATAGCCAACCGCGGCGAAATTGCTCTTCGTATTCATCGTGCGTGCAAGGAAATGGGCATAGCAACGGTTGCCGTCCATTCGACGGCTGATGCCGACGCCATGCATGTGCGGCTTGCCGATGAGAGCGTGTGTATCGGACCGCCGTCGGCGACCGAAAGCTATCTCAAGACATCAGCCATCATGGCAGCGGCAGAGATTACCGGTGCCGAAGCGATACATCCGGGCTACGGCTTTCTGTCCGAGAATGCCCGCTTTGCCGAGATCGTCGAAGCGCATGGATTGACGTTCATCGGTCCGAAGTCTGAGCATATCAAACTGATGGGCGACAAGATCGCTGCCAAGGATGCGGTCGCAAGGGTAGGTGTACCCGTGGTGCCGGGTTCGGACGGCGGCGTTACTTCAGCGGAGTCCGCTGCCGAAATCGGTGAGAAGATCGGCTTTCCGGTCCTTATCAAGGCTGCATCAGGCGGCGGTGGGCGGGGGATGAAGATTGCGCGGAGCCGCGAGGATATTGGTGAAGCGTTCACGACAGCCCGCTCTGAGGCCCGCTCCGCATTCGGCGATGACACCGTCTATATCGAGAAATATCTCGAAAAGCCGCGTCACATCGAAATACAGGTTGTCGCTGACAGCTTCGGCAACGTGGTTCATCTGGGTGAGCGCGACTGCTCTCTCCAACGTCGCCATCAGAAGGTCTTCGAGGAAGCCCCATCGCCCACCCTCACCGAGAAAGAGCGTTTCGATATCGGTGAAACGGTCGTCAAGGCTGTGAGGAAGCTTGGCTATCTCGGCGTGGGGACGATCGAGTTTCTGTATGAAAACGGCGAATTCTACTTCATCGAGATGAATACGCGGCTGCAGGTCGAGCATCCTGTTACGGAAATGATTACCCGGATCGATCTTGTACAGGAGCAGATCAGGATTGCCGCCGGAGAACCGCTCAGCTTCACGCAGGACGACGTTCTGTTCATCGGCCATGCCATCGAGTGCCGGATCAATGCCGAGGACCCTGAAACCTTTCGTCCGTCTCCCGGCTTGATCGAGGAGTTTCATGCGCCGGGCGGACTTGGCATCCGTCTCGATTCGGCTGCGTATGCCGGTTATCGTGTCCCCCCGAACTATGACAGTCTCATCGGCAAACTGATCGTTCACGGTCGCACGCGCCAGGAATGCCTCATGCGGCTTTCAAGAGCTCTCGATGAGATGGTTGTGACCGGCATCGACACGACGCTTCCGCTGCATCGACGGCTCGTCAAGGCAAACGATGTTCTGTCAGGCGACTACGACATCCACTGGCTGGAGCGCTTTCTGGAAAGCGAAAGATAGGCGTGAAGGGCTTCGGGCCGGACGAACTTTTGAACTGCTACAGGCTCGGGGTTTTCCCGATGGCCGAATCCGCCAGTTCGAAGGAGTTCTTTCTCCTTGACCCTGAGGAAAGAGCGATCCTGCCGCTCGACGACTTCCACGTCCCCAGGCGACTTGCCCGAACTGTGCGGCAGAACAAGTTTCGTGTCACCGCCGACAGGGCGTTCGTCAATGTCATCGAGACATGTGCTGAAGCGACTCCTGACCGGGACGCGACATGGATCAACCCGCCTATCATTGACCTGTATTGTGACCTGCATCACAAGGGCCGCGCACACAGCGTTGAGTGTTGGGATGGCGACACGCTGGTAGGCGGGCTCTACGGGGTCTCACTCGGTGGTGCATTTTTCGGCGAAAGCATGTTTTCCAGATCGACTGACGCATCGAAAGTTGCGCTGGTTCATCTCGTTGCGCGCCTCCGCTCAGGCGGGTTCACGCTTCTGGACGCTCAGTTCGACAACGACCATTTGCACCAGTTCGGTCTGATCGTGTGCGAGCGTGCGGCTTTCCAGGCGCGACTGTCAGACGCGCTTGAACGGCAAGCAAGCTTCTATCCGCGCGGGTTCGATGCGCTCGAAGATCCGGCAGGTGCCTTGGTGATGCATTTGATCACCCAGACATCGTAGAGCGGATGCTCCAGCGCACTCAAACCCGGGCTGGACGAGAACATCCATCCAGAAAAGACGCGCTTTTCCGGGTCGGCTTCGCTGACTGCGAGAACTTGCGGGTCAGCGGAAAACCCCTGATCCTCGATTTGGAGGAATGCAGCTGATTCCGGTATTTCTTCCGGCGGGCTGGCATAGCACGCCTGCAAAACCACCCAGAGCCCGCCAATAAGAATCCCGTCGCCAACACCAACGTCGATATCGACCGCGCGGCCGGTGATCTTGTCCAGACCGCGTAGCGTGGCCCCCTTGGTTGGAAGCATTGGCAAGGGTTCGTCGGCGTCGAACTCGAACGGATCGGAAGCAGAGTCAGCGAACGGATCGAAGCTTTCGTCGTCGTCCTCAGCGAACGGATCATAGGGTTCTGCGAATGGGTCGGCGAGGTCCGCCGGAGCTTCCTCAGTGATCTGATCGTCCGGGAGCGTTTGTGCAACGCTTGCGAACATCAGGCCTGCAAAGCCAGCCAGCGCAATGATAAGCGTCAGTTTACGCATCATCGGACTCATTCTCCGGTGTCGCTTGCCGAAGCCGTATCCGCGCCGCTCTCGCTGCCGCCGCTACCGCTCGCGAAACTTGCGAAAAGTGTGAGAAGATCCACGCTTCCCCGCGTGTAAATGATCTCCCCGGTCCCGTCGGTCGGGATCATCTCGAAGCTTCCACCGGGTTCGACAGCAACGTAGGAGCCACCGAGAAGTCCGTCGGACGACACCTTGGCATCGCTGTCATCGGGCAGGGCGATCCCTTCATCCATCGAAAGGGTCACAACGGCTTCGTAGCGTTCAGGATCGATGTTGATATCCGTGACGCTTCCAACCTTGACGCCGGCCAGCCTCACGTCAGTGCCCCTGGCAACGCCGGTGACTGAATTGAACCGGGCCGTCAGTTCATAGGTATCGCCTGAAGCGCCGCTTTCGGTCTGCGACAGGGCGAACCAGAGAAAGACAGCCGCCGCGATGACAACGATTGCGCCAAGAAAGGTTTCGAAAAGCGAATCACGCATCGGGGGTCCACGCCTCATAATCGATGTCTGCAGGTTTCGTGCGCGCCGTATTGGCCAGACTGCCAGCTGGGCGGTAGGCGTAGATCGTTCCAGTCATGTTAGGAAGGTGCTCACGTTCCCAGATCTTCGCTGGCAGTGCTTCCACGGTTGGCGGCAGGTCGAACGTATAATGTAACCAGCCGTGCCATTCAGCCGGCACCTTTGAGGGCTCGGCCAGACCGCGGTACAGGACATAGCGCCGGTGACGACCTTCAAGGCTTGGTTTCTTGTCTTCGAAATACCGGTTGCCGTACTGGTCTTCGCCAATCTTGTTTGACCGCCGGTAGACGTCAAACAGGGCACCAATCGTAGCACCGCTCCACCATGTGAAGATCTTTGATAACATGAGCTGTCTTTATCCCTGTCAGTGTGGCGGCAATATGGTGCGCTGTGCCTCGGCTGTCCAATTCAACAGGGTCTGCCATTTCATGGAATGTTTCACTAATCAATGATGGATGCGGGGCTTGGCAAGAAACTCTGCGTCCGCTATCGCAATCCGTTCGCGGAGAGGTGGCCGAGTGGCTGAAGGCGCGCCCCTGCTAAGGGCGTATACCTTTACGGGTATCGAGGGTTCGAATCCCTTCCTCTCCGCCAGCCATCCTAACTTTCTCCCGACAGCGCTTTTGACGCTTGAGACAGGGCCAGTCCTCACGACACGGTCTCGTCTTTCACCAGAACGTAATTGATGAGCAGCGGTCTTGTGCTCGGTTCCCGGCGACGCAAATCAACATAAATATCCATGGAGGGATGACTGTTTCCAGGTGAGGAAACGTGCTCGTAACGCTTGCGGGCCAGTACGCCGTCATCGAGAGAATTGAGGTTGAGGTCGGCGATCATCTCCGGGGCACTGACGCAATCAAGTTTTGAAACCGCCGCGTCTAACTCGTCAATGGTCGCGATCCAAGTCGAGGCGGTATGCGACAACGTAATCCCCGATTTCACCTTCGGCCTTTTGGCCGCCTAGAGTGAGGGCCAAATAAGCCTCACCCTTCCACTCATAGATCATTGGTGTGGCTTGGGGCCCGGCGGGGAGTTCGGTGCTCCATACCACCTTTCCATCGCGCTGATCATAGGCGCGCAAGATGCGGTCGTACTGTGTCGCCATGAACGCAAGGCCGCCCGAAGTTAGAACCGGTCCGCCATTTACGACGTAACCCCACGCTGCAGCCGGATGATCTTCGCCTATGCCGGGGCGGCGTCCGGCCGGGACTTCCCAGAGTTTTTCGCCGCTAGCAAGATCAACCGCGACAAGTGTCGACCACGGACCTTCAAGACAATGAAAGCCGCTTTCATTATTGAACAATTCGAACCGGGCCATCCCGTAAGGTGTCCCGCTCTGCGATGTGAATTCCGCCTCCACCCCGTTCACCATGCCATCTCGGCGAAGTTTGCGAAATTCTTTGCGGCGGATCAGCTTCACGACCGTTGGCAAGCGATTGACTGCAACAACGGCGATGCCATCTGACGCATTTGCAGCCATAGACCCCCAATTGACTCCTCCAGGATCGCCGGGAAACAGGACAGTTCCTTCCAGGCTGGGTGGAGTGAAGATGCCATCATATCGGGCGCCTGCGAGCATCTTCTCGCATTTTGCGACGTGGTCATCGCTGATGGCAAAGATCGGTGGCAAGGCGTCTGTAACCCTGTGAAGCTGTATCGCCGGAAAACGCTGCGTCAGCGAAGCGGTCTCGCCCGGCACGTCGGAAACCGGAACCGGCCTTTCATCTACGGGATGAATTGGCTCGCCCGTCTCGCGGTTCAGGACGAAAACAAACCCCATCTTGGTCGCCTGAGCGACGATTGGCGTCGATACGCCGTCAATCTCGATATCAGCGACAAGCGGCTGCGAGGCCAGGTCGTAATCCCACAGGTCATGCCGGACGATCTGATAGGCCCAAACCAATTCTCCGGTTGTAGCCTTCAGCGCAACGAGAGAATTGGCGTGAAGATTGTCACCCGGGCGGCTTCCTCCAAAGAAGTCTGGAGAGGGAGAGGTCGTTGGCAGAAAAACGAGATCCCGCACCGGATCGGCGGCCATGACACTCCATACATTCGCCGCGCCCGTTTGCCGGTAGCTCCTGTCAGGCCAAGTGTCTGCGCCATCATCGCTTTGGTTGTGCGGGATCGGATTGAAGGACCAGATCAACTCTCCGGTAAGCGCGTCGAAACCCCGTACTGTGCCATCCTCAAGCCGCGCAGAGCCGTTGTCGCCAATCGAGGAGCCTACCACCACGACGCCGTTAACGACGGTAGGCGGCGAGGTTACGGAATATTCGCCGCGGCGCACCCGGCGAATCCCCGACGTAAGGTCCACTTCGCCGTTCTCGCCAAATTCAGTGCAGCGCGTGCCGTCGTCAGCATCTATGGCAACGAGCCTTGCGTCCAGCGTGCCGAGCAAAATGCGTGAACGGCAGGGTGTTCCCGCAGGAGTGTTTGGGTCAACAAACGCTGCAACACCGCGAGATGTGAACATCTCTGAGTACTCGATGTCGAAATCCACCCGCGGATCAAACCGCCAATCCTCCTGACCTGTGCCTGGATCAAGCGCGATCACCCGGTTGAATGGAGTGGCGACAATGAGACGATCGCCTACAAGGATCGGGGTACTCTTGAACGAGGACGTTCGTCCGAAATGGTCATCGCCGTTGGAGGAGTCTCCGGTTTCAAACCGCCAAGCTTCTTCAAGACGAGCCGCCGCCTCCGGATTGAGCGTTGGGGCCTTAGCGAACCTTTGGCCTCCGACATCGCCACCCCAGTGCGACCAGCCTTGAGCCCCTGCCTGAATTGGCAGCAATGCCAGCCATCCAGCCGCAGAAACTGACAGGAGGTGCGCACGCACTGCTCTACCAGCTAGCTTGGTCATTCGCTCATCCATTCGATTCCGGTCAGGTTTCTGCCCAACACGTTATACAGAAACGTTTGACCTAAAAAGTCGGGCTCGAACGACAATCGAATATTCAGCGATGTATAGGTCGATTCAACATGCCGTTCCGCGTCTCACGGCAGCCCAGAACGTCGATATCTTTGGTGAAAGAGCCTTGTCTGTGAGCCTTTCCGGTCTGACGCACGCTTCTTTGTCTAGGCGGATCACGAAACGGGTTGGCCCAGCCTGTCTGGCGGGCAAGCAAAGATTTGTCGCCAGACTTTCATTCCATATAGAGAACCACACGCCACACGTGCTGCTAGGACATTGGCGTGAGTGTCGCTTCGCTCCGCTCACATCTTAAATTCACTGGGCCAGGTCAGCGGTCCAAAGCGCAGGGGTTCCCTTCTCCCCGTCCGGAAATGGGCGCGATGACACGAAAACCAGCGTTTGTGTTCCCGGGATGAGCGCGCCTGCCCCCTCGTCAAAAGCGGAATTCACATTACAGCCAAGATTTTTCGGATCGCTCCATGATCCTTCAGTCTTGTAGGAGATGAAGAGGTCATTGCCGCCACATCCGCCGCGATCATCATAGGTGACCAGCATCAAGGTTCCGTCGGCGGAAACCCACGAACCATCGTCTCCGCTTTTCGAATTGATTGGCGCAGGAAGGGGCTTTGGCGCTTCAAAGCCGCCATTCCCGTCGCCGGGTGCCATGTAGATATCCCTGTCTCCAACGCCGTCCAGCCTTTCGCCCCAGAAATAGAGATGCCCGTCTTCGGTCAGGATCGGTGCGGTCTCATTGTTGACGAATCGAAGCGTTTTGACCGCGCCTGCGCGTATTCTGTTGAGGTCAGGGCCTTGAAGAAGTTCGGGAACTGCTCCGGCCTTCGAAAGGTCAAGACGCCAGAGATCAAAGTTCGTGTCGATGCCGATATGAGGATAGTCATCTCGAACTGCGGCCCAGGAGAATAGAAGATAGCGTCCGTCAGGTGTGACGCTCGGATAATCGACGCGCCCGGCCTGCGGCAAAGGCATGAGGCGAGGTTTTGTCCAGCCGGTTGGTGTCCTGTCTATGCGCTTCAACTGCTGAGGACAGTCCCAGATGGGCAGGCACTCGGTTTGAGAGAAAAACATCGTTTGCCCGTCAGGCGTGAAGCCCGGCGTGAGCGTAAAACGACCACTCGGTTCCAGAACACTGGGTAGAAACAGAACGGGTTGGGGGGGCGGCGTCTCTTCGGCCGAACCGGTGACCGGAGCGAATATGATCGCGCTTCCAACGAGTGTGGCCTTGAACAAATTCATTCAAATTCCTCCTGCCTCAATGAGGTTGCTTCATCCCGGATGGCATCGGGAACACGCCGATAGGTTAGAGAGTGCAACATCTTTCTGTCCGATCAAATTCAAGACTTGAACGATCGTATCCGTTCGATGTCTCTCGCCTCAAAGACGAGTTGCGCTACTTCCGCCGTATGATCGATAATCTCGACCGAAGTATCCTTGCTGCTCTGCAACGGAATAATCGGCAGTCCATGGCTGACCTGGGCGATGGAATTGGCTTGTCGGAACCGGCTGTCAGACGTCGCGTCGCGAGGCTACGGAAAGCGGGATACATCCTTGCTGATGTCAGTTTGCTGGACCCGGCCAGACTGGGCATAACGGTGATCGTTTCCATCCGGTTTGCCAAGGAAAGCCAGCAAACATATGAATCTTTCAAGGCAGAAATCCTGAGGACCCCGGAGATATCCCAAGGCTACACCGTCACGGGTGAAGACAACTTCATCGTTATCGGCCACTTTCATGACATGGTCAGCTACGATGACTGGATCAATTCGAAGTTGCTGACCAACCAGGCAATTTCCCGATCAACAACCAACGTCGTTTATCGCCGGTTCAACTATGACACCGCTGTTCCGATTGGACCTGAATGATCACGAACCCTTGTACGATCGCAAACGCAAACGCCGCTGCGTTAGTCTGACAACGCCGGGCTCAAGTCATGCGCTCGCTCGAATTTCGCCGAAGAAACCAATCACTTTAAGAATCTTTCCGCCATCGCTAACTTCGACAAGGTCAAAACCGGACATTGCCAGAACTCCGTCCTTGTGAATGCTCCAGTGATACCGACAATAATTGTTATGTGAGTCTACGCCGCTCGCCCGGGCGTAGACCGCACCGGGAAATTCTCTTTGTGTCGATCTAACCATTTCGAGGAAGGCTTCGCGGCCGACAATGTTATGTCGGGGATCTGCGAAGTGTAGATTGTGCTCCAGTGCTGCATCCGCCAAGCCAGCCTGGCGAGCGCCATTCACCGTGTTCCAGATCTCAAACATCGTGCCCACGTTTTCAATAGCTTTTGTCATTTCGAAGTCCCTTTAAAAACCGACCGACGGTTTGTTTGTGTCTTGCGCTCAGGGATGTCAAAATTGAGTATGGCTACGCAGCAACAACGCTCTGACACGACCAAAGCGCTTCTTCTGAACGTGTTTCGCGCCTGCGTGATTGAACGCGGGTATTCGGACACAACACTGCAGACTGTTCTGAGCGCGACGGGGCTCAGCAAGGGGGCGATGTATCATCATTTTGTCGGCAAGGCTGAGATCATGCGCGCGCTTTATACGGAAGAATCTCGCAAAACGTTTGAGCGATCGCTGGCTCAGGTTGATTGAATAGCTTCGCCAGTTGCCAGGTTAAAAGCGCTATATCTGGCTTGGATGCACGAAGTTCGTGCTCCCGATGTGTCAAAATTGCTGTTTGAGATAGGGCCTTCTGCATTGGGGCCGCGAATGGCGAAAGAAATTGAGGACAAGGTTACGCTGACACATATCACGCGAATTCTCGAGGAAGCGGTTGGCGTCGGCGAGATCAGACTGACCAATGTGAGAATGACCGAAGCCATTCTGAATGCGGTTGTGGGGGAAGCTGCGCTCTATCGCTTGCGAGTTGGCGAAGATACAACAGATGTCCTGGAGACCATGCTGACAGGCATTCTTGATGGATTGCGTGTCAGGGCGGATTAATGCCATTGGCGGATCGTTCAGCGACGGGCAGTCAGACTTCATGTCACATTTGTGCGAGACCAACGGAAGCG
Source organism: uncultured Alphaproteobacteria bacterium (assembly GCA_963836905.1). Classification (GTDB taxonomy): domain Bacteria; phylum Pseudomonadota; class Alphaproteobacteria; order Caulobacterales; family Hyphomonadaceae; genus CAWIKY01. The sequence goes on from CAWIKY010000006.1 coordinate 1,151,419, forward strand.
GCTCGCGAGACAGCCGGGCAGGGCGGTTTATCATGGAGATCAGGCAAACCCGTACAGCTAACTCAAAACGCCCCCGGGATCGTTCAACATGGCGGGGCGGCTATATCGGCTTTAGCTGTCTTTTAGAAAGCTCAAGGGCCCTTGCTATGGGCGCGGTACAGAGACTTGTCATAAGAAGGCTGGACCCTGGCCGAGCGATTTGGGACCTGCTTTGCAAGAAAGCAGCAGTGAAGAAACACCAGAGGGAAAGCCGGGCTGAGTTGATCAGGGTACTGTCCTGCCGACCTGATCAATTCGCCCGATCAGGCTGATTCTGGCAGAAGGAACTGGCCATCTGCTCCATTTCCGGTCTGTACGGACCCATGCCCAAGGTTGCGCGTCGGTCGTCTACCTGCTCAGGGAATTCCATAGGCTGAGGTTGCAGGCTTCCAGACGGACTGCATTCCCATACCGGTTGCGTACCATAGCGTTGCAGTCGGCCCGTATTGACCGCGACCCGGTCCCAAAGATAGGCATAATTTGCAGGCTTGACGTCGCCGGACTCCAGAAACGGCTCCATATTTGTAAGGGCCTGCGTCTGAAGAGCTGGGTCGTCATCAGCATGCTGGACGAGAATTCATGCGTGTTCTGAGACCTTGGCACCAAACCGCTTTCTGTCGATCCACTGATACTCATCTATCAGCGTACGGATCAGGCGCGTGGACTCGGCGTCCACCTCTACGGTGTGGGCGGTTGCCAGACGCTGGGCCCAGAATGGCGCACCGCTTCTGTCTTGTGTGGCTAGTCCTGCATAGGTCAGACGTGCAGCCTGATCTCTGAGCCAGAGGTCGATTACGTCGATCTGAACCGCCCGCAGGTCCGGATCACCAGACGTAGGTTTGCCGCCCTTGTTTGCGAGGAGGCGGCGGTTACTGCTCCAATTTTCTCTGGAATGCCTCGTTACCGGCAAGAAGCACAGCGCGGCAGAGATCCGGCGTTTCCGTCTCTCCAGCAATCTCACGTGCAGCTTTTTCGAGAAGCGCCTCGGCAACTTCCTCTTCTGTATGGGTTGGACTGCCTGCCTTAAGAAGCTGTTCGAGTACGGAAAGACGGTTCGCGCTGTTTGCCCCAGGCTCACAATATTGGCTGTAATCGCCCATTGCGGGTGGCTCGTAATTCGTAGTGCGCAGTGTTGGAGAGCAACCGGCGATAAAAGCACAAAGGCTCAGGAACAATCCTGCGTTCCATTCGAGTTTTCCCATTTTTCCCACCTCGGATTCGGCTCAATGGCGTTAGCGACGCAAACGGAGCGGGCTGGCGAACCGCATATCTTTAAGTAAATCGCCGCTGCAGTTTCATACGCTGAATTGCCGGCGAGGGATATGTTTGTGGCAACAATGCCTTCGCCGAAGACAGCCGGGCAGGGTGACGTGTCTGAGGCCTTCGAACAAAAAAATGCGCGATGGGCCGCTGCGCTTAAATTCCAAAGAAAGCAATGACGCGCTACGGCAATCCGAAGAAAGCCGTCAACTGCGATCCTTCAATGCGGTGCCACGTCCGACGACGACCCAGAGGAAGACGCCCATCATTGCGTAGGTCACGAAGAGTGATGGAATTGTCGTTTCGAACGGCAACGCAAATTCGGGAAGTCCGAACCATTCGCGCATCGACGTGACTGCAATCGAAGCCAAGAACGCGATATTAAACACGAAAAGGCCGATTATCGCCCAACTGCTACCTGGCGAGCGGACGACGCCGCGGCGGCGCTCATCAAGAAAAAACCACCTCATAAAGAAGACGATGTACAGGGCTTCCAGAGCAATGGCGAGGAAGGGTAGCGTGAGGTAGAGGCCGGTTCCGATAACCGGCGTTTCCTGACCGAACACATGGTGCGGATAACCGCCGAGATAGTCGGTCAATGCATGGAGGCCTACCAGCGCAACTGTTGCCAATCCAACTCGTCGATCCCGGAACAGGACCGCCCCGACAATGCCAACGATGACTGCCCAACCCAGGATGGGCAAGAGGTCGTGGCTGAACATCATGTCGACGCTCAGGTCCTGCAGGGTAACATCCAGAAGATCTGTGGGCCGGGTCGGCTCGAGACCAAGTGTGTGGAAGGCGAGCCATAGCAGATCCGGCAGCTGCGATACAGCCAGATACCAAGCAAGCAGGTAGGCCGGGAACCGGCGGGCCGTGGTGTGATTATGCGCGACAAGGGCAGTGGCGTAATGTCCAGCGAGCATGATGTGTGTCGAGTATCAGCGTTTTAAAAGGAACCTGTTACGAACGTCATCTTGCGCGGAGCGGGAAGCGAACCGAGCAGTCTTGCCGGGTTATCCGTAGACCTTGGGTCTTGGGCGGCGTGCGTAGTCAGCAGTGGCTATCGTGGTTGAGAGGAATGGTTGGGTCATCTGGTTCTCTAATCGTTTCTGAATGGGGTGGGCGTCACTTCGTGCTTAGCCATGTCTCGTCGCCGGGAGTGCTTGCGACATGTGACCGAGAGGCCGGTACCCGGTCGGTCCAGCCTCGAACGGTCCCGCACAAGCCGGGCGTTGGTTACGCATCCTTTTTCCCGATGCGGCATGGTTCGTCCGCTTCATAATGTGACCAGCACCACCGTCTTGTCGCTTTGCCAATTCGGTCATGGGGTAGCCAGAACGGTTTCGCGAGACGCGTTCTTCAGCAGGCCGATGACACACAGGGCCACAATAGCGACCAGCCCGCCCGCAATTCCGGCCCAGGCTATGTCGCTGATGGCTGTGACGCCTCCGGCCAGCGTCGCGCCCAGACCTTGACCGAAATAGATCATCGATCCGTTCAGCGCGAAGGCAATTGTGGCAGCCGGGCCTGCCGATCTTGCAAGTTCTGTCTGGATGACCGGGCTCGTCGCAAAGAGGGCAGCAGACCCCATCGCCATTGTGACGATCAGCACCGGCAGGGCCACCCCGGCCAGATCGACAAGCATACCCAGACTGAAAACGGCCTGTGTCGCTGCCGTTACGCAAAGCAGGCTTGCAAGCGCGGTCTTGATGGGGAGCTTGGCCAGCCATGCGCCTGCCGGTAGTCCGAGCAGACTTCCGATGCCGGTCGCAACCTGAATGCCGCCGATCGCAGCTCCCTCAAGCCCGGTGAAGGCGGTAATCACAGGACCAATATAGCTGACCGTTGCGAATGTGGCGCCAAAGCCTAGCAGCGTGATGACCATCAGGCGGACATTGTTCCCCCTTAGCGCGCCTCTAAAATTGGCTCCGGCCAGTTGCGGTACCACTATTCCACGCGGTGCACCGATTGCGATGACGCAGAGCGCGATCGCTGAAACGGATGCCGCCAGCCAGAATGCGGCGCGCCAGCCCAACAGGTCACCCAGCAGCGTGGAAAGGGGCATACCGATTAGGAACGCGAGCGTGTATCCCGCCAGGACGGTCGCGATGGCAGCCGGGCGACTGGTTTCCGGCACCATGTTCACTGCGATGGTGGAAGCAAGCGGAAGGGTCAGGGCTGCAAACAATCCGCCGACGATGCGGATGGCGGCGATCATGCCAAACTCAGGTGCCAGGGCAGATGCCGCGTTCATGGTAACGAGGCCGATCATGACGAACATCAGGAGACGTTTGCGATCCATCCCTCCCAGCAGCCTCGCAAGGACAGGACCGCCCAGCCCGCAAGCAAGGGCAAAAACCGTTTGCAACTGACCGGCCAGCGGCACGCCGACGCCAAGTCCTTCAGCCATCGGATCGATCAGACCAACAAACGCAAAAGCGCTGGTCCCGAAAGCGAAGGGAGCGAAGACGAGGCTTAGCAGGCGTGGATTCATGCCATCCCCATTTCGACTGCGATCCCGAGAGCGCCAAGAATGGCGATAACCGTCCAGGGATAAGGCGCTGGGGTTCGCCAGAGCGCGCGATTTCCAAAAATGGCGAGTCCGATGCCTAGCGCTGCGAAACCGGCGCTCATGGCTGTCGCGACCGCTGCGAAGGCCAGTCCGCCGGGATGCCAGACCGCAAGGAGAAAGAGCCCGGCCATCGCAATCACGGCAACTGACCCGACATGCCACGAAAAATGATGCAGCCACACCACGTCGTCAGGCAGCCCGGATTGTTTGAGTGGGGCAAGAACCTTTGGCGAGCCAAGCAGTTCGTGCGCAACAACGCCTATCAGTGCCAGTACGGCAGCTACCAGAAAAAGACCTTCAGAAACCTCGGTCATGGGCTACCAGACCTTTTTGAACGAGCGCGGATCGAACTCATTCGTCCAGGTAGAATGAAACGAATTCTGCACCATCAAAAATGTATCCGGCATGGCGGCCGGTTGGGGGCTGTCATCTTTGCCCAACTTGTCGAGATCGTCGCCAAGCCTGCTCTTGGCCCTGTGCCCGTTCACAACCCCGTCGACTATGATTGGGGTTACATGCACGTCTTGCGACCCCGTATTCGAGGGCGAGAGCCTGAGACAGGTTGCGAAATGCACTCCTGATACCGTTTTGTGTTCCTGCACCGATGACGAGTACGGTCTCTGTCATGGGTTTGTCTCCGGTCCTGGCTATGATGTCCGCAGCGGAGATCGAAAAAGTCAGGCTTGATGCTGATATGGAACATTCATTCCAGAATAATGTAAAGGCATGAGTATGATTTTCGGACCCCCGATCAAAGCTTTTCGAGCATTCGAGCTTCTCTTCAGGTCCGGGTTCGGTGTACGCGAGCCGGATCAAGGGATAGGCTAATGCGCTGTTCAATCGGAGTTCTAGGTGGCCAGACCTCGCTCACCGTCCAGAGATAATCTCGTCGCCAGTGCCATGACGGTTTTCTGGAAGCGGGGGTATGCATCAACTTCGGTCGAGGACCTTGTAAGCGCCACAGGTGTCAGTCGCGGTGGTATTTACGCAGATTATCGTGACAAGGAGGAACTGTTTATCGGATGCCTTGCTGCGTACAGGAAAAGATATGCCGATCCGGCAATCGCGATCCTGCAGTCGCACGACAACGGGATCGAAGGCATTGATGCCTATTTCAGTCACTTCATAAATCTGCACAGGCAACACGGACTGCCTGGTCCGGGCTGCTTCATGGCAAACACGATGACAGAACGTGCACCACGCGATGAGGCAATAAGGTCTATTGTAGCGGATCACATGGCAGACTTGCACCTAGCCTTTCGTCGAGCCCTGGACCGCGCTTCAACCCGCGCCGGTGCGAACCTTCCGGAAGCGGAGCTTGACGATCTTGCAGGATTCCTGGCGACTTCAAGTCAGGGGCTATGGTCCTATGGGCGCAACATTTTTGATGTTCGCGAGCTTGAACGCTTCAAGGGCGTGCTTCTCACCCTGCTCAAGACCAGGCTGGAGACCGCCCCGGAACACCAAGGGGTCGGGGTTTCGCAAGAGCAGGATCAGGCTGTTTGACGCGCCTACCTCATTTTTCGATTCGGCATTTCACTTCAACAAACAGGGAAGCTCTCCACTGAAGCGGCGATTCAACCTCAAGAATTTATACCTGTAAAGGTTGGTGCAAAGCGGAAAGCGTACCGGTACTACCGCCTGGAACAAACATGTTGCAGCGCATCCGGTTTTCCGAAAATGTTGTTTTTGACCTTGAGTTGTAAATGAGCGCAACGTGAAAACGACCCCGATCATCCCGGTTCTAATGACCTTTCTCGTGATAGCGGGCTGTGCTTCCGTACCGAATGGCGGAAAACCCAGTTTTCGTGCGGCAACGCCTGCAGAAATATCCGATGTTCTTCCTGTCGGCAGTGAAGGACGTATAAAGCCGGGTGAAGCTATTCCGTATGCAACTATAACAGCCAAACATGTTGCCTTTGCTGAATCCGATATCGAGATTCCAGTTCTCAACGAGATCGGTCGCTAGACGAACGCCCGCAAGATCCCGGCGGGAACTGCGCTTGTTGGTGTGATCAGGATGGAAGACCCGTCAGAACTCTTGGGAGAAGTCGACACATCCAAGTTGATCTGGTGTGACTCGAGACCCCAAAATCTTTTTAGTTCGCCGCCACTGGGTTGCTTTCAGGACAGGGATTCCGACGGTTTGCTCGACTACGCTTATTCGGTTTCGGCAACTCCCTCCTCGACGATTTTCGACTTGACGCCGGTGGTTGATCAGGGGCGTCTGGCTAAACCGGTTCCTTTTCGAACTGGCAATAATGCCGAGCGGATATCGCTGGAAATCGGCTATGAGCTTTGCAACGACTCTGTCGAAACTCCTCGCTTCAGATCTGCAATACATGACACCGTCGTTAGTCCTGTCGTAACCGTCCGGGTGTGTATGCTCGGCAAGCCCGATAACGCCGGTAACTTGCTTATTGACGCCCTGCTTGTGAATCTCACCAAAGATGGTCGGGCGTTGAAATATGAAGTGCTTGAGACAAGGATAGCTGACGGGGATGTTTACCTTGAGGCTAACGGCCTTCCGATTCAGGCCGTCGAGGGCGCGACCACATACGGGCAACGGGCGGTCAGGAAGTTGGTCGAAACGCTTAGGCAACCTATCCTGGCGGCATCCGGACCGGTTCGGTTTGCATCGCCGGGCAGCTTCAGCGAAGACAAAGCTGTTCTGTCCGTACCGGTCGTTCACGGGAAAACCGGCAAGCTGGCCAACGACGTGAAGGAACGAGGGTTGTTTGCCTCAGGCGTTCTCCCGGCGGGTACACCGCTTTACGCAATCTCGATGAGCCCGGGATTGTCTCCACTTTTATCTGTCAATGTGTGGTGCGCACCGCGTATTGATGATGCAGACAGCCGGGCCTCCAGGTTACGTACCGTTTACCTGCCGCGTAGTGGGCTGGGTTCCTTATGGATCGAGAACAAGGGCGATTTTCTTGTTCAAGGTATGTCTGGTTCCACCAGCTCGGACGCAGCCACACTTCCAGAAATTGATGAAACTCCTACTGATCTCAAAATTCCAATGACGTTGGCGCTGGTGTTCGAGGAACTGAAACAGCAGACTGCGGTATTCAGCCTTGTTCTTCAGGGAAACGCTTCGGAACGACAAATTCTTTCTCGCCTTGAATTCCCTCTGGAAGATGATGGTTCCCTAACCGTAAAATTCGGGAGAATGGGTATGGAAATACCGGCGCGGAGAGATCCGGAGCAGCCAAATGCCCTCATTATCGGGGCTCCGGTGGAGCCAATCGATATTCAAGCTGGAGACACAGTCTACTAGCGGTACGTCTAGCAATCCGACGAAGATCACCGGCTATGAGCCGCGTTCCTTGTGCGACCGCCCCACGGCTGTACGGCATGCATATCTGATATACGGGTACCGCAAATGAGAACCACTTGCATCTAGATCGGCAACCCGTTATGCGCTTCTGCATCTCATTCTCAAGAAGAGCAGTAGCCGTAACTCATGCCTTTCAAAATTTCCCTCTTCATCACAGCAAGCCTCGCCGTTGCAGGTATCCTGCCGCTCGCCCACGCCCAGACGCCGGAGACCAAGGCTGACGCAGAAAGCCGACAGGATACCGTAATCGTTCAGGCAACGCGGCGGGGTACCCCGACAGAGGCCCTGCCGAACACGGTTCGGCTTATCGATGAACAGGCGCTGTCTGACCAACTCCTTATTTCGACCAGCATTCTCGATGCTATCGGAACGCAGGTCCCGAGTTTTGCGCCAACTCGTCAAAAGCTTTCCGGTCTGGGCGAAAGCTTTCGGGGCCGGTCTCCTCTATACCTTATCGATGGCGTCCCTCAATCGAACCCGTTGCGGGACGGATCACGTGACGGCTTCACTTTCGATCCGGCTGTGATCGAGAGGGTTGAGGTGCTGTTTGGGGCAAACGCAATCCAGGGCGTCGGAGCGACGGGCGGAGTCATCAACTACGTGACGCTCAGCCCGGCGGACGTCGATCAATGGCAGTTTCGAAGCGAGGCTGCGGTGACGACCGATACCGGGTTCAAGGGCGACGGTTTCGGATACCGCGGCGCTGTCACAGTCTTGCGCGATTTCGGTCCGGTTGATCTTGTCGCAAGCTATGCAGGTGAAACCCGAGGAGCCTTCTACGACGCCGAAGATCGCAGGATTGGCGTTGACGGGGTGCAGGGAGATATTCAGGATTCCGTATCTCACAACCTCTTCGCCAAGCTGGGTTGGGACATAGATGTTTCTACCCGCCTTCAGTTGACGCTGAATCGTTTCGAGCTGGAAGGGGATGGTGATTATCTGTCGCTGGATGGCGACAGGCCGAACGGTGTTCCGACGACAAGCATCCGGGGAACAGCACAAGGCGAGGTCCCGACGAACATCGTCACGACCGTTTCCATGGACTTTACAAGGGCCGAGGTACTTGGCGGGACGTTCTCGGCGCAAGGGTTTTATCAGGATTTCGAATCGGTTTTTGGCGGCGGTGTCTTCGAAGTCTTCCAGGATCCGGCCTTCGGACCTGTGGGATCGCTCTTCGACCAGTCGGCCAACAACTCCGAGAAGTACGGGCTTAAACTGACCTACAACCATTCCGACCTGCCGGTAGAAGGCCTGTCTGTCACCGGGGGGCTCGACATCCTGAATGACCTCACTTTTCAGGAGTTGACCCAGACCGGTCGTAACTGGGTGCCTGAAGTGGAATTTATCTCCTACGCACCTTTCATTCAGTTCGATCAGGAATTTCTCGACGGTCGCGGTCTTGTCAGCTTCGGTGCACGCAATGAGTTCGCGACCGTCTCCGTGGCCGATTACACTACCCTTTTCTCGTATGGACCGCAGCAGGTGGACGGCGGCGAGCCCGAGTTCAGCGAGTTTCTTCTGAACGGCGGGGCGCGGTTCGATGTGGTGGATGGCCTGTCGGTATACGGCTCGTACTCGGAAGGGTTTACCATGCCGGATGTCGGACGTGTGCTGCGCGGCATTGATACACCGAACGTGGATATAGACGATCTGCTACGCATCGAGCCCATCGTCGCCGACAATACCGAGCTTGGCGTGACGCTGGAGAGTGGACTGTTCACCGGGAACGCTTCATATTTCTGGTCAGACTCAGACTTCGGACAACGTCTTGCACCCGGAGCAGACGGTTTCTTTGTCGTGGCACGGGAGCGCACAGAAATTGAGGGGTTTGAGCTGGCTCTGGAATACGAGAGCCGGGATGGACTGCTCGTTGGGGGAAATTATGCGGCGCTGGAGGGGCGTTTTGACAGCGATGGCGACAATTCGGTCGATCGTGACCTTGATGGCGTGAATATAAGCCCGGACAGGCTCAATCTTTACATCTCCAGTTCGCTGACAGACCGGTTTTCGGTTCGGGCGCAAACGTCTATCTTCATGGATCGCGTGTTTGACGATGCCGGTGACGCCACTGACTTCAACGGGTATGCCACTGTCGATCTCAGCGGTGGATACACCCTGCCAGCAAACTACGGTCGTTTGGATATCGGACTTCAGAACGCATTCAACGAAGATTACATCACCTATTACAGCCAGACCGGTTCGACCCGGAACGACCGCTTCTTCGCCGGGCGGGGACGGACAGTTACGCTGCGATGGTCGGCAAGCTACTAGTCGGCAAGGGTAGGGGATCCATGCGCAAGAGGACGGTTTTCAAGGCGTTGCGCCTTGCGCATGGCTATAGCGGCGCTGTGCTCGCGGGCCTGTTGATCCTGATAGGTGCGACAGGGTGCCTTCTGATCTTCAAGGACGATTATGTCCGGTGGCAGTTTCCCGAAGCGCGTCAGGGGGTCGATGCCAGCCCTGAAGGCCTCGCCAGAACCATTCGCGAGGCCGAAGACGTCTTCGGTGCAGGCGAGGTTCGAACGCTCGTTTTCGGGACGCCGGAAATGGCTCTGTCGCGCGCCTATCTTGCGGACGGTCGATCAGCTTACCTATCGCCTGATCGCCGCGTGCTCGCTGTTTGGGACGAGAATGGCCGGCTCGAAGACTGGTTGCTGGATCTCCACCACCGGCTCTTGTCCGGTACACCGGGCCTCTGGATTGCCGGTTTCGCGGGACTAGCGGCGTCGATACTTGTTCTGACCGGCCTTTTGGCCGTTTGGCCGGCGCGTCTCGGCCTCAGAAGAGGGCTCAAGATCACAGGTGTATCGCGTATCCAGATGCTCAGCCTGCACAGGAATCTTTGGGCTTCTGGCAGCTTTTCCGATTTGTCTGCTCACGTTGACTGGCGGGGCACTTTCTTTCCCCGAGGCGTCGAAACTCGTTATGGAGCGGGTTCTCGGCGGTCCGGAAAACACACCAGCGGTCGCTACGAGCTCATTCGAGTTTGGTTCGGGCAAGATGGACTGGGACTCTGCCATTCGCGCAGCACTGACGCGCTATCCCTCAGCGGACATCCGCATGGTGAACTTTGCCGATCCCGAGCGGCCTGCGTCATTCAGGGTTCGCCAGCGTGAGGAATGGCATCCAAACGGGCGGACTGTGGTGTCGATTGATCCCCGGACCGGCGGTGAAGGGTCGACACGCAACGCGCTCGAACTGGGGGGTGGGGAAGAAACGTTCAACGCGTTTTATCCCTTGCACGCCGCGAAGATCGGCGGCCGGATCTACGATTTGTTTCTCTTGCTCACAGGACTGGCGCTTGTCGCGCTGGGCGTCCTGGGACTGGCAGCGTTCATTCGGAAAACGCTCAGGGTGTAGGTCTGGAAGAAGCTCCGGAAAAGCAGTCCAACAAGAAACCTCCGCGAAGGCGGAGGTTTTCGGTACTGAAAGAACATCCCGCGAACGAGGCAAACAGCCTCCCTCGCGCGGTCATCTAGTTTTCTGTGGTTTCGCCAGCGTCGTTCGCTTCAGCTGCGGCGGCAGCCTCCGCAGCTGCTGTTGCGGCATCAGCCTCGGCTTTGGCCTTCGCTGCGGCTTCGCGTGCTTCGGCTGCACGGCTCTTGCGTTCAGCTTTGGCGGCCTCATTGTCTCGCTTGCGCTGCGTCTTGGTAACCGTGACCGTCCGGGCCTCGATACCATGACCTGTCGTCCGTTCGACGATACGCGCAGACTTGCCGCGGCGGTCACGCAGGAAGTAAAGCTTGGCGCGGCGCACACGCCCGCGACGCTTCACTTCGATACTTTCGATCATGGGTGAGTGCAGCGGGAAGACCCGCTCGACGCCTTCGCCGAACGAGATCTTGCGAACCGTGAAGCTCTCGTTAAGCCCGCCGCCGGAGCGGGCAATGCAAACGCCCTCGTAGCGCTGAACCCGCTCGCGTTCGCCTTCGCGAATGTGAACGTTCACAGTCAGCGTATCGCCGGCAGCGAATGCAGGAATGGACTTGTCACCCGTGACGCGGGCGATTTCTTCAGCTTCAAGCTGTGCGATGATGTTGGTCATTCCCGTTACTCTCCGGCCTTCATTTCTCGACACGTTGCAGCCTGTCAGGGCCGTGTCCTGGTCTGTTTCCGCTTTGCCCAGAGATCCGGACGCCGCGCTCTTGTAAGGGCTTCGGACTGATCGTTGCGCCATTTTGCGATGGCACCATGATCTCCCGACAGCAGGACGTCCGGAATCTCCCGGTCTTCCCACACCCTCGGACGCGTAAACTGGGGATATTCCAGCAACCCGTCCTCGAAACTCTCGTCACCGAGCGATGCCTCATTACCGGCAACACCCGGAAGCAGTCGGACGCACGCTTCTATAAGAGCCTGTGCCGCCACTTCACCGCCAGCCAAAACGAAATCGCCCAGACTGACTTCCTCAATGCCGCGCGCCTCTAGCACACGCTCGTCTACACCTTCAAACCGTCCGCAAAGCAAAACACACCCCGGTCCGTTCGCGATCTCTCGCACCCGGGCCTGGGTGAGCGGTGCGCCTCTCGGGCTCAAATAGATGACGGGTCTGCCTTCCGGCTCAACCGCATCGACCGCAGACGCTACCACATCGGGTCGCAGAACCATGCCCGCGCCCCCGCCAGCAGGGGTATCGTCAACAGACCGGTGCTTATGATTGGAAAACGAGCGGATGTCCAGTGTCTCAAGCGACCATATTTCGCTCGCCCGTGCCCGTCCCAGAATGGAAACGTCGAGTAGCCCCGGAAAGGCTTCGGGAAAGAGCGTCAGAACGGTTGCGGCGAAGGTCATGAGCGGGTGTATATCCGTTTCACGGCAGATTTCATCCGCCCATTACTGCTTTTCGACCAGACCGTCGATTGTACGAGACTAGTCATGACACGAACCATTGCCTATCAGGGCGAACGCGGTGCCAACTCTGATATCGCTTGCCGTCAAGCGTATCCAGACCTCCGCTCACTTCCGCAGCGGACGTTTGAGGACGTCTTTGCCGCGGTCAATTCCGGCGACGCCGATCTGGCGATGATTCCCGTTGAGAACACAATTGCCGGAAGGGTAGCCGACATTCACCACCTGCTACCCGAATCCGGGCTTCACATTATCGGTGAGCACTACCTGCCGATTCGCTTTCATCTGATGGCGCGGCCCGGTGTGCGGCTGGAGGACGTCCGCAAAGCCCGCTCTCACATCATGGGGCTGGGTCAATGCCGGAGATTTTTGCGCGAACACAATATAGAGAGCGTTACAGCGGCTGATACCGCAGGAGCCGCGCGTGAAGTGTCGGAGTCGTCGGCAACCGATCTTGCAGCGATAGCGCCGGAACTGGCGGCCGAGGTTTATGGCCTGGATATCGTTGCGCGCAATATCGAGGATGCCGCCCATAATATGACGCGCTTTCTGATAATGTCGCCTGATCCGGAGGATTTTCTGGATCCCGAAGAAACCTGCGTGACCTCGCTTCTGTTTGTCGTCCGGAACGTGCCGGCCGCGCTCTACAAGGGGTTGGGCGGCTTTGCGACCAACGGGGTCAACGTCACCAAGCTCGAGAGCTATCTCAAAGATGGCTCATTCGTTGCGGCGCAGTTCTATGCCGAGATCGAAGGCCATCCCGAAACGCGTAGTGTTCAGCTTGCGCTCGAAGAACTCGGCTTTTTCAGCGCGTCCCTACAGGTTCTCGGGGTCTATCCACGCCATCCCGATCATCCCGGATAAGGGCATATCATTGCTGACCGAACACCTCACGAATTGATGATCATGATCACGCAAGCGTGCAGGGACATTTGCCTTTTTCAGGCTCATGTATCGTCAACGGATACCATGGAGACCTCCCGATGACTTTAAGACACCTGCTGATCGCTACTGCAATCGCTGCCGCCCCGGTCATTCTCACTTTGCCAGCCAGTGCCGGAAGTTCGCCGGTTTATACCGGCACGTTTTCTAATACCGCCATTCAGGGGAATGACCCGGTTGCGTACTTTACCGAAGGCAAACCTGTCGAAGGCAAGAAGCAATTTTCCACGGATTATAACGGCGCGGAGTTTCGCTTCGCATCCGCCGAAAATCTGGCAACATTCATGGACGACCCCGAGAAATACGCGCCGCAGTATGGCGGCTATTGTGCCTGGGCCATCGCCGACGGCAAGCTGGCCAAGGGCAATGCGAACAACTGGAAGATTGTCGATGGCAAGCTTTACCTGAACTACAATGATAACATTCAGGAAAAATGGAACGCCGACATTGATGGTTTCATTGCCCGGGGTAACGAGCAGTGGCCTACCGTCCTGAATTGACGGGGTCTTCGCCACTCCAGCCGAAGGCGTGGCTGATGCGATGAATGAGAGTACAGCAACCTCACCCCAAACCCCTCTCATTGAAAAGGAGAGGGGCTTTTGCGCCGTGCTTTCACAACGTGCGCCTCCCTCTCTTTCCGGTTGGAAGGAGAGGGATCGAGGGTGAGGATGGTTTGGCGCGCTTTGCATTTCGGGGAGGCTCAATGCGACAGCGCTTTCCGCTTTCGTCCTTGAGCTTGTCGAAAGGTCGGATTTTTGAATCGCTCGTTCTGCAGCTTCCCCGTACGAGCGAAGCGATGATCCGGGGTCGCCTTCAACGTTGCTACTCCAAGACTGGATCTTGGAGTCCATTTCGAGCCACTTCCCGACCTTAAGCATGGACTCCAAGGTCAAGCCTTGGAGTGGCGTGGATAGGGTGGAGCGTTAAATTTATATTGCGTTCTGGATCCCGGTCTTCGCAGGCGAAACCGGGAAGGCAGTTGGAGCAGTTAGCTATTCTCTCAACCGCTTCCCCGGAATGGCGAAGCCATATCCGGGGTCCAGCTCGTGTCGGTGCCCCACGCAGAACAGGTGTTCATATCAAGCATTCTGGACGCCACGCGCTGCCGCGCTGGCGTGACGGATGAGAGGAATGAGAGCATAGCAACCTCACCCCAACCCCTCTCCTTGAAAAGGAGAGGGGCTTTTGCGCCGTACCGCAGAGGCGTGCGCCTCCCTCTCTTTCCCTTGGGAAGGAGAGGGATCAAGGGTGAGGATAGGTTTTGCGCGCTTTGCATTTCGGGGAGGCTCAATGCGACAGCGCTTTCCGCCTTCGTCCTTGAGCTTGTCGAAAGGTCGGATTTTTGCATTGCGCTTTCTGCAGCTTCCCCGGACGAGCGAAGCGATGATCCGGGGTTGCCTCAAACCTCGCTACCCCAAGACTTGATCTCGGGGTCCATTTTCAAACGCTTCCCGGCATGAAGTATGGACTCCAAGATCAAGTCTTGGAGTGGCATGGAGAGCCAAGAGCGTTGAACTTATATTGCGTTCTGGATCCCGGTCTTCGCAGGCGAAACCGGGAAGGCTGTCTCAGCTAAGGAGTATCCTCTGAACCGCTTCCCCGGAATGGCGAAGCCATATCCGGGGTCCAGCTCGTATCGGGAACTCACGAAGAACGGGTGTTCATCTCAACAATTCTGGACACCATGCGCGGACGCGCTGGCGTGGCGGTTGAGCGCGAATGTAGCGCCCCGCAAGCAATGTGGGGAGCTTACGGTGAGAGGTTGCGTCATCTTGGGGAGGCGATGGTGCAAGGGGCATGGTCGAGCGGTTTCCAGCGTTCGCTGAGGCGCGTGTCAATCCCGCTCTGCCCATTGTTTCAGCACATGATGTGCAATGGCGAATTTCGGCGGGCAGAAGATTTCGGCATGGCTTCCGGCCAGTATCTGCCTGACCTCATTGCGGGAAAACCATCGTGCGTCTTCGATTTCCTTCGGATCTACATTGATCTCGCGGCTCGTGGCCTCCAGTTCGATACCCACCATCAGAGACGAGGGGAACGGCCAGGGCTGGCAGAAGAGATAACGGGCCGTGGCGGGGTCTGACCGGATGCCTGCTTCCTCGAAAAGCTCTCTTGATGCCGCTTGTTCTATCGTTTCGCCCGGCTCCACAAATCCGGCCAGACAGGACATGAACCCCGCTGGCCAACCGGGCGAGCGCCCCAGAAGACAGTCTTCACCGGATACCGGCAGCATGATCGCCACCGGATCGGTGCGCGGGAAGTGCTCTGTTGCGCAGGCAGGACAGATGCGTTTCCAGCCCGCATCGACAAGATCGCTCGGCGAGCCGCAATTTGCGCAGAACCGGTGAAACCTGTGCCATTCGAAAAGGGAACGGGCTGTGGAAGCCAGATTGGCTTCGAGTGGCGACAGGCGGGAAATCGCTCCGCGCATATCTTCAAAGTCTGCTGTACCGACAAGAAATGTGCCTTCCACCCGGAAATCGGGAGGCAGGTCGAAGGCGAAGATCGGGGACCGGTTCTTGTCCAGACCAAGAAAGAGCCGGGTGCCGTTCTGCGCAAGATCCCGCGCTTCAGGCCCAAGCCACATCAACCCGCCATTTGTTCCATTCATCATCAGCGGCTTGCCGCCTCGGAGCAGGAGCGCGAGTACGCTGTCCTCAGAAGTTGCCCTCTCCAGCCACGCTTTGTCGGTCCGGTGCTGCGCCGCGCGGTTCAGGGCGCTGGCTGCAAGAGGCATGTCGTTCGACGTAAACATGGCCATGTCGGTTTTCCGGGAAACTGCGGAGGGGAGGTGCGGGTTCAATTTGCACATCTCATGGCCTGGGTCACGGGGGCGCGACGCCAAGGCTTGCATCACGAACGCGTTCGAACGATATAGCAGGCAGGAGGCTGGCAGCGGACGTGTCGCTCGCCAACCGGGTCAGGTCCGGAAGGAAGCAGCCCTAACGAGTTTTGCACGGGTTGCCGCCAGTCTCCGCCTTTTTCCTGATCGCTTTCCTTTTTCATCGGGGCCTGATCTCCATTGCGCCGCCCCGCTGGCCATAGCATGTTCACGCCATGATCGATGACCCGCAAACCGAGACGCCGCACGAGCCGCGCGACGACATGACCGCGTCCATGTTTGGCGACGACGCGATGCCTGTAAAACCGGGCGGCGGGCCCGATCCGGGCTATCTCGTTCTTGCCCGAAAATACCGGCCGACGTCGTTCGACGATCTGATCGGACAGGAGGCTATGGTCACCACCCTTTCCAACGCTTTTCGTCTCGGGCGGGTCGCACACGCCTTCATGCTCACCGGGGTGCGAGGCGTCGGCAAGACAACCACGGCCAGACTGCTGGCGAGGGCGTTGAATTACGAGGCTGATGGTCAGGCCGGTCCCAGCCTCGATCTGGAGCCTAAAGGGCGCCATTGTGATGCGATCATGTCGAGCCGCCATCCTGATGTTCTGGAACTCGATGCCGCGTCGCGAACGAGCGTCGCCGAAATGCGCGAGTTGCTCGACGGCGCGCGCTACACCCCGAATTCGGCGCGCTACAAGGTCTATATAATAGACGAAGTGCATATGCTTTCCATCAATGCCTTCAATGCGTTGCTGAAGACTCTTGAAGAGCCTCCCGAGCATGTGAAGTTCATTTTCGCAACGACCGAGATCCGCAAGGTTCCGGTGACTGTGCTGTCTCGATGCCAGCGTTTCGATCTCAAGCGTCTGGGTGTCGAACCTCTCACCTTGCATCTGAAGAACATTTGCGAGGCCGAGGGCGCGGCCATCGAGGATGAAGGTCTGGCACTTATTGCGCAGGCCGCCGAAGGCAGCGTGCGCGATGCGCTGTCCATTCTCGATCAGGCGATCCTCTCCTGCGATCCGGGCACGAGCGTTAAGGCGGACGCGATCCGAGACATGATCGGACTGGCCGACCGTGGACGCCTGCTCGAGCTGTTTGCAAAGGCGATTTCGGGTGACCGGACAGGCGCGCTGGAAGAGGTAGACGATCAGTTGGCAGCAGGGGCAGATCCCACCGTCATGCTCAAGGAACTGACGGATCTTGCCGTGGAGGTATCGCGCGCAGAAGTCTTGGGCGAGGCCTATCGCGCGCCCGGTCCGGCGTCCTGGGCGGTGCACACGCGGGACCTTTCAAAACGTCTCAGCCCGGCTCAAGCAAGCCGTTTATGGCAGGTATTGATGCGGGGATTGCAGATCGCGCTGCAGGCACCCGATGTCGGGAAGGTCTTGCAGATGACCGTACTTCAGATGGCGAGCGCGATGAGCCTGCCGTCTCCGGAAGATGCGGCCCGTCAGTTATTAGGTAGCGCTCAGTCCCGCAACGGGCCTGCAAGCCCGCCGTCCGAGCCTGCGTCCCGGTCTCCCCAGTCAGAGGTTCCGTCTGCAACGACTGTCATCCCGGAAGAGACAGATGAGTCCGTTCCAGATAGAAACGTCGAAATAACGCTTGGCGGTATCGTCGAGCAACTTGAGGCGGGACGTGCGCCCAAGCTCAGATATGACGTATCGAAATACCTCCGTCCCGGTAAACTTACGCAAGGGTATCTTTCCTGTTCGGTGGATGAAGGTGCACCGGAATCCTTGCTGGCCGACCTGAACGACTTTCTCGAGCGCAATACCGGGCTGGACTGGGACATCGAGCTGAAAGCGACGGACGCGGAGACCTATTTCGAAACGCAAGAACGTCTGAAGCAGCAGAGAATTGGCAATGGCGCGGCAGACACCCGAGATCGAGAGTGTCCTCAAACATTTTCCGGGGGCTGACATCCTTGATGTCATTTCCAGAGCCCCGGGTTCATCGACGGAAGGCCGGGTTGTGGAAGTGGACTTTCAGTCCGGCCAGAAAAAAAGGGAACAGACGGGATGAAGGATATCGGCAACATCATGCGCCAGGCGCAGGAGATGCAGGCAAAGATGGAAGAGGCACAGAACAAGGTCGCTGCCATCGAAGTCACAGGCGTATCCGGCGGAGGTCTGGTGTCTGTAACGCTGAAAGGGAAGGGCGATATGACGTCGGTCGGTATTGATCCGACCCTGATGGGGGACGAACCTGAAATCGTCGAAGACCTTGTGAAAGCCGCCCATTCGGATGCCCGCAAGCGTCTGGATGAGGCGATGGAAAAGACCATGAAGGAAGCAACATCGGGCATGTCGGGCATGCTGCCGGGCTTCAAACTTCCGTTCTGAGCAGCTGAAACCCGATGCGCCAACGACTGACTGGCGTCGAGATCCAGAGGGTCATCGACCTCATTGCCAAGCTGCCGGGCTTCGGCCCGCGCTCGGCGAAGCGTGCGACCCTGCACCTTCTCAAGCGTCGTGACACTTTGATGGGACCGCTCGCGACGGCGTTGGCGGAGGCTCAGGCCAAAGTGAAAGACTGCGCGATCTGCGGAAATCTCGACAGCCTTGACCCGTGTACCGTGTGTTCTGATACGTCCCGGCAAACCGATACGATCTGCGTTGTGCAGGATGTCGGTGATCTCTGGGCGCTCGAACGGGCTGGCTCTTATCGCGGCCAGTATCATGTGCTGGGCGGTCTGTTGTCGGCACTTGATGGCGTTGGTCCGGACGACCTCAACATTTCCGGGCTTGCTCCGCGTGTTCAGTCGACCGGCGCGCAGGAAGTGATCCTTGCCTTGAGCACGACAGTCGACGGACAGACAACGGCGCACTACGTCTCCGACAGGCTCGAGCCGCTGGGCATCAAGGTCACGCGGCTTGCGCAAGGTGTCCCGGTTGGCGGCGAGCTCGATCATCTTGATGACGGGACATTGATTGCCGCCCTGTCGAGTCGCCGCGGCGTCTGACGATCACGGCCTCTATCCGGGAATGAAGCTCTCCACGAGCGACCCGGCAAGAAGGCGCCAGCCATCCACAAGCACGAAGAATATCAGCTTGAATGGCAGCGAGATCGTTATCGGCGGCAGCATCATCATGCCCATGCTCATCAGAATGGACGCCACGACCAGATCGATGATCAGGAAGGGCAGGAAAATCATGAAGCCGATTTCGAACGCGCGTTTCAGTTCCGAAATCATGAAAGCAGGTGCCAGTACCTCGAACGGCAGTTCGGCGGCCGAGGCAGGAAGTGTGTCTATCCGGGCCAGATTGACGAACAGTTCGACATCCGCCTCGTTCACCTGCGTGGCCATGAACTGCTTGATTGGTGTGAGTGTCCGGGGAATGGCATCTTCAACGCCTATCGCTTCGGACATGTAAGGCTCGATTCCGGCGTCGTATGCCGCCTGAAACGTCGGGGCCATCACGAAGGCCGTGAGGAACAGACTCAAGGAGATGATAACGGCATTGGGCGGGCTCTGCTGAAGCCCTATCGCCGTCCGCAGCAACGAAAGCACCACAACGATGCGCACGAAGCTCGTTGTCATGACCAGTATGGAAGGTGCCAGACTGAGCACCGTCACAATGGCAATGAGTTGAATGATGTTCCGGTTCAGCCCTTGTCCGGTACCGAGATCGACAGTGACCTCCTGTGCCATGGCTGGAAGAGCGAGAACTAGGCTGCTGAGGAGCAAGAGGCGGATAAATAGACGCCTCATGATACGACCCGCGTTGCCTGGGTTCGGGCGGCGGTCATGCCAGGGAGGGTCGTGCCGGGCTTTTCATGCAGGCGCGAACCGATCGCTGTCTCTGTGTTCTGCCCGAGAAGAATGAGATGATCGGTGTCCCCCCAGCGGATAACGGCAAGTCTACGGCGGCCGTCCAGAGGCTTGAAACTGACCACTTCTAGATCGTTGTGTGGTGTCTCTCCCCCTTTGGAGAAGTTGAAGGATGAGAAACGGCGCAGGCCCCAGCCGAGGGCTGCCACAAGCGCCAGGACGAACACCAAAGCAGCAAACGCACGGAGGAAGGATACATCTTCCATTTGAAAGGCCTTTCTGGCCGGTAAAGCGACCCGGCAAAACTTGCCGGGTTCGGTTAACGGGCGGTTAAGGTCTGGCAATGGCGCCGACGCTTCATCGTTAAGCGACGCTTAACCGGAGAGGCTCATTTTGAGCGACATGAACTCAATCGGTGATCTTGGTGTCTTCCGCCTGCTCGATCAGCGTCTGGCCATGCTTGGCCAGCGCCAGAAAACGGTCGCCGAGAACATCGCGAACGTGAATACGCCCGGCTTTATGCCACGTGATGTCGACATGGCGGCTTTCACAAAGCGTCAGGAGCGGTTGGCTGGCAACAAAGGCCTCTCTTCGTCCGCGCCGGGCGGCGCCGCGATGACCCAGACCGATAGCCGTCATTTGAGTGGAACGACTTCCGCAAAGCCGGCTGTGACCACGACAAAGTCCCCGGACAGTGAAACGACGATCGATGGCAATGCTGTCGTTGTCGAAGAACAGGTACTGCGGATGAATCAGATCCGGACGGATTTCGATGCTGCGATGAGCCTGTACCAGAAAACGCTGTCCATGGTGCGAATGGCTGCGCGTGGGCCAAACTGATTTTTTGACGGGAGTTTGCTGAATGGCATCCGATCTTTTCTCTGCGATGAATGCAGCTTCCACCGGCATGCGGGCGCAAACAGTACGCATACGGCTTGCTGCTGAAAATGTCGCCAACGCGTCGTCTACCGGAGATACGCCGGGTGCCGATCCCTATCGTCGGACGAATGCCGGTATTTCTCCGACTATCTGGACCGCGAGTCCGGCGTTCGCGGCGTAAAGGTGGATCGGACCGTCGATGATCCGACCGCGTTCCCTGTGAAATACGATCCCAGCCATCCCGCTGCCGATGCGGGCGGGTATGTGAAGATGCCCAACGTAAAATCACTCATAGAAATGAGCGACATGCGCGAAGCACAACGCGCTTACGAGGCCAATCTGAGCGTGATCGAGAATACCCGTAGCATGATCGGGCGGGCCCTTGATCTTCTCAAGCGCTGATCGCAAACGTGATTGAACGAAAAGGGGATTTGGCATGGCAATAGATTCGATGGGCGCTGCGCGCGCGTATCTCGATGCCGCGAACATGCTCGCCAAATCACCTGCCGGACCGGAAAAGTCCGATCAGGCTGGCGGGTTTGGTGCTATTCTCAGTCAAGGCCTGTCCGCGGTCTCCGGTGCCGCTCAAACCACCGAGATGGCTGCGACCCAGACCGCGATGGGACGTGCTGATCTGGTAGACGTTGTGACGGCGGTAGCCGCAGCGGAGGCGACGCTCGAAACGGTGGTGTCTGTCCGTGATCAGGTCATCAAGGCCTATCAGGAAATCATGCGGATGCCGGTCTAATGCTTGCTCTGTGAGCCGGGAGCGAAGCATCGATCCGGGACATCACTTTCGCGAATGAGTTTTGTCGGCTCAGCGGAACCTGCAGGCGAGGTCCCGGTTCCTCAATGGCAAGTCGGACGCGACGGAGCCATTTATGTCCAGCCAAACCGATTCGAAAGAGTCTGGTGACCAAGGGGACCAGAATGCGGATGACAATTCTCATCCGCTTGAAATGGTGCTGCAGAAAACAATAGAGGATTCAGAGGGCAAAGACGTGACCCTCCGGGACATTCTTCGCATTTTTGGCAGCCGGTCTTTTGGACCAGTGTTTACGATCCTTGGGCTTTTCGCCGGACTGCCGCCAATGGGCGCGATTCCCGGTATCCCGGCAGCCGTCGGTGTCGTTATTCTCTTGTTCTCCCTGCAGGTGGTTTTCGGGCGGTCTCATATTTGGACGCCCTCTTTCATCGGTGAATTGTCTGTAGAGCGCAGCAAGCTCAAAAAGGCGTACGACAAGGCAGGAACCGTTTTGCGGATGGTGGACGGGCTGGTTACAGAGCGACTGACCTGGGCAACTGGTGGCGCGATGGATTACGTTGCTGCGATTGTTGTCAGCGTGCTGGCGCTCAGTCTCATCCCCTTGGAAGTCGTACCCTTTGCCGTTGGCATACCGGCGGCCGCCATCACACTGATCGGTCTCGCCGTACTTGCGCGTGATGGATTGCTGATGCTGATTGCACTGTCCCTCACGCTGGTCAGCTTTTACGTCATGATCACCATGACGCCTGTTACAGATTGGTTATTCGGATGACGCTGATCGCTGGGGTAACCATTCAATGTTAAGCTTGGTGTACCGGTCAACGAAATCTGTCAGTGCTTCGAGGCCGGCCCGGTCTTCGATCTTGATGAAGTTCTTGTGGCGACTGATCAGCCGCATGTCTTCGAGTTTTGAAAGCGTCCGGCTCACGTGAATGTTTGTCAAACCTGTCACGTCACCGATGTCGGTCTGGTTCAAGGGGCATTGAAACTGGTCGCGCAAGTGACCGTTCATGAGGCGGAGACGCGCAAGCGTCTGAAGAATGAACTGAGCAATCTTGCCCAGCGCATCATTGCGCGCGATGATCTGGACACGGTCCTGCAGGATCGCCTGATCGATCATCGCAACCGTCATGAACATAGCCGAAAGGCGAGGAGATTTTTCGAAGATGTCGGTGAGGCCTTCCCGCGGAAAAGGACACACCAGCCCGCGCGTGATCGTCCGACTACGATGAAACGGGGCCTGAAAAGGGACATGGCCAACGCCTATGATGTCGCCCGGCAAATGAATGTGCGTGATGAACCGCTTCCCGCTAACGCCAATGGCTTCCGTGATGGCCCAGCCTTTCCGCAACACGTAGAGACAGTCGACCGGTTTGTTTGCTTCGAACAGCCAGTAGTCGGCGGGGACCTCAAGTTCGTCGTCTTCGAGTCTCGACAAGAGTTGCCTGTCGGAAGGCTCGATAGGGCCAAAGGGCTTGAGCCTTTCGGCGAGGCAGGTTTCTGGATTAGAATTGGTCATATCTATGTTGGATTAATAGCGCGCAAAACAAACGCAAGCGGGCTTAGTTAACATATGTTACGCGCAAGTCTCTTCGAAGTTGCGGAATTGAAGGTAATCAGGTCTTTGCTGTGGAACTCACCTAAACCGGTAGCAAGAAAGCAGGAATAACGATGGCAGAACTTTTTACCGTATCGGGCGCGTTCACGCTGCTGATGCTGATCCTGTTGCAAGCCGTGCTCGGCTTCGACAACCTGCTCTACATCTCGATCGAATCGAAACGTGTCGGCGAGGAGGGCGGAAAAGCCAGTCTGGTCCGACGGTGGGGAATCATTCTGGCGGTAGCATTCCGGATCATCCTTCTGATTATCATCGTCAACCTGTTCACGTTTCTGGCCGCGCCGTTTCTGGCGTTCGATCTGCCGGGCATCTTCAAGATAGAGATGAACCTTCAGGCCCTCGTGACGCTCATCGGCGGTGGCTTCATCATATACACTGCGGTGAAGGAAATCTCCCATATGCTGACCAGTGATGAACTGGAGCATGGAGGCGACGGCAAGAAGAAATCGGTCGTTCAGGCAATCGCCATGATCGTGGCGATGAACCTTGTTTTCTCGTTCGACTCAATTCTGTCGGCGATGGCGATTGCAAGCGTCACGACCACCAATGCCGCCGGTGAGATCACCAAGGAATATCAGGTCTGGATTATGGCGGTGGCCATCATCATTTCCGGCATAGGGATGGTGTTGCTGGCCGACACCGTAGCGGATTTCCTGAAGAAGAACCGGATGTATGAGGTGCTCGGCCTTTTCATCCTGTTCATTGTCGGCGCATTGCTGGTCTCAGAGGGTGGCCATCTCGCCCATCTGACCGTCTTCGGATATGAAATCGAGGCGATCCAGAAATCGACTTTCTATCTCGTGGTGTTCGTGCTGGTCGTGACCGACATTATTTCGACGAGCTATCAAAAGCGGCTGTGGAAAGAACGCGAACGGGTGTTGCTCGAGCAGGGGCGGTTGCGGGAAGCGGCCAATGCCGCGGAGAAGGCGGAAAAGGGTAGCGGTCTGCTGGGCCCAAACCCCTGATGCGACCTGCGCGGTCGAGCAACCCGACGAGACGAATTCGTATCCGATGAAGATCGCCGGCGTCCTGGTATCGCTTTGCATTGTTTCTATTGCGTCATGCGACCGCGTGCGGTTCCCGGGACTGGAGAGCGAAGAGGCTTTCAAGGCCGAAGAAGCCGTGATCTTCGAGACGGGGCCGAACGCCGCCTCAAGTCTTTCGGTACTCAACGCGGAATCCTGCGGGCCGGACCTTGCAGCGGAGGCAACGGCGACCCTGGCCGAGCGGATTTCATCCAGGCTTGGCAATGACGGAGTTGACGGTGGTACGCCCGCGGGACGCCTGCGTCGTACGGCGCTCGATGATCTTCCCGGAATCGTTAAGCTTGAACCGGAGACGGATATCGGGCGCGGCCGTGTTTCAAAGGGTCATTGTTCGGCGACCCGGATCGCGCCGCACTGGTTTGTTACTGCCGCCCATTGTGTCAAAGGCGATTATGACCGGCTGATCCTACGTGCTGGCGGCGCGAGGCTTTCCGCGCCTGAAACCCGCGACGTTCTCGTCGATTTTGCAGTTTGCCATTCCGGCTACGGGTTTCTGGAAAACCGCTATGCAAACGACATTGCGCTGATGCGGATTTCTGAAAAGACCGTGATGGAAGTCACGGATATTCCGCAAGCTGTATGGGGCCGCGTGACGGACGTATTTGGACCGGACACGTATCCTGAAGCGACTGTTGGAGGATGGGGGCTGACGCAATATGGCGGCGACCTGTCAGATGACTTGCAAAAGACTACCCTTTATATCTCCCGGGTCGGTCCAGCGCAGATCAGTCTTGCGAGCTCTGCAGGTCGCGGGCCCTGCATCGGAGATAGCGGCGGGCCGCTTTTCGTACGTGACGGTGAGAATGGTCTCGTCCTCATGGGGGTCTTGTCGACCGTCGCGGAAAACCGGACGGGTGGGCTGTGTGCGGGCGAGTATCAGTCGGTCTATACCAATCTGGTCGGTTTTTCGGACTGGCTGACGGATGTAATGGCGACGTGCGATGCCACGCCGGGCATCTGCCGACCATCCTAGCAAATGAACTATTTTTAAGCTGACACCTGAAGACGCTCCATACTAAATGGATATCGAAAAACGATAAGGAACGGTCTTCATGAAACGTGTCTCGCTTGCCGCTATCTCCGCTTTCAGTCTTGGCGCTTCTTCTTTTGGGTCTGTCTCCACGGCTCAAACCCCATTGGCAGGCGGTTCTGAAGAGAGCTCTTTCGTAGTCGAAGTGGCACGCTTCATCGGTACCATCGAGATCAAGCGCGGCACGCGGCTGGATTACAGCTATGAGCCCGGAACGGTTGGATTTGATCAGCCAAAGGCCAACGTCACGACCAATGAATTGAGGTTGGACGGCGGGCACCGTTCGGGTCCGAACCAGTGCAGGCAGAATAATAACAGGCTCCGATTTCGAATGGAGGGCGGAAAGCTGAAACCCTCTCAAGACTTTCCCCGCCTTACCGTCACCGTGCCTGACGATGTTTCGGTGGTCGTCGAACTGCTTGGCGGTCAGGCCGATTTGGGAGACATCGGAGCGTTGGACGTCTCTTTGAACGGGTGTGGCAGGGTCGATTTCGGCAGCGTGCTACGGACGGCAAATATCAATCTGAAGGGCTCCGGCGACATCGAGGGCGATACGGCCAGTTCGGCGAAGATCAAACTTGACGGATCAGGCGACATTTCGCTCGATTACGTATCTGGGGACGTAAGTGCCGATCTGACAGGCTCCGGAGACATTGTCGTTGAAAGGATGTCCGGCAGTCTGGATGCGAAGCTACGCGGTTCCGGCGATATCACGGTCGATGAGGGAGACCTGAAAGACATCGCCGCAGACCTCACTGGATCGGGTGACATATCGTTCAATGGAAGCGCCGAGACGGTTTCGGTCTTGCTTAAGGGGTCCGGTGACGTGTATGTGGCGCGATCAACGGGGAACGTGTCTGTAAGCCGTTCCGGATCCGGCGAT
Organism: uncultured Alphaproteobacteria bacterium; assembly: GCA_963836905.1. Taxonomy (GTDB): domain Bacteria; phylum Pseudomonadota; class Alphaproteobacteria; order Caulobacterales; family Hyphomonadaceae; genus CAWIKY01. The sequence goes on from CAWIKY010000006.1 coordinate 1,177,265, forward strand.
GTACGTATTGCAGACCGTCGCTATCAAGATGACTGAATGAGGAAATGAGAGACCATGTCCAAGGAGAAGTTTCAGCGTAACAAGCCGCATGTGAACATCGGCACGATTGGCCATGTCGACCATGGCAAGACGACGCTGACCGCGGCGATCACGATGGTTCTTTCGGAGGCCAGCGGTGGCAAGGCGAAGAAGTACGAGGACATCGACAACGCGCCGGAAGAGAAGGCGCGTGGTATCACGATCAACACCTCGCACGTTGAGTACGAGACGCCGAACCGTCACTATGCGCACGTCGACTGCCCGGGCCACGCTGACTATGTGAAGAACATGATCACGGGCGCGGCGCAGATGGATGGTGCCATTCTGGTGGTGAACGCGGCCGACGGCCCGATGCCACAGACGCGCGAGCACATTCTGCTGGCCAAGCAGGTCGGTGTGCCTGCGATGGTCGTGTTCCTTAACAAGGTCGACCAGGTCGATGACGAGGAGCTTCTGGAGCTGGTCGAGATGGAAGTTCGCGAGCTTCTGAGCTCGTATGACTTCCCGGGCGATGACATTCCGATTGTGTCCGGTTCGGCACTTGCGGCTGTTGAAGGCCGTGACGACAATATCGGCAAGGACAAGGTCGTCGAGCTGATGCAGGCTGTGGATGACTACATCCCGACGCCTGAGCGTCCGGTTGACCTGCCGTTCCTGATGCCGATCGAGGACGTGTTCTCGATCTCGGGTCGCGGTACGGTTGTCACCGGCCGTGTCGAGCGCGGTATCGTGAAGGTCGGCGAAGAGATCGAGATCGTGGGCATCAAGGAGAAGGTGACCAAGACGATCTGTACGGGTGTGGAGATGTTCCGCAAGCTGCTCGATCAGGGTCAGGCCGGCGACAATATCGGCGCACTGCTTCGCGGTATCGACCGTGAGGGCGTCGAGCGCGGTCAGGTCCTGTGCAAGCCGGGCACGATCACGCCGCACACCAAGTTCGTGGCTGAAGCCTACATCCTGACGAAGGAAGAGGGTGGCCGTCACACGCCGTTCTTCTCCAACTACCGTCCACAGTTCTACTTCCGCACAACGGACGTGACGGGCGTGGTGACGCTGGATGAGGGCACGGAAATGGTCATGCCGGGCGACAACGTCCACATGAACGTCGAGCTGATCCAGCCGATCGCGATGGAAGAGAAGCTGCGCTTCGCCATCCGTGAAGGCGGCCGCACCGTCGGCGCTGGCGTCGTTTCCAAGATCGTCGCGTAAGCGACGGTCGTCTGGAAACGCCCAGCCGGAAAGCATCGAAGATCGTCGCGTAAGCGACGGTCGTCTGGAAACGCCCAGCCGAAAAGCGTCCAAGATCGTCGCGTAAGCGACGGTCCTTGAGACGAACACATCACAAAAGCTCCGGCCTCACCGCCGGGGCTTTTTGCATTCCAGCGTTCCGTAAATTGCTTTTGCGCGGGACAAATCACTTGTGTGCTGTCGTGGCTGTCTGCGCGAAGACATCACATATCAAAAAATCGACCAGTCCATTTCGCGGGACATTGTCTCAAGGGCGCGGGTCCCGAGCAGCGAGTTTCCAACGTCGTTCAGACCCGGCGACCAGACCACGATGGCGGCAGTTTCGGGTACGATGCAGAGAATGCCACCACCAACTCCGCTCTTTCCGGGTAGGCCCACGCGGAAAGCAAAGTCACCGCTGGCATCATAATGGCCGCACGTCAGCATGAGGGCATTGATGCGCCGCGCCTGATAGCCGGGGATACACGGATGATTGCCGCGTGGATCCACACCGTCATTTGCCAGAAACAGTCCCGCATGCGCGAGCTGACGCGTCGACATGGCAATCGAGCATTGGTGGAAATATCCGTTCAGGACAGCATCGACGTTTGTCTGGATATTTCCGAACCCGGCAAGAAAGTTGGCCAGGCTGCGGTTGCGAAATCCGGTGGCAGCTTCGGAAGTACGCACCTCTTCGTCGTAGCTGATTGCGTTGTCGCCGGCACGTTCGTGCATCCATTGCAGAAAATTGCGCGGCATGTCTCCGTCGGGCGTATGCTGGATGTATTCATCAGTTACGACCAATGCACCCGCGTTGATGAACGGGTTTCGCGGTATCCCTTTTTCCCGTTCAAGCTGGACGATCGAGTTGAAGGGATCGCCTGAAGGCTCGCGTCCGATCCGCTTCCAGAGATCGTCTCCGAACTCGTCCAGAACGCGGGTAAGCGTGAAGACCTTGGAGATACTCTGGACGGAGAAGGGCTCCTCGGAGTCGCCGGTACTGACCGTCTGTCCATCCACCGTGGCGATGGTGATCGCAAACTTCCTTGGGTCGACATTGGCGAGTGCCGGAATGTAATCGGCAACCTTTCCGGCGCCGAAATCAGGCTTGAGGGCTTTACGGGTCTCATCGACCAATTTCTGAAGTGACGTCATTGATAATCTTGCCCTTGCGTCGCCGCGAACTGGAAAGCGCGGCATTGCGCCTGTTCCCAACCGGACCTCGAAGCCCCATAGCATTCCGACAAGGAGTTTACATGCGAATTGCGTTTCTGGGTGATGTGGTCGGCCGGGCCGGTCGAACGGTTATCATCGACGAGCTTGCCGGGCTGCGAACGCGGTTGGCACTCGACTTCGTCATCATCAATGCGGAGAACGCTGCCGGTGGTTTCGGATTGAGCGAGAAGCTGGCTGAAGACCTGTTCGCTGCCGGGGCCGATTGCCTGACTTTGGGTAATCATGCCTGGGATCAGCGCGATGCGCTCACTTATATCACCCGCGAACCACGCCTGCTTCGACCGTGCAATTACCCGCCGGCCGTTGATGCCCCCGGCAAGGGATCGAATCTGTTCGTTCTACAGGATGGACGGCGCATAGCCGTGATGCAGGTGCTCGGGCGGCTTTACATGGACTCGCTGGATGACCCGTTTCAGGCAATTGAAAGGGAGTTGGGGGGCATGCCGCTCGGTGTCGTCGCAGATGCCGTGATCGTGGATATTCATGCTGAGGCAACGTCGGAGAAAATGGCAATGGGCCATTTCTGCGACGGCCGTGCCAGCCTCGTGATCGGAACGCACACACACGTTCCGACTTCGGATACGATGATCCTTCCGGGCGGAACCGCATACCAGACCGATGCGGGCATGTGCGGTGACTATGACAGCGTAATCGGCATGAAAAAGGAGATCGCTGTTCAGCGCTTTGCCACCCGGCTGCCGACAGAGCGAATGACGCCTGCAGACGGTGAGGGGACGCTGTGCGGCGTTGTTGTCGACACTGATGACAGAACCGGACTTGCCAGATCGATCGAGCCCTTGAGAGTCGGCGGACGGTTGAAGGAAGCTCTGCCGCTTCTCGTAGGCTGATGCTTTGCAGGGCCTTCCTTGCGCGGGCCGCATCGGTTAAAGGCTTCGCTGCTTTAACCGGTTTCAGGTAACAGGAAAGACCCTTCATGGCAGGCCATTCCAAATGGGCGAACATCCAGCACCGCAAGGGTGCGCAGGACAAGAAACGCGCCGCCGCATTCGCAAAGTTCTCCAAGGAAATTACAATCGCTGCCAAACTTGGCGGCGGGGACATAGACGGAAACCCGCGTCTCCGGCTCGCGGTCAAGAACGCGCGCGCCGAATCCATGCCGAAGGACAACATCCAGCGAGCTATCGAAAAGGGTGCGGGCGGCGAAACGGCCGACTATTACGACATTCGTTATGAGGGATTTGGTCCCGCCGGCGTGGGTCTTATTGTTGAGGTCTCGACCGACAACAAGAACCGCTCGGCGTCGGACGTTCGCTCGACCTTCTCCAAGAATGGCGGCAATCTTGGCGAGACGGGATCGGTCTCGTTCGGCTTCGACCAGATTGGGGAGATTGTCTATCCGGCAGATGTTGGATCGTCCGATGCCGTCGTCGAGGCAGCCATTCTTGCCGGCGCGCAGGATGTCGAGAGCGAAGACGATGTTCATGTAATCACCACGGATCGTGATGACTTCATGGAGGTCGCCAGCCAACTCGATACCGCTTTCTCCGACCACGAAGCCCGCTCGACGAAGCTGGTCTGGCGCACACAGACACCAATAGAAGTGTCCGGCGAGGACGCCGAAAAGCTGATCAAGCTGGTCGACGCTCTGGAAGACCTGGACGACGTTCAGAACGTCTATCATGCGGGCGACATCTCCGACGAGGAAATGGAGCGCATCGGCGAGCTGGGGTAGACAACGGACCGCTGGTTCGTGAGGAGAAAGTCATGAAGCTGACGGTGCATGAGACGCTCAACTCTCCCGGCAAGGGGCGCGGGACCGGTGATGACCGTTTCGGCTATGACGAGGGCTCTGGCACATTCTGGGTTCTGGATGGTGCCACGGACGTCGGAGATATTCGGGTTTTCGAAACGCAGGAAAGCGATGCGGCATGGATAGCGCAGACGCTTAGCCTGATTTTGCAAGACACGCCGTACCCCGGCGGCGACACGGCGCGTTATTTTGAGACCGTTATGTCGCGTGTTCGGGAGGCTGCACACAATGAGGCACGGATAGATATCGCCGCCGCCCCGGCTGAGCTTCAACCGATTGCTGCAGGTATCTGGGCAGCCGTTGCGGATGATACCCTGCATGTTGTCTGGGCCGGTGACTGCGTTCTCATGATTCGCGGCCCCGACAACGTCGTTGACGTGATTACCACCGAAGGCAGGCCCGATCTAGAAACCCGCACGGCGAAGCGCCTCGCAACAGCCACTGCTGACGAGAAACGTGCGGAAATGCGCCGGATCCGGGCGTTGCAGAATACCACAGACGGCTATGCGATCTTCGGTTTGCGAGAGACAGCTGCCAGTGATCTCGACAAGCGGGATCTTGGTATTCACTCCGGCACCGAACTGATTGCCATGAGTGACGGTCTGTGGCGTCTTGTCGAACCCTACGGTCTGATGACGCCGACAGAGCTGTACGATCTGATCATGCGAGACGGTCTTTCCGCAGCACTCAAGGCTCTTCGCGATCACGAAGGCAGCACCGCATTCGACCCCTCTCTCCGCGTCAAATCTGCCGATGATGCCTGCGGCCTGTATGCACAGGTTGACTGACAGGCTGGCCAGCACGCCTGATACGTCTATGTCGCCGAGAATGACCGAGATAACTCCACCGAAAACCTGCGGTTTTACGCTCGACCCGGCCGCCGTGACGGCGCGCTGGCCAGGTTCCTGCCCCTCGCAGGCGCTCATTATGCCCACAACCGCAATATTGATTGCGGCGACGATGCGCCCCGAAACACGAGCGCACTCTCACCATGGATCACCAACCGCACGGTTCTGGAAGAAGAGCTGGCGCGCGCTGCACTTGGCGCTCACGGTATGGATGGAGCACGAAAGTTTCTGCAGGAAATTGCGTGGCGAACCTACTTCAAGGGCTGGCTGGAGCATCGCCCGCAGGTCTGGACGACCTATTGCGAGGACCGGGACGCTGAATTCGTTCGATTAGCCGATCAACCATCTCTCAGGCGCAGGTATGAAGCAGCCGTAACTGGCCAGACCGGCATCGCCTGTTTCGATCACTGGGCCAAAACGCTCACCAGCCAGGGCTGGCTTCACAATCATGCGCGCATGTCTTTCGCATCGATCTGGCTTTTCGCACTGGACCTGCCGCTTGAACTCGGTGCGGACTTCTTTCTGCAGCATTTGTTGGATGGTGACGCGGCCTCGAACACGCTGTCCTGGCGCTGGGTCGGCGGATTGCACACGCCCGGCAAGACGTATCTGGCAACGCAATCGGCTATCGAGACCTGCACGGCAGGCCGTGTTCTCGCCCGAAGACCTCGCAGACAACGCTCGCGCTGTTGAAGGACCCGCAAATCCGTCGGCGGGACTGCTGCCGAGCGGAGATCCGTTGCCCGCCGCGCCGCATCTGTTGCTGCTTACCGATGCCGATCTTCATGTCGAAAGCCTCATGAACGACACAACCCAAACCGTTGCCGGAGTGTCCTTTGCCGCTGCTCGCTCGCCGAACGGCGCAGGCGCTGCGGCGCAGGACTTTTCGGATGGCTGCGTCGCGGATGCACTTCGACGTTCTGACAAGCCATCGACGAGGCTCGAAGCCACACCTGACTGGATGGAAAGGCTTGCTGATCTTGCCGACGAAGCCGGAGTCGCAACGGTCACCACCGGCTTCGTGCCGGTGGGCTGGGTCCGCGACGTGATGCAGGGGCTGGAGGCTTGCTTGTCGGAACGCGGCATCGCGCTTAACCGGCTGCAACGCGACTGGGACGCGGTGATCTGGCCCCATTGCGGCAAAGGCTATTTCAAGCTGAAAAAGCAGCTACCTGATCTTCTGGCCCAACTCGGTCTGCCGGTATAACGGTGCAGGGGTAGTTCTAAGGGCAAGGCGACATGGACATTCAGCTTGAGGACGGCCCGTCGGGTGGGCGCTATAGCGTTATGCTTGACGGTCTCGTGGCGGAGATGACCTTCTCGAAGGCCGGGACCAGCCGCATTATAATCGACCATACAGACGTGCCGGAAGGATTGAGAGGGAAGGGCGTCGGTCAGGCGCTGGTGGAACGCGCCGTCATGGATGCACGTTCACAGGGGAAGACGATCATTCCGCTATGCCCGTTCGCAAAAGCGGAAATCGCCAAACACGCAGACTGGCAGGATATTCTCGCATGACCGATACCGTAATCGAGCACAAAGACAACGCCCAGCGCTATAGCCTGTGGCAAGACGGGCATGAAGCGTACCTGACCTATCAGGACAGGGGCGACGGCACACGCATCATAACACATACCATCGTCCCGGATCAGCTGGGCGGGCAGGGCCTGGGCAAGAAGCTCGTCAAACGTGCCGTTGAAGATGCCATCGATGACGGCCTGAAACTCGCCTCGTCATGCTGGTTTGCAACCGGTCTCATCGAAAAAACGCCGGACTGGCGCAAACACCTGCTGGCATGAGCAAGGCTTTCTGGGAAACGGTTCCGCTTGAGCGGATGACGGACGAGCAATGGGAGGCGCTCTGCGACGGGTGCGGCAAGTGTTGTCTTCTCAAGCTGGAAGACGAGGACACGGGCGAGATCGCCTACACACGTCTGCACTGCAAGCTGCTGGATGGCAGCACGTGCCTTTGCAAAGACTATGCGGGCAGGAAGCAGATCGTCCCCGATTGCGTAAAGCTGACGCCCGGCAATCTCTCGGCATTGAAATGGATGCCAGGCACATGCGCCTATCGCCTTCTGAACGAGGGCAAGCCGCTCGCTGATTGGCATCCGCTCGTTTCTGGTGACCCTGACAGTGTGCACGACGCCGGGATGTCTGTTCGCGGCAAGACGGTCAGCGAAGAGACGGTCATGGATGCCGATCAGATTGACTGGATCGTCGACTGGGATGGAAATACGCCGTGATGCAAAGGTCTACCCGGCCCGTGCCAGCGCTCTCGACTTCGCTGCTGCCTTGATCATATCCGCTGCCTTTTCGGCAACCATTATGGTCGGGGCGTTCGTGTTACCGGAAATGAGCCGTGGCATGATCGAGGCGTCCACGACACGCAGGCCTTCCACGCCGATGACGCGAAGTTGCGGGTCGACGACCGAACGGTCGTCAGCTCCCATCTTCGCCGTGCCCACCGGGTGATAGATCGTCGAGCCGCTTTGTCGCGCGAATTCGAGCATGTCATCGTCCGTCTTCACATCTGGTCCCGGTGCAAGTTCGTGATCGATGAATTCGGCAAGGGCAGGCTGCTCGGCAAGCTGACGGCCCCAGTTCAATCCGGCAACAATGGTTTGCTGGTCGAGCGCAACATCGAGATAATTGGGGATGATGGACGGATGGGTCGCAGGATCGGACGACTTGATGTGCACCGAGCCCCGGCTTTCCGGCCTTAACTGGCACGGAGCGATCGTCAGTCCGGGCTCTCGCTCGAGTTCCATGCTGCCTTCGGTCGCCAGCTTTTCAGCGTCCATCGACGCCGGAAGGATATGATACTGAACGTCTGGCCCTGAAAGTTCAGGACGGGTTTTCACAAAGGCTGCAATATGGGCCGCAGACAGGGTCAGAAGGCCTTTTCGCTGGGTCACATACTTGAAGACTTCGCCAAGAAACTTCGTTCCGCGCGTCAGCTCGTTGATCGAAACCACGCCCGGTTTCAGACGGTAGCGCAGCCCTACCACATAATGATCCTGCAGGTTCTCACCCACACCCTTCGAGGCTGCCACCACATCGATACCTGCCGCCTTGAGCCGCTCGGTCTGGCCTATGCCGGACAATTCTAGGACTTGCGGAGTGTTGATCGCTCCGCCGGAGAGAATGACCTCACCCTCGGCGCGCGCAGTCTTGGTTTCGCCATTCTGGACATACTCGACACCGACAGCCCGCTTGCCTTCGAAAATGACCCGAGATGCGAGCGCCCGGGCTTCAATAATCAGGTTTGACCGTGACTTTGCCGGGTTGAGATAGGCAGCTGCAGCAGACCATCTGCGTCCGTTCTTCACCGTTAATTGGTAATAGGTGATGCCTTCCTGCTCGGAGCCGTTCACATCGTCATGCTCCGGCAGTCCAAGCTGGCGTCCCGCCGTGATGCAGGCGTCGGAAACAGGGTGGCGCTGGGTTACATCGCTGACATTCAGGGGGCCGCCCTTGCCGTGACCGTCGAGACCGTCCCGCTCCTGATGTTGCGACTTCCGAAAATAGGGCTCGACGTCCTCCCACGACCATCCGGTGCAGCCAAGCTGACGCCAGCCATCATAGTCGGCTTGCTGACCGCGTATATAGAGCAATCCGTTGATCGAGGAGGACCCGCCTAGAACCTTCCCGCGGGGCCACATATGCGCCCGGTTACCGGTATTGGGGTCCGGTTCGGTCTCGTACATCCAGTTGACTTTCGGATCCTTCAGCGTCTGAGCATATCCAACCGGGATATGGATCATCATTGAGGTATCCTTGCCGCCGGCCTCCAGCAGCAGGACGCGCGACGTGCCGTCTTCCGTCAATCTGTTCGCGAGAACGCATCCGGCTGACCCGGCCCCGATTATGATATAGTCAAAAGACGCCATGATGTTTCCTCTCCCGCTACGGTTCTGACTACCGTTTGGATGAAGGTTTGCACGCCGGGCCCCACTTGCAAAGACGGGCGCTTGCCGAATGTGAGGCGGCGTCCATGGTCGCAATTGGGCGAATTGCGGCGGACGTGGCACTATTCCATTCACAGCGCGTTCAAAGGCAGGGTGCGAAAACCCGTGTCATCAGGAGGTAGTTGAAATGAAGACATATCTGATCGCCGGTTTCTCGACCGCAGCTCTCACGTTTGCCGCTCCGGCGATCGCGCAAGGGCAGTATTATTCTTATGACGGACAAACGGCCTACGGGTCTTACCAGCAGTGCGAAACTGCGCGGACGACACGTACCCTTGGTGGTGCGACTCTCGGTGGTCTCGTCGGGGCAGGCCTTGGAACGCTCGCAGGCGGAAATGACGGACGCAATGCCGCGGTTGGCGGTGTTCTTGGCGCAGGTGCGGGCGCGCTCGCCGGTCGTAACTCGGTCAACTGTCAGGCGATTTCCGTGACGACGGCCGGAGGGTATGGCGGCACATATCAGACGGCACAGCCATCCTATTCCTATGGCAACACGCAGCCAAGCTATGGCTATGCGCAGCCGCAGACAGTTTATACGCAACCATCCCGGGCGTACTCTTCGAGCGGTTATAGCCAGCCGGTTTACACGACCAGCCAGCCGACCCGTACCTATACCACGACGAGAACATATTCTTCGAGCGGTTATGGCAATGGTGGCTACAACCAGCCAACCTATTCCTACGGAAATCAGGGATATGCTCAGCCGACATATACCTACCGGGATCAGGGCTACAGCCAGCCTTCCCACCAGACGAGAACCTACACAACGTCGCAGCCGGACTATTCCTACGGTAACCAGGGCTACAGCCAGCCGACCTATTCCTACGGTAATCAAGGCTATAGTCAGCCTACGACTTACGGTCAGCAAACGACCTATGGTTCCGCGAGCAATACCGGATGGAGCTATGACGGCGCCAATCAGTTCTCGTCCTATCAGCAATGTGAGCAGGCCCGTCGCAACAGAACCCTGGCAGCAGGCGGCTTCGGTGCTCTGGCCGGTGCGGGTCTTGGAACGCTCGCAGGTGGACGTGACGAGCGCAACGCGGTTGTTGGCGGCGTACTGGGCGCGACTGTTGGTGCACTTGCGGGCCGTAATTCGGTTCAGTGCCAGCAGATTGTCGGTGGGTACTAAGACCCTATCGGGAATGTAGACAAATTGATCGGCGAAAGCTCAGCTTTCGCCGGTTTTCTTTTCTACCAGGGCCTTGATCTGAGCGACCTGATTTTCAAGTTCCTCGGCCAGCGCTTTTCCGATCGCATCCTCATCGGATTTGATCCCGTCTCGCATCGCAACCCGGCATGTGGAAACATGTGCACCGACGAGTGCCCTGGGAGCACGTGCCCGCATTGCCTTGTCGCCCAGAAGCCTGCAGAGCGATCCTGCGAACCTCGTGATCAACGGGAACCCGTAAGTACCGGCCAGGCCCTTCAGATCGTGCGCAATCCGATAAACACTCATGAGGTCGGCTTCGCGATCCTTCAGTTCGGACGCTGATTTCCAGGCAAGCTCCAGCCGCTCGATCTCTTCTTCCAGCCAGCCTTCAAACTCATGGCTCAGCGACTCAAGCGCCATTTCGGCGCGGGCAATTGCCGTCTTGCTACCGAGGGTCAAAGGACCCCCAAGCTTTGCTTTCAACGCATTCGGGGGCGTTATGATCTCGAGCGGTCTTTGCTTTCCCATCAGGGACCTCGTCAAACTCTTGAGCCTTAATCAACATCCCGGATAAAGCCTCGAGATTAAGAAATGATGTGCCGACGCAGAGCCTTGGGCCGTGGCACGGTCAATGCGCGAACTGTTCCTGCAGTATTCGCTCATCCAGAGCCCGACCTTCATCGAACAGCATGGTCAGTGGGCGTGCCCTGTCTTCGGATACCTGTACGTCAACAACATCACGGACTTCCTGGTTATCTGCCGACGTGGAAACGGGACGTCGATTCGGTTCCAAGACGGAAATTGAGACTTTCGCATCCTGACGCAGCAGGGCTCCTCGCCACCGCCTCGGCCGGAAAGGGCTGATTGGGGTAAGCGCCAACAAGTGCGCGCCAATCGGCAGGATCGGGCCGTGAGCGGATAGATTGTAGGCCGTGGAGCCCGCGGGCGTTGCCACCAGTACGCCATCGCAGGCGAGATCATCCATTCGCGGCTTGCCATCTATGACGATCTTCAGACGCGCTGTCTGAGAGGACTGTCGCAGCAGCGAGACTTCGTTGATGGCCAGCCGGACGTAGGTATGACCCTCACAATCCGTCGCCTTCATTCTCAGCGGATAAATCACGGCGCGCTCAGACCTGTCTATGCGCGCGATGAGGTCGTCTTCCGCATAATCGTTCATCAGAAAACCGATCGTCCCGCGGTTCATTCCGTAAACCGGGCGCGGATCCTCGAAGCGGCGCCTGAGCGCTTCAAGCATGCAGCCATCGCCGCCCAGCGCCACGATGACATCTGCTTCGCCTTCTTCGCACTGGCCGTAACGGCTGGTCATCACCCGAAGCGCGGTCTTCGCCTCCGGTCGTTCACTTGAAGTAAAGGCAATTTTCATCGTTGAGTTACGCTTCCGTCCCGCGAGCAGCGCAAGCTTCACGCAAGTGCACTCTGCGTCAACCTGCAACCTTCGCGGATGCGTTGGCTTTAGTCATTTCGGGACTGGCATCTCGCCGCAGTTTTAGGCACCGTCACGACAGTTAGGCGTATGGTTCGTTGGGGACAGGACAAGGCGGTGAAGAGCATGGACGCGTTGGCGATAAAGAAGACGGCGCACCCGCCGCATGGTTTGCCTGACCGGTTCGTTCATTTGCGTGAGGCCACCGAGGCGCTTGTCGCGAACCTTTCACCCGAGGATTGTCAGATACAGTCAATGGAAGATGCAAGTCCTGCAAAATGGCATCTGGCTCACACGACCTGGTTCTGGGAGACGTTTTTCCTGAAGCCCTTTTCACCGGGATATGCAGAGTTCGACCAGCAGTTCGGTTATCTTTTCAACTCCTATTACGAGACCGTTGGCCCCCGGCACACACGTGCTAATCGCGGAATGATCACCAGACCGGGGCTCAATGAAATCATGGCGTATCGACGATACGTCACTGATGCCGTCGCGGAGTTTCTCGAAAGCCACAGCGAACTTTCCGAGCACCGCCAGCATGTTGTCGAAACGGGAATCGCACACGAAGAGCAGCACCAGGAACTCTTGCTAACGGATATTAAGCACACCCTGTCGATGAACCCGGTGCAGCCTGCCATGTACGATACTCCGACCGGCCCACCTGACCTGGCGACCGAGCAGGACAGCTGGTCTGCCTTCGAGGGAGGGACGGCGAACATCGGGCATGAAGGCGATGGTTTTGCCTATGACAATGAGGGGCCCAGACATACGGTCTGGCTCGAACCCTACCAGATATCCGACAGGCTGGTCACGAATGGCGATGTGATCGCCTTTATCGAGGACGGGGGCTACCGCACCGCTTCGCTCTGGCTATCGGAAGGCTGGGCAGGTGTTAGCCAGGCCGCGACGACTGCCCCGCTGTACTGGGAGGAGCGCGACGGTACGTGGAGCCATTTCACGCTGCATGGACGTGTGGACGTCAACCGTAGCGCGCCTGCAGCTCATCTGACTTTCTTCGAGGCAGATGCGATTGCCAGCTGGATGGACGCACGGCTTCCTACGGAATTTGAATGGGAGAATGCGGCCAGAAGACATGGCAGTACAGGCGCGGCTATGCGCGCGGCCGGTGCCAGTTGTGCTCCTCGTCCAGTTTCGTCTGGGCCCCTTGCCGGGCTGTTCGGTGAGGTGTGGCAGTGGACCCGGTCCGACTACGCACCATACCCGCGATTTCAGATCGCGGATGGCGCCATCGGGGAATACAACGGAAAATTCATGTCGAGTCAGTATGTTTTACGCGGCTCTTCATGTGCAACAGCCGCCGGACATTCGAGACCAACCTATCGTAACTTCTTCCCTCCAAACGCCGCATGGCAATTTTCGGGTCTGCGTTTGGCGCGATACGTTTGATGCGATATGTTCACGCTGATGACCGGTGGTCAGACCGGGTCGGCACAGGGAGAAAAGACATGGCAGACGATATGAGCGCGATCAACATCAAGGGTCAGGTCAGCGCCGAGGAATGGCAAGCCCGGGTCGATACGGCGGCCCTTTACAGGCTTGTCGCGTTTGAAGGCTGGGATGACATGATCTTCACGCATATCTCCATGCGTGTTCCAGGCCCCGAACATCACTTTTTGATCAATCCCTACGGAATGTTCTTTGAAGAGATGACGGCCTCCTCGCTGGTAAAGGTCGATCTGGACGGAAACATCGTTTCCGACACGCCTTATTTCATCAATCCGGCAGGCTTCACCATCCACTCTGCCATTCATGCAGCGCGGGAGGATGCGATGTGTGTCATGCACCTGCATACAGATCATGGTGTTGCGGTTTCCGCACAGAAGCGCGGTCTTCTCCCGATCACGCAAACCGGAATGATCGCCATGGCGGATACGGCCTACCACGACTATGAAGGCGTGGCGCTGGATCATGACGAGCGAGAACGGATCGTAGCTGACCTCGGGTCGAAATCCGTGATGATCTTGCGAAATCACGGAACGCTGACCGTGGGTGAAAGCGCCGGTCAGGCGTTCATCCGCATGTTTTTCCTGGAGCGGGCCTGCGCAATGCAGATTGCGGCTCAGGCAGGCGGTGATCTCATTGAATGCGGTGAAGACGTTCAGAAAAAAGTCGCGGAGCAGTCCAATCCTGCGGGAATGAAGATACTGGCCGACAAGCTGGCTTGGCCCGGCCTTCTGCGCCGTCTCGACCGTGCCAATCCGGGCTACGACGCTTGATCGCTGAAACAAGGCGGCACAGGTTTGCGCGGTCTTGCGCATAGCACCAGACCGGCTATCTGATGGCCTCCTTTCCTCAGCGGACGCATATTCATGGCCACCATCCCCCACGCACGTCTCGAGCAGGTCATAGATCGGTTCGACCAGGTGGAGGCACGCATGGGGGCGGCGACCGAGCCGGACGAAATCGTCTCACTTGCAAAGGAGCATGCTGAACTGCGCCTGGTTGCCGAAACGGCCCGAAAACTTGCGAGCGTGCGTCTGGAGCTTGCCGAGGCCGAGGCCATGCAGGCATCCGGTGGTGAAATGGCCGAGCTTGCGCGTGATGAGGTGCAGAGTCTGAAGTCTCGGATGCCCGATCTCGAAAACGAGATGCAGCTCTTGCTGCTACCCCGCGACAAGGATGACAAGGCAAACGCGGTTCTTGAAGTGCGCGCCGGCACAGGCGGCGACGAAGCTGCGCTGTTTGCTGGCGACCTGTTCCGGATGTATCAGCGCTACGCACAACTTCAGGGCTGGAAAGTTGATATTCTCTCGCTTTCCGAGGGGGATAGCGGCGGATACAAGGAGATTGTCGCGGACGTTTCCGGCGATGGCGTCTTCGGCCAACTGAAATTTGAAAGCGGGGTCCACCGCGTACAACGGGTTCCAAAAACGGAGAGCGGCGGCCGGATACATACATCTGCAGCCACTGTCGCCGTGCTGCCTGCACCGGAAGATGTCGATATCGAAGTCCGGCCCGACGATATACGCATTGATACGATGCGCGCGTCAGGCGCCGGTGGTCAGCATGTTAACACGACCAATTCGGCCGTTCGGATCACGCACCTGCCGACTGGGATCGTGGTCACATCGTCAGAGAAGAGCCAGCACGCCAACCGGGCCAAGGCGATGGAAGTCTTGAAAATTCGCCTTTACGAAAAGGAGCGTGAAGAGCTGGACGCTGCACGCGCACAGGACCGGAAGTCCAAAGTCGGGTCCGGCGACCGGTCTGAGAAAATCCGGACCTATAATTTTCCCGAGAACCGGGTTTCCGATCACCGAATCAAGCTGACTCTCTACAAGATGGAAAGCGTGCTTGCTGGCGATGATCTTCACGAAGTGGTCGATGCGCTTCTGGCCGAAGATCAGGCCGCCCGCCTGGCGGAGATGGAACATTCAGATTCCTGAGGGTACCCGCAAGCCTCATGCGACAACCGCCGAGGCGGATCTACGGCTGGGCCGGTCTCGTCTGCAGGCGGCGGGTATCGAAAGCGCTGCTGAAGATGCACGGATCCTGTTCCGCTACGTGACAGGCTGGTCCAGCAGCGAGATGATCTTGCGAGAAGGCGACCCCATCGAGGGTCACCTTCGTGACAGGTTTTCCGAATTCATCGAGCGCCGTGCCAAAGGTGAGCCGGTGACGCGTATTCTGGGGCAGGCTGCCTTCTACGGACGCAGTTTTATCGTCACCGAAAAGGTATTGGCTCCGCGCAGCAATTCTGAATGCCTTGTCGACCTTGCGTTGGAGTTTCTGGTTTCAGACGCTACCGGGCACGTCGTAGACCTTGGAACAGGTAGCGGATGCCTTCTGCTGACGCTCCTGGCCGAACGGCCCGGTTTGACAGGCACCGGGCTGGACCTATCCGAGCCAGCCTTGGCTGTTGCGCAAAAGAATGCAGCCCAGCTTGGTCTTGTTGATCGGACAGACTGGATTCACGGCGACTGGAGCGATGCCATCGGTCGGATGCGACATTCCTGCCTCGTCATTTCCAATCCGCCTTATATCCGCCGGTCCGTGATCGATCAGCTTGATGGGGAGGTACGCGATCACGATCCAAGACTGGCGCTCGATGGCGGTGAGGATGGACTTGATGCCTACCGAGCAATTCTTGACCTGTGCGCCAACACGTTGCCGGAAGGGGCTACTGTCATCCTCGAGACCGGTTACGATCAGCTGGCCTCTGTCTCTGCCCTCATGAAGGCGCGTGGGATCATTCCAGGAGCGAACCGCCGGGATTTGGGCGGCAATGAGCGCGCCGTCGCTGCTTCCATACGAAAAAAAACACTTGGCGCATGACGAGGAACTGGCTAGGTCTTGATGCAGCATCGCGTGAGAGAAACGCTGAGCTTCAACTTCGAGCTTCTGTCTGAACAGTGTGGCGCCCGGTACGGGCGGACAGCGAGCATTAAACATAACCGCTACCGGCAATTTGGGATGGGTTTATGAAACGCCAACGTGGGCGTGGGCGCAAGCCAAGCAATCCGGGCAACCGTTCGCTGGAAAGCAATGGTCCTGACGTAAAGATTCGCGGCAATGCGAGTCAGATACATGAAAAATATCTGCAATATGCGCGTGATGCGCAGACGTCCGGTGACCGGGTAAATGCCGAAGCCTACTTCCAGTATGCCGAGCATTACTTTCGTGTGATGGCCGCGAGCCAGCCAAAGGATCGTTCACAGAACCAGAACGATGATGACGACACCGATTCTGACGACGGCAACGATCAGCAGGACGGCGCAAGCACCAGTGACAACCGCAATAACAGGAACCGTAACGACAATCGCGACAATCGCGGTAATCGGAATGATCGTGGCGGGCGTGACCGCGACGATGACTCAGATGGCGACACGCGCCGTCAGCGGAATGATCAACGTGACGATCAGGACGACGAAGACAGGCGTCCGAGACTCGATAACCGCAATCGCGACCGCGATGATGACAATCGCAACCGCAATCGTGACCGCGATGACGATAACCGAAATCGCAACCGCGACCGGGACGATGACAATCGTGGCCGTAGCCGTGACCGGGATGAAGATGCCCGCAGTCGTGATCGCGATGATGATGAGAGCGATACCCGGCGTCAGCGGACTGAGCCGCGAGGTGAGCGTCCTGTGAGACAGCGTCGTGAGCGAATGTCCGCGCCTACTACCGAACGTGGCGACAATCCTCTGGACGTCGTCGATGACGGACCGGACGGCGGCAACTATGGCGGGCCAGAAGCATCTCAGGACGATCGTTCAGATGCACCGGCCCCTGCCAAACGACGGGGTCGTCCTCGTAAGGACACGACCGCTACCGCAGGCGAGACCGACGCTGGCGAAGGTGACGATTCCGGCTTGCGCGCAATGATGGCCCGTTCCGGGAAATCGTCCCCGAGATCTGACACCCCGCCAGCTAATGGCGGTCAGGGGGATGCTTCAACCGGAGACAATGATTCGCGGGAAACCGAGCCTGCTTGAAGTGTCCTGACGGACTAGCCGTCTGGGTTAGCGGATATATCGTGTCCGATCCGGTTGCCTGAATTCGAGGTTCTATACCGAACCCGATCAACTCGGGTCCGGTCGTTTGATGCGGACAGGCTTGCAAGTCGGCCGGCGTCAGCTGCCGGTGGCTTCCTGAATGAGGCTGATGAAATTGCCGGTGTGACCGCCGCCGTTTTCAAATGTTCGCATATCGGATGTATCCGTGATCTCGGCCCATTTGGCAGCAACCGCCTCTGCGGTCAGATCATCGCCCGTTCCGACGAAAGCGCCTTTGGTTTCCTGGATGCTTGCCATTGAGAACGCTCCGGCAGCGCAAGACAGCACCATGCCGCTGGGGGCATCTTCCTTGACAAGATTCATCACGCCGGGCGTAACGTATTCGGGCTTCAGGGCTTCCAGCATGACAGGTGGCATCAGGTCTTGCGTCATCCGCGTTGCAGCAACCGGGCAGACCGCGTTGATCTTGATGTTGTATTTGGCACCTTCCTGCTTGAGCGAGTTCATCAGACCAACCAATCCGAGCTTCGCAGCGCCGTAATTGGTCTGCCCGAAGTTGCCGTAAAGGCCGGTCGACGAGGTCGTTACGACAAGTCGACCATACTGCTGTTCGCGCATGATGTCCCAGGCTGCCTTGAACGGTTTGACGGACCCCATCAGGTGAACATCGAGAACGAGATCGAAATCCTTCATTTCGATCTTCGCGAAGGATTTGTCTCGCAGGATGCCCGCATTTGCGATGATGATGTCGATCCGACCAAACTGGCCCATTGTGTCGTCGATCATCTTCTTGACGCCGGCATCATCGGTCACCGAAGAGCCATTGGCGATCGCCTGGCCACCCATGGCCTCAATCTCCCTGACGACGCTCTCGGCTGCCTCCGAGTTCCCACCTGAGCCGTCCAGTGCACCGCCAAGATCGTTCACGACGACGTTTGCGCCGCGACGGGCGAGCTCCAGCGCGTGGCAACGGCCAAGTCCGCCACCAGCGCCGGTTACGATGGCTGTTTTTCCGTCGAAGCGAATATCCTGCATGGGGTGTTCCTTGTTGAAGCGCGCCCACCGGCGCGAAGATGGATGCTGTTTGCACCACCGCGATGCAGGAGCGTCAAGATATGTCCGCTGCGTCTAAGCGCCGGAGCGAAAACTCACACGCTCCCCATGACGGTCGAAGTCGGCGAGGAGCAATCCAGCAAGACTGGCGGCAACTTCCGATGCTGAAGGAAGCGTGTCCGGGTCTTCACCCGGCATCGCGGCAGCCCGCATTTCGGTCCGTGTCGGACCGGGATCGAAGAGGTTGACCCTGAGCGAGGTTATTTCGGTTTCTTCGATCCACGCTTGGGTCATGGCTTCCAGACCGGATTTCGAGGCCTGATAGGGGCCCCAGAAGGCACGGGGGCGTGGCACAACACCAGAGGTTACCATTACCGCTCTGCCGCTCTCGGCCTGCCTGAGAAGCGGGTCGAGCGATCGTATCAGCCGCCAGTTTGCGGTCAGGTTTACCTCTATCGTTTCCAGGAATGCCCGCGGCGTCGCCGATATCAGCGGTCCGATCGGTCCAAGAACGCCGGCATTGCCGGCCAGTCCATCAAGTTTGCCCCATCTCTGGTGAATGATCGCCCCGAGCTGCTCGATTCCATTTGCATCGGTCAGGTCCAGCGGAACGAGAGTGCAGGCTCCCCCCTCAGACTTGATAACGTCATCAAGCGCTTCCAGCGCCTTCTTGCTACGGGCCGTTGCAATAACGTGGTGACCGTGCACCACAGCAAGCTCCAGCGCGAGCGCTCTGCCTATGCCGCGGGACGCACCGGTGACGAGTGTGAGGCGTTTATCAGTCATCGAGCAGCGACAGTTGGTGGTCGCGTCCGGCGCGGTCGAAGCTGCGGTCGATCAGCCGGGTAGGGTAGTGACCGGTAAAGCAATGATCTGCGAACTGCGGATTGTGCGGATCGCGGTACTCGCCTGAAACCGCCCAGTACAACCCTTCGACCGACAGGAAGCCCAGGCTTTCAACACCAAGCTCGCGGGTCATTTCTTCTTGCGTCATACGCGCAGCCATAAGCTCGCTCTCATCGGGCATGTCGATACCGTAGAAATCCGCGTGCTTGATTGGCGGGCTGGCCGAGCGAAAATGGATCTCTCGCGCACCCGCGTCACGAACCATTTTCACGATGCGGGACGATGTGTTTCCGCGAACGATGGAATCGTCGACCAGTACTACACGTTTCCCGTCCAGTACTGCCTTGTTCGGTGCGTGCTTGCGGCTGATGCTGGACTCACGGCCCGTTTGCGTTGGTTCGATAAAGGTTCGTCCGACATAGTGATTTCGGATGATACCGAGCTGGAACGGCAGGCCGGACTGTTCGGCAAACCCCAGAGCCGCAGGGACGCCGCTGTCTGGAACCGGCACGACGACGTCTGCTTGCACAAAGGTTTCCTGGGCAAGGCGCTGACCCATGCGACGGCGGACCTCATATACGCTCCGTCCCGCGATGACGCTGTCCGGTCTGGCAAAGTAGACATACTCGAACAGGCATGGTGCCGGGTGCTGCCGCAGGAACGGTGTCAGGCTCTCAACGCCATCCGCGCTGATGACAACCACCTCACCGGGCTCGATCTCGCGTATGAACTTTGCCCCGATCAGATCGAGCGCGCAGGTTTCCGACGCGAGGACGTGAGCGCCGCCCAGATTACCGAGTACCAGGGGACGAAGACCTGTCGGATCTCGCGCACCGATGAGAAGCGTTTCTGTCAACGCAACCAGCGCATAACCGCCTTCGATATCGCCTAGCGCATCGACAAATCGGTCGACGAGCCTCGGCTTCTTGGAAAGCGAGAGGAGGTGCAGGATTACCTCTGTATCCATCGTGCTCTGGAAAATAGAGCCGCGGTCAACCAGCTCATGCCGAAGCGAGCGCGAGTTCGTCAGATTTCCGTTATGGGCGATCGCGACCCCGTTGGAACCAAGGTCGGCAAAGATCGGCTGAATGTTCCGGATCGCGGGCGTACCCTGCGTCGGGTAGCGATTATGCCCTATGGCGCTGCGTCCCGGCAGACGGTCCGGCAAGTCCTTGCCAGTGAAGGCATCCCCGACAAGGCCCCGGTGGCGCTCATTATGAAAGTACTGTCCGTCGAAGCAGGCGATTCCGCAGGCCTCCTGCCCCCTGTGCTGCAAGGCATGCAGACCTAGCGCCGTGATGACAGAGGCTTCGTTGTGCCCGAAAATGCCGAAGACGCCGCATTCCTCGCGCGGTTTATCGTCGTCGTGATCCCAGATTTCCATCATCGAGCGACTCCCGTCACGTTCTGCTATCGCGAGCGCGCTTCAGCTTCCGGCAAAGTGTCCTGAACCGTTTCGGCGAAGGCTGGAACATTTGCGCTTACCCAGTCCGCCCACGTCACGAAATAGGGGTAAGTGCGGGCTTCTACAATCCAGTTTATCTGTGCTTCTTCGATGAAAGGCCCAGCCGCCAGAATGATTGCAACGATCACCGCCAGGCCACGCGCCACACCGAAGGCCAGACCGGCCAAACGATCGAGCAAACCGATCTCTGATGACGTGTGCAGCAACTTTGATAGCCGGACACCGATCCATGCAGACACCGCATAGATAAGGATGAAAACGACCACGGCCACGGTCAGGTCACCGATCCATAGAGCCCATCCGGCGGGCAACATGTCGCGAACCTCCTGCGAGAACCAGATCCACGAAAGGTAGGCCGCCAGAAGCGCGAACACGAATGCTGCTACTGATGTGACTTCCCGAACAAAACCGCGCGCAAATGCCATGAGGCCCGAAAAGAGAACGAGCACGACCACGATCGCGTCGAAGGGGGTGAAAGCTCCCTGAGAAAAGAAATCAGTCATTCGTCCACAGTCAGCTCCAGAAGCCCTGCCAGCTCCCGCAATTGTCTTACAGGCGTATAGGTCAGGTTGCCAATGCTGGTAGCAGGGCCGTCCGGACCGAAAGCACGCTTGAAGCCAAGACGCTCGGCTTCCTTCAGCCGGGCTTCCATGCGGGAAACCGGACGAACAGCCCCTGACAGGGCAACTTCGCCGAAGAACAGCGACTTTTCGGGAAGAGCCGTCTCCGCCATGGATGAGAACAGTGCTGCTGCCGCTGCAAGATCACCCGCGGGTTCACCAATTCTGTAGCCTCCAGCAACGCTCAGATAAATGTCCCGTGGACCGATCTGCACGCCGCAACGCGCCTCCATCACGGCAAGCAACATGGCGAGGCGTGCGGTGTCCCACCCTACAACAGAGCGGCGCGGCGTTCCGTAAGCGGACGATCCGACCAAGGCCTGAACTTCGGCAAGCACTGGCCTGGATCCTTCCATCGCTGCGAACACAGCTGCCCCTCCGGTTGCCTCGTTATCGGAACTGAGAAAGAGCGCGGAAGGTTCGCGGGCAGGTGAGAGGCCAAAAGCGTGCATCTCGAATATGCCAATCTCGTCAGTCGGTCCGAACCGGTTCTTGACGGCCCGCAGAATACGGAACTGATGCCCGCGTTCGCCCTCAAAGTAGAACACCGTGTCGACCATATGCTCGACAACGCGCGGCCCTGCTATCTGCCCGTCCTTGGTTACGTGCCCGACCAGAACGAGAGCGCAACCGGATGTCTTGGCAAAGCGCACAAGCTCCTGCGCGCAGGCACGTACCTGGCTTACGGAGCCGGGTGCAGCCTCCAGAGAGTCAGACCAGAGCGTTTGTATTGAATCGATCACCACGAAGTCCGGCTTGGTGCTTCGAAGCGTTGCCAGAATGGCGCGCAGATCAGTCTCGGTCGCAAGCTGTACCGGGCTTGCCGAAATTTTCAGACGGACGGCGCGCTCCTGTATCTGCGCAGTCGCTTCTTCGCCAGAGACATAAACGACGCCAAGCCCGTTGCGGGCCAGCCGAGCAGCGACCTGTAGCAGGAGAGTTGATTTGCCTATGCCCGGGTCGCCGCCAATAAGTGTAGCCGATGACGGAACGAGCCCGCCTCCAAAAGCCCGGTCGAGTTCGTCTACACCCATGACGATGCGCTTGGGAGGCTGTGTGACCTCATCGAGCGAGGTCAGGCTTGCGGCGCGTTTGCCTGCTTTGCCACTCTTCTCTGGTTTGAGCCCGCCGGGTGTTGCCTCCACGCGTTCCTCGACAAGCGTGTTCCACCCGCCGCAGGCATCGCACCGGCCGGACCATTTGGGATGGACCGCACCGCACGACTGACAGACAAATGAAGGTGTTACTTTCGCCATGCGGGAGGACTTAGCCGGATTTGGCGGGTTTGTAAGCGGGTGAAGTGGACGTTCGATAATCCCGTGCCCAGCCTAACCGCCTGCGGTGATGCCGGTCGGCGCGATTGCAGGCATGTTGAAGCTTCGACAGGCGGGAACAATTGGCATGCATGTGATCAGAATGATGTGCATCTGGACAGTGTTGGCAGTCGGGCTCTTTGCGGGTTTTGACAGCAGCGCAATGGCGGCGCCGGCGAGCCTTGGCGAGAACAAGGCGAACTGCATAAACGGCGATGGGTCAGCATGCCTGAAAGTCGGGTACGCTTATAATCTCGGTCAAGGCGTCAAGACCGACCCGGGCCAAGCGGCCAGGTATTACAACCTTGCTTGTGAGAAAAACCTGTATCCCGCTTGTTTCAACCTTGGCCTTTTGTACGATGACGGAACAGGCGTGGCTCAAGATAGTGCTCAGGCAGCCGCGCTCTACCGGAAAGCCTGCGACGGAGGCGAAATGGGCGGATGCTATAATCTGGGCGTATTATACGAAGACGACAAAGGTCTGGCGCAGGATACTCCGCGCGCGGCGACTCTCTACCAGACAGCATGCGACGGCGGCGAGATGGGTGCGTGCAATGACCTAGGCGTCCTTTACGGAAACGGTAAGGGCGTGGCTCTAGATTCTCAGCGCGCTGCGCGACTTTACCAGAAAGCATGCGATGGCGGTGAAATGATCGGGTGCGCGAACATTGGCGTTCGTTATGAAACCGGAAACGGCGTTCCTCAGGACCCGGGGCGGGCCGCCACGCTCTACGGCAAAGCCTGTGATGGCGGATATATGACCGGGTGCAAGAGCCTTGGTTTCCTTTATTACACCGGCGTGGGCGTGGTGAAGGATGATGTCCGAGCCGCGACGCTTTATCAGACAGCCTGCGATGGCGGTGAAATAAGCGGGTGCTACAATCTCGGTGTAAGCTATTATCTCGGCGAGGGCGTGGCAAAGGACGAGGCGAGGGGACGCAATTTGATCGCCGAAGCCTGCGATGACGGTTGGAAAGACGCTTGTAGCGCAAAGGCGAAGATAGGCGGTTGAGGCCAGCCTTTCGGGCGAGGAAATGATGCCGACTAAAGGAAGTCCAGCCGACTGAATCTGCCTGGCACCGTAGCGCCGCAGCGGTTTAGATGCCTCGCAGGATCGGCTACGACATATGCTGCGGACGTCTCGTAGACCTTAAAGGCTCGGCTGGATCGGTCCGTCAGCGCGGCCGTGGACGAACTGGTCCACATGATCGTTGCCACTGGCATCAATATCGCTAACCGGTCCCCGCCAGATGATCTTGCCTTCGTAAAGCATGGCGATCTCATCAGCGATCTTGCGGGCTGATGCCATGTCATGAGTGATCGAGATTGATGCCGCGCCGATGCTTTTTACTTGCTCCACGATCAGATCATTAATGGCGTCTGCGGTAATCGGATCGAGCCCGGTAGTCGGTTCATCGAAAAAGATCAGGTCCGGATCACCAATAATGGCGCGCGCCAGACCGACGCGCTTTTGCATGCCGCCAGAGATTTCGGCCGGTTTGAGCTCGGCGATATCTTCACCCAAGCGCACTTTCCTGAGGGTCTCGATAGCCCTTTCGCGCGCTTCATCGCGATCCAGTCGGTCACGATAGATCAGACGAAAGGCTACGTTTTCCCAGATTGGCAGACTGTCGAAAAGAGCCGCGCCCTGAAACAGCATGCCAACGCGGTAAAGCATGTCTGCGCGTCTGCCGCGCTTGTTATCGACGCGCGTACCATCGAACATCACTTCGCCGCTATCGGGCTTCATCAGGCCGAGCGCGCATTTCAGCATCACGGATTTTCCCGAACCCGAACCGCCGATGACCACGAGCGACTTGCCGGGCGCAATGTCGAGATTGATGCCTTCCAGAACGGTCTTGCGCTGAAAGCTCTTGTGTACGTCAGTCAGTCTGAGAATCGGTTCTGTCATCAGCCTAAAATCCGATCCGCGTGAAGAGCGTCGTAAGCAAGAAGTTGGTGAAGAAAATCAGCACTGCGCTTGATACGACTGCCAACGTGGCCGCCCGACCAACACCGCTTGCGCCGCCCTTGCTTCCATGACCGTGATAGCAGCCGAGAAGCGCCACGACGGCCCCGAATACTGCCGCCTTGATAAGGCCGCCGACTACGTCTCCGAAGGTAATATAGTCGAGCGTATTGCGGATGTAATTGCCACCGTTGAAGTCGAGCGACGTTGTAGCGACCAGAAAACCGCCCATGACGCCGATGATATCCGCGATAAACACCAGAACAGGTAGCGTCAGAAGCGCTGCCCAGAAACGCGGTGCATAGAGATACCGGTACGGGTTGGTCGAAAGTGTCTCCAGAGCATCAATCTGTTCAGTGACCCGCATCGTACCAATTTCAGCAGCGATACCCGCGCTGACGCGGCCTGCCAGCATCAACGCTGCGAGCACAGGTCCAAGCTCGCGTGTGATTCCCAGAACGACGATGTTCGGGACGAACTGTTCGGCGTTGAACCGTGCGCCACCGGTGTAGATGTTGAGAGCAAGCGCTGCGCCGGTGAAAATCGCCGTCAGCCCCACGACCGGAAGCGAATAGAAACCAATGCGGATCGCCTGACGCAAAATTTGGGTCATGAACCAGGGCGGTGTCAGTGCGGCGAAAAGAACGCGCCCGACAAAGGCTGATAGCCGCCCAACCTCGCCAGACATACCGAGAAGACCGGAACCGATCCATTGCAAGGGTCTGAAAACAACAGGAATATCCGAGGTCATTGATATATGGCCTTTCAGTCCTGCCACGAACGGGAGATGCGCCCGCCCAACCGGCAGGTCAACTCATAACCGATTGTTCCAAGCGCTTCAGCCTGAATTTCCAGTCCGGCCTGCGGACCGAGGAATTCTGCCCGCATTCCCGGCACCGGCGTGTCGGCGCAATCGGTTACATCAAGAGTTATTAGGTCCATCGAAACGCGGCCAACGATCGGGCAGGGTGCCCCTTCCAGAACAGCGAACCCGTTGTTGGAACCGGACCTCAGATAGCCGTCACCATATCCGAGCGCAACGGTAGCAAGTCTCGTTGGACGATGCGTTTCGAACGTGCCACCATATCCGACCCGGTCACCGACAGGGATATCGAAGACCGCCAGTACGGGCGCGGTCAGGGTCAGGGCAGGGGTAAGTTTCACGCCGGAGGGACGCGCCGGACCTCCGCCATAGATACCGATGCCGGGCCGAACGAGATCCTGGGCGAAACGAGGATCCAGGTACATGCCGCCCGTTGAAGCCATTGAGCGCCGCGAAGACGGGAAGCTGGCTGCGATAGCGTTGAAGGCGGCGAGCTGCGCGGTGTTCACCGCATCGTCGGGCATGTCGGCGTTGGCCAGATGAGTCATGATCAGCGACGGCGGCGCCTGTGTGCAAAGCGTGATGATATCGGAAACCGTAGACGGCTGGGCGCCTAACCAATTCATTCCGGTATCGAAATGGATCGCGTAAGCGGGCGTATCAGCGCTGCTGTTTATCCAGGTCCTGACATCCTCCAGGCTATTGCAGACGGGCGTCAGGTTCGCCTGCAAAAACTCCGATGGATCAACACCTGCAAGTCCGTTGAAGATGTAGATGACAGCGGGCGGTGGTACAGCTTTTCGTAGTGCAATGCCCTCGGAGAGATTGGTAACGAAGAAGGTCGTACAGCCGTCGCGCGCCAGACATGTTGCGACCTGAACGGCGCCGTGGCCGTAAGCGTCGCATTTGACGACTGCGCTCGTCTCCGCTGGGCCGGCGAGCCGAGCCAGCGACCGGTAATTTTCGCGAACGGTTCCAAGCGAGATAACCGCGGTGGGCAGGGTCTGCGCCACCGTTTCAGTATTCGGCCGGGCTGTGCTGTCGATCAAGGTTGCTGAATTTCGTGAGGTTCGGATTGAAGTGCAGCTCGACCTTGCCGATCGGACCGTGTCTCTGTTTGGATATTATGACTTCTGCGATGTTTCGAAGACGTTCCATCTTTTCGCGCCAGGTAACGAAGTTTTCGTCGTTCTCTTCCGGCTCCATTCGTTCAAGATAGTCGGACTCCCGGTAGACGAACAAGACAGCGTCGGCGTCCTGCTCGATGGAACCGGACTCTCGCAGGTCAGAGAGCTGCGGACGTTTATCATCACGCTGTTCGACCTGCCGTGACAATTGGGAAAGTGCAATGATCGGAATGTTGAGTTCCTTGGCCAATGCCTTGAGACCCATGGTGATTTGGCTGACTTCCTGAACCCGGCCCTCATTCTTTCGCGAGCCGGACCCGGTGATGAGTTGCAGATAGTCGATGATGAGAAGGTCCAGTCCGCTGGAGCGTTGAAGCCTGCGGGCACGCGCTGCCAACTGGGCAATCGAGATGCCACCGGTATCGTCGATGTGCAAAGGCAATTGCTCGAGCTCGGTGGCAGCTTCGCAGATACGGTCATATTCGTGTCGCTGGATATCGCCCTGCCTGATGCGGTGCGACTGTACGCCAGACCGTTCGGACAGGATACGTGTTGCGAGTTGCTCTGAGGACATCTCGAGCGAGAAGAAGCCGACGATTGCGCCATCCACGGTTTTCATGGTGCCGCTCGGGGTCATTTCGCGTCGGCATGCGGCGGCCGCGTTGTAGGCAATGTTGGTGGCAAGTGACGTCTTTCCCATCGAAGGACGACCGGCAAGAATCAGAAGGTCGGAATTGTGGAGACCGCCCAGCTTGTGGTCCAGATCGTTCAATCCGGTCGAGATGCCGGCAATCTTGCCGTCTCTCTGATAGGCCGCCGTCGCCATCTCGATTGACGCCGAGACCGCCGAGCCGAAATTCAGGAACCCGCCCTGCAGGGAGCCACGCTCCGCAAGTTTGTGCAGGGACTGTTCGGCTACCGTTATCTGGGTGTTGCCGGTATCTTCCTCGGCAGGTTTAACAGCGCTCGAGACCATCGTGGAACCGATAGTAATGAGACCGCGCCGTATGGCGAGATCACGAACAATCTCTGCATAATCATTGATCTCTGGCCCGAATGCCGCCCGGTCGAGCAGCCCGGCCAGATAGGTGGGACCGCCAAGCTCCTCCAGATTACCCTTGCGCTCGAAATGGTCGTGCATGGTCAGACCGTCGGCCGTACGGCCTTTCGGAATAAAGCTGGTGAAGGCCTCATACAGCTCGCGGTGCGCGAGACCATAGAAGTCTTCCGGGTGCAGGAGTTCGCTGACCCTGTTGAACGCATTGTTGTCAAACAGGATCGCACCGATAATAGCGGCTTCTGCCGCGATATTGTGTGGTGCTTCGGTCTTGCCGCCGGACGCGTCGGAGCCGGTTGTGGTCGATGTGTCGTATGCCATTCCCACCCCTTATCTCATTGCATTTGTTCGGTCAGCAACAGAACGGCGATTGGCGGTGCAAAACTCTTGCTCGCAAAGAAAAAAGCCCGGACGTTTCCGTCCGGGCTTTCCTGTAAATCAAGGCTGAGCCAGTGGATCAGTCGTCGTCATCATCGGATGGACCGCGTTCCGCTGCGGCTTCCGATGCGGCTTCGGCCATTGACGAGGCTTGCTCGTCGGAGGCTTCGCGCTCTTCGCTTGCCAGCGTTTCGACGATGTCTTCACCGGCAGCCTGACGCTCGGCTTCGTCCGCGCTCCTGGCCACGTTCGCCTGAACAGTGACGGTCACCTCGGCATGAAGCCGGATCGAGACATCGTGCATACCGATCGTCTTGATTGGCTGGTTGAGCAAGACGGCATTGCGCGCGACGCTATGCCCGGCTTCGCGTGCTGCATCGCTGATATCGCGAGCGGTCACGGACCCGAAAAGCTGACCGGTATCGCCTGCCTGACGGATCAGGACGAAAATAGCGCCCTCAATGGTCTTGCCGGTTTCAGCAGCGGCGGCGCGATTGCGCTCGTTACGGGCTTCGATTTCGGCGCGCTCTGCCTCGAACCGCTTGCGGTTGGCTTCGTTTGCACGAAGCGCCTTGCCTTGCGGAATGAGGAAGTTACGGGCGAACCCGTTCTTTACGTCGACTTCGTCGCCGATGCTGCCGAGTGCTTCGACACGCTCAAGAAGAATAACCTGCATGGTGAACTCTCCCTATTGAACCGAAAACGGCAGCAGAGCGAGCACGCGGGCCCGCTTGATGGCCTGCGCGAGTTTGCGCTGTTTCTTGTGACTGACGGCTGTGATCCGGGCAGGGACGATCTTGCCTTTCTCGGAAATGTAGCGCTGCAGGAGTTTGACGTCCTTATAGTCGATCTCCGGGGCGTTCTCGCCGGAGAACGGACAGACTTTCCGGCGACGTCCGAACGGACGGCGGGCCGGAATGTTCGAGATATTCAATTTTGAACCTTGTGACATGGTAGCCTCCTAGTCCCGCCGACGCCGGTCATCGCGATCCTTGCGCGACAGAACGGGTGATGGCTCATCTGAAAGGGTTTCGACGCGGATCGTCATGTGGCGCATGATATCCTCGTGGATACGCAGACGACGTTCGAGTTCATGAACGGTCGCAGCCGGCGCATCAATGTTGATCAGCGCGTAGTGACCCTTGCGGACCTTGTTGATTGGGTAAGCGAGGTTGCGCAGGCCCCAGTATTCGGTCTTGCCGACCTTGCCGTCCTGCTCGGTAATGATTGTGGAGATTTCTTCGACCAGCGCTTCCACCTGTTGAGGTGAAATGTCCGGCCGAGCCACGATAACGTGCTCGTAAAGTGCCATGTGTACTTCCCTTTAATGAGACGCGGCGCTCGGCAACAAGGGGTGTTGCGCAAACGATGGCCCTTCCCGGACTGTCCGGGGAGGCCGCATCCCGACCAAGCGCGGCTTAAACCTCATCAACGGTAAAAATGCAAGCCTCGTCGCTGCGGGCCCTACATGACCTTGCCAGCGAAGGCGCAGGCAGGTTAGCCAGATCGAGTGAAGCAAATTAGAGTGGAGCCTGCGTGTGTCCGAAATCGCATTCATCTTTCCGGGGCAGGGTGCCCAGACCATTGGTATGGGGCGCGAAATCGCAGAAGCCTTTGCGTCGGCCCGCAATGTCTTCGATGAAGTCGATGATGCACTGGGACAAAAACTTTCGGAATTGATGTTCAATGGCGATCAGGACGACCTGACGCTGACTTCAAACGCTCAACCGGCTCTGATGGCAACAAGCCTCGCCGTAATGGCAGCGTTAAAGGAGGGATTTGGCATCGACGTATCAAAAGCGGCCTTTGTCGCGGGGCATTCGCTGGGAGAATATTCAGCGCTTGCCTCGGCGGGCAGCCTCTCGGTTGCGGAGGCTGCCCGGCTGTTGCGGGTTCGTGGCAACGCCATGCAGGCGGCCGTCCCAGCGGGCGAAGGTGCCATGGCCGCCTTGCTTGGTGCGTCCATCGAGCAAGCCGAAGCAGCATGCTCGGAGGCGGAAACTTTTGGCGTTTGTGAGATTGCCAATGACAACGCGCCGGGTCAGGTCGTGCTGTCAGGCTCCAAGGCAGGTATCGACGCTGCGGTTGCGTGGTCGAAGGACGTGGGCATCAAGAAGGCCGTGCTTTTGCCTGTAAGCGCTCCGTTTCATTGTCGCCTCATGCAGCCCGCAGCCGAACGGATGGAAGCGGCGCTGGCTTATGCTGCTTTCGCCAGCCCGAACGTCCCGCTGGTCAGCAATATTCGTGCGCGTCCGGAAACGGAACCGGATGCATTGAAGGCCCTGCTTGTCGAGCAGGTCACCGGGCGAGTGCGATGGCGCGAAAGCGTCGAGTGGATGTCGGAAAACGGCATAACGACTATGGTCGAATGTGGAGCAGGAAAGGTTCTGACAGTTATGAACCGCCGCACCGTTCGGTCGCTCGAGGGAATTTCACTGAACACGCCGTCCGATCTGGAAGCGTTTGCGAAAACTCTGGAAAACAAGGACGGAGACGATGCTTGATTTGAGCGGGAAGACGGCGCTGGTGACAGGCGCCTCGGGCGGTATTGGCAGCGAGATCGCCAAGAGCCTTGAGCGAGGCGGGGGCGAAAATAGCGCTCAGCGGTACGCGCAAGGCGGTTTTGGAAGAGGTTGCCAGCGGCCTGGACGGAGAAACGCATATTGCGGTCTGCAATCTGGGAGATCCGGAAAGCGTTTCGGGCCTGGTCCCGTTGTGGAGGCAGACTTCGCTCCGATTGATATCTTCGTCTCGAACGCCGGACTGACACGTGATGGACTGTTACTGCGCATGAAGGATGATGACTGGCAGACAGTGATGGACGTCAATCTCGGCGCCTATTTCAGAATAGCGAAGGCCTGCCTGAAAGGCATGATGAAACGTCGGCACGGACGCATTATCGGGATCACGTCGATCGTCGGCGTAACGGGCAATCCGGGGCAGGCAAATTATGCGGCATCGAAGGCCGGTATGATCGGGTTTACAAAGTCTCTGGCGCAGGAGATTGCCAGCAGGGAAATCACCGCCAACTGTATCGCCCCGGGCTTTATCGCTTCACCGATGACGGACGCGTTGTCAGAGGCTCAAAAGGAGAAATTATTGCAGGGGATTCCTGTTGGTCGACTTGGAACCGGCACCGATATCGCATCGGCGGTCCGGTATCTTGCTTCAGAAGAAGCGGCGTACATAACCGGCCAAACTCTGCATGTTAACGGGGGAATGGCGATGATCTAGCTGCTACAAGGCTGGTCAGCGGCAGGGAACGTCGCTAAGGAACCCGCACAGCGGTTCTTGACAAGAGAGCACAAGGCAGAGCGGTATCCAAAGCAGGTGCACCGTCGCCGGAAGATAGAAAAAGGGAAGCAACGATGTCGGACGTTTTTGAGCGGGTTAAAAAAATTGTTGTCGAGAATCTCGAAGTGGAAGCTGACTCGGTCACCGAGCAGGCAAGCTTCATCGACGATCTCGGCGCGGACAGCCTTGACCTTGTCGAGCTGGTCATGGCGTTTGAAGAAGAGTTCGGTATCGAGATCGAAGACGAAGTGCAGGAAAAGATCCGCACCGTTGGCGATGCCGTTACCGAAATCAACAAGACAAAGAGCTAGGCTGCAGCCATGCGTCGCGTCGTAATTACGGGCATTGGACTCGTCACACCACTTGCGGGTAACCGCGAAGCAAGCTGGTCGCGTCTGATCGAAGGCCGCTCGGGAGCCCGCAAGGTCGATCTTTTCGACACGGACGATCTCCCCTGCAAGATCGCGGCGCAGGTTCCGTGGACCACGGGACGCGGTGGCGGCAGCGACGATCCGGAGGCTTTCAATCCGGAAGTCGTCGGCTCGCCGAAAGAGCGTCGCCGGATCAGTGATTTTATCACCTACGGTATGGGCGCAGCCCACGAAGCGGTAGAAGATTCCGGCTGGAAACCTGAAACCGAGGAGGACCGCTACAGAACCGGAGTCATGATTGGTTCGGGCATTGGCGGGCTTCCGGAGATCGCCGAAACGACGTTGCAGCTGGAAGCGGGAGGCCCGCGAAAGGTCAGCCCCTTCTTCATCCCAAGTGCATTGATCAATCTGGCATCGGGCCAGGTTTCGATCCGCTACGGATACAAGGGGCCGAATCATTCCGTGGTGACGGCGTGTGCCACAGGTGCGCATGCGATCGGAGACAGTTCCAGGCTGATCCAGTATGGCGACGCGGACGTGATGATTGCAGGCGGCGCCGAAGGTGCACTTTGCAGGCTGGCGTTTGCGGGCTTCTCAGCCGCCAAGGCGCTGACGACAAATTTCAATGACACTCCGGAAAAAGCGTCCAGACCTTACGACAAGGACCGCGACGGCTTTCTGTTCGGTGAAGGTGCGGGTGTCGTCGTTCTCGAAGAATACGAGCACGCAAAAGCCCGAGGCGCGAAGATATACGCTGAGGTTCTGGGCTACGGTCTTTCCGGCGATGCTTACCACATTACCGCGCCTTCAGAGGATGGAGACGGCGGGTATCGCGCCATGAAAATGGCGCTCGGCCACGCTGGTATCGAAGCTGGTGATGTCGATTACATCAACACACACGGCACCTCGACCCCGATGGGCGATGAGATTGAAGTACGGGCCATCGAGCGCCTGTTCGGAGCAGCGGTTGAAAAGCTTTCCCTGTCTTCGACAAAATCGGCAATTGGTCATCTGCTCGGTGCGGCTGGCGCGGTCGAAGGGGCGTTCACCGCTCTGGCTTTGCAGAGAGGCATGATTCCGCCAACGCTGAATCTCGATAACCCGTCATTCACATCGAAGATCGACCTGACGCCGAAGGTAGCGAAGAAACGCGATATCAAGATTGCGCTTTCCAACTCGTTCGGATTCGGCGGAACGAATGCAGCACTGGTGCTTGGTCGCATCGACGCGTGACCGGCCAGACCGGTGCACTTGTCTAACGAGCCTGAGGAGACCCGATGCGCTGGTTGAAATGGCTGCTGATTGCCGTTTTTGCCCTGCTGCTCGTCGGCATGGCCGTGGCAGCGTTCGGATATTACAGGTTTCAGCAAGCAATCTCTGGTCCCGGTCCTACGGAAATGGCATCGGCTCCTGCAATCGTCCTGATCGAACGGGGCACCGGGGTCGCCGGGATCGGCGGCCGGCTGGAACGGGCAGGGGTCATTTCCGATGCGCGCCTCTTCCGGCTCGCAACCCGCTATCTTGAGGCTGACACCTCGTTGAAAGCAGGTGAATATGCGTTTGCACCCGGCGTCAGCATGATCGAAGCCATCGAACAGATGCGCAAGGGCGATGTGATCCTGCATCCGGTTACGATAATCGAGGGGTCTACGGTCGCCCAGGCGATGCGGATCATCGGTGCATCGGACGTTTTGACGGGTGACCTTCCCGCCGAGCCGCCCGAAGGTAGCCTTCTGCCTGACACATACGCCGTCACCCGGGGTACAAAGAGATCCGAAGTACTGAAGCGTATGCAGACGGCGCAAACCGATCTTCTGGATGATATTTGGGAAGGCAGGGCTGACAACCTCCCGTTCACGACGAAAGAAGAGGCCATCACACTGGCATCCGTCGTCGAGAAAGAAACAAGCGTGCCAGCCGAAGTCGGGCTCGTCGCCGGCGTTTTCGTGAACCGTCTCCGGCTCGGAATGCGTCTGCAGAGTGACCCGACGATCATCTACGGAATTTCGAAAGGCGAGCGCCTGACCCGCACGCGCAACGGTGTTACCGTGCAGCGGGGTTTGTTTCGTTCCGAGATCGACAGACCGACACCCTGGAACACCTATCAGGTCGATGGTCTTCCAGCGACGCCGATCTGCAATCCGGGTGCCGCGAGCATTCGGGCCGTTCTAAACCCGGAAGAAACCGAAATGCTGTTTTTCGTTGCCGATGGCACGGGCGGGCATGTTTTCGCTCGTACGAATGCCGAACATGTCCGCAATGTTGCCGCTTGGCGTCGTGTTGAGCGGGATTTACGCGCAAAAGCGGAGGGCGGCTGATGCTTCAATCCATGACCGGCTTTGCTCGGTCGCAAGGCACGCTTGCATGCGGAGACTGGACCTGCGAAGCACGCTCGGTGAACAGCAAGGGGCTGGATATCCGGCTCAACCTGCCTGTCTTCCTCGCTATGCACGACGCCGAGATCCGCAAGGACGTAAAGCAGCGCTTCAAGCGCGGTTCGGTGACGGTGTCTTTCCAGTTGAACCGTACGTCTGATGAGACCGATCTGGTGGTGAACCGGGGGCTTCTGTCCCGCCTCGCCCGCCTTGATCGTGCCTATGGCAACCGCCCGCGCAATTCGGCCGGTACGATTGCGCCATATCTGGCAGTGAAAGGGGTGATTTCGGGTGAGAAGCCCCGCAACGGAGGCGACTTGTCTGCTGACGAGACCAATGCCTGCCGGGCTGCAATTTGCGAAACGCTCGATGCGCTTCAGAATGCCCGCCGCGGCGAGGGCGAGAAAGTCACCGCCATGTTGGAGTCACTTGTTGAAGACATGGCGAAAACGATCAGCGAGGCGCAAGCCCTGGCATCTGACCAGTCGCAGATGTTGTTTGACCGATTGTCAGGACGGGTGCGTGAGCTGACGTCCGATACCGAGATAGATCAGCAACGCCTCGCACAGGAAGTTGCGCTGCTCGCCTCCAAGGCGGATGTGCGCGAGGAAATAGACCGTTTGCTGGCGCATACAGAAGACGCGCGCTCGCGTTTTGCGACGTCCGAACCACAAGGCCGAAAGCTTGAGTTCCTGAGCCAGGAATTCAATCGCGAGGCTAATACGCTTGGCGCCAAGTCAGCGAGCCTCGAATTGACGCGGTGCTCACTGGCATTGAAGTCCTCAATTGATCAGTTCCGGGAGCAAGCTGCCAATGTCGAATGAACGACCGGAACGCCGTGGGTTGATGCTGGTCATATCAAGTCCGTCAGGCGCGGGAAAGACAACACTGGCACGCAAGCTGATGGAAACCCATTCAGATATGTCGCTGTCTGTTTCGGCCACAACGCGCGCTCCCAGACCGAATGAACGAGATGGCGTGGACTACCATTTTGTCGATACGCCTGCCTTCCGCAAGATGATCGATACCGATGCGTTTCTGGAGTGGGCCAAGGTGTTCGATCACTATTACGGGACGCCGCGCGATGCGGTTGAAACCCGACTGCAGGCGGGTTTGGACGTTATATTTGATGTCGACTGGCAGGGCGCTGATGCAATCCACGATCAGATGCCCGAACGATGTCGTCTCCGTGTTCATTCTCCCGCCTTCGATTGCTGCACTCGAGGGGCGTCTCGCGGCAAGACCGGGCTCGACACCCGAAAAGGTGAAGCGCCGCATGGCGGGCGCACATAGCGAAATCAGTCATTGGCGGCGCTATGACTACGTGATCGTGAACACCGAGCTTGAGGCTGCCTACGCGCAGCTTGAGGCCCTGTTGAAGGCAGAGCGCCTGAAACGACAAAGACAGACCGGGCTCGATAGACTTGTGAGGGACCTGTTGGGCGAAACATGACGTTCTGTGCGCTGCCCCTGCGCCCGATACGGGCAATTGACGTCGGCAGGCAAAACGGTAGACAGGCATCTCACGCGGATGTGGCGGAACTGGTAGACGCACTTGGTTTAGGTCCAAGCGCCGAGAGGCGTGGGGGTTCGAGTTCCCTTCATCCGCACCAGATACCTGTATGACGGGGTGTTACAGACATCGCTGTGCTTCCTCGCAACGCGGTCATGGACACGGAAAAACCCGTGTGACATACGTCCCCGATTGAATTCATCCTTCGCGTGACGGGCGCAAGCCGGGTATCGAAGGCCCCAGTTTCCAAACGGCGCGATGCGCCACAGACAAGGCAGTTTTTCATGGAAGTTATCGAGACCAAATCGGAAGGTCTGAGCCGCTCGTTTACCGTCAGCATTCCATCAGGCGATCTTTCTGAGAAACTCGAAGCGAAGATCGAGGAAATCCGTCCGCAGATGCAGCTGAAGGGCTTCCGTCCCGGGAAGGTGCCTGCAGCGCATGTCCGCAAGATGTTCGGGAAGTCGCTGATGAGCGACATCATTCAGGAAACCGTGACGGAAACGAGCCAGACGGCTCTCGACGAGCGCAAGCTTCGCCCGGCGCAACAGCCCGAAATCGACATTGACAGCGATCTTGAGCAGGTCGTCGCCGGTAAGGCCGATCTCAAATACAAGGTCGACGTTGAGGTGATGCCGGAGTTCGAGACCACCGATGTCTCCAAGCTGAAGCTGACCAAACCCGTAGCCGAAGTTACCGACACCCAGGTCGATGAGGCATTGTCGCGTCTGGCCGAGCAGAACAAGAGCTTCGAGCCGCGCGGAAAGACAGCGAAAGCCCGCGATGGCGATGCGGTCGTGATTGATTTCGTCGGCAAGATCGACGGCGAGCCGTTTGAAGGCGGTGCCGGTGAAGCCCAGACGGTCGTGATCGGAGAGGGTCGCTTCATACCCGGTTTCGAAGAACAGCTGAAAGACGTGAAAGCCGGGCAGAAGACGGAGTTGAAGGTAACTTTCCCCGAAGACTATCCGACCGCTACGCTGGCCGGAAAGGACGCGACTTTCGACGTGACAGTTCAGGAAGTGCGCGAGCCCAAGACCCCCGAAGTCGATGAGGCCTTCGCAACAAACTTTGGCCTGGATGATTTGCAGGCGTTGAAAGATATCATGCGTCGCCAGATCGAGACCGAACAATCCGGTCTGTCGCGCAACAAACTGAAGCGTGACCTTCTCGATCGCCTCGACGAGACCCACAGCTTCGAATTACCGCAGAAGATGGTCGACGCCGAGTTCGAGCAGATCTGGAAACAGTTCGAGCAGGAGCGCGAAAGCGGCAATCTTGATGAAGAAGACAAGAACAAGTCCGACGACGAGCTGAAAGCGGAATACCGCACGATATCGGAGCGTCGCGTTCGACTTGGACTGGTACTCGCCGAGATTGGTCGTGGCGCCAATGTTACGATCTCCGAGGAAGAAGTGGCCCGCGCACTCAACCGCGAAGCCTCTCAATACCCGGGGCAAGAACGTCAGATCGTCGAGTTTTATCAAAAGACGCCCGGCGCTATGGCTCAGCTTCGCGCGCCGATCTATGAGGACAAGGTCGTCGATTACATTTTCGAACGCGCCGAGGTGACGGAAAAGACCGTGACGCGCGAAGAACTTGAAGCTGAAGACGAAGCCTGATCTGCCTGATCTTGTTTCCGGGCGGATGCATACGAATATGTAACCGCCCGGCATGACACTACATGTCCGTTCCGATTTTCAAGAAGCCGAGATACACCTGAACATGGCCGATATCACCGAGACCACGATGAATTTCATTCCGATGGTCGTCGAACAAAGCAGCCGCGGCGAACGTGGTTACGACATCTTTTCGCGGCTGCTGAAGGAACGGATCATCTTTGTGACCGGACCAATCGAGGATGGCATGGCCAGCCTGATAACGGCACAACTCCTGTTTCTGGAGTCCGAGAATCCGAAAAAAGACATTGCGATGTATATCAACTCGCCAGGCGGTGTGGTGTCGTCGGGACTCGCGATCTACGACACGATGCAATACATCCGGAGTCCGATTTCCACTGTCTGTATTGGTCAGGCCGCAAGCGCCGGATCCCTGCTTCTGGCGGCGGGCGAAAAAGGTGCTCGCATTGCATTGCCGAATTCACGCATCATGGTTCACCAGCCCTCGGGCGGTTATCGCGGCGTCGCTTCGGATATTGAGCGCCATGCCGAAGAGATCATCGACACCAAGCGCAGGCTGAACGAAATTTATGTTCGCCATACCGGTCAGCCGTATGAAGCGATCGAGAAGAAACTCGACCGTGATTCCTTCATGACGGCTGAGGAGGCCATGGAGTTTGGACTCGTCGACAAGGTGTATGAGCGGCGCGAGGCTGACGATGCAGCAGCTACCACGAAATAGCCATCAGGCTGACCGCACTTGACACCGCCGTCGCTTTCACTTGTGCTGAACCTGCACGGATAGCGGAACCGGATGGAAAGACTTTTCGCGGTAGATTGGCGAAGACGGTACGCGTTGTGCCTCGAATACCAATTCGTAAGAGTTGGCGGCACAGATTGAGGATTCTATGACAAAGCCACCACAATCGACCGATAGCAAGAACACGCTTTACTGCTCTTTTTGCGGCAAGAGCCAGCATGAAGTGAAAAAGCTGATCGCCGGTCCGACTGTGTTTATCTGCGATGAGTGCGTCGAGCTCTGCATGGATATCATCCGTGAAGAGAACAAATCGTCGACTGTGCGCTCACGCGAAGGCGTACCGACGCCGCAGGAGATCTGTGACGTTCTGGACGACTATGTCATAGGGCAGGCTCATGCCAAGCGTGTGCTGTCCGTTGCTGTTCACAACCATTACAAGCGCCTGTCACACGGTACGAAGGGCAGCGATGTCGAGCTGTCCAAATCGAATATCCTGCTGGTTGGCCCGACGGGTTGTGGCAAGACGCTTCTGGCTCAGACCCTTGCCCGTATTCTCGACGTTCCGTTCACAATGGCTGATGCCACCACGCTGACCGAAGCCGGTTATGTCGGTGAAGACGTGGAAAACATCGTCCTGAAGCTTTTGCAATCGGCCGAATACAATGTCGAACGTGCGCAGCGCGGGATCGTTTATATCGACGAGATCGATAAGATCAGCCGCAAGTCTGACAACCCGTCCATCACACGCGATGTATCGGGCGAGGGCGTGCAGCAGGCACTGTTGAAAATCATGGAAGGCACTGTTGCCAGTGTGCCGCCACAGGGCGGTCGCAAGCACCCTCAGCAGGAATTCCTGCAGGTCGACACAACCAATATTCTTTTCATCTGCGGCGGCGCGTTTTCAGGTCTGGACAAGATCATTTCCAGCCGCGGCGAGGGCTCGTCGATCGGTTTTGGTGCCAAGGTTCAGGCTGCCGAAGACCGCCGCATGGGAGACGTGCTTCGGGAGGTCGAACCCGAAGACCTGCAGAAGTTTGGATTGATTCCCGAATTCATCGGTCGCTTGCCGGTTATCGCCACGCTCGAAGATCTTGATGAAAGCGCTCTGGTAACGATCCTTTCGCAGCCGAAGAACGCGCTGGTGAAGCAGTATCAGCGGCTTTTCGACATGGAGAATGTCGAGCTGACGTTCCGCGATGATGCTCTGGACGCAATCGCAAAGCGGGCGATCAAACGCAAGACAGGCGCCCGCGGCCTTCGCTCGATCATGGAGGGCATTCTGCTCGACACGATGTTCGAGCTGCCAAATCTCCTTGGGGTCGAGGAAGTGGTCGTGAATGCTGAAGTCGTCGACGGAAAGTCTACGCCTTTCTACGTTCATGCCGAGCGCAAGATCGATCAGGACGAGGCTTCCTGAGCCTTGATGCGCAAGGGCAGTTGAACCGGTTCCGGCGGCTGCCCACATTACTGGCAACTGATAACCTGGTTTGTGTCGGGGGCGTTTCTGCGCTCCTCAGAACGCGAGCCTGCCGGAGAATACTATGTCTGAAGTTCGATCCCTGCCGGTTCTCCCGCTGCGAGATATCGTGGTGTTTCCGAATATGGTTGCGCCACTTTTCGTTGGTCGGGAGAAGTCTGTAAACGCGCTGGAAATGGTCGATGATGGCCATAACGAGATCCTTCTCGTCGCCCAGAAGGATGCCACGGTAGATGACCCGTCCGCCGACGATCTCTACGAAATCGGAACGATCGCTTCCATTCTTCAGCTTCTCAAATTGCCGGATGGTACCGTGAAGGTGTTGGTCGAAGGCAAATCGCGCGCACGCATCGAGAAGCTCGAGGATCGTTCGACTTATTTCGAAGCTGAAGTCTCTGATCTTGCCGAAACCGAGGGCAAGTCCGAGGATGTAACGACGCTTTCGCGCGCGGTGATCGAGCAGTTCGAAGGCTATGTGAAGCTCAACCGGAAAATCCCGCCTGAATTCGGTGACGAACGTCGCGGAGATCGAGGAACCATCGCGTCTCGCAGATGTCGTGGCTGCACAGCTTTCCGTTAAGCTGAGCGAGAAGCAGACCCTGCTCGAACTGACCGAAATCTCTGCCCGTCTGGAACGGGTCTTCGCGCTGATGGAGGGCGAGATCGGCATGCTCCAGATGGAGCGCAAGATCAAGAACCGTGTGAAGCGCCAGATGGAGAAGACCCAACGCGAGTATTATCTGAACGAGCAGATGAAGGCCATTCAGAAAGAGCTTGGCGATCAGGACGAGACACGCGACGAACTTGCCGAGCTGGAAGCTCGGATCAAGGAAAAATCTTTCAGCGACGAAGCCCGTACCAAGGCCGAACAGGAACTCAAGAAGCTTCGGCAAATGAGCCCGATGTCCGCGGAGTTCGACGGTTGTCCGCAATTATCTTGACTGGCTGCTATCGCTTCCCTGGGGAGAAACCAAGGAAATCGATATCCAGCTGGATAAGGCTGAGAGCGTTCTGGAGACGGACCATTACGGTCTCGAAAAAGTAAAAGAGCGGATCCTCGAATATCTTGCCGTTCAGAAGCGAACCACGAAGGTGAAAGGCCCGATCCTTTGTCTTGTAGGTCCGCCAGGCGTTGGCAAGACGTCGCTCGGGCGCTCGATTGCCGAAGCGACCGGTCGCGAGTTTGTCCGGGTATCACTTGGCGGCGTACGCGACGAATCGAAATTCGGGGCCATCGTCGAACCTATATCGGGTCGATGCCCGGCCGCATTATTCAGTCCCTGAAGAAAGCCAAGACGAGCAATCCACTCTTTCTGCTGGATGAGATCGACAAGCTTGGCATGGACTATCGCGGCGACCCGGCATCGGCACTGCTGGAGGTGCTCGATCCCGAACAGAACGCCACGTTCAACGATCATTACCTCGAAGTCGACTATGACCTCTCGAATGTGATGTTCGTCACGACAGCAAATTCGCTGAACATGCCGCAGCCATTGCTGGACCGTATGGAACTGATTCGCATTGCGGGTTACACCGAGGATGAGAAGGTGGAGATCGCAAAGCGTCACCTTCTGCCCAAGATCATCGCCAACCACGGTTTGACAGCGCAAGAGTGGTCAATCGAGGATGATGCCGTCCGCAACCTGATCCGCTACTACACGCGAGAAGCCGGTGTCCGGAACCTTGAACGGGCCCTGTCGAAGCTTGCCCGGAAAGCCGTGCGGGAAATCGCTCAGAACGAAGAGGTGTCAGCGATTAACGTCACGTCGGAAACTCTGTCGAAATACGCTGGCGTCCGCCAGCACCGTTACGGTTTGGCTGATAAGGAAGACCAGATCGGCGCTGTCACAGGCCTCGCCTGGACAGAAAGCGGCGGCGATCTTCTGACGATTGAAGCTGTTCAAATGCCCGGTCGCGGAAAGATGACTGTCACAGGCAATCTGAAAGATGTCATGCGCGAATCCATTTCGGCTGCAAGCAGTCTGGTACGGTCGCGTGCGGTGTCCCTCGGCATCCGGCCTGACACATTCACCTCGACCGACATCCATGTGCACGTACCGGAAGGAGCAACGCCGAAGGATGGACCGTCCGCAGGTATCGCCATGACGACTGCAATCGTTTCGCTTCTTACCGACAACGCTGTGTCCAAGGACGTTGCCATGACAGGTGAGGTGACCCTGAGGGGACGTGTTTTGCCGATTGGCGGCTTGAAGGAAAAGCTTCTTGCAGCTTTACGCGGTGGAATGACGACAGTGCTCATACCGGCAGAAAACGAGAAGGATCTGGCGGAGATACCTGATGTGGTCACGGAGAACCTGAAGATCATTCCGGTGGCCGACATAAATGAAGTGTTCCGCCATGCCTTGGTGCAGCCGGTCCATGCGATTGAATGGTCGGAGGAAGACCAGCAGCCATGCAGGCCAATCTGGCCGTGCAAGCCAGCGCTGTTCAGCCGGGCGGGGCCTTGCCTCATTGAGGTTTCCGGTATTCGAAATTACTGAACCCTGCAGCGGCCACCCTTAACGGGTGGCCGTTTCCGCATTGCGACCATTGCGTGTTCTTGGATTTTTTGGGGGGAATGGCTCCGCGAGTAGGATTCGAACCTACGACCGGGCGATTAACAGTCGCCTGCTCTACCAACTGAGCTATCGCGGAACATTCAAGGCGCGTGGTATATCCATCGGGTATTCGAACGTCAAACCCTGATGATGCAAACCGCCAAAAAAATGGCGGGAGCGAACTCCCGCCGAGGCGTTGGGTGATGGTGGGTGTCTTCCAGAAGAAGACAGAGCGAAATTCACAGCATTCGGTTAATGTCGCGTTAAGTTTAACGAAACATCAGGGAATGATGAGGGATGATAGAAGGTATGGAGGCCCCGCCGGAATCGAACCGGGGTGCACGGATTTGCAATCCGCTGCGTAACCACTCCGCCACAGGGCCAAACAATTGTGCAATCAGTCCGCTGAAAGGCTGCACAAGCAGGCGGTCATACCAGAAAATGCCCACATGAAAACCTTTTTGATTATGCCTGGTCGTCAGTGTCGCGGCGAATGCACTGGCATGCGCGGGGTCATGTGGTATGAGGCCTGCAATTCATTCGGGAATGGAGTTCGGTGTGAATTTCGAGATGGCACGGCGGAAGATGGTTGACAGTCAAATACGGCCGGACGAGGTGACTGACGAACGGGTCATCGCGGCGTTTCTGGCAGTCGAACGGGAACGTTTCGTTCCGAAGTCAAGACAGTCGGTGGCTTACGCTGAACTTGAACTCAAGACCGATACGGGTCGCCAGCTCTGGCTTCCGCGGGACGCGGGCAAGATGCTGCAGGCACTCAAGCCTTCGCCAACCGACATCGCGCTGGTGATTGGGGCAGGAGAGGGTTATTTTCTCGCTCTGCTCCACGAGTTGGTCGAGACCGTGATCGGAATTGAAGAGAATGAGGAGACTGTCGAAGCGACATCAGAGCGATTGAACGAACTTGGTGTCACAAGCGCGGTGGTGGAGCAGGCAAAGTTGGAAGATGGCCTGGCTTCCGAAGCGCCTTTCGATCTCATTCTGGCAAACGGCAGTGTGGAATTCGTTCCGGATGCTTGGCTCGAGCAGCTGGCAGACGGCGGTCGACTTGGTGTCGTCGTGACGGGCGCAGATAATACCGCCGCGCATATCTATACGAGATCACGGAAGCACGTCTCGTCGCGCCGAGCGTTCAGCTGTGTTACGCCGGTCCTCGAAGAACTTCGTCTCAAGAAAAGCTTCGTCTTCTAGGCACTGCCCTACCGGTGTTCCGGCACTGAGAAGCAGTTTGGTGAACACTGTTCACTTTTTCCTGAAAGCATGGCAGGACATGCGCAACGGAAGAGGTGGCGTGCATGAATTTCAGACTATATTCGGTGCTGGCTGCTGCCGTGCTGTTAATGCCGACACAGCCCGCCCTGGCCCAAACGCTCGATCAGACCCTTGCCGCGGCCTATGCCCACGACCGTGATCTGAAATCGGCGATCATCGACACCAGGCTTGCGCGCGAGGCCGAAATCCTTGCCCGCTCAGAACGACGTGTCCGTGTGACGGCCGGTGCCAATGCTTTAACTCAAAGCCGCGCTACCGATCGCGCTTTCGCGATCGATGACGGCGAGACCCTGTTGTTGCAAGGTCAGGTCGACGCCTCCATTCCGATTTATACCGGCGGACGATTGAAGGCATTGATTCTGGAGGCCGAAGAACGTACCGGAGCGGCCGATGCCGGACTTGACAGTCGCGGGCAGGGCGTTCTGCTTGGTGCGGTCTCTGTTCACATGGAAGTCTTGCTGGCGGCTGAAGTCGTCAGGATCCGCGAGCGCAACGTTGACCGGTTGGAAGACCAGAGCGAGGCCGCGCGAAAGAGGTTCGATGCTGGCGTGGTCACACGAACAGACGTGGCGCGCGCAGCTGCACGTTTCAGCGGCGCCGACGCCGAACTGGCAGGAGCGCGTGCCGATCTGGAGGCCGCAGAGGCTCGCTATCTTGAACAGACTGGAACGGCTCCGATCGCCCTGAGCGCGCCGGACGACAGACCCCCGCTGCCCGAGACCCTCGAAGCTGCCATTGCCAGTGCGTTGGCCCGGAACCCCAGGATAGAGGCCGCCAAGCGCGCAGAACGCGCTGAAGCCTTCGCTATCGATGCTGCTAAAAGCAGGCGTAAGCCGGAAGTGGCATTTGGGATAACCGGAACACTGCAGGACGGTTCTTGGGACAACAACTTCCGGGACAGCGATGTTCTCGCAGGTTTTCGTGCCACCATGCCGTTTTAC
This sequence comes from uncultured Alphaproteobacteria bacterium, assembly GCA_963836905.1. GTDB lineage: Bacteria > Pseudomonadota > Alphaproteobacteria > Caulobacterales > Hyphomonadaceae > CAWIKY01. The sequence goes on from CAWIKY010000006.1 coordinate 1,221,288, forward strand.
CTTGGTGGAGCACTTGGAGCCAATGAGAGAGCTGCGATACTTCGAAAGGAGCAGGCTTTTCTGGCACTCCAGCGAACGCGCGACCTCATCGTAACCGAAGTCGTCGAATCCCGGCTCAGCAGCACTTGCCGCCGAGCGGTCTGTTCAGGCAGCGCAGGACGAGGTAGCAGCCAGCGAAGTCGCGCTTCGCGGGGCCGAGATCGAGGTTGAAGTCGGGCTGCGTACAACGCTCGATTTGCTGGATCAGGAGCAGGAATTGCTTGAAGCCGAGTTGCGGCTTGCGCGTGCGCAAACCGAAGCGTTCGTTGCACGGCACCGGCTGCTTTTTTCAATCGGTGAGATGACGCCGGAGCGTCTGGGTGTTAACCTCAACTTATACAATCCCGCTAAGTATCCGGATGCGCGTTGATCGCCCGTTCAGGTGCGGTGCGGACTTTTTTGCAGGGCGAACCGTCCTGGTGCTGAGACAGGTGGATTATGGCAGCTGACGATGGCCAACAGGAACCGACAATGGAGGAGATTCTTGCCTCCATTCGCAAGATCATTTCCGAAGACGATGAGCCGCAAGGCGATGAGGCGCCACCGTCGGGTGATGTTCTTGAGCTGACTCAGCCGACTGAGCCGGAACCCGAAGACGATGATGATTCGTTTCTCGAGATCGATGATGAGCCGGCGCCTGCACCAGAGCCAACTTATGATGCCGAGCCGGAGCCTGAGCCAGAATTCGAACCTGAGCGCGAGCCTGTCGAAGCCTCGCAGGACGAATCCGATTTCGAAAGCGAAGACGTTCTTGCGACCTCTTCTGCAAGACGTGATGAACCCGATCAGCCTTGGTCGCCACCCAGTCGTGATCCCTCTCCGTCTTTCAGCCCTTCCATGGACGAGTCTTTACTTGAGGACCAGGCCGCCAACCACGCAGCGGGCGCTCTTGGCAAGCTGATGGGCACGACGTCGGTGGGTGGCAATGTCACGCTGGATGCTATCGTGCGGGAGCTTCTGCGTCCGATGCTGAAGGACTGGCTGAACGAAAACCTTCCGTCCATTGTAGAGGCGAAGGTCGAGGAAGAAGTGAAGCGAATCAGCCGAATGGCGCGCTAGCCTTCCTTCCTCTCGCTTATCCCTTTAAGGCGCGCTATCTCTGGCGCGCCTTTTTCATTGAGCCCAACGGACTATGCTAGACCAACATTTTCGACCCTTCTGCCGCCGAACCACGCATCTACAAACTATGGGAAAAGGCAGGCTGCTTCGAACCCGACCTGTCCAGCGATGCTGAGCCATATTCGATTGCGATGCCTCCTCCAAATGTGACGGGCGTCCTGCACATGGGTCATGCGCTCAACGGCACCTTGCAGGACGTTCTGGCGCGCTATTGGCGCATGCGCGGGAAGAAGGTTCTGTGGCAGGCCGGCATGGACCATGCAGGTATTGCAACACAGATGGTGGTCGAACGTCAGATGGCGGAAAGCGGCACGGGCGTGACCCGATCCGATATGGGCCGAGACGCATTTGTCGAACGGGTCTGGCAATGGAAAGAAGAAAGCGGCGGGCGGATCTTCAACCAGTTCAGACGGCTTGGTGCATCGTGTGATTGGTCCCGGCAGAAATTTACGATGGGCGACAGCGGAGCGGACGACGACCAGATGATGGCGGCCGTTCGCAAGGTGTTCATTGACCTTTATGATCAGGGGTTAATTTATCGAGATAAACGGCTGGTCAACTGGGACCCGCATTTCCGGACGGCCATTTCCGACCTTGAGGTCAACAACCGCGAAGTTGACGGGCATTTCTGGCATTTTCGCTATCCGCTGGAGAACGGCGAGACCTATACGCACATCGAACGCGATGCAGACGGCAACGTCACGCTGGAAGAAGAGCGTGACTACATCTCGATTGCTACGACCCGTCCCGAAACCATGCTGGGCGACGGCGCAGTCGCTGTGCACCCCTCCGACGAGCGCTACGCTTCCATTATCGGGAAGAAGGTCTCCCTTCCACTGGTTGATCGTCTGATACCCATCATTGCGGACTCGTACCCGGACCCGGAACTTGGCTCGGGGGCTGTGAAGATCACCGGAGCACACGATTTCAATGACTATCAGGTCGCGCGCAGACATGAACTTCCGCTCTTTATCCTGATGGATGAGGCCGGAAAAATGGCAACCGCAAATCATGTACCGGAAAAGTACCGGGGTATGGACCGGTTCGATGCGCGCATAGCGGTAGTCGAAGATATTGATGCGCTCGGGCTACTTTTGCGCGTGGAAGATCGCAAGATCCAGCAACCGTTTGGTGACCGGTCCAATGTCGTTATCGAACCCATGCTGACAGACCAGTGGTATGTCGACGCGAAAACCTTGGCTCAGCCTGCGCTGGAAGCGGTACGCGATGGACGGACACGTTTCGTGCCGCAGAACTGGGAAAAGACCTATTTCGATTGGCTGGAGCGCATAGAACCCTGGTGTGTCTCGCGTCAGCTTTGGTGGGGGCACAGGATCCCTGCCTGGTTCGCGCCGGACGGAACAATCTTTGTTGCGGAAAATGAAGATACGGCGAAGGCGGAAGCCCGAAAGCATTTCGGGAAGGACGTCAACCTCACCCAGGACGAAGACGTTCTTGATACATGGTTCTCGTCGGCTTTGTGGCCGTTTTCCACGCTCGGCTGGCCGGATCAGACGACCGCGCTGAAGACGTTCTACCCAACTTCCGTTCTTGTCACGGCTTTCGATATTATCTTCTTCTGGGTCGCCAGAATGATGATGCAGGGGATCCACTTCATGGATGAGGTGCCTTTCAAGGACATCTACATCCACGCGCTGGTCCTGGACGAGCAGGGACAAAAGATGTCCAAATCAAAGGGTAACGCGATTGACCCACTGGAGCTGATTGACGCGTTCGGTGCAGATGCACTTCGGTTCAATATGGCGGCGATGGCGGCGCAGGGCCGAAATGTCCGGCTTTCAAAACAACGGGTCGAGGGCTATCGCAACTTTGGAACCAAGCTCTGGAACGCGGCCAGGTTCTGCCAGATGAACGAATGCGTTCTCTGGTCCAAAGAGGCATTTCGACCGACAGAAACGTCCAACGTGGTGAACCGGTGGATTCTGGCGGAATTATCGAAGGCAACGATCGCGGTCAGTCATGGTATCGAAGACTACCGGTTCAACGACGCGGCTGCTGCGATCTACCGGTTCGTTTGGAACACGTTTTGCGACTGGTATCTGGAGTTGATCAAACCCTCGCTGAACGGGTCCGACGAAGCGCTGAAAGCTGAGACACGTCAGACGGCTGCTTTCGTGCTCGACGAGGTTCTCAAGCTGTTGCATCCTTTCATGCCCTTCATCACAGAGGAAATCTGGGACAAGGTCTCCGAGCATGGCCCCGACCGTGAGACCTTCCTGATGCTCACAGGGTTCCCCGACCCGATCGACTTTGAAGCGGATGCCGATGCCGAAGAGATCGAATGGGTCATTTCCCTTATTACTGATCTTCGGTCGGCGCGGTCCGATCTGCACGTTCCTGCCGGGGCGAAGGTTCCGATGACCTTTCTTGAGGATGACCCGCGCCTACGGGAGCGCGTTCTAAGGCATGCGGGCGTGATCTCGCGCATGACACGGCTCGAAAGCCTGAAGGTCGATAACGCGCCACCTCAAGGGTCCGTTACGTCTGTTGCCGCCGGTGCAGCGATTGGGCTTCGAATCGCTGATCTCATTGATGTGGAAGATGCTGCGAAGCGGATCGGCAAGGAATTGAACGGACTTGAGAAGGACGCCGCCGCAACAGAGCGCAAGCTGTCCAATGAGAAGTTTCTTGAACGCGCGCCGCCGGAGGTTGTCGAAGAGAACCGTGACCGACTGAATCAGGCGCAAATACGAATAGAGAAGCTTGAGCAAGCCAAGTCCGCTCTTTCCACTCTCGCCTAGGCCGTGGTTCATGGGGAAACGCGCGGGCGGCGGGCACGGGGGTTCGCAAGATGATTGACGGAGACCGGCGATGAAATTCACACACTTTCTGGCTTTCGCCGGTTTTCTGGTCTTTGCTTTTTCGGGGGGTGCCTTGGCACAGGAACGAACCGCAGCCGATAAACCCGGTGTTGAATGGGCACTTGCTATTCATGGTGGTGCAGGGGTCATCAACCGGGAATCCATGACAGCTGAGGATGAGGCTACCTACAAAATGGCTCTCGAAACCGCATTGCAGGCTGGAGCGGCCATATTGAGCGAGGGCGGGAGTGCCATCGATGCTGTCGAGGCGGCGACGGTGAGCATGGAGAATGACCCGCTTTTCAACGCAGGTGTCGGAGCTGTTTTTACCGCGGCTGGCGAGCATGAAATGGATGCCTCGATCATGTCCGGAATTGACCGGAAGGCTGGCGCAGTGGCCGGGATCAAGACCGCGCGAAACCCGATCAAGGCAGCGCGGGCCGTGATGGACCGCTCCGAACACGTGCTGTTTGCGGGTAAAGGCGCGGATGTTTTTGCGCGGGACGCGGACGTGGAGCAGGTTGCCAACACCTATTTCGATACCGATCGAAGACGTGAGGCTCTGGAGAGGGTTTTGAAAAGCCGCACGCGTACGGACGCGGACAGGCACGGCACGGTCGGCGCGGTTGCGATTGACCAGGCCGGTAATCTGGCCGCAGCAACCACGACCGGCGGAATGACGGCCAAAGCTGCGGGCAGGGTGGGCGACTCTCCCCTTATCGGGGCAGGAACATATGCCCAGAACGGGGTGTGCGCTGTATCGGCGACCGGTCATGGCGAATATTTCATCCGCGTTGGTGTCGCCCGCGCTATCTGTGCCCGCGTCGAGTTGCTGCAAGAACCGATACGTCAAGCTGCCCAAACAGTGCTTCAGGAAGTTGCAGCGCTTGGCGGCGATGGCGGCGTGATTTTGATGGATGGTTCGGGACGGGCAGATTTCGTCTTCAATTCGCAAGGCATGTATCGCGGGCAGATCAACGCAGACGGTTTCGAAACCGCGATCTACCAGGATGAGAAGTCCTGAACAGGAGAATAGGTGAGCATGACCAAGACATGGGATAAATCCAGACTGCCTTCGAGACACGTGACCGAGGGGCCGGAACGGGCGCCTCACCGGTCCTACTATTACGCGATGGGGTTGGGTACACGGGAGATCGAGCGACCGTTTGTTGGTGTAGCCTCATGCTGGAACGAGGCAGCACCATGCAACACAGCGCTCATGCGACAGGCACACGCTGTCTCTGAGGGCGTAAAACTGGGCGAAGGTACGCCGCGCGAATTTTGCACCATTACCGTCACCGACGGCATTGCGATGGGCCATGAAGGCATGCGGTCCTCGTTGGTCAGCCGCGAAGTGATTGCCGAATTCTGTTGAATTGACGATGCGGGGCCATGGCTATGATGCTCTGGTGGGCGTGGCCGGATGCGACAAGTCATTGCCCGGAATGATGATGGCTATGCTGCGTCTGAATGTTCCCTCGGTTTTTCTCTATGGCGGTTCAATCATGCCCGGCTCGTTCGAGGGCCGAGACGTCACCGTGCTGGATGTCTTTGAAGCTGTCGGCGCGCATGCTGCCGGGTCGCCCGACATGAGCGCCGAAAAGCTTCGTGCTCTGGAAAAGGTCGCTTGCCCCGGAGATGGTGCATGCGGCGGTCAGTTCACGGCCAACACGATGGCATGCGTCTCTGAAGCCATCGGACTGGCCCTGCCGAATTCAGCCGCGTTGCCCGCACCGTATGTTGACCGGGACGCTTATGCCAGGGCGTCGGGTGAGGCGGTGATGAGGCTGATCGAAACCGGCCTGCGTCCGAGGGATATCTGCACCCGCAAGGCTTTCGAGAATGCGGCAGTCGTGGTTGCAGCAACGGGCGGGTCGACGAATGCGGCCTTGCATCTGCCAGCAATGGCCAACGAGGCGGGTATTGCATTCACCCTGCAGGATGTGGCGGAAGTCTTCACCCGCACGCCTTATATTGCAGACCTCAAACCGGGCGGACGTTTCGTTGCCAAGGATATGGGCGAAGCCGGCGGCATGCCCATGCTGATGCGTACTCTACTCGATGGCGGTTACCTTCACGGTGATTGCATGACGGTTACCGGCAAGACGTTGGCGGAGAATCTTGACGGCATCGTCTTCGATGAGGGTCAGAAGGTGATTTATCCGGTATCGCGACCGCTGGCACCGACCGGCGGTGTCGTCGGGCTCAAGGGGAGCCTTGCGCCCGACGGTGCGATCGTCAAAGTTGCGGGTCTCAAAGACCTTGTCTTTCGCGGCAAGGCGCGCGTTTTCGAAGGTGAAGACGCCTGCTTCAAGGCCGTGTCGGAGCGTAAATACAGCGAGGGGGATGTTCTGGTCATTCGCTATGAGGGCCCCAAGGGCGGACCGGGCATGCGTGAAATGCTGTCCACGACCGCGGCAATCTACGGACAAGGTATGGGAGAAAAGGTTGCGCTGATCACCGATGGGCGGTTCTCCGGCGCAACGCGGGGTTTTGCGTCGGTCATGTCGGACCCGAAGCGCAGGATTGTGGTCCGATCGCGTTGGTCAAGGACGGCGATCTGATTGAAATTGACGCAAATACGCGGACGGATCGATTTGCTGGTGGATGAGGACGAACTGGCTGAACGGCGTAGCCATTGGTCTCCGCAGGGAAACGCTCTACGAGAGTGGTGCGCTTTACAAATTTGCACGAAGCGTTGGCCCGGCGCACGAAGGCGCGGTAACGCACCCGGGGGCCAGAGCGGAAAAGCACATCTATGCCGACCTCTGAGAACAGCGATCTTTCGGCGAGTTCCCAGCAGCTCAAGGAACTGCGCAACATCTACGAGGCGGAGGTCGCGCCGGTTCTCCGAGAGCGCGAAGGCGAACGGGAGGCCGGAGCGAAGTTTGCGCAGCGTATGAACGTGGCGGCGGGCATCGTCGGGCTTGCAGTGGCTGGCGGCGGCTTTCTGATCTTCAACAACATGTTCGCGGTCTTCGCCGGACTGATTGTCGGCTTCGGTATTTATTCCTGGGGCAGAACGAAGATCGGGAAGCTCGCACGCGAAGCGAAGCTGATGATGGTGCAGCCGCTCGCAGCCGCTCTGGATTTCAGTTATGCCGAGACGCCTGGCGCGCAGGCCGAGGCTGAGCTGCAAAACCTGCTTGGCCTGTCGCTTGTTCCGACATGGAACCGAAAGACGTTGCAGGATGGACTGAGCGGTCGCCATCGCGGAATCGATGTTTCGTTTTTCGAAGCGAAACTGGAACAGAAGCGAACCTCGACCGATAGCAAGGGCCGGACGAAAACACGCTGGGTGACCGTTTTTCAGGGTCAGTGCTGGACGTTCGATGCGCCCAAGGTTTTCTACGGAAAGACGATCGTTTCGCGTGACGCCGGAATGTTCAACGCCTTGGCAGGATTTGGCTCAAGCCTCGACCGGGCCAGACTTGAAGATCCGGTTTTCGAGAAAGCTTTCGAAGTCCGGACCACGGATCAGGTCGAGGCGCGATTTCTTCTGACTCCGGATGTCATGCAGACACTCGTTGATCTGGAAGAGAGCTTTGCCGGAAAGAAACTCCGCGTCGCCTTTTGTGACGGCAAGATCACCGCTGCTGCCGAAGCCGGAAACCTCTTTGAAGCCGGTTCGATGTTCAAGCGGCTGGATGATGAAAGCCGGGTTCAGCGTCTATTGCAGGATTTTGCGGCCGTTTTTCAGGTTGTGGATGTCCTGCATGTCAAAGACAAGCCGCGCGATGAGAGTGACGCAGAACCGGACGGAACGGATAGCACTGGTCTTTCCACAGGCGTCCCGCCTTTCACTGATTGATCCGGTTGCCACAGAAGCGCCCTGAATCGTTCATCTTTGCGTCATTCACGGTCTGGAAAAACTGTAGGAATGACACTCAAATATCCCGAACATCTTTCACCAACATGGCCTCTCGTTGCGAGTGGTTCCGTCTTTCTGATTTTGGCCGCAGTCGCTGCACTGCCAGCGTCAGCGATAACTGCTGCAGACTGTAAAGTTATCGCTGCCGATCTGAAGTCAGAGGGGGCAGCGTTGGCTGCGCGGATGAAATTGCTCAAACTGCGGCAGGAGAAAGCGCAGGCGCTTGGAGATGATTATGCCGAAGCCGTAAAGATGTCGTCGTTTGTAGTCGGCGGCGCGGAGGCTGCGAGGAAGCTGAAAGCAGATTTTGAGGCAGAACGGACCAATGTGGCTGAACTGAATCGCGAGGTTCAGGAACGCCAGAGTCGCTACAATCGCGACGCTGCTGCTTTCAACAGGGGGTGCGCGACGAACCGCTAGGCAGGATCAGAAGCTGAAAGTTGCAATGACCGGGACATGGTCCGATGGCTTTTCCATCCCGCGAGCATCTCTGAAAATTTCGACAGCCTGAAGTCTGTCCGTTGCCTCAGGTGTCGTGAGCAGATGGTCAATGCGGATGCCACGATCCTTTTGCCATGCACCGCCCTGATAATCCCAGAATGTATAGGCATGTGCCCTGCTTTCGACGGTTTCGAACGCCTCGCAGTAACCGCACGCAAGGATTTGACCGAAGGCATCCCGGGTTTGCGATAAAGCCAGAGCATCGCCGGACCAAACGGAGGGGTCCCAACAGTCGGTGTCGGAGGGAATGACGTTATAGTCTCCCGCAAGGACCGCCGGTTCCTCAAGCCTGAAAATGGCCTCGGCGCGTGCCTGGAGCCGTCTCATCCATGAAAGCTTGTAGTCATATTTGGGGCCGGGAGCAGGGTTGCCGTTGGGAAGATAGATGCTCGACACGCGAACCGGCTTGTCTCCTCCCGTGACCACTTCAAGATAGCGCGCCTGCTCATCGTCTTCGGCGCTTTCGTCGCTATCGGGAACGGGGAGGCTGCAATGCTCCACTTCGATGGATGTGCGCGACAGGATCGCCACACCGTTATAGCTCTTCTGGCCAACGACTTCGGCATTGTAGCCGGCATCCTGGATCTCCAGCCAAGGAAAGCCATCAGCAGTACATTTGATTTCCTGCAAGCAGACGACGTCGCAATTGATCGTCTTCAGCACCTCCAGCACAGTGGGCAGGCGAGCCTTGATTGAGTTGACGTTCCAGGTCGCAATGCGCAGCGTCATAACGGTCTAGTCCCGAAACTCGGCAAATTCATCCAGCGCGGCGCGCTCCGAGGTCATCGTATTCACCGGTGCCTCGTGATCGGGATATCCAAGCGCCATACCGCAATAGAGCATTTCGGTTTCGCCGAGCTTGAGATCGTCTTTCAATGAGTTTCGCAGAATACCCCAGCATTCCTGCATGCAGGTTGCCAGCCCCATTTCTTCTGCGAGCAGAGCGATGGACTGTATGAACATCCCGGTATGGGCCCACTGGCCATGACCCATTCGCTCGTCGATAACGAACATAATGGCGACGGGGGCATCGAAGAAACGGAAGTTCCGGGCAAACCACTCCATGCGCGCGGCCTTGTCCTCGCGCGGTATTCCGAGTGACTTGTACATTTCCTCCCCGACCGCAAAGCGACGGGAACGGTGCGGCTCCCAGAGCTTCTCGGGATAGATCGGCCGGTCCGTAACTTCGCCTGCAGGGCTTTGCGACAGGACATTGGCCGCGAGATCGATAACGGATTGTCTGGCGTCCCCTGTAAGCACGATCACGCGCCATGGCTGCAAATTCCCACCGGACGGCGCGCGCTGAGCCAAATTGAGCAGGTCTTCGACTGTCTGCCGTTCAACCGGTTTGTCGAGATAGGCGCGCGTGGATCTGCGTTGTGCCAACGCGTCTGAAACTTTCATGCAAACCATTCCGATCAGAAATTAGGCGACCAGACCGGTTCTCGCAAAGGTGCGCCGCAAGGGCTAGTGTTTCAGAGTGAGAAACTTGTGCCGCAGCCACACGAAGCTGTCGCATTCGGATTATTGATGCGGAACGAAGCTCCGATGAGTTCATCGACATAATCGATCTGTGAACCTTTCAGCAGGTCCAGACTCATATCGTCGATCACCACCTTGGCTCCATCGCGTTCGGCAATGAAGTCACTTTCCGAAATTTCGGTGTCGAAGTCGAATTTGTAGGAGAAACCGGAACATCCGCCGCCTTCGACTGATACTCGTAAGACGTTATCGCGCGGTTGATCGGCCAGAATCGCTTTAATCCTGTCAGCAGCAGATGCGGAAAGAGATACTGAAGCGCTCATGATACGACCTTTCTTCTTCATTCATCAAAGTAGTGTGTCATCCGTGCATTCGAAAGTCCGGACCACCTCATGACCGTATTATCTCCTTCCGGGCACGCGATATGGGCGAGCAAGGCCACCGAAAGCCGGGGCAGGTACCATGACGAGCCGCCGTCATCGACCCGTACGCCGTTTCAGCGGGATCGTGACCGCATCATTCATGCGAGCGCGTTCCGACGGCTGAAGATGAAGACACAGGTGTTCGTTGCCCATGAGGGAGACCATTTCCGCACGCGGCTGACACATTCGCTAGAAGTTGCACAGATTGCCCGCTCGGTTGCCCGCACCCTGCGACTTGATGAAGACCTCGCGGAAGCGTTGGCACTGGCCCATGACATCGGTCATCCGCCCTTTGGCCATTCCGGTGAGGAAGAACTTGACGCCTGCATGCAGGCCTATGGCGGATTTGACCACAACGCCCAGACGCTGCGGGTGGTGACGCATCTGGAGCACCGTTATCCGGCTTTCGATGGGCTTGAACCTGACCTGGGAAATGCTGGAGGGACTGGTCAAGCACAACGGGCCGGTCGTTACGCTTGACCGCCCGGTCGCATCGCTACCGGCTGCCTTTCGCGCATTCTCTCATATCGAAGATCTGGAACTTGCCAGCTATGCCGGTCCGGAAGCACAAGTTGCTGCCTTGGCGGATGATATTGCCTATAACAATCACGATATCGACGATGGGCTATCGGCCGGCTTGTTCACGATCGAAGAGATCAGCGAAGTTGCGCTCGTAGGACGCGTGTTCGCGGAAGTCAGGACCGAATACCCCTTGATCGACCGCGACCGCCTCATTGCAGAATCCATTAGGCGACTAATCGGGATTTGGGTCACGGATCTGACGACGGAAACGCGCAGACGCGCGAAGGACGCCAATCCCCAATCCGCTGAGGATGTGCGGGCAATGGATGCGCCGATAGTCGGGTTCTCTGATAGACTGCTCGGCGAGCAGCGTGACTTGCGGTTATTCCTTATGGAGCGGATGTACCGGCACTACAAGGTGAACCGGAAACGCAGCCAGGCTCGGCGGATCCTGCGTGACCTGTTTCACCTTTTTCTTGCGGAACCGGACACATTGCCACCGCCATGGAGAGTAACCGCAACGCAGAGTTCACGAGACGGACGAGCACGAACGATTTGTGACTATCTTGCCGGCATGACTGATAACTACGCGATCGACGAGCACCGCCGTTTGTTCAACCTTGAAAGTATGATCTGACGCATTTCATTAGCATGTAGTTAACCCTGTTTGTGAGAGAGTTAACGAAAGACGAAGAGGGTATCGAATGTCTGACCGCAACGAAATCGACCCGCCTGCAGGTGCTCGCACTTCCTATGGCTCGCGTGAGGCTTCTCCGTTCGGTGAAGAGTATCGCGGCTTTGACGCGCGCCAGGACGAACGTGGCAAAGGTCCGCTTATTCTTGCACTCGCCGTAGGCGTTGTGCTGGTCTTTGGTGCGATTGTCTGGAACGCTTTTAACAAGGGCCTGAGGACCGAAGAAGATGTCCCGATGATCCTCGCTGATCGAACCCCCATAAAGACACCGGCTGATACAGGTACCGCGGAAGCCTCGGTCGAAGCGCGTATGCGCATGTTTGACGAGTTTTCTGCAGAGTCTGCCGAAGAGGACGTTCGCCCGGTCCGCTCTCGTGAAGAGCCGCTGGACATGGAAAGCGGTGACAGCAATGTTCCCGTGCGGATCGCTGCCACCCAGCCCGGTGAGCCCAGAGACCTTCTCGGCACCCGTCGAGCAGAAAGTGGTGCCCCTTCGAAGCCACTTCGAAACATACCATCTCAGAGCCTACCCGAAGCAGCGGCTCCGGAGCCGACGCTCGACCTCACGCGCGTCAGAGAGCGGGCGGCTGCCAACACGCCATTTGCGACAGCGCCTGCGCGGACGGTTGAACCGGTCAGGGAAACGCAACCTGTCCAGAATGTCGCTGTCGACACCTCCGGTGGATTTCTTGTTCAGGTGGCAGCTCTTCGTAGTGAAGATGCAGCAGAGATAGCCTGGAAGAATGCCGTAAGGGCCGATCCGGACCTGTTTGCGGGAGCTGAACTCGATGTGCAGCGCGCCGATCTTGGCGATAAGGGCATCTATTACCGTGTGCGCGCCGCGGCGTTCCCGTCCCGCCAGGCTGCCGACTCGTTCTGTGGAACGCTCAAGCAGCGGGGCAAGGGCTGCATGGTCGTTTCCCGTAATTCATGACGCAGCAACTTGCGTGTATTCTCAGCCCGTCTGGCGAGCAACTGACCGAGGACGAGAAATCATTCTTCCGGGAAGCCCAGCCCTGGGGCCTTATTCTGATGGGCCGGAGCTGCAAAAGCCGGGCGCAGGTTAGTGCGCTCGTGGATGAAATCTGGTCCAGCCTTGGCCGGTCCTGTCTCATCTTCATTGACCAGGAAGGCGGGCGGGTTGCCCGGCTCAAGGCGCCTGAATGGCCGGTCTTTCCACCGGTATCGGTCTATGGCGATATTTACGCCCGAGATCGGGAGCAAGGCCTTCGCGCATGTCACATCGGACATCAGCTTATGGGAAGGGAACTGGCCCAGCTGGGCATTCATGCGGACTGTTCGCCTTGCGTCGATCTTCTCCACGAGGGTGCACATGGCATTATCGGTGACCGCGCATTCAGCGCCTCGGCGGAGGCTGTCGGGGAACTTGGGCTGGCTGCGCTGGAGGGTCTGAAAGCGGCTGGTGTGGCCGGTGTCATAAAACATATTCCGGGTCATGGTCGTGCGACTGTCGATAGTCATGACACTTTGCCGGTCGTCGAGGCCGGTCCGAATGCGCTGGCTTCGGATCTGCAGGCGTTCGCAGCTGTACGTGCTGCACCAATGGCAATGACCGCACATATTCTCTATCCGGCATATGACGAGACATTTCCCGCGACGACTTCGAGAACGGTCATCGAACAGCTCATCCGTACAGAGATCGGATTTGACGGCCTCTTGATGAGCGACGACCTCGGCATGAAGGCTTTAGGCGGGACTTTGGGCAGCCGCGCCATCGCCGCGTTGGGTGCCGGCTGCGACGTCGTTCTTCATTGTTCGGGTTTTGTTGCGAATCAGGCTGATATTCTCTCGGAAATGAAGGATGTCGCTGAAGCCTGTTCAGCACTCGACGACGAGGCTCTGGTCAGAGCGCAGCAGGCAGAGGCTTGGACCACCCATGGTCTGGTATTCGACGCGGGTGAACTGCGTAGTGAATATGAGCAACTGGTTGGAGATACCGGAGCGGTCTGATGGCCGATGGCGCAGCACATGTGGATTTTGAGGCCGGTTTCCGTGGCGACGACACGGCCGATTACGAAGACATGCTTTTCGTAGATATCGATGGATTCGAAGGTCCTTTGCACCTGTTGCTGGACCTTGCCCGACGCCAGAAGGTTGATCTCCTGCAAGTGTCGGTGCTCGACCTTGCAGACAGTTATCTGGCCTTCGTTGAGGACGCGCGGCTTCAACGCATCGATCTGGCCGCTGATTTCCTGGTCATGGCATCATGGCTTGCCTTGCTTAAAAGTCGTATGCTTTTGCCGAAGTTGGCTGCCGGAACGGATAGTGAGGCTTCGGACCCGACGTCTGAGGCCGCCTGGCTGGCCTTCAGGTTGAAGCGTCTTGCTACAATGCGCGAAGCGTCAGCCAATCTGATGTCCTTGAGCCAGCTCGGGTCTGACGTCCGGTCGCGCGGGGCACCGCAATCGCGAAGCACAGTTTCGGAGCCGGAGTTCAATGCGACGCTGCATGATCTGATGAAGGCGTTCGCAGTCATTCATGCCTCCAAGCAGACATCTGCACCACATTCGATTTCTGTTCAGCTCGTTCTGCCTCTGGAGACGGCCCGGCAATCGCTCGAAGTTGCCACACGTGATATGTTCGACTGGACAGAACTGGAGGCGGTCGAAGTCCGGTACTTAGAGCATCAGCGGCCCGCGCCTGAGCGTTCGCGGTTAGCCAGCCTTTTTGCAGCATCACTGGAGCTTTCCAAAGCCGCCAGGGTCGATCTGCGACAGGACGCCTACCGCGCACCAGTTCTTGTTCGGGGCGTGGAGGCCGGGTTGTAGTGCCGGAGAATGGAGACATTCCCGATAGCGATGCGATCCGGAACGCCGTCAAGGATCTGCGGTTTTCCTTCTCGGGAAAGCATGCGAACCAACGGCGGGACGTAGAAACAGAGAGCGATATTGAGCGCCAGATTGAAGCGTTGCTGTTCGCGTCGGCGGACCCTCTCTCGGTTGATGCCTTGCGGGAACTTGTGTCGGCAGATGCTGATGTGTCGGCGGCACTCATGCGACTGAAACGGCTCTACGCGGGACGGGGCGTGCAACTGGTACAAACGGCCGGGAAATGGCATTTCCGTACTGCGGAAGATCTTTCTCATCTGTTTGTAGACCAGCGCGAGACCCCGAAAGCTCTATCCAGCGCGGCCCTCGAGACACTTGCGATCATTGCCTATAGCCAGCCGGTCACGCGGGCTGAAATTGAAGAGGTCCGAGGCGTTGCGGTGTCGGGCGGTACGCTTTCCATCCTGCTTGAAACAGGGTGGGTGCGGCTGAAAGGCCGCAGGCGAACACCCGGTCGACCGGCGACTTACGGCACGACAGAAGCATTTCTGGTGCATTTCGGGCTCGATAGCCTGCAGGATCTGCCGGGGAAGGGCGATTATCTGGCAGCCGGGTTACTATCGGGCGCGGTCCCGGCAAATTTCAGCTTCGATCTGAAGGAACCATCCTCAGGAACAAATGACGAAGCCGGCGATGTCGCGGATAACGGTGGGGGCGATTTCCATACCGACTTCCTTGGGCGCGCGAACAAGGACTGAAAATCATTCGACGTTGTGAAATGCCGTGACAACGGCTAGTCTGAATGTTGAAGAACGTGGAGACTTTCTTATGGCACCCGGTTGGATTCAGATTGCCGTTGTTGTGCTTGTTGCGCTTCTGCTTTTTGGCGGTCGCGGCAAGATCTCGTCGATCATGGGCGATATGGCCAAAGGGATAAAAAGCTTTAGAAGCGGATTGAAGGACGAAGAAGACAAGTCGCTGGACAAGCCTTCCGAGCCGATCAACGTTACGCCTGAAAAAGACAAGGCCCGTACGTCCTGAACGGGTAACTGAATGCTTCCCCAATTCGGTCTTTCTGAGTTTCTGCTGCTGGCAGTCATTGCGCTGGTTGTTGTGGGTCCACGCGATCTTCCCGTGATGATGCGCAAGCTTGGCGAGTGGATGGGACAGGCAAGACGCATGGCAGCGGAGTTCCGCGGCGCGTTCGATGACATTGCACGTCAGGCCGAGCTTGACGATCTCCGAAAGGAAATTGAGTCCCTCAAGAAGGACAATGCCGTTGAGGATGCGATGTCGGATCTCCGGGAGGCCGAGCGGGAGATCAACGAGGCAGTTACGAGGAAACCCGCGGAGTGAGCGAACCTGCCGAAGACAGTGCGACGTCCGTGGAGGACGACGAACTCGATACGTCCTCAGCGCCGCTGCTTGTGCACCTCACGGAACTGCGCTCAAGGCTCATGTGGTCGCTGCTAGCAGTGTCGGCCACGTCGCTTGTGAGCTTTTTCTTCGCCGCTCAGATCTATAACATTCTGCTCGTACCTTTTGCCGATGCAGCCGAAGCGGTTCGCAGCCGGTCGGGGGAGGCCTTCAAGCTCGAACTCATATTCACCGCCCCGCTTGAATTCTTTTTCGCCAAGCTGAAGCTCTCTCTCTTCGCGGGCATCATCATAAGTTTTCCGGTGATCGCGTTCCACGTCTATCGTTTTGTTGCACCAGGCCTTTACAAGACCGAGCGGGCTGCCTTCGCACCGTTCCTTATCGCAACGCCGGTGCTTTTCTCGCTCGGGGCGAGCTTCGTCTATTTCGTCATGCTTCCAATGGTCATGCGATTTGCGCTCGGTCAGGAACAGACCGGACCGGACGGCACCCAGATCCAGCTTCTGGCCAGCGTAAAGGAATACCTGTCACTGGTCATGGCCTTGATCCTGGCGTTCGGCCTCTCTTTCCAGTTGCCGGTTCTTGTCAGCCTTGCTGGGCAAAGCCGGACTGGTTTCGCCTTCGACGCTGCGCACCGGACGTAAATACGCCGTGGTCGGCATTCTCGCATTTGCGGCCTTCTTCACGCCGCCGGATGTCATTTCTCAGGTGATGCTCGCGGTGCCTGTCATGCTGCTTTACGAGATATCAATCTGGTGCGTCGTCCTGATCGAACGTGATCGTAACAAGCGGGATGCCGAAGCAGACGCCGCAGACTGAACCTGTTCCGTTCTCGCCTGTTCCTTTGGTGGACGCCAGCGGCCTGCAGGGATATGGAACAGCCGCTCGATAAGGTGGACATATGCACGATATCCGATTCATTCGCGACCATCCGCAGGCTTTCGACGAGGCTATGGCCAGGCGGTCTGTCGTTGTGCCGGACGGCGAAGATAGCTGGTCAGCCTTGCTGCTTGAGCCTGGACTGCCCGGGTGCGCGAGGCCGTGACCAGCCAAACAGGACGCCGAAACGGTCCGAAACGCGTCTTCGAAGGAAATCGGAAAAGCAAAGGCCAGCGGAGATGAGACGCGCGCGCAGGATTTGCTCGAGGCGGTCGCGACGGCGAAGAGCGCAATCGAACGCTGCGGCGAGATCGAAGCTTCAGGCCCGCGCCGAACTGGACGGGCATCTCCTGAGCCTTCCGAACAGACCTCACGACGATGTACCTGTCGGAAAGGATGAAGCCGACAATGTGGAGGTCAGGCGATGGGGCGAACCGGCCGGGCTGGCGTTCGATCCGCAAAGCCATGACGACATCGGTTCCGCTCTCGGCGGCGATGGTGCCGGACCGCAGATGGACTTTGCGGCCGCATCAGCGATGTCCGGCGCACGGTTTGTTGCGCTTCGTGGCCCGCTGGCGAGGCTTGAGCGCGCTCTGGCCGCTTTCATGCTCGACATGCAAACAGAGCAAAACGGCTATACCGAGATCAGCCCTCCCTTGCTGGTCCGAGATGATGCCCTGATTGGAACAACTCAGCTTCCCAAATTTGCCGACGACCTCTTCCAGACGACGGCAGGGCCATACCTTATTCCGACAGCGGAAGTTTCGTTGACGAACCTTGTTCGTGAGCAAGTGCTGGACGGCGACGATCTTCCGTTGCGCTACACCGCCAATACGCCATGCTTCAGGTCAGAGGCGGGAAGTGCCGGGCGCGATACCAAGGGCATGATCCGGGTCCATCAGTTCAACAAGGTCGAACTGGTGTCTATTGTTCGTCCGGATCAGAGCGATGCGGAACTGGAGCGCATGACGGCGTGTGCCGAAGGGGTGCTAAAGGAATTGAACCTGCCCTACAGGGTCATGCAGCTCTGCACCGGCGATATGGGGTTCGGCGCACGCCGGACATATGACATCGAGGTCTGGCTGCCATCCCAGGACACCTACAGGGAAATATCCTCCTGCTCGACATGCGGTGAGTTTCAGGCGCGCAGGATGAATGCCCGTTTTCGAACGCCCGGTCAGAAGAAGCCGGATTTTGTTCATACGCTCAACGGGTCCGGGCTTGCGGTCGGCCGGACATTGGTTGCGATCATCGAGAACTATCAAGCGCAGGACGGTTCCGTTCGCGTCCCGGACGCGCTCATACCCTATATGAACGGGGTCAAGACCATTTCGGCAATGAACACATGAGACTGCTTCTGACCAATGACGACGGCATTCATGCGCCCGGCCTGCAGGTGCTTGAGCGAATTGCCGCCCAATTCTCGGACGATGTCTGGGTGGTCGCGCCAGAGATAGAGCAGTCCGGAAAGTCACGAGCCGTGACGCTGACGGATCCTGTGCGGGTCAGGCAGATATCAGAGAAGCGGTTTGCTGTTGCCGGGACGCCGACAGACTGCGTGCTCCTAGCCTTGCAGCGTCTCGTGACCGGGGCCGAACCGGATTATCTATTGTCCGGTGTCAATCGTGGACAGAACATAGCCGAGGACACGACCTATTCGGGAACTGTCGCCGCTGCGTTTTGCGGTATGCAACACGGCTTGCCCTCTATCGCGCTCAGCCAGTCTCGCAATTTCAGGAACGAAGGATCGCTTCCGTGGGAAACTGCCGAAGACTGGGGCCCGAAGGTTCTCAAACCATTGTTCAACATAAAATGGGCGAAGAATGTGGTGATGAACGTTAACTTTCCGGATCGCTCTCCCGATGACGTTTCGGGTATTCAGGTGACGCGGCAGGGCTTTCGTGATGAGAACATCATTCGAGCCGAGCAGCGCCAGGACTTGCGCGGAGACGATTATTTCTGGATCGGCTATCGTGGCAAACTGTCGAAGCCGAATGAGGGGACCGACCTGCGCGCCATTTATGACGGGCATGTTTCGGTCACGCCCTTGCATGTCGATCTCACACACGAGCAGAGCCTTGCGGAGTTGACGGAACGGTTCGGACCGTCTGAAAGCGGTTCCCCATGAATGAGACGGGCCCTGACGGTGAACAATACCGCGTTGCCCGGCTCATACTGGAAATGCGTACGGCAGGCGTGACCGATCCGGTCGTTCTGAACGCTGTCGAGCGAACGCCGCGAGAGCCGTTTCTGACAGACGACCTTCGCGCGCATGCTTACAAAAATTGCGAACTTCCCATCGCCTGTGGCCAATCGACGACACCGCCCGTGCTGGCGGCAAGAATGCTGCAAGCTCTCGAACTGGGTCCTACGCGGACGAAAACAGTGCTGGAGATCGGTACGGGTAGTGGTTGGACGACACGGGTTCTGGCAGGGATTGCCCGCCGGGTGGTTTCGATAGAGCGCTATCGTTCGCTCTACGATACGGCCCGAACCCTACTTTCGGCGGCTGATCTGGATCATGTTGCGCTCGTGCACGGCGACGGACTGGAAGGATGGGAGAAAGCCGGTCCATTTGACCGGATCATCGCCTACGGCGCGCGCGAAGGTCTGCCACCTGCCTGGTTCTCGCAGATCAAGCCGGGCGGGCTGGTCGTCATGGCTATGGGAACCAACGAGCACCAGCAGATCTGCCGCATCCGCAGAAATGAGATGTCATGGGAGGCAATCGAGCCATTAGCACCGTCCGCATTCCTTCATCTCAGTGACGGCGTTGCGCGCGAGACATGACCCGGTCTGATCAGGACGTCTGATCGTTTGCAAACCGGCCCGCAGGCCATTATACGTCCGCCTCATCCCGAACTCTGGCAACGGACACACTCAATGAGCCTTTCTATACCGATGATTGCTGCAGCTGGCGCGCCTGCCGCAGGTGCCGCAGGCGGCAGTTTCATCACCGGAATTCTGCTTCCCTTCGGCGCAATGGCGTTGATCATGTACTTTCTTCTGATCCGCCCGCAGCAGCAGCAACGAAAAAAGCATCGTGCAATGCTTGCTGACCTCAAGCGAGGCGACACCGTGGTGACCCAGGGCGGCCTGATCGGCAAGGTCACGAAGCTGGCCGATGATGAAGTGCGGGTAGATCTCGGAGAAACCCAGGTTCGCGTCCTGCGCGCCATGATCGTTGACGTCCGTGGTCGTGGCACCGTCGCGGCGCCTGCCAACGATACCAAGGCCGGATAAACCGTAATGCTTCATTTTCCCGGCTGGAAAATCGCGCTGATCGTCATCGTTACCGTGATCGGTGTTTTGATGGCGCTTCCAAACAT
This sequence comes from uncultured Alphaproteobacteria bacterium, assembly GCA_963836905.1. Lineage (GTDB taxonomy): Bacteria > Pseudomonadota > Alphaproteobacteria > Caulobacterales > Hyphomonadaceae > CAWIKY01. The sequence goes on from CAWIKY010000006.1 coordinate 1,241,134, forward strand.
GCTGACGGCCAAGCAGCGCGAGGCTCTGCCCGGGTTCATGCCATCTGCGACAGTCAATCTGGGGCTGGACCTTCAGGGCGGCGTCTATCTCCTGCTGGACGTCGATCCGTCACGTTCAGTGACAAAGCAGATGAACGATCTGCGCCGCGACCTGGCGACGACGTTCGCACGCGGCCGGGGCAGCGAGCGCATCACCTTCGAATACCTTCGCGTTGAAGATGACAGTATCCGAATCCGTCTGCGCGATCCGTCGCAGCGAGAACGTGCAGTGCGCGAGATCGAGGGCAAGGTCGATCCTGTCGGCGGACCGGTAGGCCCTGCCGGTGTGTCGGTACGGGATGGCAATGCCGGTGAGCTCGTGGTGACCTTCTCGCCGCAGAAAATCGAAGAGATCAGAAACGAAGCGGTTCGCCAGACAGTTGCCAAGCTCGGCCCGCGGCTCGACCCGGATGGCCTTGGTGAAATCTCGGTTCAGCCGCAAGGCGACTCGCGTATTATCGTCGAAGCCCCGGGCATTGATGACCCGCAGCGCCTCAAGGATTTGATCCAGGCACCCGGTGAGTTGACGCTGAACCTGGTCGACGACGATCCAGCGCGCATCCGCCAGGCTCTTGAGACCCGACCTAGACGCGGTTTCCTGCTCATTCCCACGGAGAACCCGGCAGAACCCTTCATCCTGATCGATCAGAACCCGATCATCGAAGGTGAAATGCTCCGTTCGGCCGCGCAGCAGTTTGACGAACGTAACCAGCCTTCTGTCGGCTTCACGTTGAATACGCGTGGGGCAAAGCTGTTTGGTGATGCGACGGCCAGCAATGTAGGGCAGCGTTTTGCCATTGTTCTGGATGGCGTGTCGAAATCCGCACCTGTTATCCAGACAGCCATCCTCGGCGGTAGCGGCAGGATCACCGGAAACTTCACAATCGAGGAAGCCCAGGACCTGGCCACGATCATTCAGGCAGGTGCGTTGCCGGCAGATGTCACCGTCATTCAGGAAAGTTCCGTCGGTCCCAGTCTTGGGCAGGACTCGATCGATGCGGGCCTCGCGGCTTCATTGATCGGGCTGGCACTTGTCGCCGTCTTCATGATTGTAGCTTACGGTCTGTTCGGGATTTTCGGTGTCACATCCCTGTTCGTGAACATTATTCTCATTCTCGGCGTTTTGTCTGGTCTAGGCGCGACTTTGACGCTTCCGGGTATCGCTGGCATTATTCTGACGATTGGTATGGCCGTTGATGCGAACGTTCTGGTTTTCGAGCGCATACGTGAGGAAGGCTCTTTCGGGTCGATCTCCGATCAACTCGGTCGATGTCGGTTATCAGCAGGCGGTCTCGACCATCTTTGATGCCAATATCACCACGCTTCTTGCTGCTGTCGTGTTGTATCTGCTGGGGTCCGGGCCAGTGAAGGGCTTTGCCGTCACCCTGGCGATAGGCATCTTCACTTCTGTGTTCACGGCCTTCGTCATCACGCGATGGTTCACCGTCATTTGGCTGAAAGTTCGTCGGCCCAAGAAACTTCCAATTTGAGACCGATGATATGTTGATCCGCTTCTTTCCTGTCGAGACAAACTTCGACTTCATGAAGGTCCGATGGTTCGCTTTCGCGTTTTCGGCTCTGGCGCTTGTCTTCTCCGTCGTGGAGGTGCCGGTTCGCGGTCTCAATTTCGGTATCGACTTCAGTGGCGGCTTGCTGGTCGAAGTTGCCAAGCCTGACGGTGTAACGCTCGAAGACCTCCGACCGGTACTGAGCGCGCTGGACCTGAATGACCTGCAGCTGACTGAAGCGGCCGGAACCGGGGTTGGAGCGGAGGATGTCTTCATTATCAAGGCATCTACGGTTGCCGAAGAAGGCATCGACGCGGAGGCAGCGCAACAAAACCTCACCGACCTCGTCAGGGGCACACTCGTCGAAAACTTCGGTGATGTAGATATACGCCGGGCGGAGAATATCGGGCCGCGTGTATCCGGCGAGTTGCTTCAGGCCGGGATCACGGCACTGGTCGTGTCTCTTATTTTCATGGTCGCCTATATCTGGTTCCGTTTCGAGTGGCAGTTCTCGGTGGGTGCAGTCATAGCCCTTGTGCATGACGTTGCGCTGACGATAGGCGTTTTCTCCTTCCTGCAGCTTGAGTTCAACCTGACCACGATCGCGGCGCTCCTCACGATTATCGGCTATTCGATGAACGATACAGTCGTCGTCTATGACCGGGTGCGTGAGGAATTGCGCAAGTACAAGAAGTTACCTCTGGCCGAAGTGATCAATCTGGCGATCAACAAGACCCTGTCACGGACGATTTTGACCTCTGGCACGACGCTTCTCGCGCTTTTTGCCATCTACTTCCTGGGTGGCGAAGTCCTTCGAGGTTTCTCGTTTGCTTTGATATGGGGCATCTGCGTGGGTACGTATTCCTCAATCTTCGTCGCATCGGCGCTCTTGCTTCACACCGGGCTGCGGGCAGACAAGAAGACCGGCGACGCGGTCACAACCACCCCATAAAGAAGCCCGCCGACCGGCGGGCTTTTCCTCAAGTCCTATTGTCTTTCCGATCAGGCGTCGGAGAGGTTCTGATTGGCAAACTCCCAGTTCACCAGGTCGTCGAGAAAAGCCTCGATGTATTTCGGGCGTGCATTCTGGTAGTCCAGATAGTAAGCATGCTCCCAGACGTCCATCGTCAGCAGCGGCGTTGCCGCAGGGTCAGTCAAGGGCGTCGCAGCGTTTGGCGTCTTGCGGACTTCGAGCTTGCCGCCAACGAGTACCAGCCATGCCCAGCCCGAACCGAACTGCGTCGCGCCGACGTCCGAAAACGCTTCGCGGAACTTTTCGTAGGACCCGAAATCGCGATCAATCATATCTGCGATTTTGCCGGATGGTTTGCCGCCGCCACCCGGTTTCATGGAGTGCCAGTAGAATGTGTGGTTCCAGACCTGCGCAGCATTGTTGAATATGCCTGACTTCGACGGGTCTGCATCGGAGGCTTTGATAATCTCTTCGAGCGCCTTGCCCTCAAGCTCGGTGCCGTCAATGAGCTTGTTCAGCTTGTCGACATAAGCCTGGTGATGTTTGCCGTAATGATAGTCGAGCGTGTCTTTGGAAATGACGGGATCCAACCCATCTCTGGAATAGGGCAGATCGGGAAGGTCGAAGGCCATTGTGTATTGCTCCTTTGAATGACAGGCAGGCTCGCCCGTACCTGTGGGATATGTGACTTTCGATGCAGACTACCAATGCGGCGCAACATCTTTCTTATGATGGCTGGACAGAAACTGTCCGGCGAGGGTGTCAGGACCTTTGGTTGGCAACGCGCCTCTTGGCACAGCCGGAGCGTCGACTAGCGATAAGAAAAATCGCGTTGTATCTGGAACTGAAACGCATCGAAACCATCACCTCAGAAACGATGCTCGCCCAGATACGGTTCCAGTGGTGGCGAGACACTCTCGAAATCTGGCTTTCCGACCGCCTGGAAGACACCCCAACAGGCATCCCCCCTCATCCTTTGATTGCGCTTCTTGCAGACGTTCAGCCGCGCGCCGCAATAGTCCGGCAGACCCTGGATTTTGTGTCGGCCACGCAAGCGTGTCTTGTCGAAAGCTCTTTTGCTGCAGATGTTTACGGACATTTATTCGTATATTTATGCGATGAGGATTTGTGCGACCCGGAGCAAGGACAGGACGTTCTTCAACGTGCCGGCCGGTTCTATGGGGGCGCCCGTCATTCAAACCTGCGAACGGCTGTCATGTCGCGAGCTGATCTGGAACATCTGTTCCGGATCAGTCCGATGCTCGGAGCGCTCCTCTCTCTTTCACCTCTCTACGAATCCGGCCGAATGCCGGGGCCCATGACCAAGCGCTTCCGTTTGCTGCGAACATTCCTGTCCGGTCCGGATTACTTGGCGCGGGTCCTGAATTCAAACGACAGATAGCGCCTTGGCTTCAACCTGAGCCTGTTCAGCAAAGCCGTCCGGTTCAACCAGCCATGCTGCCAGATCCTCGAGCGCACGCTCGCTTTGGCGTCTTTTGCGGGCGCGGGTCTTGTCCTTTCCGCGAAGGCGCTTTCCGTCTGCGGTTTTGTTGGGAACGTTATTAGCTTCGGGGAACAAGCCGAAGTTCACGTTCATCGGCTGGAACGTGCCTTTCTCGCCAAGATGTCCGCCTGTTATATGGCTCAACAGAGCGCCGAGCGCGGTTGTGGCCGGAGGTGGGTTGCTAGGCTTCCCAAGCCGTTCGTTCGCGGCGAAACGCCCGGCCAGCAGGCCCATGGCGCCGCTCTCGACATAGCCCTCCACCCCGGTGATCTGACCGGCAAAACGCAGGTTCGGATCGCTTTTCAGACGCAAGCTCATATCAAGCAAGCGGGGAGAATTGATGAAGGTGTTGCGGTGGATACCGCCAAGCCGTGCGAAAACGGCGTTCTCGAGTCCTGGTATCATGCGCAAAACCTCTGCCTGCGCACCGTACTTCATTTTCGTCTGGAAACCGACGATGTTCCATAGCGTGCCGAGCGCATTGTCCTGACGAAGCTGAACGATAGCGTGTGACTTTACGTCCGGGTCTCTGGGGTTCGTCAGTCCAACCGGCTTCATTGGCCCGAAACGAAGGGTCTCGCGGCCGCGCGCCGCCATGACTTCTACTGGCAGGCAACCTTCGAAGTAGGGTGTGTCCTTTTCCCAATCCTTGAACTCGGTTGTTTCCGCAGCCAGCAGTGCATCCAGGAAAAGGTTGTAGCGAGCCTCGTCCATTGGACAGTTGATATAGGCGGCAACGTCGCCTTGGGGGCCGGGCTTGTCATAGCGCGACTGGCGCCAGGCGACATCCATGTTGATCGAGTCGTAATTCACAATCGGCGCGATGGCATCAAAGAAAGCCAGGTCCTCCTCGCCCGTGCGCTCACGGATGGAAGCTGCCAGAGCACCGGATGTAAGCGGGCCGGTGGCAATGATGGCCAATTTGCTTGCCAGATTATCCAGCGATGTGATTTCGCCGCGCGTGATGGTGATCAGGGGATGAGCCTGCAGTTTGGCTGTGACAGTTTGAGCAAATCCATCCCGGTCGACAGCCAAGGCCGACCCTGCCGGAACCTGATGACGACCCGCAACGTCCATGAGGATAGAACCGCACCGGCGCATTTCTTCATGCAGCAGACCGACGGCGTTGCCGTAGGTATCATCGGACCGAAAGGAATTGGAGCAAACCAGTTCGGCAAGGTGATCGGTCTGATGCGCTTCTGTGCCGCGCACGCCTCGCATTTCGTGCACGATAACAGGCACGCCTGCATTGGCGATTTGCCAGGCTGCCTCGCTACCGGCCATTCCGCCGCCGACAATATGGATAGGGTCTAAGGTCATCGTGTGAAGATCATGAGCCTTTCGTCGGGGTCAAGGGCTGGCGAAATCGCAGTACCCGCGCTAAGCGGTCCGCTATCACTTCAGGAAACAAGCTCATGTCCGGAAAACTTCCCGTTCTTTCTGCCGTTTCGTACAGCTATGCCTTCATTCGGACAGCCATCATGCCCGCGTTTCCGGCATATGTACTATTCGCCATTTCCATGGGAGCCGTAAGCTATGCAAGCGTGATGATACAATCTGGCGGAAACTTCGGGGTGTACGTGGCCTTCGCAATCATCTCGCTGGTCACGGGCATTGCTGCATTGGGCATGGCGCTGAGGTTGGCGTTGTACGGAACACAGGATGGTCTTTTCGGTTTGAAACTGGGACCCGATGAGGGCCGGTTGTTGATGGCGTCTCTGGCATTCTGGGCGATGCTCGGTCTGATCAGCATCATAGGCGGGTTCATTCTTGCCGTGTTCTTTGCGTTCTCGATGATGGCTGTCGTTGATGATCCTGAAGCGCTCCAGGACAATCCCGAAGCCGTAATGGATGCTCTGGCGGGCGCGATGGCGTCGCCGGTTGGCTGGATCACGATTCTGGCAACCCTGGCCTTCGTCGTTCTGCTTTTGTGGCTTTGGGCCCGCCTGATCACGTTTCCAGCCGCGACAGTCGATCGTGACAAGGTGATGATCTTCGAAACCTGGTCATGGACAGATGGAAATGGCTGGCGGACGCTCGCGGCAGCGCTTCTTACGCTGGCACCGCTTTACGTTGTTTCCTTCGTAGCAACGCAGGTCATCGCAGCCGGTTTTGGCGTCTCGATGATGTCGCTCATGGTGGACCCGGCCGCTGCCACCGGTACGTCTGCAATCACCATGGCCGTAATCAGCACTCTGAGCAGCCTGACCGCCATTCCGTATTATCTGGCGTCTGCTGCGCTCTCGGTTTTTCTCTACAAGGGATTCAATCCCAAGGGGACGCAAACCGTCGCAAAAACCTTCGACTGAGCATCGTCAGGCAGTTGAACGGGATTTCTTCGTGGAATTCACCTTCTTGGCGGCAGGTTCATCCTTTGAGGTAGAGCTACGCGACAGTCGTCGCTCCTCATGCCGTCTGAATGTCTGCGCAAGAAACTTTCCGGTCCAGCTTTCTGAGGTTTTTGCAACGTCTTCCGGTGTACCTTCGGCCACGATACGTCCGCCGCCATCGCCGCCTTCCGGACCAAGATCTAGTACCCAATCCGCCGTCTTGATCACGTCCAGATTGTGTTCGATCACCACCACGGTATTGCCGTTGTCCACAAGCTCGTGAAGCACTTCCAGCAACTTACGGACATCTTCGAAGTGCAGGCCGGTTGTTGGCTCATCAAGGATGTAAAGTGTCCTGCCGGTAGCCCGTTTTGCCAACTCCTTGGCGAGTTTCACACGCTGCGCCTCTCCTCCAGACAGAGTCGTCGCTTGCTGGCCGACCTTGATGTAGGAGAGCCCAACCCGGTTCAACGTCTCCATCCGGGTTCGGATGGCCGGTACAGCTGCGAAAAACCCTTCCGCTTCTTCCACCGTCATGTCGAGTACATCCGCGATCGACTTGCCCTTGTAGAGAACCTCAAGTGTCTCGCGATTGTACCGCTTTCCCTTGCAGACATCGCAGGTGACGTAGACGTCCGGCAGAAAGTGCATCTCGATCTTGAGGACACCGTCACCTTGGCAGGCTTCGCATCGTCCCCCCTTCACGTTGAACGAGAACCGGCCGGGCTTGTAACCGCGTTGTTTGGACTCCGGCAATCCAGCAAACCAGTCACGGATAGGGCCGAAGGCTCCTGTATAAGTCGCCGGATTAGACCTTGGCGTTCGTCCGATCGGCGACTGGTCGATATCGATGACCTTGTCGAGATGCTCGAGACCATCGATGGATTCGTATGGTGCCGGGACCGCCTGCGCTTTCATCAAACGACGTGAAAGAACGCGCTGCAACGTCTCGATGATCAGGGTCGACTTTCCGCCGCCCGACACACCCGTGACACAAGTGAATGTTGCAAGCGGGATGGTCGCATCAACATTTTGCAGATTATTTCCGCGTGCGCCCTTCAAGGTTATGGACTTGGTTTTCTTCGTCCAGCGGCGTTTTACGGGGATCGGTATTTCGCGGCGGCCCGACAAATAATCTCCGGTCAAACTCTTCGGGTCCGCGATAACATCCTCTGCCGACCCCGCAGACACGACCTCGCCGCCGTGAATACCGGCCGCTGGGCCCATATCGATGACATAGTCTGCCGTCAGTATGGCATCCTCGTCATGTTCAACTACGAGGACCGAGTTCCCGAGGTCACGAAGCCGTTTCAGGGTTTCAAGCAAGCGCTCGTTGTCACGCTGGTGCAGTCCGATACTGGGTTCGTCCAGAACGTACAGGACCCCCGTCAAGCCGGAGCCAATCTGACTCGCCAAGCGGATACGCTGGCTTTCGCCGCCGGAAAGGGTTCCGGAGCTTCGCGCCATGGACAGATAATCGAGCCCCACATCATTGAGAAATTTCAGGCGGTCGCGGATTTCTTTCAGGATACGCGAGGCAATTTCCTTCTGCTGCGGGGTCAAGGTTGCTTCAATGCTGTCGAACCAGTCTGCAGCATCCTTTATGGAGACATTGGCAGCGGTCGAAATGTCTTTGCCGGCAACTCTGACAGCGAGCGCTTCAGGTTTGAGCCTGAGACCTCCACACGCCTGGCATGGCTGTGCAGACTGATACTTGCCAACCTCGTCGCGGACCCAGCTGGAATCGGTTTCGCGCCAGCGACGCTCGAGGTTGGGAATAACGCCTTCGAACGGCTTCGATACTTCATAGCGACGCATACCGTCATCATAGACAAATTTTACGTCTTCACCGCCGGTGCCATACAGAATGATCTGCTGCACTTTCTCCGCGAGGTCTTTCCATTCGGTAGAGAGCTTGAAATCATAGGCCTTGCCGAGTGCCTGAAGCGTCTGGGTCTGATAGGGCGATGTCGTCCGCGACCAGGGCGCTATCGCGCCGTCGGACAGCGTCCTGTCGCGTTCCGGCACCACCAGATCAGCGTCCACTTTCAACTGCTCGCCCAGACCGTCGCAGGTCGGGCAGGCTCCAAAAGGATTGTTGAAAGAGAAGAGGCGCGGTTCGATTTCAGGGATGGTGAAGCCTGAGACGGGGCACGCGAATTTGGCACTGAAAACGGTCCGTTCGGGCGTTTTGCCGTCCTCATCAGCGTCCGCCGCATCGGCAAAGGCGATCCCGTCTGCAAGATCCAGCGCAGTCTCGAAGCTTTCTGCCAGTCTCTGTTCCATTCCCTCGCGCACAGCGATCCGATCGACCACCACGTCGATATCGTGCTTGAGTTTCTTGTCCAGAACCGGCGGGTCCTCCAGATCGTGGAAAGTCCCATCGACCTTCACGCGCTGAAAGCCCTTTTTCAGCAACTCGGCAAATTCCTTGCGATACTCTCCTTTCCGGCTGCGAATCATGGGTGCCAGCAGAAACAGGCGCGTTCCCTCCGGCATGGCCATAACGCGGTCCACCATCTGGCTGACGGTCTGGCTCTCGATGGGCAGCCCCGTGGCAGGCGAATACGGAGTTCCGACACGCGCCCATAACAGCCGCATATAGTCGTAGATCTCGGTCACCGTCCCTACAGTAGAGCGTGGATTACGGCTGGTCGTTTTCTGCTCGATCGAGATGGCCGGAGAAAGTCCTTCGATGCTCTCGACATCCGGTTTCTGCATCAGCTCAAGGAACTGCCGCGCATACGCCGAGAGGCTCTCGACATAACGCCTCTGCCCCTCAGCATAAATCGTATCGAATGCGAGCGAAGACTTCCCGGACCCGGAAAGACCGGTCAGGACTACCAGCTTGCTTCGCGGAATATCGATGTCGACGTTCTTGAGGTTATGTTCACGCGCGCCGCGCACCCGGATAACGTCTAGCTCAGCCATGAAATCGGATCAGTCTTTGGTTTCGAGAGGAATGCCGTTCAGGGGAAAGCGAGTCGCCGGCAATTGGAACATAGCATGAACGGAATGCTTGACGCCAGCCGTGTCATGTGTCCACGTGATCTAGAAACTAGCGTTGGCCATAGCAAGGGATGCATGGCACGATACGGGCAACCGGGCAGGTTGCCCGAACGGATATGGAGACGGAACAAAGATGGCGGGCTCAGTAAACAAGGTCATTCTGGTAGGCAATCTGGGGCGCGACCCCGAAATCCGGTCAATGCCGAGCGGGGGTTCAATCGCTAACCTGAATATCGCGACATCTGAAAGCTGGCGGGACAAGGGTAGCGGTGAGCGCCGCGAGAAGACCGAATGGCACCGCGTCGTCATTTTTTCCGAAGGGCTCGTCAAAATTGCCGAGCAGTATCTCCGCAAGGGGGCAAAGATCTATATCGAAGGTCAGCTTGAGACGCGCAAATGGCAGGACAAGGACGGTCAGGACAAATATACGACCGAGATCGTGCTTCGTAATTACGGCTCGACCCTTCAAATGCTCGATAGTCGCGATGGCGGCGGCGGCGGTGGGCGTATGGATGACCGGGGATCGGGTGCACCGCGTCAGATGGATGGACCCAAGCAGGACTTCTCGAACCAGGATATGGACGACGAAATTCCTTTCTAGGCACCGTCTGCGGCGCGGCTGGACTGCGCCTTCGGTATTTGTCCAGGGAAGAGCTTCCTGCTAGACAGGGGCTCTCTTTCGAGACGTACGATTCCCGCAACAGGTACAAGGTAGATCCGGTAGCATGGACGAAAAGAATCCGATCAGCGGAGACACCGGTGAGCCGGGCATTGAGCCCGTAACAATCGAAGACGAGCTGCGCCGCTCTTATCTCGACTACGCTATGAGCGTGATTGTCAGCCGTGCCCTGCCGGATGTGCGGGACGGCCTGAAGCCTGTTCACCGGCGGATCCTGTACGCCATGCAGGTTGGCGGTTTCACGGCTGACAAGTCCTATTTCAAATCCGCCCGCGTTGTCGGCGACGTGATCGGTAAATACCACCCGCATGGTGACTCGGCCGTCTATGACGCTTTGGTTCGCATGACACAGCCTTTCTCCATGGGCTTGCCGCTCATTGATGGTCAGGGAAATTTCGGGTCGATCGACAATGATCCACCGGCAGCAATGCGATACACCGAATGTCGTCTCGCCAAGCCTGCCGTCCGGCTATTGTCTGACATCGACAAGGACACCGTCGATTATCAGGACAATTACGACGGCAAGGACCAGGAACCTGTCGTTCTGCCGGCCCAGTTTCCGAACCTGCTGGTGAATGGCGGGGGCGGTATCGCAGTTGGCATGGCCACGAACATCCCGCCTCACAATCTGGGCGAGGTTATCGATGCCACGCTCGCGATCATCGACAATCCTGAAATCGACGACGATGAACTGCTTGAGATTATTCCCGGGCCAGACTTTCCCACCGGAGCGTTGATACTCGGACAATCAGGGGCCCGGTCGGGGCTTCTAACCGGTCGCGGTTCTGTCGTGATGCGAAGCCGGTCGTTTTTCGAGAAAGTCAAAAGCGGCCGCGAAGCAATCATCGTGACCGAACTTCCCTATCAGGTGAACAAGGCCAATCTGGTCGAGAAAATTGCCGATCTGGTTCGTGAAAAGCGTGTTGAGGGCATCGCCGAACTTCGCGACGAAAGCGATCGGACAGGCATACGGGTTGTCATTGAAATCAAGCGGGACGCGTCGGCCGAGGTCGTTTTGAACCAGCTTCACAGATACTCCGCGCTTCAGACCAGCTTCGGTGTAAATATGCTGGCCTTGAACGGCGGTACGCCGCAGCAGATGACGCTCCGCGGGATTCTTCAAGCTTTCCTCCGCTTTCGTGAGGACGTCATCGCTCGCCGGACGAAGTTCGAACTGAACAAGGCGCGCAATCGCGCACATGTTCTGGTCGGTCTGGCGCTTGCCGTTGCAAACATCGATGAAGTCATTCGCATAATTCGCAGCTCGCCCGATACCGCTGCGGCCCGCGAAGCCCTATTGGGCCGTACCTGGCCCGCGTCCGACATGGCCCCCTTGATACGCCTGATCGCAGACCGGCGAACAGTCATGTCCGAAGATGGTACGACCCGTTTCTCGGAGGAGCAGGCACGTGCAATCCTCGAACTGCGTCTCAACCGTCTGACGGGGCTTGGCCGCGATGAGATCGGCGAGGAAGCCCACGGCCTTGCGGACAGAATCAAGGACTATCTCGATATCCTGAGATCACGCGATCGCGTACTCGACATCATCCGTACAGAATTGAAAGATGTGCGTGACGCGTTCGCGGTGCCGCGCCGCTCTGAGTTTATCGAGAGCGATCTCGATATGGATGACGAAGACCTTATCGAGCGTGAAGACATGGTCGTGACGGTGACTCACGGGGGCTATGTCAAACGCACACCACTTGCGACGTACCGGACCCAGCACCGGGGTGGGAAAGGCCGCTCCGGTATGGCGATGAAGGACGAAGACTTCGTCACGCGGCTTTTTGCGGCCAGCACCCATACCGAGATCCTTTTCTTCTCCTCGACAGGGATGGTCTACAAGCACAAGGTCTGGCGACTTCCACTCGGTTCGCCGCAGTCTCGCGGCAAGGCGCTGGTGAACATTCTGCCGTTGTCCGAAGGCGAAACCATTGCGAGTGTGATGCCGCTTCCTGAAGACACTAGCGAACGTGAACGCCTCGATGTGATGTTCGCGACCCGCAAGGGCGGGATCCGGAGAAACCGGCTGCTCGATTTCGTTCAGGTCAACCGGAACGGCAAGATCGCCATGAAACCGGACGACGACGATGGTATCATCGGCGTTCAAATCTGTACCAGTGGCGATGATGTACTGCTGACGACGGCTTTGGCCCAATGCATCCGCTTCAGGGTCACAGATGTTCGGGTTTTCTCCGGACGAACCTCGTCCGGCGTCCGCGGTATTCGACTGGGCAGCACCGATGAGGTGATTTCTCTTACCATCCTTCGCCATACCGAGGTCACGCCTGCAGAGGCGAGGGCGTATCTGAAATATGCCATTCCGATGCGCCGCGCTTCCGGTGATGAAGTCGAAGACAGCGAAACCGATATGTCCGCGGAAATCGCATCCGACGATGCGGATGAAGCCGACATCGGTGATGACGGCAAGGTGAACCTTTCGCAGGACCGACTAGTTGAACTCGGCGCTGCTGAAGAATTCATTCTGACGGTCACCGATGGCGGTATGGGCAAGCGCGCATCATCGTTCGACTACCGGGTCAGCGGTCGCGGCGGCAAGGGGCTGATTGCGCACCGTCTGACTGACGACAACAGGCTGATCGCGTCTTTCCCGGTCGAAGACTCCGATGATGTCATGATGGTGACAGATGGCGGTCAGGTGATCAGGACTCCGGTCTCACAGGTTCGTGTTGCTGGACGTGCAACACAAGGAGTGCGAATCTTGCGTACGGCAGCCAGGGAAAAGGTCGTTTCCGTAGAACGGTTGGCCGAGCAGGGTGGTGATAAAGCCGGGGTCGCGGAAGACGATCCGTCATTGCCTGAAGATTGAGACAGGAACGATCTGGGGAGAGAAAACGTGCGGACAGGACTTTACCCGGGGACGTTCGATCCGGTTACCAATGGTCATATGGACATCATAGGTCGCGCGGTGAAACTGGTCGACAAGCTGGTGATTGGTGTCGCGGCTAACGATGCCAAAGGACCGTTGTTTTCAATCGATGACCGTGTTGACATGGTACGTCAGGAGACAGGCAAGTTTTCGTCCTTTGCGGAAATCGAGGTGCTGCCATTCCGAAACCTTCTGATGCATTTTGCAGAGAAGTGCGGCGCGCAAGTCATCATTCGCGGCCTTCGCGCGGTTTCCGATTTCGAGTATGAGTTCCAGATGGTCGCCATGAACCAGAAGCTCAATTCCCATATCGAGACCGTTTTCCTCATGGCCGACCCGCAACATCAGGCGGTTGCGTCGAGGCTCGTAAAGGAAATCGCCAAACTTGACGGCGATATCAGTCACTTCGTTACACCCGCCATCGAGAAACGTCTTTCGGAGACCCTTCGCAAATGAAAACCGGCACTTTCGGACTATCTTCCATCTTTGCTCTGCTTGCGTTCCCGTTCAGCAGTGCCGCAGAACCCGCAACTATAACGATGTTCGAGAATTCGGTCGACGACGCCGAAAACTGGCGCGTGGTTAATCCAGAAGATCTGATCCTGTTCGACGTCGTCGATGCCAGCGGCGCAGAGCGCGGTAGAATACTTATCGAAGCCGCCCCGTTTGCTGCGCCCGCGCATGTCGAACGGATCCGTACTTTGGCGCGTTCGGGTAAGTATGACGGCACACCCTTCCACCGCGTTATCAGCGATTTCATGGCCCAGGGCGGCGATATCGAACAGATTGATGAAGTCGGTTCGGGCCTGCCGGATCTCGCCGGAGAGTTCGCTTTCAGACGTGACCCGGCAGAGATGCCGCTTGATTCCACGCTCGACACAAAATTTGCGACGGCGGGGTACTATCAGGGGTTTCCGATTGTCAGTGAGTCGCCTTTGCTGATGGACATTACAGGTGAAACGACAGTCTCTAGCTGGATACCCCATTGTGCGGGCGTTACCTCCATGGCGCGGACGTCCGACCCTGACAGCGCCAACAGTCAATTCTTTCTGATGCGGGAAACCAGTCAGCATCTGGACAACGACGCCGGTCGTTATTCCGCTTGGGGACGTGTGATCGAGGGACTGGACGTTGTACGATCCATCAAGCGCGGTTCAGATGGTGATAACGGCTCTGTTCAGAACCCCGACATTCTTCGGCGTGCTGTGGTGGTGTCTGATCTTGAAGAAGCTGAACGCCCGTCCGTGGTGGTTGAGCGGACCGATGGACCGATGTTTACAGCGAAGATGGCCGTCGTTGGAAATACGAAAGTGGCGGTCTGCGATCTTCCCAAGCCCCGCACGCTTGTCATGCGCGAAGACCTGGACCGAGGCGACGTCTCTGGAGCGGATGGGTCCGACGGGTCGTAATGGATCTCTCAGCCTATGACTTCGATCTGCCGGAGTCGTTTATAGCACTGCGTCCTTGTTCTCCGCGGGATGCAAGCCGCCTGCTGGTGGTTCGCGGCGATGGCTCGCTCGAGGATCGTCACTTCCATGACTTGCCGGATCTTCTAACCAGCAAGGATCTTCTGGTCGCAAACGACACACGTGTGTTGCCGGCGCATTTACGCGGCGTTCGTCTTGCGCGCGATGAGACCTCCGTTGCGATAGATATTCAGGTGAATCTGGCCGATGAGGTTTCGCCTGGCATCTGGCGTGCATTAGCGCGACCCGGAAAGCGGCTGCGATCGGGGGACCGGCTCTCTTTTACCGAAAGCCTGAATGCTATTCTGCATGAAAAGGGCGAGGACGGTGTCGTGTTCATCGACTTCGGATTGCCGCGAGACGCGCTTCTGCCCCGTCTCGAACAGGTGGGCGCCATGCCGATCCCGCCCTACATCATGCGCCAGCGTGATGTGGATGAGCAGGACAGTGCGGATTATCAAACCCTCTTCGCGCAGCCTGAGAAAACGGGGTCTGCAGCAGCGCCCACCGCTGGCCTTCATATGACAGATCGCGTGCGTGGGCGTTTGGCCGAGCGCGGAACCGGGCTTGCCTCTGTTACCTTGCATGTCGGGTTAGGTACGTTCGCACCCTTGAAGCCCGGTAATCTGGAAGAGAACAGGCTTCACGCCGAATATTTCGAGGTGACCGCTGCCGCGGCCGAAGCGATCCGCGAGCGAAACCCGAGCGGCCGTGTCATACCGATTGGTACAACGGCGCTGCGGACGCTGGAAGCCTGGGTGCGTCAATCACCGTCGCGGGCTCCTATGGCCGGAGAGACCGATATCTTTTTGAAGCCTGGAGACGAATTTGAACTGGTTTCAGGTCTCCTGACGAACTTTCATTTGCCGAAGTCATCGCTTTTCATGCTTGTCTGCGCTTTGATGGGGACGGAGGTGATGCAGGCAGCCTATCGTCATGCCATTTCTTCCGGCTACCGGTTCTATTCCTACGGTGACGCGTGTTTGCTATTGCCCGGTAATGGCTGAGTTTCCGTTTCATATCGAAGCAACCCAGGGCAGGGCCCGAAAGGGAAGGCTGGTAACATCGCGCGGGACAATCCGCACGCCAGCCTTTATGCCTGTTGGTACGGCCGGGACAGTGAAGGCGCTCTATGCCGATCAGGTGAAAGACGCAGGCGCAGACATTCTGCTCGGCAATACCTACCACCTCATGTTGAGGCCGGGTCCCGAGCGCTTGAAGGTACTTGGTGGGCTGCATTCTTTCATGGGGTGGAACGGGCCAATCCTGACAGATTCCGGTGGTTTTCAGGTCTGGTCGTTGTCGGGCTTGCGAAAACTGAACGAGGAGGCCGTCGAGTTCAGGTCTCATATTGATGGCTCGAGCCATGTCCTGTCTCCGGAGCGCTCGATCGAGATCCAGGCGGACTGCATAGGTGCGGACATCTCGATGCAGCTTGACGAATGCACGAGCTATCCTGTCAGCCATGAAGACGCACAACGTTCGCTGCAATTGTCGCTTCGTTGGGCGGAGCGTTGCAAGACCGCGTTTGGCACGCGTGACAGGCAGGCCCTGTTTGGAATTGTGCAGGGCTCGGTCTATCCCGACCTTCGCGAGGAATCGGCGCTCGGCCTGCGCCAGATCGGGTTTGATGGCTATGCAATCGGCGGACTGGCGGTCGGTGAAGGTCACGAGCAAATGTGCCAGACGCTCGACGATACAACGTCACACTTGCCTGAAACCCGCCCAAGATACCTGATGGGGGTCGGCAAGCCGATCGATCTTCTTGAGGCCGTCGCGCGGGGCGTCGACATGTTCGATTGCGTTCTTCCCACCAGGTCCGGCCGTCATGGACAGGCCTGGACGTGGGACGGTCCGGTGAACATCAAGAATGCGCGTTTCGCCGAAGACAAAAGCCCTCTGGATGAGGCTGTGGCATGTCCGGCCAGCAGGGACTATTCCAGGGCCTATATCCACCACCTCATGAAAGCTGGCGAATATCTCGGGCCCATGCTTCTTTCGTGGCACAATACGGCATTCTTCCAGGCGCTCATGCAGCGAATGAGGGACGAAATCGAAAGCGGTGGATTTGCTGAGTTCCATAGTAAATACGCCGCTTTGTGGGCGTCTACACGAACCCTGGAGCGGGGCGGCTAGCCGAATTGCTGCGCGGATTGGCGCACTCTGCAACAAGTTGGCTTTCATTCATTGACCCGAAAGGTCTGCGAGTCTATCTACCGCCCTTCTTGGTGCCCATAGCTCAGTCGGTAGAGCATCTGACTTTTAATCAGAGGGTCGCAGGTTCGAACCCTGCTGGGCACACCAGTTTTTCGCTGTGAATGCAGCATATTATAGGCCTTTCTTCGTTTCACTTTTGTTCCAATGGGACTTTTTTGGGGGGTCGATGGGACTTTTCGGGGTTTTAATGATGGGACTTTTGGCAGTTTCTAGCTGACTAAGGCGGCTCCACGTACCCCGTTCGTTCCGGTTTTTGGGTTGGCGCTATATCACCCATCCCTGTTTGTCTGTGTAGGTGGTGAGCAGGTCGCCTGCCGTGTCGGCGGTGTCGCCGTCCAGTGCGAAGTAGGCGTCCATCACTTCGCGCAAGGCGTTGACGTTGGCGTGATTGGACCAGCTCGCGATCTGCTCGATGGTGCAGCCTGCCTTGTGCAGCCGCGTCATGCCGGTGTCGCGGCAATCGGCGAAGGTGAACGGCTTGGTCTGCTCGCCCCAGTCCGTGCGACCGATGCCGATCAGGCCGGGCTCTGCAATGGCGGCAAGGTCCCGCGCCTGGCGGAAGTGCTTGCCATGGGTCTTCTGGATGTAGGGACCGTCAATCTCCGGGTGGAGGATCAGGTTCTCGCAGGTCGTCCGGCGTCGTGCCTTACGCTGTGCGGCGCGGTCGAGCCGTTCGGCGAGCGGCGGCAGGATCGGGATGTCCATGCGCCGTCCGGTCTTGCGCCCGTTCTTGCTGGCAATGAAGCGGATGCGGCCGGTGCGGATAGTGTGGGCATCGAAGGCCAGCACGTCGCGCGGGCGCTGCACGGTCCACAAGGCCAGATAAAGGCTGTCTGCCAGTTCGGGGCGGGCAGGTGGTATGCGCGGATCGTCCGCTTTCAGGCCGTGCTCCTGCGCGAAGGCGGATGGTGCGTCCATGGCGCTGACAAGCGCGGTGAGTTCGCCGGGCGTGGCCACGCGCAGTTTGGCGTCCGGCGTTGCGGGGGCAATGCCCGTCCAGTCCATCTCCGGCACCTGCAAGGGCAGGGTCTTGCGGCCCCACTTCCACGCGCGGCGGAAAAGCTGGAAGCCGCCCAGGGCCATGCGTTCGCCGCGTGCGCGGGACATGGTCTCGCCCCAGGCCTCGACGGCCAGAGGCGTGACAGAAGCCAGTGGATCGTCACCGAATATCTCGATCACGGGCGAGCGCCATGATTTGTAGGAGCGTAGCGTGTCGGCGCTGATCTTCATGCCGGGGCGGGCTGCGGCCGCAAGGAAGGCATCTATCAGGTCTGTCACCGATAGCGGCTTGCGCGGCGGTGCTGGTGGCGGCGCGGTCGGAGTTGCGTCCCGTGTCACGTCCTGCATGGCGTGCGTGGCCAGATGGGCCTTGAACGCCTTTGCGGCGGCGATGGCCTGCGGCCTCGACATCGGGCGGCTGGTATCAAGCCCGAAGTGAAGGGTGCGCGCGCGCTCGTCGCAGGCTCCGGTGAAGCCGTGTAGCCCGTGCGCGGCGAAGTCGTCCGGCGTCATGGCAGGCTTGCCGGTGTAAAGCGTGAAAGGGCGGATGCCACGGGCGCGCAGGCCGGGCGCATGACCCCAGCGCCAGGCGAGCTTGCCGTCGCTGCGCATGACGGCCTGCAGGTATAGTCCCCGCGGCACCTTCATATTGGCCATGTCAGTGTTCCTTTGCCGCTGATTCTCGCCGAGCAACCTTGTTAGTGCAACCGGCAAATCCAACTTCGGTGATCTTTATCGCAATTTACACTTTGCGGCGAATTAGGCTTGACACCAGACGCCACCGGCTCCCCCGCACCCGTCTGCGCACACCGTTGACCCGCACCCGTTTCCGGTCTGACATGATGAAGCCGGGTGATTTGGGCACCAGAACAGCATAGAACGCGGTAGCGTTCTATGAAGGGCACTGAAAACAAAGGGAAAAACAGGTGATAGAACACTGGAACGCCAGAACGACAAAGGCTCTCGCGCGCGCGCGCGCACATGGAACCCCTGTGTTCTATCGTTCTATCGTTCTATAGATGTATAAATACATGAAAAACAAAGCATTAGATAGAACGCTGGTGCTTTCTATCAGCGTTCTGCGGGGTTCTGTCCGGGTGCCGAATAAAGAAAGGCGGTTTAATCATGAGTGATGACCGGACGGCGCGGGATTTGATCGCGGACGAAGCCGAAACCGTTGACCTGTTCGGCGATGAAGGCGCGGATTGGGGTTCACCGGTGAGCGGGCGCGGCGTTTGCCCCGGGGGTGCGTCCCCCGTTCGGCGGCGCGGTCCGGGTCGGCCGAAAGGATCGAAGAACCGGAGCACCGAAGAGGTCCGGAAGTTCCTGCTGGACCGATACCGCCACCCTGTCCTTGGCCTGTTCGACATCGCCTCGACGGCTCCGGAAGACTTGGCAAAGCTGCTGGTCCCCCTCGAGGCCTGAATACACAAACCGGCTAAGTTAGTTCTTGATCCTTGATCGCCCAAAAACCTCACCAGCACGGACGACATGCATTTTCCGCTGTGCATGGATTTAGGCTTGACACTTGACGCCACCGGCTCCCCCGCACCCGTCTGCGCACACCGTTGACCCGTACCCGTTTTCGGTCTGACATGATGAAGCCGAGTGATTTTCGGCACGGAACAGGCGCAATGCCAATGCGTTCCGCTTGTGTTCCGCTTAGAGCACTGAAAACAAAGGGAAAAACAGGTGACGGAACGCTGGAACGCCAGAACAGCAAGTTTTCTCACGCGCGCGCGCGCACATGGAAACCCTATGTTCCATCGTTCCAGCGTTCCGTGGGTATATATTTACAATGAAAACAGGGCACTAAACGGAACACGAGCGGAACGCTAATTTGGCTCCGTGTTCCGTGAATAAAGAAAGGCGGTTTAATCATGGGTGATGACCAGACGGCGCGGGATTTGATTGCGGACGAGGCCGAAACCGTTGACCTGTTCGGCGATGAAGGCGCGGACTGGGGTTCACCGGTGAGCGGGCGCGGCGTTTGCCCCGGGGGTGCGTCGCCCGTTCGTCGGCGCGGTCCGGGTCGGCCGAAAGGATCGAAGAACCGGAGCACCGAAGAGGTCCGGAACTTCCTGCTGGACCGATACCGGCACCCTGTCCTTGGCCTGTTCGACATCGCCTCGACGGCTCCGGAAGACCTTGCGCGGCTCCCAATCCCCGTCGATCCGGAGACCGGCGAGCCTGCGAAGATGGAAAACGTAAAGCCCTACAAGGTGACGAAGGAAGACCTGCGCTGGGCGGCTGAATTCTGGCTGCGCTGCACATCGGATGCCTCGGAGTATGTCGCGGCGAAGATGCCCCGCCAGATCGACGCCACGGTGACGCTTGCCCCCTTGATCCAGATGTACCTGGACGATCCGCAAGGCACCGGCACGGCCCGCTCGGCCATGCCGTCCATGTCAATCAAGCGGGAGCCCGTCACTGTTGAGGATCAGGACGCTGAAACGGGCAAAGTCCCATCGACGAAAAGTCCCATCGGGGAAAAAAGCTAGATGCTGTCTACGTTCTCGCCACCTAGAGCGACTGACTGGCAGTCAGTGCCCCTCGTCCGGCAGTCCAGACCTCATGCCCTGACAGAGCGACCGGCCAGCCCCCCCCGGCCTTTTGCCGACCCCACCCCCGAAGCGCCGAGCCGTTTCGTTGACTGTGAGAAGCAGACGCAGAGTTTCCGTACTTTCGGGGAAGGGCGCTTGCAGACCCGCGAAGGCGGCGTCGAGGGCTTTAGCCCGTCACGGGTGAGGGTTGAGCCCGTATCTCTCTGCGCGGCTCTAGTGCTGCAAATGAGAACTGTGATCGCGGCTGCCAGACCTGGAACAAATTTATCGGGTCTCATTGAAAATTGCGAGATTCTGCAGAAACGAAAAAGGGCGAGCCGGAGCTCGCCCTCACATTTCGTGGATTTCCTAAGGAGTGATCCTTGTTAACGGAAAGTCCGACTTTTCCAGAGTGCTAGAAATGCAACTCCACTAATAGCTCTTTCGGAACTTCCCCGCAAGGCCTAAGATGAATTAGAAATTGGGTGGAGGCAGCTTTGGATTATCGCATCGGTATCGATCTCGGGACGAACTCAATGGGGTGGTCGGCAATCGAGCTGCGTCCGGATGGTGGTGACGAAAAGTTTCGTGCCGGCCCTTTGCTCGATATGGGCGTCAGAATATTCTCTGACGGCAGAAACCCGAAAGATAAGGCATCGAATGCCGCCCAAAGGCGGGGACCCAGGGGAGCTA
This sequence comes from uncultured Alphaproteobacteria bacterium, assembly GCA_963836905.1. Classification (GTDB taxonomy): domain Bacteria; phylum Pseudomonadota; class Alphaproteobacteria; order Caulobacterales; family Hyphomonadaceae; genus CAWIKY01. Next base: position 1,261,984 of record CAWIKY010000006.1, read on the forward strand.
GACGCACGCGGGATCGAAAACTAGCAAGAGGGCGCGCTATGTTGCACGCGCTCGCAGGTGGCGGTCTCTTTCCGCGTGATGTTTCTGGGCAGAAATATCTTGAGGCTCTAGATCCGTGGATCCTGCGCTCGCGCGCCCTCAATGAAGCGCTTGAGCCCTTTGAAATAGGTCGCGCTCTTTTTCATCTTCAACAGCGAAGGGGCTTTAAGAGCAATCGCAAGACGGATGGCGATGAGACAGGCGCAATGTTCGACGCGATAGAGAATGCTCGTGACCATATGCAGGCTGCGGGGGCCAGAACGCTCGGAGAGCTTCTTGGAAAGCCACGTATTGAGCAGTTGAAACTTAATTCGGCCTCTGCTCGTGGAGATGGCGGACCGTTACCACAAGCGCGGGTTCGCGCAGGTAAAGACGGCTCGAAGATGGTCTATTCCTACTATCCGAGCCGCGCGATGATCCTCGACGAATTTGAGCAAATCTGGGCTGCACAGGCACCGCACCACCGCGATTTGTTGACGACCAAGGCTCATGACGCGCTCAGGTACGTACTTGAGCATCAGCGTGACCTGAAACCTCAGGATGTTGGGAAGTGCACGTTTATGCCAGACCAGCCACGCGCGCCGCGTGCGCTGCCCAGTGCGCAGTATCTGCGGATTCTGCAAGAGGTGAATAACCTGACTGTTGGCGCTGTTGGTGAGGTGCCCCGAATTCTCACTTCAAAAGAGCGAGAGCAGGTCATCGGCTTTCTTGCCAGTCCTACATCGAAAAGCGCGGATCGTACCTTCAAATCAATCCGGAAATTGTTATCGCTGCCGGAGTCGCAGAAGTTCAATATAGAGTTTATGAAGCGCATGTCGCTACAGGGCGACATGACGGCGGGCGCATTGATGCAGGAGAGTGCCTGGGGACGCGAATGGTTTGGTTTCTCGCGCTCCCAACAGGATGCAATCGTGCTGAAATTGCTTGATACGGAGCAGGAAAAGGATCTGGTCCGCGACCTCGTCGCTGAATACGGGATTTCAGAACATATTGCGCGCGGCGCGTCGAGGGTACGCTTTGCTGACAGTCATGTGAAGCTATCTGCAATGGCGATTGGAAGGCTCATTCCGCACCTTGAAAAAGGGCTACGTTATGACGAGGCCGCAACCGCTGAGTTTGGCGACCACCGTGCACTGGGCGACGGAGAGATACACGAAGAAGAGTTACCCTATTATGGCGAGGTACTTTCGCGTCATACGGCATTTGAGCGCTCAAATCCGCAGAACGTAGAGGAACAGTATGGCCGGATAGCCAACCCGACCGTCCACGTGGCGCTGAACGAGTTGAGAAAGGTGATAAATGATATCATCAAGCGTTGGGGCCCACCGACGGAGGTGGTGCTTGAGTTGGCACGTGATCTGCCGCTTTCGGACCGTGGTTTGAAGGAGTTGGAAAGTACGCAAAAAAAGAACCAGGATCTGAACGACAAGCGTCGTGTGCAACTGGAAGAATTGAAGGTCTCTGACAGCTACGAAAACCGTTTGAAGCTGAGATTGTTTGAAGAAGCCGAGGAGGCTTTCGGAGGCACCGTTGTGTGTGTCTTTTCCGGGAATACAATTTCTCGGACGGCGCTCTTCACGGATAGTATTCAAGTCGAGCACGTGCTTCCAATCTCGCGGACGCTTGATGACAGCTTTTCAAACAAGGTGCTCGCGACCCGCGAGGCAAACAGTTTCAAAGGCAATCGAACACCCTATGAAGCTTTCGGCAGTGACCCTCTGAGCTATGACTGGGAGCAAATAGGTCTACGCGCCGCGAGCTTGCCCAAAGGCAAGGCAAGACGATTTGCGCCAGATGCCATGGAGGACTGGGAAGCCTATGGAGGCGGCTTTCTGGCGCGTCAGTTAAACGATACCCGGTACATCGCACGGCTTGGCAAATCGTTCGTCGAAGCCCTGTTCGGCGGGCAGGGTGCACCTGGCCAGAAACAAAGTGTTTGGGTTGTTCCCGGACAATTGACGGCCGATCTACGCCACCATGCGGGTTTTAACACGCTGACTGGCCTGACTGGCGGTAACCGGAAGGATCGCACAGATCATCGCCATCATGCGATTGATGCCCTCGTGGTGGCGCTTACAGACCGTTCAACAATCAAATTGGCAGCTGATCTTGCGAAGCGGGAAGACCGCGCCGAACATTACGAGATGATGGCGGTCATGGCTGAACCGCTGAAACGCTATCGCCGCGCCGCCGAGGACAGGCTGGCGAAACTGATTGTTTCCCATAAGCCGGATCATGGCTTTCAGGACGCTATGCACAACGATACCGCTTACGGTTTGACCAGGAGATCCGGGGGCAAAGACAAGCAGATCCTTGTTACCCGCAAATCATTGTCCGGTATGGACAAACCGGCTGATCTCGAAAGAATTGCGGATGATCGTCTGCGCGAACTGTTTCAGAATGAGACAGAGGGACTGACCGGCAAAGACTTTAACGCCGCCCTCGTTAGTGCCGGTGCGAGCTTGCGTCCCAAAGTTCACAGCGTTCGTATTCACGATGTTCTGGCTGAAAAAAGCTTTGTTACGATCACTCATGGCAAGGACGGAGAGCATTCCAAGGCCTATAAGGGAGACGGGAATTATTGCTACGATATCTTCTTGGGCCCCAAGGGCAAATGGACCGGTGAAGTCATCACCACCTTCCAGGCCTATCAGATGGCACAGACGGATCGCGATTGGTGGAAAAAGCCTGTCGGCAGGGCAGGGCAGCCGGTCCTGATGCGGATTCGCAAGGGGGACATGCTAGAGATTGATATCTCTCCTGAGAACAGGCGAGTCTGCGTTGTTTCATACGTTACGCCGGGTATGATCGCATTATATCCCCATTTTGAAGCGAATGCAGACGCTCGTACACGTAAGTCCTACAAGGGTGATGGCCCGCTAAAATACGTGTTCAAAGCACCTTCAACCCTTCAGAAAGCACATGCCAAGCTGGTAACCGTTAGTCCGGCAGGCACTGTAACGAAGCACACGGCCTGAAGGTTGCATGCACTCAACCCGTCGGGGGCTACAGCGCATGCAGAACAGGGTTGTTGAAATTGCGACCGACGGTGTGCATTTGTCATCGTTTCGCGGGTTTCTAAAGATATCGAAAGATGGGGTTGAACTGGGCCGCGTCGCACTACCCGACATCGGGTCGGTTGTCGTTCGGGGGTTTGGAGCGACACTGTCTCTCAATCTGGCTGCAAGGCTGGCCAGCGCGAACATTCCCCTGGTCTTGTGCGGCGCTAACCAGACGCCATGCTCGATTGTCTGGCCGGTCGACGGTCATCATCAGCAGGGCAATATCTTCGCAGCACAGGCTGACCTGACACGGCCCCAAAAGAAGCGTCTCTGGCAAAGCTTGATCCGCGCAAAAATTGCCGCGCAGGCCAACGTGCTCGTGGCGTCCGGAGAGAGCGCGAACGACCTGTTGGCAATGGCGGCGCGGGTGAAATCAGGCGACCCTGAAAATCTAGAAGCTATGGCAGCCCGGAAATACTGGCCACGGATGATGAAGCCTGTACACGGGACCTATAAGCGGAACGCGTCGGAAAATGCTGTGAATGCTTGGCTGAATTACGGTTACGCAGTTCTGCGCGCCGGGGCTGCTCGCAGCATTTTGGCAGCCGGTCTACATCCAAGTTTATCCATCCATCATGAAAGCCGCGGCGAGGCATTACGGCTCGCATCGGACATCATGGAGCCTTTCAGGCCCTATGTTGATCTGCTTGTTAAACGGCTTGCGCTTGAGACCTTAAACGACACGATGGACCTCACTCCGGATCGTAAAGCTGCAATAGTGCGTGTGTTGTCGCTCGATTTGGAAGGGCCATTTGGGGCCAGTACGGTCCAAACGTGCCTCGACCGATTGTGTCAGAGTCTCGCGCAGATCTGCATGGGAACGCGCTCTGGCCTGGAGTTGCCAAGCGGCTTGGCAAGTATCAAGGAGTCGGTGGAGGCGTGAGACCGATCTCGCACCTTTCCGCCTATCAGCATATGTGGATTATGGTACTCTTCGACCTGCCGACAACGACCAAAGAGGAGCGAAAGGCATATACGCAGTTTCGCGATTTCCTGTTGGACGAAAGTTTCACGATGGCCCAATTCTCGGTCTATATCCGCCATACGTCCGGTCGGGCACAAATTGCACCCATTCTAAAACGAATCAAAAGCGCCGTTCCACCGGAAGGAAAAGTCGATATACTGCAATTCACCGACCGCCAGTATGGGGATATCGTAAGCTTGCGCGGTCGTCGGCGAACCGATTCGCGCGAAAATCCGCAGCAATTGGCAATGTTCTGAGGCGGCAAGGCATGGTTTTCACCATAAAATCAAAAGAAATTATGTTTTCTTTCAATGCCTTGCCACTTCATCGGTCTAGCACTCTGGAAAAGCCGGACCAACCGCAACGACTTCGCGGGCGGGACGCAACCGACCACAGTCTAGCACTCTGGAAAAGCCGGACCAACCGCAACAAAGCGATGCGAGCCGATCACGGGATCGATGTCTAGCACTCTGGAAAAGCCGGACCAACCGCAACGTATTAACATTGTTATAACGTGCCACGTATGTCTAGCACTCTGGAAAAGCCGGACCAACCGCAACCGGCATCCCTGTGGCCTACGGCCCGTTTGGGTCTAGCACTCTGGAAAAGCCGGACCAACCGCAACCGGGCGAAACTCCGGGTCCATCCCCGCCAGGTCTAGCACTCTGGAAAAGCCGGACCAACCGCAACTGACATGGTATACTCTCCGTAAAAGTGGGAGTCTAGCACTCTGGAAAAGCCGGACCAACCGCAACAAAATCACAGATGCGACCAGATCGCTGCGGGTCTAGCACTCTGGAAAAGCCGGACCAACCGCAACCTCGAAATAAACTCCGAGCTAGACCCGGACGTCTAGCACTCTGGAAAAGCCGGACCAACCGCAACAAAATCACAGATGCGACCAGATCGCTGCGGGTCTAGCACTCTGGAAAAGCCGGACCAACCGCAACCTCGAAATAAACTCCGAGCTAGACCCGGACGTCTAGCACTCTGGAAAAGCCGGACCAACCGCAACACCGTCGCAGACCGCCCCTGCTCGCGCGTGGTCTAGCACTCTGGAAAAGCCGGACCAACCGCAACCGAACCCGCCGCCATTGTCCGCAGGACCGCGTCTAGCACTCTGGAAAAGCCGGACCAACCGCAACAGACGACATCGACGAAGCCATAGCGCGTATGGTCTAGCACTCTGGAAAAGCCGGACCAACCGCAACCGACTTGGTGCAGAGCGCCTGATACTCTTCGTCTAGCACTCTGGAAAAGCCGGACCAACCGCAACAGCACGCGGTTGGGGACGTCATCGGTGTATGTCTAGCACTCTGGAAAAGCCGGACCAACCGCAACTAGTGAGCCACCACCTTCGCCGTCGTAGACGTCTAGCACTCTGGAAAAGCCGGACCAACCGCAACATGCAGGGGCGCGCTGTCGACTTCTTTCAGGTCTAGCACTCTGGAAAAGCCGGACCAACCGCAACACACAACGGCTTCCAGCGCGTGTGAAACTAGTCTAGCACTCTGGAAAAGCCGGACCAACCGCAACACACAACGGCTTCCAGCGCGTGTGAAACTAGTCTAGCACTCTGGAAAAGCCGGACCAACCGCAACCGTGGAACACCGATATTGCCGCAGGCTCCGGTCTAGCACTCTGGAAAAGCCGGACCAACCGCAACGGGATATTCTGGCTATACCAATCCGCTCGCGTCTAGCACTCTGGAAAAGCCGGACCAACCGCAACTCGACAACCCCTTCCGCCATACGGACGTGGGTCTAGCACTCTGGAAAAGCCGGACCAACCGCAACGGACTGACCACGCCGACGCCGCATTCGTCCGTCTAGCACTCTGGAAAAGCCGGACCAACCGCAACGGCAATGTGCCCTGTCCGCTTGATGTCATCGTCTAGCACTCTGGAAAAGCCGGACCAACCGCAACAACCGGAACATGGGCCTGCTCAATGGACTTGTCTAGCACTCTGGAAAAGCCGGACCAACCGCAACAAGGAAGCCGTCCAGTCCGGGCGGGTGGTCGTCTAGCACTCTGGAAAAGCCGGACCAACCGCAACAACGACGAGACGTGGCGCGCCTTGCTCGACGTCTAGCACTCTGGAAAAGCCGGACCAACCGCAACGAGGTTCAGTCTGATCGGAAACGCTCGGAAGTCTAGCACTCTGGAAAAGCCGGACCAACCGCAACCCATGCGTCCGAATTAGAACAGAATTCGTAGTCTAGCACTCTGGAAAAGCCGGACCAACCGCAACATAGATCGCCTGTCCCTTCGGCAGCATGTGGTCTAGCACTCTGGAAAAGCCGGACCAACCGCAACTTCTCGATGCCGATAATCAATACCTCCGGAGTCTAGCACTCTGGAAAAGCCGGACCAACCGCAACGGCGAAAGGGGAGGAACAAAGGAGGAGTCCGTCTAGCACTCTGGAAAAGCCGGACCAACCGCAACGGACCGGATCAAATAGCCACCAGAGTGCAGGTCTAGCACTCTGGAAAAGCCGGACCAACCGCAACTCAGTCGATCAGTTTATGACGATCTACGTCGTCTAGCACTCTGGAAAAGCCGGACCAACCGCAACCAGGCAGGTTCTGGACATGAGCCCCGCCGAGTTTAGCACTCTGGAAAAGCCGGACCAACCGCAACGTCGTTTTCGTCGTGGCTCGTCGCTGGGGCGTCTAGCACTCTGGAAAAGCCGGACCAACCGCAACATGGCTGTCCTCCTCCCCGTCTTCGCTTTCGTCTAGCACTCTGGAAAAGCCGGACCAACCGCAACGTGCGATAGGCGACATGTTGAACCGCGTCGGTCTAGCACTCTGGAAAAGCCGGACCAACCGCAACCTATTTCGGCGACACGCGAACAGGTGTCGGGTCTAGCACTCTGGAAAAGCCGGACCAACCGCAACGTGTTCGAGGATGACTCGCGGGTCGTATAAGTCTAGCACTCTGGAAAAGCCGGACCAACCGCAACACGGGATGTTGTGCCATCCGGCAAGACGACGTCTAGCACTCTGGAAAAGCCGGACCAACCGCAACTGTCAAAGGATGCTTCGCAGTTTGTCGTAGGTCTAGCACTCTGGAAAAGCCGGACCAACCGCAACCTATCGCGGTTTCTTCATGTCACTGATCGGGGTCTAGCACTCTGGAAAAGCCGGACCAACCGCAACTTATGATCGTTCGACAGATACTTTAAAGAGGTCTAGCACTCTGGAAAAGCCGGACCAACCGCAACACGGGGGCCGGCAGGACAGCGACCGCGAGGGTCTAGCACTCTGGAAAAGCCGGACCAACCGCAACGGCTTTTGGCCTGCCCTTACGGTTTTTCTGGTCTAGCACTCTGGAAAAGCCGGACCAACCGCAACAACGATCATCGGCGAGGCCTGTCTGGCGGCGTCTAGCACTCTGGAAAAGCCGGACCAACCGCAACCAGACCCTCCTCGATGCCGGGCTGGTGAAGGTCTAGCACTCTGGAAAAGCCGGACCAACCGCAACGAGATCGGCGGCTTCACCGACCGCCATGCGGTCTAGCACTCTGGAAAAGCCGGACCAACCGCAACGTAGTCACCCTCCTTGAGCGTCACGAACTCGTCTAGCACTCTGGAAAAGCCGGACCAACCGCAACGGATTTTGGCCAGCGCTCACGGTGTTTCTGGTCTAGCACTCTGGAAAAGCCGGACCAACCGCAACTTACACATCCAGTTAGCTTCCTGTTCATCAGTCTAGCACTCTGGAAAAGCCGGACCAACCGCAACTGTCAGGCGAATGTGGTTCTGCTGGACGGCGTCTAGCACTCTGGAAAAGCCGGACCAACCGCAACGATTATCTCACCCGCTACCGTGACACCTACGTCTAGCACTCTGGAAAAGCCGGACCAACCGCAACTGAGGAGCTGGACATCGGCTTTTGAATGCCGTCTAGCACTCTGGAAAAGCCGGACCAACCGCAACATGCCAAGGATATCTCCCTGCACAACGGCAGTCTAGCACTCTGGAAAAGCCGGACCAACCGCAACCGCCGAGAACATCCGTCGAAGGAGTGTCGAGGTCTAGCACTCTGGAAAAGCCGGACCAACCGCAACCTCGTTCGCGGTCTTGGTGAGTCCGCTCTTGTCTAGCACTCTGGAAAAGCCGGACCAACCGCAACGGCGTCGTCCTGCATGACATGCGCGACACCGTCTAGCACTCTGGAAAAGCCGGACCAACCGCAACCAGCAGAGACCCGAGAAGCTGGACGCGGGCGGTCTAGCACTCTGGAAAAGCCGGACCAACCGCAACGGAGACAGTTTCGTCTTTCGGGTGCAGGCCGGTCTAGCACTCTGGAAAAGCCGGACCAACCGCAACTGTATGGATGTTCAGGAACGGCACCGTCCCAGTCTAGCACTCTGGAAAAGCCGGACCAACCGCAACAGAGAAGAGTTCATCGATCATATCAAGATGGGTCTAGCACTCTGGAAAAGCCGGACCAACCGCAACCGCCCAATCCGGGCGCATGGGCCGTGCGCCGGTCTAGCACTCTGGAAAAGCCGGACCAACCGCAACGTGGCGACCCCTGCATGGCTCGAAGCTAACGGTCTAGCACTCTGGAAAAGCCGGACCAACCGCAACCTGTCTGAACTTTATGAAGCCATCCGGCTGGGTCTAGCACTCTGGAAAAGCCGGACCAACCGCAACTATGCGGAATTAATCGCTATACCGAAGCGAGGTCTAGCACTCTGGAAAAAGCCGGACCAACCGCAACCTCACCACTGGACTTGTCTTTCCAGTTTTCGGTCTAGCACTCTGGAAAAGCCGGACCAACCGCAACGATCTTATCTTTGCCGCGAACTACGCGGTCATCCGGAATTTCCGATTGGTCTATGCCGTGATCTCCTTGCATGTGTGGATCATTTCTTCGGGTCCGAGCAGGACCGGCACGAAGACCAATGAGCCCTCGCCGGGCAGATGCCAGCCAGTCGCCTTCTTCAATTCCGCGCCATGGCTTTCGCGGATGAACATCTCGTTCAGCCAGACGGCTTCCATGTCGGTTTCCTTGCCGGTCGCGTGATCGGTGATCGTGATCGTGAACCGGGCGGATGTGCCGGGCTCAATATCCGGCGCAGCATGGATCCAGCTTACGAATGCGTCGTAGTCCGGCGAATATTTTCCGTCAGTCTTTGTGTCCTCGTTCTTCGCGTCTGCGAGTGATGGGACTTTCAGCGCAATAGGTGATGGGACTTTCGCCATAGCGCCGCTGTAACTCATTGTCTTCATTAGGTTCGTCCCTGACTTTTAATCAGAGGGTAGCAGGTTCGAACCCTGCTGGGCACGCTAGTTCCCCTTCCGCTATTTTCTTCACAGCTGATACTGTCCCTTAGCTTTGATGCTTGCCTAAGCTGGCGCATCTGCGGGCTTGGCGGGCAGGACAAACCGCTTCAGGCGGAGCGAAGGCTTCTCGACCAGATGCCATGACATTGCGGACAGCATGACAACGACTGGAACTGAAATGCCACAAACAACCGACAGTGTGGCGCCGGGAAGGTAGAAAATCACTGTCTGAATGACTGGAAAATGCCAGATGTAGAAGCCGTAGGAATAATCGGGGAGGGAAGTCAGCACTCCGTTGGCCTTGCGCGGCAAACCGACATAACCGACGATCGCTGCCAGCGCCATGTTGGCGAGTATCTGGCCAAATGGACCGTCCCCGAAGGCCAGAAACGCAGTGAGAATGAGGACGACCATCCAGACCTTGGGCCGCCGGAGTTCGGGCACCTGCCAGAGAAGGATTCCTACAAGAAACGGTGGCGCCAGTCTGAATATTGCTTCCAGCGTACCGGAGCCGGCGACCGCCCCAGGCAGAAATGGCAACAGGATCTGACAGAACACCATCAAGGCAAGCAAGGCTGACGTACGCCGCGCGTTCGCGATCGCGCCTGTCCGGAAAGATAGAGCCGCGGCAATATAGGCGGCAATCTCAAAACGGATTGTCCACAGTGCTCCGTTGAAATCCGGTTCGGGGTTGCCGAGGAAAATATCAGCGGCGTGGGCACCGGAATTGCCGAGAAGCAAGACGTTTACCGCATAGGCCCATTGGCCAATTCCCCCGCTTCCGGTCAGCGGCGCAAGAACGAGTGCAAAGACGAGAAGGAGGACAATCAGAGCCGGATAGATACGCAAGACCCGGGATACGCCAAACACTCGGAGGCTGCGCCCCGAAGCCAGGCTTTTCGCAATCAGCATCCCGGAAACAATGAAAAAGCCATTCACTGCCAACCAGGCCAGGGTCCAGTCGTGAATGCGGATCGGATCGTGTCCGTCAGCGAGCAGGCACGCATGGCCGATGACGACGAGCCCGGCCAGTACCAGCCGAACCGGGGTCAGGTGGTTCTTGCCGAAAAGCGGGTCCAGGTCCGAGGTTATCATTCAGGGTTTTCCGAATACGCCTCAGCGCCGAAGATCCCTGATTAGCAGGAATCATGCAATTCATTGATTAAGAGCGGCCAGCAAAATCACGGCATTGGAACAGCGTTGAAATCAGCCGCGAACGGCGGCGGCGAGCATGTCCATCGCTGCGTCAACACTTGCCGTTCGAATGCCTGTCCGGTCGAGGTGATCGAAGAAATGATGCTCATGCCGGATAGGGTGGTTTTCACGCGCGAGAGCCATGTGCACTGTGCCGACCGGCTTCATGGGAGACCCGCCGCCAGGCCCGGCGACCCCGGTAATCGATAGCGCAATATTGGCTCGGCTTTCGGTGAGCGCACCTTCGGCCATCATGCGTGCGACCGGCTCGCTGACGGCGCCAAAATCAGCCAGAAAATCACCCTGCACACCCAGCATCTCTTCTTTCGCATGGTTGGAATAGGTGATGAAACTCCGGTCAAGAACGCGTGACGACCCGGCAATGGAAACGATCAACGCAGACAGAAGGCCGCCGGTACAGCTTTCCGCGAAAGCGAAGCGAAGACGCCGCTGACTGGCATCGTCGACCAGCAAACGCGCCGTGTTCATCTGTCGTTCGCTGAACACTCCGTACCTCGCGCAGTCAGTTCCGTTCGCAACAGACTTCACCCTAATTCATTTGATGGCAAGGTGATCGAAGCAATTGCCTGTGCGGCGATCCCTTCACGTCTGCCTGCAAAGCCAAGTCCCTCGGTGGTTGTCGCTTTCACGCTGATGCGGTCGATCGAAAGATCGAGAACAGCCGCTGTGTTTCGGCGCAGCTTTTCCCGGATTGGACCGATCTTCGGCGCTTCGCAGATGATTGTTATATCGGTATGAATTATTCTGCCCGCGCGCTCGGAAACCCTTTGCGCAGCGTGTTTGATAAAAGATGCCGAGGGCGCGCCGGACCATGTCGGATCCGTTGGTGGAAAATGTACACCGATATCTCCGTCGCCCAGTGCGCCAAGAATGGCGTCGGTCAGTGCGTGCCAGGCCACATCTGCATCCGAGTGTCCCTTGAGCCCTCTGGAATGCGCAATACGTTCTCCGCATAACCAGACGTGATCGCCCGGTTCGAAAGCATGAACATCGAAGCCGAACCCTGTGCGGGTTTCCATCTGCGGCTCGAGCAGCAGCTTTTCGAGCATGTTCAAATCCTCCGGATAAGTCAGTTTCAGCAGACGCTCATCGCCCGGGATCAGCCTTGCCTTTGCGCCTGAATGTACTGCGATCGTCATGTCATCGACCGCTTCTCTTCCGCTCCAGGCAGCCAAGGCCTGACGATACTCTGCCAGATCGAGCGCTTGTGGTGTCTGAATCCTCTGCAAGCCAAAGCGATCTATCGTCTCGCCAGTCTCCCGGCGCAGGGCATCATTGACCGGAAGGGCCGGGGCAACAGCCAGACCCGGTGCGCATTCGTTAAGCAGGCGCACCACCATCGCAGGGGTCAGCCCCGGTCGTGCCGCATCATGGATGAGCACTTTGGATTCTTCACCAACAGGGAGAGATGCAAGTGCGTTTTCAACCGTTTCCTTGCGGGTCTTCCCCCCGGATACGAGATGAAGCTTCTCCTGGAGAACCGGCGAAAGCCCTGCCAGTTCGGTACGGACCCGATCGATCTCCGCGGCAGGAAGAGCCAGAACAACACTATGGATGTCAGGGCACTGCAAGAAGACGTCGAGGCTCCAACGATAAACCGGCTTGTCGATAAGATGGCGGAACTGCTTTGAGACATCGCCGCCGAAACGCTGGGCATTTCCTGCCGCAACTATGATCGCATGATTGCCGAACCCTTTTTGCCCGCTTTTTAGGCGCTTCGAACTTATGTTGTCTTGCACAATAATGGTCTTTCCAGTTTAATGCACAAGAATTGAGCAAATCCGCTTCGGGTAGGGGAAATAGCAGGTGAACGTACTCGCTGCCAAGTCAGTCGGCCCGAAGGTTTACCTCGCACCGATGTCGGGCATCACGGACGCGCCGTTCCGACGTGCTTGCGTTCGTGCCGGATCTGCGAACGTTATTTCTGAAATGGTAGCCGGTGATGCTTTGGAGAGCCGAAGCCAGAACGCTGCATTGCGGCTCGCACGTCATGACGGTTCGGAAGATTTTGTTGTGCAGATCATTGGTCGTCAAGCCGATCATATGACTTACGCAACGCGTGCCGCTATCAAGAGCGGTGCGACCCGGATCGATATCAACATGGGGTGTCCGGCCCGCAAGGTGACCGGCGGGTGCTCCGGGTCTGCGCTCATGCGCGATCTGCCAATGGCGGGCGCATTGATCGAAGCGGTCCTGGACGTCGCGGGCGACATGCCTGTCAGTCTGAAGATGCGTTTAGGTTGGGACCGTGACAGTCTCAATGCGCCCGAACTCGCAGCAATAGCAGAAGGTCTGGGGGTTCGCGCATTCACCGTACATGGCCGTACCCGCAACCAGTTTTACAAAGGCGAGGCGGATTGGTCTGCCGTTCGTGAGACCGTAAATGCGGTCAATCTTCCGGTCACGGTGAACGGGGATATTTCAGGCATCGATACGGCTCGCTCAGCTTTGGCTAAGTCAGGTGCGCAGGCAGTGATGATCGGACGGGCAGCGATCGGCAAACCGTGGCTGTGTGGCGCGGTGGAAACTGCCCTTGCAACCAGCGAAGATGTTGTCGAACCATCTGTGCATGAGCAGGCAGAGGGCATTCTGGACCTTATCGCAGACAGCATCGTCTTCTACGGTGAGGCGCTTGGTACGCGCACTGTACGTAAACATGTGTCCGAGGCAATCGACGGATGGGCAAGCCGCACGGCAGATAGCAGGACTGCTGAAGACTGGCGAAGCATAAAGGCCCGGGCTTGTACGGCGAATTCCTATGACGGGTTCCGCGAGGCCTTCGAAACGTTTCTGAACTGCCGGTCTCTGGCCGCATGAGCGATGGTTATCTCCTTGAACGCTCTGATGAGCGGCTGGTCAGTCTGGCGCAGGAGGCTCCTATTGCACTTGTTCAACTGGACACCACGAAGACGTATTCTGGCGGCCAATCTGGTTGCGCAGGAGCTTTTCGGTCAAGGCACCGCGCGGCTTACCGACCGCCGCTTGAGTGAGGTTCTGTTTCACGACTGCGAGATTTTCGAGATCGTGGATCAGGTTTTCGCGTCCGGCGGCGACTATATCGCAAACGCCATCACACTCAGCGGTCCGTCCGTGAGGCCAGTTACGGTTTCGGCACGGTTTGGTTATGAGGCCAGTTCCCAGTGTCTCAATATGGTGCTTCTGCCGGTGCCGCGGACGGTAGCCACAGACACATCCGGACTTTCCGCATTCGCATCTATTCTCGGTCACGAGATCAAGAACCCGCTTGGGGGTATTTCCGGAGCAGCGCAGCTGCTTCTGCGTGAGGCCAACGGCTCGCAGTCTGATCTACTCGCTCTCATCAAAAGCGAAGCCGAGCGGATCAGTCGCCTTGTTGACCGCTTTGCTCGCTTCGAAATGTATTCGGCTCCGCGCTTTTCCGCTGTCAATGTTCACGAAATACTGAACGACATCATCAGCATGTCGCAGGTTTCTGAACCGGACACGACATACCTGCGCAGCTTCGACCCGTCATTGCCGGACGTTACCGCTGACCGAGATCATCTGCACGAGGCGTTGCTGAACCTGATAAAGAACGCTTCGGAAGCAGTTGCAGGGCTGAAGGATGGCGAGGTTCGCATCTCATCTGCGTTTCAGCCCGGCATCCGGATGGTCGAACCCGGGCATCATCGAAAAGGGAGCGGTGCGCTCTTGATCCGTATTCAGGACAATGGCGCCGGCATTTCCGATGCCGACCGGGATCGGATTCTTGTGCCATTCTATACGACCAAAACAGGTGGATCCGGAATTGGACTGGCGATGGCAAACGACATTGCGCTGGCCCATGGCGGAGCCCTGAGTTTCGAGAGCGCGCCCGGACGGACCGTGTTCGAACTTCTGCTTCCAATTCGCAGCAATCGAAGGAGCTGATATGGCACAGCCTACAATCCTGCTGGCCGATGATGATGCAGGCATCAGGCTCGTTGCCAGTCGAACTCTGATTGCCGACGATTATCAGGTTCGCAGCACTACAAACCCTGCGGCGTTGATGCGTTGGATACAAAACGGGGAAGGTGACGTGCTTGTCTCCGACGTTTACATGGGCGACGACTGCATATTCGACTACATGGACGATATCCGCCGTTTGCGTCCCGATCTTCCGATCATCATAATCAGCGGACAAAGCACGTTGACGACCGCGGTTTCTGCCAGAGAGACCGGGGCGTTCGATTATCTGCCCAAGCCTTTCGACATCGACAGACTTTCAGACATGGTCCGTTCGGCCTTGGCGTCGCGCAAGAGTTCGAAACAGTCGTCAACGACCAGAACCGACAGCTATATCGGGGACGATCATCGGCCGATCATCGGCGATGCAAGGAGTTTATCGGACCATTTCGCGGGTCAAGGATACGCTGCTGACCGTATTGATCGAAGGAGAGTCAGGGACCGGCAAGGAGCTCTTTGCTCGGGCGATACATGACCAGAGCCATCGATCCGCCAAGCCCTTCATTGCCGTCAACATGGCGGCGCTTAACCGCGACGAGGCCGAAGCAGAACTGTTCGGCTATCGTACCGAAGCAGGCGAGACGGTCCCCGGTAAGGTGCAGCTGAGTGACGGCGGTACGCTATTTCTCGACGAAGTCGGCGATATGCCGCTCGATGCGCAGACACGGCTCTTGAGGTTTTTGCAGAATGGTGAGTTCAGCCCGCGCAACGATGCTGTTACGACCACCGCATCGGTTCGTGTAATTGCAGCGACTTCGCGTAATTTGCGGCATCGGGTAGAGCAGGGCGTTTTTCGACAAGACCTCTATTACCGGCTCAATGTGGTCATCCTTCCATTGCCGCCACTCAGGGCAAGGAAGGACGATATTCCCGAACTTGCGCGCCGGTTCTTGAAGGAGGCAGCGGACCAGGGCGTTGGTCATTGTTCTATAGATGAAAAGGCGCTGGCAAGACTTTCAGCCTATGAATGGCCGGGGAACGTGCGTGAATTGCGCAATGTACTTTCCAGGATCATCGCGCTCTCTCCGGACCCGGTGATCAGTGCCGAGCTGGTGGAGCAGACGCTTGCCGTTCAGTTGGCAGAAGACGTGCGCCAACCTGCACAGACGCTCGAAGAGCAATTTGGGGAAATCCTCAAACGGACTATCGAGCCGCGCTTGCGTCTGAATGGAGATGATCCTTCTGAGGTTTATCAGGATGTGATCAATAGCGTTGAGCGGCCACTGATCGAACTGGCCTTGAGTGTCACCGGTGGGAACAAGGTCAAGGCGGCCCAGCTTCTCGGGATGAACCGTAATACGCTGCGCAGCAAGATGCTTGGACTGGAGATTGCTCAGGCCAGTCAAGTTTGACTGTCCGGATCGGGCTAGTGAAAATCGCGTGATTTCGGGATGACGCGTGTGTTTCGCGGGTGACCTCCTGATGAAGACGGCAGCGGATTGTTGACGTGGTCTGCGCGTGCAAAATCGCTTCTGAACGGGCGGTCGGCAAGGGTGTCAAGCTTGTGCGTATCATCGCCGAGGGACCTGGCGACGACATGAATGACATCGTCATCCATCTGGACATGACCACGCACGGACATGAGGCGTGCACCCATGACAGTCTTGCGATAACGCTTTAGCGTATCCGGCCATATCACAAGATTGATCGTGCCGGTTTCGTCTTCGAGCGTAATGAAAACGACGCCCTTCGCGCTTCCTGGACGCTGACGGATCAAGACGATCCCGGCGACCAGCACCCGGTCGCCGAAGGCGCAGGCGCGCAGATCGGAGGCTTTGGTGAAATTCTCCGCCTGATAGTCTGCCCGCAAAAAGGTCATCGGATGAGCCTTCAAGGAAAGGCGGAACGTCTGGTAATCGGCTATTACATGCTCTGCCATTGGCATTGAGGGCAGAACGGCCGGGGTATCTTCCCCCTCATCGGCCGCATGCATCGACCGGAACAGCGGAAGATCGGGACCGGTCGCAACGGCTCTTGCATCCCACAGGGCGGCCCGGCGGTCACGTCCAAGTGACCTGAAGGCATCGGCTGCTGCCAGACGCTCGATGCTGGAAGCTGACAATCCGGCGCGCGCGTTGAGTTCGCTTACGCAGGTATAGGGCGTATCGCGTTTCGCCATGAGCATGGCCGCATCGGCTTCCCTGAAGCCGTCGATCTGGCGAAACCCCAAACGCAGGGCATAGCTACAGGTCGCGTCCCCTCCGCCGACCGGTTCGAGAAGGTTGTTCCAGTCGCTGAAGTTCACATCGGCAGGCAAGACCGTGACGCCATGTTCGCGGGCGTCACGGACAATCTGCGCCGGCGCATAAAAGCCCATTGGCTGCGAATTGAGAAGTCCGCACGCAAAGACGTCCGGATAATGATGCTTGATCCAGCTTGAGACATAGACAAGGTGAGCAAAGCTGGCAGCATGGCTTTCGGGAAATCCGTACTCGCCGAACCCTTCGATTTGGCTGAAACAACGTTCGGCGAAGGCTTGATCATAGCCACGTTTGACCATGCGTCCGACCATCTTCTCCTTGTGCTCGGAAACCAGCCCGCGTGAACGGAATGTCGCCATTGCCTTTCTGAGCTGATTGGCCTCCACAGCAGAAAACGTGGCCGCAACCATGGCGATCTTCATGGCCTGTTCCTGAAAAATCGGAACGCCTAGAGTGCGTTTGAGGATATTCTTCAACTCGTCCGGATCATGCTCGGGGCCAGGGGAGGGGTAGTCTTCTTTCTCCTTTCCCTGCCGCCGTCGCAGGTAGGGATGCACCATGTCGCCTTGAATGGGGCCCGGCCGGACGATGGCGACTTGAATGACCAGATCGTAGAATACGCGTGGTTTCAGTCGTGGCAGCATGTTCATCTGCGCCCGGCTTTCGACCTGGAACACGCCAAGAGAGTCCCCCTTGCACAGCATATCGTAAACGCCATCGTCCGCTTGCGGAATGCTCGCCAGTGAGAGCGGTCGATCATACTGGTTCTCGATAAGCTCGAAGCATTTGCGGATACAGGTGAGCATGCCAAGCGCCAGAACATCCACCTTGAGAATACCGAGCGCGTCGATATCGTCCTTGTCCCATTCAATGAAACTGCGGTCGGCCATGGCCCCGTGGCCGATGGGCACCGTTTCGTTCAGCGGCAAACGGGTAAGGATAAAGCCGCCCACATGCTGCCCCAGATGCCGCGGCATTCCTATCAACTGACCGGCCAGTGCAATGACGCGGCGCAGATGCGGGTCCTGCATATCGACACCGGCTTCTTCAGTCCTCAGATCGTCGGCGGACGTGCCCCAGCTTCCCCAGACCGTCTTTGCCAGTGCGCCGGTCACGTCTTCGCTGAGTTCCATCACCTTGCCGACTTCCCGGATGGCCATTCGCGGCCGGTAATGAATGACCGTTGCGCACAGGCCCGCGCGCGCGCGTCCATAGCGCTGGTAGATGTGTTGAATGACTTCCTCGCGTCGCTCATGTTCGAAATCGACGTCGATATCGGGTGGCTCCTTGCGCTCTTCAGAGATAAAGCGCTCGAACAGCAGGTCATGCTGCGCCGGGTCTACAGAAGTGATCTCGAGACAATAACAGACGGCACTGTTGGCGGCGGACCCGCGGCCCTGACAGAGTATGCCCTGCGAACGTGCGAACGAGACGATGTCACGTATCGTCAGGAAATAGCGCGCGATATCCATCTTGGACATCAGGGCAAGCTCACGCCTGATGGTATCGCTGACCTGTTCCGGAACGCCGTCGGGATAGCGTCTGGTTGCGCCCTGCCATGTGAGCAAGGCCAGTTGTTCGTCCGGTG
The DNA here is from genome assembly GCA_963836905.1 of uncultured Alphaproteobacteria bacterium. Lineage (GTDB taxonomy): Bacteria > Pseudomonadota > Alphaproteobacteria > Caulobacterales > Hyphomonadaceae > CAWIKY01. The sequence continues at coordinate 1,280,314 of CAWIKY010000006.1, forward strand.
AACGGCCTTCGGGCACGGTCTCTTCGGGATATTCGTATTGCAGTTCGTCGAGTGAGAACGAGCAGGCATCGGCAATCCGGCGGCTTTCGGAGATCGCTTCCGGCCATCTTGCGAACAAGCGCACCATTTCATCGGGAGACTTCAGATGACGCTCGCCGTTTGCTGCCAGCAGCGCACCAGCCTGATCTATGGTGACCTTCTCGCGAATGCAGGTCATGACGTCGTGAAGCGGCCTGCGCGAAGGCTTGTCATAGAGGACGTCATTGGTCGCCAAAAGCCTTAGACCATGCGCGTCTGCCAGACTTTTCAGTCTGTTGATGCGTGCCCTGTCATCGCCGCGATACAGGAAACTGGCAGCAATGTGTCCAAGACCTGGAAGCGCCGAGCAGTATTCTGGAAGGCGTGTCTCGAAAGTATCGAGGTCGTCCCCGGGACAGGCGACCAGGTGTACGTCGCCGCCTGATGTGCCCAGAGCTTCTGTGGCGCGCGCCATGTCGAGATCGCAGGCCCCCTTGTCCTGCCAGCTTCCATCGAATTTGTGTGTCTTGCCGAGCGACAGCAATCTGCACAGCTTGCCGTAGCCCTCGCGGTTCACAGGGTATGCCAGCAAATCCGATGCATCCGCCAGAACCAGCCTGCAGCCTATGACCGGTTTGAGACATGCTGTTCTGGCCTCTGTATGGAGCCGGACAATTCCGGCCATCGAGTTCAGGTCGGCAATACCAATGGCATCATATCCAAGGCGATAAGCCTGAACGACCAGATCGACGGGATCGGACGCGCCCTTCAGGAACGAAAAGCCTGTAGCAAGACCAAGCTCGACAAAAGCGCTCCGCGGATTGGGCGTAAACGTCTGTGCAGGATCCAGCGTGCGCTTTTCGGGTGTCAGCGGAGCATCGGGCATCAGGCGTCGATGCCATGCACGAACCATGAGGGGGGACCGCCGCGCCCGTCATGCACGATCCCTTCGCGAAAAATCCAGTAGCGATGACCGTGGGTGTCCTCAATCCGGTAATAATCGCGAAGCCGCGTGCCAGGTCCTTCGTGCCACCATTCAGGTGCTATTCTTTCCGGTCCCTCGCTTCTCACGATCCGGTGGACCTGACGTCGCCAGACGATCTGCACCGGAGGTCCATCCGGGACGGCATGAATAACCTGTGCACGTTCAGGCACGTTCAACATGCGCAGCGGCAATCGCATGCCACGGTCTACGGCGTGCCGGTGCGCTTGCCGGATGTCTGTCATGCTGACGAGTACCGAAGCGCGTTCCGGGATATGACTGGGACAAAGCACCGGTAACCGGACGGCACTGTGCCCGAGACGGGCCGCGAGCCGGTCGATCAATTGCTGAACGGCCATATCCTCACCCGCAGGACCATCAAGCCGGTCCTGATGTCTTGTCAGCGGTTCGCTGGACGTCGCTTCCAGTGTCGCCGCCTCAATGCCAAGGCCGATATCGAGGGTCTCGAAACGCCTGTCGAATAGGCGCAGGATATGAGCGGGGTCACGCGTTGCGGAACCGGCTGTCGAATATACTTCCAGAGGGCAGCCATCTACCCGGTAAAGCGTGAAGCACACTTCCCGCATTCCGCAATCCTGCAACTCCATGCGGTGGCAGAGGTCTTCTACAAGCGCTTTCAGAACCTGCAAAAGCGCATCGGACGTGCACACAGGTTCAAGAAGGCGGCGGAAGACCCGCATCGGGATATGTTCACTGACAGCAACAAGCGGTTCAGCTTCCCGGCCCATGGCCTGATCCAGCCTGCGGACCGGATTGGCAGATTGGCCCTTGTGATGGCGAAACCGTCGAACCAAAGCCTGACGGGGCAGGGCAGCAAGACCGCCGATTGTTTTCACGCCAAGCCGGTGGAGCAGGGTAATGGTTGCCTGGTCGAGCCGCAGGGCCTTGACCGGAAGAGGCGAAAGATTTTCCTCCAGAGTCTCCGGATGCACGCAAGCGCCTGTTCTGGCAAAACGTGCCAGTGCATAAGCGGCGCCCGGGGTCGGAGCGCACGCCGTCCGTGCAGTCATTCCGAAGCGGGCAAACGCCTCGCGCATGCCCGCTTGCATAGCCGCTTCTCCGCCATGAAGGTGGTCCGAGCCGGTCGTATCGAGAAAAAGACCATCGCTTCCATCGGTTTGCGTCCATGGACACCAGCGCCGCGCCCAGTGAGCGATTGTCGCCAGATCCGCTGTGTCGCGCGCGATGTCAGCGTCCTCGACCCGCAATTCCGGAACAAGTGTCCGCATGTCCGTTATGCGTGCGTCCGGTTTCAGGCCGAGCATCGCGGCCGCACGGTTCACATCATGCACGACAGGGCCGTGGGCTCCATCACGCGCGAGCACGATAGGGCATGTCATGTCTGTCGGCGTGATATCCGTTCGCCGGCGTTTCCATCTCTGGATTGCGAAGTGGGGAAACCAGATCGAAACAATGCGTCTGCCGGTCATACTCCACCTCCCATGTGCCGGGCCTTCTGCCGCGTGATCTGAACAGTTCGGCGCGCCAGCGCGGAGCCCCTGGCGCATCAGGGTCGTAACGGTGCGGGGCAGAGGGCAGGGAGGCTATCTGCCACCTTTCCCGTGCCGCCGAGAGCGCTGGTGTCCCTGCAAGCCGGATGAGGAAGACCGGAACTTTCTGGCGTTCTGCCCGCAAGGCCAGCCGCTTTGTGGCCGTGAAATCCAGACTTGAAGGCGCCCCCCAAATCTCACCGATAATTCCGCCGAGCGCTCCGCAGCGAAGTCCTTCCTCAATGCTCCAGAGCGTATCACGCGCCGTTTTCGCACTCGTCAGGACCAGTCTGTTGCCAACATTGCCGAAGCGGGAAAAGGCGGGAGCCGCGGGCAGGCCGGTTTCCAGTTGCGTCATCCGGTCCTGCACCCAGAGGACCCGCCCTTCCGGCTTGAGATGCGCAAGAGCCAGTCCTACGGCTCCCGCGTCGTGCGGCGATACGAAAATTTCGACCAGTGTTGCGCTTGCCAGAAGGTTCTTGACCCTTGAGCGTTTTGAGGAAGACCACGAAAACCCGTCTGCATTCGGGAGGGGCAAAGATTGTCGAAGGCTCATTCCTGACACTCATGTTCACTGTTTGTTCTTATGTGCGAACGGTGCCGAGGAGTCAACGCAAATGATTTCGCTTGTAATCGCTGAAACCTCATCGCCGCATCCGGCGCAGCCGCGGCTGACGATCAATGGAGGTGCATCTACGGAGACCTTCGTGCGGCTCTGATGGAGGCGGCAGAGCAAGAACTCGCTGAGAAAGGCGTAGAAGGCTTTTCCTTGCGTAGGGTCGCGAAGCGAGCTGGTGTTAGCCATGGCGCTCCCGCTCACCATTTTGACGATGCTCGCGGATTGCTCACGGCTTGGCAGCTCGTGGATACGACCTCTTCATCGACGTTCAGCGCGAGCGACAAGAAAAGACGCCGGGAGATGCACAGGCGAAATTGATCGCAGCGGGGTTAGGTTACATTCAATTCGCTCGGGAGCGACCGGCACTGTTCCGCCTCATGTTTGCTTCCGAACGTCCAGACCGGACTGAACGTCAGCTCAGCAAAGGCGCTACCGACGCATTCGAGAAACTTGTCGAAGATGTCAGCATGGTCGTGGAGGGTGACCCGCACTCCGATCAGACCGCCATGTCCAACGTACTTGGCGTCTGGATTATGGCGCATGGCATCGCCGATCTAATGCTCGGCGAGCGCTTCGACCGGATTGCTTCCTTTGCGCAGATGGACACTCGATGAACGCGAGCACCTGTTCGGCGAGCTCATACTGCGAGGATTATCATCACAATCGGAGAACCACGATGAGTAATGTCGCAGGATATGTTCGCCCCGAAAATCCCGCACAGCGCGCCTCCGCTTGGAAAGCACTTGGCCTGTTCCTGGTCCTCACCTTTGGGCTGACCAGCATTTTCGGCACCCTCATGGGCATACAGGGCAGCACGCCAGCAATTCTCGTGACAGGGGTGATGTGGTCGCCCGGAATCGCAGCGATCCTCAGCTGCCTGATCCTGAAACGCCGTATTTCGTCGCTTCCATGGCGGTGGGGCGAATGGCGCTGGAACTGGTTCGCGTGGCTTTTGCCCTTCGCCTATGGTTTGGCGATTTACCTCCCAGTCTGGGTCTTCGGACTGGGAGGAAGTTCGTTCGGAAATCCCGAGACACTTTCCGACTGGTCATCGCAGCTAATTGGTTCGAGATGAACCTACCGTACTGGGAACGGTGGTCTTTCTCGTCATGCTTGCAACGATCGGTCTTGTCGGATCGGCTTCGCGCGCTTTGGGTGAAGAGATAGGTTGGCGCGGCTTCATGATCTGGGAAATGCGCAAGATCATGCCATTCTGGGCAGTGGGCCTGTTGTCCGGAGCAATTTGGGCAGTATGGCACTGGCCCGCCATCCTGTTCACCGACTACAATGCAGGAGAAGGCAGCTTCGTCCTTCAGATGGCGATTTTCACCATGGCAATCCTGCCGCAGGGGATAGTCTACGCTTACTTCACCTTCAAATAAGCTGGCGGATGAGGAGGGATTCGAACCCCCGGAACCTCTCGGTTCAACGGTTTTCAAGACCGCCGCGATCGACCACTCTGCCACTCATCCTGCAGGCTCGGAGAGCGCAAATGACCTGTCCGGAAAAAAAATGCAAGCTTTCCGGTCTGTCCCGAAAAAAAACATGTGCCGGAAAATATGGTTTAAATCGGGATGCGGGATCATTGACCTTGCCCGTCCCGTCTAAACCGCAAGAGTTAATAACGTCCTTCCGGCAGACGTATTTGCGTTGATTTTGCAAAAAGTATGAAGAAAACGCGGGGATCGATTAAGCCTTTTCCCAAAACACCTTGGTTAGGGCTGCAGGTAAGCCGACGTTTCAAAAGTTCGGTCGACTTCTTGCAAATGGCATGAGGTCACTCATCGCGAAGACAGGGAAGACCAGAATGTCCCGACTCATCAATCGCCTCCACAGGCGAAGCCTCTTTATCGGTGCCGCCATACTGGCCTTGCCAGCGCTTGCCGTGGTTCCAGCCTCCGCCAAGAGTGCGCCGATCCGTATCCAGTCGCCGGTTGCAACAGTCGCACAGTCGCAGGATCCTGCAGTTTCACAGGCGCGGTCCACAGCGAACGCCCGCCGTGCGCCTGCCCGTGACTTCTTCTATCCCGACGAACCCATCGCATTTATCCAAGCGTCTCCTGCGAAGATAGATGTGGCTGCGATGAACGTGCCGTCCTCGGTTTTCGAGAACACACAGAAAATCGGAGACCCGTATACCATCGCTGGAAAGGTCTACCACCCGGAAGCCGACCCCTACTACGACGAAGTCGGTACAGCGTCCTGGTATGGCCCCAAATTTCATGGTCGCGATACGGCGAATGGTGAAGTGTTCGATATGACCTCGATCACTGCAGCGCATCCGACCCTGCCCATTCCAAGCCTTGTGCAGGTGATAAACCTTGAAAACGGGCGCGAGATTGTCGTTCGCATCAATGACCGCGGGCCCTTTGCAAAAGACCGCATCATTGATCTGTCACAGGCAGCAGCCAGAGCGCTCGATATGGAAAGCAAAGGCAAGAGCGAGGTTCGCGTCCGCTATCTTGGCCCGGCGCCCAAGATACCCGAAGTGTCACTGGCACAAAGCAACCGGGATGAGATCGATCAGCGTTCGACGCGGTCAGGGTATGCCGTTCCCCCGGTTGGTGGGCAGTACTATGTCCAGGCCGGATCCTTCCAGAATATGGACAATGCCCGAGCGATGCATTCGAAGCTTTCCCCACAGTTCGAGGAAGCGGACATTGTTTCTGCGCATGTTCGCGGAAAGAACCACTTCCGCGTCATGATCGGCCCCTTCTCGGACCGAAACGCAGCTGAAGTGACCAATGTTACACTTGCCTCGAAGGCATCCGTCGAAGGCCTCGTAATCCATAATCCCTGACGCAGTACATCGTCAGACTTGACCGGACATGGACGGCGCGGCACTCAATGAGGCTGCGCCGTTTCCATATGTTCTCGAGGAATTCATGCACCGTATTGTGCCCGTTCTGATCGCATCCGCCCTGTTCGTATCCTCAGCTTTTGCGCAGGACACTTTCGATACGCCAGCGGAACATGCCGTAATTCTCGATCACGAAAGCGGTGTCGTTTTGTTCGAGAAGAACGCCGACGTGCCAATGATCCCTGCGTCCATGACGAAAATGATGACTGTCTATGTCGTTTTCGATGCCCTCAAATCGGGCGCGCTCTCGATGGACGACACATTCACCGTCAGCGAAAACGCCTGGCGCGAAGGCGGCTGGGCGTCTGGCGGGTCGACCATGGGTCTCAAGATCGGCGAATCGGTTTCGGTCGCTGATCTACTGCGCGGTGTGATTGTTCAATCGGGAAACGATGCCTGCATTGTTCTCGCCGAAGGCTTATCCGGATCCGAGGAGGTTTTTGCGGATCTCATGACCGAGCGTGCGCAGGCCAAAGGGCTCACCTCGGCAAGTTTCAAAAACTCCACAGGTCTGGATGAACCCGAACATCGCATAAGCGCATACGACCTGGCACAACTTGCTAGCCTGCTGATTTCCGATTTTCCAGAGCTGTACAAGATGTACTCGGAGGAATCCTTCACCTGGAACGGCATCACACAGTCAAATCGCAATCCGCTCCTGTACCGGTTTTCCGGCGCAGACGGCCTGAAGACCGGTCATCTTGAAGTTTCGGGATACGGGCTTGTCGGTTCGGCAATACGTGATGGCGTTCGCCGTGTCACGGTGCTGAACGGACTAGAGTTTGAACGTCAGCGCGCCAACGAAGCCGACCGTTTCATGCAAGCCGCGTTCAGCCGTTTCGATGTTCGCACGCTGTTTTCCGAACAGCCGGTTATCGCAACCCTTCCGGTATGGCTCGGGACAACGGACTCCGTTGATGTCGGAACGGAAACACCTGTGCGTCTCGGCATGATGCGCGGCAAGAGTTCCAGTTACTCCGCGCAGATAGTGCCGGACGGAGCTCTGCGCGCGCCTATTGTGAAAGGTGATGAGGTCGGCCGACTTGTTATCACCGGTCCGGGAGAATCCGTCGCAGCAGATATGCCGGTGATTGCGCTGGAGGACGTCGCAAGAAAGGGACTCTTTAGCCGCGCCTTTTCCGGAGTGCTCGAGAGCATCGCTCCCTCGTCTTCGACCAGTGACGTTCCTGCGAGTTAATGACCGGCCTTTTTGTTACACTTGAGGGGGGAGAAGGCACCGGAAAGTCTACGCTCGCCAAGGCTTTGCAAGACTATCTTGAACACCACGGAAGAGAGGTTTGCCTGACCCGCGAACCGGGTGGACTACTTTGGCTGAAGTTCTTCGAGCGGAGTTGCTGCGAGCCCGTGATGGTCAGCTCTCGTCACGAACACAGGCCATGATGGTCGCAGCGGCGCGCCGCGATCATGTCGAGCGGGTGATCGCTCCAGCTCTCTCTGACGGCAAGATCGTAATATGCGATCGCTTCATTGATTCCACTTTTGCCTATCAGGGCGGTGCAGATGATGTATCGGACGATCAGCTCGAGACGCTTGAACAACTCGCTTGCGAAGGCGTTTCGGTTGACCTGACCTTGGTTCTGGATGCTGCTCCAGAAGATGTTCTGATGCGAAGATCGGAGCGCGGAGGCCCTTCAGACCGGTTCGAAGACCAGGATATTGAGTTCCACCAGAATGTCCGCGAGCGGTTCTTGCAGCGCAGTCGCACCCGGCCGGAGCGGATCAAGGTTCTGGACGCGCTCGCTGCGCCAGAAGCCCTTTTGAAAACGGCAGCGGGTCTTGTTGAAGATGCCCTGTCTCTTTCAGAAAAGGAGCACTAGGCTGTGGAGGCGGACAACACACTTATCGGTCACAAGAACGCCGTCGATACCTTCTTGCAGGCTGTATCTTCAGGACGGTTGCACCACGCCTGGCTTTTGAGCGGTCCCGAAGGGATCGGCAAGGCAAGGCTCGCAAGACTGATGACGATGCGCCTCCTCGGAGTAGAGCTGACACAGGACGGATCCGCCTTTGGCGCGTCGGGACAGTCCGAAGCGATCAATCGGATTGTACAAGGTGGCCATCCAGATCTTCGATGGGTCGAGCCTGAAACAACAAGTACGGCGACAGCCTTTCCGGAAATCAAGGTCGATGACATCCGCGATCTGACCGGTTTCTTCCAGCTGCGTCCTGCAATGGGCGGCTATCGCATAGCGGTCATAGACTCTCTTGATGCGCTGAACCGTAACGCCGAGAACGCTCTCCTCAAAACGCTGGAGGAACCACCGCAGAACGCCGTGCTTATCCTCGTCCATCACTCCCGAAAGCCAGTGCTTCCCACGATCCGTTCCAGGTGCCGGATGGTGCGGTTGTCGCCTCTCTCCAGAGAAGAGATGGACGCTGCCGCGTCGCTGCTTGGTTATGGGGAGGCTCTGCATCAACTTGGCCCACAGGCCAGAAACTATGTCGGCAGCAGGCCTGGACGCTTGATCAGCCTGCAGACGGATAAATCGTCCGCGCTTCTTGCACAGCTCGAAACCATTGCTGCCGAATGGCCGAGGTTTCCTGTCAATCGTCAGACCGCCTTGCTGCAGGCTCTCAGCGCAGACGAGGACGCTTTCGAGCTGTCTTCAAATGTACTGTCTGATTTCCTTTTTGAGCGATGCCGCGAGGTCGGCGATGTCGGTTCCGCAGGTGACCGAAGCCGTCAATGGCTGGCTCTGGCTGAAGACTTCAACGCGGCACGCCGACTGAAACTGAACCGCAACAGCATGGCTGCCAGACTTGTGTCAGTCCTGACCTCATTTGCCGACGACAAGGTTGACCATGCTGTTTGATACACACGTCAACCTGCACGGCGAGGCTTATGCGGAAGACCTCGATGAGGTTTTCGAACGCGCCCAAGAGGCTGGCGTTGAACGGATGATAGCAATTTCCGACAAGCTGGAAAACACGGAGTTGTTAGCCGACATGTGCCGGCAGCGTGCGAACATATGGCGGTCAGTGGGCGTGCATCCTCATTACTCGAAAGATGCACCGGCCCTTGATGCACATACCCTTTGCAGACTGGCCAGGGATGAAAAGGTTGTTGCAATCGGAGAAACCGGGCTGGACCTGCATTACGGCTATAGCCCGCTCGAGGATCAAGTCCGGGCCTTTACCGCACACATCGAGGCCAGTCAGGAAACAGGGCTGCCGCTTATCGTTCACACGCGTGAAGCGGATGAGTTGACCGGTGACCTTCTCGAAGCAGCGTATAGAGAGCGTCCTTTTCCGATCCTCATGCATTGCTACACGAGCGGACAACGTCTGGCCGATCGCGCCAGGGAGCTGGATGCCTATTTCTCAGTTTCCGGAATTCTCAGCTTCAAACGAGCTGAAGACGTGAGAGCAGTCGCGCTCGGATTTCCGCCGGAGCGCGTCATTCTCGAAACAGACTGTCCGTATCTGGCGCCGGTTCCTAGAAGAGGGCGGCGAAATGAACCGGCTTTTCTCGTTCACGTCGCTGAAGCCTATGCCGACCTGACCGGCAAGAGCGTTGACGAGGTTTCAAACCTGACCACGAGAAATGCGATGCGCCTTTTCTCGAGCATTCCCTCAGGCGGAGCCGAATGACATCCCGTTCGACATCAATCAGAATTCTTGGCTGCGGCTCGTCAGGCGGTGTGCCACGGATCGGAAATGATTGGGGCGTCTGCGATCCGAAACATCCACGAAACCGGCGGACACGCTGCAGTGTCCTGTTCGAACAGCATGAACCCGACGGTCACCTTGCGGGACGGCTCTTGGTCGATACCGCGCCCGACATGCGGGAACAGCTCATCGCAGCCCAAGTGGCATCAGTTGACGCCGTAATCTACACACACACTCATGCCGACCAGTGTCACGGGATCGACGATCTTCGGGTCCTTGCGATGTTGAAGCGAAAGCAGGTACCCGTATTTGGCATGAAGCAGACGATGGACGAATTACTTCAGCGCTTCGGCTATTGCTTTCGTCAGCCGGACGGCTCGCCCTATCCGGCAATTCTTCACGATGAAGACCCGTTGGTCCCGGGGATCTGGCGGACCATCCCGACAGAAACGGGTTCTATCGAGGTTCTTCCGCTCGACCAGGACCATGGCAGTGTCAGATCACTTGGTCTTCGGATTGGAAACGTCGCGTATTGCAATGACGTCGTCAGCCTACCTGACGAGACTATGGCCGGCCTCGAAGGCCTCGATGTGCTTGTTGTGGACGCGCTGCGCTACACGCGACACCCATCCCATGCCAACGTTGCCGAAGCGCTGCAGTGGATTGCACAGCTAAAGCCTGTGCGGGCCGTCCTGACAAATCTGCACATCGATCTCGACTATGAGACCCTCCGGTGCGAGTTGCCGGAGAATGTGGAACCGGCATTTGACGGAATGGTGCTTGGGTGCAGTCTGTCGGGGTCAGATTGATGTGGTCCGCACTCTGATGGGCTGCATTCGCCAGCCTGCTCCTGTAAATCAGCACAACCCATTATTTCCCATAATATTGATTATGCGACTTAAGGAACGATCTCGGTTTCGTGGGCCGACATCCCTCTCCCCTGTTTTTGCAATGTCTAACTGGTCGGGATCGTCAAGACGGTGCAATGTGGCCCTATGACAAAAGCTCAGGACACCCGTTTCAGACTGACGCGAACCGAGCTGTTGGCTTATGTCCTGCCGGCAGCACCGCTTGCTGCCATGGGCTTGCCGCTCGTCGTCTTTCTGCCGCCCTATTACACCGAAGTTGTGGGGGTCCCGATCGCCACGGTCGGGGCAGTCTTCATGATCGCGCGGTTCTGGGATCTAATTACAGACCCACTAGCGGGTATCCTGCAGGACCGTACCCGCTCAAGTTTTGGCCGTCGCCGACTATGGCTCATGATTGCGGCGCCATTGATGAGTATCGCTGCGTGGTTTCTGTTCTTTCCACCCGCAGGAAGCGGCGCTGGTATACCTGCTGGGAGCCCTTGCCTGCCTATATGTAGGCTTCACACTTGCCCAAGTGGCGCATTTGAGTTGGGGCGCTGAGCTAGCAATTGACGGCACGGAGCGGTCCCGTGTTCAGGGTTGGCGAGAGTTTGCGGTGGTGGCGGGCATGTTCGCGGTTCTTGTCGCTCCGGCAGCCATACAGCGTCTTGGGATCGGCGATTTCGGTACCTCGATCGAGTATATGGGACTTTTCATCATTCTTGGTGTGCCGCTGACCGTTGGCCTGGCCGCGTTCAAGGTGCCTGAACCCTGCTTGCCAGTACGTCCCTCCGTTCCACTCGGTCGGGCTTTCAGTATTGTGGCGGGTGACCATATCTTTCGCCGCATCCTTGCAGTCGAGCTCCTGACGAGCCTGGGGTTTCGGCGTTCTGGGTTCGCTTTTTCGGTTCTATTTCATTTCGGTCGTCGGGCTGGGAGCGTTCTCCGATCTTGTTCTGCTTGTGTACTTCGCAACCGGCCTTCTCGCTGTCCCTCTCTGGCTCATGGTGAGCTACCGGCTTGGCAAGCGGACCACGTTGATGCTTGCCCTTGCCTATGCGACCTGCACAACCCTCCTGATACTCCTTGTTCCTGTCGGTAACATGCCTGCTGCTGTTATGATGATGGCGACAGCCGGCGTCGCCTTTGGCGCAGGACCGTTTCTGCTTCGATCAATAACCGCTGACCTCTCCCGGCGAAGCGAAGCGGCGACTGCCATGCCTGTTGCTGGTGTCTTCTACGGGATCCTTCTTATGGCAGCTAAGTTCGGTCTGGCGCTTTCTGTCGGTATTTCCTATTCCGTGCTCGGTGGTTTTGGTTTTGTCGCCAGCCTTGAAGGCGAAAATTCATCGATTGCACTGGCTGCACTCAAGACCAGCTTCATTGTCGTGCCCGCTGTCGTTTTTGGTCTCTCCGCGTGGCTGATCTACGGTTTGAACCCACGTGAGATTGATCCCGAAGAGCTACAGGGAGAAATGCAATGATGCATCCAGCTGATGCGGATACCGGATTTTCAACGCTTGTGAGGATAATGTCGGCGTTGAGGGACCCTGACGGCGGGTGCCCGTGGGACCTTGAGCAGGACTTTTCGTCGATAGCCACCTATACGCTTGAAGAAGCTTACGAGGTAGTCGATGCAATCAGTCGATCGGATATGGCCGCACTGAAGGATGAGTTGGGCGACCTCCTTCTTCAGGTCGTTTTCCACAGCCAGATGGCACAGGAGGCGGGTCATTTCGATGTCAGCGACGTTGTCGCTGCGATCACTGACAAGATGACGAGGCGTCATCCACATGTTTTCGGAACTGATCAGGTTCGCAACACTGCAGACGAACAAAAGGACGCTTGGGAAGATCAGAAAGCAGCCGAACGCGCAGAACTGGGTACATCCACTGGTTCGACCGGGGCCCTTTTCGGAGTCGCCATGGCACTCCCTGCCCTGACCCGCGCAGAAAAGCTTCAGAAACGCGCCGCACGTGTTGGCTTCGACTGGCCCGACGCCGCACCTGTCTTCGCAAAGCTCGACGAAGAGATGCTGGAGTTGAAGGAAGCGATCCAGTCAGAAGACAAAAGCGATATCGAGGAGGAATTCGGCGATCTGCTGTTTGTTGTAGCAAATCTTGGCAGAAAGCTGGGGATTGACGGCGAGGTCGCCTTGCGTGCGGCGAACACAAAGTTCGAACGCAGGTTTTCTGCCATGGAAGCCCTGGCCGAACAGGACGAACGAGCTTTCGACAAATTGGCGCTTGACGAGCAGGAAGCATACTGGACTGAGGTCAAGAAGCGCGAGCGGCGCTAAGCTGCCGGTACTGTATCGAGGACAAGGTCCGGAAAATCTGCCAGCAAACGGGCTGCCGATATATGATCGAGCGCAACTGTCAGGATAGTCTGTCCTGTAGCCTTGTCGCTGGTGGACCGTAGAACATCGCCATGCTCATGAAGCCAGGCAATTGCCCTGCCTCCTTCAGGAGGAATTCTCAGCGTAAATGTTTCGGAGTTCCGACCGAGTTCGCTATCGATGAGATCGACCAGCGCGGTCAGCCCGTAATTCTTCAAAGCCGAAATAGCAATTGACGGCTTGTCGGGCTGCGTCAGTTCCCTGTCGACGAGATTTTGCTTCTGGTCCGCGTCCAGTTTGTCGAACTTGTTCCAGACTTCGATGACCGGCGGGAGCGGAATGCCGCTGGAAAGAGATAGCGCTTCTAGAATTTCTTCGACATCCGCTTTCTGGCTCTGGGTGTCATCTGAAGCCACATCGCGGACATGCAGAAGAAGATCGGCATGCAACGCTTCATCCAGCGTCGATTTGAAGGACTCAATTAACTGGGTGGGCAGATCCGTTATGAACCCGACCGTATCTACCAACGCCGCCTCGCCGCGTCTGGGCAGATCAATCTTCCGGAACGATGGATCAAGGGTGGCAAACGGCATGTCCTTTGCGAATGCATCCGCATCTGCAAGCTTGTTGAAAAGCGTGGATTTGCCTGCGTTGGTATAGCCAACCAAGGCGATGATCGGCACCCCGCGTTTCGACCGGCCCGACCGGTGGAGACGGCGCGTCTTGTCCACATCCTTCAGCTGCCGCTTCAGACGTATAAGCCTCTCGTCGATCATTCGACGGTCGCTTTCTATTTGTGTTTCACCCGGTCCTGACAGGAACCCGCCCCCGCCACGTTGGCGTTCAAGGTGGGTCCAGGTCCGCACGAGGCGGGAGCGTTCGTAGGCGAGGCGTGCCGTCTCGACCTGTAGCTGCCCGGCGCGCGACTTCGCCCGCAATCCAAAAATTTCAAGAATAAGCCCAGTCCGGTCAATCACCTTGCGACCGAGCTTTCGCTCCAGGTTTCGTTGCTGGATAGGTGTCAGGACCCCGTCGACGACCAGGAGTTCTGCGTCCGCCTCATCCAAGGCGCGTTCGATTTCAGCCAGAGAGCCGGAACCGAAGAGAATTGCGGCATTCGGTTCGCGCACTCTCTCAGGTGAAACAAAGCAACATTCACATCCCAGGGCATCAACAAGGCCTGCAGTTTCCTCAACGCGGCCGTCACTTGGAAAGCGTGCGGACCCAAGCAAGGGAATGACAACCCCCGCTCGTGAATTTCCTGTTTCAGTTCGGGTCTCGAATGGCTCGTTCAAATACTATTCCTCTTCAGGGTCGTCGCCTTCGAACAATTGAACCGGCTGGTTTGGCATGATCGTAGAAATGGCGTGCTTGTAGACCAGTTGAGGTGGGCGTCCTTCGCCGCGAAGCAAGACACAAAAGTTGTCGAACCAGGTGACGACACCTTGCAACTTGACGCCGTTGACCAGAAAGATTGTCAGGGGCGTGCGCGCTTTTCGCACTGCGTTCAGGAAGGTGTCCTGAAGATTTTGTTTTTTGTCCCCTGACATAAATCGCCCTGCCCTGTTTCGCTCACATAGTCTCGTGCGGCGATTTCGCCGCTAGTGACTGGAGTCATAGGCGATCGGCTCGCAGCCGGAAAGCTGACAAGGCAAGATATTGAAGAAAAACCTCTCAGGACCGTCTGGCAAGCAATCCAAGAAGCAGGATGACCTCTAACCGGCCGACAAGCATCATGGCTGTCAGCCAAAGGGTGACAAATGAAGGTACGTATGAGCCGCTGACGAGCATCGGGTCATAGAGGATCGCGGCATTGCAAAGTGCTGAGATGGACAGCGAGATCGAGGACACGAAATCCAGCCCTGATGCAGACAGGACAATCGCGCTTGCGAGCAGGGTTACCGCAAAGCCGGTGAGGAAGATCCAGACCGACACAACCGACAGCGGTGAGATACGCTCGCCGCGATAGCGAAACTGCAGAACGGCGCTTGGCTGCGCCAAACGTGCAAACTCATGGCCGACACGGGCGATAAGAACCAGAAAGCGGCCGACTTTAACACCGCCTGCTGATGAGACTGCTCCGCCTCCGATGAAAATGAAGAAAATGATGGCTGCGAGCGGCAAAGAGAGCGCTATCCTGTCGAGATCCTGACCCATCCCGGATGTTGAAATGATGGAAACCGAGGCGAACAGAAGCCCGGCAGGCGAGCGTGTGGCGTCTCCTGGTCCATGATGAAGGACCAGTGTCATCGCGACGATTGCAATCAGCAACATGATCGCAATGGTTTCACGGTCAAGCGTACGTTTGAGCTTCCAGCGGGTAAGGCCAGCGAGAACCCCCAGATTCAATGTCGCAAAGACCAGTGTCAGAGCCAGAATGACGAGAACCCATTCATTGTGACCAAGACTATCAGGAAACGGCGATACGAGCCCGGTCGTGGCTGCGCTGATCGACAAGGCATAGGCATCTCGCGGCGAAGCGCCGAGCATGAGCAAGCTGATGAATGCTACCGCCGCCAGACCACCTACAAGCGAACCGACCTGTACGAATACGCGGGGGATGAGTGCGAACGACTGGGCCGCCGGCGCTTCGAAGAAACGTGACCGGTGTACGGAAGGACCGGTCCGGTTCAGGTTGGCGAATAAAAGTACCGCCCCGCTGATCGCCAGCACTGCACCGGCCAGGTGAAGAATGCCCCGCCAGCCTACAACGCTCGCCGGAAGTATCTTATCGGATGCTACAATCGAGGATCCGGTCGTCGTCAGGCAGGATACGGACTCGAACAGGGCTGCGATGAAATTGCCGTCGGTCAGACGCAAGAACGGGATGGCCCCGACAAGCGAGAGTATGATCCAGGCTGAGATGAAATAGGAGAGCGTGTTCTCCAGCCCGCCGCTATCATCCTTGTCTTTCCGGGTTGCGACCAGCAGAAGAAGCGCTCCGACGATGCAGAGTGCGGCTGTAACGATAAACAGGGATGCTTGTTCGTACCTGTCATTGAAGAAGGCCCAGACCGAACAGATGAGTGCTGGCACGGTAAACGCCGAGACCAGGCTACCAAGCGCATAAAGGACTGCGACCGGCTTCATGGATCAGGATATGAAGGCGGGATTGGCCTTGAACAGATTCTCGACCTTTCTAGTCTTGTCCCGTTCGTAGAACATGATGATCCGGTCTTTAGGCATAACGCGCATCTTACGGTCGGGGAAAAGTATCTGGTCTCCACGAACCACGGCTCCTGCGACAACGCCCTCAGGAAGGTCGTCTTCGCCAAGATGACTGTCGAGCAGCATGGAATGGTCCAGCGTCTCTCCCTCGGCGATCTCGGCCGCCCCGTTCTCCAGCGAGTAGAGTGAAAGGATGCGGCCCCGCCGCAACTGCAGCAAGATCTGCGAAATGGTGACCGCGCGGGGATCAATAAGAACATCGACGTCCAGCGCATCGCGGATCATGGAAAGGTCCGGTGAATTGACCAATGCAAAGGTTTTGGCTGCGCCAAGGCGCTTGGCCATCGCGCTGCAAAGAAGATTCACATTATCCTGATCAGTGAGCCCGATCACCACGTCGGCAGTTTCTACGCCGGCTTCGCGCATGATCTCGGGATTGAGACCGTCGCCATTAATGACGATGGCACGTTTCAGCTTCCCTGCAGCAGCCTCGGCGACTTGAAGGTCTCGTTCTATGAGCCTGACACGTCTGGCTTTTCGTTGTTCCAGCTGACGCGCAACATTCAGGCCGATACTGCCTGCACCAATGATCACGATCCGTTGATCAGCTTCCGCTTTCAGGCCCAACAGCTCGGTCAGGCGTTCGGTCTGTCCCGCTTCAATTGCCAGAAAGACCCGGTCTTCGGGCACAAGCTGGTCATTGGCCGATGCGGCAAATGTCTTGTTCTTGCGGGATATGCCGAGAACACGTGCATTGAGGCCTGGAAAGAGTTCACCGATCTGGCGAAGGGCTGTATTTGCGAGTGGCGTACCTTCTTCAATCTCCACCCCGATACAGCGCACCTTCCCGTCAGCCAAAGGTACACTGAAGAACGCGCCGGGTGTTTCGAGGCGCTGGAAGATCGATTCTGCGACTTCGACCTCCGGTGAGATGATCACATCGACATGCAAGCCGTTTGGAAAAAGCTGGTTCCGGTCTTTTTCCGTGTAGGCAGATGACCTGATACGGGCAATTTTGGTTTGAACATCGAAGAGCGAGTGGGCGATCTCACACGTCAGAATGTTCACTTCGTCCGAGTGGGTTACCGCAATGACCATGTCAGCGTCTTCCGCACCCCCGCTTCGTTGAACATCAGGGTGCGCGGCGTGACCAACGATCCCCTGCACATCGAGTTCCGCCGTTACCTGACGCACGAGAGCCTGATCTTCATCGATCATCGTAATTGTATGGCCGTCGGCGGACAAACGGCGCGCTATGCCCTGCCCCACCCTGCCGGCGCCACAAATCAGAATCTTCAAGCCAGTCCGTCCTTCAGGTTCTGCCGTTTGCGGACAGGTTTACACCCAGCGCCTTCAGTTTTCGATGCAGGGCGGAACGTTCCATCCCGATGAACGCGGCAGTGCGCGATATATTGCCGCCAAAGCGTGTGATCTGCAATTCGAGGTATTCCTTCTCGAACTGCTCGCGAGCGTCTCTAAGGGACATGCCGATGACCTCGACTGACCCGTTATCGGTCGTGCTGAAGGGTCCGTTGATCTGTTCACGAGGGATCTCGTCTGCCTGGACCGGTCCCGCGTTTTCAGGGGACGACATGATCAGCACCCGCTCGATCACGTTGCGAAGCTGACGCACGTTTCCGCGCCAGTTCGAGGATTGCAGGATCGCGATTGCCGAAGCAGAGAAAGGTCTGGGGTAAAGCCCCGACGTTTCGCTAGCCCGCCGAACGAAGTAGGTGACCAGATCAGGAATATCCTCGCGGCGCTCTTCAAGCGGCGGCACCGAGAGAGGGACCACGTTAATCCGATAAAACAGATCTTCGCGGAAACGCCCCGAGGTAATCGCCAGATTGATGTCGGAAGACGTTGACGTGATCAACCGCACGTCGACATCCACATCGGTATTGCCACCAACCCGTCTGAATCGCTGATCGGTCAGGACCCTCAATATCTTTTTCTGTGTCTCCAACGGCATATCGACGATCTCGTCGAAATAGAGTGTTCCCTTGTGTGCCTTCTCGAGAAGACCAATCGAAGAAACCCGCTCGTCTTCGCCCTCTTCGCCAAAAAGCTCACGCTCCATCTGGTCCGGGACAATGCTTGCCGCACTGATGGCCACAAAAGGACCGTCGGCACGTCTCGACCGGTTGTGAACGAGCCTGGCGGCCAGTTCCTTCCCGGAACCGGGCGGGCCTGAAATGAAGATACGTGAATTGGTTGGGGCGACCTTCTCGATCGCCGTTCGCAACTGCGTCGCTGCCACAGATCGACCAAGCAGTTCGTCTCCTGCCGAGAGATGCACCTTGAGGGCATCATTTTCGCGTCGCAGTCGTGCGGCTTCAAGGGCGCGCTCGACGACCATCAGAAGACGATCGGATTTGAAAGGCTTCTCGATGAAATCATAGGCGCCCCGTTGGATCGCCGTAACCGCGGTTTCGATCGTACCGTGGCCACTGATAACGATAACCGGCAGGATTGGATCTATCGACTTCAGGTATTGAAGCAGTTCGAGTCCGTCGATGCCACTGCCTTGCAGCCAGACATCCAGCACGACCAGGGCGGGTTGGCGTGCCTTTACAGCCTGCATTGCACCTTCTGCAGTCGCGGCTGTCCTTACTGTGTAGTTCTCGTCCTCAAGGACGCCGGCGATCAAATCCCTGATATCGGGTTCGTCATCAATGACGAGGATTTCAGCAGTCATAGCGCATGCTCCTCCGAGAGAGACCAACTTGAACGTGTTTCGGCCGACGGCCCGTCAACGGGTAGAAAAACGGATACCCGTGCACCGGTACGTCCATCTTTTCTGTCGAACAGGGACAGATGACCGCCGTGATCGAGAATGATCCGCTCGACGATAGCGAGGCCCAGACCGACGCCCTCGTTGCGCGTGGTGTAGTATGGCTCCAGCAAGGCCTCGCGACCGGCAGCGGGAAAACCCGGACCGGTATCTTCAATATCGAGCCTGACAGTATCGCCCTCAATCTGTGCCGTTATCTCGATTTCAAGTGGACCGTGTTCGACTTCGTCATGCCGTCGCAGGACCGCCTCTCCGGCGTTCTTGACAATGTTCATGAGGACCTGACCGATAAGCCGTTCGTCAGCGACGATTTCCTGCACGCCTTCGATATTCTTCACGGAATAATTGATTGACGGGTTTACCAGCCTCGCCGCGAAGACAGAGCTTTTTACCAGAGCCCAAAGGTCGAAGGTTTTGACGTCCGGCTTCGGCATCCGCGCAAAGGACGAAAACTCTTCAACCATGCGTCCAATATCGGAGACCTGCCGGAGTATCGTTTCCGTACATTTCTCGAAGACTGTATCTTCGTCCCCAGCAAGATGACGGTACCGGCGTTGCAGTCGCTCAGTCGACAGCTGTATGGGCGTCAACGGATTTCGGATCTCGTGCGCGATCCTTCGCGCGACGTCTCTCCATGCCGTTTGCCTCTGTGCACTTATCAACCGCGTTGTATCGTCGAACGTAATGACGCTCCCGTGTCCGCTCTCCAGGACAGTCGGAGCAATTCTGACAAGGAAGTGACGCTTCACACCATCGCGATCCTGCACAATCGCAGCTTCGTCACCCTCTCCCGTGTCGCGTGCCCTCCGAGCGAGCCCATACAGACCGGTCGACACATCGAACAAACGCTTGCCCGACAGATCATCTTCGGAACCCAGCAGTGCTCCTGCCGATGAGTTTGCCAGTATGATGTTTGAGGACTCGTCAATAAGCATGACCCCGGCGCTGACACTCTGGAGGACAGTACTGATGAACTCTGATCGCTGCTCGGCATCGCGGCGCGCCGCCTGAATCGTCTTTCGTTGGTGAGAAAGCTGCTCCGTCATCGCATTGAACGAGTCAGTCAGATGGGACACTTCGTTCTGTGTCTTCACGCGCGGCAGCCTTACGGCCAAATCACCATGTCGGACAGCATCCGCGGCGCGCGCGAGCCTGACAACAGGCTCGGATATTCCTGTAGCGGCCTTCAAGCCGTATCTCAGCGAGAACAGCAGGATCAAAACGGTGATCTCTACGAAGCCCAACATGAAAATTGTACGTAAGCGCCTGCTACTTTCGCCTGCCTGCCGGTATTCCTCCAGCATCCTGTCGGCACGGACGAGGCTGTCCGTCCATGCGCGGTCTACCGGACGTGAAACGAGCAGGTAGATGTCATCGTACTGATCCAGCGGGAACACCGCCCTGAACCGGGACTCATCTTCATCGAACACAAGCGAAACACTTTCCGTGCTCGCTGAGGCGATATCTTCTGCGGACGGAGCCCGGTAGGCGCTTTCCGGACCGCCGACCACGAGCGTGCCATCACTACGTATCAGCCATGCTTGATTGAAACTGCGAAACGTTGCTTGCTCGCGCAAATATTGAGCAAACTTCTCGGGTTCGGTTTCGAACCCGCGAACCGCGCGGTTCAGGTCGATCGCCATGACGCCGACCTGAACCCTGATATCGTTCGCAATCGCCTCGACATTGGATCGGGCGATTGTAGCCCCTTCTTCAACGATGGAACGCACCCGGTCACTGAACCAGTCATCAATCCCGCGGTTGAGAGACGTTCCCAGAAAGACTGCTACAAGCACAGCCGGAACGGAAGCGGCCAGTCCGAACATGATAGCAAACCGCCGCGCCAGACTGTTCTTGTGAACGGGTGTTTCTTGGCGGAGCAGAGTGAAAACGTCAGCGCCAACTGCGAAGGTCAAAGCGACAATGAGGACACCGTTGACTCCGAGAAGCCAGACCATGCTTCGGCTCGCAGGCCCGATAGGCCCGAAACCTGAAATCGAGACCAGCGTGACCATAACCGCGATGACGGCCGCAAGAAGAAACAGAAACCGCAAAATTCGGCTCGGACTGCTTCCGTCAATTTCGGGCAGGGACAGAATGCCTGAGCGGAGCGTCAAAACGATCAATATCCATAACGTCTGGTGTCGCCTCAGCATCACACTGTTACAGTTTTAGCACAAGTCACCTTCCACAGGTGCGGGATTAATATGGGTTAGCGTCCGAGGGAGATGGTGGAGCGCCTTTGCCAATCGTTTCAATTGGCACCTAGACGCACTTGTCTTAGCCTTGCGACATCGCCTACCTGTCAGACACGTGATAGCGGCTTATATGTAGACCAGTCATTCAAGGAGTTCGTTATGGGACCGGAAGTCAGCGAAACCGAAGCCAAACAGGGAGAGAAACGCTCTCAAATGCCTGTCATTCTTGGTCTGTCCACAATAGGCGCGGCGATCGTACTGGCGATCCTGCTTGCATTTTTCCTGTAGCAGCAAGCGCTCTCGGATCGTTAAAAAAGGGGCCTTTCGGCCCCTTTTTCTTGTTCTGCAGACTATATGCCGTGTCAGGCGGCAACTTCGGCCTCATTGAAGAAGAGCGCCTGGCCAATCGCTGCCTTGACGGTTTCCGGCTGAAACGGTTTGGTGATGAGAAAGGCCGGTTCGTGTCGTTCCCCTGTCAGGAGACGTTCCGGATACGCCGTGATGAAGATCACCGGCATGTCGAAGTCTTCCAGAATTGTTGCGACAGCATCAATACCCGAAGAACCGTCTGCCAGCTGAATATCCGCCAGGATAAGTTTGGGCGGATTATCCCGGGCCGCAGCGACTGCTTCATCCCTTGTGGTGCAGATTGCTGTCACCTCATGACCAAGATCCATAACCAGCGCCTCAATGTCGGCAGCGATAATTGGCTCGTCCTCGATAATCATGACAGTCGTTGCAAGCGCGCTCTCGATATCGCGTTGGGCATCGGAGATCAGGGAACGCACTTCGCTGGCATCCGTCGAAAGGATGCTGGCGGTCTGCGACATCGAAAAACCTTCGACTGCGGTGAGCAGGAATGCCTGACGGTTTCGCGGAGAAATCCGGGCTACTTTACCGGATACGCCCGGCATGCTGTCTTCGCGGGGTTGAAGAAGTCCGCCGGAGCTCTCCCATATTGACTGAAAAACACGAAAAAGCGCCACTTTTGGCTCAAGCTTCTCGTGCAGTTCCGCCTCTCCTGCGACAAGCGCTTCGAGCGCAGCGCGTACATAGGCATCTCCGCTCTTCTGCTCACCGACGAGCGCGCGTGCATATCTGCGCAAAAAAGGAATTTCCGGCCCAAGCGTTTGAACAAGGCTCATCTGGATATGTCTCCCATCCCGATACTAGAGAACATGTCGGTAACGGGGTATAGCAAGGTTCGTTCCTTGAAAGGGGAAAATATTCTGGAACCATCCGACGCCGGGAACGTTGGAGCAAGGATTGAGGGACTTAGGTATGCCAGCGGCATTTTCGGGCGAGAAGCAGAATATGGAAAAACGCATGACGCCCTCTTCGGCCAAGAGGCGACAGAGCGGCATCGGCGACAAGCTTCGCCAGATATACGATGATGTTGTGAACGAACCCGTTCCGGACGACTTCCTGAACCTGCTCAAAGATGCCGATGAAGCGGCGTCCAAACGTTCAGAGAAGAAATAGGCGCTCAGATGGAACTCAATGATGAAGAGTTCAAAGCGGATATAACCGCCTTGATCCCCCACCTTCGCGCTTTTGCCCGCAGTCTCTGCGGCAACGCAACGTTTGCCGATGACCTGGCTCAGGAAACGCTCGTGAAGGCCTGGAAGGCACGCGCGTCTTTTGAAGCGGGTACCAGTATGAAAGCGTGGACTTTCATGATCCTGCGCAACCACTATTATTCGGAAAAACGCCGGAGCTGGCGGTCAACGCCGCTCGATAGCGAGATGGCAGAGAATACGCTCGTGGCAGCTGACAACCCCAGCGATTCCGTTGAGCTATTGTCACTCCGGAATGCCATGTTGAAACTGCCCGAGGATCAACGGGAAGCGCTGATCCTCGTTGGAGCCGGCGGACTGCCGTATGAGGAAGTCGCCCAGATTTGCGGGTGTGCGGTCGGGACGATAAAGAGCCGTGTCAGCCGAGCTCGCAAGTCGCTCGAATTGATGATCGAAAGCGAACCGATGGTCCCAAGGGACGGCGATCGGTTGTCTGCCCAACACGCATTTGACGATATTCTGGAACAGGCCAACGCCATGGCTAAAGGACGCGCAGGCCATGGTCAGAAAGTCGACACGGAGGTTTAAGCGACCTCCCCTACAAGGTGCCCTGATTGTCGCGTTGGGTCTGGCCATGTCGCCGATGCTGCTCGTCGGCGCGTGGCAGTTTTTTTCGAATGCTCGTTCCGACGCGGCGCGGGAGCGGGCCGACTATCAGGTCATTGCCGGTGCAGCGGCAAGTGACGCGAAAACTTTCATCGTCGCTACGAAGCAGCTTCTTGAAACAGTGAATATCCTCGCTGCCGATCAGGACTGCGGTCCCGGATTTGCGAACCTGCTCGACAGACTGGGCGGATACACCAACATTGTTCTGTCGGACCAGAACGGCGTCCCGGTGTGTGTCGCAAGTGGCGCGTTTGAGGAGGGTTTTTCAGCGCGCGGAAACCCTTGGTTCGAACGACTGCGAGACGGTGAGCGTTTCGTTATCTCAGCCGCGTTTGAAGGCCAGATTTCCAGACAGGAAATCCTGTCGATAAGTAAGCGCCTGGAAGACCCTGCGGGCAACTTCAGTGGAACCCTGGCCTTCGGTCTGCCGGTTTCAAACCTGATTGAGTCGCTGGACGACAGATGGTTTCCGTCGAATGCGAAAGTGGCGATTATCGATTCCGCAGGACAAGTGCTTGGTTCGGATGAGCTAGCGTCTCTGGTTGGCGATGCCGCCCCTGAATTTGATGGCAGTACAGCAATTCAGCGAGAGTCGATGCTTTTGCGGGATGCTTCCGGTCGAGACTGGACACTGACGATCGTGCCAATATCGGACACGCCGTTGCAAATTGCGTTCGCGATACCTCAGCCATCCATGTTCAGCTCGGAGGTCTGGGCGCCGCTTGCGGTTCTGTGGATACCTTTGTTCTCATGGCTTATTGCAATGCTGGCTGCATGGATCGCAACCGATGCGCTTGTGCTGCGTTGGCTGACCTATCTCCGGCGCATTTCGGCGCTTTACGGCGCGGGACTCTTTCAGGTTCAGCCGCTGAAGGCGCGTCGCTCAGCGCCGCAGGAAATCGTCGAGCTGGCTGACACCATGAGCGATATGGCCGCTACGATCTCAGCACGCGACAATGACCTGCGAGAGGTCATTGCCGACCGTGACGCAGCTTTGAAAGAAATTCACCATCGGGTGAAGAACAACCTTCAGATCATCACTAGCCTGCTGAACCTGCAGAGCAGACGGATTACGGACCCGGCTGCGGTTTCCGCGATGCACGATGCGCGTGCCCGTATTAATGCGCTATCCCTGATCCACCGCGCCCTATACGAAAAAAACGATCTCAAGACTGTCGAACTTAAAAGCTTCTTTGCTGAGCTCGCAGATCATCTGGATGATGGTCTGGCTCTCGAAGAAAGCGGCATCACATTGCAGGTAAACGTCGAAGCTATCGAGATAGAATCAGAGCGCGCAATTCCGATTGCCCTTTTCACAGTCGAAGCTGTGACGAACGCGGTCAAGCACGCGTTCAGTGACATCGAAAACCCGACTATCACAATAAATCTGTCGTCAGGTTCTGATCCTGACCATGGAGCTCTGGAAGTCAGCGATAATGGAGTTGGCGGCGATCCGGCTTCTGATCTGACATCGGCGTCCGGTCTGGGTGGCACACTGATGACCGCTTTCGCACGTCAATCAGGAGGATCGCTGGAAATAGAGTCACAGGACGGCGGCGGCCGCAGTGTTCGTTTACACTTTACGCGGCCGTTGCCCAAAGCCTGAAGACAACGCACGTCTTCTCAGTCCTTGGATATGATCGACTTGAGCATCCAGATGGCTTCTTCATGCCAGGTCATGCGACCGATCATCATATCGGCCGTGACGAAATCGTTTTTCTCTTCACACCATTCAACAGCTGCCCGCATGGAAGACACAGCTGTC
This sequence comes from uncultured Alphaproteobacteria bacterium, assembly GCA_963836905.1. Lineage (GTDB taxonomy): Bacteria > Pseudomonadota > Alphaproteobacteria > Caulobacterales > Hyphomonadaceae > CAWIKY01. The sequence goes on from CAWIKY010000006.1 coordinate 1,305,228, forward strand.
TCGTGATCGCGGATCAGCATCTGAAGTGAATGCTCAACCGTTTGAACTTCGTCTTCATCCTTGATCTTCGAAAGTTCGCCGTAGCGGGTGTAGCTCGCCGGTGCTTTCTCGCCGAGTGCCCGAATGCGCTCAGCCAACTCATCGATAGCCTTGTAAAGATTTTCGTAGTGCTCTTCGGTCAGCTTATGGACGGTATAGAAAAGCGGCCCCACCACGTTCCAGTGGACACCCTGCGTCTTGATAAACAGCATATAGCTGTCTGCCAGGACATAACCGAGTGCTTCGGCAATCTGCTTGCGGTCATCAGGCGATATACCCGTCTTCCGCTCGAACTTCGGGTTACTTTTCTTCAGTGCGGCATCGGTCATATCTGCTCTCCTTTGCAAGTATTTATGAAACAAACTGACAACGGAAAACGGAGAAGCCAGTCCGGCTTCTCCGATCCATTCTCATTCATTAGAGGTAACTAGACCCGTTTTCCACGCATTGCGTTCACGATGGCCGAGACGACAAACAAGACTACGAAGATGACTGCGAGTATCCACGCTATATTCGTTGCGGCACCTGCGATGCCGGAAAAGCCAAGAACGGCAGCGATAATCGCGATTACAAGAAAGATAAGTGCAAGGTTCAGCATTTGAGTTCTCCGTCAACACGGCCCGAATGGCCAGTTCATCTAAACAACGGGGTATGCGTCACTTTGTTCCTTGCATGTCGAGCAGCTGGTAAGGACCACCCTCGAATGTGGTTTCGCGTAGTTTGAAGACCGTCAGTCGCATATCATTTCCATCGGCACCCTCGATGAGATTGAAAGAGGCTGGCTGGCCTCTCAAACGCGACGAGAGCGTGCCCGCGTTTATATGGTACAAGGTCCCTTCGTTTGTCTTTTCGCGGACGGTCAATGGAATGTGCAGGTGACCCGTCAACACCGCATTCACCCCTGCCCCAATCAAACGAGATGCGGCGTCCTGCTTGCCTCTTGTATCGATGTTTATCGGCGAATGGTCGGGATCATAAAGAGGATGGTGACATACCAGAAACTTGCCTGCGACAGCGGTCGCCTCGCGGGCAAGTTTGCTCACAAGTTCAATCTGCTTGTTGTTTATCCGCCCTTCCGCCCAATTGAGCCGGAACTGAATTCCACGCGATGTATTGCAGCCCGTCAGTGCCAGCGCGTCCCTCTTGCCAATCGATACCGATTTCCCGGTTATGTCGAACTTTCCGAGGTGTTTTTGATATCGCGCAAACGGCGCGAAGATCCGTACCGGAATATTTGACCATGGCGTATCGTGATTGCCGGCTACGATGAAGGTTTCCGCTCCAAGCGTTTCCAGCCATTCGGCGGCAGCGGCAAACTCGCGGCGCTTGCCCCTTTGAGTCAGATCACCGCTGACGGCAATCGCATCCGGCTTCAAATCGTCAATGCTGCGTCGGAACCCATCCAGCGCAACCTGGTCCTCAGCCCCGAAATGAATGTCTGACACATGAACGAGCCGGTAACTCAACGTTCCGACCCGACCATAACGCGGGCATAGCCCTTCGCGAGGGTCAGCCTGACTGGCCGACTTGCGCGACGGTGCTCACCGTCCAGCATGTACTGCATGGTTTCGTTCCCGTCTTCTGGCGCCACCTCTGCAACCGTCGTCTCAACCACCTTCAGTGCCATGCTCTCTCGCCAATCGTCCACAAGGGCGTGCCAACCGGCGCTGATCAGCGTGGAGCCGATATCGTCATTGCTGGAGGTCAATTCGAGCACATCTTTGCCTTGGGAAATCAGCGCTGCAACTGTAGTGGCGTGTTGTCGGTTTTGAGGGTTATTGCCACTATCAAGCAGCCTGTACCAGACCGAGTGTTTCTCCTCGTCTTCTAGCAGGGTTTGAGCGGCTTCGCGGACACCCTCGATAAAGCCCGTCTTGCGGCCTGTTTCGCGAGCCAGTCCCATGTCGGCAAGCAGACCGAACATGGCAGCAACGAAGTAGGGTTCGTCGTCCACCACCCCTGCGTCCAGATCAATGAACTGTGGGTGTGCTGCGCTTGACTGCAAGACCTGGCGCCAGTCGTCGGTTTGATAAAGAGTCTTCACGAGCATGTTCATTGTGCCGCCAGGCAACAGAAGTACCGGTGTTTTGGTCCGGCTTCCCGCCATCAGGGTTGACCGAAGCGTCCCGTCTCCGCCCCAACCTACCAGAAGGTCAGCATGCTGGGCATCATCTGATCCAAGCGCTGCTTCGAGATCGCACCCGGCGCATTCGACAATTCTTCGAACTCCGAGACCTGACGACCCGGCAATTCCGGAAAACTGTTGTTCCGCATCGGACGGTACCGAACCGGAATCGGTATTGATTACTACGAAGGCCGACCGTGTCATTGCCCGTTCCGCAGGCTCTTGATCAACTCAGCCTTGCTCATCTGTGATCGTCCTTCTATCCCGACTTCCCGTGCGCGCTCATAGAGCTCTTTCTTGGTCCGGTTTTCGTATCTGGTCTGGCCACCGCCTTTTTCAGACGGTTCATCGTCTGCTGCCTGCGCATTTGCGATCCTTGCGGACTTCTCTTTGCTATAACCCTCTTCCCTGAGAGCTTCGTATGTGTCGTCGTCTTTTATGGACGATCCATGATCCTGCTGCATGGCTAGTCTACCTCTTTCGATGATGGATCAAAGCGATCTTCAGAGGTCAACGTTCCAACCTGTCCGGAAAGATTGATGGTTTGGACCGGGATTGCGATTTCGATGCTTTCTCTTTCAAAGGCCCGCAAAACCTCCATCATTACCGAATCCTGGACTCGCTTGTAGTGATCATATTCCCGGCCCAGAACGAGAAATACGAACTCGATCTCGACAGAAAATGTCCCAAACGCATTGAGCGTTGCACGCACGAATTCTGCTTCCTGTTCGGCTTCTATTATGTCGCGTATGAGGGTCTTGGCATGATCAATCTTCTCAGAACCGGCCGAATACGGGAGCCGCACAATTCGCGAAACGCGGCGTTTCGCCATTCGCTTGAGATTATGGATCTCTTTTTCCAGCAGGTTCACATTGGAGATCACGATCTGTTCGCCATCCATCGCGCGGATGCGGGTCGTCCGCATTCCGATTTCCTCGACCGTTCCCCAAACCTCGTCGAACTGGATCATGTCTCCTTGCTGAAAAGGGCGATCGAGCAGAATGGAAATGGCGGCAAACAGGTTCTTGAACATGCCCTGCGCAGCGAGGGCAAAAGCGATACCACCAAAGCCAAGTCCGGCAATGATTGCTGTCACGTCGACTTGGAGATTATCGAGAATAAGCAGCAGCGCGGCCGTCCAGATAACGACATTCACGAACCAGCTGACTATCTGCACGGCTGACGCCATGACAGACCCATCTTCTTCACCGCGCACAGCCAAGCGCTGCACAAAGGAGAGAACTGCCCCCTGAACCAGTTCAGCGAGCTGTAGGACGCCTGCCAGCACAAAAATGATGCGGGCCGTGGCAACTGCACCTTCTGGCGCCGCAACGCTGGCAATCGCAATGTTCAGGGAGAGCGCAATAAGAAAATAGATGCGAATGCGCGGCCGGAGCCGTGAGGCAATCGCGCGAAGGCTTTCGCCCTCGCGTTTGGGGCCGGTGAAGCGACGCAAACCCCGCTTGATCAGCAGAAGAGCTGTCAGCGCGACAATGAAGATACCGATTGCGATCAGCGTGACTGCCTGTCCTGTCGAAAACCAGGCGAGGAGATCGGTCACCTGCCCGGTGACATCACTTGCAGCATCGCCAAGCTCTTCGAGCGGGGCTGGCTCGGCTTCGGGTTCGGTTACAGGGGGCGTCGACGTCATGGTTGTCTCGAACTTTCCATCATCTGCATATCGAGAATCCACCCTGATCGAGGTGGAAATGGTCAGCATGTGCCGCGTTGTAATCAGGGCTTAACACGGTGGAGAAGAAGCGGCAGGCCCCGTTGCGAACTTCCGTGAGAAACAACGATTCATCGCTGCCCGCTTCGGGGGGCCGCCAGTCTGCCTGAACACCGACATAGCGACCGTCTGCAAGTTCAAAGCCTGCGATGTCAATTGCGTTCGCGGTCGCGTGCTGGCTCCAGCGGCCACTCTCGGAACCGTTTACGCGGCGGCAGCTGTAGGTCCCGAACGTCTCAATCCGCGATGGCGGCGAACCGAGAAATTCCTCAGCGGCCGGAATGACGACAAGACGCTCCCAGAGGTAAAGCGACGCGGCGATCTGGCAGGTAGCGTTCACCGGTGCCGAATAAGGCGTTGTTGAACGGACTATGTTGACTGCGTTCGTCAGCCCGCAATTTTCTGATCTGGTTCGGTCAGGCAAAGGTGTAGCTGTCATCCCGCTGGCCTCAATGGCGGCGAGGCATGCCTCAGGCGATGCTTTAAGTCGTGCGAGCTTCACTGGAAATGCTAGACCGGGTTGTTCATCCAGATCAAGCGGCGCGAACGGATCGTGCCGGTCAGGGACGTATTCCCAACCAATCACCCCGATTGATATCACGGCTACGAAGACCAGAAGGCGACCAAGGAATTTCAAAAGTACGGGCATAATTTAAAAGGCGCTGCCCGATGTTTCGAGCAGCGCCTTTCATCCTTACTGCGAAGGCAAGAACCCTATTTGTTGTTTTGAGCGGCGTCCTCAATCGAGTCGCCAGCGTTCTCGATGTCGCGTCCAGCGCCTTCGATCGTGTTGCAAGCACTAACGGCCAGAGCGAGGGCGGTGATAAGCAGTGCAAAAGTACGTTTCATAACTATGATTCCCTTTTTGGTATCCCAAGGCCAACGCCCCTGACGCATTCGGGTTCCGTCCCAGCCAAGCGTGACCGAAACTTTTATGCGACTTCCCAATGCATCGTTTATGCGGGATAAAAGTGCTGTTGAATGGAGAAGGCTTATGGCGCGTTCGAGACAGGCATGCATGCTCGCATTGGGCATTCTTCTCGCCGGATGCGCCACGGGGAAGGCTGGCAACAGCAACTCTGCCGAGATGGCTATGACGGAAGCAAGCAAGGCTGTGTCCTGCGACCGAGAAAGCTTCGACATCTATTTTGGTTTTGACGAAACCTCTTTGAACGAGCAGGCTAAGGCAGTGCTTGCTGATACCCTTGAGCGCGCTGAGGTCTGCGCAGTTTCCGCGATCCGCATCGAAGGTTATGCGGACTCAGTGGGTGCAGCAGATACCAACCGGTTCGTTTCTGAGAAGCGGGCAGAAGCCGTAAAATCAGCGCTCGTCGCAGGCGGGATTCTAGTCGATCGAATTTCCGTTGTGCCCTTCGGTGAGCAATTCGCAAGGCAGGAAGACGGGCTCGCTACTCCACTGGCCCGCAGGGCGGTCGTCACGTTCTTGGACATGCCATCTGATATTTCCTGACCGGTTGCACCATCTTGCAGTGAGCGATGCAACTGTTCACGAGGCTGTAGCGTTGGGTGGGCTGATCGAGAGGAGATCAGCATGAAACACATTTTTTTGGCCGCCAGCGTAGTTGCACTCGCATTTGCGGCGCCTACAGCTCTCGCATCCAGCGAGACCGAGAACTTTGTCAAGTCGGTCGCGACGGACGCATTGTCGGAAAATCAGACTGCCAGTGCCCGAACGGTGCTGGATGCCGCAGATATAGACAAGATCGCCCGTTTTACTTTGGGCCGTCATTCCAGGGACATCTCCGATGCCGACATGTCCCGTTTCCAAACCGCACTCAGAGAGCGTCTCGAGCAGAGCTATCGCGAGCAGATTGCCAAATACGGCGACGGGAAGCTTTCAGTGCTCGGATCGACCGACCGGAGCGAAGATGACAGTGTTGTCGAGACCGAGCTGACGGCCGAGGGACAGGAGCCCTATGAGATCGCGTGGCGCGTTATTCGCGATAATGGCGAGTATGCGATTGTGGATGTGCAGGTGAACGGGTTGTGGCTTGCCATAGAGCAGCGCGCCCAGATCGATGCGATCCTTGATAAGCCAGGATCGACAATTGATACGGTGATTTCTGACTTGAAGGGCTGATTCGCCGTTCAATGTTGGACTGACAAAGCCCGGCCTGTTCAGGCCGGGCTTTCTTGCGTGTTTGAAAGCAGTTCGATCATTGCAGAGAAGTCGCGGGTACCTTCGCCCTTCGCGGCCATCAGCGTGTAGAGACTGAGCGCCAGACCACCAAGCGGGGTCGCCGTCGTCGTCGCCTTCGATGCATCTTCCGCCAGCCGGAGATCCTTGAGCATCATGGCCGCTGCGAAACCGCCTTCAAAGTTTCGATCAGCTGGCGTGGACGGTCCGACACCTTCGACTGGACAGTAGCTCGTTACCGACCAGCACTGCCCGGACGACTGACTGGCAATGTCAAAGAACTTGCCGGCATCCAGTCCGAGGCTTTTCGCCAGATTGAACGCTTCGCATGTCCCGATCATCGAGACGGCGAGCAGCATGTTGTTACAAATCTTGGCAGCTTGCCCCGCCCCACTCGTACCCGCTCGCAGTACAATCCGCGCCATTGGCTCAAGTACGGTCTCGACGTCTGCGAATACCTCCTCGTCGCATCCGACCATGAAGGCCAGTGAGCCAGCCTGCGCTGCGGCCGTTCCGCCGGATACAGGAGCATCAACCGCAATGAACCCCTTCTGCGTTGCCATTTTTGCCACGCTGCGGGCTGTCTCGACATCAATGGTCGAACAATCGATGAGCATCGTACCTGTTTGCGCATTTGGCAGGATGTCATTTTCGTAAACCGAACTGACATGTGCGCCGGCAGGCAGCATTGTCACCACAGCGTCCGCTTCGGCGACCGCGTCCGAGGCGCTACCGGCTATCGCGCAACCTGCTGCTGCCGCAGCATCGCAAGCTGCTTTGGAGAGGTCGAAGGCAACAACCTTCAGACCTTCAGAAGCCGCAAGATTGGCTACCATTCCGCTGCCCATATTTCCCAGTCCGATGAAAGCAATCGTCTTCATGACACCCTCTATTGCATCGTCGGAATGATGAAGGATTGATCGGCGACATCGCCGCTTGGCCAGCGCTGGGTGACCGTTTTCACTTTGGTATAGAAGCGAACGCCTTCCATGCCGTATTGATTGGCATCGCCAAAGCTTGAGCGCTTCCAGCCGCCGAACGAGTGATAGCTCACAGGCACCGGGATCGGAACGTTGATACCAACCATACCCACATTCACCTTCGAGGCGAATTCGCGCGCCGCAAGACCGTTCCTGGTGAAGATGGCTACCCCATTGCCGTACTGGTGATCGGAGGCAAGGCTCGCTGCCTCTTCCAGATCATCGGCCCGAACGACCTGCAGCACCGGACCGAATATTTCTTCCTTGTAGGACGCCATGTCTGGTCTGACATTGTCGAAGATGGTCGGTCCCATGAAGAAGCCGTTTTCATGGCCCTGGAGCGTGAGGTCGCGACCATCGAGCACGAGGTCTGCGCCTTCCTCAATTCCGGTATCGATCCACGAACGGACCTTTTCGCGGTGCACGGCGCTGACAAGAGGTCCGAAATGTGCATCCGGATCTGTCGAGACCCCGACTTTCAGCGCAGCGGCTTCCTTGACCATTCGGGCGACAAATTCGTCGGCCGTTTTCTTGCCGACAGGTACTGCAACCGGTAGGGCCATGCATCGTTCCCCGGCGGAACCAAACGCTGCACCAAGAACATCCTTTACGACTTGATCCATGTCTGCGTCCGGCAGGATGACGCCATGGTTCTTGGCGCCGCCCATGGCCTGAACACGCTTTCCGTTTGCTGTGCCGGTCTTGTAGACATAATGGGCAATATCGGATGACCCGACAAAGCTGACGGCCTTGATATCCGGGTGCGAGAGGATTCCATCCACAGCAGACTTGTCACCATGGACGACGTTCAGGACGCCTTCGGGAGCGCCTGCTTCCATGAACAGCTCAGCGAGCCGGACAGGCACGCTCGGATCCTTTTCGGAGGGCTTCAGAATGAATGTATTGCCGCTCGCGATGGAGACGGCAAACATCCACATTGGTATCATCGCCGGAAAGTTGAACGGGGTGATCCCGGCACAGACGCCAAGAGGTTGCCGCATTGAGTAGACGTCAATACCCGGGCCTGCGCCTTCGGTGTATTCACCTTTCAGAAGCTGTGGAATGCCGCACGCATACTCAACCACTTCGAGGCCCCTCTGGACGTCGCCGCGGCTGTCGGCGACGACCTTGCCATGTTCGGAGGAAAGAAGCTCTGCAAGCTCGTCCATATGGCTTTCGATCAGCCCCCGGAAATTGAAGAAGACACGGGCGCGCCGCTGCGGGTTCAGCGAAGCCCATTCGGGGAAGGCCTTGAGCGCGGACGAAACGGCGGTGTTCAGATCCTCATCGCTTGCCAGCCCGACACGTGCCTGAACGTCACCGGTATTCGGGTTAAGGATGTCGCCATACCGGTTGGAGGTGGCTTGAAACGAAGTTCCGGAGATGAAGTGATCGACCTGTCGCATGCAATTGCTTCCTCTGCGTTTTGTGATGTGCTTTGAAACGCCCGTCATGACGTGACAGCGCAATGCTTGTTCTGGTGTGGGCTATCCCACGAACCTGTCACGGTCGCAACGCACCCGACATGCTGGTTCTGTAACGACGGTCGTTCGGTCTACCTGAAACAGTCGAGGCGATCGGCGGAGATAAAGGCGAACTCCCGGTATCAGGAAAGCAACGTCGCCTCAGTCTTCTGCCGGACATCGTCTTCTGTCACGTCAGGTGCGAGTTCAACGAGCTTCAACCCGCCCGGAACAACGTCGAACACCCCAAGATCGGTTATGATCCGGTCGACAACCCCCTGCCCTGTCAGAGGAAGAGTACACTCACGCAGCAGCTTGGTCTCGCCCTTCTTGTTGGTGTGATCCATCACGACGACGATACGCTGAACACCGGCAACGAGGTCCATCGCACCGCCCATGCCCTTGACCAGCTTTTTCGGAATCATCCAGTTCGCAAGATCGCCGTTTTCGGCAACCTCCATTGCACCAAGAATAGCGAGATTGATGTGACCGCCGCGGATCATGGAAAAGCTCATCGATGATGAGAAGAAAGACGACCTGTCGAGCGTGGTGATTGTCTGTTTGCCAGCATTGATCAGGTCAGCATCTTCCTCACCGTCATAGGGAAAGGGACCCATTCCGAGCATGCCGTTTTCGGATTGTAGCGTAACGTCCACGCCATCGGGAATATGGTTGGAGACCAGTGTGGGGATGCCGATACCAAGGTTCACATAAAAACCGTCCTCCAGTTCTTGTGCGGCCCGCGCGGCCATGTCATCACGTGTCCAGGGCATCAAACTGTCTCCCGCTGGCGCACTGTGCGCTGTTCAATCCGCTTCTCGTGCTCGCCCTGAATGATGCGTTGCACGAAGATCCCGGGCGTATGGATATGGTCCGGATCGAGCGAACCGACCGGCACGATCTCCTCGACTTCGGCAATCGTTACCCTGCCCGCAGTCGCCATGTCGTGATTGAAATTCAACGCGGTATGACGATAGACCAGATTGCCCTGCGCATCGCCCTTCCAGGCCTTTACGATAGCTATATCTGCTTTCAGGCCCGTTTCGAGGATATAGGTCTCACCGTCGAAATCCTTGTGTTCCTTACCGTCAGCGATCACCGTTCCGACACCCGTTTTCGTGTAAAAACCCGGAATGCCGGCACCGCCCGCACGGCACCGCTCGGCCAGTGTGCCTTGCGGATTGAAGTCGAGTTCAAGCTCTCCGGAGAGATACTGGCGCTCGAATTCCTTGTTCTCGCCGACATAGGAGGAGATCATCTTGCGGATTTGACGGCTTTCCAGAAGCAGACCGAGCCCGAACCCGTCCACGCCAGCATTATTGGAAATGACTGTCAGGCCTTTGGTACCCGCCTCGCGCAAACCGGCAATCAAGAGTTCCGGTATGCCGCACAGGCCAAACCCGCCGGACATGACGGTCATGCCATCACGCAGAACGCCTTCCAGGGCGGCTGCCGCGTTTGGATATACCTTCTTCATTTCAGAACCTCCGGGGATTTTACAGTCATAGCCAGACGTGGATCGGCGGTCCACATTCAATCGGGCTGATCAACCCGTTCCGATGCCCCAATCGCTCAGCACCTCATCTGTATGTTCACCGATACCCGGTGCGCTGCCCTGAATAGCTCCTGGCGTCTTCGAAAATCTCGGCGCAGGTGCGGGTTGGGGCACGCCGTCCGGTGACACAAAGGTCGCGCGCGCCTTGTTGTGCGCGTGATCCGGCGCTTCGGCCATGGATAGAACGGGCGCAAAACAAATATCGGTGCCTTCCATGATCTTGCACCACTCATCGCGAGTTTTGGTCTTGAACAGGTCTGTCAGCTTCGATTTCAGGTCCGGCCAGGCCTCGCGGTCCATCTGCGTCTTGAACGCCTCGTCGTCGATCCCGGCTTTATCCAGAAGCAGCGCATAGAATTGCGGCTCGATCGATCCAATACTGATCCATTTGCCATCCGAGCAGGCATAGGTGTCATAGAAATGTGCGCCGCCATCGAGAAGATTGTCTTCGCGGCCATCGCTCCACATGCCTGACGCCCGCATACCGTAGAACATGGCCGTCAACGATGCCGCGCCGTCCGTCATGGCGCAGTCGATGACCTGACCTTCACCCGTTTTCTGCGCATGTAGCAGCGCTGCACACATGCCGAACGCGAGATAGAGTGCGCCCCCGCCATAATCGCCGACCAGATTCAGCGGCGGCGGCGGCGGCTCGCCTTCACGACCCATCGCATGAAGCGCGCCTGTGAGCGAAATATAGTTGATGTCGTGGCCTGCAGCCTGTGCAAGCGGTCCGGTCTGCCCCCATCCCGTCATCCGCCCGAAAACGAGTTTCGGGTTGGTCTCCAGTGCAACGTCAGGTCCAAGCCCCAGACGTTCCATGACGCCCGGGCGAAACCCTTCGATCAAACCGTCCGCCTTTCCGATCAACGCCAATGCGGTCTGTTTGCCCTTTTCGGATTTCAGGTTAAGGCCAACTGATCTGCGACCGCGGGCGGTCACATCATATTTCGATCCCTTGCCGTCGCCTTGTCTGTCGATACGCACCACGTCTGCGCCAAGGTCCGACAAGAGCATGCCGCAGAATGGGCCAGGGCCTATGCCAGCAAACTCAACGATCCGAATATCCTTCAAGGGTCCGCTACGCATGGGGTGTCTCACTTGTGTTCAGTTAAAGGGATTGACCGTCATCGACGGTAATTATGGTTCCAGTCATGGCGCCGCTCTCTTCCGACACCAGCATTCGAAGCGCAGCATCGAGGTCCGATTGCTCCATCAGTCTGCGACGCGGAAAGGATTTTATCTGACGTTGTCCCGGTTCGGTCGCAAACCAGTCGGCATTGATGTCTGTCTCGATATAGCCCGGGCAGATTGCATTCACATTGATCCTGTGACGGGTCCATTCTCTCGCAAGGCTGCGCGTAAGCATCAAAACAGCGGCTTTGGACGTACAGTATGCAGTCAATCCCGGAAGCACTTTCTGGCCGCCAATTGAGGCAATATTGACAATTCTGCCTCTGGCGGCTGCTTCCTGCCCGGCTGTGATCAAGCGCCTTGCTGCTTCGCGCGCGCAAAGAAAGACACCGCGAACATTGACCGCCAAGATCTTGTCGAAGGCCTCTACGGACAGGTCCGTCGCCAAACCCTCTTCGCTGATCCCGGCATTGTTGACGACGATCGAAACGGGCGCACCAAAATGGGTCTCAGCGTTATCGAATAGTCTGATTACATCCTCTTCCTTCGAGACGTCTCCAGCCAGCGCAAGAGCGTCAGAACCATTCACCCGGAGTTCGTCGGCCAGTTTTTCAATGAGATCAGTCCGTCGCGCGACCAGAATTGTCCGGTAGCCATCCGAAGCAAGGTTTCGAGCAAAACGCTCGCCCAATCCTCCGGAAGCTCCGGTGACGAGTGCAATGGGCATGGGAATTTCCGGCATGGGCTGTCTCCGGTTTCGGCCTGCAGCCAGCCTATCCGACGTCCACGACCTGACAAGCCTTGGCGATACTTCAATCCGCTTTCGTTCGACCGGTCAGTTGAAATTGGCCGGAGCTCGTGTCGCCAATTCGTTCTGACCGCACTCTGAAGACTTCTTCCAACCGGGCTTCGGTAAATCGTGTCAGCCGGTGTCCCTTCACAAACGATCTTTCCCGCCAGCATCCAGAGTAGCGAGCTCGCATATCGCGAAGCGAGCGCGAGGTCGTGCAATACCAGCAGGGCTGCGCCGCCATTCCAGACATAGTCCCTTATTGTATCGAGAATCGCGAACTGTTGGTGCGGATCGAGCGATGCAACCGGTTCGTCAGCCAGAAAGAACGGCGCTTTGGCTGCCAGTGCTCTGGCAAGATACATACGGGCCTGCTCTCCACCCGAGAGGGACGCAGACCGTCCGGTCCGCCAACGCTGCCAGGTCGCAACTTCGCAAGGCATCAGAAACGATCTGTCCGTCCGCGTCCGATAATCTGCCGGGCGTTCCGCCATAAGCAAACCGGCCGAGATGCCACGACATCCCGGACCTTCATCGGCCATGCAACTGACCGTTCCTGCGGGAGATAGGCGAGACTGCGTGCGCGGTCGCGACCGGGCATGGCGGCAAGCGAAGTTCCGTTCAAGTGTACGCTTCCGCCTTCAGGCCTTGCGACGCCTGCAAGTGCTCGAAGCAGCGAGGTTTTACCGGCCCCGTTCGGACCGATAAGAATCTTCAGTTCGCCGGCACGCAGGCTCAGGCTGACGTCATCAACCAGCACGGCCTTGCCACCGCGAATTGTTACGCCGCATGCCTCAAGCATCGCCGTTTGCTCCCTGCCTTCGGGCCGCAATCCAAAGGAAGGCAGGTGCGCCGACAAGTGCTGCGACCACACCAAGCCGCAATTCCGTTTGCGACGGAAGCACCCGGATCAGACAATCGGCAAGCACGAGGAGTGCGCCGGCAAATACGGCGGATGGAAGGAGACTGCGCCCGGGATCATGCCCGACGAAGCGGCGCATGACATGCGGTGCCACGATGCCCACGAATCCAATCGCACCGGCCATTGCAACCGCTCCACCGGTGGCGATTCCGGCACCCAGGACTGTCAGCGACCGCTGACGACCCAGATTGACCCCCAGTCCACTTGCCGTTTCTTCGCCGAGAGAGAGAGCAGAAAGACCACGGCGCGAGAAGAACAGTATGGCAAGACCGATCAGCACAAATGGCCCGTTCCGGACTATGTCGTCCAGACTGCGGTTCGACACGCTTCCGAGTGTCCAGTTCATCATTTCCGATAGTGCAAAAGGGTTCTCTGCCAGGTTCACGACCAAGGCTATCAGTGCGCCCGCAAACGCCGAAATCCCGATCCCGATAAGGATGAGGGTGACCACCGAACGCGTATGCACCGCAGCAAAGGCGAGAATGACCGTGGCAGCAAGTGCGCCAAGGATCGCGCCAACCGGGATCGCCAACCCGCCGAGCGCTGCCAGGCCGGTATAGATTGCCAGTATGCCGCCAAGAGATGCCGCGGCCGTCACACCAAGAACACCAGGCTCTGCCAGAGGGTTTCGCAGCAGTCCTTGAAGTGCAGCGCCGCTGCTTCCGAGCGCAGCGCCTGCCACGAAAGCTGCCAGCGCTCTGGGAAAGCGGATTTCCTGGATGATCAGGACGCGCTCAGGCGTTCCAAAACCAAACAGTGCCCCTACAGCATCCATAGGCCCGATTGCGGCTGTGCCCGATATCAGTGCCAGAGCGAAAGATAACAGAACCAGCATAAACAGGCCGAGCGGCAACATGTAGGATGGCCGCTTCATGACGGGTCTGTCCGTGCTGACGCGATTGTCTCAAGAGCGTCTGCAATGAACCAGGCCGAGCAGGCGGTGAGCGCACCGTCCAGCGACAATACCTGCGATGTTACGCTGGCTTTGCGAACGACCTTGTGCCGGGAGGCGCTCCAAAGGGTATGTTGCCCGGTAAACCCTGCCTCAATGATCAGATCCGGTATATCAAACGTCAGTCTTTCAAGCGGTATCGACTGCCAACCGTTGCGGTGCTCGAAATTGCGATATCCGGCGCGATTGATCAGTTCGCCAATCAGTGTGCCTTTTCCGGCCGTGACCCCACCCGCCGCAAGGTAAAGCGCCTGCGGAGCTCCCGACAGCATTTCGGTATCGGGCATGGCAAGTGCCGCAAGTCGGACGTCGAAATCAGACGCCAATTGTTCGGCGCGTATTTCTGCGTCGAGAAGAGCACCTACACGGCGAAGTTCATCTCCCATGGCAGAGAGGCTTTCGATATACTGCAGCTGCACGGTTTTCATACCGAGACGTTCAAATGCGTGAAGCGTATCAGGGTCGCCGCCATAGGAGCGCACCACGATATCTGGCTTCAATGTGAGCACATCCTCGCGCGTCGGTCGTACTTTGGTTATGTTGGCGGCTTCATTGCGAAGGTAGGAAAAGGGCTTCTCCGCATCTATGGAAAGCCCCGCGATCCGGTCACGATCAACCAGCGCCAAGACATACTGATCGGCGCAGTAATCCAGACTGACAACCCTGTTCGTGTCCGGCTGCGTTATACTCGCTGGAGCAGTTTTGCTGCATCCGATCAGGAGCAGCGCGGCCAGGCAGACGTGTAAGGCGGAAGGGACAAGGTGTGGCATTGCATCAGGGTCTGGCGGCAACCGTGGAGGCAGGCAAGCGATTTATCCGGGCCGGTCACCTCAGCTCCCGGATATCAAACCGTGCATCTCGGCCATGATCGTGCGCACGGCTCTCGACTTCTCCTCAGGGGTTTTCCACTGACCAGCATAGACCAGTTTCGCATCCGGTCGCAGCTTGAGCAGGTTCGGCTTTCGTTGAACCATTGCAACGAGCTTTTCGGGCGGGAGTGGCGAATCCGGCCTGAACGAAAAAACAGCGCCTTTCGGACCGGCATCAACCTTTGCAATGCCAAGTGCCTTGCAGCCTGCTTTCACGGCAGCCGTCTGCAAGAGTTGCGACACCTCGTTCGGAAGTGGGCCGAACCGGTCGATCAATTCGGCAGCAAAGGCTTCCCGCTCTTCGTTTGTGTCGATGTCTGCCAGACGGCGATAGAGCGAAAGACGAATCCCAAGATCACTGACATAACTGTCAGGGATCAGCACAGTGAGACCAAGATTGATCTGCGGCGACCATCCATCGTCGATCACTTCGCCGCCGCTCTGTAGCGCTTTCACGGCGTCTTCCAGCATGGACTGGTAGAGTTCAACACCGACCTCGCGGACATGTCCCGACTGCTGGTCGCCCAGCAGGTTTCCGCCACCGCGCATATCGAGATCATGGCTGGCCAAAAGAAAACCGGCACCGAGACTGTCGAGCGATTTAAGCACCCTCAGCCGCTTCTCGGCTGCAGGCGTAATGGTCTTGTCACGCGGGGTCGTGAAATAGGCGTAAGCCCGAAGCTTCGATCTCCCGACCCTGCCGCGTAGCTGATACATTTGCCCGAGCCCGAACATGTCGGCCCTGTGCAGAATAAGCGTATTGGCGCGCGGAATATCCAGTCCGGATTCCACGATCGTAGTGGACAAAAGGACATCGTAGCTGCCTTCGTAGAAAGCCGTCATGATGTCGTCGAGCTCACTCGGCGTCATCTGTCCATGCGCAACGATGAAGCTTACCTCCGGGACTTTTTCTTTCAGGAATGTCTCAAGCTCCGAGAGGTCTCTTATACGGGGCGCAACGACGAAAGCCTGTCCGCCTCGATATTTCTCCCGGAGCAGCGCTTCACGCAGCATCAGAGTGTCGAATTCCGTCACATATGTCCGCACCGACAGGCGGTCGACGGGAGGCGTCGCGATGATCGAAAGTTCCCGGATTCCGGTCAAGGCCTGTTGCATCGTTCGCGGGATAGGCGTCGCCGAGAGCGTCAGGACGTGGATGTCGGATTTGAGCTCCTTGAGGCGCTCCTTGTGCTTGACGCCAAAGCGCTGCTCTTCGTCGATAACCAGTAGCCCGAGCTTCTTGAAACCGACTGCCTTCGACAACACCGCATGGGTCCCGATGACTACATCGACGTTGCCACTCTCCAAACCGTCCCGGACGCCCTTTGCGTCTTTCGCGGTAACGAGCCTAGAAAGATGGTCGACCTGTATCGGCCAACCTGCGAAGCGCTCACGAAATGTCGCGTAGTGCTGCCGCGCCAACAGGGTTGTTGGCGCGATGACGGCAACTTGAAAACCGGACATCGCTGCAACGAAGGCGGCACGCAGGGCAACTTCGGTCTTTCCGAACCCGACATCGCCGCAGACCAGACGATCCATGGGTTTGCCGGACGCCATAGTCTTCGAGTGTTTCCTCGATCGCGCGTAGCTGATCATCGGTTTCCTCGTACGGGAAACGGGCCGCGAATTCCTCGTAGTACCCGTCGCGCCCTTCGAGCGCATCAGCCTGCTTCAATGATCGCGACGCGGCAATGCGGATAAGCTCATCCGCCATATCCATGATCTTCTTCTTGGCCTTCGCCTTGCGCGTTTGCCAGCCTGCACCGCCAAGACGGTCTAGCGACGTCTCGGTCGCGTCCGAGCCGTAGCGGCTTACGAGCTCTATGTTTTCGACCGGCAGAAGCAGTTTGTCTCCACCGGCATATTGCAGGTCGAGGCAGTCATGCGGCGCACCGGCGACATCTACCGTTTGCAGGCCTTCATAGCGCGCAACGCCGTGCTCGATATGGACGACGAAGTCGCCAGCCGAGAGCGAAGCTGCTTCAGCTATGAAATTGGCTGCCTTGCGCTTGCTGCGAGGGCGGGCAAGCCGGTCGCCAAGAATATCTTCTTCCGAGAAGAACACCATGTCTTCGTAATGGAAACCCTGCTCAAGCGGGCACTCGGTTATTGCAAGAGGTGCCTTCGAAGAGGCGTCCACGCTATGGATAACGGCAATGCCACTCAGGTCGTGATCCTTCAGGACCGAAGTCAGTCGTTCGACCGAGCCCGCTGTCCACGCCAGGAAAATCACTTGCTTTCCATCTTGCCGAAGCTGTTTTGCGTGTGCGGAAACGGCCTCGAAGACATTCTCTCCGGACCCCCGCTCCGGTGCGAAACTTCGCGCGGCTCTTGCGGGCAGTTCCAGTTGTCCGCTACCTTCGGGCGCGTCGTTCTCGCTCAGATCCAGCGTAAGAAAGTCTTTTCCCCGGTTCCGTAGCTCGTTTTCGTCGAGATAAAGTCTTGAGGGTTCCAGTACCCGCGCAGATGTCTTCGACCCTGCCGCTTCGACGCGGGCCTGAAAATAGTCAGTTGCCTGTTTGAAGCGTTCTGTGCTGGCCGCCCGAACATTTGATCGAAATGCCAGAATGGTACCGGTTGGAACGTAGTCGAAAACTGTTTCCAGATGGCTATGAAACAGCGGCAACCAGTTCTCGAGCCCCTGTCTTCGAACGCCGGAACGGGCGGCCTCGAACATCGGGTCACCGCCCGGGGGGCCGAACTCCTCGATATATCTGGCACGCAGATCGGAGATAACGTCTGTGCCGAGCAGGATCTCGCTCACGGGTGCGAACGCTGCCTGCGTCAGTTGCTTGGTCGACCGCTGGGTTTCAGGATCGAACTGACGGAGCGCGTCCAGCTGATCGCCGAAGAAATCCAGTCGAAGGGGCTCCTCGAACCCGGGTGCGAATATATCGAAGATGCCACCGCGCTGGGCATATTCGCCGCGCTCGTGAACAACAGAGGTGCGAACGTATCCATTCTGCTCCAGATATTCGACGATATCCTCAGACCGTACTGTATCGCCGATCTTGGCTGCCAAGGACGCCCGCGCCATCGTGCTGGCTGGGGGACTCTCTGGACAAGGCTGGACGCAGTCGTGACGACGAGCGCGCTCTGGCCGGCTTTCAGGTTCGCAAGCGAGGCCAGAGCGCGGCATCTTTTAGCAGCAATGGCAGGCGACGGACTGACCCGGTCATACGGCAGGCAATCCCACGCCGGAAGGTCGATGCACGGCAATGACGGGTCGAAGAACTGGCACTGATCGGCAGCAGTACGTGCTTCCCGCTCATCGTTTGTCACAAGGACGACGGCGCAGCTTTTTTCTCTTGCGAGCCGCGCAAGCGCCAGGACGTCTGCCCCGTGTAATGCGCTTGCGAGCACACGGCTACCTGTGCCTGAAAGCTCCTTGGCCAGACTCGTCATAAAATTGGTCCGTTCGATCAACCGGGTTGCGCGGCATAATCGAAGGCGATGATCCGGTCCAGAAGCGGACCTGAATGATTTGGTGGAACAGGCTTGGTTTTCGTGATCCAGGCGTAAACTTCCCAGTCCGGGACGGCGAGAAGTGTTTCGAACTCATCGAGTTCCGTTGGCGTCATATCCGCGATATAACGATCAGCGAAACTCCCCATCCACAGGTCCATTTCGCGGAAGCCCCGCCTCCATGCGCGAAAAGTTAGCATGCGTCGCCGTTCGTTCATCATTGATCCTGCCTTGGTTCCTGTCGCATGACTTAGGTCCCCGTGACACCTACGCAAAGCGATCCGCAACAAAATGACCGAAACGGCCCGCGACGAACGCCTTTTCCCGTACTTCGCGGGACTTGAAACACTTGACGGCGTCGGTCCGAAGACCTTGCCGAACCTGTGTGCACTGATAGGCGGCGAGCGTGTTCTCGATCTGTTGTTTCACCTGCCCTACCGCTTCATCGACAGGTCACCCGCACCCGATATTGCGAGCCTGCAATTTGAAGCGGTGGGAACGGTTTGTGCAACAGTACAGGCCTATGAAGCGCCGCCTACACGGACGGCACCCCACAAGGTCCGGCTGACGGATGAAACCGGATTTCTCACGCTTGTCTATTTCCGGGTAGAGGGACGCTACCTTCAAAAGCAGTATCCGGTCGGGAAGCGGCTGGTTGTTTCCGGAAAGATCGATGATTTTCATGGCAGTCGCCAGATCGTTCATCCTGATTTCGTCGTGCCAGAAGATAAGGCCAGCGAAATTCCTGCGGTCGAGCCCGTCTACCGGCTGACCAGCGGGATCACCAGTCGCAAGCTTTCAGGCTGGGCTGTGAAAGCCCTCGCTTCCGTTCCTGACCTGCCAGAATGGCTTGCTGATGACACACTGGAAAGAACGAACTGGCCCGGATTCAAGGAAGCTTTGGCGACCCTTCATTTGCCGGCAGCAATGGACACTGGACTTCTGGAGCGGGCGGCAAGACGTCTGGCTTACGACGAGGCTCTGGGACGTGCGGTTATCTTCGCGCGCCGAAAACAAGCCTGGCGCAGCAAAATAGCCCCATCGATAACCATCACTGCCGAAACCCGAAACCGCTTTACAGAGAGTTTGCCTTTCGAGCCGACCGGGGCTCAGATGCGGGCGATGACTGACCTGGACACCGACTTGGGCCAGCCGATCCCGATGCATCGTTTGCTGCAGGGAGATGTCGGATCCGGAAAGACCCTGATTGCGGCTTATGCTGCGGCGCTTGTTGCAGGCAGCAAGGCGCAGACCGCCGTAATGGCCCCTACCGAAGTCCTTGCTAGCCAGCTTTACGAATCTATCCGCAACACACTGGACCCATTGCGTATCGTTACGGCGAAACTGACGGGGAGCGCATCGCAGGCGCATCGAACGAATGTCGACGATCGTCTGCAATCGGGCGGTATAAGCGTGCTGGTTGGTACGCATGCATTGTTTCAGGAAAAGGTGACATTTCAGAATCTCGCTCTCGCGGTCATTGATGAACAACACCGCTTCGGCGTCCGTGACCGGTCACGGCTTCTTTCGAAGGGAGAAGCGCCGCATGTCCTGTTCATGAGCGCGACACCCATACCAAGATCCTTATCACTGACAGTCTTCGGTGATCTTGATCTCTCTCTGCTGGACGAGAAACCGAAAGGCCGTCTGCCAATCATTACGAGTGCCTTGCCGGCGACGAGGATGGCGGACGTCATCGAGGCTGTCCGGCGCGCAATTGCGAAAGGTGACCAGATTTACTGGGTTTGTCCGCTCGTCGATAGCTATGCGGATGGGGCCAGCGCCGTTCAGCGAAGAGAGATGCTGGCACGGGAACTCGGTGTGGATGTCGGGCTGGTTCATGGACGCCTGCCCTCGGACGTCAAGGATGCAGCGCTTGAGGCTTTTCGTGGCGGACTGACGCGTATTCTGGTCGCGACGACAGTAATTGAAGTTGGCGTCGATGTTCCGGCCGCCACGATCATGGTGATCGAACGGGCAGATGCGTTCGGGTTGTCTCAATTGCATCAGCTTCGCGGACGGGTCGGTCGAAGCGACAGCCAGTCTTATTGCCTCGCGGTATATGATCAGCCGTTGACTGATGCTGGCCGCGAACGTCTTGAAGTGTTCCGTAATACCGATGACGGGTTTGAAATTGCCGAAACCGACTACCGTCTTCGAGGCGCTGGCGATGTTTTAGGCGTCGCCCAAAGCGGATTGCCCCGCTTCCGTCTCATTGACCCGGCGCGCGATGCCGGACTGCTCCGGACCGCCTCGAAGGAAGTGGGCTACCTTCTTGAACGCAAAGCCCCCGAAGATGGACCAAGGCAGGCAGCTATGTCTTTGTTGATCGATCTTCTTTCCGCCGTGACGACCTCTCCTGACCTGACCTGACTCGTTCGCTCTTGTCGCCCGGCACGACTACGCCCGCTGAAACGATCAGTTTGGCACCATCCTCCACCGACATGCTCAACCGCTTGATTTCGCCTTCCTTCACATAAATGAGGAAACCCGAGGTCGGGTTCGGAGTGGTGGGTACAAAAACACCGACATAGGGTTCACCAAGCTGAGTTCGCATCTCGTCCTTTGCGTAAGACGTGATGAAGCCGACAGCCCAGGTTCCCTCCTTGGGATATTCTACCATGACGACTTCCTTGAAGGAGCCGCTTTCTGTGTCCGAGAAGATCTGAACGAGTTGCTTGAGTGGCGTGTAGAGGGTGCGCACGAGTGGCACGCGCTCGACGATACGTTCGCCGAAACCAATCAGAACTCCGACCAATCAGATTGGCACCGATTGCGCCTATCAGAATGAGCGCGATAGCAGCCACCAGCACGCCAAGGCCGGGTATCGCTGAAATCAGCGCTTCTATTGTACTGCCCGCAAACTCGGATTCACGAAAGCGCAGCGGAATCGTAGACTGAACGATTGGTTTCACCCGGTCATCGATCTCGGAGATGACCAGATAGGTAATGAACAGAGGTATCGCGATCGGAGTGACGATGATGACGCCGGCTACCAACCGGCTTCGAAGCCAGACAAAGACCGACGAACTATTCTTTTTCTGATCCGGTTTGGAAGGACCCTTTGCCATCAGATGACCGCCGTTCTCGCCAGGAAAGTCCGCTTCACTCTGTTGCCCTTCCCGCAGCATCTGTCTGCGTTTCGAATACGTCGTACACTGCCAACCCCTGTCAGCAGGGCGTGGCCAAATTCCGCAATGTCAGCTCGTCGTGCCACGCTTCTTATCCCGATCCGTCACTTGTTGTCGCGGCAAAAGCGGGTCAGAAAAAGGAATGACGAATCCGGACATACTGGTCGAAGCTCTGAACAGGATAACCCCTGATCTCGGAGCCGGTTTCACCCATGTCGAAGAATTGCGGCGGCTTTCGGGCGGTGCCAGCCAGGAAACCTGGAAGTTTTCCGGGGTTGGCGGAACGGACAAAAAACCACTCATCTTGCGCCGGTCCCCCTCAACGACCGCTAACGAGATGCCGTCCGGCGGGATCGGCCTGAAAGCAGAGGCAAGGCTCTTGTCTGCTTTGCCAAAAGGCACGCTTCCGGTTCCTGAAGTTCTGCACGTTTCAGAAACCGGGGATGCACTGGGCGCCTCTTATGTGATGACGTGCCTTGAAGGAGAAACAATTCCTCGCCGTATTCTGCGGTCTCTGGACGGGCCTCACGGTGGACGTGTGCTAGCAGAAGATTGCGGCCATGCTCTAGCTGCCCTGCATTCGCTTCCGCAGGACGGATTCGCGTTTCTCCCCAAGGTGACTGCAGCCGACCAGTTGGAACAGTATGGAACCATCCTCCACGCGCTGGACGCAGACCGTCCCGTTCTTGAGCTTGGTTTGCAATGGTTATCCAGAAACATCCCGGAACCTGTCGAACCCTCTCTGGTGCATGGCGACTTTCGTCTGGGAAACTTGATGGTTCTTGATGGTCGGCTGAGCGGCATCCTCGATTGGGAGCTCTCGCACTTGGGAGATCCGCGAGAAGATATCGGCTGGCTGACGGTCAATTCGTGGCGCTTCGGGCAATCTGATAACCGGGTGGGCGGGTTTGCATCGCTCGAGGATCTGCTTTCAGCCTACAATGTGGACGCGAAAGCTCCGATACATGCTCAGGATATCGACTATTGGGAGATACTCGGCAGTTTCAAATGGGGGGTCATGTGCCTCATGATGTACGAAGCTTTTCGGAATGGAACCGACCCCAGCATCGAGCGGGCTGCTATCGGCAGGCGGGCATCTGAAGCGGAAATTGATCTGATAAATCTTCTGGAAAATCGAATATGACCAGTCATCCGACAGCGCAGGAACTGGGCGAGGCCATTGACCGGTTTCTTGAAAAAGACGTCGCACCGGGACTGTCGACCCATGCCTCATTTGTTTTGCGTGTGGCGCGAAACAGTTTGGCGACCATCGTGCGCGAGGCCATGTCGGATGGTGAACCGCGACGTGAAGAACAGACAAGGCTGCAGCGGCTTATCGGGCGCGATGGCTCGATTGAAGACCTGAACGCCGAGTTTTGCAGGCGCATCAGATCCGGAACAGTCTCGCTTGGACATAGCGGCGTATTCGAGCATATCCGTTCAACAACGATGGACCGGGTTGCCATTGATCAGCCTGAATACAGCGGGCTTCGCATCGCAAAGGAACGGCTTGGCATATGAGTGATAAAACCCCTTCCCGCCTGATACGCAGCATACCGGTTATCGCAGGCATCATGTTGTCGATCATGGTCATCGCTGCAGCAATCCATGTTTTGCGGTTGAAGCCGGAGCCGGTTGCGGGCTTTGAAGTCAGCGCAGTTCCTCCTGCGCCTGACTATTCATCCGCGGACGCTTGGCTGGTTTATCCCGACGCAGAACCAGCAGGCGGCTGGATAACGCCTTGGGGCGTCGATCTGTTCTGGATTCCGGACGGCGGGAACGGCTTTGTTGAAGGTTGGAACGCGCCTTATGACAGTCCGATTGCAATTGATCTTCCAGACATTTCTACTCCGGAGAGCAGCGCCGTGCAGCATGCGGGCTATGTTCCGACACGGCGCTACGAGATGATGCCGGATGAGACGATTGAAAGCTTTGAGGCGGCGCAGGATCTGGCTCTTACCGATGTTACGTCTGCGGCGAGGTATTATCTTTCCTCAGCGAACAAGCAGCGCGGAATGTTCCTCGGAGCGGGCTCTTTACGCGCCGCCGCACTCGTTTCCAGACTCCTGGATCGTGAGCCGGATCTTTTTTCCGCCTTTCCATATTTCGGGGGCGTGATCCTGTCTGACCCTGAGTTGCTCCCTCAAATTGATCTGCCGGAGTGCGTTGAGCAGGCTCCGGTATTTCCGTGCGTGTTCGTGACTGGAATGGCGACTGACGGGACGGGCAAAACGGCCGGGGCTTTGATGGCGTCTTATTCGGAATGGCTGGATACCAACGTCCGCAAACCTGCCGCCCCCCTCCCTGCCCTTGAAGTCATCGAGGTTGCGCCTGTCCGCAGGCCAGGTTCAGCTCAGGATTAGGTGTTTCCGCCAGAGCGACCGATCATGGCGGTTGAGCTATGACCTTCGAGAAGCGGGGCAATCAGAACACGCCCGCCAGCCTCGCGCACCTGCGCTGCACCGACGATCGTGTCTTCTGAATAATCGCCGCCCTTGACGAGAACCATTGGTCTTACTTCGGAAATCAGCCTCGCTGGTGTATCTTCCTCAAACACAATCACTTCATCGACGACGGCGAGGCCAGCAAGCAATCTCGCTCTGTCGACTGCGTTGTTGATCGGCCGCGAAGGGCCTTTCAGTCGTCTCACAGAGTTGTCGCTATTGATGCCCACAACCAGGCGGTCGCAATGGGCACGCGCGTATTCGAGAACGCTGAGATGTCCGGGGTGAAGCAGATCGAAGCATCCGTTTGTGAAGCCGACTACGAGCCCATCCTCATGCCAGGCGTCGATCCGGTCTGAGCGTGAGGCATATGACAGGGGTGGCGCTTCCGAGGCATTGTCAGCGAAGCGCACACCGGATTCAGCGAGAATCTCGCTGAATGAAACCACCGCAGTGCCCGCCTTCGTGACGGCAATCCCGGACGCAAGCAGGGCAAACTCGGCCGCTTGTTCGAGGGACCAACCGGCCGCAATCGCGAGACCGAGTGCAGCAAGGCTGGTATCGCCCGCGCCTGAAACATCGAAGACTTCTCTTGGACGGGCGCGAAAATGCGCCGGCGCGGCATCCTTGCCGATACATGAAAGCCCGCGCGAGGATCGCGTTACAACCAGACTGCTGGCCGGTAATGATTGATTGGCCTGACGCATCCCCGTCTCAAGGGCTTCATCGTCAGGAAACCGGGCTCCCATCGCGGCTTCAAACTCCGACAGGTTGGGTTTTACCACGGTTGCCTCGCCATAACGGGCGAGATTGCTGCTCTTTGGATCAACGATCAGCGGTATGCCGTGCGCCTTCGAGGCCTGAATGCAGGCATCGATAATAGCGGCAGTGACCGCACCCTTGGCATAATCGGACAAGAGGATCGCGCTGGCTCCCACCGCCTCTTCATTGATCGCCTGACAGAAGTCGGCTTCGTGATCTCCCGAGATTTCGTTGTCATCTTCCTTGTCCACTCGCAGCAATTGCTGACCCGAGGCGACATAACGGCTTTTCATCGTTGTTCGTCGACCACGAACAGAGATCAGGTCGCCCGCAATCGCCGTTTCCGCTGCGATCAGTTCCGTCAGGCGATGACCTTCGGGATCGTCCCCGACCACTCCGATGAGCGACACGCTGGCACCCAACGCGGCGACGTTCCGGGCGACGTTGCCGACCGCGCCCGGCATTTCCAGCTTTCGCTCGAAGCTGAGGACGGGAATGGGAGCTTCAGGGCTTACGCGTGCCACCGACCCGTAGATGAACCGGTCGAGCATTATGTCGCCGACACAAACGATGCGCAGGTCTGCAACATCCTTCATCAATTCAAGAAGTTGGTTGGACCTGATCACTCTTGTTTGCCTCCGCCGGTTGCTGGCATACCGCTACTTCTCCTACTCGAACATGGCTTGCAAGGATTCGGTCGATGCAACTGCGCTAGATGATCGACGCAAGACACAAACGTTCTAACTAGTTTTCTTGTGCGACGTTAAGGCAGAAAAGAGGGCCCGTCATTTCCGGTAGATCTCCAGTCATAGTCTGGTTTCGCAAGGATTTGCGGCTCTCGGATAATCCGGCTCTGCGAGAAGCTGTTGCAACCGCACGGCCGGTGATCTGCCTTTTTGTCCGGGAAACCGGACAGGACGGGCAGCGACCGATCGGCGGCGCGAGTGCCTGGTGGCTGGACAAGTCGCTGCGCTCCCTGACCAAAGACATGCGTGATCTCGGTGGCTATCTTATCCTGCGTTCGGGCGAACCGCTTGACGTGTTGAATGCGATCATAGCCGAGACCGGCGCTGGCATGGTTGTCTGGAACAGGCGTTACAGCCCGGCTGACAGAGCCTGCGACGCGCGAACAAAATCTGCGCTCGAGGACTCCGGCGTCGATGTGAAGAGTTTCAACGGCGCTCTTCTGATGGAGCCGTGGGACGTAAAGACCGGCGCGGGAACAAACTACAAGGTTTTTACTCCCTTCTGGAAGGCCCTGCGCGCAGCGTATGATGGTGCACCAGCCGGTGATGTCTCCACCATCAAGGGTGTCGAAACGAAAAGCGAAAACCTTGATGACTGGTCGCTGCACCCTAGCGATCCCGACTGGTCGTCGGGCTTGGCAGCTGCGTGGGACGTAGGAGAATCCGCCGCAAGAAAGACCCTCGGTTATTTTCTTCGCGATGGTTTGCAAGCCTACCATGACAATAGGAACCGACCGGATGTTTCGGGAACCTCGCGGCTATCGCCGCACCTTCACTGGGGTGAAGTATCGCCGCGATATGTCTGGAGCCATACGCTCGATTACATGGAACGTCATTCCGGCCATGATGAAGGCGGGTGGACCTTTCTGAAGGAATTGGGATGGCGCGAATTTTCGCACTCCCTCCTCTACTATGCCGACAGCCTTCACGAGCAGAACTGGAACAGCGACTTTGATCGCTTTGACTGGCGAAGCGACGATGCCGGACTACGTGCCTGGCAGAAAGGTCAAACCGGTTATCCGATGGTCGACGCCGGGATGCGACAGCTCTGGGAGACCGGCTGGATGCATAACCGCGTCCGCATGATCGTAGCCTCATTTCTTGTCAAACACCTCAGAATCGACTGGCGCGAGGGCGAGCGCTGGTTCTGGGATACTCTGGTGGATGCGGACGACGCCAACAATCCTGGGAATTGGCAATGGGTTGCGGGAAGCGGAGCGGACGCCGCGCCCTACTTCCGGATATTCAATCCGATTACGCAGGGTGAAAAGTTTGATCCTGAAGGCGACTACATTCGCCGTTGGGTCCCGGAAATCGCCTCTCTGCCGCAAAAGTTTCTCTATGAACCCTCGAACGCGCCGAGACACGTTCTGAACGATAGCGGTGTAACGCTTGGCACGTCCTATCCCGAGCCCGTTGTCATACACAAACAAGCGCGCGAAGCCGCCTTGAACGCCTACAAATCGCTGAAAGAAGAATAAGCTGATGAAAACCATTGCTATAGTCGGCTCCGGAATATCAGGAACTGCGTCAGCCTGGGCGCTTCGCAACGTTGCGGATGTTGAGTTGCTCGAGGCCGCGCCGCGCTTTGGTGGTCATACCCGAACAGTCGACATCGACTATGACGGAACGCCTCTGGCCGTCGATGTCGGGTTCATTGTTTACAACACGCTGAATTATCCGAATCTGGTCGCTCTGTTTGAAACACTCGGGGTCGACACGACCGACTCTGATATGAGCTTTGCCGTAAGTGACCCGGACCGG
Organism: uncultured Alphaproteobacteria bacterium; assembly: GCA_963836905.1. Taxonomy (GTDB): domain Bacteria; phylum Pseudomonadota; class Alphaproteobacteria; order Caulobacterales; family Hyphomonadaceae; genus CAWIKY01. The sequence goes on from CAWIKY010000006.1 coordinate 1,332,256, forward strand.
TATGAATGGTCCAGTGACCCGAAGGGCATCTTTGCCTGGAAGCGCAATCTCTTTCGCCCGGGCTTCATCAGCCTGCTGCTCGATATTCTCCGCTTCAACAAGACAGCCCAAAGAGATGCGCTTAATCCCTCCGGTCTCACGCGGATGACGCTTGGCGAGTATCTGGAAAACGGAGGTTTCTCAAAAGGCTTCAGGGATAACTACATTCTTCCTATGGCGGGAGCTATCTGGTCTTCTGCCGAAGACGACATGCTGGCGTATCCGGTCGAAAGCTTCCTGTCCTTTTTCAACAATCACAGGCTGCTTCATGCCGAGCGTCCGGTCTGGCGAACTGTCACTGGCGGGAGCCGAAACTATCTGACCCAGCTGTTGAAGGACCTGGGCGGTCGGGCGCGGAATGACATGGCGGTATCGTCGGTTCGCAGACGCGCGGGTCAGGTCGAACTGATCATCAACGGTACGCCCAGGCGCTTCGATCATGTCATCCTGGCCTGTCATGCCGATGACTCACGCCGAATTCTCGGGCAGGGATTTGAAAAGCAGTCAGAGGCACTGCGAGGTATCAAGACGGTTGCGAACACGGGCTATCTTCACCGCGATGAAAGCCTGATGCCAAAACGCAAATCAGCCTGGGCGTCCTGGAACGTGATGCGCACGCCGTCCCGCAGCCTGACGCTGACATACTGGATGAACCGGCTTCAGCATTTGCCCGCTGACATGCCGGTTTTTGTTACCTTGAATCCCGAGACGCCACCGCCTGCCGACCTCACATTTAACAAGTTCAGTTATCGCCATCCTGTATTCGACTTCGAAGCCGCAGACGGTGTCGCCGAATTGAAGCGGCTGAATGGCGAGGACGGCCTCTCGTTCGCCGGAGCGTGGATGGGCTCGGGCTTCCACGAGGACGGGCTACGCTCTGCCATTGAAGCGTCGGTCCCGTTTGGAGGCGAGTTTCCATGGCTGGGTACCAGTCAGCGGCCGCTTCCGGTCGGCGGCGACCCGTCCACGATTATCGTTTCTGATCCGGAGCAGCCGTCGCTCTAATGACCGCGCCACTTCGTCTTCTGCGCGGCCGAACGGCCCATACCCGGTTTGTCCCGTTCCGCCGGTCGTTTGACTACGGCGTTACGATGGTCGAAGTCGATCTGGCGCGGCTGGATGAAGCCGGGAAAGCCACTCCGCTTTTTTCGGTCGGTTTGCCCGGCCCCTGTCGCTTTGCTTGACAACGATATATGCCCCTCCCCCGAGAAGTCGGCCCTGGAATGGGCGAAAGGCCTCTTCAGCGATGGCGGTATCGATCTGGGGGGTGGCCACATCACGTTGGTCACCTTTCCTCGCACCTGGTTTTACAGGTTTGCGCCCATCTCGCTCTATCTCGGATACGACGGAGCCGACACGCTTCGCGGCATCCTTTACAAGGTGAACAACACATTCGGCGAAAGCCATTCCTATCTTGCGGCAACGTCCGGTCCGAAAAGTACACATGGCGCCGAAAAGGCCTTCTACGTGTCTCCTTTCTTCGATGTCGAAGGCAGCTACCGGTTTCGCATCTCGGACGACTCAGACCGCCTGTTCGTCAGCGTGGAAAACATCGTTGCCGGGCAGAAGACCCACATCGCGACCCTGGACGTTCGCCGGTCTTTGGCGAGCACGCCTGCGATCTTGCGCCACCTCATCACTTCACCGTTTGCAAGTCTTGGCGTGATGGTTGCGATCCATTGGGAAGCATTCTTCCTGTGGCTCAAAGGTGCCCGATACCGGTCACGTCCTGCGCCCCCCGATCATCCCTACACCCCCGCTCGCGCGGCTCCCCTCAAACCTGAAGTTAAAGAAGATTTGCAGACATGACTTTTCAGACTGACACTATGAACACTAGAACCATCAGGTCGCTTGAAGGCGTTCCCACATCAATGAAGCTTGCCTTCATGGCGCTGCGCTCGACACGGATCGGCCGAATGGAAGTCAGTCTTCCTGACGGCCGGCTCTTTACCTTCGACCACGGAATTCCGGGACCGAGAGCCCGTATCGATGTTCTTAATCTGAAGCTTGCCCAGCGGGTCCTTGCACACGGGGACATCGGCTTTGCGGAAGGCTATATGGATGACCAGTTCTCCACGCCGGACCTGACCGAGACTCTCAAATTCTTCGCTGTGAATTTTGAAACCGCCGGACGTCTTGGTACCGGAAGTCCGATCAAATCGGCTATAACGTTCATCATGAACGCCCTGACCAAGCGCAATACCAAGAGTGGCTCAAAGCGAAACATTATTGCGCACTATGATCTCGGCAATGACTTCTATGACAAATGGCTGGATCCGACGATGACCTATTCGTCAGCCATCTTCGAACGCGACGATGAGAGCCTCGAGGCGGCACAGAAGCGAAAATATGAGGGTGTATGCGAACGCCTCGACATGACGTCTACCGACCACATTCTGGAAATAGGCAGCGGTTGGGCCGGTTTTGCTGAGTATGCGGCAACGACGCGCGGAGCGGACGTGACGACCATCACGATCTCGGACGCACAGCACAAGTACGCATCGAAGCGCATTTTCGAGGCCGGACTGGCCGAAAAAGTGAAAGTCGAGCTTTGCGATTATCGAGATGTCGAGGGATCGTTCGATGGCGTTGCGTCTATCGAGATGATCGAGGCAGTCGGTGAAACCTACTGGCCAAGCTATTTCGGCAAGATTGCCGACGTTTTGAAGTCCGGCAGGAAAGCTGCGCTGCAGGTCATCACGATCGAGGACGAGCTTTTCGAAGGCTACAAGAAACGTGTCGACTTTATCCAGAAGTACGTCTTTCCAGGCGGAATGTTACCCAGCATCCAGATCATGAAGGAGCAGGCCGCTGCAGCTGGATTGACCTATATTGGCGAGGACATGTTCGGCAAAAGCTATGCGGAAACCCTGAACCGCTGGGCAGTGGCTTTCAACGATGCCTGGCCGCAGATTGAGGCGCAGGGATTTGATCGCTCCTTCCGGAATCTCTGGAACTTCTACCTCTCTTATTGCGAGGCGGGATTTGAAACCGGACGCACGGATGTCGGTCAGTTTGTTCTGGCCAAACCGTAGTCGCTCCAGCGTCTGTCTTCGCGCTTGAACCAACCGATGGAGCGGTCTAGCGTCAGGACAGGAGTCCGCCATGAATTATCACGAAAACATCGTTGCTGCGATCGGCAACACGCCGCTGATCAAGTTGAGAAGGGCTTCAGAAGAAACCGGATGCACAATCCTCGGCAAAGCCGAATTTCTGAACCCCGGTCAATCAATAAAAGACAGGGCTGCGCTCGGGATTATCCGGGCGGCGGAGGCTGATGGCAGCCTTCGTCCGGGCGGCACGATTGTAGAGGGCACAGCCGGAAACACAGGCATCGGACTGGCGCTGGTCGCGAATGCGCTGGGTTACAAGACGGTGATCGTCTTCCCGAGAACGCAGTCGCAGGAAAAAAAAGACGCAATCCGTCTGCTGGGCGCGGAATTGATCGAGGTTGACGCGGTCCCTTACGCCAATCCAAACCACTATGCGCGATATTCCGGAACCCTGGCCGAGCAGTTGGCGAAAAGCGAGCCCAACGGCGCTATCTGGGCCAACCAGTTCGACAACACCGCCAACCGGGACGCGCATTACCAGGCAACGGGGCCAGAGATATGGAACCAGCTGGATGGAAAAGTGGATGGTTTCATTTGTGCGGTCGGGTCCGGCGGCACGTTGGCAGGAGTCGCCAACGCGCTTCGTGAGCGCTCATCCAAGGTAAAGATCGCGATTGCCGATCCGGGCGGCGCATCGCTCTATTCCTACTATAAATTCGGTGAGCTAAAAGCGGAGGGCACGTCCATCACCGAAGGGATCGGACAAAGCCGGATCACGGGTAATCTGGAGGGGCTGGACCTTGATTATGCTTATCGTATCGATGATCAAACCGCTTTGAAAACGCTTTTCGATCTTGTTCAGGAAGAGGGTATCTGTCTTGGCGGGTCCGCGGGTGTCAACATCGCCGGTGCCGTCGAACTCGCGAAGGAACTTGGACCAGGTCACACGATCGTGACCATCCTCTGCGACTACGGAAACCGCTATCAGAGCAAGCTCTACAACCCCGAATTCCTCAAATCCAAAGATCTGCCGGTTCCGGTTTGGCTGGACACGGAAAGTCAGGACGGATGACCTCTCCACTTATAGAAGCCTCTGTTCTGGCCAACGAGCTGGACGCTCCCGACATCCGGATAATTGATGCGACCTGGATACCCGGCTGGTCGGCGGAAGGTCGTGACCGGAACGGTCGCAGGCGATATTCCGAGGGGCACATACCGAACGCCGTTTTCATGGACATTGATGCTGTCTGCGACACCCGAAGCGACTTGCCGCATATGCTCCCGCCGCCTGAGCAGTTTTCGTCTGCCGTACGGAAGATGGGGATAGGAGATGGCCAGCGCATCGTTGTTTATGACAGTAACGGTTTCATGGCCTCGGCGCGCGTCTGGTGGATGTTCCGGCTGATGGGAAAGACCGACGTAAGAGTGCTGAACGGCGGTCTCGCAGCCTGGCAGGCTGCAGGGGGTGCAGTCGATACAGAAGTCCCGCCCGTATCAGAGCGTCATTTTACCGTGAGAATGAATCGCGCACTTTTGCGTGACATGTCAGGCATCTCGCACGACCTTGAAAGTAAAGACGTGGCAGTTGTCGATGCCCGGCCTGCCGGGAGATTTATTGGTACGGCTCCGGAACCACGGGTGGGCTTGGAAAGCGGACACATGCCGAACGCGATCAATGTTCCGTCGTCTGAACTGATCGATAGCGACGGAAGAATGGTGGCGGATGCAAGGCTAAGGGCCGCCTTTGGCGCCGCGCTTGAGAAGCCATTCATATCAACGACGTGCGGCTCTGGCGTCACCGCTGCAATCCTCGCGCTCGGTCTGGCGCAGATCGGCCGTGAAAGCGTCGCCGTTTACGATGGATCTTGGAGTGAGTGGGCCAGCATTTCTGAAAACAGGATTGTTCGTGAAACGGCCTGAACGCTACCGATGGCCCACAGCTCTGGTGCATTCGGGTCTCTGGCCGAAGGCGGAAGGCGGACCGGTGAACCCGCCTGTGGAACGCGCCTCGACTCTCCTGTTACCCGATCCTGAAGGTTTGTATGGCGATGGCAAAGTCTATGGCAGGATGGGCATGGCGGTTCAGGACCACCTTCGCGCCATGTTGTGCGACCTTGAAGGAGCGCATGGTGCGCATCTGACGCCGAATGGGCTGAGCGCCTGCACGCTGGCGATCCTGTCTTCGGTAAAGTCAGGCGACCATGCATTGATCACCGACGCCGCTTACGGACCGACGCGGCGCTTTTGTGAGCGCTTTCTGGCCCAGATGGGAGTCGAGGTAACTTTCTATCCGCCGGCAGCGGGAGAAGAGGTCAGAGATCTGATCCGGCCGGAAACGCGAACTCATCTACATGGAAGCACCGGGGTCGTTGACCTTTGAAGTTCCTGACATCCCCCGGATCGTCGACGTTGCTCGGAAGCACGGCATAATCACCGTTCTCGATAATACATGGTCTGCCGGTGTCTACCTGAAGCCGTTAAGCTTGGGTGTTGATCTCTCTGTACAGTCGTTGACCAAATACATCATTGGCCATGCTGACGCCTTCGGCGGGGCTGTCATGACAGGCAGCCCTCAAATGGACGAACACGTGTCCCAGACCGCTGCTGATCTCGGCCTCGCGCTTGGGCCTGACGATGCCTACTTCGCCCAACGCGGCATTCGCACGCTCGCAACGCGGCTGCAGGCGCAGTCCGCTTCGGCCCTGAAAGTCGCCGACTGGCTGGAGAAGCAGCCCTGGGTCAATAAAGTGGTGCATCCTGCGTTCACATCACACCCGGATCATGAGCGCTGGAAAACCTCGTTCAGTGGCGCATCCGGCCTGTTTGGGCTCTACCTCACGCCCTGCTCCGACGAAGACCTTACGGCCGCTCTGAAGCGCTTGCGGATTTTCGGGTTCGGGTTTTCATGGGGCGGCTTTGAAAGCCTGCTCATCCCCTGTGATGAGCAATTGAAGCGCTCCGTCAAATCAGACCCCCGTCCGGCCGGGCACCTGTTGCGCCTCAGTATCGGGTTGGAAGACCCCGACGATCTGATTGAAGACCTTGATCACGCCTTTGCAGGACGTTAGTCCGCTGCTGCACCCGCAGACTTTACATTTGCGCGCTCTATCAGTGCTTTACAGGATGAGTCCTCTGCGCTGCCGGGTTCGATGAACGCCAGTGCTCCCAAGGGACCGGCAACGCTAGAGAGAAGAGCCGCGAGACCGACTTGAAGAACCTGCTCGGGCTTGAACACGTTCAAGGAGCGGGATCTCTGCAAGGTCCCTCCCACGGTTACATTTCCGACCAGTGCACCCCACGAAGCGTCTTTTGCATCGCTTCTGACCTCGAAGTCGAGACTTTCGTCTGCAAGGTCCAATCCGCCAGCGAGAATGACGAGACTATCATTCGTGTCAAAAACTGCGGGACTGAACTTACCCTGCCCGTTCTTGAAAGACATCCTGGCGACTGCGCACCGGGCTTCCGTCAGAACAGGGTCGTCTTTGGAAAGGTCTCCCTCTCCGATCAACACAAGCGACTCTACAAGGTCGAGACCGGCAGCTTCCACCGGCAAGGCCGCAACAGAAAGGTCGTTTGACCAGAACGAAATATTTCCCGTCAATGTGGCTGCGGCCTCACGAAAGCCGCTGCCGACGGTCGTGATTTCGAATTCGCCGTCAAGCGAGCCGCGAGCGAACCGGCTCACGCCCAGGCTCTCTGCAGAGATACCGGATGCCGTCCCTTCCGCCGTCGTTACAGCCGGGTCTCGCGAGCCGTCCAATGTCAGGAATGCAGCAAGTTCACCTTTCGAGAAAGCAAGTCTCGCGTCGGTAACTCGCACGACACGCCCATCAATGTTCACAACGAAATCCAGGCTCGTGAGATCAAAACGCGAGTCGACGACCTGCTCAGCTGTTACCGTGATCTCACCATCCACGGCGTCCAGTCGCGTAAAGTCAATGACCGCATTCGGGATCAGTCTTTCACTCGCCTCGAAAGTGTCTCGGGCTGTTTGCTGTACGTCGCTGACTGTCTCATCTTCACCGATACCTACGGGAATGCCGAAGACGATACCGAGGTCATCGAAATCGAGCGTGGTGAAATCAAGCCTGGCATTGATCAACGGAATTTCTTGTCCGAAATCGATGGAGACGGTGCCAATGATATCGCTGTCGCCAAGAACACTCGGCAGAATGTCGAAATCCAGCTTCCTGTCGGCGTAGTCGAGGTCAAGCTTCAAGCTGTAGGGAGGTGTGTCTGGCGCAGCGATTCCAGCGAGCGCTCCAAGATCCGCCAGATTTTCTCCGGACATCTCGAGCTGGCCTGTAACAGCCCCAACCGAAACGGTATCACCTTGTCCTTTGAACATTAGTCGAGCAGCTTCGCTATCGGCTTCGACGGAAAACATGCCGCTTCTGAGGCTACCGACCGCCCGGGTAATCTTGATATCACCTGCGCTGCGACGGAGGGTGAGGTCGCGTATGTCAAGTTCGTCCAACCATGCAGCAATTGGGAAGAGCTCGTCCCCCGACGAAGCCTCTTCGTTGTCGGACGACGAAAAGGTGATGCCTCCGTCAGCAGCCGCAAGTCGCGAAACCCATACAAGACCAGGCAGGAAACCAAGCGGATTGATATCGGCTGCTGAGGTCGAAATTTCCAGCCGGTCAGGTATATTCAGATCTCTTGTATGAACCCGATTAAGCCGTGGGAAACCAAGCGAGGCCGACGCGACTGACGATCCATCGCCGGAAAACTTCGCAAGCAGGTAATTCGCCGTCGGGGTTGCCACCGGGCTTTGGGTCATCGCCAGAAGGACAACCAGGATCATCAGGAACAGACCTGCCAGCACGCTGCCAAGTGCCTTCAGAATTCGCATTGAGCTTACCTCTGTCAGACCAACGCCCGCGCGAACCAAGAGTTCACTTGGCGACCCCTGCAGGACTCGAACCTGCAACCGTCGGATTAGAAGTCCGGTGCTCTATCCAGTTGAGCTAAGGGGCCCGCTTGGGGTCAGTGAGTCCAGGGCTGCTTACGGGACACATCGAAGTTTGCGCTGTAGGATTTCACCAGCCTTTTCGCAGGCCTCGAATCGACCACCTCAAACGCCATCTTCGCAGTTTCGGCATAACGAATCGCTTCTTCGCGGGTGTCGAAATGAAGTTTGACCTGCGAGCTTGTGTCGCTGGTGCTCGTCCACCCCATCAAGGGATCTTTCGAACGGCTACCAGCCTGGGGCAGAAGTTCCAGAACCCATTCGGCGGATTTTGCCCGGCCCGACTGCATGGCTGTTCTGGATGGCTTGTAGATCCGGGCTTTTTTCATCTCAGATCCCTGCGGCGTAACTGATGGTCGGAGTGGAGAGATTCGAACTCCCGACCCTCTGGTCCCAAACCAGATGCGCTACCAGGCTGCGCTACACTCCGACAAGATGCGTTGCCTATACCGACTTTTCGGCAAACTCAAGTCATGAAACTGCTTTGCGTCGCAACGACCTGAAAACACCGGTTGCAACCGCCGCCATGACGCTCCCATTGGCGACGAGTTCGCAACGCGTGTGTACAATGTCCCCGTCGCGTCCGACAACGTCGGCCTTTGCTGTCAACCAGTCCCCGAGCCGGACAGTTGCCAGATAATCTATCTCCAGGCGGATCGTGACCGACATACGCCCGGCCTCGCGCCAGACGGCCCATGCCAATGCCCCGTCGGCAAAAGATGCGATCATTCCGCCGTGAAGAAAGCCCATTCCGTTGCAGTGACGCTCCAGAACGCGAAGCCCAACGAGCGTTTGGTCCGGCGTTTCCTTCCGGTAGAGCGGACCGTTATGTCGCGTGAACGGTCCGCGACCGGAGTCTTCGATGAAACCATCCGGGATATTTGTTGTCTTGTCCGAAGTCATTCCATCTCGGTTGGTTCATTTTCGGGAATCGTCGGCTCGGGTATTTGCGAAGGTGGGCTACCAAAAAGCCTGTGTACCACGCGGTCACCGACATCGATTCCGGAAGCCAGACTGCTGCCTCCATCGAGTTCGAGAACGGCTCTTACGACGAAGCCTGGATTGATGATCCGCTCGGAGCCTGGAGCCGCATGACTCGCGATGGCCAGAATCTCGCCGTCGGACGCAAGAAACAGCATGTCGAGCGGGAAGGTTACGTTCCGCATGAACATGTTCGCTTCACGTGGCGCACCAAAATCGAAGAGCATTCCGGCATTCTCTTCAAGGCCGTCCCTGAACATCATGCCAGTCGCAATTTCCGAAGGCTCATCAGCTATTTCTACGCGGAACTGAAGCTGTTCTGTTTCGGTCTGGATAACGAGCGGCTCGGTCTCGAGGAACTGCGCCTCAGATAATGCCTGAGCGGACACTGGCAGCGTAAGTGTTGCCGCGAGAAAGAATGAGAAAATTAGAGACTTCATTGCGCAATCACACCGTGGATGACGAAGAAAGTCTGTCTGATACACGTCATGTACGCGCTCTGGAAGGGTTTCGGCCCTTCAAGGCGACTGTTGGCCGAAAATGCGGGGAAATGGCACGCCCTAGGGGAATCGAACCCCTCTTTCCAGGTTGAAAACCTGGCGTCCTAACCGATAGACGAAGGGCGCGTACCGAAGGCGGGGATATACCGGGCGTTCAGGCTGCCTGCAACCCTAAAATCAGACCTCGAACGTCTCAATCCGACGCAGCCGATTTCCTCCAAGCGCATCAACGAGTTCCAACTGTGCCGTTGTGCGACCGTTCCAGACGTTGAGAGACGCATAACCGGCAACTGCCACCGGAACCCCCTTGCGCAAAACATCGCCAAGCGGCGTGTCCGCCGCGCGCCATGCAATGGCGTCGATACTGCCGGTTTCGTCACGCAGCCGGAGCTTGAGATGATTGGCGCCGACGGAACGTATATCGTCCACCAGGATGTTGCGAGCGCCGAGTACAGGCTTGGGAGCGCCCGCGCCGAACGGACCGGTCGAGTTGATCTCGGTGATCAGACCTGGCGTCAAGCCACCGAAAAATACGGTCAGATCGACATCCAGTACCCGGGCTGCCGCCTGCTCGCCCTGGGTTGCCTTGAACTGCCCGGTCAGAAACCGGGTCAGTTCGCCGATCCGGTCGATATCAATGCTGACGCCGGCAGCCATGGCGTGACCGCCTCCTGAACGTGAGATACCTGCTTTCACAGAAGCCGATATCGCATCGCCGATGTTGACGCCTTCTATTGATCGGGCGGATCCCTTGGCGCCATCACCCAGCCCGTCGCCATAGCCAAGGACCAGAGCAGGTCGATGAAAGGTTTCTTTCAGACGGCCGGCGACAATTCCGATGACGCCGGGATGCCAGCCATCGCCGTGTGTTACGAGCACCGGTACGTCAGGGCTCGCCTGGATAATACCCTCGGCCTGCCGCTTCGCTGCCTCAAGGATATCCCTCTCCAGCGATTGTCGCGCGAGGTTCAGTCCATGCAACTCGACAGCGATCTTCCGGGCTTCGGCATGGTCCTCGGTAGCCAGAAGCTTCGTCGCGAGCCACGGGTCGCCCAGACGGCCGCCAGCGTTGAGTTGTGGACCGATCCCGAACGTCAGATCGGTGACGGTTCGCGGAGCTTTGCGACCGGAGACATCCGCCAAAGCAACAATCCCGGGAGACTGGTCGCGTGCGACGACCTTCAGGCCCTGTTTTACGAAGGCGCGGTTGACGCCCTTGAGCGGTGCCATGTCGCAAAGCGTTCCAAGGGCACAGAGGTCCAGCCAGTCGATGAGGTCAGGCAATTCGTCCGGTCCATGCCCACGTCGACGCATCTCCGCATTCAGTGCCGTGAGCATGACGAAAACGACACCGGCTGCTGCCAGATGCCCCTGCCCCTGATTCGCAGTCTGTCCGGTTGGGGTTCACCAGCGCCACAGCCGGTGGCATGGCACCTGCCATCAGGTGGTGATCGAGAACGATAACACCGAGATCGATCATGACGGCATGTTCAAGCGCGTCGACAGCGGCAGCACCGCAGTCCACGGTGATGACGAGATCAACGCCCTCACTCTTCAACGCATCGAAAGCGCCTGCGTTGGGGCCGTACCCCTCTCTCAAACGATCCGGAACGTAGAGAACGAGCGATTTACCGAAATGCCTGAAATACCGGACAAGCAGAGCCGCTGACGTTGCGCCATCAACGTCATAGTCCGCGAACACAGCGACCGACGCGTCCCCCTCCATCGCCGCCACTATCTTCTGCGCCGCTATCTCCATATCAGCGAAAGAGGCGGGATCAGGAAATGTACCGCGCAGTGTTGGCGAGAGAAATGTTTTGGCCTCGTCAGGGTGTACGCCACGCTGCACAAGCAGACGGGCGGTCAGCTCGTTTACACCGGATGCCTTCTGAACGTTGCGTACGAGAGCGTCATCGATTTCGGCCCAGCGCCAGTCTCGCCCGCTTACGGAACGCGCAGAGTGCCCGGTTCCAATTCCTTGCTCTGCTTCGCTCAAAGAGGTCGCCGCGACTGGATGATGCGTGTCGTCCGGTCAAAGGATGACATGACAAGTGTCTCTGTGTTTGCGTGCGTGTCTTCCATCAGAACCCCGTCAAGAAGGCTGCCCTTCGTTACACCAGTCGCGCAGAAGATCGTGTCTCCTGAAACCAGGTCGTCGAGAGAATAGATACGTGCGAGGTCGGTAATTCCAACGCGATCGGCACGGCTCTTTTCTTCCTGATTGCGGAAATGCAGTCGCGCCAGCATTTGACCGCCAATGCACTTGAGTGCGGATGCTGCCAACACGCCCTCAGGGGCACCGCCCTGCCCGATGTAAAGGTCTATGCCCGTCGAGGCGTCAGTTGTGTAGATCACCCCCGCAACGTCTCCATCGCTGATCAGAGAGACACGTGCACCCGCCTCTCTGAGACTTTCGATGATGTGCTGGTGGCGCGGTCGGTCCAGCACGCACGCTGTAATCTCTCTGACGTGAACGCCCTTCGCATCGGCCAGCTTCTTGGCCATATCGCCAGCGCTTGCGTCGAGGTCGAGAATACCGTCCGGGTAGCCGGGACCTACCGCAAGCTTGTCCATATAGACATCAGGCGAATGCAGCATGGTTCCGCGGGGCGCTACGGCAAGAACGGCCAGCGCATTTGGCATAGCCTTGGCTGTGAGCGTGGTTCCTTCCAGAGGATCGAGCGCGATGTCGATCTGTTGGCCTTTTCCGGTCCCGACTTCCTCGCCGATGTAGAGCATTGGCGCCTCGTCACGCTCACCTTCACCGATAACAATGCGGCCACGCATCTCGATTGCGTTGAGCGCTGTCCGCATGGCGTCAACCGCTGCCTGATCCGCCTTTTTCTCGTCGCCGCGGCCAACAAGTTCGTAAGCGGCTATGGCGGCCAGTTCAGTGACCTCGGTCATGGCGTGCGCGAGCGCGCTGTTCAATTGTTCTTTCGACATGTCGGTTTCCTGAAAATGCTGCTTCAACGGGCTTCGATACGTATCAGTCTGGCGGGGTCAACCACGAGCGGAGAGGTTTCGAGGCGCTTCATGGCCTTCGCTACGTCGGCATGCAATCCTGCATGCGTCACGATCGCCACGTTCGCGTTGCCCGTTTCACCTGCCGAATCCTGATGGAACACATCTACCGAGATGCCGTTCTCAGCTAGCCCTTGGGTCAGGGCTGCCAAAGCGCCTGCCTGATCTTTAAGCGACAGCCGGATGAAATACCGGCTTGGAATCTTCGAGTCTGCTGATGGATCGACGAACGCAACCGGTTGATCTTCATCAGCCGGGCCGAAACGCAAATCCGACCTTCCGCCATGCAGCATGGCCAGGTCGCCAAGAACGGCGCTCGCTGTTGGTCCCGACCCCGCGCCCTGACCAGTAAACATCAAAGGTCCGGCATGGACTGTCTGGATCCGTACCGCATTCAACGGACCATTCACGCCGGCAAGTTGGGACGTTTCGTGCAAGAGGACCGGCTCCACCCGACACAGGATACCATGTGGCGTCAAAGTGGCCTCGGCGATCAAACGGATCCGGTAACCAAACTTTGCCGCCAATATGAGGTCTGTCAGCTGAACCGTATCGATTCCGTTGATCGATACCCGGTCAAAATCGAGCGTCGCACCAAAGCCGAGCGTCGCGAGCAAAGCGATCTTGTGAGCTGCATCCGTACCCGAAATATCGAGGAAGGGATCAGCTTCTGCATATCCGAGGTCTTGGGCGTCCTTAAGCACAGCCCCGTACTCGGCGTTTCGATCCAGCATTTCGCACAATACGTAATTGCATGTGCCGTTCAGAATGCCGCTGATTGATTGCAGTTGCGTACCGGCAAGGGATTCGCGAACCGCCCGGACGATCGGGATGGCGCCTGCGACTGCGGCCTCAAAATGAAGCGGGACGCCTGCCTCCTTTGCAAGAGACGCGAGCCGTGTGCCGTGGACCGCCATCATCGCCTTGTTGGCAGTCACAACTGCCTTACCGGACTTGAGGGCCGCCTCAACGCTGGCCAGAGCTGTTCCGCTCTCACCGCCCATCAATTCAACGAAAACATCGATCTTGGAGCTGGTAGCGAGGTCGACCGGGTCATCGAACCAGTGATATGTGGAGAGGTCCACCGGGCGCTGCTTGTCGCGGGTACGCGCCGTGATCCCGGATATTTCGAAACTGCCGTTCAGACGTAACGATGCCTGATCCTGCAAGCGTTCTATGACGCCGGTTCCGACGTTGCCCAAACCTGCGATACCGAGTCGGAGTGTCTGTCCCATGCCTTATCCGGCCAGCAAGGAAGCGGCCGCCCCATTCGTTTCAGAGCTAAAAAACCGGCGCACACCACGTGCCGCCTGACGGATTCTCTGTTCATTTTCCACAAGAGCGATCCTTACGAATCCCTCGCCATGCTCCCCGAAACCAACCCCAGGACTCACGGCCACATGCGCTTCATTGATGAGCTTTAGGGTAAAGTCCAGTGATCCCATCGCCTCAAACCGTTCCGGCAAGCGTGCCCAGACAAACATTGAGGCTTTCGGCTTCTCGATCGCCCATCCCGCCTGCCCAAAAGATTCGATCAAAACATCACGGCGGTGACGGTAGATTGCACGCAGATCGTCGACGCAATCCTGGGGGCCGTTGAGCGCTTCACAAGCCGCCACCTGAATGGGCGTGTAGGAGCCGTAATCCAGATAGGACTTCACACGTGCCAAAGCCGCTATCAGTCGCTCGTTACCCGCGGCAAAGCCGACCCGCCAACCGGCCATGTTATAGGTTTTGCTGAGCGTGGTCGTCTCCACACAGATGTCGCGTGCACCATCCACCTCCAAAATAGAAGGTGGCGGGGTATCGAAATAGATTTCGTTATAGGCAAGATCTGACAGGATCCAGAGATCGTGCCGTTTCGCGAACGCGACAGCTTCCTTGTAGAAGTCCAGGTCGACGACGTGCGAGGTCGGGTTTCCCGGATAGCACAGGACCATGGCCGAGGGTGGCGGTACGCTGTGCCGTACAGCGCGTCCAAGTCCGGAAAGGTACTCTTCCGGCGAATGCGCTTTGACATGCTGGATCGTTGCGCCTGCCATGATGAAGCCGAAGGAATGGATCGGATACGAGGGGTTGGGCGCAAGGATCACATCCCCTGGCGCTGCCAATGCCTGTGCAAGGTTTGCAAAGCCTTCCTTGGAACCAAGCGTCGCGACGATTTCCCGGTCCGGATCGAGTGTCACTCCGAAACGTCGCTTGTAATAGCCGGCTTGGGCACGCCGCAGCCCCGGAATTCCCCGTGACGAAGAATATCGATTCGTCTTTGGTTTTCTGGCGGTCTCGATCAGCTTTTCGACGATATGTGGCGGGGTTGGCAGGTCCGGGTTACCCATTCCGAGATCGATGATGTCAGCACCGGAGGCACGAAGCGCTGCTGCGCTCCGGTTGACCTGCTCGAAAACATAAGGCGGCAGGCGCCGTATTTTGTGAAATTGCGAATTGACCATGGAGAAGATGCCCAAGACCTGAAAACGGGAGGATGCTAGTAGGGAGCTTCGCCGACAGCGACTTCTGCGGCGCGTGCTTCGGCCCAGGCTTTCATCTCGGCAGGAGTCGTTTCGGGCGAACCGGGGCTATCGGTAACCATTGCAGAAGATGCCTGCGAAAGCTCGGAAGTGATCTCATCCCATGGCGTGTTACCGGCAGCTGTATCGAGCAAGGCAACATCAGAGATCGCCGGATATCCTGTGCCCGCGAGTTCCTGACGTCTGTCCTTGAACCAGTCCGGGGCAGCCGGAACGCTATCTGGTACCATCGAGGTGCAGCCGGACAGGTAAAGGATAGCCAGTATGACAAAAAAAACTCTCACGGCGACCCTCTCACAGGTTATACGTTTGGTGGTGATAGCATATCCGTTCGCAGAATGAAGAAGGCGATAGCGTATTATGTCTGCTGGCAAGACACCTGGAAAAGTGAAATCCAACGACACAGAACGTAGCGGGCTTCTTGAGGTGCTGGGCCAGGCAGGTCCTGAGCAACTGGAAGCGCTTTCCCGCAACCTCAATGCCGCAGTAGTCGAAGGCCAGAAGCTGATGGCTGATATCGCCTCGGCAAATAGCGGACAGCCGATGACGCCGAAAAACGTCGATCCACTGGGCGTCGGTGATGTCTGGTCCCAGGTAGGCCTCGATCTCGCACGCCACCCTGACAGGCTGATGTCGGCCCACCTTGATCTCTGGCAGGGGCAAATGGACCTCTGGCGCTCAAGTCTGGTCAGAGGCGAGGAAAACGGGTCCAACAAGGCTGCGGCGGGCGACAAGAGGTTTGCCGATCCGGACTGGAACGATATTCCGTTTTTCCACATGCTCCAGCGCAGCTATGAGCTGAATGTTCGCTGGCTGAACGATCTGGTCGAAAGCACGAGCGATCTTTCAGAACATGACCGGCGCAAGGCTGCGTTCATAGCGCGGCAAGCGGCGGATGCGTTTGCCCCGACGAACTTCTTCTCTACCAATCCGCAAGCCTTGCGCACGATGATTGAAACCGGTGGCGAAAGCGTTCTAAACGGCATCAGACTTGCCCGCGAAGACATCGCCCGTGGCGGCGGCAAGCTGATGATCAGCCAAACAGAATTCCACGCCCTTCGAGGTCGGAAAGAACATCGCAACCGCGCCCGGCAAGGTGGTTTTCCGGAACGAACTGATTGAGTTGCTGCAATTCTCTCCAGTGACCGAGGAGGTTCACGAAACCCCGCTCCTTATCTTCCCGCCCTGGATCAATAAATACTACATCCTTGATCTACGGGAAGAAAACTCGATGATCCGCTGGCTCACGGAGCAAGGCCATACGGTGTTTGTCGTATCCTGGCGCTCGGGTGAAGACGAAATCAAGGACTTCGACTGGGATGATTATGTGATGCGCGGGTTCTACCCGGCCCTCAGCGAAGTGCTGGAAATCTGCAAGACGAAACAGGCTAATCTCGTTGGCTATTGCATTGGTGGCACAATGGCTTCCTCCGCAATCGCGCACATGGCCAAGAAAAATGACAAGCGGGTCGCGTCAGTTACCTATTTTGCGTCTCAGGCCGACTTTGCAGAAGCCGGTGATCTGCTCGTTTTTACAGATGACACTGCCATTTCGCACATTGAAACCCTTATAGCCGACAATGGCGGGCTGATGGCTGGCGAGGATATGGCGGAGACGTTCAATTATCTTCGCCCGGTCGATCTCGTCTGGCGCTACGTCGTCGACAATTACATGCTCGGCAAGAAGCCGAGGGCTTTCGACCTGCTCTACTGGAATGGCGATCAGACGAATATCCCGGGCCCCACGCATCTCACCTATCTCAAGGATCTCTATCGGGACAATGCCCTGTCAGAAGGCAACTTCACGGTTGCAGGTGAGCGGGTTGAGCTTGGAGCCATTGAGGTTCCTTCCTTCTTCCAGGCCAGCCGGGATGACCACATAGCGCCCTTCAGATCTATCTACCGGGCAGCCTGCAAGTTCGGAGGCAAGCCCAAGTTTGTCCTTTCCGGTTCCGGACACATCGCAGGTGTTATCAACCATCCCAGCGCCATGAAATATCAGCATTGGACGAACGAAAGCCTGCCCTCATCCCCAGATGACTGGCTGAAAGGTGCCGAGGAAACACCGGGCTCATGGTGGCCCTGTTGGGGGGAGTGGCTAAAAGCTAGGTCAGGGCCGCTTGTTCCAGCACGAAAAGTCAAGGGCAAACATCTTGGCGATGCCCAGGAAGCTACGTCAAGAAACGTCTGGAAGATATTGGTCTGAGACGTAAAACTGCTGCATCCTGGGAAGGTTCAGCTTCAGGGAAAGAGGGGTTGCAAGGTTCCTAGGCCAAGGGTTTCGTCCAGGCCAAACATGATGTTGGCGTTCTGAACAGCCTGCCCTCCTGACCCCTTTACCAGATTGTCGATAACGGCGATGCCGATCGACCGGCCTGCTATCCTGTCCTGATAAAAGGCGAGACCGGCAACGGTTCGTACCTCGTACGTGCCGGGTGTCAGGCACGGTATCATCCGGGTCAGCAACTGAAACGAAGGGTTCATTACGATAGGCGGTTCTTGCTGCGCCGACGATATCCTCGTGTGAGACCCCAGGCCTGCGGTCCAGATAAACCGTGACGAGCTCGCCACGGACCATGGGCACAAGATGCGGTGTGAATGATACGGATACATCTTCCCCAGCAAAGAAGCTGGCCTCCTGCTCTATCTCGGGCGCATGGCGATGGGTCCCAACGGCGTATGCATGCAGGCCCTCGGCAACTTCCGAAAACAGGTTTGCCTCCTTCACGCCCCTTCCCGCGCCGGATACTCCGGATTTGGCATCTATGATTATGCCACGCGTTTCGATCAGCCCGGCTTGCAGCAAAGGTTTCAGGAGCAGAAGTGACGCCGTTGGGTAGCACCCGGGACAAGCAACCAGGCGAGCACCAGAAACCCGTTCGCGAGCATCCTCGGTCAATCCGTACACGGCCGTACGTGTCAGTTCCGGATCTGCGTGCTCACGACCATAGACAGTCTGATAGACCGAGGCATCGCGGAAACGGAAATCGGCTGACAGATCCACGATCCTGATCCTGTCGGGCAGTCCCAGCAGAACATCCTGGCTGGCACCATGCGGAAGGCAGCTGAACACAAGATCGATATGTTCCCAGTCAATCTCATCGGGTGTCTGCAAGATCAGGTCGCAGACGTCCGCTAGATGCGGGAAGACCTCTTTCATCCGTTTGCCCGCCAACGAGTGGGCGGAAACCGCAACGACGTCAAAAACGGGATGGCTTGCGAGCAACCGCAGGGTTTCGGCACCGGTATAGCCGCTGGCTCCGAGAATTGCTGTTCTGACAGGCGTTCTGGCCAACATCGTTCACTCTCCTGAGAGCATGATCCTGAACGAAAAAAGGCGCTCCAAACGAAGCGCCTTTTCGATAGATATACTGATTGAAAAGCCTAGCGCTTGGAGAACTGGAAGCTGCGACGCGCTTTTGCGCGGCCATACTTCTTGCGTTCCACGGTCCGCGGGTCACGCGTCAGATAGCCGAACGGCTTCATCAGCGGCCGCAGGCCGGGCTCGTAATTTACGAGTGCGCGCGAAATGCCGTGGCGAACAGCGCCTGCCTGTCCGGAAAGGCCGGAGCCCTTCACTGTGCAGACGACGTCGAACTGCGTCCGACGATCTGTTGTTACAAGCGGCTGCTCAATGATCATGCGCAGAACCGGACGGGCAAAATACTCGGTCTGGTCTTTCCCATTGACCGTGATCTTGCCGAGAGCCCGGTTTGATCCAGACCCGAGCCGTAGCCGACTTGCGGCGACCGGTCGCGTAAGCGCGCCCAAGATCGTCAATCTTCGGTTCGACGTTAGCCACTTCCAACGCTGCAGGAGCGTTTGATTCGGAACCGAGCGACTGCAGGTCCTCGAGGCATTCAACTGTTTCTGACATACTCAAGCGGCTTTCAGATTTTTCGAGTTCAAACCGGCGAAGTCGACGACTTCCGGCTGTTGAGCCTCATGCGGATGCTCGGCGCCGTTATAGACGCGAAGCTTCGAGAACTGCTGACGCGCCAGCGAGCTTTCGCGTGGCATCATGCGCTTCACAGCAAGCTTCAGAACGCGTTCAGGAAAACGACCTCTCATGATCGCATCGGCGCTCAGTTCCTTGATCCCGCCAGGGTATCCAGTGTGCCGGTGGTAGAGCTTGTCATCAAGCTTGCGGCCAGTGAACTTCACCTTGTCGGCGTTGATCACTACGATGTGGTCACCACAATCGACATGCGGCGTGAAGTCCGCGCGGTGTTTCCCGCGAAGACGCCGTGCGATATAGGAAGCAAGCCGTCCAACCACTACATCGGTAGCGTCGATAACGATCCACTTGTTTTCGATTTCGCCAGTTTTGGCTACGTAAGTTTTCATCGCTCCACCCGGAGTCTTTCCTGAGGTAATTGTAAATGATAGAGCGCGCGTCTCTAGTCCCGTCATCCCGGCTTGTCAACGCAATCACAACATGCGGAATCGCATTTATGGTGGCTGCCTGCGGCCAAGGTGACAAGGACGCTGATCAAACCCCTGCGCAGGCCACCCTTGAAGTACCGCTTGTCTGGCAAACACCCCTGTTGCGGGACGATCTTTCCAGCTTCGCCATTGTAGAGGAACGGCCGTTCCGACTGATCGTCGCCTTCGAAGGCAATGGGGTCGCACTGATCGATGAGGACGGCGCCGCAGTTGGCTCCGAGGGACCTTATCTTGTCGAATCGGTCGGCACGGGCGTCACCACAGTGATCGATGGGGCGACCCTCACGCTTTTCCCAGGTATTGAGCGCAATGACGGCCGTCTGGGCCTTTATGCAGCGGGCAAGGGCCTGGTTGCCCCAGTGGAGATCGGCGTTGAGGGCGCTGGCCTTGAACGTCTCACTGGCGTTTGTGCAGCCAATGTCGAAGGCGGAAACGCCCTCGTCCGTATCGGATATTTTTCTTCCCTGTCGCCGGCAACGCTCGTCGAGGGAACCATTCGCTCGGTAGATAACGTCTTTCGGTTCGAGCGGAGCGGCGAAACAGTCTTCGACAAAGACATCACCGCTTGCGATATTTCCGGCGAGACAACTGTGGTCGGTGGCCGTTTTGGGCTGTCTTTCATCAAGAACGGGGTCGCCGGGGAAACGCTCGATACGAGCGATGTTCCGGTTTCTGTTGCGGCAGACACCTCGCCTGGCGGCACACCATATGCGGTCATGACATACTCTAACGGGAGTACCCATCTCGCAAAACGGAATGGCACGATTGCTCCGCTAGCCTATCGGGAAGCTCTCTCAGCGAAATCGCCCGCCAGGGTCGGGCACCTCGCTATCGCCACTACAAATGTCATCGGCAGTCTGGGAGACGGCTTTCTCGCACTGGAAAGCGAACGCGGCGATGAGGGTTCGCAGATCCTCTACGCGGATCTGGCAGCCATTCGGGATGCGGTGGATGCAGAGGAGTAGGATAACGGCTTACGGTCCAGATACATCCACCTGAGAGCCAGCAGCAAGACAATGACCCCGAGACCCTGATGGATTAGCGACAAGGAAACCGGGGCCGCATTCATCAGGGTCAGGATGCCCCACACCACTTGCAACGAGACGGCCGCCGCAAGGAATACCGGACCTGTTCGCAGACCGCTCGACCTGAACTTGAAGAGAGAGAGCAAGGCAAGACCGGCGATAAGGTAGCCGAGCGTACGGTGATTGAACTGCGCCGTTGCCGCGTTCTCAAAGGCGTTGCGCCAGCCGAGTTCCGAGACCCAGTACGCAGACGGTATCGCTTCACCAGCCATCAACGGCCAATCGATATAGGTCCGCCCGGCATCGAGACCCGCAACCAGAGCGCCGGACCCCATTTGCAGGAAAATGATTGCTACCATAGCGCTCGCGAAAGGTCGCAGCCGACTATCGCGCTGAACAGACGTGTTTGCCCCGCGCGCCATGACGCACCAGGCAATGATCATGATTATCGCCAATGCAAGCGTGAAATGCACCATCAGCCGGTAAGGGGCGACGTCGACACGGGTGGTGTCTCCAATACCGCTTGCGACCATCCACCAGCCGATAGCCCCCTGCAGACCGCCAAGAAACACCAGGAAACTGAACGTCACCTTATCGCGTGTCGAAAGCCATCCACGCAGCCAGAAGAATGCCAGCCCGAATACAGCCACCAGGCCGATCAGGCGTCCCATAAGGCGATGCCCCCACTCCCACCAATAAATGTACTGGAATTCGCCTAGCGTCATGCCGGCATTCTGAAACCGGTATTCCGCGGTCAGCTTGTATTGTTCGAACAGCGCGGCCCAATGCGTGCTGTCCAGTGGCGGCAATGCCCCGGAGATTGGCTTCCAATCGGTAATCGACAGGCCGGAGTCTGTCAGGCGGGTTGCGCCGCCCACGAGGATCATCCCGTAGACCATCAAGCCCAGCAGGATGAGCCATGATCTTATGGCGACTGATCTGTTTACGCGAAAGGACATGCCGACTACCCGTTTGACCTGAAACGCCTTATCTCAAATCCATGCAGACACTGTCAGGTGGCAGGCCGTCGCAACCGGAGGCAAAATGCGCAAGTTCACTGCCATGTTGGCAATGCTGGTCTTCCTCATCCTTTATGCAGGCCTTGCTGCGACCATCGGCAGCGCTCTTACGGAGACGCCACGTCTGGTCCAGCTTGGCTTTTACGTCATCGCAGGCATTGCCTGGGTCTTTCCGCTGAAACCTCTATTCAACTGGATGAACGCGGCGGATACACCGGATCGGTAGAGTCCTCTTCGGACGGCCCGTCGTTTGAGCCGCTCTGCGATGGTGCATCCTGAACCGGCGAGGGGTTCTGAAACCCGCCCTGACTGTCCGGAACATCTTTCACGAGGTTGTTCGGAACATTCATGTCTTCGGACTGTTCAAGGCTTCCGACCGGATCGGCAGGCTGTGATCCCGATGGCGCGTTCGCCCCATAAGGCTGCTGCGGCATGGCCTGGTCGGTCCGGACCGAACCTTCCGGGAAATCGCCGTCTTCCTGCCGCTCTTTCGGCGGTACGACGCCGGTCAGAGGCGGTGCGACACTGTCTACAGCTTCATCAGATGTTGAGGAGGTGAATGTATCTTCTTCCTGATCCGACATGGTCGAACCGGGCGCGACGATTTCCGATTCGCCAGCAAGCACAGTTTCGCCACCAATGAGCGACTGACCCGGCCGGACCCGCAATTTCATGCTCGATGGAAGGTATATATCACACCAGCCTCCGAGCCGCCGCACGCCGATCTTGCGACCGGCACGCACCGTGTCGTCCTGCTCGATTTCCAGGTCCAGACGTGGTCCCAGCCCGCCTGTGGCGATCCGGGTTCCAATCTGGCCGTTCTGTCCTTCGATCAAAAGGAACGCTTCGCGCATATCTTCGTTGTCAGGATCGAAACACAGCACGGCCGGCGCTCCGGTTTCTTCCAGAAAGCTGGTGACCGTTCCGGTGACAGGTGACCGTATGCCGTTAACTGCGAAGGGAGACGTAGAAATCCTGATGCGGACGACTTCGCCGTCCGTCACGCGCAGTTCCCGCGGCGGCGAGGCCATCAGAACGCTCGTAACAATACCGTCGCAGGGAGCAATCACTCCTGTAACTTCGCTCGGCGTCGTCCGTTCGGCATCCCGGCTTGCAAACATGATGACAAAGAATGCCGCAAAGAACGGCCAGAACAGCGGGTCCCAGATCAGTCCGAGCAGAACGGCGAGACACAATGCGAGCGCGCCGAAGGCCAGACCCTCAAGATCGAAGCTCGTACGGTACCAGGGCATTCTGGAAGTGTTTGTTCGTTTCGGCATCTGACTCAAGTCCTTTCGTTGACCTCTGAAAGAGACTTATCCCGAACCGGGCTGTCTCCGTCACTCTGGCGTCGCCACATCTGAGCATACAGACCGTCTTGTAGCAGAAGCTCCGAGTGGCTGCCACGTTCCACGATCCGGCCATCTTGCAGCACGGCGATTTCGTCCGATTGGGTAATTGTCGAGAGCCTGTGAGCAATGGTCAATGTCGTTCGACCCCTTGAAGCGGTCTCGATTGCCTGCTGGACAAGCGCTTCCGTTGCACTATCGAGCGCCGAGGTGGCCTCATCGAACACGAGGATAGCGGGGTTCGCCAGAATAACCCGGGCGATTCCCACCCGCTGCTTCTCACCACCGGAAAGCTTGAGCCCCCGCTCCCCGACCCGCGTGTCCCAGCCGTCAGGCAAAGATTCTATGAATTCGAGAAGCTGCGCCTGCCTTGCCGCTTCCCGAAGCGCGTCCAGTGGTGCGTCCGGGGCACCATAGGCAAGGTTGTAGCGGATCGTATCGTTGAATAGAACCACGTCTTGCGGCACCAGACCAAGTGCCGAACGCAAGCTGACCTGCGTCACCTCGCGAATATCGTGTCCATCAATGCAAATGCTGCCTGTATCAACATCGTGAAACCTGAACAGAAGTTTGAGCAAAGTCGATTTGCCTGCACCTGACGGTCCCACGAGCGCCAGCCGCCGACCGGGATGGAGCGTCAAATCGATCGTCTTTAGCCCGTTTCCGCGTCCTTGATGGACAAAGGAAACATTCTTCAGAACGACTTCGCCTTTCACATCCTTGAGGACCCTTGCACCTTCCGCATCGTCAATTTCGGGTGTCTTGTCGATCAATCCAAAGACCTTCTCCAGATCGACCGCGCCCTGCCGTATCTCACGCCAGCCCCAACCAAGAATGTTGAGCGGCCGGTAAAGGTTCAAAAGCATGGCAAAGACAGCGGCGATGGCCCCGACTTCAAGCTGGCCCTGATAGACAAGCCATCCGGTCATGGCCGTCATCGCAAAGAGCCCGGCGTTCATGATCGCTTCCTGCCCGGCATTCAGAACAGTCAGCGACCGCACGGTCTCAACATAGCGGTCATTGTATGTGCGCATAGCCGTATCGTAGCGCCCCGCTTCACGCTCCTCTGCTGCAAAAGCCTTCACGGTCTCGAAATTGGTGAGCGAATCGACGGCTTGTGCCCTGAGCTCGGTATCGGCAGTATTCATCAGCCGTCGCTGACGCGCCCGCCATTCGGTTATCAGCAAGGTGAAAATGCCGTAGGCAACCACGGTCACGATCGCGATGACCGCGAGCCAGCCATTATATGCAACGGCAAGAACGATAGCGGCCAGCGTCAGTTCGACAAGCGTTGGGGCAATGTTGAATATGAGGAAGCGCAGCAAGACATCGACCGCATTCGCACCCCGCTCGATCACGCGGTTGAGCGCACCGGTCCGGCGGGTCTGGTGAAAGTTCAGCGACTGTAGCTGAGCGCTGCGGAACGCGTTGACACCCAGAACACGCTGCGCATCCTGACTGACTGGCGCGAAAAGCGCATCGCGGACCTGTGGGAAACCTGTGGACAGAAACCTGGCAATGGCAAAGGCGGCCAGCGCCCAGACGACAGCAGAGAAACCTGCTGCCACTTGTTCTGCTGTCGCAGAGTTGATTGCAGCACCAAGAAACAGCGGTGCCGCAACACTGAACCCCTTGGCAACAAATGTGAGAACAAGCGCAAGTATCATTCGCGCGCGCCAATGGGACAAGTCTTGGCGCAGCAGAATGTTTGCGACACGCATCATGGCCTTGCCGATTCCGTCGCGGGTGTCCTCCAGCGGGTCGGTCGTGCTCATGTCAGTGTGACTCATGCCAAGCACTTAGGTCGAAGGCAGGCCCATCGCCAGTACGGGGGTTCAGAATTCTGAAGAACGGATATACTAGCAGGGCTTGCCTTGGAGCGGACCATGACTTCACTCAAATCGATATGCTTGTACTGCGGGTCCTCCAACGAGGTCGAGCCAGCTTACCTCGATCTGGCGAGTAGGCTTGGAGAGGCGGTGGCTGACCGCGGTTGCAAGCTTGTCTATGGCGGCGGTGGTGTAGGCCTGATGGGAGCTGCGGCTCGCGCCGCTAATGCGAAGGGCGGCAAGGTACTCGGTATCATGCCTCGTTTTCTTCTCCAGAAAGAGCGGATCTATGACGAGGTCGAACACCGGGTTGTAGAGACCATGCACGAACGCAAGCAGATCATGTTCGACGAAAGTGACGGTTTTATCGTCCTTCCAGGCGGGATCGGCACCCTGGAGGAGGCTGTGGAAATGCTCTCATGGGGGCGGTTGGGTCTTCACTCCAAGCCGATGGCGTTCCTTGACGAAGACCAGTTCTGGCAGCCCTTCTTCGATCTCATGGACCACATCATAGATGGCCGGTTCACCCCTGCAGTGTTTCGCGATCAGCTTGCCCACACTTCATCGCCGGAAGATGCGATCAACGCACTGGAGCAAAGACTGGTCAGACTGTCCTGAGAGCAAGTCTTTCTCTGGCACGTTCGCCACCGATCAGAGGAAGCAGGTCAGCCATTTCCGGACCGTTCGACCGTCCTGTGAGAGCGAGCCTCAGAGGCATAAACAGGGCCCTGCCTTTGCGTCCGGTTTCAGCTTTCAGAGCGGATGTCCATGTGCCCCAGGTTTCGGCATTGATCTCCCCGTTCGGAAGCAAGGATCCAGCCTGTGCAATGAAAGCCTGATCTTCGGAGGCAATTTCGGGCTCTATGTCTCCGAATGTCGTCGTCAGCCAAAGCCCTACATCCTGCCGGGTTTCCAGGTTCTGCCGCACAACATTCCAGAATTTTTCGAGCACAGTTTCCGGCACCGATAGTCCCGCTAGAGAAAGATGCCGGTCGAGATCCTGCCGGACATCCGAAAATTCGAGCTTCGCAACCGCCTGGGCATTCAACTTGCGCAGTTCAGCCTCGTCAAACCGAGCCGGTGCGCGTCCCATCTTCGAAAAGCTGAAATCGGCTATGAGTTCATCAATCGAGGATGCGAGCTCAATATTGTCGCTTGTGCCCAGACGGGCGAGCATGGACAGGATTGCAACAGGCTCGATGCCTGATGCCCGTAGCTCCGCAATCGAGAGAGACCCAAGCCGCTTGGAAAGCCCCTGACCATCCGCGCCTGTCAAAAGCGATGTGTGCGCCATGTGCGGCGCTGTGCCGCCCAGCGCCTGAAATATCTCGATTTGCGCTGCCGAATTGGTCACATGGTCTTCACCGCGCACGACATGGCTGATCTTTGCGTTGATGTCGTCCACAACGCTGGGAAGTGTATAAAGATACCCGCCATCTTCGCGGATCAGGATCGGATCGGACAGCGACGCTGTATCTATACTTTGCGGCCCCCGAACCAGATCGTTCCAGTCAATACGGTTCCCGAAGAGCTTGAAACGCCAATGCGGCGTACGGCCTCCGGCCGCGAGTGATGCCTTCTGGTCGTCACTCAAGGCCAAAGCCGCGCGATCATACACCGGTGGGCGACCGAGGTTGAGAGAGATCTTGCGTTTGCGCTCAAGTTCTTCGGGGGTCTCAAAACACGGATAGAGTCTGCCGGATGCCTTCAGCGTTTCTGCTGCCGCAGCATATTCGGAAAACCTGTCTGACTGGCGGAATGTTTCCGCCCACTCCAGCCCCAGCCACTGAAGGTCCTCTTTCAAACCGTCATGGAAAGCTTCAGTTGATCTCACCTGATCGGTATCATCGATGCGCAGTATGAAAGCGCCCCGTTCAGCAGACGCAAAAACCCAGTTTATCAGAGCTGTACGAACATTTCCGACATGAAGTCTGCCGGTCGGAGAGGGTGCAAAGCGTACGCGAACAGTCATGTTGCGGAACCTGTTTGAGAAAAACTTCTGAAGCGGTTGGTAATGGGGTAGCGGCGGTCGCGGCCAAAGTTCTGGCGTCCGATCTTCGGACCCGGAGCAGACTGTCGCCTTTTATATTCTGAAATATAAAGGAGGTGTTCGATCCGCTTTACCGTTTCTATGTCGAACCCTTCCCTGACCAGGTCAGCTGCAGACTGCTCGGCATCCACCAACCCGTAGAGAATTGCGTCCAGCGTCTCGTAAGGCGGCAGACTATCATCGTCGCGCTGGTCTTCGCGCAATTCTGCGCTAGGCGGCTTGGTCAGGATACGCGTGGGAATGACCTGACCGTCCGGGCCCATGAGCCCATGATCCTTGGCCTGATTGCGCCAGTCTGAAATCGCGAAGACCTCTGTCTTGTACAAGTCCTTGAGAGGATTGTAGCCACCACACATGTCTCCGTAGAGTGTGGCATACCCGACCGCCATCTCTGACTTGTTGCCGGTAGTCACGAGCATCGCGCCTGTTGCGTTGGAAAGCGCCATCAGCGTTACACCCCGCAGCCGCGATTGGATGTTCTCAAGAGCGATTGCCCTGCCCCCGCCCTCCAACCTGCCTTCGAGCATTTCGGCGATTGCACCGACGCCTGATCCAATCGAGATCTCGTCAAGCCTTACACCCAGCCGCTCCGCGCACTCAGCCGCGTCCTGAAGACTGTGTGCACTGGTATAGCGTGATGGCAGCATAACGCAGCGGACGTTCTCTGCCCCGATGGCATCGACCGCCACGGCCGCCGTGAGCGCCGAATCGATTCCGCCTGACAGCCCTATCAGAACTGACGAAAAGCCGTTCTTTCTCACGTAATCGCCGAGTCCGAGAACGCAGGCGCGGTAGGACGCCTCGTTGCCATGTGACCAGTCCGGGCATTCGCGGCCTATGAAGGCATGCGCGTCGGCGTCAAACGAACAGACTGAGACGCCACTCTCGAAGTCAGGAAGAAGACATGTCTGACGCCCGTCTCCATCGACGCTAAAACTGCTTCCGTCGAAGACAAGCTCATCCTGGCCGCCCACCATGTTTACGAACAGATAGGGCAGTTCCGGCGATGCCCAAACGCCGAAGGCCTCGCGCCGCTCGTCATGGATTTGCCTTCGCCATGGAGACGCATTGAGGACCACGAGCATGTCGACATCCGTTTCCGCATACGCGCGCGGCACCCTGTCGAACCAGATGTCCTCACAGATTGCGAGCCCGAGTTTGACGCCTCGACATTCGAAGATCACAGGTCGCCCGTCGCCCGGTTCAAACACCCGCGAATTCATCGAAGACGCCGTAATCCGGTAACTCGTGTTTGTCGTAGCTGCAGACGATTTCGCCGTCGCGCAGAACAAAGGCGCTGTTTGCCACACCGGTGGTCACACCTTTAGGTGCGCCGATCACGATGGTGGCGCGGATCTCGCGGCTCTTCTCACACAAGGTCTGAATGGCGGTCTCACATGCATCGAGAACCGCGGGCTTACGCACGAGATCTTCCGGCGGGTACCCCAGCAGGAAGAGTTCCGGGAAAACGATCAGGTCGACGTCTGTTGCAGCCTCGCCAGTGATCACTTCCAGCGCCTGGCGCAGGTTCCCCTGAATATCACCCAGCACGGGGTTTAACTGGGCGACCAGAATAGAAATCGGAGTGTTCATGCCAGCGCGATCGTCTCAGCGGCTTCGGCCATCGCTACCGCCGCGACGGCTCCGTGACCGGGGACCGGGCTGTTCGAGACACCCAGACATGCCGCGTAGAAACTCTCGTCGGCAGCACCAAGCGGATCGGGCAGGTCCTCAGAGATATCGACCTTTATCTGATAGGGCGTAGTGTTCACCACTTCCCGCGTCAGAAAGTCGACGCTGATCTCGCCGGACGGGTATACCACACGCATGGTTCGTTCTCGGGCTGTAGCCGCGCGACTGGCTTTCAGGCGGGCAATTGCTCCGCTTGAATAGGTGAACTCGGCTTCGGCCTTGTCCAGATGCTCGCTGTGAACACGTGAGCCGCGTGCACGAACGCCTTCGAATTTGCCCTCTATCAGGCACCCTGCCAGATCGAGGTCATGGATCATCAGATCCCAGATAACAGACACATCGCCGGCGCGGTTATCCGGTGATGGAGGGGAATAGCGAACCGATTCAAGCAAGGTCGGGCTCTCTTCGATGCGGAACATCCCCATCGCACGCGCCACAAAACGCTCCTGATGGCCCACCTGGAGAACACGCCCTCGCGTTATGGCTTCTCCGGCAAGTTGCCGCGCACCTGTTGCCGTAAGCGCCAGAGGCTTTTCGACGAGTACGTGCTTGTCGGCCATAAGTGCCCGGCGAACAAAATCCTCGTGGAAGGTCGCGGGCAAGGCAATGACGATGGCATCGACATCCTTCAAAAGCGCCTCATAACTTACGCTCGCCTCGGCTCCGTGGCTGTCAGCAAGCTTTTCGGCGCGTTCGAATTGCGCATCGAACACGCCGGCGAGTTCCGCCCGGCCAGACGCCGCTGCTTTCTGGGCATGGTATTTGCCAAAGACACCTGCCCCGGCAATTCCGACTTTCAGTTTCGACACAGTCAATTCCCCGGGATCCTGTCATGTATGCAGGCTTTATCAGGCGTCATCTTCCAATTCCACGGTTCCGAGATTGTGCGATAGCGACGCCGACAGGAACCGGTCGAGATCGCCGTCGAGGACGCCCGACGAATCTGATGTTTCGACGCTTGTTCGAAGGTCTTTGACCATCTGGTATGGTTGCAGGACATAGGACCTGATCTGGTGGCCCCAGCCAATGTCGGATTTGGACGCTTCCAGTTCCGATGCCTCAGCCTGCTGTTTCTGCAGTTCGAGCTCATATAAACGGGCACGAAGCATGTCCCAGGCCGTTGCCCGGTTCTGATGCTGTGACCGGCCGTTCTGGCAGGCGACAACAATGCCCGTGGGTTCATGCGTCAGGCGAACTGCCGAATCGGTCTTGTTCACGTGCTGACCGCCCGCTCCGCTTGATCTGTAGGTATCGGTGCGAACGTCTTTCTCGTTGATGTCGATCTCGATCGTGTCGTCGACAACGGGATAGACCCAGACGCTCGCAAAGCTTGTATGGCGTCGTGCATTGGAATCGAACGGCGATATTCGGACGAGCCGATGAACCCCGGACTCCGCTTTCAGCCAGCCATACGCATTTTCACCGCTGATCTGGAGCGTCGACGACTTGATGCCCGCCTCTTCGCCGGGATGCTCTTCAACTTCTTCAATTTTCATGTCGTGCTGTGATGCCCAGCGCGTATACATCCGACGCAGCATGTTGGCCCAATCCTGGCTTTCGGTTCCGCCAGCACCCGCATGGATTTCGATGTAGCAATCGTTTGCATCCGCTTCGCCTGACAGCAGGGCCTCAAGCTGGGCCCGCTCGGCACGTTCGGAAGCCTTCTTCAGAAGGGCGAGAACGTCTGAAGCGATCTCGCTGTCTCCTTCACTCATTGCCATGAGCTCACGACTATCGTTCACGTCAGACTCTAGGGACAGAACCGTATCACGCCTCTGCGCAATCCGGTTTCGCTCCTGCATCAGCTTTTGTGCCTTGGTGGCGTCATCCCAGAAATCGGGTCGTTCAGCGAGCGCGGTCAGTTCCTCAAGACGTTTTTCGGACACGTCCCAGTCAAAGACGCCTCCTCAGCAGTTCGCAAGACTGCTCGATTCCGGTTGCAAGGGTGTCCATTTCGGGTGTCATCGACACGGTCCGTTCTTCAGGTTTTTGTTCTGGGCGAGCTATGTAGCGCTTTGCTCAATAACTGTCACCCAGCCCGACATCCTGTTCGATCGTGGCTTCCGGTTGGGGCACTCGTAATCCCGGTTTGACTTCGTCAGGATCGGACGATCCGAAGATAGATGCCAGTTCGGGGTTTGCCAGAGCGGGGTCGTCGCCAACATCACCTGAACCGAATATTCCGAAGCTGTCGTCCGTCTGAAAAACGCCGCCAAATCCCGGTTCGGTTCCAGGTTTGAAAGCCTCAAGGATTGTAACGCTTGTGGAAGATCCTGGAAGCGCACCGGTCTTGGCATCCACTTCCACAAGACGCACACCGGCGGGAGCACGAAACGGAATGGATGGCTTGCCCTTCAAAGCTTCTTTCATGAAGTTTGCAAAAATCGGTGCTGCAACGACACCGCCTGCCTCGCCCTCGCCAAGCGATTTGGGTTCATCGAAACCGACAAAGACCCCAACCACCAGATCGGGCGAAAAGCCCATAAACCATGCGTCCATATAATCATTCGTTGTGCCAGTCTTGCCAGCCAGCGGATGACCTTCAACAGTGCGCTTCACGACGGTTGCCGTTCCACGTTCGACAACACCCTCCAGCATATGGACAACCTGGTAGGCGGTGACCGGATCGACGACCTGCTTGCGAATATCCGCGAGCACGGGTGGCTGCTGGCCGGACCATTCGGCCGAACAGCCTTCGCACGCCCGCTCGTCATGTCGATAAAGCGTAACCCCGTTCCGGTCCTGGACCCGGTCAAACAGGGTAGGCTGGATTTCCTTCCCGCCGTTGACCATCACGCCATAGGCGCGCGCCATGTCCCAAACGGTCACTTCGCCCGCGCCCAAGGACATTGAAAGATATGGCGCAAGGTTTTCAAATAGCCCCACGCGGCGGCTGAGATCAATGATCGGCTCCATACCGATTTCCTGCGCCAGCCTGACGGTCATCGCATTCCGTGACAGTTCCAGACCGAGCCGCATCGTGCTCAGGCCGTAGAAACGACCTGATGTGTAGTTGGTCGGGCGGTAACACTGATCGCGGACCCGCGTGTAGTCGCAGTCCACCACGGGAGCGTCGAGTATTCTGGTTGATGGCGTGTAGTAAGTTCCGGTTTTTGGATTGATCGTCTCCAGAGCCGCTCCGTAAACGAACGGCTTGAAGGCTGACCCGGGCTGGCGTTTTGCTTGTGTGGTCCGGTTGAACTGGCTCTTCCAGAAAGAATAGCCGCCTGCCATCGCCAGCACCCGGCCAGTATGAGGGTCGATCGCAAGCAAGGCACCCTCTACATCGGGCACCTGAAAGAGTTTTGCATTCCCGACGGGCTTGCGAACCGGTTCGGCGTCCTGCGCCGGTTGGGCACGGTTGCCTTCCTTCTTCTGCGTCTCGCTCGTCACTTCTACTTCCGGCGAAGCAGCGGTCTCGCCTGTGACGGACGTGTCGGCGGCTTCCCTGGTGATTGAGGCAAGAATGACGTCGCCGACTTTAAGGCCGCGCCTCTCATCTTTGCTGCGGTAGGTTTTTGATGCCCAGCTCAAGTCTGCAGGCGCAAGCGGAACGGTCGATCCGTCAGTCAAAAGGAGGTTGGCAGTTTCGTTCTCGACCTCCAGCACGACGGCAGCTTCATTGGCACCGTAGCCGCCCGGCAACTCGACGTCATTCAGGCGTTGAAGCAGACCCTCTCCGAGTTTCAGGTTCGTGACCGGTCCGCGATACCCATGGCGGCGGTCATAGGCTACCAACCCGTCCTGCAAGGCTGCCTGCGCGGCCAGTTGCAGTCTTGTATCGATAGTCGAACGGATTGAGAGCCCCTGCTGGTAGAGTGCCTCTTCGCCGAATCGGCCTGCCAGATCCCGGCGCAATTCCTCAACGAAGTATGCCGATGCGGCAAACTCTTCGCCCTTCAAACGGGACCGGATTTCGAGCGGTTCAGCGATGGCCGCGTCGGCAGTCGCACGGTCGATGTAACCGTTCGACTGCATCCGACGAAGCACCCAGTTTCGCCGGTCGACCGCTGCATCCGGCCGTACGTAGGGGTTAACCCGGCTCGGGGCTTTCGGCATGGCTGCAAGCAGCGCGGCTTCTGACAACGTGAGGTCAGGCAGCGACTTGTTGAAATAGTTCAGCGCTGCAGATGCGACCCCATAGGAACTTCCGCCGAGATAAATCTCGTTCAGATAAAGCTCGAGGATCTTTTCCTTGCTGAAGGCACGCTCCATTCGACGCGCTACAACCGCTTCACGGACCTTGCGCTCGATGTTCTGGTCGTTTGTCAGAAGCATGTTCTTGGCGACCTGCTGCGTAATCGTTGATGCGCCTTGCAGACCGCCGCCGCCTTGAATCTTTGCCATGGCATTGCGAATAGCGGCGCGCATGATCCCGAAGTAATCCAGCCCGCCATGATCGAAGAACGTCTTGTCTTCAGCCGATACGAACGCTGCAATCAGGTGCTCGGGCATGCCGTCATACGGCACGAAAATTCTGTTCTCTGAGGCAAACTCCGCAATCAGCTTGCCATCGCCGGCGTGGACACGGGTCGTTATCTCCGGCTGATAACCGGCAAGCGCCTTCACATCCGGAAGGTCCCTCGTGACGGCCTGAACCCAAAGCCATAGAGCAGCAAGCATCAGGAAAGCGAGTATGCCGAGAGCAATCGCGATGCGCCGCAACCATGTCCATGGCATGACGCGCGCAAACCCGCGCCAGTATTTTGCAAAAGGGGCCCAGTAACGGGTCATTGCCGACATGGGCTGCTCCAACGCGTAATATGATTTCTTACTGCCAACGATTCGTGCCGTTTTTATGGCGTTGGCGAGGATTGTGCCAGCCGCTTGAACTGCGGGCTGAATTCAGGGTCGCTGCGGAAATACAGGTCAATCGAGTTTGCGACAGCTTGCATTGTCCGTCGCAAGTCCTTTGGCGTGGTCAGTCGCAGTTCATCGGCAGGACTGGTCAGAAAGCCAACCTCGAGCAGAACAGCAGGCACGTCTGGCGCCAACAGGACGAAAAGATTGCCGCGGCGGTGCGAATTGCGCAGCACGGGACCGACGCTTGCCAGTTCCGGCACCAGAAATTCAGCGAACGCATCTGATCTGGAAACAGTTTCCCGCTTGATCAGGTCTTCAAAGATATCATTGAGTTCAGGCGGCTGGGCATCGACCTCGATTGGAATGATCCACCCTTCTTCTTCCTGAACTTTTGCCACACGCTCATCGCTTTCACTCGCTAGCGTGTAGACGGACGCGCCCGATACGGATGCGTTTCCCGCCGCATCGGCATGGATCGAGATGAAGAGATCCGCGCCAGAGGACCGAGCGATCTCGATACGCCGCTCGTGCGCAATAAAACGGTCTGCATCGCGGGTCAGAACCACGTCATAACGGTCGATCAACAAAGCCTTGAGAGTCGTCGCAGCGTTGAGATTGACATCTTTCTCGAACGTCCCCGCCGAACCGATTGCTCCAGGATCCCTGCCTCCGTGACCAGGATCGATGACCACTACGGGACGGCGCGGGATCGCTTCGTTGTTGTCTGATACCGAAGTCGCAGGTGCGCTGGAAACGATCTGTGTGGTTGAAGCAGATGCTTTACGCAGCGCTGCGAAGGTTTCCTCATCTGCATTTCGGAAATCTATGACAATCCGGTAGGTCGCATCCGGCTCGTCCGGCTCCAGCGTAAAAGAACTGAACAGTTCGACTGGCCGGTTGAGGTCGAGAACGAGCCGGGATGTGGTCGCTGAGTTTTGTGCATAGCGAAACTGGTCAATCGCGCCTGCTCCATCGCCGCGCATGGCGCCCGTCTCGTCACGTGGCAATGACCAGATGAGCAAATCGAAGTCTAGAACATAGCGCAAGCCCGGCTCTGACAGCGTAAATTGCGAATAATCCAGCGCGTGAGAGGAGCTGATGACAAGCCGCGTGGTGTCATCGCGCGCGCCTATTTCGATCCGGCTGATCTGCGGCTTTTCACCTTCGCTGGTCGCGGAACTACGCATGAACGGCAGAAAAAATACCGGAACTGCGAGCAGGAAGACGAGATAGCGAAAGTTCATTCCTGGTCCCAGCGTGGTGTTCGGTTGCAGGTCAAATGCAAAATAGCCGACCTTGCATTAACGCGGGATTTACCGCGATCCAACGGGCAGATGGTCCGTTGCTCGTGCCAATAAGTCTGCTTTATCTTTCTACGCATTCGTGCAAACTAGGCGTTCCGGACTGGATTCGATCCTGTTTCCCCGTTTGCTTTCTGATAGCAGCGGTTCTTGCAGGAACACCGAACATGTGGAGAAGTCGCCGCAAGGCTCGCGCTTACACGATGACAGCAACTTTGAACAATACCTGCCGTCGCGCGCCCACTCCGGAAACCGTCAGAACACTCAGCGCCCCATGCCAGACTGCACCTCGTTGCATTGTCGCTCGGGCGCGCGTCAACAGGATCGTAATTCATGACAAAGAAAATGCTGATCGATGCCGTCCACCCGGAAGAAACCCGGGTCGCGGTCGTCGACAAGGGACAACTGGAAGACTTTGATTTTGAGAGCTCCAAGAAGCGTCAGCTTCGAGGGAATATTTATCTCGCAAAGATAACCCGCGTCGAACCCTCGCTTCAGGCGGCGTTCGTCGAGTTTGGCGGAAACCGTCACGGGTTTCTGGCTTTCAGTGAAATCCATCCGGATTATTATCAGCTCCCCCAGGAGGATCGAGAAGCGCTTTTAGCGGAAGCGTCCGCGCACACCGATGACGACGACGATATCGCTGACGACGACGACGAAAACGGTCACGACGATAATGAGGAGCGCGGATCCAGCCGCAATACCAGCCATCGTCGCTACAAGATCCAAGAGGTCGTACGTCGGCGCCAGATCATGCTGGTGCAGGTCGTCAAGGAAGAGCGCGGCAACAAGGGCGCTGCGCTGACGACCTATCTGTCGCTTGCAGGCCGCTATTGCGTGCTTATGCCGAATACGCCGCGCGGGGGCGGTATCTCCCGCAAGATCACCAACGCCACCGACAGGAAGCGTCTGAAGGAAATTACAGGTGAGCTCGAAGTGCCGGAAGGCATGGGGCTAATCGTTCGGACCGCTGGCGCGAAACGTACCAAAACCGAACTGAAGCGAGACTTCGAGTACCTGATCAAGCTATGGACAAAGATCAGGGACCTGACGCTTGGCTCTGTGGCGCCCTGCCTGATCAATGAAGAGGCCGGGCTGGTTCACCGCGCGCTGCGTGATCTTTACGACAAGGATATTGAGCAGGTTCTCGTCCACGGCGAGGCTGCCTACCGCGAAGCCAAGGACCTCGCAAAACTGCTGATGCCAAGTCAGGCGCGGCGCGTGCAGCAGCACAAGTCTTCCGTGCCACTCTTCGTCGACCACAAGGTCGAGCGTCATCTGGAACTCGATCTTCAGCCCTATCGTTCAGCTGAAGTCCGGGGCTATCTTGTCATTCACCAGACTGAAGCACTGGTTGCTATCGATGTGAACTCCGGCAAGGCCACGCGTGAACGTAATATTGAGCAGACGGCACTCAAGACGAATCTGGAGGCTGCCGAAGAAGCCTGCAGACAGATGCGTCTACGTGATCTGGCCGGACTGATCGTTATCGATTTCATCGATATGGACGAAGGCAAGAATAACCGCGCCGTCGAACGTGTGATGAAGGATTGTCTCAAGTTCGATCGTGCGCGCGTCCAGAACAACAAGATCAGTATGTTCGGGTTGATGGAAATATCTCGGCAGCGACGCCGCGCCGGCGTCCTCGACGCCAGTTCCGAGCCTTGTGACAGCTGCATGGGAACCGGGCGTGTCCGCTCACCTGATTCTGCCGCGTTGCAACTGCTTCGCGCGATCGAAGCACGCGCAACCGACGTCGATGAAGGCATCTTGATTGCAGAAGCGCCGACGGATGTTGCGGTATTCCTGCTGAACGAAAAACGGGCCGCGCTCTCCGGCATCGAGATGAACCGCGGCATCCTGGTTCAGATTGTTGCCGATCATACCATGAAGCGGGGCGACTATCAGATAAGCGTCGAACGCGATGCCAGTGAACTCACGACGCGCCAGCCTGAAACCTTCCCGTCCGGTAGCTCCAGGCCGTCGTATGACGAGCCCGAGGAGGAAGAAGCCTACGAAGACGAGGATGAGCCCGAAGAGGCAGCGCAGGAAGATACCCGCGAAGATCATTCCGGGCCTTCCGACGATCAGGATGGATCAGCTCGCAAAGGTCGTCGCCGGCGTCGCCGCGGCGGGTCACGCTCTTCCTCCGAAGATACCCTCTCCGAACTTGACGATCCGCAAGCAGAAAGCGGCTCTGGAGACCGCACTTCGCAATCGGATAGCGATGAAAGCGGCGATGACGACAGTGAAGACGGAAATCGCAGACGCAAACGTCGCGGCCGTCGCGGCGGTCGACGTCGCAGAGGCCGGGATGACGGCGCTCGCGGCGTCGTGGAGATTGCCGATCAGGCCGAAACGCTTGATGGCGGCGCTGTTCTGGATGCAGCGTCATTGTCAGCGGAGGAGCTGATCTCGGAAGGTCTCGATGACCTCAAGGCTGTGGTAAAGGCGTTCCACGCCGAACGCGACGCTGACAAAAAGCTGGCCGCCGACAAGGCGGAGAAAGATCAGAAAGAACAGGCTGACAAGGACGCCGCAGAGGGAGCTGAAAACGCAAAAGGCGAAACCGTGGCGGACTCTCCACAGAGTGCGGAATCTACTGTCTCCGAACCCAGGGACGTGAAGGAAGAGCCTTCCACGTCCAGGCCGATGCCTGATGAAAACCCGGCCGACGAAGCTGTTCCGGTTACTGCTTCGGAGCCTGTCGAAAAGGCTCCGAGAAAGCGTTCCAGAAAAGCGCCAGCGCCCGCCGCGGAAACTAAGCCGGATGCCGCAGTTGCTGAACAAGCACCTGAAGAGCCTGCAGCTGCTGCGCAGGAGACACCCGCCGAGGCTGAGCCGATCGAACTGCCCCAGACAGAGAAGCCGAAGACCCGGCGCGGTGGATGGTGGCAAAGAGGAAAGTCTTCCTGACCTCCTTGTAACGATCAAGACTGACATCCTGTCTCGCCAAGAACGACAGCAAATGCTTTAGTCTTGGCGGGGCACGTCAGGAGAGGCTGCATGGACCTTTACCGAACAGCAAAGCATCTGGCGCTCGCGTTTGCGCTCATTCTATCCACGCCAACGGTATGGGCACAAAGCCTGATCCGGGACGCCGAGATCGAGCATACCTTGCGAGCGTTCACGGACCCGATCCTCGTCGCTGCCGGGTTGGAGCCTCGCGATGTTGAAATGTATATTATCAGCGACCCGTCGCTGAACGCATTCGTCGCGAACGGACAAAAGATCCATCTCCACACGGGCTTGATCATTGCCTCGGAAACACCGGGCCAACTCAAGGGCGTGATTGCACACGAGACCGGACACATTGCGGGCGGTCATGGTGCGCGGCGCGTGGAAGCGGCCAGACTGGCGTCCCGCCCGGCTCTTGTCTCCATCGGGTTGGGCATCATTGCAATTGCGGCCGGCGCGCCGGATGCCGGAGCCGCACTCATAGCAAGCTCACAACAGTTTGCCGCTCTCAACTTCTTCACGTTCACGCGCGTGCAGGAGGCGTCCGCCGATCAGGCCGCTATCGACTATCTGGAAGAAACGGGACAATCGCCTGCCGGACTCGTCGAGTTCTTCGAGAACTTTCGCTATCAGGAAGTTCTGTCGGAAGCACGGCGCTATCCTTACTTTCGCACTCATCCTCTCGCCTCTGACCGGATCCAGTCGCTTCGCCAACGTGCTGAGAAGACCGGTCTGATGCAGGTCGCCGAGTCTCCCGAAGATATCGAGCGAATGGACATGATGCGCGCCAAGCTCATCGGATTTCTGCAACCCTCCGCGAGGGTATATCAGCGTTATCCATCTGATGATCTGTCCCGTCCCGCGCGATATGCACGTGCGATAGCGGCCTACAGGTCCGTAGATGTGAGCACGGCCTTGCAGGAGACCGGCGCGCTGATCGCTGAGGAGCCTGAAAACCCCTACTTTCACGAGTTATTGGGCCAGATACTTTTCGAAAACGGCCGAACAGAAGAATCAGTCGCGCCAAATGAGCGCGCACTTGAACTCGCGCCTGACGAGCCGCTTCTGAAGGTCAATCTTGCGAGATCGCTGGTTGCCCGTGCCGAAGAAACTGACCTGATCCGGGCCGAAGATCTCCTGCGCGACGCTTTGGTATTCGACCAAGAAAATGCCTTTGCCTGGCATCAGCTTTCAATCGCCCTCGAGCGCCAGGGACGGCGCTCTGAAGCCGAGCTGGCCACTGCCGAGCAGGCTTATTATCTTGGAAACTATGAGCGTGCATTCCAGTTCGCGCGGCGCGCCACAGAAGGCCTGTCTCCCGATACACCACCAGCGCTGCGTGCCGCCGATATCGCAAAAGTGACAGCCGTCCAGTTGCAATATGATCGCCGGGGCTGATAGGCAGCGCAAACTATCTTCAACACGGATATTCGTACATGCCTCGCAGACTTCTTCTGTCAGCTTCAGCACTTTGTGTGTTTGCTATTCCAGCCTGTGCACAATCCGGCACTGACGCAAAACCAGTCAGTGAGAGCGCTAAAGTCGCGGCTACTGTCGAAACGGCCTCACGCGACCAGATCGAAGCCGTAGTTCGCGAGTACATTCTCGAAAATCCAGAGATCGTGTCCGATGCACTGGACATACTGCTTGAGCGTCAGAAACTTGAGGCCAGCCGCAAGCTTGCCAACGATCCCCGCGATTTCTCGATTGGTCCGAAAGATGCGCGGGTAACAGTTGTCGAGTTTTTCGACTATCGCTGCGGGTTCTGCAAGGCGAGCCTCGACTACGTTCTGGCGTTGCAGGAAGAGCATGGCGACGATGTTCGCATTGTCTTCAAGGAGTTTCCGATCCTGAGCGCCGAGTCACGCGAAGCCG
This sequence comes from uncultured Alphaproteobacteria bacterium, assembly GCA_963836905.1. Classification (GTDB taxonomy): domain Bacteria; phylum Pseudomonadota; class Alphaproteobacteria; order Caulobacterales; family Hyphomonadaceae; genus CAWIKY01. The sequence continues at coordinate 1,371,700 of CAWIKY010000006.1, forward strand.
CCTATGCTGCGCTTGCCGCACAAAAGCAGGGCAAGTATCTGGAAATGCATACGGCCCTGATGAAGTCCAAGACGTCACTCTCTGATGAGGACATCGACAGGATCGCCAAGTCTGCAGGCGTTAATGTCGAACGAATGCGCAAGGACATGAAGTCCGACGAAGTGATCAAGCATCTGTCCGACGTTCGCGTCCAGGCGGGTTCAAACGGCGCCGAAGCCACGCCAACATTTTATATCAACGGCGAACAGGTCAGCGGCTTCGACAAGCCGAAGATCGAGGCGCTTCTCGAAGAAAAACTCGGCTGAGTTCAAAACCGTCAATCATTCGATTTCAGAAGGAAATGGGCATGGAGCGCTGCCACCGGTTTGGCGCGTTCTTTCTGCCATGCTTCTGCGCGAACGTTTGCGATGCGCCGTCCCTGCTTGGTCACGATGGCTCTCGCATACAGCGCCTCCGCGGCGCCTGAGCGCAGATAGTCTATGGTCAGATCAATCGTTTTAGGGGGGCGCTCGACGGGGCTTAAAAGATAAAGCTGTGCCATAGCGGTCAATTCGAGGAATGCCCCGATGGCCCCGCCATGTAAAGCTTGGATCGACTTGTTCCCGATCAGTTGACTGGTAAAGGGCAATGTCGCCGTCATCTCGTCGCCTAGCACCGTGCATTGCATGCCGATAAAACGCGCGAACGGTATCCGGTCCATCCATTCGTGCAGCGATTGTGCCCGGGCTGTTTCGCTCATTGGTCAGGCTTTCCAGAAGCAGGAGCAAGCGTCGACAGATCGGTCAACGCAAAAGCTGCAGAGGCCGAGGCTACCAGCTTGTCCTTGGTTTCGTGATAGGCAAAGGCGCGCACAAATGCCACGGCCCGCGTAACGTGATAGCACTCGGCCTCGCCGATGAGATCGCGTCCCTTTTCGGCTGCACGCATGTAATCGATCCGCAGATCGAGGGTCGCCGTAGATTTGAGCTCACTCAACGCTGATATAACTGCCACGCCGGAAATATTGTCCAGGAGCGCGGTCACCACGCCGCCATGAATGACACCGGACTCCGTATCGCCCACGAGTTCCTCGCGCCAGGGCGCCGTTGCAAGTGCCCTGCTCCTTTCCAGGTGCGTCAGCTTAAATCCAAGCGCCTGCGCATATGGAACGCTGTTAATGATCCGCGGCGCATACTCCCGAACCAGCTCAAAGAAGGCCTCATCTTCGCTTGGTTCCGGCTTGGAGGTGCGATGTTCAGTCATGAGGTTAAATAGCCTTCTTGCAAACGGGCGGGCAGAAACTGGACGTTGACGTGCACGTCACCTTTGCTAGCTTCAGATTGACAGACGCGGTCTACCGCGCATTCGGGAGATAAAGACATGGCGTTCGACGGTGCTCCTCAAATGCCACGGGCCTGTATCATTGGCGCGGGGTGTTCTGGCTTTACGACCGCGAAGCGTCTCAAAGACAATGCCATACCTTATGATTGCTTCGAGATGTCTGACGATATCGGCGGCAACTGGTATTATGGCAACCCGAACGGCATGTCGTCATGCTATAAGAGCCTGCATATCGATACGTCGAAATGGCGACTGGCTTTCGAGGATTTTCCCATTCCTGAGTCCTTTCCGGATTTTCCTCATCACTCGCAGATCCTGCAATATTTTCACGATTATGTCTCCCATTTCGGACTTCGTGAGACCATCACCTTTAATACCAGCGTGAACCGGGCCGTTCGCGGCTCTGACGGCACATGGAAAGTGACGTTGAGCAGCGGGGAAACGCGCGAGTACGACGTGCTCTTCGTCTGCAATGGCCATCACTGGGATCCTCGTACACCGACAGAGTATCCCGGAACTTTCGACGGCTATCAGGTCCACTTGCACAACTACCGCAGCCCGTTCGAACCCTACGATTTCCGCGATAAGCGGGTGATGGTCGTAGGTGGCGGCAACTCATCAATGGATATTTCTTCCGAGCTGTCCCAGAAACCGCTTGCGGACAAGCTCTTCGTTTCTCTTCGCCGCGGCGTCTGGGTCCTGCCGAAATACATGAACGGGCAACCTTCAGACAAGGCGGTCCTGCCCAGCTGGATGCCGACACGCATGGGCCGCGCATTGGTACGAAGGGTTATCAAGAAATCCGTTGGAAATATGGAGGATTATGGTCTCCCCAAACCGGATCATGAGCCTTTGGACGGGCACCCCTCGGTATCCGGGGAGTTCCTGACCCGGCTCGGCTGCGGCGATATCAGTGTGAAGGGTTCCATTGAACGTCTTGACGGAGATGGCGTCGTTTTCACTGATGGAAGCCGTGAACAGCTGGACGCAATCATCTGGGCAACGGGCTACAAGATCAGCTTCCCGTTTTTCGAAGACCCGGACCTGATACCCGGCGACGACAACCGGTTCGATCTGTTCAAGCGGATGGTCAAGCCGGGTTACCCGAACCTCTTCTTCATGGGGCTGGCCCAGCCACTGCCCACGCTTGTGAACTTTGCCGAGCAGCAGGCCAAGCTTGCAGCCGCCTATCTGACCGGCAGATACGCGCTTCCCGAGAATGACGCGCTCGAAGAGGCCATGACAGCTGACACCGAATTTCACACCGGGCATTTCTATAAAAGCCCGCGTCACACAATTCAGGTCGATTTTCACGCATATGTCTCCGATCTGAACGCCGAGATGAAGGCTGGCGCAAGACGCGCGAAAAGGAATGGCAATCGCCTTCCCGTCGAACCGCGCGCGCGCCTTGCAGCTGAATTGAGCGGATAAGGCGAACTCAAGGCTGGCGTTACCGTCATCTGCTTGATCGTGGGCGGCGCAGACCGCATATCGCGAAGCGACGATCAGACGAGTGAAGGCCCATTGATGACCATCGAAAGCGAAATGCGACCAGCGCCGGTACGCAAGCCCAATCCGAACGCTCCAACTGAAGAAACAGTCCTCGACGTCCGCCACTTCACTGACCGGTTGTTCAGTTTTCGCATAACGCGGCCGGCAAGCTTTCGTTTTCGGTCCGGTGAGTTCGTCATGATCGGTTTGCCGGGCGAAACGGGCAAGCCCCTGCTTCGTGCTTATTCCGTTGCAAGCCCCTCCTGGGACGACGAGCTTGAATTCTTCTCGATCAAGGTTGCCAACGGTCCGTTGACCTCACGTCTTCAGAAAATTGTACCCGGGGACAAGGTTCTCCTCGGACGTAAGCCGGTCGGAACCCTCGTTCACGATGCGCTGACGCCTGCGAAGCGCCTTTACATGTTCTCGACCGGCACGGGTATTGCTCCGTTTGCCAGCCTGATGCGGGACCCGGAAACCTATCAGAAATTCGATGAGGTCATTCTCACGCATACCTGCCGCGAAGTTGCCGAACTTGCCTATGGAGAAGAACTTGCGAAGAACTTGCCGAATGATCCCCTTTGCGACGAGCACTGTCACAAATTCCGGCTTTATAACTCGACGACCCGCGAAACGTTCGAGCGCTCGGGTCGGATCACCAGCCTGATCGAGAGCGGCAAACTGTTCGAAGACCTGGGAACGTTACCTCTCGATCCGAAAACCGATCGGGTCATGATCTGTGGGTCAATGGAGATGATCCGCGACACCAAGGCACTTTGCGAGGCTGCCGGGCTGAAGGAGGGGTCAAACTCCGATCCCGGAGATTTCGTGATTGAAAAGGCCTTTGCGGGCTAGGCCTGGAAGGACTAATGGCGCATTGGTCGCGGTGACACGTCTTCGCGTTGCGAACAAAGCTTGCCGCGCCTTCGACCACACCTTGGAAGCCAAATGACGACTTACGCCTCAGACCCACGCATGAAAACCGGTCCCGAATGTAGCAGCATGGGCGATGTCCGATATGAGATAGACCGGCTCGACCGCTTGCTGGTGGCTCTCCTGGCTGAGCGTGTGTCTTATATGGATGCCGCAGCACGTATCAAACCTGTCCGAGCGGCCGTCAAGGACCGTCCCCGCATCGAGGACGTCGTCGAAAAGGTTCTTGCCCAATCGGCAATCGCGGGACTCCCGGCCTCGGTGGCAGAGCCCGTCTGGCGCACACTGATAGACCGCTGCATTGCCTATGAGTTCGGGTCGTATGATCGTCTGAAGTCACCTGACACGGACAATTCATAAACAACCCGCGCTACGGTTTCGAGCGTATCTGCGAGGCGATCCTTCACGTTCCCCGTGATCAGCGCGGCAGCAACACCCGTCGGTGGGTCGGCTCGACGTGCCATATCTTCAGCTTCAGAACATGCTTCAGCCAGGCGCTCGGCCCCGATGCCGAGGGCTGCGCCTTTCAACGTGTGCGCGGCATCGCCCCATTCGGACGGCGGACGTTTCGGGTCAATCAGCCGACTCCACAACGCCGCCTGTTCACGGAACAGTTCCAGGACTTCCATCGCCAGTTCAGGGTCGTTTCCGGTGTTTGACCGCAAGATATCGCGATTGATCACAATTGCGACAGACGTCTGTCGCGAAAGGCATTTCGCGTGTATGAAGAATCTTTCATCTACTCGGGACGCCTGCTTCTTGTGCCCTACCCTGTTTCAGCGTTAGGTCAGCAGTGTCAATGGGGGGAGTGACATGGTTGAAGTTCTTATCTTGATACGGGATGCCATCCTTGCTGTCTTGCTCAGCTGGGTTGGAGTTGACTATGATCGTGAGCGCGAGCCCGATCAGGGAAAGGGCGCACGTGACGCGGCAGTCTTCCTCGTTCAGCCAATGGTCTCGACACCGGCAAGCTTTGACGCCCCATGTCAGAAGCAGGAAAGATATGCGTCCTGACATTGGCGCGCATGGATTGATTTTTCAGTGCTACAGGTCGCTTGCTCACACGAACTGATGCAGTTTCCTAAGCTATGAACAAAGACTCTCCGACCGAAGAAGACCGCTATCTTTCTGCAGCCCGCAATGAACTGGTGGCCTTGCGGAGTGCCGGTTTGTGGATCCCGCTTGCGGCAACGGCACTCGCTTTCCTGTTATGGATCGCAATAGCTGCTCTGGCGGTCGGTGTGCTTGGCAGTTCTGCTATTGCCCGGCTCGATCCGCTCGTACTGACGGGCGCAATCGCCGTCTCGCTCGCTCCCGGATTTGCTCTTGTTCTGGCAGGTTTCATGGCTCGTGAAACGGTGAAAGCCAACAGGGCGCATCGGCTCATACTAGCCGCTTCGCAGTCGCTTCTGTTTCCGGCATCGGCTTCAACGGACCGCATCGAACGTCTGGGTCATCGTGTTCGCGTCGAAACGGAGGCAATTGAAAAGCAAATCGCATCTGCAGCCAAGTCACTCGGAAGCTTTCGGGCCACCGCTGAGGCAGAACGTAAGTCGCTGACTGAGGTGCTGGAGGGAAACGCAAAGCTGGTCGCGGAGATGAGCCGAACGTCTTTCCGACGAACGCCACGCCCTCGGCGAGCTGACGGAAGCCATCGATGCCCAATCTGTTGCACTGAATGAAGCCATCCCTCGCCAGGCAAAGGTCATGGCCGAGGCCGTACGCCTCGCCAATGCAGATGTTGCCGCGGCTGATGCCCGTCTCGATGAGCGTGTGACGGCTCTGAACGAGTCGGGCAAGATGCTCAGCGAACGCATGTCGGGCCTCGATAAATTGACGACCGAAGCGAACTCCCGCGCCGCGGCCGTGTCTACGGCATTGACCGCCATCGAGGACAAGATGGACCGGGCGTCGCGGATGATCGATCAGGCGATGAAAGCAAGTAGTATGGCAGCGTCGGCGGCATCCGACACCGGAGATGCGCTCAACGAAGCGGTCATGAATGCGCTCGACCAGACAAAGGACGCTTCAGGTTTTATCCGCAAACAAGCGCGCGAGGCAGTGGATGACGCGCTTTCTGCCATGCGCGAATTGCGGGAAGCCGGTGAACAGGCGCTCGCATCGACTGTTTCCGCCGGTAAGGCAGCACGCGAGCAAGCCGACGAGACGGAAGTCCGGATCCACAAGATCAACGAGATGATCTACCGCTCGGCGACCCGGTCAACAGCGGCGGCAGAGGCAGGACTGGAACGTGCCAGGCTAAGGATCGAACGCGCCTCCGAATATCTCAACGCTGCCGATGACGGCGAAAGTCTCGTTGTTCCGAAGTTGACTGGCGAGCCCACTACCGACCGCCAGACGAAGGAAAAGTCGCTCCTTGCACCTCCTGAACCTGTATCGCCATCAGGCGGGCGGGGTTTGTTCCGCGGCTCCAAGGCTGTTGCTTCTACCGCTCAGATCCCGTCGGCTGAAAGCGATATAGACGAAGAACCGGCACAGAAGCCAATCGCAAACGATAATCCTGACAGGCTGCCTGCCGAGGGCAGACTCTCTTGGAAGGATCTTCTCGCGGGGCTTGAGGAAGATGTACCCGGCGAGCGCGATGCGACAGCTAAGGCAATTCTGAGTCGGATCGAAGACGAGGGTATCGGTCTCGTCGACCTGATCAGCGCTACTGATGCGTCGCGGATAGAAGCTGCCTCCCGCAAAGGCGACAGGCTTCGTCGGCGTGTTGTTCGCGAAGTAACGGGTAAGCGCGTGGAGGCCTTGGCCGAAACCTTGTCAGCCGATGCAGGTTTCGAGGATCTCTCGCGGATATTCGTTTCGGACGAGGAAGAAGACGCAGTGCGCGCTCTCGCTAAATCTTCGAAGTCGAAAACAGCGCTTTCATCGCGGTTGACCGCTTGGCTACTCCTCGAGACCGCTATCGTCCGCGACGACCCCTGAGACCTCCTCCTGCTCGCTTTCCTGCTTCGATGCGAGATGATCGGAAATCTCTTGACTGGTTCGCTCGGCAATCTGGGACGCGGCGTCGGAGGCAGCCGTCGCGAGCGCTCTGACTTTTTGACCATTACTGCCAGAGAGCGCGGTCTGTTCGACCGCTGCTATATCGAATTGTTCGATCACATCACGGGTTCTGGCATCCAGCAGGGTTGCAGAAAAAGCGGCCCGCGCCGACGTTGCCGAAACCGCGAAGTCCTTGACGCGAAGCTTGAGTTCATACGGAACATAAGCGCCGGTATAGCTCGCTACGGCGTCTCCTTCCCCTGATTGGGCAGAAGCAGCGAATGTGTCGAGCATGAGATCGAGGAACAGTCGCGCCGCCGGGTCAGACCATTGGGCGGACTTCAGGACGGACAACGTTCCATCTGAACTTTCAACGGCGATCTGCTTGCCAAGCAGCAATGAAGACCCCTCCGGTTCTGACAAGAGTACGCTTCCCCTGGCAGGAAGACGTGCCGAAACGGGCGCTGAGCCTGGATTCATTCGGTAGAGGCCTTCCGGGACGACCGGTTCGGGCAAAACCGAAACACAGCCGGAAGTCATCAGCACGAAAGCTGCGCCAGCTATAAGTCCGTGGGTTCGGGTCATTGGATGGTCTCCGTATACGGCACTGGATTGCCCTGTATCAGCGCTTGCGGATTCTGCTCCAGTTCACGCGTGACCTGGTCCAGCCGACGTACCAGCAGACGCATATCCTGAACCAGCAATCTTGCTTCCTGCGTGGCTTCCACGGCGGGGCCCTCGATTGCCTCGCGTGTCTCGTTCAGCCCTTCACCCGTCTCGCTGACAACTGCGTCCGCTCGCTGGATGACGCCACGCGCGTCTTCGATCAATGCACGGGCTTCCGCCGAGATCGCCTCAAGTTCGGTGTTCGCGGTTTCTCCAAGTCCATCAAGGGAGGCTGCAATACGCGTCACCTCCGCTCCGGCGTCATTGAATGTCGCGATCGTTTTCTTGAGGTCCTCAAGCAATTGGGTGTCATCAGCAAACGTGCCGGTCAGTCGTTCTATGTTCGCAAGCGAATCTCGAAGGCTGCGCGCATTGTCCGGGCTGAGAAAGGCGTTGATCGATTCCATGGTCGTCATGGCGTCCGCCATCAATTCCTGTCCGCCTGATATGATTTCCTCGAATTGGGTCAATTCGGTCTTGATGACCGGAACGTTCTCACCGGTCATCACAGGCAAACGAGGGCTATCGGGCGATCCGGGGCGCAACTGGATGAAAGTCACGCCGGTCAGCCCCTGGAAGTCCAGGTTGGCTTCTGAGTCTTCACGTAAGGGCGTTTCGGAATCGACGCGAATTCTGGCTACAACCCTGGTTGCGTTTTCGGGATCGAACGAGAGATCGTCGATCTCCCCGACCTTAATACCCAGATAACGAACCTCGCCACCCTCGCTCAAACCGTTCACGGCTCCGGCAAATACCACGTCATATTCGGCGTATTCCTGATTGAACTGAAGCTGGGCAAGCCACAGAACAAATCCACCCAGCGCAAAGAATGCCGCGATCAAAAAAGCGCCGATAAGAGCGTAGTTGGCACGGGTTTCCATTATATCATCCTATCGCCGCACGTCCGCGCGGTCCTTCGAAATACATGCGTATCCATTCATCGTCAGTTGCGCGAATCTCGCTCACCGTTCCGATGTATTTGATTTTTTTGTCCGCAATAACCGCTATCCGGTCACAGGTTGCCTGCAGTGTATCGAGGTCATGTGTCACCAGAAAGACCGTTAATCCAAGCCGGTCGCTCAGATCCCTGACGAGTTCGTCGAATTTGCCTGCAGTTATGGGGTCCAGGCCCGGCAGTCGGCTCATCCAGAAACAGGAGTTTCGGGTCCAGTGCGAGTGCACGCGCCAGTGCCGCACGCTTGCGCATGCCTCCGGAAAGTTCGGACGGACGTTTCGGTGCGGCACTTCCATCCAGTCCTGCCATGCGGATCTTCATATCAGCAAGGTCCATGATGACCCGCTTTGGCAGATCGGTGTGCTCGAGCAACGGCACCATGACGTTCTCGCGGACGGTCATATTCGAGAACAACGCGCCATCCTGAAACATGACTGCCCAGTTTCGCTGGATGTAGCGCATATCCTCTTTGGACGTTTCCTTGTTCAGCTTTTTACCGAAGACCTCAATCCTGCCTTCCGCCGGCTCAAGCAAACCGACAATCGCTGACAGCAGCACGGACTTGCCGGCGCCCGACGGGCCGATGATACCAAGCGTTTCGCCCCGCTTCACAACGAGGTCGAGATTGTCATGGATGACGTTGTCTCCGAACTGCGTTCGCAGGCCGGAAACTTCGATTATATTATCGGTCACACGCCAAGCTCCATGTAGAGCATCGCGAACAACGCATCGGCGACGATGATCAGGAAGATGGCGTGAACCACCGAAGCCGTGGTCGCCTTTCCGAGAGACTGCACATCGCCGCCTACCTTCAGACCCTGACGGCAGGATACGATGGCAACGATCAGTGCAAAAACCGGAGCCTTCGACATGCCGACCCAGAACGTCGAGATCGGCACGGTTTCCTGCATACGGCTGAGATAGAGAACCGGCGAAATATCAAGCGCCAGCCAGCAAACAACCAGCCCACCGGCAACGCCCGCCAACGCTGCGGCGAAAGGTCAGGATGGGCACCATCAGCACCATGGCGATGACCCGCGGCACGACCAACACGCTGATCGGATCGAGCCCGAGGGTTTTCATGGCGTCGATTTCCTGACGCATCTTCATGGCACCGATTGCCGCCGTGAACGACGAATTGGTGCGCCCCGCAAGGATGATCCCGGTCAGAACCACTGCGAATTCGCGCAAGGTCGCCCAGCCAACCAACTCGACGGTGAAGATCGCGGACCCGACCGTCTGCACCAGTAGCGTCGCACCGATAAAGGCAATCACCATGCCGACAAAAAAGGAGAGGAAAGCCACGATTGGCAACGCGTCCAGCCCGGCTGACTCCATCAGTGCAAAAACGCTTTTCCAGCGAATCTTGTGTGGCTGCATGAGCAGCTTCACCAGAACGACCAGCGTCTCACCGATGAAGGACAGCGTCCGGCCGCCCTCTCGGGCAAAATGGTGTGATCCCCGACCTACCCGGTACAGAAGATCGACAACGGAATGGCCTTCGTCATCGTCGCGCTCGCATGCCGCGCTGTTTTCGCGCGCCTGCTGCAATAGCGCCAAAGCGGTATCGTGTTCGCCAATCAGAGAGAAGTCCGCGCTACCTTCCTCGCAGCTTTGCCGGACGGAGCGGTCGATCAGATAAGCGCCAGCCGTATCGAGCACACCCAGTGCGCTCACATCCACAGTTATCGGCGGCCCGTCTGGTGCCAGATCGCGCAGACCTTGCTCGAATTTCCCGATAGTGTTGATCGTCCAGTCGCCCTGAACAACCAGAACCCGTCCGTTGTCGCCCGCGTCGAGACTGAAATGTTCAGACGTCTTGTAAATGATCGCCCCCGTCACGCTTGGCACTGGCAGTCTCAGTCGCATGTGAAGACTTCAATGCCAAGCCCGTGCCACACATGATACAACGTAACTGCCAGCGGTTGCGGCCACCGTCTTCGCGGCAAACGCAACCCGGTTTTACCCTGCTAATCTTCTGGCGGGGACATGTCGGGCAGTTGCGGCATACGCTCGGCTGCCTGCGTCACGAGAAAGTCAAGAATCGCGGTTTCCGTTTCCGCGTGCGCCGCTGTGTCTGCGCTCTCGCTCCACACGTGCAGGTCGATCAAGTGGGCGAGCATCCGGTCGAGCACGCCTTCAAGCACCGAGAGCCTGTAGCTCTCGAACGGATTGCGAGCCAGCTCGCCGCTCAGGGACGCCGCAAGACCGTCAGGCAAGCCTCTTTCGACCGCCGTTTCGAAAAGCTGCCTAAGTTGACTGATCTCACGGACAAGGCAATCCACGGCCGCTTCACACTCCGCTCCGGCCATGTCGAGCATGAGCGCAATCATGTTGGCGTTTCCGCCCGAATAGTGCCCTTCGAGAGCGGGCCCGATATCCGATCGGAGGGTTTCAGCGAGATGTTCGAGAATCTTTGGTAATGCCTGCGTCATGCACGAGCCTCCAGCAATGCCTTCAGACGCATTGAAAGAACCAGCGTATGAGCGGCATGCGTGTACCAGCCAGACCAGCCGAGGATCGGGTCACGGTTCGCGCCTGAAAGGAACGTATCAGCCGAAGAGACCCAGATCCCCATTCCTTTCACCGATGCAAACATACTCCACCACTCGAACGCGTCCTTGTCGAACCGGCAGCCTGATGCGTTCTCCCAAATCGCGATCGCTTCCGGCCACGGAAGAAGGGCGGCAGCGCGTTCAGCTTGCCCTTGTGACCACAAGGGGTCGGTTGCCCATGCCAGATCTTCGAAGGGGTCGCCGATATGCGCCATCTCCCAGTCGAGTATCCCGGTGATCAAGCCTCTGCCATCATGCAGAAAATTTCCTGTCCGGTAATCGCCGTGAACGATTGAGAGTTTTTGCGCCGGTGGTGGCGGATGACGTCGAAGGTGGCGGATCGCCGCGCGTACAACGGGCAGCGGACCGGATTCGTGAAGATCGATCTCGTACTCCCAATGTGACAACGCTTCGTCCCACGCGGTCGCTTCAGTCACAGGGGGGCTGGCTAGCGCCAGCGGTGTGCCGGCCGTGTAGATTGAAGCTATGGTTCCAAGATGCTGGAAGAATGCCGCGCCGATTGCAGTCCGGTGATCCCCATAGGGATCCGCCTCGAACGGATTCGTCGCTGTTCCCGTCGCGATACGCTCCATGACAAAGAAGGGTGTGCCAAGCGGGGCCGGATCGGCCTCGAGGAAAAGTGCCTCTGGAACAGGAAGGTCAGCACCTGCAACAGATCTGTAGGCTGCAAATTCGATGGTTCTCTCAGTGTTGATGAGGCTTGCCGCAGGATCACGCCGAAGAATAAGCTGGCGCCGTTCGGGGTCGGTACTGCCATTTGAAAAGCAGTCCAGATCGACGCAATAGGTCTGCCGCGACGCACCGCCGTGAATGCGCTGAAACCCTGTGGTCTCCGCCCGGTCAACGCCATCGAGACGGCTGACGGCATAATCCGCAAAGCGCTCTGCAAGCGCTGGATCGTCTATGCGAAGCGGAGACGTCATTCCGGCGCATCCAGAATGGATTTGAAACCGGATGGTGCGTGCGGACCCACGAACAACTGCTCGAGGGTTCCAAGTCCGGCGTCATTGAAACCATCGGATCGCTTCAGCGTCACCCGGGAAAGCGCCTGAATGTGAAGGTTTGCCGGGTCGGCCCAGTTCAGCTCCGCCGGGAGAAATGTTTCTGTGTATACAGAAAGCGTATCTCCCTTGCAGGCCCCATGCCCCCATTCCGGGTGTGAATACCCGATCCCCTTCATCTGGAAAGCTGAAAGCGGTTCAAAGCCTATGGTCAGGTCGCGGCCCTGCCGGTCCTTTGCAGACAGGGACGCCGAAGCAACGCGGCGCGTACCGGATTCGTAATCAACGTTTATGCGCGCATCGTGCAGATGGTGAGCGGGGCCGGGGGTCTCACCATCCGGCACGAACACCGCCCGGGTATTCCAGGGCTCACCCTCCGCATCGTCATTCACATGGAAAAACAGCGACCCGGCATCCAAATTTACGGGCGTCCATATCCAGTAATACTGCGGCAGGCGGGAAGGCGCTGCGGGCTGATTGTCTGCCGCGCCTATTGGCCGAACACCCCAGCTTCTGTCTCGCGTTCCACGCCAGGATGCCGGTTCGGCAGTCATCACCTCGCCGTTTAACCCCAGCGTGCCCGACCAGCGACCATTCTGGGTCATGCGGGTGCAGTCAATCACCATTCGCGGCCCCTGCCGGTAGGTGAAGCGGGGCTCTTCGATTGGGAAACTTCGTCCGTCGAATGTCATGTCGAGCGAAACGCCGTCAGTCTCGGCAAGTCTAACTCGAAGACGCTTCAGCGGTTCAATGATCTCGATGGAAAGCGGCCCGACGCTTAGTTCCATACGCTCCATGTTCAGCACGCGGGACACATGCACGGAGGTCTGAACCCCATCCTTCAGAATGGAAACCGCGCCGTCAGCAATGTTCAAATGCGGATAGACGCCAAACGCCACCGCAAAGAAAACGGAACCATCTTCGCTGTACCCATTGAAGAAGTACCGGTCATAGAAATTACGGTCGCTCCCCGAATAGGCAATTGGCTCGGGTGTCTGATGGATCGGGTACTCGTCTCCGCGCGTAAGCAAACCGTTTTCTCCCTTGGCGGCCGCCTCTCTTGCCGGACAGCCTGGTTTCAGCCTTACTGAACCGCGTCGCCATTGCAAGGCACTTGCTTTAGAGGGTCGAACACGAATGACAGAGGTTACGACCGATCAAATCAACCGGTTTTTACAGGAGACGTTTATATCAGACGGTCGCCCCCCTCTGGTCGAGGAAATTGCCGATGGATATGCGCGGCTTTCGCTTCACACTGATGCAACACATATCCGACCGGGCGACCTCATATCGGGACCGACACAGATGAGCCTGGCCGATACGGCAATGTACGTCGCAGTCTTCACGCGCTGTGGCATTATCCCGATGGCGGTCACATCCTCGCTTAACACGAGCTTTCTGCGCCCCTGCCCCGCTGCCGATCCTAATACTGCAAAGGATCGCTTGCTGACCTGTGGTCGCCGGTTGGCAGTCGGGTTTGTCGAGATCTTCGCAGTAGCCAGCGACAAGCTGGCCAGCCAAACTGTTGTTACCCACGTTATTTCCTCTGAAAGTGACCGAGTATGACCGCCTTGCTTTTTGCTTCCTTCATCGGGTTCGCCAGTGTTGCGCTGGGAGCCTTCGGCGCACACGCTCTTGCTGACAGGCTCGGAGATCTGCAGCGCGGCTGGTGGGAAACAGCCACGCTGTACGGACTGGTTCATGCAGCCGTTCTCGCAGCGCTTGGGCTGACCCGCAGCGAAGCTTCGCTCCCGATCTCCATGGCGCCATGGATGTTCTTCGTCGGGGTTCTGCTTTTCTCCGGCACGCTTTATTTGATGGCTATTGGTGCACCGCGGTGGTTCGGCGCTATTACCCCGGTCGGTGGGCTGGCCTTACTTGGCGGCTGGATTTGTATTTTCTGGATTGCCATCTCGGCCAGCGGACGATGATCGACTGGACCGCGCCGGATTATTTCAGCAATGACGGAATTGATCTGGCTTACTGGCAAAGCGGTCCTGCAAACAGCCGCTGGCCGGCGATCATCTTCAGTCACGGTTTCCCTGAGCTGGCATACTCATGGCGACATCAGATGGATGTGCTCGCATCTGAAGGGTTTCGATGCATAGCTCTGGATCAGCGAGGCTACGGCCGATCAACATCGGGGTTGGACGTGAAGCGCTATGGAATGGCGGACCTTTGCTCCGACATTGCCGGGCTGGCGCGATACCTGGAAACCGGGCCGGTTATCTATTGTGGGCATGACTGGGGCGGACTCGTCGTCTGGCAGATGCCTCTTCGCCACCCGGAAAGTGTCGCAGGGATCATCAGCCTGAACACACCCTACACGAAACGCTCCCCGAAAGACCCTGTTGCTCTCTACCGAAAACGCTTCGGCGAAGACTTCTATATCGTCTGGTTTCAGGAAGCGGTTGATCCGGAAGCGGTACTCGAACGGGATGTCGCAACGACGCTGGCCTATTTTGCGCAGAAGCCGGAAGAAGCTCATCGAAGCTCCGCAGACGCTCGCTCAGGGTCATCACTGCGCGAGACGTTGCGTGCCTTCAATAGAAACGATGCGCGCGATCTGGTGATGAATGAAACCGCCTTCGCCTACTATATGGAGGCCTATGAAAGGTCCGGTTTCGAAGGACCGATAAACTGGTATCGAAACTTCAGTGAAAACTGGCTCCAATCGGAAGGCCAGCATGACCACGTACCTCACCCATCCCTGATGATTCTGGCAGAGCTTGATCCGGTCCTGCCCCCCGAAGCGGCGAATGGTATGGAACGCTATGTTCCTGATCTCGAGACAATTTTAATTTCAGGGTCAGGCCATTGGACCCAGCAAGAAAAACCGGACGAGGTAAACGCTGCAATCGCGAACTGGATCACGCGTCGGTTTTCGGACAACGCGTAATCAGGAAACCGTGTCGTCGCGGTCTTGCCACTGGTCGAGCAATGCGTTGGCCAGCCGCCGCGACTCATCGATCTCGCTCTCGAAACGTACAATCGCGGAACTTGCCGAGGGAAAGGTAACTCCGGAACGCCCTTCGATTACCTCAAGTGCCTCGACGAACGATACCCGGGCTTTCTTGGCAAAGACGAGAGCCTTTTCAAAGCCCGCAAGGTCACCGCGTGAGGATGGCTGATCGTCCGCCACAAGCTGGCTGGCTTTCTCATTGACCGAAGAAAGCTCCGCAACGGCAAGACCAGCATCCCGGGATATTCTTCCGGCAGCAGCCTCGACAGAACCGGTATCAGCGTTTATGCGCGCCGCATATGTTTCGGGTACAGCACCCTGTGGTGCTGCATCTGCGAAAACTGCGGTTCTGAAAAACGCGAGGGGATTGATCGCCGAAGCCCAACCGCGCTCATTAGCGCTCTCGCAAAAGGCTGCAGATGCCGTTCGTAGTTCGCTTTGTTCTGGTGCAAGACTGGTTGTCACTTCAGCTGGCTGCATGGAGACCGTTGCACACCCGCACGCCAGAAGCGCACTTGTCAGTACCATGAAGACCGAACGCATCATAACTTGCTCGCAAGTGTTCTGTTTTGCTTTCGCATTTACATAGCGCCTGGATGTTCGTCGCGTCCAGCCCCATTCAGTTATTAAACCAGTCCAGGTGACTTCAGCATGAACAAGAAAGCAACGCTTCGGCGGAAACTCTACCCGGATCGGAGCCAAGAAAAGCGGGTCGACTGGCCGTTTCAGATCTGCACGAGCTCTACTATGAAGATGCCGGACCGGCGGCCGGATTGGCAGTTGTTGCACTGCATGGTGGACCGGGTGGGGGTGCCAGTCCGGAGATGCGCCGATTCTTCGATCCGCGCCTCTACCGGACAATCCTGTTCGATCAGCGCGGATGTGGTCGATCTACCCCGCGTTCTGAACTGCGCGAGAACGATACCTGGGCTTTGGTCGAAGACATGGAGCGTTTGCGCGTTCATCTCGGACTGGAAAAATGGGTGGTGTTCGGTGGCTCGTGGGGGTCGACGCTTGCGCTTGCTTATGCGGTTACCCACCCGGAGCGCGTTGCCGGTCTCATCCTGCGCGGCGTGTTTCTGCTGACACGCTCGGAAATTGCCTGGTTCTATCAGGAAGGCGCCAGCAGACTGTTTCCCGATGCGTATGACCGCTACATTGCTCCGATACCTGAGAACGAAAGATCTGATCTCGTTTCTGCATTCTGGAAGCGTCTGTCGAGCGAAGACGATGATGTGAGGCTGGAAGCCGCCAGGGCCTGGGCGCGCTGGGAAGGCGAAACACTCTCCATACGGGGACCTTCAGTCATCCCTCCAAGGTTCGACGAAGACAGTTTCGTCGATGCCTTCGCCCGGATCGAATGCCACTACTTCCGCAATAAGGGGTTCTTTGCGTCCGACGGATGGCTTCTCGAACAAGCGCATCGTCTCAAAGACATTCCCGGCATCATCGTGCACGGCCGGTATGACGTAGTGACCCCCTTGTCATCTGCATGGGCTCTGAAGAAAGCCTGGCCTGAGGCCGAGCTTCAGATCGTGCCAGACGCTGGCCACTCCAGTCTTGAGCCCGGCATCGTTAACGCGCTCATAGACGCGACAGATCGGATGACCGAACTCGCAATCTGAGCAGCCTTCATCAAGCGTAGAAGTTAGCCCCCCAGAGCGGTTCTCAACCAGTCCGGCAAGCTGATCCAGCCATATGCGTCGGCCGTCTGAAGTGTGCCGAAGACAAGAATGAAACCCAATGCAACGGGTATCAGATACCGAAGCAGGTTTCGAACGACCGTGAACAGCAAACCGTCGCCAAGCTCATCTGCCAGAGAGGACTTTGTCAAAGCCCAACCCGCAAACAGGGCGATCAAGACGCCGCCGAGCGGCAGAAGCAACTGACCGGTTATGAAGTCAACTATGTCGATCCGGTTGGCATTCATCACGTAGAGGGTCGCGATCAGGAAGATGATGATCCCCAGTCCGATTGCGCCCTTAACCCTCCCGATGCCCTTTTGATCTTCCAGCCAGGACACGCCGACCTCGAACAGCGAAATCGAGGAAGTGAACGCTGCGAAAAGCGCGAGTGTGAAGAAGATGCCGCCAATAATGTTGCCGCCCGGCATCTGGCCGAACGCGACGGGCATTACGTTGAAAAAGAGCCCCGTGCCACCGGCCGGATCCAGTGCAAATGCAAACACGATCGGAAAGATGGCCAAGCCCGCAATGAGCGCCACAAACGTGTCGGTAAACGCGATCAGGATGGATGAGCGCGGAATGCTGGTGTCTCGTGTCAGATAGGCGCCGTAAGTGACCATCAGAACGCTACCGACGCTGAGCGAAAAGAACGCTTGTCCGACCGCCGCCAGCCAGGTCGATAGCGTGACCTCGGAAAAGTCGGGCGCGAACAGGAAATTGACCGCGGCAGCCGCATCGCCAGTGACCATTGCAAAAACAACGAGGCCGACAAGCAGGACGAAGAAGAGCGGCATGAGGATGCTGGAGGCCTGCTCGATACCGCCTTTGATACCACGTGCAACGATGAAGACGTTGGCCAGCATGAACAGAGCAAGATAGAGCAGGATCTCACCGTTGTTAGCGAGTGTCAGACCGAAATTAACCCCGGACTCCTCGGCCGTCATGTCGGTAAATCGTCCGCTGAAAGCCTGAGGAATATAATCGAGTACCCACGTCGCAATGACGATGTAGAAGCTGAAGATGGCAAGCGATGCGATGGCACCAATCCATGCGAGGCCCTCCCATAAGGGTGAGAGCTTCTCTTCCCGCGCGATCTTGCGAACGCCGGAAACAGCTGATCGACCTGACTTACGTCCCACGGCATATTCCGCCATGAGAACCGGCAATCCAAGAAGGATCACGCAGCCGACATAGATGATGATGAACGCGCCGCCTCCGTTTTCACCTGCTGTGAACGGAAAGCGCCAAAGGTTTCCAAGGCCAACGGACGAACCGACTGCCGCCATTATGAATCCAAATCGCGACCCCCAATGGTCTGTCTTACGTCCTGCCTGTGGTATCGCGACCATTGATAATGCCCCTTGCTCTTCCGGTAATTGCCCAAACGGACCCTGCCCACTGCGGCTACCGGTGCCCTCGTTCGACGAGCGACAGTCGCAAGGCATTTGTTACGCGTCAATCGATCATGAGCGTTCCAAGCGTTGTGCATGCCCCTTGATTAGCTGCGCCATGAACTTGGATCACAAGGCTTATACCAAGCCGTGCAAGGTCAAAATCCGGTCACGCTCGGAATGAACGCATGCGACCAGCCCGAAAGCCGCCATCACCGTCAGCATGGCCGTTCCGCCATAAGAGATCAAAGGCAAGGGAACGCCAACGACCGGCAGCATGCCGGTGACCATTCCGATATTTATTACAACGTAGAATGCGATGGTGACTACCGCTCCGGCTGCGGCCAGTTTGCCAAAGACGTGCTTGCTGCGAAAAGCGATTGCCAGGCCGAGAACGAAAATTACGCCCCACACCGCCAGAAGACCGCTCGCCCCGATGAAGCCCAGCTCTTCGGCAATCACAGTGAAAATAAAATCGGTATGTTGCTCAGGGATGTAGTCGAGTTGGCTTTGTACACCCTGGAGATACCCGCGACCGTCCAGACCTCCTGACCCGATTGCAATCTTGGCCTGCTGGATCTGATAGCCTGCTCCGAGCGGGTCGCTCGATGGATCCAGTGCGGTGAGGATCCGTGCCTTTTGATAGTCTTTCAGAACGTAGAAATACGCCAACGGCGCACCGATCGCTGCAGCGACAATGCTCGATATTATGATACGCCAATTGAGCCCGGCAAAGAAGATGATTGCCCCTCCACTCGCTACCAGTAGCAAAGCTGTCCCGAGATCAGGCTGATGGAACACCAGCCCTACCGGCAGGATAATCATCACGATGGCCGGCACATGATGCAGCAGGCGCCGTTTGGATCCGCCGAAAATACCATGATAGTACCGTGCCAATGCGAGCACGAGCGCAAGTTTCATGAATTCGGAGGGCTGTAGACGAATAGGTCCGACATCGAGCCAACGCTGCGCGCCACCGCCTGTTGCACCGAACAATTCGACGCCAATTAGCATGACAAGTGCGATACCGTAGGCAGGGTAAGCAACCGCAGCCCATAGCCGTATCGGCAGGAGCGCCAGACCCAACAGTAGCAGAAAGGCAACTCCGAGACGCAAAGCCTGACGATAGGGAAGACCGGCTTCGACCGGATTGGTGCTCGTCGCTGAGAACAGCATCAGAACCCCGAAAAGCCCGACGCCCAGGATCAGAAGTAGGAGCACCCAGGGCAACCGCGACAGCAGAACGAGCGGAGATCTGTTCAGGGTATCGGCGTAGCTCATCAGGCCTTTTCCGGACCGGTTCTTGCATACCGGTTTGACGAAGCATCAGCAAAGACGGGATTCCTGCCGGAGTTGCGCATGATTGCTTCCCGCATGATATCCTTCGCAATTGGCGCTGCATCCCTTGAGCCGCTACCGGCATGTTCGGCGACGACTGCAACGGCGTATCGCGGTGCATCTTCTGGCGCAAAGCCAACGAAGAGTGCATGGTCCCGGAAGCGTCGCGGCAGGTCTTCGTTCTTGATAACGCCAGTGACACGTTCGGCAGCCGAGATGCGGCGCACTTGTGCCGTACCCGTCTTGCCGGCCATCCTCGGGCCACCGAGCTCGAGATCGCCGACGCGAACGGCTGTTCCGCCGGTTGACGTAACTGCAATCATGGCCTGCTGAATCTTGCTCATGATCTCTTTGCTCGTATCGAGCGGAGGCGGAGCGGGAGACTGCAACCCGTCCGGTCCCTGGCCGATCAATCTTGGGACAACCTGGCTGCCAGTACCAGCGGCGATTCTCGCAACCATGACAGCAAGCTGCAGCGGCGAGCTCGTCAAATACCCCTGACCAATTCCGAAGTTGAGGGTTTCTCCCTGATACCAGGGTTGTCCAAGTGTTGCGCGTTTCCACGCATCATTCGGAACCGTCCCCGATGCGCCCCCCGTTAGCCCAAGCTCGAAACGTTCTCCCAACCCGAACTTGTGAGACTCTGCGGAAAGCTTTTCCGCCCCCGTCCGCCTTGCAGCTTCGTAGAAATAGACATCGCAGGAGTTTGCGATAGCTCCCTGCAGGTTCATCGAGCCGTGTCCGCCGCGCTTCCAGCAGTGAAAGCGCCGGTTTCCGAACGGTATCGAACCGCCGCAGAACACATGGTCGTCCGGTCCCATCGTGCCAGCTTCAAGCGCGGCCGCGGCGACCAGCATCTTGAAGGTCG
Organism: uncultured Alphaproteobacteria bacterium; assembly: GCA_963836905.1. Lineage (GTDB taxonomy): Bacteria > Pseudomonadota > Alphaproteobacteria > Caulobacterales > Hyphomonadaceae > CAWIKY01. The sequence goes on from CAWIKY010000006.1 coordinate 1,391,892, forward strand.
ACCCAGGCGGATAAACACCGTCATAAGCCTTGTGATAGAGCGGCGATCTTTCATCGTCCCGCAACGCATTATAGTCGGTCGACGAAATCCCGTTCACAAAGTCATTCGGCTCGTAGGTTGGCGTGGAAACGAGAGCGAGAACGTCTCCGTTTCGAATATCGATGACGACAGCGGCTCCGGTGCCTTCACCAAAGCGGTCCATGGCCACCTGTTGCAAGGCGGCATCGACCGTGAGCCAGACATCCTGTCCTTCACGCGGCGCCGTTTCATCGTCTTCCAACACGCGGATGATACGTCCGGCGGCGTTCTTGATAAAACGCCGGTTGCCATAACTTCCCCGCAGCCAGACATCCGCTTGCCGTTCGACCCCAAGTCTACCGACCCGCATGTTGGGATGCTTGAGGATCCGGCGAAATGACTGGGCGGTCGCGCTGTCGAGGTCATCTGTCAGTCTTTCGATATCCCGGGCATTCGCGCGCGCAACGTACCCAAGGACATGCGCAAAAGTTCGTCCCATTGGATAGGATCGCGCCTCTGCCGCTTCGATGCGCACACCGGGCAGTTTGTGGCGGACTACACTTAGTCTTGTGAACTGTTCGTACGTCAGGTCAGCAGCAACTTCGATCGGAATAAAGGCTTCGCTGAACTTCAATTCTTCTCTGATGCGCTCGGCATCCACATCAGAAATTTCGATCTCACTACGGATCCGGCTGAGAACGCTGTCTATGTCGCCCGCTCCTTCGCGGGTTATGGCGACATTCCAGGACTGGCGGTGCGTCGCGAGCCGGGTTCCGAACCTGTCGAGGATCAGTCCGCGTCTGGCTGGCGTTGGCACGAGGCTGACCTCGTTACGCAGCGCGAATTCTTCATAACGTTCCGCCTCAGTCAACTGCAGGTAACCAAGCCGTCCGGCCAGAACTGCCCAGACAGCTGCACCTGCTCCACCCGCAAGCAAAGTGCGCCGGTTGATCAGATCGTTGCTGTAAGGTTTGTCCGAACCGGCCATCAGGTTTTGCTCTCCAGGTTCTGCCCAGCGTAGAGACGCCGCAAGGGTATATAAAGAGCCGCTGTCACAAGAAACTGAGTTATCAGCAGCGTTATACTGACAGAATCTGCAATCACCAGAATCAACCAGGTAGATGCAACGAAGCCCGCCAGAAGTGAAAGCGCGTCGCCTGCCAACGACGCCAAACCTGTCCGGTCTCCTATGCCCTGATGAGAAAAGATGCCGGCGACGATGAAGACAGTCAGGTGAATTGCCACCCAGCATCCAAGCGGTGCCTCTGTGACAATGTCTGCGATCAAGCCGAAAGCCACAAGCAAAGCGAGCTTCAGGAAACCGGACCGGCTTCCACCCCAGCCAATTGCTGCCCACAAGCCCGCGAGAGGCCAGACATTTGAAAGCCCGACAAAGGGTGCCAGAACCAGTCCCAGATATCCAGTCAGCAGCACAAGAAGGATGCTCGTCACGAAACGAATGATCGAAGCCGAAGCCATCTCACTCGACGCGGTAAAGACAGAAGGGTGCGTACGGGCCATTACTCTGTGGCTCCCTCCGGAATCGGCTCGCTTGCGGGCAGTTCATCTGGCGGGGTGTCGTCAATGCCGCCCGAAGGTGCGGGAATTGGAGCGGGCGGCAGTATGCGAACGAAATCCAGAGGCGCATCCGCAAAGGCAAGTCGAGCTGCCCAACTGGTCCCGGACTGAACCACCTGCCCGACCGCAAGGCCTGGAGGGAACGCTCCGCCCTCGCCGGTTGTCAGCAGGACTTCCCCGTTTACAAATGGGTCATTCTCCGGCTTGTCATTGAGGCGTCCGGTTTGATCACCCTGTCCGCCAGACAGGATCGCGCGAACACCGCTTATCTCTCCCATGACGGGAACGCGGCTGTTGAAGTCTGTGACCAGCAGGATTCTGGAAGAGCGGTCACCCACGCGAATGACCCGGCCGACAAGGCCTCGCGTGTTCACGGCGATTGCACCTTCCCGAACGTTATTGAACCGGCCCGCGTTTGCGAGACAAGTCTCGGCAAAAGGTCCGTTTGTTTCAGAAACGATCCTTGCCGACACACCGCTCGGCAAAGGTTCGCCCATCAGGTCAAGCATCGTCTCATAGCGTTCGATTCGCTCGGCCATCGAGATTGCCGCATCGCGCCAGAGTGCCAGCTGACGGTTCTCGACCCGAAGCGCCTCGACTTCTTTCTGGGCATCCCACATGTCCGCCAGTCGCTGGAACGGTCCGAAGGGCCTGCTTGGTGAAGAGACCACCACCACTTCGTCGACGCGCGCACGCAGGCTATCTGTGCGTTCACGTACACCGGGCGCCGTCTGGACCATGATCAGGGCAAGTGACCCGACCAGCACCATCACGGCTACTGTTCTTACCGGCGCTGAAGGACCGGTCCTGTGCCCGCCTGCCTTTTTCGCCATATGAGCATACCTCCTGGTACGAAGGCGGAGCTGATCAGACTTCCGGTGAGAGAATGCCGCGCATGCTCGAGAAGTTTTCGAGCACCTTTCCGCAGCCAAGTACGACGCAGCGGAGCGGATCATCTGCAATTGTCACCGGCAACTGGGTTCGCTCGCGGATCACGACATCAAGATTACGCAGCAGTGCGCCGCCGCCCGTAAGGACAATACCTTTGTCGACGATATCAGCGGCCAGCTCGGGAGGCATTGCCTCCAGCGCGGTCTTCACAGCATCGATGATAGCCTGAACAGGTTCAGCCAAAGAATCCGCCACCATCGCCTCAGTGATCTCGGCTTCCTTGGGGACCCCATTCATCAGATCGCGCCCCTTGATTTCCAGGGACATGCCATGGCCATCATCGGGTGCTCTTGCCGTTCCGACTTCCTTCTTGATCCGCTCGGCGGACATTTCACCGATCAGCATGTTTTCATGGCGACGCAGATAATTGACGATGGACTCATCCATCCGGTCACCGCCGACACGTACCGACCGCGAATAGACAATGCCACCAAGCGAGAGCACGGCGACTTCAGTGGTTCCCCCACCAATATCGACAACCATTGACCCCGAGGGCTCGTCGATTGGCAGACCGGCACCAATAGCGGCGGCCATTGGCTCGTCAATCAACTCGACCTGACGTGCACCGGCCTGAAGTGCTGACTGGTGGATAGCGCGGCGTTCGACCGGTGTTGCGCCGGACGGAACGCAGATCACGATCAAAGGCGATACGAAAGCACGCCGGTTGTGTACCTTGCGGATGAACTGTTTGATCATCTCCTCGGCGACTTCGAAGTCGGCGATGACTTCGTCCCGCATCGGGCGAACAGCCTCCATGGCGATCGGCGTCTTGCCAAGCATGAGCTTGGCATCCGTGCCGACCGCATAGAAGACTTTCCGGTTTCCTTCGGTCCTGTAGGCAACCACCGACGGTTCGTCGATGACCACACCCTGGCCTTTGACATAGACCAGCGTATTTGCCGTGCCGAGGTCGATGGCCATGTCGGTCGACAAAAGACCTAGGAGACTTCCAATCATAGAGAACCGCCGTTTCCCGTTCTGCGGACCGAATCCGCCGGATAGTTAAGAGTAATGATTCCTATCGGCTTGTGCCGTTTATGGATTATTAACGCAAGCGCACGATCCGATAGAAAATAACGCTGATGGAACAAACCGTTCCGATAACGACGCAACGCTCCAAAGCCGCGCCACGTCTGCTTTCAATCAACAATGCGAACGAATTGAGGCAGACTGTGTCCCCAGAGGCTCTGCCTGGTGAAAGCGGATGTCGAGGCTATGTCCAGCGACTGAACTTGTAGATCAGGCGGCGGCCAATTCCCGCTATCGTAGGAGCAGGCTGAACGGTCTGGCTGGCGTTGGCATATGCCCCGAACGCGGCTGTTTCGTCCGGGCTCTGGCAACTGACAGGTGTCGTCGAACCCGTTCCATCCGTCTCGTCTCGCAAGCGAATTGGATAGCCTTTTCCCCATCGGGCAACTGGCTCCACATTCAGGCCCCCTGCCCTGCAGGTTTCGTCAGCTCTCTCCTCGGTCTGCGCCGGGGTAGTCTTTGAAGCGGCAGGTGCGTTTAAATCACCTACGAAATCATTCGCGGTCGCTGCACCTTCATGCCGTCCGGAAGGATCATAAACCGCATCGGACCGAGAGATCGCAGCAAGGCCGGCAGTCTCTTCATCTGTGCCATCATGCGTCGACGGGATAACCCAGCGTGTCCCCTCCGATCCGGTTTTTTGTCCGCACGCGTCTGGAAAGTCCGATACGCCATCGCGGCCTTGGTGACGCGCCATTGCTGCTACCAGATCGCTATGACCGCAAGACTGCATGCTTGCATCGGAGGAAGCTTCAGGGATCTGAGTAACCGATTCGTGCAACGTCGATGACGGCGACGTTGGCGTGGTCGCGGCAAGTGCAGCAACACGCGATCTGACCTCGTCCTGATCCGGAAACCGGGCCTCTGAACGGTTTGGCTGTGTGCTTGAAGCCTCAAGTCTGTTCACCTCGGAAAACGAATTCGTCAGAATCCATACCGGCATCGTCCAGTGCGGCAAGGATGTCGCTGACGGCTGCTTTTCCAGCATCTACCCGAGCCAGAGCCTCTTTGGCCGTATCGTGGATAAGCTCATCATATGTTCGACCGTAGTGAGAACTTCTCTCGGACAGGGTCGGGCCTTCAAGCCGCTCCAGCGTTCGGCCCGTCAAATCACTTACAGTAAGGACGACCGGTTTCTCCCTGAGCCCGATCAGGTATCCGCGCGTCTCATAAAGGACCTGACCGTTCGAAGCATCGCGCCAGACAATTTTCCCCGCCGACGTCATTTCGCTTAGGCGTTCGATCAGCCGTTTCGAGTTTGCATGGAGCATTACACATTACTTTCGGCGCTCAGAGGCCGTCCGCATTACCAGCATGAACGGTTCGATCAAGCCGGATATACCGGACCGGAGCGAGCCGGAACAGCCGATGCAAGCACTGTAGCGCTACCCTGACCTGAAGAGCCTGAGCGCTACGGAAGCCTAACCGCCAGCCATAACCCTTTTGATATCTGACAGAAACTGGTCTACCGGCGCGTCGCCTGCAGCAGAAAACTCGCTGCGATAGCCGCGTACGATCCCTTCCGGATCGACAAGCAAATAACTTGGTGTCCAGGATATCTTGAAGGCATCGCGGATAGATGCGTCCTGATCGATCACCGTCGGATAGGTATAGCCTTTCGCCTCGAAGTACCTCTCTACCGATCCGAACTTGCCAAACGCCTCGCCAGCACGGCTGGCGCTCGGTGGTGTGTGTATGGACAGAAACCTGACGGTCCCGTCGGCTTCCAGCCGGTCTGAGAGTTCCTTGACGTAGGGCGCATCAGCCATGCAGTCGCCGCACCAAATTCCCCAGACATCGATTACCGTCCAGTTTCCAGCCAGATCCTCCCGGGCAATTTCGTTTCCGGACAGGTCAGTCCCTGAAAAGGCCGGAATGGGTTCACCCAGAAGGGCGTAACCGAAGGGTCGACCATACGCGTCACGTGGTACACCTGCCTCATCGATCCTCGCGTTCTCCGGGATCTCGCTCACCTCGGTGATAAAGCCGGTCGCCGGCGGTGGGTCTGACGGGCCACACCCCGTTGCCAGAATGGCCAGACAGAAAGCCGAAGCCAGCAACCCTCCGGTCAATATTTTCCTGGATCTCATTTCATATCTCCAAACGTCCGAAGTGCAGCCCGCGCGATTGCTTCGCCTTGCTCCTGCACGAAGTGTCCGCCATCCTCGACTTTCATGGGGTCAGGACACCCTTTGATCGTCTGCCGCAAACTTTCCATTTGTTGCGGTCCGAGAACCGGGTCCTGCATGCCAATCGCCATGAAGCTTTCACCGTTCCAGTCACGAGACCAGAACTTCAACGCACGTTTGGACGTTTCAACGCCCTGCATGTCCGGTTCGACCATCACCAGTTCCGGAAACCGTCTTACGCCGGCCTTGTAGGACACGTCCGGAAACGGAGCCCCATATGCTGCAGCTTCTGCATCCGAAAGCCCTGGTATCGCGCGCTGCATCAGCGCACCAACGTCCATATCGGGCTGGCTGGCGCTGAAAGCCTTCCATGCAATGAACCCGTCACCCGGGCTCTGCCCGGTTGCGAACGCGGTATTCATTACGATCAGCCTCTCAAACCGCTGCGGCATATCCTGCGGGAGCGTCAGTCCGAGCAGGCCGCCCCAATCCTGGCAAACCAGCGTGATATTGCGAAGGTCCAGCGCGGCGACGAGGGCAAGCTTCATGTTGCGATGAAAGTCAAAGGTATAGACGCTATCGTCCACTGGCTTGTCGGACCGTCCGAACCCCAGCCAGTCGGGAGCAATGACGCGCGCGCCGCTTTCTAGAAAGACGGGGATCATCTTGCGGTAAAGATAGCTCCAGCTCGGCTGTCCATGCAGGCAGAGAAAGACCTGCTCCGCGTCTTGCGGACCTTCGTCGACGTAATGGACGCGCAACCCTTCATAGCCATCCAGCTCATCGGTATAGTTCGGCTCGAATGACCAGCCGGGCAGATCGCTGAAGCGGTCTTCAGGGGTTCGTTGTGCATCTATGGTCATATGATGTCCTCGTACCTTTGTTCTTCAAGTGGGTTTCTCTCCCGCCATGCTGTTTAAGGACTAACGCGCAAACCCCGCGACGAGAACTCCTCTCTCATCGGCTGCGGTAGGAAACCGGAACATGTGCAGGCAACTTGTTGCCACCGCGCAACACCGGTAGCGCGAACTGTCTATTATCCGTATGCGGTCAACTTTTGCGCTTGATCGCGATGCCTGCGGGTTCCTAAAATACGGGAAAAAGTCCTGCCCACAGGACCGGGGAGAAAAAGAGAGTGTGCGCCGCCAGGCCGAGACACCAGTTTTTCGTTCAGCCATTAGCTCAAGCCATTCTCCAGGGGAAAGACCAACATGTCGATCAAACTCCGACTGCTCGCCAGCGCGGCAGCTACCGCTTTTCTGTTCGCACCCATGGGGTACGCGCAAACCTCAGCCGAAGACGAAGCCCGTTTGAACCCGGTCACCGTGACCGCGCAGCGGATCGATGAAGACCTTCAGGACGTACCAATTTCGGTCACCAGCATTTCCGACGAGAAACTCGACGTGCTGAAATCCGGCGGCGCCGACGTTCGCTTCCTCAGTGCACGGGTGCCCAGCGTCATTGCCGAAAGCTCGTTTGGCCGTGCTTTTCCGCGTTTCTACATCCGCGGCGTCGGCAATACCGATTTCGACCTGAACGCGACGCAGCCTGTGTCCCTGGTGTACGACAATGTGCCGTATGAAAGCCCGATCCTTAAAGGCTTCCCCGTTTTCGACCTGGAGAGCATAGAAGTTCTGCGCGGCCCTCAGGGAACGCTTTTCGGCCGCAACACCCCGGGTGGGATCATCAAGTTCGACAGCAAGAAACCGGGAGATGAGTTCGACGCTTATGTTCGCGCTTCATATGGCAGCTATGAGTCGGCTGAACTCGAAGGCGCCGTTGGCGGACGCATATCCGATGCGCTGGCTGTACGCGTTTCCGGCCTGTTTCAAACACGCGGCGACTATGTAGATAACGGCTTCACTGGCGAAGACGATGCCTATGAGGGCTATAATGAAGCGGCCGGACGTATCCAGCTCCTCGTCACACCGTTCGAGAACGACTTCTCGGCTTTGATCAACGTACATGCGCGCACCAATGAATCCGACGCACGGCTTTTCCGCGCCAACATCATCGATCAGGGTGCACGTGGGCTGGGCGCAAATTTTGACCGGGACCGCGTTTTCTTCGATGCACTGAATAATCTTGAGCAGGATACATTCGGGGTTACGGCAACATTCACGAAGTCACTCTCCGACGCCGTTGATCTGACTTACATCTTTGGTCAGGAACACGCGGAGATTTCGTCGCGTGGCGATATTGACGGCGGCTTCGGCGCTGCATTTCTCGGTGCCGGGAACTTCGGTCCCGGCTTTATCCCCTTCCCGTCGAACACCGGCGGTGCGGTTGACGACCTGACCCAGACGACGAACGAGGTACGTCTCGCCTTCGACGATGGCGGTCGCTTGCGCGGACAGGCCGGTTTCTTCACCTTCGCGGAAGAAGTGTCCATCATTTCGACAAGCTACAATACCTTTGCCCCAGGCCAGCCGGAAGACGGGCGTGCGAGCCGAGACAATGAGACCGACAGTGTCGCGATCTTTGGCTCGCTTTCTTATGACCTGACTGATCGCCTGACCGTCTCCGGCGGTGCGCGTTATACCGAAGAGGACAAGGACTTCACGGTCGAACGTATTACCAGTCCATTCGGTGCAGGTCCGCTCGGGCCCATCTCGGGCAACGTCTCTGATGAGCAGATCAGCTGGGACATCTCAGCGACCTATGATGTCACAGAAGACCTGAACTTCTATTCCCGCATTGCGCGCGGCTTTCGGGGCCCGTCCATTCAGGGCCGTCTGGTCTTCGGCGATGTCGTTTCTACAGCAGACAGCGAAACTGTCATCTCCTATGAAGCTGGCGTAAAGTCAGAGCTTTTCGACAACCGCGTCCGGGCAAACCTCTCGGCTTACCTTTACGAGCTGGAAGATCAGCAGCTCACCGTGGTTGGCGGTCTCAACAATACCGTGCAGCTGATCAACGCTGACAAGGGTGAGGGCTACGGCTTTGAAGCCGATCTGGAAGCAGCCCCGATTACCAATCTCCTGCTGACCGGCGGCCTGTCCTATAACCATACCGAAATTCAGGACCCCGATCTGGTTGCGCCGGGATGCGGTGCCCCCTGTACCGTGTTGGACCCGCAGGCTTTTGATGCCGCAGGCAATCCGATCGGCTTCTTCATTGACGGCAACTCCTTTCCGAATGCGCCTGAGTGGATTGCCAACTTCACGGCTCGTTACGCCATTCCGTTCGGTTCAGGCGAGTTCTTCGGATATACCGACTGGGCCTACAAAGGCGATACCAACTTCTTCCTCTACGAATCCATCGAGTTCGGACAGGACGGATACTGGGAGGGAGGTCTTCGGCTTGGCTACAAGGCCGACGCCGGTTACGAGGCGGCACTATTTGCGCGCAATATCCTGGACGAAGATGCTTTGACCGGCGGGATCGACTTCAACAACCTGACCGGTTTCGTGAACGAACCCCGTATCCTTGGCATCGAGCTTAGCTGGCAGCGCTGACCGGCATGGCGATCCGGCGCGGCAAGCTCCGGGTCGCCTTGCGTTCCGCGCCTTTTCCGCTATGCCGCGCATATGACATTGACACTTGCTGAAGAAGCCGCGCGGCGGCGCACATTCGCCATCATTTCGCACCCCGATGCCGGCAAGACAACGCTGACAGAGAACCTGCTTCTGGCAGGCGGAGCAATACGGCTTGCCGGTCAGGTCGCCGCGCGGGGCGAACGTCGTCGGACCCAGTCGGACTGGATGAAAATCGAACGCGACCGCGGCATCTCGGTGTCGTCTTCGGTGATGACGTTTGAATACCAGGACCTGGTTTTCAACCTGCTCGATACGCCGGGCCATGAAGACTTCTCGGAAGACACCTACCGCACACTGACGGCAGCGGATTCGGCCATCATGGTTCTGGATGCGGCCAAGGGAATTGAGCCCCAGACCCTGAAGCTATTCGAGGTCTGCCGCTTGCGCGACATTCCGATCGTGACCTTCATCAACAAGATGGACCGCGAGGCACGCGACCCGTTCGAGCTTCTGGACGAGATACACGACCAGCTTCAGCTTGAGACGGCGCCGCTTTTCTGGCCGGCGGCGAGCGGACGCAGGTTTTCCGGTATGGCCGATCTGCGGCGCAACGAGTTCTCGGTATTTCACAAGGTGGCACGCGATCAGGACACCGGAGAAAAAGCGGCAGACCGGATCCCGATGGACGGAAACTCGATTTCGTCGGTCATGGACGAAACCGTCCTTGAAGAGCTCACCGAAGGGGCAGAACTCGCGCGTGAAGCCCTGCCGACATTCAAACACAAATCCTTCCTCGAAGGTCATATGACGCCGGTCGTCTTCGGCTCGGCTTTACGGCATTTCGGCGTCCATGAACTACTGGATACACTAGCCGAGTTCGCTCCGGCACCGCGTCCGCAAAAGGCAGAGAACAAGGGTCGGAGCATTGAGATAGAGCGGAGCGATCCAGCCGTAACGGGTTTCGTCTTCAAAATTCAGGCGAACATGGACCCGAATCATCGCGACAGGGTGGCTTTCCTTCGGCTCTGCTCGGGCAATTTCAAGCGTGGCATGAAGCTGAAAACGTCATCTGGCAAAGCCATCAACGTACACAACCCGCTCATGTTTCTGGCGCAGGACCGTGAAATTGCTGAAGACGCGTTTGCCGGGGACGTCATAGGCGTGCCGAACCATGGTGCGTTGCGGGTCGGAGACGCCCTGTCTGAGTCCGGAGATATCAGGTTCGGGGGTATCCCGAACTTCGCACCTGAAATCCTCCGCCGCGCCAGGGTCAAGGACCCGATGAAGCAAAAGCACCTGAAGAAGGCCCTCGAGAGCCTTGCCGAAGAAGGCGTAACACAGCTTTTCAGGCCACAGATCGGATCGGACATGATCGTCGGGGCCGTTGGATCGCTACAGATTGATGTGATGGCGGAACGGGTTGCTGCCGAGTACGGACTGGAAGTGGTCTTTGAAACCGCGTCATATAACGTTGCGCGCTGGATTTCAGGACCGAGGGACAAGATCGAAGCCTTTCTGGAGAAGAACAAGTCCGCATCCGGAGAGGATCTTGACGGGGATCCAGTTTATCTGGCCAAGAATGCCTGGGATGTCGGCTATGCCGAAGAAAAAAACCCGGACATCAAGTTTACGCGGACAAAGGAACGTCTCTAGCCAAACCTGTCCCTACAAACTGGCGCTCCGCATGCATACCCCCTAGACTGACGCAAACCGACCGGTCTGGAGCTGTCTCATGCATCGCCTTTTCTATCTTGCTGCCGCGACTTCGGCTGTTGCCTTGGCGGCGTGCGGAAGCCCGGACACGAACGCCACCAATACCGCGGCTGCACAAAACCCGGCGACCGCGCAAGACGCTCGTGGGCTCGAAGCACCGATCAAGGATGGTGACTGGCAGCTCAGACCCATCGCTACAGGGTTTGATTATCCTTGGGGACTGGTGTTTTTACCGGGTGACGGTGGGCTTCTGGTGTCTGAGCGCGAAGGCCGGTTGAGTTTTGTAGCTCCGGGCGAGGAAACCGGACAGGCCGTTTCGGGCGCGCCTGAAGCGCTGATCGAAAACCAGGGTGGTCTGTTGGGACTAGCCCTTGATCCAGACTTTGCCGAGAACCGGTACGTCTATCTGGCCTATTCCAAGGGCACCAAGTCTGCCAACAGCACAGCTTTAATTCGCGCGCGCCTCTCCGAAAACAGCCTGAGCCTCGAAAACGTAGAGCAGATCTTCGAGGCAAGTCCCACCCGGAGCACACAATTGCATTTTGGAGGTCGCCTTCTCTTCCTCCCCGATGGAACGCTGTTGCTCAGTCTGGGCGATGGTTTTCGGTACATGGATGACGCCCAGAACCCGAAGAACCATCACGGCACAATCGTTCGACTGAATACTGATGGCTCGATACCCGCCGACAATCCGTTTGCCGACGGAAAGGACGGAGACCCTGCTGTCTATTCGTACGGTCATCGTAACGTCCAGGGACTGGCCCTCGACCCGGCGAGCGGGACGATTTATGCCAACGAACACGGTCCGAAAGGCGGCGACGAAATAAACGTGATCGCCCCGGGAAAGAATTACGGCTGGCCCGAGATTACCTACGGCGTGAACTATGACGGCTCGATCATCACCCGGGACACGAAGGCCCCTGGAATGGAGCAGCCCATTGTCAAATGGGTGCCTTCCATCGCGCCTGCCGGAATGGTTTTCTATACTGGCGACAAATATTCCGACTGGACGGGAGATCTGTTCGTGCCCGCGCTTGCAGGCATGAAGCTCCAGCGCGTTGACCTGGAAAATGGCGAAGTGGTCGGGGAAGAGGAGCTGTTCGCGGACGCAGGCCTTAGACTGCGCCATGTCGTCCAGGGACCTGACGGCTATCTCTATGTGGCATCGGATGAAGTTGGCGGGTCAATCTGGCGCGTCGAAAGAACTGACGAAACGACCGCTCCTTAAGCGACCTGCTTGCGGAACACCGCGAACAGATTGTTGGCGGGCATATTCCGCGTAACTTCGAGTTCAAGACCGGCTTCCCTGGCATGCGGCACGATATCAAGGTCAAGATCGCGAACACCAAAATCGGGATCACGGCTTTTCAGGGATCGATCAAACTCGGCATTGGACGCTGCAGTATGCTCACCATTGCGCGAGAATGGGCCATAGAGCGCAAATCTACCGCCCTCGGCGAGCATATCGCCTGCTCCCGAAACAACACCGTGCATCGCGGCGACCGGCGCTATGTGGATCATGTTCGAGCAGAACACGGCATCGAAGTGCTCGTTGAGCCCGTCTTGCCAGCGCGGAAGCGAGACGTCGAGGCAGATGGGGTCGCGAACATTCGTGGCGTTAAGGTGCGAAGCCCAGGCCTTGATACTTGCCAGCGATGCCGGATCGAAATCGCTTGGTTGCCAGACCAGCCGCGGTAACTGGCTGGCTAACCATGCGGCGTGCTCCCCCGTCCCAGAAGCAACCTCCAGGACGGACCGGGCATCTGGCAACAGGTCTGCGAACGCGGCCAGTACCACATCCCTGTTGCGCCCGGCAGACGGTGCGATCAAGCGACCGTCCGTATCCTCGCGCCTCTCAAGTGCGACGGTTTGCCCGTTCGCTCCGTGCGAGTTTGTAGACGTCGGTTGGCCGGAACCGTCTTCAGGCATCTACAAACCGCTCGCGAAGCTCGTTCTTGAGGATCTTTCCGTTAGCATTGCGGGGCAGTGGATCGGGCTGAAGCTCAATCCGCACCGGCACCTTGAAGGCAGCAAGACGCGAGGCCACAAAGGCGCGCAAGTCCTTCTCGCTGGTTTCCTTGCCGGGTTTCACCTGAACTACAGCGCCGACCTCTTCACCCAGAACGCGATGCGGTATCCCAACAACGGCGGCGTCCATGACCGCCGGATGTTCATAGAGCGCATTCTCGACCTCGATACAGTAGATGTTCTCTCCGCCACGAATGAGCATGTCCTTGGCACGATCAACGATGTAGACGAAACCTTCTTCATCGATACGCGCCAGATCCCCTGTTGCGACCCAACCATCCTTGAAGGTCTCGGCCGTCGCGTCCGGACGGTTCCAGTAAAGCTTGGCGTTCGAGGGGCCAAAGCAGTAAAGTTCTCCGACTTCTCCTGCAGGCAGGGTTTGCCCGTCTGGCGAAACCGTCTTGATCTTCATGGCAGGCCCGGGAAGGCCTGCGCTGTCAGGCCGGTTCACATAGTCTTCCGCAAGGTTCAGCGTTGCAGTGGCGCAGGTTTCTGTCATGCCCCAGCCATTGGCAGGGGTGGCATCCTTGAAGGTTTTCTTGATCGTCGAGACCAGTTCCGGCGCCGACGGAGCACCGCCATACGAAACCGCCTGGATTGAGGAGAGATCATATTTCTCCCGATCCGGGTGTTCGAGCACCTGCCATGCAATTGCCGGGACACCGCCGATGGCGCTCACCTTTTCGCGTTCTATGATCGGCAGCGCCTCGCCTGCGTCCCATTTGTACATGGTCACGACTTTCATGCCATTGAACTGTGCCGGCGTCAGCACGGCGAAAGCCCCGGTCGCATGAAAGAACGGAATAGACAGCAGAGTTGCCCGTTGCTGTTCGTTCGGGTCGGGCTCGGGCGGCATTTCTCCGCGTCTGACAAAGGAGCGTGCCTGATTGGCCAGAGAATTGAACATGTTTGAAATGATGCCGCGTGACGAGGCCAGGACCCCTTTCGGCTTTCCGGTCGTACCCGACGAGTACATGATCGTGGTATCGTCATCTGCTGACAGCACGACATCCGGCATCGCTCCAGCATCAAGCGAGGCCCAGTCCTTCGCCGTGCCGATGAGATCCTCCATGGCAACGACGCGCGGGTCGGCATGTTCGTCTTCATTGCGTGCCACGATGATCGTTTCAAGGTCGGTCAGAGCTTCCCAGTGCTCAAAGATACGTTCGAATATCTGCGGGTCGACAACCGCGAGCTTTGCGCCGCAATCATTCAAGCCATATTCGAGCTCCTCGCCCTTCCACCATGAGTTCAGCGGTGTTGCGACAGCGCCTGTAAGCATGCACGCCCAGAAAACTACGGGCCATTGCGGGTAGTTTCGCATGCAGATGGCAACACGATCACCCTTCACCACGCCGAAGCGCTCTGTCAGCGCCTTCGCGAATGCAATAGCTGCACGGGCATTTGCTTCGAAGGTGACGCGCTCGTCCTCATATACGAGCATCAGCTTGTCGCCGTGACTTGCGCGGCCGAACAGGAACAGGTCGCGCATTGTCGCCGGGGCATTTTTGTAAACCTGCATGGCGACGCCGCCGACTTTGGCCTCGACAAGTTCGAATGGAGCGCCTGGCGCTGTCAGCAAGGCAGTGGTCTGCGCCACCGGTACAACGGGCCAGTTTGCGGGCAATTCTGCTGCGGGATGTGCGCTCAATTACTTTCCTCCGGTGGTGCCCGCTCCGTTGGTCAGAGTGCGGCCTGTTTTCCCGAAGACCTGCACGTCAACGCCCCGAAAATCAAGGAAATGTCAGACAGCGAACCGCGATAGCTCTGCGACATTTCCACGGCCGAGCGCAGCAATAGCTGTCGCTGCAATACCGTGAGCATCCAGTCCGGCGTCTTTATACATCAGGTCCGGTTTGTCCTGGTCCTGAAACCTGTCTGGCAATGTCAGCGTCCGGATCTTCAGACCTTTATCGAGTTGCCCGGTGCGTGCGAGGTGTTCCAGGACAAAGCCGCCGAAACCGCCACTTGCGCCCTCTTCCAGCGTCACCAGAACTTCGTGCTCGCGCACCAGGCGGGCGATAAGTTCCGCGTCGAGTGGTTTGGCGAAACGCGCATCCGCCAGCGTCGTGGAGAGCCCTTGAGCCGCCAGCATGTCCGCTGCCTTTTCCGCTTCACCCAAGCGACCGCCATAGGACAACAACGCGATTGTATGGCCTTCACGAACAATGCGCCCGCGACCGATTTCCAGCGGCTGAGGATTTTCGGGCATGAGAACACCAGTGCCTTCACCGCGTGGATAGCGGAAGGCGCTCGGACGGTCGTCGATCTCCAGCGCAGTCATCACCATTCTGGCGAGTTCGGCTTCGTCCGCACTCGCCATGCAGATCATCCCGGGAAGAGCTCCAAGATAGCCGATATCGAAACTGCCCGCATGTGTCGGGCCGTCGGCACCGACCAGACCGGCGCGGTCTATGGCAAATCTTACCGGCAAACTCTGGATTGCGACGTCATGCACGACCTGATCATACCCGCGCTGCAGGAAGGTCGAGTAGATCGCAGCAAACGGTTTCATGCCGTCTGCGGCAAGGCCAGCCGCAAAGGTCACGGCATGCTGTTCAGCGATACCGACATCAAAAGTCCGCTCCGGGAACTTTTCCTGGAAGATCGAGACACCTGTACCGGCAGGCATCGCAGCCGTTATCGCAACGATCCGGTCATCCGTTTCAGCAGCGCGAGTGAGCGTTTGCCCGAACACGCTGGTATAACTGGGTGCCTTCGGCGATGATTTGGCCTGTTTGCCAGTGACGACATCGAATTTTGCGACGCCATGATACTTGTCGGACGCATTCTCGGCGGGCGCGTAGCCCTTTCCCTTCTGCGTTACGGCATGAATCAGTACCGGCCCGTCATCCATGTTCTTGCAGTTCTCGAGAACGGGGATCAACGTATCGAGGTCGTGCCCGTCGATGGGCCCGACATAATAGAACCCCATTTCTTCAAACAGGGTGCCACCCATAGCAAACCCGCGGGCGTATTCCTCGGCCTTGCGCATCGTGCCTTCAAGACCGATCGGGCGCACGACATTCTTCGCCAGCTTGCGGAGTGAGCGATAGGGCTTTCCTGAAACAAGCTTGGACAAATAATGGCTCATCGCCCCGACCGGAGGCGCAATGGACATGTCATTGTCATTCAGGATCACGATCAGCTTCTTGCCGAGCGCGCCGGCATTATTCATGGCCTCGTAGGCCATTCCGGCAGACATCGCGCCGTCTCCGATGACACAAACAACGTTCTTTCCAGTGTCCTGAAGATCGCTTGATACCGCAAACCCAAGTCCGGCCGAGATCGATGTCGATGCATGGGCCGCTCCGAACGGGTCGTACTCGCTCTCGGCGCGCTTGGTGAAGCCGGAAAGGCCCTGGCCCTGACGCAAGGTGCGGATCCGGTCGCGGCGTCCTGTCAGTATCTTGTGAGGGTAGCACTGATGGCCGACATCGAAGATCAGCTTGTCCGTGGGCGTATCGAAGACGTGGTGGATTGCGACGGTCAGTTCGACAACACCGAGCCCTGCTCCGAGGTGTCCACCCGTGCCAGACACAGCATCGATCGTCTCGGTGCGCAGTTCGTCGGCAATTGCGCGAAGTTCGGTTCGCGACTTGCCTTTCAGGTCCGAGACGCTGGCAATTTCGTCGAGATGAGGCGTGGAGGTCATGGCGGACTTTCGAAAACGTCTGGTCAGTGTTTGCGTTCAAGCACGAAATCAACCGACTGCGCCAGAAAGTGGGCGCTATTGCGAAACATTGCGAGATGTTCCTTCGCCTGAGCGGCGAGAAGACGCACGCGCTCTCGTGCAGGCTCTACGCCCAGCAGTGTCACAAAGTTTGCTTTTCCTGCTCCTGCATCCTTGCCCACGGCCTTGCCGAGGTCGCTCTCGGAGCCTTCGGCATCCAGCAGATCGTCCGCAATCTGGTAGACCAGTCCGAGGTCATGTAGAAATGCGTTGAGCGCAGCGCGTTCTGGGTCACTCGCCCCGCCGACGATACATGCGCATTCACCAGCGCAGGATATCAACGCGCCGGTTTTGAGCCGCTGCATCCGGGTAATCGCGTTGAGATCCTTGCCCGACCCGTCGGGCAGCATGTCGATCATTTGACCTGCTACCATGCCTCGCGCGCCTGAGGCTCTCGCCACCCGCTCGATCAGCCGACATCGAATTGTTGCATCCCGGTGGGTTTCCGGATCCGCAAGGATTTCAAAGGCGAGCGTCAGCAAGGCATCGCCTGCCAGAACTGCAGTCGCTTCATCGAAGGCCACATGCACGGTTGGTTGGCCGCGGCGTGTGTCGTCGTCGTCCATGCAAGGAAGATCATCGTGAATAAGGCTGTAGGTATGGATGCATTCGATCGCACAGGCGATTCGCATCAGGCTCTTCTCGGGTGCGGAAAACAGAGCGCCGCATTCTATGACGAAGAAGGGTCGTATGCGCTTGCCTGTAGCCAGCGCCGCATGCCGCATCGCGCGCATCAGTTGCACTTCCGGACCGTTCGCGGGCGCGATAAGCCTATCCAGAGCAACGGTAACCTGATCGGCGATTTCCGCCAGTCTCTGCTCGAAGGACCGCTCCGGCGCTGTCATGTCTCGCTATCGAAAGGTTCAGTCCCCGGCTTGCCGTCGGCTCCGAGGACGATTTGCTCCACTTTCAATTGGGCTGCTGCGAGGCGGGCTTCGCAATGACGCTTGAGAGCCGCCCCCCGCTCATAGATTGCGATAGACTGTTCCAGCTCGACATCGCCGCGCTCCAGCTGCTCGACGATCCCTTCCAGCTCCGTCAAAGCGGCTTCGAACGTCATATCTGCAACAGGCGTGTCTTTGGTCATGCTGGGTCCTCTACAATCTTCTTACGGACGGCCAGCGTGGATGACAACGGAGCATGAGCCATAGACGGGTTTTTGCTTCTAGAAGCCGACTTTACGATAAACCCTGTACGACCAGTACTTGTCGCCGCCATCGTAAACACATCGCCAGCCCAGTTTGCGCAAACGCGGTCTCAGCATTCGGTTGAACCACCCGTGGGCGGCAAGAAATATCTTTCCAGCCTCAGCCGCCTCGTCGAGTTGCTGCGCCGCAAGCGTGGCTCTCTTCCCCGCGGCATCGACACCTTCGCCGTCAAGCGCGTGACCGCGAAGCCAGGCAGCGCGGGCCAGGATGTTCCATGTCTTGGGCAGAAATCGCACGCCCTCAATTACGGGAGGTGGAAGATTCGCCTCGACATAGACAGGATCAGTTTCAATCTCCGCCCATGGAGCCACCTTTGTCGCCGTCTCGATGGCGCGGGCGCGGGTTGATGAGAGAACCCTCACACTGTCCAGCGCCAGCCTGCAAAGTTCCTCGGGCGGTTCCTGGCCGGGGGCAAGACTCCCGATTTCGTAACGTGCCCACCAGTCCTTGTATTCGCGCCAGCCGATCTTTGGCCCCGCACGGCGGTCGAGCGCAGGGCGCCCGTGACGGGCCACGATAATCGGCCCTGGTCCCAGGTCCTCCGCAACCTCGGTGACCAGGTCAGGGGATGTTTCTGTTATTTTCAAAGTCAGTGTTTCCCGAAACCCGCTACCCGTCCAGACTGTTAGCGGCGGGGCGGACATGCATCAAGCACAGCATCACTCTTAATGCATATGTGACGTTATCGGGGACGCTAATCGTCCTGCGATGCCGCAGGCTCTTCGGGCTCTCGCAGCGAAAGCTGACCGGCTGCAGCCAGCATACCCTTCACCCTGCCCGGCAACCCCGTCTCAACGGACCGGATCACGCGATAGCGACGGCGCATCTTCAGGGCAGTACTCGCCAGTTTTGCGTTAGGACAGTTTTCGAGCTTGCTCCAGATAAGACTGTTCGTACGGTCAAGACCTCTCTGGGCCTCGCTGGACCAGACCGTACCTTCCCAGACCGGGATCTGGTAATTGGCGTAGTATTTCTTGTAGTGCCCCGCAGAGACACCGAGGTCATATTTCGTCAGCCCGTATCCTGCTGCCTGCCGGATAATCTCTTCCTGAATGAGATACCCGGGCGAATAGGAACTGAATTCATCATCATAAGCGGGAATCCATCCATGCAGGGTGTGGATACCTATGGCATTCAGTTCCGCTGCAATCAGGCGTCCCTCATGACGTAGTGTATGGAGAATTGCCCGTGCACCGGTTTCTTGTCGCCGGGCGAGCAAAAGCCGCATCATCTTTTGCGACCAGTCCGGGCCCAGCACATCATGGCGGCCCGTCTGCACATATTGAGCCCGCTTCCAGGAAATGAGCTGCTCGAACGCCGCTTCGTCCTGATCGTCCCATGTAAATGTCAGCCTGCCGATCTCGCGTTCGATCTTGCGCGTGACGCGGCGCATCTTCTTTGCATGGCGGGAGTGGTTTGCCGTCTGCCAAGCATTGTAGGCGTCTATGCCTTCGCTGGTGTCGACAATGAACGCTCCGTCACGGTTCCGCGTAAACCTGTCGAATGTGCCCGACGGGTCGTGGATGCCGGTAAAATGCGCAACTGTAAGACCGGCCTTGCTCAAGACGTCCGGGAGATCAGGTGTCAACCCTATCCGCATGATCGGCCCGTGATAGTCCGAGAACGGTTCGCCAACCGGGTACATCCGTTTCCCGCTTTTCTGGAAGGGCCAGATCATCGCCGGGCCAGTCTCATCCTCGCAGAAGAGCACATGCACGCCGCCACGTGCCTCCTGAACGATACGCGTGAAGTCCGGATCGAAAAACGGACTGAAATAGCGTGCGTCCGCATTCCGCAGCGCATGCCAATGCTCGATATGTCGATCAGTCAGTTCATCGGCACAAATGATATTGCAGCGCATACAAAGCCTCGGAATGCCTGCAGACTGGCTACAGGCAAAAGGCTAACAGGCCGGTAAGTACGGACTACAAACTGCTCCAAACACGCCCCTTTGGACAGCCGACCTTGTAGCGGGTACACCGGTTGAGTGTGAACAGCACCGTCTCTGCGCGTCCGATCACATTCGAGACCGGGACGAAGCCGACACTCGGCTCCTGACCGGCCGGTTTTGGGCATCCGGCCTCGCGAACGACCCCATCACTTCCAGCAGGGCAATGACCGGTGAGGTCCCGCGAGTCGACCGAATTGTCCCGATTATCGCCCATGAAAAAGAGATACCCCTCCGGTACGACAAACTTTCCGGTCGTATCGAGCGATCCGTTCGCCCTGTGATGATTAATCAGATAGGTGTTACCCGCCGGATCGGTCTCTTCGAATTCCTCAGCCACATAGAACTCACCATCGCCGTATGACCTGCGATACGGCTGGTAGCTGGTGCGGCGGATGAAACGCGTTGGTAAAGCCTTGCCGTCGATATAAAGAACGCCATTCAGCATCTGGATCTCGTCGCCAGGCAATCCGACCAGCCGCTTGATCATGACCCTGTCGATATGTGGATGGCGAAAGACGATGACGTCTCCGCGCTTTGGCTCAGAGGCAAAGATGCGCCCGTCTCCGAACGGGAGGAAACGCCCTAACCCCCACGGTACCGAATTGGTGGAGTAACCGTAAGTGAACTTCGATACTGCCACGCGGTCACCGACTTGCAGATTTGGCACCATGCTTTCACTCGGAATCGAGCGAAGTTCATAGGCGACCATCGTAAAAATGAAAAACACCGGAATGAAAACGAGAAGTGTCGATCCGAGTTCGACGATTTCACGCCAGACACGGGCCAGAATGGTTGGCGAAGCCGCCTGATCGTCTTTTACGGTTTCGCTCATCGGGTCTCGCTTATCCACATCCTGTAGGCGGCAAAAAAGGAATGACGCGCCAGGCACCGCTCCGAATGCACGCGGTCTATACCTTCACCCTTGCACAGAACAATAGACTGGCCGCTTAATTCCGGTCCATGTCCGACTGCGAAAGCTGGTACCGGTCGACACCTTCGTTATCGCGCTTGCGGTCAACCCGGCCCCTAGACATCAGATAATTGAGATGCGCGAGCGTTTCCCCGGTTGCGAGCGACAACACATCGGGTCCGATCTTGCGGACGAAGAGAGCACCGAAACAATCGATTGCCCGCAGCGGCGAGGTCAATCGCTTCTCGAGCCGCTTCAGTGATGTGTGATGTCCGGCGATCAGAACTCTTCAATCGCGCACGAACGCCCACGAATGGGAGATTGTGAGCAGGCAGGACGAGCACATCCTTCGGCAAGGCGTCGGCTAGACGTTCGCAACTCGCCAGCCAGTCGCCAAGTGGATCGGCATCAGGTTCCGTAGGGAAAACCGAAACATTTGAGGATATTCGCGGCAGAACCTGATCTCCGGAAATGAACAGATTCTTGTCGGCGTTGAAGAGACAGACATGCTCGGGCGAGTGTCCATTGCCGATCATCACCTTCCAGTCGGACCCGTCGATAGCGACAGAATCGCCAGCTTCAAGCCGCTGATAGCTGTCGGGAAATCTCGATACTGCACGTCCAAACCCGCCAAAACGCTTGCGGTAGCTTTCAAGCGCCGTCTCATCCCATCCGGCAGCCTTGAAGAAACTGATCCCGGCATCCGGCGCCTCACGGCCGGTATCGGCCAGCAACACCCGGCAGGTGAGGTATTCCAGACGGCTCATGACCAGCGGGCACTGGAACTTTCGCGTGATCCAGCCGGCAAGTCCTGAATGATCAGGGTGCATGTGCGTGCAGATAACCCGCTTTACCGGCCTTCCATCAAGGACGGTCTCGAAGACAGACCGCCAGTGCGTACGTGTCTCCTCCGTCGCCAGGCCTGTATCGACAATCGTCCAGCCCTCCCCGTCTCGCAGAAGCCAGAGGTTTATCCATTCCAGCGCAAACGGAAGCGGCATGCGGACCCAGAAGACGCCATCTGCTACCTCGAGCACAGATCCCGGCTCCGGTGCTTCTGGAAACGGGTAGTCGAGACGCGGCTTGCGCGACGATGTGTCGGGTAGCCCGTCCATGACCTGCCGCACTCTGGGTGAAGCGGACGAAGCCTTGAAAGTCTGCAAGGCTGTCACGCCGCGTCGAACATCGAGATATTCTCTTCGCCGAGGCTCTCGCCGCTCTGGATCACCGAACGCGCCCGCCCGGATGCCACACTCAAGATCGTTTCGGCATAAAAGGCACTCAGCGCAGCCGTTGCATCTGAATGGCGGCGATTGCCGTCGCGAACCTCGCCAATGGTAGATTTCAGAAGGTAATGCCCACCAATGACATCGCCTGCCAGAGCCAGATAAGGGGTGGCCGAGGCCAGAGCCGCATCGCGATCGGTCTTCAGCGTCTCGTTCATCCAGTCGGTGGCGGACTGAAGCGCATCCGTACCGGTTTTCAGGTTGGCGGCGATGGTTCGGACCCGGCCGTCATTGCTGCCTTCGCAGTCTTCAAGACCGGCGCGAATTTCCTCGATCATGTCAGTCATCGCCAGACCATCGCCGAGTTGGAGTTTGCGGCCAACCAGATCTGCTGCCTGAATTCCGTTCGTACCTTCATAAATGGGCGCAATCCGGGAGTCGCGATAAAGCTGGGCCGCCAAGGTTTCGTTCATGTAGCCCATGCCGCCATGGATTTGCACGCCAAGGCTTGCCATCTCCGCGCCCATGTCCGTGCTCCAGGCCTTGGCAATAGGCGTGAGCAACTCTTCGCGAAGTTTTGCCTTTGCCCGTACGCTTTCGTCGGTTCCCCGGCGTGCGAGGTCAGATGCCATGGCACAAGCGTAACAGATGGACCGTCCCGCCATGACCTTGCTTCGCATGGTCATCAGATTGCGGCGAACATCGCTATGGTGGAGGATCGGTGCAGAGCCCTCCTCTTTCCACGTCTTTGCCTTGCCCTGCTTGCGCTCACGGGCGTACTCCAGTGCCGCTTGGTAGGCTGCATCGCCAACGGCAACGCCCTGCACGCCGACATTCAGGCGCGCCGAGTTCATCATCGTGAACATACAGGCAAGGCCCCGGTTCTCCTCACCGATCAACCAGCCTCTTGCGCCGCCATTGCCGCCAAATTCCATCACGCACGTCGGAGACGCATGGATGCCGATCTTCAATTCGAGCCCGATACACCGAAGGTCGTTTGCCTCGCCAGGGTTCCCGTCCGCATCCGGAATGAACTTCGGCACGATGAAGAGCGAGATGCCACGAGACCCTTCGGGCGCGCCCGGGGTGCGTGCCAGAACCAGATGAATGATGTTTTCGGCGCAGTCATGGTCGCCCCAGGTGATGTAGATCTTCTGACCGTTGATCAGATAGCTCCCGTCATCCTGAGCTTCTGCTTTCGTCTTCAGCGCGCCCACATCCGACCCTGCCTGCGGTTCGGTCAGGTTCATCGTTCCGGACCATTTTCCGGACATGATCTTTTCAAGATAGATATCGCGCTGCTCGTCCGTTCCATGAGCGATCAACGCTTCCACGGCTCCAAGCGACAACATCGGGCAGAGACCGAAGCTCATGTTCGCAGCCTGCATCATCTCCATGACCGCGAGTGCAACAGCCGAGGGTAGGCCCTGGCCACCCGAGCTTTCCGGAAAACCAAGACCGAGCCAGCCGCCTTCTGCATAGGTCTGATAAGCCTCTGGAAAGCCGTTCGGCGTTTTGACGCCGGACTCAGTGAGGCGGGCGCCTTGCTTGTCTCCGGACTGATTGAGCGGCGCGAGTGTCTCGGCAGCCAACTTGCCAGCTTCTTCGAGAATTGGGTCGATAATATCGAGGTCGAAGGCCTCCAGACCCGGAAGACCCTCCAAGCCGGCGATGCCTGCCGCATGCAGCAGCGAGGTTCTGATATCGTCGATCGGCGGGCGGTAGGTCATGGTCATCGTTCCGTCTTGTCGTAAAATTGATCCGGAATGTCGGATTTAATCTTCGAAAATATGGCGCATTGGTCCCGCCACGCTAGATATAGATGTAGCACCCCAAAGGAGATAGCAAATGCGCAACGTTTTCCACACTCTGGCAGCCGCCGCAGCCTTCAGCATGACGGCATGCGTCGCGATGGCCGCCGAACAGGATTTCTCTGAGGCCAATTCAGGTGTTTACGAGCTCGATAAAGGCCACGCCTCGCTGATATGGCGCGTTTCTCACAGCGGTCTCTCAATGTACACGGCGCGCTTCACCGATTTTGACGCCACCATTCAGTTCGACGCCAAGAACCCGACGAAATCGACTGTGACGGCCACCATCAATCCGATGTCGGTCCAGACCGATCATCCAAGCACCGGTGACGACGATAGCTGGAACAACAAGCTCGCAACGAATGCCAATCTGTTCAACGCTGAGGAGTTTCCCCAGATTACCTTCAAATCCACGAAGGTCGAAAAAACAGACGAGTTCACTGGCAAGATCACCGGAGATCTGACGTTTCTCGGCGTGACCAAACCGGTCACCCTTGATGCTACCTTTAATGGGACCGGCAACTCATCATTCTACGGAACGCGCGACCAGATCGGCTTTTCCGCAACAACAACGCTGACCCGATCTGACTTCGGCCTCGATACTTATCTTCCGAATATCGGTGATGAAGTCGAAATCATCCTCGAAGTCGAATTTATCGAGCCGGAATCAGAGTAGACACCTGCGCCGGTTCCGGCCGATAAAGCCGGAACCGGATATTCTGCCGAGGGGGTTGGCATGGTCGATCATGCAGTCGGATCAGACGTGATGCCCTCGCGCAGATATACCGGCGTTGCGATGCTGCTCCATTGGGTCATCGCGATCCTGCTCGTCGGGAATATTTTTCTCGGCTGGAACATGCATAATGCCGAAGGCCGCCCGATAGAGTGGCTTTGGCAACTCCACAAGTCCTTCGGGATCACTGTTCTCTTTCTGACGATCGCCCGGATCATCTGGCGGCTGATGAACCCGCCACCGCCGCTTCCGGATGATATGAAGCCGCTGGAAAAGCGCGCATCCCATGCCGTTCACCTTGGCTTTTATGCCGTCATGCTGGCCATCCCACTTTCTGGTTGGGCGCTCGTTTCCGCCTCTCCATTCGGCGTGCCGACCGTGCTTTTCGGGATCGTGTCCTGGCCGCATCTGCCGTACTTGCCAGAGCTTTCCCTGCAAACGCGCGAAGCGGTGTTCGGGCCGCTCTACCAGTTTCACTCAAAGCTGGCCTGGCTCACATTTGGCCTGTTGGCGCTACATGTGATTGGAGCTCTCAAGCATCAATTCGCTGGAGAAGAAGGCGTTCTGAAGCGGATGATACCGGTCGCACTCGGACCAACCCGAAAGGCGGTGCCTTCACGCGGGCTGGGTGCCATGATTGCACTGGTGGTGCTCGCCTTTCTCGCCGTGGCTGCGGCGCCACTTCTTGCTGATCTCAGGCAGAACGGTGCCACAACCACGCTCGCGTCGTCCGGAAACTGGACCGTCGTCCCGGACCAATCGGAAATCCGTTTTTCCGGGACCCATGATGGCAGCGCATTTTCCGGCGTGTTCGAAGACTGGACAGCAGACATCACTTTCGATCCAGACAGGCTGGATGAAGCGAAAGCTGTGGTCAGTATTGCAACATCGTCTGCCCGGACCGGCAAGAAGCTCTATGATGACAGTCTGGTCGCATCAGAATGGTTCGCCGTCCGGACGTTCCCGGAGGCGAACGTCGTCGTCAATGATTTCCGTATGGACGGAGAAGCCTACACCGCCACTGCCACGATCTCGATCAAGGACACCTCGGTCTCGGTGCCCTTGTCGTTCACGGTAGAGATCAGCGGTGATGAGGCACTGATGTCAGGTACATCGGTAGTGTCTCGGACACCCTTGGACCTCGGGCAGGAGAGTGATCCGTCCGCCGATTGGGTCAGCGAAAACGTCGATGTGAACGTGACCCTGGTCGCGGTTCGCGCAGATGGCCGATAGCACAGGCTTCGACGCAGCGTTTTCGGCCCTCTCTCGCGGAGACGTTGTCGCGATCCCTACGGAAACCGTCTACGGGCTGGCGGCCGATGCAACAGATCCGCTGGCTGTCGCTAAAGTCTTCGAAATCAAGCAGCGGCCACATCTCAACCCGCTGATCGCACATTTCCATTCGCTCCGCGCCGCCAGCCGTGAAGTTGAGTTCAATCCTCTTTCGCTCAAACTCGCCGATGCTTTCTGGCCGGGCCCCCTCACCCTTGTACTTCCGATCACCGGCGCCGGGAAAGTGTGCGGTCTCGCGCGCGCCGGTCTCGATACCCTCGCTGTTCGTATTCCGGCTCACCCGGTCGCGCTGGAACTTCTAGCGGTTTTTGGCAGACCGTTGGTGGCACCGTCTGCCAATCCATCCGGTCGATTGAGCCCGACGTCAGCCACGCACGTCCGGGAGGGGTTCAACAATCGCGTTCCGGTCTTGGATGGCGGACCGGCAGAAAATGGTCTTGAGTCCACAATCCTGCGTGTCGTAAACGGCCGGGTGGTTCGTTTGCGGGCCGGAGCCATCCCCGACGAAGATATCACAAAAATGATCGGTCGGCTGGATGAGCCGGACGAAAGCGGACCGGTTCGCGCTCCTGGCATGGCGTTTCGTCACTACGCGCCGAAAGTGGCGCTAAGGCTCAATGTCACTGACCGGAATTCGACTGAAAATCATCTGGGGTTTGGACCGGAAGCGCTGCCTTGCACATTCAACCTTTCCCCTTCCGGGTCGCTGCTCGAAGCTGCTGCAAACCTGTTCGATATGTTGCACCGGCTTGAGGCAATGGGGCAGCCCGTGGCCGTCAGCCCCATACCGCTTGCAGGCCTCGGGCTGGCAATCAATGACAGGCTAATTCGTGCAGCGGCTTCCGTAGCGCTGCGGAATAACTAGATCAGTGTCATGACGTCGACGCAGCCTTCCGTGAACCGCACCAGTGAGGAGTTTCTGGACGCGCTGGACAGGGCCGTCGGGAACACGGGCTGGTCTGTCGACGCTGATCTTCTGTCCCCGATGCTGGACGACTGGCGGGGAAAGGCTCGAGGCTCGACGCCGGTAGCTGTCTTTCCTGCCAATACGGAGGAGGTCGCGGCAGTCGTGAAGGTCTGCGCCGATCACGGGCATGCGATCACGACTCAGGGCGGCAATACCGGGCTGGTGAATGGCGGCATTCCCTATGGCGAAGTGCTGCTCTCGCTCCGTCGCATGACGCAGATTGAACCGCCAGACGCAGGAAACGCGTCAGTTATCGTCGAAGCCGGGGCCATTCTGGCAAACGTCCATAAGGCCGTCGAAGCGGCAGGGTTTTTCTTTCCGCTGTCACTCGGCAGTCAGGGGAGTGCAACCGTTGGCGGGTTGGTCTCGACCAATGCCGGAGGCGTCGGCGTTCTGCGTTATGGCATGATGCGGGATCTGGTGCTCGGCATCGAAGCAGTGCTGGCCGATGGATCGGTCTGGAACGGTCTCCGCACGCTCAGGAAAGATAATACAGGATACGATCTGCGCGGGCTGATGTGCGGAGCAGAAGGCACGCTTGGGATTGTCACCCGCGTGGCCTTGAAGCTTTATTCTCCCGTCGAGAAGGCAACGGCATTCTGTGCCGTGGCCAGCCCGCAGGAGGCGGTCAACCTGCTGAGCTTCATGCAATCGCGGGTTGGCGATGCGATTACGGCTTTTGAACTTGTGCCTCAGCGCGGCGTGGAGCTCGTGCTGTCCCAGACCGGCAAACCCGACCCGTTGCCGGACGCAGACACGAGTTGGCGTGTTCTGGTCGAAACAAGCGACCGGACCGCTGAGACAGCCTACGGCATGCTCGAAGAAGCCTTGGCTGGCGCTCTTGAACCTGAGATGTGCCGGACTGCTATTCTCAGTCAGACTGGGGTTCAGACCAAAGATATCTGGGCCTTGCGCGAAGATCTTCCGGTGGCGAAGCGGTCGACGCTGCAATCGGTCAACTTCGATATTTCCGTCCCGGTATCGTCTGTGCCCGAACTCATTTCTCGCTGCCGGGACATCATTACCGGACTGGATACCGATGCCGATGTCTTTGCATTTGGGCATATCGGGGACGGCAACATGCATCTAAGCGCGATCAAGGAAAGAGACGGATCCGGCGATCCGTTGACGGCTGTCGAAGAGCAACTGCGTGCAGCCATCGATGATGTGACGATGTCGCTTGGCGGTTCGATATCGGCGGAACATGGCATCGGACTTCTGAAACGCGACGACCTCGAAAGGCGCAAACCGCCTGAAGAACTGGCTATGATGCGTGCAATAAAACGGGCGCTCGACCCGCACAACCGCCTGAACCCGGGGCGAATATTCACCCTTCCCGAACCCTCCCCCAGTTCCTGAACACACACGAAAAGAGAGCCGATGCTCGTTCTGCTATCTCCTGCAAAATCACTCGATTTCGACAAGCCGGCCGGTCACTGGCCAAAAACCTCTCCGAAGTTGAAGAAGGACATTGATGAGCTGTCGAACGTAGCCCGCAAGCTTTCAGCCTCCGACCTGCGCAGCCTTATGGGCATTTCGCAAGACCTTGCCGATCTGAACCGGAATCGTTTTCAGATGCTTTCCAAAAGTGGGGATAACGACACCCGGAAGCAGGCGCTTCTGGCTTTCAACGGTGATGTCTACCGCGGGTTCGGCGCGGCAGATCTCGACCCGGATCTGGCCAACCGGACGCAGAAAACAATCCGGATACTGTCCGGCCTCTACGGCGTGTTGCGCCCCTTTGATACGATTGACCCCTACCGGCTGGAAATGGGAACTCGCCTCAAGACGAAGCGCGGCGAAACCCTCTACGATTTCTGGGATAGAAAAGTCACCGACGCTCTCAATTTTGACCTGACAGGCAAGAACGATATCGTAGTGAACCTGGCGTCGAAGGAATATTTCTCTGTCGTTCAGCCAAAGCGCTTGGAGGCCAAGCTCGTCACGCCCGAGTTCAAGGAAGAGAAAAGCGGCAAGACCCGCGTGCTCGGCTTCTACGCAAAGTACGCGCGCGGTCGTATGGCTCGCTGGATCGTCGAGAACGATCCGCAGACTGCAGAGGATCTGCAAGCCTTCGCGCAGGATGGCTACACCTTCCGGCCCGACCTCAGCAAACCGGCGACCCCGGTCTTTGCAAGACCTCAACCCGACCCGAAGTCATGAGCGCATCGCCCGGACGCCCGGTCAGCCTCGCGCTTCAGGGCGGTGGGGCACATGGCGCGTTTACCTGGGGCGTGCTCGACCGGCTCCTGGAAGACGGCCGCTTGTCCATAGAGGCTATCACGGCAACTTCGGCGGGGGCCATGAACGCCGTGGCACTGGCAAGCGGCATGGAGGACGGCTCGATCGATGCCGCGCGGGAAAGACTTGAAACCTTCTGGCACGCCATTTCCCGAAAAGGCGCTCCCTTGGCACCGTCTGGCGGAAGCCAATTCGGTGTCCCGGCCTTCTCACCTTTCGCCTTCTTTCAGGCACTCACGACGGTTGCGAGCCCCTATGACCTCAACCCTTTCGATTACAATCCACTAAAGGACGTTCTGGCCGACCAGATCGATTTTGCGAAGGTCAACGCTGGAGCGCTGGCCTTGTTCATAGCGGCGACAGATATCCAGTGCGGGCGCGCCGCCATCTTCAAATCCGGTACTCTTGAGATCGACCATGTCCTGGCTTCGGCGTGTCTGCCGCAGGTTTTCAAGGCCGTCGAAATTGAAGGCCGCCCATTCTGGGATGGCGGCTATGTCGCAAATCCGGCGCTATACCCATTGTTCTACGCAGACGTTCCGCGCGACATTCTGATCGTGCATACCAATCCATTGGAGAGCGATGGCGTCCCAAAATCCGCTGGCGAAATACAGGACAGGCTGAACGAGATCACGTTCAACGCGTCCCTGCGCGCCGAGTTACGGTCGATCGCCTTCGTCCAGAAGCTGCTCGACGAAGGCTGGCTGACGCAAGAAGCACGCCGGAAATACCGGCGCATGAACATCCACGCCATACGCGCCGACAAGTTTCTGGGCGAGCTCTCGGTCGATAGCAAGTTCGATACCGGTTGGGCCTTCCTGACCAATTTGCGCGACCGTGGCCGGGATGCGGCGGGCGTCTGGCTGGAGACGTGTTCGGACCGGGTCGGTCAGGGCTCCAGCATCGATATCCGCGCAGAGTTTCTCGAAAACGGCGACGCGTTTCGCTAGTCGGTATTCAGACCTGCTGAAAAAGCTCACACGTGAGCTGCCATAGATGCGCGAGGTCTGGCGTTGCCATCCCTCCAGCTCGGGTTCGGTGTCTTCCTCGGTCTCGACGATAAGGACCGCACCGGGGCTGAGCCAGCCGCCTCGCTCCAGTTGAGCTATGGCGGGCTTCCAGAGTTCGAACCCGTAGGGCGGGTCCATGAACGCAAGATCGAACGGTGCACCCACTCCGGCGGGCTTCGGGCCGAGGTCTGTTGCCGAACGGCGATGAATGCGGGTGCAGCCGAACAGCTGAAACGCCTCGATGTTCGAGCGAATGACGCCTCTTGCTGCGGAGGCCGTTTCGACGAAGAGGCAAAAAGCCGCCCCTCGGGAGATGGCCTCCAGTCCCAATGCGCCCGATCCGGCAAAGAGATCGATGGCGCGTGCGCCATTCAGATCCGGTGCCCAGTCGGCATGTCCGAGTATGTTGAATATCGCCTCACGGGTCACGGTCGGTGGAGGGTCGCGTGGCGCGTCCGTCCGGGGTCTGGATCGCCCTGCCCTTGAACTGACCCGCAGAGATGCGCATGACTTTCCAATCGTAATTCAGGACATTCAAATGACCGCGCCCAAGGACAGGACTATATGCGGCAGGCGCTGACGCTCGCGCGCAGGGCCGAGTCTCTTGGTGAAGTACCGGTCGGCGCGGTTATTGTCGATCCTGTCCGCCAGACCATCGTCGGCGGAAGGCCATAATTCGCCCATCTCCAGTGTCGACGCGACGGCACACGCTGAAATCGTCGCCATTCGAAGCGTCTGCAAGGCGACCGGGAATTACCGTCTTCCCGGGCTTCAGCTCTACGTAACGCTTGAGCCATGCGCAATGTGTGCGGGAGCGATTTCAAATGCGCGGATCGAGACCGTATTCTACGCGGCGACAGATCCGAAGGGTGGCGCGATCGCCAGTGGTCCCCGACTTTTTGAGCAGTCGACACTTCTCTGGAAGCCGAATGCGATTCAAATCGAAAGTTACGCCGACGAGGCCTCCGACCTTCTGAGGAGCTTCTTCCGGGCGCGCAGATAAGCGGAAGGTCCTCCCGTCAGGCCATCACATCCAGCCGGCCGCGCGTGCCAGATAGATCAAGCCGGTTACCGAAACGATCGCCTTCATCCAGCCCTGAAAATTGCCGTCATTCATGCGGGCCAGAACCCGCCCGCCCATCCAGGTTCCGAGGACTGACAAGGGTATTGCCAGCGCGAAGAACCAAAGCGGCGGAAGGACCATCTCTTCGGCAGCTGCCAGAAGCGGCATGGTCCAGAACGCCACCTTGACCAGATGGCTGATCGATTGGGTCGTCGATTTTGTCGCGACGATCTCGAATCGGCTCATCGACGTCTGGACGAAGAAGATATCGAGCAGCGGCCCGGCGACACCGGCCAATGTGTTCATGAGTTGAACCGCGAAACCGGCTCCAAAGGCGTGCACTGGTTTCTGGATATCGAGACTGATCAGCCGTTTTGGCAACCAGATCAGCGCAGGCATCAGGCCAAGAAGCAGAAAGACCAGCTGCTTGTCGGGCCGCCAGGCCAGCCCGAGCAGGGAGAGGATGCCGAGCGCGCCCCCCGCCGCGTAGATTCCGGTGGCCTTCCAGTCGATATGTTGGCGAAGTAGGATTGCGCGCCAGATGTTGGCGATGAACTGCAATACACCATGGACGATCATCGCCGTCGCGACAGGCACTAGCGCAAGCAGGACGCCCATCAGAATCAGGCCACCCGCCATTCCGAAGATGCCGGAAATGAACGCCGTCACCAGCGTGGCAAAGAGAATAATGGCGAGGCCGGTAGATGTCATTCGTGCTGATGGCCTGCTTTGGCGACTGTGTCAGCCCGGCACCCTGGCCGGTATGTTGTGGCTATTGCGCCCTTTCCCTTACGAGACGGTTTCCATGGCCGAAACGCGACCGGTAAGCTGACCAAAAGACGTTATAGTCTGCGAAACAAACCGGGAGAGAGCCATGAATTTCGAGTTCGACGACAAGACCAGGAGCTATATCGAGCGGGTTACCGCATTCATGGAAAAGTACGTTTACCCGAACGTCGACACCTATAACGAACAGCACGAAAATGCCGACGACCGCTGGTCAATCCCGCCGATTCTGGAAGAGCTGAAGGTCAAGGCGAAGGCTGAAGGTTTGTGGAATCTGTTCATGCCGCCGAGCCCCGACCATGACACGGATGAATTTCACGGTGCCGGGCTCTCGAACCTCGAATACGCCCCGCTTTCGGAGATCATGGGCCGCGTCGGTTGGGCGTCTGAAGTTTTCAACTGTTCCGCTCCGGATACCGGAAACTCCGAGGTCCTGCATCGCTATGGAAGCGCCGAGCAGAAGCAAAAATGGCTGAAACCTCTTCTGGCAGGTGAGATCCGTTCGGCCTTCCTGATGACAGAGCCTCAGGTCGCATCCTCCGACGCCACCAATATCGAGACCCGCATCGTCCGTGATGGCGATCACTACGTGATCAACGGACGCAAATGGTGGTCATCAGGTGTGGGAGACCGCCGCTGCAAGATTGCCATCGTTATGGGCAAAACCGACCCGGACGCCGCTCGCCATCAACAGCAAAGCCAGATCCTCGTACCGCTCGACACACCCGGTATAGAGATCGTCCGCATGCTTCCGGTCTTTGGCTATGACGATGCTCCGCACGGCCATGCCGAAGTCGTTCTCAAGGATGTCCGTGTGCCGGTCGAGAACCTCATTCTGGGTGAAGGTCGTGGTTTCGAGATTGCCCAGGGTCGTCTTGGACCTGGCCGTATTCACCATTGCATGCGCACCATTGGTGCAGCCGAAGTTGCCTTGGAGAAAATGTGCAAGCGCCTTCTCTCCCGCGAAGCGTTCGGCAAGAAGGTCGCCGAGCAGTCTGTGTGGGAACAGCGCGTCGGTGAAGCCCGGACCAATCTTGAGATGACACGTCTTCTCACGCTCAAGGCCGCCTACATGATGGATACGGTCGGTAACAAGGTTGCCAAGAACGAAATCGCGATGATCAAGGTCGCCGGTCCTCGTGTCGCTCTGGATATTATCGATGATGCCATTCAGGCACATGGCGGCGGCGGCGTAACGAGTGATTTCGGTCTCGCCCGGGCATACGCCAACATTCGGACTCTCCGTCTCGCTGATGGCCCCGATGAGGTTCACAACCGGACAATTGCGACGAAACGAGTTCAAGAAGTATCGCGACAATTCGTATGCGGCACAGGTCGATGCGGAAAAGCAGACCGAAGTGGTTGGCTCGCGATAAGCGGCCTGGTTCACAGATCAGAGGGACAGGGGCGCGAAACCCCCTTCTCTCCGATCATATTTCCTGATCCTGAAAAACCCGGACATCAGACATGACCTATAAACCCTTCGACCTGAGCGGGAAGTCAGTTCTCGTTACTGGCGGGAAACCGCGGTATCGGTTTTGGAATGGCAGAGGCGCTGGCGGCCTCCGGGGCGAACCTGGTGCTTTGGGGCACAAACGCCGGACGAAATGAGGAAGCACGTGACAAGCTTTCCGCTCACGGGACGAAAGTCGAAACCCTCATCGTGGACGTCTCTGACGAGGCGGCGGTCGTCGATGGAATGAAGCAGTCCGTTGATATGTTCGGTCAAATCGATTCGGTCTTTGCGAATGCCGGCGTCGGCTTCGGTGCAAGCTCATTCGTTGAGATGGACACCGAAACCTGGCGCAAGAACATGGCAGTCAATCTTGACGGTGCGTTCTGGACGCTACGAGAAGCCTGTCGTCACATCGTGGAGCGGGCGAAAGATGGTCGACCCGGCGGATCCCTGGTCGGCGTGGCCTCCCTTGCCGCAATTGAAGGAGCAGGCAGGAACGAGGCCTACGCCGCCACGAAGGGTGGATTGATCTCCATGTTGAAATCGATCGCGGTCGAACATGCGCGATACGGGGTGCGTGCCAATGCGATCCTGCCGGGATGGATAGCGACGGACATGACCTCAGCTGCCCAGGACAATGACACCTTCACAACCAAGGTTATCTCACGCGTTCCAGCCAGGCGCTGGGGCGAGCCGGCGGACTTTGGCGGCGTAGCGGTTTATCTCGCCTCGGATGCGTCTGCCTATCACTCCGGAGATACGCTCGTGGTCGATGGCGGATATGCAATCTTCTGAACGAAAAAGCCCCGCAGGATGCACCTGCGGGGCTCTCTCATTCGGTAACGAATGTGAACCGGAAAACCTAGTAGGTGGTTTCTTCGGTTTCTTCAACAGCTTCGTCCATGGACTCTTCCATGTCGTCCGCAGCTTCTTCCATGTTGTCGCCAGCTTCGTCAGCGGCGTCTTCGATGGAATCG
The DNA here is from genome assembly GCA_963836905.1 of uncultured Alphaproteobacteria bacterium. GTDB lineage: Bacteria > Pseudomonadota > Alphaproteobacteria > Caulobacterales > Hyphomonadaceae > CAWIKY01. The sequence goes on from CAWIKY010000006.1 coordinate 1,426,182, forward strand.
GTAGCCTCTTCGATGTTTTCTTCGACGGTCTGTTCTTCAGGTGCGGTGTTGTTGCACGCTGCGAGAGCGAAAGCCGCCATGGCTGCGATGATAAGATGCTTCATGAATTGCCCCTTGTTTCTACCGGAACCCAGTCAATAGCGGGTCCGCGCGGTGATTCATCACACTTTTTGAAATTCGTCACGTAAAATTACAAAACGGCAAACTTTGATTGGCGCGTAAGGAGACCCCGGAATGGCCCTCAAGACCCCTCTCTGCGATTTTCTGGGTGTCAGATATCCCATCATGCTCGCGGGTATGGGCGGCGTATCTTATGCTGAGCTTTGCGCGGCGATGTGCGAGGCAGGCGGTTATGGCGTTCTCGGCATGGCGGGCACGTCACCTGACTTTATCGAAAGCCAGATGAAGGCTGTGCGCGAGCTGACCGAAAAGCCGTTCGGCGTCGATCTTCTCGCTGCCGATCCGCAAAGCCTTGAAGCATCGGTCGACGTCATCGTCGCAAACGGCGCGCACAGTTTCGTCGCGGGTCTGGGTGTTCCTCTGCCGATCATCGCGCGGCTGCAAGCGGCCAGCGTAAAGGTCATGGTGGTGGGCGGTGCGGTCAAGCACGCGGTGAAGGCGCAGGAAGCGGGCTGTGACGCGGTCATTCTTCAGGGCGCTGAAGGTGGCGGCCATACCGGACTTGTCGGAACGCTCCCCCTGGTCGCTCAGGCGGTTGAGGCCGTATCGATCCCAGTCATTGCAGCAGGCGGAATCTATGACGGTCGCGGTCTGGCAGCAGCGCTCGCATTGGGGGCACAGGGCGTATGGATGGGCACGCGTTTTATTGCGTCGGAAGAAGCCCATGCGGCAGACACGTATCGAAAGGCCGTTGTAGGCGCTGGCGATACAGATACGACGCGGACGCGCTGTTATTCAGGAAAGCCCATGCGGGTGCGAACCAACCCCTACGTTCTGGACTGGGAGACGCGCCCGGAAGACATCCAACCGTTTCCGATGCAGGCGATCCACTCGATGAAGACGGATGTACTTGGCGGGATCGGCGGCGTCACGGACGAGGCGCGCCTTGATGTGAACAAATCATGCTTCGCGATGGGTCAATCTGCCGGTGGCATCAAAGCCGTTCAAACGGTCGCAGAGATCGTAAGCGACATCATGCGAGACGCCGAAGCAGCAATCCGCCGGTCATCAGACTATCTGACAGCCTGACAAACACAGATAGACTTGCAGCCGCATGCTTGCGCATTGCCGGCAAGGGGCTAGGATTCGACCTGATGTCTCGTTTGTTCCTTACTTTTGTTTGTTGCGCTTTGGCGCTGAAGCCAGTTCCGGTGGCGGCGCAGTCGCATACATTTGCCGAACGGGAAGAGACGCTCGCTAGACTGGCGCAAACGCTGGGCCGCGCCCATGCCGTTCGGGTTCTCTGCAATGGACGCGCAGACCAGCATTGGCGCAACTTCGTGCAGGAACTCATCGACGTGGAAGCTCCCCGGTCGGAGACCATGAGATCGCGGATCGTGAACGACTTCAACTACGGCTTTACCAGCGAGCAGAACCGCCTCGGCGGGTGTCGCAGGGATGCCCGCTCAATCGAAGTCGCCTATGCCGATGCCGGACAGCGCCTCGCCGCAAGCCTGGCAGGGGATATTCTAGATTCCAATGCTGAAGAGGCCGACGCCGAATGAAGCGAGCCTCCTCCGGAATGACTCTCGAAACGCAGAAAGCGAGAGCGCTCGAACTCATTCTCGAGACCTGGGACCGCGCTCTTGCCGAAGGTATCGAGCCGGACCTTCTCGCGTCATCGGCAATCTTTGCGGCTTTGACCGACATGGTTGATCTGCATGGTGAGGAACCTGTCGCGCAAATGTGCAAAGGCTTGCCGGACCGCATCCTTGCCCGTGAATTTACCTTGAAGGACTGACCCGATATGCTCAAAACCCTGATCGCCGCAACAGCCATTCTGCTGGCCTCGACGGTTTCGACGGGCGTTGCTCAGGAAACCGGTCCTGCGGTCGGAGACATGCGGGGGGATCGCGTTGGTACTAGCCTGAACCTTGCCGGGCGAAGCGCTGTTGTCGCTCCAAACGGTGCTGCCGCAACGGCTCACCCGCTGGCGACGAAGATCGCCATCGACACGCTCGAGGCGGGCGGCTCGGCGGTTGACGCCGCCATTGCCGCCAATGCGATGCTGGGACTGGTCGAGCCCACCGGAAACGGCATTGGCGGTGATCTTTTCGCGATCGTCTGGGATCCGGAGACGCAACAGCTTTATGGTTATAACGGGTCCGGTCGCTCGCCTGCGGGGGCAACGCTGGCTGATATGCAGGCCAAGGCCGACGCGTACATGGATGGCAAGGAAATTCCGCCTTACGGGACTGCACCTGTTTCCGTGCCCGGCACCGTAGACGGATGGTTCGCACTGCATGAGAAGTTCGGGAAGCGGACGATGGCCGAGAACCTTGCGCCCACCGTCGAATATGCAAGGTCGGGTGCGCCTATCCCGGAGATCATCGCCTATTACTGGGCCGTTGGACCCAAACGTTTCGCACCTGCGTTCGAAAGCGGGATGCTTGAGGAATATGAGAACGCACGGACAACCTTCTTCGACCCGGTTCCGGTCGCAGGCTCACTTTTCCAGAACCCAGACCTGGCAGACACCCTTGAAACCATCGGCGATGAAGGTCGCGACTCCTTCTACACCGGCGATCTTGCACAGACCATGGGCAACTATTTCGAGCGGATCGGCGGTTTCCTTCGATATGAGGACTTTGCTAACCATACCGGTGAATGGACGGAGCCGCTCTGCGTACCCTATCGCGATACAAAACTCTGTGAACTCGGACCGAACACTCAAGGCGTCGCAGCGCTTCAGATGCTGCAAATGCTGGAAGGCTTTCCGATGGCCGAATTCGGCTTCGGTTCGGCTGACAGCCTCATGGCGCAGATCGAAGCCAAGCGTTTGGCGTTCGTTGACAGGGCGCGCGGCTATGTGGATCCGGAACACGCCGTTGTCGAACCCGAAGCATTCATCGATGCCGCATACGCAGAAAAACGTGCCGCCGAGATTGATCTGGCGGCGGCTAACCCCGATCCGAGTGCAGGCGCTCTGCTGGTCAAGGAAGCCGATGCGACACTGGCCGACGGGGACACGACCTACCTGACCGTTGCCGACAAGAACGGCATGATGGTGTCGCTTATACAGTCGAACTATCGCGGGATGGGGTCGGGTCTGGTGGCCGATGGCCTGGGCTTCATGTTCCAGGATCGTGGGCAGCTGTTCTCGCTCGATCCGGCCCATCCCAATGTTTTCGAACCCGGCAAGCGGCCTTTCCACACGATCATTCCAGCCTTTGCCCTCAAGAAGGTCGGCGAAGACTATCAGCCTTGGCTCTCTTTCGGGCTCATGGGTGGAGGCATGCAGCCTCAAGGGCATGTTCAGATCATGCTGAACCTCGTCGATTACGGCATGGGCTTGCAGGAAGCCGGTGACGCGGCACGCTGGCGTCATGATGGTGGTTGCGAACCGACTGATCTGCTCGATGGTGCGCCGTGCGAGACCGATATTGGCACGGTGTTTCTGGAAAGCGGTATTCCGGACACGACACGCGCTGAGCTAACGGCACGAGGCCACACCGTGGCGGATGGCGATGGAGGCTTTGGCGGCTATCAGGCCATTATGCGCGACTTCGAGAACGGGACATGGATCGCCGCAACCGAAATGCGCAAGGATGGATCTGCAGACGGGTACTAAGCCTACATTGCCTTAGCCAGAAACGTGGACCGCGATCAGATGCGGTCCATCGGCTTCGATAGCCCCTTTCAAGGCATCATCGAAGGCTTCTGCGGTTCTGGCATCCGTCGCCGGAACACCTTGTGCCTTCGACAGCGCCACCCAATCGATCTCGGGCTGACCGATATTCAGCAGGCTTTTTGCGGCCGGTCCGGGCTTTCCGGCACCTGTCCGGTGAAGCTCGATCTGCAAAATCCGGTAACTGTGATTGACGATGACGATTGTAACGATGTCGAGCTTCTCGCGCGCCATCGTCCAGAGCGCCTGAACGGTATACATGCCCGCACCGTCACCGGTCAGGCAGAAGGTCTTCGCCCCGGGTTTTGCAATGGCCGCACCGATGGCGAGCGGCATACCCTGCCCGATCGCACCGCCGGTCAGCATCAGCCAGTCATGAGGTTCGGCTTCCAGCGTGTGCAGGAAAACCGGCAAACCGGCTGTGACGCCGTCATCGGAGATGATCGATCCTGCTGGCATGTGGCGCGAGAGCGACGCACCGACTGTAGAAGGCGTCAGATCGCCGGACGGCGCATCTGGAACGGACCGTTCCATCTTGTGTCCGCTGGTGGGCGCATCCAGTGCATCAGATAGGCGTGCGAGAACATCGGCACTATCGATGGCCGCACCGCCCAGGCTCAAAACCTTGCAGCCCTCGGGCACGAGAACGCTCGGTTTGCCCGGATAGGCAAAGAAGGCGACCGGGGTTTGCGTTCCCGCGATGACCATCAGGTCTGTACCTTCCAGATCGGCCATCGCCGCTTCGGCAAAGTATTGCATCCGGGCCGGTGCGAACCGTCCGGCTCCCCGGGATTGGCGTCCGACGAACGTATCGGTCATCATCCGGAGACCAGCCGCTTCCAGCCGGCCTGCGTATTCAAGCCCGCCTTCCAGAAGCGCGCTGCCGTTCATCAAGAGCACAGGCTTCGAGGCCGACTTGATCGCGGCCGCAGCGTCCTTGATGGCTTTATCCGTCACAGTTTCAGGCGCTGGCCGCTCGTTAGCGTCCGCAACGACACCATTTTCGTTCCATGCAGCGTCCGCCGGAAGCAGCAGCGATACCGGTCCGCCACCCATGGCCAGACTGGCCGTGAACGCTTCAGCCGCCAGTAAGCCGGTTCTTGCCGCAAGATCTGCCGACTTGATCCAGATCGAATTCGGGCCCGCAAGTCCCGTAATGTCCGACGTCAGCGGCGCATCGTATTTCTGATGATGAACAGCATGATCCCCGATCACGTTGATCATTGCCGTATTGGCGCGGCGGGCATTGTGAATGTTGGCACCGGCATTCATGTAACCCGCGCCGAGATGCAGGAGCGTCATTGCTGGCGTTCCTGACATCCGCGCAAAACCGTCAGCCGCGCCGGAGACCACCCCCTCGAAAAGGCACAGAACCGATCGTATCCGGGGTTCTCCGTCCAGCGCGGTGACCAGATGCATTTCGCTGGTGCCCGGATTTGCAAAACAGGCGGTCACGCCGCAATCGGCAAGTGTGCGAATCAGAGCCTGCGCGCCCGTGAGTGTCTCGTCTGTCATGGTCTGCGATCCTGTTTTCCGGGTCAGAAACTAAGCACGTCTGCGTCGGACGTGTCTGCAAACAAGACGCGCCACCTCATGGGCGGCGAAGGTCCTGAGCCTTGCCCTGATTGATATAACCTTTTTCGGTGATCTCACCTCGTTCGGCGTCCGGTGCACCAGACATGACGAGCGCCCGGCCGATACGCGCTGACGCATTCGGATGGCTGGCGTTATACCGCTCAATCCCGGCTTGCAGAGTCTTCAGGATATCAGGGTCCCTGTGGAGAGTTCTGCGACTGACCGGCGATCCGCTTGCAGAAAAACTCATTGAGGAAAATCAGGCACCCGATCCGATCCTGATTGGTCCCGCAGATAACGGCATCAGATACCGGACCGTCGCAGGCAGCTACCAGATCGACGCGCACCTTTCCCGCGGACACCCAGCTTCCGTTCGTCAGTTTGAACTCCTCGGCTATCCGGCCATCGAAGGCGAGTCCCTTTTCAGGGTGCGCATCATCGGCGAAGCGTACGGCATCGCCGAGCTTGTAGAACCCTTCCTCGTCGAACGCCTCGGCCGTCTTCTGCGGGTCGCGGTGATAGCCGGGCGTGATATGCGGCCCCTGACCCGACATTCGTATTTCTCGCCGACGGGTGCCAGCTTCATCTCGCAGCCCGGCAATGGCAAACCGATAAGTCCCATCCGGTCATTCGGCCAGTGCACGTTGGACGTTGTCGGCGCGGTTTCGGTCGCGCCATACCCGGCCGAAAGTGAAATACGTTCGCCGGTGATACGTTCGGCAACCGCCTGCACACGCTCGTATATGTCTTGCCCCATGGACGCGCCGCCATAGGCCATAACGCGCAGATTGCGGAAGAAATTGGCCGCAAGAGCATCGTCGTTCTCGATCTCGGTTGCAATGGCAGCCCAGGCAGCCGGAACCGTAGTGTGCTGGGTCGGGCGTACATCACGCAATGTCCGCAGCATTTCCGGAAGCTTCGCCGGTGTCGGCGCACCCCAGTCGATATACAGCGTTCCGCCCCAGTCAGTCATTGAATGAAGGATCGCGTTCGCCCCGTAGGTATGGCTCCATGGCAGGAAGTTAGTCATTACCTGTGGACCGCCGGTCAAAGCCTCCAGACGCTCCACATCCCAAACAGAACGGATCATCTTGGCATTCGAGGCGATCATGCCATGCGTATTGATCACGGCCTTCGGTTCACCGGTCGAGCCGGAGGTTAGCATGTATTTAGCCACGGTCGAGGATGTCAGCCGATCATAGGCAAGATCGACTTCCGGGCCTGATGCCTGCCCGAAGTCATCAAGGGAGATGCTACCGGAAGCTCTGACGTTGCCGCGTGCAAAAATCACTGGGCGATCGGTCAGACCCGCGCCTTCGAGGCCGCGCTGGTATTCGTCCCCATCGTCGACATAGATAAAGGCCGGGCCGGTCAGCTTGTCCACATACTTCAGGCGTTCATAGTCCTGGCTCAGCAAGGCGTAGGCAGGCGTGACAGGAACCACAGGGCTCCCGGCCCACATGGCTCCATACATAACAAGTGCATGCTCAATGGAGTTGCGCGACAGGATCATGACCGGCGCGTCAGGTCCCGCGCCACGGTTCAGAAAGCCTGCCGCAATGCCCCGGATGCGTTTGAGCGCGTCACCATAAGTGATCTCCTGCCATCCCTCGGACTGGGGCGAAGCAGGATCGCGCTGCGCCAGCCAGACGCGCTCCGGCGCATTGGCTGCCCAGTACACCAGAGGCGCCAGCATATGCGGCGGATAGGGGCGAAGCGGCAGGCCATTCCGAAGCAGAATGCTGCCATCGTCGCGGCGCTCGACATCCAGTTCTTGCGGCAAGTATCCGACTTCCCGGAAAGCAGGTTTCGCTACGGTTTGCGCGTCTGGTTCAGTGGCTGTCATGGAAAGCATGCCGATCATGGATGTTCAGTGTTCCGACCATAGGCAAAGCCGGGCTGATGCTCAATCTGCCCCGTGCGTCGGAATATGAAGGACAACGCCGCAATGCTTGCAATGCACAGCATCCTTGTCGTGACGGTCCAGCCCGCATTCAGGACATTCGTAGGCGACACCTTGCGGACTGACGATCGCCTGCAACAGTCGAAAAAAGAGCGATACGCCAAGCACCATGATTGCGATTGAAAGAAAGCGCCCAAAGTCGCCCTCCGGAACGATATCGCCATAACCGGTGGTCGTCAGGCTCGCCATCGTGAAATACAGTGCGTCCAGATAGGAATTGATGCTTTCATTTCGTTCGACCTGGGTCACATAGACCAGCGCCGTCATGATCATCACGAACACCAGAAGGTTCACGACGCGATCAATGATCTGGGAATGCTTTCTCAGATATCCCGAAAGACCGCGCATCCTCCGCAGGAAAGTGAACGCTCTCACGAGACGGATAGCCCGAATGATCCGCAAGAATGCCAGATTACCTATGAACATGGGCAAGATCAGCGACGCGAGAACAACCATGTCCGCGATGTTAAAGGGGCTGAGAAGAAACCTGTGCTTTGGTCTGGCGATATAGAGCCGCCCGGCAAAATCGAGGGCGATGAAAATCGCAAAGCTGATTTCAATGAACGTGAATATGGACGTCTTGCTCTGGAACGGCATCCAGAGAAAGAACGCGACCGCCATTGCGTCGATGACAAGCAGCGTCCATCGGAAGACGTAGGGGCCGTGGCCAATGCCCTCATAAAGCCAGAAGAGTTGCCGGTTCAGGCCTTTGCGGTCACTCATACCTCGAACTGCGCAGTCCCTGTTTCTGAGGTGCCAACAGTGAAATTAGGCTCACCGGTCAGCTGCTTGTCGTTCGAACCAGGATAGTCTCTCCCTGCCGGTTGGTCGATACCGTCTATCATGCACCGTTCCGACCGAGCTACGAGTTCCTGCAACACGCACATGGCCATGCGAAACAGGATCAATATACAACAGGATAATGCGAGGTGGATAAGACGATGTTGATACAGACAAACCGGGCACTGATCCGTCTCGCCGGCACCGACACAATTGCGCTTCTCGAACGCACCGTGACCAATTCAGTCTCGAGCTGGGAGGCGGGCACTGCGCGCTACGGGGCACTGCTTACACCGCAGGGCAAGATCATCAGTGACTTCATCGCTCTTCGGACCGAACACGGTGTCGAACTGGAACTTCATGCCGAGGCGGCTGCAGACATGGAAAAACGGCTGAGGCTTTTCCGGTTGCGCAGCAAGGTGGAGATAGACGTCCAGCACGGGCACGTCCATCTGGGTGAAGGGGGAATGCCTGACCCGCGCAGTCCGAACCTTCCGACACGAACCTTCCTTTCCGGCGAAGGGGACCCGTCCAGCGGTACCGAAGGCTGGGACAGGTCCCGGATCGCGCAAGGCGTTCCCGAATGGGGCGCAGACTTTGCCAGCGGCGACGTCTTCCCGACGGACGTCAATATGGATGTGATGGGCGGCATCGATTACAAGAAGGGATGTTTTGTCGGTCAGGAAGTGGCTAGCCGGATGAAGCGACGGGGAACCATTCGAAAGCGAACTGTTTTGCTGACCGTAGCAGGAGCAAAGACCGGGGATAGTGTGAGGGCGGGCACAGCCATCGGCGAAGTCACCAGCGCCCATTCAGATCAGGCGCTGGCGCGTATCCGGACCGATCGCTTGGCAAATACCCTGGCGGCCGGAGAGCCGATCACTATCGGTGACGGAGCACTCTCGGCCGAGGTCCAATTCCCTGAATGGCTGAGCCGCGAAATGGAAGCGGCTCAGCCGTGAACCATAGCAAGGACCCTGACTTGCCCTGCCCGTGGGCACCCGCGGAAGATGAGCTCTACCGGAACTATCACGACACCGAATGGGGTGCGCCGGTGCGTGACCCGCGGGCGCTCTGGGAGAAATTGCAACTGGATGGAATGCAGGCCGGCCTCGCCTGGATCACCATCCTTCGAAAGCGCGAGTCCATTCGCGATGAGTTCGATGGGTTCGACATTGAATCAATTGCCTCATGGGACGAACGCAGAATCGCAAAGGCAATGCTGAACCCCGGGATCATCCGGTCGAATGCCAAGATCCGGGCGATCATCGGCAATGCACAAGCCTATATGATAATGGCTGAGGCCGGAAAAGACTTCTCGGACTGGCTCTGGTCTTATGTAGACGGCAAACCTGTCATAAACGCCGTCCAGACACTCTCCGACATGCCGGCCAGCACGCCCCTTTCCAGGCAGATCGCAAAAGACCTGAAGTCACACGGCTTCAAATTTTGCGGGCCCGTGATTGTCTACGCATTCATGCAGGCGGTCGGCATGGTCAATGACCACGAAGTGCGCTGCCCGCGGCATGCGCAGATTGCGGCGATGAGTGATTAGTTTCTGGCGACCAAATCCGCGATGAGATCGCAGACACGCGCAGCAATCTCATCATGTGATACCGAAGCGGGCATCGCGCGCATGTCCAGTGAGCCGGTCTCGGCCAGTTCGATCATGAGCGCAGCGCCCCTGCGGTCATGGTCATAAATGAGGCCCGTCCAAGGACCGTTCTCCACGGCGATGACAAATTTGCCCATGCCAGAATATTCGGCAAACTTCCCCGGTGGGGCAGTCGCCTTGGCCCCGCCCGCGAGCACGAGCGCGTCCGCCCCCGCCTGCATGGCGGCTGCCTTTGCGGGCAGGATTTGACCGTAAAGATAGATAGCCTGCCTGGAGCTACTGGCTTCCACGTCTGCCTGTTCCTGCTGTGTCAGACGGCCTGCCAGATGTAGGGCAAGTTCGGGATGGCGTTCTTGCGCAGTTTCGAAAGCGCGGAGCAGGTTCGAGATTTTGCGGTTAGGGTCCGAGAGCGAGAATGAACCGGTATGTACAAGATGCGGCCCCTTCCCATCGAAGCGATGGGGCGTGCCGGTAAATGCAGGCGTAGCATGCGGCAGCGTACGGGCCCTGGCTCTGGCGCCCATTGCAGCGATCTCTGCCGTGATCTCGTCATTCACACCAAACACCAGATCTGCGCCTGATGCGATGCGCTTGGCGATCCGTCGTTCGACCATGCGCCGCCACGGGAACCGCAATTCCTTGCGTAACGGATAAGCGAACCAAGAGTCCCGGAAGTCAGCCAGCCAGAGCACATCAGGACGCGCCGCCTTGAACCAGCGCCCGACCATATGGATAGACTCCGGCGGCGACGAGGTGATGATGACATCGAATTCGCCAACGTGTTCGAGCGCATTGAAGGCGCGACGTGACCATCTGATATCTGGATCGGGCCATAGCAGCCAGGTTCGGAGAAAGTCTTTCGCTTGTCCGAAAAGCGACGGCGGCTTGTCATCGTCTGAAGGAAACGGGGCCGGCATCGGGTGCCAGACTGCCAGCCCTTGATCATTGTCGATGTCGGGTGCAACGACGAGAACGACGTGTCCGCGTTTGCGCAACGATGCGGCAAGGCCCGACAAGCGCCGGGCCGCACCTGTTATGTGTGGCGGATAATGACGCGCGACGAGCAGGAAACGGATTGGCTGTTCCTGCCCGTTCCGTTGCACGCTTCTAGCCGTTGAAGCTGCGGACGGCGTCGATGATTTCGTCCTGTTCGTCTGCTTCGAGGTAAGGGTGCATCGGAAGCGACATCACCCGCTCGGCCAGCTTCTCGCTGACCGGAAGTCCGCCCGGACCGACCGGATAACGCGAATAGATGTCCTGCTTGTGAACCGGGATCGGATAGTAGACCGCGCTCGGGACGCCCTTGGACTTCAGGTGAGCGATTAGGCCATCGCGGTTATCATGCTGAATGGTGTACTGGGCCCAGCTTGATACATACCCTTCGGCGACGTGCGGGACAGCAGCGACATGGTCTTTCAGATGCTCGTTATAGCGTTTGGCCACCACGTTGCGCTTGTCTATCTCGTCGGCAAAAATTGCCAGCTTCTCGATCAGGATCGCGGCCTGGATCGTATCCAGACGGGAGTTCATCCCAATGCGCATGTTGAGATATTTCGGGTCGTGCTCGAAAGTCTGTCCGGCTTTGTCGCTGGCAGTGGCTTTCCCGTGCACGCGCAGGCTGTCCATGTGTTCGGCAAGCGCCGCGTCATTGGTCAGGACCGCGCCGCCGTCGCCATAGCAGCCAAGCGGTTTGGCGGGGAAAAAGCTGGTCGTCGTGACATCAGCCCATTTGACGGGATGGTTGCCGTTGATCGTTGTTCCGAAGCCTTGCGCACTATCGGCGATCAGTTTCATGCCGTGCTTTTTGGCAATCCGGCTGAGTTCGGGATAGTTGGCTGCCTGACCGAACAGGCAGACGCCGATGATGACTTTAGGAGTAAGGCGGCCTTCCTTCTTGATCATCTCGATGGCTTGTTCGAGCTTGGCCGGATCCATGTTGTACGTGTCTGGCTCGACGTCCACAAACACCGGTGACGCGCCAAGCCAGGGCACAACTTCTGCCGTCGCCACGAACGTGAAGGATGGGCAGAAGACGGCATCGGTTGGACGCAGTCCCCATGCCATCAGCGGCAGTGCAATCGCTTCGGTGCCGTTCGCACAGCTGACCGCATGATCAGCCTGACCGAACGCGGCCAGTTCGCTTTCGAACTGAGCCACTTCCGGGCCCATGATGTATTTTCCTGCTTCAATCGCGTTCAGCACCGCTGCATTGATCTTGTCGGCAATGCGAAGGCGCTGCGCCTGAAGGTCTATGAACTGAATAGCCATTTTCCGTCTTTCCTGTTTCCCGCTACCAATCCGTGCAGCGTAATCTGTCTGAGCTAGCCTGCCGCTACCAAGGCCGCCAGCACACGCAGCGCTTCGTCCGCATCCGTGCGCGGTCGCGAACCGTCTGCGCAACAATCGATAAAGTGCTGACACTCTGCCTTGAGCGGCTCGGCTGCGCGGTCATAGTCGATATACTCGACATCGGCCTTCTTCGGCTCGGGCACCCGTCCGCTCGTATCAATCTGGTGACGATAGATACGTAGTTTCTTTTGAGCGTCCGGCTCGGAGTCTTCGAAGACCGCCATGGCTTTCTCGCCGACGACCACGAGTTTTTGTTCCTTGAACGGGTGCAGCCATGACGCAAACACATGCGCGCGTGCGCCGTTCGGAAACGTCATATCGACGTGGTATTCATCCTCGACGCCTTGGGTCACATATGCGCCGCCACGTCCGACAACTTCCGCTGGCGTCGCATCGAACAAGGCGAGCAGCATTGAAAAGTCATGCGGCGCCAATGACCAGAGGGCGTTCTCCTCAATACGGAATTTGCCTGTGCTCAGGCGGTTGGAATAAGCATAGCGAAGCTCACCCAACTCCCCTGCCCGTACCATGGAAAGAAGCTGCACGAATGCCGGATGGTACTGGAGCAAATGCCCGACCATCAGAACTTTTTCGGCTTTCTCCGATGCTGCCTTCATCTTCTCGCCGTCTTCAACTGACAACGCGATGGGTTTCTCCACATAGACATGTTTGCCAGCGTCATAGGCCCTTAGCGCCAAGGGCGCATGAAGCTCAGCGGGTGCGGCGATTGCGACACCGTCGATGGAGGCATCAGCAAAAACCTGATCGAGGTCCATAGCGGGCACACCGTGCTGGTCCGACTGTGCCTTCGCAACGTCTGGGTTGGGATCGACGACAGCGGCAAGTGAGCCAAGTTCGGCAAAATTACGAACAAGGTTTTTGCCCCAGTATCCGCAGCCTATGACTGCGATACGCGGCGTTCCGGAAGTGTTTGCCAAGGGTCTCTGCTCCTGCTGATTTTTAGGGCGGTCGGGCTTAGGCTTTCACAACCGTGTCGCGGACGTTCTCGCCAAGGCGAGCCATTGCATTGCGGGTATCGACGATTGCCGGAACATTGTCCTGGATCATGCCGTAATCGACATTGTCATGGTCTGTCGCGATCAGAACAAGATCGACCGTTCCAAGGAAAGCTTTGTCCAGATCGGTCGATTTCATGCCTGCCAGTTTTGGATGCTCGTGCAGATGCGGGATTTCCGAGACGTATGGGTCGTGGAAGGTCACGTTTGCGCCGCGGTCCTGCAGAAGCTCGATCAGCTCCATGGAAGGGCTTTCGCGCATATCATCGATATTCTTCTTGTAGGCGACGCCAAGGACAAGAATGTGCGAGCCGGAAATGGCACGCTGCAACTTGTCATTCAGCGTTTCAGCTACGGCACTGACGATCTTCTTCGGCATGGACGAATTGATCTCGCCAGCCAGCTCGATGAAGCGCGTCGGGTTACCGTCTGCCCTGGCCTTCCAGGTCAGATAGAACGGGTCGATCGGGATGCAGTGACCTCCAAGTCCGGGGCCAGGATAGAATGGCATGTAGCCAAAGGGCTTCGTCTTGGCAGCGTCTATCACTTCCCAGACATCGATATCCATTCCGGTGAAGATCGTCTTCAGCTCATTGACCAGACCAATATTGACCAGGCGGAAGATATTCTCGGTAAGTTTGACAGCTTCGGCGGTGCGGGCGTTCGAAACCGGAACAACCTGATTTACGGCGGCACTGTACAGCGCCAGCGCCATGGCTTGCGCATCCTTGGATTCAGCACCGACGACTTTAGGGATGGAACCGGTGTCAAAGTTTGGGTTGCCCGGATCCTCGCGCTCAGGCGAATAGGCAATACCGAAATCATCCACGGCTGAAAGGCCCGAGCCTTCTTCGAGGATCGGCTTCATCACTTCGTCTGACGTGCCGGGATAGGTCGTCGATTCCAGAACGACGAGCTGGCCCGGGCGAAGGCGCTTGGCGATTTCTTCAGTTGTCTTGACCACGTAGGAAAGATCCGGCTCGCGGTATTCGCTTAGTGGTGTCGGCACACAAATAAGAAGGGCATCAGGCTCACCGAGACGATCCATGTCCTTGGTGGCTTCCATGTTTCCGGACTTGGCAATGCTTGCCACTTTCTCGTCCGAAAAATGCTTCATGTAGCTCTTGCCAGCCGCGATTGCATCGATCTTATTCTGATCGAGATCAAATCCGAGAACCTTGAAGCCCTTCTGGACGAAGGTATATGCGAGTGGCAGGCCTACATACCCCAGCCCGATAATGCCTACGAGCGCCGTGCGGTCGTGAACCTTTTGAATAAAATCGGATGAGACGAGATTGCGTTCGCTTGCGTTCGTTTCTGCCATGATGGATGTCTCCTGACCTTCCAGGGTATCTTAACTCGGTTATAAACATGTTCAGCCCGGCTGGGCTAACTGTAGGGCTTTAGCCGACAGGTTGGAGCTTTCCGTCGACCTCTTCATAGCGATCGCCGGTTCTCGGGCAAACCAGATCCTTGGACAGAACCTCGCCTTCCTTCGAAACCCAGCCGATCCGACGAGCGGGTACACCGACCATGAGTGCATAGGCCGGAACATTCTTGGTCACGACGGCACCGGCTGCGATGAAGCAGTACTCGCCGAGTTCGGTATGACCGTTGGGCTCGCCGCAAACGATCGTCGCATTCGCACCGATCGTCGCACCCTTGCGGACAATCGTGTCACCGAATTCCTGCTTGCGGTTGACGAAGGCGCGTGGCGTCAGAACGTTCGTAAACACACATGACGGCCCGCAGAACACGTCGTCTTCGAGAACGACACCCTCGTAGAGGCTGACATTGTTCTGAATCTTGCAACCGTTTCCAACGGTCACTTTTGGCCCGACCATGACGTTTTGTCCGAGCGAGCAATCAGAACCGATGTGCGTTCCGCCAATGATATGGCTGTAGTGCCAGATCTTTGTACGATCTCCGACCGTTACTCCGTCGTCGACGACTGCCGACGAATGCGCCCAATACTCATTGCTCATGCGACACCCCGTATTTCGCGCTCCTTCTCGCAGCAAGTTGAGCCGGAAACAACCCTGTATTTTTTGTCACCAGCGACGAGGTGAAAGCGGCGTTGTGACGTCGCTCGATTGATGGGGAGCAAAGAATGAATTGATGTGACGAGATGCGTCTGCGTTCTGCTGTCTCCGTGTCGTGAAAGACGGCTTGTCTGGCTCTTTTCTTGCAGTCTGAATGCGAAAGATTGTAAACGCCGAGATGACCTACCTCTTTGCAATCAGCAATCATTGGCTGACCTGCAGCGTATCTCCGCCGCAGCCCTACATCCGGAGTCCAATATGAGTGATCCAGCCGAACAGATTAACAGTCTTCAGTCGCGGTTGGACATGTTGCAGGCGAATTTCGAATCTCTACCAGACGGTCGTTTCCGCCAATAACGGCAACCTGATCCAGTTGATCGAGAACCTGTCCATGCAGGTCTATGCGATCGAGCAGGCTTTGGGCAGAGACCCCTATGGAAAGCTGGGTTCGGTCAGTGACCGGTTGAACCGCAAGCTCATCGAGCATCGCAAGGGAATGGTTCCGCTGGGCGTAAAGACAGAGGCCGAATTCCGGAAACCCAAGATCGATCCGGCACGCGTGAGTGACATAGAAAACCAATGGCTTCGCCTTCGGTCACGCGCCCCCGATGCGTTTCCGCATTTCCTGTCCACGTTCAAAGGTGCCGAGAAGCACTATGACGAGGACCCTACACAAAGATGCAGCCTTTCCAGCCATGGAGAGGCAGCGCTTTTCGGCGAATTTCTCAAACCTTACAGTTCTGGTGCGATCCTCGATATCGGATGCGGGCCTTACGGTCGGCCCGTCTATCTCGACGGTGTTCCTTCGAAACGCGTCTTCGGTGTCGATCCGCTTGCGCCGCGCAAGGCGCCAGACTTCACCTTTCGGCAGGCATTCGGAGAGTTCCTGCCTTGGGCGGACGACAGCTTCGATACGATCGTTTCCGCAACAACGCTCGATCACTTCTTTCTGCTCGATCTTGGAATGGACGAGGTGAAGCGTTGCCTGAAACCCGGCGGCTTTTTCGTCTGCTGGATAGCGGTGTTCGAAGGGGCGCCAAAATACGACCCAGTCAAATCAACCGGCAAGCCAGTCGACGACGAACATCTGTTCCACATTGACCGAGCCTGGTTCGATCCGATGATGATTGAACGGGGTCTGGTACCAACCGAGACCCTTAGCTTCGAACAGCCGTTCCGCTATGATTTCTTTGTCTACCAGAATGCCGACGGCTAGTGCGTGGAGAGTTTTGCAGGCGCGCCTGCCAGCCAGGCATTGTAACGCTCAAAGCCTTCAGCGATCCCACCGAAGTAGACGAGCCGTCCGCTTTCGAGAAACGCAACCTTGTTGCAGAAATCCCGGATCGTGCTTTCGCCATGCGAAGCGAGAACCAGAATACGCGAGTCCGCAATGAGTTCGTCCACGCGCAACCGCGCCTTTTCAGAGAACGCGGCATCACCAACGCCGATGATCTCGTCGATCAAAAGGATGTCCGGCTCAAGCGCCGTCGCAATGGCAAACGAGAGCCGCAGCATCATGCCTGAGGAATAGGTCCGGACCGGCATGAAAATGAAGTCCCCGAGTCCGGTGAACTCCGCAATCTTTTCGCGCTCTTCGTGGACCTGAGCACGGTCCATACCGAGGAGAAGGCAGCACGTAACGATGTTGTCATAGCCAGACATGTCGGTATCCATGCCGACGCCAACGTTCAGGATAGACGAAATGCGTCCGACGATTTCCATACGGCCTGATGTCGGAAAGTAGGCGCCGGCGAGCAGGCGAAGGAGGGTCGTTTTACCTGCACCGTTCGGCCCGATAAGGCCGATACGATCACCGAGCGAAATGTCCATGTCGATATTGCGCAATGCCTTGATCGAGCGGGCCTTCCCGCTTCCGATCCGCTTATCGCGTCCGGAAAACCCGAGGAGCGCCTTTTTGAAGTTCGTGTTGCCTTCATAGATCGGCAGATCAACGGTGACATCATCCAGCATGCAGCTGGCGGGATCGATTGAGGTTCGGTTCAGCATGTCCGTTATCCTAAAGCCAGATACTGATGCGGCGAATGACCAGGCCGAGCAAAAGCAGCGAAAGCGCCGTTCCCGCAATCGCTCCAGCAGAAAGCAGCAAGTATACTTGCAGGTCGACGCTCAGTCCGATCATCGGACCCCTGAGGACCTCGATCTGCTGGAACACAGGATTGTAGGTGGCCAAAATTGCCTTCACCAGCGGATTGCCGTCAAGCAGGCTGGCCGTCCAGAAGATCGGGGTGGTGAAGAAGAATATCTGAAGCGCCGTCGCAACGATTTGCTGAAAGTCGCGATACCGGGTCGCCATAAGGGCCACGAGTGTGCCGACCCAGAAGCTGTTCACCCCGAGGATCACGAATCCCCAGATCATGAACAGGAAGTCCTGCCAGACATACCCGCCACCGAGCAGCAGATACGCAATGATCGGAACCGGCAGCATATGAAGGAATGTGATCAGATTTCGAACGAGGCAGCGCAGGATATGCACAGTGTATGGAACGCGGACCGACTTAATCACCGTGTCGGCCGCGATGAAGGACGAACCGGATTCCATCACGACAGAGAAAACGGTGATCCAGACGAAATAGCCGGCTGCGAAGTACGGCAGGAAGTCCGTCAGAGAAATTCTGAAAAGCAGCGAATACACAAGCCCGATCAGGCCCACGAACACCATTGAATTGAGGAGCGTCCAGATCGGGCCGAGAATCGTTCTGCGATAGCGAAGTCGGATGTCCTGCATGCCAAGATGCAATGCGAGCCCCGCACGGGACAAACCAGCGTCGAAATCCCTGAAACCCGCAAAAACAGAGCGATCAGTGTCGCTGTCGAAATAGTAATGTGACTGTCTCATCTGGCGATCTGAATTCCGGTTTCTGTTCGCAGGCCGATCTCCGACCCCTTCGCGACTAGGCCTTAGCCGAGATCGCCAAAAGACGAAAGCCTGTCATGCGTCGCAATTGACGCGTGACAGGCCTAAGCAGTCAATGTGCCGACCGTAACACTATCGAAACGGCTAGATCAGTATTCTGTGGTCTCGGAAGTTTCTTCCTGAGGCACGTCGACATCGACGCCGGTGGCATCCATGTCGAGATCGTCGAGATCAGAAACGTCCATGGATGCATCGGCCGGAGCTGACGCAAACGCAACATAACCGATCTGATTGTCGCTACCGTCTAGAACAGAGCCATCGGACTCGACCGTGAATGGCGCGCCCCAGACCGACACCGAAGCGCGATCAGCAGCCGACGAAGGAACGGATACCGTACCTGGCGCGGTGAAGATCGAACCGGTGCTCTCGAGAACGCCGACGAAGCTGGTAACGCCGTCTGTGGTGGAACCGTAATAGGCATAGCCGCAACGGATACCGGCAAGTGGATCATCTGCTTCGTTCCAGCCCGTGTCATCGTAAGGGCAGGAGCTGAAAACAACCGCGAAGTCCTCGTCCGAATCAAGACGGGAGAAGACATCAGATGTTGCAGGATTGGTCTTGCCAGCTTCGAAATCAGACCACTCGGCCGGAATCACTTCCTGGGCCACGGGCTCTTCGGCAATCTGTTCAACTGGATCGACAGTCTCGATATCGTTTGCGTTCGGATTTCCGCAGGCCGCAAGCACAAGCCCGGCACCCAGAACGGCAATCAATCCGGAATTTCTGTAAATCATCTGAACCATCTCCACTTACAAAACATCTTGTTCCGACTGGAAGGCGGTTTCAAAGATAGCCCCCACCCAGTCAACAAGGGCCCCTCTAATCGCCCGAATATGTCGGGATTACGCCGAAAACAAGTTTCTTTCTCCAAGCCATCGCGATGCGGCCTGGACGTTCCAAAGCAGGTTAGGTTTTTTTCGTCCGAACGCAGTCGACAATCGTGTCTACTATTCTGGTGGCAGCGTTTCCATCGCCAAACTCTTCCACAGGTTGGCGGGGGCTCGCGAACTCAGGGTCGGACCATAATCTCGACCATCCGGACTCCAGAAGCTCGCTCCATTCCGTCGTATCCCTCAGAACGACAGATGGAACACCGTGAAAATAGGCTTCCTTCTGGAGCCCTCCGGAATCCGTGAAGATCCGGGTCGCGCCAGCAAGCAGCTTCTGCATGGCAAAATAGGGTTGCGGCTCTAGAAGATCGAAGTCGGAAAGATCTATTCCGTAACGTTCACAGACCGTCCGGGTTCTCGGATGAATTGGAAAGACTATCGCTTCATTGGTTGCGACGTCCCTGCGAACATACTCCAGAACTGACTTCAAACGATCCGGCGTGGCCGTATTCCGTTCCCGGTGCACAGTAAGGATACTGTAGCGATCCTTAGCTTTCCCCTGCCCCGTCTCTGCATTTGATGGGCTGTCAACGCCTGCCCGCGTGCGGGCATAGAGCACCGCATCGTAATTCACGTCGCCGACATGGAAGACACCGGCTCTGATGCCTTCCCGGGACAGGTTATTCACAGCCGTGGATGTCGGCGCGAACAATAGCGTAGACATATGATCGGTGAGCCGACGGTTGATCTCCTCAGGCATTTGCGGCTCGGTGGCCCGAAGACCCGCCTCGATATGCGCGACCGGAATGTTTAGCTTGGACGCCACCAAAGCGCCTGCAAGGGTCGAGTTGGTATCTCCAAACACGATGACTGCATCGGGACGCTTATCAACCAGAACCGGCTCGAGCCGCTGCATCATCAAGCCGGTCATCGCGCCGTGCGCCAGATTGGCTACATCAAGCGAGAAATCCGGCAGCTTCAGACCAAGCTCTTCGAAGAAAACACCGGACATGTTCGTGTCGTAATGCTGACCGGTATGGATCAGCACCTCTTCGATATCATCCCGTGCGCGTATCGCTCGGCTGATGGTCGATGCCTTGATGAATTGCGGGCGCGCCCCGACGATCGTTGCAAAGCGCATTCTTCTCCCGGCTTCTATGTTAAGCAAGCATCGCGGTCAGACCGTCATCGAGGCTCGTAAACGTATCAAGACCGCCCATCCGGGTGCGGAGCTCTTCAACTGAAGGGATGACACTATAGGCACCGATGCTGGCACGTCGTTCAAACTTTGGTGTCTTTCCGGTCAAGGCTCCGATGCGCTCTGCCAACTGGCGCAAATGGATGACCTCATCGCCTGCAGCATTGACGATGCCGGACCAGGAGCCGGTGATCGCCCTTTCCAGAACATCGGCCGCGTCGGTTACATAGATCGGCCGGAGCGCAAGACCGTCTCCTTTCTCAGGCAGAAGTACCGCCTCCTCCGACTGAACCCGGCGAAGAATGTCCGGCAAGAGCCGGTCCTCCTGGTCGGGCCCATAAGGTGTCGCATAACGAAGAACGCTGACCGGAAAAAAGGTCTGGTATTTGAGAGCCAGCAACTCGCCGACATATTTCGTTGCAGGCCAGAAGTGCGTCGGATCCGGTAGAACGGTCTCATCGACTTCGCCGCCTGTATCAGCACCGACATATACCGAACATGTCGAGCCGACGACAAATCCGGACGCCTTGGCCGCCACTGCGTATTGAAGGAGGTGCTGGAGCGCATTGCAATTCACGCCGAACAGATCAAGCGCGCCATCGGGAAACTCGCGATGACGGCGTGATACAGCCATGTGAACCACACGGTCGATGCGCTCAGGCAGACCGCCCGAGGCGATCAGTGATGCGAGCGCGCCCGGGTCGGCAAGGTCGCAATTGATGTGCTCGATTGGGCGCGACGCCCCCGACACCGGGGTCCGACCGAGCGTCGTGACGTTCATGCCCTCTGGCAGGCGTTTTACAAAGTCCGAGCAAATGAAGCCGTTGGCACCGGTCAGAAGTACATGCATGTCTGTTTCTTCCTTCCGGTGCCGATGAGCATTCACGTCTTTCTTCTAGGCTCCGCGAGCAATCTTTTCGCGGAAATACCCGATCGAACGCTCGAGGCCTTCTTCCAGATCGACCTTGGCTTTGAAACCGATGGTCTCTTCAGGATACTTGTCGTCGGGAATGCGGGTGTAGACGTCTGCCGACATGCCTTCCGTGTGCTCGATTTTAGACTCGGAACCAACGAGTTGGACAATTTTCTCTGCGAGCTCTTTCACCGTACAGGCCGATCCGGTGTGACCGATGTTGAACGTCTTGCCGATAGCGTTGTCGTTCTCAAGGCAGATCATGACCGCTTCGACCATGTCATCGACATAGCACCAGGCGCGGATCTGCTTGCCATCGCCGCGCAGCATGAGCGTTTCGCCCTTGATCGCTTTCTGCACGAAGGTCGACAATGCGCCTTCACCGACCTGGCCCGGTCCGTAGACGTTGAAGGGACGAACACAGGCCGTTGGAAGGCCGTGCTGCTTGAAATAGGCAAACGCCAGATGCTCTGAGTAAAGCTTCGAGACGGCATAGACCCAGCGGGGCTCGCCAACGGCGCCAACGACTGCGGGGCTTTTCTCATCAACGTGATCAGCTTCAGGGCCGAAGATTTCGCTGGTCGAGAAGCAGACAACGCGCTCAAGGTTTTCGACCTTGGTGGCCGCATGAAGAATGTTGCGGGTGCCGAGCGAGTTTATCTCGAGTGTATCGGCAGGACGCTGGCCTACCGTATCGATACCTGCAATCGCGGCCGCGTGGACGATATGCGTCGGCTTGAACTTGGCGATTTCTGCTTCGACCAGATCGGCATCACGAACGTCGCCCTGAACCAGGGTAACGTTGCTTTTGCCTTCACCGGTCTTGTCGAGGGTGAACTGGCGTGCATCGCGGCGGAGGCTGTCGAAAAGGCAGATCTCGTTTTTGCCACTTAGCTTCAAAGCCAGGGTCGACCCGATAAAGCCGGCACCGCCGGTGATAAAGATCCGCTTATTCTCTAACATCTTGTTCTCCAATTCCCGGCCCAACCCGAGTTCGCCTGCTTCATACCGGCTTTTTACGCGGGATCAACCGCCGCATTGGCCAGCAGGCGAAGGGCCGTCCACATCGGTACCAGGGCAGGAAGTACGAAAATCGTCACAATTGTTCAATTGACGTCGCGTTGAGGCAGTGACAAGCGTGCATCTGAACCGGACAGGGCTGCCATCGGCCTCGATTTCCGGTATGCTGGCCAAAACGGACAGATAGCACGCAGGGACCCGGGGTGGGGACGTATGAAGTTACCGAATTTTCTTCAGAAGCTGTTTGGGGAAAAGCCTAACGAGCCAATTGCCCCGGATAATCGCCCTCGTATCTTGCATGTCGGAAACGTAGCAAATCTCGCCTTCGTGAATGCCCGCATTCATAATGCACGCGGCTATAACGCTCACCTTCTGGCACCTGACTTCTACCACTTCGCGTCCTCTCCGGAATGGCAGGACATGGTCGACAAGCCCGTGGACCGCGCGGCACTCGGTGACGACTGGTTCCCGGACTTCGAAGCCGGAAACGTTCCGAGGTCGCCTAATTACCCTTGGGTGTCACAAGGGCCGGTCCATCTCGCGATCAACTATCTGCATCATCTGGTTCGCGGGCACCCGCAGACCGCGCTCGCCCGCAGCACGCTGGACTATCAGCGTTTCAAGGTTGCCGCTTTCAAGAGCTCGCTTCCCCATAGCATCGTTATGGAGAAGGTGCCGTTCCTGCGCCGCATGCGCGGGTCCAACCTGACAAAGGCTGAACAGACCGCATTGGCTAACGGACGCGTCTCTGACGAGGTTCTGCAACATATGCGCCGTGTGGTTGGCTCGCTTTATGGAGAAGAGCAGGCTCGCAATATCAGTCCTCCGATCGGGTACGCGAACGCTGTTTCCTATGCCGGGGTCGACCGCTATCTGAGCGCACTCTGGCAGGAACTGGTCACCGACGACCAGTTGTTTGCCACTGGAATCACGCTGCCGGAAGAGCTCGTATCGCACTCGATCAAGGTGCCGGAAGGGGTCGAGCAGGCAGATTTCGACGCGTACGGCTACACGCTGTCCTGGTGGAAAGAATTGTTTTCCCACTATGACGAGGTCGTGCTCTACGGAAGTTCGGCCATATACGGGCTGCTGACCGGCGTTCGGTATCACGCCTATGAGCACGGAAACATCCGGTCGATCCCGTTCAAGAATGATGCGCTGGGCCGTTTGACCCGTCTGGCCTATGATCGGGCCGAGAGCGTGTTCATCACGAACACCGACTATGTGATCGCCGACAAGCGACTGGAGTTCGATCCGGACCGGCGGTTCTACATACCGCATGCGTTCGAAGAATTGATCATCTTCGACTTCCGCGAAAAGCATATCGAGAAACTGAAGCCGTCTCCGGACACGGTGACATTCTTTGCCCCTGCAAGGCAGGACTGGCAGCAGGACGATCCTAGCCTCAACAAGGGCAATGACCGGATTGTCCACGCGATGAAGATGCTCGTCGACCAGGGAGTGACGAACTTCAAGGTCACTTTTGTCGACTGGGGCCAGGATGCAGCCGCTACCCGGGCCCTAATTTCCGATCACGGGCTGAGCGAGCATGCAATCTGGGTCAATCCGCTCCCAAAAGGTGAACTCTGGAAAGCATACCTGTCGAATCATGCCGTGCTCGACCAGTTCACCCTCGATGCCTTTGGCGGTGTGACGTACGAAACGCTCGCTCTGGGCGTCCGTGTTGTCACCCGTGACGACGGCAAGGCAAACCGCCGCTTCTTCGATGACGATCCCCCTCCCCTTCTCTCGGCGCATACGCCGGAAGAGATCGCCGACCGGATGCAAGCGATCATTCGTGACCCGATGGATACGGCCGGGGTCGGTCGGGCCTCGCGCGACTGGATCATCCGCAAGCATTCGGCCGACGCCATTACAGGCATCTTCGCCGCTGCATTCGACGCATCGAAAGAGCGGCGCGCGGCCGCCGAGAAAGCAAAGCGAGAAGTCGACAAGAACGCTGCAAACGAACGACGCGATGCCGAGCGGTCCGAATGGTCCGAATCAGAAACCCGCAAGACTGCTACGCAGAAGCCGTCTCATGCCGAGGGCGATAGCGGTCCGGCAAGACTGAAAACGCCGCGGAAGACTGCAGAGCGATCATCCACAGTCAGTATTTCGAAAAAGGAAAGCGGACCGGCACCTGCCAAAGCTTCAGTGAAGACCAAAGCCGGAGCCGCTCGTGAAGCGACGGCAAAGGCCGGTTCCGACACGAAGACCAAGGCTGATCCTTCGGCTACCAAACCCAAGACCAGTACCGGGACGAAAACCAAACCCGCCGCTGGTATTGAACCCAAAACCAGTTCAGGTACGAAGGTCAAATCCGTGACCGTTGCTACGCCCAAGACCAGTTCAGGCATCAAGGCCAACGCTCCTGCCGCTACGAAGGCCAAGCCAGCTGCTACCGGAAAGTCAAAGCCGACAGCCCGCTTCGACCCTATCGGTTCGGACTTCAGGCCGCGGAAATAGCGCGTCTGAAGCGCTGTTCTGGTAAATCATAGCGGGTTTGTCCGCCCGTTGCCATGCACGGTCGGTTCGCTAGACATCCTGGATTTCTCACAGATACTAAATCAGGGGTCGGGGGAGCCGTCTCCGAAGACATGCTCGTGCAATCTCAAGAGCGGCCCGTTGAACGAGAAGTCAGCCGCGCTTTCAAACATGATGCCGGGGGGATGATCTTGTCTGATCGGCACTGGTGCGGCGGCCTTGCGTCGCCTCAGTATGAGATTTGCGAGCCGCTCTGCATGGTGTGACCGGTTCTCGAGCACATCTTCCAGCCGTTCCATCCGCGCGAGCCAAATGTCGGCAGGTACAGTCTGCGACAACCGCGATTGCGGGATCCGCCGTGCAGTCGCTCGCGAGCGACCCGGCTGCGAAGTTGGCAATTCGCTAAGCCTGAAGAGGCAGGAACTCCTGCGCGCCTTTTCTGGCGTCTGAATGACGGTTGCAGGCTCGCTGGCGGGTCTGGAAGACTGAACGTGTGGCGGAACATAACGTGAGGCAATAATTGTGTTGGCGTCCTGCAAAAGTATCCGGCGCAGAAGCGCTTCAGCGATCAGCAGGAAGCTTCGAACGTCACGCAGATAAAATCGCGGCAACCGACCCGGCCCATCGGCTTTAGTCGGGCCAAGATAGCAGCGCAGGGTCGATACCAGCCCGGCAAGATGCGCCAGCGCGTCCTGGATCAAACCGGTCTTTGGCTCATGGGACTGATCAAACGTTTCCATGCCATAAAGTATGGCGCGGTCTACCCGGCGTTGGACTGATTTATTGAAAGCGACCGGAACGCTGCGCGTTCCGAAAGGAAAAGCCTACTCGTCTTTCGCCGCAAGCACCTGACGGCCGCGATACATACCGGTCTTCAGATCGATATGGTGCGGACGACGAAGCTCGCCGGAATCAGCGTCTTCGATGTAGGTGTTGTTCTCGAGCCGGTCATGCGCACGGCGCATGCCACGCTTGGACGGGGTGGTTTTTCGCTTGGGAACTGCCATGTCGAACTCTTGTAGATCGTGCGGACGAAACCGCCATTGAAACCGAAGCGCGGTAGCTAACGGGTGTTGACACGGAATGCAAGGCTTCGTCTTCGGGAATTACCGGCCTCGCGGCTTGCGATGCTTCCAAATGTATTCGAGTTCAATGAGAAGGCGCCGATTGGCCGGGTGCTTATACCAACCGACTCTGCGTCACGGCTGCGGCGATGAAGGAGGCAAAGAGCGGATGCGGGTCAAACGGGCGCGATTTGAGCTCCGGATGAAACTGCACGCCGATAAACCAGGGGTGTCCGTCCAGCTCGACGATTTCGGGCAGGCGCCCGTCCGGAGACAGGCCGGAAACCTTCAAGCCGCCCGCTTCGAGCTGATCGCGATAGTTTATATTGACCTCATACCGGTGGCGGTGGCGCTCGGTGATGTGTGTGGTGCCGTAAGCCTGCGCTACGCGGCTCCCCTCTGCGAGGACTGCATCATAAGCACCCAGCCGCATCGTACCGCCCATATCGCCGGATTTGGAACGGGTCTCAGTACGGCCGTCCCGGGTCCACTGTTCGATAAAGCCGACCAGAGCGTGTTCGGGATCGTCGAACTCGGTCGTGCCCGCTCCCGCTATGCCGGAGAGGTTGCGCGCACTTTCCACGACGGACAGCTGCATGCCGAAACATATTCCGAAACAGGGAACGTCGCGCTCACGGGCGAACTGAGCCGCGCGAATTTTTCCTGCTGACCCGCGCCGCCCGAAGCCGCCCGGAAGAATGATGCCGTGAATACCGTCCAGCACATCGAGCGCGCGCGACTCGTCGTCGAAATCCTGTGCGTCGATCAACTTGATGTCGACCTTCACATTGTTGGCGATGCCGCCATGTCCGAGGGCTTCCATGACAGACTTGTAGGCGTCCGGCAGTGCAACGTACTTGCCGACCAAACCTATGGTGACCTTCCCGTCCGGATTGTTCAGCTTGCGGGAAATCTCTTCCCACTTACCAAGCTCCGGTGCCGGGGCGCCCGTCGCGCCGAAATGGTGCAGAACTTCACGATCAAGACCTTCGGCATGGTAGGCAAGCGGTGCCTCATAGATGAAGCCGACATCACGCGCTTCGATAACGCTTTCGTTGCGAACATTGCAGAAGAGCGCGATCTTGCGCTTTTCATCGACGGGTATTGGACGGTCACAACGGCAGAGCAGGATATCAGGCTGAATGCCGATGGATCGCAGCTCCTTGACCGAATGCTGGGTCGGCTTGGTTTTCATCTCACCGGCGCTCGGAATATAGGGCAGCAATGTGAGGTGAATGAACACACTTCGCGCGCGGCCAAGTTCCTGGCCGAGCTGCCGTATCGCTTCGAAGAAAGGCAGGCCCTCAATATCGCCGACCGTGCCGCCGATCTCGCAAAGCACGAAATCGACATCGTCGACATCATTCAGAACGAAGGCCTTGATGGCATCTGTCACGTGCGGGATGACCTGGATCGTTGCGCCGAGGAAATCTCCCCGCCGTTCCTTCTCGAGAATCTGCTGGTAGATGCGGCCCGTCGTGATGTTGTCGCTCTGGCGCGCAGAGACCCCGGTAAAACGCTCGTAGTGACCGAGGTCGAGATCGGTTTCAGCACCGTCATCGGTCACGAAAACCTCACCGTGCTGGTAAGGCGACATAGTTCCGGGATCGACGTTCAGATAGGGGTCAAGCTTGCGCAGGCGGACGCGATAACCGCGCGCTTGCAAGAGAGCGCCAAGCGCTGCAGATGCGATGCCTTTTCCAAGGGAGGAAACCACACCACCAGTAATGAAGATAAACCGGGTCATGGGACCTCACCATGGCGGGATTCGGCAAGAGCGGGCACGGAGAATGCGTAGCCGCTCCGGTTTATTGTTCCGGCTCGTCGAGATCGGAAGGAATGGTGTTTTGGGGCAGCGATTGCTCGGGCAGTGCGTCCGACCCTGTACCGAGATCGAGATCGCCCGGCAGATCTTCGCTGGAATTCAATGCTGCGGGCTGCTGCGTCTTCCAGAGCGCTGTTGCGCGCCGTATCGCGGGTCGCCAACGAGGTCAGAACAAGGCTGGTCGTGAAGAAAACCGCACCCAGGATCATCGTGGCACGCGTAAGTGAAGAGGCCGCACCGCGGCCGGACATCAGCCCGCCGCCGCCACCGCCGCCGCCCATGCCAAGGGCTCCGCCTTCCGACCGCTGCAGCAGGACCACGCCGATCAAGGCAAGACAGGCGATGATATGTACGACGAGGAGAACATGTTCCATGGGAGAGGTCCGGAAAGGGTCTTTACAAAGCGGGGAGCGTTATATCGGAAAGCTGGCTACGCCAAGGCCAGTTGTCAATTTACCGGAACGATCCCGTTCAGGAAGGTGCGGCCGCCGCGATTGCAAGAAAGTCTTCCGCCTTCAGGCTTGCGCCTCCGACCAGAGCACCGTTGACGTTCCTCACACTGAGGATTTCAGCCGCGTTCTCCGGCTTCACCGATCCGCCGTAAAGTAGCCGGATATCATCAGCGCCGGTTACCTGCATGTTACGCAGCACCGTACGTATGTGACTGTGGACATCGGCAATATCGTCCACGCTGGCCGTCTTGCCGGTACCGATGGCCCAGACAGGCTCATAGGCGATGACGGTGGTGGACGAACTCGCAAGCGTTGGCAAAGACGCGCGGATCTGCGCTTCGATCACGTCGAGCGCGCGTCCGTCATCCCGCTCGACAAGCGTTTCACCGACACAGACGATTGCCGTCAGCCCCGCTGCAACGGCCGCTTCTGCCTTGTCGCGCACAGTTTCGCTGGTTTCACCGTGATTAGCGCGTCGTTCGGAATGGCCAACGATCACATAGCGACAACCGACACTTTTCAGCATGACGGCTGAAATGTCTCCGGTATGGGCCCCCGATTTTTCGGCATGACAATCTTGCCCGCCAACCAGAAGAGCGGTTGTTTGCGTGGCACTGGCGACAGGGTGAATGAGAATTGCAGGCGGGCACAAGAGAACCTCGACGCCTTCCGGCACGGCGCTTTCAAGTCCGTTTGCAATGTCACGGGCGATATCCAGCGCGTGCAAATCGCCGTTCATTTTCCAGTTTCCGGCAATCAGTTGCGAAACCATAATATGTCCCTGTCTTGAAACGCGGCGATTTCCCGCCTAGCAAGCCGTTTACGGGTAAGCAACTAGGATGGCTGCCCGCCCACGCACCGGATACCTGAATACATGCTGACACTGCTCCGCAATCTGACCCGTTCAAAGTTCGCGCTTGTGATCATTGGTCTGCTCATTGTCAGTCTTGCTGCATGGGGCGTCACCGACATCTTCACCGCCGGCAACACGACCAGCCTTGCGACAGTGGGCAGCCGAACGATCGAGACTTCCGACGTCAACCGCTTTGCAGACAACATTATCGCCAGTAACCGCGAAGAAGGCGTGATCGTAACAAGGCAGGACCTCGCCGATGGCGGTCAGTTGCCGCAAATCCTGAATCTCATGGTCAACGACGATATCATCGCGGAATATCTGACGAAAAAGGGCCTGCGCGCGAGCATCACTGCAGGGGCGGCCACAATACGTGACGCTCCGGTTTTTCGTGACAGCCTGACAGGCGCGTTCGACCGCGACCGCTTCCGAGAATATCTGGCGAGACAACAGATCAGCCCGTCGAAGTTCGAAAAGGACGTGCGCGACGACCTTACGCGTGCATATTTCAACAACGCGCTTGGAGCCGCCCTCGATGTGCCTGAGCCTATGGGTGAGATCGCCGCGCTTTACCGGACTGAACAGCGCAAGATCGCTTATTTCCAGATTGATCCTCGTGATCTGCCAGAACCGGTCGCCGAGCCGACAGACGAAGAAGTTGCCGCCTTTTATGCCGAACAGACAGCCGCGCTGACCCGACCGGAGCGCCGCGCATTCTCCTTGCTGAGTCTATCTCCGGAAGATTTCCTGCACCGTGTGGAGATCAGCGAAGAAGACTTGCGCGCAGAATATGACGCTCAGACTGCGCGATATTCCGAGCCGTCTACACGGACCTTGCGCCAACTCGTCTATTCGGACCGCGAAGTCGCTGACAATGCCTTTCTGCGCCTTTCGGTCGGCGACACCGTAGAAGCCGTCAGTGCAGATTATCCTGCACTGGAAGACACCACCGTTCAGACGATGGAAGCGGATATGGAAGATCCGCTCATCGCCGGGCGCGTCTTCACAACGCCTGTCGGTCAGTGGGCACCGCCACTACAACAGAACAATGGTTGGGTCGTTACCCGTGTCGTCGACGAAACACCGGGAGCGGTACGGCCGTTCGAGACTGTGCGCGAAGAGATCGCTCTGGAAATCCGTACGGTCGAGGCTGATCGCCTCTTCTTCGATGCGTTCGAACGTCTGGATGATGCCGTTGGCGGCGGCCTTCCTATCGACGAAATCAGCGCCGAGATTGGTGCGCCCGTCCTTCGTTTGCCGCCGGTTGACCGCGAAGGCTTCACCGAAGACGGTGTGGAAGTACGCTCGCTAACCAATCTGGATGAGGCCCTCAGCTATGGCTTCACACTGTTTACCGGCGAGATGAGCGATCGGCGCGAAGGCGAGACGGCTCAATATATCATCCAGGTGGACAACATCATCGAGGCCGAAGTTCCGCCTCTTGCAGAGATCGAAACCGACCTGCGGGCACTTCTGAAGCGGCAGGCAACAGATGCGGCGCTGCAGACGTTCGCTGAAGAGATTGCGGCCCGGATCCGGGACGGGTCGGGCTTCATCGATCAAGAGGCTGCCGCGCTGGAGAAAACGGTCTCTCGTCCGCCGCAGGGTCTGACGCGGTCGCCGCAGGATGGTGGGGTCTTCCCGCCAAATGCGGTCACCCAGGTTTTCAACACCGGTCTCGACAAGCCATTCATCGGTCAGTTGGCAAACGGAAAGTTGATAGGCGTCGTAGAAGCTATCGACCTGCCCGAAGCCGATATTCGTACCCAGCTCGGTCAGGCCTTCGCCAGCCAGCTTGAACAGCAGATCGTCCAGGATGCCCTGTCAGCATTTGCAGAGTCAGCCCGCGAAAGCGTGGATGTCCAGGTCAACGCTGCGCGGCTGCAAGCCTATATCGACGAAAACAAGAGCCCGGAATGAGCAGTGAGACGGCGGGGCCACCGCCCTACCGTATTCGGCGCAGAATTGCCGATATCGAAACACCTGTCGCTGCGCTCCTCAAACTCGGCGCGGAAGAGCCAGGGGCGTTCCTGTTCGAGTCCATTCAGGGCGGTACCCAGCTTGGTCGCTATTCCTTCATCGGTGTGAAGCCGGACCTGTGGTGGCGGGTGCAGGACGGCGTGGCGGAAACCTCACCCGACGAAACGTTCCGCCATCTGTCCAGCGCGTCTAACGATCCGCTGACCGATTTGGACCGGCTGATCGCCGAAAATACGCTGGACGGAGTGGACACCCTTCCGCCCATGGCCGCCGGGCTGTTCGGCTATCTCGGCTACGACATGATCCGCCATTTCGAACCTGTAGGTCCAAGGCATGAGGACCGCCTCGACGTGCCGGAGGCGGTGCTGGTCAGGCCGGGCGTCGTGCTGGTGTTCGATCATCTTTATCAGGAACTCATGCTGGTTGCGCCGGTGCGTGCCCGCGACAATGAGAGCCGCAGCGATGCTGAGAGGCGGGCCGATGATCTGCTTGATCATGTCGAACGATGCCTTGACGGCCCGTCACCCATGCCGCCGTCCGGCCGGGAGGTCGAACCGCTTGCCTTTACGTCCAACGTCACGCGCGATCGCTACCATGCCATGGTGGAGCGGGCGCGAGACTATATCCGCGCCGGAGACATCTTCCAGGTGGTGCCAAGCCAGAGGTTCAGCGCCGCATATGACCGCTCGACAATGGCGTTCTATCGCTCGCTTCGCGCGCTGAACCCGTCAGCCTTCATGTTCCACATGCGACTGGGCAATGTGCAGCTTGTCGGTTCCAGCCCGGAGATTCTGGTTCGCGTCAGGTCAGGCAAGGTCACTATCCGTCCAATCGCTGGAACGCGCCCCCGCTCCGGAGATGCAGAAGAAGATGCGCGCCGTCAGGCCGACTTGCTGGCCGACCAGAAGGAATGCGCGGAACACCTCATGCTGCTCGACCTTGGACGCAATGATGTCGGACGGGTCGCAAAATTCGGGTCCGTGAAGGTCACCGAGCAATTCAAGGTGGAACGGTATTCCCACGTCATGCACATCGTATCGAACGTGGATGGTGATCTGCGGGACGACAGAACGCTTCGCGATGCGCTCATGGCCGGGTTTCCTGCGGGCACTGTCTCCGGCGCGCCGAAAATCCGGGCGATGCAGATCATAGATGAGCTCGAAGGTAACAGCCGCGGCGTTTACGGAGGCGCTGTCGGGTATTTTGGGGCAAGCGGCGATCTCGACACCTGCATAGCCTTGCGAACAGCCGTCTTCGCGGATGAGAAAATTCATATCCAGGCGGGCGGCGGCGTTGTGCTCGATAGCGACCCGGAGATGGAATATCAGGAAACCCTGCACAAGGCGCGGGCGCTCATCCGGGCCGCCGACGATGCCGCGCGTTTCGAGACGCCGCAATGATCCTGATCGTCGATAATTACGACAGCTTCACCTGGAATTTGGCGCACTATCTGGAGGAGATCGGTGCGCGGACGCAGGTCATCCGCAACGACCAGATGTCGGCTGAAGAGGCGTTGTCGCTCTCGCCGGACGCGCTTGTGTTGTCTCCGGGACCATGCAGTCCAAACGAAGCGGGCATATGCATGGACCTCGTCCGGAATGCGCCTGTTGATCTGCCAATTCTGGGCGTGTGTCTGGGTCACCAGGCCATCGGACAGGCGCTGGGCGGAAAGGTGGTGACGGCGCGTGAAATCCGGCACGGCAAGCTGAGCGAGATACGCCATGAGGGTGGAGCGCTGTTTGCCGGCTTGCCGACACGCTACACCGTTGTGCGCTATCACTCGCTGGCGCTGCAGACTGACGATCTTCCTGATTGCCTGATTGCTGACGCGTTTACCGACGACGGTGAGGTCATGGCGCTACACCATGACACGCGCCCTGTTTACGGCGTGCAGTTTCATCCCGAAAGCATCCTGACCGAACATGGACATGCCCTGTTGCGAAACTTCATCGCGGCCGGACAGGTAGCGTTGGGGGATTAAAATCTCTGGTCGGAACGGCAGGACTCGAACCTGCGACCCCCGGTCCCCCAGACCGGTGCGCTACCGGGCTGCGCCACGCTCCGCCAGAGAGCGCCGCTTATAGCCGCGCCCTACCGGTGACACAAGCCATCTACAACGGCTCAGGCAGCGGATTTGCCCAGTTCCGTGTCCAGGCGAGCCTTTATGTCGTCCAGATCGGAAAGCACCGATTGCAGACGATCTGCGGTGTCGCTTCTCTTAGCCTTGCCAGCGGGCGTAGGCTGGATCTCAGACCCGCCCGGCTCGCGCGCGATTTGCCGCCCGGCTCGCAAAAGCTTCTCGGCGCCCTTTATGGTCATGCCCTCATCATGGAGTAGCGTCTTGATTGTCCGGAGGACTTCAATGTCTTCGCTGCGATAAAGACGTCGTCCATCCTGCCTTTTGGCAGGAGACAGGCTGGTGAACTTCGTCTCCCAAAAACGCAGGACATGAAGTCGGAAGACCCACCTCCAGTGCCGCTTCCCCGATAGAGCGAAAAGCCGTTTCCGACTTGCCGCTGGTTTTTCCCCCTGCCCTCATGCTTACTTCTTCAGCGCGCCATCGACGCGATCACGCAGGATCGGCGAAGGATGAAAGCTGACGACCCGGCGCGCTGAAATCATCGCGGCCTTCCTCGTTTTCGGGTTTCGTCCCATGCGGGCCGACTTGTCACTGACGGTGAAGTTGCCGAAACGCGACAGCTTGACGTTGCGGCCTTCGACCAGATCGCTGGCAATCAGTTCGAGCACACGTTCCAGAAGTGCTGAACAATCCTGCTTGGGAAGTCCGACCTCCTGAACCAATGAGTCTGTAATTTCAGCGCGCGTGATCGCCTTTGAGTCCGCCATCTCATCCCTCCACGTATGAGTTTGAGTGAGCACTTAAACCAACTGTCATCGGAAACGCTAGAGCCGAAACAAATTCGCGCCCCAGGAGAAACCGCCGCCCATCGCCTCGGTCAGAACCAGATCGCCTGCTTTGATCCGTCCGTCGCGTCGTGCCACATCCAGAGCCAATGGAACTGACGCCGCTGACGTGTTGCCATGTAACCCGATTGTCGAGACCACTTTGTCTTCGGGAATGCCGAGACGTTTGGCGACGCCTTTCAGAATACGCTGGTTGGCCTGATGCGGCACGAACCAGTCGATCTGCGCGCGGTCCATGTCATGGGCGACAAGAAGCTTCTCAACTGCATCAGAAATATTGCCGACGGCATGCTTGAAAACCTGATTGCCGGACATCCTCAGATGCCCGACAGTCTGCGTCGAGGACGGTCCGCCATCGACGTAGAGAAGCTCGCTTTGAGAACCGTCGGTTCGCAGATAATGACCGATGACCCCTGCCCCTGCCGGACCATCGCTCTCACCCGCCTGCAGCACGACAGCGCCTGCCCCGTCGCCGAAGAGGACGCAGGTCGAGCGGTCCGACCAGTCCAGAATGCGCGAGAAGGTCTCCGCCCCGATCACAAGCGCGTTCCGGAACAGGCCCTGCTTGATAAAGCTGTCTGCGGTGGCAAGCGCGAAAACGAAGCCCGAACAGACCGCTCCGACATCGAACGCCGCGCCATGGGAGATACCAAGCTTTGCCTGTACGGCGGTGGCGGTCGCGGGAAACGTCCGGTCCGGTGTGGCGGTTGCCAGAACGATCAGGTCAATCTCGCTAGCCTTCAATCCGGCGTCGGCAAGCGCGGCGCGGGCCGCGTCTGTTCCAAGATCAGAGGTCAGCTGCCCATCGGCTGCGATGTAGCGCTGGGTAATGCCGGTGCGTTCACGAATCCACGCGTCATCAGTGTCGACAATCGTCGATATCTCGGCGTTCGACATACAATGGTCGGGCAAGGACGACCCGACCCCGGTGATCCGTGCGATGGTCATGTGACCGTCACTTCGCTGGATGGAACATCAAGCTGGCGCATCCGCTTCAGGTTTTCCTCGACCGTGGTTGCAAAGTCTGAACTCGCGACCTGACAGGCAAGCCGTATGGTCGTGGCAAAGCCGTGGCCGTCCGTTCCACCATGACTTTTCATGACCACGCCGTTCAGACCGAGAAAAACGCCTCCGTTGACGCTACGCGGGTCCATGCGGTCTTTTAGTTTGCGAAGTCCACCACGAGCCATGAGCGCACCGGCCTTCGCCATGAGACTGGAGGTCAGGGCTTCCCTGACAAAGCCTCCGACGAGCCTGGCGGTGCCTTCTGCCGTCTTGAGCGCAATGTTTCCGGTATAACCATCAGTCACCACGACATCGGCCCGGCCCATGGAAATATCATTACCTTCCACGAACCCGCAATAATTCAGCCTGAGCGCCGGGTCCTTCAGCATCGTTGCGGCCAGCCTGACCTGATCACGGCCTTTCAGCTCTTCGGAACCGATATTGAGCAGACCAAGAGTTGGCGAGGACTTGCCGTGAATGGCCCGGCAATACGCCTCTCCCATGATCGCAAACTCGACCAGTTGCTCGGCGTCAGCCTCAATGGTGGCCCCGACATCCAGAACGATGCATCCGCCGTCCGGCGTTGGCCAGATCGCGGCGATTGCCGGCCGGTGAACACCTTCAACGGTTCGCAGCACCAGTTTCGACATGGCCATCAGCGCGCCGGTATTTCCCGCGGAAACGGCAACGCTGGCCTCGCCCTTCTTCACGCTGGTCAGCGCATTCCACATGCTGGAGCCGCGCCCGGAGCGGACGGCCTGACTTGGCTTGGCATCCATATCGATAGATTTTTCAGAATGGCGCAGCTCGCACATTGCGCCGAGCGACGTGTTCGACGCCAGCGCGGCCGAGAGCCGGGCTTCGTCACCGTGCAGCAGAACTTTAAGATCCGATCGTTCGCGTGCAATGATCCGCAAACCATCCAGTATGCTTTCGGGCGCGTGGTCGCCGCCCATGGCATCGACCGAAAGAACCAGATTTCGATCTGACATGTAAGCTTACTCCATCCTCGCACTCGCGCGCGACCCTTACACGGCTGCTTCGCTTACGGAAACCGTCACGGCAAGGAAAAGCGCGCCTGCGGCACGAAGGTTTCCATCAGGTCGACCAGTCGACTTCGCCACGGAGCAAGCGCTCAGGCGGGGTCGCGGCCACATCGCGCTCGATGTCTCTGGCGAAACCGGCCAGACGGGCTGTCATTTGCGGGTTCGGGTCCGCGCCGAGAATGTTCTCTGCGAGAGCATCTTCAAGTTGTGTCCCCGAAGCGTCTTCCGCAAAGGCGTCATCATAGCGACGCGCGCGGCCATAAAAGGCCTCGCCGAGTTTTCTGATCTTTTTTCCAACGGTGAGGTCACCCGTTCCAATTTCCCGCAGGGCGTAGTCGAAGCTCGAGAATATCCGGTCGAAGAAGACCTGAGCCAGGTCCTGACCATCCTCGCCAAGCTCACGCAGACGGCGCATGACGATGGTTGCATGCAGCGTCATCACTTCGAAACGGCCCTCGAAAGTATCTTCGGCCAGACCGGGTTCATAGAGAACAGCACGACGCGACTGGCTGGACACCGTGGTGAGAAGACGCTCCGCAGCGGCCCTGAGCGTCGGTCTGCGACCAAACAAACGTGACAACACTTTCATTTCCTGTGCCTCATACTTGCCAAGACGCCGTCTGCGCCGCTACCTGTCCACCTTTGTGAAGGAGTTAGCATATGTTGCGCCTGGCGTTCCTCATAGTTGCAATGACTGCGGCACTTGGCGCTTGCACGGCGAGCCGTGACTTCCAGGGCTACATCGCCGATGAAGCCAAACCTGCCGATATACAACCCGACAAGGACACACGCTCGACCGTGCTGGCACAGCTCGGCTCGCCATCAACATCGAGCCTGTTCGACGAGAATACCTGGTTCTACATGTCCACCACACGCGAGCGTTTTGCGTTCTACCGGCCCAAAGTCGTGACCCGGCAGACCGTCGCGATCCGGTTTGACGAATCCGATACCGTGGCAGAGGTTCTCGAATACGACGCAAAGGACGGCCGCGTTATACGCTATGCCTCTCGCGAAACGCCAACGCGCGGACGTCAACTCGGCTTGCTCGAACAGATTTTCGGAAACGTCGGTGCCGTCAGGCTGCCTAATTCCGAAGAGCGCACGCCGGGCGACATTGGACGGCGCTAGCCGAACGAACACGATCAGCGCAGCTACGCAGACCGGCATAAAACCATAATCAAAGGGAAGATCGCCATGACAGAGATCACCTCAAAGGAAGTCCGCCTCGCAAAACGTCCCGAGGGAATGCCCGACACATCTCACTTCGAGATAGGCGAGACACAGGTCGGCGCGCCGGGAGACGGTGAAGTTCAGGTGCGCAATCACTGGATGTCGGTCGACCCATACATGCGCGGCCGGATGATGGACCGCGAGAGCTATGTGCCGCCTTTTGAAATTGGAAAAGCCATGCAGGGCGGCGCGGTAGGCGAAGTCGTCGCGTCCAACCACATGGATTATGCAAAGGGCGACCTCGTCAATTCCATGCTGGGCTGGCGCGAAGCGTTCACGGCGAAGCCCGAGCACGCGATGATGCAGAAACTGCCCAAGGATATGCTGCCTGCGCAGGCCTTTCTTGGTGTGGCGGGCATGCCAGGCCTGACCGCCTATGCCGGACTGACGCGTATCGGCGAACCAAAGGAAGGCGAGACCGTCTTCGTCTCAGGCGCAGCAGGCGCCGTCGGATCCATTGTCTGCCAGATCGCCAAGATCAAAGGTTGCAAGGTTGTCGGATCGGCCGGCGGCAAGGACAAGACCGACTATCTGAAATCCATCGGTGTCGACGAGGTCGTCGATTACAAGGCTGCAGGATCCTACAAGGAACTGGTCTCGGCACTCAAGACTGCGGCCCCGGGCGGAATCGATATCTATTTCGACAATGTCGGCGGCGATCACCTGCAGGCAGCCATCGAGTGCGCTCGTCCATTCGCACGTATGCCATTGTGCGGCATGATCAGCCAATACAACAACACCGCGCCCGCGCCGGGCCCGAACAACATCATCATGTGCGTCGGCAAGCAACTCAAGCTGCAGGGCTTCATCGTGTCCAGCCACGCAGACCTGCAGCCACAGTTCATCAAGGACATGAGCGAGTGGATCGGAAGCGGCAAACTCGTCTACGAAGAAACCGTGCATGAGGGGATCGCTTCAGCGCCTGACGCATTCATCGGTCTCTTCAAGGGTGGCAATACCGGCAAGATGCTCGTGAAGCTGGCCTAGAGCCGTTACCCGCAACGCCAGCACAGGACCCGATGATGTCACGGATGTTCGACAGTTATATCGTTGTCGACTGGAGCGCTGCATCAACCTCGAAAACGGACTCCGATTCGATCTGGATCGGTGTCCTGATGCCGGATGCCCGTTTCCGTCTGCAGTTTGCGGCGACCAACCCGTCGACACGCTTTGAAGCCGTCGAGCAACTCGGCGCAGCTCTCGAACGGCTGACGCGCCGGGGTGACCGGGTCCTGGTAGGTTTTGATTTTCCACTTGGCTACCCGGCCGGAACAGCAAGCGCGCTCGAACTTACTGGCGAAGATGCGCCATGGGCGCGAATGCATGCTTTTCTGACGAGCGAAATGAAAGAAAAAGCGGACAATTCCAACAACCGGTTTCCGCTTGCTTCGAGAATGAACAGAAAGATGTCCGGAGAAGCTTTTCCGTTCTGGGGATGTCCAAAATCAGCCGTCTCGACGACGCTCAGCGACAAGAAGACCCGTGAACATGGAGATGGCGAGCCCGCCGAATTCAGGATTTGCGAACGCATGGCTATGGCTGGCAAGCGCGGACGTCCGCAACCCGTCTGGAAGCTGCACTACCCCGGAAACTGCGGCGGACAGGCAATCACTGGCATTCCCTCGGTCCAGAAACTGCGCAGACGATTCGCCGACACGTCCGCAATCTGGCCCTTCGAGACCGGCTTCTTTGCCAATGGCAGCCCGGAAACCGGCGATGCGCCACAAGTGCTCTTTGCCGAGGCTTATCCCTCATCCGTCGAGGTAAAGCCGGAACCAAGCGAGACGAAGGACCGCGCGCAAGTCCGCGCCCTGACACAATGGTTCGCTGGCGAGGATCAAAACGGCCGGTTGGCGCGTTTGTTGGAAAAGCCGACTTCCGTTGAGGAAGACGATTTACGAAATTGCATCCTTGAAGAAGGGTGGATATTGGGGATTTAATCGAGCCCCGTTCATGAAAGTACGTGTATTTTCGGACGAATCGTCGATTGTTGCTCTTATGCATTCATAAGTTAGCTGATTGTGGAGACCAAAAATGAACAAGTCAGAGCTGATCAAGGCCGTTGCCGAAAAAGCCGGAATTGAGAACAAGGAAGCCGACAAGGCAGTGAATGCCACGTTCGACGTGATGTCGGATACGCTGAAGAAAAAGGACAGCATTCAGATTGCCGGCTTCGGTTCGTTCGTCGCCAAGACGCGCGCCGCGCGCGAAGGCCGCAACCCGTCGACCGGCGAGAAGATCCAGATTGCAGAGAAAACCTCTGCGACCTTCAAGCCAGGTGCGTCGCTGAAAGACCTCTAGGCTTTCAACGTTTCGAAACAGAGAGCGGCGTCAGGATTTCGATCCTGGCGCCGTTTTCAATTCCAGTAGTAGCAATTGAGCCACTCCGGCAACGAACACTGCCACCAGAGCCGCTTCCACCATGCCACGCGCGCCATTGCCCATGACCAGCCCGTGCCAGTAGCCGAGCGGCAACATGAGCGCGAAGAACGACGCCAGGTGTATGATTGAGGGCAACCAGACAACGCCCTGGGCCCGCATCGCCATCGAACAGACCGCCTGAAGGCCATCAAAAACGATCGCAAGCGCCACGAGATAGAATACCGCCGAGAGCGCAGCAGCCAGCGCAACGCCCTCCATGACGGCGTCAGCGCGCACGAGGCCCTCGGCGATCGGGTCGCGCAGGATATAAACAAGTACGCCCAGCAGGACGCCGCAAAGGATGGTGGCCACGACACCAAGCCGCGAGGCTTCTCGCACCTGAAGAGCATTGCCCCGCCCTACGGCCTCTGCGACACGCACGCTGGTCGCCGTTCCCAGCCCCAGAAAGACCATGAAGCAGACGCCCATGACCTGCGTTGCATAGCCATAGACGACATTCGTCGAGAGGCTGATCCAGGTTGCGATGACATAAGTGAAATTAAAGCCGCCCCATTCCGCAACATTGCTGACCGCTGTGCCCGCACCAACACTGAGTTGTCGCTTCCATTCTCCTTCAGGGGCCGGAGGGGACGGTTTCAACGCTGGCGTCAGCTTGAGCACCACCACCAGCAGGATCGCCACGATGAGATAGCGCGTTATCGTTGTCGCAAGCGCCACGCCATCCGCGCCCATTTGCGGCATGCCCCATATGCCGACAACGAAGATCAGGTTCATGAGGAGATTGAAGGCGACGCCGCCATACATGACTGCCGACACCAGAAACGGACGACGCAGCGCCTCCAGATACATCGCCAGCACGGTCGATACCATATGCCCGAGGAGACCGTAGGCGAGTATGCGGGTAGCTGAAGCGGTCGGTGCGGCAATCTCCGGAGCGAACAGCGCGTTGAACATCGGTCCTGCGCCAACGACTATGACCACCGTAATGAGCGCGCCAACGATCATCGCGAACTTGAAGCCCCGGCGGAAGATACGGCCTGTATGCTCACGCTCACCGCGTCCGGACATCTCCGCGGTGAGGACTTGCGTTCCAAGCAGGATGCCAATCCCGAAACCAAGCGCAACGCCCATGGGGAGCCATGAGTTCAGGATGTAGGGCAGTTCCGTCGGAGCGACCTGCCCCAGAACGATGGCGTCCGTCAGCGACATCAGCATCATCGACATGCGCGAAATCGCAATAGGCCCCGCAAGCTTGACGAGGTCGACGATATCGGAAGGTCTGGCCCATGCGGGCAATTCCCGCACAGGCATGACGGTTGCTTTTCTTCTAGACGGCGATACGCGCTCCCGAAGCAATTTGCCCCGAGGCGGCCGCTTGCAGCTTTTCAGCGATCAGGAAGGCAAGTTCAAGCGCTTGTTCACCGTTCAGGCGAGGATCGCAATGGGTGTGGTATCGTGACGACAGGTCGGCTTCGGAGATTGCCTGCGCGCCACCAAT
Organism: uncultured Alphaproteobacteria bacterium; assembly: GCA_963836905.1. Classification (GTDB taxonomy): domain Bacteria; phylum Pseudomonadota; class Alphaproteobacteria; order Caulobacterales; family Hyphomonadaceae; genus CAWIKY01. The sequence continues at coordinate 1,466,973 of CAWIKY010000006.1, forward strand.
GCATTCAGTGACGTCCTGACCGGTCATCTCGAAATGTACGCCGCCCGGATATGCACCTTCAGCCGAGACGATATCAATGAAGTCGCGAACCTCGGAGAGGATCCTGTCAACTGGCCTCGTCTTGAAACCGCTGTCAGTCTTGAGCGTGTTGCCGTGCATGGGGTCACAGGACCAGACGACATTCTGACCACTTCGCTGCACGGCCCGTACCAACGGCGGCAAGCCCGCACGGACGTTCTCCGAGCCGAAACGCGCGATCAGGACAATCCTGCCTTCCTCATTCGACGGGTTGAGCACTTCCAGCAGCTTCAGAAGTTCTTCGGTTTCGAGCCCCGGGCCGCATTTTACGCCAATAGGATTTCTCACACCCTTGCAGAACTCGACATGTGCGTGGTCCAGATCGCGCGTCCGGTGCCCGATCCAGAGCATATGCGCGGACGTGTCATACCACTCGCCGCTGGTGGAATCGACCCGGGTCATGGCCTCTTCGTAACCCAGCAGCAGAGCCTCGTGTGAGGTGTAGAATTCCACTTGCTGCAGGTTTGGCGATGTTTCAGGCGTGATTCCACAGGCTGCCATGAAACCGAGGGCGCGTGATATTTCGTCTGCAAGACGTTCATAGCGCTCGCCCTGCGGCGACCTCTCGATGAAGCCGAGCATCCATTTGTGAACATTCGTCAGGTCGGCATAACCGCCCTGTGAAAAAGCCCGAATGAGGTTCAGCGTTGCTGCAGACTGCGAATACGCCTGCAAAAGACGCTCCGGGTCAGGACGCCTGGTATCCGGATCGAAATCCATGCCGTTGATGATGTCGCCGCGATAGGATGGCAGCTCGACACCGTTGATGGTTTCGACCGAGCTTGAACGTGGCTTGGCAAACTGTCCGGCGATACGCCCCACTTTCACAACCGGCTTTGCTGTCGCAAACGTCATCGCAACTGCCATTTGAAGAATGACGCGGAACGTGTCGCGTATGGCGTCCGGGTGAAACTCCTTGAAGCTTTCTGCGCAATCGCCGCCTTGCAGAAGAAAGGCATCGCCGCGTGACACGGCCGAAAGTCGTTTTTTCAGACGCCGTGCCTCACCGGCAAATACGAGTGGCGGATAGCTTGAAAGCCTGGCCTCAACCGCGGCCAGATGTGCCGCATCCGGATAGTCATCCGGGATGTGCTTGGCGGGTTTGTCCCTCCAGGAAGATTTACTCCAGGTCATGTCAGTCTCCGTACAGCGGCGGAAACAATCACGTCATGCGACTTGCTGCAAGTTTCTTGCGCCGAAGGTGCTGAATTGACTGTCCCGCGAACTCTTTCCAGCACTCACGCTAACTCAGGGGGCACAAACTTGTCGCGCATGGTAACGATTTCCTCGGCAATGGATGGATGCAGGGCGCATGTCCGGTCAAAATCGGCCTTGGTTGCGCCCATCTTCACAGCAATTGCCACCATCTGAATCATTTCCGGCGCGTCCGGTCCGACGATATGGCAGCCAATGACGACGTCATCCTCCTGGCGCACGATCAGTTTTATGAGCACGCGCTCTTCGTCCTGGGTCAGCATATCCTTCATCGGGCGGAATTTGGTTTTGTAGACATCAATCTTGCCATTGCAGGCCTTGCGGGCTTCCTGCTCGCTCATACCCACCGTTCCAACAGGCGGTTGGGTGAAGACGGCCGTCGGGACGTTTGTATAATCAAAACTGGACGGGTCGTCGTTGAAGGTCGTGTCGGAGAACGCCTGCCCCTCGCGAATGGCCACCGGGGTCAGGTTCAAGCGGTCCGTGACGTCCCCGACAGCATAAATGCTGTCGCAGGAGGTGCGGTAATGCTCGTCGACGCAGATCGCGCCAGTCTCTGTCAGCTCGACCCCCGCCGTGTCACAGCCGAGACTTTTCGTGGAGGGTCTGCGACCGACCGCCATCATGACCGTATCGGCCTCGATCGTCATGCCGTTCGTCAGGTCAACAGTCAGCTGCCCGGATGTTTCATCCTTCACGATCCGCTCGAAGACCGTCTGCGTGATGACCCGCACGCCCTTGCGTTTCAGTTCTTCGTGAACATGGGTCCGGATGTCCGCGTCAAAGCCGTTCAGAACGGTCTCACCGCGATAGACCAGGCACGTTTCGACACCCATGCCATTGAAAACACCTGCAAACTCGACAGCGATATAGCCGCCGCCTGCAATCACGATCTGCTTCGGGAGTTTCTTGATGTTGAATACGTCGTCCGAAACGATGGCGTGCTCGACACCTTCCAGATCGTCGGGAACCCACGGCTCGCCGCCGGTTGCGATAAGGATTTTCTCCGCGGTAACAGTCTTGCCTGTGTCCTTCAGGAATATCTCGTTCGGTCCGGCAAGTTCAGCACGTTCCTCAAAGACATCGACCCCGGAATTGTTGAGATTCCGCAGATAGATACCCGAAAGCCGATCCACCTCGGCATGCATCCGTTCCATGAATTTCGGGTAGTCAAAACGGACATTATCCGCCGTCCAGCCAAAGCCTTTCGCGTCTTCGAAGGCTTTGGCGAATTCGCTGGCATACACCATGAACTTCTTTGGGACGCAGCCTCTGATGACGCACGTCCCGCCAACCCGGTATTCTTCGGCAATCGCTACTCTCGCTCCAGAAAGTGCAGCACGCCTTGCGGCGCGCACTCCACCAGAGCCGGCTCCGATGACGAAGAGTTCGTAGTCGCAGGCCATATCAAATCTTCTTCTTTTTCGTGTGTTCGACACGCAGGAGGTGGACGCTGAACCATGCATACGCAAGGCGGCGAAGATGCGCCCTATCGGCCCGGTACGGAAAAATCAGTTTCCGATTTCAATGACTTCGACGGACTCCTCACCGCCAAGAATGACGGTCCGTGCCATATCCAGAAAGAGGCCGTGATCTATGACACCCGGGATAGTGCTGAGTGCACGCGCCGTTCGCCGCTGGTCGGGGATGATGCCGCAGGCGCAGTCAAGGATGTAGTTTCCGCCATCAGTGACGAACGGGTCGCTGCCGCCCTTGACGGTTCGAAGCTTCACTTTCGGACGCTCGACACCTGAGCTTTGCAGAGCGTCAAAAACCTTCTTGGCCGTAATCGTGAAGCCGAACGGAGTGACCTCGACCGGCAGCGGAAACGCGCCCAGAACCTCGACCGCCTTGGATGCATCGGCAATGACGACATAGTGATCGGATGCTGCTGCGACGATCTTCTCACGAAGCAGGGCCCCACCGCCGCCCTTCAGCAAATTGCCGGTCCCGTCGACTTCGTCTGCTCCGTCTATACAGACTTCAATACGTTCGACCTGCTCGATGGGGATCAGCGGAATGCCATGCGTCTCAGCAAGTATCCGCGTCGCTTCGGAGGTCGGCACGCCGCGGATCATCAACCCATCAGCGACCTCCTCAGCCAGAAACTCTATCAGGAAGCCTGCCGTAGAACCGGTCCCTAGACCAACTGTCATGCCGTCTTCGATATATTCCAGCGCTGCCGCAGCCGCATTGCGTTTTCCGTCATCGCGGGGATCTGACATCAGGCTTTCCTGTCTTTTGCAGCGGCCTTCCTGGCCTTCATGCTCTCGTGAAACCTCTCCGCCCAGCCCCCGATATTGGTCTGACGACCGCGGGCGACGCCCAGAGCGCCGTCCTCGACAGGCTTGGTGACGGTGCTGCCCGAGCCGACATACGCGCCCTTGCCTATCTCGACAGGCGCGACGAGCGAACTGTTGGAGCCGATGAAAGCCCCCTCACCTATCGTCGTTCGATGCTTGAAGTAGCCGTCATAATTGCAGAAGATCGTTCCGGCGCCGATGTTTGCGTTCGCACCCACATCGCCATCGCCGAGATAGGCCAGATGATTGGCCTTCGCGCCCGCGCCCATTCTGGTGTTCTTCACTTCCACGAAATTACCGATCCGGACATCCTCGCCGATCTCGGCACCCGGGCGAAGACGCGCAAACGGTCCGATCTGCGCACCGCGTTCGACCGTGCAGCCTTCGAGACTGGAATGCGACCGGATGGTGGCGTGTGAAGCAACCTTCACACCGGGTCCGAACATGACGAAGGGCTCGATCACGACATCGGGTTCGACCTCGGTATCCCATGAGAAGAATACCGTATCGGGGTCCCGCATCGTGACCCCGGCCTCCATCAATTCGAGGCGGCGGTATTTTTGAAAAACCTTTTCTGCTTCAGCTAGTTGCACGCGAGAGTTTACGCCCTGAACGCGGTCTTCCGGGGCGGTGACAGCGCGGGCCGTCAAGCCTTCATCGCGCGCGAGACCAACAAGATCAGTCAGGTAATACTCACCCTTCGCGTTCTCGTTTGTCACCTTCTCCAGAAGCCTGAAAAGGGTCGACGAATGGGCTGCAAGGATACCGGAATTGCAGAAATCGATCTTCAATTCATCTTCGCTGGCATCGTTTGCCTCGACGATGCGCTCCAGCGTCCCGTCAGCTCCGCTCACGAGACGGCCATATCCGCCCGGCTCAGAGGATCGAAAACCAACGACCGAAATGTCCGCGCCGTCATCAAGCGCGGCGAAAGCCTGTTCGATCACGTCGGACGGCAGAAGCGGCGTGTCGGCATAAAGGACCACGACATTGCCGTCAAAGCCCACCATGGCCTGCTTCGAGCACGAAACGGCATGGCCTGTACCTTGCGGCGGGTCCTGGATCGCGACGCGCTCCCTCGACAAACGAGCTGTCGCGGCCTGCGAAAGCTCTTCCGAGTGTGTGCCGACAACGAGCACGCGGTGCCCGCATCCACAGGCTTCAGCCAACGCCAGGGACCAGTCCAGCATGGGCCGGGCACCGACTTCATGCAGCACTTTGGTCATGCTGGATTTCATGCGTGTGCCCTTGCCTGCGGCAAGAATGATGGCTGCGCGCTGCATGGCGACGACCCCTCCGGCTTGATCGCGCGATATGTGGCGCATCCGCTTTCAGAAGTCGACACTATAGAGGCGGGAAATTGCTTGTGAACATGCAGGGCACACGGCATAGGGCGCAGGATGAAAGAACGCCCTGTCCCGACTGCTATTTTCGACCTCGACGGAACGCTGATTGATTCAGCCCCCGACCTCCACGCAGCGTTGAACCTGACCCTTCGCGAGAACGGTTTCGGGACCGTCACACTCCAAACCGTGCGTCATGTCGTCGGGCATGGGGCAAAAGCGATGATTCGCCAGGCACTGGAAAGCCTGAACGCGACGACCGCGGATGATCAGATCGAACGCATGTTCAACGGTTTCCTGACCTATTATCAAGCTGACATCTGCACGCTCAGCACGCTCTACCCATACATCCTAGACACGCTGGAGGGCTTGAGAACCAACGGCGTAAAGATCGTCGTTGCCACAAACAAGATGCAGGATTTATCCGAGCAGGTTCTGAAAATGAGCGGCCTGTCTGGCCGTATCGACGGACTGGTCGGACCGGATCGTGCCCGCAACAAGAAGCCGTCACCCGATCATCTTGAGGACGCACTGACACTTGTCGGGGGGACCAGGGAACGGGCAGTGATGATCGGGGACGCAACACCGGATATCCGCGCTGCACAGGCTCTTGGTATTCCGGCTATCGCGATGCGCTACGGATATGCCGACTGTGACCTGGACACGCTCGGGCCGCACATCATTCTGGATGATGCACGGCCCCTCATGTCTACGATACTGAAACTTCTGGCCTGACCGGCCCGCTAAACGGCGGACATCATCATGCCATTGTCAGTCTGTCTGGCCGCGCTGCGGCTGGACATGTCCGACGTTTCGCGACCGACCTTGCGCTTGGGCATGCCGTTGATGAGGTCGCTGCGAACATCCGTTCGGCCTGACCTCATGGCGGCGACGAACCCGGCCTCGATCAGGTCAATATTGACCTTGTAGCCACGCTCGACCCAATATTGCTCGATCTTCTGGCGCAGTCGCTCCGCGCCTTTCGTTGTGCACCAGTCTCCACTCATGTCTCTCTCCGGAATTAGCGTTGATTGACGACCCTTCAGGGCCTGTCTGCGTTTCCCGCTTGCAATCCTGCTTTCGCTCTTTTCTTGAATAGAAATGTAGGTCAATTCTGGCGCTGACAAGGCGGATGAGAGATTTCGGCATTGCTTTTTATTAAATACATAGCCGCTTCACTCAAATGTGAACGGTGAAGGCTCCAATATGAATGCCTGTTCATAGAATAGATATATTCTGCGCTAGAATTTCGTCGGCGTTGCTTGACGTTAATTCGACAAGCTGACGAGAATCATCACAACCGCGGCCCTCAAACAGCTTGACGTGAACGGAGCGGCGACGTATCCGGTCCTCCCGATCTGGCGGGGCGATTAGCTCAGCGGGAGAGCACTGCCTTCACACGGCAGGGGTCACTGGTTCAATCCCAGTATCGCCCACCAGTTGGGATCCCATTTCAGGCATCGATCAGCTCGAACTCCGAAAAGTCGGGCGTTTTCATCTGGCGGCGATATTTCCACGTGTAGCTTGGCCAGTTGTTGGTGATCTTGCCAGCCTCGTTTTTGTACCAGCTATTGCAATCCGTTGCCCAGACGGTCTGTTCTGCGCGCGCTTGCACATCTTCGTTGAATGACGTCTGCGCAGACTCGCTCGGCATCATGGCCTTGACTTCCTTGCCGGCGAGGCGCTGGAGACATTTTACAACATAGCCGACCTGCTGCTCGACCATGAAGATGATCGAGTTGTGGCCGAGATTCGTGTTTGGCCCGTAAAGCAGAAAGAGGTTCGGGAACCCCGTGACAGCCACGCCGCGGTGGGCCTCAGCGCCGTCTTTCCAAGCGTCCTGAAGCGACAACCCTTCAAGGCCGGTAACCGTCATCGGGGTAAGGAAATCCGTCGATTGAAAGCCGGTGGCATAAATGATGACGTCGCAGTCTCGGGTCTCGCCGTCTTCGCCGACTACACCATTCTCAGTAAGTTCGGTTACGCCCTGACGCAGTACCGTGACGTTCTCACGCGCAAGCGCCGGGTAGTAGTCGTCTGTGATGAGGATACGTTTGCAGCCGGGCGCGAAATCCGGTGTCAGCCTTACACGAAGGTCCGGGTCAGCCACCTGCGCTTCGAGATGATCGAGACAGCGCTTGCGAACCATCCCCCCCAAACGGGTATTGCGCTTGAAGAAGGCGAAGCCGATCTCCGCGCCCCAATAGATCCATTCACGATAGAGCTTGTGGCGCCATGAAGAAGTAGCGAACGTCGCTTTCTGCTTGTCGGTATACGCAAAGTTTCCCCGGTCGCGCACCCAGGATGGCGAGCGCTGAAAATTGATCATGTGTTCGACAACCGGTACAATTTTTGGAACGAACTGTACGGCGCTCGGGCCATTGCCGATAACGCAGATCGTCTTTCCTTCGAGATCTACCGAATGTTCCCATCGGGCGGAATGAAACTGCGGTCCTTTAAAGAGATCGCGCCCGGGGAAGTCAGGAATGGATGGCTGATTGAGCTGGCCCAGACCCGAAATCAGCACATTGGCTTTATGAACCGCGCCATCGGAATCTGTAAGGTGCCAGACGGCCGTCTCATCGTCATAGCGTGCATCGGCAATTTCTGTTCCGAAGCAGCAATGTTCCAGAATGCCGTTATCAGCGGCAAAGTCCTCGAAATATTTGAGGATTTCCGGCTGACCTGACCACTTCTCTGACCAGTCCGCCTTCGGCGCGAACGAGTAGCTGTAGAGATGGGAGGGAACATCACAGCCGCACCCAGGATAAGTGTTATCGCGCCAGGTTCCGCCAACGCCGTCGGACTTTTCGAAAATCGTGTAGTCTGAAAAACCGGCTTCCTGAAGCTTCCATGCGGCGCAGAGGCCGCTCATGCCCGCACCGAGGATCGCGACGCTAAGGGTATCAGTTCCGGCCGATGCCGTGCGTGGTGTCTCGCTCATCTCTAACCTCCCGGAACGGCGCTCATTGGCACTGTTTCTCGTTGAGTCACTGTCAACGAAGGCGAAAGACGATGCAAGCTTCCCCAGGGTTCAGATCATTTCGTCCCATCGGCGGCTGAGGCGCCCGGCCACGTTGATGATCCCGACCATGGAATAGGTTTGCGGGAAATTACCCCAGAGTTCTCCAGTGGAGGTATCAATGTCTTCCGAGAGCAGGCCGAGCTTTGTACGCCGCGAGAGAACAGCTTCGAACATGTCTCTTGCGTCATCCATCCGGCCGATACGGGCAAGGGCGTCGATGTGCCAGAAGGTGCACGCCGTAAAGGCTGTCTTCGGCGTTCCGAAATCGTCTGCGTGACGATAGCGAAACACGTGTGCGCCCTCACGCAGATCCCGGTCGACGGCATCGACCGTAGCCACAAAGCGCGGGTCATCGGGCGGCAAAAAGCCGATCTCACCCATCAAAAGTACGGATGCATCGAGCGCTTCGCCGCCATAGGCACCTGTAAAGGCACCGATCTGACCATTCCACGCCTTTTCGAGAATGACCGACTTTATGTGTCTGGCTCGTTCGTTCCACAAATCCCGGCGGTCTGCGAGCTTCAGGCGCTCAGTGATTCGGGCCAGTCTGTCGCATGCGGCCCAGCACATGATGGCGGACGACGTATGCACAAGCGCGCGTCCGCGATATTCCCAGATACCCGCATCTGGCGTTTCATGCATTTCCCAGGCGCGGTCACCCACCATTTCAAACTGCGAAAACTCACGCGGGCCAGCGGTGGCAAAGAGACGTTCATCAAAGAAAGCCTGCGCGGCCCCAAGAATGACGTGGCCGTAGACATCATGCTGGATATGCTCGGCTGCCTGATTTCCGATCCGTACCGGAGCATGCCCGCGATATCCGGGCAGGTCCTCTGCGATCCACTCGGTCAGGTCTTCTTCGAGCGCAATTCCATAGACGGGCTGGATGTGGCCGCCGCGCGTATGAGCAACCGTGTTTCGCAGATATCCGAGATAGCGTTCCAGTGTGCCGACCGCCCCCAGCCTGTTCAGCGCCGTCACCGTGAAATAGGCGTCGCGCAGCCAGCAATAGCGATAATCCCAGTTCCGCTGTGATCCCTCATGTTCCGGCAAGCTGGTGGTCAGCGCCGCAACAATCCCGCCGGTTTCCTCATAGACGCACATCTTGAGCGTGATCGCGGCGCGAATGACCGCCTCCTGCCATTCAGCCGGTATGGCCAGACGCCGGGTCCATTCCTTCCACCGGTGGGTGGTGCGTTCCGTCCAGTCCCGGGCAACAGCACCGACAGAATCCGAAAGCGATTCGTCCGGTCCAAGAACGAAGCTCAGCGTCCGGTCCAGCATGAAGGCGCGAGCCTCCGCTATGTAGGAGATCGGCGCATCGGTCGTGACGCGGAATCCGCAGGTGGGATGGGGAAAGGCGATATGAGAAATACCCCGCCGGGGGCTAAGTGTTTGCGCGCCATACCCGGACTGGGCCACCAGCCTGATGGTTATACGGGGTGCACCCGATAGCGGCTTGATCCGCCGTACAAGACCGGCTGGCCTGAACATTCGTCCGCGGTCTGAAAACCGGGGGGCGCAGTCCGCAATCTCCACAGAAGAGCCATCATCGGCATGGAGCACCGTCACCAGCACACCGGTGTTGCGGGTGTAATTTTGTTCGCTCCGGACGAATCCATCAAGATCAACAGCGAAGCATCCGTTACCGCCGAGCAGACCATTGAAAACAGGCTCTCCGTCCAGTCTCGGCAGACAGAGCCATTGCACACAGGCAGCTTCGTCGATCAGTGCACCTATCGTGCCGTTTCCGACCAGACCGAGCTCAAGCGAGGGCAGAGAACCAGTCATTCGCTTAGCGCCATCTCGAGCCATTTCCAGACTGCATCGGGATCATTCAACCGGAAACTCGCTTTGGTGTCGCCATCTCCAACTTTGATGGCAAAACCGCCGAGCGCTTCGACTACGGAGAAGGCATCTTCATCTGTGGTATCGTCGCCTACCATCACGGGCTGGCGGTTGGTGAACGGAAATACACCCATCATGTCGGCGACGGCCCTGCCCTTGTTGGCTGCTTCGGGTTTCAGCTCCAGAACATGATTTCCATGGCTCAAGCGATAGTCAGGCAAACCGTCGGCAAGTTTCAACAAGCCGGAATCCAGTTCCGGTCCGGCGTGTGGCGCGCCGCGATAGTGAACGGCGATTATTTGACCCTTGACCTCGATGGCGACGCCGTCCTCCTTATCCGTCAGCGATCTAACGCGCTTGAGAAGCGCCTCCGATACCGGTTCCTGAGCGATGTCCGGACTTTCATGAGGAGAGCACCGTTCCAGCCCGTGTCCGCCTATCCGCCAGAGGTCGGCGGGAACCCGCCCTGAAATATCACGCACATCGCGCCCGCTGATTACTGCAACTGCACCTTCAAGGGCACCTGCTAGGGCAAGCAGCTTGTTGCGGGAAGACGCCGGGATCGCAACGCTGTCACGGTCGTCCTGCAACGGTGCAAGCGTACCGTCGAAATCGAGAAAAAGCGCGTGGCGAATGTCGAGCCGGGGCGGAAAAGTGCTTTCAGTCATGAGGGGAGTGGATCAAACCGAAGCAAGATCGTCCAGAAATCTTTGCCGCCACCAGGAAATATCCTGCTCGACCACAGTCTTGCGGAGCTTGCACCAGCTTTCCTGGCGCGTTTCCAGCGGCATGTTCAGTGCCCGATATATCGTTTCGGCGACCTTGTCCCTGTCGTGCGGGTTGACGATGAGTGCCTCCGGCATTTGTTCGGCAGCCCCTGCAAACTCGGACAGGATAAGGACGCCGGGGTCCTCTTCTTCCTGGGCGATGACGAATTCCTTGGCGACCAAATTCATCCCGTCGCGAAGGGGCGTGATGAGACCCACGCGCGCGATCCGGAAAAGCCCCGCCAGTTCCTCGCGTTGGTATGAGCGGGCCAGATAACGCAAGGGGATCCAGTCCAGATCGCCATGATCACCATTGATTCGCCCGGCAAGCTCATCGAGTTGCACCCGCAATTCGCGATATTCCTCGACCTTGCTTCTCGATGGCGGCGCGATCTGCGTAACCGATACCTTTCCGTGCGTGTCTGGGTAGTCGTCGAAGAGTTGCCCGACCGCTTCAAAACGCTGTGGCAAACCTTTTGAATAGTCCATCCTGTCGACGCCGATGACAAACGAACGACCCCCGAGGAAACGGCTGATTCGGGATATGGCTTTCTCTGCGAGCTCCGACTGACCTGCTTTTCGAAAGCTTTCGGGGTCAATTCCGATAGGGTAGGTCTTGGCAATGACTGTTTGATCGAAAGCGCTGAGTGTACCATCGCCGAGATCCTTGCCTTCGCAGTCTTCCTGCAGATAGCGACTGAAGTTTTCCCGGTCGCGTTTCGACTGAAAACCGATCACGTCATAGGCACACATCGATCGGGCGAGCCATTTGTGTTCGGGCAGGGTTCGAAAAACCTCCGGGGCCGGAAACGGTATGTGCAGAAAGAAGCCGGTTTTGCCGGTCCAGCCTGCATGTCGGAGATAATCGCCCAGCAACAGAAAATGATAGTCATGCACCCAGACCGTATCATCGGCCTGCAGACGCGGCGCAATCAGGCTGGCAAAACGCTGATTAACCGCCGTGTAGGTCGTGAAGGCATCACTGTCGAAGGTCGCCAGATCAACACGGTAATGAAAGACCGGCCAGAGCGCCCGATTGGCATAGCCAATATAATATTTCTGATGTTCGGTCTCGGTCAGATCGGTCAGCGCAAAGTCTACACCGTCATCGGTAAAGGTCTGCAGGCCGCGCGGCAGATGGCTGACGACATCACCGCTCCAGCCGAACCAGAGCCCGCCGGTTTTCTGAAGTGAGTCCCAGACCGCGACCGCCAGCCCGCCAGCGCGAGCTCCCGGGTCCGCGGCCGTGCGATTGGATATTGCTACTAGTCTTCCCATTGTCCCTGACTAACGCGTTTTGGCGCGATTAGCTGCACTCAGTCGAAGGAAACTCCATCGAAGCGACTTTCGCCTTAAAGAAAGGCAAGTTGCCAGCAAATTGGACCCTGCTTGATCCTTTTCCCTCCAAAGACCATGATCAATATGTGCCGACCGCCTGAGGTTGGCGATCCGAAACAAGGGAGGCCGACATGACGCCGTCGCTGCAGGGATTTCACCACGTTGCCTACCGGTGCAAGGACGCGAAGGAAACGGTCATTTTTTACCGTGATGCCCTTGGAATGGATTTCCAGCTGGCTATCGCCGAAGATCACGTTCCGTCGACCGGTGAATACGACCCTTACATGCATATCTTTCTTGAAGCCGGGAACGGCAATGTCCTCGCCTTCTTCGAACTGCCGAACCAGACGGATATGGATCGCGACCGCAACACGCCGGTCTGGGTGCAGCATATCGCGATGAAGGTGGACAGCCTCGACGCACTGCTTGACGCCAAGGCTCATCTGGAAGGCATGGGCATTGAGGTGCTTGGACCCACCCATCACGGAATCTTCAAATCGATCTACTTTTTCGATCCGAACGGGCACCGGCTGGAACTGGCCGCCGACATCTCGACAAATGAACAGATGTCCGAACTGCGGCGCGTCGCGCCTGACATGCTTGAGGAATGGTCACAAACGAAAACCGCGCCGCGACATGCTGCCTGGCTGCACGAAAAGATCGCCGAGGAGAGCTAGTTGCCAAGGCGAAGCAGACGAACCACACCCTGAAAAACCGGAGCTCCCATGAAACTCGCAACACTCAAGAATGGCGCGCGCGATGGACGACTTGTCGTCGTCAGCAAGGACCTGACACGCTACACCGACGCGGCGCGGATTGCATCGACGCTACAAGCGGCGCTGGATGACTGGGAGACGACTGAGCCGAAGCTCAAGCAACTGGCTGAACAGGTTGAGCTCGGCTCAGTGCCGACATCGCGCTTTCACGAGCATGACTGCGAGAGCCCCCTGCCCCGCGCCTATCAATGGGCAGACGGGTCTGCCTATATCAATCACGTTGAGCTCGTCCGAAAGGCCCGGGGCGCTGAAGTACCGGAAAGCTTCTATGACGACCCGCTGATGTACCAGGGTGGATCGGATGCCTTTCTCGGTCCGCGCGACGCCATTCCGCTCGGCGACCCGGCCTGGGGATGCGACATGGAAGGCGAGATCGCCGTTGTGACCGATGATGTGGCGATGGGCGTTACCGAAGCAAATGCCGCAGACCACATCAAGCTGATCATGCTCTGTAACGATGTTTCGCTGCGCGGGCTGATCCCAGGCGAGCTCGCAAAGGGGTTTGGTTTCTTTCAGTCCAAACCGCCGTCAGCCTTCTCGCCTGTCGCCGTGACACCAGACGAATTAGGCGCCGCTTGGAAAGATGCGCTCGTGCATCACCCGCTGCGTGTGTACTATAATGGCAAGCCGTTTGGGCGTGCCCTCGCCGATGAAGACGCGACATTCTCTCTTGCCAGGCTGGTCAGCCATGCTGCGAAGACCAGGCCGCTCTGTGCCGGAACGATCATCGGCTCAGGCACGGTTTCCAACAAGGATGCGGACGGAAGCGCGGGCCGACCCGTTGCCGATGGCGGACGCGGCTATTCCTGCATCGCCGAAATTCGCATGATCGAGACGATCCGTGACGGCAAGCCGTCCACGCCGTTCATGGCTGCGGGAGACACCGTTCGCATGGAAATGCTGGACGATCATGACCACAGCATCTTTGGTGCCATCGAGCAGACCGTCGAAGCGGTTTAGCAGACAGAAAATAACGGGAAAGCGCCAGATGATGCGCTTTCCCGTCGGATCTCATGCACGACCGGTTTCGACCGTTTCTTCTGCCTTTGCCAGACCCGCATCATCTGGAATGACCGATTTGAACCGATAACGCCCCAGCAAAAGAAGCGGCAAGGTGAAGAGAAAGAGGAGGATTGCTGACTTGTTCAGCGTCCAGTCCCAGCCATATGCGTCGGCAAAGTTGTTCATGATCGTCGGGCCGAACCCTGCACCGATCGCAAAGAAGCCGTATATCGCGCCGTAGATCGCTGAATAGCTTCTCATGCCGAAATATTTCGACACGATATAGGCCATGAAGTCATATTCGACCCCCGCCCCGAAACCGATCATCAGGATGGCGATGGTCGCAACGGTCGGACTGACACTTCCGGTCAAAAGAAACAGGGCAAGTGCGGGCGAAGCGAGAAAAACGAAAGCAACGCCGGGCGCCCACAGGTGGTCGATCAGCCAACCGCCAACGAGCCGTCCGAGAAGCACGGCGAGCCCTGTGAGGGTCGCCAGACCGACGGCGTCCGGAATGGTGAAGCCTTTCGCCGCGAGCAGCGGGACCAGGCTTGGAATGATTGCACCCAGCGCGTAGCTGATCGGCACAAAACAGACTGCCAGCATCCAGAACCGCCAGGTCTTCAATGTCTCTCCGAGCGTGAGGCCCGGAAGGAGGACTGCGCCATCCTTGCCCTTGCGAATATCAGGTGCCTTGGCAATCGGCAGAACCATCATGGCGAGCGGAGGAATCAGGATGATGAACATGAAGGCAAACGCCATCAAGTTCTGCAAGGCGGGCCCCTGTTGCTGAAACTGCGGGATTACGAACTGCGCGGAGGTGTAAATCAGCCAGAGCACGCCGATCAGCGAGACTGCCAGTACGGGCAGTTTGAACTTCGTGATCGTTGCCACACTCGCCGGTTCATCCTCCACATCCCGAAGGCTTAGATAGGCCATCGGAAAGGCGATGATCAGCGGAAGCAGACCGAGCATGACATACGCCTGACGCCAGCCCGCCGTGTCGACGATATGCTGCGCAAAACCCTTTGCCAGCGCACCGAATACGCCAGTGGCAATGAGCGCAATGCCGAGTGCCAGACCGCGTTTCTTGTCGAACCAGTTATTGATCGGACGCGTGAACGTGATTGGCAGTGTACCGACGCCACCAACTGCCAGAAGCAGCCAAAGCGCAAAGTACAGCACTTGATTGCCGGTGTTGAGCGACAGGGCCATCATGGACAGGCTGAAGGTGATGATGGAAATCAGCGAGACGCGGCGGGCGCCGAATTTCTCTGCCATCCAACCGATCACCGGCGACATGATGAACGCGCCGAGCGTATAGATAGCCAGCGCGCTGTATACCTCACCGCGTGTCCATCCGAACTCTGCACCGAGCGGACCGACCATGACATCAATCGTATAGAACGGCAGTGGCGAAAGCCCGAGGCCGACGCCAACTGCGGCCGCGCTCAATATCGGCCATCCCCTCGCGAATTCACCTTGCTTCGCCATCTTCTTGTCCTCGCTACCGGCTGACGGTTGCAGCCGACCCCGTAATACCGTCCAATTGATATATCATTCTGCAGCGAGGTCGAGAGCAAGTCATGAGAATGCACAGACGAACCGTCCTGAAACTTTCCGGTGCCGCAGCGATGCTGGCGGGATGTGCCCCAGCGAAGGGCATTTCAAAGGACGCTGACGTGATCATTGTTGGCGCGGGGCTGTCAGGATTGAATGCCGCACGCATCCTGCAGAGCGAAGGCTTGGAAGTCATCGTTCTAGAGGCGGCAGACCGGCCGGGCGGACGCATGAAAACGCTTTATGACGTGCCGGGAATGCCGGAGGCGGGTG
Organism: uncultured Alphaproteobacteria bacterium; assembly: GCA_963836905.1. Classification (GTDB taxonomy): domain Bacteria; phylum Pseudomonadota; class Alphaproteobacteria; order Caulobacterales; family Hyphomonadaceae; genus CAWIKY01. The sequence continues at coordinate 1,482,501 of CAWIKY010000006.1, forward strand.
GTACGCAGGTAGGCCAGACCTATGCACGCATCAGGGCGGCTGCTGACGACCTGGGCGTTGGCATATTGCCGTTTCCGGAAACCGGGCCACGGGCGCGAGCAATGGTCGTCGGCGGGCGAACATTCAACGAAACCGACTGGCCGACTGCGCCAGAGAACCCATTTCCTGAAGCCTGGAAACCTATGGCACCGGACGCTGCGCTTTTCGCTGCCGGTGCACGAAACAACCCGTTCCCCGACAATTATGCCTGGCGCGAGGCCGCTTCCGGCATGGACATTTCGGCTGAACGCTATCTGGAGAGCATCGGCTTCGACAGCGCGGCCAGAAAGCTCTGTGACATCGCGCTGAATGCAAATTCCCTGGACACCTATTCGATGGTGAATCTCTGGCGTTCGCTCACCCTCTACCGCGAAGACTTCTGGGCTCGGTACGTCCGAACGAATCGATGGCGGATCGAGCGCGTTGACGCTTGCCATGGCACAAAGCCTGAATGGCAGTGTCCGCCTGAAGACCTCCGTCAAAGCGATTGAGATCGAAGGCGAAAATGCGGTTTTGGTAAGGACGGATGCGGGAGACCTGCGGGCGAGCCGGTGTATCGCCGCCATGCCGTTTCCGGCGCTGTCAAACATGACAATCGAAGCTCCGATCAACGCTGAAACACACGCGGCCATGAGGGACCTGCCCTATACGCAGATCCAGCAGGTCTACCTTTCCGCCGATGACCGTTTCTGGGAACGGGACGGCCTGCCTGCCTCCATGTGGACCGATACACCGATCGAGCGCGTGTTCACAGTGAATGACAATGATACCGGCGAGGTCGTCGGCCTGAATTGCTGGATCAATGGGGGCGGGACAAAGCCGGATGCGAGCGATGCCGACTGGTTCGCGCTTGCCGAAAAGACCCTGGCCGACACGCGTGGTGCGAAGGTGAAGGGTCTGAAAGTGGTGCGCTGGGACAGAAATCAACCGCTGAACGGCGGCGCGTATATGCACTGGGCACCGGGACAGGTCGGTCCATGGGCAGGCAGCATGGGCGCGTCGGCTGGCGGGCTTCACTTTGCGGGCGAGCATCTCTCCTACCTGCACACCGGCATGGAAGGCGCGATGGAAAGCGGCGAACGCGCGGCTTTTGAAGTGCTTGAAGCGCTGAACCCGGTTTGAGGCGCGCCGGGAACGATTTAGAGCTTGCTGGGTGTACCCGGTTGCGGACGTCCAAGACTTACGCAATCGCACCCCACCCCGGCTTCGCCGGTACTCCCCCCGCTCCGCTAGGGGAGAAAAACCGTGCTCGACCTTCAATCCGCGTCATTCGCCGGCTCGATCGGCCTACCCCGGGATTCCGGACTTCGTCGTAACGAGCCGGACTAACGACCAGCCAGAATCTCTAGCGTGTTGCGCCATGCTAATCGCTTTCAATGCTAAGCCAACGCGCCAGGTGAACATCCAGCGGGTTATCTTTCCACCCCTTGATCGTGTCGCGCACCAATGGACGTGAGACCATGATATAGACGGGTATAACTGCCTCGTCTTCCATCAGGATCGACTCAGCATCCGCATAAAGGCGCTCTGCCTCATCAGGTGCCGCGCTTGCGGCTTCGGCGAGAAGCGCATCAAATCGCGGATTTTGATAATTGGGAAAGTTCAGTCCGCCTGCGTTCATCTGGAACAGTTCCAGAAAATTGAAGGGATGGGCATAGTCCGCCACCCAGCCGGCTCTCGAAAGTTGAAAAGCTCGTCGGCGGCGATAGTCAACAGTAGCGCGCGGCTCGACATTTATCAGCTTCGTACGCACATGGATGTCTTTCCACATCGCTGTGGCGGCGACCAGAAGTCGCTTGTTGTCTTCATCGGTCGAGTAAACGATCTCGATCGTCAGAGGGTTCTCCTGGTCGTATCCGGACGCCTCCACAAGTGCGCGTGCTTCGGCTTCCCGCCGCTCGCGAGAATACTCTGCCCAAGCGGGTTTATAGGGCGGCCCGGTCCAGAGGCTTGGCGGAACCATCCCATAGCTTGGAACCTCACCCCCTCGTGCAATCCGACCCGCGATAACGTCGCGCTCCAGAGTCATGTTCAATGCTTTTCGAACCCGGATATCCGACATTGCTGGATCATCAAGATTTGGAAAAAGAAAGGTAACAGCCAGGCGCGGCGCTATGCGCTGTTCGGTCGGATATTTCTTGCTCAGCCATGCGACCTGAGTGCTAGGAGATTGATAAGTGACATCTAGGTCTCCGGCACGAAACCGCAGGACTTCAAGTTGCGGATCGCCGGAGACAACGTAGCGCACGCCTTCCAGGCTGACTTGATCGGCCGCATGAAAAAACGGGTTGGGGACGAGATCCAGATATTGTCCGCGGCGCCGATCAGAAAGCTTAAAGGCGCCATTCGACACCATATTTCCGGCTTGTGTCCAACGCTCCTGGTGTTGTTCCAGAACGTGCTCGGGCACGGGCAGCAGACTGTAATGTCCGACTTGTTTGAGAAAATAGGATGTTGGCGCGGCGAGTGTGACCTCAAATATATTGGGTCCGGGAGCTCGTACCGCGAGCGCATCAGGCGGCAACTCGCCGCGGGTAATTGCTTCGGCATTGTCGACGGCGTTCAGCATGGACGCAAACAGGGCTGCTGTTGAAGGATCAACAAGTCGCCGCCATGCATAGACAAAGTCGCTTGCGAGAACTGGCGCTCCGTCTGACCATCGCGCCTCGGGCCGCAGGTGAAAGGTATACGTTAACTGGTCGGAGCTGATCTCCCAGCGCTCAGCGACCCCAGGGATGGCTTCGCCGCCGGCAGAATACGTGATCAAGCCTTCAAAAAGATCATAAGAAATGGCATTACCGGCATCATCGAAAACGCCATGAGGGTCGATCGACACCGGCTCACCATTGATCGCGCGACGTATGATCTGAGCATCGGCTTTCGAGACCATTGTCGAGAGCGTCATCAGCGCGATCAACAGACATATCAGGCGCATCGATTTCACTATTCGGGGTCCGCTGTGAACATGCATTCGATAACAAAGGATCGCGAGCAGAACAGCGATGAATATGATTGGATCAGCAAACTAGCATGCCTCGTTAAAATGTTTATTTGACTGTACCGAATACACATGGGTGATCAAGGCCTTCACAAAGTGGTGCTCGACAGGGCTGGTACCGAGCCGGGCCCGGGATGACTTCTCCCCCGGCGCCTCACACCTGAATCAGAGCAGACAGGCTCTTTGAAGGGAACAGTGTAGTGTGCCCCTCACGATATCGGCACTGGTAACGCAGCGTGGATAAGGTGGAGGCGAGCATCCTTGAGCGCGCCCAAACACCGTGTCAGTAATATGTTAGGTTGACCGGTTTTATCTAACAAGGCAACTCGGCGCGATTACGAAGGCAGAAGCGGATTTCAATGACAACGGATTGGCGGACAGGTGCAATTTTGTACCAGATATATCCCCGCAGCTTCCTGGATACGACCGGCAACGGCATCGGTGATCTCGACGGCATTTGTAGAAAGCTTGATTATTTAGCTGACCTCGGTGTCGACGGAATCTGGATATCGCCTATTTTCAGATCACCAATGTTTGATGCTGGCTATGACGTCAGTGACTATAAAGACATCGACGCCCTTTTTGGAGACCTGAACGCTTTCGATACCCTCCTTGCCGCCGCCCAAGCGCGCGGCCTGAAAGTCCTGATCGACCAAGTCTACTCTCACACATCTGATCAGCACCCATGGTTTCAGGATAGCCGCAAATCACGCGAGACCGAACATGCCGACTGGTATGTTTGGGAAGACCCACGACCGGATGGTTCGCCTCCCAACAACTGGCAGGCATGGTTTGCGACATCGGCCTGGACCTGGGATCCAAAGCGCCGACAATATTACATGTCCAACTTTCACAGCCGCATGCCAGATCTGAATTACCATAACCCACGAGTACAGGACGCAATTCTGGATGTTGCGAAGTTCTGGTTAGACCGCGGCGTTGACGGCTTTCGCCTTGATACATGTAACTTCTATGCACACGACACCGCGCTCAAACCGAATCCGGCGAAGGAGAACCCGAACGCGGCATCTCCCGCCGAGATGCAGAAGCATATTCATAACATCTGCCAGCCTGAAACCTTGCTGTTTCTTGAACGCCTACGGCGCTTGAGTGATACTTATGAAGCCCGTCTGTTGATGGGTGAGATCTCAACCGAGGGGCAAGACGTGCTCCGTACTGCGGAATACACTCAGCCGGGGCGCCTTCATACCGCTTATAGTTTCCAGTTCCTGCGAGACGCGTTCAGCCCCCATCATTTCAGTTCAACATTCAGCGCCATTGCAACGGCAGACGGAGATGCCCTGCCGACGCTCGCTTTCAGCAACCATGACATACCACGTGTTGCGACCCGGTGGGCAGATGGAACGCCAACCCCTGCTTTGACCAGGATGATCAATACTCTTTTGCTCTTTCTGCGCGGCAATGCGTGCCTTTATCAGGGGCAGGAATTGGGATTACTGCAAGCAGATGTGCCATTTGAAGCGCTGCAGGACCCCGCGGCGCTAACCGGTTGGCCGCAGTATAAGGGCCGCGATGGGTGTCGGACCCCTATGCCCTGGGACAACAACGCCCCGTCACTCGGCTTCTCGACGGGCACCCCTTGGCTGCCTGTTTCAGGATTTCACTGCGATTTTACCGTGAATCAGCAAATCGTGAAACCGGACTCAGCGCTGAACCATATGAAGTCCGCTCTTGAATTCCGAAAGCGCTACGACGCGCTCATCAGCGGCAGTATGGAAATTATTGAAGCTTCAAAAGACCGGCTTGTCTTCACACGCGAAGCCAAGGGAGATCGATGGATCTGCATGTTCAATTTTTCGGACCAACCCGTATCGATCACTGACCTGAAGCGCGTAGATACCGACGAACCTTCATTTCGCTCTGCGAATGACATGGCGGGAAGGCTCGCGCCATACGGCTACCTGATCGCTCGAGCCTCTCCGCCGTAGCAGATCGCCTGCGTCGTGATTTCTCTCAGAACGTCACGACTTGGCCAATGCCGCGTTCACATGCCCGAACAAACAGCCGCTTTGCGGTAACAATGTCCTGCGCGGCAATACCCAGTGACTTGTAGATGGTAATCTGCTCATCGTTCTGGCGGCCGGAAAGTCTTCCGTCCAAAACGCGACCAATTTCTCCGGCGATATCATCCCAGCTCAAGTCACCGTCTTCGATCGCCTTTATAAGCTCTCCAGCCTGAGCACGCGCTGATCGCTCATAATCGAGAAATATCCGCGCTTTCAGCAATAGATTTGTATCGGCTTCACGTGCGCCCGCATGGCTCGATCCAACCAGATTGACATGCGCGCCCGCCGCAACCTGATCGCCAAACAGGATGGGTTCGGCAGCGCCGGTCGTTGTACAAATTATATCTGCGCTCTCCACCGCCTCGGCAACCGTATCTACGATGCGGACGGGAAGACCCTCAGCATTGAGCTTGGCACCGACTGCGCCAACCTTGTCTGCGTTTCCTGGCCGGTTCCAGAGCCGGATATGCGAAAGCGGCCGTATCGAGGCCATGGCGCGAACATGCGATACGCCCTGCTCGCCAGCACCCAGCACAGCTAAAACGCGCGCGTCCTTGCGCGCCAGGACGCTGGTGGCAACGGCGCTGGCTGCGGCGGTGCGGATCGCTGTAACATGCGACCCGTCAAGGATAGAGATCGGAACCAGGCCGGCATCGTCATACAGTACGAACAGACCTAGATGGCTGGAGCCTTTTCGAGCTGCCGGTGGCACAAGACTGACGAGCTTGACACCTGCCGCGTGCTCGGATGCCAGATACCCCGGCATCATGCCAATGGTGCCAATATCCTGAGCAATGGCCATACCCTGACGCAAGGGCAAAATCGCTTCGCCATTCGAACTCGCGATCATGGCCATCTCTACCCATCTGGTCAGGTCAGAAATGTCCGCAAGCGTTTCAATATCACTCGCCGTGAGAAACCGGATCTGCATATCGCGTTCCAATCTTAAATCATGAGGAGCTGGATCGGCTCGGAATAGACCTCGACAAACCTGACCGTTTGCCTATCACTAACATATTAGCATAGCCAGAATGATGTCTCATCGTCCGTGCTGGGCGCCGGAGCGAGAAAAGCGGGGAAGACCTTATGTGGACCAGTTTCATGGCTTGGAATTTGGCAGCGCCAGTATTCTCGATCCTTTGGCTCATTCTTTTTGCGGCGCTTATCATCTGGCTCTGGCGGAGGCCTAAAAGCGTGGGCCGGGTAATCGGGTTGGTGATCGGCGTCCTGGGCTTCGCCCTCGGCGTGCTCATGCTCGTTGGTTCATTGGCGTATCAATCTGGTTCCCGGTCAGAAATGGCCAGCGTAGAACGTCCCGGAAAACTGATAGACATCGGAGGATATGGGATTCACGTCGCCTGTGCCGGGACTTCAAGACCCGGTCAACCAACCGTCATCTGGATTTCTGGCGGTCATAGTCCTGGTCTGATGTTCAATCACCTCCACACCGCCTGGCAGGCAAATGGACGCTCGTGCTTCCTGGATCGCGCCGGAACTGGATGGAGTGACCCCGGTCCAGCCCCGCGCTCAGTTAAGATGATTGCGACCGAGTTTGACAAGGCGATCAAGGGTGCCGGTGAAACAGGGCCATTTGTTGTTGTGGGTCACTCACTCGGCGGACTGGTCGGCGTCAATTGGGCCGCGCGTAACCGGGAAGATATTGTTGGCGTGGTCGCTCTCGATCCTACGTCCCAGGAGATGATACAGACCGGCGGTATTCGCGAACCCGGCGGCTGGTGCCGAGCGCCAGACCCCGGGCTCAGCATGACTATGTCAGCGTTCGGTATCGGACATCTGATCCCGGCTCTGCACCCGATGAACTCGGAGAACTACCGCACTTTGAATGCTGAGATTGCGGATGTTTTGCCTGCCATCAAGGCTATGGAGAGCCGTCCCCGCGCTTTGCTGGAGGGATCCAAGCACTACGGCGTGATGTGCTTTAGCGGCTATGAAACGATTCGCCACCCCGGCGCCCTCGGCGACCTACCCGTCCTGGCGATTGTTCAACGCCCTGACAAATTTGATGCTGAGGCGCGCGCCGCGGCAGAGCAATGGTCGGGCGTTAGCGATGACCTGGAATGGGAAATCTACAAGGCATCTGCCTTGGCCGCTTCAAAAGAGTATCCTGCATTCTCTTCAAGGGGTGAACGCGTCTTGCTTCCGGACGATTGGGGACACAACTTCCCGATGACACAACCGGATTATGTCCTTGAGCAAGTTTCCGACTTCATAGAACGATTGAACACACCGGAAGTCGACGTTTCGGAGACTTTGCCGGACGTCTCGCCAGCAGACGAAAGCGGCGAATGAGCCAGCTCTCCCTTCCAAAACTGATCATTTGGGCGAGCCCGGCGAGCGCACTTGCAGCGCTTGGCTTGCCGCTCGCAATGTTCCTACCCAATTTTTACATTGAAAATGTTGGATTGTCCGCCGGTGCAACAGCGCTGGTTTTTTTGCTGCTGCGACTCTGGGATGGAGTCACTGACCCGGCTTTGGGAATGATGTCCGACCGACTGTCACCGCCAATTGGACGGCGACGGTTTTGGGTTGTCATCGCCGTCCCGATCTTGATGTTGGCGACCTGGATGGTGCTTGTCCCTCCGGACAATGCGGGTCCAGTTTACCTGGCTGGCTGGCTGATGCTGCTATATGTTGGCATCACGTCCATGCAGGTCGGTCATATCAGCTGGGGCGCGGAACTGGCTCCAACCTATGATGGCCGCTCAAGGCTGATGGGGTGGTACGAGCTTTTCGTTATTGCTGGTCTGATTGGTCTGCTCGCATTGGCGGCGGTATTGGAAGCCGGCACACCGGCTGAACGCATTCAAGAGCAGCGGGCTGAGACGCTCAAGGCAATGGCGGTCTTTCTCATCATTCTGTTCCCGATAACCGTTTTGCCGGCCGTTCTGATCGTTCCTGAAGGACGCAAATCAGAGCAAAATGCCTTTAGTCTGCGTGCAGGCCTTACAGCAATCGTACGCAATAAGGGCCTGCGAAACGTCCTGTCGGCAAACCTACTCTATCGGGCTGCAACAGGCGTCTCCGGAACACTTTTTTTGTGGTATGTTTCGCTTAGACTGGATCTGGCCGCCTTAGCTGCAGTCATGATACGATCATGCTTTTGAGTATAATTTTACCTAGGCTCAGTTTAAAGATACGTTTGTAGTACCAGGCGATTTGAAAAAAGCTGAATACCGATACGGGTAACGCAAAATCAAAATATGTTATCTCAAAATACATCATCACGGGCGTAAAAAGTGCCGTGAGCACATTCATTAAACCAAAGGCGTACACATAAAAAATCACGTGCTCTGAAAAATTATAGTGCTTCACATTTATAAACACCAAATAACCAGTAATAACATAGGCCGGTAACATAAATGTCGTCCATAACCCAAAATAGTCGTACATATAATCCAAGGCTTTTGCCCAGAACTCGCTGGTTTCATTAACTTCACTATAACCCAGCAGGTCTGGAGCAAAATTTTTGAGCACAAAAAATTGCAATCCTATTAGAGTAAGACTGATCAGGTAAAAGTTGATCGGGTTTACGTAGCGTTTTCGCTGACCATTTATATATCCATTAATAACATCTTCTGGATACCTGAACAGGGCAATGATAGTAACTAAGAAAACATTATCAGAACCTAGATATTTGTTAGAAAACTCATGGACGATGTTTACGGGACTCAATCTATAGTTGATCCAGCGAGAGCCGCAATTAAAACAAAACTTATGCTTGTCATAAAGCAGCTGGTCACAATTTTTACAATGTCTGTCCATCAGGATAATAGG
>CAWIKY010000007.1:0-409734 GCA_963836905.1 uncultured Alphaproteobacteria bacterium
CCAGACTGTCCCAGACATCCATTTGGCCGCTTTTCAGGCACGGCACGAGACCGGAGGGTGATTTCTCGCCGATTGCAGCCCGCGTTTCGGCAACATCAAGGCGGATGAGGTCTTCCTCGAAAGCGATGCCCTTTGCTCGCATCAGGAACCAGGGTCGCAGCGACCAGGATGACAGGTTCTTGTTGCCGATGATCAATCTAAACATGTGTCCGTCCAGTTTTTGTGCCGCGGCTCAATCGAGACTGCCAAGCGCTTTGCCAACGATCGTGCCGGCCTTGTGAATGGCCTCGCGTGCCGGAACAGACAGCGCCGTCAAATTCATGAAGCCGTGTATCATTCCCGGATGTTCCTGCAGTGTGACCGGTACGCCTGCAGCGGCAAGCTTGTCGGCATACGCCCTGCCCTCGTCCTGCAGCGGGTCCCAGCCGCATAGCAGCACATGGGCGGGCGGAAGGCCGCGAAAGTCCTCGTGTGGCGCAAACAGCGGCGAGATCAGCGGGTCGAGCGGATCGGTCCCTTCGCTGAGATAACTGCCCTTGAAGAACTCGTAGAGCTTTTCGGAAATGAAGAAGCCCTCCTGAAAGCTCAGACGTTTGGTCTTGATATCGACGAACTGGACCAGTGGATAACAAAGCAGCTGGAAAGCAGGCATCGGCTCACGCTTGCGGCGCAGCTCCTGGCACAGCATGGCCGCCAGATTCCCGCCCGCGCTGTCGCCGCCAATGGCGATCCGGGTTGGATCAACCGACAGTGCGTCGGCGTTTGCAACGACCCAATGCCAGGCGGCAAACGCATCATCATGGGCACAGGGAAAGCAGTGTTCCGGAGCCAGCCGGTAGTCGATCGACAGGACACGGCACCGCGCTGCATGCGCCAGACGGATGCAGATCATCTCGTGTCCATCCAGATCGCCGACAACGAACCCCCCGCCGTGAAAGAAGATCAGGAGGGGTTGCGCGCCGATGCCGGTACCGAACGGGGTGTATTTGCGCGCCTTCATGGGTCCGTGGGGCGCATCGATCACCAGTGTTTCGATGGCGGCGAGTTCGGGCGCATCGGATTCGACGGACCGGGTAAAGCGATAGAACTCGGCACGAAGCCGGTCGACGGTGCGCTGCCAGTCATTTCCCTTACCCGTCGCACCCTTGCCCCCATCCGGCGAACTCGCCGTCCCCGTCGGCAAGTGCAACTTGTCGAGAAAGGCTTTGAGGGTCGGGTCCAGTGTCATAGATTGGTCCAGTTGCGAAATTGCTCTCGTGCCGGTCCGGCATTTACGGGAGCCGGATCCTTAATGGCGAGAACACGGGAAAACGGCAAGCATGTCACAAAGCGTTGAGATTTACTGGTCGTTCCGTAGTCCCTACTCCTATCTTGCAACAGCTCGACTTCGAAAGATGTCCGAGACATGGGATATCCCTTTCAATCTGCGACCGGTTTATCCGATAGCAGTTCGCATGCCCGGCTTTTTCAAGACGGTGAACCCGCTCTGGCCGCCATATCTCATCCGAGATTGCCTCCGCATCGCGGAATATGAGGGCCTTCCTTTCGGATGGCCGCAACCCGACCCCGTCGTGATGGATATATCGACCGGTGAGGTGCCTCAGGATCAGCCCTACATTCACCGTCTTACGCGGCTGGGCGTAATCGCTGCCGAAGACGACAATGCCTTCGCGTTTTTCGACGAAGTTTCGCGTCTGATCTGGGCGAGCGAAGTGCGCTGGACCGATGGAGACCATCTTGCGAACGCTGCGACGCGGGCCGGGTTCGATCTGGCCGCGATGGATCGTGAGGCCATTGAGCGAGAAGCGGAGATAGGTAAGCAGATCACCCGCAATGAAGCAGCCCAGAAGGCAGCAGGCCATTGGGGCGTTCCGTTGATGGTGTTCGACGGCGAACCCTTCTTCGGGCAAGACAGGCTTGAACTGCTCGAATGGCGACTTGAAAAGTCAGGCGTGCTCAGACGCGTGCCGGGCGGTTAGGTTAGGTCAGCTAGCGCGTCGACTTTCGGGCTCAAATGCTGCTTGAGATATTCAACGCAGGTCTTGATCTTCTGTGTATTCTTGTAGGCAGACGGATACGCCGCCATCAGAGTAAGTGGCGGAATGCGGTATGTGCTCAAGACGTCTACGAGCCGCCCGTTGCGCACTGCCTCCGCCGCTCTGGTCCTGGTCAATACGCCCACTCCGCGCCCGGCCTCCAGAAATGCCAAGAGAGCGGTGCCTGCATTGAATTGCGCCACCAACGGTACATTGACTGATATGTCTTCGCCGTCGCGCTGGAACGTCCATTTCGTACGATCCCAATCGTCGACACCGAATTGATAGCTGTATCCAAGGCAGTCGTGACTTGAAAGTTCGTCGGGATGTTGCGGTCTTTGCCGCGTCGCAAGGTAAGATGGCGCACAATACAAGCCGCATTCAATTTCGGCTATCGGCTCCTGAGTGACATGCTCATTTGAAATAAGCCTGTAATGCAGCGCAAGATCGAAGCCGGTATCGATTGGGTTTACAGCAGCATTGCCGACAATCAGCTCCAGCTTGAGCTCGGGGTGTTCTTCGCCAAACCGTGCGAGGACAGGAGCAACCTGCAACAAGCCGGCATCTATAATGCTGGCCACTCTCAATGGGCCGCGCAAGCTGGCCGTTGCATCGGGTATCCGGTTTTCGAGCTCTCCCATCTTCACAACCAGATCGCTGACGAGCGGGTAGATTTCGGCTCCCGCCTCTGTCAACTCGATACGGCGTGTCGTGCGCACAAAAAGAGGCTGACGCAACAGCTCCTCGAACTGTCGGACCCGCTCAGAGACGATGGACTTGGACAGCTTGAGGGTTCTCGCTGCCCGCGTGATGCTCCGCTCCTCGGCCACATGGACGAAAGCCTGCATACATCTGAACCGGTCCATATCGCTCCAATTGTCCGTTATTTCCGAACACTATGTTCTGAATTTTACGAATTGTCTCTTTTTCCGTCAATTAATAAACAGAGGGAGTTCGATGGGAGACGGAACATGAAACGAACTGGTCACAAATGCGCCTTGCGTACATCGATCGCCGGGGCTGCTTTTACCGCTATGATCGCCACGGCTGGCAACGGGTATGCTCAACAGGCCGGTGACGGCAGCGCTGACGAAAACCTCAAGATGGACACTGTCACAGTGACCGCGCGGCTTCGAGGCGAAACGCTGCAGGACGTTCCGATTGCTGTTTCAGCATTCTCGAGTGAAGATCTGGACACCCAGCAAATCGATGATCTCCTCGACCTGAACGCAGTTGTTCCCACACTTTCGATCGCTGAAATCACCGGAGCCGGTGTCGCCCAGATTTATCTGCGCGGAGCGGGCCAGGACGATTCTCAGGCCGCTTCAGAGCCACCGATCGCGACCTACGTGGACGGAGTCCCGTACACCAAGGCACCTGGTACGATCATCGATGTCATCGAGTTTGAACGGATCGAGGTTCTGCGCGGGCCCCAGGGTACACTATACGGTCGCAACTCAACCGGCGGCGCAATCAAGTACATTACCAAGCGGCCTTCGCTGACCGAATCCCGGACAGTCGCAGACGTGACCGTTGGCAGCTATGACCGGCTTGACGTGCGTGCGTCCGTGTCCGCACCGATCACCGATACGCTCGCGGCAAAACTTGATGTGATTTCGCGCAGTGAAACGGGCTATGTGAATGATGTCCTTGATGGCCCCGGAAATTCGCGCCCAAAAACCTACAACGATACTGACCGCCAGACAGCGCGCCTGAGCGTACTTTGGGAACCGACAGAGGCGTGGTCCATCTATGCAACAGGCGATGTTACAAATGATGATGGCGGCCCGCAGTCCGGAGTTCCGGCGATTTCGAGCTCACCTGCCGCTAACTTTGTAAATGGAGAAATCAGCCAGGCGAGGCCGCTATATGGCCCCAGACTGACCGCACCTACCCTGTTCCAGGATCAAACCTTCGACAGCGCAGCCTTTACGATCAATGCGACCTACGATGCGGGAAACATCGAATACACGGGCGTTCTTGGCTATCGTGAGTTTGACCTGAGCCAGGGCATCGATACCGATAGCGGACCCAATTTGGGCGGACTTGTGACGCAGACCGGCGCGGTCGTGAGCCGCGGCTTTGCCTTCGACTATGTACGTGACTGGCACAATGAGACAACCACGCTCGAGCTTCGGGCGGCATCAAGTGCCATCGAGAATTTCGAGTGGGTTGCCGGTATCTTTCTGATGAACGAAGAGAATGTCAGTGATGATATCTTCGGGCGCTTCAGCGAGCCTGCTGCCTTCCAGTTTGCGTCACTTTTCAATAGCGACCAGACAACGCAAAGTGCAGCGATCTTTGGAGAAGGAACCTATTCCGTCACCGACCGGCTCGACCTGTCAGTCGGTGGACGGTATTCGCGGGACGAAAAATCGCTTAGCCGGCAGCATCAGGGCACGCTCGGGCTCGGTCCGCTGGGAACGCCCTACGACGCGTCCACAAGCGACAGCTGGTCTGAGTTCACGCCACGTGTAATTGCTGACTACGACTTCACCGACGATATCTCAGCCTATGTGAGTTATTCGCGCGGGTTTCAGGCTGGAGCCTATCAGAGCTTTCCGTTTTCTCCGGCCACTGCAAACGAGCCTTTCGATCCGACGACTGTAGATTCCTACGAGGTCGGCATTCGTTCGCAATTCTTCGACCAGCGTCTGACAGCCAACGTCACGGCCTTCAGGGCGGACTACAAGGACCTGCCGTCCACGATCACCGCGACCCAAGGCACGCTGGTGGTTCTGACGAACGACGTACAATTGCAGGGTATAGAAGTCGATCTGCAAGCCCGGCCGACCGATAACCTTTCCTTCTATCTCAGCGCCGGTTTCACCGACGACAAGTACGAGCGTTCGGTGCTCGGGCCGTCAGCGGTCCCCGGCCAGACAGAAAACAGACTGAAATACGTCGCCGACGTCACTGCACGCTTCGGCGCGAGATATAACCTCGACCTGAACGACTATGGCGACATGTCCTTCACCGCCAATTTGACACACAATGGCGACTTCTTCATGTCATCGGTCAACACACCGTTTGCGTTCCAGGAAGCGTACACGACTGTCGGTGCAGAGATCGAATACCGCCTGCCCGGAGACCACTGGACAGCGACACTCGGCGGACGAAACCTGACGGACGAGCTCTACCAGCAGCGTGCTTCAGCAGGCGGCGGCGGTGTCATCTATTTCGCTCCACCTGAAACCTACTATCTGCGCCTGCGCTACGAATACTAAGGAGGCTGGATCATGCGAGCTATCAATCTTCGCGAAGGAATGCGGCACTTGAAGCGAGGGACTGCATTAGGGCTCTTGCTTGCGTCGCTCGCGCTTGCGGGCTGTCAAACTGCCACTGCTCCACCGGTAGTCGCCGAAGCGAGCACGGCGCCGGATCCAATGCTTCCGACGTCTTCAACTGAGGATGCACTGGTATCTCCTCTGGCAGCGGTCACAATTGCCACTGGCGATCTGCAGGCAACCCGGCGCTTCTATGTGGATGGTCTGGGCATGGAGGAGACGCTGCTGACACTTACGCCGGCCGAGGCAGCTGCACTTGGAGCTGCCTGGTCTGTTTCACCCGACGCCTTGAGCAGCGTCAGCACATTCACCCAACCCGGCGCGCCCGGGTCGGCAATCGTGCGTGCCGTGAAAATTCCCGCGACACTGCCCCCGAGCCGTCCTGGTCATGATAGCCGCCCGGTAGGTCCGCTCGGCTTTGGCCTGCCGGGCAGGGATTTCACAGAACGCGAGGCCCGGGTCAACGCTGCCGGATACCGCGCCGTCATTGGTCTGACCGAAATGGATTTTCCCCGCAGTGACGGGACTTTCTACACTGTAGGCGAGATCCACTTCAAAGCTCCGGACGATCTTCTTGTTCTGGGAGTGGACCGGGATGACATGCAGCCTGTTGGCCCGATTGACCCGGTTGATGACATCGGTGGTGTCGCCTACGCGAGCGTACTGGTAGACGATCTGGAGCAGAACGAAGCGTTTCTTTCCAAGGTACTCGGACTTGAAAAACGTCGCGAGATGACCTTCCAGAGCGCGGGGCCAGGTGGCGGAATGGTCGGTATGAGAGCTGGAGAAAACGTTGCTTTCGAGCAGTGGTTTTCGCCTGGTGCACGTACCGGATACCTCGTTGTGATGGAATTGCTTGATGGCCACAACAAGGCCGCTGCACCTTTCGATTTCACGACACGAGGCGTTTCGATGTGGACCTTCACAACTGACGATGTGAAGGAAATCGCCAGCCGCTGGTCGGAGTGGTCCGGCACACCCATTGAAGACGTCACGTTGAGGACACTGAACAGTCCCGGCTTCGGGTCCGTGACATCTCTCATGATCAAGACGCCCGACGGTGTTCCCATCGAGGTTCTCCAAAGGTGATTGGCGAAACATCGGCAGCGAAAACAGCCTGCAGACTGGTGTATGTCGCGGCCTGCCTTACGGTCGCTTCATGCACAACGACGACCGGGCATGGTCCGGAGTTTTCACAGCGTGAGGTTTGCGGGGCGACCCCGGTCATCATGATCGTAACCGGCGTGACACTCGATCGTGAACGCATGAAGGATTATTCTGAAGCACTGGCATCGTCAGGGCTTTATGAAGCCTCGGCCGGCTATTATCTGAACGCGCCACGGGCCATTGCCAGTTTTGAAGGAACGCTTCCACCTGAACATGCTACGCTTGTTGTGCGATTTCCGTCACGCGATGCGGCTGATACCTTCTGGAACTCTCCGCTCTATCAGGATCAGATCAAACCGCTTCGAGAGGACCCGTCTGCCGGTGATTATACCGTGACGCTGTACGAAGAAACGCCGATTCCTGGTTTCATGGATGGGAGAGTTGTAGCGCCTGTGTTTTCAGATGGCGAAATCGGCTGTTCCGGAGACCTCGGACAGCAGTGATCCGTTGCGTCAATCCGGACGCCTGAAACGCCAGAGGCGTGCAGAGATCAACCCCGCTTCAAGCGCACGGCCGCGCCACTTCCAGCTTTCGGCCTCCCACGCGATTTCGCGAACGAGCAGGCCGTGCGGCAGACTCTTCAACGCCGATGTGAGGCGCTCTTCGAGTGTGTCGCTGAAGCTGGCAAGTCCGTTCTCGATTTCGCCGACCAGCTGCGCGGTCACAGTCTCGCACGGACTGATGCATTCCAGACCCGCGCTCGACGCGAGTTCCTCGATGGTGGCAACGTCTGTCAGTTGCGGTTCGGCCCAGGCGCTGGCAAAGGCCGCCTTCAGGCTTGCACCGCCACTCTCGCGCACCAGATCGAGCGCCGTCCACTGTGCGCCGGGCTTCAGGGCTTTCAGGGCGCGCACGGCCAGACCGGCCTTGTGATCGGCGTATGTAAAGGCATCGACGCTGACGAGCCCTGCAAGGCTGGTCGCAGAAAATGGCAGACGGTCGAGTTCGCCCTCAAGACAATCGAAGTCCGGGAAGTCACGGAGGAATCTGTTACGGACGGGCTTGCGCCATTCGCAGATTACCGGAGCGGCCCCTGAACTTCCCATCAAGCTGCGAACCAGCGCGGGGTCTCCATTGATGATACCGAGCCGGGCGAGGTCTCCCTCAGCGCCCGCTTCCAGCGTGCCGACCGCGTCACAGAGTGTCGAAAGCGAAGGTGCAAAGCGACCTTCGCCCCAAAGCACTTCAAGCGCGGCCAGACGCACATCACCCGGCGCACAAGTAGAAGCCTGCTTCTCGGGCTGAACGGCCGGGACAGGCAGCGTAGTGACGGTGTCGGCAGGTTCCACCGCCGGAGCGGCAGCCGGAGCCGCAGTATCGTCGGTCGCTGCGGCAAGCTCGACCTCCTGTCCGTTCCACCAGGCGGCAAGACGTCGGGCCATGTCCTTGGAGGCAAGAGATTTGAGCGCGGCGACCATCGATCCGTTTCTCTACAGGAGACGAGGTCACATGATAGGCAAAGAATTCTTAATGACTGCTGTCGACAGACGGTCGGCTTTACGCGACCGGTGCGGGAAATGCGAAATGTCTGCCTGTCAACGCACCCATGGCAGGGCTTGAAGGCTGGATGGTAGGTCCGCCTGCGGGTCGCGCATGAAAGCCAGTTGGTCGGTCCAGACCGTTTCAGCTGAAAGATCGCGCATCAGCATGTGATAGCCGTTCGGGTAATACGCGGTCTTCACATGCGCCGGCAGGATCCTTGCAGTGCGCTTAATGCCATCCTCGGGAATGACAATGTCCCTGGCGCCATAAAGCAGAAAGGTGTTGGCGGGTAATCGCGGTGCGGCGGCGTGAGCGTGTTCCATGAGGGTAACGACGCCGTGGACCTGATCGATCCGGTTCTCACGCTGCATCAGGGGGTCGCGCGCCGAACGCTGCAACATTTCGATGTTGTCGGATGGCATGATCGTCACCAGACGACGCGGCGGCACGACCTTCCAGCCGGGTCGGACGTGTGTCGCGGCCCACAGGCTGGCGCGATAGGGAACCGGCATCGCCCCCCAGCCGCGAAGCCCCGGACCTGACAGGATCAACCGGTCGATCTTTGGTGCATCTGGCTCAGCGAACAATGTCATCGCCACGGACCCGCCCATCGAAATGCCGACTACCGCGAGGATGGCATCCGGATGGCGTGCCCGGGCAACATCGACGGCCGTAGCCATATCGCGGCGCATCAGGTCTTCCTCGGGCCAGATGCCGCGACCGGGCGATCGACCGAAGCCGCGCTGGTCATAAGCATAGGTCGTGACGCCACGTTCGGCCCACCAGGGGGCTGCCATATGGAAGGCGTTGGCATAGTCGTTCATGCCATGAATGCCGACCACGACGATGTCCGGATCGGCAAGATCGCCGCCCCAGACCGTCAGCCCGAGGTCGGCTCCATCAAAGCTGGTGAACCGGTTCTGATCGGGGTGAAAGGCCGGGAGGGGAGGTGTTACGGGCATCAGCGCAGTCTGGGTCAGCGGTGTGCAGGCCGCAAGCAGAAAGCAGAGCGCCAGAAGGCGCATGATCGCGGTCATGCAAGCACCTCGCGGACCCGTCCCCGCAAGGCGGGCAGCACGTCGGTCTCGAAGAAGGGGTTCTTTTTCAGCCAGCCATTATTGCGCCAGCTTGGATGCGGAATGGCAAAGTATTCCGGAGCATAATCGCGCCAATGCAGGACGGTTTCGGTCAGCGTCTTCCTCATCCGGTCCTGCAAATGCCATCTCTGGGCATAGGCACCGATCAACAAGGTGACGCCTATGTTCGGCAGCGCGCCAAGGGTCCGGACCCGCCAGAGCGGCGCGCATTCAAGCCGCGGCGGCAAATCTCCGCCATTCGCATCATAGCCGGGAAAGCAGTGCCCCATAGGCACGATTGCAACCTTGTGAGGATCGTAAAAAGTCGCCTCGTCCATCTCCAGCCAGTCGCGCAAGCGCCGTCCCGAGGGATCATCGAACGGCTTGCCGGACTGGTGCGCCAGATTTCCGGGCGCCTGACTGGCTATCAACACGCGTGCGTCGGGGTGGATCTGGAAGACGGGGCGGGCTGTATGCGGCAGCGGCGGAACGGACCGTTCACAATGGCGACAGGCCGCAAGCGCCCGTATCGTCTCTTTCCAGGTATCTTGCGAAATTTCACGGTCGGTTTCGGGCATGGCAGTGTTCATAAATGATCGTGCTTGCCCTATCTGCAAAGGGTAAGGCGCAGCGAAAAGCCGGAGAGACCTGATGACGAACATGATCGAGCGGGTCATCGACCCGAGGGGAAAGGATCTCGGCGGCTTTGAAGTGCGCCGCGTCCTGCCCCATCACGCTCGCAAGACCGTCGGGCCGTTCATCTTCTTCGATCATCTCGGCCCTGCCGATTTTGCCCCCGGAAAGGGTATAGACGTTCGCCCGCATCCGCATATCGGTCTGGCGACCGTGACCTACCTCTTCGACGGTGCGCTCTTTCACCGCGATACGCTCGGCAACGAGATCGTCATCGAACCGGGCGCGGTCAACTGGATGACGGCAGGCCGCGGGATTTCCCATTCCGAACGCACGCCTGATTTCCAGCGCACGAACGGGCATCGTATTCATGCCATCCAGACCTGGGTCGCCTTGCCCCGCGACCACGAGGAAGACGACCCGGCTTTTGTCCATCATCCGGCAGGTACCCTTCCGGTCTTCGATCTCGGCGGTGCGAAAGCCAGACTGATTGCCGGTGACGCCTTCGGGCACACGTCTCCTGTGGAGTTTGCGCACGAGATTCTCTATCTGGCGGTTACCACGGGCGATACCGCCGCAAAGTTCACGCTCCCGGCGATCTGCGAGGAACGGGCGATCTATCTCGTTGACGGCGCGGCGCGACTGGACGGTGAAGAGGCGGCGCAGCAGACACTCTCGATCCTGACACCGGATACGGAGCCTGACATCCATCTGGAGCCGCATACGCGCATCATGATCGCAGGCGGTGCACCGATGGACGGCAAGCGCCATATCGAATGGAACTTCGTGTCTTCACGACCCGAGCGTATCGACCAGGCCAAGGCCGACTGGCGCGCATCGGCATACGGAAACTGGCAGGACACTTCCTTTGGAATGCCACCAAAAGAAAGCGAATACATTCCGCTTCCAGGAGACCCTGAAGCCGAGCCTCAACCGGGCTCCTGAAACGCGCCCCACTTCCACCGGAACAGCAAGGACGGACATGACCGAACCGAAACGCTATTATGACCAGCACACCGAAAGCTATGGCTCATTTGTCGAGGGCGATCTGGTCGCTCATGAAGTGACCGAATGGCAGGACATCAAGATCGTCGATACGAAGGCACATGGCCGTGTCATGCTGATCGATGATGTGCTGATGCTCTCCGAAGACACCCATTTCGTCTATCACGAGCACATGGTGCACATTCCGATGGCCTGTCTGGAGGCCCCGAAATCCGTGCTCGTCATTGGCGGCGGCGATGGCGGCACGGTGACCGAACTGGTGCGGTATCCGTTTCTGGAACGCATCGTGCTCGCCGAACTTGACGAGGCTGTGGTCACGGTCAGCCGCGAGCATCTACCGGAGCTGACCGAAGGTCTGGACGACCCGCGCGTCGATATCCGCATCGGCGACGGAGCGGCTTATCTGGCGGCCTGCGAGGCCGAGTTCGACCTCATCATCATGGACTCCACGGACGTTTGCGAAGAGGCCCATGCGGGCGCTCAGACAGCCAACCCGCTGGTAACCGATGCGTTCTATGCCGACGTGAAGAAGGCCCTGAAACCGGGCGGTGTCGCGTGCCAGATGCTCGGCAGCCCCGTCTTCTACAAGAAGGGCATGGAGCTGATGTATCACCGGCTATCCGGTCTGTTCGCAAACTTCCGTCCGTTCATGATGCCATGCCCGTTCTATATTTCCGGTGACTGGTGCGGCGGCCTGATCAGCGATGACAACCCGCTTCAGCCGAAATACATGCATTTGCCGGAGACGGACTTTCGCTATTTCAATGCCGATATCGCGACCGGCGCGCTGGCCATGCCGAACAGCGTCCGCAAGATGATGCCGTAAAGGTGGGTGTTACCCCATAACGTTGCAGGTCGGACAAATTGCATGCGATAAATGCGACTGTTCAGACATAAACTTACCGGGAAACACCATCTTGAAACAGCTTCTAGCCACCGCCAGCGTATTGATCCTCGCCACCGCCTGCGGGCAAAGCGACAAACCTGCCGCGCCAGAGCCTGCAGAGACAGTCGCTCCCGCTGCGCCGGTGGTGGAGGCGGATATATCCAACGCTCTACTCATGCCGCTTCCAGACGCAACAAGCGCCGATATCGTCGCCGGGGATCTGGCGGTCCGTATCCAGACCCTCGCTGACGATGCGTTCGAGGGGCGCGGCCCGGGAACGCCGGTCGGCGAGAAGACGGCAGACTGGGTCGCCGCCGAGATGGAGCGGGTCGGCCTGAAGCCCGGCAGTGACGGCTCCTGGTTCCAGACGGTGAAAATGGTCAACCAGACCGTTGACGAAGCCGCTTCCAGCATAACGATCTCCGTAGGCGAGGACGCCGCCCCTCTTGAGCTTGGCACAGATGCGGTCATCTGGACCAAGCGCCAGTCAGAGGGAACAATCTCCTTTGCCGACAGCGACGTGGTGTTCGTGGGCTATGGCGCGGTCGCACCCGAATACGGCTGGAACGACTATGAGGGCCTTGATGTGGCCGGAAAGACCGTGGTGATCATGGTCAATGATCCAGGCTTTGCCACGCAGGACCCGGACCTCTTCAACGGCAATGCGATGACCTATTACGGTCGTTGGGTCTACAAGTTCGAGGAAGCCGCGCGCCAGGGCGCAACTGCCGCGATCGTCATCCATGATACCGAGCCTGCCTCCTATGGCTGGGATGTTGTCAGCAATTCCTGGACCGGCGCGCAGGCCGATCTGGTTCGCCCGAATGACGGTGCCGACCGCGTCATGCTGGAGGGCTGGATCAGCAATGAGACCGCCAGCCGCCTGTTCGATGAAGCCGGGCTCGACTACGAAGCGCTGACAAAAGCCGCCTCGCAAACGGGCGTTGCGCCCGTTGATATGGGCGATTTGACGGCTTCCGGTTCGATCACACAGACCGTGGAGCCCTCCACCTCGCGCAATGTCCTCGGCATGATCGAAGGCAGCGAAGCGCCCGGCGAATACGTGATGTACACCGCGCACTGGGATCATCTGGGCAAGGCCGAGACGCCTGCCGACCCGAAGAACTTCACCTTCCAGGAAGACAAGATCTATAACGGAGCGGTCGACAACGCGACCGGCACCGCAGCCCTTCTGGAAATTGCCGAGAAGATGGCCGCAGGCGATCAGCCCAGCCGCTCGGTCCTCTTTGCCGCCGTCACGCTTGAAGAGTCCGGTCTGCTCGGGTCCGCCTACATGGCCGAAAACCCTGTTGTTCCCAACAAGGACATCGTGGCGGGCGTCAACATGGACGGCATGCTGCCGACCGGACCATCTGAAGACATGATCGTCGTTGGCTATGGCGCATCTGAGCTGGAAGACCTTCTCGCCGGGGTCCTGACCGAAAGCGGGCGCACGGTAACGCCCGATCCCGTGCCGCAGAATGGCTATTTCTATCGCTCCGACCATGTCAGCTATGCCAAGAAGGGCGTGCCAATGCTCTATGCGGATGGTGGCAACACACTGCGCGATGGCGGCATCGAGGCAGGCAAGGCCGCGGCGACGGATTACACGATCAACCGCTATCACAAGCCGCAGGATGAATATTCCGCCGACTGGGACCTCTCCGGAATGACCGAGGACATCACCGCGCTCTACCGCGTAGGCGCAACGATCGCCAACAGCACCGACTGGCCGACCTGGTATGAGGGTAACGAGTTCAAGGCGATCCGCGACGCAGACCGCGCCGGGGAAGAATAAAGGCGCACTGGTTCTGCCTCCCTCTCTTTCCGCTCGTGGAAGACACAGACCCCCACCCAGCCTCCCCCTTGCAAGGGGAGGAGCCCCGCCAAACAAGGCCCGACGGTCTTTTCGCCCCTGAAAGGTGGGAGTCAGAAGTCGAGACCATCACACCCCATGCTGAGCTATCAACATATCTATCACGCGGCCAACCGCGCCGACATGCTGAAACATGCCGTGCTGCAGGCCGTGCTGAAGCGGTATTCACGCGATACCGCGCCGATCCTCTATGTCGAGACCCATGCCGGGCGTGGCCGCTATGACCTGACCTCTCCGGAGGCCAGGAAAGGCGGCGAGTTTCACCTCGGCGCAGAGCGTCTGCTGGCCCTCGATCAGATCCCCCGTCCGCTGAAAGATTATGCCGCGCTGGTCGCCGAAGGGGCCGATGGCAAGACGTTGAAAACCTATCCGGGCTCGCCTGCCATCGCGCAGCACTATCTGCGCGCCAAGGACCGTGTCGCCCTCTTCGAGCTTCACCCCGGCGAACATGCAGCCCTCACCGAAGCGGTCTCAGGCGATACGCGCATGCAGATCAAGAAGGCGGACGGCTATCGCGGCGCGCTGGCCCTGCAGCCGCGACGGGGCGAACGCCTCATCGCCATGCTCGACCCGAGCTATGAGACGATGGACGATCTGGAAGCGCTGATCCGCTGGACACCGACCGCCCTGAAACGCTGGCCGACTGCGATCCTGATGATCTGGCTGCCCTTGTTCGTCGACGGCCGCGAAGACGAGTTCGGGGCGTTCCTGTCAGAGCTGGAGCGCGGCGGCATTGCCGGTGCGCGCTGGCCGGAAGACGATAGCGGCTCGGCGCTCGCGGGCTCGGCGATGATTGTATACCGCGTCGAGGACGCACTCGTCGCACACATCACCGCCATTGCCGCCGCGCTGGAACAGGTCTGGGCGAAAGCGAAATAGCAAATTTGCTAGCGAAGGCGTCAGAAGGGCGTGGACAGAGGCGGATCGGCGTCTTATAGAACCCGCTTCGCGGACGGGCAGCGCCCCGCCGCTTATGGTGCGCCCGGGTAGCTCAGGGGTAGAGCAGCGGATTGAAAATCCGCGTGTCGGTGGTTCAAATCCGCCCCCGGGCACCATTTTTTCGATTTGCAAAATGCATGACCTAGAATGATTTACGGCCTTGCTACGACTATAAATCTTGAAAGAATCCGTTTGGAAAAAAGTTC
Source organism: uncultured Alphaproteobacteria bacterium (assembly GCA_963836905.1). GTDB lineage: Bacteria > Pseudomonadota > Alphaproteobacteria > Caulobacterales > Hyphomonadaceae > CAWIKY01. The sequence goes on from CAWIKY010000007.1 coordinate 14,594, forward strand.
CTCGACGTTATATGGCGTATTGCGCGATCCCGAAACGCGTTGCCTATTACTAACAGCCATAGTGACATCCCATTGTCATTGATAGTTCGTTAGGATGGTAAACGGTTCTTCACGGCAGGCTAATAGTTTCTTTTTTCCATCAATTTATTACTTCGAAATTTTAATTTTCTAGGGATTACCGGCGCTTCTGATCAAATGCTGCACAATGCTCGCCGTTAGGCTACCAACAACACCCAGTGCCAAGGCCAGGAAAACGTAGCTACCAATCACCTTTAAGCTAGTCTTTCTTGTCTGCATTTTAACAAATGCTGAGAAGCCTTTCAGTACACTGTTTCCCGTCGACTCAAACTCTTTGCGCCAGTGGTAGCTACCATTCCATGTTCCAAACCACCAGGGACGTAATCCTTCCAGATTTGAGTCTCGAGCAAACGGCTTTTATGCCACTCGGCATGAGATGATGTGATGGAAGACGCCACGGGGACCACCGCGAGAACACGATACGAGAAACATCGGCGAGACCATACGGAGCGGCATCTGCTAATGCCTCAATTGATGTCGGCAAGGTACGTGCCTCGTTTATGCGACAATCAATGTACTCGATCTCCTCAAAGCCGCTGGTCCAAGCTCGGTCTCTTGGTCTTATCGAGGTAACGAATGGGCGTGTGCCGTATTTGGGCGGCATAATACGCACACGGAAATAACCATACTCCGCTTTGCCATTGCACTGTCTAGTAAGTGCACTCAATGCTGATGAAGTAATTGAGAGCAAGGTGCCCCCGTCTTTCTCAGTGACCTCAAGTTCGGACGGGTCGATTGTTCCACTCTCAGGCAAAAAATGTGGACATGGCAGTAGGTCTTACTGCCCATCCTTAATTCTACCGATTTACCGTTTGGCTTCTTTGTCGATGATAAGGTTTCGTTAAAGATACCTTGGGCAAGTTCAGTTGACGCAAACGTGGCACCAAGGTCCGTAATATTTTCACGCCTCAACGGGAAGGGAACAAAAATCTGGATCGCGGACAACGCCGACGGGTCGCTTAGCATCACGCCAATCTCAATAAAGTCGCGGAGTTTGGTGTCTGAAAAATGCCAGAGGTTGACGTGAAACTCCGCCTGCACTTTTGCGTCGGCGTTTACACGTTCGCACCAGAATGCAATAGATTTGCTGTCAGACATCGGGTTTGACTTCTCGCCGGTCGATTAATATTTGGACTAGCGTGCCTTCGTCACCACCGTTCAAGAAATAAATAGGTATGCCCAATTCATCTGAAATGTTGCATGCCGTAGTAATCGCGAATTTTTGGTGCTGGGCCAGACAATCGATGCTTCGCGGCGGACGTGACCGCCTAACATCTCTTTTACGGTTTTGTTGAATTGTATGCGGATTATCTCTGACGAAGACTAAGAAGTCGGGGTGGATCTCACCAAACGTATCTGAACTGACTTGAACCAATCCACTTGGCGTATCGATAACCACGTGTGCGTCCAAGATGACCAAGGATGCCTCTCGATCTTTCCGCCTATTGAAGCCTTCGATAAGAGCTGCCTAATTCGCGCCGATCTCGAGAGTACGCAGGCTATCATGAGAAGGTGTAGGGTACCCTTTATCTTCAAGCGTGTCGCGGATAAGACTGCCTGCCGAAAGGACCTGCATTGGGATGATCGTCTCGATTTTCCGGAGAAGCCATGACTTTCCAACGCCAGATATGCCTGTAACGATGCCTACTCGGTGCGTCATATCGGGAACCCAAAGTTACAGCAATCAAGAGCCTTGCGAAGACAAGTCCCTTTAATTTCCGCAATGGATTGTGGCGGATGTCCGACGAAGACACCGGTCTCCAAAAGTTCTTCCCAAAAGAATCGGCGGACTTATGTAATCTACGAGCAGGTAGTTGATCACCTTGACTGGACTATCTTTCGTTGCTCGATAGCGTTTAAGCTCTTTTTCGCTGTAAACGGACCGCCCGCCCGTCAACTTCATGAGGCCTCTCGTTGACGTTGCGAACGATATTTCGTCTAGAATGCCAACGGCGGTGAGAGCTTGCGAAGGTTCTTCGCTTGATTTGCCCTTATAGAAAAGAGAACTGATCCCGGCGCGCCCATTTTAGATGGGGCACGGCAGAGGTAAACTTTACGAATAGTGTTCCCCGGTCGTTTTGGACCGCTACTGTGATCCATATCGCGAAAAATATCCGGCTGACGCGGATCGCGAAGGTCCGGGTAAAGGACGTCATGGTAGTCTTCTTTGATTGGGATAACAAAACCACGTACACCGGCTCCGGCGATGAAACGCGGATAGTTTTTTCTGTCGGTTTCATAAACGGAGGTGCCATCGATGTGGGTCAGTCGAGTACTCGAGAAAGTACGTTCGAGAATAAGTTCGCCATCTAGACCTTTATTTCCGGTCTTCTCAAATCCATAGAACTCCAATAGACCTATTAGTGCATCTTGATTTGGGTAAGCCGTTCAGATAAGCTAAATCATAATTATTCTTCTGCGCGAACCACAAGACCTTTTTGAGAAGCAGCTCGCCCAGTTTGATGCCTCTTTTCTCGGGGCTGACTTTGAAGGTGCAAACTTTCAAGATTTTTTTTGCTTTGCGTGTCGCGTCCGTATTCGTTCCGGTTTCGTCCTTGTGGACGATTAAGCCAGCAATCTCATCGTTATCATAGACGACCCAGCATGGGCGCCGTTCTGCTACGCATTTCGTTCTCCACCACTCATTAAACTCAGGATAGCCCTCTCGGAGACTGTCGAAAAAATTGTCTTCAATTGGGATTGTGTGAGCAGAAACATCTGCCACATGTCGGATTGGTACGGCGCGCGGTTCGAAAGTCGTTGTGAGGAACTGAGCTGCGTCGGCTATAAACAATACGCGATTTGCGAGGTCTGTTGCGTATTTTTGTGCCCGTTCGTGTAACCCCTGATCTTCTGTAACAAGAAAATCTGCGGCGTTTATAGAGAGCGCATGCAGCAAGGTGGGCATCGACCTCATCATTGTGATTCCGAATTCTACCAAATGCCTGTTGAAGACTCTCCTTGGTGACGCCCTTGACCTTTTCTAGGATCTGAAACTTGGCGATTTTGCTTAGCGATATTGCGCGGCGCGCAGCATCCCTGTCTCGATTAATATCATCACGCGCGGCTGCATGAACTAAAACATCGACTTTGTGTTTTGCGGCCAACTGAGAAAACGTGGCGTACGCGGGTTTGACGGTGTGATTGTCTTCAAGGCCGATGATGATGTTCGTATCAATGAGATACGACTGAGTGCTCATCTTTCAGGGCCTTTCTTAGATCGCGTTTCGCGTACAAAAATGATTGGGGCGGCTCAAAACCAAACCGTTCTCTAAGGTCAGTAAGCTCTACCGGCGTTACGAACGGCCTAGCATTTGCGAACTCCAGAGCAAAACCTTCGTTAAGTCCTTCAAAGTAGCGGTCAAATTCCGTTCGCTCTATAAATGCCACATCCGCGTAGCGTCGCCAGATTTCTTCGATAGCAAGCTTTTTGACAGAGGATATCTCCGCTACCCCAACCATTGCGCGCTCAGGGGAGGTGGAGTAAATGTAGGCTATTGTCCCTTTCGGCGCAGATGATGGAAACCTACGCCGGAGTTCGACTGTCTTTTCACCCGACATAATACGACTACTGAATTTTGGCCGAATGCTAAGCACGACATCTCTGTGACGTCGAAACGGCTCTTCAATGAAAATTGGAAGTATAAGCTGGTCTTCATCGTCAAGTTCAACATCGAATGCGTCGCGCACGTTTAGACAAAGTGGATTATTGGCATCAAATGCAGCGCTCACATGAAGTGTTCCACCTAGGGCTTCCACATACTTTTGGATTGTAGACAGCTGCATGTCTGCCCGACCCTTCTCGAATTTTGACACGGAAGCCTGGCTAATATTGAGTAGTTTGGCCATTCCAGCTTGTGTTAAACCAGCGAGCTTCCAAATCTCTTTGAGCGCCTGACCGATCTTTGGCGATTGCTCATGCAAGCTCGATGCCCGAACCTCAACGACTTTTCCCTGTAGTTCGCTCATTTCGCTAACCTCTAATCTTCTTCCGCTTGTAGCGGCGACAGGTATGCCCCACAAGGAATATCTGGAAAGCGTCAATATTTTATGGTTACATGCTTTTCAGAGACGCATTTGGTGATGCGGCGCAAATTTTGGGGGTCTTTGATGCGGCGGCCCCTCGGTAAGCACGAACTGGTCATCTGACCGTTCTTGATTTGGTCTTCTCCGGTCTGTGTCAAATTATTGGAAGCTGCGGCACAATGCTGATTGCTTCAAGCGCTGTGACTGATCGTCAAACTTCCTCATCTCCACTATCCGCATTGTAGGTGCCGTCATTTTCTGGCTTTAATTACGAGCTCTGGACCTAGGAACGACGAGAACCGCGCCGTTTCAACTAAATGCAATTCGAATAGCCGCCCCCCTCACCGCCCCTCAAAGCTCCAAGCCAGCGTTTCACCCGCCTGAAAGGGCACGAGGCTGATGTCGCCGTCGTCCAGGGTGTGCGGGACGGTCATCGGGGCGCGGCGCAGCGTCACCGTGCCGTCGTTGAGCGGCAAGCCATAGAAGCGCGGCCCGAACTCTGAAGCGAAGGCTTCAAGACGGTCCAGCGCGCCCATCTCGTCGAAGGTTTGCGCGTAGCTTTCGAGCGCCGTAGGTGCGCTGAAAATGCCTGCACAGCCGCAGGCGCTTTCCTTGTCCTCTTTGCGATGCGGTGCGGAATCCGTTCCCCAGAAAGAACTTCGGATTGCCCGAAACCGCTGCCGCGCGCAGCGCTTCGCGGTGATGACGTCGCTTGGCGACGGGGAGGCAATAGGCGTGCGGACGCAAGCCGCCATCGAACATCGCGTTTCGGTCGATCCGCAAATGATGTGCGGTGATGGTGGCCGCGACATTGTTGCCGGCCGCTTCCACGAAGCGCACTGAATCCTCTGTCGTGATGTGTTCCAGAACCAGTTTCAGGTCGGGGAAACGGTTCAGTACCGGGACCAGAACCTCTTTCAGGAAAACTGCTTCACGGTCGAAGATGTCGATGCCGGGCGAGGTCACTTCGCCATGCACCAGAAGCGGCATGCCTATGGCTTCCATTCGCTCCAGAACGGGGTGGATGTTGGCGATATCCGTCACACCGGCCGCCGAGTTGGTGGTCGCGCCTGCCGGGTAGAGCTTGCAGGCCGTGAAGACGCCATCGTTGAAGCCGCGTTCCACCTCGCCCGCATCGATCCGGTCTGTCAGATAGGCCGTCATCAGGGGCGTGAAGGCGCGCCCTTCTGGCAGGGCGGCGAGGATATGGTCCCGATAGGCCGTGGCGGCGGCGACCGTGGTCACCGGCGGAGCAAGGTTCGGCATGACGATGGCGCGGGCAAACTGGCGCGCGGTATGGTCGGCGGCAAAGGCCAGCATGTCGCCATCGCGCAGGTGCACATGCCAATCATCCGGCGTGCGCAGGGTCAGCGTGTCCACGCGCTCGCCTGCACCCTTTGCCGATGTGTCCTGAAGGCTCGTTACCGCCATATTCATTGCCTCTTCAACGTGTCTACCGCGCCGCGCGCCGGAGTATGTGCCAAGGCTTCGGATACGCCATACCGCTGAAGGCGGCAACGCGTCGGCCTGTCTCTCAATATGTTGGAAGCGGCGCACGCCGCGCAATTGCGCCCCCGAACAAAAGGGTCATCGCCGCCGTGTAGAGCCAGATCAGAAAGAAGATCAGACCGGCCAGGGTGCCATAGACAGACGTGAGGCTTCCGGCCTCCAGATAAAGCGCGAGCCCATACCCCGCGACATGCCAGATGACGGCTGCAACCAGCCCACCGGCTATGCATCCCGCGTGCCCTGCGACGGTACGTGACAGGATGATCCGGTAGATCAGTGCCAGACAAAGGCCGGACAACGCCAGTCTGATTGCGGTCGCGCCGAGCCATCCGACACCTGGAACAAGCGTGAACTTCGAGAGCAGGCCCGCGACGGCGCTTGCGACCGGAAAGGCAATGCCCACAATCAGGATGAGCAGGAAGACGATGAGCAGTGCCAGCCCCTGGAAGGCGAGAAGACCCGGCGGGTCCGGATCCTCGGTTACGTCGTGCAGGCCTGAAATCAGCGTTTTCATGCCGGCCATAGCGCTCCACAGGCCCAGAAGACCGATGACGGCAATCCGCCAGTCGAAGCTGAAGCCCTCACGTGTTCCGGCAATTCGCACATCCAGATAATCCGAGACGAACCCCGGCAGAACGCCGAGCTCACTCGTCAGCAGGGCTTCGGCCTGCTGGGGCGTGATCACCAGCCCGATAACAAAGACCATGAAACTCGCCAACGGAACGAGCGACAGCATAAAGAAGAACGCCATGCCGCCGGCAATCACCCTCAGGTCGCGGCGCATCATCAATTGCAGCGCCAGCCAGGTGTGTTTCAGCAGGGTCATCATCAGAACTGTTATCCGGTCTTCGTACGCTCAACGCAGCCGCAAACGGCGACTGGCCAACACCCAAACCTTTTGCTGGAATCGATGTGAGCGACAAGACATGGCCGCAGTCGTTCCATGCCCGGTTGGCCCTCCCGAACCGGCTCACATTCCGATAATCGCCTTGACCGGCATCCACAGCCCCATGGCGATCATTACCAGATTCTCGGTGAGCGAGACGAAGCCCAGCGGGACATTCGAGCTGCCTCCGACACAGGCACATTTCAGCTCACGCTTGTCGATATAGACCGCCTTGTAGACAGACACCGCTCCAACGGTGCCGATGAACAGTGCAATGGGAGCCCCGATCAGACCAAACACCCCGCCCGCGATCATCAGGACAGCCGCAGCCGCCTCGCCTACCGGATACACATATCCATAGCCGACCTTGCGCCGGGCCAGCAGGTCGTAATTGAGAAACATGGTCGAGAAGCTCTCAATGTCGCGCAGCTTCTGGATCGCCAGCACCATCATGGAGAAGGCGGCGAACCATTCGATCGTCCTTATTGCGAATACGGTGCCGAGTGCGCCCCAGGCCACGGCCAGCGCCGCCAGCGCACATACTGCGAATATGACCAGAACCGGTGTGTAGGTGGTCTTGTCGGACTCTTTTTCGAAATCCGTAAAGCGCTCGCGCAGATCGTCATAGCCGCCTACGCGGACGCCATCGATGAAGGTTTGTGGTGTGGTCGCCACATCGTGCTTCGCCTTGAAGGCGTCGGTTTCCGCGCGCGTGGTCAAATGGTGGTCCTCGACCTCGTAACCCTTGCGTCGGAGCAGCCATTTTGATTTGAGACCGTAGGGACAGACGTGTTTGTCCATCACCATCCGGTAAAGAACGGCCGTGTCCGTGTCTGCATCTGCCATTGTCTAGTCCTCGCTCATAGCCGATCCGTCGTTCCGCCTGCACTGGAAGTCCGGAAAGGGTCACACCGCGACGGAAGGTAAAGAGAACCTACGAAGCCAGGCCATAACGGTTCCGGAATACGGAGGATGTCGCGAAGCAGGAAGTATAGGGCCGTCCGCACGGGGGGTGGTTTGATCCTGTCAGACCGGCGTCGTCAGGCAGTGATCCAATTTTGCGAGCGGGGATGAAAATCCCCGTGGTGACTGGTGCCGGCTACAGGAATCGAACCCGTGACCTCAAGATTACAAATCATGCGCTCTACCAACTGAGCTAAGCCGGCCCCGATAAGGCCCTGATCGGCAGGAACGTGTCCTAGCGGCGGGGCAGCATTCGTGCAAGCGTTCGCAACTGTTTTGCTCCGACGCAGCCCGCATCCTGTCGAAACCGGCCCGATGAAAGGGCGAGCGCCAACAATTCCCATGCCACACTTGCGCCGGATGGTCATGGCATGGACACTGGATTCAAGGTTTGTACCGCAGCAGAAGAGAAGACGATCCCATGCGCAACACCCTTCGCGAACTTGGCCAGTTTGGCGGTGCGGCGCTTGCGGTCGCGGCCGTGACGGGCGCAGCCTATCTTCTGACGGCCTCCAGCATAGAAAAGGGCGACTGTGAGGTCGTTGAAGTGTCGGTCTTCTTCAGTTCCGGGGAAGCCCGGCTGAGCGCTGCGGCGCAGGATATTCTGCTAACCGCCGCAAACTCGCTGGAAGGGTGCAATCTGGAACTGATCGAGGCGCACGGTTATGCCGACATGGGCGGCTCGCCGGAAACCAATATGGCGATCTCTGAAGACCGCGCCCGTGCCGTGCTGAGCTTCGTCGAGCGTCTGCGCCTTGAAGCAGACGCCATCAGGATCGTTGGCCACGGCGATGAGGGCGCCGTGGACTCGCGCGGCCAACCCGCAATCATGCGCCGCAAGACCGATGTCCGCTTCGTCCCCGAAGGCATGGGCGAAAGCGAAGCGCAGGACGCCTGAACCTCACCCCGCCTTTGTCAGTCCACGAAATGCAACACCGTCATCGAGACAAGATAAGCCACCAGAAGGTGTGCACCGTCGATGAAGAAAAAGAAGGCGGGCTCGCCTGCATAGACCAGATCATAAACGAGAGTGGTGACGGCGAAACCGGCAAACAGCCAGAACGCGGAATTGAGCGCCGACGGTAGCGAGAAAGCCTTGAAGGCCACCCGCGCAATGGCCAGCGCAATGACCGTCACCAAGGCATTCAAGAAACCGAGCGCCATCCCCAGCCCGGCCGACTTGCCTTCGGCGGACGCGAGCATCGCAGCATAGAGTTCATCGGCATTCAGCGCGAGAGCTGTTTCCGGATCGACGATACCGCGCCAGACCAGCAGTTCCCGGCTCCAGGCATCCGCAAACAATAGCCCGTAGAAAACGAAGCCGACAAAAAAGAATGCAAGTGTCGCCAGAATGACTCCGACGATATTGACCTGACCGATACGCGGCATGATCTCCCTCCCCCGATTTGTATTTTGCCCGCGTCGCGGTATGCGTGCACCGGCCTTGCGCTGATCCTGACCGGTGACACGTTGCAAGGCAATATGCCTTCAAAGGAACACCCGTCACATGGCCCGCATTCTCGTTACCTCGGCCCTGCCCTACATCAACGGCATCAAGCATCTCGGCAATCTGGCCGGCTCCATGCTGCCCGCCGATGTCTATGCGCGTTTCCTGCGGCTGCGGGGGCACGAGGTGCTCTATATCTGCGCCACCGACGAGCACGGCACGCCTGCAGAACTCGCGGCGCAGAAAGCCGGCCTGTCGGTGCGCGCCTATTGCGACGAGCAGTACCAGATCCAGAAAGCGGCCGGTGACGGGTTCGCGCTCTCCTATGATCATTTCGGGCGCTCCTCCAACGCGCCCAATCATGAGTTGACGCAGCACTTTGCCGAGGTGCTGGAAGCCAACGGGCTGATCGAGGAGCGCACCACCAAGCAGGTCTATGCCGTCGAGGATGGGCGCTTCCTGCCGGACCGGTATGTCGAAGGCACCTGCCCGCATTGCGGCCATGAGAAAGCCCGCGGCGACCAGTGTGACAATTGCGGTCGCCTGCTCGACCCGACCGATCTGAAAGACCCCTATTCGGCAGAGACCGGTTCGCGTGCCATCGAGCTGCGCGATACCACACACCTCTATCTGAAACAGACCGACATGCAGGACGAAATCCGCGCCTGGGTGGAGGCGGAAACCGGCTGGCCGCAACTGGCAAAGTCCATCGCGCTCAAATGGCTGGATGAAGGCCTGCAGGACCGCGCCATCACCCGTGACCTTTCCTGGGGCGTACCGGTTCTGAAAGACGGCAAACCGCGCCCGGGCTTCGAGAACAAGGTCTTCTATGTCTGGTTCGACGCGCCCATCGAATACATTGCGGGCACGAAGGAATGGGCACTTGGCGAGGGCGGCGGCGACGGTGACTGGGAGCGCTGGTGGCGCACCGACAAGGGCGCGGATGACGTCACCTACGTCCAGTTCATGGGCAAGGACAATGTTGCCTTCCACACCGTCAGCTTCCCCGTCACCCTGCTCGGCAGCCGCGAACCCTGGAAGACGGTCGACCGGCTGAAAGCCTTTAACTGGGTCACCTGGTATGGCGGCAAGTTCTCCACCAGCGAGAAGCGCGGCGTGTTCATGGATCAGGCACTGGAGCTTCTCCCGTCTGACTACTGGCGCTGGTACCTCATGGCCAACGCGCCGGAGGGCTCGGACGCCGCCTTCACGTGGGAAGGGTTTCAGGCCTCTGTGAACTCCGATCTGGCCAACGTGCTGGGCAATTTCGTCAACCGGATCACCAAGTATTGCGGGTCGAAGTTTGACGGCGCCGTGCCGGATGGCGGCGCGCCTGGCGAAAACGAGGCGTGGATGGAAGGCGAGCTCACAACGCGCCTTGCCGCGCTGGCCGACCATTATGAAAAGATGGAGTTTCGCAAGGCTGCCGCCGAAACGCGCGGGCTCTGGGCGGCCGGAAACGAATATCTGACGCGCGCCGAACCCTGGGTAAAATACAAGTCCGATGTCGATGCGGCAGCGGTCGGTGTGCGGACCGCGCTTAATCTGGCCGCTGTCTTCGGCATTATCGCCCAGCCACTTGTGCCGCATGCGGCAAGGGCCGTTCTCGATGCGCTCGGCGTACCGGACGAGAACCGCACCTGGCCGGATGCTGACGCCGCCGGATTGCTCGATGCCCTGCCGCGCGGACATACGATAACCGCGCCCCCTGTCCTCTTTCAGAAGATCGAGGATGCACAGGTGGAAGACTGGACGGCGCGCTTCGGCGGCGGGTGATACGCCCGGTTATTGGATAAGATCTGGCCTCATTTTTTTAGGCCCCTGCGCCAAAGCCTCCAGCGGTTCTGTGCCGTGGAGTTGCGGTGTAGGTGAGGGCCGGGCGGGATGTCCTGCCGAAGCGGTTTAATGCCTTGCTTTCGCAGAGGCTGGTTTGGTGCCCGGGAAGCCATCCCGCCCGCAATGATGTGCCAGAGCCTCGGACTTACGCCCATCGGAGCGGCTTGAAAGGGCCGCATCCGACTTCAGTGGCAGCCCGCGCGGATTGCCGCCGGGTTCGTGGACCTCTTCGCCGTACCATCCTTGAGGGGTTGGTTATGCCACCTCTGACAGCCACGGATCATCGCACACATGACGGGCCGGACCTTCCGGTTGGCCCCTCCGCCATGCGTGCGAGGATTATGAGGCAGGATGGACGGGGGTTGGACTGATTTGCGGTGGCGCGCTGGCTATTATCAGTTTGTTCCAGGGAACTGACCCCCACCCCTAGCTCGCGAAATTGATTCACCGGATCAATTTCTTCGCTCGCAAGCCCCCTTTCATGGGGAGGAGTCCCGCTTGGAAACGCTTCGTGGCCAAGAAGGGGAATCAAGAATCAACTGGTCCCTTTCGAAAGGCTGCCGGATATGGCTGACGCCATTCCGGGGAGGCCCTAATAGGCATTGCGGCGCTTTGCATTTCGGGCAGGCTCAATGCCACAGCGCTGAAAGGCTGCCCCACAAATAAAAGCCCCCGGCGCGAACCGGGGGCTGACAGGTTTCGAGATAGGCGCGAACGCCTAGATCGCGTCGGTCAGTTCCGGTACCGCCTTGAAGAGGTCGGTGACCAGACCATAATCGGCGACCTGGAAGATCGGCGCGTCCTCATACCCATCTGTTACCGAGGAACTAACCACCGTTCGATGAGTACGCTTGAAAAATTCGTTCTTCAAAATCGCGCCAAACAACCTTACTTGAACCAAACGGACGTTTTCCAGTAAGGATTCCCTTGGCATGATTATTGAAACCTTCGTGGCTCGTCCAAAATTCGTTTCGCATGTGTAGAGATTGTCGGACATAGGGCGTCTGATATTTAGAGATCGAAGACGTTCCTACCCTCAACTGAGATGCTAAGTGTCTTGCGCCTTCAATTTGCTCCCTCTCTCGTTCTATCGGCAATGTTGGATGAATAAACAAAAATGAAGAGTTAATCACTCGACCCTTAAAGGAGGATTTTTTGTCAGATATTACGCAGTAGTTATAGTGGCTACACTGCGCGAAACTTTCTGCAAAGGTTTTTATTTTCCAATACGCTGGATTCTTGCACTCTATTGCAAAGGAAAGCTCGGAAAATTCCGATTTTGGGGTTGCTAGTATGTCGACCCGTAGCCGTTTCATCCAAAGAGCGGAAAAAACTTCAACCTCTTCTTCCACATGGAAATATTCGGCATGTTCATCGATCCACATTTTTCGAATTGGGGATTCCGTATCAGGCATCCAAAACAACCTGCCTTCATATCACTGGGTGCACAAGCCGTAATTATACCAACTTACAGGCCGGACTTTGCGGTTACCCCGTCCACGGTAAGTGCGGTGGATTGGTAAGGGTTGGAGCAAACTCGGTTTTAGACAGTCTTAGCGGCACGCGTAGCGACTGAATTTAACCCAACCCCACAAACAAAAGCCCCCGGCGCGAACCGGGGGCTTGATATGTTTCGAGACAGGCGCGAACGCCTAGATCGCGTCGGTCAGTTCCGGTACCGCCTTGAAGAGGTCGGCCACCAGACCGTAATCAGCGACCTGGAAGATCGGCGCGTCTTCATCCTTGTTGATGGCGACGATGATCTTGGAGTCCTTCATGCCGGCCAGATGCTGGATCGCGCCTGAAATGCCGATGGCGATGTAAAGCTCGGGCGCAACAACCTTGCCGGTCTGCCCGACCTGATAATCGTTCGGGGCATAGCCTGCGTCTACCGCGGCGCGCGAGGCGCCGATGGCAGCGCCCAGCTTGTCTGCGAGCGGTTCGATATACTGGTTGAACTGCTCCTCCGAGGCGAGCGCGCGTCCACCGGACACGATCCGCTTGGCGGAGGTGAGATCGGGCCGGTCGCTGTCCGACAAAGCCTCCGAGACGAAGCTCGACTTGTAGGCATTGCCCGGCACATCCACCGTCTCGACGCTGGCAGAGCCGGTTTCCTCGACCGCCGGGAACGCCGTGCCGCGAACGGTCACGATTTTCTTCGTATCGGAGGATTTGACTGTCATGATCGCGTTGCCCGCATAGATCGGACGCACGAAGGTTTCGGTATCTTCGACACCGGTGATGTCGGAAAGCTGCATGACATCGAGCTTGGCCGCGATGCGCGGGCAGACATTCTTGCCCATGGTGGTGGCGGGCGCGAAAAGTGCGTCATAGCCGTCCATCATCGGCACGATCAGCGCGGTCATCGCCTCGGCGATCTGCTTGGCGAGCGGTTCGCTGTCTGCGTGAAGCACCTTACGGACACCCTCCAGCTTTGCAGCCTGTTCGGCAACCGCGCCCGCATTGTGGCCTGCGACCAGAACGTCGATGTCGCCACCGAATGCCTTGGCGGCGCTCACCGTCTTGTGCGTGGCGTCATTCAGCGACGCATTGTCATGGTCTGCAATTACGAGAACAGCCATCAGATCGCTCCTTCGGTTTTCAGTTTGGACACCAGCGTCGCAACATCCTCGACCTTCTCACCGGCTTCGCGGACGGGCGGCTCGGTGACTTTCACAACGGTGAGACGCGGCGTCAGGTCGATGCCGAAATCACCCGGTTCCTTGACGTCGATCGGCTTCTTCTTGGCCTTCATGATGTTCGGCAGCGAAGCATAGCGCGGCTCGTTCAGACGAAGGTCGGTCGTAATAATGGCCGGAACCTCAAGCGCCAGCGTTTCAAGACCGCCATCAACCTCGCGGGTGACGTGCAGCTTGTCGCCGTCCTTCTCGATCTTCGAGGCAAAGGTGCCCTGCGGCCAGTCCAGCAGCGCAGCCAGCATCTGGCCGGTCTGGTTGTTGTCATCATCGATGGCCTGCTTGCCAAGAATGACAAGCTCGGGCTTTTCCTCGTCGACGACAGCTTTCAGGATCTTGGCAACGCCGAGCGGGTCGACGCGGTCATCGGTCTTCACCAGAATGCCGCGGTCGGCACCCATGGCCAAAGCCGTGCGGATGGTCTCCTGCGCCTTTTCCGGCCCGATGGAGATCACGATGATTTCCTCGACCGTTCCGGCTTCTTTCATGCGCACCGCTTCCTCGACAGAGATCTCGTCGAACGGGTTCATGGACATCTTCACATTGGCGAGGTCGACACCCGACTGGTCGGGCTTCACACGCGCTTTGACTTGATAGTCGATCACCCTCTTGACGGGTACGAGGACCTTCATGGGCAGGCTCCAGTTTCTAATTTCGTTTCGGACGTCTCTTACCTAGTGACTGACAAGGCCAGCGCCAGTGACAGAACGCCCGTTGGTATCTTTCCAGTCACGCTTAATCAAGCGCAGCGCGAAGCGGGGCGGTCAGCGGTTCTTGCCCGGCACCCACTTCACGTCATTCTTTCCGTTGTCGTTTGCGCGCCGGCCAGCCACGAACAGCCAGTCTGACAGACGGTTTATGTAGGCGAGCGCTTCGACGCTGACGGTTTCGTCTTCCATTACGGCAAGTTCGGCAACGCACCGCTCGGCCCGGCGGCACACCGTCCGCGCCATGTGAAACTGCACAGCCGCCGCGCAGCCGCCTGGGAGGATGAAACTGTCGAGCGGGGCAATCGCGGCGTTCATCTCGTCAATTTCCGTTTCCAGGCGTTCAACCTGCGCGGAAACGATCCGCAGCGGTTCCCATTCGAGTGTCTTGCCGCGATCAGGGGAGGCGAGGTCGGCGCCGAGATCAAACAGGTCATTCTGGATGCGAAAGACGGCGTCGCGGAGCATGTCGTCACCGGCATCGGCTGCGAGGGCCTGCGATACCAGACCGAGCACGGCATTGAGCTCATCCACCGTGCCATAGGCGGCGACACGCGGATGGTACTTGGCAACGGGTTCGCCCGATGAGAGGCGCGTGGTGCCTGCGTCTCCGGTACGGGTGTAAATCTTGTCGAGCTTGACCATCGGGCCGTCAGCCCCCGCGACCGAAGACGCCGGAGACGATGCCGAGCGCGACCAGGAGCACAATCGCCACGAACTGGACGAGAATGCGCAGGCGCATCAACTGGTTGGACCGGCTGGACGCCTGCGGGTCTGTGCGCACCAGATTGGCAATACCCATTGCGAGCACGACGACCAGACCGGCCGCCGCCGCATAAATTCCGTAGGTGAGCGCAGTTTCCATCGCCTCACTCCTTTATCCGCTTTCTAACCGATAGGGATATGGCGTCGGCTGCGGGACAAACCAGTGGCAAAACGTCCGCACACCATATGGTGTACGGACGTTCGCGATCTCTTTGCTGGCACGCCTTGTGCTGTAGGGTCAGCGTCGTGCGATGATCCAGATCGCGTGGATGATGCCCGGTATGTAGCCAAGCAGGGTCAGTACGATGTTGATCCAGAATTGCAGGCCGAGACCAACCTGAAGAAAGACCCCGAGCGGTGGCAGGAGGATCGAGAGAATGATGCGAAGAATATCCATGGTTCAGCCCTTGTTGTCTGTGTCTGACACAAGACCAACGCCGCGTTATCCCCTCTGTTCCAAGCTTTTCGGCTTGAGCTTTCGTCCGGACAGGAAAGGCATTAGGGTTGCGAAGGAGACTTCGGGGAATCGGACATGAAAACTGGCTTTGGGCTTATCGCGGCGTTTGCGCTCGTACTGGCAGCATGTGGCGGACAGGATGATCCTGCGCCCGCCGAGCCTGTTGATCCGCCCGCTGCAGAGACCGCCGAACCGGCACCGCAACTCTCCCTGCCAACTGCCCCTGCCGAAGAGGCACCGTCAGAGGCGGCCTCGCTTGCGCTGCCGACGGGCACCAATTGCTATTCCTATTCCGGCCCCCGAACGACGCAAAGCGTGCAGCTGGATGTACGCCCCGATGGCAGCTTCACCGGCATGCGTTTCGGTGTCACCCATGACGACCTCTTCGGAACGTTCGGCGCGTTCGATCATCAGGTCTCGGGTACGGGCGCGCCCAATGGTGCGATTGATGTTACTGTGGTGTCTGTCGGTGAAGACAGTCACACCTGGACGGAGGACTGGAGAAATTTCGGGTCGTCCCTGAACGTCGCCGATCTCTTTTTCGGCGAGCTTCTGCCATTCGGGGCGATGGATTGTTCTGTGGCGCAGGTCCTGGTGGACGCGAAGACGGTCGAGGTCCGGGACCGTTTCCCGGCGCCCTGAATCCAGCGCCGAAAGCTTCTTTCCCGTCATGAAACCCATTCCGTTCAACAAGCCATTTCTGTCGGGCGGCGAACTGGAAAACGTCCGCGCGGCTTACGAGTCCGGCACGCTTTCCGGTAATGGTCCGTTCTCGCGGGCGTGCGAGGACTGGCTCGAAACGGCTATTGGCTGTCCGGGCGCGCTGATGACCCATTCCTGCACGGCGGCACTGGAAATGACCGCACTCTTGATGAACCTGCAGCCGGGCGATGAAGTCATCATGCCGTCCTACACGTTTGTCTCCACCGCGAATGCGTTCGCCCTGCGCGGTGCCGTACCGGTGTTTGTCGACATTCGCTCCGATACGCTCAATATCGACGAAACCCTGATAGAGGCCGCGATAACGCCAAGAACGCGGGCAATCTGCGTGGTCCATTATGCCGGGATCGCGTGCGAAATGGACGCTGTCATGGCTCTGGCAGAACGATATGCGCTGACCGTCATCGAGGACGCCGCTCAAGGCATCGCCGCCGCCTACAAGGACAAGGCGCTGGGCTCCTTCGGACGCTTCGGCGCGCTCAGCTTCCACGAGACAAAGAATGCCACATGCGGGGAAGGCGGGGCGCTGCTCCTGAACGACGAAAGCGATCTGGAACTGGCAGAAATCCTGCGGGAAAAAGGCACGGACCGGTCAAAATTCATGCGGGGCATTGTCGACAAGTATTCATGGCAGGCGGTCGGCTCCTCTTTCCTGCTGGGCGAAATGGCGTCGGCCTTTTTAAAAGCCCAGCTAGACGCGGTGACCGGGCTCACAGCAAAACGCCTTGCGATCTGGCAAAGCTATGACGAGCGGCTGCGACCGCTTCAGGCTGACCTTCACCTGACCTGCCCGACGGTGCCCGACCACTGCCGCCACAATGCGCACATGTACTATGTGCTCGCCGCATCCGGTGACGAGCGCAACCGCCTGCTCGATCACCTGCACGCGAACGGAGTAGGCGCTGTGTTTCACTACGTGCCGCTGCACTCCTCCAATGCCGGACGCCGTGTCGGACGCGCACACGGCGACATGCGCCGCACGGATGATCTCGCTGCGCGGATCATCAGGCTTCCGGTGTGGGTCGGTCTGGACGAGGCGCAGATCGGGTATGTCTGCGAAAGTTTGATAGCGGGTGCCCGGTCATGATCGTTACCGGAGCCCGCATCGCCGTCGTGATCCCGACCTGGCACTCGGAAAAGCATGTCGGACGGCTGCTCAAGGCGCTCGATGAGGCGGCCAAGGCCTCTCGCCATGACTGGCAGATTATCATCGTGGATGACGGAAGCGCTGATGATACCTGGGAAGCCATGAGGGATGCCAAGCGGGATGTTTCGGTTCCGGTCAAGGCCGTCCGCCTGTCGCGCAATACCGGCCAGCACAATGCGCTGCTGACCGGGCTTTCATTCGCCGATGCCGACTATCTGGTGACCATGGATGACGACCTTCAGCATGATCCCGCCGATGTGGATGCGCTCGTCCAGGCGCTGGAGAATGGCTCTGATCTCGCTATCGCCGCCTATGACGAAAAACAGCATTCGGCTGCCAGAAACGCCGGTGGTGGGCTGGTCGACGGCCTGTTGAGACGCATTTTCAAACTGCCGAAAACCTTCCGGCTGACCTCATTCAGGGCGTTCCGCAAGGTGGTTTCGGATCAGGCCGTCAACAGCCGTTCGGCCTACCCCTATCTGACGGCGCTGCTTCTCGCGAATGCCTCGCGCCCGGTGAATGTGAACGTCACGCACGGTTCGCAGGCCTTTCGTCCCACAAGCTATTCGCTCATCAGAAGCCTTCGCCTGAGCGCCAATCTTCTGTTTGGCTATACCTATCTTCCCGTCCTAGCGATGATCATCGCCAGCGGACTTGCGATCACCTCGGCGGCTGCCGCCTTCGGCTGGGTAGTGTTCGAAGCCGCATCGCCGGGGCGGACTTCGCCTGGCTGGGCGAGTATCATCGCGGTCATGTCGCTCTTTCACGGCTTCACCCTGTTCAGCCTGGCCATCATCGGTGTCTATGTCTCCCGCATCCATGCGGTGACGGTGCGCCGGTCAAACGTCGATGCGATAGACCGGACCGATGGGTGAGGGTCCGCTTCTGATCCTGGGCGGGGGACGCCATCAGCTGGCCACCATCCGGCGTGCGCGTGAAGCGGGTCTGACAACGCTTGTGATTGATGTGGGTCCAAACCCGGTCGCAAGACCCGAAGCCGACATTTTCATCAAGTGCGATACGACGGACATTCCTGCTGCGCTGGAGCATGCCAGAGACCATCGTGTCCGCGGTGTGATCGCGCCCGCCACGGACGTGGCGGTTCTGACACAGGCGTTGATCGCGTCGGAACTGGGGCTTACCGGACCGTCGCCTGAAGCGGCACGCATATTCACGAACAAGGCCTGTTTCAGAGCCTACTGCCAGACAGAAGCTATCGCCCACCCTTCGTTCGAAACGTTGAAGCCGGACGCGGGCATGCCGGATGCCCTCCCCTTCTCGCCAGCCATACTCAAGCCGGCGACCGGTTCAGGCGGCCGGGGATGCGCCAAGGTTTTGACGCTTTCGAACCTCGAAGCCGCGTGGCCGGACTTTCTGGCGGCGAGCCCCGATGGCGAGGGGGTGTTGGAAGCCTGGATAGACGGACGCAATCTGACGCTGGAAGGCTTCCTCAAAGACGGCGCGTTTGCTTTTGCAATGGTGACCGAGCGGCTGGTCCCGCCGCCGCCGCATGTCGGCACGATCGGTCACGTCTTTCCGTCGGGACTGGCGCGCGTTGAGGAAGAGACCGTTCGCCAAGCGGTGCGAGACGTGTGCATCGCCGCCGGGGTCCACGATGGTCCCGTCGACGCCGACGTCATCCTGTCAGATGGCGGAGTGGTCTATATACTTGAGGTGTCGCCGCGAACGGGCGGAAACAATCTATCCGTGCTGGCGGCAGCAACGCAGGGGATCGACCTGACCGGCGCAGCGATTGGCTATGCGGTCGGCGATTTACCCACCGTCCAGAAATGCCTTGCGCCGCAGCAGGACGCGATGGCCGGAACGTCTCTGGTCTTTCATTCGCCCACGAGCGCGCGGCTCTTTCATGATGCGGATTTCGATCCGGGCGGTTTTGGGGGAATGCACGGCTTTGGTGTCGACTATACAAACGGCGCGATTGTCCCGGCGTTCCGGTCCGGCCGTGACCGCCTCGGCTCGATGACGCTGACGGCAGAACGCCGCGAAGACTTGCCTGAACAGGTGGCGCGCGCCTACGTGGCCATGGGTTGGGCGCTGGAGCCGCTCGTGTCTGGGAGCAATCACACATGCTGAACCGGTTCCGCAAAGCCCTGATACAACGCGCCAACCGCACCGAGCTTTATTCGGGAAGCGAGTACTGGAACAGCAAGGCCGCCGATTATGAGGGATCTTCGGTGTCGATGTGGCGAAACCAGACGCTCAACGACCTCTACCACGCCGAACAGACCTCACGTCTGGCGCGCGCACTGGAAGCTGTCGACGGCAAGTGCCTGCTAGATGTCGGGTGCGGAACGGGCCGGATGTCCCGACATTTTGCCTCTCTGGGTGCGCAGGTTACCGGTATCGACTTTGCCGCCTCGGCGGTCGAGATCGCACGGCGCGAGTCGCAAGGCCTGGAGATCGACTATCGCTGTCTGTCCGTTTTCGACCTGGACGACGAAGCGCTTTACGACGTGGTGGCGAGCTGGGGTTCGCTGACCGTGGCCTGCAAGACCGAAGATGATTTCAGAGACGCTGTGCGCCGCATGATCCGGGCATTAAAACCGGGCGGACGCCTTTTGATGTTCGAACCGTTTCACGCCAGTTTTCTGCGCCGCGTTCTGAAACTGTCACGCAGCCGCGTACTTGCCATTCTTGCAGGAAGAAGGCCTTACCGTGACCGCGGCCGAACATTTCCATTTCTGGCCCGCGCGGCTTGGCCTTGCCTATTTTGACTGGCCATCGCCATTGACCCGAGCCGGACACGCCATCGGAGCCTTCATCCTGACCAGCATTTTCAGGCGGCGCCGGTTTGGCGACTATCAGTTCATGCTCGCGGTCAAGGATGACAGCGAGACGCAATGACCGGATCGCTGCTCTCCAGTCTCGACCCGAGACGGCTACTGGCCGTTCCGCTTGTCTACAGTCTGCATTCGCGGATATTCGGACCGGCGGACAAGAAGAAGCGCTTTGTCGAGGACATTCTGAAGGTGCGTGACGGCGACCGCGTTCTCGACATCGGCTGTGGTCCGGCCGATTTCCTGCCCTGGTTTCCGCAAGGTGAGTATGTCGGGTTCGATGCCGATGCCAGCTACATCGCGCAGGCGAGGACCCGGTTCGGAACGCGTGGAGAATTTCATACCGCTTATGTCTCGCGCGCAGTCGTGGACGGCCTCGCCCCGTTCGATCTGGCGATCGCCAACGGTGTACTTCACCATCTCAACGATGAGACCGCTATCGAACTGTTCGCGACCGCCTTCGAAGCGCTCAAGCCCGGAGGCGAACTCGTGACGTGCGACGGGGCCTTCGAGCGCGGACAGAACCCGTTGGCGCGCCTCCTCATTTCCATGGACAGGGGCGAACATGTCCGCCGCGCTGACGGTTATGAAGCGCTCGCCCGGAACGTTTTTCAGGATGTCACAATGAGCGTGCATCATGATCTGTCGAGCCTGCCCTATACACACTGCGTCCTGCGCTGCCGAAAACCGGAAACAGCGGCGTGAACTGGCTGAAGCGCGCCCTGCAAGCGGCTTTTCTGGTCATCATCCTCGGATTGGGGACCGCCTACCTTCTGCCGCTGCTGGATGCAGGCGAGATCGGCCAGAGGCTTCTTTCGTTAAATGGCTGGCTATTGTTCGGGCTGTGTCCGGTCCTGATCCTGATCAGTTGGGGTTTCCGGTCGCTTCGATGGCAGGTTTGCCTGCGACTGGCCGGTACGGACGAAAGCCTTGGCAGGACCCATCTGGTGATTGGCAGTGTGCTTGGTCTTGCCGCCATCACACCGATGCAGGGCGGCGAAGCAGCAAAGATTCTGGCCGTGCCCAATGGGGCGCGCGGCATGGCAACCGGTCTGTTCGCAGCCGAGCGACTGACCGACCTTGCCATACTGGCAGGCCTCGCCGCACTGGGGGCGCTCTATATCGGCATGGCAATCGATTGGCGTCTCATCGCAGCTGGACTGGCCGTGATCGCCGCGCTGGTCACCTTGGCCGGTCTCATACTGCGCCATCTTCTGAGCCGAAGTCTGTTTCTGGAGCAGGCACTGACGGGTATTGCGGCCCTCCTTGCCCAACCGCGTCGTCTGCAAGCATTCCTGTGGTGTACGTTTGCGAGCTGGGTCGCGGCGGCGTGTCTATGGGCTGCCGCGCTCGCTGCCTGTTCGATACTGCTGCATCCGCTCGGCTACCTCTTCGTGCTGGGAACGGCGACGGTAACGAACATGCTGACCTTCGTTCCCGGTTCTCTCGGCGTTTCCGAGATCAGCATTGCCGCCGCACTGATCTTGCTCGGTATCGCCCCGGAACCGGCTATTGCGGGGGCGCTCGCGCTGCGGATTACAGGGGTGGAAATCCTCGCTCTTGGCGGCGCGCATTATCTGGCGCTGCTGCGGACCGGCGGCTCTCTTGTTTTCAGAGTGCCGGAGAGTTGAGCCCGGTGTCGGCATATGAGGCCTTCAGGCCCATCGACAGCGACGGCTTCGACGCGCTCGCGGCTGAAGCGGATTTCGGCTTCTTGGAAATCCGGGCGAACATACCTCAGAGCGGGACTTGCCTTGAAATCGGAGCCGGACCGGGCCTCCTGGCAGCACGTTTGGCGAGACAATCGCCGTACCTGCGGGTTTCTGCACTGGAGCCCGTGGCAGATGGCTTCGGCTTTGTTGGCGGCGTACTGGACCGCGTGGAGCAGGCAGGGATCAAGAATCTCGCCATCATTCGTCAATCGCTGGAGACCTTCAAGACAGAGGCCGGGTTCGACTTCATCTGGTCGGTCAATGTCTTCGAGCACCTGACGGACTGGCGCGCCGGGTTCCTGAAGACATGGGCAATGCTAAATCCGGGCGGTCAGGCGGTTCTGCTTTTTCCGAACTATGACATTCCCTACGAGCCACATTTCCGTATTCCCCTTGTCGGAGGACCCAGCGTCTCACGAAAGCTCTTTTCAAAACGGATCGGGGCGCATGAAGCCGACTATGGCGAAGAGGGGCTATGGGACTCGCTCAACTTCGTCGGCGCGGGCGACCTGCTGAAATGGAGCCGGAATGAGGGCCTGACACTGGAAATCGACCGGTCGATCACTATCCGGATGTTTGACCGGATGCGCGGCGATGCCAGTTTCAGGCAAAGGCAGGGCGTGCTGGCAATGCCGGTCGCCGTCTTCCGGAAGATGGCGCTGCACCGGCTCTGGGCGCGCCTTCCCGCAAGCCTGCAACCTTATTTGCGGGTCGTACTGACCAAGCCGGCAAAGCACTGAGCCAGACCGGGGTCCGGTGCGCCATAAACCGCGATTTCAAAGCTCGTGTTAGCTAACACCAGTGACCAGCCGACCGGGGCCGGTGTCCTTGCCACACGGATAAAGGGAGCGCCGGGGGGTGCCGCATCGAGGGCATCCGGAGACCGGCGTCCTTCAAGAACATCAAGATTTGTCTGCCGCCGAGCCGTGATTGCGTCCGGCGTTCGCAAGGGTCCGAAGGACTGGCCCACCCCGGCAATATAGACCTGGCGCGCTCCCGTTTCGGGGTAGAGGTTCCAGTAATTCTGCAAGTCCGGCTCGGGGCCTGTGCCATCTGTAAAGACCAGCGTATCGGGCGGGGTACACCGGCGGACAGCTCGCCAGACCTCGTAGTGGTCCGGAGTAATGCCTTCATAGGCTGCCACCGGATACCAGTATCCCGACCGGAACGGGATTTTTCCGAGCCCTGCCGCAACAAGCAAGGCGAGAAAACCGGCGGCGAGGATTGCAGTAAAGGCAGTAATTTCGATGCGGAGATGTCGACGCAGGCTCCAGCCGACGAGGCAGATCGCCCCGATACCCGCAATCCAGCCTGTTGCGGCGGCAAGTCCGGCTGGGTCTCCGAAGACGGCCTTGGGAACCGCCAGCAGCAATCCGAACCCGACCAGTAAGGCGGGAAGCTGTGAAGAGCCTTCTTGCCTGGCCTGCCAAAGCGCCAGCCCGAGGATCGCCGCTGCGCCAGTGACAACGATCAGCAAAGCCGGAAAGAAGAGCGACAGAACCAGAAGCGCGCAGAGGGAAAGGCTGACCGGTCCGGGGCGGTGCCAGACCAGTCCGATACCAACAATCACGGCAGAGACTTCCCGCAACAGGATCGGGAGGAGGCCGGTATAGCCGTTGGAATACCAGACCCAGCTGAAGGTTGCCGGTGCCAGATAGGCCGCCATGTCCGCCCAGTATGTCACGACCATACCGAGTGCCGCTATCGTTCCAAGCAACATGAGCAAGACCGCGAGCACCTTTGCGCAGCGCGGAAGAGCAGACCAGTGGCGCAGCACCAGCAGACCTGAAAGCGGCGCGAAAAGGCCGAACATGACCACTTTCGTCAATGCAGGGCCAATGATCGAGAGGGCCGCCAGAGCAGCCATGTCTGACCACCTGAAATCCACACGATGCCAGCCGTTTGTCCGCGTCAGTCCAGATCGCTGCGAATGAGAGGGTCAATGCGGCGACATAAAGAACCGGGGGCGAGTTGGTGATCCAGCCGGGAAAGTATGCCGACACCATGACCGCGAGCACCAGCAGTCCGCATATGAGCGGCGGGAGATCGGCGCGTCTGTGAAGGAACGCCATGACGGCGACACCGGTAAAGAGAGCGAAAGCCGCTTGCCCACCGGCAGTGATGAACAGGAATGGATCGAGATCGACCAGATCGAGACTTGCGGCACCTATGCCGGACCAGAGCAGATTAAAAACGGCGGAGTGTTCGCCGGCATAGTTCAGGTCTGGTGGCGGCCACCCGCCCGCATCCAGCGCGTAGATGTTCGTCACGTAATGCAGAAGGTCCATGATTGGCCATGCGGTGAGGCTGGCGGTCGGGCCATGCTGAATCAGCCCCATCCATGCGCCGTAGAGGAGTGCAATCACGGCTATGAGCCCGGCATAAAACAGGTCGACCCGTGCCAGGCAGCGCCGGACGAGACCGCTGAGGCCATAGATCGCCAGACCACAAATGGCGACCAGGGCGACGAGCGACGCGGCAAGCCCAAGACCCGTTGCGAGCGCAGCCAGCAGCCAGACAATCAGCCCTACCGGAAAGCCGAACAGGAGCGCGTTCGGCCAGCTGATCTGCCTGCGGCGATCAAACGCGCAAATCAGCCCTGCACCTGCGAGAAGGTGCAACACGGCAATGAAGACTCCCAGCCCGGAATGAGCCGCAGACGACAGGACCAAAGGCATGTCGACGACATGCTCTTCAGAACCGGCGGTGAGCGTCCAGACACCTGCGAGGAGCGCGAGCGCCGCGGCAAGGAAGGCCAGAGCGGGAATGCCGACCGCTCCGACAATGACGTATTTGAGCCGCTCGCTCGTCACGGTCGTCCTTGAGAGGTTTGACGCGTCAGCACCTCATGCAGGGCTTGCAGGAAACGGGAGCGGTCTCTGGCTGAAAAGGGCGGTGCGCCGCCCATCGGGTCGCCGGTCGAGCGTAGCTGCTCCATCAACGCCCGCGAGGCCACGGCCGCGCCAATGCTCTCCTTCGTGAAGGGCTTGCCGGTGGGACCGAGAACGTGTGCATCGCCTGACAGACACCGCTCAGCCAGCAAAATATCTGCTGTGATCACGACGCTGCCCCGGCCTGCCCGTTCGGCGATCCAGTCATCGGCAGCGTCAGGGCCGGCATCGACCACCACCTGCTCAATGGAGGCGTTGCGCGGCACCCGAAGAAAGCTGTTGGAGACGACGAACACCTTTGCTTCGTGGCGCGCGGCGACCTTGTAGACCTCATCCTTGACCGGGCAGGCATCCGCATCGACGAAGATGACGCTCATCTGGCAAACACCCGGCTCATATCCGCGAATGCCTTCAGTTCAATGGCATTGCCGCTCGGGTCGGCAAAGAACATCGTCGCCTGCTCGCCGGGTTCGCCTGCAAAGCGGATATAGGGCGCGATGATGAAAGTCGACCTCATCACGAAGCCGGTCGGCCATGATCTGCCAATCGGTCATCGACAGAATCAAGCCGAAATGGCGGACGGGCACACCATGACCATCGACCGCACTCGTACCTGCCGCCTGACATTCCTCCGGCGCAAGATGGGCAACGATCTGGTGTCCATGAAAGTTGAAATCCACCCAGGCATCGCTGCTGCGCCCTTCGGCGCACCCCAGAAGGCCACCGTAGAAACGCCGCGCTTCGGCCAGATCGTGTACCGGAAATGCCAGATGGAAAGGCGGGATCTGCGGATCGTCTTGCTTTGTCATCAGATGCCCTTTGCCTGCAGGCCGAAACTACCAAGACATTGCAACGCACGGCAAGCGATCTGCCTTGTGCCCGACGTGCGTTTCGGGATTCCAAGGAACCATGGACGGTCTTGATGGTTCTTTTTCCTCATTACCAAACTGTCACGCCAACTGTCGGGAGTAAGACTTATGGGCAAGGTTATCGGATTTATTGTAGGGGCACTGGTGCTGATCGGCATCATCTGGCTCGTTATTACCCTCGTGGACGTCGATCAAACCGAAGAGGGTGAAATGCCCAGCGTGGACGTCGATGTGAGCGGCGACATGGGCGAGGTGCCGGAATACGATGTTGATGTCGGCGAAGTCGAGGTCGGAACGACGACCGAAACCATCAAAACGCCTGAAATCGTGATGACCGAGGAAGAAGTCGAAGTTCCGGTCATCGGCATTCAGCCGCCCGAAGACGACGATGTCGAGGAGCCTGCCAACCAGTAGGTCTCACCCGGACCTGAAACAGGTTCACAACAAGAAACCGCGCCAGCCTCAGGTCGGCGCGGTTTTTTTTATGTCGGTCAGGGCGAATTCCAGCATGCATTCTTGTTGGGGAAATGGCCCATGCCCATTTTCAGGCCTCAAACCCACACCAGCACAGAGAGCCTGAATGTTCGACGTAAACAGCCTGCTACACAACCTGCAGCACAATCCGCAGACGCGAAACACGGCGTTGACCGCGGGGGGCGGCGCGCTGGCGGGGCTCGCCGCAGGCATGTTCATGGGCAAGGGTGGCCGAAAAATGATGGGCACGGCGGCCAAGTATGGCGGCATCGCGGCCATTGGCGGCCTCGCCTATCACGCCTTCCAGAACTATCAGAAAAGCCAGCAGCCGGGCGGCGGCGCGGGCAACTCCGGCTTACCGCAACAGGCCACCTTCTCCGAAATACCTCCGCGCGGCACGGCCTTCCTGCCCGCGCCCGGCGATGTGTCTGCCGAGGACAAACTTGCCAGATCGCTGATCCGTTCGATGATTGCGGCCGCGCAGGCTGACGGCGTGATTTCTCCCGATGAGAAGACGAGAATTTTCGACGGACTCCAGACGATGGATCTCGATGCCGAGGCAAAGGCCTTCGTGTTCGACGAGTTGTCCAACCCCGCTGACGTCAACTCGGTGGTTCGCGATGTGCAAGGCCCCGAACATGCGATCGAGATTTATGCCGCTGCGCTGATGGCGATCGATGCCGATACGGCTGCAGAACGCGCCTATCTGCAGATGCTGGCTGCACGCCTTAATCTGGAAGATGCTCTGGTCGCCGAGATTCACAGCGCCGCGCAGGCTGGCTGACACGCGAATGGTGTTCCGCATGCCCCCTTGCGGGGATGAAGGTCGCCGCCAGCGGGGATAGTTTGGCGTTTTGAAATTCAGGACTGAAACGATGAGACGAGCAACTTTGGCGTATGGCCTGCTGGCTGCAGGTGGTCTGATGGTTATCGGGGGCCCCACACTGGCTCATGCGCAGCAGGCAGGCGCAAACGCGGCGGAAGCTGCCTGCAAGGCTGCCAAGCGACCCTATCTTGTCACCGTGCAGGAGATCCTGGCCACAGGCAATTCGGCGGAGGTGGACATCGCCCCGCTTGCCGCGAAATTCTCGAAGCAGGCCGAAGCGGTCCAGTCCGCCTGCGCCGGTCAGGAGCAGCCTGTCTGCACAGAAGGTAGCGGCAGAGGCCGGAGCCGCGAGGGCTGTGACGGCCGCAGCGTTCTGGGCCTCAGCCATTTCGAGGCGGTCAAGGCTGGCGGGATGTTGAGCTCCAGCACCGCCGAGAAGCGGACTGCTTGCATGGCAGCCTATAACGATCTGATGCCGAGAATAGATGCCGCCTTTGTGGCCGTTGCCACGGCTGTGCCGGGGGAGAACATCGAACCTGCACTTCGGGCCGTCGAGGCTGCAAGGGGCGCAGACGCTGTGGAATATCAGAGCCCCGCCCAGGCATGCCGCGACGTTTCCTGTTCAGAGAGAGGCGCTCAAAGAGGCCTACATAAAACTCAATTACGAGAGTCAGGAATTGATGATGGCGGATTCCGCCACGCGCCGCTGACCGGCTACGTCACCGACCTTAAAGCGGGTAAAAGGCCGGTTTTGGTCTGGCCTTTACTCTACCCAAGCGGCGCACCTCGGCTATAAACGGGCCATGACAACACCCTGCCCCCTCGACAAGACCAGCCACCTCTATCTGGTGGATGCGTCCGGCTATATCTTCCGCGCCTTCCATGCGCTGCCAAGGCTGACCCGCCCCTCGGACGGGCTGCCCGTCGGCGCGGTGCAAGGCTTTTGCAACATGCTATGGAAGCTTCTGGAAGAGTTGAAAGGCCCGGACAGGCCAACCCATTTTGCCTGCATATTCGACAAGGGCAGCTATACCTTCCGTAACGATCTCTACGCCGACTACAAGGCGCAGCGCCCGCCGCCGCCGGAAGAGCTCATCCCGCAATTTCCGCTGGTTCGCGAAGCGGCGGAAGCCTTCGGCACGCCCGCCATCGAGATGGAAGGGTATGAGGCCGATGACCTGATCGCCACCTATGCACGGGCGGCTGAGGCGGCAGGCGCACAGGTGACGATCATCTCATCCGACAAGGATTTGATGCAGCTGGTATCGGACAGGATCACCATGCTCGACACGATGAAGAATGTGCGCATCGGCATTGAGGGCGTGAAGGAAAAGTTCGGCGTATCCCCTGATCGCGTCATCGATGTTCAGGCGCTGGCGGGCGACAGCGTCGACAATGTACCGGGCGCTCCGGGCATCGGCATCAAGACAGCCGTGCAGCTTCTGGAAGAGTATGGCGATATCGAAAGCCTGCTCGCCCGGGCCGAAGAGATCAAGCAGCCCAAGCGCCGCCAGACGCTTATCGATCATGCCGCCAATATCCGCCTCTCACGTCAGTTGGTGACCCTCAAGACAGATGTGCCGGTCGAGCTTTCCTGCGACGCGTTCCCGGTAAAAGATCCGGACCCGGAGACCCTGTTGGCCTTTCTGGAGAAGATGGAGTTTCGCACCATCACCCGGCGGGTGAAGGACACGTTTGAGGCGGAAGGTGAAATTGCACCGGCGGCCGTGTCCGCAGGTATCGATCATTCGGCCTACGTGACCATCACGGAATTGGAAACGCTGCAGGACTGGATCGCCAAGGCACAGTCTGCGCGCGTTATTGCTGTAGATACGGAAACCACATCGCTTGACGCGCGCTCTGCCAGGCTCGTCGGCATTTCACTGGCCGTCGGCAACAATGAGGCGGCCTATATTCCGCTGGCGCATACCGGGTCCGGCGATGGCGGGCTTTCCTTCAGCGATGCCGACGATGCGCCGCAACAGATCGACATGGATACCGCACTCGCCGCGTTGAAGCCGCTTCTGGAGAACCCGGCCGTACTGAAGATCGGGCAAAACCTGAAATACGATTTCGGCGTCCTGTCGCGCTACGGTATTCGTATCACCCCGTGCGAAGACACGATGCTGCTCTCTTACTGCCTGCATGCCGGACTTCACGGGCATGGCATGGACGAGCTTTCCGAGCGTTATCTCTCCCACACGCCCATACCGTTCAAGGAGGTGTGCGGGTCAGGCAAGTCGATGGTGACATTCGACAAGGTGGCCCTCGACAAGGCCACGCCTTATGCCGCCGAGGACGCCGACATCACACTGCGGCTCTACAAGCTGCTTAAACCGCAGCTGCGCGAACTGGCCGTCACGCGCGTCTATGAGCGGATCGAACGCCCGCTGATCGGCGTGATTGCGGACATGGAAGGCGAAGGCATCAAGGTCGACCGAAACCGACTTTCGGAGCTCTCCGGCGATTTCGCCCAGCGCATGGGCGCGCTCGAGGCCACCGCACACGAACAGGCGGGACGTGACTTCAACCTTGGCAGCCCCAAGCAGATCGGCGACATCATATTCGGCGAGATGGGCCTTCCCGGCGGCAAGAAGACCAAAACGGGCGCCTGGGCGACAGGGGCCAGCGCACTGGAGGAACTGGCCGCGCAGGGCCATGACCTGCCGCAGACCCTGCTCGACTGGCGCACGCTTTCAAAGCTGAAATCGACCTATACCGATGCCCTGCGCGAGGCGATTGATAGCGAGACAGGCCGTGTTCATACCTCGTTCTCGATGGCGGCAGCGCAGACCGGTCGGCTCTCCTCATCCGACCCGAACCTGCAGAACATCCCAATCCGCACCGAGGAAGGTCGCAAGATACGCGAAGCCTTCATTGCCGAGCCCGGCCATGTGCTGATCGCAGCAGACTACAGCCAGATCGAGCTTCGCCTGCTCGCCCATATCGCTGACATTGACACCCTGCGGGATGCGTTCCGCGACGGGGTGGATATTCATGCGCTCACCGCCTCGGAAATGTTCGGTGTGCCGGTCGAGGGCATGGACCCGGGCGTCCGCCGTCAGGCAAAAGCGATCAACTTCGGCATCATTTACGGCATTTCGGCCTTCGGGCTGGCCAACCAACTTGGCATCGACCGGGGCGAGGCGCGCGACTACATCGATGCCTATTTCCAGAAATTTCCCGGCATTCGCCGCTATATGGACGACACCAAGGCCTTCGCCAAAGAGCACGGCTATGTGGAGACGGTGTTCGGGCGCAAGTGCTGGGTGCAGGGCATAACATCAAAGAACGGGGCGCAACGCAGCTTCTCTGAACGCCAGGCCATCAACGCGCCCATTCAGGGCTCGGCTGCCGACATCATCAAACGCGCCATGATCGTGATGCCGGGCGCGCTACGTGATGCAGGCCTTAAGGCGCGCATGCTGCTGCAGGTGCATGATGAACTGATCTTCGAAGCGCCGGAAGACGAGGCCGACACGGTGATCGAGACGGTGCGCGGCGTCATGGAGCGGGCTGCCCTGCCCGCGCTGGACCTGTCCGTGCCGCTTGTCGTCGATGCGAAGGCCGCAAAAAACTGGTCACTCGCGCACTGACGACAAGGGTGTTCCGCCGGCTCAGCGGCGTGTTCGCGCCGGTGCGAAATAAAGCGTTGCAAGAACGATGAGGATAACAAGGCTTAACCTGACGCCGTTGCCAAACCAGTCACCAATTGCGGTTTCGCCGAACACAAACACGATCCACATCGTGTTCAGTCCGATATGAGCGAGGATGGCTGGCCACAGATTGAACCCCCAGCGAACAAACAGCCAGCCAAAGAACAGTCCGCCAAGCGCCGTGATCGCGATGATGGCAGCGCTGTCAGCAAGTTGCGAACCCTGCACGGCGTGCGCAAGCCCGAAGACCAGTGCGGGGGCGAGTATGGCCGGAAAAAACCGCCAGCCTGCCAACCGCATCAGCGCGCCAATGGCGAGACCGCGAAAGACGATTTCCTCGGTGACCGGACCGCCAACGCCAAGCCAGGCAATCTGCGCGGCACCTGTCTCTGACGTTACCGGCGTAAGAAACAGACAAACGACAGCCGCAGACCCGAAGATCGCGCCAAACACCAGAAGCGGCTTGAGGATGGGCTCTAAAAGGCCGGACATCCGCAGGAGTTTCGGCAGACCGATGAGGGCGGCGAGACATATCAGGCCACCAAGAACGACTATATCGCTGATGGATGCCAGAATGGACCGTCCATAAGGTATGCCCATGACGCCATCCGGTGCCAGCATCGGCGCAAAGTCGCCGCTGAACTGGCTCCAGACCAGACCGACCGAGGAGGCAAGGAAAACCGTAATACCCTGCCTGGAGAACGGAGCAGATTTGCTGATCGACATGCTTTGGGCGCTCCTGTGCCGGGAATCATCAACACAAACGTTTTGCACCTGAACTCAGCATGAGCAAAACCAACGCCGGAGTACCTTCCGGAGGATGCCGTCAGCGAAGAGTTGTCACTGTCTTCGGCGCGATCAGCGCCTTCCGAGCGTGAAGAGCGTGTCCTCACGCCGGAGAATGAACAGTGCCACGAGCGCGCCAAGCACGGGAATGGCGGCATAGAAGAGATGGTTCACGCCCTCATACGGGGCGAGGAGTGGCTGGTAGGCCATGACCGTTCCTACGCCATGCATGAGCATGAGCGCGCCATAAGAGATCAGCTTGAACAGGCCGAGCGCGAAGAGCACGATCAGCGTCACCTGCAAAACGCCGACGGCATAGCTCGCGACTTCCGGCAGGTCGGCGATGAGATAGAACTTCTCCCAGATCCGCGCCGTCGTATCCGGCTTGACGAATTTTTCTATCGCCCAGACGGCAAAGAAGATGACGAGCGATACGCGCATGATGAAGAGCGCGAGGCGCAGGGGAGAGGGCATGGGAAAAGGTTCCGTTCGAAGAGGACAGGATGTCTGTCATCCTGCGCCGGTGAAGCCATGTGCGCCAGCCCTGCCTGGAGCGTCTCACGAACTCTTGAAAGAAACCTCGGCCCGCCGACCGATGCGCATGAAGCAAGTTTAATCAGCATACATCTACGCAATCATCAAAAAACCGTCCTATATGATTGCAAAGTGTACGCACGCGCCACTCAGGATGCGCGGCAAGTTCAAGAACCAGAGGTCCCCATGAAGCCAATCGTTCAAAGCAAAACCGGAAAGCTCGCTGCCGGCCTTCTCGGCAGCGTCGCCCTGGCGGCGGTTATCGCCGTTCCCGTGATGACGCAGAGCGCAGGTGCCAAGGAAATTGTGGTCAAGCAGCCAAACGGCGCACCGCTTTCCTTTGCAGACCTGATCGATCAAGTTAGCCCTGCTGTTGTCAGCGTCAATGTGATCAGCGAACAGGCAGTCGACACGGCCCGCATGGAGGAGTTCTTTGAACGCTTCCGCAACATGCCGGGCTTTGAAGAACGGTTCGGCCTGCCACAGCCGGACGAGAATGTAGAGCCGGAAACGCGCGAGCGTCGCTCCCTCGGCTCCGGCTTCTTCATCTCGCAAGACGGCTACATCGTCACCAACAACCATGTCGTCGACAAGGCAACCGACATCGAGGTTGTGCTCGAAGACGGCCGCGAACTGAAAGCCACGCTGGTTGGCGCGGATGCGCGCACCGATCTGGCCGTCCTGAAGATCGACGAGCCGGGCACCTACCGGTTCGTTTCGTTCGCCCCGCAAGCGGAACTCCGACGCGGTGACTGGGTCGTCGCGCTGGGCAACCCGTTCGGGTTCGGCGGCACGGCAACCGCCGGTATCGTTTCCGGTGACGGTCGCGAACTGATCGGCGGCGGTGCGTATACCGATTTCATCCAGATTGACGCGTCCATCAACCGGGGCAATTCCGGTGGACCAACGTTCGATCTGAACGGTCAGGTCGTCGGCGTGAATACGGCGATCATCTCGCCTACCGGCGGATCGGTCGGGATCGGCTTTGCCATTCCGGCAGACCTCGCATTGAAGGTGACGCAGGAACTGATCAAGACCGGCAAGGTCTCACGTGGCTGGCTTGGTGTCTCCATCGGCAATTTCACCGATGAGATGGCCGCTGCGCTCGGTCATGACGGCGAAACCGGTGCCATCGTCGCTGAAGTCGTCAAGGACAGCCCTGCCAGCAAGGCCGGTTTCAGACGCAATGACGTTATCCTCGGGATCAACGGCGAGAACATGGAAGACAGCCGCGAAGTGACCCAGACCGTGGGCAACCTTCTGGCCGGTTCGGAAAACCGCTTCGAAATCCTGCGCAATGGCAGGAAGACGACGCTGGACGTGAAGGTTGAGGAACAGCCTGCCAATCTGGACGATCTGGCCACCACCGATACGCCGGGCGACACCGATGAGCCGTCTGACGAGGGTGCGACCGGCGAAGCCCTCGGCATGTCGCTTCGTCCACTTCGCGAAAGTGAACGCCAGACGTTGGGCCTAACCAATGACGAGCCGGGTCTTTACATCGCCGAAGTCAAACGCGGCGGCGTGGCCGACAAGGAAGGTCTTTCTGCCGGTCAGGCCATTCTGGAAGTCAATTTCGAGCCGGTCGGGACGGTCGAAGCGGTCCGCGCGGCCGTGGAAAGCGCACGCGCCGCAGGTCGGGAGAAAATCCTCCTGTCAGTACGTGTCGGACGTCAGACTGCCGCCGTTCCGCTCGATATTCCGGACGTGAAAGCCGACGCCGAATAACGTCAAGACCCCCGACGGGCAGGCATTGTATGCCTGCCCCAAACGGCTGTCAGGAGACCGGATATGCGTATTCTCGTTATCGAAGACGACCGTGAAATGGCGGCATTTGTGCAGTCCACACTTTCAGAGGCGGGCCACACGACAGAAACCGTCCATGACGGCGACACGGGCCTTCAAATGGCGCGATCGGCAGAATTCGACGTTCTGGTCATCGACCGCATGCTGCCAGAGAAACCCGGGCTCGACATGTTGCGCGAGTTTCGTGATGGCGGCGGTACGGTTCCCGCCCTGTTTCTGTCCGCTCTCGGCGAAGTCGACCACCGGGTTGAAGGGCTGAATGCGGGCGGCGATGACTATCTTGCCAAGCCGTTTGCCCCGAGCGAACTGGTGGCACGGGTCGAGGCCCTTGGTCGCCGCAGCGGATCGGAAGCGCCCGCAACGGTCCTGATGGCGGGCGATCTGGAAATGAACCTTCTGGCACGGACGGTGAGCCGGTCTGGCGAGAAGATCGACCTGCAACCGCGCGAATTCCGGCTGCTTGAATACTTGATGCGCAATGCCGGTCAGGTGGTCACGCGCACCATGCTTCTGGAGAAAGTCTGGGATTATCATTTTGACCCCCAGACGAACGTTATCGACGTCCACGTCTCGCGGCTGCGCGCCAAGATCGACAAGGGCTTCGATGAGCCACTGCTTCACACCGTCAGGGGTGCCGGTTACCGCCTTCAGGGATGAAGTTTTCGCTTCCCAACCTTTTCCGGACGACGACATTTCGTCTCGCGATGGTGCATGCGATCATGTTCGTCGTGTTTGGAGCGGGCCTTCTGGCCTACCTCTATTTCTCGACGGCTGTGTTCCTGCGAAGCGAGTTCTGTGCGTGAACTGGACGGTGAGGTTCAGGCCCTTGCGGCCGCCTTCCGCACAGGGGGAATGTCGCGGCTGAACCAGTCCGTGATTGAGCGGTCTTCTGTGCCCGGCTCGTTCTTCTATGTTCTGGTCGGGCCAACAGGCGAAAAGATCAGCGGCGATTTTTCGGCCATTCCGGACGATATACCCATGGCCGGATCCCGGGAGACATTCTTCGAGTACCAGTCGATCAACCGCAATGGCGAACTGGAGACCCGGTCCGCCAACGGTATCATAGTGCGGCTTCCCAATCAGGCGGCTCTCATGGTGGCCTATGATCTGGGTGCGAGGCGGCAGATCACCGGACGCATCACGCAGGCCGTGTGGACAGCAGGGATTGCAGGCCTCGTGCTCTCCCTGCTTGGCGGGCTGATTATTTCAAGATCGGCCGCGCGGCGGGCAGAGGCGTTGGCACGTACGGCAGAGGAAGTAATGGCGGGAAATCTCTCGCACCGGGCACCGGTCATCGGCTCCGGCGACGAGTTCGACCGTCTGTCCGAACGCATGAATGCCATGCTCGACCGGATTGAAACGCTGATGGCAGCCACACGATATGCAGGCGACTCCATCGCCCATGATCTGCGCTCGCCCCTGACCCGGCTGCGCAACCGGCTTGAGGCGGCGCTGAAAAATCCGGATGCCGTGAGCCAGGAAGAAACGCTCCATCTGACGCTGACCGAAGTGGACAGCCTTCTGGCGACCTTCAATGCGATCCTTCGTTTGTCGCGCGTGCAGGCGGGCGATCAGGCACGCTTCGTGGAGACTGACCTGTCGGAAATCTGCGAAGAGCTTGCAGAACTTTACGGACCGGTTGCCGAGGATGCGGGCCTTGCGTTTGCCAGCGAAGTTGCGCCCGGCCTCAGCCGGCTGGCCGACCGCAGCCTGATCGCGCAGGCCCTGACCAACCTTCTCGACAATTCGATCAAGTACACGCCCAAAGGGGGAGCGCTGACCCTGCGGGGACGCCGGACGCGCAAGGGCGACTTCGAACTGTCCGTCACCGATACAGGACCCGGAATCGCCGCAAGCGACAGGGAACGAGCCGTGGAACGGTTCGTTCGTCTACAGACATCAAGAACCGCCAGCGGCAACGGTCTTGGACTTGCTCTGGTGGCAGCGGTCGCAAACCTGCATCAGGGACGGCTCGAGCTTGGCGACGGCGCGGGCGATGAGACTTTACCGGGCTTGCGCGCGGCACTGGTTCTGCCACACGCCTGAAACGGATTTGCGGTCTGAAAGGGAATACACCATGACGGACCAGAAGAACGATCTGCAGTTTGCGCCCCCGCCAGCGGACGACGGTGCGCAAACATCCGGGCGGGCGCTGCGCGATTGTCTTTCGGCCGCGTTCGATCTGGCACCTTATCTGAAGAGACTGGCCCGCCAGCGGAGCGAAACCTTTGACGCGCTGGAAACCGCAGATGATGCCCGCGCACTCATTGACGACGTTCTGAAGTCTGTGGAGGCACTGGACCCTGCCACGCCGCGCGATGAAGCCATGCGCGCCTTGCGACAGGCCAAGCAGGATGTTCATCTGGCGCTCGCAGCACTCGACCTCGGCACGCATGAAGACTGGTCATTCGTCAGCCGACGGTTTTCCGAATTTGCGGATCTGGCGCTGGCGGCTGCCCTGCGCGGGGCTGTCGAGACCGCACGCTCTAAGGGGCGCCTCTCTGAAGATGAAACCGCAAACCCCGGATACGTCGACGGGCTTTTCATTCTGGCGCTCGGCAAGCTTGGGGCATGTGAGCTCAACTATTCCAGTGATATCGACATCATCGCCTTTCAGGACCCTGACCGTTTCCCGGGCGATGGTCAGGCCGCCGTCAAGATCATCCAGGACATGTCGCAGCGCCTGGAATCCCAGACCGAGGACGGTTACGTGCTGCGCGTCGACCACCGACTGCGTCCGGACCCATCCTCCACGCCGGTCGCCGTCAACACCCGGTCTGCGGAGCTTTATTATGAAAGCACGGCGCAGAACTGGGAGCGCATGGCGTTCATCAAGGC
This sequence comes from uncultured Alphaproteobacteria bacterium, assembly GCA_963836905.1. Lineage (GTDB taxonomy): Bacteria > Pseudomonadota > Alphaproteobacteria > Caulobacterales > Hyphomonadaceae > CAWIKY01. The sequence continues at coordinate 51,021 of CAWIKY010000007.1, forward strand.
ACGATTTGCGGCAGGCCATGAAGATGCTGCAAACGCGTTTATCGAGGATATCCGGCCCTTTGTCTGGCGTAGACATCTGGACTATTGGGCCGTGGCTGACATCCACGCGATCAAGCTGCAGATCCATGCCCAGAACCAGCATTCGGACCTCTCCGACCCTGTCTTTGATGTGAAGCTCGGGCGCGGCGGTATCCGCGAGATCGAGTTCTTTGCGCAGACCCAGCAATTGATTCATGGCGGACGAAACCCGTCCCTCCGCGCGCCGCGAACGGTCGACGCGCTGGCCGCGCTCGTTGCCGAAGAGATGGTCACCGACGAGGAAGCCGCTACGCTGACGGCTGCCTACGGATGGTGGCGCGGTGTCGAGCATCGCATCCAGATGATGAACGACGAACATACCCATTCGCTGCCCGCCAAGGCCGACCAGCGGCTGCGCGTCGCGAAGCTTTCCGGGTTTGCGGACGTGGAGGCGTTCGATCAGCGCAATGGTCACGTCCGTGATCAAGTACAGTCCATCTATTTCGATCTCTTCGAGCCGGACCGGCGCGAAGAGGCACGTGCGGGCAATCTGGTCTTCACCGGCGTCGACATGGACCCCGGTACGCTGGACACCCTGCGCACTGCGGGTTTTTGCGAACCCGAGAAAGTGGTGGAAACCTTCCGGTCCTGGCACCGGGGCGGCATTCGCGCGACCAAGAGTGCACGTGGCCGACAACTCCTGACGGAGATCGAGCCCCTGCTTATCGAGGCCATGTCCCAGAGCGGCGATCCCGACGCGGCTCTCACAGGCCTGAAGACCTTTCTGGCGGGGTTGTCCGCGGGCGTTCAGACCCTCTCATTCCTGCAAGCCAATCCGGAGCTTCTGAAAGACAGTTTGAACGCACTGGCCATCGCACCAAGACTGGCGGGGGATCTTTCCGCGCGTCCAACCATGCTCGAAGCGATGATCGAAAGCGATTTCAACGCCTCCATCGATCAGGATGCCTGCGGGTTTCTTGAAGCGATCGAGGCGGTCGGAACGCAAACCGACATGGACCTCGAAACCGCCATGAATGCCGTGCGGGTACAGTATCGCGACGAGCATTTCCGCATTCGCTTCCAGCTTGTGCGGGGGGTCGCCACCGTTTCGCAGGCGGAGACCGCCTTCACCCGTCTGGCCGACATCTGCATCGCCGCGCTTGAGCCGCATGCAGTCACGGCGGCCCGAAAGAACAATGAGGATGTCCCGGGATGCTGGGCCGTTTGCGGTCTTGGCAAGCTCGGCACCGGGGAAATGACCTCGACCTCCGACCTCGACATGCTGGTCGTTTATGATCCGCTGGACACCGAAAACGGCACGGCCTTCTACAGCCGCGCCGCGCAGCGTCTCATCGCGGCGCTGTCGGCAGAGACGCCCGAAGGCAGGCTCTACGAAGCCGACATGCAGCTTCGACCGTCGGGCCGGGCCGGGCCGGTGGCGGTGCGCAAGTTCGGCCTTCGACAGATATTACGAAGACGATGCCTGGACGTGGGAGCTCATGGCGTTGACGCGGCTTCGCTGCATTGCCGGAAACGGGACACTCCGCGAGGCGATCACGAAGCGGCGCGAGGAAGTCCTCAGCTTGCCACGCGACAGAAGCGTCATTACCCGTGATGTCCACGATATGCGCGAACGGCTCGACAAGGACCGCAGCGCCGATACGTCCTGGGATCTGAAGTTGGCGCGCGGCGCCCTCCTCGATATCGAGTTCCTGACCCAATGGCTGCAACTTGTGACGCCGGACGTGAAATGGAGCGACCGGTCTCCGTCAGCCGTGCTTGAAAGCGAGGCTGCCGCGGAGACCTTCGGACGGGAGGACAGGGCGGTCCTTGCCGATGCCTTCCGGCTGCAGTCCGATCTGATGGGCCTGCGACGCGCCGGGCTGAAAGGACTGATCGACCCGGACACGGCTCCCGCGCCCTTCCTTGCGCGTCTGGCAAAGGCTGCCAAAAAGGACGATTTCGATGCGGCAGCGAAGGCCGTTTCGAAGGCTCAGGCAAACGTGAAGCGCATCTACGAAAAAATAATTGCAGGGCCAGCGACGGAATAGACGAGCACGTTCGTGCAAGTATACGGGGCAGGCAAAAACCAACGCAACGGAGCGTCACATGAAAACCACAACGAAACTGATCGCCATCTCACTAGTAGCGGCAACCGCCGTTGCCGGCAGCATGGCGATTGCACAGGAACGCGGCGGCAAGAACATGCGCGGCGAACGTCTCGAACAACTCGACACCAACAAGGACGGGGCCATCTCCCGTGACGAGGTGAAGGCCGAGCGGCTTGAACGCTTCGCAATGGCGGACATCGACAGTGACGGAGCCGTCTCGCAAGCCGAGATGGTAGCCTTTACCGAGGCCCGCCGCGCTGAACGCCGCGAACGCCGTCAGGCCAGACAGTTTGCCCGTCTCGACACCGATGGAAACGGTACTGTGTCAGCTGAAGAGTTCGCCGGGCGCGAGATGAAGATGTTCGAGCGTGCCGATATCAATGGTGACGGCTCGGTCGATGCTGAGGAACGCGAAGCCATGGCGGCGAAGGTCCGCGACATGCGTGGAAAGCATCGCGGCAAGCGTGCCGACCGGATGCAATAGCACCGTAGCCAAACGTCTTGCGGAAACGACGCCGGCAGGTCCAGGTTAAGGCCTGCCGGTATGTCTGTTCGGCCGGGAGCATAAATGGAGACCAGCGATGATCACCTCATGCAGCGCACGGCAACAGGCGACCGTCAGGCGGCAGCCATGCTGATGCACCGTCATCTCCCCTGTGTCATGAGCGTGGCTTCGCGTATGACCGGCAACCGTCAAGACGCCGAAGATGTCGCGCAGGATGTCTTTATGAAAGTATGGAAAGCCGCGCCGGGCTGGACCATTGGCAAAGCCGCTTTCCCGACCTGGTTACATACAGTGACGATCAACCGATGCCGCGACGGTTTTCGCAAGCGCCGCGAGCAGACCTTCGCCGACCCGCCCGAGATACGCGATGAGGCAGATACCCCCGAAGACGCGTTGCGGACACGTCAGACCGATGCCCGTGTTCGCGGCGCGCTTGCGCGGCTGCCTGACAGACAGAGAGCCGCGCTCGTTCTCAGTCATTACGAAGGCTTGGGCAATGAGGAGACCGCACGCATCATCGGTATCTCGATCAGGGCTGTGGAAAGCCTTCTGGCCCGCGCCCGACGCTCTCTCAAGGCCGATTTCGCCTCTGACCCTTATTTCTCCGACCGGCACGCATGATGAATATCAAGACTTTCGCCAGTCTTCTCGACACCTACGGCCCGGACCCTGCAAACTGGCCGGAGCGGAAGCGTGCGGACGGGCTCGCACTTGCCGCTTCGGACGCAGAGGCCAGAGCCGCTCTGGCAGACGCCCGCAGGCTGGACGCACTGCTGAACGAGGCTGCGTCTTTTGAAGCCGACAGCGCACTGGAAACGGCCATTCTGCGCAGCGCGCCTTCCGGAAAGAGCGCAACCGGCCCGGTGCGGACGGTGCGATGGGGCGGATGGGCGATCCCGTCCGGCGCCGCGATGGCAAGCCTCGTTTTCGGGCTGACCATCGGTTCTGCCCTGTCAGGAGGCTATGCCGAGCGCGAAGGCACCCTTGCAAGCGAAGCCGAAGAGTATCTGACAGCATCACTGACCTCGTTTTCTACCGACGAGGTTGCCAGTCCGGTCTGGCCGGGCCTTGATGAAAGCGACACACGCTCATGACCTCCCGAACCCAGATTCTTCTCGTCGTCTCGCTCTGTCTGAATGCTGCTCTGACCGGCATCTTCATCGGCTACCTTGTGTTCACCCCCCCGCCCCCGGGTCCTGAACCCGCGCAGACCTCTCAGGGAACGCGCGGCGAAGGCCCCTCAGGGAGACACGCGCTCTCATCGCTCGAACCGGCAGAACGCCAGCGCTTGCGGCGCGAGCTCGGCCGTCAATGGCGCACCCTTGATGAAGAACGATACGCCGTTCGACGTGCGCGGCAGGCGGTAGAGGAGGTCCTGCAGGCAAAGCCCTATGACGTTGCTGCTGTCGCAAATGCTCTGGATGATCTGCGCGAGGCTGAAGACGAGCTGAAGGCGCAAATGCAGACACGCATGCTTGAGACTGTCGACACCCTGCCGCCCGAGGCGCGCGCCGACGCCGTACTGGCCCTCAGCGGAGCCGAAGGGCACCGCAGCGGCCGTAGAGGGGGGCCGCGCCGCGGTACAGAGAGACGGGGCGACTGACCGGAACGCACGTCAGCGTGACCGCCGCAGCAGGCTGAGATAGGCATCGATCTGTTCGGTCAAGGCGCGGGTTCTGGTGGTCTGCGCCGAGAGGTCGACAGCATTGGTATCGGCGACCTCCCTGACAATTCTCATTGCCTCACGCGCCCAGTCCACGCCTGAGGTTCCACGTATCTGCGAGATCACCCGCCGGTATCGGATCTGTGCATCGGCATGTTCGCCAACGATCCAGCCCCCTTTGACTGAACGGGGCAGCATGTCCCAGTCATCCAGCAGCTTCCAGTAAACGTAGAGAAGGTGCGAAAAGGCGGGAAAGCTCTTGCGCGGCCCTTCCCAGAACGATTTGTCGGCTGTCTCGTGGCGCAAGTGAAAAACCAGCCAGGCCAGCAAATGGTAGGGTTCCGGTGCATGTTCCGCCGAGAAGATGTAGCGCGGCACACGGGTGAGCCAGATTGCGAGCCGGGCCTGTGCTGATGCCGGTTCGCCAAGCGGACCGCACACGAAAGCCTGCAGAATATCTTTCGGTGACACATGACGCTGCATCGCCAGTCCCGGTGTGAGCGGTGCCTTGTGCCTTCGGCGAAGTGCAACCGTTTGATCGGCCGGCAGGGACTCCTGCAGCATGTGCGTCTGCAAACGTTTCAGAAACGGTTCAAGCGCCAGAAAGTCGTAGGGACCGATGTTCTCCTGTGTATTTGCCCCGCGCACAACGCCCGTCCTCAACTGGGCATCGCACGATACGACAACTTTCAAGGGCACCCAGACACCGTCCAGTGTGCCCGATCCGCGCTGGTCGAAAAGAGTAATGGATGTCTGGGCGCCATTGACGATCTGCGGAGCGGACAGCGTCAACGTGGTGTTCACGATGTCAGCCCCGTGCGCCACGATGACGACGCCGTTATTGCGCAGGATGACCTGATCCTGCTCGCCCGCTTCAAGTGTCTCGCGCAGGGCAAGCGCGCCGATATTGTGCTCGTATCCGAGATGATCGCGAACATTCTCCACGAACAGTCTCGTATCGTGGCGCGGGCTGTCCGAGTCCGGATCGGCGACGAAGGCGGCAAGCGCCTCGCCTTTGACATATCCAATGAACCCGTTTGCATCCGGCAGATCCAGCAGATGCACATCACGCAGCAGGCGTGGACCATGATCGATGTCGAGGTCGCGCAGCAGCTTGCCGGATGTGCGCGCAAAGCGAGTGACGGCATCGTCTAGCGGATTGTCCATTGCTGCAGCCTCTGAAACGTTCACCCCTACCCTATACGCAAAACCGCGCGTCAGGCAGCATTGGTCTGCGCAGGTTCCGGAACGATGACCGGCAGATAGATCGAGACGGTCGTGCCGCTGCCAAGCTTGCTTTCAATGTCGAAGCGTCCGCCATGCATCTCCGCGAATGCCTTGGTCAGCGCCAGACCAAGCCCCGTCCCCTTGGTATCAGCCTCGTCCTTGTTGGTCGCCTGCTCGAACGGATTGGCAAGCTTGGGCAGGTCCTTTTCCGGAATACCGACACCGGTATCGATGACGCGTATCGCGATCATGTCGCCTTCGGGGGTCAGCCTCACGGTGACCTTGCCGCCTTCGGGCGTGAACTTGATCGCGTTGGAGACGAGATTGAGCACCATCTGTTTGATGGCGCGATGATCGGCCTCGATCTCCGGAACGTCGTGATTGTCGTCCAGTACCAGGGTGATGTTCTTGTCGGCGGCGCGGCGCTGGATCATCCGGATCGCCGCATCGACAGGTTCGACAGGATCGATCGGCTTGGGATTGATCGTCATCTTGCCGCTTTCGATCTTCGCCATATCGAGAATGTCGTTGATCATGTCCAGCAGATGCTGACCTGACAGGTTGATGGAGGCAGCGTATTCCTGGTAGCGCGGATCGCCGAGCGGACCGAACATCTGCTTTGCGAGGATCTCAGAAAAGCCGTTGATCGCATTCAGCGGTGTGCGCAGTTCATGGCTCATGTTCGCGAGGAAATTGCCCTTGGCACTGCTGGCCAGTTCCGCCTTCGTTTTCTCTTCCGCGTATTTGCGCGTCAACTCGCTCGCCCGGCCTTCGGACACCTGCAATTCCTGCAACAACCGTCGTAGCTTCTTCTCGTTGCGCAGCGAGGCATCCTTCTCGGTGTAGGATGCCGTGATGTCGTGGCATATGGTCAGTGTGACGCCCTGACCGCTTGTCTGGTCGGTCATGTTCAGCCAGCCGCCGGCGAGAAGCTGGATTTCCCGCACATGCCGTGCGCCCTCTTTCGGCCTGTCCAGACGGATAACTTTCGACATCTGGACCGAAACGATGTCACGCGAGAGACCGGGGCGCAGCGTCCCTTCCGCGAAACCGAAAATGCGCTGGAATGCGGCGTTCCAGAAGAGAAGACGCTTGCGCTCATCCCACAAGGCCACCGGACCCTGATAGGCCTCCAGCGCATCTTTCAGTCTCTGTTCTGCCAGATGCCCAAGCGCTTCACGCCGGACACGGTCGGTGACGTCGAACGCCATGCCGGACATGACCTTGCCGGTTTCGCTTTCTATCACGCGGCCGCGCAGCTCGATTGAACGTGCGGTTTCGCTCTCGCCCAGCCGAATGGTGACATTGAGCCCGCCCCGCTCCAGCGCCTGTGCCAGGGCCAGTTCCAGTCCCGCCGGATCGCTGGGCATGAGGGCTGCCGCAAACCCTCGGGTCGGCAGCGCGCTACCGTCGGCGCATCCGCAAAGTTCGGCCAGCAATCCGCCGACAGTGACACCGTCCGCTGCAGGCTGTGTGCGCCACCATCCCGCCCTTGCAGCACTGAATGCAGACGGATCGGGACCATCCACCTCAGTCTCTTGGTCGTCCTTGGCAACTGCTGCGCGGCTGTCCCGTTCGCGAAGGAGCACGATCAGCCCGAGAATCGCAAATGTCGGGGCCAACAAAAGTAGCGCCAGAGCAGCGGTCCGGAAAGCTCCCCCGATATCCAGAATGGGTTTGGCAACATTGATGCACGCCTTGACCTGCGACACCGGCTCGGTATGGCAGCCTTCCAGCAGGCGATGCCAGTTGCCGGCATCGGACAAGGCATAATCGGTCTGTTCTGACGGTGAGCCCAGACGCTCCACCATCGAGGGTGTGCCGATCACTTCCGGCACATTGCCGGCAGGACCGGTCAGAATGATCGCCTCATCGGGCCGCACCGGCGGGAGGATGCCGCGAAGCGGTGCAACCGTCGCCCAGATGCCGGAGGGAAGTGCGCTGACCGTCACGATGTCCGCATCGGCAAATCCGATTTCACGGCGCTCTGCCCGCAGCTGTTTCGCCATCTCCAGCGTAGCAGCTGTTGCAAGACCACGCCTTGGTCCGGCCGGTTCGAGCCGAAAGATCCGTTCGGGCACCGGTCCACCGGTTTCCATCGCGAGCGAGCCGAGACCGGCTGATGTTCCGATCTGTAGCACCGCGTCCATCGCGCTTTTATGAGCGAGCAGCCGACCTGTCAGGAGCTCCGCACGCTCGGCGAGGCGAGAGGTTTCCGAAAGGGATGCGGTGCGCTGGTCCTGCCAGCCTTTCAGACCCAGAGCTGCCAGCTGGATCAGCACGAGCAGGATCGCCAGGCCTTTCAGACGGGATAGCTGGCGGCGTCGGTCGGGTGCAGGTGTCCGCTTCGCGCTGGTGGCACGACCATTCCGGGAGTCTGACGCTGTTTTACGGGCTTTCAAATGCTTCCCCAGGGCAGATAGACGCCACCAAAACGCCATGATTCTGCTAGGCTCCCAATCCTTAACCTCTCGTTAATATTAGGGAATGAGTAACCTTCCAGCCGGGGCTTGCACCGGGAAATACTGACCGGTCAGCCGTTTGCCGCCGGGTGGTCCGTCGCGTTTTCGGACGAGTCCCCCGTCCCTGCCGCGGCGGCGGCCGCCTTGAGCATGTCGTCGCGCCGCTCTTCTCCGCGAAACTGGCTGTTGTCGAGCCTGCGCCGGTCCGGCCCGAAATAGACCGATGTCCGCACGAACGGACGTGGCGTATTCACGATGGCGCAGACCTTGCGATACATTTCATGGGCATTGACCGGTTTGCAGCAGAACTCGGTCACCCCGGCGTCGCGTGCCGCCACGACCTTTGAACGCTCCGAATACGCCGTCAGCATGATGATCGGCACGAACGGGTTGGGACTGTCTTCGCCGGTACGCACCAGCCGCGTAAAGTCGAGCCCGTCGAGAATATCCATCAGATAGTCGACGATGATGAAATCAATTTGCTCGGTGCGGACGATCTCGAAGGCTTCAGCGGCGTCGCGGGCTTCCAGAAACCGCGAAATGCCGAAGCCACGCAGCAGCGACTTCACAATCAGGATCATGTGCGCGCTGTCGTCGACAATCAACACTGTCAGACGGTTCATTGCCAGTGACATTCAACGCCTCCACAGCGACTGACGAAACCCTGCACCCGGATCGCCGGAGAACGAGACGCGGACACTTGAACCCTACTTCTATCCACAATGCCTTAACGTCATTTTACCACGGCAGCGGTCAGTCCTCCTTCAGCGCGCGGGTCAGAATGTCTTGCGCGTTGCCCGACAGCCCGAGCGTGTTCAGATTATCCAGCACCGCTTTGGCGGAAGTCTGGCGTGCCTTGTCCATCAACCGCCATTGCTCGAACGCCGTCATTAGTCTGGCCGACAGGGCACCATTGAGCGGATCGACCTTCTCGACGACCTCACCGAGGAAACGATAGCCCGATCCATCGGCGGCGTGGAAGGCGATGTGGTTGCCCATGGCCAGCGTCGCCACGACCGAGCGTACCCGGTTGGGGTTGGTCCACTCAAAATCGCCGCGCTGCATCAGATTGCGGGCGCGGTCGATGGCGGAGACATCGGGCATACCGGCCTGCACGCCGAACCATTTGTCCATCACGATAGGCGAGCCGTTCCACCGGGCTTCGAAGCTTTCAAGCGCGCTGTCGAAAGCCGGTGAGCCCGTCTGGGCGAGCGCACGCAACGCCGCCATCGTGTCGGTCATGTTGTCAGCGCGATTGAAGGCGGCGTGCAGGTCATCAGCATATATCTCGCCATCGGCGGCGAGCAGATCCAGCCAGGCGGCAGCCAGCGCGCGCCTGCCTGCGGACGCGGCATCGGGAGAGAACGCTTCACCAGTGTCGCTATCTTCATTCGGCGAGAAGTCGTCTGCAAGAGCGCCGCGCAAGGCGCTTCGAAGCTGACGCTTGCCTTCAAAGAGGGCTTGCGGATCAGAGGGGCTAAGTTCGCGGAACATCTCGCCGATGCCGGGAAGGGTCAGAAGCAGCGCCGCATAGGCCGAATCGTCTGCCTTGGCGGTACGAACAGCCCCGGCAATCGCTTCGACAAGCGCGGCATCGACGCTTCCCTGCCGGTTGGCGCGTACGCCTTCGGCCAGTTCAACGATTGTCTCGCGCGCCAGCGTTTGCAAAGCGTCCCATTTCGCAAACGGGTCGGTTTCGACCTCGGCAAGGCGCAGCCGCTCAGCGGATGACAGCCCCTGCTCGATGCGGACCGGCGCGGAGAAATTGCGGTTGAGCGAGACCAGCAGATCAGGGTCTGCACTTGGCAGGGTCAGGCTCGCTTCGTCCTCGGTCAGCAGGAAAAGGTCGCCCTCGTCGCCAGCGTTCAGACCCAGCGGCAAGGCCTGTCCCGAGCCGTCGAAAGCCGCCATACGCAGCGGAATCGGGACAGCCGTTTTCTCAGGCTGGCCGGGTGTTGCAGGGGTCGACTGGCGCAGGGTGAGGCGCGTTGCATTCTCGCCATCAATGCGCTCCGTTCTGGCCGTGACAACCGGCGTTCCGGCCTGCGCATACCAGACCTGAAAGGCTTCAAGGTCCAGATCGCTCACGCCCTCGAATGCGGAATAGAAATCCTCGATGGTGGAGGCTGTGCCATCGAACCGCTCGAAATAATTGGCCACGCCCTGACGGAATGCGCCGTCCCCGATCGACGTCTTCAGTGCGCGGATGAGCTCTGCGCCCTTTTCGTAGACGGTCGCCGTATAAAGATTGTCGATCCGTCCGTAAGAAGACGGGCGGACGGAATGGGCAAACGGGCCTGCATCCTCGGCGAACTGGCGACCGCGCAGGCGCACCACTTCCTTGATGCGCTGCACGGGCCTCGAGCGCATGTCTGCCGAGAACTCCTGATCACGGAAGACCGTCAGGCCTTCCTTCAGGCATAGCTGGAACCAGTCGCGGCAGGTGATACGGTTGCCGGTCCAGTTGTGGAAATATTCGTGCGCGACGATGCTCTCAATGGCTTCGAAATCCGCATCGGTGGCGGTTTCGGCGTCCGCCAGCACGTAGGCGGCATTGAAGATGTTGAGGCCCTTGTTCTCCATCGCGCCAAAATTGAAGTCGCGCACGGCCACGATGTTGAAGATGTCGAGATCATATTCGCGCCCGAACACCTCTTCATCCCACTTCATGGACCGTTTGAGACTGTCCATGGCATAATGTGCGCGGTCTTTTTCGCCCGTATCGACATAGACACCCAGCGCGACGTCTCGGCCGGACATCGTGGTGAAGCTGTCCTTCAGAACGTCGTACTCGCCTGCGCAGATCGCAAAGAGATAGGAGGGTTTGAGAAACGGGTCATGCCATTGCGCAAAGATGCGACCGTTTTCCAGCGTACCGGACTTGGTCAGATTGCCATTGGAGAGCAGCGTCTCGAAGGCCGGGTCGGCGTCCATGCGCACGGAGAAGACAGACATTACATCGGGCCGGTCCGGCCAGAAGGTGATCCGGCGAAACCCTTCGGCCTCGCACTGGGTGCAGAACCGCCCGCCGGACATATAGAGGCCGGAGAGCTCGGTATTCTTCTTCGGTGAGACAGTGACTTCCGTGCGCAACTCGAAACTGTCGGGCGGCGAGACCAGCGTGAGGCCGGTATCAGAGACCCTCGCCGACGCAGCATCCTTCACGACGCCATCAATGGCGATGTCTCCGACCGCTTCGAAGGCCTCGCCATTCATCACCATGTCGCAGCCCGCAGCGCCTGTCCGCCGGACCTGCATGACCGTCACGACCTTCGTCGCGTCCGGGTCGAGCGAGAGGTCGAGCGACACACGTTCGATGGCGAACGGATAGGGCTCATAGGCTTTTAGAAGAACGGCTGGAGGGGTTTCGGTGCGCATTCGGGGCTCCGTCAGGTATCGGTAGAAAACAGTAGCCACCTAGATACGCACGGCGCTGGAGATTGTAAGCGCCAGCGGAACTGCGCGCACCCACGGACGGTTTCAGTTCGCATGGCGCATCCGCTCGAACAGGACAAAAATACACGCTGGGAGTTTCGGGCATGGGTGCCGGAGCCATCAGGGATCGCTGCCCGTTTTGCCGAGCACTATCCGGACACCGAATGCGAGGCGCGAACCGATCTCTATCTGCAAAGCGGCGATCCGGATTTTCTACCCAAGCTGCGCTGCGGCGTCCGCCTCGAAGTCAAACACCGACTTGAGACACGCGGCGGGCTGGACCTCTGGACGATGCCGTTCGCAGATGACCTGCCGCTGTCAGCTGCCGCCCATGAAATGCTCACCCGCGTTATACCGGCGCCAGCGCGGCTCTGGCCAGTCGATCTCACCAGCCCCGGTGCCATAGCGGACCTCGCAGCCTGCCTTGGCACGATCGCTGTCCAAAAGGCGCGGACACTGGCAACAGAAGATGATTTGTAGGCGGAGATCACGCGCATTCGTGTCGGACAGGCACAAGCGACCTCCATTGCGTTTGAAGCCCGCGAGCCGCGTTCGATCCACCGCGCCATAAAGGCCTTGAACCTGGAGGGACACGCCAATTGCGATTATGGCCGCTTCCTGCGCGAACACGATTTTACCCGCCCGTAATCGCCTCGGGTGATGGCGCTTGCGCTTTATACCTCCACACTGCCAGATGACCGATGGGCGGGGACCGGAACATGCAGAACGACAAAGACGCCACCAAACGCGACCCGTTTGCAGCCTTCAAGAACGCGGAAGAAGGCGGGACCGGGACGCCACAGATCTCGTTCATGCCCGAATTCTCAAGTTTTGACGCAGCAACTTTCCGCCAGACCTTGCGCGACCCGATGGCCTGGCTGGGCCTTTGTATCAATCTCCTGCCGATTGCGTTTGTGCTGCATTTTGGATGGGGCGCAGGGCCCATCGTGCTGCTCTACTGGCTGGAAAACATCATACTTGGCGGGATCACGCTCCTGCGAATACTCGCTATCGGCGTGGTCAGCGGGCATGGCGGCAACATGATCCTGTCGCTGATCATCGGCGCGTTCTTCACCTTCCATTACGGCCTGTTTTGCTATGTCCACGGCATCTTCCTGAACGTGTTTGCAGCCATCGGGACCGAGGGGCGCGAGCCGGATTTTCTCGGCCCGGTCGATCTGGTTGCGAGCGCGCTGACCATCGCGCCCGGTGTTATGGTGATGGCGGGCATCGTGCTTGGCTATCAACTCATCCTGACGGTCTGGGACCTTGCCGTTCGCGGCGAAGCGAGGGAGAGCAACCAGCTTGAGGAAATGGCGCGGCCCTACGCTCAGATCGTGATTCTGCATGTGGGCCTTTTCGCCGGTGCGTTCGCCCTCTTCGCGCTCGGCCAGCCAATGGTCGGCGTATTGGCTCTCATCCTGCTTCGTGCCGCCTGGGGCATTGCAAATGCCGCCGCGCGAAGCGTTCCACGCCAGGGTGGTGTGGGGCAAAACGCATAAACAACTTGTGATTGGAGGCTTCTCAGCCTGCTCTTGAGGTGGCAAACTTGGGTTTCTTTGCCGGGATCGGGAGTTTTGCATGCTGCTACGGATCGCCTTACTTGCCCTTGTAGTGGGGGTCTTCGCGGCAAACGCGTCATCTCAATTGACCGATGAATTCCCCTCTTTCGATGAGACCAGAACGCTCGCTGAGCAAGGCGATGTGGATGCTCAGTTCGATCTCGCTTTGAGATACGACGATCCGATAACCGCGCCGACGAGTAGGGTCGCGGCCCTGAAATGGTATCGAATTGCCGCCGGAAACGGCGTGGCCCAAGCGCAATTCAATCTGGGAGTGATGTATGCGAACGGGGAGGGCGTAACCGAAAACGACGCGGAAGCTGCGGAATGGTACAGGCTTGCGGCCAGGCAAGGGCTTGCGTTAGCGCAGTTAAATCTGGCGGTCATGTATGCGAACGGCGAGGGCGTGGCCGAAGACGCCGCTGAAGCCATGCGCTGGTATCTGCCTGCCATGGAACAGAGCCACGCAGATGCCAAATTAAGTCTTTCAGCAAAATATGTGACCGGCGACGGGGTACCCGAAGTTCTCGAAGCCCCCCTGAAACGATACCTTGTCGCTAATGGAAAAGTGCCTGTGCTGCCAAATTTCCATCAAGGTAAACGGGGTACTGGAACCGAGGGCAAACCTGAAGACAATGTCAAAGCCGTTCGGTTATATAGGCTTGCTGCGGAACACGGGGATGAAAGAGCCCAGTGGAATCTCGGTATGAGCTATCTGAAAGGTGAAGGTATCCCACGGAACAAGATGTTAGGCTTAATGTGGTTCAATTTGGCAAAAGCGCAAAGGGCTAAGCAGGATGCGTCTATGAAGCTTTTTCGCGCTGCGTTGACACCCGCTGAGATCGCAGAGGGCGAACGCCTAGCCGCTGAGTGTCTGGCACGAAAATATAAAGGCTGCGCGGAGTAGGTCGCGCGCCATACGTTTCGCCCTTCCCGCCATAACCGGTACCCCGCACCAACCCGTGGACATCGCAGACCGCACATCCTAGCAAGATGCCATGGCTTACCGCACCGATCAGGAATGGCTCGACTGGCTGGAGGATGCGCCCTCCCCGCCCGCCTCGCAGCTACTCGGCTTCGAGCCTATCGCGCTCAGCGTGGCCGAGGGCTGGTTCGAGTGTTCGTTCATCGGTCGACAGGAATTTCTGAACCCCGGCAAGACCGTGCAGGGCGGCTTTGTCAGCGCCATGCTCGACGATGTGATGTCGTTTGCCGCCGTCATCTCTATGGATGAACCCTCCTGGGTGCCAACCCTGCAAATGACCACCAGCTTCATCCGCCCTGCCCTTCCCGGCAGGCTGCTGGCGCGCGGCGAAGTCATCCGCAAGGGGCGCGCTGCTGTCCATACGCAGGGCTTCCTGCATGACGAGGATAACCGGCTTCTGGCGCAGGCCGTTGCCTCCTGCATTCCGCGCGGTCTCTAGCAGTTTCCGGCGCGGATTTGGCGTTCGCGCAAGGCCGGTCACGTTCTGCACCGCTGCCTTGAAAATGCCGCTTGCCAAGGCTTTTCAGCACTGTCTATTTCACACTGCGCGCGCCGTCCGCGCGGGGCTTTGACGCCCCGGTTTCTGTCCGCGTGGCGGTGCGGATGTCCAGTTTCAGGATTGCAGGCCATGATGCTTGTAAGTGCATACCTCGCGCCATCCCTCATCGAAGGGCTGGGCGTCTATTCGACAGAGCCGATCAGGAAGGGCGACCTCGTCTGGCGCTTCGACAAGCGGTTCGATCAGCTTATTCCGATGGCCACACTGGACGAAGTGGACGAGCGCACCCGGACCTTCATCGAACGCTATGGCTATGACATGCCGATGTATCCGGGCTTTCTCGCGCTCGATGCCGACGAGGGCCGGTTCATGAACCATTGCGACACGCCAAACCTAGATTTCGGGCACCCCGATACCGGTTATGCACTGGTCGACATCCCGGCGGGCGTCGAGCTGACCTGCGATTATCGCGAGTTCACCGCTGGCGAACTGGTGTTTCAGCCGCCGCGTCACAAGGTCAGCGGTGTCGCCAATGGTGCGCACGCCCGCTGAGGTTGGGTGAGATATCCACTGGGGGTCTCTATCCTTCGACTGGCTCAGGATAAGACCCTGTGCATATAGCCTAATCCTTCGGTAGGCTCAGAATGAGACCTTTGCGTTTCTCCTCATACCTCCGGCGTCCAGAACGGACTGACGGGAACGTGTCCGCTGCGTTCTGCCAGACGCGCGGCCGTTCCCGCCGTGATGTCCTGCGGCAGCGCATCGGGCGCGAACCAGCCGCAATCGGCAATCTCGCCGCGTGAGGTGGCTTCGCAGGGCTCCCAGCCTGCTGCCTCGAACACAAGAATATGATCGTTGGGAAAGTTCGAATGGTTGGCAAAGACGCCGGTCAGCCGGGGCGCTTCGGTCAGCCTGACGCCCGCCTCTTCCACCAGTTCGCGGGCGATGGAATCTTGCGATAGCTCGCCCTTCTCCACACCGCCCCCAGGGAAATACCAGCCCGGCGTATAGGTATGGCGTACCAGGCAGACGCGGCCCTGCGTATCGAACACCATGCAGCGAACGCCGAGCGTTACCGGCCTCGAAAGCCGGAAGAACATCTGAAAGAAGCGGGTGCGAAGCGTTCGTCTTGCCATGATTTGCTATCTCTTGCCGGACTGCATACCTATTGATCGAATCTTGCTTTACGCTCGCATTTGTCTGCGAAACACCCTAAGTCACGACCTTTCCAGAACCGGGAGCCCCGAAAATGTTCGCCCTCTATGCCATTGGAATCACCGTCGGCGGTTTCGCCCTTCTGAACTTCCTCGACTATCGCCGTTTCGATTAGTCCGCACCCCGGACCGTTCACTGCGATCGCTGAGAAGGCCAATCCATGCTGATTTTTATAGCCATGCTGGTTGCAGGGCTGATCGTTCTTGTCGTCGCGGGGGACATTCTCGTGCGCGGTGCGGCTCAAGTCTCTCTGAAACTCGGCGTGGCACCACTCGTCGCCGCCGTGGTGATTGTCGGTTTCGGCACGTCCGCGCCCGAAATGCTGGTGGCCGTGCAGAGCGCGCTCACCGGTGCGCCGGGACTCGCCTATGGCAATATCGTCGGCTCGAACATCGCGAACGTGCTTCTCGTGCTCAGCCTGCCTGTGCTGATCTATCCGATACATACGCGCGGCGCAGGCGTGCGCCGGGTCACCGTCGTCACGGCTCTGGCCACGGCGGCATGGATCGGCCTGACACCTGTCTTCGGGCTGTCGCCGCTCATCGGCATAGGTTTTCTGATCGCACTGGTGGTGCACGTCGCCTCCACGCTCATGCTGACAAGTCCTACGGACGGGCCGACCGCCGAACTGACCGAGGAACTGCCCGAGCCCTCATCAAGCTGGGTGAAGATGTCCGCTTTTATCCTCATCGGCATCGTCGGACTGCCTTTCGGCGCACATCTCGCCATCGAGGGCGCTGTCGGCATTGCCCGCGCCTTCGACATGAGCGACGAACTTATCGGCCTGACGCTGCTGGCCGTGGGCACATCTCTGCCTGAGCTTGCTGCAGGCGTTGCGGCCGCGTTCCGCAAGAACAGCGATGCGATCATCGGCAATGTGGTGGGGTCGAACCTCTTCAACATTCTCGGCGCGGGCGGGCTTGTTGCCTTACTCGGCCCGTTCGACTTGCCTGAGGCGTTTCCGGTCTATGACCATTGGGTGCTCGGCGCGAGCTTTGCCGTCGTTCTGATCTACGTACTCTCCCGCAAGACCTTTGGCTGGGCGACGGCCCTCCTCATGCTGGCGGGCTATATCGCCTATGTCTACGGGCTCTGGCAAGGCTGGACCATGCCGTGGGCGTAACAGTTGCCGAACGCGCGCTCGTCACTGGCGCGGGGCAACGGCTTGGTCAGGCCATGGCACAGGTACTCGGCGCGTGCGGGTTTTCCGTGGCGGTTCACTACAATTCATCACGCGAAGGCGCCGACGCGACGGTTCAGGCGATCAAGGCCGCAGGCGGGCGGGCCGTCCCGGTGCAGGCCGATCTGGCGGATGAAGAGAGCGTTGCCGGGCTGATTGCGCGCACTACCGAGGCGCTGGGCGGCCCGCCTTCCCTTCTGGTCAACAATGCCTCGACATTCGTGGACGATACCGCGCTCGAGCACGATAGGGCAGGCTGGGATCTCCACATGGACGTCAATCTGCGCGCGCCCATTGCGCTGGCCCAGGCCTTCGCCAAGGCCCTGCCAGCCGAAGACCGCGGTCTGATCGTCAACATGATCGACCAGCGGGTCTGGAAGCTGAACCCGAACTTCTTCACCTACACCCTGTCGAAATCGGCGCTCTGGACGGCAACGAAAACGCTGGCGCAAGCATTGGCCCCGAACATTCGCGTCAATGCCATCGGACCCGGACCCACATTGCAGAATGCCCGCCAGGATCCGTCCGATTTTCGCAAACAGGTCGAGGCGACCCTGACGGGGCGCGGCTCCAACCCGGAGAATATCGTTCGCGCACTCATGTACCTGATCGAAGCCGATGCTGTGACCGGGCAGATGATCGCTGTCGATGGCGGCCAGCACCTGATCTGGCAGACCCCCGATGTGGTCGGTGTGGTAGAGTAGGCGCCTTGCCATGAATTTCTCCTCCGATACGTCCGCGCCCGCACACCCTGCAGTGCTTGAGGCGCTTGCAAAAGCCAATACAGGCATGGCGTCGAGCTATGGCGCGGATGAGGGAACGGCACGGGTAAAGGCTCTGTTGCAGGAGACGTTCGAGGCCGATCTTGAGGTCCTGCTTGTCAGTTCAGGCACTGCCGCAAACGCGCTGGCGCTCGCGCTCCTCTGCCCGCCGACCGGCGCGATCGCTTGCCACGAAGAAGCGCATATTGAACGCGACGAACGCGGCGCGCCGGAATTCTATACCGGTGGAGGCAAATTGCGGCTGCTTACGGGCGAGCATGCACGCATTGATCCGCAAGCCCTTGAGGCGGCACTCGCCGCCAACCAGCCAGACTTCGTTCACGAAACGCCACTGGCCGCGCTTTCGATCACCAATCTGACGGAAAGCGGCGCCGCCTATCCGGTGGAGGATGTGCGGAGGCTTTGCGGTATGGCAAAGGGGCACCGGCTCGGGGTACATCTGGATGGAGCGCGGTTTGCCAATGTCGTGGCGGCCAGTGGTGCCACGCCTGCCGAACAGTCATCGAAGTCCGGCGTCGATATCCTGACGCTCGGCTTTACCAAGACGGGCGCAATGGCCTGCGAGGCGATTATTCTGTTCGGAGACAGCCGCGACAGGTACAGCGAGCTGCTCGCGCGGGCCAAGCGCGCCGGACACCTGACGGCGAAGATGCGCTACCTTGCTGCCCAGGCCTCGGCATTGCTTGAGGACGGTTTGATGTTCGAGTTGGCAGAAACGGCAAACGCGGCTGCCCGTGATCTGGCAGACATTCTGATTGCACGCTTCGATGCCGGTCTCGCGCACCCCGTCGACGGAAACGAGGTGTTCGTTCACCTGCCACCCGCCGCAGAAACCCGACTGCGCGATGCGGGGTTGGCGTTCTATCCGTGGATCGACGGCTCATCGCGGTTCGTGTGCAACTGGACGATGACGGAACCGCACAAGCTGGTTTGATTTCCGGCATTGAGCTAACATTACGCGCGGTCGTGCAACTGTAGAATAATTTCACATCGGTTTGCAGGAAACTTAAGCATACCGAGTGAACGGTTTGATCCAATACTATTCATCGGCCTTGATTAAAGTGGGTCATTCTGTTTATTTCAACGTACTCAAAACAGATCATAGTAAACACGCTTCATCGTTTAAAGCCTTCAAGGCATGCAAACCAACACCTTCGGTTGACATGCGCCCTCGCCTTCCTTAGCGGGTATTAAACCGGGGTGGTGGCGGCATAGATGTTGAACGATCAGACACTTGCAAAACGGGATATGAAGTCAGCGGCGACCCGCCGTCATATATTCGAACGAACGATCGATCTCGTCAATGAACAGGGGACGGATGCCCTGACCGTTCGCACAATCGCCGAAGCCGCCGGAGTTTCTCCAGCCCTGATCATCCAGTATTTCGGCTCGAAAGATCGTCTTCTCGTTGACGTCTTCGAGCACGCCAATGCGGACGTGCTGGACAAGCTGAAAGCGCGCGACCATCGCCAGCCTGATTTCGATCTCTGCGATGCGTTCATGTCGGTCGCCCGCTGCCTCGTCGAGCGGGACCTGAAGATCCCTGACCTGACGCGCGTCGCCATGGCTCACGCCTGGCGTTGGGACGCGGAACACGAAGCCGAGTTCACCACGAAAGTAGCCGCTTTTATCGGTGAGATCGCCCCCGTTATCCACTATTTCGCGCCAGAGCTGACATTGAAGCAGTGCCGCATCTTCGCGCGTACCTTCTTCATGATCTACACCGAATCCTGCCGCGTCAGCTTGCATTACGGACTCGATGAAGACAGCTTTCTGGAGATGCTGCGTCCGCATCTGATGGTGCTGGCTGAGGGCATTCTGGCCACCGGCAACGAACCGCCCTGCTGACACTGGCATGATACCGCCTGCCGCTCCATATTGCAGGCATGTCCAGTTCTTCCCGAAACCGCGGCGTTGCCGAAGCGCCGACCGACTTCATCCTCGACACATCGAAGGTCACGCTGACCCCTGCCGAATGGACGCCGCACCGGCCCGACCGTGACTGGGACAAGCTGGAGGGCGGCCAGACCTTCAAGGTCGCCTCCAGTTACGAGCCGGCAGGAGACCAGCCAACCGCTATTGCCGAACTTGTGGAGGGCATCAAGGCGCAGGAACAGGATCAGGTCCTGCTCGGCGTCACCGGCTCCGGCAAGACCTATACAATGGCGAAAGTCATAGAAGCGACGCAACGACCCGCGTTGATCCTTGCGCCGAACAAGACGCTGGCCGCGCAGCTTTACGGCGAGTTCAAATCTTTCTTTCCAACGAATGCGGTGGAGTTCTTCGTTTCGTATTACGATTACTACCAGCCGGAAGCCTATGTGCCGCGCTCGGACACCTACATCGAGAAGGAGTCCAGCATCAACGAGGCCATCGACCGGATGCGCCACTCGGCCACCCGATCCATCCTCGAACGCGACGATGTGATCGTCGTCGCTTCGGTTTCCTGCATATACGGCATCGGCTCGGTCGAGACCTATTCGGCGATGACCTTCAAGCTGAAGACCGGCGACCGCAAGGACCCGCGCGAGGTCGCCAAGGACCTCGTCGCCCTGCAATACAAGCGCAATGATGCGGGCTTCGGACGCGGCACCTTCCGCATGAAGGGCGACATCATCGACATCTTCCCCACCCATTATGAGGACCGCGCCTGGAAGGTCTCCTTCTTCGGCGACGAGATCGACTCGATTACCGAGTTCGACCCGCTGACCGGCAAGAAGGCGCAGGACCTGCCCGCCATCAAGGTCTATGCCAACAGCCACTATGTGACGCCGCGCCCGACGCTCAACCAGGCGCTCGGCAAGATCAAGGCGGAGCTGAAGGAGACGATCGCGCTCTTCGAAAGCCAGGGCAAACTGCTGGAAGCCCAGCGCATTCAGCAGCGCGTCGAGTTCGATCTGGAAATACTCGTCGCCACAGGCTCCTGCAACGGGATCGAGAACTATTCGCGGTATCTCACCGGCCGCAAGCCCGGCGAGCCGCCGCCCACCCTGTTCGAATACCTGCCCGAAAACGCCATGGTGTTCACAGACGAGAGCCACCACGACCGTTCCGCAGCTCGGCGCGATGTACAAGGGCGACTTCAGCCGCAAGCGAACGCTCGCCGAATACGGCTTCCGCCTGCCCTCCTGCATGGACAACCGCCCGCTCAAGTTCGAGGAATGGGACGCCATGCGCCCGCAGACGGTGCACGTCTCCGCCACGCCCGGCCCGTGGGAGCTGGACCGCACCGGCGGCGTCTTCGCCGAGCAGGTGATCCGCCCCACCGGCCTGATCGACCCGCCGGTTCGAGGTGCGCCCGGTCTCCACCGGCACGACGAACCAGGTCGACGACATCATCGCCGAGGTGAAAGCGACGGCGGAAAGGGCTTCCGCTCGCTCGTCACCACCCTCACAAAGAAGATGGCCGAGGACCTCACCGAATACATGACCGAGCAGGGTGTGCGCGTGCGCTACATGCACTCCGACATCGACACGGTGGAGCGCATCGAGATCATCCGCGACCTGCGGCTGGGCGTGTTCGACGTGCTGATCGGCATCAACCTGCTGCGCGAAGGGCTGGACATTCCCGAATGCGCGTTCGTGGGCATACTCGACGCCGACAAGGAAGGCTTCCTGCGCTCGGAAACCTCGCTCGTGCAAACCATCGGCCGGGCGGCGCGCAACTCGGAGGCCCGTGTGGTGCTCTATGCCGACCGCGTCACCGGCTCCATGCAGCGCGCGATGGACGAGACCGAGCGCCGCCGCACCAAGCAACTTGCCCACAACGAGGAGCACGGCATCACCCCGGTCACCGTGATTTCCGGCGTCAAGGACGTGCTGGAAGGCTTCGTCCCGTCAGACCAGCGCGGCAGCGGCGACCAGCTAAAGGGCGGCAAG
The DNA here is from genome assembly GCA_963836905.1 of uncultured Alphaproteobacteria bacterium. GTDB lineage: Bacteria > Pseudomonadota > Alphaproteobacteria > Caulobacterales > Hyphomonadaceae > CAWIKY01. The sequence continues at coordinate 72,544 of CAWIKY010000007.1, forward strand.
ACGCGCAAACGCGGCAAGGGCGTGGCCGAAGATAGGCTTGCGATTGCAGGCGCGCCTGGACACAATCTGAAATCCGCCATCGCGGACCTCGAACGGCGCATGCGCGACGCCGCCGCAGACCTCGAGTTCGAGGAAGCAGCCAGGCTACGCGATGAGCTGAAAAAACTGAGGGAAGAGGAATTGGTGTTGGGGTAGGTGCCAAGGGGGAAATAGATGGCTGACGGAACAACGATATCTCGCAAAGAGATGGCGAAGGCTTTTTCCCGTTTTTTGGATGATACGAAAGCACTGGATGATTGGTGCGAGCGCAGTGGTTGGAAGTGGATTAAGTGGACAAAGCGCGAAAAGGATCAGATCGGCTTTAACGTTACAAAAGATCAGCTTGAAGTTTCTTTCTTCTGGCCGGAACCCGGTAAGGACTCAGATATTGGATTTAATACAAAGGAAGGAAAGAAAAAGCTCGTTGGCCCATCATGGCAAACGAAGCTAGGAGCAAAAATATCTAAGAAAAAGTATAACATTATTGAGAGTAGATACAGGCTGATACTTGCTCCGAAAATTAACCAGGCCGCATATCGTATACATGTCGATGATATCGGATCAATTAAATCGTTGGCTGAAATCGCGAAACTGAGTGAGACTTTGGCGCAAGTCCGAACGCTTCGACTAACGCCGATGGCTCAATCCTAGACCGTATTAGAACAGGTGAGTATCTAGCGCTTGCGCTGAAGAGGATCGGCCAGCAAGTGGTCCGAACTAAAGCTCTGAAATCATGGAACAATAGATGCGCCGTATCTGGATGCAAAACTATCGAGGCATTGGAGGCCGCTCATATCGTTCCATGGTCGGACGGCACAGGCAGAGGCGAAGCTGCAAACATCATTCTGCTTCGCGCTGACTTGCACAAGCTTTTTGACGCACGCCTTATGTCAATCGATCCAGATACGCTCGAGGTCAGCTTCGATCTCGGCGTTCCCGACCAAGCTTACAATAACCTGAGCGGTACAAAGGTTTCACCTGATCCCAAGCTAACGAAGCAACTTAAGGCATATTTGGCGAAGCGGGATTGGTGAGACCGAGGGCCGCCGCGGACCTCGAGTTTGAGGAAGCGGCCAGGCTACGTGATGAGCTGAAGAAGCTGAGGGAACCGGAATTTGTGTTGGGGTGAATGGGGACCAAGCGTAGCTAACTTCAATCAAACGGTCGTAGGTTCGATCCTACCGTCGGCGTAAAAATATTTTAGCGGATCAGAGGTTTACTAGGCCCATCAGTTAGATGACGCATGGCGAGCTTAGCATTGATATACATGGACTTCTCATTAATCGGCCCTTGATTGTGCCGGTATCATCCTTCAAGTCGGCTTGACTGCCTCATTCTATTAAGACCGTTTTTAGTTGGGGTTGAGTTGCGAATGTCAGATCGAACGAAGAAATTTTCGGATGAATTAGATGCGCTAGTCAAGGAGGGCGAAATGCTATTCTTGGCAATCGAATACGATTGCAAGCCAGGACAGTTCAAGAAAGCCTATCTCCAAGCGTTTGCTGGCGACGAAATAAAGCTCAAATCTTATCTGAAAGACCTCCCTAGTTTTAAGGCTAATTATCAAACGTGGTACTCACGCGCCCAAGCTGTGATAAAACAGGTTATGCCTGACAGGCTTGCAGATTTCGTTTCATACTTTGACGTTCCCAAAGGACGGAAAGATATTACGTTCCAGAACTACATGATCCGGGACTACCTTCAAGGTCTCATGATTACTCGCTGGGAAACCGAAGTGGTTGTAGACGGATCCGCTGCAATCCCTGAGTTCAGGCAGCAACTGAACATGGTGAAGGCTGCAACGGATGCGCTTGGGTCCAAACTGATGGATTTGAAGGCCGTCCTTCAAGCTGATCTATTTGACACTGAGGTTGATACCGCCCGAGCGCTAGCAAAGGCAGGCTATTTGCGGGCGTCGGGAGCTATCTGCGGCGTAGTGCTTGAAAAGCATCTGCGCCATGTCTGCGATGTTCACGGCATCACGATCAGGAAGAAAAACCCTGGGATATCTGATCTTAGCCAGATGCTTAAAGACGCAAACGTGACGACCGTACCACAGTGGCGCTTCACCCAGCATTTAGCCGACATAAGAAATATTTGTGACCACGCGAAGGGACGTGAGCCGAAAAAAGAAGAAATTGAAGATTTGGTCCTCGGGACAGAAAAGGTGCTCAAGACGATCTTTTGAGCAAGCAAACAGTTGGCGTCACTTCGTGATGCATAGGGCGGGATTCTTTTCACTAAAATCGCATCTCATGCGATTTCCACACGCTCAAAACCCGCCGATATGATTCCCGTGGTCTGCCGCGGGTATCGCGCTTCGCGCTCAAGACCGCCCTATGGTGTCTCTTTTGGTTCAGATGGGCGCTTCGCGCGGTTCTTTGTCGAGCATTTCGGGCACGTTATTCTCATTTGCTTTTGTGCGCTTAGGTGCTCCGGTCTAGCCGGGGTAAAGCGGTGCGTAAGGCGGAGTAGGGTGCGCACCCTTCGACGGGCTCAGGGTGAGACTGTGGGGCTCAGGGCGAGGTTGTGGGCTGTGGGTGAAGCTGTAGGCTAAGGGTGAAGCTGTGGGCCAAGTGAAACTGTCAGTGTGGCGATGGTATCAGACGGTCTCATCCTGAGCCTGTCGAAGGATAGAGACCTGCGGTGCGAGTTTCGCCAGTCAGGCCGTCGAATGATGCAAGAGGCGACGCCCCACCCCCGGCCCCTCCCCGCAAGCAGGGAGGGGAGTTTAGGGCGGTCTTCTCCACCGCCTCCCCGGAACGCGCAAGCGTGTCCGGGGTCCATCTCCTGTCTAATCATCACGCTACACCGGTACGGTTTGGGCGCTCCGGTTTTGCCCCACCCCCGGCCCCTCCCCGCAAGCAGGGAGGGGAGTTTTAGGTCGGTGCGGGATGCAGAGCGGGGTGCCCACCCTTCGACGGGCTCAGGGTGAGATTGTGGGCGCAGGGTGAGATTGTGGTCCAAATGAGAATATGGACGTGGAGACGGTATCTAGCGGTCTCACATTGAGCCTGTCGAAATGCGAGAGCGCGGTGCGGCCTAGCCCATATTGTTGATGAAGGCGTCGGCCTCGGCAATGGCGGCGTTCATCTCCTCGATCAGTGCGGCGACGCGGGCCTCGATCTGCGCGCGCTCGACATCCAGCGCGGAAATGGCGCGGGCGTTGAGGTTGTGCTTCAGGAACAGGACCTGATCCTCATATAGCTCGAGCACCGGGTCCATCCTGTCGGCGGCGCGGTTCATGGCGATGACGAGGCGCTCATAGTCGCGCTCGGTCGTGCGCAACTGGTCAGCGGAGCGACGGCGCAGATCGGCGCTTTCGTAGAGATCGAGTTCCTTGTCCCATTCGCGGAACAGACGCTTGCCGACGGCCTCGACACTGTCTATGCGGTCGCGCACCTCACCGGCCTGGCGCTGCGAGCGGGTGAAGGCGGCGTCCATCCGGTCATACTGGCGCTCCAGATCGCCGCCGTTTATGTCGACAATCGAGCGGAACTCGTCCAGCGCGGAGGAGAACACCTCCTGCGCCTCGGCCTGTTCACTGCGCGCATCCTTGACGCGATCAACGAGGATATCGCGCTTTTCGACGCCGATCTGTTCCATCGCATCGTAATAGGCAGAGGCGCATCCGGTGAGTGCGACCGTCAGGCCGATGAGCAGGCTGAGAGCAGGACCACGGAGCATGAGGCAGGTTCCTTGTGGTGGAGGGTGAGACATGGACGTGACCGGTCCATACCGTACGGCATGACAAAGATCATCAACGCGGTGCGGGCGGGAAAGGTTCAGGCGCGCCCGTCGCCGCCAAAGATCACCCGCAGGAGCCAGTTCGGGGCCATCTTGCGCAAGACCGGATGCCGGTTGATCGTGCCGCGAACGAAGCGTCGCCCCCATGTTGCATTCCGCGCCAGAAGGACCGTACCGCAAATGATGATCGGAAACCCGATCGGCAGGAGCGGTGTCAGAATACCGACAATGATGCCGATGGGGATGAGGAGCGCGCCGATGAGCGCCAGCGTCGCCCGGACAACCGACCCGACGCCGCGATGAAAACTCTGGAGCGGGTCGCTTCCGGGAGCTCCGAAAGGTGGAACAGGGTCTCGCATTTCCGGTCGTTCCTGATCCATGCCTCTGATATGGTTCACTTTGCGCGCTTGAACAATTGCCGATGATGGGGTTCGTTCCCGCGGCGGGTTAAGCGGTGTTCACGGCGTGTGACGGGAGGCAGTTATCTATAAATCGATCCAGGCCCTGCGCGCGCTGGCTGCCTATCTGGTGGTGTTTTATCACATGCGCGCACTCGAGGGGCTCTCGATAGCGGAGACGGGCAGCACGGAGGCCCCGCTGCTGGGCGGGCTGGTGCGTGACGGCTATGCGGGGGTGGATGTCTTCTTCGTGATTTCCGGCTTCGTCATGGTGCTGGTCACGCACGAAACGACACGCAGCGCGCGTAGCTGGGGTGACTTCCTGTTTGCCCGCGCGACCCGCATCTTCCCCGTCTGGTGGCTGTTTGCGGGGGTGATGGCGCTCTATCTGTTCGTCTCCTATGGCGTGCCGTGGGACGCGAACGCGGTGGCCGGGGCGGGCAATACCGGCGCGAACCATCTCCTGCGATCCTTCCTGTTGCTGCCGCAGCCCAACCACCCGGTGCTCGGGGTCGGCTGGACGCTGGTGCACGAAATGCACTTCTATCTGGTGTTCGCGTTCGTGCTCCTGTTTCCGAGGCGCTGGCTTGTCGTGCTTCTGGCGATCTGGGCGCTGGTGGTGACGTGCGGCGCGATGGCGGGCCTGTCGGCCCCGCTGGCGAGCACCTATCCGCAGATGATCTTCTACCCGATGACGCTGGAATTCATCGCCGGAGGGGTCGCTGCCATGATCTTCCTGCGCGGCTGGATCTTTGCGCCCGCGACGTGCGCCGTTCTGGGCACGGTCTGGCTGATCGCAGCCATGGCACTCTATCCGGATCCGACGCCCTTCACCCTTCTCTGGGGCCGGGTTCTGTTGTTCGCCCCGCCGGTCGTGCTCCTCATCTACGGGCTGGCCGGGCTGGAGAGACGCGGACGTTTCAACTGGGCTCCGGGCTTTCTGGTGGCGCTCGGGAACTGGTCGTTCTCGCTCTACCTGTCACACATGCTGACGCTCAGCGCCCTGCGCCGGATCTATCCCGTCGCAGCCGATATCGGCGAAGCACGGTTGGGACTGCCAACGGCATGGATGGACATCCTGCGCCTCGGCGCGGATGGGCCAGCCGACAACCTCTTCTTCATCGTGACCGGTCTGATCGCCTCCACGCTGGTGGCTGCGATTGCATATTACCTGTTCGAACTGCCGCTGCTCAACCGGTTCAGAGGCTTGCGCAAAAGCCTGTTCGGAGCACGCAGGGCAAGGATCGCCGAACAGGCCGCGCCCTGAAACTCATCCTTTCAGCACGGCGGCGTGGTGGTCCAGATGATCGCCCATAAAGGTCGAGATCGTATAGTAGGAATGGTCATGGCCGGCTTGCAGTCGCGAGGTCAGCTTCTGCCCGGCCCGCTTGCAAACCGCCTCGAAGATGTCCGGGCGAAGCTGTTCGGCAAGGAACGGGTCTGACGTACCGGTATCGATCAGGATATGCGCCGTGCTGGCATGCGCCTTTACCAGTTCGGTCGCGTCATAGGCGGCCCAGGCGTTGGGCGCTTCGCCCAGATAGGCCGTGAAGGCTTTCTGTCCCCAGGGCACTTGCGAGGGCGAGGAGACCGGAGCGAACGCAGAGACCGAGCGATAGGTGTCCGGATGCTTGAGATGCAGCGTCAATGCCCCGTGCCCGCCCATGGAATGTCCGGTAATGCCCTGCCGCGTCATGTCTGCCGGAAAGGCATCGGCCACGATGCGCGTCAGCTCGCCGGTGATATAGTCATCCATCCGGTAGTGCGTGGCCCAGGGTTCCTGCGTGGCCGTCAGATAGAACCCGGCCCCCTGCCCAAGGTCGTAGGCCTCATCGTCTGGTACCATCTTGCCGCGCGGACTGGTATCCGGCGCGATGATCATCAGTCCGTGGCGCGCTGCATGCGCCAGAATACCTGACTTCTCAATCACGTTCGACCAGTTGCAGGTCAGACCCGAGAGATACCAGAGCACCGGAACAGGGCCGCGCGCAGCTTCGCGCGGTGTGAACACGGCAAACCGCATGTTGCACCCGGTTACTTGGCTCTCATGGTCGAATACGGCCATATCGCCGCCAAAGGCTGCGTGTTTCTCAACCGGGGTCAGGGTCATGGTGTCGTCTCTGAACTATTGGATTGGCAGGAGTGTTGCTGGAGGATCAAGTTATCGTCTGGGGATGTAGGTACTCACACCCCCAAAAGGTTCGCCGGTCAGCTATTTCTCGGACAAAGTATGTGCCTCTCTGGACTGGCGGCGCGTCGGCTACGAAGATGTGCGTTACCCTGATCCGGTGCAGGCGGTCCACCGATCAATACCCTCCGGGCGAGACGGTGGGGAGACGTTGCCTCCTTCATTCACTCGCCGCTCGCAGCCGCTTTTTCCACGGGAAACATGACCTCGTTACGTTTCAGCGGAGCGGGTTTCCATGGCGCATCATAGCCGGCATAGCGCACCGGGCCGGTGATCTCGTAGCCCTGTTCGTCGATCCAGTCCGTCAAGGCTTCGCGCTGCTCGATCTGGGTTTCCATACGGCCCGCGCCGGAAAAGCGGACGGTGGCTAGCATTTCACCCGGCACTTCGCGTAAGGTGACGTCCTCATTGTTGGGAACCGGCAGGGTGTCCATGGTCCACTTGTCCGGCATCACGAATGACACGATCCAGCTATCTTCGCCGCTGGGTGTCTGGGTGACCGGGGCGGTCATGTCGATCTTTTGCGACGGGGTGCGCGTGACCGGCGCTGTCATGTCGATCTTCGTGCGCGCGGTGTTATCGCCGAAGATGTAACCGGCAAGCGGTTCAAAACCCGAGTTTCCGGCCTGACGCATCGAGCCAGTCACCTCTACCTCAGCAAGGATTTTCGGCTCATACGCCCTGATCTCGAACTTGCCGTCCTTGACGATGACCTCGTGATCCGGCGTCTCCTGCGCCGCCGCGCTCATCGGCGCGACCAGAAGGGAGGTGAACAGGGCAATGAAGACAAGGCGCATGGGTGTGGCTCCGTAAGCGTCTGAGTCTATACGCGCCCGGCCTGCCTTGGGTTCACATGCAACCTGTTGGGTCTGGAACACGGGGCACCGTTCAATACACCACCACCGACCGGATGCTTTCGCCGGCATGCATGAGGTCGAAGGCGGTATTTATGTCATCCAGAGGCATGGTGTGGGTGATGAGGCTGTCGATATCGATACAATCAGAATTGACTGATCCCCACCTCTAAAGGAGATAGGGATCAGGGGCTATCGATAAGTCGGCCAACGGTTTACTTATCGGGTCCGTCTTCTGGCATCACCTTACCTCTCGCAGAGAGGGTCATACAAGCAGTTTTATCAAATATGGCAATATAGTCTGCCCAGTAAAGTACCTCATAGTCTTCTCCCAACGCGTCTTCTGGCAATCTGCTTTCGATATCTAACCATATTTTCTTACTCATGCGCTCCTGTCCATACCAGCATTTGAGCAGCTTTTCTCTCGATACTTCAGCAAAACCCTTGTAGACGAATTCGTCGATAAAGTCTTGCAGGGCCGCTTCATGTCGCTTGTTCATTTTCATCTCCGTTGCAGTGGTGCGCTGACGTTCGCCAGCACCAAAAGAATATGCTTTTTCCCACTAAATGTCAATTTATAGGAGTAAGTTTCTTTTTTCTCAGTAAATTATTACCGACCGGATGCTTTCGCCGGCATGCATGAGGTCGAAGGCCGAGTTGATATCGTCCAGAGGCATGGTGTGGGTAATGAGGCTGTCAATGTCGATCCGCCCATCCATGTACATGTCAACGATACGCGGCACATCGGTTCGCCCGCGCGCGCCCCCGAATGCAGAGCCGCGCCAGTTGCGCCCCGTCACGAGCTGGAAGGGCCGGGTCGAGATTTCCGCGCCCGCCGGGGCCACGCCGATAATAATACTGGTGCCCCAGCCCTTGTGGCAGCATTCCAGCGCTGCGCGCATGACATCGACATTGCCGATGCACTCGAAGGAATAATCCGCGCCGCCGCCGGTCAGCTCAACGAGGTGTCCGACGAGGCCGTCACGCCCGTCATGATCCTTCGGGTTGACGAAATGCGTCATCCCGAATTTGCGCGCCATAGTCTCGCGCGCGGGATTGAGATCGACGCCAACAATCTGGCGCGCGCCCGCCATGCGCAGGCCCTGAATGACGTTGAGCCCGATCCCGCCAAGGCCGAAGACGACGGCGGTCGAATCCGGCTCGACCTTTGCGGTATAGATCACCGCGCCAATGCCGGTCGTCACGCCGCAGCCGATATAGCAGATCTTGTCGAAAGGCGCGTCCTTGCGGACATTTGCCAGCGAAATCTCTGGCAGGACGGTGAAGTTCGAGAACGTCGAACAGCCCATGTAATGAAGAAGCTTTTCGCCCTTGTAGGAAAAGCGCGACGTACCGTCAGGCATGACGCCCTTGCCCTGGGTTGCCCGCACGCGCTGGCAGAGGTTGGTTTTCGGATTGAGGCAGTACTCGCAAGTGCGGCATTCGGCCGTGTAAAGCGGAATCACGTGGTCGCCGGGCTGAAGGCCTGTGACGCCGGGGCCGACTTCGCGCACAATGCCCGCCCCCTCATGGCCGAGCACGGCGGGGAAAGCCCCCTCAGGATCATCACCCGACAGCGTGAAAGCATCGGTATGGCAGACGCCAGTGGCCTTGATCTCGACAAGCACTTCGCCCGCCTTCGGACCCTCCAGATCAAGCTCGACAATTTCCAGCGGCTTGCCAGCTTCAAACGCTACGGCGGCTCTGGTTTTCATATCGGGGACTTCCTGTGCTTTTGACCAGCTAGTACTTGACGTTCCCGGCGTCGATTTCCTGCTTGAGGTCGGGTGTAAGAGGCTCGAAACGATCGCTGCCCGGTCGCCGCACGAAGACCGGCTCGTCGATCTCGTCGAGCGAGTAGCCTTCTTTGACCAGGTCCACCTTCTTGTATTTGAACGTGCCTGTGGTTTCCGCATCGGCCTGCAGGCGAAGGAAGATCGGCCGGGCATAGACGGGCAGCTCGCGGTCGACGTGGGCGGCGAGCGCCGTCATGTCCAGGTTATTAACATCGGCTGTGATGGCCGCCATTCCGGCGCGTCCGTCAGTTTCCGGCATTCTTACACCGTAGACATTGGCGTGCTGAATTCCGGCATGACGCAGCAAGGCCTCGCTGACCTCGTTGGTCGCGACATTCTCTCCTTTCCAGCGAAAGGTGTCGCCGATCCGGTCAACGAAGTAGAAATAGCCCAGCTCATCCTTCTTCATGAGATCACCGGTGCGAAACCACATGTCACCGGTTTCGAAGACATCGCGCATGATCTTCTTCTCGGTCTGCGCCGCATCATTATAGCCTTCGAAATCGCTGGCGGGCTTCGTCGGTTATTTGACCAAGCGCTTCACCGACCTCATCAGGCGCGGCTTCAATACAAAAACCTGCATCGTTGCGGATGGGTGTTTCGGCCGGGATATCGAACCGGACGATCTTCGTGTTGAATTTCTTTTCCAGGTATTTCGGGATGCGACCGACCGCGCCGACCTTTCCATCGAAGTTGACAAAAGAAACATTGCCTTCGGTCGAGCCGTAAAATTCGACTAGATGCTCGATGCCGAAACGGTCCTCGAAGGCTTGCCAGACATCAGCGCGCAACCCGTTGCCAAAACCGGTTCGTATCTGATGCTTGCGCTCGGCCGGATGTGGAGGCGTATTGAGGAGATAGCGGCAAAGCTCACCGATATAAACGAATGCGGTCGCGCCTTCGGTAACAGCTTCTTCCCAGAACTGGGTGGCCGAGAACCTCTGGCGAAGGATGAGACTGGCACCGCTCAAAAGAGCCTGTCCGACGCCGCATATGCCGCCCGTTCCGTGGTACAGGGGCAAGGTGAGGTAGATGCGGTCGCGCGGCGTAATCTTGCAGGGTGAAATGAAGCTGCGCATCATGCCTGTGGTGCGGGCATGGGTCAGCTTTGCCGCTTTCGGCAGGCCGGTCGTTCCGGACGTGTAGACATAGAGGCACAGCGCAGACGCCTTCATGCCCTTGCGGACATCGCGGGACGGGCGGCCCTTCGGCATGGCTTTCAGAACCGGTTCGAGAGCGCGCGCTGCGTTCATGCGACCACCGAATGACCAGCGCGGCACAGCCTTGACGGATGACGACGGGTCCATCTCGTCCGCGCTCTGCAGACTGGCAGCCAGTTCGTGCCCGACGATCAGGGCCTTTGCGTCAGCGATCGCGATGCAATGCGCCAAACCCTTGCCCTGCAGATTGGTATTTACCAGAGCCGTAACGACCCCGACCTTTGCAAGGCCCAGCCAGCAGGCAATGTATTCGGGCCGGTTTTCCATAAAGAGGGCGACGCAATCACCCTGTTTGAGGCCCTGATCCAGCGCCCAGTGGGCAAAGCTGTTGGCTATCGCGTCGAGTTCGCCATAGCCGATGAGCTTGTTCTCAAAGCGGATCGCGACACTGGACCTGTGAGCGTCCACCGCCCGCTCAAAGTCGTCGCCAACCAGAAAGTCGCCGTCCGGGTCGACCGCCGAAAGCCATTTCATCGTGCCGCGAAGACCGGACGTAAACGTGATCTCACGTTTGGCAGTGTCGATAAAACCCATATCGCGGTCTCCGTCAGATGTCTGGTGTGTTACCCCTCAGACTAGACCGCCCGCCACGCAGATAAAAGCGCAGCGAGCGGTATTTGCTTATGAAAAGGACAATCGCCGTGATTTGCCTGTAATCAGGTCAGGGCGTGGTCTCGTCTCCGTCCGAGAGATCATTCGCCAACTCTTCTGTCTCGCGGGCCACCTCGCCGGCAACTTCGGCTGTCTCGTCGGCCGCCTGACCGAGCAGCACGTCCATACGTGCACCTGCACCTTCAAAGGATCCTGTCGTGATGCGAAAGAAGAGCAGCAGCACCAGAAATACGAACATCAGAATGACGAACAGATGATATAGAGCACGTCCTAGCATGGTAGATTTCCCCTTTGGTCCCCTGGAGACGCAGATTGCGTGTCCGGACCCTGCATTAAACTTCGTTGAGGGCTACGCGTAAAGCGCAGCGTCGGTTCCAAACCGGCTGAATTGAGAGGGCAATCGTCGGCGACAGGAAACCGATTGCATGTTATAACACGCGTTCAACGCCTGCCCGGGAGCCTGACATGACCACGGTAAAGATTCGCAAGATCGGAAATTCTCTCGGCGTGATCCTGCCCAAGGATGTGCTCGACATGCAGGAGAGAAAGTTGCACATCGATCTACTCAGCACGAGGTATTGCATCACGGTATCGACATACCTTACGCGAACTCTCCAGATGACGGGACCGATATGGCCGCTCCGCGTGGCTATCGAAACCCCGCATGATGAATCGATAAAGCGAGAAGGTGGCGCGCCCGGCCATCGCGATGAGGGGCTATTGCAAAACGTACTAGCGAGGTCGGCAAATGCTTGGAGTTATGGGCCGAAGGTGGTCGCGCTGGCAGCGGGCGATCTGGACGAAACGGCGTTTGCTGAAAGGCTGCGCGAAGAAACGGAACCGGCGTCATGACCCTCACACTTTATGGGCTCAAGACCTGCGATACGTGTCGCAAGGCCATCAAGGCACTGCAGGAGTCCGGGCGGGAGGTGGTCTTCGTCGGTCTCCGGGACGATGCCGATCTTGTCGAACGCGACTACCGCAATGGATCGAGGCCGTGGGTCTTGACACGATTATCAACACACGCTCCACGACCTGGCGGAGCCTTGGTAGAGACGACCAGGCCAAGGCGGCCACCACTGACACGGCGCAGGAACTGCTTGTCGCATACCCAGCCCTGATTAAGCGTCCGGTGATCGAGACTGGCAATTCTACTCTGGTCGGTTGGACAAAGGACGTTCAGGAGCGGCTCCATTAGACGCAGCTCATGCGGCGTTTTTCTGTTCAAGGGCGCGAACGAGTTTTTCCTTCCAAAGCTTCGGCGCCCCGGCCTGGACCGCCAGCAGCTTGGCGCGCCGGTAGAAGAGGTGGCAGTCAACTTCCCATGTGAAGCCCATGCCGCCATGCGTCTGGATGTTTTCCTTGGAGGCAAACCAGAAGGCATCACTGGCGGCGATGCGCGCGGCAGCTGCAGCTTCGGGAAGCTCGCTGGCATCGGTCGAGAGCGCCCACGCGCCATAATAGGCATTCGAACGGGCCACCTGGTTCTTCACCCAGCCGTCCGCGAGCTTGTGCTTGATCGCCTGATTGCCGCCGATGGGGCGCCCGAAGGCATAGCGTTGCTTGGCATAATCTGTTGCAATTTCCACCGCCCTGTCAGCGCCGCCGATCTGCTCGAATGCCAAGAGCACAGCGGCGCGGTCCATCACCTGGTCCAGCAGCATCTCTCCATCACCGGCGCTGCCAAGACGTTCACCCGGCGTATTGTCGAAGACGATTTCGGCGTGGCTGCGTGTCGGCTCGAGCGTTGATACGGGTGTGCGCGTCACGCCCGCGCCGTTCAGGTCCACCAGCACGAGCGAGGCTCCGTTGCCTTCACGCGCAATGACGACTGCATGGGTCGCCACGTCGCCGTCAGTTACAGGAATTTTGGTGCCGCTGACCGTTTTGCCGTCGAACACGGTCTGCAGCCTCCCCACGTCCGGCGCGCCCGGACCTTCAGAGAGCGCCAGACAGCCGATAACGTCGCCGGCCGCAACACCAGGCAGGACCGCTTTCTTTTGCGCATCCGAAGCGGCGAGCTTTATGGCTTCGGTGAAAAAATAGACCGTCGAGGAGAACGGGACCGGGGCGAGCGCACGACCCATTTCCTCTGCCAGAACGCAAACTTCCAGCATGCCCAGGCCCAGGCCGTCATAGTCTTCCGGAATGGCGACACCGAGCCAGCCCATCTCCTTCACACCGTTCCAGACATCCGCGTTGAACGCTGTATCCTTGTCGTCAAGAACGGTTCGCACCTTGTCGATGCCGCAGGTTTTCTCGAGAAAGGTGCGGGCCTGATCCTTCAGGTATTTCTGGTCTTCTGAGAAATCGAAGTTCATGGCGGCGTTCCTTCCCGGATGCATTCTTGTTTCTGCAAGACAGTTTAGCAGCGATACTGCGCAGTGAAAGACTGACGCCGCGTCAGGCGTGACAGCGTTCGGGGCCGCCAAGTCCTTATGGGCCCGACTTTCACCACTTCCTAACCCGATCAGGCTATGACTGGACGTGCTAGAGATCAGGGGCAGGCGGTATGGCCAAGGCGGTTTTCCATAAGAATCAGCGCGTTTACGTGAAACCCGTCGGGACATACGCGATCATTGAGCGTGTTATTCCGCAATGGGTCAAAGGAATGGATGAGCCGCTTCGGGTGTTTTACGATGCGGGCCTCGGGCGGGAATTCGCTGCCGCCGAATTGCTCTCCGAAGACGCGATGAAGGACGATACGAGCAGCGAGAGCGATGTTCTGCTCGAGATCTGGCGCATACAGCGCGCGAAGAACCGGTGGGGCACCGATACCGATAACCGCCGTCACCCGTTCCCGGGCTCGTTTCCCGTGGTGCTGACGGACGAAAACGACTGGGGCGGATGGCGCGTTCCGAGCGCCGAATATGACCGCGATCCGCACCGGATCGAGCATCAGGCCCGCATCATCGCCAACAGTGTCCAGATGATGAGCTTGATAAAGCGCTTCACAGAGTATGTTGGAGATGCTGCAGAAAACGCGACTGTCGAGATGCAGGAAATGTCCCGCCACGGAACCAGCATTCTGCGCAACATCTATGACGTTCCTGAAACCCTGCCGAATGAGCTGGCTGCAGAATAGCTTGAGCAGCTGGGCTGACTGCGAAGGCGCGCTATCTGCGTCGCATGCCACGAACACCCCGCCCTGCCCCGCTTCCCGCCGGTCCCGGTCAGGAAAGCGTCTGGGCCTATCCAAGGCCTGCCGTCTGCGAGCCTGAACCGTCCAATCTGAAGATCGTCCTGGATGGCCGTGTCCTTGCCGACACCCGCAAGGGATTTCGGACCCTTGAGACCAGCCATCCACCGAATTATTACTTTCCGCGAGCCGATGTGGACATGACGCGCCTGCGGGCGAACGCGAGACGCAGCCTGTGTGAATGGAAGGGTCAGGCAAGCTATTTTGATGTTTTGGCAGACCGCGGCGTACTGCAGGAAACAGGCTGGTCCTATACCTCGCCGACCCGAGCCTTCGAGCCAATCAAGGAGATGATTGCCTTCTATGCCGGGCCGTTCGATGGCTGTTTTGTCGATGGCGAGCGCGTGACGGCCCAGCCCGGCGGGTTTTATGGCGGCTGGATCACTTCTTCCGTCGTCGGCCCCTTCAAGGGTGAGCCCGGCACGATGGGCTGGTAGATTGGAGGCCCGTCAGACCAGCCGACCGCCGTTCGGGACGGGCGCGTCCGGTGCGGCGAGGATGATGGCGCAGTCTGTGTCGGGGACGCCAAGGGTCAGCACCTCCGACATGAACGTGCCGATCTGGCGGGGCGGAAAGTTCACCACCGCCATGACTTGCCTGCCGACGAGCGTTTCTGCGGCGTAGCGTTCGGTGATCTGCGCGGCGCTCTTCTTCCTGCCAATACCCGGTCCGAAATCGATGAGCAGGCGGATTGACGGTTTGCGCACGCCTTGCAAGGGGCGCTGCCTCCAGCACCGTGCCGACACGAATATCAACACGCCGGAAATCATCGAAGGAGATGAGCCGTTCCGGCGGGGCCGGGTGGGTCGATTATGTGAAAAGCGGGTCGATTAGCTCGAAAAAGTGACCCTGACTTAAGCAGCTTAGCTGTTCCATTTTTGGCTACGAGATCCTGCTCTTCCAAACCCGCCAATCTCATGAGTTCGGCCCTGCGTGGGTCTCCCTTGGGCGGCAAACTCTGAAGACGCCTTGCTTTCAAGACGTAGCCGAGCCTTCGTTGCTGACCTGCTCTAATATCGTCTTCTTCTGTGTCATCACGGCTATCGTCGTCAGAAAAACGTCGCGGCCGAGGGTCGTGATTATTTTGCTCGTCAGATGCCAATTGTCTCGCGGTTGGTATTCAGGTAACGGTTGCGCCGCCATCGACGATGATCGTCTGGCCCGTGGTGTAGGACCCGGCCTTCGACGCCAGATAGACGGCGGCACCTGCTAGCTCCATCGGCTCGCCAATGCGTCTCATCGGCGTTCCGGAAAGTGCGGTCTTCAGGGTGGCCTCGTCTTCCCAGAGGGCGCGGGCAAAGTCGGTCTTGATCAGACCCGGCGCGATGCAGTTGACGCGGATATTATCCCTGCCGAACTCGGTTGCGAGATTGCGGGCAAGCTGAAAGTCGGCGGCCTTCGAGATATTGTAGGCGCCGATGATCG
Source organism: uncultured Alphaproteobacteria bacterium (assembly GCA_963836905.1). Taxonomy (GTDB): domain Bacteria; phylum Pseudomonadota; class Alphaproteobacteria; order Caulobacterales; family Hyphomonadaceae; genus CAWIKY01. The sequence continues at coordinate 88,022 of CAWIKY010000007.1, forward strand.
GTGTGCCGCGCAGGCCCCCGATCGACGATACGATGATGATCGCGCCGTCCTTTCGCTCCTGCATTTGCGGGGCCACCATCTGCACCAGCCAGTGATTGGAGACGATGTTATTGCTGAGAACCTTCTGGAACTGCTCGTCGGAGATCCCGGCCATCGGACCGTAATACGGGTTCGACGCGGCGTTGCAGACGAGAATGTCGATCTTGCCGAAAGCGGCATTTGTTTCGTCGACCAGATTTTGCAGGTCATCTTTCGAGGAAATGTTGGCCGGGACGGCGATGGCCGTACCGTCGCCGTGCTTGTCGTTGATCGACTTGGCGACGTCTTCGCAGGGTTCGGGCTTGCGCGAGGAAATGACAACCCGTGCGCCCTGCTCTGCCATGGCCTCGGCAATCGCCTTGCCGATACCCCGGCTGGACCCGGTAATGATGGCGCTCTTGCCGGTAAGATCGAACAGGGACATGGGCGGTTTCCTCGCTAGTGCATCGCTTTTTCTGTGATCGCGACCCTAAACGCAGGCAGCCTGACAGGAAAGAGGGCTGTAGCGCGTTCGTATCGACACGCTTCAGGGCGTGACGGGTTCAAGCGCGGGGAAATAGTCCCGATAGAAACCTGCATCACGAGTGACAAGGATGGCGTGTTCGTCAATTACCTGCGCGCCAATGAGGAAGTCCGGCAAATTCTGTCGCGTCGACCGCCTGCATTCCGGTAGCGGCGAAAAGCCTTCGATGCACCGAACAGCGCTTCTTTGGACGGGTGCTGCAGACCAACACTGAGCGACCTGAGAGACCAATCGACGACGTTCGGGCTTTCGAACTTCCAGCAAAGCTCCGCAAATACGATTGGAGAACAAAGTAATCCCGAGGTCGCGCGGCTCGCCAGAGCCTTTGCCGACCAATCGTACCAGACGGGGTCGGACCCGAAGATATCAATCAGGACATTGGTATCGACGTAAACCGTCACGCAGCATCGGAACTGAGGTTGGGGTCAGGTTCATGATCGCGAATTTGCTTCATGAGTTCGTCTGTGGTAAGGCCATTCATAATCAAGGTGCCGCGGAGCTTTTCGGCGGCCTCCATGAATTGGGACCCGCTTGCAGATTTACGCAAGCGAACCTGACCATCTTCCAAGATTTCAAAGACGACCGCCTCCCCTTCCCGCACGCCGAGATGGTCCCGGATCGCTTTCGGGACGGTGACCTGCCCCTTGCGGGTGATGCGGTAGGAAGACTTACCGGTATTACTCATGCCAGAAAAGTAATACCGGCAGGCGAGTTCGTCAGTTGACGCCTCAAAGGGCGTCGAGCATCTGCGCGACCAGAGGGTGGCGGACCACATCAGCCGCCTGCAGACGCACGACGGCAACGTTTTCCATGGTCTCCAGACGCTCGGCAGCGGTTTTGAGCCCTGACAATTCCGGCAGCAGATCGGTCTGTGCAGGGTCACCCGTCACAACCATGGTGGAGTGCCAGCCAAGTCGCGTCAGCAGCATCTTGAGCTGCGTGTAGGTGCAGTTCTGCGCCTCATCGATGACCACGAAGGCATTATTCAGGGTCCGGCCGCGCATGAATCCGATGGGCGCAATTTCGATGAGCCCTTCTGCCAGCATTTCCTTTAATTGCTTGGGCGAAAGCCGGTCGGAGAGGGCGTCATAGAGAGGTCGCAGATAGGGGGCGAGCTTGTCCTCCATCGCGCCGGGCAGAAAGCCAATCTGTTCTCCCGCCTCGACGGCGGGACGTGCCAGAACGATGCGCCCGACCTTGCCGGACTGCAGAGCGTCGACGGCCTTGGTAATCGCCAGATAGGTCTTGCCTGTTCCCGCAGGTCCGAGCGCACACACGAGACTGTGACTGTCTATCGCTTCCATCAGGCGCTTCTGCCCTTCGGAGCGCGGCTTGACGTTCTTGGTGTATTTCTGGTCACGCGGGGGCGCTGCGGGCTCGTTGCGGGACGTGTCCCGGCTTCGCAGACCGTTGATCGATGGGGGAAGGCGCTCTTCAGGGCTCCACCCGCCTTCAATCGCATAGAGACCGGTCGAGCGTGCTTCGTCCTCGAAATACGACTCTGTGTCGAACGCCGCGTTGCGGATCTTTCTGACAGCAGTACGTTTACCCATGATGGTCTCCAGGCCTGGCTACGAATGAAAACGCCGCAAGCTGAGAAGCATTGCGGCGCGGTGGAAAACGTTGTGGGGAACGGCCCGTTAGAGCCATGGATGGTGAGGGGCCGGGCCCGAATGGCGTCGCGGAATACTCCGGCATGCCCACCTCCTGTTCTTGGGAACATTGCGGCGCGGGCCGTAAATGCTCCTGCGAATCTCGTTACAGTGTCAGGCTACACCGGTTAAGAGAGGCTTAAACAGCCTGAATTTTGCGTTAAATTTGTGACAGCGCTGGCAGGTATTGATCTGGCGCAAGGGAGAGATGTTTATGGCAATTTACAGCTTCGGAAGCACAGAGGTCCGGACGCCGGGCACAGGTAGATTCTGGGTTGCGGAGACGGCAACGGTGATCGGCAATGTCATTCTCAAGGAAAATGCCAGCATCTGGTACGGCGCTGTCGTGAGGGGCGACAACGATCCGATCACCATCGGCGAGGATACCAACATTCAGGACGGAAGCGTGCTGCATACCGATGTCGGCTGCCCTCTGGTTATCGGTCGGGGCGTGACCGTCGGTCATCAGGTCATGCTGCACGGATGCACGATCGGCAATTACTCGCTGATCGGTATCGGCGCGACGATCCTCAACCGCGCCACGATCGGGCGAAACTGCATTATCGGCGCACATGCTCTTATTCCTGAGGGCAAGGAAATTCCGGACAACTCACTGGTCGTCGGTGCGCCCGGGCGCGTGGTCCGTCAACTTGGAGAGGATGACGCGGTCATGCTGAAAGCGTCAGCAGATCACTATGTCGAAAACTGGAAAGCGCACGCGGCAAAGGTGCAGCGGACAGACTGAAAACCGCCGGTCAGGCGCCCATCGTCTGCGCGAGCCATGGCAGGCCCAGGGCCAACACGACAGAAATGATGAGACCAAAGAAAGCCTTGGACGCATCCATGCCGATATTCTTGAGCGTTCCGGTCATCGGCCGGACATGATCGAAGGCCGTGAAGGCAATCTCGCGACCCGCAATCAAGCCAAGAAACACCCAGGTCGTCGACATCGGTATGTTGGACATTTCCTTGAATATGAAAAGGATGGTCGCGAACATGAAGTCGATGATCGTTGCTGACCGTATGTCGGTGACGCTGGATTTCGACTGCAGGATTTTCTGAACCGGACCGCCGCGGTTGGCGAAGGTTACACCGAGCAGGATGGCTGTTACCGCTAGCCCGGTGAACGCATAGACCGGATGCAGATAGGCCGAATACGTTCCGTCGCCCTGCGGCAGATATTCAATCGGCAGAAAGATGAAGATATTGGCGAAATCCTGCATCAGCCAGACGGACCAGAGATAGGCCGTCGTCACCCATTGCAGGACGACCCAGACCGCCGCGTGCTGGCTCTCTCGCGATTTCAGGAAGTAGCGCTCGATTGTGGGCGCAAGAATCGAGTAGGCAACGCCGGCGGCCACGAAGGCCACGATATAGCCGAGGATCGATTTTTCGAGCATGCTCGTCAGGTTGGCAACCGAGGCGAAAATCGTCAGCACCATGAAGGTCGTGGATACGGGAATACCGAACCGCGTCAGGACCAGAAGCGCCAACGGCGGCAGAACATGATACCATTCGATCTGCGGCCCGGAGACTGTTCCGTCCGGGCCAACCACGCCGAACTTGTCCAGCCGTTCAAACGCCGGGTCTCCGGTTGTCTGATAGCCGTACCCGAACACGAAAACGACGACCAGAATTGCGGCCGCAAATCCGAACAGTACTGACCAGTGCATGCGGCGGTTCGAATTTATGAAGGTACCGAGCGTCTGCAGGGCGTCGTTTCCGACAACGGCATAGGCGGCAAACAGGAAGCCAATGAGTGCGAAGATTTCGATCGGTGGCATTCGCCGCTCTCCTTGTCTGCCCCGTCTGTTAGGCGAAGACGATGACAGTTTTGCAACAACGGTTGCGGAAACTCAGCCGACTGGGTTCAGGCGCCGGTTCCAGTACCGGTTTCCAGCGCGTTCAGCTCTTGGAGTGTCGGCAAGATATCCAGCCCTTGCGCACTCAGCCAGGCTCTGTCGTGGCAGGTATCCTCGTAGCGGCATCCGTCATCGCATATCAGCGTTGCGATTGCTCCGTCCCTGCCCTCGGCCTGCATTTCCAGTGCAAGCTGAAGCGAGGCGTAGACGTTCAGGCCGGTTGATGGTCCGTGTGTCCTGCCAGTCCGCTCCTTGAGCCACCAGACAGTCGCAAAGCTGGCCGCGTCCGAGACGCGGATCATCCGGTCGATCACACTGGGGACGAAACTCGGCTCCACGCGCGGGCGGCCGACACCCTCAATGCGGGAACGGCAGGGCTCGGTCACCGTCCGGTCACCCGAGACATAGCCTTCGAAGAAGACCGAATTCTCCGGGTCGGCAACGCAAAGCCTGGTATGGCCAAAGCCCTTTGCCTGATACCGGATGTAGCGACCGATCGTGGCCGATGTCCCGCCTGTGCCTGCGCCGACCACCACCCAGTCCGGCGCAGGGTGCGGTTCCAGCGCCATCTGATCGAACAGGCTTTCGGCAATGTTATTGTTGGAGCGCCAGTCGGTCGCCCGTTCGGCATAGGTGAACTGGTCGAGAAAATATCCGCCGGTTTCGCGCTCAAGCCGTTCGGCTTCCAGATAAATGTCGGCACTGGCGACCTCAACCGTGCGCCCGCCATACCGCGCGATCTCGGCGATCTTCGCAGCAGAGGTGCCGCGCGGGATGACCGCAACGAACGGCAGACCAAGCAGCTTGGCGAAATAGGCTTCCGAGACGGCCGTACTGCCGGACGACGCTTCGATGAGTGTCGTTGTTGGCCCGATGCGACCGCTACACAGACCGTAAAGAAACAGCGAGCGCGCCAGCCGGTGCTTCAGACTGCCTGTGAGATGGATGCTCTCATCCTTGAGGTAGATCTGCACGTTCTCCAGAAACGGCAGGTCGAGCCTGTGAAGATGGGTATCGGATGAGCGGTTATAATCTGCCTCGATCCGGGACATCGCATCGCACAGCCAGTTGCGATAGGCCGTATCGTCCGGGCGGCTCGTATGGGAATTGAGTATACCATTTAGCATAAGCGGCTAGCTAACCGGTTCGCGCCCAAAATGAAATGCCTGACAACCGTTCTGGCGCGCAGCCAGAACGTTCTTCGTGCTTATGTAGAAGGCGGCTTGAGGCCAAGAACAAGGTCCAGCCCTCTGGCCACGACATGGTCGATGTCGCCATACCCGTGATCTTCCAGGTCAAGCTGCATCCTGGCATGTGTGTTGCCACGCCAAACCGCGCACAGGCAGTCTGCCAATTCCTGCGCGGTGTAGGTCTGCTCGACCGTGCCACACGCCTGCCCCGCAGCAATAAGGCGCGTCAAATCGGCCTCTGTCGCCTGATGAGCACGACCATAGAAAATCTCGGCACCGGACGGATGCGTGCGCGCTTCGGAGATCATGAGGTGTTCGAAACGCTGGATTTCCGGGTCACTGAGAAGTGTCAGAAGTCCGCGTCCAAAAGTCATGAGGCACTCGTAATAGGCAGCAAATTCGTCCGGAATGACCAGGGAGACTTGCCGAAAGCGTTCGCTCTCTGCTTCGACGACGGCTGCCAGCAGCTCTGACTTGTTTGCGAAATGACCGTAGATCGTTGACTTCGAAACCCTCGCCTCCGAAGCCAGCATATCTGTTGTCACAGCGTCGTAACCGAATTTGTAGAACAGTTTGCGGGCCGCTTTTCTTATCCGGACACTTGCCGGTTGTTTCGCGGGGCAACCAGTTTCGCTCATGATGTCCTTTTGATCTCGGGGCGCGCTGTTTGTTGACATTGCCAGAAATACGCTATCTGAGCAAACTGGCAATACGATACCGTACCGTACAAAAGGCATTGCATGACTCGCTTCATATCCAATTGTGCTGCCGTCGCTGTTCTTCTGCTTTTCGCTTCATGTTCTGGCGACTCTCCGCCTGAAAGCCCGGTCCCGCGGAATGTGGAAACCTATCAGGTCACACTCGACCCCGCGATGCGAAGGACGATCTATCCCGGACAACTGCGTGCGGTAGACCGGTCCGATATCGGTTTTGAAACCGGTGGGATCATCACGTCTCTCGCGGTCGATCTTGGCGACCGGTTCGAGGCCGGAGCAATACTCGGGCGGGTCGATGGCACGCAGCAGAAACTGGCGATCGACGCACGTCAGTCCGACATTCTCGATGCTGAGGCGCAGCGAAGCGATGCCGAGATCGACTATACGCGCCGCAACGCTCTCCGCGGAACCGGAGCCATGTCTGAGGCAGCCATTGATGCCGCTGAAGCGAGGCTGTCGAGCGCCGAAGCCCGCGTTGAAGGGCTGAAATCAGCACTCGCGCAGGCAAGAAAGAGTTTGGCCGACACACGCATGGTCGCGCCTTTCAGCGGTGAGGTCATCGAGAGACTTGTCGAGCCGTCCCAGATCGTGTCTCCGGGGCAGCCGGTCTTGCGCATCATCAGTCTCGAAGGCGGTCTCGAAGGCGTAATTGCCGTTCCCGAGGCAGCATTATCCACCTTTCCCGAGGGGAGCGAGGTGCGCATAACTGCTCAACCGGGCAACCGGACCTTCACAGCACGTGTTACGGAAACCGGCTCGAGTCCGAATGCCGCCGGGCTATATCCCGTGGTGCTTGCCCTCGGGACCAGTGAGGGCTTGCGCCCGGGTCTGCGCATTGAAGCACAGTCGAGCACCCCTTCCGGCGCTGCATCCGAACGCCTGACGATCCCGCTGACGGCATTCCTGCCAAGGGGCGATGGCGACGCGATCGTTTTCATGATTGCCGAAGACGGTCGCAGTGTGGACGCGCGCAATGTCGAACTCGGTGCCTTGACGGATCAGGGGGCGGTCGTTCGTTCAGGGCTGCGTGAAGGTGACACGATCGTCGCAAAAGGGCTTGCCGTGCTGCGCGATGGCGAAGAGGTCGCGCCGCTCGATACCGGGCCGCGACGGTTCAACCCGTAAAAGGAACCCGATTCATGAACCCGGCTTCACTCGCGTTCCGCTACCAACCCGTCGTCTTTCTCGTCGTCGCGCTGTTGATGGCGTTCGGCGTCTACAGTTATTTCACGCTTCCTGCGCGCGAAGACCCAGAAATCACGATCAAGGATGCTGTGGTTGTGACCGAGTATCCGGGTCTCGACGCGTCGCGCGTCGAACTCCTGATCTCCAAACCACTTGAGGAAGCGATCATTACGCTCCCCGAACTTAAGGAAGTCACGTCTACATCGATGGACGGCATATCCATCATTCATGCGACCGTGCAGGATCAATACACTGAACTCGGGCCGATCTGGGACCAGCTGCAGGAGACAATTACCGAAGCGACCTCGCGTCTGCCGGAAGGTACACGTACGCCCTTTGTAAACGACGATTTCGGTGATGTTGCCGTTATCACGCTGGCGCTTTACGGCGGCGACTACGCCCTGTCCGATCTTTACGACTATGCCCAGCATATCCGCGACCAGTTCATCGAGATACCGGGAACCAGAAAGGTCGATATCGTCGGCAACCAGCCGCAACAAATCTTCGTCGAGTACGAGAACACCGTGCTTGCCGAGTCCGGTCTTACGCCATCGCAAATCGCAAACGCTCTGGCGAGCCAGAATATCATCCGCCCCGGCGGACAGATAGATACCGGAGATACTGCCTTTCTTCTGGAGCCGAGCGGTGATTTCGAGTCGCTGGAAGATATAGAAGACGTGCTTGTCAGCGTTCCACAGACGCAAAGTGTCTATCGCCTGGGCGACCTTGCAACTGTCAGCCGGGGCTATCTCGATCCTCCGCGCAACAAGGCATTCTACAACGGCAACGAGGCGCTGGTGCTGACCTTGGTGATGCAATCTGACCAATCGGTCCTGAACTATTCCAGCCGTGCCGCGGAAAAGATCGAGTCCGTGCGAGCGACTTTGCCGGCCGGCCTGGAGCTGGATGAAATCACCTGGCAGGCGGATCAGGTTGAAAACGCCGTCTACGGCGTGTCGATCAATATGCTCCAGACACTCGCAGTCGTCCTTGTGGTCGTGATCATCTTCCTGGGTATTCGCACGGGCTTGATTGTCGGGTCGATCGTTCCTGCCGTGGTTCTGTCGACCTTGGGGATCATGGGTATATTCGGAATGCAACTTGAGCGTATGAGCCTGGCGACGCTCATCATCTCGCTCGGGCTGCTGGTAGACAATGGCATTGTCGTCGCCGAGGACTTCAAACGCCGCCTGGAAGACCATGGCGACCGCGACAAGGCACTGGCGCAGACAAGCAAGGAACTCGCCTTGCCGCTTCTGTCCTCTTCATTCACCACGATTGTCGTTTTCCTTCCGCTCCTGATCGCCAACACCGCGTCCAGCGAATACACCCGGTCGATCTCCCTGGTGGTCCTGATTGCCCTGTCGATCTCATGGGTGTTTGCGATGACCGTGACGACGACACTCTGCTATTTCTTCACGAAGGTCGGCAGCGGGTCCGGTGAGACTGGATCCGCGGAAGACAGGAAGAGCCCGGTCGATCGCTTCTTTCTTGCGCTCGAGCGTCTTTATGGCGGCGTTCTCAAACTCATTTTGAGGTTCCGGATTGTCTATGTAGCGTTGATGATCGCCCTGTTTGTTGGCGGAGGCATGCTTCTCGGCAACGTCCCGAAGAAGTTCTTCCCGGATAGCGACCGGGCCCAGATGCTGGTCTATGTCGACCTTCCGGCGGGGGTCACATCACGCACGACGTCCGAGCGAATGAAGACAATCATGGATGTGGCCCTGGACAAGGAGCGCTATCCGGAAGTGAAAGACCTGGCAGCCTATGTCGGATTTGGCGGCCCGCGTTTCGTTCTTTCTCTCGCCCCCGTCGACCCGGCTCCCAACAAGGGCTTCATCGTGATCAATGTCACCGATGTCGAAGCGGCCAAAACGCTGGTCCCGAGAACTCCGGAACGATCTGCGACGCGCCGTCCCGGACGTCAACACGCGCGTCTCGCGAATGTTTCTCGGACCGACCGATCCAAATGTCATCGAGCTTCAGGTGCGCGGTCCGGACGACGACTATATCTTTGAGCAGGCCAAACGTCTTGAGCAGATGCTTCTTGAAATTCCCGGAACGATCGACGTCTGGACGGACTGGTACAACAGGACTGAAACCCTCGATGTCCGCATAGATCAGCAGAGAGCCCGCGCTGCCGGCGTTACGTCCGCGGATGTTTCCCAGGCACTCGCACGGTATGTAAGCGGCACGCCTGTGACCGAGTTTCGTGACGGTGATGAGGTCATTCCTGTTGTCATGCGCGCCGTTGCGAGCGAACGCAGCAGCCTCGACCGCCTCGCTTCGGTGTCGGTGTATTCCTCGCTGACCGGTGCTTCGGTCCCGGTTGATCAGATTGCGACACTCGAACGGACGACGGGATATCCCTTCATTCAGCGCGAGGACCTGATCCGTACGGTAACGGTCGAAGCCCGCAATCCGACCCTGTCACCGGAAGATATGGTCCCGTTGCTGCAACCGAAAATCGACGCGATGAATCAAGATCTGGCACCGGGGCATTTCGTCGAGTTCGATGGCGTCATCGACGATACCGGTGAGAGCAACGCAGCCCTCGGCGCGACGGTACCGCTTGTGCTCGGACTGATCTTTCTGTTTCTGACCGTCCAGTTCAACGGCTTCCGGCGACCCGTCATCCTCCTCTTGTGTCTCCCGTTCGTCGTGATCGGCGCAGCTGTCGGCCTCACCGTAATGCAGGCAAGTTTCGGCTTCATGGTAATTCTCAGCCTGTTTGCGCTTGTGGGGATCATCATCAACAACTCGATCGTTCTGCTTGACCGTATCGATATCGAAATCAGTGAAGGCGAGAACGAGGGTATCGACGCTGTCATCAGCGCCTGCAAACGCCGGTTGCGGCCGATCCTGATGGCGACAATCACAACGATCATCGGACTGCTCCCCCTCATCATTACGAAAGACGTGCTTTTCTACGGAATGGCGTCATCCATCGCGTTCGGTCTGGGCATTGGAACGTTCGTTATTTCACTCGGCCTGACCCCCGTTCTCTACTGCCTGTTCTTTGGAATCCGGTATGCACCCAAAACGCGCAAGGGACCTCGCAAGACCGGGCTTCTGACCTCTGGAGAACCCGCATGATCCGGCTAGCCGTTTGCCTTGGGGTTTGCGCGTCGGCGCTTTGTGGCTGCGTGCTTGGCCCTGATTACGAGAAGCCCGACGTCCCGGTCGCGGCCGCGTTCGATAGCGCGGCCAGTCTCGATCCGGACCTCGTGGCGCCCGGTGTCACCGTCGAAGCGGACTGGTGGCGCGGATACGATGATCCGGTCCTCTCCGCGCTGATCGATGACGCTGCGGCTGGCAATGTTGATCTCGCGCTGGCGGTTTCACGTATCGAACAGGCGCGGCTTGATCGGCGCCTGGTTTCGGCGGCTACTTTTCCGTCGGTCGTTTTCAATGGATCCGGGTCGCGCCAGCAGGCAAGCGAAACTCTCGGCGGGCTAGGACCGCCGCCCGGTGCTCCGTCCTTGCAGAATGTCTTCTCGCTCGGTGTGGATCTGTCATTCGAAATCGACCTCTTCGGTCGCCTGAAGCGACGCGAAGCGGCGGCCGACCTTCGGATCGAGGCAAGCGAGGAAGACCGGCGCGCTGTAATGGTGGCAGTCTTTGCGGAAGTCGGACTGGCCTATGCCCGGCTTCGCGGCCTGCAGACCCAATACGATGTGTCCGGTGAGAACGTGGAACTGGCACGGCGTACCGCCGAACTCACCCGCTTGATGGTCGCCCAGGATCTTGCGCCGGAGCTGGACCTGCTTCGGGCGCGTGCAGATGTCAGTGAGCTGGAGGCAGGCCGCAACGCCCTGCTGGCAGGTCAACGCGCGGCAATCGCCCGCCTCGCCTTGCTCACCGGCAAGCTGCCTGCAGATATAACGGACGACCTTTCGCAACCCGCTCCCCTGCCCGAAAGCACCGGGCGTATTCCGGTAGGCCTGCCTAGTACGCTCCTGCTGCGACGGCCCGACATCAGGGCCGAGGAACGGCGCCTTGCCGCTGCGAGTGAAGACATCGGTGCCGAGACCGCTGACCTCTTTCCGAGCTTCAGGCTGACGGGCGGGGCTGGTCTGGGTTCGGCGAATGTCGAGGATCTGTTCGATAATGCCAGCCAGACCTGGAACTTCGGCGGCGTCGTCAGATGGCCGATCTTCGATGGCGGTCGTGAACGCATCGACATCGACCGCGCAGAGCTCCTGTACGGTACTGCAGGCCTTGAATACCGCAAGGCGGTCCTGACGGCGTTTTCGGAAGTCGAATCCGCCTTGTCGTCGTATGTGTTTCTGGTGAAGGAGCTGAACGCACTAGAAACCGCGCGGAACGACCGCTTGCGTGCTTATGAACTTGCTGATTTGCGGTTCCGGACGGGCAATGATTCTCTCTTTCCAGCCCTGGAAGCCCTGCGTCGCCTGACCGGATTGAAAGCCGAAATCGCGATGAAATCGCAGGATGTGCTGGATGCGCAGATCATGGTCTATCGCTCTCTCGGAGGTGGCTGGCAGACCTATGCGCCAGTTGAGACGCCGCTGACGAGCAATAGCCAAAACGGAAGATGATCGGTTTCAATGGCGCTGGGGCGGTACCGGCTAGCGGCTAGCGGCTGATCAGAACCGCGTCCGGACGGCGCGTACGGGAATCGAATCTACCTTTCAGCCCGACCGGTCAGCGAACCGCTTCGCGCCCAGCAGTGAACACCCGTATCGAAAGGCAGGCTCGATCCGGTTGAGTAAACTGTCCGGCGCACGCTCCAGTGCAAGAGGTAAGAAACCAGTTTTCCCGGCCGTATTTTTTCTTTCCGCCGTGCTCGACGGTAGCATTGATTAATTTGCTCGGACAAGTAACTGAAAACATGCGCGTTCAAAATGACAGAATTCAGACAAGTATTCAGCCAACGGAAGACGCGTCTTAAAAGGTTCGCCGTAGTGTCACTGCAATATCACTGAGTTGCCCCAAGCCACCGAAAATTCCATCGGAAAAAGGGGCTCAACATGTCGAAATTCGCAGCGTCAACGGCTTGCAGCATCATCGCACTCGCCGCCGCAACAAGCGCCGCCGCGCAGACAGAAACTACAGGCGCGGACGAGCAAAGGCTCGATACCGTCGAGGTCTATGGCCAGGCACTCTCGCAACAGCGCGCCATTGAAGCCAAACGCAATGCGGACGTCATTATCGACGCGGTATCGCAGGACGATATCGGACGGTTGCCTGACCTGAACATCGCTCAGGCCGTTGTCCGCATACCGGGAGCCGCGGTGCAGAACGATCAGGGCGAGGCCCGTTTCCCGATCATTCGTGGCCTGAACGCAACCTATAACCGGACAACGATTGATGGCGGCATTGTCGCCTCCCCCGAGCGTGGCGGGCTAGGCCGCGCCGTTCCGCTCGACTTGATCCCGGCATCGCTGGTCTCGCGCGTTGAAGTCCGCAAATCGATCACGCCAGAGCTTGATCACAATGCGATCGGTGGCACGATCAATCTGGTTACGCGCAGCGCCTTCGATCAGGCCGAGCCTTTCTTCAATGGTCAGGTCTTTATCGGCGAATTCGAGCAGTCCGGCGAAGGCACGACGCTGGATGGCGACGACAAGGAAACCACCTGGCGCGCGAACTTCGCCACCGGCATGCAGTTCGGTCAGGACGACCAGTTCGGCGTGGTGTTTGGCTTCGACTACTCAAACCGGAACTTCTTCATTCCACAGATTGAAGTCGACGATGCCGACTATACCGAATTCAATGCCACGGGACAGAATGTTGGTCTTGGCAATGGCAATGGCATCGTTGTTCCGACGAACACACGCCAGTTCTTCTATAACAATACCCGTGAGCGGATCGGCGTGATCGCCAAGGGGGAATGGCGGCCGATGGAAACGTTCAACGCCGAACTTGCCATCGCGTACAATCAGTACAATGACGATGAACGGCGCGACGAACAGACCTACGAACTTGGGACCAGCGGCGCGTCCAGCCAGCCAACCACCATCCGCGACCAGACGCCGACCTCCGGCATCACCGATACCGGGTTCGGCTTTATCGGGATCGGCCGGTTCGTTCTGGACCGGGAAATCTTCAATCTGCGCGGCCGCGCCGACTGGCAGTTTGCCCCGGACTGGAACCTCGAACTGCAGGCGGTCTACACGACTGCGGAACTGGACAACCCGGAGGTTACCGAAGGCTTCCGGACTGGAACGGGGTTTGGCGCGCGCTATGACACGACGAACATCTTCAATACGATCCAGCCGCTTGATCCTGCCGCGTACTTCAATCCGGCCAGCTATGCGTTTGTAAACCGGGGCGTACTCGCGCGCTTTGCGGAGGATGACATTCAGGAATACAAGGCCGATCTGGACTGGGATGCCCCGGCACTGGAGAACTTCACCTTCGGGGCAGGTCTTCTCTACCGTACCGGAGAGAAGACCGAAGGGCTCAGCTTCGAACGCTTTGTCGCCGGACCCGGCGTCACCTACACGCTGGACAGGGTTGCAGACGGGGCCTTGTCAGGCGTCGACTTTCAGGGCGGATACCGCTTCCCGAACCGTATCTCCATTCCGGCCTCGGACGGTGTGGCGCAGAGCGGCGATCTGGTCAGCGCGTTGACGACCTCGAACGGCTCGACGGCAACCGAGGACGTTACCGCCGGCTATCTTATGTCGATGTTCAAGTCCGGCGCGTGGACGGTCACCGGTGGCCTTCGATATGAACAGACCGAGTATGAGGGCGCACCCAATGGTGGTGCGAGCGTCTCCGGAGAGTATTCCGACCTCCTGCCCTCCATCAATGTTCGCTATAACGTGACCGACAATATCGTGCTGCGCGGGGCCGCATCACGGACCCTCGGGCGGCCCGATCTCAATCTGCTCACGCGGGGTATTTCGATCAATACCGCCGACAACACCATTTCCCGTTCCAATCCTGATCTCGAACCGCGCAAATCGGACAATTTCGATCTTTCCGCCGAATGGTATGTGGGTGACGGGATCATCTCCGCGGGTGTGTTCTACAAGGATATCTCCAACGAGATCTTCACCCAGACGACAACCGGACCAATCACGGTGGACGGAGTCACCTATGATGCGGTGACCCAACCGGAGAATGCCGAAAGCGCCGAGATCACCGGGTTCGAGGCGCAGGTGCAGCAGACATTCTCCTTCCTGCCGGCACCATTCAACGGGCTCGGCATGTCAGCGAACATCACACTTCTTGATACCGAATTCGCGGTGCCGCTATCGAATGGTGGATCGCGGGTGACCGGCTTCTTCCAGCAGCCCGATACGACCTACAACCTGACTGCCTTCTACGCGACCGAGACCTTCGAGCTTCGTGCCTCGTACAATTACACCGACGACTTCATCGACCTGATCGAAGCCGATGATCCCAATCTCGACGAGTACTGGGACTCTCGTGAAACCGTCGACCTGCAGGCCCGCTTCAACGCCACGCCGCGTATCACGCTGATTGGCGAGGTACAGAACCTGACCGATGCCGGCAGACGGGAACTAACCGGGCCGGGCGCACAGTTCCTGCAGGAAGACGCCGTGTTCGGCCGGACATTCTGGATTGGCCTGTCGGCCAGCTTCTGATGCGGAGATTGATCATGCGACCTGGCAGAAGTCTTGCCGCGACCTGCGCGCTGCTCGCCCTCACGAGCGGCGCGTCGGCTCAAGCGTTCAATTATCGCGATATTCCAGCTTATGAAGCACCGGTGCCGCTGGAATTAACCGCCGAACCCATACAGCGGTGGTCTGCCCCTGAAGCGCGCCAGGGGGCAGCCGCGCTTGGCGATTCGGTCTATGCCATCGTCAACCATGTGATTGGTCGCTATGACAAGGCGACCGGCACGTTGCAGGCCCGGTGGATCGGTCCGCGGGGAGGCCTCATTCGTCACCTCAATTCCTGCTTCGGCGAAGGCGACCGCTTGCTGTGCGCCAACTCGAACCATCCGGAAGTGCCGATGGCATCCTCCATCGAGATCTTCGACGCAGAGACGCTGGCGCATGTCGAAAGCAAAAGCCTCGGCATCATGGACGAGGGCTCGCTGGTCTGGTTCGACCGGCTTGAGGATGGATGGATTGTCGGTTTTGCGCACTACAACGACGAGACAGGTCTTCCGTTCAAGACCAACGCCTATGCCGGTGTCTATACCTTTGACGCCGAGTGGCGCAAAACGGGCGGATGGATGCTACCCGGAGCGCTCGTCGAGAAGATGGCCCCGCAGGCCGCTTCCGGCGGCGCACTCGGAGCTGACGGGCTTCTCTATGTCATGGGCCATGACCTGCCGGAAATGTATGTGTTGGCCAAGCCCAAGATGGGGCCGAAGCTGATACATGTCGCAACGATTGCTATCGAGGCGGAAGGACAGGCATTTGCCTTCGATCCGGAAGACAAGCGGACCGTTTACGCCATCTCACGCCCGAACGGCGAGATACGGTCCTTCAGCCTGCCGGAGATTCCCGCACAGGCCGTATTGAACGCCAATGCCATGCCGTTCGACGACTAGCGGAGCGCAGGTGGACCGGTCGGTTGCGCGGCTCACTTTTCGCGCTTGGCTTCACCGCTGCGGGTGATGTGGCCCGACCGGGATTGCGGCAGGGTTGGCTCGACACTCCGGCGTGCCGCGGTCGTTCGCTGCACCAGACAGGCGCAAACCCATGACGTATCGATCACCCCTTGCGGTAGCCGCCTTGGCCATAACGCTTGGCCTCTGCGCCGCACCGGTCGCGGCATCGACCGACGCATACGAAACGGCAAATGCCGCATACGATGCAGGCGACTATTCAGCTGCCCTCGAAAACTATCGTATTGCAGCGGCGACCGGTGATGCGAACGCCCGGAACGCTATCGGGACCATGTACGCCAATGGTCAAGGCGTTCCCGTTGATCATGTCGAAGCGCTGAAATGGTACCGTATGGCCGCGGATCAGAACCATGCGGTCGCGCAAAATAATCTTGGCAGCGCCTATGAACTCGGAAACGGGGTCACACAATCCTACGCAGGCGCACTGGTCTGGTATCGCAAGGCCGTCGAACAGGGCCAGGACAACGCGCAATACAATCTGGGCCGGATGTATTCGAGTGGGCTGGGTGTCCATGCCGATCCGGTCGAAGCGACGCGGCTCTACAGGCTGGCCGCAGCGCAAGGCAACGCGGACGCGCAGTTCAATGCGGGCAATGCGGCTTTCAATGGCGTCGGGACGGAAAAGTCCGTCCCCGAAGCGCTGGACTGGTACACAAGAGCAGCGAACCAGGACCATGTCGCGGCCGCCTTCAATCTCGGCGTCATAAACCTGAACGGTATGGGCATTCCCGCTGACCGTGACGCTGCGATCTCATGGTTTCGCAAGGCCGCCGCGCTCGGCAATGAGCAGGCGGCGGCGGTGCTTGCCGACGTCGCCGCCAAATGAACGGCTAGTCGTCCTTCGGGGCCAGCTTGTCAGCGGTCTTCATGTCGAAGTCGCTGGCATCATGGCGCTCATGCAGCTGGCTGGACGGCTCACCGAAGGTGCGATTGACCATCCGTCCGCGCTTGAAGGCGGGCCGCGCCATCAACTGGTCGGTCCAGCGGATGACATTGGTGTATTCGTGCACGCTGAGAAACTCGGCGGCGTCATAGAGCACGCCCTTGGCCAGCGCGCCATACCAGGGCGCAATCGCCATGTCGGCAATGGAATACTCCGTTCCGGCCATGAACTCATGTATCCCAAGACGGGTATCCAGCACATGCAACTGGCGCTTCACTTCCATCGCATAGCGGTTGATCGGGTATTCGTATTTCTCCGGCGCATAGGCGTAGAAATGCCCGAAGCCGCCGCCCAGAAGCGGCGCGCTGCCCATCTGCCAGAACAGCCATGAGAGCGCCTCGGTGCGCGCGCGATGGTCCGTTGGAAGGAAGGCTTCGAACTTCTCTGCGAGGTAAAGAAGGATAGACGCGGATTCAAACACGCGTTGCGGTTCACCGTCCACCGAATGGTCCATGAGTGCCGGAATCTTGGAGTTCGGGTTGGCACCGACAAAGCCGGAGGTGAACTGGTCGCCCTCACCGATATTGATCAGCCAGGCATCGTATTCCGCGCCAGTGTGACCGGCAGCCAGAAGCTCCTCCAGCATGACCGTGACCTTCACCCCGTTTGGTGTTCCCAGCGAATAAAGCTGCAGCGGGTGCTCGCCGACGGGCAGATCCTTCTGCGAGGTCGCGCCGGAAACGGGCCGGTTGATTTTGGCAAACCGGCCACCGCTTTCCTTGTCCCAGGTCCAGACTTTCGGGGGCGTATATTCGGTCATGACGGGGTCCTCTCACAGCTGGCAGGTTCGCCTCGACGCGATATAAGGACGACGACCGGCGATAGCGATAGATTGCAGGGCAAAGCACGTCCCTGCCGACATCAATTCAGGAGGCCTGAACATCGATAGCCCACCGGTTCGCCCAATCATCCAGCGGTGAAAGCAACGCTGCCATTTCGCGGCCTTTATCGCTGAGTACATAGCCGGACTCCGCGAGCGTAACCAGATCGAGCTCACGAAGGTCCTTGAGACGCGCGTTCAGAATACTCGGAGAGACGTTCTCGCAGTTTGCGCGCAAGGTTCTGAAGGTCGATGGGCCGCTTCGAGAAAGCTCCCAGATGATCCGTAGTGTCCATTTCTTTCCGAGATGGTCAAGCAAGACCATAATGGGCCGACCGGTTGTAGACCCTCGAACCGGATGGCCGGGAAGTTTCGTCATCTTGCCCCCTTGACGCTACAGAAAACGTAGCGATAAATGCTACACTTACTGTAGCGAACGAGGCTATTGATGTCCAACCAATTGAAACCGCTTACGGCCCCCTATGAGCCGGAAGTCGCCGAAATGCTGGCGCGCTATCCACAGCAGAGTGGCTATCTCCTGTCCCTGTTCAGGACGTTTGCGAACAGTCCGCGATTCCTGAAAAAAGCCGTTCCGAACTTGCTGGACAAAGAGAGTCCGCTTGATCTTCGAACCCGCGAGATTGTCATTCTGCATGTGACAGCGGCGCGAAATTGCGAATACGAATGGGGCGTTCATGTTTCAATCTTCGCCAAGGCGGCCCGACTGAACGACGATCAAGTCGCCTCGAGCCGTAATCGTGGCCCAGCCGGTTGGACTGCAAAAGAAGATCGATTGATCGCAGCGATCATGGAGCTCTGCGAGAACGGCTCACTAGGCGCGGAGGCACTCAAGGGATTCCAGTCCGACTGGAACCTCGAAGAGCAATTGGAAATCCTTGCCTTGATCGGAACCTACACAACTATCAGTCTGGTCGCGAATGTTGCGAAGCTTGAGCCGGAAGCGTTTGCAGCGCACTTCCCCGACGGACCAAAATAAGATTGGGCGACCGGCTTTGCGTGCGCCGCGCAAATCTCCTATCTGACCGGCATGACCACCCATTCCCCCTGGCGCTTTTCCATCGCACCGATGATGGACTGGACGGACCGGCATTGCCGCGTCTTCCACCGCCACCTCACGCGCCGCGCCCGGCTCTATTCGGAGATGGTCACCGCCGACGCGGTCATCCACGGCGACCGTGAGCGGCTGATCGGGTTTTCCGGCGTCGAGCATCCGATCGCGCTGCAGCTGGGCGGGAACGAGCCTGCAAAGCTTGCCGAGGCCGCGCGCATCGGTGCCGGGTTCGGCTATGACGAGATCAATCTCAATTGCGGCTGCCCGTCGGACAGGGTGCAGTCAGGCGCGTTCGGGGCCTGCCTGATGCGTGCGCCGGATGTGGTTGCACGTTGCGTCGAGGCCATGCGTGAAGCTGTCGATCTACCCGTAACGATCAAGAACCGGATCGGCGTCGATGACGACGACCCGCGCGAGACGCTTTTCGGCTTTGTCGAAACGGTATCGCATGCCGGATGCGAGGTGTTCATCACCCATGCCCGCAAAGCCTGGCTGAAAGGCCTCAGCCCGAAGGAGAACCGCACCATCCCGCCGCTTGATTATGATCTGGTGCGAGACCTGAAGGCGGCCTTCCCGCACCTCACCATCGTTCTGAACGGAGGGCTGGAAAACGTGGCGCACGGAGCCGCCGAGATGGGCGCGCAGGATGGCGTCATGCTGGGGCGCGCGGCGTATCAGGACCCGGCCTGCCTGCTGGCAGCCGACCCGGACCTCTTTGGCGAGACTGCCCCTGCTGCCTCAATACACGCGGCGATGTCGAACTATCGCAGCTATATCGAAGCGCAACTTTCAGAAGGCATCCCGCTTCACGCGATGACACGGCATCTGCTGGGGGCGTTCACCGGGTTGCCTGGTGCACGGGCCTGGCGACGTACCCTCTCGGAGAATGCAACGAAGACAGGTGCGGGGCTGGAGGTCTTCGATACCGCGCTGGCCTGCGTGCCCGATCCCCTCACCGCGCCGATGGCAGACGGCGATCGCACAGTGCGCGCGCGCTTGCACGCCGCGCCCGCCTGACGCTAGAAACGGAGCCGACGGTCCCGTAGCTCAGCAGGATAGAGCAACAGATTCCTAATCTGTAGGTCGCGCGTTCGAATCGCGCCGGGGCCGCCAGTCTGACACTTGGCAAGGCGCCTCATCGAGCTGCGATGACGCCCGCACAAGAAAACCAGTGAGATAAATCTATAGCGCTCCCTACAAGAGCGGCTGGCGGACCTCGCTCATGCTCTGTTCCATCGTCTCGAAGCGTTCCCTTACAACGTCCCGCGCACTCCTGACGAACACACTGACGCCGATGGCTGCGACGCCGGACAGAATGAACCCCGGAATAATCTCGTAGATGATCTGCGACAAGCTCTGGCCGTCGATCTCTATCGGCGCATAGAGCCAGAAGAGCACTGTGACAGCACCGGTGACCATGCCTGCCAGTGCACCCTCGCGGGAAAGCTCTTTCCAGAACAGGCTGAGCAGTATGACCGGGCCGAAAGCCGCGCCAAATCCGGCCCACGCATTGCCAACCAGCGAGAGAATGTTGCTGGAGCGATCAAATGCAAGCGCAATTGCCAGCAGAGACACAACAAGCACCGAGGCCCGCCCGACAGCGACCAATTCGCCCTGGCTGGCGGTTTTGCGCAGGAACGTCTTGTAGAAATCCTCTGTCAGCGAACTGGACGAGACCAGGAGCTGCGAAGAGATGGTCGACATGATCGCCGCGAGAATTGCGGCCAGCAGGAAGCCCGCCACCAGCGGGTGGAAGAGGATCTGCGAGAGAATGATGAAGATGGTTTCCGCATCATCCACTGCAAGGCCCTGCGTCGTCGCATAGGCATAACCGAGTATGCCTGTCATCACCGAGCCGATCACCGTCACGATCATCCAGCCCATGCCGATATACCGCGCAGCCGCGACATCCTTCAGCGAACGGATCGCCATGAAGCGAACGATGATGTGCGGCTGGCCAAAATAACCGAGCCCCCAGGCCAGAAGGGAGATCAGCCCGATCCAGGTCATGCCTTCCGGCCACCAGCCGAAATAGCCGGGCGGCGCCGATGAGACTGCCATCGACATGGCACCGCCATCCTGCAGCACCAGCCAGGTGACGACAGGCACCAGAACAAGGGCAATGAACATGATGCAGCCCTGCACGAAGTCGGTCAGGCTGACGGCCAGAAACCCGCCGAACAAGGTATAGGCGATCACCACGCCTGCGGTCAGAAAGAGGCCAAGGTGATAGCTGAGCCCGAACGAGGCTTCGAACAGCTTGCCGCCCGCAACAATGCCGGCAGAGGTGTAGAGCGTGAAGAAGATCACGATTACGACCGAGGAAAAGACCCGTAGCGACCGCGTCGTATCGCGAAACCGCTTTTCGAAATAATCGGGAATGGTGATGGCGTCATCTGCCATTTCGGTAAACACTCTGAGACGCGGGGCCACGAACCGGTAGTTCAGATACGCCCCGACGATCAGGCCAACCGCGATCCATGCCGCGCTGTAGCCTGCAACATAGACTGCGCCGGGAAGCCCCATCAGCATCCATCCGCTCATATCCGACGCGCCCGCAGAAAGCGCACCAACGGCCGGGTGCAGCTTGCGCCCGCCCAGCATGTATTCGGACACGTCGCTGGTCGATTTTCGGTAGGCGTAGAAACCGATGCCAAGCATCAGGAGAAAATAGGCTGAGAGCGAAATAAGGGCTTCTGTGTTCATGGATCCCTGAGGTTGCCTTCGTATTGCGACTGGTAAACACCCGGTTGGTAGCCGATCCTGCCGTGTCAGATAACCCGTCGACTTCATTTAACTTGAGACCGATGTCCGGCGGAACCGGAATGTCGCACCCGCGTTGGTTTGAGGTGAGCAGCGCCACCTGGCGTCAATCAGCAATTCAGGGAGCTTTAAATGGCTATCGAACCGAAAAACAAACCAGCAGATCTCGACACCGATGTGAACCGCCTGAAAAGCGACTTCGCCGATCTCAGCAAGGACGTGAAGGCCCTGATGAGCAGCATCGGCTCGGTGGCCTCTTCACAAGGAAAAAAGGGCGTACGGGTCAGCAAGGAATACGCTGATGACGCTGTCGACTCCGTTCAGGAAGCCCGCGGCACCGTGGAGAGCAAGATTCGCGAGAACCCGCTGCCGGCCGTCGGCATCGCTTTCGGTCTCGGCGTTCTGCTGACGGCTCTGCGTTCACGATAAAGACCGGTGGACCTTACGAAAGCCCGCATACTCGCAGGCGCCTGCGCAATCCTTTTCGGGTTCGCAGGCGTCGTGACGCTCGCTATTGCGCTTGCAATTGCGTTAGCGCCGCTCATCGGAATGGCCTGGGCGGCTACGACCGCAGGGTTCATCTTCCTATTTATCGCCAGTATCGCTTTCGTGATCCTGCTGCAGCCACAGAATTCCACGTCCAAGGAAATCGACAATATCGAGCACGCGACAGCAGAAGCGCTTGCCGACTTGCCGTTCGACATCATCGGATCGATTCTTTCGAAACGGCCGATAACATCGGCCGCTATCGGGTTGGGCATGGCTTACGTGATCGCAACCAATCCAACACGGGCGGTCGCCACCGCAACCCGGGTGGTTTCGATCATCACGCGCCTGATGACGACAATGGACCGGGCATCGCCGAAATAAGGTCAGCCAGACAAGCGTGTTCTTTCTGGTGCCAAGCGCCCCGAAAACGCGTTAGACTACTGCCATGTTTCGTGCGGCCTTTCTTGTCATCTCAGCCGTGTCCGCCGGATTGGCCCTGGGCAGACAGGCCTTGGCACGAGAAGTCGACAAACGTACCCATTCGGCCATTCAGGATGCCGGCAAGATCGCACGCGAACGCATTCGGGCGCATACGCAGCTGTTCTTTTCCGAAACCTTCCGCACGTTCGTCATCGTTACGGCGGTGAAAATCCTGTTGCTCGGATCAGTCTGGGCTGCACACGCCTTCGGCCTCATAAGCGATCTGGTCTTTACAGCACTTCTCATCACGCTTCTGGTCCTGTTCGTTCTGCGCGATATCCTGGCGACCTGGCCGGTGCTGCGGCTCATGCAGGTAGAGCTTCGCCAGCATGGCTGGCGCCCCAAAAGGGCGGTTGGCGAGATTGTCGCTGCGCAGGTGTTCTCGGAGGTGCTCGAGGAAGCAGGCGACCTCGAGCGCAAGTGGAGCGAGGACGTTCTTCTGCGGCTTTCGGGAAAGAAGCGCGATGACGTGACCCGCAAAATTGCAGAAGCTGTCGCCAATATTGCCCGTAAATCGAGTTGGGAAGATATCGTGCCGTTTGTCCGCGTCACCGTGGTCAAGTTTGCGTCCCTGTTCATCATCTACAGCGCCTTTGTATGGGTGCTGCTCGCTAACCGTTGAACACGTTTAGCCACGGAACACCGGAGCCTCTTCGACGTTGTATGTATGCGAGACCGATCTCCGATCTCGACTGAGTGAATGGAGACACATAGTGGACAAGCAACACGCCAAGGGCGCCCTTAAAGATGCCGAAGGCAACATCAAGGAAGCTGCCGGAAAGGCGACCGGGAACAAGAAGCTGGAAACCGAAGGCAAGCTGAAGCAGGCCGAAGGCGAAGCCCGCAAAACCGCTGGCGATGTGAAGGACAAATTCAAGCAGAAGAAATAGCGGCCAGCTGATTTTCTGAAAGCGAATGGACCCCGGTGCTCAGGCATCGGGGTTTTTCACTATCTGGTCGGAACCGGTTCGTCGCCGCGATAGTCATAGAACCCGCGTTTGGATTTGCGACCGAGCCAGCCTGCCTCGACGTATTTCACGAGAAGCGGACACGGGCGGTATTTGGTGTCGGCGAGCCCGTCATGCAGAACCTGCATGATGGAGAGACAGGTATCGAGCCCGATAAAGTCAGCCAGTTGCAGGGGACCCATCGGGTGGTTCGCGCCGAGCTTCATGGCCGTATCAATACCCTGCACGGTGCCCACGCCTTCATACAGCGTATAAACGGCCTCATTGATCATCGGCATCAACACCCGGTTGACGATGAAAGCCGGAAAATCCTCCGCATTCGCAACCTGCTTGTCGAGACGTCGCGACAGCTCGATCGCCATTTCGTAAGTTTCCTGATCCGTCGCCAGACCGCGGATGACTTCGATCAGGTTCATGACCGGAACCGGGTTCATGAAATGCAGGCCGATGAACCTTTCGGGACGGTCCGTGACCGTAGCCAGTCGGGTGATTGAAATCGACGATGTGTTGGATGCGAGATACGCGTCCTTCGGAACAGCCTTCACAAGCGCTTCGAAGATGGAAACCTTGACGGCTTCCTTCTCGGTTGCCGCTTCAATGGCCAGATCTACGTCGGCGAAATCATCAAGTGTGGTGCTGGTCGAAATACGGGCCGTGGCGCATTCCATTTCTTCCGGCGTTATAAGGTCGCGCGAGACCTGCCGGGTCATGTTCCGCTCAATCGTCCGAAGCGCCTTGTCGAGAGACGCCTGCGATACGTCGCTCAGCACCACATCGTAACCGGCAACGGCGCAGACATGTGCGATCCCGTTTCCCATCTGGCCGGCTCCGACCACCCCGATTTTTTTCAACTCGCCCATCTGACCTGAAAGCTCCGGATTTCGAAGAGCGGGCCCCTGCCCATGTCTCCGATTTGATTGTGCACTGCACCAGAAGACCGCGACGCGCGCGCGGGGTCAAGCAGACACTGCTGCGAATTGATATATCTTTTCGGTCAATTGCGATGTCGGGTCCGCTATTCACCGCAAGAAGACGACCGGATCAAGCGCTGCCCACCTCTCGATCGTCGGTATCCAAAGCCTTATCGCCCGGCGTTTCGGCAGGTACTTTCACGATAAAACGAACCAGGAGATTGAGCGGCCAGACCAGCACAAGAAACGCACCTGCAAAGCCGACGAGCGGTGTAAAAACGGCGAGCGCAAACACAAGGGCAGCGCAAGCGATCTGAACGACAAAGCTGTACAGGGAAATCAGGGTCATTGCGCGCTCGGATGCATTCAGCCCGAGTGTCTGCGCGTGCCTGGGTGCATGCAGGTACATCAGCAGATAGATCGCAAAGACGAGGGCGTAACCGACGGCGAAATAGGCCATGATCTTGCCTGAGGTTTCGTACTCGACCTCCATCGCGATGAGCCGGGTCTGATCGCCTGTTGCCGACATCAGAATGAACCCGAACAGGCTGTCGAAGATGAACCGGAGCGGGTAGGCAAGAAACAGAACGACAAGAAGCAGGCAGGCATTCAGAAAAATGATCTGTCCGTCGGCTACGCCATAGCGTCTGAAATAGGTGAAATGCGCGTTCCAGATCAGGAGCAGCAAGGCAAAGCCCGCAGCGACGGGAATGATGTTCCAGAGATGCGCGGTCAGATCGCTGAAGGTGACGACGGCAGACGATGACGAAACCAGCATGCCAAGCGCCAGTGCAAAGACAATGTCAGACAGGTTCTCGATCCGCGTGACCGCTCCGCCGCGCCAGTTGAAGCGCGGATCATGGTCAAGATGCCTCATGATCGTTTCGCGCATATCGGCCCCTGTTCCCGTTCTGCCTGAAGCTTCGCGCTCTTTTGCCATTCCCGCAAGCATCACCGTTCGGAACATGCACAGGCCGGGGCCGTTTGAAAGACAGGCACTAAAGAGGACAGAGCCATGACAGAGAAAACGACAGACAGTGCGAACCTTTCCGAATTCGACCCGGAGCGACGGGCCAAACCGGCAGTCAACGAAGACGAGAGCCGCGACGAGGCGATGCTCTATGAGCAGGGTGTGGAGACGCGGGTCGATGGAGATCCGATCCGCGCTGCACGCCAGCGGCAGGCGCATGGACCCAATTCGGTGCGTCCCGAAGAGGCTCCCGATCCGCGTGAAATCCCGTCAGGAGACATGAACGAGACGGTCGACCGCAGCGAGCAGTATGCGCGCAAGCCCGACACGGGCGACCGCGTCAAGACAAGCTGACGGATCGCGCTCCTCAGCCCTGCCCGACCCAAACGGTCTTCAGGTTCATGAAGGCTTTCAGACCGGCCTCGCCAAGCTCGCGGCCATAGCCGGATCTCTTGATCCCGCCAAACGGAAACCTTGGGTCGGATTGTGTGGTGGCGTTGATGAAGACGCCGCCACTTTCAATTTGAGGCGCAAGGGCCAACGCATGATCGATGTCGGCGGTCCAGAGATTCGCGGACAATCCGAACGGTGTCGCATTCGCCAGGTCGATCGCCTCGCGTGGGCTTGAGAATGTCTGAACGATAACCGCCGGACCAAACAACTCCTCGCGCATGGCAGACCCCTCGTTCGGTCCGCCTTGCAGAACAGTCGGCCCAAAAAACCATCCTGCGCCATCCATCTCGCCGCCGGCGAGAACGGCCCGTGCGCCTTCCTCGCGGCTTTTGCGGACCTGACCGGAAAGCTGATCGCGCAGGTCTGCCCGCGCCATCGGTCCCATCATGGTTGCGTCCAGCATTGGATCGCCGGGCGTCCAGGACTGGGTTTCCCGCAGGAATGCCAGCATGAATGCATCGGAGACGGCCTCATCCACCAGAATGCGTTTGGAGGCGATACAGACCTGCCCGGCATTGAAAAAGCGCGAGCGGGCTGCGGCCTTGGCAGCAGCGGCGAGATCGGCATCGGCAAGCACGATGAAGGGATCAGAGCCACCAAGTTCGAGAAGGCTCGGCTTGATCGACATGCCAGCGGTTGCGGCGACTGATGCGCCTGCCCGCTCAGACCCGGTCAGCGCAACGCCCGCAATCCGCGCATCGGAGATCACTTGCGCGGCATCTTCATTGCTCAGATTGACCGTTTCCAGAACACCGTCCGGGGCACCGGCTTCACGAAACAGGCGAACGAGTTCGCGCGCGCAGCCGATCACGTTGGGCGAGGGTTTGTTGAGAACGCCGTTTCCGCCGGCCATGATCGGCAGAGCCGCACGCAGAACCTGCCAGAGCGGGAAATTCCAGGGCGTGACCGAGAATATGATGCCCAGCGGTTCGTACTGGAGATAAACATCGTCGGCACCGGCCGAATGCGCCTCCGGTGCCAGCGCAGCTTCGGCGTTTTCCGCGACCCAGTCAGCCAGAGCGGCGCATTTCTCCACCTCGCCGCGCCCTTGCGTGACCGGCTTGCCCATTTCACGGGCAGCCAGCTTTGCGAGTGCATCGGTATGGGTCCGGAGCAGAACCGCGAACCGGGAGAACACCTCGCCCCGCGCTGTAAAACCAAGCGACCGCCAGTGCTTTTGCGCGCTCGTCATCCTGCCAAGCTGCAGATCGACCGCATTCAGCGTATCGGCCTCGTATTCAGCGAATAGCTCGCCATTCGCGGGGTTGATCGATTGAAACATGGTTCAGGGGTTCCGGGTCTCTGGAAACAAATTGAGTACGGACACGGCGCGAGCACGAACGCTCTCCTCGTCAAGGGCGCGGGTGCGATAGCGCCCTGCCGCCCAGTCATCCATCTGGTCGGCGTAATGCGCACTTGCCGGATGGGCTGACTGGCCGGTCGAATTGATGACATGGACCTCATCGGGCTGGCCGAGATCGATCACATAGCGATAGCCGGGAATATGCTCAGGGCCAAAGCCCTTGCCGTGCTTCCAGCGGCTGATGCTCACCGTTCCGGCACCGCCGAAGGTTTTCACACCGCGTCGGTTCGCCATATCCTCGAGAAACCCGATCCCGCTCTGTCCGAGCACCGGAGAGACGAAATCCGCCGCGTGTACGCTATCCCAACGCCAGTTGGCCGGATCATCGCCGAATGCAGCCGCCAGATCGCTGCACGTCGCCTCAAGGATGGGTGAAAGACGCGCGTCGCGGCCCTCGACCTGCGGGGTTGCGGGATTATCCCACCAGCCGCTTTCGGGATCGCTGATGATTGTTTGCAGTGACATGAGTTCCGTCATGCCGACATCAACGGGTACGTTTTCCGGCAGATGCGGGGCATAGACCTCGTCGAGAATCCGCGTCCAGACTTTTGCAAAGATCAGCGCGCCTGCACTGTCGGCCTGATGGTCGCCGGACCAGTCCGTAAGCGCTGTGCTGCAGCCGGACACGTTCTCCCCGCCAAGCCCTGCAAACACCTGGAGGCTCTCAGCAAGGCCGGGCACCGTTACATCGGTCTGGATGCGCGTGAAGCTTGCCGCATCGTGCGGGGCAAGGCTTTCAAGCAGCGCGCTGGAACGGGCGGCGCGATAGCCTCTGGCGCCGTCTTTCAGGTAATCAATATCACCATTAATGGCGTTCGCCCGGGCGGTCGCCTCGAACCATGCGGGGGGTACAACCGGGTTATTGCCCGAAGATATGTAATGCCCCGCCGGATCTTTCACCCATGGCATGAGCGCGGCATCAAGATAGCCGATCCAGTCGTTTTCGCTCTTCGAGCCGTCCTGCGGCAGGGAGCCATCGGCACCGAAGGGACGGACGGGAAACCGGCCGGCCTGCTGCATTCCGATCGAACCGTCGCGACCGGCCCATGCAAAATGGGTTGGCGGGACGTCCCAGTCAGCAAGAACGCTGCGCAAGTCCTCGAACGAGCGTACGAACGGCAGGTTCAGCCCGGCGCGGGCAATCGCGCTCGGTGCAAAGCCGCTCCAGCGGACGGCATAAACCGGCAGGCCGCTTTCAGACGGCAGAACCGGGCCGAAGGCGCTTGTGCGGACACTGAACTCGCGCGGTTCCGCCCCGGCAATCCGGATCGTTTTCGTCTCGGTTTCAAATGAACGCCAGGACCCATCAAGGAGATACTGGTCCGGGTTTTCCGGGTTCAGGGTCAGTCTGAAGAGGTCGAACGGATCGCCGCCTGTTACGTTTGTCGTTCCCCAGGCGCCGTAATCATTCGAGCCTTCTAGAATGAGAAAGAAGGGAGCAGCCGCAAAACCATACATGGAGATAGCTGCTTCATCGCTGCCCGGCGCAGGGCGAATGTTGAGGCCGATCTCGTGCCACATGTTCGGCATCTCGATACCATTGTGTGGGTCAACGGCCAGCATCGGCTTACCGGATTTCGAAAGCGTGCCATCCACAACCCAGGTATTTGAGCCTGCGCCCTCGTCTGCGAACGGAAGCAGGTCGAAGAACCGGTCGATTGCAGGGGCAGGATCATTGTCGGTGCCTGTCGGACCATCATTCCCGGCCTGCACTGGGTCTGCTTGCGGACCGGAGGGCAGCACATCGTTCATGACTGCAAGGTCATCCGGTGCAAAGACCGTCGGCCAGAGATCGTAGTCATAGCCCGGTCGCCACTGGGCATACATTTCGGGCGTAACCGCCTTAGCCACGGCTTCGCGCCGAAGCTCCCATTGCGCGTCCCGGCCGGATAGCGCAAATCCGCTGAGACGGCTGACGGCCAGGCTGTCATCGGCGCGCCAGGGCGGAATGTCCGGCTCCAG
The DNA here is from genome assembly GCA_963836905.1 of uncultured Alphaproteobacteria bacterium. Lineage (GTDB taxonomy): Bacteria > Pseudomonadota > Alphaproteobacteria > Caulobacterales > Hyphomonadaceae > CAWIKY01. The sequence goes on from CAWIKY010000007.1 coordinate 116,961, forward strand.
ACCAGCAAGACCCAAAGCGCTGTATTCGAGCGCAACCGCGCCCGGTTTGCGACCTGATATCCAGCCGTTCACGCCTGCGGCAAAGGCGTCCAGAAGGTCACGGGTTTCGGTATCTAGCGCTGCATAATCGCGGGCTGCGAGCGCCGAAAAGCCCATCGTCTGCATCAGGATATCGTTTTCGACGACACCGCCATCGGCCCCGACTAGCGCCGACAGCTCACCACGCGCGACGCGCCGGTAGAAATCCATGGTGAAGAACTTGTCCTGGGCATGAACAAATCCCTGCGCCATCAGAAGATCGTGACGGTCGGTCGCAAATATGTGAGCAACGCCGTCGCCGTCCCGCAGGATCTGCACAGGTCCATGCAGGTCGGGAAGCTCCAGCTCCCCCGCTGTTTGCGGCAGGGAACGGTTGAAAACATGCCAGCCATAGCCAGCCACAGATACCGATGCCAGAATGACGATGGCAATTATCGCCAATACCCAACGCATCATTTCCATCCCCTTTCCGGCAGGTCTTGCAGGCTAACTGCTTTCCTGTACACTTGTACAACAAATTGGACCGAACCTTGCCGCGAAGCAAGACCGAAAGACGGGAGAGAGACTATGGCGTTTCCAAAAAAGGGCCGCGCGCCGGAAGGCATTCTTGCCGATCTGGAAGCTATGAAAAGCGATGATGTGCGCTGGGCCGACGGGCGCGTCTTTGCATATGTCTATGATGCCGGTCCGGTGGCCATGGACCTCCTCCACAAGGCCTACGGGGCGTATCTGACCGAAAACGGCCTTGATCCGACCTCTTTCCCCTCATGCCTGGAACTTGAGCGCGACGTCATTGCGATGGGTCTGGACCTGCACAACGCGCCTGAGGGCGCAAAGGGGTCGTTCACGTCCGGCGGCACCGAAAGCATTCTTCTGTCGGTCAAGACGGCCAGAGACCGGGCCCGCGACCTCTTTCCGCACATCACCAAGCCCGAACTTCTGATGCCGGAAACCACGCATCCGGCCTTCTTCAAGGCCTGCGCCTATTTCGATATCACGCCGGTTACCACAAAGGTTGATCCGAAAACCTTCGAAGCGGTTCCTGAAAACATGGACGCCGCCGTAACCGACCAGACCATCATGATGGTCGGCTCGGCCCCGTCCTATGCGCATGGCGTCATCGACCCGATCGCAGAGCTCGGCCAGGTCGCCCTGAAGCATAACATCCTGATGCATGTCGACTGCTGCGTTGGCGGCATGTACCTGCCCTTCGCCCGTAAGCTGGGTGCGGATATTCCCGACTTCGATCTGTCGACGCCGGGTGTCACGCAGATGTCGATGGACTTCCACAAATGGGGATATGCCGCCAAGGGTGCGTCCTGCATCCTTTACGCGGACGGGAACATGCGGCGCTGGCAGATTTTCGCCTGGTCGGGCTGGACCGGCTATACGGTCATCAACCCCACCGTGGTCTCTACCAAGTCCGGCGGACCGATTGCCGGGGTCTGGGCAATCATGAACCATCTGGGTGAAGAGGGTTATCTGGATCTGGCGCGCAGGACGCAGGAAGCCGCCGAGAAGATCAAGAACGCCGTCCACCGGATCGATGGACTGAAGCTGTGCGGCGATCCGTTCGGTAACCTCATCGCGTTTCACTCCGATGATGTCGACGTGTTTGCGTTGGCGGATGCGATGAAGAAGCGTGGCTGGTTTATCCAGCCCCAGTTCGGTTTCGGCCCCTCGCCCGCAAACATTCACCTCTCCATCGGTGCATCGAACGCCCCGCATGCGGACGAGATGATTGCAGACCTGGAGGAAGAGGTCTCACGGATGATGGCTGACGAGACGATGAAGCCTGCCGGGCCCCTCCCCGAAGAGATGTTGCCGCTGCTCGATCTGCCCGCGCCGGAACTGCTTGACCAGATGAACAGTGTCTTCACCGGAGACGATGGCGACCTTCCAGACGAGATGCGCGGTATCAACAACATTCTCAACGGCTTGCCGTCGGGGGTGCGCGACAAGATTCTCGTCGAATACATGAACCGCCTCTACACCAAGGCCTGACGCCGCCATGGTTTCTCCCGTCGAAACGGGCCAGATGCGTCCCGGCCCGTTCGGGTTTCTGATCGACCCCGGAACCAGACGCTGGCGGCTTGCCTTCGTGCTGATGATCTCGCTGTTCATCGGCTATCTTGACCGCGTGAACATCTCGCTTGCCCTGCCCTTCATGGCGGAGGATCTGGGCTGGAGCGACGATGAACTGACGGCCAACGGAGAGATCCTGTTCTCGGTCTTCTACATTGGCTACGGGTTTGCCAACATCTTCCTGTCGCCTCTGGCAGCGCGGTTCGGCCCGCGAAAGTCGCTGATTGTCATCGTCCTGCTCTGGTCGCTGTTTACGGCCATGGGCGCGTTTGCCAGCCAGTTGCTGCTGGTATTCGCCGCGACACGTATTCTGCTCGGCCTTGCCGAAGGTGTTCATTTTCCGATGATGAGCATGCTCACGGTGAGCTGGTTTCCGCCGAATGAGAGAGGCCGCGCCAATTCGATCTGGATCACGGGAATCTTTCTGGCCGTCTTGCTGTCACCGGTGCTGCTGGTGCCTGCAATGTCAACCTTTGGCTGGCGTATCGGCTTCTGGGGGCTGTCGCTGGTCGGGCTGTGCATAACACTGCCGCTGATCCTGAAATCGATTTTCGATACACCCGCGCAGGCGCCGGGCATGACGGATGCGGAACTGGCCATCATTTCAGGACAACCGGATGCGGAGGCCGAGCCGGTCTTGCCTGCGGGCGGTCGTCTGAAACGGCTCTTCACGAGCCCTGTCTTTCTCCTGCTTTTGGCTGGCGGCATTCTCAACAATATCGTTGCGCTTGGCCTGACGAGCTGGCTGCCCAGTTTCTTTGTGCGTACGAAGGGCCTGCCCAAGGAAGACCTGACCTGGGCAATCTCGCTGCCGTTTCTCGGTGCAATCGTTGGCGTCTGGCTCTGGTCGAACCTCGGGGACAGACTATCCAACCGCGCGCTCATTGCCGCGGGAGGTTATCTTCTTGCGGGGGTGTTTGTCTTTCTGTCACTCAGCGCGGGACCGGTCTGGCTCGTCATGGCGTTCTTTGCCCTGACCGTCTTCTTCAGCGCCGCCTACACCGCCGCAGAGTTTGCCTTGTTGCAACGCGCCTTGCCGGAAGCGACCGTTGGCGGCGATGTCGGCCTGTATAACGGACTGACCACGATGATCGGTGGCGGGCTCGGTCCGGTTGTCGTCTCGGCCATCGTAGGCGACCCGGAAAGTGCGGGCGCAATGTCCCGCCTTCTTATCGTCCCTGCGACCTGTGCGCTGCTCGCGGTGCTTCTGGCTTTCGTTTACCGGAAGCTGCGGTATTAGACGTCATGACAACAACCACAAGAACCACCAAACGGCGCGGTGATATTTCCCGCGAGGCGTTGCTGGATGCGGCGATCTCGGTGATTGCCCGTGCAGGTCTCGAGGGGGCCAGCCACCGGGCTATCGCAGCACGCGCGGGAACATCGCCGGCGCTGACGACCTATTACTTCTCGTCAAAGACCGACATGATCCGGCAGGCATTCGATCACTTTGTCGAGCGCGGGACGCCGACAATCGACAAGGCATGGGGCGGGGCCCGTCAGGTGCTCGACCTTCGCGCTGCCGGAAAGCTGGATCGTAGTGAAACCATCAAACGACTGGCCAATAACGCTGCCGATTACATCTGCGGCCATGAGAACCGGCGCGGTGACGGGGTCGCCTTCGAACTGGCCTTTCTCTACCAGCCCCGGCTGGAACCAGACCTTATCGAACGGGTGCGCGATTATCGTGGGCGCATGCTGGAACGGGCTGTCAGCTTTTGCCGCGCGGGCGGTTCAGCTGATCCGCACACGGACGCCGATCTTCTGATGGGCCTGATCGTGCGGCTGGAATTCGAGCAATTGAGCCGGGCCATTCACGGCAGCCGGGGCCGTGCCGTCGCTCAGCTGGAGCGCTACCTGGACCTTATTCTGGCCTAGCCTCCACCAGTTTGATCCTTATTGAATAGCCCGTCCCACAGCGCGGTCAGGCCGGCGCGTGCCTCATCCGCAAAATCAAGATCGAGTGCTTCTAGGCCCGGCGTTTCGAACGCTTTCCTGCAAACTTCGGGCGGGTTCGAGAGCTGCCAGATACCGATCATGTATCCATAGGACCTGAGAAAGGTTGCGGTCGCCATGCGTGGGTCAAGGCCATTGATGCGGGCGGCGAGTGCTTCGCCAAGACGTTCCAGCCATCCGATCTGCGCGGATTTGAAGGCAATGGCCACGTCAAGGCCGACATTGGCTTCGAGAACGGTGGGAGAAAGGCCCGCTAGGGTTAAAACGATCGGATGCTTGCTTGGATAGTCGATATAGATATCGCAGAAATCATCGAGCGTCAGGGCAGGTCTATCAGATGCCAGCGCCGCCAGAATGTCGTCGATCCAGCGACCCAGCCGCCATTCGAGCACGGCAAGAAACAGCTCTTCCTTCGTGGCAAAATACAAATAGACCGTCCCCTTGGCGACCCGCGCCTCGCGCGCGATCTCAGAGACCGTCGCAAGACTGGCCGGGTTCTTCAGAAAAAGCGTTTCCGCCGCCCGCAGGATCGTCTGGGACCGTGCGCGTTTCTGATCGTCAGACCGCGCCCGTTTGCCCGCTCCGACGCCTCCCCTTGATGGCGGCACCCGCTCGGTATCGAGATACGCTGCAAAACTGTCTGCCATAGTTTCCGCTCCGGACTGCAAGGTCCTGCCTTGATAGCTGTCCCACGGTCATTTATCATGACAGAGGCCAAGGTCCATGCGTCTTCTGACATCAGGGCGGTGAGGGCACCACGCAAAACCGCATGGAATGTGCGAGCCGGAGAAACGCGATGAACGATATGCGCCCGAATTCACTGTCCGCCCGCGATGTGGCCTATCACGTCCATCCGCAGACGAACCTGCATGTCCACCTGACGCAGGGGCCGCTCGTCATCACCCGCGGCGAGGGCGTGCAGGTCTTCGACGATAACGGGAAAGCCTATATCGATGCCATGGCCGGGCTGTGGTCTGCCTCGCTTGGTTTCTCGGAGCGTCGCCTTGCCAAGGCTGCCTATGACCAGATGTGCGAACTGCCCTATTCGAGCACGTTCGCCCACCGCTCTCACCCGAAGGTGATCGAGCTGTCCGAAAAGCTGGTGGCGATGGCCCCGGCATCCATCACGCGGGCCATGTTCGCCAATTCAGGCTCGGAGGCGATCGATACCGCGCTCAAACTGGTCTGGTACTATCACAACGCGACCGGCAGACCGCAGAAGAAGAAGGTGATTGCCCGCGAGAAAGCCTATCACGGATCGACGATTGCTTCCGCCAGCCTGACCGGCCTTGAGCGGATGCAACGCGAGTTCGATCTGCCCATTGCCGGTGTTCTGCGTGCGCCCTGCCCGCATTACTGGCGCAACGGTCATGATGGCGAGAGCGAAGACGCCTTCGCTCAGCGCATGGCTGACGAGATCGAGGCGATCATTCTTCGCGAAGGGGCAGACACGGTCGGTGCCTTCTTCGCCGAACCGCTGCAGGCTGCAGGCGGCGTGATACCGCCCCCGAAAGGCTATCACCGCCTGGTTCAGGCGCTCTGCAAGAAGTACGATATCCTGTTTGTCGCCGACGAGGTTGTGTGTGGTTTCGGACGCACCGGCACGATGTGGGGATCCGAGACCTACGATATCCAGCCCGACATGATGACCTGCGCCAAGTCGCTGTCAGCCTCCTATCTGCCGATTTCGGCTCTGATGATTTCGGAACGGATCTTTCAGGCACTTCTCAGCCAGAGTGAAAAGATCGGTCAGTTCGGGCATGGCTTTACCTATGCCGGGCACCCGGTCAGCGTCGCAGTCGCGCTGGAAACACTCGCAATCTACGAGGAACGCGACCTTGTCGCGCGAGCGACTGAACTTTCACCGGTTCTGCAGGACGGGCTGCGGGCGCTCGGCGATCATCCACTGATCGGAGAAGTCCGGGGCGTAGGTCTGATCGCGGGGGTCGAGCTGGTGGCCGACAAGAATACAAAAGCACCGTTCGACACGACGGCAGGCATGGGCACCAAAGTCATGGCAGCCGCTCAGGCCAAGGGTCTCCTGGTCCGGGCATTGGGCGACACGATTGCCTTCTGTCCGCCGCTGACAATCAGCGAAACAGAGCTGCAAACCGTCATTTCCCGGTTTGCTGATTCGCTCGAGGAGGTCCATCATGCACACGCGGCCTAAAGTGTGGCTGCGGGACAATAGGCCCGGCTGACCGATACACCTGAACCTGAGGCTCGCCGATCACGTCGGCGCGCAACGCACCGGTTCGAAGGCAGCGACCGCCGCAGCCGCCAAACTCGGGACTTGCCCATGCGACAAAACACGCGCATGATGACCGGCAGTCATTTAAGGCGACCGTGACTTATTGCGACGGTCTGATGCATTCGCCAAGAGCCTTGGAAAGAGGCCAGGGCATTTTCTGGAGGGGAAACAAATGATCAATCGAAACACCCGGCACACCCGTTTTTCTGTACTGTTGTCCAGCGTTTGTCTGGCTGCCTTCGCGGCACCGTCGATTGCAGCGCAAACCGCTGCTGATCCGGATGACGGCGAGCGTACTTTCGAGCGTATTACCGTTACGTCGCAGAAGCGCGAGCAGGCGCTGCAGGACGTTCCGATCGCAGTGACGGTTTACGATACGGCTGAAATCGAGCGGGCTAATATCGACGACTTTGCCGATTACGCGCTTCGAACCCCTAACGTCAGCTTCGTGAACCGGGGCACCCGCTCCGAAACCCGGATCTCGATCCGTGGACTGTCGCCGATCTCTTCCGCCGGGACGGCAAACCTGGTCGGTATCTTCATCGACGAGTTCAACGTCGCACCGAACATTTCGACCCGAACGGCTGATCCGGCGCTTTTCGACACTGCGCAAATTGAAGTCCTGAAGGGTCCGCAAGGCACGTTCTTCGGCCGGAACGTTGTCGCTGGTGCGATCTCCATCACCTCCCGTCAGCCAAGCTTCGATGAAACCGAAGCAGAAGTTTCCGCCGAGATTGCGTCATTCGACCATTATCGCGTCAAGGCATCCGGCTCTGTTCCGCTCAGCGACACGTTTGCGGTGCGCGGGCTCGCCTATTACGACGAGAATTCGGGCTTCCTCGACAATGCAGGCACCGGCCCGTCGAACGGCGAAGAAAACTATGGCGGACGCGTTGCCTTCCGCTACCAGCCGAACGACAGGCTCTCTGCCGGGCTATCGCTCTATTATTCGAACAATCAGCAGGACCTGCCGAGCCTTGTTCCATCGGGCTTCCTGAGCGAGTCGGTCGCGCTGCTTCGGAACTTCACACCTCCAGGCACCGTGCCGATCAACGAAGTCGGCTTCTATCCTGACAATACCGAGAATATCGCCACCGATATCGGCCTGCCAAGCGAGAACGAGACGATCACGACGATTGGCCGTTTGTCCTATGACTTCGACAATGACATAAACTTCACGCTCGTAACCGGGTATCTGCAGAACGAATTCCGTTCCGAGGGTGAGGGCGACTTCACGACCTTGCCATCCTTCACCGTTCGCCGCGATGAAGACCTTTCGGCATTCTCTGCAGAAGGCCGTTTCTCCGGCGAAGGCGACCGCTATAACTGGACGATTGGCGGCATCTATGCCGAAGACGATTTCCAGACCTATCAGAACTCGATCCATCTGGCGTCAGACCCGCTCCTGGGTGCCTATGATACCGCTTTTGCGTTTCTCGGCGGCGCTTTGTTCGGACGGGTTCCGGGCGCTCCGCCTCCGGGCTTCATTCCCGGCTTTGCCTTTTTCGTCCCGGGCCGGGACAGCTCGGCCGGCTTTTTCGAGAATGTCGACTTTGAATTCTCGACCCGGTCCTATGCTGTCTTCGGTGAATTCTCCTACGATGTGACCGACAAGCTGAACGTTTCGGTCGGCGCGCGGTATTCCGATGACGAGATCGAAGGGTCACGGACCGAAGGGCCGCTTCAGGTCGGACTTCTGCCACGCACGTCCCTGCCCACGCAGACCGTTTCGTTCGACGACTTCTCGCCTCGCTTTGCTGCGACCTATGACCTGACAAGCGACCATACTGTCTATGCGGTCGCCTCGCGCGGCTACCGGACCGGCGGCTTCAACACGACGCCGGGCGATCCGGCATATGATGAAGAGTCGCTCTGGAACTATGAGGGCGGCATCAAGGGCGTCTTCGATGAAGGGCGTATCAACTACGCGGTGTCCGCCTTCTTCATGGACTGGGAGAACACCCAGGTCCGGGCTCAGGATGTAGTTACCCAGCGTCAGTTCATCCTGAACGCTGAAGGCTCGGAGCATACCGGTTTCGAAATCGAGCTTGGCTTCCAGCCATTCGAAGGCGTCGATCTGGGTCTGACCTACGGTTATGTCGATGCGGTCTTCAAGGACTTCGCCAATGCGCGGACGCTTGATGGCACGCCCATCGATGCGACCGGCTTCCCCGTGCCGCTCTCTCCGCGCAATACCTTCTCCGCGACGGCGCAATACGAGCGTCCGCTCAACGATGTCTTTACGGCGTTCGTGCGGGCCCAGTATTCCTATGTCGATGAGACCCGCGAAGACGTGTCGCGCAATGCGCGGCGTCTGAATCCGGAATACGAAATCACCAGCTTCCGGGCCGGTGTGGATTCCGAGCATTGGGCGTTTCAGGGCTTCGTGGAGAATGCCTTCGACGCAGGCTATCGCTTTGGAACGACGAACCTGGAAACCTATCTTTCCGGCGCGCAGGTCATTGTCGGCCAGCCCCGGCGCGTGGGTGCGGTGTTGACCTACCGCTTCTAGAGGGGACGCACGCGATGACGACGCGCGACTGCAAGCTGAACCGACGGACGCTCCTGACGGCCGGGGCGTCGGGAGCGGCGATGCTGGCAGTCCCGTCGTCCTTTGCCGGTGACCGGCCTTACGGTCCAGCCTTTCAGGGGCGGTCAACGGTCTACGCATCGGACGGGATGGCGGCGACCTCGCAACCGCTTGCAACCGCCATCGCCCTCTCCTTATTGCGCGCAGGCGGAAGCGCTGTTGATGCAGCCATCGGCGCGAACGCTGCACTCGGCCTGATGGAGCCAACCGGCGCCGGGATCGGCGGCGATCTCTTCGCCCTGATCTGGGATCCTGATACGAACAAGCTGCACGGTCTGAACGCCTCCGGCCCTGCGCCGCAGAGCCGGTCGCTGGCAGAGCTGAAGTCAGCGTTTCCCGGTCAGCGCGTCATTCCGCCTGTCGGCACTGCCAGTATCACCGTTCCGGGCGCTGTCGATGGCTGGCTGAAGGCGCATGAGCGGTTCGGCAAGCTGCCGCTTAAAGATGTTCTGGCCCCAGCCATTCATTATGCCCGCAACGGCTTTCCCGTCTCGCCCATCGTCGCAGGTGACTGGGCTCTGAACCTGCGCCTGCTCGGCGAATACCGGTCAGCAATCGAAGAATACGACAATACCCTTGCAACCTGGTCGCTGGACGGGCGGGCACCGGATGCGGGCGAGCGTTTCGCCAATCCGGCTTTGGCTGCAACTTATGAGAAGATCGCTGCGGGCGGGCGCGCGGCCTTCTATGAAGGTGACATTGCCGCCGCTATCGACGCCTACATGACCCGCATCGGCGGACCGATTACAGCCGCCGACCTCGCGGCCTATGAAGCTGAATGGGTCGAGCCAATCTCTGCCACCTATCGCAATGCCGAAATCTTTCAGGCACCGCCAAACAGTCAGGGTCTGACCGTTCTGCAGATGCTGCGGATCATGGACGGCTTTGATCTTGGAGCCATGGCTGAGGCCGACCGGCTGCATGTCATGGTCGAGGCCAAGAAGCTGGCCTTTGCCGACCGTGCGCAATTTATCGCCGATCCACGCTATGCCGATGTGCCGGTCGAGCGGCTGCTTTCCGAGAAATATGTTGCCGGCCAGCGTGCGCGGATCGAGATGGCCAAGGCTTTGCCATCGGTGGCCGAACCGATACCGGACGGCGACACAATTTACCTGACCGTCGCCGACTCGAACGGCATGATGGCCTCCTGGATACAGTCCAACTATCGCGGCATGGGGAGCGGGCTGACGCCGGACGGGCTGGGCTTCATGCTGCAGAACCGCGGTGCCCAGTTCAATCTCGACCCCGCACATGCCAATGCTTATGCGCCGGGTAAGCGCCCCTTCCATACGATCATCCCGGGCTTTGCCACCCGTGACGGCGCGCCATGGCTCTCTTTCGGCCTGATGGGCGGGTCGATGCAGCCTCAGGGGCATGCACAGATCCTGTCAAACCTGCTGGACAAGGGCATGACCCTTCAGGCGGCAGGTGACGCGCCGCGCTGGCACCATAAAGGCGGAAACGACCCCGACGGAGATATTCCGGCACCTGACGAACTGCTTGTCGAAAGCGGGATCGACGCCGAGCTTCGGGCTTCGCTCAGCGCACGAGGTCACGACGTGAAGGTCTCGGATGCCAATTACGGCGGCTATCAGGCCGTGATGAAGACAGGTTCGGGTTGGGCCGGAGCTTCAGAAATGCGCAAGGACGGCATGGCCGCCGGCTACTGACACAAACACTCAAAACGGAGACGGAAGCCATGGTTCTGAACAGACGCGATGTCATGCTGGGCGGCACGGCCGCTACCGCAAGCATGATGAGTGCCAGCCTTTTTGCTGCGGCTCCGGCAACGGCGCAGGGGTCGCAGGACGCCTGCTGGGCCTATACCGACCGGTTGAGCTATGCGCCGGGCGAACGGGTTATTGTCCATGTATCGGCGCCCACGAAAACCGTGAGCGTCAAGCTGACGCGTCTCGGCGCCGAGGAGAGCGTGCATTTCGAAAAGGGCGGTTTCCCGGCCCGGCTTCAGGATATTCCGGTCGATGCATCCGAGGAAGGTTGCCGTTGGGACGCGTCGTTCGACTTGACGGTCGGTGACTGGCCATCGGGGTATTACCGCATGCAGGTAATGTCTGGCGATCTGGTCGCCGAGCACGGGTTCGTCGTGCGTTCGGCCAATCCTGGCGCGACAGCCGATATCATTCTTCCGCTCTCATTCAACACTATGCACGCGTATAATTGGTGGGGTGGCAAGAACCTTTATGAAGATGTCAATCCTGAAGACATCCGTACGCCGAACCAGCAAGGTCAGGCAGGCAGAACGGCGGCTCTCTGGTTGTCCACCCAACGCCCCTTCGCACCGGGTATCGCCATCGGGCACCCGGACAGCCCGCGTTTTCCGAACAAGCGGCGGCGCGGGTTCGAGGAAGCCCCCTTCTACGAAGGTGTAAAATACGTCATGCTGCCCGGCTATTCGCGCTGGGATTTCGCCGCCGGTTACCAGAACAAGTGGGAACACAAGCTGGTCCAGTGGCTTGAGCGCAAGGGCCATTCCATCGACATGATCGATCAGGCCGATATGGGCCGGATGCCCGGCATACTCGATCCTTACAAGCTCTATATGTGTGCAGGTCACAATGAGTACATGACCTGGGAAGAGCGCGACGAGGTGGAACGGTTCACTGGGAAAGGCGGGAACGCCGTGATGCTGTCCGGCAACCATTGCTTCTGGCAAATTCGCTGGGAGAAGGACTTCACCAAGATGGTCGGCTACAAGTCGTCCGCCGAAGACGATCCGGCGATGACCTCCGCCAACCCGGAACGGACCACCACCTTTTGGGCAGATCCCATCACCAAGCGCCCCGACACGCAGATGAGCGGCCTGACCTTCTCACGTGGCGGGTTTGCCAATCTCGGTCTCGCGACCTCACGCGGCGTCGGCGGTTACGTGGTGTATCAACCTGATCACTGGGCGCTAGAAGGATCAGACCTTTTCTATGGGGATGTGCTGGGTAGCGATGACCGCATTGTCGGATGGGAAGTCGATGGCTGCTCCTTTACCTTTAAAGAAGGCGTGCCGGTGGCGACCGATGAGGATGGCGGACCGGATGGACGGACGATTATCGCAATCGCGCCTGCAACCTTTGAACGTACCGACAGGGGCTATCCTGCCGAGGCATTGCTGATGGGCAGCAACTATTCCAGACTGGCAGCAACGCTCTATGGTGAGGACACCCCCGGCGCGGTCGACAAGGTGCTCAACGGTCACAATACCCTTGTCACCTGGAAAGACGGCGAAACCGGTGGCGAGATATTCAATGCCGGATCCTGTGACTGGGTCTACGGTCTCAGCGGCGGCGACCCGTTCGTCGAAAAAATTACCGATAACGTACTGAAGAGGTTTCTTGCATGAACTGGTTCCGGATCGTCCTTCTTGTCCTTGCGGGCCTGCTCGTCATTGGCGTGATTGCTGCTTTGGCGCTGGGCGTGCGGATCACCGCGTTCGAGCTGCGAAGCTTCGATGGTGACGTGGCCATCTCTCGCGCTGACGCCTACGAGGCGACTATCACCCGTGATGAGTGGGGCATTCCGCGCATTATCGGACCGAAGGACACCGACGTGGCCTTCGGCTTCGCCTTTGCCCATGCAGAGGATGACTTCAAGACGATACAGTCGGCCCTGCGCAATGCGCTCGGCCCTGACATGCTGGCCAAATCCGAGAGCGAGGCACGCACGGCCTATCTGGTACAGGCACTCGGAATGCTCTCGACGGTCGAGACCTCGTATGAGGAACAAGTCAGCGCCGAAACGCGCGCATTTCTTTCAGCCTATGCCGACGGTCTGAACTATTATGCGGCGCTTCACCCCGATGAGCGCGTGCCGGATCTCTTTCCTGTCACCGGCGAGGATGTCGCCGCGCTTTCGGCCTTTTTCAGCCCGCTCTTCTATGGAATGAGCCGCACCCTGACCGCAATCGTTAATCCGGACGCCGTTCGTGACGTCTCGCGTGGCCAGCAATTGCAGGTCCTCCTCGACGAAGCCGGAACGAAGGAGATGGGATCGAACGCCTTTGCGATTGCCCCATCGCGCTCCGATGACGGGGCCACACGGCTCATTGTCAATTCCCACCAGCCGGTCACCGGCCCTCTGGCCTGGTACGAGACCCATTTCGTCTCCGGTGAGGGTATGGAAATGGCGGGCGGCGCGTTCCCGGGTGCGCCCTATATTCACCTTGGCGCAAACGAGGCCTTCGCCTTCACTGCCACCGTGAACAGCCCCGACCTGATCGATGTCTATGAACTCACCCTCACGGAAGACGGTGAGCGCTACATCTTGGACGGCGAGGAACGCGAGTTTGAAACCTCGCAAGCGCGGATGCTCGTAAAGGTCTTCGGCCCGTTATCCTTCTCGGCGAAACGTCCGATTGAGCGCAGTGTGCACGGACCGGTTCTTCGCACCCCGCGCGGTGCCTTTGCCGTTCGCTTTGCGACCATGGACGACCTTTCCGCAGCCGATCAGTCACTCGACATGATGCAGGCCCGCTCACTGGCCGAATTCGATACGATCATGCGCGAGGGCACGATGGGCGCGACCAACCGTATCGTTGCCGACACGACGGGACGGATTGCGCGTTATTACAACGCCCACATGCCGGTGCGACAAGACGTCGAAGGGCTGGACTGGGAGGGCTATCTGCCGGGAGACCGCGCCGATCTCGTCTGGACAAGTTTCGAACCCTATGACGCCCTGCCTCACATGATCGACCCTGCGGCGGGCTATGTGCTGGACTCCAACCACACCCCGTTCAAGGTAACGCTCGGCCCGGACGACCCCTTGCCGGAGGCCTATCCGGAAAGGTTCGGCATTGAGACCAACATGACCAACCGCGCCTTGCGGGCAACGAAACTCTTTGCCGAGGATGCAGACGGCAAGACCAGCCGCGAGGAGCTGCTGGCGGCGAAATATGATCATGTCTATGACCCTGACAGCTTCGCCTTCGAGATGCGCGATGCGCTTCTCGCCATGGACTGGTCGGGCGACCCGGAGCTTGCACCGGCACTTGAGATCATCCGGGGCTGGGACGGCAGCGCCGACCGGGCCAACCGGGGCGCCGCGCTTTCGCTGATGACCTATCAACCGGTTGGCGTTGCGATCTTTCTGGACCAGGAACCGCCAGCGCTGGACGAAACCTTCCGCGAGGCGGTGGCGACACTGGAAAGCGAGTTCGGCCGTCTTGACCCAACATGGGAAGAGGTCAACCGGCTGCGCCGCGGCGATGTGGATATCGGACTTCAGGGCGGGCCGGACACGCTGCGCGCCGTCAACTCTGCGCCTGACGAGGACGGTCGGCTGAAGATGAACTCCGGTGACGGCATGACCATGCTTTGGGAGCATCTGGAAGGCGGCGAAACCCGGCTCTGGTCGGTGCACCAGTTCGGGGCATCCTCGCGTGAAGCGAGCCCACACTTCACCGATCAGATGCAGATGTTTGCTGACGAGGCCTTCCGCCCGGTTCCGCTTGGCGAAGACGCCGTCCGCGCCGCTGCTGTTCAGAGCTATGCGCCGGGAGAGCGGTAGCCGGGGCACGGCGGTTTCACGATGAGGTGAGAGAGAGCAGGAACTGCCTCGTTTTTGATCGGTACTTTTGAGGTACTGCGGGAAGATCGAGCCGCCGCCCTCTTCCTTCATCACGCGCGCTACGAACTCCTTCTGGCCGAGACCGAGCGCCTTTCGGGCCTTCGAAATCGCCGGGTCCCCGGACATTTCGTTTATTTTGGGACATATGAAATGTTACAACTTATGCGACATATGTAATATGATGAAGCTGGATGGATGGGGGTAGCCCCACGGCACAGCGAAGACTGTCGCGACATGAGAGGTCAGCATGCCCACTGTCAGCTGGATTCTGGAAGGTGACATTGAAGCTTTTTATGAGGGAACAGAAACGACTCCTGATCCCGGACCGCCAAAAGGGCCACGTTTCTTCTGCCCATTCTGCGCAGCGCTCTTTCTAAGCCAGTCAGAGTTCCAAGACCATGTCTACGCCAAACATCGAGTGGTAAGGCCGTTCATCATGCTGCGCGGCCAGGAACCGAATACACATGCCGTCCTGCGGTCGCCACTCTCATTGTCAGAGATTGCTGTAGCGAACACGAGCCATGCCAAGGTCTGCCTCGACAGTGCTCTGCCGCAGAAGCTCTCCACAGATACTCTCAAGGAGATGATCGCCCAGACCTCCCAAGCGGAGCTAAAGCTCGAATTGGTCAATGCAACTGAGAAAAGAGCGACACCCGTTGTAACTCACTATGGCCTCTCGTTCCGAATCGCAGAAAACGCTGAGCTCAAGCGAGTAGAGGAAGCTTTCTGGGAAATACTCGTATCTGAGGCGATAACCAGGAATTCAATTGGATCATTCCTTGCGGACAAGAGGAACTCAGGGACCGGGTAAGGAGTATGCATCTGGCCTCGCCGACTATTGCCTTGGCATTCTCATAAAAGAACGCCCCGATGGCGAGAGGCTGACCACTCAATTTTCCCGCTATCGTGAACTCTATGGACGCGCGCTCGATATCCTGAAGGATTTCCCGCGCCCACTCGCAAGACTGATCGCCTGCATCATTCGCTTTTCGTTGAACAACTTCGACACCGGCGGAGAACAAACAGGATATTGGGAACTGGATCTCGCGATTGAGCTGCTATCGAACCCTGGCACGGCAAGGCTGGCACGCCCTCACGAGAGTGCCACTCGGCGGCCGGTCTGCCCGATCGATCACGGGACAGGGCGGATGCTTGAACTTTCAAAACATCTCACCGCACAGCCGCGATGGAGTCCGATCCTGGATGACGAATGCCGGACACTCGCGCAATCCGACCTACTTGACGTAACTGATCACCAGAAGGCACTCGCTATATGGGCCGCTTCAGCATGGCAACTCGGCTCCTCCGATTGCGCCTTGGAACCACTAACGCAAATCGCCGAGATCTATCCCTTCAGCCGATGGGCGAACAAATACCTGGAGCAGGCATCAACGTGACCGAGAAAGAAGAGAAGCCAGGAACCACGGCTGAGAGTACAACTGCCGAGAGGCGGCAGGAGGGCCCGGATAACGCCAAGGATGCCTCGGCTGACGAGGTCGAAATTCCTCCCACGCTTGTGGGATACTTTGGCGAGGATCGTGCGAGCCCCTCCGCATTCTTCAAGGTTCTTCGCAAGAATGAGGTGAAGCGCTTCCGCGCAGCGGACCAGGAGGTGGCCGCCAAACTCATGCTGTCCAAGGACCCAGAGGCGGAGCGCTTCTGGAGTTTGATGGCCCAAGCCTCACCGCCGGAGCCAGTCGATGGATGGCTGTGGAGTGCAGCACAGGCGCGCCTTAGGGAGCAACTTGGCGAAGCGTTTGACCCGCAGGACCACGACGCAGGACGCATCTTCAAATCCGTTCTGCGTGAACTCTCTGCAGCGTTAGGTTCTGAAAAGAAGGACGATAAGAGGCGCGCCGAAAATATTCTGCGGATCGCCATCTGTTGGCTTGTCGAGAAGCGATCGCTCAAGACGTGGCATGTCGCGGAACAACTTCCTCCAGTTCTCTTCAAAGACTTGAAGGCGGCTACGCGGGCGGCTCAGCGAGCCGTTCAGAAGGGACGGCCTAGTGAGCTTCGGATTGCAGCGGCGATGGCGGCACTTGGTGACCAGATGGTCAAGGTGGCGGAAGAAGAACAGGCCCGCGAGAGGCACATTTCCAATGACCTTCGCCATCGCCTCGATGATGCGAAAAGAAAAATCGAAAAGCTCCGGGCCGAGCTGGAAGTTGCAAAGTCGACTATCTCTGAGCAGGAAACGGCCAACGCCAACTTGGAGAAGACCCTTGCAGCTGAACGCCATCATTGGGGTCACGACCTGACGGAGACAAAAGCCGAGCAGAAGGTGCTTCTGGGTGAAAGACTGGGCCCTCTGCTCGCGGATGCTATTGACGCTCTAGAAATTGACCCTCCAGCGCCAGGAACTGCGCTTCGACGCGTGAAAGCCGCGCTTTCAGTGATTGAAGAGGCTAAGGAATGAGTGAAACCATCTTCGGCATCGACTTTGGAACAACGAACAGTCTGGCAGCGGTCTCCGTCGGCGGGCGCGCCCTCGCACTCGTAGATCCAGTCACCCGTCGCCCTCATCCGTCAGTCATCTGGTACCGTGGCGCGGACATCGTAGTTGGACGCGAAGCTCGGGAGAACATGGACATCACCGAACGTGGCGCCCCACTAGGCTTCGTTCGATCTCCGAAAATGTCGCTCAGGCGCGATGGTCCCATTTTCGTGGATGGCAGACCTGTCGAGCCTACTGATGCCGTCGCCGAAGTCCTCCGGCACTTGAAAGCCGACGCAGCCATCGCGCGCGGCGGCGCACCTGCGCATGATCTCGCGCGAGCTGTCTTCACAATCCCCGTCGACTTCGGAGGGCCTGAGCGCCGAGCCCTTCGGGAAGCGGCTCGGAAAGCCGGCATTGGCGTCGTGCAGTTTGTTCACGAGCCGGTAGCTGCTCTTTACGCTCACCTTCGTGCCCAACCTGACCTTGGCCGCGAGCTGGCGCGCCTCGAAGGAAGATCCATCCTGGTTTTCGATTGGGGTGGCGGCACGCTCGACTTGACCCTCTGCCGCATCACTGGTGGTGCGATCATGCAGGTCAGAAATCTTGGCGACAACGAAGTCGGCGGCGACAAGTTCGACGAACGGCTGCGAAATCACCTGCGCGAGAAGCATGCGTCTGCGCATGGTTTGGAAGACATCACAGCTCTAGAGCAACCAGGCATGGCGGCGAAGCTGCTGCACCAGTGCGAAACCCTGAAGATTCATTTGTCTGACCCCAAGGTCGACACCGAAGACGTGATCGTACGGAACTACCTGAAGGTGGATGGGCCGGGAAAAAACCTCCTGGCATCGGTAACCCGGACGGAACTCGAGGAACTTAGTTCTGGCATTGTCGCTCGCGGGCTGGCTCGGATCGATGAGATTTTGGAGCAGGCGCAGCTGACTTACCAGGACATAGAACTCTGCCTGGCAACTGGCGGGATGGTCAACATGCCCGCAATTCGGGATGGCCTGACGGAACGGTTCGTAGGGAGGGTTCCGCGGCTCGAAAATGGTGATCGCATCATCGCCGAAGGCGCGGCCGGGATTGCGAATGATGGCCTCAGGCTAAAACTGTCAAAACCTATCGAAATTCTCGTCGCAGACACGTCTGGCCGGGGCACCTACCACTCTCTTGTCGATGCCGGTTGGACACTTCCGATCGAGAACGAAACCCAGAACGTCAGTAACACCCGCCTGTTTTGCGTTGACCCAAGAGAGGGTTTTGCAGTCGTGGAGGTCGCTAAGCCTGTGAAGCTCGGAAAGACCTCGCCGAATGACCCCCGATGCTCTCTCTGCGTCGTGAGGGTCCAGGTTGACCCAATGGCACGGCCTTTGCTTGAACGGATCGAATGTAATCTGCAGATCAATCATGATTATGTCGCCCGAATAAGCCTGACTTCGACGGGGCGTGCGGCTCAGTCTTCCGAAGAGTTCCACGACCTCGAATTTGGTCTCTCGCTGGCCGAAGTTCCCTCGCCGGATCGAGAGGGGAGTAAGATTCTCTCGGGCAACCTTTCCGGTTCTGTTGGCCAAGCACTACCCTTGGCATACAGCAACCTGTATCAGAGGACCAACGTCGCGAGGCATGTCGAGAGCAATCAGGCACAAGCTGACCTTTGGAAATTCGTTCCAGGAGACTTGATCAAGCAGTGGCGACCAAGTTACTTTGACACCAGAAGCAACGCCGCCACTCCCCGACAATTGGAAGAACGCAATTTCTATTTGCCCTGCGCTCGGTGCAAGAGAAGGATTTCGCAGATAAAGGTTGAAGGTCCCATCAACGCCTGCTCGGAAAGTCCAACTTATTGTGGGTTTGAGCGCCCAAGGAATTCCTCGCATCAGACTTCAGGCGTCTACCGCACCCAGTAGCGCAACCGTCCGCAGAGCGAAAATTGCAATTTGCCCGCAATCGTTTCCCGATCTGCGTGTTTTGAGCTAGTATTCACGACAACCGTGTCGGTCTGTCAGGACGAAATGTCAGGCATTGTTGCAGCGCGGACCAGTTCAGGGAGACCTTTCATGCCCACTCGCTTCTCACTACAACTCGCCATCCTGACCGCATTCGCGCTGACGCTTCCCGCGCTGGCACAGGACGATCAGAGCCGTGAGTATTCGGATGGAGCGCGCGGTAAGGTGACCTTGCCGCAGGGCGACAAGTCTTTCGCCGATGCCGTGGTTTCCTACACGGCCGGAACAGGCACCATCAGTAAGTCCGCCCAAGACCCTGACGTCGTTCTCGGGCCACCCGACTTCTCCGGAAACGTGAACGATGGAAGTTTTCTGTCACTGGGCTGTAACGGCTCGGTCGTCATGCAGTTTACCGACAATGCGCTTATCGACGGGGAGGGCTTCGACCTCTACGTGTTCGAGGTGGGGCCGCGGATTGAGGGCATGAGCCTGGCCGTTTCTGAAGATGGATCGGCCTGGACAGAAGTGGGTGACATCGAAGGCGGTCGTGCCGAGGTTGAACTGGCGGGGCAGGTGCCCGCCGATACCAACTTCCGCTTCGTTCGTCTCACCGATGATGGCGTGCAATGCGGAACGAATTTTGCGGGCGCTGATATCGATGCGGTTGCCGCAATCGGATCGACATTGCGCTTCGTCCTTGATGGCGCCGTCCTGTTCGATATGGACAGCACCGACTTGCGCAGCGAAGCACAGGCGGCGCTGGATGCGCTTGCAAAAGAGATCGCAGATGCAGGCCTGACCACGTTCCGCGTTGTTGGGCACACCGATTCAGTTGGAAGTGACAGCTATAATCAGACCTTGTCACTGAACCGGGCGAACGCGGTAAAAGACTATCTGACCGCTCAGCCCGTACTCGCCGGAGCCGTAATCACGTCCAAGGGGCGCGGCGAGGCCGAGCCTATCGCCGAAAATGCGACCGAGGACGGCAGGCGCCAGAACCGCCGTGTGGAGATCATTGGAAACTAAGGTCGCCGTTACAAGGGACCTGGCCAGCCATCGCTTGCTGCCGGGCGGTCTTTCCGGACCTGTCAGCGCGACGTGATGATACTGCCTGGAGGAGCGCACCCCCGATGGACGAGATGTTGTTGAAGGCCTATCGCGAGACCGACTATCGTGTAGCTGGCAATGGTGCTGATTTCGTTATCCGGATCGGCGAGCATAGTCCGGGCCTAAACGCACTTCTTGTGGCGCAAGGTCTCAAAGCAGCGGCATTTCTGACGGCTTGGAACCCTTTCAGCGAGGCGACCGACACTGAAAAGAACGAGCAGGCACAAGTGTCACTCGAAACCGATGTCGCCAGACTGGGACTAGTCGCGCTACCCGGCGAAGGTGTCGGGCGCGACGGCAACTGGCCGCCGGAACCCAGCAGTCTCATCATGGGCATCACGCGCGATCAGGCAGATTTCCTCGCTCGAAAATATCGCCAGAATGCCTGGGTCTGGATAGAGTCCGGACGGGCAGCTGAGCTGGTCATCACGGCTGCGTAGCACGCGTCTCGATACCGTCGAAAACGCCCGAGATCCGCTTCGCATTCATCCCCAGATCTATGTGGCCTTCGCGCCCGATCGACCGCATGTCGACACGTGTCTGCGCGCTGCCATTTTCACGCAAGCGGATGACGAAATCGTCGACCAAGCCGTACCAGGCAGTAACCGCATGACCTTCGATGAAAGTCTCCCCGCCAGACTGGAAAACGCGGTCGACGATCAGCCCCTCTTCTGCCGCCGCTTCGAGCGCCGCGATGCGTGCCGCTTCCGGGGAAAGATCGACGATCAAAGGCGTGATCTGCGGATACCCTGCACGCTGGGCGTCGGCAAAACGCATGTTCGCCCATTTACCCCGGCGACCGTCATCGACGATCACGGGGTCCACCTGAACCGGATTGGTCGCCCCTGCGGCCTCTCTGGCGGCGAGGGCATCGGTCGAGAAGCCGACAGGATCGGTCCAGTCGGTTTGAACGTCATAGATCGCAGGCAAGGCCAGCACGAGTTTTTGCTGGTTACGCAGACCATAGAGTAGCCCGGCGGGAAGGATCAGTGCAAAAAGACAGACGACTGCACCCCATCGGGGCCGTGCGACCAGCCACCAGAGCGTAGAGACTGCGGCAACGCCGATGGCCAGCCAAGCCAGCCGCGGCCCCCATGTTCGGGTCAAAACCCCCATGCCGAACTTCCAGTCCCACCATCCCCATTTCGAGCCGAGCGCGGCAAAAATGAAGAGCGCCAGAACAGAAAGTGCCAGCAAGACCGTCAGCGTAAGCAAGAGCCTTGAGATATGTCCGGAACGATCCCGACGGGCAGACCGTGAGATCATATGCGACCTGCTCGACGCAGCTCCATCATCTGTCCGGCTGTAGTCCAGGCAGACGCATCGACCTCGAACGGGTTATCCATGAAGCCGGGATGAACTGCAGCCACCCTGCGCCGAAGATCGTCAGGCAGGGCATCAAGGGTTTGCGTCTTCGCGCCGTGCCCGATCCAGACGGAAAAACCCGGTCGGTCCCCCATGAACATCCAAAGCGGCCATGGAATATCTGCCACGAAGTCCGTCGTCGCCGGAACGAAAGCAGGCGCAGGCGCAGCAAGGTCTTCCAGCCGAGCCTTGTATGTTGCGATATCCACCGATTGTCGCATCGGATCCACGAACGCGTCCGGAAAGATGTCCGCATCAATACCAGCCGGAAAGGTGTTTTCACGCCGCTCGCTGGTCCAGACATGTGTTCCGTCCGTGGCAAGCTGCTCCATCATCGTGCCGATCTTCTTGCCGGACCGGGTGGAATAGGCGCCGTCAGCGGTGAACTCGTAGCGAAACTTTGGGGACACATAGCCCACGGCGATGTTCGTCTTGCGGGTATAGGGATTGTAAAATCCTCCGACCGGTGCACCCGTTGCAAGATCTGTATAATGAGCGGACTCGCGCTGCTCGAAGGCTGCTCTGGTGTCAGAGATCATCTCGTATCGGACGCGCAACAATGACGTGAACCCGAACATGGGCGTCATCAAGCCGTCCGGCGGTCTACCGTAAACACGCCCTTCGAACCATAGCCAGACCGGCTGCGCGAGGTCGCCGCGAAGACGAACAAGCGTGTCGAGGGTCTCACGCGGCGACAAACTGCCCGGCTCGAAAGTCATGCTGGAGGTCGCATTGCCTTTCATCGAAGCTGCATCCGGGGAGATGCAACCCGCTGCCATCAGGGGGGCAACTGCTGCCCCCGCCACCAGTCGTCGCCGCGTGAAGTCCATGTCGCTACCCCGCCTAGAAGTCGAACGAGGCGCGAACGCCGACTGTTCGCTGTTCGGGCGGCGTCAGGACAATGCCGAAGTTATTGGAGAAGCCGGTAAAGGTCCGTGTTGAGAAGTCCGCACTTCTGGCAGCCGATTCCGGGGTGTCCTCGTCGAAGAGGTTGTCGACGAAAGCCTCCAGACGGACGCCGTCGCGTTGCAAACCGAGTTGGGCATTGAAGCGCCAGTATTCACCGTACCAGGAATAATTGGTTTCCTCGATGAAGGCTTTGCCAAAATACGTGCCGGAGAACTGGCCGTAATAGTCCCAGTCGGAGCCACGGAACGTGTCCTGATATCGCGTAGTGAACGAGCCGCTCCATTCCGGATATTTCGGCGGCCGATTGCCCTCGCAGTCGACGCGGCCGCCCTGGTTTCCGGGCACATACTGCGCGAACGAGCAGATGAACTCAGTGTATTCGGCGCCTGCATAGTTGACGGAGAACGATCCGGTCAGTTTTTCGCTCACATTGACGTCGCCTTCGAGCTCGATACCCCAAAGGTCGGTATTGCCGGTGTTTACCTGCAATCCAAGCACGCGCGGACCACCGGTCGCACTGTCGATGATGGGTACACCGACGCGGGTCTTCTGGTTCGTCCATTCCATCATGTAGCCTACGGCACTGAACTCGATCAGCCCATCGAAGATGGATTGGCGCAGGCCAAGCTCGTAGTTTTTCAGTTCTTCTTCGTCGTTGAAGACGCTAACGCCGCCAACCGCCGCTTCCACTTGCGCAAGCTCGGCTGCATCCAGATCGATAATGCCCCCGTTGAAGAAGCCGGGAAGGTTACCTTCAGAGTAGGTCGCCCACACAAGAGCGTTGTCGATCGGCTTGTAGGACAGGGTGACTCTTGGAAGGAAGTTGGTGAAGGTCGCCTCGAAGGCATCGCCCTGCGAGATCGTATCCTCCTGATAGCGCCCTTCCAGATCCACCGTCAGGCGATCAGTAATGTCGTAGCCGATCGACCCGAACACGCCGATAGCCTCGCTGCCCTCGTTTACCGGTGGCTGACCGTAGAAGATGAACGGCCCACCACTACCGAAGGCATTGAGCTCGCCGAGCCAGTCATAAGCCAGAACGCCGGTGGCGCCGCGTTCCTGGTGATCGGCATCCACGAAGTTGACGCCGAACGTGTAGCGCACCCGCTGGTCACCCGGCGAAGCGATCCGCGCTTCGGCAGAGTAGTCCCGATCATAGAAAGCGTCGCGATCGACCCAGCCAGGCGCGGCTGTATAGTCGAACTCACGAACCCAGCTCAGGCCGACATCGCTGTACCCGCCACGCACGCTGATGACATGGCCGTTCAGGAAGTTGTCGGTATCGAACGTATATTCCAGGGATGCCATAAGACGAACCTGATCACGCGACTGGCCCTGCTCTTTCTGGTTCGGCGTATTGTTGACGACCGGGCGGGTTGCGCCGCTGAGGGTTTCCGTAGCCGTATCGCCCGTGATGAGATCGATCAGGCTGCGTGGAACCGTCGTCGTGGAGTCTGCCAGTTCCGCCCAACTGAAACCGGCCCTACCAACGATGTCGGCGAAATCGCCGCAGAAGTAATCGGTGACGCCAGTGCCAGCGCGTCCTGGCTGAGTTGCGTTACAGTTAGTGAGGCCCGGGCCACGTCCGAAATTGGAGAGCGAACTGCCGATGAAGATACCGTCATTCGGACCGTCACGTTCTTCAGAATAGAATGCCCTGAACCGAGCGGTAAGATTGGCAGTCGGATCGTACTTCAGAACCAGATTGGCAGACCGGGTCTCTTCCTGACCGAGTTTGCCACCATCGCTGACGGACTGATATTGTCCGTCGGTTCCAAAGCCGCGAACTGACAGTCGCGCAGCCAGCATGTCTGGAATGATTGGACCTTCTATCCGGACTGACGTGTCATAGCCGCCAAAATCCTCGACCAATGCGGCAACCGTTCCGCCGAATTCATAGGACGGATCGCGCGTAACGTAGTTGATCGCACCGCCGAACGTATTGCGCCCGAACGTTGCCGATTGAGGACCTTTGATGACCTCGACGCGCTCCAAGGCTCCCAGATCGAGCGCCTGAACGCCGGTCGAGACATAAATGCCATCCAGAAAGACTGTGCCAACCTGCTGTGACGGCTGGATAAGGTTCGTATCCATGCCTCTGAACCGGACCCCTTGACGGGCCCGGCCCGCGACCAGTGTCGATTGCTCGGTAAACTGAACGCCCGGCGTACGAAGCGTGATATCCTGCAAGTTGATCAGATTGTCCCGCTCTATGTCAGCGGCTGTCACAGCGGAAACGGCGACGGGAATGTCGGCGAGCGTTTCCTCGCGTTTACGGGCAGACACGATGACAGCATCCATCCGTCGCGCATTGGTCTCTTCTTCGAGCCCGGCAGCATCCACGCTTTCCTGCGCGTGCCCCATTGGTGACGTCGCAGCGATCGCGAGCGCACTCGTAGTGAGCAAGATTGCCCTTGAAAATTGTCCGATTGACGCTGCCATGTGTTTCTCCCCAGATATCCAACAGGTAATGTCCATGCTCGCGTCCGGATCAATCGTCGGCTTTCGCCTCAAATCAGATCAGTGAGCATTCAGTTATCCACTTTACGAATAGAGCAGGCCGTGGCGCGGCGTTTTGCGCGTTCCTGCGCGAAGGTTTCGCGGGTCAGTTTCACGAAGCCCCCGGATGTGGTGATTTCGCGGAATTTCGCGACTGTTGCGTGACTTGGCATTCGGCCTCCCGCCCGGACGTGCGACGGAAGGGGGCAAGATGTCATCAAGGAGACTGTAAATGCCCCGCCATCTGATTCTGCCACTCATGATCGCCGTGACTGCGCCCACCCTGCCTGCTGCGTGCGCGGCCACACCACAAGGCGAGGTTACGACACAAACCGGAGCAGAGGTTTCCATCAAAACAGCCCTTCCGGTATTGGCGCGGCATGAAGGAACATGGGACGGTACGTTCAGACGCTACGACGCCGACGGCAAGCTTGTCGCCGAGTTCCCCTCGGTAATAACGACGGAGTTTCCGGAAGATGGGGCAGATGCCTATCTCCAGACCAACCGAGTACATCCGCGAAGGTGAGGAGGATATCGTCATCCGGTCCAGCGGCGTTTTTGACGGCGAGCGCCTTCGCTTCGAGAACTCAAGGGTATCGGGCTGGGTCGTCGACGATCCGACGGACGAATTCAACAGATCCGTACTGTTGTTCTTCCGCTATCTGGACGGGTCCGGCACGTATGTCTACGAGACCGTGCAAATCAGCGACGATGGAACGCGCCGCCACCGCGCCACCCAGTATTTCAACGCAGACGGCTCGTTGCAAAGACGCACGCTGATCGATGAAACGAAACGGGACTGACGGTTTTACAGAGCCGCGGCACCTCACTTCTGGCAAAGACGGCCCCTACCCGTCTTTGTTACTCTTCGGAGGCAAGCATTGCGCGGGCGGTCGAGATCAGGGTCGTCTTGTAGAAGTCGTTCGCCATTGTGTCGGCCTGGTCGAGCATGGAAAGGAGCCCGGCTGTATCGGCCAGTCCTTCACAGCTACGAAACAATCCTTGCGCTCGATATGCGGGATAGGCGCTGAGGCCGGCGAAGGCCCCGGCCCTGGCGGCTTTCTCCATCCGGGCTGCGCCCTCGCACGTCAGCGCCTCATTGCCGGTTTTGTTGAACGCATCGACATAGCCGAGAACGAAGATGGCAGAGGCATATCCAAGCTCTGCCGCTTTCTCGCGGGCCGCACGTGCCTCGTCAGTTCGACCGACATATCCGAGAACCCGGCCGAGTTGGTAGTGAAGGCGCCCATTGTCCGGATCCCGCGCGATGGCAGCCTCGCATGCCGCAATCGCAACAACCGGATCGACATCGACCCTCGCAACGGGCGGGGCGACACGTCCCTCGTCATTTACATAGGATGTCAGCCGGTCACAGCCGGTGACTTGCGGCGCCGTCAAGGCATCTTCGGCTTCGGCAGAGGCGACACATGCAAGCGCCGCAACGGCGAAGCCCGTCATTTTCATGAGCTTGCTCATTCAGTAATCTCCAATGACGTCAGAACGTAAAGGCGGTCCAGATCTTTCCATGTGTATTCGACGACCAGATCGTCCTCGGTCGCGATCCAGATTTCCGAATTCTTTGCCAGAAGAAATCCGCGTGCTTCGAACGTTCCGGCAGGAACCGTCACCTGCCGTGTCCCGAGTGATACGATTTCGGCGTCAATCAGACGCCCGAGCATGGGTTCGGAGAAGTTCGCCGAGCCATCAATGTAAAGTGTTTTCGTGCTCGTTATCGTATCATCACCCTGAACCGCCCAGAAATGCCAGCCATCCATCGAAATGGGGTGGGTCAGAAAGGAGACGGCATCTGGTAGTTTTTCACTTGTCTCAATATAGCCAGCCGGACCATCGACGGCAGAATGCAGAATGTTCCTGTCGAGCCTGAACGATCCGCGCCCTTTCAGCCTTCCAGCCGTACGGATGGTCACAAACGCATCCAGAGGGCGGAAGCGTTCGTCTACGGAAAGGGTAGAAACGACATTCACATCACGCGAATAAATGTCTGTGATCGCATTCATTGTCCGGGTCCCGTCGGGGTGGACGAGCAACGTAAAGGTCTCACTCCCGCGTGGTCCGCCTGTGGACAGATCGCGGTATTCGTAACTTCCACGCACCGATCTGACGATATTCGAGTTTGTTGGCGGCGAAGCCGCGGGCTCGGTCTGCGCTGCGAGCGACGGCGCAAACGTTATCGACGACGCAAACACCGCGGCCGACAACGCAGCCTTCATTTTGATCAAGGCCAGGCGTTTTGTCATGGTTTCCTCTTCTCCCGCATATACGCGATGCTGACCCTAGCTTGCCTGCGGCACTGAATGCGCGCCGCAATGCGCCAATTGGCGAAGGCTTTTCGCGATTTCGCGAACCCGTTTGCGAGACGGTGGACAGGTATCGTATCATTGCAGGGGCAGGCGTCGCCCGGGGAGCGGCAGGGAGGCATGCATGACACGACACCGACGCAACCAGCTGCTGTTCTACGTAGCTTTTCCGACAATCATCGGATTTTTGCTCGGTACGAACCAGACCGGGATCGGACTTGCCTTTCCCTGGGTCATATCCGTCGTTTTCTGGGTAACGGTCACTTTGGGAGCCTGGCTGGTTTTCCATCTGGGAACCTTGCTCGGTGCCTATCTGCTGCGCCCCTGGGAACCCGCGCTTGTCATCAAGCTCGGGCTAGGCCTACTGATGGCAAGCTTACCGGCCCGCTGGTTCATCAACGAATACATCCAGCTTTTCGAGCCCTTCATGATCGGGGGGCGGGTTACGCAGCCTATCCCGGTACCGGCCTTCGATCTTGAGTTCATTCTGCTCTATGTCCGGACATGGCTCGGCATCTACGTACTCTGGATCTCGACCAATATTTTCTTCGACAAGGTCTTGGGGTTCTCCCGGTATCGCCTGCAGCCGACATTCGAAGCCGACAGTACACCGAGTGGCGGTGCAGAAGCCTATAACGTTCAGCTCGACGTACGCGCCGATGAACCTCGTGAACTCGGCCCCGCCGCTCCTATGAAAGGCGATAGCACGGGTCACGAAGAACCCTCGGGCATTGAAGACAGATCGGTGTCGGTCTTGCTGAGCCGCCTTCCCCGATCACTTGGTCTGCGCATTCGCGCCCTGAAATCCGAAGACCACTATCTGCGCGTTTATACCGACCTTGGCGATACACTGATCCTCTACAAGCTTAGCACCGCGATCGAGGAACTGGAGACCCTCGGATTCACGGGGCTGCGGGTACACCGGTCCTGGTGGGTGCGCCGCAAGGCGATTGAGCAGATCGAGCGCGACGGGCGTCGCTGGACCGTCACGCTTTCGACCGGGCTTCTCGTGCCAGTCAGCCAGACCTATCACGAACCGCTGCGCCGGGAGGGACTTGTGACCTGAAAGGGCTGCAGATTGGCGTCAAATGGCGAAAGACCGCAACACGTTTGCGAAAGCGTTGCTGCGCCGAAGGCGCGAGAACGCGACACTGAGCCTCCAACCAAACTGAAGGAAAGACTCGTGAAGATAAAACACTCCTCGTTGCCGGCAATCATTCTCTCAGGCGCCTTGCTCATTGCATGTTCACAAGCCGAGGTCGTGCCGTCCGACCCGGACGTATCCGTTGAAGCTCAGAATACCCAGGAGGTCGCCGCCACGGATGCTGCGGCTGCTCCGGAGGCACCAGTCGAGGTGCTTGCGCCTGCCGGAACCTATAAGTCCGATCTGTCTCATTCGAGTATCATCTGGCGGATCGATCATCTCGGGCTGACAAAGTATCCTGCCAGGTTTACCCGTTTCGATGCGACACTCATCATCGATCCCGACCAACCTGAAGACGCCAGCCTGACAGTCACGATAGACCCGACGTCCGTCTCGACAGAGTTCCCGTATCCAGAACGGGCCGATTTCAACGATGAAGTCGCAAACAAGCCCGTCTTCCTCAATGCGGGCGAATTCCCGCAGATCACGTTTGTCTCAACGGACGTGGAAATGACCGGACCGCAGACCGCCAAGGTGACAGGCGATCTTACCCTGACAGGACAGACCCGGCCGGTCGTTCTGGATGTTGTCTACAACGGCAGCCTGGAAGCACATCCATTTTCGGGACGCCCGATGCTCGGCTTCTCGGCAACTGCAGAATTGGACAGAACCGATTTTGGCATGACCGCCATGCAGGGTCAGATCGGAAACACAATCGATCTTCTCATCGAGACGGAATTTTCCAGACGAGACGAAGAGCAGGCTGCACCGGTGCCCGAGCCTAATTCAGAGTAGGCGCTCTTTACTGCGTTGGAGGCACTCGAGAGAGGGGTGCCTCCAGCTGCAAACGCAAAAAAGCCCCTGATCGTCGGCGAAGACGATCAGGGGCTTTTTGTTCACCAACTCTGTAGCGTCGGTGTCACCTGATTGTCTGAAGTCGATCCGTACTTTGGAAGCACCGGCATCTTTTGAATTTTTGATTAGCTCTATGATTGCGATGTCATCGCTAATGATAAGGCCTCGGCCCACAATATCCTTTAGCCTAGCATGGGCACTGAAATTCAGCGGCGGAAGCTTACTCATATGATGCCATTTCAAACAGCGTTTCGCCGATCGCTTCAGCTAGGAGTGGCGGAACTGCATTTCCTACTTGTGTGTATCTTGGGCATTCTTGTTTTCGCCGGTGGCCGCCAGTTGTATACTTGCCTTTGAAACTGAACCAGTCAGGAAATGTTTGCAGTCGAGCGTTTTCTCTGACGGTCAGTATTCTTGGTTCTCCGTAATGGATCATGTCGTCTGGCAATGTTGTAACCGTGCGCGCGAGCATGCTTGGATGTAAAGGCGTCAAGCACTGCTTTTTAGTGCTGAATTTTTTTCGATTTTCGGGAGAAAGAGTCCGACCACGAGGACATTGATCCAGAATTCTAGAAAACCGTTCCACAATCTCAGGCCGATGGTTCGGCAATCGTAAGCTATCGGGTACATAGTCCTTTTCGACGTCCGCACGCATCAGTTTTTGGAATGCAGTTAGCGACCTCCGTCCTGTATACTTGATTTGCCTAAATCGGGGATCGTTAACGTATTCGATCGGAGTCAGGCCACGAATTTCCAAATCACCAATTGCTTCGCGCACTCCAATTTTGTGACCGTTTAGGAACCGCCGATCTCGAAACGACTGCACGTTCTTTAATATTGCCTTGAGCGGATTATCTGAGCAAGCGTTCTGATCCTTTCGGATGCATATCATAATAAAGCGTTTACGCATCTGAGGTACGCCGAAATCCGAAGTGTCGAGCAGGTCAGAATACACGTCGTAACCAAAGTCGCCTATCGACGCGAGTTCCAGCGCAACCCGCTCAGAATACGGCATTTCATCCTCAGCAAACGGGTGTTGAAAACCCCTAACATTTTCGAGCAAAAGGTACTTTGGTTGGACCAGTCGAACAATTTCGATATACTCTTCAGTGAGGCGATTTCGGGGGTCATCGTTGCTTCTCAACCCTGCCATTGAAAACCCCTGACAGGGCGGCCCTCCGGCGATGAGATCGACACTACCTTTAAGATTTTCGAGTTCGGTTCGATAGCTCTCAAGTAATTGCGATGTTGTCATCGCTTCGCACGGTAACCATTCTGGCCAGTCAAAGTTGAAGCGACCGCTCTCCTGACAAAGGTTCGCCTCAAATGTTGCGAAAGCATCTTCTGACTTTTCGATCGAAAACAGTCCACGCCAACCAGCCATCGATAGCCCCAACGAGAGGCCACCACATCCAGAAAAAAGGTCAATAAAGACGGGCGATGGCCTAGGCGCCGCCTCACATTTTGGCACAGTGACATTCATCCTGCCGCCAATTCATCTGGATTTAGAGGTCGATCTAACTCCTGACTGAGGGCGGCCGCCATTTTATGAAGTGTCAATTCAGAAACAGCCCCACCCTTCTCAGCTTTCGAGACGGTCGCACGATCCAGATCAGCCAGTCGGGCGAGATGGTTCAACGATAGCCTCGCCTCTAAACGAAGGGTCTTGATCCTGTTCATCAGCCTTCCTTCTGCGCCCAACTGCGATGCTCCTGCGTTGTCTTTTGTCGCAAGCATACATCATATTCCGACATAGATAAGCTATTTTACGCATAAGTCAGCATAAATCAGCAGTTTTCCAATAACCTACTGAAAACGTGTCTCTCCGACCTGCCATATAGAGTTAGTTCAAGCTCTGACGCCTGCTTGCGTCAGATGGACTTGTGAAGTTGGAGTTCAACTTCTCTATGCGCCGAACCCGTCAGGTAATCCGCTTTCTGTCCAGACAGACGGCCGCGAATGTGCTGTCTGGTTTGTTCATGTGACATCATCAGGCGGTGGGCGCCGCTCTTGCCCTTCATGCGGTTCTGCTAACGCCTTCAGTGCCTCAGTCGAGGGCTGCTGGTGGAAAAGCCAAAGCGGAAGCTGGCTGCTCTTGAAATCCCAAGCGGCAAGCGGCGCGAACCACTCGGGGACCGCCGCGCCATTGAGTTGGATGACTTGGTCTCCGTCCACGGTTCGGGTCGAGAGATACCGCGTGAAGATCCGGCTCGCCCAGCCAATCCCATCAAAACCTTGATCGGAGGGCTCCTCGGGGGTAGCTACAAATTCGACCCCCGCGATACCGTCATCCCCCATAATGGCAAATGGCCCGTCCGCCCGCCATTCGCCGTAAAGGAACAGTATTTCGGCAAGACGGCGATCCCTCGGATCGGTCAGTTCCACGTCGCCCGTGTAGACTCGTGCAGATCCAATGATGAATTCTGCCAGTCCTTCGGCGCTGAGGGTGCGGGGCTTGTCAGTCGCTGCGCTGAGAACGAGTCTCAAAGGTGGCTTTGTGCAGATCGACACATCGCCCAGACGGCCAAACTCATTTGCCATGATCGCCTCCATCATAATAACCCGGAGGCCACCGTCGGGCCGCAGAAAGGGTTTAGGCGCAATCACCGTCCAAATGTTCCAGCGTGACCAGTATATCGCAAGGCGCAATGGAGCGCCCACCGCATCGGCGTAGGCTTGCAACGATGTGAGGTACGCTGCAGACATCGTGGTCCGCTGTTTCTCCGGATCTTCACAGCGGACGTTCTTAACCTCGATAAGCCACTGTTCGCCATCGTCGAGCACGACCCGAAAATCTGCTGCCCGATAATTCGTCTCAGAATGGACCCGTCCGATGTCCTCTGTTTTGAACAGTCGAAATCGTCCAAGACTAAGGACCATCGCTTCGAACATGCGTTCCGTTCGCGCACCATAAATGAGCGTAGTATCGGCCAACGCGGTCTTCAGGCGGGGAGCGGCGTCAGTAAGGAACCTTTCGACCAAGGCCGGATCGTTGAGGCCAAGATTGTGCTGCTGAGCAAAAGTGGCCGCTAGAGCCAACAGATCGAAGGCTTTCATGGCGGGCTTGGACCTGTCGCGGTTTTGTGCCGCTCCTTTGATAGCATATTCTGCAACAAAGGAGATGAACTATGGGACGCAAACAGTCGGACGAATTTCGCAAGGATGCGGTGCGCATAGCGCTGACCAGTGGGCTGACGCGCAAGCAAGTGGCTGATGATCTCGGCATAGGAATGTCGACGCTGAACAAATGGGTCACCGAGCATCGAGATACTGATGTGGTGTCGAAAGAAGATCTGGGACTGGCCCAAGAGAATGACCGGCTTCGGCGCGAGAACCGTATTCTCAAGGAGGAGAGGGAGATCCTAAAAAAAGCAACGCAGTTCTTCGCGGGTCAAAAGCCATGAGGTTTAGGTTCATCGAAGAACATCAGGATAGCTTTCAGACGGCGCGGCTGTGCCGGGTCATGGATGTCAGCGAACGTGGGTTGCGCGCTTTCCGCAGCCGTCCGGCCAGTCTCAGGCAGCGGTCTGACCTGGTCACTCTGGCGCATATCAAAGAGCAATCACGGCTCAGCCTTGGCAGCTACGGCCGCCCCAGAATGACGGAGGAGCTGAAGGAACTGGGCCTGAATGTCGGCCACCGCCGTGTCGGACGCCTGATGCGGCAGAACGGCATATCCGTTGTGAGAACCCGGAAGCACAAGGTCACGACGGACAGCAATCACACCTTCAACATCGCGTCCAATCTTCTGGACCGCGACTTCCATGCCCACGGCCCTAACCAGAAATGGGCAGGTGATATCAGCTACATCTGGACCCAAGAGGGCTGGCTGTACCTCGCTGTAATCCTTGATCTGCATTCCCGGCGTGTCGTGGGATGGGCCGTAGCAATCGGATGAAGCGGGATCTGGCGATCCGGGCATTGAAGATGGCCATCGCCTTCCGGTCACCGCCTGCTGGCTGCGTCCATCACACGGACCGCGGCAGCCAATATTGTTCCCATGATTATCAAAAGATCCTACGCCAGCATGGCTTCAAGGTGTCGATGAGCGGCAAAGGGAACTGTTACGATAATGCCGCTGTAGAAACCTTCTTCAAAACCATCAAAGCCGAGCTGATCTGGCGACAATCATGGGACACGCGTCGGCACGCCGAGATGGCGATCTTCCAGTACATCAACGGCTTCTACAATCCACGTCGTCGGCACTCAACATTGGGCTGGACAAGCCCAGTCGCCTTCGAACGAAAAGTGGCCTAAACGAGCACCGGGGGCGGAACGAAAACGCGACAGGTCCATCTCTCACGCGATCAGGAAGATATCGCCGGTTTCCACAAACGAATGGCTTATGCGGACGTGAAGATCGTCACCCTGTCCGAGGGAGAGGTCACCCACCTGCATGTAGGGCTCAAAGGCACGATGAATGCCCTCTTCCTTAAGGACCTGGCCGACAAGACACGACGCGGACTCCGAGGGCGCGTGGAGATGGGTAAGTCGGGTGGCGGAAACTCATATGGCTATGACGTTGTCAAAGAATTTTCGTCTGATGGCGAGCCCGTCAGAGGTGATCGGGCGATCAATGACTACGAGGCCACTGTCATCCAGCGCATCTTTCGAGACTACGCGGCGGGGAAGTCACCGAAACGCATCGCCACCGAGATGAACCGGGACGGCATCCGCGCCCCAAGCGGTGGGGATTGGGGTTTCAGCACGATCAACGGCAACGCCAAGCGCGGAACAGGAATTCTGAACAACGAATTGTACATCGGCCGATTGGTTTGGAACCGGCAAAGATTCATCAAGGACCCTGACACCGGGCGGCGCCAGGCGCGCCCCAATCCAGAGGCAGAATGGATTATACAGGATGTACCAGACCTCCGCATAATCGACGACGAGATGTGGCACGCCGTTAAGGCGCGGCAGCTTGCGATCAAGCAGAAGCGGAGCGGCGGCAGCGGGGTGGAGAACCATTTTCGGGACCGCAGGCGTCCGAAGTATCTGTTTTCAGGACTTACCAAATGCGCTTGCTGCGGCGGTGGCTATACCATGATTTCCGCTGATCTTGTCGGCTGCGCAACGGCTCGCAACAAGGGAACCTGTGATAATCGAAAGAACATGCGTCGTGATCGCCTTGAGGAACGAGTCTTGAGCGCCTTGCGCCATCACCTTATGGATCCGGCCCTGTTCAAGGAATTTTGTGATGAGTTCACCCGCGAGATGAACCGCCTCCGCATGGACGGCCGAGCCGCGATTGCCGCAGCCGAGACCGAGGTGAAGCGCATCGATCGTGAACTGGACAGATTGGTCGACCTCATCCTGAAGGGCGGTGCGGCAGACCGCATCAACGAAACGATGGTGGGTCTCGAACAGCGTAAGAAGGAGCTGAAGGCTATACTTGCGGACGCAGAGGAGCCGCCACCCCTCCTCCGCCCAGAGATGGCCGCGTACTACCGTGCTCAAGTAACGAAGCTTCACACGTCCTTGCAGGATGAAGCCGAAGCAAAGAGGCTTGAGGCAACTGAGATATTGCGATCCTTGATCGACGAGATCATCTTAACGCCCACAGGTGACGAAATGCTCATCGATGTACGCGGCGATCTTGCTGGAATCCTCGGCGTTTCCCTCAAACGCAAAAAACCCGCCACAAGGGCGGGTCAATCGCAAGTTGAGGTGGGTGCGGGAGTAGGATTTGAACCTACGACCTTCAGGTTATGAGCCTGACGAGCTACCGGGCTGCTCCATCCCGCGGCAAAACTGTATGCGCCCGCCGGTGATGAAACCGGAACCCGTGCAAACGATGCCAAGGCAGTGGGCGACGCAAAGAAGGGTTGTGAAGTGACCTGCTGAATTGCTCTCTTTTGCGGACCCGGCGGCGACCTACTCTCCCACGTCTTAAGACGCAGTACCATTGGCGCAAGGGGACTTAACGGCCGAGTTCGGGATGGGATCGGGTGGGGAACCCCCGCAATAACCACCAGGTCGGCAAAAGAGAGCTGACATGATCGCTATGCCCGGAAGGCTAGCGAACAAACTAAATATTGTCTGCTTGAGATACATGTGACGCATTCATCGCCACACACGAGTTCTTGCAACCAAGTCTATTGAGCAATTAGTACCAGTTAGCTCCACGCATCGCTGCGCTTCCACACCTGGCCTATCGACGTGCTGGTCTTGCACGGCTCTCTGGGAAGCCTCGTATTGAGGTGGGTTTCCCGCTTAGATGCTTTCAGCGGTTATCCCTTCCACACATAGCTACCCTGCACTGCGGCTGGCGCCACAACAGGTCCACCAGAGGTGTGTCCATCCCGGTCCTCTCGTACTAGGGACAGATCCTCTCAAGCTTCCAACTCCCACGGCAGATAGGGACCAAACTGTCTCACGACGTTCTGAACCCAGCTCACGTACCACTTTAATCGGCGAACAGCCGAACCCTTGGGACCTGCTCCAGCCCCAGGATGTGATGAGCCGACATCGAGGTGCCAAACGATGCCGTCGATATGGACTCTTGGGCATCATCAGCCTGTTATCCCCGGAGTACCTTTTATCCGTTGAGCGATGACCCTTCCACACAGAATCACCGGATCACTATGACCGACTTTCGTCTCTGCTCGACTTGTCAGTCTCGCAGTCAGGCAGGCTTATGCCATTGCACTCAGCAGCCGATGTCCGACCGGCTTGAGCCTACCATCGCGCGCCTCCGTTACACTTTAGGAGGCGACCGCCCCAGTCAAACTACCCGCCACCCAGGGTCCCGGTCCCATCCAGGGACGCGGTTAGACATCAACGAAAATAAGGGCGGTATTTCAAGGATGACTCCACACGAGCTGGCGCCCGTGCTTCAATGCCTCCCGCCTATCCTACACATATGTTCGTTAATGCCACTGAGAAGCTGTAGTAAAGGTTCACAGGGTCTTTCCGTCTGACCGCGGGTACCCCGCATCTTCACGGGGAATTCAATTTCGCTGAGTCTACGTTGGAGACAGTGGGGAAGTCGTTACGCCATTCGTGCAGGTCGGAACTTACCCGACAAGGAATTTCGCTACCTTAGGACCGTTATAGTTACGGCCGCCGTTCACCGGGGCTTCAATTCGGTGCTTGCACACCTCCTTTTAACCTTCCGGCACCGGGCAGGCGTCAGACCCTATACGTCGCCTTGCGGCTTCGCAGAGCCCTGTGTTTTTGATAAACAGTCGCAACCCCCTGGGTTGTGCCCCTCTTACATGGTTGCCCAAATAAGAGGCCTCCTTCTCCCGAAGTTACGGAGGTAATTTGCCGAGTTCCTTCAACGTAGTTCTCTCAAGCGCCTTGGTATGCTCTACCATTCCACCTGTGTCGGTTTCGGGTACGGTCTATGAAGAGGCTATTTCCAGGGACACCCAGGCTGCCGATTCAATCCAATAAGAATCGACCACTTTCGGTATCCGTCACATCTCTTCTGGCCCACGAATATTAACGTGGTTCCCATCGACTACGCCTTTCGGCCTCGCCTTAGGGACCGGCTAACCCTGCGCAGATTAGCTTTACGCAGGAACCCTTGGAATTTCGGCGACAGAGTCTCTCACTCTGTTTGTCGCTACTCATGTCAGCATTCTCACTTCCGATACCTCCAGCAGACCTCGCAGTCCACCTTCATCGGCTTACGGAACGCTCCGCTACCACTCCTTACGGAGTCCACAATTTCGGCACATGGCTTTAGCCCCGATACATTTTCGGCGCAGAAGCGCTTGATCAGTGAGCTGTTACGCTTTCTTTAAAGGATGGCTGCTTCTAAGCCAACCTCCTGATTGTCACAGCACTTCCACATCCTTTCACACTTAGCCAGGATTTGGGGGCCTTAATTGGTGGTCAGGGTTGTTTCCCTCTCCACGACGGACGTTAGCACCCGCCGTGTGTCTGCCGAGCATTACTCTCTGGTATTCGGAGTTTGGTTAGGATCAGTAAGGCGGTAAGCCCCCATAGCCCATCCAGTGCTCTACCCCCAGAGGTATTCACTCGACGCTCTACCTAAATAGATTTCGCGGAGAACCAGCTATCAGCAAGTTTGATTGGCCTTTCACCCCTAGGCACAGGTCATCCGAGAGCTTTTCAACGCTCAACGGTTCGGCCCTTCAGTGGGTGTTACCCCACCTTCAG
The DNA here is from genome assembly GCA_963836905.1 of uncultured Alphaproteobacteria bacterium. Taxonomy (GTDB): domain Bacteria; phylum Pseudomonadota; class Alphaproteobacteria; order Caulobacterales; family Hyphomonadaceae; genus CAWIKY01. The sequence continues at coordinate 154,175 of CAWIKY010000007.1, forward strand.
CCTGCCCATGCCTAGATCACTTGCCTTCGGGTCTAATACAACGAACTCATGCGCCCTATTCAGACTCGCTTTCGCTACGCCTACACCTAACGGCTTAAGCTTGCTCGGTATATTAAGTCGCTGACCCATTATACAAAAGGTACGGAGTCACTCTTGCGAGCTCCTCCTGCTTGTAGGCAACCGGTTTCAGGGACTGTTTCACTCCCCTCATCGGGGTGCTTTTCATCTTTCCCTCACGGTACTTGTTCACTATCGGTCGGTAAGGAGTACTTAGGCTTGGAGGGTGGTCCCCCCATGTTCAGACAGGATTACACGTGTCCCGCCCTACTCTAACGATGTCTACGTTACCGCTACGGGGCTTTCACCCACTTTGGCATGCCTTCCCAGGCATTTCGCGTTGTTTCGACATACGGCCTGATCCCCTTTCGCTCGCCACTACTCAGGGAGTCTCGGTTGATTTCCTTTCCTACGGGTACTGAGATGTTTCAATTCCCCGCGTTCGCTTTTTAACACCTATGTATTCAGTGTAAAATATCTCACTAGTGGAATGAACAATCGCAACCGACCGTGAGGTCGGAAGAAATTATTCATCCCGGAGATGGGTTTCCCCATTCGGACATCTGTGGATCAAAGGGTGCTCGCACCTCCCCACAGCTTATCGCAGCGTGCCACGTCCTTCATCGCCTCTTACCGCCAAGACATTCACCAGTTGCCCTTTGGCACTTGATTGCTTGAGAACTCATGTGCAGTGATGAATGCATCACGTGCACAGGTATTTTCAGTCAGACAATATTTAGTTGTCAGCAGGTCTACCCTCAGGATCAATACCTCTCTCGGTACCGGGTAAACCCTTCTTTACAATGTCAATCCGGAGCTGCACCAGGGCAGATCCGAAACTTGTGTTTCCTTCAAGCGAGCCATTCCCAACAGAAGTTCTGGTGGAGCCAGACGGAATCGAACCGACGACCTCCTGAATGCAAATCAGGCGCTCTCCCAACTGAGCTATGGCCCCGGGGAACATGCATCGGCGTCCGTGGTGGGCCGAGGAGGACTTGAACCTCCGACCTCACGCTTATCAGGCGTGCGCTCTAACCACCTGAGCTACCGGCCCAAACAGGCCAACAGCCCTCTCGGTTGGACGCACAATGACAGACACCGCGAACGGTGCCTGACGGGCTCGCTTGCCCCCGCGAACGGGGGCGAAAAGGAAGAGAAACGAAGACGGCGACGAGGCGCCAAAAGGTGACGGCTTTGACAAGCCGTCTAATGTCTATGGTGTTTTCGAAACATGAACTCCTGGCGGACCAGGCATGTTGATCGAAAGCATCCTTAGAAAGGAGGTGATCCAGCCGCAGGTTCCCCTACGGCTACCTTGTTACGACTTCACCCCAGTCACTGATCCTACCGTGGCCCGCTGCCTCCGAAGTTAGCGCACGGTCTTCGGGTAGAACCAACTCCCATGGTGTGACGGGCGGTGTGTACAAGGCCCGGGAACGTATTCACCGTGGCATGCTGATCCACGATTACTAGCGATTCCAACTTCATGTTGTCGAGTTGCAGACAACAATCCGAACTGAGACAGCTTTTTGGGATTATCCCATTGTCACTGCCATTGTAGCACGTGTGTAGCCCCACGTGTAAGGGCCATGAGGACTTGACGTCATCCCCACCTTCCTCCGGCTTGCCACCGGCAGTTCCCCTAGAGTGCCCAGCCTAACCTGCTGGCAACTAAGGGTGAGGGTTGCGCTCGTTGCGGGACTTAACCCAACATCTCACGACACGAGCTGACGACAGCCATGCAGCACCTGTGCACTAGCCAGCCGAACTGAAGAAAGGTGTCTCCACCGATCATACTAGGCATGTCAAACGTGGGTAAGGTTCTGCGCGTTGCTTCGAATTAAACCACATGCTCCACCGCTTGTGCGGGCCCCCGTCAATTTCTTTGAGTTTTAACCTTGCGGCCGTACTCCCCAGGCGGAGAGCTTAATGCGTTAGCTGCGTCACCAACATGCATGCATGCTGACAACTAGCTCTCATCGTTTACGGTGTGGACTACCAGGGTATCTAATCCTGTTTGCTCCCCACACTTTCGCACCTCAGCGTCAGTACCAGTCCAGTCAGTCGCCTTCGCCACTGGTGTTCCACCGAATATCTACGAATTTCACCTCTACACTCGGTATTCCACTGACCTCTCCTGGTCTCTAGACTACCAGTTTTGAATGCAGTTCCGATGTTGAGCATCGGGATTTCACATCCAACTTGGCAGTCCGCCTACGTGCGCTTTACGCCCAGTAATTCCGAACAACGCTAGCCCCCTTCGTATTACCGCGGCTGCTGGCACGAAGTTAGCCGGGGCTTCTTTACTAGGTACCGTCATTATCGTCCCTAGCGAAAGAATTTTACAACCCTAAGGCCTTCATCATTCACGCGGCATGGCTGCATCAGGCTTTCGCCCATTGTGCAAGATTCCCCACTGCTGCCTCCCGTAGGAGTCTGGGCCGTGTCTCAGTCCCAGTGTGGCTGATCATCCTCTCAGACCAGCTATAGATCGCAGGCTTGGTAGGCCTTTACCCCACCAACTACCTAATCTAACGCGGACCGATCTTTCACCGATAAATCTTTCCCCCGGAGGGCGTATACGGTATTAATTCCAGTTTCCCGGAGCTATTCCGTAGTGAAAGGTACGTTTCCACGCGTTACTCACCCGTCTGCCACTATATCGTTCGACTTGCATGTGTTAGGCCTGCCGCCAGCGTTCGTTCTGAGCCAGAATCAAACTCTCAAGTTGAGTTGACCTGACAACTGCCTGACCGAAGTCAGACAGCGCTGTATTAAAGCGTTTGCATTTTTTGACGGGAAACCCGTTCATCATAACCGGCCGAAGCCGGGTACTAAGAACAAGTTTTCCTGAAACGCAAACTGTCATGTCGTTTTGGAAGCTCCAAGAGCTTCCGCACCACATCGCCGCCTGCGTTTCTCTTCCATATCCTACAATGTCAAATAGCCAGGACGCCGACCTTGTGAGCCCTTGTCCAACCCGCTCTGACTGGCCCCGATGGGGTGTCGCCGTTGCGGTGAGGGGCGGGATATATGCCCCTCAATATCCTCCGTCAACCGCCTTTTTTCACCTTTTTCAGAAACACCGGAAAAACCGTCGATCCTGATTTTCAGTGTCAAAAACTTCCCGCTCCGAAGGCTGTAAACCAGAATTCGGCGCTGAAATGCGTCTAACAGAAGAGAGCCGTGTATATGTCAGCGTGACGGTCGTGCGCAAGCGCTTTTTCACCGAAAGCAGCACTTTCTGCAACGGCGGCCACAAGAACACTGAAAATGCTAGGGATTTAGAAGGCTGGCCTCGATCAGTTCGAGCCTGTCATTTCCGAAGAACATGTCCTTGCCACCAAGAAACACTGTCGGGGACCCGAAACCGCCCCGCTCGATCAGCTCGGTCGTGGTTTCTATAAGCGCCTGCTTCCCGGCGTCACTTTGCGCAAACACCAGCAATCGGTCAGGATCGAGGCCCGCATTGCGAGCGCAGGCAGCGACCACGTCCGGATCGGAGATGTCCTGCATGTCTTCCCAATAAGCCTTGAAGACTGCGAGGGAATAGTCCTGCAGCCGTCCCTCGTCGCGGGCATGAAAAGCGCCGCGCATGGCGGTGGTGGACTTGACCGGAAACACCGGGGGTCTGCCTATGACAACGCCTCGATGGCGGGCCCAGTCCTGCAGGTCCTTGACGTAATATCGCGCTTTCACCGGATGCGGATTGGCCCGAGCCTCATAGACATCCCTGTTCACCGCGTTGAAGACGCCGCCGACGAGAACCGGCTTCCAGTCGAAAGGCCGACCCAGCTCACGCTCAAGTTCGACAAGCCGGACGAATGCCAGATACGTCCAGGGGGACGAGCAGTCATAGAAGACTTCAACAGAAAGGCTCATGGTTCTGCATCGCAGGATTCGCTTCGTAATGCATCCTGGAACGGTCGAGGAGCGCATGCCCCCGTGTACAGAACTGGTACGGGCTGAGCGGTGCATTGTCCCGAAATGAAGCGAATTAGACGAATTCGCCGTCGAAGTTAACTGAAAACACGCGATTTCCCCTTAGGAGTGAGTCCCACAAGAGGCAGACGGCACGGGTCGTTTCGCTATGGCACACAGGTTGCAGGCGGTCGGCTGGATATCATTGGAGACGGAGCAGTCCGCTTCGAAAAAAATGGTCCGGAAGTCAGTCTGCTCCAGAAATTGGACCGTTTTGCGGGGCCGGGAAAAGGGAAAGTCGAATGTTTGATCTGATCAGGACCAGCTTGCGGACCGGGGCAGTCTCTTTCGCCGCTGCTGCTGCACTTGCCGGGCAGGGGGCAGTTTTTGCCCAGGAAGCAGGCTTTTCAGGCGCTTTCGAGCGGCCTTACGGCTTCGACTATGGTGAAGAGACGCGACCCTACGAGGCCGGAACACGTGACCGGAACGGCAACCGTGTCATCGTGGACGGACGCATCGTCAATGGCGACGATCTCTCCTCGCTCTCATACGGAATGAACACACCCTGGGGTAGCACGGGCGGCAGTGGAATGCTCGGTCAGTCCACCGCGATCGGCAACCAGCTGAATGTCGTTACCCAAGGCAATTTCAACACCGTCATCATCGACTCGACACAAATCAATAACGGCAACCAGACCGCCTATCTCAACGGGGAGCTGAACCTCAATGACTAAGTCCATGACTGGCCGCCCCGGCGGAAAACTGAAATTCGGTGCCGTTGCTGCCTCCAGCCTTTTCGCACTTGCAGGCTGCATCAGCCCTGTTGCGGGCCCGGGCGGCAACTATACATCTGCCATTGGCAGTTCGGCTGTTACGGTCAATCCGACACCCTATTCCTCGAGCCTGGTGTGTCTGGGCGGCTTTGCCCAGCAGAACCGCATTGCCGCGCCGCGCATCGCTGTCGGTCGTATTCTCGACTATACCGGCAAGGCTGACATCGAAGGCGGCCGCAAGGTCACACAAGGTGCATCGCTGATGGCGATCTCCGCATTCGCCAAAGCCGGTGCCCGTCTCGTGGAACGCTTCGATACGTCGGTTTCCGAGCTTGAACTGAAATACGCCAACAACAAGCTGATCGGCGATGGCGAACCCGGCTTCCGCAAGATCGAGGCAGGCTCGATCCCCGGCTCCGACTTCTATCTGGTCGGCGGCATTACCGAGCTGAACTACAATATCCGCTCTGTCGGCCTTGATGGTTTCGCGGGCGATACCGACGCAACCGACATCAAGGGCACTTTCGGCGGCAAGCTCTACGTCATCAATGTTGGCCTCGACCTGCGCCTCGTCGAAACCCGCACCCTCGAAGTGGTCGACGTCATCTCTTATCAGAAGCAGATCATCGGCCGGGAAGTATCGCTTGGCGTCTTCGACTTCCTGAACGGTAACGTCTTCGATGTGGGTGTCGGTGGACGCGCACAGGAGCCGATCCAGCTTGCGGTCCGGTCCGTGATCGAGCGCGCCGTCGTTGAAATGACGGCCAACCTCTACGGCATTCCCGGCCCGACCTCCTGCCTTGGTGCAGATCCGCTTGGAACGACCGGCGAAAGCGGCGGCTATTACGCGGCTGCAGAGACCCTGCAGACGAACAATGCCGTCACACGGGCCGAACCATCACGCTGGCACGATAACCGCGACAAGGCGATCCGCACTGCGCTGCGTGGCCGCTACTAAATACCAACGGGCAGGGACAAACAGCGTCCCTGCCTTAACTGACCTACGGGCCTTTCAGGCCCGCAACACCGAGCCGATGGGCCTTTCAGGTCCGCAAAATCGAGGATGAACGCCATGCGCCGCCTGTCACACCTGCTCCTTGGCCAGACTGCCTTGCTTGCGCTTGGCGCCGTCCCTGCCTTTGCGCAGACCGCGACGCCTGCTCCGGATGCTTCGGTTGTCATTGTCGATCAGGTCTCGCTGAACGATGTCTGGTCGGACATGGAAGTTGTTGTGACCGACAACGCGACCAGCGCGACATCGGTTTCGACTGCAATCGGAAACACCTCGACGGCAAACGTGTTGAGCGGCGATGTCGACTATGATGCCGTGCAGAACCAGAACGGCGCGGTGCTGGCAACCAACCGCCTGACCGGCGGAACGGTCTACGGCGGCACCGCCACAGCGGTCACGACAGCCTATGGTAATGCAGCGCAAAGCGGCACATGGGACGGCAACACGTTTCATACCGCCTACCAGACCAGCACGGCAGACGTAACCGGCGCCACGGCGGTCATCCTCGACGGAGCCGACTCGGTTTCGGTAGCAACGACCTCGGCAGCCAACGTCGCAAGTTATGCCAATGAGTACGGCTACTCGGCCGGGTTCAACCAGCAGGCCTCGGCGGCCAATGTAACAGCCACAACCGATGCGAGCCTTTGCTGCAACAACGAGCATGCAAGCTTTGCAGCGACCGCCACAGGCAATGCCATCAGCGGCAAGGGCTATACCACGACCAGCTTTAACGGTGCCGTGCAGACAACAGCCCCCGCCACCCGCATCCGCTCATCCAGCGCTGTCTACAGCCAGAGCGCGACCAACCTGACATCGGCGGCGACATCCGCTGGTAATTCGATCGCGATCCACAACGAGTTCGGCTATGCCACGCTCGGGCGGCTCGGCTCGGAAGTCTTTCAGGGCAATGAGGCCCAGGTCGACGCCACCTCCATCGTAACGCTCGACAACTGGTTCGGCACGGCAAACTCCACCGCTTACGGCGTCGGCAACTCCGCGCTGATCTCGAATGTCGGCTCCGACACGCAGCTCTATGCCAATCAGGAAAACTTCGGTGAGGTCTATTCCACCTCGACCTTCACAGGCTCAAGCACGGCTGGCGGCGCAGGGTATGTTACCGCAACCTCGATCGGCAATGCGGCGACCGGAACGGTCTGTGTGACCTGCGGCGACGCTGCTATCACCGGCGTCGCGCGGCAGAACAATGCAGCGAATATCTACGCTGCCGGAACGGCCAGCGTCGGAAATTCAGGACACATCTACGGCGCAGCGACAGCCGTCGGCAACTCGGCGACGTATCAGTCTGTCGGCACGGACTAAAGCTCAACCAGAATGGAGTGAACGCCGGGGAGGCCGCTCATCCTCCGCGATCAGGCACGAGGCCAATCGGTATAACGAATGACTCCGGCGTTCGGCGCCAGAATGCGTCCGGACGGCAAGATTTTCAAGTCCTGTAAAAAGTGAACGCCGGGGAGGCCGCTTATCCTCCGCGACCCGACTCTTGCGAGACGATCGGTATAACGAATGACTCCGGCGTTCGGCGCCAGAATGCGTCCGGACGGCAAGATTTTCAAGTCCTGTAAAAAGTGAACGCCGGGGAGGCCGCTTATCCTCCGCGACCCGACTCTTGCGAGACGATCGGTTCAGCGAATGACTCCGACGTTCGGTTCCAGAATGTACAAGAGCCACTTAAGGGTCAACCCGGCTTATTCCCGCCCGGTTCCGGTCCGACTACAGGATCCTGGTGATATTGATCGGGTTACCGGCTCCGTTTCAGATCCGCCTCGTCTCCGCTCCCTGACGATACCTTGTCGTCCGGCTTTGCCAGTCGAACCGAATAGCCAAGCGCTGGATCGTACATCAATTCGTGCTCTGCTTTTCGGAACGTCACCTGCCAGATACCCATCGCGATACCTACAAACAACATGACGGACGGGATACCGAGTAAGACATAGATGGCTAGCGTGAGAAACATTTTGGACCCTCTAGGCTTTTGCTTCGCAGGTCGGGCATCGGGCACGGGCGAGTGTTTCACAGCGTCGGCGGAATTCGACAGAAACCAGTATGTCCACCTCGAAACATCCACAGACGATTGGACGCTCGCCCCTTCTCCATGCCCGTACCCGCGGAGATCCGGCTTGCGAATAGGCGTTGAACCTCGGGTCGAAGGGGGCCGGCGACTCGTCCGGTTCTCCAAAGTCCCCGCGGATAGCATCTGCCGCTGTCCAGAATAGTCCAAGCACAAACATCACAAAGCCCGCGAACAGGATCGTGAGGAGCGGAAGCGTAATGAAGAAGAACCAGAAGTCCATAAAACAAGATAAGACAACAACGCCGGAATGTCATGTTCGCTTCGGGCAATTCCCCTGCCTGACCGCTAACCCTCCCAGCCAAAGACGTCTTCTACGCCCACGCCAAAAACGCGGGAGATGCGGAAAGCAGTCTCCAATGACGGAGAGTAACGCCCCTGCTCTATCGCGATGATGGTCTGCCGCGTTACGCCAACAGCCTCACCCAGTGCTGCCTGGCTCAGACGCCCCGTGCTGTTCCCGCAACGCTTTCACCCGGTTCGTGATCGGAGGTCGCCTGGCCACGCCCTACCCTCTCCTGAACTGAACGATCTGGAAGACATACTCCGCGATCTGCGACAGCATCAGACCAGCGATGACAGCGTGGAAAAGCAGATTGCCGTCGCGAAAAACATAGAAGTGCAGAACGCCGACAATCGCCCCGAGCGCCAGCACATAGCCCGACCAGTGCCCGGCCCGGTCGACGATCACCTGTTCACGCTCGTCTGCAGGCGCGTTGGCTCCACGCGGCGTTGTCCCGCCGAGGACGGACATCGAGATGACGCTGCCTATGATGACCAGGATCACATAGACCACCGCCAGCTTGATAGAGGGCGGCGGCGCGGCGTCCAGAGCGATCCACGCACCAATCACCTCCCATGCGTAGAACGCGCCAACCAGCGTCAGCACTGTTGCCATAGCCCAGGCTGTCTTCTCGAGAAATGCCATCGATCTGAACTCCATGTCAAAAATTCTTGACACCACATAGTCAGATATTTTTGACATGTCAAATATATTCGACAACTCGATTGCTGCAACTGTGCTGATTACCGGACGGCACTTCCAGCGGTCGCATCGAACCGCTACATAGCCCACATGCGCAAACTCTTTCACTGGCCACTCGACCCTGCAGGACGCTTTGTTCGTCTGGCGCTCGCCGAGAAACAGATCGAGCATCAGGAGATCGAATCGCCGCCGTGGAAGCCCGTTCCCGAAGTGCTGACCCTCACCGCCGGCCCGCGCACGGGCCCGGTGCTTCTCGATCAGGGCGGGGTTGGCAGGGTGGTGGCGGTCCAGACCCATGCGATCACCGAGTATCTGGAAGAGACCTACACACAGGTAAAACTGCTGCCGCCACTGGCAAACGACCGCGCCGAAGCGCGTCGCCTCTGGCGCTGGGTGGAGTCGCGGTTCAACGACGAGATCAACGGCACGATCCTGGCCGAACGCATTGCCATAGCCGTACAGCGAAAGAGTGTGCCGGACTCCGCCTCGCTGGTGAGCGGTGCCCATGCATTGCGCGGGCTGCTGACCTATCTCAACGCGTTGGCCGGAGAGCGGGTCTGGCTTGCCGGGCGACAGATCAGCCTGGCGGATTTCTCACTCGCGGCACATTTGTCAGCGCTCGATTATTTCGGAGATGTCAGCTGGGACGACGTGGTCGATCTGCGCGACTGGTATGCGCGGATGAAGTCGCGCCCGTCTTTTCGGGGCGTCCTCTCTGATCGCCTGTCCGGAACACGGCCGAGCAAGCACTATGCCGATCTGGACTTCTGAGCAGCTCAAAGCCGAGGCGCTGGCACTTGGCTTCGATGCGGCACGCGTCACCTCAGTCACAGATGGCTGGGCAGCCGGAGAGCGGCTGGAGGCCTTCCTCGATGCCGGCCGCCATGGCGACATGGCATGGATGGAGGAGACGCGGACACGCCGCGCCCACCCCAGAAACATGTGGGGCGAGGCCCGTTCGGCACTCGTTCTGGGAATGAATTACGGCCCGGAACGCGATCCGATGGCAGGCCTGTCGCAAACCGACCAGGCGGTTATCTCTGTCTATGCCGATGGGCGGGATTATCACGATGTTCTCAAGAAGCGGCTCAAGCGGCTGGCACGCGCCTTCGTGGAGGGCGCGGAGACGCAAGTGAAGGTCTTTGTCGATACCGCCCCCTTGATGGAGAAGCCGCTCGCCGAAAAGGCCGGGCTCGGCTGGCAAGGCAAGCATACCAATCTGGTCAGCCGGGAGTTCGGGTCATGGCTGTTTCTGGCCGTGATGCTGACGGATGCGGCGCTTGAACCTGACTCGCCGGAGGCCGATCATTGCGGTTCCTGCCGCGCGTGTCTCGATGTCTGTCCCACGGACGCTTTTCCTGCGCCCTATCAGCTGGATGCCAGGCGGTGCATTTCCTACCTGACCATCGAACTGGACCGGCCGATCCCGCGCGAATTTCGCAGGTCTATGGGCAACCGGATTTATGGTTGCGACGATTGCCTTGCCGTCTGCCCATGGAACAAGTTCGCCTCGCGCTCGCAGGAGCTCGCCTTTCATGGCGAGACTTCCAGCGATCTGCCCGTGCTACGCGACCTGGCGGGGCTGGACGATGCAGGCTTTCGTGCACGTTTCTCCGGTTCGCCTGTGAAGCGGATTAAGCGGCGACGGTTCTTGCGGAATGTCGCCATCGCCTTGGGCAACAGCGGCGATGGTGCGGCGCTTCCGGAGGTAGAGGCGCTGATGGCGGACCCTGATCCGCTGATACGAGGCGCAGCTGTCTGGGCGTTTTCGCAGCTGGCACCTGAGCGGTTCTCGGCCATGCGCGGGCAGGCTCTTGCGACAGAAACCGACGCCGACGTCCGCACGGAATGGGCGTAAAGTCCGGGTTTGTTGCTTTCCATGGAAGGCAACACCCTCAGGCGGACTGGCGCAGGAGCCTTCGGCGTTGCACGGACGACGGAATACGCAGGCTTTCGCGGTATTTGGCGACGGTCCGCCGCGCTACGTCGATGCCGAAGCCGCGCAGCTTGTCGACGAGCTGGTCATCGGACAGGACATCATCATCGGTTTCGGCACCGACAAGCGCCTTGATCCGATATCGCACCGCCTCGGCCGAGTGGGCATCCCCCGTCCCGGTCGATGGAATGGCGGCGGAAAAGAAGTATTTCAGCTCAAAGAGGCCGCGCGGGCTCGCCATGAACTTGTTGGACGTCACCCGGCTGACCGTGCTCTCGTGCATCCCAACCGCGTCGGCGACTTGTTTGAGGTTCAGAGGGCGAAGATGAGCCACCCCGTGCACGAAGAAGGCGTCCTGCTGACGGATGATTTCGCGGCTGACCTTGAGAATAGTGCGGGCGCGCTGATCGAGACTTTTCACCAGCCAGTTTGCGTTGGCGGCGCATTCCTCGACAAATTCCTTCTCTGAGGCACGCTTGGCGAGCGAGGCCACTTCGCCGTAATAGGTGCGGTCCATCAGGACACGCGGCAGAGTGTCGGAGTTCAGCTCGACCGCGAACGCGCCGTTGGGAAGCTCACGGACGAAAACGTCCGGCACGACCGTCACAGACGCTTCGCCAGAAAAGCCCGAGCCCGGACGCGGGTCAAGCGATTTCACTTCGGCAATCATGTCGAGAACATCGGTTCGGTCGACACCGCACACCTCTACCAGACCGGGGAGGTCGTGTTTGGCGACCAGTTCGAGATGGGCGATCAGTGCCGCCATCGCCGGGTCGAAGCGGTTGCGTTCACGTAGTTGCAGTTCGAGGCATTCCTTCAGGCTCCGAGCCATGATGCCCGTCGGCTCGAAGGTGTGACAGGTTGCGATGACGCTTTCCAGACACTCGGTCGTCACCCCCAGTTCGTCCGCGAGCATAGCATCGTCGATGCGCAGAAAGCCCGCTTCGTCGGTTTCATCGATCAGTCTGGAGGCGATCAGCCGTTTGACGGGTTCCAAATCGCAGACGGCCAGCTGGTCGGCCAGATGTTCACGCAGTGTCTTGCGGCACTCAATGGTCGATTCGAAGCCGTCCTCATCGCCAAAGCCGCTCTTGCGCGCTTCGGTATAGCTCGCTCCGGAGGCAGGCGCTGAGCCGTGCGCAGTGGCGGCATTGTCCGATGCCGTGTCGCCATCGAACGCGTCGCTTTGGGGCGTGTCCATGCTGTCACGCGCTTCGCTGTAGCCGCTGGAATCGTCCAGGGTCAGCTCGTCGCGCGCTTTGGAGTCCTTGGCTTCAGACGGGTCGGGTGCGTCGTCCCCTGAGCCCTCATCGCGCGTCAGAAGCGGGTTCTTTTCCAGTTCCTGCTCTATGTAGGCGGCCAGATCCATGTTCGAGAGTTGCAGCAGCTTGATGGCCTGCTGCAATTGCGGCGTCATGACCAGTGACTGGCCCTGCCGCATGTCCATACGCTGGGAGAAGGCCATGGCCGACGCTCCCGTCAGGCGGCGAACCGGTCACCGAGATAGACCCGCCGTACATCCTCGTTCCGCAAGATGTCGCCCGGCGTGCCCTCGAAGAGGACGCGACCATCATAAATGATCGAGGCACGGTCGACGATCTCGAGGGTTTCACGGACCTGATGGTCGGTAATCAGAACGCCGATACCGCGCTCCTTGAGATACCGAACCAGGTCGGAAATATCCGAGATGGCCAGCGGATCGATCCCGGTGAAGGGCTCGTCCAGCAGCATGAAACTCGGTCTGGATGCCAGTGCGCGGGCGATCTCTACCCTACGGCGTTCACCGCCGGAAAGCGATGTCGCCGATTGCGACCGGATATGGGTGATGTGGAGTTCCTCAAGCAGGCTTTCGACGATGCGCTTGCGCTCGCCGCGATCCCGCTCCAGCAATTCAACAACGCTCATCACGTTTTCTTCGACACTCATGCCCCGAAAAATCGAGGTTTCCTGCGGAAGATAACCGACGCCGAGCCGTGCACGTTGATACATGGGCAGGCCGGTGACGTCCTCCCCGTCTATCAGTATGCGGCCTTCGTCGGCAGCGATGAGACCCATCATCATATAGAAACAGGTTGTCTTGCCTGCTCCGTTCGGACCGAGCAGTCCAACGACTTCACCCCGCTTCAGCGAAATCGAAACATCCTTCACCACCTGCCGTTTCTTGAACGACTTGGCGATGTTCGATGCAACGAGACCATCCCGGTCAGATTCCACTGTTCACTCCCGTTAAGCGGTGCGGACGTCAGTCTGCCGGATATCTCTATATCAACCGGTCTTAAGACCACGTTGACGCTGTTTACCAAGCTGACGTGCGCAGCAGAAGGCCTCAGGTCTCGTCGGCTGGTTCGCTGGTGGCTGCAGCCTCACCCTCATTACCGGGGACGATCACGGTCTTGACCCGCTGGCCGGCAACCTTCGAATTGGAACTCATCGTCGAGATACCTTCCGATACCCGTATCTCCAGCGTGTCGCCGACAATCACGTTTTCGCCGCGCGTGACGGTGACATTGCCGGTCAGCGTGATCGTGTCGCTCTTGTAGTCATAAACGCCGCGGTCGCCCTTGGCCTTCTCGCCGGGCGTCAGATAGAAGACGTCGCCTTCGGCAATCAGCTTTTCCACATCGCCGAATTGCGCACCGACCCCGACGCGCTCGCCGGCGGCGGCTGGCTCGGATGCTGCAAAGACCACCGTGAGCTTTTTTGCACGTAGCCGCGAGTCATTCTGGATCGCATCGACATTGCCGAGATAGATGGCGCGGTTCTCACGGTCCAGCACATCCAGACGGTCCGCCTCGATCTGGATCGGCCCGCGCTGTGCACTGATCTGCGCGCTAACGGGGAAAGTACCGAGACATCCAACGAGGCCTGCTGCGATAAGAATTCTGGCATTCATGACATCTGGCCTCCTCAAGGGGTCATCTCGTTCTCTTCACCGGTCTCGGCAACTTGCCTGCCGCCACCGGGCTGAATTTCTGTCCAGACGTTTCCGGTCAGTATGATCCGCGCGCCGCCATCTTCGATCTCGTAGGTATCGGCGCGAACCTTGCCGATCGGTCCCTCGCCCACGAGCGGCGTGTTTCCGACGACACGATTTTCCTCGATATACATCTTCGCACCGGAGGATGTGAACCGGTTACCGGCAGAATCGGTCAGAACAACCTCTTCAAACAGGTCGAGAACCTGAAGGTCCTGATCGAATATACCGCTTGGCGCACGAATGGTGCCGTTGAAACCATCGTCCAGCGCCGGGTTGCGCAGATCGATCAGCGCAGCATTGGCGCCGTTACGCTGCGCAGTATCGGCGGTGATCATGTAGGGCGCGCCGACAGCATCGCGGCCGGTAAATCGCGGATTTCGCATCGTCACAGCCTCGGTATCGGTCAGGAACTTGGTAGCGTCAGACGGCGAGGAAAAGGCACTCACGACCATGCTTCCGAGTAGGACACCGGCTGCGATCGCCGCCACAGCAGCGAACGCGACACGCAGCACCTGAACCCGCTCCGAACGGCGTCGCGCCTGTGAGAGGGACAATCTGCGTTTCGGTGCCCAGAAGTCCGCTTGGGGTGCGGCCAGCGCCGTCATCTGTTCATCCTGTCGCTCATTACGCTTATCTAACTGTCCGCCTGCGGCAAAACAAAGGCTAACGTGTTATCTTTGACACTATGCGGTTAGAACCGGAAATGAACGGACCGGCATGTCAGCTGTGCGCGAAGATGTCGGTATCCGGCCAGCCGGCCAGATCGAGTTGCGCGCGGACCGGCAGGAAGGTGAAACACGCCTTCGCCAGATCCAGCCTGCCTTCGCGTTCGAGCATCTGTATCAGACGGTCAGCGATTTCGTGCAGATAGAGAACGTCAGAAGCCGCATAGGCTTTCTGCGCATCGCTCAGGTTCTCTGCGCCCCAGTCGGAGCTTTGCTGCGCCTTGGACATGTCCGCATTGGCCAGTTCTTTCGAGACATCCTTCAGTCCGTGCCGGTCGGTATAGGTCCGTGCCAGCTTGGAGGCGATCTTGGTGCAGAAAACCGGGGCACAGGTCACACCAAGCCAGCGCTGGAACATCGCAACATCGAAGCGCGCAAAATGAAAGATCTTCTCCACTGCAGGGTCTGCGAGCAGCGCTTTCAGATTTGGACAGTCATAAGTCTCCCGGTCCATCTGAACGAGATGCGCACTTCCATCGCCGGTCGAGAGCTGCACGAGACACAGCTTGTCACGCACCAGCGACAGACCAAGCGTCTCGGTATCAATGGCAATCCGGTGCCCGAGATCGAGGCCATCCGGCAGGTCTCGCGTGTGAAAATGTATATCGGCCAAAACGGTTCGGCTCCCTCGTCAGACAGTAGTTCGCTAGTTTTCTTGGCGGTAGGCGAGCCGCTGCCCGCTGTCAATTTTCGGAAACCCTGAAGGCCGGCAAGAAAAAACCCCGGGCCGTTAGGCCCGGGGCTTGTTCTGTTTACCTGTTACCGGGTTCAGCCTGGCATCAGAACGGTATCGATCGTGTGGACCACACCGTTCGAAGCGTCGATGTCGGTGCCGGTCACGGTTGCCGTACCACCGGCTGCGTCCGTGAGTATCACGCTTCCGTCAACAACAGTCGCGGTCAGCGTGCCGCCGTTGACGGTTGTGATCTCATAGGTTCCACCATTGTCGGTGATTGCCGTGGTCAGATCCGCTGCCATCACTTCGGACGGAACGACGTGGTAGGTCAGGATGCCCGAAAGCTGATCCTTGTTTTCCGTCATTGTCAGGGTGTCGAGCGTACCGGCCGGAAGCTTGTCGAACGCATCGTTCGTAGGCGCGAAGACCGTGAACGGTCCGTCACCGGAAAGCGTCTCGCCCAGATCGGCAGCTGTAACTGCAGTTACGAGGGTCGAAAGTGACGGGGTGTCTGCGGCGAGATCGACGATGGTTTCGCCCATCTCCATGTCGTCTTCCATCATGGTATCGTCCATCATGGTGTCGTCGGTCGTCTCAACGGTGTCCATCGTTTCGACTTCGGCCACTTCGACTTCTGCCGGTTCGACAGTGTTGTTGTCACCACAAGCCGCGAGGGAAAGGGCACCAAAAGCGGCACCGGCGATCAGAAACTTCTTTGTACGTGTCATGTGAGTCCTCCAAAAATTACAGACTACAATAGATATACGCACAGGCGAGCCAATTGGTTCACCTCTGCATCAAATCAAATATAGCCAGGAAAAATACTATCCTCGAATACGTTTCACGCGGAAGGATAGACCCCTATGACCCCATCATCCCGAACGTTCTGTCCGGCGGGTCGCATAGTACACCGGCTGACACCAATCAGGTACGTAGTGTCACGGCAAATACAAGTCGGGCAGGCCCCGATTCATTGCTTGCGAAGCGGCAAAATGAAATCGGCGAGCGCAAAGCCGGATGTCCGGAACCCATTGGCGTCGTGACGCGCCGAGAAGATCGCAGCCGCCGAGGTCGGAAAAGACCGTTGCAAGCGCATCTGTGCCTCGTAATTGCCTTGCCCGCCTGCGCCCGCAAGCTCCAGCGCGAGATCATG
The DNA here is from genome assembly GCA_963836905.1 of uncultured Alphaproteobacteria bacterium. Lineage (GTDB taxonomy): Bacteria > Pseudomonadota > Alphaproteobacteria > Caulobacterales > Hyphomonadaceae > CAWIKY01. Next base: position 170,479 of record CAWIKY010000007.1, read on the forward strand.
AAGGCCCGGATTGTGTCCGATGACTATCACGCAGTCGCCCTCCGTCACCGTTTCAAGTTCGGCGACGATCTCATCCTGTTCCGCAAGATAGAGGGATTTGACGAACTGCCGCGGCACGTCGCCGAAGACATCAGCCAGAATCCGGAAGGTTTCCCGCGTTCTGCGCGATGGCGACACCAGAGCGAGATCCGGCACGATACCGGCCGACTTCAAATGCGTCGCCAGTTCAAGACAGTCTGCCCGCCCGCGGTCGACGAGAGCACGGGTTTCATCTGAAAGGCCGGGGGAATAGGCTTCTGCTTTGGCATGTCTGATCAAAACCAGTGTGCGCACGCGGAGGGGCCCTTTTCAGCAGCCCGGGAGAACACCCGGCGCGTTAGACAAACTGAAGGCTCGTTTGAGGGAGCCATTGTGGTGAACGCCTACACCGCACCACACATGAAAACCAGACGTTTAACCGGAGTTTTCAAAATGAGTCTCTTGCTTGGCGACATTGCGCCCGATTTCGAAGCCGACACCACTGACGGTCCGATTAAGTTCCATGACTGGATCGGCGATGAATGGGCGGTGTTCTTTTCCCACCCCGCCGACCATACACCCGTCTGCACGACGGAGTTGGGCTATACGGCCAAGCTCAAGGACGAGTTTGCCAAGCGCAAGGCCAAGGCGATTGCCATCTCGGTGGACGATGTCGAGAGCCACAAGAGCTGGATCGGCGACATCGAAGAAACGCAGAATGTCACGATGAACTTCCCGATCATTGCTGATCCGGAAAAGAAGGTCGCGACGCTTTATTCGATGATCCATCCGAATGCGGACGCGAAAGTCACCGTCCGCTCGGTGTTCGTGGTCGACCCGAACAAGAAGATCCGCGCCACCTTCACCTATCCGCCGTCGGCAGGGCGTAACTTCGACGAGATCCTGCGCTTGCTCGACAGCCTGCAGCTGACCGACCAGCATAAGGTCGCGACACCGGTCAACTGGAAGGATGGTGAAGACGTGATCATCGTGCCGTCCCTGAAAGACCCCGACGAAATCGCACGTCTCTTTCCCAAGGGCCATACCGAGATCAAGCCTTATCTGCGCACCACCCCGCAGCCCAACAAATAGCGTCTAACTGTTGGGTTCCAGAGCACCGGCGGTCTTCCACGCCTCTTTCGGCCAGCGCCGGTGCATCCAGAACCATTGATCGGGATGCTCGCGCACACGGGCCTCTATGAAGGCATTGATGCGGGAGACGGTTTCGACGATGTCGGCTTCGGGATGACCTGTGTCTGCAATCTCGATTGGATCGTGAACGGTCACCCGGAACCGGCCCTTGCCGGTGCGCACGGTCGAGAACGGGACAATCGGCACACCGTATTTCATTGCGAGCCGTGTTGGCCCTGGTGCGGTCATCGCATCGTATCCGAAGAAGGGTAGCGCGAGCCCTGAATTGAACTTCTGATCGTTCAGAAGCGCGACGGCCTTGTCCGCCTTCAGGGCATTCATGATCTCGCGCGTTCCAAGCCCCTTGGGCGTCAGTGTATTGATGCCATAAGCACGCCGGACGGCATTCAGGCGTCGGTCGATATGCGGATTGTTTAGCGCACGGTAGGTGACATAACAGTCCAGCGGGCGTCGGCAGATCACACTCGCCATGACTTCCCAGTTTGCAAAATGCCCTGAAATCAGGACCGCGCCGCGGCCGCTCTCACGGACGGCGTCAATGCCTTCTGGATTGACCACCTCCACCCGGCCTCCGGGCTCATAGGGGTCGATCTGCGGCAAATGCGGAAGCTCTCCTGCCGTCCGGCCGAACCCGTCCCAGGTCCGGCGCGCTGTTGCCTCGATTTCGGCCTCCGGCCAATCGGGGAAGGCCAGACGAAGATTGCGCAGCATGGTCTGGTGCTGGCTGACCTTCGGACCAATGGTGCGAAAGAGCCAGGCTCCAAAGTCCGATGCGCGGTCGATGCCCATCGCCTTGAAGGGCGCCCAGTAGATCCAGTCCCAGGCAAAGGTTTCCAGACGCCATTGCAGCTTCTGCCACCAGCCGGCCCTGTCTTCCACATCCCGGGAGCGCTTGTAGTTTGCGTCGGTCATCGGGCCGGTTTGAGCGCGTCAGCCAGAAGCGCGTCAAGTACCGACTGCGATTGACCCTCAAATTGCAGCGCCACCTCGAAGGCAACGGTCTCTTCACGAAGGGAGAGCGGCAGCCGGACATGATCCTTGGTCGTGGTCACGAGGCGCGCGCCGCGTTCGCTTGCCAGCGCCTGCAAGAGACGCACATCACCCGCAGTAAAGGCATGATGGTCCGGAAAGGGTACGGTTTCGGAGAGGTCGCCCCCTCCCTCCGCCAGCGTATCGAAGAACTTCTGGGGACGGCCTATGCCTGCAAACGCAATCAGCGGCCCCTGCGGCGGCGGGTTTTTCCCGGCGAGCTGCGCACGCATCAGTGGCAGATGATGGGGTACAGTTCCGGGCGGTGGAGACTGCGAGCCTATCCATATCACCCCGTCCGCGCGTTGGAGGCCTGAATTGACGGGCTCGCGAAGCGGACCTTTCGGAAAGACAAAGCCGTTGCCAACCGGATTCCCTCCATCGACCACCACGAGGGAGAGGTCCTTGTAGAGAGACGGGTTCTGATGCCCGTCATCCATCACGATGGCTTCCACGCCAGCGGCCTGCATGGTGCGGGCCGCTCCGGCGCGATCAGCCCCGATCCAGGCCTCGCCCGATTGCGCCAGAAGCAGGGGTTCATCGCCGACGTCCTGCGCTGTGTGCAGGGCCGGGTCGACCTGAATCGGACCCTTCAGCTTGCCGCGATAGCCGCGTGACAACGTAGCCGCGCGCATGCCCCGCTCTGTAAGCAAACTGCGAATATTTTCGGCAACGGGCGTCTTGCCGGTTCCGCCAAGCGTCAGATTGCCCACGCAGATGACAGGAATATCCGCCTTGAACGGGCTCGCCTTGGCAATCCGCCGCGCACCGAGCGCAGCATAAAGCGTGGAAACGGGCGTGAGCAGCAGCCGCGTTATCGGAGCAGAGGCGCGTGCGCCACGGTCGGTTACCGTCCAGAAATGCGGCTCACGCATGCGGCGCATCCCGCGCGATCAAGGGCAACAAAGTCTCCGTTGTTGTCTTCAGAGCCTGCGCACCGTCGAGACGCGCTGCAGCGCCGGATCTGTCGGGGAGTTCTGGTTTCGGAGTGTCCATCCATGGTCTAACCAACCGGACAAGCTCGTCGCGGTCTTCGGCGAAGGCTGCGAACCCCGTTTGTGTCAGAATCTCGAACTCGGCGGCGAAATTGGCGACGTCCGCGCCGCTGATGACGAAACGGTTCAGCCGGAACGGTTCCAGCGGATTGTGCCCATGAAAGCTCTTCGCGCCGAGCCCGCCGCCGCCCAGAAAAACGACATCGGCCAGCCGGACATAAAGCCCCATTTCGCCCAGCGTGTCGCCGAGAAAGACGTCCGTTTCCAGCGATGGACCCTCGCCCTTGCTGCGCCGTGCCACCCGGCGACCGGCCAGCAGCCCGGCAATAGCATCAGCTCTCTCAGGATGGCGCGGAACAATCAGCAGGACCGGCGACGGTCCCTGTCGATCCACCTTCAGGTGATCGAATACACTCAGCGCCAGTGCGTCCTCGCCGGCATGCGTGGACAAGGCCGCAAAAACAGGACGGTCGCCAAGCGCCGTCCGTATTGTCGTCAGTTCGCTTGCATCCACCCTCAATGACTTTGCGGAATGCTTGAGATTTCCGACGGTTGTGACCGGTCGACCGGAGAGGCGTGACAGCCCGGTAGCAGTATTGTCGTCAGCGGCCAGAATCGTTTTGAAGCCTTGAAACACTGACGCTGCAAAAACCGGAAAGCGGGCCCACCCGTCCAGGCTTTTTTGCGTCATGCGGGCATTGACCAGCGCCGCCGGAATATCGCGCTGCTTCAGCCCGTCGAGAAGATTGGGCCAGACCTCGCCTTCGGCAAAAACCGCCAGATCCGGCCACCATTGATCAAGAAAGCGGGCCGCGTGCAGCGGGGTGTCGAGAACCGCCATCTGATGCACTGTCCGGGGCGGGAGATCGCGGTCGAACAGGCTGGCAGAGGTGAGCGTCTGGGTCGTAACCAGAAACGAGAGATCAGGCCGGGCCGCAGCAAGTTGCGCGATCAGCAGACGAAGAACCCCCGCCTCCCCGACGCTAGCGCCATGCAACCAGACCAGCGCGCCGTCCGGTCTTTCCAGCGAGGTCTTGCCATATCGCTCCGGCACGCGTGCGGCGTCTTCCTTGCCGCGGGCGACGCGTCGTTTCATCAGCGTGGGCAGGAGCGGAGAGAGACTTCCCGTGGCCCCGCGATACAGCAGGCGGACGAGGTTCATGTCGGCGCGTCTGCAGATGGTATGGTGGCGAGCGGCGCCGGTTCGAGATGCGAGAGCCCCACCAGCGCCTCAGCCCGCCGAGTTGCGCTGTTTAGACGGGCTTCCAGTTCGAGCCGTATCGTTTCAGGCGGTACATCGCGCGGCGCTTCGACCACGCCGTCAAAGACCAGTGCGCCCTTGCCGAAAGGCAGAGGCACGAGAAACCGGTCCCAGGTCTTCAGGCGAAATGCGGGCGAACTCGCCTGCGCATAAATCATCAGTGGAACGTTCAGCTTCTGTGCGAGAAGGACAGCGCCCAGGCTTGCCCTCTGCATCGGGCCACGCGGTCCGTCCACCGTCATGCAGCAGACACCGCCCTCGCGAAGGAGACGCGAAACCTGCGCAATCGCCGCAGCGCCGCCCTTGTTCTTGGCTTTCTTTTGCCGGTTGCCGGACGATCCACGAATGACCTGCAGGCCCAGCCGCTGCGATGCGCCCGCCACGAAAGCACCATCCGGCGAATGCGATACGAGAATTGCTAGCGCGCCGCCATGCTGTTTCCAGCTTCGTGTGACGCGTGTCCATCCGGCGGGAAGGAGGAGAATGCGCGAATGCCAGGCCGCAGCGATCATTCCGCGCGGGCTTTCCCAGGCGTCTCGAATCTCGTCCGCGCCCTCGATTGTCCACCGGGTCGTGCGCCCGATCAGCGCCATCCAGGCCCAGATGGACCAGGCCAGCATGCCTTGAACGGCAGAAGATCGCAGAAGTGATTTCATCGGTTTGCTCTATCGCCGCAGACCGGTTAACGCAAAGGCCGTTGTGAATTGGGAACGGCGAAGCGTGCGAATGCCACGCCCTCGTTGGAAGAGACAGGACAGCCAATGGTCAAGCTGCGCAAGAAGTCGAACCGACGTCCCCCGCCCCTACTCGATCTCGCAGTCGCTTCAGACCGCAAGCGGGCAAACACGGACCTTTACTGGGGAGATCACGGCTTCCTGCGGCTCCGCTTCCAGAACCTGCACCGAATTTCCGACGAGATGTGGCGTTCCAACCAGCCTTCGCCAAAACAGATTGCCGATCACGCGCGTGAACGGGGGATCAAGACGATCCTCAACCTTCGCGGGGCAAGCCCTAAGGGCTATTATCTTCTGGAAAAGGAAGCGTGTGAGGCGAACGAAATCGCGCTTGTCGATTTCCAGGTGTTTTCGCGCGATACGCCGAAACCCGAAACCATTCTTGCCGCGAATGCGCTGTTCGATTCGATTGCCTATCCGGCACTGATGCACTGCAAATCCGGCGCGGACAGGGCGGGCATCATGGCAGTGCTTTACAAGCTGCTACGCCAGAAGACCCCGTTTGATGAGGCGCGCAGACAGCTTTCGCTCAAATATCTACACGTAAAGCAGGGCAAGACGGGCATTCTCGACGCCGTACTCGATGCGTACGAGTACGATAACGAGAAGTTGCCACAATCGTTTCTGGACTGGTCGCAGACACGCTATGATCCGGCGGCGATCAAGGCGGAATTCCTGGCGAGCGGCAAATCCAACCTGAATATCGATCAAGTGCTCGGTCGGGAGTGACTCGGCTTTCAGCACCGCAAATACCCGTCGACATGCCAGTGCCGGGTGCACATCGTTGCGCGCTTTTTCCAACGCGCACCGGTGTCCTTTAGGAACTGTTCGTGGATACCGTTTCCGGACTGGCGGGCATCAGCGAACCGGGCAAGATGATGCGCAAGCACCAGTCGCCCACCGCGACGCACCCTTGCGCCGGTTTCGCGCGCAAGCGCGGCCATGTCCCGTCCGTTCAGATAGTACAGCAATTCGGCAATCACCACGCCATCATACATGCCGCCCGGAAACCGGTTCGGTAGCACGAGTTGCAGCGCGCGAACGCGGTCGCGATTGCAGGCTGAATGTATTAGCGCCTGCCGCGTCAGCATGACGCCTGAAGCTGTACCCTCGCATGCCAGCAAGCGCAGGCATTTTGTACAAAGCGCGGCACTGTTGGACCCGTTACCACTGGCCAGTTCGAGCAATCTGCCCGCGCGGCCCGCGCCAAGAGTTTTCAGAATGGCAGATCGCTTGTTCGCTTCGTCACGTTTAGAGAAGGTGCCCCATGGGTCGGGGTCGTCGCGAAAGCGCGCATTGAAGCCGTCAAGTGAAATGGATTGATCGGTTCTCACCTGTGAAACCGTTCGGCCGGTCCGGCAAATTGCCGTATAAGCTTATCGGTCAGCACGAAGCCGGAGGGATCGTCTGTAATTGCTCCTGTCTGGGTCGCATAGCTCTGGAGCACACGGCGTTTGCGCCAGGCGGACGCGCCCAGCCGAAGCGATAGTCCCGTGCCACTGCGGCGGCCCGGACTTGCCGTCCGGGGACCGCTCCAGACGCCATAATGCAACCGCGGAATAGACGGCGTAAATGCAAGGTCTGCGAGCCGTGTTGCTTCCCTGTGATCGGGGTGATCGTCATCTGCCGCGGGACAAATGATGACGTCAGGTGTCCGGCGGTTTGACAGGCGTCGCCGCACCCCCTGGCGTTCAGCGGCGGTCAGTGCGCTGAGACCGCCATCTGGCAATCCGAGAAATCTGAGCCGGTCCGGCGCAAGACCGGCCGCCCGCATGGCGCGCCTGCTCTCCCGCTGGCGCGCTGCGATCAGGCGGGATGTGGGCCAGGCCCGGCTAGCCGGGTGTGAGCGGCTACCATCGGTCAGAATAACAACCCTTACATCCGCCCCCAAGGCAAGAAACCGCGATATAAGTCCGAACGCACCAATGGTTTCATCGTCAGGATGCGGGGCGATGACCAGAGGCTTCCGGCACCGTAACAATCGTGACAAGCTCACAGGGAAACAGCCAGATCACCGGTCGCAGCGGCCTTTCCCAACGTTTCGATCTGACCGTCGGGATTGGGTTGGCAGAGATAGGTGCGCAGATCCGCAAGGTGTGCACCCAGCGGACTGTCCGCAAATCCCGCACGCACACCGATCGCCCGTTCGGCAAGCGTCGCGGCAGCTTCGGCATGGCGCAGGACACTTACTCTTGCCAAAGCTACCGCAGCTTCGCGGGTCTCGGGATCATCTGCGCTGAAGAGCGCGCGGTTCGCCCGCCGACACGCATCGGCAGCACCTGCAGCATGATGCACAAGACCGGCCAACCGGTCCCTCTGGCGCGCCGAACCGAGCCGGTCTGATGCGTGCAGGATATGTCTGACCCGATCCAGAAGCCCCGCGACACCGCCCGCCTGGACCGCACAGAAACGCAGTGCGCCGGTAACAAACCAGGGTCGACGTTCATAGTCGCCCGGCTGACCGATCGGTTCGGGCCGCACAGTCCGGTCCGTGGGCCAGGATACTGAAAGCGTCCGGCTGCGGGCCATGCCTTTGGCGTTCCAGCTTTTGGTGTCGATCAAAGGCGGCATTGTCTGCAGATTGACCAGCCATAGCTGGACCTCACCAGGCTTCCCGGCATCGCTCGTAACGAGCGCATATGTCAGAAGATCTGCACCACTTGCATAGGTCTTTCCACCGCGCAGCCGACCTCCGCTGACCGTCAACCGGTGGTCTGGACCTTCGGCATTCCACATTCCGAAAACAGCGCCGCACCGGAGCCGTGACTGCAGGTCTTCACGCTGCGCGTCGCTGCCATAGCGGCTTATAATCTGGACCGCATCGACATGGCCTTCCACCAGTCGACCGAGCGGCAGATCGTGTCGTCCTGCCTCGAACAGGCGCAGAAGCAGCGCTTGGCCCGCGTCCTCGCTATCGGGGTCTTCAGGGGGCGTACCGTTCAAGACACTATGTACATTTTGCGACAATGATTCCGGAGAAAAGCAGGGTGTGGCGGACCCGGGCCCGGCCCTGGACTCAGCATCTGGGGCCGGATCAATACGTCCCGCAACCGCCGCACCCGTCCTCATGCCGATGCAGCAAGACGGCTGGCATGCAACGCTTCCTGCAGGAGACCCGGAGCTTCGCAGAGAGCTACAGTTCGCGTCGTCTCTCTGGCGGGTACGACACGCATGGCAAATGCATCGGCAGAGGGCGCCGCGATCAGCGTTTCAAGGACCGTCGCGAGATTGATGTGCAAACGATCAGCCAGTCTCTCGCCAGCATCGCGGCGGTTTGCCTGTCCGAGGAAGAAGCACCGGGCTGCAGCGTGGCGAAGGTATTGCCCGACCGCATCCATTGGATGTTCCACCAATACAGGTTTGGCCCGGTTTGCGTTCATCTTGCGCAGCGCGGTTGCCAGACCGTTTATCGCGCGTCCCTCTTCGCGGGCGGAGGTGACAACCTTCACACGGGGGTCATGGCGAACCTTGAACCCTGCAAGACGCACCCTGTCTGTGATATCGTAATCTTCGTTGTGGGCGAGGTGGTGAAACCCGCCCACATGCAGATATGTTGCCGCGCGAAAGCCGAGGTTCGCACCTCCCAGACGCGGGTGGGACGGGGCGGGATCATAGTCAATCGGATCGACAGTTCTGCGGACCGCGTGCAGCGCATCCAGATAAAGCTCCATACGGGCGCGGGGTGACCCGGGCTCGACCTTATCGAGGGTAATCAACCCGGCTATCATGTCTACGTCAGCGAGCGATCTGACGCTCGCTTCGATCCAGTCAGCGGAGACGACCGTATCAGCATCCGTGGTCAGCAGGATCAGATCGTCGTTGTCGGTTTCCGGCCATAAGGTCTGGGCCATTTCGAGCCCGAACGCCATCGCCGCAGCCCGCGCCCTGCCGGCATTCGGCGCAATTCCGCGGTCCTTCAGCCGGGTAAATACACCGAACGGAAACAACGACGACAGGTTCTGTACGTATTCGAGCCCACCATCATCACATCCGTCGAAGACCACACACAGGCCATAACTCTCGACAGGGTACCCCTGAACGGCAAGCGCAGAGAGGAGCGCCGGCAATCGTTCGCGCTCGTTTCTTGCCGGAACGCAGATCATGACGCGCGGCGTGTTCGTTCTCTGCATCCGGTTGTACCTTCTGTTTCAGAGGACAAACCGCGATGCGCCATTGCGGTTGCATGGCTTTTGACTAATAAAAGCACCACCGCCTCAGCGAACGTCGGTATGTTAGCCTGCCGCAAAGACGGGTTTATCGAGGTAAAAGTCCGTTCGGTAGCTGCAGATGGGAGTGGGCAGCAAATGGGGGACCCGGTTATGAAATTTCTTATCATCAACAGCTTCAGATCACTGGTTTATATCGCCTATCTGGCCTTGATCGGTTACGGGGCATTTACCGGCTACGTGAACAGCAGCATCCTGACAGACGAGTTCGGCATAAGCGGTCCTCTGCACCGTATCCTCGGAACCGCCGTCGGCGTGTTCGGGGGCTGGATCGTCGCCACGCTGATTGCTGGCCTCATCGTGATGCTTCTCGACATCCGGGACGATGTGAATGACCTTCTGAAAATTGCCGAAGGCGAAGACTGACGTCCTCAAGCCACCGTGCCTGCCTCGAACAGACTGGCGATCTCGTCTTCCGCGTAACCGATTGCGGCCAATACGCTGGCAGTGTGTTCGCCGGGTGCGGGCGACGGGCCTTTCGGGCCGTCATCGGTGCCGGGAAACCGCGCCGGAGACGCTGGCGCAGAGAAGGTCCCGCCCGCCCGCGACGGGGTCTGCACCACGCCGCCTGCGGCATGGACCTGCGGATCGTCTGCAACTTGCGCCATGGTCTGTACCGGGGCCCAGGCGATGGCCTCGGCATCAAGACGTTTTGCCAGTTCGTCCTTGGTGTATTTTTCAAAGTGCAGATCAAGCGCGGCAATCAATTCCGGCCCGGCCATGCGGCGTCCCTTGGATGTGGCGAAGCGCTCATCGGACAAAAGCGTTTCAGCTCCGATCGCGCGGCAGATGCGCGGCCAGTCCACATCGCCCTGACGCGCGACGATGCAGATCCATTCTCCATCCGATGACCGAAAGAAATTGTTGATCGCCACCATGGCATCGCTGCGGTCCCGGGTGGAGGCGAGCCGGTTGAAGAAGAGCTGGATGGCGAAATCGCTGCCGACCGAGTAAAGACCCGCCCGCAGGAGCGACGCCTCCACGAGCGCGCCCTTGCCCTCCCTGAACCGGCGAACCAGCGCCGCGTTGATCGCCGCCGCCGCTGAAATCGAGGTGACGTGATCGCCAAACGCCGTGCGGAGGATGAACGGGTCGGCACCTTTGGGCGGAAACAGGCGGGCGAGCCCGGCACGCGACCAGAAAGAGGCGATATCGAAGCCGGGGCGATCCTTGTCCGGACCTTCCAGCCCATAGCCCGTCAGTGAACAGTAGACGAGTTCGGGAAAGGCGTTCGACAGACTGTCATAGTCCAGACCCGAGCGTTCGAGACCGCCCGGACGAACATTCGTCAAAAAAATATCCGCATCGCCTGCAAGCTTTCGGACAATCGCCGCACCGGCTTCAATAGAGGTATCGACGATGATCGACCGCTTGCCGCGATTGTCGAAATCGAAAACCGGATTGTCCTGTATATCGGTACCGATTGTCTTGAAGAATTGCCGGATCGGATCGCCCCCGGGCGGCTCGATCTTGATGACATCGGCGCCCCAATCGGCCAGAATTCCGCCAGCGCCGGGCGCAGCCATGTATGTGGCATACTCCACAACCTTGATTCCATTCAGCATCGACATGGCATGATCCCCGGCGGTTGCGTTCTATCGCGCGGGATTCCGTCACGGCAATTGAACGCGTATAGTAAACGCAGCTGATTCTCTCGTTAAGGCGCGATGCCATGTCCGTCAAAGCCGCACGACCTTACCTCACGCCAGACGATATTCGCCGTCTGGTCAAGGGAGAGACGCCTGAAGAACGTGCACAGCTCGCCCACAAGCTTTGCCTTCGGATCGCAACGGAACCGCTCGGCGCCGACGAGAAACTGTTTGCCGATGAAATCCTGGCGCTTGTCTCCCGGGATGCGGCGGAACTCGTACGGCGAGCCATGTCGGTCACCTTGCGCAACTCTCCGAAACTGCCACGCAGCGTCGCCTTGCGTCTGGCAAAGGATGTGGACTCGGTCGCGCTGCCGGTCATCAAGGGCTCGCCTGTATTTACCGACCAGGACCTGATCGAGATCGTCTCGCAGGCGTCCGAGCCTTGCCAGATCGCCGTGGCATCGCGCGCCCGTCTTCGCGAAACCGTCACCGATGCCATAGCCGAGCGCGGCTCGCGCAATGCTGTCAGGGTGATGGCAGCAAACAACGGAGCGGAAATCAGCAATCACGGCTTTGGGACCGTCCTCTCCAGATTCGATAGCGATTCAGACGTGCACGGGGCACTGGTTTCGCGGGAGCATCTGCCGGTTCATATCTGCGAAAAGATGGTGACGCTGGTCGTGGGGGAATTGTTTGACAAACTTGTGTCCCGTCACGAATTGCCGCCGCAGCTGGCGATCGAGCTTGCTTCCGGCGCACGCGAACGCGCAACGCTTGATCTGGTCGAGCAGGCCGGACGGTCATCGGATCTGGAACGCTTCGTGCAGCAATTGCAGCTGAATGGACGGCTGACCCCGTCACTGGTCATGCGTGCGCTGTGTGTCGGTCATATGTCCTTCGTGGAATGGGCTGTCGCTGAACTGGCTGGCATACCCCACAAGAAGGCCTGGCTGATGCTGCACGATGCCGGAACGCTCGGGCTCAAGACGATCTTCGAGCGGACAAGTCTTCCACCCGGCATGTTCAAGCCGTTCCGTGCGGCTATCGAGGTTTATCACGAACTCGATTACGACATGCGCGCCAATGATCGCGAACGGTTCCGGCGACGCATGATCGAACGCGTTCTGACGCAATTTCAGGCCATGCCGAAAGACGATCTGGACTATTTGCTCGACAAGCTCGACGCCATTGCGATGAGCACCGGACAGGGGCGCAGACAGGCAACGGGCTGACCTCATCAGGCATCTGCCAGAAGCCGGAGCGAGTGGCTGGCACCGACGCTTGTCAGCATGTCCACATCCCGCCAATAGCACCGGTCCAGAATGACTTGCCCCTCCGCATCCGCAATACAGATGGAGCGTCGCTGCAGGTCTTCGTCGAAAGCAAGATCGATCGCGTTGGCGCGCAGTCGCATGACCGCGCCGCGAAGCCGTGCACAGAACGGAAACTCCCAGGACCGGCGGCAATCAAGTGCGATACGAAAGCCTGCACGACGGAAAGTGTCGATGCAATCCATCGCTGTTTCCCCGACCATTACCAGCGAGGAGTCGGCAATTTCAAGCGCCACTTCCTGGGGGCAAAGCCCTGAACGGTCAGCCGCCTGACGGGCGTATCCGGCTGCCTCTGGGTCCAGTAGGGCAGCAGACGGTACAGGCAGATGCAGGGGGCGGCAGACCGGCTGAAGCGACGAGCGGCGCTCCTGGCTCAACCGGGTGATTGCGTTTGCCAGCCAGACTGTCGGTGACATGGGCGCAGCGACCTCACTGCCTCTGATGGCCGGGCCGACACGCACATCTCCGAACACCGGGTCGACCCGGGTCATCGCGAAGGCCGGACTGCCGGTCTGCAGGCAGTATGCCTGGTCGAGCCCGATATGCGGTGCACGGGGTGCAGGATGGAACTCGGAGGTAGCGGGAAACAGGTGAAGCGTCATGTAATCTCTTCGCTGGTCAACTGGACAGGTCGTACGGGTAGCACCACACTGGCAACATCGAACGAAACCGAACCCTGAAATTTGTGTCAGCTTGTCGAAGCTGTGGAGAGACTTTGTGAAGGAAGACGAACAATTGCCGGTCGCGAGGCTCTCTTCCACCCTGGTGCTGCTGCGCGAACGGGCGGGCCTCGAAGTGCTGATGGTGGCACGCCATCACGAAATCGACTTTGCGTCCGGCGCCATGGTGTTTCCGGGCGGCAAGGTCACCGAAGACGACTACAGGGATGAGTGGACCGCACACGTCGATGGAAATTACGGCCCGAAAGAACGCGCAGCGCGGATCGGCGGCATCCGTGAGGCCTTCGAAGAGTCGGGACTGCTGCTCGCGCGCTCAGCCGATGCGCAATCGCACACGTTTGTCGGGCCGGATGTCTGCAAGCGTCTGGCCCCGCATCGCGGACCCGTGGACCGATGCGAGGAAAGCTTCCTAGACCTGATCAGAGAGAACGGTCTGGTTCTCTGCCTGGATGCGTTGACCGCATACGCGCACTGGATCACGCCCGATTTCATGCCAAAGCGTTTCGATACGCATTTCTACGTGGCCGTTGCGCCTGAAGGCCAACTGGCAAGTCATGACGGGCGCGAAACAACCGAGGCTGTCTGGGTCGAACCGCGCCATGTGCTGGAACAGGAGCGTGCCGGCAAGGCGACGCTGCTCTTCCCCACGCGCGTCAATCTCGAACGCCTCGAAGACCTTGGTGACCTGCGCAAGGTTCTGGAAACCGCCGCTGCACAGACCCCGGTCACGGTGCTGCCCAAGGTCCGCCGTGACGACACATCGACCTGGCTGGAGATACCAAAGGAAGCTGGATACCGGGTGACCCGAGAACCGTTCGATATCCCTCGGCGGTAACGCCGCCGCTCGACAAACATCTGCCCCGCGCCATGTCAGTGTGAGTGAAAAGCGTCAGAGGTTCCGAATGAGACACATACCCGGATTGATTCTAGTTTCCGTATTAGGGCTCGCGCTCGCGGGCTGTGTGACGCGGCCGCCGGTGCCCAACTCGGCGGCCGAAGCAGAAACGTTGAAGCCCGAAGAAGACCTCGTGGGCAATCTCAAAGCCGAGGGAACGTTCACCCCCCGGTTTGGCGGCAACACCCGAGGCGTTACCGCTGACCTGACCGGTACATGGGACGGCCAGACGCTCACCCTGCGCGAGGAGTTTCTCTATTCCGACGGCGAAGAGGACGTGAAGACCTGGCAGTTGACGAAGGTCGCCCCCGGCGAATGGACCGGCACACGCGAAGACGTGGTCGGCACGGCGCGTGGCTATGAGGATGGTGATGCGTTCCGCCTGGAATACAACGTCAAGCTGGACGGTCGCACTGTGGGTTTTCGCGATGTGCTCGTGGAGCGGTCCGACGGGTCGATCTACAATATCGCCAATATCGGCTATTACGGCCTGAAAGTCGGTGAGATTGAACTCGTCATCCGGCCCATGGAATAGGCTGAACGCCTGTTCGGATCGTTCCGAACAGGAGCCGGCTTACTCAGGCGGAAAAATGACCGGGTCGTCTCCCGGTTTCCATAGCCGGTATTTTTTCATGACCGTCCTGAAGTCGTAGCGATCCAGAAACCGCGAGAGCCAATCGCGGACGGGTTCGGGGGCCGATGCGTCGAACCAGTCTTTGTCCGCGATGCGAAACTGCCGCACGAAAGGCGCGATGGCGGCATCAAGAAACGTGAAACTGTCGCCCGCCAGAAAGCGACCGCCGGAAAGCCTCTTTGCGTAATCCTCCAGGATCGCCACACCTTCCGCACGGTGGTGCATCGGATCTTCGTTCTCATAGCGGCTGGCATACTTGTAGCGGTCCAGATGGTGTTTGAACGGCCCGTCATTCAGCGCCACCAACGCGTCTGCTGAACCGGTGTCATCTCCGGTCGCCCGGAACGGCGCCAGCCAGTCTTTCGGATCGGACCGGTCAAGGGCCCAGCGCGCAATGGCGAGAACTCTCATCGACAACTTTGCCTTCCGGCAGCACGAGCACAGGCACCGTGCCTTTTGGCGAGGCCTCCAGCATCACTTCGGGCTTGTCGGACAGCTTCACTTCACGCAGTTCAACGCTTTCTCCCGAGCTGAGCAGGGCAAGCCGGGCTCGCATGGCATAGGGACAGCGCCGGAAGCTGTAGAGGACCGGTCGGGTCATCTACTTTTACCGCCGCATTTTTCCAGTGCCGCATGCCGGGTTCTGAACCGGGCCCGGTCCGCGTCGGTATACTCCCCCACGCAGGCCGCGCAGCTTTCGCCGTCCACATAATCCGGATGGTGCGTTCCTTCAGGGCTCACCGGACGACCACAGGCATGACAGGCGATATGGGTGCCGACCGCAAGCCCCTGGCCTACGGCGACCCGCTCATCGAAAACAAAGCATTCACCCTGCCAGAGGCTCTCCTCTTCGGGCACGGTTTCCAGATATTTCAGGATGCCACCCTTGAGGTGATAGACCTCGCCATGACCGCGCTCTTTCAAATAAGCTGTCGCTTTCTCGCAGCGAATGCCTCCGGTGCAGAACATGGCGATCTTCTTGGGCGGCTTGTCGGTGCCAAGGTTTCGGTCGGCCCAGTCGGGGAACTCCCCGAAGGCTGTCGTGGCCGGATCGACCGCGCCCGGAAAACTGCCAATGGCGACCTCGAAAGCATTGCGGGTATCGATCACCAGTGTTTCGGGGTCGGTGATCAGCGCGTTCCAGTCTTCCGGCGCGACATAGGTTCCGACCGTTCGATTGGGGTCGATGCCCGGCACGCCCATGCGGACGATTTCGTCCTTCAGCCGTACCTTCATGCGCCTGAACGGCGGTGCAGGCGCGGTTGAATACTTCACCTCGAGCGCTTCGAAACCGGGAACCGAGCGGATATAGCCAAGCACTGTCTCGATACCGTCAGAACGCCCAGCCAGCGTTCCATTGATGCCTTCACGCGCAAGGAGCAAAGTGCCGCAGAGGCCTTCGCTCTGGCACAAATCCTGAAGCGGCACACGCCTTTCCTCGAAGTCCTCAAGCGGAGCGAACCGGTAAAGCGCGGCGACGGTCAAATCTAGCATGGTCAAGCATGTAATCGCGGTTTACGGGGTTGTCATGTCCAAGCTGCAAACTCCACCGGCGATCACCCCGCCCCCGCTGCCCACCTGGGAGTTCGTTTCGCTGGCGGCAGGGCTGATGGCGCTCAATGCTTTGGCAATCGACGTCATGCTTCCCGCGCTGGACGATATTGGCGTCGCCCTCCAGGTGCTGGACCCGAATGATGTGCAGCTGGTCATCTTCGTCTACGTCGCCGGATTCAGCCTGCCCCAGCTCTTCTTCGGGCCGATCACTGACCGGTTCGGGCGGCGCAAGGTGCTGTTCGGCTCGCTGATCGTCTACATGCTGGCGGGGCTGGCCTGTGCATTGGCCGACTCCTTCACCACGCTTCTCGCCATGCGTTTTCTGCAGGGTGTAGCTGCCGCAGGATGCCGGGTGATCGCGGTCTCCGTTGTGCGCGACCTGTATGCCGGTCGGAAAATGGCACGGATCATGTCGCTGGTGATGACGGTGTTCATGGTCATTCCCATTCTCGCTCCGGCGCTCGGACAAGTGACCCTGCTGGTTGCGCCCTGGCAGGGGACCTTCTGGATCCTTGGCGCGGGCGGCGGCCTCATGGCGCTTTGGGCCTGGTTCCGCCTGCCGGAAACGCTGCCTGCAGAGCGTCGACGCCCGATCAATGTGAAGGCGGTTTCGGGAGCCTACGCGCAGGTTTTCAGGAACCGTATTTCAGCCGGCTACATGCTGGCCAGCGGCATCATGTTTGGCGCCCTGTTCGCGTTTATCGGGATGTCGGAACAGGTTTTTCGAGAGGTCTTCGACAAGCCGGACACCTTCGTTCTCTATTTCGGGGGTGTTGCCCTGGCTATGAGCGCGGTGAACTTCACCAACGCAGCGCTTGTGGAGAAGGTCGGCATGCGGCGGCTATCGCACGGGGCTGTAATCGCCTTCACTCTGCTCAGTTTGGGCCTCTTCTTCTACGCCAGTTTTGCAGAGGTCCATTTCTGGATTTTCTATCCTGTCTTCGTTGTAGTGTTCGCGCTGTTCGGATTGATCGGTTCGAACTTCAATTCGCTGGCGATGGAGCCACTCGGCGAGATTGCAGGTACGGCGTCCGCCGTGCTGGGCTTCGCATCGACCGCAATCTCCGGGTTTGCCGGGTTCCTCATCGCACGGCAATTCGACGGTACTGTCGGGCCGCTGGTCATGGGCTATGCCGCGCTGGGCATCGTCTCGCTGATCATCATACTGGTAACGGAAAAGGGCGAGCTATTCTCCAGCCGGTAGCCGGTCTTCAGCTTGCGGCGCTTCAGGTCAGCCTGCGGCCGTCAATGATTCTCTCGATGACGACCACTTCAGCCTCGACAGAGTAAAAGATTACATGAGTGTTGTAGGCAAACCGGCGCGAGTTCTCGTCATGAGTCCGCCTTCCCATTCCGGGCATGTCTCCAATTAATTCGAACAGGTTCAGCAAAGCGGATTGGTAACGTTCTGACTGCCTGGGTCCGAAGTCCAGAAGTCCGCGAAACGAGAGTTGCTCAAGGTCATCAAAGGCCGCCGTGGAAAGCTTATACGGCATGATCCCGTACGGCTTGAGAGCGCGCATATCTGGCTCTCGCCAGTTTGAATGCTTCCCTCGGGTCGCGGTCACTGATCCCGCTGGCCCGGCCGTGCTCGATAGCCTCGGCCAATACCTGATGGCGTTCGTCCGACGTCAACGCGTCCAGCTTGGCATTGTCCTCATCAGTCGGAGCCGCAAGGGAGGTGACAGTCAGCCTGCCGTTAAGAAAGGTCTCGGTCATGACTGGATCATACCTTTTCGGCTTTGCTTTCGCCAGCCCTACCCTTCAGCGGGGACCGGCGTATCCAGCCATCGCTGCTCAACCAGCTTGACCATGTCGCCCATAATCTGCGTGATCCGGAAATCCTTCGGGGTGTAGACGCGGGCAACCCCGATCTGTTTCAGCACCAGTGCATCTTCCGGCGGAATGATCCCGCCTACCACGAGCGGCACATGGCTGAGCCCCTTTTCGCGCATCAACGCCGCCACATCACGCACAAGTTCCACATGGCTTCCGGAGAGGATCGAGAGCCCAACCACATGCGCGTCGGCATCCATGGCCTGCGCGACGATCTCTTCGGGCGTGAAGCGGATGCCGTCATAGCGCACTTCCATGCCGACGGCGCGGGCGCGGCTGGCGATCTGCTCGGCCCCGTTGGAATGTCCGTCGAGCCCCGGCTTGCCCAGCACATAAGTCAGGGTTCGCCCCAGCGCCTGTGAAACGCGTTCGACCTCTTCCTTCACCGCAGCGACGCCTTCATCCTCACCCGATGAAATGACCAGCGAGACACCTGTCGGACCGCGATATTCACCGAAGACCTCGCGCAATACACCGCCCCATTCGCCGGTGGTGACCCCTGCCTTTGCCGCTTCGATCGTTGCGGGCATGATGTTGCGATCTTCCTGCGCAGCGCTTCGGACTGCCTCGAGCGCACGCTCCACGCTCAGCCCATCACGTTTCGTGCGCCAGTCCTTCAGTTTTCTGACGGTTGCGGCCTCTTCCATCGGATCGACCTTTTGGACCGAGCTTTCACCTGAGGAGAGCGGGCTTTCTTCGGTGCCGGTATAGCGGTTGACGCCGACGACGACCGCCTCGCCGCTCTCGATCCCCTGCAAGCGTTCGCGCTGGGAGGCGACCAGCGCTTCCTTCATCAATGGCACCGCCGCCATGGCTCCGCCCAGCCCGTCCACATGCCCGAGTGTTGCGCGCGCCTTTTCCTTCAGCTCTTCGGTCTTGCCCTCGATGACATGACTGCCGTCGAACAGGTCCTCGAACTCCAGAAGGTCTGTCTCAAGCGCCAGGATCTGTTGCAGGCGCAGCGACCATTGTTGATCCCACGGCCGTGGCAGACCCATCGCCTCGTTCCAGGCAGGAAGCTGCAGCGCGCGGCAGCGGGCCCGCTTGGAAAGCGTCACCGCCAGCGCCTCAAGGAGGATGCGATAGACGTTGTTTTCCGGCTGCTGCTCGGTCAGCCCCAGCGAGTTGACCTGCACCCCGTAACGAAAGCGCAGCGCCTTTTCATCCGTCACGCCATAACGCGTCCGGCCGATCTCCTCCCAGAGATCGACAAATGCCCGCATCTTGCAAAGCTCGGTGACAAACTTCACGCCCGCATTCACGAAAAAGGAAATCCGCCCGAACACCGTTTCGAAGTCTTCATCGGGCACCTGCCCGCCTGCCTTCACCGCATCCAGCACCGCGCAGGCCGTGGCCAGCGCAAAGGCCAGCTCCTGTTCCGGCGTCGCGCCTGCCTCCTGCAAGTGATAGGAGCAGACATTCATCGGATTCCATTGCGGCACTTCGGTATAGCACCAGGCGACCATGTCAGCGATCAGGCGCAGGCTCGGCTCCGGCGGGAAAACATAGGTTCCGCGAGAGAGATACTCCTTCACGATGTCGTTCTGCGTAGTGCCGCGAAGCGCGGCGCGGCTCGTGCCCTGCTCATCGGCCAGCGCGACATAGAGCGCCAGCATCCAGGCCGCGGGCGCGTTGATTGTCATGGACGTGTTCATCTCGCCCAGCGGCAGACCGTCAAACAGGGTGCGCATATCGCCCAGATGGGCGACTGGCACGCCAACCTTGCCAACCTCGCCGCGCGCGAGAATATGGTCCGCGTCATAGGCCGTCTGCGTCGGCAGGTCGAAGGCGATGGAGAGGCCTGTCTGCCCTTTGGCCAGATTGCCACGATAGAGCGCGTTGGAGGCTTGCGCCGTGGAATGGCCCGCATAGGTGCGGAAAATCCAGGGCCGGTCGGGGGCGTGTTGGTAGTTCGTCATGCCTGATACCGCTCCGACACCTAGGCCGCCGGATGCGGGGCCTTCATTGGCAGCAAGTATGCGTCACGCCCTTCGCAACTGCAACATGATGGGGAGGCGTAAGGCCAGGTACCCTAGCGGCTGAGTTCCTTCATCGCGTCTTCGAGGCCGCCCATGGTCATTTCGAACATGCGGTGCGGGCCGATCAGGTCACGGATCAGGCGGATCGAGCCGGTATGTTCCCATGCGCCGGATTTGGTCGGGTTGAGCCAGACGAGGTTTGGCCAGGTCTCGACCACGCGCTGCAGCCAGACGCCGCCCGCTTCCTCGTTCCAGTGTTCCACCGAGCCACCGGAATAAGTGATCTCGTAAGGGCTCATCGTGGCATCGCCGATGATGATGATCTTGTAGTCGGACGGGTAGGTGTGGAGCACATCCCAGGTGTCCATCTTGTTGGTCTGGCGGCGGCGATTGTCCTTCCAGACGCCCTCATAGATGCAGTTGTGGAAGTAGAAATATTCCAGCGTCTTGAACTCGGAACGCGCGGCTGAAAAAAGCTCCTCGCAGACCTTCACATAGGGGTCCATCGATCCGCCAATATCGAAAAAGATCAGCAGGTTGACGGCGTTGCGACGTTCCGGGCGCATGACCAGATCGAGATAGCCCTGCCGCGCGGTCTGGCGGATCGTGCCATCCAGATCGAGCTCGTCCGGGCTTCCCTTGCGGGTCCATTTGCGCAGGCGGCGCATGGCCATCTTGATGTTGCGGGTACCAAGTTCGACGCTGTCATCAAGGTTCTTGTATTCGCGCTTGTCCCAGACCTTGACCGCGCGCCGGTGGCGGCTCTTGTCCTGCCCGATGCGCACGCCTTCGGGGTTGTAGCCGTTCGCGCCAAAAGGGGAGGTGCCGCCCGTGCCGATCCACTTGTTGCCGCCTTCATGGCGCTTCTTTTGCTCTTCCAGCCGCTCTTTCAGGGTTTCCATGAGCTTCTCGAAGCCGCCCATCGCCTCGATCTCGGCTTTCTCCTCATCGGTGAGGAATTTCTCCGTCATCTTGCGCAGCCAGTCCTCGGGCAGGTCGGCCACATCGACGCCCTCGCCCACCGTATCCAGCCCCTTGAAGACATGGCCGAACACCTTGTCGAACTTGTCCAGATTGCGTTCGTCCTTGATGAGCGCGGTGCGAGAGAGGAAGTAGAAATCCTCGACCTCGGTGCCGATGACGCCCTTGTCCATCCCGTCCATCAGCGCGAGGTATTCCTTCAGCGTGACAGGAATCTTGGCGGCGCGCAGTTCATTGAAGAAGTTGAGGAACATCGATCAGGTCTCCATTACCGGAAACCTAGCGTCTGCGGACCCGCGTTGGAAGGGGTGCGGCGGCCTGACCTAGCGGCAGGCAGGGATGCGCAGGCCGCGCGGAAGCTTTGTCATACCATCGCCGCAGGCCGTATCAAGCTGAGCTTGCGTCAGGCCTTTCACGGTCTGAAGTTCTGCGCCGGAGAGGTTGGCTCCGGTGAGGTTTGCACCCTTCAGGTTTGCACCGCCAAAATACGTGCCGACCAGGCTGGAACGCGTCAGATTGGCCCCGGCAAAGTTCGCTCCGGTAAATCGGCCGCCGAAAAGATTGGACACCGAAATGTCGGCACCGGCAAAATCCGCGCCGTTCATCGTCGTCAGGCTGAGGTCGGACTGGCGTAAACGCGAACCCGAAAGGTCCACGCGCGGCATGTCCCGATATGAAAGATTTGCCTGAAACAGGTCGCAGCCCTTGCAGGATTTGCCTGCGGCGACCGTCTCGATCTGGGATCTGTTCTGGGCCGTCGCGAGAGGTGAGGCGATCAGCGAAGCGGCCATGAGAGCTGCGCAAATGCTTGCAAAACGGATCATGATGTGGGGCCTCCGGCCAATAAGGTGCGCGCGTTACCTGCAGACTGTCTGCCGGTTTCATTGCAAGTTCGACGCCAGTCTAGCTGGAAAAGACGAACCGCACGTTACCCGTCGGCGACAGCTTTTCCGCATGCGGCACAAACCGGTCCGCTCTCTCCTGCCTGCAAGGTGAAATGTTCGCAGGACGGACACGGATCCGACAGATATTCCGGCACGTCAGCCTCCCCGGTGTCCGTGTCAGCCTGCTTTTCCCGCCTGCGCGTATCAAGCACGACGATATTGTCGGGCAACTGGCCGCGACTGAACCCGCGTGAGATGATCTGCGCCGCATCGGCGGGAAACTCGTCGCGCGGACGCACACCATCCGCCAGGCCGCGCCCCAATCCGTCGGCGGACTGGGTCTCGTCAAGTTCGGCCAGATCGTCCCGGCCGAGATAGGAGACCGCCAGTTCGCGAAAGATATAGTCGAGAATGGAGGTGGCGCGCTTGATGCTGTCATTGCCGGTCACATCGCCGGCTGGATCGAAGCGGGTGTAGACGAAGGCATCGACAAACTCTTCCAGTGGCACGCCGTATTGCAGGCCCATGGAAATCGCGATGGCGAAATTGTTCATTAGCGAGCGGAAGGCCGCCCCTTCCTTGTGCATGTCGATGAAGATCTCGCCGAGCTCACCATCATCGAACTCGCCGGTGTGAAGATAAACCTTGTGACCACCGACGACGGCCTTCTGGATATAGCCCTTGCGCCGGTCGGGCAGCCGTTCGCGGCGAGGTTCCGGCGGACCGTGCGGTTTGGAGAGTCCATCGCTCTCTTTCGCCGTATGAGCAGTTTCGGGGGCCAGTCCGGATTCGGCCAGCTTGCGGACCTTTGCGATCCGTCCTGCCGCGTCAGCGCGCTGGCGTCCGGCTGTTCCACGAAGAACGAGGCCCGTTCCGGACGCGCAGGCCGCTGCCAGAACGCGTTCCAGTTCGGCCACGCCAAGCGCTTCGGAGGGACGCAGGTCGACCATTACCGGCACGCCAAGACCTTCACGCAGCCGTGCGGCCAAAGCCATTCGCGGCCCCACGTCTGTTGCCGCGCCATATCCTGCACGGGTCAGAATTCCGGCTATGTCGGCTCTCGGTCCGGATGCCAGTTCATGTGATGCACTGTCGATGTCCCGCCGCGAAAAGCCGAGCGCTTGCAGAAGGGCGGTGCCATCGGTGTCAAAGTTTTCCGGATCGAGCTTGAGTTCCTCGCGGATCACCTCGTCGCCAAGAGCCCAGCGCGAAAAGGCGGCGCCGAGCGCCAGACCGTCGCCGAGCCTTGCCTCGATGGCCGAGAGGCTTGCAGCACTGAAGCCGCGCGCGGAGAGCCGGTGCGTATCGAGCCCCGGCAGATGCATCAGGCTGGTTGCGCGCCGGGTGGCTGCCTTCACTGCCGCCGCGGTATCTGCGTCGAAAGCTTCCAGCCCTGTCAGGACCGCGTCCGGCAGGATGAGCTGGCCATCGCCATGCAGCAATGCCGAGGGGTCGAGCACGGGATCCAGCCCGTTACTCTCTGCGCCCAGAAACCCTATGGTTTCAGCGCTGGCAGGCTGCACGAAGATGCTGACCGCGTTCGCCTTGAGCCGGTCCTGAAGGTCCAGGCAGAGGTGAACCATCCAGTCAGCCGACCCTGCCGCATCCTTGCCAAGCCCGCTTCGGAACGCTGCGGCCTGCAGACCGGTCAGTATTACGGCGGCCTCACCGCTGCCGGTGGACTGGATTAGCTGAGCGGCTGCGTGGGCATCATCGGCCAGGCGATCGGCCAGAAAGCTGCCACCTTCGAAATAGGCGCAGATATTGATAGCGATACCATTTCGCGGAGCCGCCGCCTGCGCCTCGGGGTGAAGCTCCAGTCCGGCCCCTGAATGCAGATACTCAAACACTGCTTCGGCCAAGTCATCGCTGCTGTCTTTCAGCTGCAAGGCAAGTCGCTTTGCGAAATCCGATCCCAGATCCTGACGCATGGATCTGGCGGCAGCGGATGGACCGCCCGGAAAGGTCAGCGCCGCCTCAAGCAGGGCCTCCGGCACGCCGTTGACCAGGGCGTCAGCCAAGGCCGGGTCGCGCGGCGACGGCCCGAGCGCTTCAAGCTCGTCGGCCAGCGCGCGGCCTGTCTCGGCGATCAGTCCTTGCGTCTTTCGTTGCTTGAGCGCGTCCAGAATTCGGGCCGGGTTCGCTGTTTCGCCCGAAGTTGCAAAACTGGCTGTGAGAACACGCTCCGGGCAGACGGGCGTGATGCGCCGGGCACGGATGGCATCGCAATGCGCTTCGATTGCCACTTCGATGTCAGAATGGGATTTACAGGCGGCGGAATAGGCGTCCAGCGTATCATCGAACCCGGATGCCCCCCCGTCCTCATCGAATGCCTCCGCCGAGGCATAGAGGAGCGCCGAACCTGCCGCGGCCAACACCGGCATTTCGGCAGTCTTTGTCAGGGACGGGTCGTGTTGCATGGGATCGGTCCCTTGAGAATCACTTCGGGTGTCTCTCACTATGCCAGTCATCGACTGGAAACTCGACACGCTTTGGCGCTCGACCCCAGGATGTTGCAAGGCTCCGGCTTGGCCGGCCCGCGCGGGTATGGCTATTTGCAAGCTGACGCTGCAGCCTCCAGATAGGATCAGCGAAGGTTGGGAGAATTTTCGATGACGAGAGAACACGACATTGTCGTTTACGGTGCGTCCGGCTTTACCGGGAGGCTGGTAGCCGAGTATTTTGCTTCACGCGGCGACGAACCGGCTGTCAAATGGGCTATGGCAGGCCGCAATGGCGAGAAGCTGGAGCATGTGCGCGGCGAGATCGGAGCGTCCAGTGATGTTCCGATCCTTGTCGCCGATGGTGACGATGAAGCCTCGCTTCGTGCACTGGCCGAGAGCACCAAAGTCCTGATCACGACCGTCGGGCCTTATCAGCTTTACGGTGACAAGCTGGTCGCTGCCTGCGTTGCTGCCGGAACCGATTATGTCGACCTGTGCGGCGAACCGGCATGGATGCGGGGGCAGATCGATGCCCATCAGGCGAACGCCAGAGCCTCAGGGGCACGGATCGTGTTTTCCTGCGGCTTCGACTCCATTCCGTTCGATCTCGGCGTGTTTTTTCTGCAGGAACATGCTCTAGCCGATACTGGTAAAGCCATGCCGCGTGTCCGGTGCCGCGTACGCAAGATGCAGGGCGGGTTTTCCGGCGGCACGGCTGCCAGCCTGAAGGAAACGCTGAAAGCCGCTGCAGCGGACCCGAATGTCGTAGCCCTGTTGCGCTCACCCTTTGCTTTGACACCCGGTTTCAAGGGCCCCAAGCAACCGTCCGGCATGGCTCCCCTGCACGACGAGACGATCGACGCATGGGCGGCGCCCTTTGTGATGGCACCGATCAACACCAAGAATATCCACCGGTCGAACATGCTGATGGACCACGCCTATGGCGAGGACTTCGTGTATGACGAAATGGTCGTTACCGGTTCTGGCGAGGAGGGCAAGAAAGCCGCCGAATACCTCGCAAATGCCGATGTGATCGGAGGCAAGAACGCGCCCAGGCCCGGGGAAGGCCCGGACAAGGCCGAACGCGATGCCGGCCATTACGACATCCTGTTTGTCGGCACCGACGATGACGGCAACCGGATCGATATCAGCGTCACCGGAGACCGCGATCCCGGCTACGGATCAACATCAAAGATGATCGCCGAGACAGCCTTGTGTCTTCTGCAGGACGACATTTCGACACCCGGCGGGGTCTGGACCCCCGCGCCTGCCATGGGCAAGCGGTTGATCCAGAGACTGGTCGGAAACGCCGGATTGACCTTCGAACGGGAGCGCTAGCAGTCCATCCAGTCCGGACGGGCGAACGTCATGCCGAGATCGCGCGCGACCTGTTCGTGCGCGATTCCACCATCTGCCACTGTCAGACCGTTAGCGAGATGCGGATTGGCGCGCAGGGCTTCCCTGCCCCCCATGGCCGCAATCTGCAGAACGAACGGCAGGGTGGCATTGTTCAGCGCATAGGTCGATGTGCGCGGCACGGCGCCGGGCATGTTGGCGACGCAATAGTGCAGTATGCCATCGACTTCGTAGACGGGTTCTTCGTGAGTGGTGGGTTTCGAGGTCTCGAAGCAACCGCCCTGATCAATGGCGATATCGACCAGAACCGCACCCGGCTTCATCGTCTTGAGCTGCTCGCGGCTGATCAGTTTCGGCGCAGCAGCGCCCGGTATCAGCACGGCCCCGATGACCACATCGGCTTCGCGAACCGCGGTGTCGATGGCAGCGGCAGTCGAGTACATCGTCTTCACGGCGCCCGCAAACTGCACATCCAGCTCGGCGAGACGAATGTTCGACCGATCGAATATCGTGACATCGGCCCGCATGCCAATAGCCATTTCAGCCGCGTTCGTGCCGGAAACGCCGCCACCAAGAATGACGATCTTTGCAGGTGCCACGCCCGGAACACCACCGAGCAACATGCCGCGGCCCCTACGAACCGTTTTCATTAAGGTGAGTGCGGCCATCTGGATCGACATGCGGCCTGCAACCTGGCTCATCGGCGTCAAGAGCGGCAGGCGGCCATTCGCGTCCGTGACCGTTTCATAGGCAATCGCGAGCGCGCCGGACTTTACAAGCCCGTCTGCCTGCTCGCGGTCGGCAGCGAGATGAAGATAAGTAAAGAGCGTGTGATGAGGCTTCAGCCGCGCGCATTCGACGGGCTGGGGTTCCTTCACCTTGATAATGAGTTTCGCAGCATCGAAAACAGCGTCCGCGTCCGGCAGAATTTTTGCACCGGCCTTTTCGTATTCGGCATCGGTAAAGCCCGACCCGGTGCCTGCTCCGGCCTGAACACAGACGTCATGCCCTGCCTTGACGCATTCCATGACGCTTTCAGGCGTCAGACCGACGCGAAATTCCTGTTTCTTGATCTCGCTTGGAATGCCGATTTTCATGGGAACCCTCGTCCTTATCCTGAGGCTCTATAGAGACAGAAGACGGGGTGCCGCAACTGTTTCCGGCATACAAGTGACCGACGGTCAGCTATATTTCAGCCCACAGGCGGAGGAGATTCGAGATCGTCTTGTCAAGTACGAGCCGTTCCTGTGCCGACCCATCGACACGTTCTGCCAGCGCCGCCCGCAGGTTTTCAAGATCGAACAGGATGGCGCGTTCGGCTTCGCTGCGGATCAGGCTCTGCACCCAGCCGACACACGCCAACCGCTCACCCGACGTGACTTCGGCGACCTCGTGGATGGCGGTTGTCGGGTAAAGCACCAGATCACCCGCCGCGGGCTTGAAGCTGTGCGTGCCGCCCGATTGTTCGATACGCAGTTCGCCGCCGCCATAGCTGTCCGGGTCACTCAGAAACAGGGTAAAGGAGAGATCCGTTCGCATGCGCGTCGCCCCCTGCCCCATCAGTGCGTTGTCGATATGCGCACCGTACCCACCGCCGGGTCCGGTCCGGCTGAGTAACAGGCGCGACATGCGCGCCGGTCGGGCTGCCGCCTGAAAGACAGGGTGACGGGTGATGCAGTCATTCAGGCTGTCGTGCAGTGCCCGACCGGCTTTGGTGGTGGTGTCGGCCTGCTGGTTGCGTTTTACCGCGCGCGCCGTCCTCCCTGCTGTCTTTGCGCCGTCGCGCCAGTCGAGTTGTCGCAGGTCAGCAGACATGCCTTGCACCTGATCTGCGTCCAGCACGGCTGCGACAAGAATGGACATGCGTCACGTCTTCCTATTGCGAATGAATTGCAGTGGCGTATACCGCTTTGGCAGAAACACATACAACACAAGAGTGCCCGATATGACATTCACGCCCAACCGCATCACGAAACTGGGTCTTGGCGCGGTGCTCGCCGGTTCGCTCGGACTGGCGGCCTGCGGTTCCGACGCAGCTAAAGAGACGGACCCTGCCGTGTCCGTTTCCGAGTCTGCCCAGACCGACGCTCCCGTCATGGACGACGTACCGACCCTGGCTACCAATGCCTATGGCGAGCTGGGCGACGGTGAAGGGGGTGAAGGCGGTGAAAGCGGCGAAGGCGGAATAGATATTGCGGTCGCGGCGATTGACCCGGTGGTTTACCGCGCCGGTCTCGCCATCACCGAGGCCCATGTGCTGGCCGCCCGCGATGCCTTTATCGCCGGTCGAAAGGATGCCGCAGCCGAAATGTTCGCCCATCCGGTCAGTGAAGTCCTTGCGCAGATGGAGCCTGTCTTTCTCACACTGGGCGTAGAGCCCTTCGAGCAGCAGCTGATGGATGCATCGGGGGCCATCTATGAGGGCGAGGATGCCACCGCCATTACCGGGCGCGCAGAGGCGATCCTTGAGACCCTGAATGCGGCAGCCACAAAAGCCCCGGCCAGCGAGATGACACCCGCCGAGGTCTCAGCAGGCGTCGTGGCCGACCAGATCGAACGTGCCTATCAGCAATACAGGGCGGCGCAGGAAACCGATGCCTATGAGCCGTATCTCGATGGTTACGGCTTCTACCTGACTGCGGCGGACATTTACGAACGCGAAGGCGCGCCGATCCGCAAGACAAACGCGGCCTTGGGCGACCGGATTGAAATGGCGCTTAACCTTCTGGAAGCCGCGTATCCGTCAGCACTGCGACCGGACACGCTCGATGCTGACATGGCGCCTCTGGCTGCTGCCAGTTCGGTAATCCTGCTGGAAACGCGGCGCTAGCCTGCTGCACGCAATGCCAGGACCTTCTGCGCGGCTGCGGAGGCTTCTGCCAGTTTGGTCTTGAGCACCGGGTCGCGTTGCAGGCTATGAGTGTCTACGGATGCTTTCAAAAGGCGCGCGGATGCAGCCATCGCGATCGACGTGCAGCCGCCGACCGGAAGTACATTGGCTGTCAGGTTCAGGAGTAAGATCGAGGCGTCCACCGGAGAGGCAGCTTTTGCTGTGAGTTTCGCAATCAGACCGCTTGCGACAAGGCTGGCCTGGCCTGCATCGTCTATGGCCTGAATGGTCGCCTCTGCTTCTGGAATGCGCCACTTCAAACCAATCAACCTGATCTGCAGGGTTCGCAGCGATTTTAGCCCCTGGGTCGGTCGGGAGTCTGCATCTGTCAGGTGTCGCTCGAAATGCGGGTGCTCGAGTTCACGGCGGATATAGCCCATCAGCCGCGTCTTGGCGGCAGTGCCCACAATGTTCTCTGCCAGTTCAGCCAGTTTGAGCGGCCGGTCGAGACGCGGCGTTTCGCCCAGGAAGGCATCGACATTTTCCGTCGAAAGAAGTTTTCGGCAGCGCTCTCCGAACGCTTCGACCATTTCCGGTCGACGCTCGATATTTTCCAGCGCCGTAAGCTGGTCGGCAAGTCGGCGCAGCACCGCGAACTCATCGTAAAGCGTGCCAGTCGCTAGCCGTCGTTCCGAACGCAGTTCTGCAAACACCCGCGAAACGATGGCCTGACTGGCTGCCGGAAGAAGGTTGTTGGCGAGCGCCGTCGACAGAAGCAGGGCCAGTTCACTCTTCGGGGAACTGCCGGTCTTGTGAGTTTCCGAGGGCGCAAGCACATCTACCAACCGCTGCATCGCCTCGCCGCCGGTTGCCGCGTCACCGGTAAGCGCCTTGAGTGCGCCGGGCGAGGCGATCCATTCGGCGAATATGCCTTCAAGAACCCGGTCAATGATCAGGGTATCATTTTCTTCCAGCGATCGTGAGGCGCGCCAGATGTCCAGCAAAGCAGAGAGCTTGTCTTTCCAGTCGCTGTGCGGGCGGAGCATATCCACAAGCGCATATGTGAGCCGGTAGTCGGCATTCGACCTGCCACGCAGCTTGAACATGAGTTCCGCAAGTGTCTGGGTTTCAAGGGTCGTCAGCACGCCATTGCGCTTGTCCTTGAACACCTGATCGATGGCGCGTGACACAAGATCGTGCAACTGGCGGGCAATCTCGTGCAAATCCTCACCGCCTGCCGACCGGGCGATGGCGATTTTCTGAATGGCTTGCGTGATCTCGGTTCCCGAGGCTTCGAGACGTTCGAGAACGTCCGCGCGCAAGGTCAGTTCGACCGGCAGCAGCTTGAACCGTTCCAGATACCGCGCCATGACCTCAAGATATGTCCTGCGGGCAGCCACTGACAGAAGGTCGGCCGGGGCCAGGCAACTCGGACCGGTATCGCTGAGCGGTCGCTCCTTGCCCTTGGCACGTGGTTCGTCGCAATTGCCAATGCTTCCGATAAGGATGGACCGGTAGCCGCCGCTCTTGGCGTCCATCACGTCCTTCATGATGCGAACACCGGCATTCGGGTTCTTCTCGACAAGCGCCTCGGCACGATTGTGCGCGGCCTGACGGTCCGGAACCGCTTCGGCCAGGTTCCATCCATCCCGGATGTTACGCCTCAAATAGAGCTCGAAATGGGTGTCGCTGTCAGACATTTGAGTTTCCTAACGCGGTGACCCTAACAAATCCCGCTTAAGGCCGTATGAAAGCCATGTTTGGACCCTGACTGGTCGGCGTTGTATGAGGGAACCGGAACAACACGGCCCGAATCGGAGGGGAACAAGAAATGGCGACACTGGCGCTGGTGGATGACGACGAGAATATCGTCGAAAGTCTCAAAATGTTTTTCGAAGCCGAGGGCTATACCGTTCGCGCGTTCCATGACGGCCAGTCAGCGCTTGTCGGCCTGACCGAGTCGCCGCCGGATCTGGCCATACTCGACGTGAAGATGCCGAAGATGGACGGGATGGAAGTGCTGCGCCGCCTTCGCCAGACCTCTGATCTGCCGGTCATTTTCCTGACCTCAAAGGACGAAGAGATCGACGAGGTCATCGGCTTCAACATCGGTGCCGACGATTTTGTCCGCAAACCCTGTTCCAACCGCCTCCTGTCGGAGCGGGTGAAGGCTGTTCTGCGACGCTCGCGCACGGGCAGCGATGAGCAGACCGACCAGAAGCCGATTGTACGTGGCAGGCTGACCCTCGACCCCAACCGGCACGTCTGTTCATGGGAAGGCGAGCCTGTCCGGCTGACGGTCACGGAGTTCCTGATCCTTCTGGCGCTGGCCCAGCGTCCGGGCTTCGTGAAGAACCGCGACCAGCTTATGGATGCCGCCTATGACGACCAGATCTATGTCGATGACAGGACCATAGACAGTCATATCAAGCGCCTGCGGAAGAAGTTCCGTGAGGTGGACGATAACTTCGACGCGATTGAAACACTGTATGGCGTTGGATACCGATACAAGGAAAGCTGAGCGCCGCCGCATCAAGGGACCGCTCGTACGGTCCCGGATCGCGCGGCTCATTCTGGCATCGAACCTTGCTGGCCTGCTGATTCTCGTGATTGGCGCACTCGTGCTGAACGGGATGCGAGCCGGTCTGGTGCAGGCCAGGATGGAGAGCCTGCGGACCCAGGGCGAGATCATCGCTTCGGTCATGGCTGACGTTGCGACAAGAGGCTCGCCTGAGCCCAGTCTCGAGGCTGGCCGTGCCCGGGCGTTTCTCAAGCGGCTCAATCTTCCCGAAAGCGTGCGAGCACGGCTTTACAACCGGCAGGGGCGTCTGGTGGGCGATAGCTGGCTGTTGGCCGATCAGGTGGATGTCTCCGCCCTGCCGCCGCTTGCCGAGCCGCCCTTGTGGGAACGTGTGGTGACCGATGCTGCCGATGGATTGTCATCGATTGGCGAGCTATTCGAGCCCGGGCCGCCGCCCGGCCCGGCACGGGCCGCCAATCTTGAAGAGGAAATAACCAGGGCCCTGATGGGCGCTCCTGCCTTCGGACAAAGGTTTTCCGAACGCGGCCAGCGCGTCGTCAGCGTCACTGTACCCGTTCAGCGCGTCTCCGCGGTCGTGGGTGTGCTGACGGTGGAAGCCAGTGATGTCGCGGAAATCGTTCGCGCCGAGAGACTGGCCTTGATGCCCTTCATCGGAGTGGCCGTCATCGTCGCGATCATGTCCTCCTTCTTGCTGACGGTCACGATCGCCAGACCTCTCAGACGCCTCGCCTTTGCGGCGGACAGGGTGCGCTCTGGCAATTCTGAATCCATCGCCCTGCCTGCGCTCAGCAAGCGGCGCGACGAGATAGGCGATCTGGCCTATGCGATAGAGACGATGACGGAGACGCTTTTCAACCGGATCGTCGCCAACGAGCAATTTGCCGCCGATGTCGCGCACGAACTGAAGAACCCGCTGACATCCATACGCAGCGCCATCGAGACCGCAGACCGCGTGACCGACGAAGGCCAGCGCGAACGTCTGCGAAAGGTGATCGCGTCAGACGTTGTGAGGCTCGATCGGCTGATCACCGACATTTCGAATGCGTCGAGACTGGAGGCGGAATCAGCACGGCAACCGAATCAGCGTGTCGATCTTGATGCGCTCCTGAACGATCTGGCGGAGACCTACGGGGCTATCCGGAACGAGGGCGACCCCAAGGTCATCTACAAGAGCGGTGCGGACGATATTGCTAGCCTCGCGGTCAACGGGCGCGAAAGCGCGCTCGGACAGGTGTTTCGCAACCTGATCGAAAACGCGCGGTCCTTCAGCCCGCCGGACGGAAGGGTGACCCTGAAGGCCGTAGCAGACGAACTTGAGCGCGCGGTCATTGTTACCGTAACGGATCAGGGCCCTGGACTTCCGCCCGACAAGCTGCAGAAGATCTTCGAACGCTTCTATACCGACAGGCCTGCGGGAACCGAATTCGGGCAAAACTCCGGTCTTGGCCTTTCGATCGTTCGACAAATCGTCGAGAGCCATCATGGCAGCGTTCGGGGCGAGAATATCGTCTCCGAAGACGGCGCGATAAAGGGGGCCAGATTCACCGTGAGGCTTCCCGGCGCGCGGCACATCTGATCGTCCGGCTGCAGGCTATCCAAGAAAAAGCTTGCCCTGCGCTGCATGTCATTCTCAGATGACCCGCGTGTAATCGTGGAATGGGATCAAGAATGATCGGCGTTGTCGTTGTCAGCCATGGAAAGCTCGCTCGCGAACTCGTCGCAGCGACGGAGCATGTCGTTGGTGAGCAGAGACGGTTTCGGGCAATTTCCATCGAACCCGATGATGATATGGACGCGCGTCGGCAGCAGATTCTGGAGACCGCCGAATCATGTGACGACGGTCAGGGCGTCATCATCCTGACCGACATGTTTGGTGGAACGCCGTCCAATCTTGCGATCTCCGTCATGGGTCAGGGCAAGATCGAAGTCATTGCCGGGGTCAACCTGCCCATGCTGATCAAGTTGAGTGAGGTTCGCGGCAGTCTCCCGTTGATCGACGCCGCTGAAGCCGCATCTGATGCCGCACGCAAGTATATTTCCATTGCGTCGCGGCTGATGGCCAAGCCGGGAAGCTAAATTGGCCTGTTCTGCAACCGTCACCATCGTCAACCGCAAGGGCCTCCATGCCCGCGCGTCATCCGCTTTCTCCACGACCAGCCAGAATTTCGCGAGCCAGGTCGAGGTTCGCCACAACGGTTTCGAAGCGTCCGGTCGGTCGATCATGGATCTGATGATGCTGGCAGCGGGAAAGGGATCCCAGATCGTGATCCAAGCGGACGGTCCCGACGAGGATGTCGTGCTGAAAGCCCTGGTCGATCTGGTCGAAAGCGGGTTTGGCGAAGTCGACTGAGCGGTTTGTTCAGCGCGACGAAGACCAACTGAACTGTAGTTTCCTTGAAACCTGAGGCGGGCCGTCCGTGTTGTTCCGGAAACGGACATCAAGGATACTCATGCTTAAACGGACCGCAGCGCCTGTCGCGCTTCTATTTGCCGCCGGACTTTTCGGCACCTCCCATGCGCAGCACTCTCCCGCCCCCGGAACCGGAGAACCGGTGTCCGAACCCGCAAAAGGACGAGATGCTCGGCGATCCACTGGATGCGGTGCTTCCAGCGACACTGGAACGTCTGATTACTCAAGGTGCCCTGCAGGATGAATTCGCAGGCGACGTGTCAGACAGCGCAATCGAAACCGTTCGGATGGCTTACGCCCAGCGCCTGTTCAAACCTTTGTGGACCGAAAGCCAGAGCGGAGACACTCGTTGCAGCTACGGGGAAACTCTTCTCGCACGGCATCGTTTCCGAGCCCTCCGACGCGCACAAATTGCAGAGCCTTGTCTCGAAACGCTTTGACGGCGATACTCCCGAGGCGCGAGCGCAGGCCGATATTTCATTGTCGGCGGCATGGTTGCGCAAGGTCGCGGCCAACAGTGGCGGGCTTGGCGATGAAGGTCAAGTCAACATGCTGGAGGATGTACCGACGAAGCGGTCCTTGTTCACAGACATGCTGATCGAAGCCGGATCAGGCGCTTCGGAAGGCGCCTATGACGCTCTTGCACCGCAACATTCCCAGTACAAGGCACTGAAGGAAAGCCTCCATGAATACAGGGTGCTGCGCGCGCAAGGGGGATGGCTGGCGATACCCGATGGCGAGACCATTGAATCCGGCGACTATGATCCACGTGTTCCCGCCTTGCGCACCCGTCTTGCAATTGAGGGGTTTTTGTCAACGGATGAAAGCGACCCTGCTCCAGCGGTGGTCACCGGGCTTGAAGGCCGGCAGGTCAAGCAGACAGCGACACCAAGCTCCGTCGAAAATGCGGCCGATAGTGAGCCGGACCCCACGCTCTATGGAGAGGATCTCGTCGCTGCACTGGAGCGGTTCCAGACAGCACACGGCATCAAGGTGGACGGGCTGGTCGGGCCCGCAACTCTGGAAGCGTTGAACGAGTCCGTCGACTCCAAGATTGATCGTATCGCCGACACCATGCACCGCTGGCGCGCTCACGGGGATCTCGGACGCAAGTATATCTGGGCGAATACGCCGTCTTTTACAGCTGAAGGCTGGGAAGGTGGAGAGCGCAAGATTGCCATGAAGACCATTGTCGGTATGCGATCTCGTGAGACGCCGGTCTTCTCCGACGAGATCGAATACGCCGTGGCCAATCCGCGCTGGTATGTTCCGGTATCGATCCTTCGCAGGGACAAGTTGCCCAAGCTTCAGAACGATCCCGGCTATGCCAACCGCTCCAACTTCACGGTGTATAACCGCGAAACCGGCAATGTGGTCAGCGCCAGCGACGTCAACTGGTCAGATCCTTCCTCGGCGTCCCGATACCGGCTGGTTCAGGGGCCCGGTGAAGAGAACGCCCTTGGTGCACTGAAACTGATCTTTCCGAACCAGTATTCGGTCTACCTGCATGGTACGCCGTCAGAACACCTGTTTGACAGGGCTCAGCGCGCATTGAGTTCAGGCTGTATTCGCATGGAGGAACCGGTAAGAATGGCGCGATGGGTCGCGCCCGAAGAAGAGACGACGCGGTCTATCCAGGAAGCAACAAACGGCGACGCGCTTGAGCGCATTCCGTTTCAGGAACATGTGCCGGTTCATGTGACCTACATGACGGTAACGGTGAACCCGGACGGACAGCCGGTATTCTGGCGCGACGTCTACGAAAAGGATGACGGGATCGAGATGGTCCGCAGGCTGGCACCGCTCTACACCGAAGCAAACAGCGCGCCGGAAACTGCAGACAATGGGGAGGGATAGAAAATGAAGTTTCTTCCAGCATTCATTGTCAGCCTTATCTGTACCTCCTTGCTCGCCTCTCCCGCATTCGGGGCCGGAGTGAGGGTCAATGATGAACCTGTACCCTATAAAGTCTGGTCCATTTCGGTAATGCCGGGAGACACACTCGCATTTGAAGGAATCGAGCAAGGCAGCGCGACACTCGATGGCAAACCGGTAAAGTCCGGATGGACTGCCCCGGACAAAGCAGGCCATCACCTTCTGGAAGTCAAACCTGAACATGGCGGCTCAGCCTATACAATATCGGTTTTCGTGCTCGAACCGTCAGCGAAAATCAATTCCAGCGGCTATCTGAACGGCTACAGGGTCGGCACTTATCCGAAAGACACACCCTCGGGGTTCATTCGTTATGACGAGGGTGATTACAATCTTCCGCTCTCGCCGAATTTCACGCTCGGGCAGTTTCTCTGCAAGCAACAGCCGTCCCATTATCCAAAGTATCTGGTGGTCACCCCATCGCTTCTGACGCGCCTTGAGGCCTTGCTTGCTTCATTGAATGAGGACGGCCTGACAGAGGCAGCGAGCTTCTTCGTGATGAGTGGCTTTCGTACGCCGTTCTACAACACGGCGATCGGCTCGGCGAAGTTCTCGCGTCACATGTATGGCGATGCGGCGGATGTTTATCTCGACGTGTCTCCGCGCGACGGGGTCATGGATGACATCAATTCCGATGGTAAGATCACCAAGGCCGACGCCAACTTCATGTATGATCATGCCCAGTCGCTATTTGCGAGCGCAAGGACCTGCCAAAAGGTGGCCTCGGCTCTTACAGCGCCAATGCCGTGCACGGACCGTTCGTTCACGTCGATGGGCGCGGCAGCCAGGCACGCTGGGGGCGGTAGCGGGCTTCGCCGCCGCCGCAGTCAGGCCAGGGCGTAGTCCGGCATGTCCAGAGGCGAGATTTCCATCACGTCCCAGACCTCATTCATATGAACAGGAACCTCTTGAACATCAGCGTACTCACCGGTCGTCGCCTCCGCCATTGGCATGACCGATGTGTAGATGTCCGTGTCCTTGCCGTCGCCATTCATTGCGCCAAGGTCAATCACATCCGCCTCATTCGAAAGCGTTACAGCGCGCGAGGCTTCGGACCCGTCCTTGCCCTCCGGCTCGGCTGATACACTCCCGTTGAAGAGGAAGTCGGTTACCGTCACGTTGGCGAAAGCATGGAAGTCCGCCACCAGCACTGCCGAAGCTGCACCCGTGCCGTCGATATCGAAGAACAGGTTGGTGTCGTCGCTGTCCCAGAGGAAAGTCGCGTTGGCCGTCAAGGCACTTGGCAGTGTCGATGAAACGAAGTTCACCCCCGGAATGAGCACCGTGCCCGGTACCTGAAGGAAGCTGGCCGCGTCAAACACCAGCTTGTCCGTGCCGGAAATGAAATCGAGCACGATGTCACCGATTTCCGCGATGCTGTTCCAGATGAAATTGTCTGCGCCGTCATTTCCCTGCAGGACATCAATTCCGGTTCCGCCAACGATGAAATCATCACCGCCGCCGGCAACAATATAGTCACCACCGCCATTGCCGACCAGCAAGTTGGTCGCTCCGTTTCCGATGATCTGGTTCGCTGCATTGTTGCCGAAGCCATCTTGACGAACGCCGATATTCCCGGAAATCAGAACAAGGGTCTCGAAGTTGTCGCCAAGCGAGAAACTGCTGGTCGAATAGACCGTATCATTGCCCGCATCGGCATTCTCGACGAGCGTCTGGCCAGCAGCATTGACGATATAGACATCGTCGCCAAGATTGCCGTTGACGTAGTTGCCCGTTCCCGAAAGCGAAATCATGTCATTGCCGAACCCGGCATCAATGATCGTGAACGATTGCGCATAGATCGTGTCGTTCCCGGCCCCGGCGGAAATCGTGCTGATCGCTACGGCCGAAGTGTTCGACAGAATAAGCAGATTATCGAGAGCGTTGCCGTTGAGCACCGCACCGGCCCCTCCGGTTGACGTGTTGACGCCAGTCTCGATGTTATCACCCAGCGTCATGTCGACGGAGGTGTAGACGATGTCATTGCCCTCGCCAGCGAACTCTACGAGCGTCGACCCGCCAGCCGACACCACATAGGTGTCGTCGCCGGTTCCGCCGAGCACGTAGTTTCCAAACCCTTGCAGCACGAGAATGTCGTTTCCGGCACCGCCATTCGCCGTTGTCGCAGCATTCATGACGACAAAGTCATTGCCTGCTCCCGCCAGGATTGTGGCAGTGATTACTCCGGCATTTCCGGTCACCAGATAATCGTCGAAGGCAGACCCCGTCAGGCTCTCGAACCCCGAGATTACGTCGCCTTCAGCATCGCCGCCAAAGGCTTGCCCAAGTACCAGATCGACCGATACGCCCGCATTCGAGCTGGCATAGGAGAGCATGTCCACGCCAAGCCCGCCGATCAGCCGGTCCGCGCCGCCGCCGCCTTCAATCAGGTCGTTGCCTGCTCCGCCGTCCAGATAGTTGGCGATGTTGATACCAATAATGATGTCATTGCCCGAACCGCTGGCCACGTTCTCGATCAAAGTGCCCCGCGCAATAATCAGATTGCCGGTCTCGCCGCCAAAGCTGGAAACCGCTTCCCAGGCGAGGTTGAAGACCTGGTCGGCGCTGTACTGCGAATAATCCAGCGTATCGACGCCGCCAGTGTCGTAGATGGTTATGGCAGGCTGATCGCTGACCGTGGACAGGTCGTAGATGATACCGGCATTTGAATTGAAGCCGTAGACCGTATCGCCGCTTCGCGTGTTCGTTGCTGCGCCATACATGCGCTGGATCGCGATTATGTCAGCGATCATCGGGGTCAGGGCGAAGGCATACGTCGCATCGATCGTCGTGTTCTCGGTCTGGCTGAAATATGACATCACGCTGGATTGCCAGCTGTCATTCAGATGCCCGGCATCGCCGGGATAGTCCGCTGTTGAATTGTATGGCCCGGAATGACCGAGACCGAGCGCGTGACCGATTTCGTGGATGTAGGTCTGCAGGGCATACGAGTAGTTTTCCGTGCCGTAGCGCTCTACCCAGTCCTGCGTCACAGTAATGCGTGAGGTTACGATCGTATTGCCGGTAACCGTCGAAGAGTTGTTTGCACTGAGATCCGGTTCGCCCGGTTCATCGGGATCATTATTGTCGTTGAACGTGATCTGCGCGCCTCCGGTCCGGTCCTGGAACCTGATGCCGGTAATGTCCGTCCAGAATTGCAGCGCGATGCGGGCGAAGTTGGCGCCGCCCGCCTCAAGGGTCGAAAGGTCCACGGTGATGGTGCGCGTTCCGTCAAGACCGAAGCTGCGCTCGGACCGTCCGGTGCTCTCCCAGTAGCCGCTGACGAGATAATCGGCGATCTGGTCGTTGGAAAAGGCGCTGGGCAATGGGCTGTCGTCAATCGCAGCACTGAGCCTGTATCCGCCGAGAACGCTGTCATTCCATGCAGCGGCTTCGAGGAAGTAAATGCCCGAAACCGTCGGGGAAAAGAAAAGCTGCGAGTTCAGCCCGGGCCCGCCGTCATCGTTGAACGTGACGATGTTACCTGCAAAGTCCAGCAGCCGCAGATAGGGATCGGACAGGGATGCCAGGCCGTCAGCGTCGACGCCTGCTTCGGCGGCAGCGGCGGCGGCGTCCTTGGCATCGCAACATCCCGGGCATCCACATCCGCTATCATGCGCCGTAACCGTGCCGTCGAGATTAAAGACGTAGCGCTGCCCGGCCACAAGTTCGACGCGGATCCAGTCACGGTCCCCGACCACTTCGAGCTCGCCGGTATAGCTGGAGCCGATTGCGAGGTTGATCGGAGTGAACGCGCTGTTGGGGACATCAACCATTCAGGTTTTCCTCTAAGGCTCGGACAGAATGACGTTGGAAAGGCCAGGGTCGCGATCCACGACACTTCGCCCGAATGTACAATTGAAGAATTAACATGCGTTGGTGAATTGATGAATGACGAATGACAGCACAAACGCAGTTGGTCAGGCATCAATCGCCGACAGCTGATCGTCACCCACCCATGCTATCCGCACTGACAATGGCCTCAAGCCGGGGTCTGTAGTTGGGGTGTTTGTCGCTACCGTGCGCTGCGTCAGGTTTCTGTCAGCGCG
Organism: uncultured Alphaproteobacteria bacterium; assembly: GCA_963836905.1. Classification (GTDB taxonomy): domain Bacteria; phylum Pseudomonadota; class Alphaproteobacteria; order Caulobacterales; family Hyphomonadaceae; genus CAWIKY01. The sequence continues at coordinate 209,823 of CAWIKY010000007.1, forward strand.
CCATAAAGATCGGGCCGTCGATCGCGGAAAAACCCCCACGCGGCCTGTTCCTGCGCCAGTCGTGCCGGATCGAAGCTGGACAATACGAATCCCTCCTCCCCTCGTGGCACCTCGGCAATTTTCTCGCCGGTTTCGTCGGTGATGAAGGAACACCCGTAGAAGACCTGATCGGCTTCCTGGCCGATCCGATTGGCGGCAGCGACCGGAAGCGTGTTGGAAACAGCATGCCCCTGCATCGCCCGCTGCCAACGCCCGCTCGTTTCAAGGGACGGGTCCTGCGGTTCAGACCCTATGGCCGTCGGATAGAGCAGAGCCTGCGCGCCCTGCAGCGCCATTGCTCGCGCGGCTTCCGGGAACCATTGATCCCAGCAAATGCCGGCACCAAGCCTTGCAAACCGCGTCTGCCAGACCCTGAACCCGGTATTTCCGGGACGGAAGTAGAACTTTTCCTGATAACCCGGACCGTCGGGAATATGGCTCTTGCGATAACTGCCGAGCCGGTCTCCGCCCGCGTCGAGCATGACCAGCGTATTGTAATAGTTCGGCCCGTCCTTCTCGAAAACCGAGCATGGCAAAACGACGTCGAAGTCCCTTGCCAGTTTCTCATAGCGGGAGACCGCCGGATGGTTGCTGGTCGCATGAGCCTGACGGAAGGCGTCTTCCCTCTGTGTCTGACAGAAATAGGGTCCGGTAATCAGCTCCGGCGTGAGAATGACGTTTGCACCGGCCCGGCTTGCAGCGGCGATATGATGCTCGAGCCGGTCAAGGTTTTCGTCTGCCGTCCCGCCCAGTTCGCACTGAACGACCGCGAGCGTGAATGTGCCTGTCTTCGTCATGATCGTCTCCTCCCAGGCACTGACCTGTCACGCGTGTCACGTAGCACACGCCTCTGCCCTATCCTGCAGGAATATGTTGGGACATGCAGTGAAAACTACCACCACCTACAAGCAGCGCATTGGCCGGTGACGTCAGGACCGGTCTGTCCTGCACGAGGCCCGCCAGAGCCTTTGCAGCTGCTTGACCTGCGTCATTATAGACGGGGACGACCACGGCCTGATTGGTGACGATGAAGTTCATATGGCTGGCAGGCACCATGTTGCCCTGTGCGTCGGTCACCCGGCCGGGCGAAGGAATGGTGGCCACTCTCAAGGGTTCACCATCCGTACTTTTCGCGGCCGACAACGTCTCCTTGATCGCAGAAAGTCGGTCCGTATTTGGATCATCCGCACCGGGCGACTGGCAAAGAACATGTCCCGGGCCGAGGCATCTGGCGATGTTGTCGACATGGCCGTCGGTATGATCATTTCTCAACCCCTCGCCGAGCCAGACGATTTCTCGTGCGCCAAGAGCGTCGCGCAAATGCGTTTCCGCCAACTCTTGTGTCCAGCCGGGATTTCGGTTCGGGTTGAGCAGACATTCGCGCGTCGTCAGAACAAGCCCTGTGCCATCGCCCTCCACGCTACCGCCTTCAAGAATGAAGTCATGCCGCGTGATCGTGTCGGCCAGTCTCGACGCCAGAGCGCCGCCGAGGGCCGCATCGCCCGGATAGACATACTTTCCGCCCCATCCGTTGAAGGCAAACACGTCCGCCGCCAGCCTGCCGCCCCGCCGCGAAAACAGGGGGCCGGTATCGCGGATCCAGACATCTCCGCAGGGCACATCAATGATGTCGAAACCGCTACCACAGCGCGACAATGCATCGGCGCGCGCAGCTTCACCCTCAAGCACCAGAACAACCCGCGATGGCGAACCGCTCGTCATTTCGTCACCGGCATTCACAAGCGTCTGGACAAGCCGGGCTGCCTCCTCGCGGGCTGCATCGAAAGCACCTTCGAATTCATCCTCCCACGGCGCGGCGTGCGATGGCCAACCGATCAGGATTTGCGATTGCGGTGCCCATTCGGACACGGGAAGGAAGGCATGTCTGGTCATGAAGAAGGGCTATTCGTAATCGCGGCTGTATTCGACGGACAACCTGTCATTGCCGTCCGAGCCAAGCTGGGCACCGACATCGACATTGTTGAAGGCTTCCCATTCGATGGAGGCAGATGGCGCACCGGACGCGCCGGTCTTGACCTCCAGGAACACGTCTTCCGTCAGATATTTACCTGTCGTGAGTTCTGTATCGCCGGAGGCGGACTGATCTATGGAAATCGAATCGAGGCCAGCCACGCGTTCTATCGAGCCCATCAGGTCGAAGGCTGAATTGCCACCGCGCATCTTGTTGAGCCCGGCCGCCAGCTGCGCCGCCTGGATAGCCGAAAGCTGGGCGGGTGAGCGACCGAACAGGACGCGCGAAAGAACCTCGTCCTGCGGCAGTTCGGGGATGGCCGACATTTCGATCTTCGGCTCGGTCGGCTTACCCTTGATCGATACGACGGCAGTGACATCATCGAGTTTGCGCCTGGCTTCGATATCGAGCGTGATCCGGTCGAGCGGACCGTCGAGATTGATGCGGCTTTCCTCGAACTTGAAGGTCTTGCCGATGAATTCGAAGTCACCGCGGATGATCCGTGCAGCGCCGCGAACACGGGGCTCCGATACCGTACCGGAAATTTTCAGATCGGCGCCCACTTCAGTGTCCAGACCAAACCCGTTCAACCCGAACTGCCCGGGCGCCTTGAAGGCAATATCGAGGAAAACGGGATAGGCCGGTTCGTCTTCTTGTTCGGGTACCGGCTCGTCTTCGAACCGGACATCGATCGTTGGCCCGGTCGACCCGCTGCCTTGCGGCGCGACAAGGGTATAGAAACCGCGCATGAGCCGAAGGTCGCCCGTGATTTTTGCACTTTCAGTTCCGGCGGCGAGGTTGAGTTCGCCATCAATGGCGACTTCCGCGTCGCGGCGGTTAACCGCCATCAGTTCGTCCAGAACGATATCGATATTCCCGGTCCTTGCCGCGATATCGAACGTTCCCGAGGCGCTGAGGCTGCCAGAGGGAACGCTGTTGGCGTTGACAGATTCCAGAATGATCCGGTCGTCTGCAAATTGCGCCCTCAGGCCGATCTGCTCCAGCCTGATGCCGAAGGATTCCTGTTCGACCTCGCCGTCAGCCAGAATGATGCTTCCGCCGACGTCCGGCGTTTCCGGCGTACCGGCTACGGCGAAATCCAGCTCAGCCCGCCCGGCCACGGCTATGTCCGCGCGTCCGGTCGCTGCCCAGAGGCGAGCCAGTTCGGCATGTCCGGTTGCGCGAATATTCATTGGGGCCTGCATGGCCGGTGCCGGGAACAGGCCGGTTTCAGGTACGTCCAGACCGAGGCCTCCGGTTATCCTGATATTGACCGCATCATCGCTCAGCAAGGTCGCGTCGATGTCGAACCGGTCGCCAACGATTTCGCCGCGGGCAGCGAGCGAAAGCTCGGGCGTGTTTTCGACGGCTTCCTCGATGGGAATTCCGGTGATGTCGAGCGCAACCAAACCCCTTAGCGGCCCCTGACTGCGCGTCAGATCGACCCGTCCGTCAATCCGTCCCCCGGTTACGGGCAGCACGGCAACGCGGGAAATATCCGCTACGGCAAGCCCGTCAATTACCAGACCAAGCCTTGGATCAACTTCGCCAAGCAGCGCGTCAATGGTCATCGTCCCGCCCAGCAGTCCAAGCGTTCCGGTAATTTTCGGACCGGTATCTGTTGCCTCGTAGATCACCGGCTCAAGCGTCTGGAAGGGAAGATCACCCAGCATTCCGTCCAGCCGGGCCAGCACGCGCGGGCCGCCATCGCCAAGGGTCACATCAGCCGAGAGATCAGCGGTCGTCTCGCGCAGAACGCCGTTTATCAGCGTGTCACCGGTAAAATCGACCTGCGCGGTCAACGCGTCCAGCGTTCCCGAAACGCCGAGCACAACCTCGCCATCTTCGACGACTGCAGCGTTCAGCCCGGCAATGACGCCATTCACCGATACCTGTTCGTTCTCGAGACTGCCGCGAAGATTGGCACTGTCGAAGAGGTCGAGCCCTTCTGGCGCGCCCTCAAGGCTGAAAGAGACCGTACGGCTTTCGCCCGCGAGACGGGCATTCGCGCCCAGATCGAGGCCGTTCCAGGTCGCGACCAGATCCTCGACCTGCATCATGTTCTCGGCAAGCGCGAACCGGCCATTGGCTGCAAGCGGTTTGTCCTGAACGCGGGCATCAATGTTCAGCCGACCGGACAGATCGCTGCCATCGCGTCGACCGCTAACCGAGAGATCAAGCGCCTCGACCGGTTCCTCTGCAATCACCAGTCGCGCAGAACGCGCCGTTATCGCGTAGTCGAGCGCATCGAAAGGTCCATCCGCGCGGACATTTACCGAAAGCGGCTCCCCGATCACGACCGGCGCGGCCTCCAGCGTTACCGGGTTGATGCGAAGATCGGCGACGAAGCCGGCATTGCCGCTGGCACCCAGCGTTCCGTTCGCAGTGGCCGATACGTTCTGCCCGTCCAACGTAAAAGTATTTACATCGATCGCACCGTTTGAGCGTCGGCGAGCTTTCAGGTCGATCGTGGCTGTTTCGCCCAGCAGGACACCCGCGTCAGGCGGCAGACCTTCAAACCCCTTGGCATTGCCGGAGACGGCAATGTCGAGCGTTTCAGCCAGGCTTCCGCGTACCGTAGCGCGCAAATCGACCGAACCGGGTGCCTGCGCGGCAAACATTTGCGGCCTGTCGCTTCGGACCGTCGTCTGGAGATCCATCTGACCTGTCTCGACGCCGTAGAGACCCGAAGCAGTCAGGCGCGTGCCCGGCAGCGAGAGCGTGAGGTCGGTCAGCCGGGCGTTCTGACTTTCAAGTTCGTAGCGGGCCGCGCCCACAAGTGTCGCCCGGTTTCCGGCAACGCCCTGCCCGCCTTCGAGCCGTGCAATGACCGTCGCCAGATCAAGATCAGCCTCAACGGCGTCGCCATCAAAAACGATATCGAGCGGGCCTTGCAGATTGCGAAGTGCAATGGCGTCGGTTTCGAACGAGGCGACCGAGAGTGTCACAGGAACAGTCCAGGTCTTGCCGGACTTGTCAGCGCGACCCTCGATGGCAACCGCGCCGACTTGCATATCTTCCCCGAGAGGCAGGCGCGACGGATCGTCGATTTTGGCCGCAAAGGTCCAGCTTGCGGCCTGCGGATCGTCCGTCTGCAAACGCGGCGTCGTGGCCGTGACAGTCGCCAGATCCGACAGCAGGGCCAGCCTGAAATCATTCACGACGTCGCCGTCCCGCGTGCCCGTGAGATCGAGTTCAATCACCGGACCAATCATTCCGGGCAGGTTCTCCTGACCGACAAGACGGGAAAGCGGGCCGGAATAAAGTGTGGCGTTCAGGGTTTGCCCGGTTTGCGTTCCCGCTCCGTTGAGTTCCACAAGTTGCTCATTGCCGACCTGACCGTTCAGGGTCGCGGCCCAGTCGCCCAGAGCCCCTTCGACACGACCTTGCAGGGTCACATCGCCGGGCAGTTCGCGGCCGAGGAATGTCCGCACGAGCACCGAATTGCGCTGGACAAGCAGATCGATCTCGCCATCCACGCGCTTTCCATCGGTCCAGCCGAGATCGAGATCGACCCGATCAGAAAAGCCAAGCGTCGGCGTCAGGTCGAGCGCGATCCTGCCATTCTTCTCTGTCGCGTCGAGGGTAGCACTCAGACTGGCCTGCAATGGCTCGCCAATGACCGGCTCATCAATACGGATTTCGTCAATTGCGAACCGACCGAGACGAATACGATCGACAGGCGCCTCCCCGCCCGGTTCTGTTTCTTCCTTGGGCTCGGACGGAGGCAGGACGGGCTGGCGACGCACATGCAACTCGCTGGCCGTGAAGGTCTCCACGTTCACCTCGCGTGACAGAAGCGCCCACGGACTCCAGTCGAGGTTCAGATCATCGATGCTGAGCCAGAGACCGTCTTCGTCACGTACCTCGATACGGGCGATGCTCGCATCGGACAGGATATCACCTTCAAACCCCTCAAGAGAAACCCGTTGACCGGCAATCACCCGCTTTTCCAGTTGGGCTTCGATGACCGAGCGCCCGCTTCCGGTGCCAATCCAGATACGCAGGGCGATGACCGCCACGACCAGAAACACGACAAGACCGAGCAGAATTATGCCGGTCCACTTCGCCAGCGGACGAACCCAGCCGCTCTTGCGCGGAGATGTTGCTGTCTCGGAGGTCATAGCTGGTCACTCATCAGAAGGCCTGACCGATGCTGATATAGATCTGAAAGGCGTCCTGATCATCACCGGCATCGAGGGGAACGGCAAAATCAGCCCGAATAGGTCCTATAGGTGTGTAGTAGCGCACGCCCAGTCCGGCCCCGTACTGCATGTCGCTGAAGTCAGGCGTTTCGGCAGTCGTGACCGTACCTCCGTCGACGAAGGCCACGACGCCGATATTGTTCCATATGCGCGCACGGCCTTCGATCGAGACCTCGGCGACGCTGCGTCCCCCGAGCGGCGTTCCGTCTGCGGCGCGGGGGCCGAGCTCCTGAAATCCGTACCCGCGCACGGAACCGCCGCCACCGGAAAAGAACCGGCTGTTGATCGGCAGATTGGCAATGTCGGACCCGATCGTCGTGCCGAGGCGCCCACGACCTGCCAGAACGTATTTTCCGTTGTCGGTGAGCGGAAGATAGGCCGATGCGTTGGTTTCGATTGTCACGAATTGCGCCGAGGTATCGCCGAAGGCCGCAGCCGGACGCACACGTCCCCTCACCTTGTATCCGCGTGTCGGATCGATCAGATCGTCGGACGCATCGTATCTGGCCGAGCCGTTCACGCCGACAATCTGCAAACTGCGTGAACCGAATGCATCCTCTTCCTCAACCAGCGCAACGTCTGCAGAGAGACCATAGGAAAACTTTGGCGTAGCAACCACGTCGATACCGGTCCGTACGGAGATGGACCGCCGGTCATAGGCATCGGTTGTCTCGTCAATCAGATTGACGCCATGAAAACGAGAGCGGCCGTAGCGTGGTTTGTCCGGCATGCGCCATTCGACGTCTATTGACCGGCGCAACGTCGCCAGTTCACCAATTACCGTCAGCGTGTCACCCATATTGGTAAAGTTTCGGCGCTGCCATTGCCCGGTCAGACCAACGCCTTCGCTGGTACCATAGCTGGCACCGAGCGCGATTGAATGGCGCGGACGTTCGGTCAGAGTCAGGATAACCGGACGGGTCTGCACGCCCTCGGAATTTGCTTCGCTGTCGGCAGGGCCCAGTCGCACACCCGATGCGGTGAAAAGACGTGTCTGTCCCAGACGGCTGCGCAGGCGCGACAGGTCATTGGAATCGTAAACCTCGCCGGGTTTGAACGTGATGAGACGGTCTATGTATTCGCGTCGCGTACGAAGGTCTTCGCCCTCTATGATCACGGTGGAATAGCGGACCTTCGGACCCGGCGAGATGCGATAGGTAATATCAAGCGTTCCGGTGTCACGGTCAGCAACGGCGCGCCGCTCCAGCATCTCGACGTCCGGATAACCGGCATCGAGCCAGGCGTTCAGTAGGCGGCCTTCCTCATCCAGAATGGTCTCGGGCAATGCCGTTGCGCCGCGTTCCAGATTCACCGAAATCGACGCCACGGTTTCATCTGTGGCGGGCGTGTCTCCGATTATATCAAGCGATGTTTCACCAAGGGCAAACCTGCGACCCGTGTCTATGCGCAAGGCCGGTACGGGCGCCTCTTCCTGCGTGATGACGGCCGTGTCGATCTGCGCGGCGAAGTATCCTTGCGAGTTCAGTGCGTCCAGAACCGCTCCCGCGCCGCGTTTGGCCTGACGTCTCGCTTCAAAAACTGTTTCCGGCTTTTTCTCTTCAGGCAAGGCGTCGGAAATGGTCTGACGCACGTCTTCATCCGGTCGGGTGTCGCCGAACTCGACTCTCGCCTTGTCTGCCCACACCGGACATCCGGCGCCGAACACAGCGACTATAAAGACCAGGCGCGCGAACAGCGCGAACGTTGATGTCATGAAGATGCGTTACCCAAAGACATGATACTCCCCCCAACCTAACCACCTGTGACGAACGAGGTTCCGAACATCACTGTCATTGCGTGTCGTGGTGAAGAGACCGGAGACCGCTAATTGTCCGGGTCCGATTCGCGGCTTTCGAGGGTCGCAGGATCGACCGGGTCACCTGGAATGGCATACCCGCCACCCAGCCAGCGCGAGAGATCGACATCGGCGCAACGTTTCGAACAGAAAGGACGGTATTGCGCCATGATCGGGCGTCGCTTGCAAATCGCACAGACAGTCTTTTCAGTCATGGCTGCGATACCTTCCATTGAACACCGCCAAGGGCCGCGTTGTCTTCAAGAGTAAACCGGGCACCAAGCCTGCCCGCGAGGGTGCCCGCCCAGTCGAATGCACAGGCTTGCAGCCATGTATGCATATCAGGTGAGACATCAATGCGAAGACGTGCTGTCCGCGCCGCTTCACCGGCATCCAGCACGGCATGCCAGAGCTTCAGTCCTGAGGCGAGCCTGGCATCCACTCCGGCCTCTAGCGGCGCATAGCTACGCGCCAGACTGGCCTGCATCAGTCCGAACGGACCGGAGGCAAGCACCTCTGCCTTGCGCCGCGAAAGTGCCTTGAGGTCTGCAGCCAGTGTGTCCCGAAGCCCGCGCGCCTCATCGCCTCTGGGTGCGCCAACCAGATCGATCAGCACAAGCCCTCCCAGATTTCGCAAGGATATCTGGCGTGCCGCTTCCCGGACCCCTGTCTCGTTCAAGGCCTTTGAGGATTTGCGCGTGGGCGTGCGTCCGGCACTGTCGATATCCATCATGACGGCGCCGCGGGTCGCTTCAATATGCAAACGGCCACCACCATCCAGCGTGATAGAGCCCGATTGTGCCTCTTCCAGCGCGTGATCGATGAGCTGGCGCGTCGATGCCGAACCGTCATCCTCCAGAACGGCATCATTACCGCCGGGAAGGCTCTGGCGCCAGACATTGAAGCTTTCGGCCTCGGTCAGAAGGTGTGGACCCGCGCCAGCCGGTGCGCGCCGGACCCTCGCCGCCTTCTCTGCGTAGGCTTCGGCCTGAACAGTAACGATAAGATCAGCGCCTTCCACCAGATCGGGTGCCGTTGCTCCCGCCTTCCCGAACGGCAGGAAAAGCGGGGTCCCGTCCGGCGTTTGCAGAAAACTGCCGCCAGCGCCGGGTGTGACGGCACGTACCCTCGCCGATAATCGGTCCCCCAGACGTGGAGCATCGAGCAGCGATCGGTCAGGGAATATCCAGAGAGCGAAAGGGCGTTCGTCTGCCTGCATAGCAACCGCGCGCCATACCCCGATGCCGCGGTCCAGAAGCAGGGTCGGCGGCGCACTCAAGCCGGAGCCCAGCCCCGGCCGGTCAGGAGATTCGCGGTCTCATAAAGCGGCAGGCCGACAATCGATGAATAGGAACCGTTGATCGAGATGACGAACCGGGCCGCACGCCCCTGTATCGCATACCCGCCCGCCTTGCCGTGCCACTCACCGGACGCAATGTAGTGCGCGGTATCTTCGTCAGTCAGGCGTTTGAACTTCACCCGGCTACGCACCGTTCGCATTGCGGCCTGACCTGCCGGATCGATGAGGGTAATGGCGGTGAGAACCTGATGCGCACGGCCGGACAATAGCGCCAGACAGGCTTTTGCCGTGTTCTGGTCTTCTGCCTTGGGGAGTATGCGGCGACCACAACAGACGACCGTATCGGAGCCGAGCACGAATGCGCCGGGATGGCGGGAGGCGACCGCGGAGGCCTTGGCATGCGCCAGCCGGGAGACCAGCGCCGGAGCCGGCTCATCGTGCAATGGCGTTTCGTCGATGTCTGCCGCGTCGACGGTGTCAGGCACGATTCCGATCTGCGCCAGAAGGGCTAGCCTGCGCGGCGACGCGCTGGCAAGGACAAGCGGGGCAGACACGCCTGTTCGCTTACTTGAAGCGATAGGTGATGCGACCCTTGCTCAGATCGTAGGGCGTCATCTCCACGAGCACCTTGTCGCCGGTGAGGACGCGGATACGGTTCTTGCGCATCTTGCCCGCCGTGTGAGCAACGATTTCGTGGTCATTCTCAAGCTTCACGCGAAACGTCGCGTTTGGAAGCAGTTCAACGATTGTCCCGTTGAATTCGAGCATCTCTTCTTTTGCCATGTAGTATCTTCTCGGTTTCCGGAATTTGGTGCAGGGGATATAGGCGCTTTTTTACACAGGCGTCACCCATTCACTGAACGTGGTGCGAATATTGCTGTCGATGTCATCACGGACCCGCCGGTATTCCTCAAGCCTCTGGTCTCGCGATCCTGTTGCGAGTGTCGGGTCGAATGTCGGCCAGTACATCACCGCCGCGTCCTCGGTCCGGCTGCGTTCCAGCGCGAAATGATGCGTTTGCGGCGTCAGGGTCACGACCACATCGAAGCTGGCATCTTCCAGTTCTAGGAAGGTGCGGGGCGTGTGAAGGTCGAGCGCCAGCCCCAATTCATCCATGACGGCCACCGCGAACGGGTCGGGTTGGCCTGCCTGCATTCCACAGGACTGAACGTAGAGCCTGCCGCCGCTACGCCATGACAATAAGGCAGCGGCGATCGGCGAGCGGATCGAGTTGTGATTGCAAAAGAAAAGGACAGACTGAACGGGTCTGTCGAGGCCAAACCGGTCCACGCCTACCCCTTCGCGTGCAGTGCACAGATCAGGGTGAACAGCCTCCGGGACGTATCGAAGTCGGTTTCGATCTTGCCGCTCAAGCGCTCTTCCAGCAGTTCAGAACCTTCATTGTGGATACCGCGTCTGGCCATGTCGATGGCTTCGATCTGGCCCGGTGTGGAATTGCGGATCGCGTCGTAATAGCTGTCACAGATCATGAAATAGTCTTTCACGATCCGCCGGAACGGCGCGAGAGACAGGATGAATGTGTGCAGCGGGTCGCCGGCCTCGCTCGAGACGGCAAAGACCAGTCGTCCGTCCGTCATCGAGAGCGAAATGGCATACGGGCCGGGCTTGTCGTTGAGGAGCGAGAACGTGTTGTCCTCGATCAGATCAAAAATCGCCACACGCCGCTCGTGTTCGGCGTCGGGGCCCGAGGCAGCAAGCGTCGTGTCGTCGATGTCGACCGCGATTATGCGCCGCGCCTCACTCATCGCCGACCGCCCCTGACTGCCGGATGCTGATGGACCTGGCGTGGGCGGGCAGACCTTCAGCCATCGCCAGCGTATGCGCAGGACCGCCCAGAATGTCGAACGCGGCATTCGTCGCGCTCTGGACAGACATCCGCTTCAGGAAATCCAGCGTCCCGAGACCCGACGAGAACCGCGCGGCCCCGGACGTGGGCAACACATGGTTCGATCCGGTGACATAATCCCCTAGCGCTTCCGGCGTCCGGTCGCCCAGAAAAACGGCACCGGCATGACGGATGGAGGTGAGCCATTGCTCGGGCTCATGCACGCAAAGCTGAAGGTGCTCGGGCGCAATCTTGTTGGCGAGGACGACCGCATCCTGAAGTGTCGGAACCACCATCAGGGCGCCAAGGTCCTGCCATGAGGTTCGCGCGGTCTGAGCGGTCGCGAGCAGAGGCAGTTGTGCTTCCACCTCGGCGGCGACCGCGCGCGCAAAGTCAGCATCCTGCGTGATAAGTATCGACTGGGAAGACGGGTCGTGCTCGGCCTGGCTCAGAAGATCGGCGGCGATCCACGCGGCCGGTGTGCTGCCATCGCAGACGATGCAGATCTCGGACGGGCCCGCAATCGTGTCTATTCCGACTTGGCCAAAAACCTGACGTTTGGCTTCGGCCACCCAGGCATTGCCCGGGCCGACGATCTTGTGAACCGGTTTCAGGTCGCCCGCGCCAAACGCCAGCGCGGCGACGGCCTGCGCCCCGCCCAGCGGATAATATTCGTTAACGCCTGCCTTGAGCGCGGCATAGGCAACAGCCGGGTTCAGCTGGCCCTTCGGCGCAGGTGCAACCATCACCACGCGTTCGACGCCCGCAACCCGTGCCGGAACGGCATTCATCAACACCGAACTTGGATAGCTTGCCCGCCCGCCCGGCACATAGACGCCCACCGCCTCGATAGCCGTCCAGCGCCAGCCCAGCGTCATGCCGCTCTCATCGGTGAAGCTGTGATCTGTCGGCAGCTGGCGCGTGTGATACGCGGCGATCCGGTCGTGCGCAAAATCAATAGCGTCGCGAACATCACTTGGGCAGTCCTGCGCAAGCCTTGCCAGATCAATCTCCGGCGCTTGAAGGCTTTGCGGGTCGACGTCGAGACCGTCATGCAGACGTGTCAGGCGCGCCACCGCGGAGCCCCCTTCGGCCTGCACGTCGGAAAGTATCCCGGAGACTTTCGAAGCGATATCGGGAACGCTTCCGCGCGGCCTTGCAAGAAAGGCCAGAACCTCGTCAGGCCAGCTGCCCGCAACCGGCGCGGCATGCAATCAGAGGGGCCGGTTCAGTCACGTGTCGGGTGTCCGGGCATGCGTGCCGTTTTCCAGCTGGCGGAGGAGTCCAGCAGCGTCGCATCCAGACACTCGACCGTCAGGGAAATGTCAGCGCCGCCTGCAAGCGTGATATGCACGGTCCCGCCCGGCGGTTCGTCATCCGGCTCGAAACTGATCGAGAGGAGCGAGAAAATCATATCCTCGGCACGTGGAGGGAGGCCGCGCGAGCGCGCAACAAGAACGCTGTCGAACGCAATCACCGACCGGATCCGGTCATAGCCATCCGCGCGCTTGCCGCCATCGGGCACGCTTTCCCATCTGAACCGGTTTACCTCGAGCGTGAAACGATGAGCCGTCCGGTCATACGCCAGACTATTGCGCTGAAAGACAGCGTCCTGACAGGCCGCTGAAATGACTGCCAGATCGTCTGTCGTCTGCGCGAGCAGTCTCAGGCCGGTTTTGCTTGCCATCGTGTCCTCAATCCCTATTCCGCTTCGCGCCGGATGTTCGCGCCGCACGCCGTCAGTTTGTCCTCAAGATGCTCAAATCCACGGTCCAGATGGTAAACCCGCGATACGACCGTCTCTCCCTCGGCAACCAGACCGGCTATGACCAGACTGACAGATGCGCGCAGATCCGTTGCCATGACCTGGGCGGCCTTGAGCGTGTCGATGCCCTGCACAACCGCCTCGGCCCCCCGTACCTGTATATCCGCACCCAGCCGTGCAAGTTCCGGCGCGTGCATATACCGGTTTTCGAAGATATTTTCCCTGAAAACAGATGTACCGTCCGCTATGCACATCAATGCCATGATCTGGGCCTGCAAATCCGTGGGAAACCCCGGATAGGGGGCGGTATCGATATTGATCGCCTTGACCGGTCCGCCATTGCGACGGATGCGCAAGCTCCGGTCACCCGGCTGCACGTCGATACCCGCCTGCGCAAGTGCCTCGATCAGCGCGCCCAGATGCTCCGGCCGCGCTCCGGTGAGCGTCACGTCGCCCCCGGTCGCGGCAACAGCTATGGCATAAGTCCCTGCCTCGATCCGGTCCGGCATGACGGTGTAGTCGGTGCCTGTCAGGCTGGTTTGACCGGTTATCGTGATACGCGACGTGCCTGCGCCCTCGATCCTTGCCCCCATCAGATTGAGGCAGTCGGCGAGATCGACGATTTCCGGCTCGCGCGCGGCATTCTCAAGCTCGGTTACGCCGGTCGCCAGCGTTGCGGCCATCATGGCATGTTCGGTGGCTCCAACCGATACGAACGGAAAGACGATGTGCGCACCTTTGAGACCGCGCAGCGCCGCAGCTTTCACATAGCCCCCGTCGATGACAATATCCGCGCCCATCGCCTCGAACGCCTTCAGGTGCAGGTCCACCGGGCGAGCCCCGATCGCACAGCCGCCCGGCAAGGAGACTGTCGCATGGCCCACGCGGGCCAGCAGCGGGCCCAGCACATTGAACGTGGCGCGCATCTTTCGCACCTGATCATACGGCGCAATCGTGGAGGCGATCTCGGTCGCATCCAGATGACAGACGGAGGTCTGGGTATTCCATTTTACGCCTACCCCCAGAGTTTCCAGAAGTTTGGCCATGAACCGGGTGTCAGCAAGGTTCGGCATGTTGGAGAGCGTCAGGGGCGTATTGCCAAGAAGCGACGCCGCCATCAGCTTCAGGGCCGAATTCTTGGCACCGGAAACCGGGATTGTTCCGTTCAGACGCGACCCGCCCGTAATGATAAGTCTGTCCATGAAATGCGTCGTATCCTGTTTCCACGCGGGTTTCCCGCGCCGTCAATTATCTTCCGTGTCCGTATCACCTGTGCGTGCTTTCCGGGAGGCCTCTTTGCGACGCTTCAGATTATCCCGAAGTGCCTTCGCCAACCGGGTTTCACGCTCCGATGCAGGGCCGGACTTGGCACCTGTCGCCGCCTTGTCGCCAGAGTTTGTCGGGGTCTTGGCCATTGTATGCAGACAATGCCTCTTTCGGGTCTTTTCTTATTTGCTTCTTTGGGGTAACGACCCCGCTTGCCGTGATACACGCCGCGGTAGCTCAGTGGTAGAGCGCATCATTGGTAATGATGAGGTCGGGAGTTCAATTCTCCCTCGCGGCACCATGGACCTTCGACAAGCGTCCCCAAACTTTAATGCTCAGGCTTTCTGCTCCAGCAGGCGGCGCGCGATCACATGTGCCTGAATCTCGCCCGCGCCCTCGAAGATGTTGAGTATACGCGCATCCTGCAGCACGCGGCTGATCGGATATTCCAGCGCGAACCCGTTTCCGCCATGGATCTGGAGCGCGTTATCGGCGGCGGCCCACGCCACCCGTGCGGCCAGAAGCTTGGCCATGCCGGCTTCAAGATCGCAGCGTTTGTCCTCGTCCTTCTGACGCGCCGAAAAATATGTGAGTTGGCGCGCGCCCATGATCTCGGCTGCCATCATCACCAGCTTGTTCGAGACCCGCGGGAAATCGAAGATCGACCGTCCGAACTGGTTGCGGTCCAGCGCATAGCGAAGGCCCAGGTCGAACGCGTTCTGCGCCACGCCGATAGCACGTGCGGCCGTCTGGATGCGGGCACTCTCGAACGTCGCCATCAAATGGCGAAAACCCATGCCCTCGACCTCGCCGAGAAGCTCGCCTGCGTCGACCTCGAACCCGTCAAAGCCGATCTCGTATTCCTTCATGCCGCGATAACCGAGCACCTCGATTTCGCCTCCAGTCATGCCGGTGGCCGGAAACGGCGCGTCGTCTGACCCGCGCGGCTTTTCTGCAAGGAACATGGAAAGGCCGGAAAAGTTGTCGGTCGCCGGGTCCGTGCGCGCGAGCAGCGTCATCACATCGGCGCGTGCGCCATGGGTGATCCAGGTCTTGTTTCCGGTGATGGAATAGCTCGATCCGTCAGCCGATTTCGTCGCGCGGGTGCGCAGACTGCCAAGGTCGGAGCCGGTATTGGGTTCGGTGAAGACCGCTGTTGGCAGAATGTCCGCCGATGCGATGCCGGGCAGCCATTTCTTCTTCTGTGCGTCGGTTCCGCCGATAAGGATCAGTTCGGCAGCGATTTCCGAGCGGGTGCCCAGCGACCCGACGCCGATATAGCCACGCGACAGCTCTTCGGAGACCACGCACATGGCCGTCTTGCCCATGCCGAGGCCGCCATGCTCTTCGGGAATGGTAAGTCCGAAAACACCAAGCTCGCCCATCTGCGAAATCACATCCAGCGGGATCAATTCGTCCCGCAAATGCCAGCCATGGGCAAATGGCGTGACCTTCTCCTGAGCAAATCGCGCAAACTGGTCGCGCACCATTTCGAGTGTGTCGTCGAGCCCCGTGGTCTCGACCGTCGCGCGCCCTCCGGCATCACGAACAAAATCTGCTGCACGTGTCAGCGCGGCATGCGACTTGCCTGCGCGTCTGAGGTGTCCGATCGCCGGGGTATCCAGCAGGGAAAGTGTCTCTCCGCGCACGCCGAAATCTTCCGGACGGATGATCTCTCCCTGATTCATCGGAATGCCGCCTGCCAGTTGCGACAGGTATTCGGCGAAGAGGATTTGCGCCAGAAGCGCGTCGATCTCGGTCAGGCGGTCTTCGCCTTCCAGCCGCTCGGCCCAGTGATGTACTTCCCTGAGCGTATCGCCATAAGTCGCCACCCACGCAAATCCGTGCGCCAGATGCTGGTGCTCATCGAGCTTTGACCGGGAGATGCGGCCATTCTCCGACAGACTGTCGAGCAGTGTCTGACGCAGCGCCGCAACATAACGTTCGACCGATGCGACTGCATCGCCTGTCAATCCGGTCAGACCGGGAATGATCGGACTGTCGCTCTGCGAAACAAATGCTGGCTTGTTCATGAAATTCTCCTCGCCCGTCACGTTAACCTGCGGCGGGTGAGGCGTCATCGGGAATCATGACGCAGCACCTCATCCGGGTGAACCGCGCCAGACCTGAAGACCTGAATTCAGACGGTTCCGGCTTCCAGCGGCAGGAGAAGCTGGTCGGCAGCCTGGAAGATGCTTGGCCAGTAAGACGTCTCGCTGAACAGTGTATCGGTTTCGCCGAAGCCGTTGAAGCGTGACGCCATCGCCGTGCCGTACGCGCCCAGCATGCCGAACTCGACGAACTCGCCTTCGCAGACGTCATCCGGCAGCATGTAAGGGCCGGGCATCACGTCATCGGCGTCGCATGTCGGGCCGAAGCATTTGTAAGCCCGCACAACCGGATCGCTCGAGGGCTCGCTGCGCAACACCCGAAGCGGGAACGGCCAGTCATGATGGGCTGCATCGTAAAGCGTGCCGTAAGCGCCATCATTCAGATACAGCGCGTCGCCGCGTACCAGGTCGACACGCGCGATGATCGACACGGCCTCGGCAACGAGTGCGCGACCCGGCTCGCACCAGAGTTCGGGACGGGTATCAAGCGGCCAGCCGTCTATCGCTTCGTGAATGGCGTCCATGTAGTCGGCCATGGGCGGAGGCGTCATGCCGGGATAGGCAACAGGGAAACCGCCGCCCACATCCAGCACATCGATCTCTACGCCCAACTCCGTCAGGCGGTCAGCTGCCATTTCCATGGAGACCCGCCAGGCGTCCGGGTCCATGCATTGGCTACCGACGTGGAAACTGACCCCGAGACGCGACGTCATCGAGCGCGCTGTGCGCAACAGCTGAACCATCTGCGCAGGCGATGCGCCGAACTTTCCGTCAATCGGCAATTCCGCGCTGGAGTTGGACACCGCCATCCGCGCGATGAGGGTAAGGTCACGCGCAAAGCCGGTGGCTTCCAGAATCTTGTCGAGTTCAGCCATGCAGTCGAACGCAAAGATGCGCACGCCATAGTCGCGATAAGCGCGCTCGATTGAGAAGCGCGGCTTGATCGGATTCATGTAGGCAAGAATGGCGTCCGGACAGAGCGCGTGGACCTGCTCGATCTCACGGTCCGAAGCCACGTCAAAGAAGCGCATGCCCGACTCATACAGTCCTGACAGGACCCAGTCCGACGGGTTTGCCTTGACGGCATACATGATGTTGCCGCGAAAATGCGACTGGAACCATTCTGATGCTGAACGAAGCCGGTCCGGAAACCCACACGCCACCGGGCGTTCGGGATTGATACGGCGGACCAGGTCCAGCGGGGATTTGAACGTGCGCATGACACAAGTCCACCTCTGCTTGAATTACCTAATCCGGCGTTAGTGCGGGCCGTCTGACCATGCAAAGTGCTGAAAATTTCAGCGCCTCACTCTGGCCGATGTCCGCCGGAGGCGCGTAGATAGTGTAAGCGGCCCCGTGAGTAAACCGCCTGACTGATATATATCGTTTCACGGAGCCGTGCGCGATGCACAGACACGCATCTGTCAGTGAACGAGACGTTCGATTTCGTAGATCAAACGGCCGGTCGATGTCGGCTTGGACAAGACCCGGGCGCCGATGGTGCGAACAAGTTCGTTATGCCGGTCCAGATTGCCGGTATGCAGAAGAAACGGAATGCCGCGCCGCCTCAATTCATCGGCAATCGGCAGACATGTCTTGCCGCCGCCGAGGTTGACGTCGAGCACGGCGACATGCGGTGTCATCACGGACAGAATGCGCTCGGCATCGGCAAGCGTGCCCGCAATCTGGACGCGCGCACCGGCGTCTTCGAAATCGAGAGACATTTCGAGCGCGATGATCGCCTCATCCTCAAGGATGAGCAGGTCGACATCCGCCAGGCAGTGGCGATCCATAAGGGTGCTTTCAGCGAGCATCAGCTATCGCTCCGATCTGTTCCGGTGCGCACACGCATGCCAAACGCATAGCAAACGGTGCCGCCGCGGATCTCTGTCTCAAAATGGCCGTCTGCGGTCTTGAGTAGCTTCATAACAGTAGAAGAAGGCACAAAGAGCCGGTCGGGTTCCCTCCCGACTACATCGCCTTCGGGTTCACGCCAGACTATTGCAAGTTTGCAACAGTCCGCTTTCTCAGCCAGTGTCCAGCTGATGCGGGGCGCAAAGGCAATCTCCTGCGCCTTGGCAAGCTTGAGCGATGCGCAGCCCATTTCATGCAGGATGAGACCCAGAACAGACAGTGTTCCCATGTCGACCGAAACATCCGGGCCGGTGATGTCGTAGCCGTCCGGTCCGCCGTCCTGAACGCCGTCCAGTACCGCTGTCACCAGTCTGACCAGAGACGTACCGTCCAGAGAAAAATGGTCGAGCGTCGTTGCATAGGCAACTGCCAGGCCGATGATCCGGTGGTTGATGGCCTCGGCAATTTCGGCATTGCCGTGTTCGCGTGCTGTCAGCGAAACCACAGACCGTACGACGGCGAAAATGTTGTTGATCCGGTGCGACAACTCACGCTGAAGGTCGCGCTCCAGCCGGTCAGCGTCCTCAGGGGAGCTGTCTTCGGGCGAGGTGCCCTGAAGCGTACCGCCCTTACCGAACACGCGGTCGGGACTCATTGTGGGAGCCGGTTTTGCATAGACCTCCCCAACGCGGCGAGGTTGGCGGCGTTCCGATTTTTACTGCGCCAACCTGCAAACAGGTAGCGAAAGTGTCATGAACGCTTGCTAGGGCTGGCCGAATTCGTCAGGAGAGCACATGCAGCCGGGCTGTAAAATGCAGAAAGTTTCACGTACGGCCCAACAGTACGGCAGACGGCTTGGCCTCGCTGGCCTGACGTGCCTGGCTTTGCTGACGGGTGCCTGCGAACGCGAGGCGCGGTTTGTCGTGGCAGAAGACCATGCATCTGAATCGCCTGAACGGATGCGGCCGATCAAGATTGTCGGGTCGTCGACTGTCGCGCCGTTCGCAACCGCTGCAGCAGAGTATTTCGGCGCGGCCACGCCCTTTCGCACGCCCGTTGTCGAAACGACAGGAACAGGGGGTGGCATCAAGCTTTTCTGCTCGGACCCGGGCATTGCCTCGCCCTCCATTGCCGATGCTTCAAGATCCATGACGCGGGCCGAACGCGAGGCCTGCGAGGCCAACGGTGTGACCGGCATCCTCGAGGTACTCATCGGCTATGACGGTATCGTGCTGGTATCGGCGAAGGACGGGCCGCAATTTCCGTTGACGCTGACTCAGGTTTACCTTGCCCTCGCAAGGGAAGTACCTGCCGGGGACAGCATCATACCGAACCCGAACCGGACATGGTCGGATCTCGATCCCGGACTTCCCGACTACCGGATAGAAGTCTTTGGTCCGCCACCGACATCAGGAACCCGGGACGCCTTTTCATCACTTGCACTGGAAGCCGGAGCCCGCCGTTTACCTGCGCTTGCCAGCCTTGAGGCAGCCGCCGGAACGGCGTTCATCATCCAGGCCCACAGCCTCCGGTCTGATGGCGCGTGGGTGGATTTCGGAGAAAACGATACCGCGATCGTCCGCAGCCTCATTCGCAGCAAGACCGCGCTTGGCGTGACCGGGTTTTCCTATCTCGACCAGAGTTCGGACCGTATTCAGGGACATCCGGTCAACGGCGTTGCACCAACCCATCAAACGATTGCGGACGGCACCTATCCGATGTCCCGCTCCCTCTTCATCTATGTCAAGCTGGAGCATATCGGCGCCATTCCCGGACTCGGCGATTTCGTGGAATTGTTCCTGAGCGATGCCGCGCTGGGCGATGGCGGATTTCTGACCGAACGCGGCCTGATCCCGCCTCCTGAGCACTTGCGGAACGAGGCGCTGGGCCGTGTCCAGGCTGTGAACCCGTAAGATCCCGGTCTGGACAGTTCCGTCGCTACGGGTGATGAAGACAGCATGGATTTCAGCTTCTTCACACATCGGGGTGACATGCGCTTTTTCAGATTGACGGCTTTCGCCCTGGTTGCGTCTGGCCTTGCGATTGCCACAGGTCCCGCCCGGGCGGCGACGGGGTCGCAACCGGAAACCTTTGTACTGGATAACGGGATGGAAGTCGTGGTGCTGCCGGATCACCGCGCACCGGTGGTCACCCACATGGTCTGGTACCGGGTCGGTGCCGCCGATGAAGCGCCCGGCAAGTCGGGCATCGCCCACCTCTTCGAGCATCTGATGTTCAAGGCGACAGACGAAATTCCGGCCGGCGAGTTCTCCAAGATCGTTGCGCGCAATGGAGGCCAGGACAATGCCTTCACCAGCTGGGACTACACCGCTTATTTCCAGCGGGTCGCGAAGGATCGCCTTGAAACCATGATGGAAATGGAAGCAAACCGGATGACGGACCTGCTTCTGACTGACGAGGAGGTTCTGCCCGAGCGGGATGTGGTGAAGGAAGAGCGCCGTCAGCGGACCGACAACAATCCGGGATCGCTCCTCTTCGAAAAAGTCATGGCAGCGCTCTATGACGGGCACCCCTACGCCATTCCCGTGATCGGTTTCATGGACGAAGTGGCGGAGTTGACCCGGCAGGATGCCCTTGATTTCTATGAGGAATGGTACGGCCCGGAAGATGCGATCCTGGTCGTCGCGGGGGATATCACGGCTGCCGAACTGAAACCTCTGGCCACACGGATTTACGGTTCCATCGACCGCAAGAGCGACGGAACCGCTCGTGAATGGCCGGACGTGAAGCCGCTGGAGGCGTCTCGGGCCGTCAGCCACAGCGATCCCAAGGTTCGCCAGCCCGAGTGGAGCCGTTACTGGCTCGGCACCAGCTACAGCCTGCCCGATGCCGGTATGGATCCCTACGCACTGGACGTGGCGATGGAGATACTCGGCGGGGGACGCACCAGCCGTCTCTATCAGGCGCTGGTCGAGGAACAGGGTGTGGCGGTGAATGCCTATGCCTTTGCCTGGACAACGCTGAAAGCCGGCGGACCGGTGGGCGTGTCCGCATCGCCCTCGCCCGGCACCGATCTGGATACGCTGGCCCCAGCAGTCGAGGACGTCGTGGCAGAGTTTCTGAAGACCGGCCCGACAGACGCCGAACTTGCCCGGGCCAAATCCAACCTGCGCGCATCGGCAATCTTCGAGCGCGACAGTCAGGCTTCCATGGCACAGACCTTCGGATCTGCACGGGCCCGCGGTGAAACGCTGGAAAGCGTGGTGGAATGGCCGTCGCGGATCGAAACCGTTAGCTCAGCCGACGTGATGTCCGTTTCCCGGAAATATCTCTCGAAAAACCATGTCAGCGCGCGGCTTCTGCCGGAAAGCGGAGAAAATTGATGACCGCCCTTGCCAGACGAACCCATGTCAGCCTCGCCAGCGTCCTGCTTCTTGGCCTCGCCGCATGCAGCCAGCCGGAGAAACCACCCGTTGACGGGCTGGACGGCGCGGCTGAACCGGTAAAGACCGGCCTTTCCAACATTCAGGTGGTCACAAGCGATCACGGGATCGAGGCCTGGTTGGTGTCGGAGCCTTCCATTCCGATCATTGCCATCAATATGGCCTGGCCTGGCGGCGATGCACTCGATCCGGCGGACAAGACCGGCGCGACCGGCCTGATGACCTACATGATGAATGAAGGCGCGGGCGATCTCGACAGCAAGGCCTTCGCGACGCGGATGGAAGAGCTCAATATGAGCTTCGGCTGCTCTTCGAGCGAGGACTGGACCTCGTGTTCGATGCGCACTCTGTCCGAGAACACCTCCGCTGCGATGGATCTGGTCCGCATGGGGCTGACAGAGACACGTTTCGATGACGCCCCGTTCGAACGCTCCAAGCGCGAATCTCTGGTTGCTCTGGCGCGCGCGGAAACCAATCCGGACGTGCTGGCAGGCCGGGCCATGCAGGCGGCCCTCTACCCCGATCACCCCTATGCCCGCTACGCCACGGAGGAGACCGTAACCGGCTTGACACGCGAAGACCTCATCGAAAGCCGTGACCGGGTCATGGCGAAAGACACCATGCTGGTCACCGTCGTGGGAGACATCACGCCGGATGAGCTGGAAGCTATGATGACGAAAACCTTCGCTGATCTTCCGGAAGAGAGCAGCGTACCGGAAATCGCCGACGTCACCTTGTCCGACCCGGCAGACGATCCGCTGGTGACCGCCCTTCCCCAGCCGCAGAGCCTGATCTCCTTCACCGCGCCGGGACTGAAGCGCGAAGACCCCGACTTCATTCCAGCCTATGTGGTAAATTACATTCTGGGCGGTGGAGGTTTCTCCGCCCGCATGATGGATGAAATTCGCGAAAAGCGCGGGCTGACCTACGGGATCTACACCTCGCTTGGCGCAAGCCGGCATCTGGGCACGTGGGGCGGGTCGACGCAGACGGAGAACAAGAATGCTGGTGAAATGATCGGTCGTGTGAAAGCCGAACTGGCCAAGATGGCGCAAGACGGCCCGACCGAAGCAGAGCTTGGCGGACGCAAAAGCTTATCTGACGGGTGCCTACCCGCTATCATTTGATTCCAACGCCAAGATTGCCAGCCAGATGATGGGGATCCGCCAGTCCGAGCTTGGACTCGACTATATCGAGACGCGCAATGATATGGTGAACGCCGTAACGCTGGAGGACGCCAAACGCGTGGCGGCGCAGTATCTCGACCCGGAGAACTTCACCTTTGTGGTCGTCGGTGAACCGGACGGGCTCGATACGATCGACACGATCTATGCAAGCGCGCTGGCGGGAGACGAAGGCACGGACGCGCCGGAGATCCTGCCGGAGGACTAACGTCCGGCGCGGTCAGATCGCCATGCAGACGTATTTGATCTCCATGAACTCGTCGATGCCGTAATGCGAGCCTTCGCGGCCGAGACCTGACTGTTTCACACCGCCAAACGGTGCGACCGCCGTGGAGATGAGCCCGGTATTGACACCGACCATGCCCGCTTCCAGCGCCTCCATCACGTGCCAGACCCGCGTCATGTCACGCGCATAGAAATACGAGGCCAGGCCAAACTCGGTCTCGTTGGCGAGCGCGATGCCTTCCTCATCCGATGAGAACCGGATGAGCCCGGCGACGGGGCCGAACGTCTCTTCCTTCGTGAATTTCATGTCCTGCGTCGCACCGGTAATGAGCGTTGGCTGGAAGTAGAGGCCGCCGCGATCATGCCGCGCGCCGCCGAGCACCACTTTCCCGCCCTTGTCTTTTGCGTCGGCGACGTGCTCTTCGACCTTCTCGACCCCGTCCCCGTCGATGAGCGGACCGATATCGTTATCCTCCAGTCCGGGACCGACCTTCAGGTCGCGGATGGCGGCTTCGAGCTTGTCTGCGAAATCATCATACACCGCAGTCCTGCACATAGAACCGGTTGGCGCAGATGCAGGTCTGACCTGCATTGCGAAACTTGCACGCGATGGCCCCTTCGACGGCCGCATCGAGATCGGCGTCATCGAACACAAGGAAAGGGGCATTGCCGCCCAACTCCATCGAGACCTTCTTGACAGTCTGCGCTGCCCCCTCAAGCAGACTGCGTCCAACCTCGGTCGAGCCCGTAAAGGTCAGTTTGCGGACGGTCGTGCTTGCATTGAAAGCCTCGCCGATCTCTCTGGATGACCCCGTCACCACATTAAAGACGCCCTTGGGGATACCGCACTTCTTCGGCTAAAACGGCGAGCGCCAGTGCCGAGAGCGGCGTCTGGCTGGCAGGCTTGACGATGAAGGTGCAGCCAGCTGCCAGTGCCGGTCCCGCCTTGCGGGTAATCATGGCCGCCGGAAAGTTCCAGGGCGTGATGGCCGCGCAAACCCCGACCGGCTGCTTGATGGCGAGAATGCGCTTGCCGGTTTCGTGCGGCGGAATGACATCGCCATACGATCTGCGGGCTTCTTCGGAGAACCATTCGATGAAGGACGCCGCATAGGCGATCTCGCCTTTCGATTCCGACAGCGGCTTGCCTTGCTCGCGGGTCATCAGTTCGGCGAGCACGTCTTGATGGTCCATGATGGCATCGAACCATTTGCGGAGAAGGTCTGCGCGCTCCTTTGGCGCGGTCGCTTTCCAGCTTTTGAAGGCAGCGGATGCGTCGTCGATAACGCCGTTGATTTCATCTTTCGAAAGCGATGGCACCGTGGCGACGGTTTCGCCTGTTGCCGGGTCAGTGACATTGATCGTTTCACCGCTGGCCGCATTGACCCAGTCGCCGTTCACATAGCATTTTTCCCGCAGGACTGTGGACATGTCGGCCATAATGGGCGTCTCCTGAAATCTGACTTGCTCAGGAAGATAGCGCTTTGCGGGCTGAATGGTTTCAGGCGCTATCGGGAGCCAGAGGCGGGGCACCGAATACAGCTTCCAGAGCCTCGGCGACACGCAGGACTTTCGCGTCCTCTCCGGCAGGGCCGATCACTTGCAGGGAAAGCGGCAGTCCCGCATCGCTCATGCCGGTCCAGACGCTGCTGCAGGCAGGCCTGCAAAGTTGGCCCAGGCGGTAAAGTCGGCCTGATTGGCTGGAACGTCGGCGTCGAACGAAAAAGCCGTTTGCGGCGCAACGGGCGCGAGGATAATTTCGCATCCGGCAAAGGCCCGCGCGGCTCCGTCCCTGATGGAAGCGATCTGTTCAAGTGCTGCGGCCATATCAGCCTCGGTGACCTTCTGGCCGTAACGCAAGAGTTTCAGGAATCCGGCGGAAAACCCTGACGGATCGGTTTCCATTCTCGCGGCATGAATGCGTGCGCCCTCAACTTCGCTCACTACAAGTCCGGCGCGCCGCGACTTGCCGTAGAGATAGCCTTCGGGCGAGACCTTGCCGGTATGAGTTGCACCGGTTCGCTCCAGTCCCTCTATCGCCGCGCGGAACCCTTCTTCCACATCAGTGCCAAGTTCGGTCCCGCCCGTTCCGTCCCACACGGCGAAGCGCAGATCGCCGAACGTAGCGGGCTCCGCCTCAAGTACATGACCCGTCAGTACGCAGGAAATCTCGGCCAAAGCCGATGCGCTCATCGCATGCGGACCAATCGTATCGAGCGTGTCCGACAGCGCCAGAACACCCGCGTTCGAAACCTTGCCGAGTGAAGGCTTGAAGCCCTGACAGCCGCAATAGGCAGACGGAATTCGCACTGATCCCATCGTGTCCGATCCGAGCGCCGCATCGCAGAGCCCTGCCGCAACCGCCGCCCCCGAACCACCGGACGAGCCGCCGGGCGTATACCCCTCCTTCCACGGATTATGGGTTCGTCCGAATGCGGCATTATCGGTTGTCGCGCCCAGCGCGCCCTCATGCATGTTCAGTGTACCGAGGATGACGGCGCCCGCCTGCTTCAGACGACGGACCGTTTCGGCGTCCTCATCTGCGATATCGTTTCTGTAGGCAGCAATCCCGGCATGATGGGGCAGACCGCGAACGGCTATGTTCGCTTTTATACCGATGCACCATCCGTCGATGGGAGAGAGGAGCTTTCCCTCGCGCCGACGAATATCGCTGGCCACGGCTTCCATCCGGGCGGTTTCGGGTCGCAGATCGAGAAAGGCGTTCAGGTCGCCATTGAAGCGCTCAATGCGCGCTGTGTAATGCTCAAACCGCTCAATGGCAGAGGTGAAAAGGGTCATGAGAAGCGCGTATCGACCAGACGGATCGGCTTCTGGCGTGTCTCTGTCTGGGTTACGTCCGCAAGCGCGCCGGGAGCCACCAGTTCGACATTCACATCGATACCGATGGTCTGTTTGAGAAGCGCCTTATAGCGGTCCAGTGCAGCCTCTCCACGATCCCCGTTAACCTCGGCTGCGACGATGAAATCGTCACGGCCCGTCTCGTCACGTGTCGCCTTGCAGATGAATTCGCCAGCGAACGTGTCGATCTTTTCCAGAACCGGCCCCATGGCCTGCGGGAAGATGTTGATACCTCGGATTTTGACCATGTTGTCCGAGCGCCCGAGAAAGCCCTCGATCCGCTTGAAGTTCAGGTCGAGCGATGAGGCCCCGGTCATTTCCTTCGTCACGTCATGCGTGTTGAAGCGGATGATGGGATAGATATCGTCCTTGTAGAGACAGGTGCAGATCATGTCCCCGCTCTCACCGGCGGCAACCGGTTTGCCGGTGTCGATATCGCAAACCTCAAGCAACTGGGCGTCTTCCATCACATAGAGGCCGTCGCGGTCCGGACCTTCGCCCGCAATGCAGCCCGTATCGCCGACGCCATACCAGTCGAAACAGTCCGCTCCGCCCCAGGCATCGGATAGCGCCTGCTTGTTCTCGCGGCCGAGATGGCCCGAAATCATCCGGATGTTCAGGTCGCGTACCGGATCGATGCCCTGCTCTGCCGCGACCCGGGCCAGTTTCTTGATGTAATCGGCAAAGCCGACAATGACCGTCGCGCCGAAATCGCGCATCAGTTCCACCTGCTTGGCCGAACGCGTTTCTATGCCGGTGCCCGCGCTCATGAAGATCGCGCTGGTCCAGTGGATGACGCTTTCGCGGACATAATGCCCGCCATTGATCATACCATGTCCGTATACGGAGTGAACGACATCGTCGGGCCGCAGGCCCTGAAACCGGTACATGCGTCCGAGCAGGAGGTTCTGGGTCTCGCGTGACTTGGCTCCGAACAACAGCACTTGCGGCGTTCCGGTCGTGCCGGATGTGGTATGCATGATGACCGGCGGGCGCTGGCCCTCGCCGTAGGCCTCGAAGCCTCCGAAGTCCCCGAAGGGCGGATGATTGGCAATCGAGTCCATGATGTTGGCCTTGTCGAAGACCGGGAGGTTCGGAAGATCGTCCAGGGATTTGATGTCGCCGCGCTCAATACCGTGCGCGCCCCATAGCCGCCTGTAGAAGCCGGTCTGCCAGGCCCGGTCCACCAACCGTTTGAACAGTTTTTCCTGATGGGCGCGGATTTCGTCGCGGCTCTTCTTTGCGAAAACGATGAAGTCGTCGCCGATTGGATGATCGGCCTGCATGGCCTGCCAGTCGACCGCGTTGAAATAGGTGTTGTGGGTGTCGCTCATCGGGTCATGTCTCCTGTCCGGCGGCAAGCCGTGCAAGGATGGCGACATCCTGCAGCGACTTAAGCTTTTCTGTTGTCTCAATCAAATTGTCTTCCAGATCGCCACGCGCTTCGCCAAAGCCAAAGCCAAAGGCGACGCAGGCGCGGAATTTTTCAATATTCTGTGCGGGGGTGAGCGGATCGGCAGGCGACCCGAGCAGGCTGTCGCTCTGCGCTGTCACCTCACGCCCGTCATGAAGGGTGGCAACAGCCGTCTGCGGCACGAAGGCTGCGGGGTTCGTCGTTCCGTCATCGATCACTTCGATCCTGGCGCCAAGCGCAGCCGTATCGGTATCGGCAAGGGAGGCTTCGGTGAAATCTTCCAGTCCGACACGACCGGTCTTGAGGGCCACTGCGCCGCAATACTGAAAGCAGAGCCGGGCATAATTGGCGGTCATTCCGGGCTGTATCGGGCGGCCGACGAGGCGGTGTATGAGCGGCGGTGCAGTCAACCGAATGTGCGCGATCTCGCGTGCGCTGACGCCCTTATCGAGAAGCTTGCGCATCAGAACGATACCGCCTTGCGCCGCACGCCCCGTCGGGAACGGCTTGTGACTGACCTCGCCGATCCGCCATGTTTTTCCAAGAGACGCAATGACCGGTTCCAGATCCCATTCGGTCTCGAACAGCGGAAAATAGCCGTACGGGCCCTCAAGAATATTGGCCGGGCCTTCAAGTCCGGCCTCTGCCATATCGCACGCCATGATCGCACCGCGGGCCGCATTGCCGATCTGCACGGGCAGCGCCGGCTTGCCTTCGACATGCGCCTGCATCGTACCCGAATTGAACGACAGCGCATAAGCCAGCGCATCACGCGTTCGTTCAGCGCCGAAGCCGCGCAATCTGGCCACGCCAAGCGTTGCACCGAAAATACCGGCATTGGCAGGCCGGAAGAAACGGATCGGACTTTTGACCGCGACCCCGATTCCCGCCGCCAGATCGACGGCGACCGCCAGGGCCGCACCGAACGCTCGCCCGCTGACCGGCGCACCGCTTTCTGCCTCTGCCATCAAGGCTGCCAGAATGGTCGCGAGCGGATGTACGACAGCCGCCTCATGGACGCAGTCGAACTCCTGACAATGTATCTGGAAGCCGTTGATGAAAGCGGCGGTCGCGGGTGGCGCGCTGTGTCCTCCCGGTCCAAAGAAATGCGCCCGCCCGGTGCCACTCCAGCGCGACGCCGCAGCGCGAACATTCGTTGCCAGGGGCGCGGCGGCTCCGGCTATCCCTACACCGAGCGTATCGAGCAGAAAGATGCGGACAGCGGTTTGCGCACGGCCATCAAGGTCTTCCCAGCGTGCGGACTGGCCATGCGCGATGAAGGCCTCGATTGCGTCTCTTGCCGCCCCTCTCACGTTGTCAGAGCCTGACGCACGAGAGAAACGAGGTCCTGTGCAGAAGACGCACCGTCCGCCATCATGCACGCACCGATCAACCGGTCCGCCGTCATGGTATCAAGCCCGCCATACTCGAATAGCGTTCTGGCTTTGCGCTCGATCCCGTCCTGCGAGAGCGGGTTTTCGGGATCACCAAGCGCATCCGGCATGCGATAGACGCCGGACTTCTCACCGGCCTCCAACCGCACTTCGGCACCGAAATGCGCCGGGTAGCGGCTGGTATAGGCATCGCCCTCATACACCTGGACACGGCCGCGCAGGTCGGCAATCGCGGGATCGGCAATCGCATCCGGCTCGAAATCAGAAAGCTGCGGCATCCCTTTGACAAGCGTCACCGCGACCGCATGCTGTAGCGAGAACTTCGCTTCGATGACGGTTTGCGGGTTCGGCTTGTCGCAGAATTTCAGCGCATCGGCATAGGTCAGGATGATGACCTGCTCGATCTTGTCCAGCGGTACCGCCTCGCGGGCAAGAAGCGCAGCATCGATCACCGCGTGGGCGTGTCGGCAAGCGGCCCAGGGCTTGAAGCTGACATCCTGTATCAGCCAGCGACCGTCATGATTTGCCAGTACGCCCATCGGATCAGCGGCGCCGCACGTGGCTGCAAAGAACCCCTGTTCGCCCTCGAGGAACGAAAGCGGTCCTTGCAGGCCGCGCGCTGCAAGGCGTGCCGATACCAACCCGGCCTGCGCCGCATGGGCGGTGTGTATCTGCTTGCCCGCGCTCTCTGGGTCGTGCCGTGTTTGCCAGAGACCTGCAAACTGGCTCATCGCGAGCGCCATGGCATGGCCAGTCTCCTCGCGGGAAAGCTTCAATAATGAGGCAGCAGCGGCGGCGGCACCAATCGGACCACACGTCCCTGTATTGTGCCAGAATGCATAATGATCCGGCCCGACAGCGCGCCCGAGCCTGACGGTGGCCTCATACCCGCGTACGACCGCGGTCAGGAGATCGTCGAGACTGCCGGTGTCTGACAGGGCGCAGAGGGCCGCAGGAATGATAGAGGGTCCGGGATGCAACAAGGCGCGCTTGTCAACGTCGTCCATCTCCAGAATGTTGCCGAGCGCGCCCCATGCAAAGACCTCACGGACCTCTTCTTCCTTCAAAGCCGCCATCAAGGCGCTTGCGGTACCGTGATTGCGACCTGCGACAGCGCAGCCGATCCAGTCGAGAAGATGAAGCCTGGCCTTGACAAGATCACCCGCAGAAGGGTCTTGCGACAGGTGCGCAGCCAGCTGCTGCAGCAATGTTCCCTGAGAAGTTTGTCCGGACATTCATATGTTCTATCATGAAGTCTGTCGGCATTGGAAGATGGAAGCGCCAAGACGGAGCGTGATGTGAAACTGACCTCCATTTCCGAAGCGATCCGGCAGGTCACTGCAGCAAGTGGCGCTGAAACGCGCACCTATATCGGCGGATGCTCGGGCGAACCGCTAGCCTTGCGTGACGCGTTCACCTCTGATCCCGATCTTGCCGCCGGCCTGACGGCGCTGGGTATCTGGATACCGGGCGTTAACCGGACGGACTGGTCCTCGTTTCATTCGTCCGGCAAAAGCGAGACGATCTTCCTGTCTGCGGAATTGCGCTCGGGATTTGAAGCCGGCCGCATCGCCTTCCGGCTGCTTCCCTATACGCAAGCCTGGCCCTGGCTGAAAACGACACCGCTGGATCTCGCTGTCGTGATGGTAACCCCGCCTGACAGGGACGGGTTCGTATCATTGGGCGTCTCGGCCGATTTCTCGATTGCAGCGCTTGAACGGCCGGGCGTCACCGCAATCGGGCTGGTCAATCCTCAACTTGCCGCGCCGCTGGACTCCCCGAAGATCCGGGCATCCCGGTTTGCGGTTCTGGCAGACGCGGACAGCCCGCTGGCAGAGCTTGCACCGGTCGATCTACCGGCAAGCTTCAAGGCCATAGCAGACAACATTGCGGGACTGATCGAAGACGGCGACACCTTGCAGTTCGGGCTCGGCAACGTGCAGCAGGCGGTTCTGGCAGCATTGGCAAGTCACCGCGATCTGAACATCCATTCCGGCATGATTTCCGACCCCGTCATTGATCTGGTGGACGCCGGAGCACTTGACCGGGACTGGGCCAGCGTGACCACAGGCACCGCCATCGGTACGCAGCGCCTCTATACTGCCATGCATGGGCTGAAAGGCATCCGGTTCGCGCCGGTCGGAGAAACCCACGCCATCGACGAACTTGCAGAGCTGCCACGGCTCAAGGCGATCAATTCGGCCATTGAAGTCGATCTGTTCGGTCAGGCGAATGCCGAGTTCATAGCCGGCAAACAGGTGTCCGGGACCGGCGGGCTTGTCGACTTTCTGCGCGGGGCAGCCCTGTCCCGCGGCGGACGGGGCATTCTTGCCCTGGCCTCAACGGCAAAAGGCGGGCGTGTCAGCCGTATCGTCCCGGCGCTCGCGGCGAACGCAACCTCCATCGCCCGGGCGGATGTAGCGACTGTCGTCACCGAGCACGGGGTAGCCGATCTGCGGGGGCTCGATCTGGATGCCCGCGCACGCGCCATGATCGACATTGCCGATCCGGCTTTCCGGGCCCAGCTTTCCGATGACTGGAACCGACTGCGGAGCGCGATGTGACCCGGCCCCGCTACATGCAACTTGCCGATCTCGTTCGCGCCGACATTCTCTCCGGACGACGCATGCCGGGTACTTCCCTTGCGACAGAAAAAGAGCTTTGCGAGACCCATTCTGTCTCCCGTCATACGGCACGCGAGGCTCTGCGCCTGCTCAGTCAGGAAGGTCTCATAGAGCGGCGGCGCGGCGCCGGAACGCAGGTCGCCGCGCGTCTTCCCGCTCCGGCCTATTCCCAACCCATCGATGATTTCGGCTCCATCCTGCAATATGCACGCGAAGCCGTCCTGCACGTTTCGGCGCTCGAGCCCGCACCAGAAGGCGAAGCTGCCAGCACCGGTCTTGCGCCGGGGCCCGCCATGAAGATGACCGGTGTCCGCACGATAGAGAACGAAGCACCTGTCGCTCTGACCCGTATCTACGTGCTGAAGTCACTTGCTCCGGACCTGCAGACGGCAAACCGGCTGCACGGGTCGATCACCGAATGGATAGAACGCGAACACGGTTTGCCTATCCTGACAGTACGCCAGTGTATCGAATCCATCGCGCTTGATAGCGCAGACGCGGAGGTGCTCGGCGTCGAGCCGGGAACTCCCGCGCTCCGCACACAGCGCCAGTACAGCGATGACGGCCAGCGGATCGTTCTCGTGTCGGTAAGCCTGCATCCTGCGGGACGATTCACCTATGAGATGACATTGAAGCGCACCTGACGCCGGAGCGTGTATCAGACGCCGTCCCCGGGAGTAACGTCTGCGATGACGTGCCGGACAGTCAGGTAAAGCTGAAACACTGTTCCCACGATCAGGCCACAAATGCCGACCATCATGGCGAACAGCACGTCATAGGCGATCACGTACCAGTCATCCGGCATCTTCTCGAATTCACCGACCGGAAAGACCAGAAACATCAGGAAGATCACCGCCCCGATCAGCGTCGCGGTCGCGAACGTCGCGACGACCGAAATTCGCTGAAACACGACTTCGCCGAACTCGTTGTCCGACCGCTTGATCAGTCCGATGAGCGTCAGCATGAGGGCAAGCGTCGTCGCAGCCGAGGTCGCTATGGCCGAGCCGAGATAGAGCCCGGCATTGGTGAGGGCCTTGATTAGGCTCGTCGCTTCAGCCTCGCTGTAGATATTTCCAATGGCGAACCGGGCACATGCACCGATGATGGCGACAACTGCCACCAGAGAGAGCGCCGGGCCAAAGCGCTTCCAGAAATACGTCATGGATCACCTCCTGCGACAACAACGCGCAGGCTGATGGGAAGTGCCGGAAGCGGAACCGGAATCGTCGGGAGATTTGATCGAGGTACATGGGCGGTTCTCTGCGTGCCTAGGCTCAGATTGTGCCGCTCACCTGCAGTTTCCGTATTCGCTCGTCGGTCAGACCGACTTCAGCGGCGATCGCCGCGCTGTCTTCTCCATAGCCGGGAACCCTTGGAGATGGCGTGCCCGGCTCGCTCAGATAGCGGATTGGCATCCCGATATGCCGGTTACCGGCATCGTCTTGCCAGACCATGCCGCGCGCCTTGGTGAATGGGTCGTCGAAAGCATCTTTCAGTGTCCTGACCGGACTCCAGCAGCAATCGACGTCTTTGAGAAACTCTTGCCATTGCGCGAGGCTTTGGCTGGCGAATGTCTGTTTGAAAAAAGCCCTCAATGGCGCCTGTTTCGGGCCGGGTTCCTCCTTGGCATATGGCAGGAGATCCGGTCGCTCGAGCGCCTCCAGCAGATTGGCGGCAAACTTCACTTCCGAGCCGCCAAGAATGACGAAGCCGCCATCGGATGTCTCGTAGATATTGTACATGGCAGAGCCGCCAAAACTGCGCATGTCCTTGACCGGAGGATGCGCGTCTTCGGCGAAAACGGGTCCTGTCACATTCGGGGTCCAGGCGAGGCAGGCATCATACATCGAGAGATCGATGTAATCCCCGCGCCCGGTCTCGTGGCGGCGGTAGAGCGCCATCATCACGGCGGAAAACGCCATCAGCGATGCGGTAAGGTCGGCAACCGGCATGTTCGTCATGGCAGGCTTGCCGTCGTCGAGCCCGCGATTGAGATCGACCAGCCCCGCCATGCCCTGAACGGTCAAGTCATGTGCCGGTTTGTGGGCCAGTGCGCCGTCCTGTCCGAACGCCGAGATCGAGCAGTAGACAAGCCCCGGATTGCGCGCCGCAAGGGTCTCGTAGTCCACACCCAGACGCGCGACGACGCCGGGGCGGAACGCCTCGACCACCACGTCGGCAGTTTCCGCCAGTGCATGGAAGAGCGCCCGCCCGTCCTCGTCCTTCAGATTGATCTTCAGGCTGCGCTTGCCGCGCGCAATGTTGCGGAACCAGACGGAGACATCGTCACCGGTGCGCTGGCCAATGGCCCGCGTCGGCTCGCCCTGTCCGTTGGCGGGCTCAACCATGATCACATCCGCCCCGTGATCGGCCATGGTCATGGTGAAGTGCGGCCCCGGCAGGAAGGCCGAGAGATCGAGAACGCGCAGGCCCGTGAGTTTCATACGTCTCGCCCGTCGAGTAACTGAAGAGCGGACCGATCCAGAGCGTCCCTCTTCATTGCAGCCAATCCCATCACGTCCTTCAGCCCTCCGGTCTCTCGCCCATTTTCGGGGCACGGGTAGATGCGGGACGCTCGCCATTGATCCGGAACGGAGAGGCAAGCGTTCGAAGCTGCCCGTCCCTTGCATCGGGGTGAGCAACCGGCTCGATCATGCCCACGCGCTCGACATACGGGTTGTCGAGGGCCTGCGCGATATCGAGCACCGGGGCGAAAGGCACATGCCCGCCGAGAATATCCATCCACTCAGCGGTCGTACGTGATGACAAAGCCGCATCGACAGCCTCTGTCAGCGCCTCAAGGTTCTGTCTTCGCGATGGAATATCCGCAAAGCGCGGATCGGCTTTCAGGCCATCCGCCCCTGCAAGCTGGCAGAACAGGTCCCAGAATTTCGGCGTCTGGCACATCAGGAGCCCCCACCCGTCCTTCGTCTTCACCAGCTGGCTCGGCGTTATCGAAGGGTGTGAGCCACGCGGCAGGCGACCGGTGACATGCCCCTGATTAAGATACCAGGTCGCCGGATAGGACAGCTGATGCAGCGCCGTATCAAAGAGGCAAACATCGACATCGCAGCCCTCGCCGGTTCGCTGCGCGCCGATAATGCCTGCCAGAATACCGGTCGCGAGCTGGCTGCCGGTATGGAAATCCACCATGGAGAGTCCGAAGCGGACCGGCGGGCCATCCGGTTCGCCGGTCATGCTCATAAAACCTGCCTCGGCCTGCATGAGATAGTCATAGCCCGGCCAGGCGGCCCGTTCGCTCGCCCGTCCATAGGCCGAAAGATGCGCGCAGACGATCTTCGGATTGATAGCTTTCAGAGCATCGAACGTCAGGCCAAGCTTGCCGGGCTGATCGCCGCGCAGATTATCGGCGACGGCATCAGCGCTTTTGACCAGATCTTCGAAGGTGGCCCGGCCGTCCGGGGATTTGAGGTCGACTTCGACCGACGATTTGCCTTTGGAGAAGGTCTGAAAAAATTCGGAATCGCCCTCCCCCAGCAGGTACGGCCCGACGCCGCGCGAGACATCCCCGCCCCGGCCCGCATCCTCGATCTTTACCACGTCCGCGCCAAGATCGGCCAGCAACATGGTTCCGTAGGGGCCTGCACCATACTGCTCCACCGACAGGATGGTGATGCCGGAAAGTGGAAGATTCGTTGCTGCCATCAGTTCGTCCAGTCTTCGAGCTTCAAACCCGGAATGTCGGTAAAATCGCTCATGTTTCGGGTCGCCAGTGTTGCGCCCACCGTTATCGCCTGCGCCGCAATCATTCGGTCAAGAAGCTTGCGTCGCGAATATCCAACCTTCCGCACGATGTTTCCGTACGCCTGAGCGGAAGCATCATCGAAGCTCAAACAAGAGATTGCGGTCAGCATTTCGGCCAGACGCTGGCTGCGATAGACCGCATTCTCCGGCTCCCTGTAGACCCCACCTTCCAATTCCACCCGTGTCACGATCGAGATCAGGATGTTGTTGCCGGACGACCGTACCTTATCGGTGGTCCATTCATCGCCATCGCGAAGGTGAATGGCCACATTGGTATCCAGCATTAAAGCCACGCTTTTCAGAGCCCCCCACGTTCAGGAAGCTCGTCGATGTCCCGCGTCTCAATCCGGCTCGGCTTGGGTATGTCTCGCAGGGCATCGATCATCTCGCTGACGGACTTGCGGGCAGGCTTGACCGTCAGGACATCGCCCGACCGGACAAGCACAACCTCAGTATCGGGACCGAAACCAAACCCTTTCGGCAGTCTTACGGCTTCACTGTTTCCGCTCCTGAATGTTCGAGTTGTGACCGTTTCCAAGATGACCTCCAAAGCGCACCTTGGAGTATATACACGTATATACCCTATCGCTCAATACTCAGATCGGGTTTCGCTTCACCAGCTGCTTGGCAATGATAATCCGCTGCATCTCGTTGGTGCCTTCGCCAATGCACATCAGCGGCGCATCGCGATATAGACGCTCGATGACGTATTCCTTGGAATAGCCGTAGCCGCCATGAATACGCATGGCTTCTGTCGCCACTTCGAGAGCGGTTTCGGAGGCGAAATACTTCGCCATACCGGCTTCCATGTCGATCCGCTCGCCGCGGTCATAAGCGGCCGCTGCATCCTGAACCAGAAGTTCGGCGGCACGCGTCTTGGCAGCCATTTCGCCCAGCTTGAGCTGGATGGCCTGATGTTCGGCAATCGGCTTGCCCATCGTCTTGCGCATCTGCGCGTATTTCACGCTTTCCTTAAGCGCACGGCGGGCAATGCCGACCGAGCGGGCGGCGATGTTGATACGCCCGATCTCGAGCCCGCCCGTGGCCATGTAGAAGCCCTTGCCTTCCTCACCGCCGACAAGGCAGAGGTCGGCATCGCATTCATAATCCTCGAAGATGAACTCGCCGCTGTCGATGCCCTTATAGCCGAGCTTTTCCAGTTTCTTGCCGTTCTTGATGCCTTTCAGCGGCTCACGCGTTTCAGGGTCGATCTTTGGCGTGATCAGCATCGACATGCCGGTATAGCGAGGCTGGGCATTCGGATCGGTCTTGACCAGAAGCGCCACGCAATGGCCCTCGATGGCATTGGAAATCCAGGTCTTGGTGCCGTTCACAACATATTTCTCGCCATCGCGTCTGGCGACCGTGCGAATGCCCTGCAGATCGGTTCCGGCATCAGGCTCGGTCAAGCCGAGCCCGCCACGCAATTCGCCACTGGCAAATTTCGGCAACCAGTAGTCTTTCTGCGCCTGTGTTCCGAACCGCTGGACAACCGTAGCCATCATGAGGTGCGAGTTGAAGATACCGGTCAGCGACATCCATTCTTCTGAGATCATCGTGACGATCTTCGAATAGGTCGTTGCCGAGAGACCCAGCCCGCCAAACTCCGGTTCGATGAGGGCACCGAACAGGCCCATCTCTGCCATGTCGTCGACCAGATCGGCCGGCCATTCATTATCGTGCTCGAGTTGCATCGCCACGGGGGCGACCTTCTTCTCGATCCACTTGGCAATGGAATCGAGCATCAGCTGTTCGTCTTCAGCCGAATGCTCCGGCATGTAAGCGGTATCTGCCATGATGTGAGGTCCTTCAGCTTTTCCAGTATGATATCATGAGTTCGCTTGCCCAGTCCGGCTGGGTAGTCACTTCGCGCGGCAGAAACTCGCGCATGACCGGCTTGATATCGAGAACGGGTGTGCCGTCGATTGCGTCCAGCCCCTGAACGTGGATCTCGTTACCAGCCACGCCAAGAACCCGGCAGGTACACAGCCCGATCCGGTTCGGACGGTTCTTGCCGCGTTGCGCGAAAATGCCCACGAGCGGCCATTCGGTATTGCCGCGCGGATGTCGTGCGCCTGTCTCGATCTTGTGGTCAGGCACCTTGTCGAATTGGAAGATGATCTCGGCATGGCTGAAATCCTTCAACCCGAACAGTGCGTCCGGCCCGAAATCATCCGTCAGCACGATGCGTGCTTCCTCGCTGCCCCAATTGTCATCCTCGGCAAGCGTACGGCCGCCGCGTACATGCCCGACTGGCGAGATCGGATGCAGCATCAGTAGTGTCCGACCTTGTCCTCGACCGCATGGCCTTTGGCGGGGATCAGCATGTTGCGCTTGAAGGTGGCGATCATCACGCCGTCCTGATTATAGCCGCGCGTCACGATGGTCACGATGCCCTGTCCGGGCCGCGATTTGCTCTCGCGCTTTTCCAGAACCTCGCTCTCGCCATAGATCGTGTCTCCGGCAAAGACGGGCGCAGTGAACTTCACCTCGTCCATGCCAAGATTGGCAATGGCCTTCTGGCTGGTGTCGGTGACGCTCATGCCGATCAGCAGGGCAAGCGTATAGGGTGAGACGACCAGATTTTTCTTGAACTCGGACGCTTTGGCGAACTCGGCGTCGAAATGCATCGGATGGGTGTTCATCGTCATCAGCGTGAACATGTGATTGT
This sequence comes from uncultured Alphaproteobacteria bacterium, assembly GCA_963836905.1. GTDB lineage: Bacteria > Pseudomonadota > Alphaproteobacteria > Caulobacterales > Hyphomonadaceae > CAWIKY01. The sequence goes on from CAWIKY010000007.1 coordinate 247,516, forward strand.
CGTATTCGGTGACGGTCTTGCCGGGCCGATGCTCATAGATGTGGCCGGGCTCGAAATCCTCGAAATAGCGCCCGAAGGTTTCCCGGAACCGGTTCGGCCCGACTTCCTTGACTGTACCCACCATGTCAGTTTTTCCCTGCTTTATCTACGGTCCGGGCGGCAGCGGTCACCACCGGGCGGTCTATCAGTTTGCCATCCAGAAGCACCGCTCCGCCTGCTGCCTCGTCGAACGCTTTCAGCACACGCTGGGCGGCGCTCACATCGGCCTCTCCCGGCATGAACACGGCGTTGACGATGTCCACTTGCGAGGGGTGAATGCAGGCGCGACCATCAAAGCCAAGCGCCTTGACGCGTCGTGTGTCGGCCTCCAGCCCCTCGGTGTTCTTCACGTCCAGATACGGCACATCGATGGCGTCCTTGCCTGCCGATGAAGAAAGCGATGCAATACGACCCCGCGCATAGGCAAAGGCCTCCCAGGTCATCTCCACGCCAAGCTCGGCTGAGAAATCTGCGCCACCGAACAGGACCGAAACCACTGACGGGTGACGCAGCAGCGCTTCGGCAGCTTCCAGCCCGCGCCCGGTTTCTATGATTGGAATCAGCTTTGGCGAAAGCTTGCCAAGCGCTTCGGCGACGATCTCCAGATCGACGACATGCTCGACCTTCGGCACCATGATGGCGGCCGGCAGGACCCCCGCTTCAGCCAGAGCAGCAATGTCAGCGCAGCCATAGAAGGTGCGCGGCGAGTTGATGCGGATACCGGTACGGTCGGCCTGACCGGTGCGGCCCAGAAAGTCTATCGCTGCCGCTCGTGCGCTGTTTTTCTCGTCCGGCAAGACGGCATCTTCCAGATCAATCATCACGATGTCGGCGGCTGTCGCCAGCGCCTTTTCATAGCGTTCCGGGCGCGACCCGGGAACGAATAGCAGGGATCTGATCGACAAGGACACGCTCCGGAAACAGCATTTGTCCGGACAAATTAGCTTGCTTGGGGGGTGGGGTCAAACTGAACGCGTCGGAAAACACGAAAACGGCCCGGCTTGCTCAATCCGGACCGTCTGTAATCATCCCGAAGTGTGTCGGGTGGCGCGCGTCCGAGGTGCCCGGAAAGTCTGAACCCTGGCGGACTGTGTCAGACCGCCAGTTTCGCCTTGATGTCTGCCAGCAGCGTTTCGACGCGGCGGGCATTGGCGCCAAGGTCGGAGAGACCGACCCGAGAGACGGAGCGAACATCCACCCGCGCACCCTCGCCCTGCGCCGTGATGCGGATGGCGATATCGTCTGAAAAGCCGAACCAGCGTGACGTGTCGGTCGCTTCGATCACCCCTTCAGCTTCGCTTGAGGTCACAACGGCCCAGCCGTTCTCCCGAACCGTCGCTAGGGCTGCCGAATAGACGACATCCACAGGGGCATTTATCAGGAGGGGCTTGATCCCGGGATAGCCGATGGCCTGCGCATCGGCGACGCGTTGCCCGCCCGAGCCTGGCCAGCGGCTGTCAGCACCCTGGATGATTGTAGGGTCTGCAATGACGGGATTGCCGCCATCGCCTCGCGCGGAGAGGAGCGCACCGGAGAAGAATATCGGCTGGTTCCAGTCGGTTTGCACGTCATGAATCGGGGGATTGCCCTCAGCCATCGCCTTGAAGCCGAGCAGACGCCCCATGACCAGACCAAGAATGAAGAGTGCTATGATGGAAAGGATGACCGGTTTGACGCGCGGTGCACGAACCAGCCCGAGCAGCAGTGTGATCACCGCCAGCACGCCGACACCCATCGTAAGGGGCCCGCCCCAGGCAACCGTCATCTTGCCGAGCCCGAATTGCCAGCTCCAGAGCCCGAAACGTGCGCCCAGCGCAGCGACTGCGAACCAGACCGGCACAAGCAGCGCCAGGAAGAAGACCGCCCAGGCCAGTTTCAGCCGGATACCATTTCTTCGTGATGCCATGATCTTCCCTCCAGTCCCGGTGGCTAGCGATAAATGATATCATCGCGTTTGGCGAGAGCCAGCGATCGGCCTCGACGATGACAGGCATTGATCTAGCTTCTGCCGGGTTGAAATGCCGAAACGGAGGCGCAGACAATGGATGTCGATCTCGACAGGGCGGATACGTCCGATGACGTATCCGCGTTCTCTGGAATCACCTTCCGCTTTCTGGAGGGCCTCGCCGCGAACAATAACAAGACCTGGTTCGACGAGAACCGGAAGGTCTATGAGACAAAGGTCCGTAACCCGTTTGCGGCCTTGCTGAACCGATGCACAAAGCATCTGTCCGACAGCGCACTTCCGCTGAAGGGCAGCTCCGACACGATGTACCGCATCAATCGTGACCTGCGCTTCACCAAGGACAAGCGTCCCTATTCCGAGCATGTCAGCGGAATCCTGACACCGTCCGGGCGAAAGGAAGAGATTGGCGGGCTGGTCTATATCCATCTGGATGCCACTGGCGGCTTCGTCGCATCGGGTTTTTACAAGCCGGGTGCGAGCGAGCTCAAACCCTTGCGCGAAACCATGCTGAAAAAGCCGGACGCCTTCCGCGACATGCTGGATGATTTGAAGGCGGCCTCGCTCGAGCTTTCGATGGACGATACGTTGACAGCCATGCCGCGCGGCTTTTCCGATGCCGCCGACCATGATCTTGCGCCATATATCAAACTCAAGAGCTTCATCCTGAAAGAGGATTTGCCGAAGTCGGCCTGGATGTCCGGTGCTGTGGTGGACCGTATCTGTGCGCTGGCGGAAGGCGCGGCCCCGCTCCTGACATTTGGCCGGAAGGCCGGGCTGAAACTCTGACCGCCGCCTTTCCTCATAAACCTTTGCACCGGACTGAAAGCAGCGCTATTTCACCGCCATGACCTATACACTCATTCACAATCCATCCTGTGGTTCCTCAAAGAAGGGACTTGAGCTGCTGCGCGAAAACGGCATCGAGCCGAAAATCCGCAAATACGCGATGAAGGGCCACGAGCTGGGCGAAGCCGAGCTTCGCGACATCGCCCGCAAGATGGGCGGCGTCTCTCCGCGAACCTTCCTGCGCGAAAAGGATGCCGAGACGGCGGGCATCATGGACACCTCCAGCGATGACGATCTCTTCGCGGCGATGGCGCAGAACCCGAAGCTCATTCAACGGCCTATCGGGATCAAGGGGGACAAAGCCGTGCTTGGTCGCCCCAATTCGGCACTGCTCGACATCGTCTGAGCGTTGCCCGGCAAGCCGGCCCACCGGCATCGCGAACCCAAAATCCGGGCGTACCTTTGAACATCAAGAACGAAGCGGGCTTGCCTGGTCCCGCTCCCTCGATTGTGACGTGCCAGATGCCGCACCGGCATGCTAGCTCTCTGCTGGCAGCTTGATCGACGGGGCATAGGCAGATGAGACAATTCTTCAGGATCGGCGGCCTCGCCCTTCTCGGCATGATTGCCTTTGCCTGTGTAGGCTGCGCGACCGTCGGTTTGCCCCGCGTATCCTCAACGCCCGCAGACCTGACTGCCGCGCCGGACCTTCTGAACCTCGAAACGGGTCTTTCGATCGAGACGGCCGCCCAATGGGAGGCAATCGGCCGTCCCGCAAACCTCGAAGCACTGGAAGCCGCCCTTTACGGTCCGATGCCGCCGGAAAGTCAGGTGACGGTTGTCTCACGCAAAGACATTACGCCGCCCGATATTGCGCCTGCAGGTCGGCTTGAAGAGGTGATCCTTGAAATCGACATGGCGGAAACGCCAAAGCGGTTGACCCTGCATATTCTCAGCCCCGCGGGCGAGGGTCCCTATCCTGCAATTCTGACAGCAGGCTTTTGCCCGAACCATGCCGTCTTCAAGTCAGCCGGGATCACGCCGCCGGATGTGCCGTATTTCGGGTTTTGCGATGATAGCTGGCGCACCCCGGTCGCGCAGTTCGTTTTCGGGCGATACATCAACGCGCCGCCGATAAATGAAGTGATCGTGCACGGGTACGCCTATATCGCCTGGTATCCAGGCGAAGTGGTTCCAGACAGCGCCCCCGAAGCCTTCGTAGCGATGCAGGATTTGCCTGCAGACAACCGGGAAAACGGCTATCGTGCGATTGCGAGCTGGGCGTGGCTTGCGCACCGGGTCGTTGATTTTGCGGTTACCGATCCGCGTTTCGACCCTGATGCCCTCGTTCTCATGGGACATTCACGGCATGGCAAGTCCGCCCTGCTCGCGGCTGCAACCGACGCCCGTGTCGCTGGCGTTATCTCACACCAGTCAGGGACAGGCGGGGCTTCACTGACCCGTGACGGCACCGGCGAAAGCATCGGAGCTGTCACATCGAGCTATCCGCACTGGTTCAACGACACCTTTGCCAGCTATGCGGGCCGCGAAAGCGAGATCCCCGTCGATCAGCATGCCTTGCTGGCCCTCCTGGCACCGCGGCCCATGCTCCTTGGAAACTCCGCTCGCGATCAATGGTCCGATCCACAAGGGAGCTTTGCCGCGGCCAAGGCGGCCAGCCCTGTCTATCGGCTCTACGGCTCGCACGGTCTGCAACAGGACACGCTTGCAGGGTTTGTCCCGGACGCGGATATCGCCTTTCACATGCGCGAGGGAACGCACGGTATCACACCGGAAGACTGGACCGCTTTCTTCGCATTCATGGAGGCGCATTTCGGGCCAGTGCAGGCGCGCTGAGAGCCGATGAAATTTTCGGTTGTAGTAAGCATTGCGGAAACCAAAGGCTGATATCAACATCCCTGCGGCACACCGCTCACGCACGAGAGACCAGTCAGGCGATATGACGCTTTCACCCGAATTGCTTGCTAGTGCCGTCGCCGGAGGCCTGATCTTTCTTATTCTGGCCACGCCTGTTGCCATCGTCGCCGCGGCCGTTCGGCCTCTGTTTGGCGGTTTCGCATTGAAGGTCGTTGCCGCGGTAGTTCTTGGCGTCCTTGCCTCCTTCGCTGTGCAGAGCGGCGATTTGGCGTCTCTCGATAGCTTGCGTTCGCTTGGTGAGTTCGCGCAAAAGAAACTGACATTCATTACAGATATCGCGCGGGACCTTGCGACCAACCGATAACAGGGGCGGCTTGCAGCATGAAATCCTTTCAGGGCAATTATCTTGAGGATCTGGCGCCGGGCCGCACGCTCGTTCATGCCACCCCTTTAACACTCGACAACAGCGATGCTGCGATCTACCGCTCGCTGACGGGAAGCCGCTATGCGCTCTATTGCGCCGAGACCTTCGCGCAGGCTGCGGGGTATCCGCAGATGCCGCTCGATCCGATGCTGGTCTTCAACGTTGTGTTCGGAAAGACCGTGCCGGACATCAGCCTGAACGCCGTCGCCAATCTTGGCTATGCGGACGGGCGTTTCCTCAAACCGGTCTATCCGGGCGATACGCTGAGCGCACAGTCGCAAGTGATCGGCCGGAAGGAAAATTCCAACGGCAAGACCGGCGTTGTCTATGTGCGCACGACCGGACAGAACCAGCATGGCGAGACGGTTTTGTCCTATGTGCGCTGGGTCATGATGCACAAACGCGATATCGCCTCGACCCCGCCCGAAGCTATCATTCCCGACCTGCCGCAAAGCGTTCCTTCCGCCGACCTGACCCTCCCGGATGTGGGTTATGCTGACTTCGATACCGCGCTGTCGGGCAGCCCGCATTTGTTCGAGGACTACGCCATTGGCGAAAAGATCGACCATGTCGATGGCATGACCATCGAAGAGGCTGAGCACCAGACGGCGACACGGCTGTACCAGAACACGGCAAAGGTTCATTTCAACCAGTTCGAGCAGGGTCAGGGCCGGTTCGGCAAACGGCTGATCTATGGCGGCGTGGTGATCTCCATTGCGCGGGCGCTGGCCTTCAACGGATTGGCTAATGCAGCGCAGGTTCTGGCACTGAATGGCGGGACCCACGCCAATCCGTGTTTTGCCGGGGACACGATCCACGCCTGGTCGGAGGTTCTTGAAACGGCAGTTCTGAACGACCGGGTTGGCGCGCTCCGCTTGCGCCTGGTCGCGACGAAGGACAGACCATGTGGAGATTTCCCGTTCAGGGATGGAAGCGGCAAATATCTGCCGGAAGTCCTGCTCGATCTTGACTACTGGGCCGCGATCCCGAGACGGAGCACCTGATGCCGTTTTCTGCCGTCTTCATAGTCTCGATTGCCGTTATCCTCTCGGCGATCGTCAGCGTGATCGGAACAGGTTCGCGTAAACAGGCCGTGCGGGACGGCCGCGCCCGCTCCAGTGATCTTTGCGAGCTTACCGGCATTCTCAATCCCAAAGCCTTGCAAGACGTGTTCGGACCGCCGACCCTGAACGGGCTCTACAACAAGGTCACGCTCGATGAGGTTTATGCCGCGCGGGTTCCGCTCGGTCGGCTGATCTCCGAAGACCGCGTCGACTATCTCTGCATAGGTATTGCCGCGCTTGCTCTTTTCTGGAGCCCCGGCGCTGTCGAAGTGTTTCTGGTCGCGGCTGCGGCCTACCAGAGTGCGGGCTGGTTCGTTTCCGGCGGGCTTCCTCGCAAGGGCGAGCGGGGCTGAGTGCACACAGCTGGCGTTTCGCCTGCTGGCATACGTCTTGCGATGTCGTTCCCGTAACACGGGAGCTTGTACCAATGTCTGACACCGAACACCTTCACGCCGAGGGCGCCGCATCCTGGGATATTTCAGAAGAAGTCCTCGCCTTTATCGATGCCCATGTCACTGAAGGCGCGCATACGCTGGAGACGGGCGCGGGCCAGTCCACACTCGCCTTCATGGCCAAGGGCGCATGGCATCACGCCGTAACCCCCGTCGGCAGCGAAGTTGCCGCCATTCGCGGCGAAGCCAAACGCCGCGGCATCGACGACAGCAATACCGAGTTTCATGTCGGCTATTCACAGGATGTACTTCCGGCGCTCAAGCTGGAGCGCAAACTCGATTTCGTGCTGATAGATGGCGGTCATGGCTTTCCGATCCCGGCCATCGACTGGACGTATACCGCGCGGCATCTGGCCGTGGGTGGTATGATGATGGTGGATGATGTCGACCTCTGGAGCGGCCAGATGCTGGACCGGATGATGCGGTCCGAAAGTGCCTGGAAGCATGTGGACACCCTGCGCGGGCGCACGGTGGCCTTCGAACTGGTCAAGCCCTTCGAACTTCGCGAATGGACCAACCAGCCTTACGTCGTTGCGCAATCACGCTGGACGCAGCGCATGCGCAAGGCGCGCAATCTGGCAGGTCTGGTTGCACGCGCCGATGTGTCGGCTATCCGCGCGAAGATCGGCAATGAGCGTCGCCTCGCCGTAGCTGCAAAGGCTGACTACTGACACGAACAAGGGGGTGGGACCCGGGGGCGCAACAGGAGCGGAACGAGAGCGTCAGTGCGCGCCTTCGTTCCGCTCTTTTCTGTTGGCATCGGATGCGGGTTCTTCATCCGGAGTGTCGTCCTCATCTTCCGCATCGAAACCCGCGCCGGACTGCAGATGCGGCGTGGCCTGCTCGATATCCTCGCCAAGAACCGGCACGAGAAGATCGCGCCATTCTTCGCAGATCTTCTCGGTCGCAAACCCCAGCCGGAACCAGACAGCGCCGTTTTCTTCGAAAAGAAAAAGATAGGGAGCCCAGGCCGTGCGCACGGCGGCCCCCTCCGTCAGCATGGCAGCGCCGCCGGTCGCCAAGCCGAGCCTCGCATATTTGCGGTCCTCGTGCATGTTGACCATTCCAGCATACCAGCCTGCCAGCCGTGCGCGGTCGAGCCGGTGAACCGAACCGTCTTCGGCCAGTAGTGCGACATCAACGCCATCCGGTGCGACGGCAATCGCTGAACGCCCGAAAGCGGCCACCCTGTCGGGCGTAAAGCCTTCGAGTTCGGCAAACCTGACGCGCGCCTTTCCAGCCATGCCGTCAGCGTATCTCGCAGCCAGCGCCCGCAGGCCGAATACGAGACCGACGGCAGCAAGACCGGCAAAAATGAAGATGGCAATCTCAAGCACGACGACGTCTCCTCTCAGATCAGGCAGCCAGTGAACACGATGCCGACAGACTACGCATCACCGCTGGCGGGGAGAGCAGTTCGTAGCCGTCCCGTGCAAATCCGGCGGCAAGTTAACTGCAAACGGTGTTCGCCCGCGGCGTCTGGCGCTATGACGTCTCAGAAGCATACCGGAGAGCCAGAACCGATGACATCCGTAAAGACCGCCATTCTTCCCGTTGCCGGTCTCGGCACACGGGTTCTGCCCGCCACCAAATCCATGCCGAAGGAAATGCTGCCGATCATTGATCGCCCGGCCATACAGTACGTCGTGGACGAGGCGCGCGAAGCCGGCATTGAGCATTTCTGCTTCGTGACCGGTCGCAACAAGTCGGCCATCGAGGACTATTTCGATGCCGCCTACGAACTGGAAGACCAGCTCGTCAAGAAACAGAAGACCGAGCTTCTGGACCTGTTGGAAGACCTTCGCCTGCCCCCGGGCGCCTCCAGTTTCGTCCGGCAGCAATTTCCGCAAGGGCTGGGTCACGCAGTCTGGTGCGGACGCCAGATCGCCGGAAAGGAACCTTTCGCCGTCTTGCTTCCGGACGTGATCATCAAGGCCAAGACATCGTGTCTGGCGCAAATGATCGGCGCGTATGATCAGATCGGCGGCAATATCATCGCTGTCGATCCGGTGCCGATGGAACGCGTCTCTTCCTACGGCGTCATTTCCCACAAGGGCCGCAAGGGCCGTCTGCTTGAAATGAATGGCATGGTGGAAAAGCCGGCTCAGGCCGATGCCCCGTCAAACCTGAAGATCACCGGGCGCTATATCCTGCAGCCCGAGATCTTCGCGCTTCTGGAAGACCAGGGCCCTGGTGCGGGGAACGAGATACAGCTGACCGATGCCATGGCCCGCTTAATGAAAGTCCAACCCTTTCATGCCTATGAGTTTGAAGGCGAGGAATACGATTGCGGCTCGATTGCCGGGTATTTCGAGGCGGTTTTCGCCCATGCGCTCGATCATCCCCAGACCCGGGAGGTGGCAAGACGTCTGGCACGAGAGGTTAGCGACAGGGAATGACACGTCCCGTACTGGTTCCGGCCATCATGTCAGGCGGTGCAGGCACACGCCTTTGGCCATTGTCGCGCCAGTCGAAGCCCAAACAGTTCCACCGGTTCATCGGTGAACAGGCGATGTTGCCGGAAACCCTTGCGCGGCTTGACGGCCCGCTCGCCGCAGACGTCCAGACGTCTTTGATCCTGTGCAATGAGAGACAGGAGGCCGAAGTAATCGCCTGTCTGAATGAGGCAGGGCGAAATGCACGGCTCATTCTTGAACCTGCCGCACGCAACACGGCTGCAGCCGCCGCCCTTGCCAGCCATGCAGCCCGTGCGCTGCATCCCAATGCGCTGGTGCTTCTGCTTCCTGCAGATCATCACATCGAGAACACGCCAGCCTTCACGACGGCCATTGATGCGGCCCTGCCAATGGCGGCAGACGGCCAAATCGTCACCTTCGGTATCGAACCGACGGGCCCCGAGACGGCCTTCGGTTATGTCAAACGCGGCAAGACACTGGCGGCGGGCTTTGCGCTGGAACGTTTTGTCGAAAAGCCGGAGCGCGAGCAGGCGGAGAGCTATCTCGCGGAGGGCGGATATTACTGGAATGCCGGGATTTATCTCTTCCGGGCAGACGTTTTCCTGAAAGAGCTTGCCGCTTTCAGGCCGGACATTGCCGGACCGGTACAGGCCTCCTTCGCTGCCGGGCACGTCGAAGGCGCAAGCTTTCATCCAGATGCGTCCGCCTGGCAGGATGTGGCCTCCAATTCCATCGACTATGCGGTCGGCGAGCGGACCAGTCTTGGCGCAATCGTTCCTGTCAGCATGGGATGGTCCGATCTTGGGTCCTGGAACACGCTGCACGATCTGGCGGTTCAGGATGCCCACGGAAATGCGCTGCAGACGCCATCAGAGCGCAGCGCCGTCATCTCGATCGATACCACGAATTGCCTTGTGCGCGCTGATGGAAACCGTCTGATCGCCCTCGCAGGCTGTGAGGATCTGGTGGTCATCGATACACCCGACGCGCTCTTCGTAGGCCATCGTGACAGGGCACAACTGGTCAAGCAGGTGGTTGAACGCCTGCGTGCCGAAGGACGCACGGATCTGTTGTAACACAGGTCCTGCCTTGCCGCGGTCCGCGTTTGCTTTACCCTTTGACCTAGGGAAACACCGGCGGGGCACTTCACATGGTCATCATGGCATCGAACCTTCTGGCAAGCCTTGCGCTGGTGTTCGGAGCCTGGATGGGCGCGCGCTCGCTGATCCAGCCGGAATGGGGCTCTAAGGTTGTCGGCCTTTCGGTAACGCCGGGAAAGCCGGAAGGAAAATCGGAGTTTCGGGGCACGCTGGGCGGCATGTTCCTGCTCGGCCATCTGGTTACGCTGATCGGTCTGTGGCGCTTCGATGCAATGGTCGCGCCGCTCATCGTCATTCCGCTTGCCGCCGGATGGTTCGGCGCGGCGTTCGGGCGGACGGTTTCCATCTTTCTGGATGACGGAACGCGCACCCGCCTCAACTGGATCTGGGTCGCTCTGGAACTGGGCATGGCAATTGCCATCGCCGCGCCGCTGATTGCGTTTGCGCGCCTGTTCTGATTGAGCCGCGGACGGGCACGTGCTAGCTGCGACCTTCTGCAAGCTGAAAGACACCCCTTATGACGGAGCGTCGAGAGACGGGCCGCACCGGCAATACGCCGCAACGCCCTTCAAGCCCTGACACCCGGAAACCCGCAAACTGGGATGACGGGGAACGGATCGCCAAATATCTTGCCCGCGCAGGTGTCGCGTCCCGCCGCGATGTCGAGCGCCTGATCGAGGACGGCCGTGTTTCGGTCAATGGCAAGACGCTGAAAACGCCGGCCTTCAAGGTGACCGGCCGCGAGCGTATCGAAGTCTCGGGTCAGCGCGTCGACCCGCCCCGCGCCGCGCGCCTGTGGCGCTATCACAAGCCTGCCGGTCTGGTGACCACGCATTCCGACCCGGAAGGCCGGGCGACGATCTTCGATCACCTGTCCAAAAGCCTGCCACGCCTGATGACCATCGGACGGCTCGATCTGACCACTGAGGGGCTTTTGCTCCTGACCAATGACGGTGAACTTGCCCGCGCGCTGGAACTCCCCTCAACCGGGCTGGAGCGCCGCTACCGGGCCCGCGCACATGGCCGGGTCGATCAACGCGCGCTTGCCTCTCTCGCGGATGGCATAACGGTCGACGGCGTCCAGTATGCGCCGATTATCGCGACCCTTGACCGGACGACCGGCACGAACAGCTGGTTCGACGTTACGCTGACAGAGGGCAAGAACCGCGAGGTGAGGCGCGCACTCGAGGCGGTGGGTCTGCAGGTCAACCGGTTGATCCGCGTTGCCTATGGCCCCCTCGAACTGGGCGAACTGGCGTCCGGGCATCTGGATGAAATCGAGCCCGGCAAGCTGAACGCACTTTTCGGCCAGCATATCCCGGACGACCTGAAGCCCGGTAGACCCGAGCGTCCATCGGCCAGGACGGGCGGCGGCGTGACCCGTTCCGGGCGCAAGGTTCGCGATACTGGCCGGGGCTTGTCATCAGACGACAGTCTGGACGAGGATTTCCGCCGGAAACGTCCCGGCGGACAGGGAAGGCCCGCCCGCCCCGGCGACCGTTACTAGCCTGACCTTGCGGCAGAGATTGTGAAACGGCGGACTTCCGCGCAATATGCGTCAACGAGAAAATCAGGGAGTAAGCCATGCCATTGGATCTGGTCAGTGAAACCTATGTCGAGGACCATACTCCAAAAGAGCCGAAATACCGTCGGGCCTATGATCTGAAGCCGCCGTTTGCGCTGAACGACTCTCTCGCATTCACGGTCGGCCAGCCCTTCGAGTCCTTTGCGAAGATGCGTGAAGCGGCCCCGGTCATGTGGCATCCAGAACAGCATGCAGCCGGGTTCTGGGCGCTGACCCGCTATGACGATGTGCGCAAGGTCGAACTCGACACGCAGACATTCTCGTCGCAACGCGGCGGCATCCTGATGGGCTATGGCAAGGAAGACCAGCGCCACCCCCTTCTGCATCGCGCCTCGCTGGACACGCTGATCTGTCTTGATCAGCCCCACCACATGGCACTGCGCCGCGAGCACATGGCCTACTTCCTTCCGAACTTCGTCGCCGATCTGCGCAAGCGGGTGGAAGCCAAAGTCGATAGTCTGCTCGACGACATGGCGGCCAAGGGCCCGCAACTCGATATGGTCGAGCACTTTTCAGCAGAGCTGCCACTCTTCACCTTGTGCGAGATTCTTGGCGTACCCGACGCCGACCGTCCTAAGCTGGTGCACTGGATGCATTATCTGGAAAACGCCGGATACATGCTGCAGCGCAAGGAGCTTGGAGAGATCGAGCCCGAGGTCATCATGGACTTCCTGGCGAACGTGCAGGACATGTTCGATTATGGTCAGGCCATCCTGCAGGAACGCCGCAAGAACCCGAAGAATGATCTTCTCTCCGCGATCGCCAACGCCGAAATCGACGGCCAGCCTTTGTCGCCGGAATATCTGGACGGGTCATGGCTGCTGATCGTCTTTGCCGGCAATGACACGACCCGCAACTCGCTTTCAGGCACGATGAAATTGCTCACCGAGTTTCCGGACCAGCAGAAGATGCTCGTGGAGTCTCCGGAGAAGATCGGAAATATGGTGCATGAGGCGATCCGCATGGTCAGCCCCGTCATCTACATGCGCAGGACAGCCACAAAAGACACCGAGATCGGCGGTCAGAAGATCGGCGAAGGCGAAAAACTGGTCATGTATTACGGCGCAGCCAATCGCGATCCATCGATTTTCCCGGAACCGGACACATTCGACATCCAACGCGGCAATGCCAAGGCCCATCTGGCGTTCGGCATGGGCCCGCACGTCTGCCTCGGCCAGCGTGTCGCGAACATGCAGCTGGAGGTCGCCTATCAGCGCATTCTGGCGCGCTTTCCAGAAGTGAAATGGACCGGTGACATCGAGATCGCACCGAACAACTTCGTACACGCCATTTCGAAACTGCAGATCGATCTCGGGTCATGACGTCCGCCCTCAAGACCACGCTTGAAGTGGAGAAGGCAAACCTCTCCGCTACGCACATGGTGGAAAGCCCGCTTTCGCCCCTGCAAGAGGGTGAAGTGCGTTTTGCGACAGAGGCGTTTGCGCTTACCGCCAACAACATCACCTATGCGATGTTCGGCGACATGATGAAATACTGGGCGTTCTTTCCGGCCAGCGAAGACACGCGCGGTGTGATCCCGGTCTGGGGGTTTGCAACCGTCGAGGAGAGCCGCGCTGACGGCGTCGAGCCAGGCGAGCGGGTTTACGGCTATTTCCCAATGGCGACGCATCTGACGGTCGTCGCAGACGGAATACGCGACGGTAGTTTCCTGGACGGCTCTGCGCACCGTCGCGAACTGGCCGATGTCTATAACCGCTATGTCAGGGTGGCATCCGACCCTGCCTACCGCGCCGATTACGAGTCGGCACAAATGCTGTTCCGGCCGCTTTTCATGACCGCGTTTCTGCTGGACGATCAGCTGGACGAAACCCTGTCGGACGAGGACGGTCCGATTGTCCTGTCCAGCGCCTCCAGCAAGACTGCCATCGGACTGGCCTGGCTATGGAAGAAGCGCGGACGCCGGGTTATCGGCCTGACGTCGCCCGGCAACCGTGCCTTCACGCGCAATCTGGGCCTGTACGACAAGGTCGTGACCTATGACAGCAATGACGATGACGCGCTTGAAGGTGTCTCCGCCTATGTCGACTTCGCCGGAAACCGCAACGTCACGAAGTGCGTCCATGCTGCTGCTGGCGACACCCTGAAAGTCTCGCTGATCGTCGGCGCAACGGACTGGACAAGCGCACTGCAAGCCGCAGCCGACCAGACCGCAACCGCGGCCGAACCCATGCCCGGCCCCGAGCCCGCTTTCTTCTTCGCGCCGGATCGGTCCGCAAAACGCGGGGACGACTGGGGCGGCAAGGTGCTTGTAGACCGTATCGCCCAGTCGCTCGTCGAGTTTTATGCGCCGGCTACCGGATGGATTACGCCGGTGAGAATTTCGGGACATGACGATCTTGCTGACAGCTACCGCAAGGTCCTGTCGAACGGTCAGCGGCCCAGCGAGGGCCTGATCGTCGACTGGTCACGTTAGTTGAACGGCGTGAACTAACCCGAAAAAACGCACGACGTATCGGCATCGCGCATGCGGGCCTCAATTGTTGGCGCACGTTTCGACACATAAGGCCCTGGCGGATCGACCCGCCAGGTTTGCGGGTTTGGCAGAACCGAGGCCAGCAGCGCAGCTTCGCGGCGGGTCAGGTCTGAGGCTGGTTTGCCAAACCGTGCTTGCGCTGCTGCCTCCGCTCCGAACAAGCCGTCACCCCATTCGATGGTGTTGAGATAGACGCTCATGATCCGGCGTTTGCCGAGGCTGCGTTCCAGCACAATCGTCATCCAGGCCTCGCCGCCCTTGCGGACAAATCCGCCGCCATTCCAGAAGAACACATTCTTGGCCGTCTGCTGGGAAATGGTCGAGGCTCCCCGTAGCGGCTTGCCGCGCTGGTAGTCGCGGATCACCTGATCGAGCGCGGCGAAATCGATCCCGTCATGAGTGCAGAAACGGTTATCCTCAGCCGCAATCACCCCCTGCACCAGATAGGGAGATATCTGGTTCAATGGCACCGGATCGCGCCTGACGGTCTGGCCTTCAAGCGAACGTTGCGCCATCAGCACCGTTGCAGGCGGCTGCAGGACATTCAACAGCGCCGCATAGACATGAACGGCGAGCACGGCGGCAAACGCGGCAGCAAGGATACGATTGGCCCAGGTCAAAGGCGAGACCCTGAATATCTTCATTCAGACGCTGCCATGTCCGCCTGCAGACGGCGGGGCAAGGCCGACCTCACCACTTCATAGCTTGCGCAAATGCGCGTAGCGCATTCGTCGTTGTTCAAGGTCTCAGCATCGAAGGCCACCCAGCCGCCACGCGGCAGATGCGGAGCCCGGACGGCTGCGCCGACCTCGATAAGCATACGTGCCGTATCCTCACTGTCACACTTGACCGTCAGCCGGTTCTTCGGCGGAACAAAGATCGCAAACACCTTGCCGCCAACCTTGTAGACATCGCACCCCTGCCATTGCCCCACGTGCGTTGCGGATGGAAGCGCGAGCGCAAGGGTGTGTATGGAGTCAGTCATCGGTTCCAGAAGCTAAATACGAATCTATGTCCATGGCTTTGTGGGCAATTCCGATAATTTCGATTCGGTCCGGTTTCACGAGATAGAAAATCAAGTGCGATCCCTCGGCATATGAAAACAGGCCTTCCCTCAAGACGCTTCGGTTTTTACCGAGCTCAGGATTGGCCGCGAGCCAGTTAAAGCGCGTCTCAAGACGTGCAAGA
The DNA here is from genome assembly GCA_963836905.1 of uncultured Alphaproteobacteria bacterium. Lineage (GTDB taxonomy): Bacteria > Pseudomonadota > Alphaproteobacteria > Caulobacterales > Hyphomonadaceae > CAWIKY01. The sequence continues at coordinate 262,909 of CAWIKY010000007.1, forward strand.
TAGACTTGCCTCTGATGTGCGCCCCATACCTTGCGCGTGTGACGAGCAATTGCGACGAGTTCCATTCTGGCTTCATGAAGCAGAACCCAGCGGCGCTCAGAGCGCATCTGCTTCGGCGATCACATCATCCATGGAAAAATCATCGACAAACTGGCCTGCATCGGCAGACTTGAAGCGCGGTGCGAGATAATCCCTAAGCGCGGCGTCCTTATCGGCATAGGCCTCATAAACCTCAACGGCCCGTCGCATGACGTCTGCAGCCGAAGCATACCGCCCGGTTGCCAGTTCACGCTCGATGAAAGCGGCTTGTTCGTCGTCCAATTCCAGCGTCAACGTCGTCATGTCTGCTCTCCTTGCACGATCATGCCTAGCATAATCCTGCTCACCGGTCAGTCGTTCCGCGTCAGCCCTGCAGTCCGGCTGTTTGCGCGTTCGCATAGGCAAATTGGGCCAGAGGTGCGACCCGTTCTTCCATCGTCGCCGCAGCCGCATTCGACGCTGTCCCGTCACGCACCCGACCGACAATACCCTGACAGATCGCCGCCAGCCGGAAGGCGTTATAGGCGAAATAATACTCGACCTCAGGCAACCCGTCGCGGCCGGTATGGCGGCAATAATCGGCGATATACTGGTCGGCCGTCGGAATACCGTAAGCGTTCAGATCGTCTATATCGACAAGCGCGCCGCGTCCGGGATCGGAGCTTGGCATGAACCAGTTCATCAGATGATAGGTGAAATCGGCAAGCGGATCGCCAAGCGTTGAAAGCTCCCAATCAAGAACTGCCAGCACCTCCGGCTTGGTCGGATGCAGGATCATGTTGTCGAGACGATAGTCGCCATGCACGATCGTTGTGGTTTCGCCCGCGGGAATGTTTGCTGGCAGCCACTCGATCAACCGGTCCATCTCGGGGATCTTCGTCGTCTCGGACGCGATATATTGCTTGGACCAGCGATGTATCTGCCGGGCAATATAGTCGCCTTCCTTGCCAAACCCTTCGAGTCCCGCTGCGCGCCAGTCGACATTATGCAGGTCGGCAAAGGTTTTTACCTTCGCCGCGTAAATAGCGCGGCGCTCTTCGGGTTTGCTTTCAGGAAGTGTGCCATCCCAGAGTATGCGTCCGTCGATATGATCCATGACGTAGAAGATCGTACCGACGACGCTCTCATCTTCGCAGAGTGCATAGGGTCGTGCGACCGGATACCCAAGCGGATGCAGGGCGGAAATCACCCTGAACTCGCGGTCAACAGCATGAGCGGACGGCAGAAGCTTTCCAGGCGGCTTGCGGCGCATGACGTAGGCATGGTTGGCCGAGACCAGCTTGAATGTCGGGTTCGATTGTCCGCCCTTGAACCGGCGCACCGTCACCGGACCCTCAAAGCCCTCGACATTCGCTTCCATCCAGCGAACAAGAGCCGCCTCATCGAACCGGTTCTCTTCCGAAACCTCCTTGGTTCCACTGAACAATTCCTGCGCCGAAGCCCCGTGTACCATAAGTCAGCTCCCTTGCCGTCCTGTCTGGTTGCCAGTGTAGGCAAGCGGCGCAGGGCGGCAAGGGAGCTGTGGTATTTTCATCAGGGAAGGATGCGCGAGCTAGGCGCGGTCTTCCATCATGTCGGCAAAGGACTCGCCTTCCTTGGCCGAGGCGTGCGCAAGCTCGAGAAGTTTCCGCGCTTCCAGGGCAAGATCGTCGTCCTTCAGCTTGTCCTCGATCTGGTTGGCGAGATGCTCTTCACCATCATCAATCGACCCAAGTGCCGCTTTCTCGTCGTCCTGGAACATGGATGTAAACTTCATCCAGCCACGATGTGCAGATGCCGCCATACCACCGCTTTCCTGCGGTGTGCCGCCCATGCTTCTCACTGCTGACTGGAATTGATCGATCAATTGCTTGCGGTCCTGCGCACGCTGGGCAAACTGGGTGCGCAGAAAATAATCCTCGTTCACCATCTCCATCGCATCGGTATAGCCCTTGTGGCTGTCGATCAGTGTCTTGGTGACATCATTCAATGTGTCGATGCTCTTGTCAGTCATATCAGGTCCTTGCTTGTCGTGCTTCGGGCCGCATGGCCCTGCCCCGAAACAATGCCGTCAGTGCGCGGCGGTTCCCCGACAATCCGGAGCAGGACAGACAGGCCCTGCTTCTTTCAGGTAATCCGCCAACCGATGTCACGCCTGCAAAAACCCGTGGGCCAGTCGATTGCATCAACCCCTTCATAGGCCCTCGCCAGAGCGGTCTTCAGATCGTCAGCCGAGGCCGTCACACCGAGTACGCGCCCGCCGCTGGAAACGAGCGTCCCATCCGCCGCCGTATCGGTTCCCGCATGGAAAACCGTGACGCCGTCGCGTGCGTTCGCATCTGCAATGCCCTTGATGACATGCCCCTTCTGATAGCTGCCGGGGTAGCCTTCTGCCGCCATCACAATGCAGGCCGAAGGCTGAAACCTTGTCGCATCGAGCAGGCTTTCGAAATGCCGCGCAGGCATTCCTCCGGTTGCGCAGGCCAGCAGCACCGGAACGATATCATCCTCCAGACCGGCCATCAGAACCTGACATTCCGGATCTCCGAACCGGCAATTGTACTCGACAACTTTCGGACCGTCGCGCGTCAGCATCAGGCCGATATACAGCACGCCCTGAAACATCGCGCCCTCACCGCTCAGGGCTTCGAGCGTTGGGCGGACAATGGTTTCAATCGCCGTATTCGTGAGGTCCGGCGTCAAAACGGCCGCAGGCGCGTAGGCCCCCATGCCGCCAGTATTGGGCCCAGTATCGCCCTCGCCAACGCGCTTGTGGTCCTGCGCTGCGGGCAGACAGATGAAATTGCTTCCATCCGTCAGCACGAAGAGGCTGGCTTCCTCGCCCTCCATGAAAGCTTCGATCACCACTTCTTCCGACGCCGTGCCGAATTTTCCCGAAAGCATCTCTTCCAGTTCGCGCTCGGCTTCTTCCCGGTCCTGCGCGATCACCACACCTTTGCCGGCGGCTAGGCCATCGGCCTTGAGAACGTACGGGGCGTCAAGTGTATCGAGGAAGGCGACAGCATCTTCCAGCGCCGTGAACCGACCAAATGCGGCGGTCGGAATGCCATGGCGCGCCATCAATTCTTTGGAATAGGCCTTAGAGGCTTCGATCCGGGCCGCATCCTTGCCGGGGCCGAAGACGTCGAATCCTCGCGCCCGGAGGAGGTCGGCCAGTCCGTCGGCGAGCGGCTGCTCGGGTCCGATCACAACGAGATCAGGTTCGAGTTGAAGAACAAGCTTCTGAATGGCTGACTGGTCTTCGATGTCGACATCGAAACACGGGCCGATCAGGTCCATGCCGGGATTGCCGGGCGCACACCAGACGGTGTCAACGAGGGGCGAAGCGGCGATTTTCCAGGCCAGCGCATGTTCGCGCCCGCCGGAACCGAGAATAAGTATGTTCATGCGGCAAGGTGATGGCGCGGCATCGGGTTGCAATCAAGTGATTCACGGATGTTCGCGGCCTCGACGCAAGGGAACGTTTGCCCCGGCAGCGGTGTTTGAAGACATAGATATGCAGTTTCCGTGCACTCAAGGAGAGCGCCATGAACACGACCGATCCGCAGTCCCTGCCGCCGCGAACCGCTGACGATTATGACAACCCACAGGCCGTACTTGCCGATTCGGATCTGACCCCGAAGGACAAGCGTCGGCTGCTCCAGTCCATGCGAACTCGACACCGAGGCCCTGATCCGAGCCTCGGACGAAAACATGGGCGGCGGTGAGCGTCCGACGAACATAGACGATATCAACGATGCCCTGGCCTCGCTCAATGAGGCTACGGGCGAAGGGTTTTCCCGCATACTGGTAGCGCTCGACCCCAATGGGGATCTGGCAGCAGGCGTAGCGCAGACGGCTCACCGACTTGCCCAAACGCTCGGCGCGGAAGTCCGCTACCTTGCGATTGCCGAACCGCAAGTTTCGGTGCCGGCTGCAACCTCGGGCGTCTACCCGCCTGATCCGATCGCCTACGGAGTGCCCGCCGCAGCGCTGTCGCCGCAGCAGGATGCCGAACGACGCACACATATTTCCCGTATCCTGACATCGGCAACAGGCGAGGACGAGCACGATGTCGAGGTCCGCTACGGCAGCGCGTCGGACGAGATTCAGGCAGCGGCCACCGAATGGTCCGCCGATCTGATTATTCTCGGCGCCCGGACCCGCGGCTGGCTGCAACGCATGTTCGACCCCTCGACCTCGGAACATGTCGCACGCGACTCCAGCTGCGCAGTGATGATCCTGCCGGAGCGTGCCCTGATGAACACGGCGAAACGCGACTGATGGTGCGCCGCCAAACATCCAAAACAGACAAGCAACAAGGATATCTCATGACACTTTCAATCGATCACGGAACCTGGGTCGTCGTCGCCGACGGAGACCAGCATCTCGTTCTCAGAAACGAAGGTGATGCCGAACTGGCAGACTTGCGGGTCGTCGACCATGACGACCAGAAGAACCCGCCGGACCGCGAACAGGCCACCGACAAGCCCGGACGCCGCCGCGACGATGGCGAGCATGGCCGCAGCGCCATGGACGAGACCGATTTCCATGAAAAGGCGAAGGAAGACTTCGCCAAGGAACTGGCCGAAGATCTTTCAAAGAAGGCGCTCAACAACGTTTATGAGAAGCTGGTGCTCGTTGCCGATCCATCCACGCTTGGCATTCTGCGCGACAACCTCCACGACGAAGCGAAAAAGCGCGTGACAGACGAGGTTGCCAAGACCCTGACCAATCACTCGCCGTCAGATATCCAGCGCATTCTGTGTGGCAAGAACGAACCGACCTGATCCGCCTGCCAGTTTAAAAGAGGCTCCCCTGCCCGCCGCTGCCTTTCCCGGGCGGCGGCGTTTTTCGTACCGGTTTGGCTACGGATTCCTGCGGAGGCGAAACACTGCCCCTGCCGGTCGATGTTGTGATCCGCCCGTCGGCAAATTCTAACTCCAGCCTGGCAGCCGACTTTGCCGCGTCCACGTGCCGGATGAGCGCGCCTGCCTCGTCGCGGACAAGGGCAAACCCGCGTTGCAGGGTTCCTTCATGGCTCAATGTGCGCAAGAGCGCAGACCGGCCTGACAAGGCTTGTGTCTGCGCAGCCAGATACCCGTTCATGGCCCGCGCCAGCCGGCCGCCGGTCCGCTCCAGTGCCTCCGAGCGCGCACTATTGGTGCGTTGGCGTTCAGCGATTGCCGACAGGCGGAGCGTGGCACGGTTCAGGCGATCGCGGCGGTCGCGAACCAGCGATGTGCTCGAGCGCACCATGTCCTTCACCATCGTATCGAGGCGGAGGGCACGTGCTGCAATATCATTCTGCAGGGCTTTCGGACGCAGGCGGACACCTACCGCCTGATAGCTGCCCCGCTTGGCAGCGACCATGCGTTCCAGCGAGCGCGCAAGACGGCTCTCGATATAATCAAACCGCTGTTGCCGGGCCTCCAGGAGCCTCGCCGGAGCCGGAAGTCGTGCGGCCAGCCCGGCCAGCAAACGCGCCTGCAGATCGGTCCGCGAGACCAGCGCCCGGGAAAGGCGCGTCCCCAGACCTGCCAGATCGATGGCCAGATCAGCGCGGACCGGTACGGCAATCTCTGCCGCGCCCGTGGGCGTCGGGGCGCGCGCATCCGAGACATAGTCGATCAGGGTCGTATCGGTCTCGTGTCCGACAGCGGAAATCAGCGGAATGACCGAACCGGCCGCGGCGCGAACGACGTTTTCCTCGTTGAACGGCCAGAGGTCCTCGATGGAGCCACCGCCGCGGGCCACGATGATGACGTCAGGACGCGGCACCGGCCCGCCAGGTTCGATAGCATTGAAACCGAGAATACCGGCTTCGATCTGGCCGGCCGCAAGATCGCCCTGCACCAAAGCGGGCCAGACCAGAACATGCGCCGGAAAACGGCCTTCGATCCGGTGCAGGATGTCACGGATCACCGCGCCGGTCGGGCTGGTCACGACGCCGATGACGCGCGGCAGAAACGGCAATGCCTGCTTCCGGTCAGCCTCGAACAGGCCCTCGGCAGCGAGTTTCTTGCGGCGTTCCTCCAGCAGGGCCATCAGCGCGCCCACGCCTGCCGGGCGCATGGTTTCGGCAATCAACTGATAGGCAGACCGGCCCGCATAGATGGACAGCTTGCCTTCGGCGACGACCTCCAGCCCTTCTTCGGGCTTGAACGCCAAGCGTTGGGCATTGCCTTTCCACATTACGGTGTTGATGACGGCGCTCTCATCCTTGAGGTCGGCATAGATATGGCCGGACCTTGCAATCGTGACCCGCCCCAGCTCGCCGCGAACCCGCACGCGATCGAAATTGTCCTCAACGGTCCGCTTCAGCCGTCCGGCAAGCTCGGAGACCGACAGTTCGGGCGCATTCGAGAGCGTGCCGGGCGGGTCTGGAAAAGGTGTCTCGTTCATAGTGACATCATGGCCTGCACCGGCCGCTCATGCCAAGCCTGCCAGTGCCGCACCAAGCTGATCGCCGCTCGTCCAGGCATCCTCTATGCGCGGACCGATGCGCCAGTCGCCGCAGACACCGAGACGCTTGTCTGCATCAAGCGCGAAAGGCGAGGTCGCCGGAGTGGCAACCTGCGAATAGCGCCAGCGATGCGCGGAACAAAGAACGGGCTTGTCCTGCAAGTCGAACCGGTCGGAAAAGGCGGAGGCCAGCCGCTCGGCCACATCATCAGCGTCATTTTCCAGATGATCCTTCGACCAGTCCGGCGAGCCGTGAATAACCCAGGTTTCACCTGCCCCGCGCCCGGGTTTGGAGGCATTGCGCGCTGCCCATGAAAACGGCTGGGCACGGAACTTTGCGCCGTCGAAATCCAGTGGAAGCGGTTTTTTGAAGGCCAGCATCAATGCCCAGCACGGGTCGGACCCGGCGGCCTCTGCTTCGGCCGCAAGCTGCGGATCGCAAGACGCCAGCAGGACGCATGCCTGCTCGACGGGTGTTGCACACACAACCGCATCGAATGTTCCCAGCGTCTCGCCCGCATCGTCTTTCAATGACCATCTAGCCGCGCTGTCCCGTTCCATCTGCCCCACGCGGCTGGCAAAGCTGACATCTACCGTCTCCGGCAGAGCCGCGATCATTCCCTTGACCAGTCCGTTCATGCCCGGGGTTCCGACATAGCGCGCTTGTGCATCAAGCCGCTCGAACCCACCCTCGGCGTCGAAGGCAAGATGGCGACCGGTCCACACATCGACATGACCGCTGGCGCGAAGCGACTTGACAAGATCGGCAAAGCCTTGCGTCCGGGCGGTGAAATACTGGGCCCCGTGATCGAACTGAAGCTCACCCAGCGGCGTCTGCGCGCGCCGCGTGGAAAGACGCCCGCCCGGCCCGCGCCCCTTGTCGAACACGGTCGCCTGCTGGCCCGCCTTTGCCAGACGCGCCGCGCACGCAAGGCCAGCTACGCCTCCGCCAATGATTGCTGTCGATGTCATGACTGGCTCCCTGGACGCTGCGCAGAGGAATTAGCACGAATGGCGGCGGCGTCGACCGGCGAATAGACCATGCGCCGAAAGCTCCACCGGTTCTGGACCGTGGAGGTGCGGGGTGGGTGAGGGCCGGGCGGGATGTCCTGCCGAAGCGGTTTAATGCCTTGCTTTCGCAGAGGCTGGTTTGGTGCTCGGGAAGCCATCCCGCCCGCAATGATGTGCCAGAGCCTCGGACTTACGCCCATCGGAGCGGCTTGAAAGGGCCGCATCCGACTTCAGTGGCAGCCCGCGCGGATTGCCGCCGGGTTCGTGGACCTCTTCGCCGTACCATCCTTGAGGGGTTGGTTGGTCCACCTCTGACAGCCACGGATCATCGCCGCACATGACGGGCCGGACCTTCCGGTTGGCCCCTCCGCCATGCGTGCGAGGAGTATGAGGCAGGATGGCGGGGGTTGGAGTGATTTGCGGTGGGCGGGCGCTTGCTATTATCAGTTTATTCCGAGAACTGACCCCCACCCCTAGCTCGCGAAATTGATTCACCGGATCAATTTCTTCGCTCGCAAGCCCCCTTTCATGGGGAGGGGTCCCGCCTGGAAACGCTTCGTGGCCAAGGACGTGGATCAAGAGTCAACTGGTCCCTTCCGAAAGGCTGCCCCGGATATGGCTGACGCTAGTCCGGGGCTTGCAGCGCTCAGGCGGCGGTACGCTGGCGCAGTTCGCTGGCCTCGTCGCGCGGCGGCGAGTGGGGTCGCAGCGTCGGTGTAGCGTCTTCCGGCAAGGCACAGATAACCGTGGTGCCAGTGCCGGGCTCGGAATCGATGGCGACCCAGCCATTATGACGCTCGATGAAGGCACGGACCAGTGTCAGTCCGACACCTGCGCCCGTCTGCTCGCTGGACTGGAACGGATCGAATGCCGAGGCCTGCTTGTCAAAGGCAATGCCGCGTCCGGTATCGCGCACAGTGAGTTTGACGATCCCGTCTTCGCGTGTCGCGCCGACGGCGATCTCGTCACCCGCGACGGTGTTGTGGATGGCGTTCGAAAGCAGGTTGAACAGGACTTGGCGAAGCCGTTTGCCATCGGCCCTGATGGTACCGATTCCGGCGGGAATTTCCGTCCGGATCGCCGTTCGCGTATCCTCGACGCTGTTGGCGACCAGCCCGATGCTGTCTTCTATCAGTGCTGTCAGGTCGACGGTGTCGAGTTCAAGATCATATCGGCCGGCTTCGATCATTGCGAGGTCCAGAATGTTGTCGATCAGCTTCTGAAGGTCGGTCGAAGCCCTTAAGATTGAACGAACAGAATCCCGCTGTCTTTCGTTGATCGGACCGGCAAGATCACCGTCGATGAACTGGGCAAAGCCCATAATGCTCTGTAGCGGCGAGCGAAGCTGATAGCTGACATTCTCGACGAACCGCTTGCGCAGCTGGTCGGCCGCGGCGAAGGCGTCCGCCTTGTCGGTCAGCACCTTCTTCATCTTGAGGTTGGCCGTCTCGTCGACGAAGGCGATCAGGGTCGCCCCGTCCGGCAAGGGGTGGGTCAGATACTTGAGGATCGTGTCATCGCTGCGCCGCATGAAGGTGCCGCTTTCACGCCGGGCGCGGGGGTCCGGGTCCGTCACGCGAGCCTTGATCTCCGACCAGACGGCCTCGTCACGAAACAAAGGCTTGCAGAGCGAGGTCACCTTGTCGAAATCCATTCCGCGGGATTCCAGTTCGGCCTTCTCGATGTTCCATTGCTCGAAGAAGGCGGTGTTGACCAGCTTGAGCCGAGCATCGGCCCCGAACACGAGCACAGCCTCGTGCAGATTGTCGAGCGTGGCCGTCTGGGTCTGGGTCAGTTCGTTGAACCGTGCCCGCAGTTTCACGTCCTCGGTGATGTCCTTGAAGAGAATCAGCAGGCCGCCGAGCGGGTGACGCTGGCGCGTGACGCTGATGATGCGTCCATCGGGCAGCCGCCAGCTTTCCGGCGGAACGGTGCGCGATGTCTGGTGGTGACCCAGTTCCTTCGCGCGCCATTCGGCCCAGTTGCTCTGAGTGGGAAGCTTGCGCTTCTCACGGAGCCTGTCGAGAATGGTCGAGTGGGAGGGATGACCGGAGAGAAAGCTCTCGCCGAGGGACCACATCTCGCTGAAGGCCCGGTTGTAGAAGGTCAGGTTCCGGTCCGGACCGAAAATCGCGACCCCTTCATCGACATGATTGAGCGTTTCATCATGCGCCTTCACATGGCGGTTCAGCGTTTCGCGGGCCTGCTCCTCGTCGGTCACGTCGAACGCCATAGCTCCCGCGCCGCCGGTCAACGGGAAGGTCAGCACGCGATAGATGCGCCGTTCGCCATTGACGGCAAGGTGGCGCTGTTCGGTGATGTCGGCGCGGCTTTCAATGGTCCGGCGTACCTGTTCGGTGATCTGCTCGTCCAGCCGCATCTGTCCGTCAATGGCCTGATCCAGACCGTCCGCCCCGACCGAGGCCAGATAAGCCGAGTTCGCCCATTGCAGACGCCCGGCCCCCGACAGGCGCCAGACCGGGAACGGGGCCTTGGCGAGCATGTCCAGGAAGGCTGTCGGGTCTCTGGCAACAATCTGCCTGGCTTCCTCGAAGCGCCCACGCGCGGAGCTTTCCTCGATGCCCTTGATCGTGGAATCGGTAATCCAGAGAACGGCGCGGACACCGGCGGTTCGTCCGTCCGCTTCCAGAAACCGCCCCGACGGGCCGATGATGGTCAGCGAAAAGGACGCGCCGTTGAGCCGCAATTCCTGCAGGCGTTCGCGCAGGGTGGCATGCTGGCCCGAGGCATCGCGCGCCTCAAGATCGGCGAGGCCTTCAAGCAGGCGCACGGCCGGATCCATGGCGGTCGATTCGTCGGTGAACTTGAGAAGCGAGCCGAAGGCGACCGGCGACCCATAGACTTGCGGCTGGCCGAGGGTTGCAGCCTCCGGTTCGTCATCTTCCCAGACCAGCACAACACCCGGATGCGCGCCGAAGATGCTCTCGGCGCGTGCCGTGCGTTCTTCAAGCTGACGTGAGCGGCGGCGAAAGGCATTGGCGGCGCTGCGGCTGCCTTCGGTCACCCGATAGGCCCAGAGCATTGCCGCCAAGGCGAGGGCAGCCGCACCGAACGTCGCAATCAACTGGGTCATACCAACCGTCATGGCCTCTCATCCCGTCTCCGCCGGAAGACGCGCGCGTCCATCCTGACAGATACGTTAACGGAATCATACGATTGGCTTAATGCAAGGTTAATGACTTGCGTTGAATTTGTCCGGTCCGGCAGACAACGCGCCGGTCAGTGCTGGCTTTCAGGTGTTGTAACGGTCAGACCGTCCAGCTCCTTGGAGACCTGTATCTGGCAGGAGAGACGCGAGTTTTCCTGAACGCCCTCGGCGAAATCGAGCATGGACTGCTCCATGGCTTCGCGTGAACCGGTCTTTTCCAGATAGGCGGTGTCGACATAGACATGGCAGGTCGCACACGCACAGGCACCGCCGCAGTCGGCATCAATGCCCGGCACATTGTTGCGGATTGCCGCTTCCATGACGCTTTCGCCGACCTTGGCATCGACATCGCGGCTCGTTCCGTCGTGCTCGACATACGTAATCTTGACCATCTTCCGAAGTCTCCCTGAATCTCGTTCAAACCGCCATAGCGCCAGCGGCAATCTCTTTCATCGACACCGATGTATCGGTTAGCGTGTCTCGTGCAAGCGCAGCGTTTGCCGCAATCAGCTTCTTCGACGCCAGAAACTCCGGTGGCGCGTTTACGGCATCGACCGCGCGGATGTGTCCGTCCTGCAGATAGAACACTGCAAAGCTGCGACCGGACGGGTCTCCGCGCACCACCGTTTCGTTGGTGTTCGTCGAGAGACCGGCAATCTGCAGTTTGACGTCGTACTGGTCTGACCAGAACCAGGGCGTATCCTCGCTCGGACGCGGATGACCCAGAATGTGCGCGGCCGCAAGCTTGCCCTGCTCTATCGCATTGTGAACGCTTTCGAGCCGCGCTTCGCGCCCGTAATGCACAAGCGGGCGTTTGGTACAGTCGCCGACGGCATAAATGTCCGGGTCGAGCGTACGCGCGTCGCGGTCCACGCGGATGCCGTTGCCGCATGCCAGACCGGCCTCGGCGGCGAGGCCCTCATTCGGGGTGATGCCAATGCCGACAAGCACCAGATCGCAGGCGATGACCTCGCCCGAGGCCAGACGCGCGCCGGTCACAGACGTCTCGCCCTCCAGTGCCGCCAGTCTGACGCCGGTGCGGACATCCACGCCATGCGACTCGTGCAGTCGGGTAAAGAACGAAGACATGACCTCGCCGGTGACACGCGCCAGCACCCGGTCGGCCATCTCCAGGATCGTCACCTCCGCGCCGAGTTCGCGCATGACGGCGGCAGCCTCAAGCCCGATATACCCGGCACCGACAATGACGATGCGGCACCTGGGCGACATGCAGGCGCGCAAGCGCTCGACATCGGCGATGCCGCGCAGCGTCTGAACCCTGTCCAGGGTCCCGCCCTGAACCGGAAGATCACGCGGTGTCGAACCGGTCGCCAGTATGAGCTTGTCGTAAGAGAGGGCTGCGCCGCTTTGCAGATGCAGACGGCGCGATGCGCGGTCGATGCGGCTCGCCTTCATGTCGAGGATCAGCTCGACATTCTGGTCCTGGTAATACTGGAGAGGTTTGAGATACAGCCGGTCCTCGTCGATGAGGCCCTTGAGGAATGTCTTGGAGAGCGGCGGTCTTTGATAGGGCGGCGCGTTTTCCTCGCCGACAAGCGTCAAGCCGCCCTCATAGCCGCCCAGACGCAGCGATGCGATCGCTTGCGCCCCGGCCTGACCGCCGCCGACAACGATGATATGGCGTGGCAAAGTCATGCGCAGGTCTTCGGGCACTGGGTCATTGGGCGATGTATGACGCGTGCGTCATGTTTTGCAAGACTCTTGAAGCCATAGCGGACGCACAATAGTCAGGGGATATCGTGACCGTCACCCACACCTGCGCCCTGCCCGACGAAGCGGCCACCCTCCGGTTCGGAGCACGTCTCGCGGCGCTGCTCCGCCGCGGTGACATGCTGGTCCTGATCGGCGATCTGGGCGCGGGAAAGACGACACTTGTGCGCGGGCTGATCCGCTCGCTGTGCGGTGACCACACCGATGTGCCCAGCCCCACCTTCACGCTGGTCCAGACCTATGAAACCGGTATTGGCACCTTATGGCATTTCGATCTCTACCGGCTGGAATCGCCGGATGAGGTGCGCGAACTCGGGCTTGAAGAGGCGCTGGAGGATATCTGTCTGATTGAATGGCCGGAGAAAGCGGGGCACTATCTTCCGAAGACGGGATTCGAGCTGCGTCTGACGTTCGAGGGTGAGGGCCGAAACGCCTGCCTGACAGGACACGGAACAGACGAGCAGAACAGGGTGAAGACGTATTTCGATGCCTCATGACCGCGAGCGCGAACGTCTGCGTTTTCTTCAGCACTCGGGATGGGGCGATGCGCGTCGCTTAGCACTTGGCGAAGACGCGTCCACCCGTCGTTATGAACGTTTGATACGTGCGGATACGGGTGAACACGTTCTGCTGATGGACGCGCCGCCAAACGCCGAACCACCGTTTCTGGACGGCGAGGCCAGCCATGCAGAGCGGCTGGCCGCCGGATGGAATGCCAGCGCCCGTCTGGCGGCCTGCCGCATCGATGCGTTTGCGGGGATTGCAGGCTTTTTGCGTGACCTCGGCGTGACCGCGCCGCAGGTGCATCACAGCGATGTGGAGGCGGGGTTCGCTATCGTCGAGGATCTTGGCGACGCACTATTTGCGCGCGAGATCGAGCGCGGCGCTGACGAGGCAGTGCTTTACCGGGCGGCGGCGCAAACGCTCGGACACATTCATAACGCGCGCGCCCCGCAAATGGTCACGGGCGATGGTCATGACTGGCATATCCGGGATTATGATGCTCTGGCGTTCCGGGTGGGCGCGGACCTCTTCCCCGAATGGTATCCAACACTCGATCCGCAGATGACCGTCAGTCCGCAGCAACGCGCCGCCTGGTCGGATATCATGGCCGGCCTCTGCGACCGGCTGGCCGGGCTGCCGCAGGTCTTGCTGATGCGGGACTATCACGCGGAAAATCTGATCTGGCTGCCAAAGCGCGACGGTATTGCCCGTGTCGGGTTGCTGGACTTTCAGGACGCTGTGAGGGGCCCGGCGGCCTGGGACCTGGTGATGTTCCTGCAGGATGCGCGACGCGATGTCGGGCCGGAGGCCAGACGCACGGCGCTGGATGCCTGGCTGGAGACAACCGGCACGGCAGCGGCAGATATCGAGGATGACATGGCCCTTGCCGGTGCGGTCAATGCCCTGCGTATTCTCGGCATATTTGCCCGCTTGATCGCGCGCGATGGCAAGCCCCGCTATAAGGCGTTTCTGGCGCGTGAATGGGGCCACCTTCTTGGCAATCTTGAACATCCAGAGCTTGGCGACCTTCGCAAGCTGCTGGGCGATATGGTGCCGGACATTGAAAGGCGCGCGGCATGAGCGCCGCCCCGGTTCAGTCCGCCATGCTGATGGCCGCAGGATTCGGAACCCGGATGCGGCCGCTGACGAATGACCGGCCCAAGCCGCTGATCGAGGTCGCCGGGCGCACGCTGATCGACCGGCTTCTGGATGAGCTGGTGGCCGCCGGAATCGGCCGGGCCGTGGTCAATGTGCATTATCTGGCCGACATGCTGGAAACCCACGTCCTTCAGCGCCGCGACATCGAGATTGCGATTTCCGATGAGCGCGGCGAGCTTATGGATACCGGCGGCGGTGTCGTGCAGGCTTTGCCTTTGCTGGGCGATCTACCGTTTCTGGTCGTCAATACAGACGCCTTCTGGACGGGCGCAGACCATAGCCCGATCCTCGATCTGATCGAGGGGTTCGACCTTAAGCGAATGGATGAGCGACTGCTTCTGGCGCGGCGGGACCGCTCGACCGGTTTTGACGGTAAGGGTGATTTCCGGCTGGACCCTGACGGTGTTCTGGACCGGCCCGAACGCGGCGAGGAAACTCCTTATGCTTATGCCGGGGTCAGGATCGTCTCGCCGCAGGTCTATAGGGGGCACGCAGCGACACCGTTTTCGGCAAACGAGATTTGGAGCCAGAGCCTCGCGGCGGGACGGCTTCACGGCATGGTGCTGGACGGCGACTGGCTGCATGTCGGAGACCCACAAGCCCGCAGCGATGCCGAGCGGCATGTGCTGAGGTTGAAGAGCGAAACATGACGCAGGCCCTTTTCAGCCGCGGGCAGCCCGAAGCTTTTTACCCTTCCCGCAGGCGCAGACCTTCTGGATGTTCTGTCCTCGACGCTTGTCGAAACGCTCAAGGTGCGTGACCGACCGGACGCATTGGCCGAAACGCTCATCTATGTGCCCAACCGTCGGTCGGCGCGGCGGCTGGCGGCCTGTCTGTTTCAGAAGCTGGGCGGGGGGAGTTTCATTCCGCCCGACATTCGCCCGCTTGGGGATGTGGTGGATACCGACACACTCGGCGCAAGCGATCTGGCGTTCGGGGACGGCTTGCCGGAGGTCTCCGACGGTCACCGCCTCGGCGTTCTGACGCGGTTGATCCTTGCTTGGCAAAACAAAACCGGCGCGGAAACCTCCATGGTGAATGCCCTGCGCGCGGCGCAGGAGCTGGCCGGTCTGCTGGATCAGGCGGCACTTGTCGGCGATGTCGACTGGCATAAGCTTGGCGATCTGGCGGGAGCCAACGAGCTTGCGCAGCACTGGCAGTCGTCCATCGACTTTCTGAAGATCGTCACGGAGGCCTGGCCGGATTATCTGGCCGATAACGGGCTGGCCGAACCGGCGCGCCAACGGGTCGAGATTGCGAGGACCATTGCCGCGCGCTGGGAGGCGAACCCGCCGGACCATCCTGTGATCATCGCCGGGTCGACGGGGACCACGCCTGCCTCGCGCCTTCTGATGGAGGCAATCGCAAAGCTTCCCAAAGGCCTGATCCTGTTCGAGGGGCTGGAACGCGACGCGCAGGCGCAGGCCTGGGAGGCGATCCGGCAGACGCCGAGCCATCCGCAATTTGCCTTTGCCGGAACGCTGGATGCGATGGGCCTGTCACCGGAGGCCGTCGCTTCATGGCCCGGTTATGCCGAGACCGACAAGCAAACCTCCCGGCGCAAACTGATCGAGGAAGCGCTCGCCCCGGCGGAAACGACCGATGACTGGCTGCGCCGCCTGAAAATGCGCGCCGACCCGCAAAGCCCGGAAGAACTGACCCGGCAAGCTCTGGAAAACGTTTTTGTCATCGAGGCCGAGAACGAGGCCGAAGAAGCCTTTGCGATTGCCCTGAAATTGCGTGAAACGCTCGAGACGCCGGACAAGACCGCTGCGCTCGTCACGGCGGATGCCGGGCTGGCGAAACGCGTCAGCGCCAGTCTGCGACGCTGGGAGATCGATGCACCGACCTCTGCGGGCCGGTTCCTGACCGAGACCCGCGCTGGCAGCTTCCTGTTTCTGGCAGCGGGATGGATGCTCGATCCGGGCGATCCGGTACTTCTGTGCGCCCTGCTCAAGCACGAGGTCATGACGCAAGAGGACACCGCCGTCTTCACGCAGGCAGACATCTCGCAATTTGAACGGACGCAATTGCGGGGGCCGAGGCTGTGGCACGGTCTGGACAGCCTGCAGCGCTACATTGCGGACGAGGGACGTGTCCGCCGGTTCTACAGGGCAGATGAGGCGTCTGCGCGTATCGTCTCATGGCTGCAGACCGTGCATGCGCCGTGCGTTGAGCCGCTCGCCGGACCGCTTTCCGGCGAAGCGTTCGCCGGTCTGCTGGCAGGGCTTCTGCAAAGGCTGAGCGATGGCGAAGCGCCAAGCGACGCCGCGCGCATCTGGGCGGACAAGGACGGTGCGGCGATTGCAGGCCTTCTGGAAACGCTCGCCGATACGGGTCATGCGCTCGGGGAGGAGCCCGGGGAAACCCATCTGGCCATACTTGAAGCGCTGGCGGACGGAGATCTGGTGGCAAACGAGACGGCGGGCCATCCACGCATAGCCATTCTCGGCCCGCTGGAAGCACGTCTACAGTCGGCTGACCTGGTCATACTGGGTGGTCTGAACGAGGGAAGCTGGCCGGGACGCAGCGGCGGCGATGCGTTCCTGCCGCGCCATTTCCGGTCCCGTATCGGCCTGCCCGACCCTGAAGCCCGAGTCGGTCTTGCCGCGCATGACTTTGCCCAGCTGGCAGGCAGCGGCGAGGTGATTCTGTCGCGATCCAAACGCCTGTCTGACAAGCCGTCCGTGGCCTCGCGCTGGCTCTGGCGCCTGCGTATTCTGGCGAGCGGCGCCGTGGGTAGCATGGCCGCAGCAGACGAGCTTCTTGCCCTGCCCGCATCGACGGATCCGCTGCTTCTGGCGCGGTCCTTTCATGCCGAAAGGCAGACGATACAGGTGAGAAGCCCGGAGCCGCGACCACCGAAAGAGGCGCGCAAGCGGGACTTTTCGGTCACGCAGGTCGGCGCGATGATCCGCGATCCCTATAGCGTCTATGCCGGCAAGATACTTGAGCTGGAAACGTTCGACCCGCTCGATGCCGAGATCGGACCGCCGCAACTGGGAACAGCCGTCCACAAGGGTCTGGAGCTTTTCGAGGCCGATATCCGGAACGAAAACAAGAACACTGCAGCCAATCTCGTCGGGTTGATCGAGACGGTGCTGAAGGCAGCCGGTCTCTCCGAGCTGCAGATACGCAAACGTCATGAGCTCTATCTGGCGGCGGCGCAGACTTATCTCGACTGGCGCCTGCCACGACTGGCGGACTACCCGCACGCCGTCATCGAGAAGAAGGTGTCGCAAATCTACAACAAGGACGGCGTCGAGATTGCGCTGAAGGGCACGCCCGATCTGGTCGAGGTCGCGAAGGATGGCAGCTTCACCGTGCTCGATTTCAAGACCGGCGCGCCCAAGTCGCAGAAACAGGTCTCGTCCGGGCTGGAACCGCAATTACCGTTGCTCGCGGCGCTCATCAAACAAGACAACACGGACTATGCAAAGGCGCAAAAACCGGCCGATCTCCTGTATTTCCGGTTCGGCTCGAATGCGAAAGCCAGCAGCGTTGCCGATGACGACCCGGCAGCGCTGGGGGAGCGCGAATTGCAGCGGTTTCTGGCCTACGTCGCCAAGTATGTGAACGATCCGAAGACAGCCTATCTCTCGCGGCCACGGGTCTACAGCGTGACCGATTACGGCGAATACGACCGGCTTGCCCGGGTCGAAGAATGGCGGCCCGCGGACTGATGACAGATCACCAACCTGACCGCCCGGACGGCTATGAGGACGCTGTTTCCGCCCAGAAACAGGCTGCGCTGCCGGACATCTCCGCCTGGGTCTCGGCCAATGCCGGGTCCGGCAAGACGAAAGTGCTGATCGACCGTGTCGCCCGCCTGCTTTTAAAGGGCGCGAACCCGGATGCGATCCTCTGCGTCACCTACACCAAGGCGGCGGCCAGCGAGATGCAAAAACGCCTGTTCGAACGGCTGGGCGAATGGTCGGTCATGGCCGACCGTGATCTGAACAGGGATTTGACCGCGCTTCAGGGCCGCGACGAGACCGACTATGACGCCGCTGATCTCGGGCGCGCGAGAACGCTCTTTGCACGCGCGCTGGAAACGCCCGGCGGACTGCGCATCGAGACGATCCACGCCTTTTGCGGACGCGTCCTGAAGCGCTTTCCACTCGAAGCCGGCGTGCCGCCGGGGTTTCGGGAACTCGACGAGACTGAAAGCGACCGGCTGCAGGCCGAGGCCATCGATACGGGTCTTGCCAAGGGTTTGCGTGACCACGCGTATGAGGCCGCGTTCGACCGGGTCTGCGCAGCGATGGGCGGGCTCGGCATTGATGAGGCGTTCAACATCGTTCTGGCCGACCGCAGCAAGCTGGCCAGGTTCCTGCACTATGCGCCGGATGCCCACAGCGCCAGAACCGCCATCCTGAAAGCGCTCGACGCACCCGATAAAAGCCTGGCCGACCTGCTGGACGGCATGACGGGGTCCGGTCTGCCACTGGCGGAGATACGCGCAGCCGTCGCGAAGCTGGGCGGTGCGGACAAGCCGTCCGACATGAAACTTGAGGCGGCGCTGCGGGCGGTTCTTGAAACTCAGGACACCGCCAAACGCTGGGACATTTACAGCGGTATCTTCTTCACCGGCGGCGGAGACTGGCGCAAGGCCAACCCCTACACCAAGGCTTATCAGGGCTCGGTTGTGTCCGATCTCTTCTGCATGAAACCTTCCGAGGGGGAGGATACCGGACGCGAAGTCTCGCGCATACAGATCCTCTATGAACAGCTTTTGTCGCTGACCCTGGTCGAGCGCACGCTGGACCTGGTTGCGCTCGCACGGCCGATTGTTGCCGAACACGCCGTTCTGAAACAGCGCCTTGGCGGGCTGGATTTCGACGATCTGATCCTGAAGACGGCCGATCTTGTGACCCGTCCGGGGCTCGCCGAATGGGTGCTCTACAAGCTCGATGGCGGTCTCTCGCATGTGCTGCTGGACGAAGCGCAGGATACCAGCCCCGACCAGTGGCGTATCCTGAATGCGCTGACTGACGAGTTCTTCGACGGCAAAGGCGCAAGCGAGTTCTTGCGGACGCGGTTCGTCGTCGGCGACAAGAAGCAGTCGATCTACTCCTTTCAGGGCGCGGACCCGGAGCGCTTCATCTCGGAGCGCCAGCTCTTTGCCGCGATGTCGGACCGCCCTGATATCCGCCTGCCTGAAATGGAAATGTCGTTCCGGTCTGTTCCGCAGGTCCTGACATATGTCGACGCCGTCTTTGCCGCCGACCGGTTCGATACCGCGACCGCGCCGTTTTCGGTCAACCCGCCGGACGAGGCCGACATCACCCGCCACACCTCGTTCAGAGGCACGCATGCCGGTTGCGTCGAGATCTGGCCGATCACGCAGGCCGAAGAGGCCGGTGAGAACGAGGTGCCCGAACTTCCGCCGGTCGATATGGAACTGCCCGGCAATGTGAAGATCACGCTGGCCGGGGAGATCGCCGCCAAGGTCGAGGCGCTGCTGGCGGGGGAGGATGGCGGAATCTGCGCACGCATTGACGGGCAGGAGACGGTCAGGACACCCGTCGCTGGCGACATTCTCATTCTCGTGCCGACCCGCAACCAGATGTTCTATCCGGTCATCGACGCGCTCAAGAAGGCGGCCATTCCGGTCGCCGGTGCGGACCGGTTTGACCTTCTGGCAACAGCGGCGGTTCAGGACCTCCTGAACCTCATCCGCTTCGTTCTGCTGCCGGAAGACGATCTGGTGCTTGCCGAGATCATTCGCGGGCCGTTCGCCAACCTGCTGGATGACGATAATCATCTCTTCCCGCTGGCCTACGGGCGCGGCGAGGACAGCCTCTGGTCGCGGCTGCAAGCCTCCGATGTTCCGGAGCACCTCAAGCTGACCGCGTTTCTTCAAGGCTGTCTGCGCGCCGCCAACCGGTCGGCCTATGATTTCCTGTCCGGTGTGCTGGAAACGCTTGATGAGGACCGCCTGACCGGCTGGGAAGCCCTTTTTGCGCGGTTCGGCCCTTCGGTGCGTGACCCGGTCGAAACGCTGATGTCAAAAGCGCTTGAGGCGCGGGGGCAGCTCGGCGCATCGTTGCAGAGCTTCCTGCATGCGCTGGAACAGGCCGGAGGCGAGGTCAAGCGCGAGCTTTCGGGCGATACCGGTCAGGTCCGCGTGATGACGGTGCATGGTGCCAAAGGGCTTGAGGCGCCGATCGTGATCCTGCCGGAAACAACGAAAGACCCGACCAAGGGGCACAGCAAGGTCTTCCCCTATGACGAGGAGGGTACGCCGGTCTGGCTGAAGACCAAAGGCGATGACAGCCAGCGTGCTTCGGCGCTTCGGGAGCTGGAAGACAAACGCATACAGGCGGAAAAACGTCGCCAGCTTTATGTAGCGCTGACACGGGCCAAGGACCGGCTCATCATCTGCGGCACGTTTGCGGGCAGGTCCGGAGAGGACGCGACAGGCTATCCGGATGGGAGCTGGTATAAATATTGCCTCGAGGGGATGGCAGCCCTCTGCCCCGATGCCGACTTCTCCGACACGGTGCGCTTTGGCGAGCCCCCCGCTTTGCCGGAGGCCGCGAGGCTTGCGGACGGGAGCGATAGCAAGGCAGCGGCAAAGCCGGTTTGGTTGCGCGCCCCTGCGCCCCGCGAATCGGGAAAAGCGGTCCTGCGATCTCCGTCGCAGCTGCTTGCCGGGGACGCACCCGTCATTCCCCCGTTCGGAGACGGCTATAAGGAGCGGTTCCGACGTGGACGGCTCATCCACACACTGCTTCAGGTTCTGCCGGGTATCGTGCCCGACGCCCGCAGAGCCCATGCGAATGCCTGGCTCGAGAAGACGCTTGGCGGGGAGGAGGCAGACCTCGCCGCAAGCATTCTGAAGGATGTTTTCGGCGTTCTGGACGATCCGGTGTTTGCAAACGTTTTCGGGCCGGGAAGCCGCGCGGAAGTGCCGGTTGTCGGTACAGGCGCACACCTGCCGAAGGGCATGATCCTGAATGGCCGGGTCGACCGGCTCGTCATTACGCCGGAAGAGTTTCTGATCGTCGATTACAAGACGGACCGCCCCCCGCCAGCAAGCGAAGACGATGTGGCCAGCGCCTATCTGGTGCAAATGGCCGCCTATGGCGACGTGCTCGCCAGCGCCTGGCCGGACCGCGAGATCAAATGCGCACTGATCTGGACTGATGGCCCGCATCTGATGACGCTATCGGAGTCACGTTTGAGAGAGGTGCTTGCGAAGGCCGGGAAACACCTTTGAAGCCTCCTCTACCCGTGCCTATGTTGAAGACTGAGATTCGCAGGAAGAGGAACGGCACATGCCCGCAGCAAAGATTACCGACGACAATTTCGATACAGACGTACTGGGTGCCGACACCCCGGTCATCGTAGACTTCTGGGCGGAATGGTGCGGTCCCTGCAAGCAGATGTCGCCGCATCTTGAAGCGCTCGCCGACGACATGGATGGCAAGGTGAAGATCGCCAAGCTGAACGTCGACGAGAACCCGATGATCACGTCTAAATACGGCGTGCGCGGTCTGCCGACGCTTATCCTCTTCAAGGAAGGCAAGGTCGCCGCCACCCATCTCGGAGCCATGTCGAAGCAACGCATCGAGGAATGGATCAAGAAGGAAAGCGCCTGATGCTTGCCGTGTGAGACCGGCGCCGCCTAGTCGTCCGGTTCGCGGGCGATTCTCGCCTTGCCGCGGCCAACCGCCAGCGCCTTGATCGCGCCTCTGAAGGTGCGCACTTCCTGCCGGGTCCAGCCTGCCCGGGCGAAAGCCGAGCGCAGGTTTGCCACCATCACCGTTCGCTTTTCCGCCGGGTAGAAAAAACCCGCGCGGTCAAGTTCGGTCTCGAAATGCTCCATCATGCCGATCAGGTCCGCTTTCGGGGCGGCCGGTTCACTCATGGCAGGTGTGAGCGGACTTTCCTGCACCGCATGTTCGGCCCAGGCATGCGCGAACGCGCCTACCGCCTGCGCCAGATTGAGTGATGAGAAACCTGCGTCGACCGGATAGGTCAGGATGGCATCGGCCACGGCAACGGCCTCGTTCGGCAAGCCGGATTTCTCAGCGCCAAAGAGAATACCGGACCGTCCGGTCTCTTTACTTAGCCGCTTGATCGCCTGCGCTGTCGAATAGACCGGTTTTTCCAGCCCGCGCTGGCGCGCCGTGGTGGCCAGAACCAGCGTCAGATCGGCGATGGCGTCCGACAGATCATCAAAGACGCTCGCCGTTACCCCGGCGTCGAATGCACCGGCGCTCATGGTCTGCGCAGCCGCATTAGGCCAGCCATCGCGGGGGGCAACGATGCGAAGGTCGGTCAGACCGAAATTGCGCATGACGCGGGCCGACGCGCCGATGTTCTCGCCCATTTGCGGCGCAACGAGAATAATCGCGGGGGCCGCGCTCTCAAGCATTCTTGGCAAGCTGTCCGCCATCGACGCGAATGGCGACCCCGTTCATGTATGACGAAGATGGAAGGCAGCAGTTCAGCGTGACGTGGGCGACTTCCTCGGGATAGCCGTACCGGCGAAGCGGAACGCGCCGCTTGGCGAAGATTTCCTTGTGCTCGTCGGCAATGCCTTCAGTGATGCCGGTATGGATCGGACCGGGGCAGACACAGTTGACGGTGATCCCCTGACGGCCAAGTTCGGTCGCCATGGCCCGCGTCAGCCCGATAACGCCATGTTTTGCCGCCACATAGGGCGAGTTCATCGGCGTTGCGCCCATGCCTTCGGTCGAGGCGATATTGACCACTCGCCCCTCGCCGGATTTGACCAGATGCGGCAGCGCGGCGCGAACCATGCGCTGGTGAGCGGTCAGCATGACCGAGACCGAGCGATCCCACACATCGTCATAGCTCTCGTCGTCAAACGAGACCGGACGCGCAAACCCTGCATTGTTGACCAGAATATCGAGACCGCCGAACCGCTCCACGACCTGTTCGATCACCACCGGAATGGCTTTCGCATCCGAGACATCCAGAGCGCTTCCGGCAACCGTATCGAAACCGGCCTCGCGGATTTCCAGACACACGGCGTCGACCGCTTCCTGATCCAGATCGATCAGCGCGACGTTCGCGCCTTCGCGGGCAAACAAGTGCGCGGTTGCCCGGCCCATGCCGCTGGCCGCGCCCGTCACAAGAGCGGTCTTGCCGGAAATGGAGCGGTTGAGTTCCCGATAGGGCAGATGGCGGGTCATGATAGCGGCGTCCTCGAACTGTTCGTGTTTGCGCCGGACTTTGGCTGCCACACGGGCCCGACGTCAATCTGCGCGGGGCAGACAGGCACACTTGCAGCTTCCGCGAGACGCAAGATTTGTGTATGGTTCGCTGTGTTTATACACATGACGTCGAGGTGAGCATGCGAACGAATATCGAAATCGAAGAGAGATTGATCCGCGATGCGATGAAGGCGACCGGCCTTGCCACCAAGAAGGACACCGTACGGGCTGGCTTGCAGCTTCTCCTCAAAATGTCCGCGCAGCGCGATGTCAGAACCCTGCGAGGCAGCCTCAACTGGGATGGCGATCTCGATGACATGCGCCGCGACCGGTGATCCTTGTCGAACAGTTCCGTCTGGATCGATTTCTTCAACGGGCAATCAACGCCCCGCACGGATGCGCTTGACGCGATGCTTGGCCGCGAGCGGATCGTCGTCGGTGACCTCATTCTGACAGAAGTATTGCAGGGCTTTCGGCGGGAAAGCGACTTTGCAAAGGCGAAGACGGCGCTGGAGAGCTTTGAGGTTCGGGCCATGCTCGGACCGGAGCGCGCGGTCAGTGCTGCGCGTGCCTATCGCCTGCTACGCGCGCGCGGTGTGACCGTTCGCAAGACCATCGACGTGATGATCGGTGCTTTCTGCATCGATGAAGGCTTTGTCCTACTGCACGACGACCGGGACTTCGACCCCATGGTGGACGTTCTGGGCCTGAAGGTCTGGCAAGCCTAGCGTCAACAGTCCCTAGAACATCTTCCCGCCGAACCGCCGCGTGCGTGTGCGACGCCCCTTCGACTTGATATGCGTCGAAATACGCTTGTGTGCAAACATCAGTTTTTCGCGCATCGCAGGCGTCAGCACAAAAGGATAGAGGTCCTGCAATCCCATCGACCGGTTCACCTGGTTCAGTGAAATGCCCAGCTCGGCACCCGCCGAGATCAGGGCTGCGCTGTCGGTCTCGCGGTAGGCGTCATAGCGATTGTTCGACAGCGTTCTGGTTTTCAATCCCGTGGAGACCGCGCTGTCGACGATATCGGTGAGATGCATGATGTGGGCCGTCGTTTCGGCCCAGTCTTCGTGCGGATGACTGGCCGCATAACGGGTGACGTGGGCGGTTTCCCAACCAGGGGCCGGGCCATTGGCGTAATAGGCCTCAAGAGCGGCACCATAATCGGCCCGTTCATCGCCCATCAGCGTTCGAAACGAGGTCTCGAAGCCTTTCTTCTCGCCGAGCCGGATAAAGAGATAATGTGCGATCTCGTGCCGGAAGTGACCAATCATGGTGCGTAGACGTTCGGCCATGTCCTCGCGGCGCTGGGTGCGCTCAACAGGATCGGACTCCATCACGTTGATGGTGATGAGGCCTTCGTCGTGACCCATGATGACCATTGCGGGGCCAGCGCGCGTTTCCTCTGCGAGCAAATGAAATCTCGGGGGCGGGCCGGGATCTTCGCTGGTGAACCAGCCCCACCGGGCAAGGTTTGCCAGAACCCAGCGCTTGGCATCCTCGGCATCGGCCCAGAGCCTCTGATGCTCGGTCTTGAACTTGTCAGGAATGACTTCAGTCATGGCGCAGGACTGACAAAGGTCACGTCCAGGTGCCGTCCAGTTGCAGCCGATTTCCGCGCGGTTGGAACACGGCGTATCGGCGCGAACAAACGTACCGCTTTCTGAATCGAACGCGATCTCGGTTCCGCAGGCACATGACAGGTTGCGAAAGAAGACCGGTTGGCGGCAATCCGGGCATGAGAAGATTTGCATTTTTTTAAAGTCAGTCCAGTTCGGCAGGCCGCGTCACATGCGGGGTGTTGCGCGCTCATAACACATCAGACCGGGCCGGGTTCAATTGAATATCGGGCGGCTGGCAAGTGGTGAACGTCCGGTTCCGGTTTGACGGCTCTGCCGCCTCTGATATGACCGGTTCAGGTTTATGACGACCGGGCCGCAGGGCCCGTCGCACAACAGTCGAAGGACGCGCGAACATGGCAAAAATCAAGGTCGAGAATCCCGTCGTCGAGCTCGACGGCGACGAGATGACACGCATCATCTGGCAGATGATCAAGGACAAGCTGATCCTGCCTTATCTCGATATCGATCTGAAATACTATGATCTGGGCATTGAGGCACGCGACGAGTTTGACGACCAGATCACCGTCGACAGCGCCAATGCGATCAAGAAATACGGCGTCGGCGTGAAATGCGCGACGATCACCCCGGACGAGCAGCGCGTCGAAGAATTCGGCCTGAAGAAAATGTGGCGTTCGCCCAACGGAACGATCCGCAACATTCTCGGCGGGGTTGTCTTCCGCGAGCCGATCGTGATTTCCAATGTGCCGCGTCTGGTGCCCGGCTGGACCAAGCCCGTCGTGATCGGTCGTCATGCCTTTGGCGACCAGTACCGCGCGACTGACTTCCTCGTTCCCGGGCCCGGCAAGCTGACCCTGAAATGGCAGGGTGACAATGGCGATGTGATCGAGAAGGAAGTCCACCAGTTTCCGGAATCCGGCATCACCATGGCGATGTACAACCATGATGACTCGATCCGCGACTTCGCGCGGGCCAGCTTCAATTTCGGTCTGCAGCGCAAATGGCCGGTCTACATGTCGACCAAGAACACCATCATGAAAGTCTATGACGGGCGCTTCAAGGACATCTTCCAGGAGATTTTCGACACCGAGTTTGCCGACAAGTTCGCAGAATTCGGCGGCACCTACGAACACCGCCTGATCGACGACATGGTCGCCGCCTGCATGAAATGGTCCGGCGGATATGTCTGGGCGTGCAAGAACTATGATGGCGACGTGCAGTCCGATACCGTGGCGCAGGGCTATGGCTCGCTCGGCCTGATGACCTCGGTTCTGATGAGCCCGGACGGAAAGACGGTCGAGGCCGAGGCGGCACACGGCACGGTGACGCGCCATTACCGCAACCACCAGAAGGGCGAGGCGACCTCGACCAATTCGATTGCCTCGATCTTTGCCTGGACGCGGGGCCTTGCCCATCGCGGACGCATGGACAACACGCCTGAAGTGACAAAGTTTGCCGAAGGCCTGGAAAAGACCGTCATCGAAACCGTAGAGGGCGGTCAGATGACCAAGGATCTGGCGCTTCTGATCGGTCCGGACCAAAGCTGGCTGACCACCGAAGGCTTCCTCGAAGCGGTGGCAAAGAACTTCGAAAAGGCGATGTCGGCCGCCTGATCGGTCGGGCACACGCCCACCAAACCGCTCAAGGCACCGGTTTGATGAGCCGGTGCCTTTTTCGTGCGATACGCTCAGCCCCGTGTGGCGGGAGGGTAGCGCCTGCGTGGCGGGGCAAGTCGGGGGAGGGATGAATGCGCGAACAGGGCAAAACAGCAGACGCCGCGGTATCAGTCCTGCCCGCGATACTTGCAGGTGCCCTGGCGATCCTCGCAGGCTCAGGCATGGACGCTGCGATCAAGCATTACAGCGCGACGCAGCCCCTGATCATGATCGTATTCTGGCGGTTTGCGCTTGGAACGGCTCTGGTCGCGATTGTCTATTTCGCCAGCGGTCGGAGGCTTACCAGCTGGCAGGCGATGCGTTTTCACGCAATGCGTGGACTGGTGCATGTCGGGGCCGCCTACCTGTTCTTCGTCTCGCTCGGGAAGCTGGCGCTGGTCGAGGCTACGACCATAGGCTTTTCGGCGGCGCTGATGATCGGCCCGTTCGCGCGCATCGTGCTGAAAGAGCCGCTCAGCCGGGTATCGCTCCTCGCGGCAGCCATCGGTTTCGTCGGCGTGATCATCACGGCGTCGGGGCAATCGATGGATGCGGCGCTGACGAGCGACCGTATGATCGGCCTCGCCGCATGCCTTGTAGCTGCGGCGCTTTACGCGTTGTCGATCGTTCTGCTGCGGGCGCGCGCGGCAATCGATGGAGGCTTCGTTGTCGCTCTCTACGCCAACCTCTTCCCGGCGCTTTATATGGCCCTGCCCGCGCTCATCCTTGCGCCTCTGCCAAGCCTTGCCTTTGCGCCGGTGCTTCTGGCCATCGCGGCCGCAGGCACGAGCATATGGGTGTTGATGACCTGGGCCTATGCCCGCGGCCCGGCGGCCCGCATCGCGCCGCTGGAATACACCGCCCTGCTCTGGAGCGCGGTGCTTGGCTGGGCGTTCTTTTCCGAGGTCCCGGGTCTGCGGCTCTGGATTGGTGCGGCCGTGATTATCGCCGCCTGTTCGCTGGTGTTGATGGAAGACCGGATTGTCGGGCGCATGACAGCCCGCGCGGCAGGCGTTAAGCGCCAATAAAAAAGGGAGGCCGGAGCCTCCCTTTTCAGGTTTGAAATCTACGGTCCGACTAGAACCGCTTGGCCACGGAGACCCCGTAGGTTGCAGGCTCGTTCAGGAAGATGTTCGTGAACAGACCGGAGCTGTCATCGGTGAGGTAGGCACCGGTGATGGCTTCCTCATCGAGCACGTTCTTGCCGAACGCTTCGATGGAGAGGCCGGAGTCTTCATTTTCGAAACGGACCGACAGGTTCAGGTTGGTGAAGCTGTCCAGTTCGTCATGGCCGGTGTTCCAGACGCGGCTGAAGCTGTCATCCTGGAAGTAAAAGTCGGCACGCGGCGTCATCGTCCAGGTTCCACCGCGACCAAAGGTGTATTCCGCGCCGACATTCAGCGTCATTTCCGGCGTTCCCGGAATGGAGTTGCCATCAAGGTTTTTCGCTTCGCCCTCGAACGGGGTGAGCCCGCCGACGGTCTGCTGCACGCCGTTGGAGTCGATGTAGGTCACATTGCCAACCCCGAAGGCGGCTTCCTGTCCGGCAAACGCTCCAACGCAAAGCCCGGCGGTATTGCCCGGCGCAAGTACGCCTGCCGCAATCGCCCCGAGCACGGTGGCATAGCCCTGCGCCGAGACCACGCAGTTGGCGTAGGTCGAGGCGTTCTTCAGAACGACGAGATCGGTCCGGCCATTTGTCCGGTCGAGCACGTCGATCGCGAAGGCGTCCTGAATCTCGCTGTCCAGAAGCCCGAGATTGGCGTTGAACTGCAGCGTTTTGTAAGGGTTCCAGATCGTCTCAAGCTCGAAGCCGCTGATCTTGGCATCGATATTGAAGTTGGCAGATGTCCGGTTGATGATCTGCGTGATCTGATAGCCTTCATAGTCGTACAGGAACGCCGTGGCGTTCAGCTGCAGTGCGCCTTCCAGAAGCGTGTTCTTCGTTCCGACTTCGTATGAGTTGATGAACTCGGGCTCGAAGAGTTGCGGGAAGGCGTTCGGTACACCGGCAGGCTGTGGCGGGTTGATGCCGCCGCCCTTGTAGCCGCGTGAATAGAAGCCGTAGATCAGCGTGTCTTCAGACATTGCCAGATCAGGAGACCAGTCAAAACCGACACGTCCCGTTACTTCCTCGAACTCGGCAGTAAAAATGCCGTCCGGTGCGCCCGAAATAACGTTCGGCGCCGGAGTGAATGGGTCGGCACGAACCGTATTCGGCACGAAGAGAAGCGACGGAATGTTTTCCTGGCTCTTCTCATCGCTCGTATACCGCAAGCCTACGGTAAGCTGCAGGGTGTCGGTGATGTCGACATAGGTTTCACCGAAGACCGCAAAGCTTTCAAGCTTGTAGGGCGAGACAGAGCGGAAATAGTTCCGGCCTGTTCCGTCAATATTGCTGATCAGGGGCGGGACGCCGTTGCCTGACGTGTCAACGCTCGTCGGTCCACCGAAGATGGCACCACCGATGGCGTTGTTCAATTGCGTAAGCGCCGTCAGCGTATTCGACATCACGATATAGCTGTCGCCAATGGATTCAACAGGCCCGGTTTCGAAGTCTACGAAGATACCACCAAGGTTGAAGTTAAACCGGCCATCAAAATCGGACTGGATGCGCAGTTCGTGCGTCGTCTGCTCGCTGGTTGCACCCGAGAGATCGAAAGTCCGGAATGTATTTGATGTACCAAGCTGGGGATCGGTAACAACGCCGCCCGGGAAAAGGGCTTGATAGACCGGGCGTAGAGCCGGGTTTCCAAGCGGCGTTCCGACCGTGTTAAAGGTGATATCGGGGGCAATCTTGTTATAGTCTTCTTCGGAGAGAACCGACGTTTCATTGAAGCTACCGAGATAGGTTAGCGTCAGCGAGTCGGTTACATCGAATTCCGCACGTGCCGTATAGAGCGTCTGATCGGCCTGATAGCGCGGATCGAATGCCGACTCGATTGTCCGCAGATCGCGGATAAGCGGTGTCAGGAACGCGTCGCCGTTGAGGAGACCGGCGGTAATGCCAAGGCCGCCGCCAAGCGTACCTGCGGAGTTGACGCGCTGGAAGCTTTGATCGAGCGGCGCTTCCTGGCAGCCGGTCGTCGTGTAAATCTGGTCCGGTGCGGAAATCGGGAGGCCTGAAAAACTGGTCTCGAACGGATCCTTGTTACAAAGCTGCTTGCCGGTACGCAGACGTGTGTCGTCCTCCTCGAAGTGTTCGATGGAGATAAACGAGCGGAACCGGTCGGTGGGTTCCCAGGCAAGCGTGGCGCGAACACCGAA
This sequence comes from uncultured Alphaproteobacteria bacterium, assembly GCA_963836905.1. Lineage (GTDB taxonomy): Bacteria > Pseudomonadota > Alphaproteobacteria > Caulobacterales > Hyphomonadaceae > CAWIKY01. The sequence continues at coordinate 292,661 of CAWIKY010000007.1, forward strand.
GAGATCGCGGTCGTCAATGTCGTTGCCAGTGACAATATTTTCCGCAAACCCGTCTCGCTGCAGATAGGACCCGGCAACGCGCAAAGCGAGGGAGTCACCAATCGGCAGGTTCACCATGCCCTTGACCTTGGCGGTGTTGTCCGAGCCCAGCGTACCGCGGATGTTTGCCTGGAATTCTTCAAGAACCGGTTTGGCCGTAATGATGTTGATGACGCCGCCTGTCGAGTTGCGGCCATAAAGCGTGCCCTGCGGCCCGCGCAGGACTTCCACCCGCTCGACATCGAAGAATTCGGCCTCGAACAGGCGGTTGGCTGTCAGCGGCACATCGTTCTGGTGAACACCGACACCGGCATCACCGGACGTTGCAACCAGATCGGTACCGATGCCGCGGATCTTGAAGTTGGAGCCGGTGAAGTTGCCCTTGGTGAAGTTCACGTTGGGAATGGTCTTTGTCAGGTCGGGTCCGCCTGCAAGCTGGAGCTTCTCGAGCGACTCCTCGTCGAACGCGGAAACGGCAATCGGGACATCCTGAATGGATTCAGCCTGTTTCTGGGTCGTGACGACAATGGTTTCGAACGTGCGTTCGTTGTCCTGCGCGAGGGTCGGCGATGCCGCCAGACCAAGCGTTCCAGCCGATACCCCGAGATACAGGGCGCACTTCATGCGTTTTGCGAATGTCATTCTCACTCCTCCCCTCGAGGCCGTCCAGACCTCATTTGCGGGTCCGGTATCGGTTCTGCGCATAAGTACGCGTTCGAGCGAAGCGATCTGACTGCGCGGTGGCAGGGGTTGTCAATGGCAGAAGTGACCGCGGCGGTTCGTCGCGGTTAATTAACGCAAATGGTGTGACGCCGCGGCAACTGCCACCCTCGACAAGACCCGGATTTTGCCCAAGAATCAGGCAGTATCGCCGATCACTGGGAACGCCGCGACATGACCAATGCCCTCGTCCTTTTTTCCGGCGGACAGGATTCGACCGTCTGTCTGGCGTCGGCGCTGTCCCGGTTTGATCGCGTAACGACGGTCGGATTCGATTACGGTCAGCGTCACCGGATTGAGCTGGATTGCCGTCCGCGCGTGCTTGAGGCCATGAGGGTGGGGTTTCCGGACTGGAGCGCGAAACTTGGCGAGGACCTGCTGATCCCGATCCCGGCGTTCGGAGCGATTGGCGGCAGCGCCATGACGGACGAAATCGCAATCGAGACAGCGGCGTCCGGCCTGCCAAACACGTTCGTTCCAGCGCGCAATCTGGTGTTCCTCACGCTGGCCTCCGGACTTGCCTACAGGCAAGGAGCGAGCGTGCTGGTGGGCGGCATGTGCCAGACGGATTATTCCGGTTATCCCGACTGTCGACGTGAGACACTGGACGCGCAGGAACAGGCGCTTGCCCTCGGGCTGGAAAAGCCGATGAGGATCGACACGCCCCTTATGGACCTGACCAAGGCTCAGTCATGGGCGCTTTCGAAAGGGTTGGGCGGGAATGCGCTTGTCTCGCTCATCGTAGAAGAGACCCACACCTGCTATGTCGGAGACCGCACGCAGCGCCATGACTGGGGCTATGGATGCGGCAACTGTCCGGCTTGCGATCTTCGTGCGCGGGGCTGGAATGACTGGAAAAACGCAGGCCAACCGACGGTGGACATTGCAATGTCATCCTGAATGGGGGATAGAGCGCGGCTTCGCATCACCCTCCCTGGAAGCCCTTGTCCGCTGATCCGTCAATGACCAAACCTGCACAAAATTCCGGCCGGAAAACCCGGGGCCTGCCGCTTGACGGGGTAACCTTCGAGATCGCCAAGGGCGCGGGCTTCGAAGCAGCGCACAAGCTGGACCCTTCAGAGGATGGCCACCCCTATGGCCGCGTGCACGGGCATTCGTTCCGTATCGACATTGCTGTTCTGGGAACCGCAGGTAGCGGCGATGACTGGGTTGTCGACCTCGCTGATCTTGACGCCGCTCTGTCGCGTGTAACAGCCCTGCTGGACCATTCGATGCTGAACGATATTCCGGGGCTGGAACTGCCAACGCTTGAACGTTTGTGCATGTTCATCGCCAGCCGGCTTTTGCCGGATCTGCCGGGGCTTCACACCGTGAAGGTGTCCCGGCCCAGCCTGTCGGAAAGCTGCTCGATCACGCTGTAGGCACAGAGACGCGCGTGTCTGGTCTAGCAAAGGATGAGGCATTCCTGTCAGTCGCCACTCCAGAGAGGTGGAGCGCGGCGTTCCTGTTCGAGGAAATGTAAAGGTATGAAGCCGCAGTTCGGGTCTCCCCGGCGCGCCGCGTTGATACTGGCGTGACGTCAGCCCCGGAAAACTTGCGCCTACGACCCGGCGTTTCCGGCATTCTCGGCAAGTCTGCTCGCGAAACGGCTGAAAGCGCGGTGCGCATCGCCCCATGTCGTTTGATATTGTGCCCATTCGATCTGGGTTTCGTACCAGTCGTAATTCAGGGAAGCGACTTCCCGCCCGCTGGCATCGAAGGCCTTGCCGGACAGTTCCGCGCCGCCCAGGCTGAAGCTTTGCAGGCTGAGCCCGATACGGTCACCCATTTCCTTGATAGTCGGCCGGTTCGGCTTGGCGTCTTCCACGACAACAGCGATCCGCTCGACCATGCCCGCATCGTCGCCAAAGGCACGCGTCAGGTCTTCGGTCAGTTTCTTTGTCAGGTATTCGGCTTCGCGCTGGCCATAGGTGTCATCGAATTTCTCGGTCAATTCCGGTGAAAAGCTGACATCTACGGTCGTGGCGGCTGCGAACGGTGCCAGAGACAGCGCCGCAGCTGAAATTATGACCGTTACCGGTCCTTTACGTGACATATCAGGCTCCCTTCAATCTGCCGGACAATCACTGTTCGGTTAATTGAATATGGGGTCTGACGGGGCACTTGCCAAAGCCCTTGTGCAGTCGAGCCGCGTTTCGTCCAACGCTCAGTCGCGTTTGCGGCGCTCCTTCTCGAGGCGCTTGCGTTCCTTTTCCATCTTCTTGCGCTCTTTCTCCAGGGCCTTGCGCTCTTTCTTGCTCTTGCCATCGGGGGTGACGATATCGACCGCGCCGCCGACAGCCGCGCCTGTGAGTTCCACCCCGGCCTCGACGGTTTCCGCCGCGACGCCGACTATGGTTGTTGCCACACAGCCCTGCAGCGCAAAGACTGCGAAGGCGGCAATGCCTGTATTCATCAGGCTTGTACGCCTTGCTGATCGTTTCATCTGTCCAGGGCCCCGTCTGTCTGTTTGTGCACGCAAGGTGTCTCGGGCACAGATGTGAAGATCAGGTTCAAATCGTATCGACGAAGACAATTTCCGCATCATCGAGACCTTTGAAAACGAGCCTTTGCGGCCCCGAAACGGAGGCCCCGTCGCGCGCGGACAGGCTCTCGCCGTCCACTTCAACCTTGCCCGCTGCCAGAACGAAATAGCCTTTTCGCCCGTCTTTGAGGTCGAGCGACAGGGTTTCGCCCGCTTGCAGGGTTGCGCCCAGCACGCGGGCGTCCTGCGCAATCGGAAGGGCGGCGTCACTCTCCTCACCGGATGCCAGCACCGCCCATTCATTCGCGCGATCGGCCTTGGGAAACGCTCTGGCTCCCCAGCGCGGCGACAATCCCTGCCGCGACGGCTCTATCCAGAGCTGGAAGATCTGCGTCGGCTCGTCCTCAAGGTTCATTTCGGCATGCTGGATGCCGGTACCGGCGCTCATCACCTGCACGTCCCCCGCTTGCGTCCGCCCCTGATTGCCGAGCGAGTCGCGATGGGTGATCGCGCCTGTGCGAACATAGGTGATGATTTCCATGTCGCGATGGCCATGGGCTGGAAAGCCGGTGCCGGGCTGGATGGTATCATCGTTCCAGACACGCAGTTTGCCGTGCCCCATCCGGGCCGGGTCCATGTAGTGCGAAAAGGAAAAATGATAGCGCGCGCTGAGCCAGTCATTCTCGAACTGACCCAGGTTTTCGAAACGTCGGATATCCAGCATGTCCGTCTCCATCAGAGTTGACGCTCAGATGGGATACGGCGCAGGCTGGACCAAGAGACCCGCGCTGCTTTCCGGACCGAAATGAGGACTGCGCCATGACGGATACCCCTGACGAAGACAAGAAAGACCTTGCCGAATACCGGACGGACTGGGCCGAGGACCGGACCGTTCTGGCAAACGAGCGCACCTATGCCGCCTGGATGCGGACCGGCATGGCATCTGTTGCGATCGGTCTGGGGTTTCAGGCCATTTTCAGGGCAGCCGAGCCCACCTGGCCCGCCAAGCTGGTGGCAACCCTCTTCATAGTGATCGGTATTTTTGTGTTCTGGACGGCATGGTCAAACGCGCGGGGCCTGTTCAAACGGCTGACCTCGCATGCTGCCAATCCGATAACACCTGCCCGGGTAGGCCTCATATCGGGGCTTTTCTCGTTCGCTGCCTGCGCTCTGGTGTTCGTTCTCTGGACGCTTTGAACTTTGTACATCCCGTGTTATGTTGCACTGCACAATTTATTGAGGGCAGACCTTTCTGCCCCTACGGATACGACGGGGAACGAGCCATGTTCGAGAACACGATGAACAAGACAGCCGATGTCATGCAGCACGCGCTTGAAGTCAGCAAGAGCATGGCCGAGCAGCAGGCGCGAATGTCCATTCCGACCCAACTTCCCTTCACCCTTGAAATGACCCCGGGGCCGTTTTCGTTCCCTTACTTCGCACCGCGCAAACCGGACGAAGCCAAGGCCCGCGAAGCCTTTCACAAGATGGCCGAACTGAACCTTCAGGCCTGGTCGATCACCGCCGAAGCCATCGCCGCCATGCCGTCATGGATGAAAGCCCCTTACCAGAAGCCCGGCGAGATGATGGCTGACTGGTTCGACACCTATGCTGCCGAACGCAACCGCCGCGACCCGTTCGTGAAGGGTCCGAATGCGGTCGAGACCGTCCCGGCCGAAACGGCAGATGCAGCACCCGCGCCGGTCGCAGCGCCCGCCGGCAATGTGGCCGCCAAGGCGCTCGAACCTGTCGATACACCAGAGCCGTCTACGAAGGACGAGACGGCCAACACTAGCGATACCCCCGTCGCGCCCGAGCTGTTCAGCACGCCGAAGGGCGAGGCCGACGACCTGACCCTCATCAAGGGCGTCGGGCCGAAAGTCTCCGAAGCGCTCAACGCCATCGGCGTTCACCACTTCTGGCAAATTGCAGGCTGGACGCCGCAACATGTCGCCTGGCTCGATGATGCCATGAACCTCAATGGCCGCATCACGCGCGGAAGCTGGGTTGAACAGGCACAAGCGCTGCTCCCCGCCTGAGCCGCACTGTCTTGCCATTCGTCAAAAATCCGGCGAATAGGTCAGACAGGCGGGCGTGGTGGAAATGGTAGACACAACGGACTTAAAATCCGTCGGCTTCGGCCTTGCCGGTTCAAGTCCGGTCGCCCGCACCAGTCGCACTCAAGGGGTCTTGTCCCCGCCAATCGCGGCGTAACAGGCCCGTTCGTCCTTGCGCAGCCGCGCCGGACCGGCAAGCCGTTCGATGACGCGGCCGTCGCGCGCCATGTCTGCCAGCACGGGGTGGATATAGGATGACAGCGCGATGGCAGGCGTGTTTCCGAGCCGGTCTGCGGCGGCTTCCGACATCGCCTTCAGAGTGATCTTGTCCTTCGTCCGTCGCAGATAGCCTGCCGCTGCCACGCTCCCCGTCCATGTGCGAAAATCCTTTGCGGTGAATGCCAGCCCCATCACATCGCCGATCCAGTCATTGACCTCATCGGCGTTGATACGATGGTCCTCGATCTGGAAGAGGTTTTCCTCGTTTTCGGCAGCCAGCCGCTTCAGGATGCGGGCCAGACCGGCATCGTTCAGCTCGACATGGCGTTCGCGGCCGCCCTTTCCCTGAAAATCAATCTCGATATGCGTACCTTTGACCTGCACGGTTTCGGGGCTCAATGTCGTTGCACCCATCGCGCCGGACCCGTTGCGGAAACGGTTATGGCCCACCCGCAGCCCGCCATGATCGATCAACCGGACCAGTCCTGCCAGAACGCGTTCGCGGTCCATTTGCTTGCGACCCAAATCGCGCCTAACCCGTGCCCGCAGCCGTGGCAGCCGATCTGCAAAGTGCAGCAAATCCTCGAACTTGGCCTGCTCGCATGCATGCCTCCAGTCGGGGTGGTAGATGTATTGCCGCCGACCGGCCTCATCGCTGCCATAGGCAAGCACGTGCGCTTTCGGGTCCGGAGATATCCAGACATCTGTCCATGCAGGCGGGACCGCGAGCGCCTCGCAGGCCAGTCGCGCCGGTCCGGCAAGAACGCTGCCCGTGGCGGAGATGTAGGAGAAACCCTTGCCCTGCCTGCGACGGACAATACCCGGACCATCGGTTCGGGCAGATTTGAGCCCGGCATCTGCAGGCGTCACGCGGTTGCGCGCCAGAAGCCCGGTCATGGTTTTCCCGGATCCGCGCACAGATAGACCACAGCGCTCACAGGATTGGTGCCCGGGGGCAGGAAAAAATTGCCGCAACGCACACGCATCGACTTTCGTGAAAGGTGGAGCAGGAACGAATTGGCGTGACGCCTGTTCCATGAGAGTTGAAACGCGAAGGGACCCCATGGACATTGTCGCAATTGTAAACTCGCTGTTGGCCGTGCTGACCATCGGGTTCGGAATGATCGCCTGGTTCATGCCGATGCGGACACTGAAGCGGTTCAAGCTGGAACCCGTCGGCGGTGGAACGCTCGGCATCTCAGAAACGCGTGCGGCCAGTGGCTCGCTCTGGGTCGCGGCGGGTCTCGCGGCGCTGGTGATCCAGATGCCGTGGGCCTTTGCGATGATCGGCATTCTTTATCTCGGCGCGGGCGTGGGCCGCATCACCTCACTCGCGCTGGACGGAGCGGGAAACAAGGGGCCGTGGTTTTTCCTTGCGACAGAAATACCACTCGCCGCGTGGTTCCTCTCCATGAACCTTCCCGCCGCGCTGGGTTAAGGATAAGATTATCGCTACACAGGCAGTCTCCGGTCGAGATTGCACGCGCGAACCGCTTCGGATAAGCGGGTGGCCAAAGGGGAAACCGCAATGACCGACAGCATCGGCTATCAGGCGATGACGCAGCGGGCGCTCAAGAGCGTCGTGCGTGAAGCGCTGGAATTTGCCGCAACGCAGGACCGCCTGCCCGGCGACCATCACTTCTACATCTCGTTCCGCACCGGAGCGCCGGGCGTCGAGATTGCCGAATACCTGACCAAACAGTTTCCGTTCGACATGACCATCGTGGTGCAGCACCAGTTCTGGGACCTGGAGGTCAAGGACGATCATTTCGAGATCATCCTGAAATTCTCAGGCGTGCCGCAACACCTGTCGATCCCGTTTGCTGCTGTCACCCGGTTTGCCGATCCTAGCGTCAACTTCGCGCTCAACTTCGAGATCGAGGATGCCGCCAGCAGCGCGGCAAAGAAGGGGTCGCACCTGCGGGTTGCGGGCTCTGAAGGCGAGGCGAGCCCCGCCCCTGAAAAAGCGGCCAAAGCTGATGCGGAAGCACCCGATGCGGATAAAGGTGACGCGGACAACGGTGATGCGGACGAAGGGGACGGAAAGTCCACCGTGGTGCGTCTGGATGCCTTCCGCCGCAAGACGCCGTGAGCGGAACAGGACCGACGCACGACTTCGGTGAGCGCATGTCCGACGCCGACATGCTCGCCCGCTTTCAACGCTCCAAAAAACGGCCGCCCTGTTCGGAAACACTTGGCATGCAGCTTCGCGCTGTTGATCAGGCCAACATGGCCATCACCGTGGATTTTGACGTCAGCCCGTCCTTTGCCAACCCGACAGGGGCCATACAGGGCGGGTTTATGGCGGCCATGCTCGACGAGGCGATGTCGACGTGCTGCATCATCGCCTCGAACGTAACGATGACCGCGCCGACTCTGGAAATGAAGATCAGCTTTCTCAAAGCCCTGTTTCCGGGTCCGGCCAGCGTGGAAGCGCGTATTGTGAAACTGGGCAAGACCATTGCGTTTCTGGAAGGCGATCTTCTGAACCCGGACGGGGTTCTGGTGGCCAGAGCCAGTGCCACCGCCGCCCCGAAGGCCTTCAAACGGCTTTAGGGATTGGGGTTGTCTCGACTTTGCGTCATCCCGGGTAAGCGCAAGCTCGACCCTGGATCCGGTATTTCGGGGTACCGGTTGCTGACGACATCCAGAAGTGCGTCCGGGCCTGGTTCCGACCTTTCGACAGGCTCAAGGACGAAGTGGTGAACGCTTTCACATTGAGCGTGTCGAAATGCGAAAGCGTGGGCTTAAATCGGCCCCACCCCCGGCCCCTCCCCGCAAGCGAGGAGAGGAGCTTGCTATCGGCTGGACATTGCCGCCTTCACCAAAAGGCTCGACCCCCTACTCCGCTGCCGGTTCTTCGCGCGAAAAGTCGATTTCATCCGTCAACCCGACGGCGGCCAGGGCGAAGGCGTATTCTATGGCGGTTTCCTTCAGTCCCTCGAACCGGCCCGATGCGCCGCCATGCCCGGCATCCATGTTGATGCGCATGAAGTAGGGGCCGGCTTCCGGTGCTTCATGGCGCAGTTTCGCCGTCCACTTGGCCGGTTCCCAATAGGTTACGCGCGGGTCTGTCAGACCACCCGTGATCAGCATGGCCGGATAGGGCTTGTCGCCCACCTGATCGTACGGCGAGTAGGCGAGGATGGTGTCATAGTCGGTCTCGCTGGTCAGCGGATTGCCCCATTCGGGCCATTCCGGCGGCGTCAGCGGAAGCGTATCGTCCGACATGGTGTTGAGCACATCGACGAATGGAACGGCCGCGATCAACCCGCCAAACAGTTCCGGATCGAGATTGGCGGCGGCGCCCATCAGCAGACCACCGGCAGAACCGCCCTGCCCGACGACGCGGCCTTCGCTGCCATAGCCATTCTCGACAAGGAAGCGTCCGGCATCGACATAGTCGGTGAAGGTGTTGGGTTTCTTGTCCAGCTTGCCGTCCAGATACCACTGGTACCCCTTGGCTTTCGAGCCACGAATGTGCGCGATGGCGTAGATGAAGCCGCGATCCACCAGCGACAGGCGCGAGGTGCGGAAATCCGCCGGAATGGTGATGCCGTAGGAGCCATAGCCGTAGAGCAGCAGCGGTGCGCTGCCGTCGACCGGCGTATCAGCCCGGCGCAGGATGGTGACGGGGATCGTCTCGCCATCGCGCGCGGTCGCCATCAGACGTTCTGCGACATAGGCCTCAGGGTCATGACCGGACGGCACTTCGCGGGTCTTGCGCAAGACCCGTTCCTTCGTCGCCATGTCATAGTCGAACACCTGATCAGGCGTCGTTGGAGAGGCATAGTCGAAGCGCATGATGGTGGTGTCGTATTCATAGCCACCATCGAGACCAGTGTCATAGACCGCTTCATCGAAGGCGATCTCATGCTCGGTTCCGTCCTCGCGGGCACGGATGACGACATGCGGCAGGCCCTCCTGGCGTTCCATCCGCACAAGGTAATTCTTGTAGGCATCCATGCCGAGAATGAGCGTACCCGGACGGTGCGGAACAACATCGGTCCAGTTCTCACGGCCCGTTGCATCCACCGGGGTCTTGACGATCTTGAAGTCGACCGCGTCATCCGCGTTCGTCATGATGTAGAACTCGCCGTCAAAGTCGGAGACCGAATACTCGACACCTTCTTCGCGCGGCGCGATCACCTTCAGCTGCGGGTCCACGGCATCAGCCGGGAAATAGAGGACCTCGCTGGTCGTGTGGCCGCCTGTGGCGATGAAGATGTAGTCGCCGGAATCGCTCTCGGAGATATTCACGAAGAAGCCCGGATCTTTCTCCTCGTAGACGAGCGTATCGACGCCGGTCTCCAGAACACGCTGATGCACCGCCGAGGGGCGCCCGTTATCATCGCGCTCGATCCAGAAGATCACGTCCGAGTTTGCACCCCAGACAAAATCGCCGGTCGTGCTGGTGATGGGCTCGCCGAGCGTTTCGCCGGTGGCGATATCGCGCACGGAAACCTCGTAAATCTCCGAACCCTTGTCATCGACCGAAATCGCCAGACGCTTGTGATCGCGCGAATGGGCGACATTGCCCGTGTCGAAATAGGCCTCGCCTTCGCCTTCGGCATCGCCGTCGAAGAGGATTTCCGCCTCGGCGGTATCATCGAACGCGGCATTGGCCGGTTTGCGCGCAAAGACCGGATACTCGCCGCCCGTGCGGTAGAAGGTGTAATAGGCATACGGCCCGTCCACGGCGGGCACCGAGCTGTCATCTTCCTTGATGCGTCCGCGCATTTCGGTGAACAGCGTTTCGCGCAGCGCTTCGGTCGGGGCTTCGAGCCTTGCCTTTGTGTAGGCGTTTTCGGCTTCCAGATAGGTCCGGATATCCGCATCGAGGACAGACGGGTCTTTCATGACCGCTTGCCAATTCTCGTCTTTCAGCCAGGCATAGGCATCGGTGCGGCTGCGCCCGACCTGTTCTGTGGTCTTGTCGATGCGCTTCGCTACGGGCGGTGTGGGCTTTGTCATGGGGCTCCGGTCTGTCGGGGATGCGGCAGGGGCGGCCTGCTGTGCGTATGCGGGAAGGGCCGTTGCCAGTGCCAGTGTTCCGGCAGCAAGAAGGACGTGCGCTTGAAGGTCATGTGGCAGGCTCCATTGGGATTTGCGCCACATTAGTCCGGGCTTGGCCGACACGCCAGTAGGTGGATGCAATACCGCGCGGCGCGGGCTTTTGGGCTTGAATTGGAGAACGGACTTGATCCTTCGACAAGCCCGTCGAAGGACGTGAGCGAGGGGCCCTACCCTTTGCGTTCGCGGTGAAACGATCTAAACGCGGGCGTTGATCCAGATAGCTCCGTACCGGAAGGAACACCCTTCATGCTGAAACCCAGCCCGTTCGACCTCGGCCCCGTTCATTTCGTCGGCATCGGCGGCATCGGCATGTCCGGCATCGCCGAAGTCATGATGAACCTTGGCTACAAGGTTCAGGGGTCGGACATGCGCACCAACGCCAATGTCGAACGGCTCGAAAAGCTCGGCGCGGTCGTGCACATCGGGCATGCTGCCGAGAATGTGCGCGGCGCAGGAGCGGTGGTGATCTCCTCAGCCATCAAGGGCGGCAACCCCGAGGTGGACACGGCACGCGCCATGGCCATACCGGTCGTGCGCCGCGCCGACATGCTGGCCGAACTGATCCGCCTGAAATGGAGCATCTCCATCGCCGGCACGCACGGCAAGACGACAACCACCTCCATGATTGCGGCCCTGCTCGACGGTGCGGGCGTCGACCCGACCGTCATCAATGGCGGCGTCATCAATGCCTATGGCTCGAACGCAAAGCTGGGTGAAGGCGACTGGATGGTCGTCGAGGCTGACGAGAGCGACGGCACCTTCACCAAGCTGCGCTCGACCGTGGCGGTCGTCACCAATATCGACCCCGAGCACATGGACCATTACGGCGACATGGAGACGCTCCGGAAGGCGTTCGACACCTTCGTGGAGAACATCCCATTCTATGGCTTTGCGGTTCTCTGCACCGATCACCCCGAAGTGCAGTCACTCGCCGCACGCGTGTCAGACCGTCGCCGCGTCACCTATGGCTTCAACCCGCAGGCAGACGTTCGCGCCACGGACATGAAGACGTCGCTGGACGGGGTCCGTTTCAATGTCTCGGTGCGATCGCGGATCGGCAATGCGCACCTGATTGAGGACCTGCATCTGCCCATGGCGGGTCGGCACAATGTCCAGAACGCTCTGGCAGCGATCAGCGTGGCGCTTGAGCTGGGCGCAGAGCCGAACGCCATCCGCGCTGCGCTGTCACGCTTTGGCGGGGTTAAGCGGCGGTTCACCGACGCGGGAAAATGGAACGGCGTGCAGATCATCGATGATTACGGGCACCACCCCGTCGAGATCGAAGCGGTGTTAAGGGCCGCGCGAGACATGCAGGGCGAGGGACGCGTCATCGCCGTCGTGCAGCCGCATCGCTTTACCCGTCTGCGCGACCTCTTCGACGATTTCTGCACCTGTTTCAATGAAGCCGACCAAGTGCTCGTCGCGCCCGTTTATGCGGCAGGCGAAACGCCGATTGACGGCATCAGCGAAGTCAGTTTGGCCAAGGGCCTGCTCGAGCACGGGCACCGGTCAGCGCGGGCCATCGCATCGCTCGACGACCTGCCGGAGGTTATCCGCAAGGAGGCCCGCGACGGCGATATGGTGGTCTGCCTCGGCGCAGGCGACATCACCGCGCATGCAAATGCGCTGGTGGAGAAGCTGGGATAGGGTTTGTCCAGAATGTGGACATGCCTTTAAAGGAAAAAGTTGGGGAGGCATCGACGCTCATTGGCGCCCCAACCACGAGGATGTGATGCCATATGAGAAAGCATGGCAGCTGATCAAAGCGGGTGAATACCGGCGCTGAGATGCACCGGCGTTGCTCCCTCTCCTTCCTGTCCGGAAGGAGAGGGTCGGGGTGAGGATGGGTCTGGCAAGACCGCTTCCCCGGACGAGCAGAGCGACGATCCGGGGCAGCCTAATGACGAAAGGGAAGCATCGCGCTCTCGCATTTCGACAAGCTCAACGTGAGACCGCTTACAGCCTATCTTCACACTCTCGATGCAACAGTCCGCCGTCCCGTCACCGGGAAAGAGCCCACTTCCGTGACCTAGGCAATTCCGCTATCCTGAACCTATGGATGCGCGAACGATCTCATTTCAGTGCGGCCCGTTGGCCAGCGCTGTTTCGCCGATGCCGATCTGACCCCGCCGGACTGAGCCCCCATGTCCATTGATATCTCCTCCCTTCCGCCGGTGCGCGGCACGCTTCAGGCCGACGCCCCGCTCGCGCCCTATACCTGGTTCCGGGTTGGCGGACCTGCCGATGCGCTCTTCCTGCCGGCCGATGAAGACGACCTCGCAGCGTTTCCTGAAAGCCCTGCCGCCTTTCGTGAACGTCACTCTGCTCGGCGTCGGGTCGAACGTCATCGTGCGGGACGGCGGCATAGAGGGCGTGGTGATCCGGCTGGCGGGGCCCGGCTTTTCGAAGATTGACTTCAATGGCCAGACGGTCACCGCAGGGGCAGGCGTGCCAGACCAGGTGCTGGCGCGCAAATGTGCCGATGCCGGGCTATCCGGGCTCGAATTCTTCTCCGGCATACCGGGCACGATCGGCGGCGCGCTGGTAATGAATGCGGGCTGTTATGACAGCGAAACACGGGACGTACTGGTCTCTGCCACAGGCATCCATCGCAACGGCGAGAGAGAGACGTTCGAGGCCTCCGATTTTCGATATGGCTACCGGACCAGTCATCTCCCGTCAGACATCGTGCTGACCTCGGCAGTCTTCAAAGGCACGAAAAGCGAGCCGCATCTTATTCGCCAGCAAATCACGGCGTTCAAGGAACGGCGAGAGGCTGCCCAGCCAATCCGCGAACGTACGGGTGGGTCAACCTTTGCCAATCCTGACCCGCCCGGCACCCCGAACCAGCGCAAGGCGTGGAAGCTGATCGATGCAGCGGGTCTGCGCGGCTACCGGATCGGCGGCGCGCAGGTTTCGGAAAAGCACTGTAATTTCCTGATTAATACAGGCGATGCGACAGCGGACGACCTGATCCGGCTCGGCGAACATGTGCGGGACCGCGTGATGTCGACCGCGCATGTTGATCTACACTGGGAGGTGCGCCGCATTGGGCGGCGCTAGGGTTCCCCTGTGCATCTCGGCAGGCCCAATGTCACAGGGTTTTCAGCGCTCCGGACATCTTCGTCCCTGAGCTTGTCGAAGGGTCGGAAGGTTCTTCCCCTGTGCATCTCGACAGGCCCAATGTTACAAGGGACTGAGATCTAGACGACGCGCTCGACCAGCATCTTCTTGATCTCGCCAATGGCTTTGGCCGGGTTCAGACCCTTTGGGCAGACCTGCGCGCAGTTCATGATCGTGTGGCAGCGATACAGTTTGAACGGGTCCTCGACATCATCGAGGCGCTCACCGGTATGCTCGTCACGGCTGTCGATCAGCCAGCGATAGGCCTGCAGAAGCGCAGCTGGCCCCAGATACTTGTCGCCATTCCACCAATAGGATGGGCACGCCGTGGTGCAGCATGCGCAGAGAATGCACTCATAGAGCCCGTCCAGCTTGTCGCGGTCTTCCTGGCTCTGGATCCATTCCTTTTCCGGGCTTGGTGTCTCGGTTTTCAGATAGGGCTGGATGTAGGCGTGCTGGGCATAGAAGCCGGTCAGGTCAGGCACGAGATCCTTGACGACGGGCATGTGCGGCAGTGGCGCGATCGTGATCGTCGACCCGGCCACTTCGTCCCAACCCTTGGTGCACGCAATCGTGTTGCGCCCGCCAATGTTCATCGAACAGGAGCCGCAAACACCTTCGCGGCAGGAACGCCGGAAGGTCAGCGTCGGATCGATCTTGTTCTTGATGTAGATGAGCACGTCCAGAACCATCGGACCGCAAGCGTCGGTATCGACCTGAAACGTGTCCCAGCGCGGGTTGCCGATATCTTCCGGGTCATACCGGTAGATCTTGAACGTCTTGAGGTTCGTCGCGCCTTCCGGCTTCGGCCAGGCCTTGCCCTTGCCGACCTTGGAATTCTTCGGAAGCGTTAGCTCAACCATGATGTGCGGACCCTTTGACTCTTGCAATCAATCTAGCGATTTGCACCGGGCTGACCAGTGCAGACGCGCCGAACGTACGCAATGCCGCACCGGGCCCGTCAGGTAAAGACGGACGCCGTCTTGTCTGAATCGTCCCAGCGGGGGTCGGTGATGGCCGCACGCGCCGGAACGCCCGCCCACATGTAGTGGAAGACTGCGTTAAAGGCCATGTAGAACCCGTAGCCGATCAGAACCGGAACCAGGAATCCGAGCGACGTAAACATCGCCATCACTTCGGCCGGATCGTCCATGGCTTCCAGTTGCTCGGAATTTGCCATCATCCCGGCGCTGGCAGCAACAATCAGGAGCAATTGCAACACGGTCGAAACGATCATGGCGATGATTACAAGCACGAGAAACGCGCCGAACATGGGCCAGAACCGGCCCTTGGTGGCGCCTGCCGCGCTGAAGAAGCGGATCTTGCGATCACGGATCGTCATGGCCGAAGCGGGGGACAACCTCACCGCCCAATAGAAAAGAAACCCGAACGCCAGAAGGCCAAGGATGACACCAGCGAGGATCATCGGGGCGGGATTATCGAACCCGCCTATCGCACCGATGGCGGCAACGCTTCCACCAATCAGGGCGGCAACAAGGATGTAGGCACCCGTCGCTATCAGCCCCCAGATCAGGGCGACAACGATCAATCGAAACTCGTCGGCCCCGACCCCGATCGTGAAGCCGGTTCCGCGAACATAGCGGCGCATGATGGAGGCTTCCATCACCGCCCAGAAAAGCATGAAGAGCGGGATTGCGACCGCGTACATCAACAGGATCGGCGCCATCATGGCGAAGACCTCGTCGGCGTCGCCCGTTTGCGGATCACCCGCAGTTTCCATCAAGCTCAGGAACGCTCCGCCGAACAGGAAGCCTGCCGCAACGATCACAAGAAGAATGATGGCGACGTAGACCAGCACGAACTTCCAGAGAAAGCCCTTAGGTCCGTCGACACGAAGAAAGTGCAGAAATGCACTGTCGAATGAAAATTCCCGGTTCATGATAGCCTCCCAGCACCCCGTTTGAGCGGTGAGTATCGTCCAGGCATGCCCGACTTGCAATCAACGCATAGGGTTATGGCGTTGGCATAGGCGGCCCGGGTGCGCGCCCAACATCAAGGTTCGCCGATCACGTTGGAGAATGATTGGGGGATGGGGCGGCTTTCGTTGGCCTTCGCTCTGAAAGACCCCCGCCCCTCGCGGGTGCTGCGCTGCCTCTACTCTGCCGCCATGCTCTCCGGCGCCGGTGCGCTCCATTTCAGGACCGGTTTGCGGGCCGCTTTGGTCTCGTCCAGCCTGCGCAGCGGCGCATTAACCGGTGCCGCCTTGAGGCTGTCGTCGCCATCGCGGGCCCGCACAGCGACACGCTCCAGCGCATCGCAGAACCGGTCAAGCTCATAGAGGCTTTCGGTCTCCGTCGGCTCGATCAGCATCGCGCCATGCACCACCAGAGGAAAGTACATGGTCATCGGGTGATAGCCCTCGTCGATCAGGGCCTTTGCAATGTCGATGGTTTCGACGCCATCGGCGGTAAAGGCATCGGAGAAGAGCGCCTCATGCATGCAATAGCCCTCGAAGGCCGGTGTCATGATGTGCTTCAGACGGGCCTGGATATAGTTGGCATTCAGCACGGCATCCTCGGCGACCTGTTTCAGCCCGTCCGCGCCATGACTGAGAATATAGGCGAGCGCGCGAACGAACATGCCCATCTGACCGTGAAACGCCGTCATCCGGCCAAAGCTGGTGCCTTTCGCGCTCTCGGTCTCCTCGACCAGCGAGAACGCGCCGTCGCTGCCTTTCACCACATAGGGCACGGGCGCATAGGGCGCGAGCGCTTCGGACAGCACCGTCGGGCCGGAGCCGGGGCCACCGCCGCCATGCGGGGTGGAAAAGGTCTTGTGCAGGTTGATGTGCATGGCATCGACGCCGAGATCGCCGGGGCGCACGCGCCCGACAATCGCGTTGAAGTTCGCGCCATCGCAGTAGAAATATCCGCCTGCATCATGGATCAGGTCGGCAATCTCGCGAATGTCGGTTTCAAACAGGCCGCAGGTGTTGGGGTTGGTCAGCATGATGCCGGCAATGTCATCCGTTCGGGACAGCTTTTCCCGCAGCGCCGCCATGTCGACCCGTCCGCGGGCATTGGCCTTGATCTCGTCCACCTCGAAGCCGCACTGGATGGCGGTGGCCGGATTGGTGCCATGGGCAGAGGCAGGCACCAGAACGCGGGTACGCTGCGCCAGTTCGCCCCGCACCTCGAGCGCCTTGCGGATGGCCAGCATTCCGCACAGCTCTCCATGCGCACCGGCTTTCGGGCTCATCGCGACGGCAGGCATGCCTGTCAGCGTTTTCAGCCAGCCTGCAAGTTCATCTATCAGTTCCAGCGCGCCCTGAATGGAGGTTTGCGGCTGCATCGGGTGAATATCGGCGAAACCGGGCAGACGTGCCACGCGCTCGTTGAGGCGCGGATTGTGCTTCATCGTGCACGAGCCAAGCGGGAAGAGACCAAGATCAATGGCATAATTGCGTTGCGACAGGCGCACATAATGGCGCACGGCTTCCGGCTCGGAGAGACCGGGAAGCTCTACATCGGCCTTGCGGGCGACCCCGCCCAGCCGGTCCGGCTTGCCGCGCGGCGTGTCCAGATCGACACCTGTGGAGGCCCAGCGATCCATGTCGAAGATCAGCGGCTCGGCCTGCAACAACGCATTGGCCCGCGTGGCATCTGTCGATGGCGAGGCGTGTTCGGCGCGGGTCGACCGGCCTGTAGAATTCATGGTCATGAGCGAAGACCTTCGATTCGGAAATTCGGGGCGTGAGTTCAGGGCACGAAACGTTGGATGAGCTGGCACGTAACCGGCACGCCCCATCCCCGGTCCCTCCCTGCAAGGAGGAGGGAAACCGGCACGTTGGCGATCCCCTCCCCTGCTTTCAGGGGAGGGGGTTGGGGTGGGGCGAACAACAGTCGGTCTCCCCCTGAAAGGGGAGACAAGGGGATTCAGAGCGTCTCATCACAGCACCTTCCCGAGCGCATCGGCATAGGCGGCGATGTCTTCCGTCGTGACGCATTCGGTGGCAGCGCAGATGATCACATCATTCATGTCGCCCTCGGGGAAGAGACGTGAGGCGCGCACCCCGCCGACCACGCCATGTTCGTCGAGCGCGGCCAGAACCTCGCCTGCATCCTTGCCGACGCGGATGGCAAACTCGTTGAAGAAGCGCGGGGTGAGGACCTCCACGCCCGGCACAGCGGCGAGCGCATCCGCGAGATCGCAGGCGGCCTCATGGTTCAGCTGCGCCAGACGTTTCAGGCCGGTTCCACCAAGCAGGGTCATGTGCGCGGTGAAGGCCAGCGCGCAGAGGCCCGAATTGGTGCAGATGTTCGACGTCGCCTTGTCGCGGCGGATATGCTGTTCGCGGGTGGAAAGCGTGAGCACGAAGCCACGCGTTCCGTCAGCGTCCTCGGTCTCGCCGCATAGCCGACCCGGCATCTGACGGACAAGTTTCTCACGCGCCGCGAAGAGCCCGACATAGGGCCCGCCAAAGGTCAGCGGATTACCGATGGACTGGCCCTCACCAACGGCGATATCCGCACCCATTTCGCCGGGCGGTGTGATGAGCCCGAGACTGACCGCCTCGGTAAAGACGGAGATCATCAGCGCGCCGTCAGCATGGGCCGCCTCGGAGACGGGCGAAAGGTCTGTCACGGTGCCGAACACGTTGGGTGACTGGCCGATGACGCAGGCGGTCTCGCCGGTAACAGCGTCGCAAAGCGCCAGTTCGCCATCGACTGCCGCGTCAAGCTGGACCACTTCAATGCCTTGCGCCTCGCACAGCGTGCGGGTGGTGGCGGCATAATGCGGATGCAGGCCGCCGGAGAGCACGACCCGTTTGCGGCGCGTCACGCGGCAGGCCATCAGCGCAGCTTCACCGCAGGCCGTCGAGCCGTCATACATGGAGGCGTTGGCGACATCCATTGCCGTCAGTTCCGCCACCTGCGTCTGAAACTCGAACAGGGTCTGCAGCGTGCCTTGCGCGATTTCCGGCTGGTAGGGCGTGTAGGTGGTCAGAAATTCCGAGCGCTGGATGATGTGATCGACGCTGGCGGGCACATGATGCTTGTAGGCCCCGCAGCCGACAAAGAACGGGCCCTCGCTCGCCGTACGGTTCTTGCCGGCCAAACGTTCAAGATGACGGGTGACCTGCAATTCGCCCTGATGATCAGCCAGCCCGTCGACCTTGCCGCCCAAGCGAGCCAGTTTTGGCACATCCTCGTAAAAAGCATCGACGGAGGGCGCGCCGATCCGGTCCAGCATGGCGGCGCGGTCTTCGGGCTTCAGGGGGAGGTAGCGCATCTGGTCTTCGTCCTCTGGTCCCGCGATGGCGAGACACTTTGAAATTGGGTTGCTGGTCTATTGGAGATCCCCGCCTTTGCGGGGATGACCCTGGGCGTAGAAATCAATGTTGCGGTCTAGAGCCCGTCGCAGAACGACTTGTAGGCCGCAGCATCCATCAGCCCGTCAAGCTGGGCGGTGTCGGAAAGCTTCAGCTTGCAGAACCAGCCCTTGCCTTCGGGGTCTTCGTTGACGGTTTCGGGCGCATCGGCGAGGTCTGTGTTGGCCTCGATCACCTCGCCGTCCACAGGTGCATAGACGTCAGACGCTGCCTTGACGCTCTCGACCACGGCCATGTCGTCGCCCTTTGAGACGGACTTGCCGGTATCGGGCGTTTCGACGAACACGACATCGCCCAGCGCTTCGGCAGCGTATTTGGTGATGCCGACCGTGCCGGTATCACCGGTCACGTCGATCCATTCATGGTCCTGCGTATAGTAGATGGTCATGTGTGTGTTTCCTGTTTGATCCCGATCACCGTTTGTAGTTCGCCTCGACAAAAGGCAGCCGTGCGACTTCCGCCTCGCGCGGTTTGCCCCGCACCATCAGCGCCACCTTCGTGCCGTCCGCAGCGTGTTCAGACAGGATATAGCCCATGGCCACCGGCCCATCCACGCTCGGCCCGAACCCGCCAGAGGTAATCTGGCCGACCGTCTGGCTGTTCACCAGAATATCCGTGCCTTCCCGCGCCGGAGCCTTCTCCAGCGGCCGGATACCGACACGTTTTTCCTTCGTGCCAGTCTTCAACTGGTCGAGGATTTTCGCGGCGCCCGGAAAGTCGGCACGTTCGCGGCGCGATTTCTGGATCACCCAGGCAAGATCGGCCTCGACCGGCGTGCGGGCATGGTCCATGTCGCTGCCATAGAGGCACAGCCCGGCTTCAAGCCGCAGACTGTCGCGTGCGGCCAGCCCGATAGGCTTTACACGGTCATCGGTCAGCAAGTCCTTCACCAGCGCAACGCCGTCTGCTTGCGGCAGCAGGAACTCGAACCCGTCCTCGCCGGTATAACCGCAGCGCGAGATGGCCTTGAACGCACCGTCCGGATGGATGTCCACGCGGCCGCGCATGAAGGCAAGACCGGCCAGATCAGGGAAATGATCGTTCAGGACGGCTTCTGCTTCCGGACCCTGCAAGGCGACCAGAACATGATCCTCATCGGCCCTGGTCAGCCGGGCCTTGTCGCCGGAAACACGTTCGAACGTCTCAAAATCCTTCGCCTTCACCGCGCCGTTGACGACGATGTAGAGCGTGCCCTGATCCTTGTCGTCCTGCGGCCGTGTAATGATGAGATCGTCGAGAATACCGCCATCATCGTTGAGCAGAACGGTCAGTCTGCCCTGCCCCGGTTTCAGCGCGGCGATGTCGCTTGGAACGACCTGCTCGATGATGGCGGAAATGGCTTTGTGGGCCGCATCGCCCGTCAGGCTCGTGTCGGTCAGGCTGAGAAAGCACGGCCCCATGTGAGACACATCGAAGAGACCGGCATGCTCGCGCGTCCAGAGATGCTCGGCTTTGACGCCTTCGAACTGCATCGGCATGTCATAGCCCGCAAACGGGCCCATCTTCGCGCCGTGCTCAACGTGAACGGCATGAAGCGGCGTGCGCTTGTTCAGGGCAAAATCTTCGGTGGCATCAGTCACGGTTCAGTCAGGACTCCGGTTGGCGGTCGCGCAAAAGCCGTGCTGGCCTTGCCGAACACCCCCGCTGTCCCTGACGCCTGAGAGATTCCGCAGCGCCCGCATACCGGCCCCTGCTTGCTCCTTCGGCGAGACTGTCACCCCGTTACGGACGCAGCCTCTTTCCAGCGTTTACCTTCCCTGACGGTCCCTGTTGCCTGAGCGTTTCCGGGGTGGTTGCGCCTTCGGCCCCGGTCTCTAGAGGCCGGCGTCTCCCGTCATGGGTGAAGCCCGCAGGCTCCACGCATGAAAATAGAGGGCTCGGCGGGACTGTCAAACGATTCGATGGGCGAGGGAGAAAGTCCCCTGCCTCTCACGTCTCCACGGGCTTGCCGCCGCCATACCAGTTGATGTCGCGGGTCATCCACATGGTTAGCGCAATCGCGGTAAAGCTGGCCAGCGCGCCGACCAGAAGCGCATAGTCTTCCAGCCGCATCAGGACGTAGATGAGCGCATAGACACCGGTGAGAATGCCCATGGCCCGCCAGCCATATTTGCGGCTCGCAAACACCGTCGCTGCATAGCCCGACGTCAGAACGACAGTCATGACGGCCGCGATAAGAAACGCGATGTCGAAGCCCGCCTGCTCAGCAAGCGCCAGAAGCAGAAGATAGAAAACCGACTGGGCCAGCCCGACCAGCACGTATTGCGCCGGGTGAGCACGCTGTCCGCTCGTCACCTCGAACAGGAAATAGGCCAGAAACACGAAGCCGATGAACATCAGCGCATATTTCAGCGCCCGCTGGACCGACTGGTAAGGCGAGTTTGGCGTTACCAGACTGACAGCCATCAGCGCGTCCGGAGAGACGGTCGCGGCAAGTGATATGTTTGCGCCCGCGCCGGGAATGCCGCGCGCCTCATACGGGACGACCCAGTTGGCCGTGAAGCCTTCGGTGGCGTCCGGGTTGTCGTAGTCGCGATACTGGAAGGCACCGGTGAAAGAGGGGTCGTCCCAGTCGCTGGCAAGAGCCAGCGTGGTTTCACGGGCAAACGGCGCAAAGCCGATCTTCTCCGCGCCGGAAAACTGCATGTCCGTCGTGACGCTAATCGGGCCGGTGAAGGTTTCCAGCGCCGGGAACCGGGCCGCCAGGGGGGTGTAGCCCGTTTGCCCGTAGCGGCCATACTCATCTCCAGTGCTGCCGGATGCGGGCTGCGTTGTCGGTTCGACATCAAATGTCTCTCCGTTCACGGTCAGCACGGTCGGGGCCATGACGCCGCGTGTATCGCTCAGCGACATGTAAAGGGCTGCGCGCCGCCAGTCCACACGCGCATCGTCGGGAAAGAGGGTAGCAAACCGTTCGGGCTGGAACTCTGCCGTCGTGCGCACGCGGGCTTCATAGACAGGCACATCATGAATGCCGCGCTTGCGGACCTGCGTATCCACGGCGGCGTCAATCGTGCCGGTCTCGGCATAAACAACGGCCAGCCCGCGTTCGGTGCGGGTTTCCTTGTTTTCGCGAATGGTGCGCGACCAGGGTACGGCCAGGGCCGGCCCCATGACCACCTGCTCGCCGCCATAGCGCCCGGAAACATCCGCGACCGCCGCTTCCGCGCGCGAGGAGCGGTCATAGACGACTGCAAAGACAAACAGTGCCGGGATCGCCATTAACAGCGCCAGCACACAGACAAGCAGCAATTTCAGTCCAAATGAGCGCTGCGGCAGCCAGCCGGGCGCGGATGTCGGTGTGCGAAAGGGCATACCGGTTGAGGTATCTGACATGACAGTCTCCGAAAGTATCGTAAGACGGTATCAGGCACTTCGATTCGGGCCGCAATCCGGCAAGGTTACGGCCCGGTAAGGTTTTCCGGAGGCGCGTTGCCCCGCCCCGCCCTTATTTCGCGACGAGCTCGACCATCATTTTCGTATAGCCTTTGACGAAGGAACCGCGGGTGCGGGTCGGTTCGCCCACAACCTTCACATCGGAAAACCGCTTGAAGATCTCTTCCCAGAGTATCTTGAGCTGCTGTTCTGCCAGACGGTTGCCGACACAGCGATGTATGCCGAAGCCGAAAGACAAATGACGACGCACGTTCGGGCGGTCGATCCAAAGATCGTTCGGGCGCTCGAAGTGCTTTTCGTCGCGATTGCCAGAGACGTACCACATCACGACCTTGTCGCCTTCCCTGATCGTCTTGCCGCCAAGCTCGACGTCTTCGGTTGCGGTGCGGCGCATGTGGGCCAGCGGGGTCTGCCAGCGGATGACTTCCGAGACCATTGACGGGATGAGGCTATGGTCCGCTTTCAGCTTGTCGAACTCTTGCGGGAACTGGTTGAGGCCGAAAACGCTCGCCGTCATCGTGCTGCGTGTCGTGTCATTGCCACCAACGATCAACAGAACCAGATTACCGAGATACTCCATCGGGTCCATATTGCGGGTGTGCTCACCATGCGCCAGCATCGAGATAAGGTCATTGCCCGGCTCTTCGGAATTGACACGCTCGTTCCACAGATTGGTGAAATAGCCGAGACATTCGAGAAGCTCTTCCTTCCACTGCTCGACGCCGCCGGGGCAGATCTCCGGGTTTTCGCGCCCGACAACCACATCCGACCAGCGGGTCAGCTTGCGGCGTTCCTCGAACGGAAAGTCGAACAGCGTTGCCAGCATCATGGTGGTCAGCTCGATCGAGACCTTGTCGACCCAGTCGAAGGGCTCGCCGACAGGCAGGCTGTCCAGCACGAAGGCCGTGCGCTCACGGATCAGTGCTTCGAAGTTCTTCAGATTGTCCGGGCCGACGATGGGCTGCACGGTCTTGCGCTGCACATCATGCTTGGGCGGGTCCATCGCGATGAACATCGGCATGATGAAATCCTCGTCCATGTCGAACATGGTGATGCCGCCCTTGTAGGCATCCGAGGAGAAGCGCTGATGGTCGGTATCGACGGCCATGATGTCGTCATAGGTGGTGACCGACCAGTACGGGCCGAACGGGCTGTCGGCCGTATAATGCACGGGGTCTTCCTCGCGGAGACGTTCGAAACGATCCCAGAACGCGTTGTTTACCCAAAGCTCGGGGTCGGCAATTTCCAGCGTATCGAGATCGATCTGCGAGGCAGGCGGGATCGGGGTGCCAGGAACGATATGGTTTTCGTGTATCCGCCCGTCCGGCAGACGGTCGAAATTGCTGACGAATTCGCGTTCCTTCTCAGGTTCAACAAGCGTTGCCGTATCTGCCATGATCGTATCTCTCCCGGAGTTTTTCACGGGATATAACACGGACCTGTTTATAAAACTATGACGCCTGCGTCACTTTTTGCGAAACGGCACGGAAACGCCTGAAGCCTTCATCCGTCGAACATCTTGGAAATGCTCTCATCATTCGCGATCCGCCTGATCGCTTCGCCGATGACCGGAGCGACGGGCAGGAAGCGGACACTTGAAGACTTGAGAGCCGCTTCAGTGGGCGCAATGGTGTCGGAGGTGACGATCTCGGTCAGTACCGATTTCTCGATACGCTCGACAGCTCCGCCCGAGAGAACGCCATGCGTGACGTAGGCAGAGACCGAGACTGCGCCTTCATCCATCAGGGCCGCAGCCGCATTGCAGAGCGTGCCGCCGCTGTCGCACATATCGTCATAGATGATGCATTCGCGGCCTGCGACATCGCCGATGATGTTCATCACCTCGCTTTCGCCTGCACGCGGGCGGCGCTTGTCAACAATGGCGAGATCGCATTCCAGACGATTGGCCAGCGCACGGGCGCGGATCACACCGCCGACATCCGGAGACACGATCACCAGCCCCGTCGTGTCGCCGCGGCGCGAGATATCTCGTCCCATGACCGGTACGGCGAAAAGGTTGTCTGTCGGGACATCGAAAAAGCCCTGGATCTGCCCCGCATGAAGGTCCATCGTCAGAACCCTGTCAGCGCCTGCCACCTCGATCATGTTGGCCACCAGCTTGGCCGAAATGGGCGTGCGGCCGTCGGTCTTGCGGTCCTGCCGGGCATATCCGAAATACGGGATGACGGCCGTGATCCGGCGCGCGGAAGCCCGTTTGAGCGCATCCATCGCAATGAGAAGTTCCATGAGGTGATCGTTCGCCGGATAGGACGTCGACTGGATCACGAACACGTCTTCACCGCGGACATTCTCGTTGACGCGAACGAAAACCTCATTGTCCGAAAAGGTCCGGACCTCTGTTTCGGTCAGCGGGATATCGAGATAATTGGCGATATTCGCGGCCAGCGGGCGGTTGGCGTTGCCGGTGATCAATTTCATGAAGACGATTCTCGCTGCGCGTGGTCGGGTCGTGACCCGCGTTTTCATTCATTAACGCGAAGGGCGCAACCACGCTGTGCGAAAAGTTATACCAGCGCGATGACCGACCCATTTCGTCCGTAGTCTGACAATCCGTTCCGCACCGAATAGCGGTTCGGAATGAAACCGCTCCGGCTGGGTAAGCGTGTCTTCGCCGAGCACGTCGATTCTGATCCACGCCCAGCCTGTTCAGAAGCATCGCGCACCAGCCTTGAATGTCGAACAGGCTGCGGTCGCTGCCAGCAGGTTCGAAGATAGCGCCCCGACCAATCATGCTTGCGCTCGAACGGCTCGCGCAGATCCGGCCCGACTTCGAACGAGGCCTGTAGCAGACACGGCCCGATGGCGGCGACCAGATTGCGCGGCTTGCGAGCCATGCCCTGTCATCATTCCAACGGTTTCCTCGATCACACCTGCCAGCGCGCCTTTCCATCCGGCATGGATGGAGGCCACACGGCGCTCGACCGGATCGACCAGCAGAGCAGGCGTGCAGTCCGCCGAAGGCGCGCAGAGGCCGAGCCCCGTCTGTTGCGTCACAAGCGCATCGCCCTCCGGTCGTCCCGTTTCGGAGAACGGCGCGGACTGGCAGGGCGACGGCAGAATGTATCTGGTAGGCCGAGACCAAGCGCTTCGGCGCCCTCAAGGCCGAGCGCCCGCGCGGCACGTGCGCGGTTTTCCCGGACGGCGGCAGGGTCGTCGCGCGAGCCCGCTCCGAGGTTGAGACTTTCATAAACACCGCGCGACACACCGCCCTGCTTGCCGAAAAATCCGTGAACGAGATTATCGATCTGCGAGAGGCGCGGCGATGTCAGAAAAGGCGGCGGCGTATTCGTCATCACCATCAGCTCCCAAATCCGGCAGGGTCTGGCAAGCGGTCCGAAGATATTGCCAGAACCTTGAACCGCGCGCCCATCTCGTCCGGGTCCAGCAGTTTTCTGGCACCCTCATAAATTGTATCTTCCCTGTGCGGATGATCGCGCATCAGAGCGCGGGTCCTTGTCTCAGCGCCAAGCGCCAGCAGAAAACGTCCCTGTTCCAGCGGTCCGGCGCAGCCAAGTCCGGCATCGCTCACAAGGCTTGCTAACCGTGCAAAATCGACATCGACGGTGAGATCGCTAGTCCCCGGATCGGCCAGAGGATCGGTCTGGCGACCATCTTTGTAGGCCCGCAGCGAATCCTCCGGCGCGCGGTCGCCCGGTCCGTAGTCAATAAAGAGCGCGCGGAACGGATACTTCTGAGTTTGGCGGTCGGCCAGCATGGTCACCAGCGTATCCAGGCCCGGCTGAAGCTCGAGCGTCTCCCCAGGCGCGTCGCCGCCCGCAAACCCGGAGGTGACAGAGGCGGGCGAGCGGTCCAGACCGAATGCGAGCGCCCCGTCAACGTCCAGCCCGACGCGGTATTCGTGCCAGGCACCGGTATCGCGGTTGCGCCCGAACCGGCGCATCGGGAGACAGTCGAGCACTTCATTCGCCATCAGGATCATCGGTCCCGGTCCGAGCTTTTCCAGCCCTGTCACGAAGACGGGCGCGTACCGGGCGAGGCTGTTTGCCTGAATGCCTTGCAGGGCCGGTGCCGGTTCTATCAACGTGAGACGCATGGCCGATATGAAGTCCGGCGACACCGAAGCTGCCGCCCGCAGCGCGTCCTGCATCAGAACACCCCGACCGGGCCCCATCTCGACGAGCGCGAACGGGTCCGGCCTGCCGATGGCCTGCCATTCGGCGACGGCCCACACTCCGAGCAGCTCACCGAATATCTGCGAGGTTTCGGGCGCGGTCGTGAAGTCTTTTCCGAGGCCGGGCCGCGTGGCGTAATATCCGGCGCGGCGGTCATGCAGACAGGCGGTCATGTAAGCGGCCAGCGAGAGCGGCCCGTCGTTCCGGATACGTGCAACGAGCCTTTCAAGCAGGCTTTCCGGCTGCCGGTCAGACATAGCCTGCCTCAGGCGGCAGGCTGTGCATCGGTCGTCTTCGGCGAACGCGAAAACCCGTACCAGACCAGGGCCAGCCCTATGATCCACATCGGAACCGACAAGAGCGTTCCCATCGTGATCCAGTCCGGCAAGCCCGACACAAACGTGTCCGGCATCCGGAATTGCTCGGCGAACGACCGCGCCAGACCATAGCCGATGAGAAAAAGGCCGGTCACCAGGCCCGGTCGTTTCAGCGCGCCGAATGCGAAGATGGCAATACGCAAGCCCGATCAGCAGGACGCCGCCCTCAAGCGTTGCCTGATAGAGCTGGCTGGCATGGCGGGGCATTTCCGCTCCGGTGTAGATCCACTCGCCGCGCACCCAGTCATAGGCTTCGGGCGACCCGCCGGGGCCGTAGCCTTCGGGGAACACCATGCCGAAGCGCCAGTCGGTATGTCGTCCGAAAAGCTCGGCATTGATGAAATTTGCCAACCGCCCGAGCATGAGCCCGATGGGGGTCACGGCCGCTGCGATATCGCACAGGCGCAGCAAGGGAATGCCGCGTGAATACGCCATCCAGATCATGGCCAGCGCAACGCCGATCAGACCGCCATGAAAGGACATGCCGCCCTCCCAGACCTTGAATATGGTCAGGGGATCGCTGAGCACGGTTTCGGTTTGGAACGGCAATTGGTAGAACAGGACGTAACCAATGCGACCGCCAAGGATGACGCCGAGCGTGACCCAGAAGATGGCGTCATCGACCTGCTCGACTGTCGCCGTCGGCTTGCCGGAAAAAAGACGCGGGCGCTTGACCAGTTCCACCGCATAACGCCAGCCCAGAACCAGCCCGCCGATATAGGCAAGGGCGTACCAGCGGATGGAAAAGGGACCGAGCGCCATGTCGCCGACAGAGAAACCGGGAATGGTGAGCAGCGCAGGACTGAGTTCCGGGAAAGGCAGGCTCGCGAACATTTGACCTCTTTCCCGACCGGTTCGAAGGCCCATCATCAAGCCTCGGACAATCATGTGGCAGCCCCGCCGCCCTCGCGCAAAGGACTAGTGCAATGCAAACCGGAAATCCACTGCTCGATGATGTTTCCAGACTGATGACCGGAATGGTCGGCGCGGCTCAGGCTGCGGGCGAGGAAGCGAAGACGATGGCGCGCGGGCAGGCCGAGCGAATCATCTCCGATATGGACCCTGCGCGACGCGAAGAAGTCGAGGCTCTGAAAGACCTCGCCCGATCGGCACTCGAGAAAGTCGATGCTCTGGAAAAGCGTGTCGCCGAGCTTGAGGCTGCGTCTTCCGGACATCGCGGTTCAGCGTGACACCTTTGTAACTTCCGGTAACGCAACGAGACGTCCAAACAAACGTTTGTTTAGTGACGTTACCGATATGGAGCCTGCAATGTTCGATGCCTTGAACCCTGCCGCGCGTGCAGGACTTCTTATCTTGGCGGCCTTGAGTGTTGCAGGGCTTCCGGCTGCCGCAGAGGATACGTCGGACAACGCATCAACCGGACCGGTGATTTCCGGTGAACGGACATTGCCCAATGATGCCAAGGGCACCTACACCTTCGTCTGGGAAAACGACAAGATTGCGGGCACGGACCGCAATTATACCAATGGTGTCCGCCTTTCCTGGCTTTCAGGAACACAAGCGACGGACAGGTTTTCAGGCTTCGTCTCGCGTAACGTCTTCGGTGCCGACGAGGGTGCCGTGATCCGCAGGGGGCTTGCGATCGGTCATTCGATCTTCACGCCCGAAGATACACAGACGTCTGCATTCCTGCCCGATCAGCATCCCTATGCCGGGTGGCTGTACGGCGAGATCACCACACTTGTTGAACAACGAAACATCGTCGATCAGGTCTCGGTTCAGCTTGGCGTGGTCGGCCCGTCGGCGGGCGGTGAGTTCGTGCAGAACGAATTTCACGGCCTTATCGGTGTCGAAGAGGCCAATGGCTGGGAGAACCAGCTTGAGGACGAAGTCGGCGTTGTCGTGTCATGGGACCGCAAGCTTCGCCGCATCGGTTATCTCGGATCGTCGCGCTTTGGTGCCGACTTCACACCGAATATCGGGGTTTCTGCAGGCAACATATATACCCACGCGCGCGCCGGTCTGACCGTCCGGGTCGGTGCCGACCTGACGAATGATTACGGCCCGCCGCGTGTGCGCCCGTCGCTTGGCGGTGCGGGATATTTCACGCCTGCAGACAATTTCAGCTGGTATCTTTTTGGCGGGGTGGAAGGCCGCGCCGTCGCGCATTCGATCTTCACCGACGGCAGTCTGTTCAATGAAGATTTCGTCGATCTGGATACCAACGCGCTGGTGGCAGACTTCCAGGGCGGGCTGGTGGTTCAGGTTTCAGACTTCCAGTTTGCGTTCACCTATATCCAGCGCACCAAGGAGTTCGCAGAGCAGAGTGAATTGCAGAAATATGGCGCCTTCAGCTTCAGCCAGAAGTTCTGACGCGGCTTCAAACTGCACAGGCTAGACGGTTTCGTCCTTGCGCACTTTCAGGGCGGTGATCTGGTTGCGGCTCTTGCGGAGTACGTCGAACTTGTAACCGTGGAACGAAAACCGCTGCCCGGGCTCGGGGATCGTCTGCGCCTCATGGATGACCAGTCCGGCTACTGTGACGGCCTCATCATCGGGTAGCGCCCAGTTCTGGGACCGGTTGAGATCACGGATCGTGACGACCCCGTCGACATTCACCGAACCGTCCGGCTGCGGCCGCACGCCCTGTATGGCGACATCGTGCTCGTCGCGGATATCGCCAACAATCTCTTCCAGAATGTCTTCCAGCGTGATCAGGCCTTCGAGCGCGCCGTATTCGTCGATCACCAAGGCAAAATGGTTGCGCTGGGTCAGGAAGGCGTCGAGTTGCTCGTGAACGCTCAGCGTTTCGGGCACGAACCAGGCCGGACGCATGATCTGTTCCATGTCGAGCTGGTCCAGTTCGCCGCGTAAGGGCGCAATGGCGCGAAGCAGGTCCTTGGCGTGAACGACACCGATGATTTCGTCAGGCGATCCCCGGTAAAGCGGCAAGCGTGTATGCGGGCTGGACAGCGCTTCCATCACGATGTCACGCGGCGGCTGATCGGCGTCGATCATGGAGATCGAGCGGCGGTGGATCATCAGGTCGGCTACGGTGAGATCTTTCAGGTCGAGCGCGCCCACCAGCATGTGGCGGTCATTCTCCAGAACGCCGCCTTCCTGATGGTGCATGTCGATTGTGCCGCGAATCTCCTCCTCGGCGGAGACCATGCCGTCATCGGCACGGATGCCAACGACACGCAACGTCAGCCGCACGATGATCTGGATGGCCATGACGATCCAGGACAGCGATTTGACCAGAAACGTCACCGGCCGCGACACCGCCATCGCCATCTTGTCGGAGTTGGCTATGGCATAGGTTTTGGGCAGGACTTCAGCAAAGACCAGGACCAGTGCGGTCATGATCGCTGTCGCATAGACGACGCCCGCATCCCCGAACAACTCGATGAAAAGCGCCGTTGCAATCGCCGAAGCGAGAATGTTCACGAGGTTATTGCCGAGCAGGATCGCGCCGATCAGGCTTTCGCGGTCAGACAGGAGGATGTTGACGCGGCGCGCCCGCTTGTCGCCCTCTTTTTCGAGTTGGTGCATGCGTGCGCGCGAGGCAGCCGTCAGTGCGGTTTCCGACCCCGAAAAGAAACCGGACATGATCAGAAGACCAAGTACCGGAAGGAAGGACCAGACGACACTCATGGCCGGGTCTCCGCTTCAAGGAAATCGCGCAGTCCAGCCATGTCGGCATCCGGCTGCAGGAAGGCCTGGCCGATGCCTCGTGCGAGGACCAGTGTCAGGCCGCTACCGGTCATTTTCTTGTCATGGGTCATATGGTCTTGCAAAGCGTCGCTGATATAGGGGCCGCCCGGCAGGTTTGACAGACGTGTGGCATATCCATTTGTCCGGAAAAACTCCGTCACGGTCTGCGCATCTTCTTCCGGGCAGAGGCCCGAGCGCGCTGAATAGCGAAAAGCAAGCACGCAGCCAAGCGCGACAGCCTCACCGTGAAGCACGTCCTCGCCGAACCCGTTTGCCCGTTCGATCGCGTGACCGAACGTGTGGCCAAGATTCAAAAGGGCACGGTTGCCCTTCTCTGTCTCATCGGCCGCTACCACACGAGCCTTGGCACGGCAGGCGTGCTCGATCGCGGCGACAAGCCTCGCCGGATCGCCTGAAAGGATGGCTTTCGCGTCGTCAACAAGCGTCCAGAAAAACGCCGGATCATCGATCAGGCCGTATTTCACCACTTCTGCGAAGCCCGCACGCATCTGACGGTCCGGCAAGGTCTTCAATACGTCCGGATCGATGATGACAAGCGAGGGCTGGTGGAACAGGCCTACAAGGTTCTTGCCCTGCGCAGTATTGATCGCGGTCTTGCCACCGACCGAGGAATCCACCTGCGATAACAGCGTGGTGGGGACCTGAACGAAACGTGCGCCGCGCTTGTGAAGCCCCGCGACAAGCCCGCAGAGATCGCCGACGACGCCGCCGCCAAGCGCAAGGAACACGTCGCTGCGGGCAAGCCCCGCTGCCAGCGCATCCCCGCTTGCCTGTTGCAGGCCGGACCAGGATTTTGATTCTTCTCCGGGGGGAATGATGCTTTGCGAGACCGAAAAGCCTTGGGCTGTCAGGCTTTCGCGAACGTGCGCGCCAAAAAGCGCCTGAACCGTTTCATCGGTGACAATATGCACCCGGCGCGGTTTGCCGCCTCCAAGCTCTGCAACGGCTTGCCCGATCCCTGCCAGACCGCCCGGCCCGATCCGGATGTCATAACTGCGATCCCCCAGCGAGACCGCTACGGTTCGCAACTCATCTGTCCCGCCCGGTTTTGAAGATGAACTGCTCTCTTCGCCTTGTGTGATCGCGGTCATCGTGACTGCCATGTGCCGAGCGCATCGATGATGGCGGCCACAGCCGCCGTATGCGGCCCTTCATGGCTGTCGACCACGATGTCTGCCTTTGCGTAGATGCTGTTGCGTTCTTCCAGCAGCGCCATGAGCTTCTGCTTGGGGTTCTCCGTACGAAGGAGCGGGCGGGTATTTCGCTTGTTGACGCGCCGCCAGAGCGTTTCAAGATCCGCTCGCAACCAGACAGTGATCGCGTTTTCGCGCAGCACCTGACGGGTTTCTGCGTTCAGATATGCACCGCCGCCTGTCGCCAGAACATGACGCGGACCCTGCACCAGCCTTTCGATCACGCGATGTTCGCCGCGCCGGAACTCGTCCTCACCGTGGATCGAAAAAATATCGGCAACCGTGAGCCCTGCGGCTTTTTCGATCTCGTCGTCACTGTCATGAAACGGCAGATGCAGACGGGTCGCAAGCCTGCGTCCGACAGTCGATTTGCCCGCACCCATAAGGCCCACGAGCGCGATCGTCCGACCGCCGGCAATCTCTTCGAGCCGTTCCCTTTCGGGCGCGGATACCATTCCAATCCGCATTCGCCTTTGCGCCTCCACATCCAACCGGACTATACCTATTCGAAGATCGTCGTAAAACGAAGACCGAAGCACTGGAGAACTGTCTTGCGAGCCATACTGGTCATTTTAGCGCTGCTCGTCGCAGTGTTCATAGGCGGCGTGTTCTGGTTCGCCGGAAAGGCGGAAAACACGGTGCCTGACCGCTATGGCGACCCTGTCGAGGTAGAACTGCGATGAAGCGCACGGTCGCCTTTAGTGCGCTTGTCCTGGCGATGGGTCTCGCATCGCCTGTCGTTTCCGGTCAGACGGCTTTCGAAGTTGCCCCGCTTGGCAAGGTTGACCCGTGGGGGTTGGGGTCGCTGTCACGCAGTGACGGTGCCCTCTCCAATACGCTTTGGCAGGAAACCAGTCCCGAAATACTCGTCAAACTGCTTGAGACGACTGATACGGCCGCGCTGTCTCCGTCAGCACGCAAACTCATGCGCCAGGTAGTACTGTCTTCGGCTCGCGCGCCTGAAGGCAAGGGCGCAGACGATCTTCTGAAACGCCGCGTCGCTGCCATACGGGCGCTGGGCGAGGTTTCGGAGTTCGATCTTTTTGTGCGTCAGTTTCCGGAAGATGCCGGTTTTGAGTCCGGCGCAGCCGCGCTCGCTGACCTCGATCTAGCGCGCGGCAACGATGCCAGCGCCTGTCGACTGGTGCAGTCTGCAAGCGGTGAGAACGCCTCTGACCTGACGCTGCGCGCGATCTGCTTTGCCCTGACAGGGAATACGGGGTCGGCGCAGCTTGCCCTGGAACTGGCCGGCGAAGACGGGTGGACCGCAGATGCGATCACCTATCTGGCCTCGGACCGCGAAACCAAGGCTCCCGAAGCCCGCTATGATAGCGGCGCATCGATCGCCCTTTCGACCGCTGGCGAACTGACCAGTGATGCGCCCGGCGACCTGCCGCTCCTGCTTGCGCCCATTCTGGCCGGACGCAGCGACATTGCGCCCGCCTTGCGGCTCGCCGCCGCTGACCGGGCTGTCGCGGCGGGGCTGATAGCTCCGGACGTCTGGCGCGACCTCTATATCGCGGAAACCGAAGCTGCCCTTGAGGAAATTGACCGGTCGGCAGACGATGGCGCCGATCCGAAAGATGAGGCTGAGGCAGCCGCAACCTCAGGAGATGACAGTAGCACCGGCGTGGAAACGGGTGCAGACACCGACCTGCCGCCGCATCTGAAAACGCCTTATGCGCTGGCGTTCGCTGCCACCCAGGATCGCTCGATTGCGACGGACGAACTGGCCAAGCTCTTTCTGGACGCGCTGGGCAAGGCGGCCTCCGATCCCGGGCTTTTCAATGCCGTCGCACAGGCGCTCGAGACCGATATTGCCCGCCTCCCCCGTACACCGCAGACAGCACTATTCGCCTCAAGGCTGGGCCTGCTCATGGGAATGGAAGGCCAGACCCGAACCGCAAGATCATGGCAACAGGCCATGGAGCGCGAAGGCGGGCCTCCGGTAGACGAGTTTGCCTCGACGCTGATCGATGCCGCCATCATCATTGCCGGGAGCGACACCTCTGAAGAGTCCGCGCGGGTGACCTCAAGCTTTCTGGCGTCTGCCAAGCCGGAAGCGGACAAGGCGCTCGCCGAACGACTTCTTGCCGTAATGGTGGCGCTCGACCGCCCGCTTTCAGCGGAAGCGAGAGCGTTTCTGGCGGAGCGCGCCGGTGCCAGAACCACAAACACCAGAAAACTCGATCCAGTCCTCCTGTCGGCAGCCCTTGTGTCCGACGCAGCGGCAGAATCGCGGTTACGACTGGCATCTGCCATCGGCACGGACGCTGCGCTCCTGTCACCGGCAGACCTGTCACTGGTCATCAACACGCTGAAAACCGCAAATGCGCGCGATGCGGCGCGAGCGGTAGCCTTTGAAGGGTCTGGTCTGCGTCAGCGTTTTGCCGCCAGCAAATAGGCATGGCGGCACCGCGCGCCAGCACCGGTCCTGTCGAGCGCTTTCTCGACATGATGAGTGTCGAGCGGGATGCATCGCCCAACACCATGGACGCCTACCGGCGTGACCTGACACATGCGTCCGACTGGTTCACTGGGCGGGAAGTTCACTGAGCAACGCGGCAGGCAGAGCTGCGGGCTATCAGAGAGCGCTTTCGCAGGAAGGGTTTGCCACTGCGACCATTGCCAGACGCCTGTCTGCGCTGCGCCGGTTCTATCAATTCGAACTTGAAGAGGGCGTGCGCGACACCGATCCGACCTCGCAGACCCGTGCGCCGGCCGCGATACGCAACCTGCCGGAGGTTCTCTCCCGCGAGGACGTGGCGCGCCTTCTGGACACGACGACCGGCGATGCGCCCTCCGCACGCGATGTGCGCGATACCTGCCTGCTTGAACTGCTTTACGGAACGGGTATGCGGGCGAGCGAGGTGTGCAGCCTGCCGCTCAGCGCCGTACGCGAAGCCCGTGCCGGGATGATCCGCGTCACTGGCAAGGGCGGCAAGGACAGGCTCTGCCCGGTCGGTCGTCAGGCTGGTCGGTGCCCTTGAAGCCTATATGGAGGTTCGTGGCCGTCTCTTGCCGGAGGCCGCCGTGAAGCCGAACAGTCTGCATCCGGCACGCCGGTTCCTGTTCTGCTCACGCGGCAAATCCGGGCATATCAGCCGCCGTAGTCTGGGCCTGATACTGGAACGGCGGTCGGCGCTGGCCGGACTGGCAAAGGGCGCTGTCAGCCCGCATGGCCTGCGCCATGCCTTCGCAACGCATCTGCTACAGGGCGGGGCGGACTTGCGATCCGTACAGATGATGCTCGGCCATTCCGATATCTCCACGACGCAGGTCTATACGCATGTCATTACCGACGATCTGGCGGATCTGATGGCAGCGGCGCACCCGTTGGCGCAGCGCTAAGCAGAGAGGCGTTAACCCGCTGCTGAGCTGGCGGATCAGCACCGGTGTCACGGTGCCGCTTTGTGGCAGACCTTCATCGCGCTGAAACGAGATGATCGCGCTGCGCGTCATCGACCCGAACTGACCGTCCGGCGTACCGGCGTCATATCCAAGCTGTCCAAGAAGCGACTGGGCCTGCGCAATCTGGCTTGCTTGCGGGCTGAGTTGCATGGACGCGACCGTCGCGACCGGAGCGGCAACCGCCTGGGCGACGAGCCCGTTTGCGGCAGGATTGCTGGAGCGTGGTACGAAGGCGTTTGCTCGGCTTGCAGCAGCCGCAACGGCTTCGCGTGGCAATGCGCCTTCAAGTTCCGCAATGCGCGAGACGGCACTGTTATCGCCGCTGCGTTCAGCCACCTTGAACCAGTAGAGCGCCTCAGCACGATCCGGAGAAATCCCGAGGCCCTGCTCATAGAGGACACCAAGATTGAACTGGCTGTCGACCAGCCCGTATTCGGCAGCACGTCTGAACCAGTCGACGGCGGCGGCATAGCTTGCGGACCGCCCTCGCCTTCGGCCTGGAAGACTGCAAGATCGTGCATCGCCTTCACATTGCCCGAACGTGCGGCCTGTTCGGTCCAGCGGCGGGCATTCTGAAGATCGCGCGGCAATCCCTGGCCACGTTCATAGAGTTTCGCGAGACGGTATTGCGCGATCGGAAGACCGGCGTCCGCAGCCGCCTGTATCTGACGTGCACCTTCCGAGAAGTCGGAACGGTCGAGCGCGGCCAGTCCATCCTGATAGATCGATACGGCGGTCCGCTGGGGCGATGACGCGGTTGCGCAGATTCGGCCTGAACCTGAGCCGGAGGGCCGGCTGGCACCGACGTCCGGGTTCACCTAATTACCCGCCCACCCATTCACTCATTCACCGCCTTGAATTACTTCTACCTTCCTTCCATGGTCTTGAAACGACCTCCTCAAAAACTTGACCGGCACTGGTTTGACTGGCTAGCCCACTACCCCCGCTCCTAGTCAACGCCTCGGACCTGCAAACGAAAATGGTGTTCGGAGAGGCCACAATGAGAAATTCATATTCGTTCGCACTCGGGCGCGAACTTTGGGTCATGCGCATCATCTGAGCCTCTCTCTCTCTCTCTCTCTCCTCTCTCTCTCTCTCCTCCTCTCTCTCTCCCCCCTCTCTCTCTCTCCTCTCTCTCTCTCTCTCTCTCTCTCTCGAAGGGGCAGTGCTCGAAAGTGAGCCTCTTGACGAAGCAGACCCAGGGTGAATATGAATCCCTCTCTGTTTTGGAACCCAGAACACATCAGATCAACAAATTTCGATACTAGTTATGCACTCCACTCACACTCCACTCACAGACTACATCTCCTTATTGTCCTCTACTGGCTCAGTTAGTATTGCTAACGAAACCCTGGGAATTCTCTCAGCATCAATCCATCAACTTAGCGTGCTCAGTCCTTTGAGAAGGGGGTTGTCACCGTGCAGACACTTGCCCTGGTATGGTTGTAATAGATGCGGTCGTAACAAATTATTTTGTCTAAATAGTAAGCATACCTACTATTACCCAATGCTTTGTTAAAATAACAATTGGATCAGCCTAAATTTAGCAACTAAGCTAATACGGCAGCGATTAAGGGCGGCCAGCGTGAAAAACCGTAATTGGTAGAATTGACAAAAGCGGTGACAAAAGTTGACTATTAGGAGGAATAGGTTTACTTTCGCCACGCATTATAATACTTGACTTCACTACTGACCATCAGTTGCTGAAGGCCCTTTTTTAAGCTTTCAATTAGGACGATACACTTAAGGGTTTAATAAAATATACGGCTCAGGCCGTAGTTTCATTTTGCTAATCAAGTGAAACTATACTAAAGCAGAACAATCTATTGGTATTCTGCTTTATTACCGATAGGTTGCCTTTTTTACTACGGACGCTTGTTTTTATCTGTTTACCACCGCTTCCTAACCTAATCTCTAGGAAGGGGTTCTCTGAGTTTTATTAATTTACAAACTACACAACGTATGAAAATCACCTTTACCCAACGTCTGGCGCGGGGGCTGATGAGCCTATTATTCGTCGCCGGTTTTGTGTTCGCCGCCCAGGCCCAAGAACGCACCGTTTCCGGAATGGTCACCTCCGATGAAAGCGACGGAGGGCATACCCGGGGTCAACGTCATTGTAAAGAACACCACCGTAGGTACGGTGACTGACATTGACGGTAACTACCGGATTCAAGTGCCACAATCGGCCGATTCGCTGAGTTTTTCTTTTATTGGCTTTGCTGACCAAACCGTTGCTATCGGCAACCAATCCACGGTAGACGTGGTGATGGGAGCCGACGTGGCAGAGCTCTCTGAGGTGGTGGTTACCGCCATCGGTATTGAGCAAAGCAAACGCCAACTGGGCTACGCGGTGCAGGAAGTGGACGGCGAAGCGGTGGCGAAGGCCAACGAAACCAATCTGGTGAATGCCCTTAACGGTAAGGTGGCTGGGGTAAATATTTATAGCTCTTCCGGCGCTCCCGGCGCCTCAGCGAATATTCGTATTCGGGGCAACACTTCTATCACCGGTAGCAACTCGCCCCTGTTTGTGGTCGATGGTATTCCCATTAACAACGACACTTACTCCAGCGGCGCAGTAGACGGGGTAGATCAATCTAATAGAGCTATTGATATCAACCCGCAGGATATCAAGAGCCTAACGGTGTTGAAAGGAGCGGCCGCCACCGTGCTCTATGGTATTCGGGCAGCAAACGGAGCAGTAATTATCACCACCAAGAAGGGCTCGCTTAATACGAAGCCCGAAGTGACCTTCTCTACTTCGTGGGAAGTGAACGAGGTTAACCGGACGATGGATCGGCAAAGTGAATATAGCCAGGGGTTCAATGGTAGATACCAAGGGCCGTTCAGCAGAAGCGGTTTCTCGTGGGGGGCTCCGATTTCCGAATTAGAATTTGATGGAGATACTGACTATCCATACGACCGCAATGGGAATCTGGTACCAGCCGGAAGAGGGGAATGGCACACCAGCGCGAGCGTATGATCCCTACAATTTCTTCGTCCAAGGGTTAGTAGCTGATAACAACGTGTCAGTGCGCGGTGGTACGGCGGGTACAACCTATTACCTGTCGGCCGGATATTTGACCAACCGAGGCATCATTCCCAATTCTGAGTTCGACCGGGTTAGCTTAAAAACTACGTTGAGCACCAAAATTACCGAAAAGCTTACCGCTGGAGTATCAGCAACGTATATCAACTCCGGAGGGGTGCGGCAACAACGAGGTTCTAACCTACGTGGGGTGATGTTAGGGTTGGTCCGCAATACTCCTACCTTTGACATTGGTAATGGCAAGTCGGGCCAAGAAGCGGCCGACGATCCCAGTACGTACATATTTCCGGATGGTACCCAACGCAGCTATCGGCAGGGAATCTATGATAATCCTTACTGGGTGGTGAACAAGAACTTCTCGACCGACGAAGTGAACCGAGTGTTTGGTTTTGCTAACCTACAGTACGAGATTTTACCCTCGCTGAACGTATCCTATAAGTTAGGATTAGATCAATTCAGCGATAACCGCAAAGAACGCATTGGGATTGTACCTTTTCCTACCAGCCTGGGCGGACCAACTGCTGGTTCTTTCTTTGGCGGAGAAGTGGATTACGATGACGTGTTCCAACGCGATCTGAACTCCGATTTGATCTTGACTTTTAATAAAGAACTAAGCCCTAACGTGTATATTGATGCGATTGTCGGTCATAACTTCTTCTGGCAGTATTATCGCCGCTTCGGTCTGGATGGCAATGCATTGAGTGTACCCAACTTCTATCATATTTCTAATACCACTCCGGCTAACGCCGAAGAGGTGGTAGCTGAAAAGAAAGTGGCCGGAGTATACGGACAGGTGAATTTAGGTTATAGAGATTTCTTGTTTCTGAATGTATCGGCCCGTAACGATTGGTCATCTACCCTACCCGAAGGCAATAATTCTTTCTTCTATCCCGCCGCTAGCGTAGGGTTCGAGTTTACCGAGGCCTTGGGTATCAGTGATAACAATATTTTGCCCTACGGTAAGATTAGAGGTAGCTACGGACGAGTAGGAAACGACGCCCCGGTTTACGCTACGGCGAGTTACTACGCCCGAACCGCCGTGACCGGTGATGGATTCACCGACGGCCTTGAGTTTCCTATACTAGGGGTAAACGCCTTTGAGCAAGACGGTGACTTAGGAAACAACACCTTGAAGCCGGAAACAACGACCACCTTCGAGATCGGGACGGAGTTACGTTTTCTTCAAAACCGATTGGGCATAGACTTCACCTACTACAATTCAGAGACGACTGATCAAATTATCCCGGTGGATATTTCGGCGAGTTCGGGTTTCTTGAGGCGGGTTCAAAACGCCGGTCTGGTAACTAACGAGGGAATTGAGGTGGTGCTAACCGGTTCGCCAGTGCGCACGGACGCCTTCCAATGGGATATCATTGCTAACTTCACGCAGTATGAGAATATAGTGGAAGAGATCTCACCTGATTTGACTAATATATCACTCAGTGGCTTCGTCGGAACGTCATCACGCGCTATTGAGGGAGAACCTTTTGGTGTATTGTTTGGACAACGCTTCCAACGCGTTGAGGATGAGGCTAGTCCGTATAACGGTGAATTGCTTATCGGACCCGAGGGTTTTCCTTTACCGGCAGTTGAGTCAGGGATTATTGGTGACCCGAATCCTGACTGGATTATGGGAATCACCAACACCTTCACCTACAAGGGCCTTTCTTTATCAGCGCTGATTGATATCCGACAGGGAGGTGAGGTATGGAATGGTACTTATGGTATTGCGCAGTACTTTGGAACCACCCAGAATTCTGCTGACTTGCGAGGCGAAGCTGGTGACGGAGTGATTATTGGCGGGGCAATGCCCAATGGCGATGGTGGATTTGTGCCCAACACCCAGCAAGTTGATTTGAACAACGATGCGATTGGAACGGCAGCCAACCGCTGGTTTCGTTACGGGTTTGGTACTTTAGGCGAAGAAAACGTAGAGGATGCTTCATGGGTACGCTTGCGTCAGGTGCGGCTCACTTACTCCCTGCCGCAGTCATTGATGGACAACGTGCGCGGCATCAGCGGATTGGATATTGCGTTGACTGGTAGAAACCTTTTGTTATTCACTGGATTTAAGGGAATTGACCCGGAAACCAACTTGGTAGGAACCACCCAGGGTGAGAATGGATTTGGCCTGGAATACTTCGGCAATCCTAATGTTTAGAAGGATACGGCGTTAATTTGACCCTTACGTTTTAATTTGAAAATGATATTACTATGAAGACTATACAATCTACGTATTCGAAAGTGACCTTAGCGTTGCTTTTGAGCATCGGATTCACTGCTTGTGAGTTTGGTGATACCAATATTGATCCGGCCAGTGTCACTGAAGATCAAGCTGATCTCAACCTGCTGTTGCCTTCGGCCATTGTGCAACTAGGCTACTCAGAAGGAGCTTTGGGAGGTAGAAACCCAGGAATTTTCATGCAATATTTTCGAGGCACTGAAGCTCAACAATTGGCCATCGATCAGTATAATATACAGGATGACGCCATGAATAACTTCTGGCGTACGGGTATGTATGCCGGAGGCATGAAGGATTTAGTACTCATTATTGATAAAACTTCAGCCGGGGAAGGAGAAGATGCAAGTAGTGCTATCAATGCCCCTTACTATCGGGGTATTGCCAAAGTACTAATGGCTGAACACCTTAATATCTTAACGACGTTCTTCGGCGATATTCCGTATTCCGATGCTTTTCAGGGGGAGGAAGGCAATATTACGCCTGCCTACGATACGCAGGAGGAGATATTTGCTACCATCGAACGCTTGGTTGACGAAGGAATTGCTGATCTGTCAGGTGATGCCGGGGATATCACGCCGGGTAGCGACGACGTGATTTTCGGAGGTGATGCTGACAGTTGGGTTGCGGTGGCTCACGGGCTTAAGGCACGCTACTTGATGGAGCAAGGGAAGTTTGCGGCAGCAAGTACCGAACTTGCCTCTGCTATGAGTAGCAATGCTGGTAATGCGCTGTTTCCGTTTGAGGAAGTAATCAATGGTGCTAA
The DNA here is from genome assembly GCA_963836905.1 of uncultured Alphaproteobacteria bacterium. Classification (GTDB taxonomy): domain Bacteria; phylum Pseudomonadota; class Alphaproteobacteria; order Caulobacterales; family Hyphomonadaceae; genus CAWIKY01. The sequence continues at coordinate 334,014 of CAWIKY010000007.1, forward strand.
TCCATTCTGGTCGTTTGAAAATCAACGCACCGGCACATTAACCATAAATCCTTATTTTAGGGGTATTTTACAGGGCGATCCTCGTTCTACCGAATATATCAATGGTAGCGGTGGCTTCGCTAGTGCATTCTGGACCAGCTTTGGGTCTTCCACTAAAATGATTACCTACTCGGAAGTGAAATTTATGGAAGCAGAAATAGCCGCTCAAGGTGGAAACGCGGCGGCGGCAGAAGCTGCTATGGAGGCGGGTATTCGGGCTAACATGGAAGTGATGAATATTGATGCCGGTGAAATAAACAATTATCTGCTGGGATTATCGGGGGGAGATGTGGCTACGGTGATGAACGAGAAGTACAAAGCAATCTACCCGCTGACCTACGTCGCTTGGGCAGATCAGCGCCGTACCGGTTTTCCAGCACTGACTCCTAACCGATCGGTAGATACCGACGCCCCCTCCATTCCTCAACGGTTTGCGTATCCAGCGAGCGAAGATCAATTTAACCAAGCTAACAAAGACGCGGCTCGTGATCGCCTGGGAATTGTTACTCAAGAAGACAACATCTTCCGTCCCCTTCCAATATTTCAATAAAAATCAACGACTAGCAGCTAGCTTCGTTATCTACCATCCAAGCTAGCAGCTAGTCGTCAACAATTCAAATAGAGACATTCATGAAAAACACGTATATATTAATTTTGTCAATTCTAGTCGGATGGGTAATCACTTCCTGTGAGGAAAACCCTGACTACCTCGATATAGAAAAAGCGCCCTCAGTCATCACCTTTGAAGGGTATCCTGCCTTTAGTGGGTCTTTTGCCACTACTGATGACATCGTTATTCCCGTGACCGCTACCAATGCCGGTGAGATCGTGGTGGAACGAGTATTAAATTACACCGCCGGAGGTGATCCCAGACGACTTGAAGAGACACTAACTACCCTTGCCGGACCTACTGCTACCCTAGACACCAGCTGGGATGCTATTCTAGCTACCCCAGAGGGAGTAGGATTGGGTGCAATCAGTAGTGTTCAGCTTCAGTTTAATGTCACAGTAGATGGTCAGCCAACCTACAAAACGTTCGATCTGGACTTTTCGAACCCAATCTCGTTAGGGTTCACTGAGGAAGTGGACGGCGAAGATGTTGACTTTGCGGCCCCGGCTACCTCGTTCCGTGACTCCACGTTTTCGGTGTACTTCAGCGTGAATACCGAACAGACGGCTATTGAGAAAGTAGATATCTTCACTAAAACCAATAGCTCTAGTGTGTTTGGTACCACCCCGGTACAAACTATCACTGGGGGTAGCAATGATTTGGATAATCAAACCGTGAACTTTACCTTTCCGGGAGAAGCGGCTATTGCTCCTGACTCTTCGTTTTTCGTACAAATTGTGGCCACCACCACCAATGGTAATATGGCTACTCAAGTGGTAGAGGTGGAAGCATCGGAGATTCCTTTTAGCGAAGAAGGTGAATTTGTGTTACGTCCGGCTACTTATGTGTTGGAAGCTGACGTTACTGATACGCTGAACCAAGCTGTTGACTTTTCGGAGCTAGAAGTAATATCAACGGCGACTATCACTGGAAACCCAGCGCTGGCAGATATGGTGCTGGTTGCGGATGCGACAGCGCAAGAGTTGTCACTGGAAGCTCGGGGAACTACCGACTTTGTAGTCGCAAGCGATGCCTTTAGCTTCGATGGTGCTACTTATGAAGTCACTCGCGATACTTTCGCTGCCGGAACCCCGGTTACCGGGCTAAGTGACATCACTTCGTTGCCCGATGGTCAAGTAGTAATCGTTCGGATTGGAGACGTAGCAGATACATTCTCAGAACGCTACGCATTGATGCGAATTGCTGATGTTGATCGGGGATTTGACATCAACCAAAGTGAGGTAACCATTGAATACCGGGCTCGTTAGATTAAGCCAGCAGTATAATAGAACAGGAAGGCAGTGGGACTATCTCCGACTGCCTTTTTATCTGACCAACTCATTGTAATATCCCACAATGGCAACCAGATCTTCTTCTCGTTTAGGATTCCACTTTTGTTTTCGAGCGTATCTTTTTACCTCATCCCGATGCTGCTTGAAGAAGCCGTATACGTTTTTACTTCTCTTTAACTCGATAACGCTTCTTCTTTGTGCTAGATAGTATGCCTCTGTCTTAACTACGCGATCGTTTGGTGACCCTACGTCTAACTCGGGCCGGTAGTTGGCTTTCTGCACCGAAAGGTGCGTTTTCTTGAACAAATTGACTGTGCCTTCGATCAGTACCTGGAAGTAACCCGTGTAAGGAAGAGCTTCGGTAGTATAGCCACTTCCGTTGATAAAATCGTAACGATTCCCATCGTCAAACCAGTAGAAAGAGCGCATATCCTTTAAGGGTACCACTTTGATGGCCTGCTTCGTCTTCACCTCAACGTTTTTAGTGCTTAAGTTATACTTAATCGGATACTGAACGATGCTATCACCAGATAGCAATACAACAATACCCTGGTTCCATTGGTCGCTAAGGTATAATGCTCGGTCGTTCTCACTTTTTGAAGTATAATTGTTAATTGGTATCACTAATCCTCCCGATTGCGTGTTCATGTTGATGTATCCTGGGGGGTAGATGACTTGTGCTAGCGATTCAGCGACTAGAGTTAGGATGAAAAGCGTGCTGAGTAAAAAGCCTCGGGCGTAACTCATAAATTGCATTGGTGTAAAACAGAAAGACCTCAAGATAATCAGCTAAAACCCAGTCAAGCCGCACTACAGAGGTTTTTACGTATACTATAAAAGAAGACATGAAATTAGAAAGTCTCACGTCTTTTTTATAGAATGTCCAGTGCTGGTTACTGAGGGTCTCCAGGGCTGGGGGAGAGCCGCCTCCGCCAGGCGGTGTTGAGCTGCTATTTCTCACTTTTACTGATACCGACCTCCAAGTGCTACCACAGCTATTAGTTTTAGTGGCAGTTACCGAATAATTGCCTGTTGAAATTCCCTCAATAACAATAGTGGTTGAGTTCTGACTAAGGACATTTAGTCCAGAACTTACTGACCAATTTACTGAAGAAGAAGCCCTAATCGTGGCAGCATCTCCGGGAGATAAGTTTATGGTGTAGGTGTTTAGCGTGAATGAAGGTGGAGGACAATCAATGGAAACAGTATTATTTCTGACTTTGATCGCGGCTTCCAAACGAGCTTCATCGTAGCTTAAGATTGATGCATTGTGAGCCACTGTCTGGCTCCAAGCAGAACAACATAACATTATCAGCAAACAAGTTGACAGTGGTTTCCGTGGTTGAATGATGTTTTTCATAAGTCAAAAATTAGGGTTGAAGAAATAGACACAACAGCTCTGAATGTATTAAAAAACATATTGTTACTAATGTAATGTCTTTTCCCAACAATTATTTAAAAAGTTGAAGTGGATTAGATGAAAAATCTGGTACAATGGCACCGGCCACCCGGCGAAAAAGAATGCACGCTTCCCTAGAGTTATCTGACTCCGGTGGAGTACGAAGAAAAAATCAAGCTAAGTTAGCTTCAAAATGCGGCTTAACTTTTATCCACTTTTTCCTTGCAAGTTCAGCTTTCGCGACGTAGAAATTGTAGCGCCTACCCCGCACCTTCGGCCAAAACACCCAGCGTAAGTAACCGCCTCTTGCTTGGTAGGCCTCCTCTGCCTATCTTTAGAAACACCCTACCCTCATCACCATGATAGAAACGCTAGAGAAAGAGAAAGTCTACACCGTTGACGAGTACTTCGAGATAGATCAACAATCAGAAGAGAAGCTAGAATATCATCACGGAAAAATTACTGCCATGTCCGGAGGAACTCCCAACCACAGTAAAATAGGCCTTAGAATAGGAGCTATACTGTTATTTATGTTAGACGATAAACCATTTGAGGTATACAACGGTGAACTAAAAGTTCAGATACAAGAGTATGAGAAGTTTGTGTATCCCGATGCTATGGTGGTGAGTGAAGGCCTGAATACTATCAAAATCGCCGTGATACCATCGTTAATCCGTTACTGGTAGTTGAAGTTTTGTCCCCCTCTACCAAAGTGCACGACCGAACCAATAAGTTTATGATGTACCGCACGTTTCCTTCGCTACGCGAGTACGTACTGGTGGAGCAAGACCGACCCTACGTCACCACCTTCTTTCGCAACCAAGCCGGACACTGGGAAGATACCGACGTGAGCGACTTGAACCAATCGGTTCGCCTCCGCTCGGTCGGCGAAGAAACACCGCTCGCCCGAATCTATAAAAACATTGACTTTACTTCGTAACTATTCGTATGCATAACCCGGTGCATATCGGTGAACACTCCGAACCCGAGCCGGACATTACGGCGTTGCCGTCTCGTGATGACCACGAGGGGCTCATCGGCTCGCTCACGCCGTAAAAATCAAGCCACCAACTCCGCTACGCGCTGTTGCACAGCAACCATTGCGCTGTAAATCTGGAAGATATCGTCCTGGGTAGCCACCAGCGCGTCGCTCACAGCACTAGGCTTTGCGTTGGCACTTAACCAATCGGTAAGAACCGGATGCTCGAGTACCTGCTCAATACCAAAAGTAAGTTCTACTTCTTCAAATTTCCAGTCGCGAAAGGCTTTAACAATCATGTTCTTGATGCTTAAGTGGTTAAGGCAGTAAGATAGCCAGTCGGCCAGTAGGGAACAAACTGCTTGAACCACGTTTTGTAAACCGCTTGCCGAGGCAAACAATCGTGAATTGGGCCGGTTGGGTAATTTCATCTAGAAACCAAAAATAACCCTATCATGCCTTTCATCACCAACCAGCAAGCCGCCGAAACCGTCGATATTCACTACCAAGACTACGGCACCGGACAACCCGTAATCCTCATTCACGGCTGGCCGTTGAGTCACCGCGCCTGGGAGCCGCAGGTGCCCGCCATCGTCGAGGCGGGCTTCCGCTGTATTGCCTACGACCGGCGCGGCTTCGGCATCTCGTCGGCCCCCTGGGAAGCCTACGGTTATTCGGCCCTGGCCAGCGACCTCAACGAACTTATTACTCAGCTTGACCTCACCGACTGCATTATCGTGGGCTTCTCCATGGGCGGCGGCGAAGTGGTGCGCTACCTCACCAACCACGGTGCCGAACGCATCGCCAAGGCGGCGCTCATCAGTTCTATCATCCCACTGGTGAAACAGAAAGACGATAACCCCAACGGCGTGCCGGAAGAAGCACTAAACGAAATTATGGAAGCGCTGCAAACCGACCGCGTAGGTTTTCTGGAAGGCTTCCACAAGAACTTCTACAACTATGATAAGAACAAAGACAAGATCAGCGAAGCGCACCTGCACTACGACTGGTCCATTGCTTCCTACGCTTCGCCCCGCGCCACCATCCAGGCGGCCAAGGCCTGGGCTGAAACCGATTTCCGCCCCGAGCTCAAGAACGTGACCGTGCCCACCCTGATCGTGCACGGCGACGACGATCAGGTGGTTCCGATTGAGACGGCCGGAAAGCAGGCCGCCGAAGGCATTGCCGACAACCAGTACGAAGTGATCGCCGGAGGCCCGCACGGACTTAACGTGACGCACCGGGAGCAACTCAACGAACTGCTGCTGGCGTTTCTGAAGAAGTAGTCTAATTCGCCGCGCTAAACACCAGGGTGGTCGAGTCGTTACTCAACCGAAGTTGTCGTTCTGCTATGCGGAACGACAATCTTTGTTCGGAGAGTGCTCGCAAAAAGGTAGCTTCATCATTAAGCGTCGGGCAGGCCATCTTCGTGGAGGCTAACGCACCAAACTCCAGCGTGGAGTCTTTCAAATCAACGCTGCCGGTGAAGCGGTTGCAACCCCCGAAGCCCGACACCCGATTCTCGGCCAGTTGAAACTTCAGGTAGGGGGCTTCTGATCCCGCGTCCGTAGGCTTTCCGTTTACACTGCTAAGCAACCAGCGATTGTTCAGCCGATAATTCCCCTGGTAATTTCCGCAACCCAAGTAGGTTTTTTCCCCTTTGTTGCCAACCACAACGCGCACCTGCACCTGATAGTCGGAGGAATCGCCCGACATAGTATCCTGGCACTTCGCTCGGGTCACCGTCACCACCAGTTCCCCCGCTTCGGTAGCCGCATTCCATTCGGTCATTCCTTCTTGCGGATACGTAACCTCCGGGACGGGCGTGATTATCTCCAACCCGTTGAGAGTTTTGAGACGCATTTGCCGGTTAAAATCAATTGTTAAGCTCCAGAACGGTTCGTTGCCCGTTGCTTTGAAGTCAGCCTCAAGCGGGGCTGCATCAGGGGACTCGTTCGGCCGCTCCGAAGAGAGCACGTACCGGTCGGCTAAATCGCTTTCAATGGCCGCCCCGGACTGATCGAGCATGCGCAGGGTTCCACCGGCCACAACCCACCGATTCATCCCCGCATCGGATGAGCCATCCAGCCGCAGTATGCTGTCCTGCTCCACCGAGTAGGTACCCGAATCAACCAGCACCGTAGTCGACTTTCCCAGGTATTGCGAACTTTGCACGTAGGCACCTTCGTCGCCAAGCGTGAGTTCGTAGCGGATGCCCGAACAGTCGGCGCACGGCAGCGTGCCGTAGAAGGTGCCGGTGGGAATTTCAATAGGAGGACGACTGCAACCCATCAACAGTAGTATCTCTAGGGCTAGACCAAGCGTATTTCTAATCATAACACTTTCTTGCTTTTGTTCACTGAGAATTATCGCGTAAATTTAACGCATTAAAAGCGCTTGACATACCCTTCTTCTAGCAAAGACTTTCGGTCTTCCGCCCCGCTCGTTTCACCCTTCCGGTGAATACGAACCTATCCCTTTTTGTCTAATCTTATCAAGCGTAATCATGCAGCAAATAACCAACGTGGCCGTTATCGGGGGAACCGGTAAGGCCGGAACCTATCTCGTTCAGCAACTTATCCACCAGGGCTTTCATCTAAACCTATTGCACCGATCCGACACCCGAGTCGTAGAGCATCCCTCCGTAACCCTCGTCATGGGCGATGCCCGCGATTATTCTGCCATCCGTTCGTTGGCCGAAGGTTGTCAGTTTATCGTTAGCACCCTGGGGCAACCCCGGGGCGAAGCGCCTATCTTTAGTGAGGCTACCCGCCACGTGCTGCGGGCCATGCGGGAGTGCCAAATTCATCGTTACGTAGGTATCACTGGATTGAACGTCTACGCTCCAACTGATCGGAAGCGTTCATTTACCCAATCTGCAACCGACTGGATGAAGTCCCACTACCCGGATACCACCGCCGACAAGCAGAAAGAATACGCGCTGCTTGCCGCTAGCCGAGTCCGCTGGACGCTGGTGCGGCTTCCGATGATCGAACTAACCAATGAGAGAAGCGAACTATCCGTCAGCCTGGAGGATTGTCCGGGCGACGAGGTGAGTGCTACGAGCTTGGCGCAGTTCTTGATAGAGCAGCTAACCAGCAACCAGTACGTAGGCCAAGCCCCTTTCGTAGCAAACGCCTAGCACTATATGGTTCATGCCTCGGGAACATTAATCTCTCCGCGCAGGTACAGCACCGCTTCCCCGGCAATAGCTACTCGATCCCCGCGGTGGGTGCAGTACAGGGTGCCCCCGCGGGCCGAGCGCTGCCGGGCGGTGAGCTGTGCTTTCCCCAACCGCTGTGCCCAGTAGGGCACCAGCGTGGTGTGCGCCGAACCGGTTACCGGGCTCATCAATGCCCGACTGCGGGGCAAAGCAGCGCGACACAAAGTCAATGTCAGGAGAACTGCCGGCAGCCGTTACGATTACCGCCCGCACCGAGCGGTCTTCGGCGATCCGGCGGAAGTCGGGTTGCAGCTCCAGCAGTTCGGCCTCACTCTTGAGCACCACCAAATAATCCGAGACGCCCCGCAGAGTTTCAACTAGTTGTCCGCTGCCCAGCCCCGCGTGTACCTCCGCCGACAATTCAGCCGACTCCAACGTATCGGCAGGAAAGTCCATGACCAAGCGCGAACCTTGCCGAACCACCGTGAGCCGTCCGCTGCGGGTTTCGAAGCCCAGTTCAGAAGCAGCGTAGCCTTCCACTTCGTAGAGCACGTAGGCCGCGGCCAGCGTGGCGTGACCGCACAAATCTACCTCCACGGTGGGCGTGAACCAGCGCAGCGCGTAGTGGCCGCCTTTCTTTAGGTAAAAAGCAGTTTCCGCCAGGTTGTTCTCGGCGGCGATCTGTTGCAGCAGGGCGTCGGGTAGCCAAGCGTTGAGCGGACACACCGCCGCCGGGTTGCCGCCGAACAGTTGGTCAGTGAAGGCATCTACCTGATAAAGGGGAAGTTTCATAGCAATTAAAGCATTGAAGTGAAAGCGATGACGCACAAATGAACGCGCCGCGCTACCAAGTCACCAAGAAAACGATTATACTTGAGCAAACAAAGTAAGCCCCGTGCGCAACCCCCGCTGGCTCCGATACGGCCTCGCCTTCCTGATCTACCTGCTCATCGTGGGAGTGGTCTACTACGCCGAGCACCAGCAGGAAGGTGCCAACATCACCACCCTGCCCGAAGCGTTCTGGTTCTCGGTGGTCACACTCACCACCGTGGGCTACGGCGACTACTATCCCGTGACGATCGTGGGAAGAATCGCGAATTTGCTATTTTTGCTGGGTAGTGTGGGCGTGATCGGCTACCTGATCAGTCAGCTCACCGGGCAGGTGAACCAGTATATCGAACGAAAACGATTAGGACTCTTGGGAACAGACTTTAGCAACCACATCCTGGTGATCGGCTGGGACAAGTTCGGCAAGCAGGTGGTCGACGAGGTGATTCACTTCGGCAAGCCGGTGGCCATCGTCACCAACGACAAGGACGAAATTGACCTTATCCGCGAGGCGTACCGCAAGCAAAAGGTGTTCGCCCTGTTCGCCGACTATAACAACATCAACACCTTCGAGAAAGCCAACATCGGCCAGGCCGCCACCGTGTTCATCAACTTCGTCGACGACACTGAGGTGCTCATTTACCTGCTCAACCTCAAGAAAGTGTATCCCGACCTCAACTACGTGGTGTCGCTCACCAACCCCAGCCTGCGCGAAACGTTCCAGAGCGCGGGCGTGCGCTACGTGGTGTCGCAAACCGAGATTGCCTCCGCCTGGTGGCCAGCTACACCTTCGAGCCCGACGTGGCGGTGATCGCCGAGTCACTGATGACCACCGCCCTGGGCGGCGAAGACTACGACTTGCTCGAGTACCGCGTCACGGCGCAGAATCCCTACGTAGGCTATGACTACTTCGACGCTTTTGTTGAGCTGAAGCGGCAGCATGACTGCGTGCTGGTGGGCATCAATCAGAAACAGGGTGACGGCACCCGCGTGCTGCACAAAAACCCCGCAGCGGGCCTCACCATCGGCGAGCACGACTACTTGGTGCTCATCTGCGACGGCACCGCCAAGCAGAAACTCACGAAGGTGTTCGGGGTGGAGGAAGGGCGAATGCTGGATAATCAGGCAAATGATCGGGTCGCGTAGATCAGGTTACAAATCCTGTTTCCAGTTGGTAAGCTTTAGCCCAGCGATTGGTTTGTAGTGTTTTTCATTGTTGGTTACCAAAACAAAATTATTCACAATGGCTATTCCTGCAATAAGTAAGTCCGGCGTGCCAATTTGAATTCCCTTTCTCCTTAATTGACCGTAACGATTAGCGGAAATATCTAGCGAACGGGTAGTGAGCTTAACGACACGGCAGGTAGTAACGAAATCATCGAACAGTTGAAGCTTCTTGGTAGCACGAACGTATTCCAGACCCGCTCTTATTTCGTAATACGTTATTTCGGTGATTGTTAAGTAGGTGAATCCAATACTCGCTAAATACCGCTGAGCACAGTCTTTCACTAGTTGGTCGCCTTTCATGTAAAAGGATAAGATGTCAGTATCCAGTAAGTGTTCATTCATTGATTCTTGAGTTTCCTTCTCGCCGATTGACAAACAGATTCTCTGTCAGATCTAGAAAGACCTCATCGTCAAGGTCATGCCAAGCACCGGCGAATGACAGTACGTCGCCCGTAAAACTCTTCTTCGTTGGCATATTGCTAATGAATGCTTCAACGTTTTTCAAGTCATCAGTATCCAAAGCATAAATGCGCTTAACGAGTCTCTCTTTAATATCTTTGGTATCGTTTTGCATAGTGGTGGGAAGGCTTTACCGTCTAAAACGAAAAAAAAGGGTCTCGGTTTAGTACGTCACAATCTGGTTGTAGGAACAATGAACAATCATATTCCTACATTATTTCTTCCACCGCGTCTTCGATCCCCTGTTTGCCAATCCACCGCTGGAAGTCGGCCAACAGACCGGCGTTTTCCCGCACCGTGTGGGGCGTGGTTTTCCGATCGAGCGCAAACGCAGCGAGTAGGCCTACCGCCTCGCCGATGCTCTACTTCACCGGGTGCAGGCGGTAGCAACCGTTGGTGATGTGCGTGGTGCCAACGTTCTTGTTGGCCGGCAGCAGGTTCTCCATCCGCTGCGGCAGCAATGCGCCCAGCGGAATCTGGAAGGGCAGCGAAGCAAAGTTGATGTAGTTGTCGCCCCCGCTGCTAGGGTGCAGGTCAATGTGATAATAGCCCACTCCCACGCTGTCGTCAAAGCGAGCGGCAGTAGTGGTGTCCGGTCCGGCAACCAGCGCGCGGTTCTCTTTGCCCACGTGCTCTTCCAGTACCGTGAACCGGGCTTTGATGCGGCGCGACTCCCGCACGTAAGGATACTTTGCCAAACCGTCCTCGGTGCCCAGCACGTCGCCCCGCAACCGCAGGCCGGGCCAGCCCTGCCCACCATCGGGACGCGGCACCTCGGTCTGCAGCCAGTAGAACAGCGACAGACTCAATTGCTTACTTTGCTCCACATGCCGCTGCGCCTCCTCAGGCGACACGTCTATCAGGTTGCCCAGGAAGTAGTCGTTCTGTGGCCAGTTCACTCCCGTCACGTCGCCCGCGTAGGTGCCGGGCGCGAAGTTGTCGCGGGAGATCACGCGGCGGTAGTTCCACAGATTGAGCACCTCGCCGGTGGCTTCGCCGCGCGGATCGAAGCCCAGTGTCTTGGGTTGCAAGGTTGACGGGTGCGTGTAGGTAAGCGACAGCAAAGGGCCGGGCCAGGAGGGAGCAAGATCCGGCACGAACCCGCGCCAGAAGTCATAGTCGCGAGGTTGGTTGATGAGCTGCTCGGTATTTGGCACGTAGTCCATTGCCAGGCACATGGTGAAGGCCTGTTGGTTGGTGGGGTCGGCTCGCTCGGGAGCGTGCAGTTCGCCCGTCTGCTTTTGTGACTCGGTGCCGGTGACGTACTCGGTGCCGGTGAGGGGCAGTAGGTCGCCCAGTTCGGTGGCGTCCACGAAGTAGGGGAGCGCTGAGTTCTACCGAGTCGGTGGTGCGCAGATCGGTAGCAGTAAGGGCGCGCACCTGGTCGTCGGCCGCATCGGCTCCCGTGATGCGGTGATGGAGCAGCAGCGTGAGTTGGCGGTTGCTCAGGTAAGGAGCGAACAAAGCTTGCAGCACGGCCAGCGCCGGGAGGGGTTCGTGGCACAGGCGCGACACCGCCCCGTCGCCCGGATTGAAGTAGGATTGCTGCCGCGCCGCGGCGGTCACCGGATAGTGATCGAAGTAGTGCTGCCGAATGGCGGTGCGCAGGTCGCGGTAGGACTGCGGAGCACCGTGCGTCTCAATCCACTGGTGCTCATCCGGAGGAACACCCTGTTGGGTTAGCTGTCCGCCGATCCAGTCAGTTTCTTCGGTTAGGATCACGCGCCGTCCGTGGCGCAGGGCGGCTAAGGCGGCCGCGCATCCGCCCAGTCCTCCGCCCGCAATCACCACGTCGGCCGCGTAGGCAGCGCTTTTGATGAGCAGTGCGCTTTGGAAGGAAGCAAACGCCGGGAAGCCCAGCGGAGTTAGCGCGGCGGGGACAGAGAGCAGTTCAATAAAGGAACGTCGGTGCATAATTATAAAGTTGAGAGACTTTTCAAATATAACAGCCTGCTTCCTGAAACCAATATTCAGTTTATTCCAACCTTTTACGCGGCAAAGGGGTCTTAGCAACAGACCAACGTTACGAACGAATGTTGACCCAACGGCTAGTCATTGTCCTAATGCTCGGATCGCTGTTTGCTTGCGAAGATCATGTGCATATTCCTGACCCTATAGTGGTTGATTACCGGCCGGTGACCATTGTCTGGTCAGGGCCTTACGAAGTTGATGGATGCGGTTTTTCGGTTGGTGTTGACAGTGTTTGGTACAAGCCAACCAATGAAGGCCGATTGGATACCTTGTTCTTGGAGACTTTTGCCAACGACCGAGTTTCTGACAACGATACCGTCGTAGAAATGCGTTATCTGGACCTGCGAAAAGCAATTGATGCTTACTGTTGGGGAGTATACAAAGTCAAAGGGCTGGAAGTGCTGGACATCCGGTAATTTGATTGATCAATTATTCCACGAAAAAGAATCTACTCTTTGTCCCCTAGAAAGTACGCCTTTTCCCGGCTACCCTTGAGGCACTTCTTTGGTTTCTAATCGTAAAACTTACCTCGGTCTCAAGTACTGCTCACCCTGAAAGAAAGAGTCAAACGTCCGTTTGCGGCATTTTTCGGCTCGAAAAGATGCTTCATAAGCGGTCATGAAGCATTCTTTGGCTCGAAAAAAATGCCTCGTGACCGGTAATAACGCGCTCGACACGTCAAAACAGCAGCGCGAACCTCGGTTGGGAGGGTAATTTTCACCGAAAGAGCGTGTTAAACCCGATCCGGAGCCATTCTTTTCGAGTGAATCTCTTCCGCTATGACCGGGCCGGAGCCATCTTTTGGTGGCGATGTGTGGCCCATTCTTCGGTATTTGCCGCTCATTCGCTCGTGACTTTTGGTGGCACTTTGCTTTGATTCTTACTTGACTAAGGAATTGGGCATACCGCACTTTTCTTTGCGACACGCATCGGTCAAGTTTGTGGCGCGCCGGGAAAATGCTACGCGAGTAGCAGCGCCCTTCGCCATGAGAAACTCACACTAAATAATCCCATGAAGAAGAACACCATCACCACCGAGATTGCGAGAGCCCGTTTGGCCATTGAGAACGCCATGGAGCACAAGCTGATCGGGAAGCGACTGGCCGCTTGTTCGTACGACCGCAAGAAGATGCTCGAGGGCAAAGCCCTGAGCGAAGAAACGCATATGTTGCAGTCGTTGCAGGAAGACAAGTACGGGCAGCAGCATCAGCAGATCGATGCCTTCCGGGAGCAGATGGCCGAGATTGACGAGCGTCACCGCAAGCACCGGCTGTTCGCCCGCTTTGCGCTCGGCGACCGGCGAAGCGCCATGAAGCAACTCAAGATGAGCGGCAAGCAGAAAAGTGACATCATGAGTCGGCTGGAGAACCTGAAGATGTTTTACCTGTTGATCGGGATCTATACCGACCAGATGGAAAATTTTAGAGTTGCCCCCGAAGAATTGGAGCAAACCAAAGCGATGGTAGACGCGGCCTACAGTCTGTACCAAGATCGCATCTACGGCAAGAGAGACGCCAAATACGCCACCCAACAGCGTGACAAAAAGCGTCGGGAGCTGCGGCAGTGGATGGTACAGTTCAAGAAAGCCGCCCGTTTAGCCCTGCACGACGAGCCTCAGTTGATGGAAGTGCTCGGCCTTTGGGTGCGCAGCCAGCGGGTGTAGTCTCATAACCAGCACGAGTAGGGTCGCTCGAGGAGGACCCGGTTGCGAATACGATCCTGTTGAATCAAAAGAATACCTCCCCCCCCCAAACGCGCACCAGTAGGGTCACTCGAAGACGGACCTACTTCTCTTGGGACACAACACGCACCCGCACTCAGCGAAGACGAATCTTCATCCGAATGGCCGTTGGCATCACGCACTCTAACGAATATCCTACTTACTTTATCACCTTCACCTGCTACCGTTGGATACCGCTCTTCGAGATCACGCAGGGCTATGACTTGGTGTACCGCTGGTTTCGCTACCTGCGAGATAAGCAGTCAACCCAAGTGGTGGCGTACGTCATCATGCATTCCATGCCGGGCCGAATCACTTTCATGGGATATTGCATGTAAACAAAGAAGACTTCAACCTCAATACGATGATTAGTGAGGCGAAGCGGTTTATGGCCTACGACTTGCTCAAGCGCCTGCGGCAGCTACACGACCGCCGGTTGCTGAGTTTGCTAGAGGCGGGGGTGTCGCCGCTTGAGCGGGGGAAGGGGCAGATTCACAAGGTCTTCGAGCGGTCGTTTGACGCTAAGCCCATCTATACCCAACCTTTTTTTGAGCAGAAACTGAACTACATTCACCACAATCCGGTGCAGGAGCACTGGCAACTGGTTGAGGACTATACCGACTACGAACACAGCAGCGCGTCGTACTACGAGCGGCAGGAGGTGAAGCACTTTGCGCCGACGCACTACCTGGATTTGTAGTTTAACGGGAAGAAGCGCTTCCACTTGGTCGTGGTCCTCTATCGAGTGACCCCCTCAGACCGGTGGGGGGGTAAGAACTCGGTTTGGAAGACCGGGGCTTCCTAATTCTAACAAGCACTAGCACCCCTCAGACCGGTGGGGGCGGTATACCAAGCCTTTCTAACCCCAACGAGCACCCGTAGGCTCACTCGACAGAGGGCCTGGTCAGGCGTGACCCGGTCAGGCGTGACCCGGTCAGGCGTGACCCGGTCTGGAAGACCCAGCCCAGAAGACCCTACGCGATGCGAAGACACCAATCCTCATTTCTTACTGATACTTCCGCTGCAGAATCTCGCTCAGGATAATTGCTTTCTTAGCGCTGTCGGAGTGGCGTAGCGAACGGGCTATGGAAGCGCCCCACGACTTCTTTACCCGGCGAACGTCATCGTGGCGCAGGGGCTTGATGCGCTTGCCGTCGTCCTCCAGCGATATCTTATCGGCCAGCTTCTTCGGAACCGGGTCTACCAACTGGGGTGGGGGGGGAGCGCCGATCTCTTCCTTCTTCTCCTGCAAGTAGGGCGGCAACTCGTAGTCGTCTTCGTACTCCTCCTCGGGTTCCGTCTGCCCGGTCATCTCGCGCAGGATGTCGCGGAAGGTAAGTTCCTTAGCAGGTCGTGGACGCGGGGGGCGGGCCGTCACGGGGGGATCATCGGACCGTGGTTGCCGAAAGTCGCGCTGCGTGTCTTGTTCCGGCGCGCGCGTCACGGCTTTCTTCTTGCGGTTCAGAAACTGCGACAGCAGCGAAAAGGCGGCAAAAGCCAGAAAGATGAGTACCTCAATATACTTTTCCATAAACAGAACCTCAGTTGAAGAAAGCTTGGCAGACAAAACCGTTTAGTCGACGAATCGTTGATCGGTAGTCTCTTCATAAAGATAAGGATTAATCGGCGTGCTTGGTTCAGTGGCCGCCAAAATGTTCATTCCGTCAAACTATCCTTCCTTTCTGCTATAATTCGGCTATATTCGCCCCTGAAACGCACGCGCAGAGAGAAACCATTTGTCTATTGTTTGATACCTCCTCTCTGCCGGAACCGGAAAAGCCGTATGCAATTAACCACCCTCGAACTAAAAGGATTCAAGAGTTTTGGCGATAAAGTTACCATCCATTTTGACCGCGGCATCACCGGCATCGTCGGGCCCAACGGCTGCGGCAAGTCCAACGTCATCGAACGCCATCCGCTGGGTGCTGGGCGAGCAGAAAACCCGCGCCCTGCGCTCCGATAAAATGGAGAACATTATCTTCAACGGCACCAAGAAGCGCAAGCCCACCCAACTGGCCGAAGTTTCGCTCACCTTCAACAACACCCGCAACCTGCTGCCCACCGAATACACCCAGGTAACCGTCACCCGCCGCTACTATCGGTCGGGTGACAGCGAGTACCAGCTTAACGGAGTGACCTGTCGGCTCAAGGATATCACCAACCTGTTCATGGACACGGGCATCGCCTCGAACAGCTACGCCATCATCGAGCTCAAGATGGTGGACGACCTGCTCAACGACAAGGACAACTCGCGCCGCCACCTGTTTGAAGAAGCGGCGGGCATCAGCAAGTTTCGGGTGCGCAAAAAGAGACGTTGCGCAAGCTCGAGGGCACCGACGCCGACCTCGACCGCGTGGACGACCTGCTCTTCGAGATCAACAAGAACCTGAAGTCGCTTGAGAAGCAGGCCCGGCAGGCTGAGAAGTACTACCGCACCAAAGAGGTGTACAAAGACGTGAGCGTGCGCCTGGCCAAAACCCGGGTGCAGACCCAGCGAGAAGCGCTCGACCGCATCCAAACGCAGCTAAACCAAGAGAACGACCGCAAAACGAGTCTGACGCGGCAGCTGGCCGAAGGGGAAGCACAACTGGAGCAGGGCAAAACGGAGAGTGTGCAGCGCGAAAAGCGGCTGGCATCGCGGCAGCGCACGCTCAACGAGCACGTGGAGCGCGTGCGCACCTACGAAAGCCAGAAGCAGGTGAAGAATGAGCGGCTGCGCCTACTGCAGGAGCAAAACCAGCGCCTGACCGAGCAGCGGCAGGATGACCGCCGGGCGGTGGATCAGCTCTTGCACCGGCTGGACGATCTGCAACGGCAGAAGGCGGTGGTGCAGGAGCAACTGGAAACCAGCGGCCAGCGCGTAGCGAACTGGAGGAAGAGTACCAAACGTACCAAGCGCGGGCGCAAAGCCTGAAGGGAGACGCCGCCGAGGCCAGCCAGACGTTCCGGCAGCAGCAGGACGTGGTGTATAAGCTTCGCCAGGAGCACGAGGTGAATCAGGTGCAACTGAACACCGCCCGGCAGGCGTCCGAAAAGAGCGCCGCCGATGCCGACGCCCAGCAGGCCGACCTGAGCAAGTTCGATACCCAAGCCGCCGCCCTGGCCGAGCAGTTGGAACAACGACAAACCGACCTGCGCACCGCTGAGCAGGGGAAGGAAGCGTGGCAGCAGCAGGTAGACCACCTGGCGGAAGCCATTGAAATTACCAAAGAGGCGCTGACGAAGCTCAACCGCACCCAGGATGCTACCCAGAACGAGTACAACCTCACCCAATCGCTGGTCGACAACCTGGAGGGCTTCCCCGAGGCCATCAAGTTCCTAAAAAAGAACGACCGGTGGGCTAAGAAAGCCCCGCTGCTATCGGACGTGGTTACCTGCCCGGCAGCCTACCGGGTGAGCGTAGAGAACTTCCTGAGTCCGTACATGAACTACTACGTGGTGGACACCGCCGCCGAAGCCTGGGAGGCAATCAATCTGCTCAGCGAGGCCGCCCGGGGCAAAGCCCACTTCTTCGTGCTGGATCAACTGGCCGACTTCACGTCCACTCCCGTGGAAACAATAGACCACGCGGTGGCCGCGGTGACCGTGGCCGAATGCGATTCGCACTACGCCCGGTTGGTTGCCTACCTGCTCAACAACGCCTACCTCACCGATGCGGAGTTTGTGCTGCCGGAGCAGAACGCGCGTACCTTTATCACCCAGAACGGGCGGGTGATTCAGCGACCGCGCAGCTTGTCGGGCGGATCGGTAGGAGCGTTTGAGGGCAAGCGCATCGGACGGGCCAAGAACCTGAAGCAGCTTCAGCAAACCCTCCGGGAACGGAAGACCGACATCGAGGCACACGAAGCGCGCCTGGCCGAGCAGCAGCAGCAACTGCGCACCCTGCGACAGCGCTCACTGACGAATACGATCACCGAACTGCAACGAGAGATTAACCGCCTCAACCAAGAGTACGTGACCTACCGCTCGCGTAAGGAGCAATTGGCTGAGGTGCTCAGTGGCAATGA
This sequence comes from uncultured Alphaproteobacteria bacterium, assembly GCA_963836905.1. Classification (GTDB taxonomy): domain Bacteria; phylum Pseudomonadota; class Alphaproteobacteria; order Caulobacterales; family Hyphomonadaceae; genus CAWIKY01. Next base: position 351,708 of record CAWIKY010000007.1, read on the forward strand.
CCGCAAGCGCGAAGATGCGCTGGAACTGATGCAGGAGCTGGAGGAAGCGTGTATGGCCCTCGCTCCCCGCGTGGCGGAGGAAGAACGGTTGCTGCGGGAGGCTGAGCAGAACTCCCACCAGCTTAACGCGAACCTAGCGTCGGAGAGTGAGCGGTTCAGTGAGAAGTCGGCCACCTACAACCAGGCGAAGATTAGTTTCTTCCAACTGGAAAACCAGCGGGCGAGCATGGATCAGGAGATCGACTATAAGGAAGAAGCGCAGCAGACGATCACGGAGCGCCTGGACACCGGCGAACGGGAACTGCAGGAGGCCGACGAGGCCATTCGTACGCTGCTGGAGAGCAACGAGGTGAGCGAAGACGAACTGCTGGCGCTCTACGAAGAAAAAGAATCGCTCGAGGCCGGGGTCAACGAGGCGGAGCGGGACTACTACCAGGCGCGGGGCGATATTGACACCCGGGAGAAGGCCTTGCGGGAGTTGCAGCGGCAGCGCGAGCAGGGCGACACCCTGATCATGGCCGCCCAAACCGAACTCAGCAACACCAAACTTGCACTGAGCAGCGTGAAGGAGCGGCTGTCGGTAGAGTTTGAGGTGGACCTGGACGATTTGCTCAAGGAAACGCCGGAAGAAGACGAAGAAGCGCCGGACGCCGAGGAGCTGCAAGCGAAGCTGGACAAGGTGCGCGACCAACTGCAGCGCATGGGCCCCATCAACCCGATGGCGATGGAAGCCTACGACGAGATCAAGGGGCGGCACGACTTTATTGCCCGGGAGAAAGACGATCTGGTGAGTGCCAAAGAATCGCTGCTGCTTACCATCAACGAGATTGATACGGTGGCCCGGGAGACCTTCTTAGATGCTTTTGAGCAGATCAAGGAAAACTTCATCCGGGTGTTCCGCTCGCTGTTTACCGAAGAAGATAAGTGTGAGTTGCGCTTGGTAGAACCGGATAACCCGCTGGATTCGGCCATTGACATCATCGCGCAGCCCAAGGGGAAGCGTCCGCTCACCATCAACCAGCTGTCGGGAGGCGAGAAGACGCTCACCGCCACTTCGTTGCTGTTCGCCATCTACCTGCTCAAGCCCGCGCCCTTCTGTATCTTCAATGAGGTGGACGCCCCGCTGGACGATGCCAACATCAACAAGTTCAACAACATCATCCGCGAGTTCTCGGGCGAGTCGCAGTTCATCATCGTCACGCACAACAAGCGCACGATGGCCAGTACCGACATCATCTACGGGGTAACGATGGTGGAACAGGGCGTATCGCGGGTGGTGCCGGTGGATTTGCGAGAGCTGGAGGTGTGAGGGGTTGGCTACTGGCTACTGGCGGCCGCCGCGCGGATGAATTGCGGGGGTGGCTAGATGCTGGATAGGCGATATTGGATCACTCGTGTGGTGGTTGCATAGTGGATGATTACAGAACGTCTACTGAGTTTCTCTAACCGGCCTCATTTTGTGACGATGACAGTGACCGTAAAAATGGTAGAAATAGTTTGTGAGCGTTTGATAAATCAGCTCATTTTACCTAAGTTCGGATACACACTTTAACATCTCTCTAAACTTTATAGTGTCCTAGTAAAACGAACTTGTGTTGCTCAACAAGTAGCCAGGCCAATAAAAATAACATTCATGAACGAGACTAAACAACCAGAGCAAATTCCGCCAATGCGCCGAGGGAGCAATTCTTACAAACCCGAGGATATTCGCCGTTGGGGGTTACAACGCTTCATGGCGGAAGTGGCACCGAAAGAACCGTTTGTAGTCCCTGATTTGGGATTCACCGACGAAGAGAATCTTCGTATGGACGAATTACTTCGTGAGGAGCAGGAAAATAAGGAAGATTGAAATGGTCTTTGATACCAACCTGATTATTCACCACATTCGCCGTCAGCAACACTTGCCCAGCCAGGTCATTTTACCGATAGTGGTGGTGGGTGAACTGAAAGCGTTTGCTCTGAAGTCTGATTGGGGTTATCAGAAAGTTACGTTCTTGCAGTCGCTCATTGATTACTATCCATTGATGGAGGTTTCTTTGGAATTATCCGGCCTATACGCTGAAATAGACGCTTAAAGCCAAGGAAAGTTGAGTAACCGACCACTTCCTGATAGGCTGTCTTCGCGAAACATGGGAAAGAATGACCTATGGATTGCCGCCACTGCTTTGTATTTTGACTTTCCGCTGCACACGACCGACCATGATTTCGATCATTTGCCAACGTATGGTTTACGTTTAGTCAAGTATTAGGCATCTTCTCGCAGTTCATCATCGTCACGCACAACAAGCGCACCATGGCCAGCACCGACATCATCTACGGGGTGACGATGGTGGAGCAGGGCGTGTCGCGCGTGGTGCCGGTGGACTTGCGGGAGTTGGAGGTCGTAAGAAGCTGGATGATAGATAATCTGCTGCATGGCTAGGATGCTGGATGTTGGCGACTCGTAAACGGTAATATATAATCACCCTCACTGGACTACGCGTCCCGGACTACGCGTCCCGGACTACGCGTCCCGGACTACGCGTCCCGGACTACGCGTCCCGGACTACGCGTCCCGGACTACGCGTCCCGGACTACGCGTCCCGGACTTAGTAAAGCCGTATCTCATTCCGATATTTCACCTTTAAGGACCTATACTGAGCGGAACGCGCTTATGGCGCAGGACTCAAGCGTGCGGATTGCCTATAAAAAATAAGCGTCCACGCGTGTAACAATCCGCCGAGCGATGCATCTAAGGGACAAAAACAAACGACTATGAAAAAGCTGTTTTTTACCCTTACATTCCTAAGCTGCATCACTGCCCTGCGTGCGCAACCGTCCGCGATCCACGTTGAGCAGCACGGTACCGGTGACTCGCTGATGTTTCTACCTGGCTTCGCCACCCCCGCTTCGGTGTGGGACGAAACCATTCAAAATATCCGAGGGAGAGCACACCTACTACCAAGTTTCGTACGCGGGCTTCAACGGATTGGCTCCGGTAGATACTCCCTGGTACGAGAACGTCCGGGAAGCCTTGTTCGCCTACGTAGTAGCGCAGGACCTAAACAACCTTACGTTGATTGGGCACAGCATGGGCGGCAACCTGGCCACCGAAGTGGCTGCCGCGATGCCCGAACGCGTGCGGCAACTCATCATCGTCAACGCCATTCCCTGCATGCGCGCGCTAATGATGCCGGGCGTTGATGCCAAGTACATCCGCTACGACAGTCCGCAGGTGGTGCGGATGCTGCGGATGAGCGAGGACTCGCTGCGGCAGACGGTGGTGATGACCGCCCAGAACATGACCATGCAGCCCGAGCGAGTGGACACGCTGGTGCGCTGGATGATGCAGGCCGACCGAGAAACCTACGTATACGGTTACACTGATCTGCTCAAAATGGACCTACGCCCTCAGCTAGATCAAATCACCGCCGAAACGCTCATCCTGGGGGCATCCTCTCCCGACGAAAAGGTCGTTCGGGAGAACTACGCCAAGCAGTACGCCAACTTAGCGAACAAAAGCATCCGAATTGCTCCCGATAGTCGCCATTTTATTATGTTCAACCAGCCGAAATGGTTATACGAGCAGATTAATGCTGCCCTGGCTGATGAAAAGTAACGACCAAGAAAAAGCGTTTGAAGAGCTCTACCAGACCTACCACGATATGGTGTTTCACCTGTGTCTGGGGTTTATGAAGGGCGATGCCGACGCAGCGCACGACTTATCGCAGGAGGTATTTATCCATTGCTGGCAGGCAATGGATAAGTTTCGGGGGCAGGCTTCGCCCAAGACCTGGGTGTACCGGATCACGGTGAATACCTGCTTGCAGTACCTGCGCGGCCAGCGAAAGCACCAGCGTACGCCACTCTCTGACCACGCGCAACTAGTCGCACCGCCTCCGGCCGCAGCAAATCCGTACCAAGACCTGTATCAAGCCATCGGGCAATTGGGCGAAGTGGATCGGCTGGTGATTATGCTGGTGCTGGACGAACTGAGCTACCAAGAAATTGCCCAAATCACCGGACTGGCCGCCGGTGCGCTGCGGGTGAGAATTCACCGCATCAAAAAATCCCTTAAAAAACTACTTGATCATGAACGAACCCAATGATGAACTTCACCAGCTGTGGCAGGGAGCCAAGAAAACCGCTCGCCCGGCAACCTCCGACCCTGAGGCGCTTATTGTTCGAGCAAAAGCGCAGCAGCAGCACACGCGCAACTTCCACTGGGGCAACATCGCGGTGTTGCTGGGGGTGGTGGTTGGCTTGATCGCCTTCTTTCGCTACGTTGCCCCGCTGCAAACCACCCTTAGCCACGGGGGGATCGGATTGATGATTGGTGGACTGCTGCTTCGCATTCTCATTGAAGGGTACAGCCTGATTCGGTCCTCGCGCGTAGACCTGAGTGCCGATGCGCAGCAGGCAACCCACGAGGCGCTGACCTTTCTTCGGTTTCGGAAGACGATCCACGGGTGGGTCACCGTTGCCATTGTGCTACTGTATAGCCTTGGCTTTTACTTATTGACCCCCGAGTTCAACCAGTACTTTTCGTTGCCCTGGATGATCCTGATCGACGGTTCTTACTTGGTAGGAGCAGTAATTCTTATCGGGCTGATTCGCCGGGGCATTCGAAAAGAAGTAACTGCCCTGGAAGAACTGGCAGCTATCGGGCGGGAACTGGGTGCTGCCTAATGCGAGTAGGACGGTTTGTGGTTCTTACCCCCAGTCTGGTCTCAGGCTACGCGCCCCGGATTAAGCGAATGCCCGGCACCCGGCGGACTTAAGATCCAATCAGCGGTGCTGTATGCGTCGTAGGGCCGCTGTGACTAATGGGGAGTTCTACGACTAGTGAGAGTGAAGAACAGAAACGTTGCTCGGCAAAATAGCCGCAAAACTTACCAGGGTAAAAAACGAGTCGCAACCCCACTTTTGAGCCCCCGTAGGTTTGGCTCAAAAAACTAGCACCCCGCATGAAGCAAATGTGCCCTGAACGGCAGGAAACGGACTTGCTCGGTCAACGGTAGATCAGAGTGCGCTACGCGTTGGTGGTCGCTAAGTAGTTCATGGTGACTGATTCTGTCAATTTCTTACGCTGAACAAGTTCGTGGTGAGAAATTCTCCCGATTTCACGTCATGAACTAGTTTTTGGTGAGAAAACCGAGCCGTTTCCTGGTCAATAACTTCAAATGGATACGCTACCGGAGTTGTTTTGCCTGATTTCCGGACATTAGCGCGGTTGATTGCCGGAAACTACGGCTAATAACCGGTATTCAGCTCGCCGGACAGGCGCACTCCCTGAGCGTAAAACTGCATGTCTTCGATGGCCTGCTGCGGAATGCCTAAAACCGTGTTGTCGATCAGCAAAGAAAAGCTCATCAGCAGTTGGTCATCCTGATACAGTCCTTGCACCTGCGCGGGAGTTTTATAGCGCACCCCTCCCAGCTGCACCTCGCTGTCCACCAAAACCGGATCGCTGGTGAACATCTGGCTCAAATCCGTCACTCCCAGGGGGAAGAAGATGCGGATGATAATCGGGTTAGACCGGTCGATGCGCAGCAGGCGCGCCAAGAATTCGCGCTCTTCCGGGGTGGTCGTGTCCAGCACGGTGCGATCGGCCAGGTCGGGCTCAATGGTAGGAATGGCCAGGATAAACTGCTGCAGGCGCCGGTCGATGCGGGCCAGCATGTTGGGAAAAGTATAGGTGTAGGGACGCTGCACGGTGGTGACTTCCAAGTGCAACGTGTTGTCACCCACGTACGACCTGCCCTGCGGCAAGCGCTCGGTATACTGAAGCGACTGCGACCACCCGAACCGGACAGAAAGTACGATCAGCACCAGTGCTATAAAAAATATCCTTTTCATCTACCAAAAAACGATTGTGATGCTCAAAAGTTAACGAGTAGGCTGAGAATCGGGTTTATTCATTCAGCTATTGACTAAGCTAGACGAGTGCGACGCGCAACAATGTTATGCTACGCGCTGACCTTTTCCATCTCAACTACTTGTACCATAATTGCTTATTGAATAGTTTTGAGCTATGGAGATTACTACATACTCAAATTTTTGCCAGAACCCCAAAGCATTTATGGATGCGGTGTTCATTTCCCGGTTGCCCTTGTATGTCACCCGCGCCAACGGAGAGGATGTGGTGGTGATCTCTAAAGCGGATTACGAGGGTCTGCAGGAAACGCTTTATTTACTCAGCAGTCCTAAGAATGCGGAACGACTGGCCAAAGGAATCACCGAGTTTCAACAAAACCTATGATCATCGTTACCGGAGGAGCCGGATTTATCGGTAGCAACATCGTCAGAGCCCTCAACGAACGGGGCCGGGAAGACATCCTGGTGGTAGACAACCTGGAAAACTCCGAGAAGCACCGCAACCTAAATACGCTCTTCATCGCCGACTTTGTCGACAAGCGCGAGTTTCTGGAGCAACTGCCCAAGCTGGGTAAGGTAGAAACCATCTTTCATCAAGGAGCATGCTCGTCAACCACCGAAACCGACGGACGGTACATGATGAACAACAACTACGCGTTCTCTAAAACGGTGTTGCACCACTGCCTGGACCGAAAATGCAGTTTCTCTACGCTTCGAGCGCATCGGTCTACGGCAACGGCGAAGAACGGTTGCTTCGGGAAGAGCGGGCATGCGAGTATCCACTTAATGTGTACGCCTTCTCGAAGTTTATGTTCAACAACTACGTGCGCCGCATTCGGCAGCACAGTCCCACTTCGCAGATCCTGGGGCTGCGCTACTTCAACGTATACGGTTACCAGGAAAACCATAAGGGGAGCATGGCCTCGGTGGTGTATCATTTCTACCGGCAGCTGCAAGAGGGTAGCGCGATGAAGTTGTTTGAGGGAAGCGAAGACTTTCGTCGCGACTTTATCTTCATCAAAGACGTGGTGGATGTCAATATGTACTTCTACGAACGGGGGCAGAGCGGTATCTACAACTGCGGCACTGGCCTCGCCCGCAGCTTCGCCGATATTGCCCGGATCATTCAGGAGCTAGAACCTGCCGCGAGATAGAAACGATTCCTTTCCCCGATCATCTGCGGGGCAAGTACCAAACCTACACTCAGGCCGACTCGCACAACCTGCGAGAAGCGGGCTACCGCACTCCCTTCACCAGCCTGGAAGAGGGTGTAACGACCTATTACCGTATGCTACAGCAGCACGGCGGGTGGTGGTGGTAGGCATGTTGCGCCGGACGCCCGTGCATATCCCGGGCAAAGTCCTGGAGGCTAGCCGCAGTAACTAGTGACAGCATCTGACCCAAAGTCTATCCAGCATCTAGCATCTTGCCCTCCAGAAAGTCATCCAATATCTGCCAATCAATGCCTACGCATCCTCCTCTTTCAAGGTAGCCAACAAGCTCACCAGGTCTCGGATTTCTTTCTTGGTGAGGAAGTTCTTCATGTTGGGCATACTGGAAGGGGCATTGGTGCGCTTCGCGATATCTTCTTTTAGTAGTACCTGATCGGGTTGGTTGCCTACTTTTAGGGTGAGTCGCAGTATCGCTTTCGTCTTGTAAGATGCCACTGATCTTCTTTCCGTCCTTCATCTCCAGGATGACGGTGCCGTAACCGTGGGCGAGGCGAGCACTGGGGTTAATCAACGCTTCCAGCAGTTGCTTACGACTGAGGCGGGAACCTACACCGTTGAGCCGGGGACCGGCATTGCCGCCGTAGTCGTCGTACGCGTGGCACTGCATGCACTGGGCGGTAGAATTGCGGAAGGCAATGACCTGGCCGCGCTCCGGGTCTCCCCCGTACAGGCACGCCTCGTACGAGGCAGCAAAGCATCTTCCGACTGGTTAGCGCGGATCTGCGCCAGGCGCGACTTCAGTCCGCGGAATAGGTGCTGTCTACCGCATCGGCCAGCTCGAGCTGAATGCACCGGGAAGGTTGCCGTCTTCCAATTGCTGGAGTAGATTTTCTAGCACGGGCTGCGTATGTTCCAGGGGAAGAGTTGCCAGCGTCAGCAGAGCCGCTTGCTGCTCTTCGGTAGTGCGGGTGTCAATAACCTCGCTGAGCAGCGTGGTCATTTGGGCCGGAACGTTGGTTTCGGCCAACAGATCGAGGGCTACCACACGCACTTGCTTTTCCTCATCCGAAAGGGCCTGCTTCGCTCAGGGCGTGGTTCTATCGATGTGGACCAATGCTTGTAGGGTTGCCATGCGTACGCTGCTTCTTGGTCCTGCTTCAGCAAGGCCAGCAGGATAGGGGCAGCTTCGGTGGCTCCTAGCTTGCCCAGTGCGCGTATCGCACTGAGCCGCATCTCTGGCTCCTGGCTCTTGGTTAGCTCCGTAAGCAGGGGGGCCATTTGCTTTATCACCGGTTCAGGAATACGCTTGATCTTTTTACGGTAGCGACCGGTGACCCGATCAAGCTCCGAAGGTTCGGTCCAGGTGCCCAACGCATCCAGTGCCTCGGCACGCATGGCCAGTGGCTGGTCGGTCCGTTGGGCGTAGTCGATGAGGTTTTGTAGAGCCGGTTCGGTACCTACCCGTAGGTTGGCGTTAATCGCCCGTCGCAGCAGTGCCTCGTTCTGAAATGATGTACTGGTCAGTAGATTGCCTAGGGCCGGGAGGGCTTTTTCAATAGAAAAATCATCGTTGATCGCGCGGGCGGCTTCGGTGACCACGAATTCGTCTTCGTCGTCCAGGAAATCCAACAATTCCTTCGTGTTGCATCCGGCGCAGGGCTACTACGGCCGCAATCCGTACGGCTCGGGAGGGATGATCGGCCAATTCTACCACCGATTGGCCTGACCGATGCGGGCCAGGGCCAGACTACCGGCGTGCCGGAGGTAGGCATCTTCGTCGTTGTTGACCTCCAGCAGGTCAATGATCGGCTGCACCGCCGGGTCGTACCCGATACGGCCCAGTGCTTCGGCGGCAAAGAAGCGGGCCCGACTGTAGTCGTCTTTTAACAAAGGTAACAGTGCCGGACCAGCCTGCTCGTAGCGCATGTCACCCAGCCAGCGGGCTGCTTGCGCACGAATCTCCGGGTCTTCGTCGGTAAGTAGTGGCAGTAGGGGTTCGGCGTAGTGCGCGGCCTGCCGCGCCAGTTGACTAATGCCCCAGATACCGTGGATGCGGGCGAGTTGAAGGTCTTGCTGCGCGATCGCTTGCTGAAATATTGCTGCGCCGTCGCCCCCGCGCTTAGCAAGGGCAAACTGTGCCTTTTGGCGCACCCGTTGGTCGTGGATTCTTAAGGAGTTCACCGAGGTGTTCGTCGCTGTGCTCACTGAAGTCTTCGGCCAGCAGTATTTTAGTTTGTTGCCGCTCGTCCCAGGATGCCCGTCAGGAGCGTCCAGTTTCCAGATACGCCGTCGTTATTGGGTATCCAGCCATCAATCCAGTCGCCCAGGTAGAGCGCACCATCGGGACCAAAGTCAATGCCGGTGGCCAGTACCCCCCTAAAATCTCCTGATGTTCGCCCAGCTCAAAGCACGCCCCCTTCGGCTTCAGGGAAAAAGAGTGAATGCCCGAGCGAGAGGGGTTACCCACGAAGCTCACCACGAAAAATTTGTTCTTCCACTTGGGACTTAGCGCCGTACCCGGATTGTACAGGAAGCCGGTGGGGCCGTTGACGAAATTCTCAATCGTCGGAATAATGTACGCCGCTTGACCATCCCAACGGGGCACGTACATCTTTTCGTCCATCCACACTTTATAGTCATTGTTGTTCGGGTCGCGGTACTTACCAAACTGCCAGTTGATGCGCCAGCCGGTGTCAGAGCCATCCACCAGATAAACCAGCCGTTCGCTTTCGCCCGGATGATCGCCGTCGTTGTCCTGTCCAATCAGGTTGCCGTACTCGTCGAATGTAAACTCGTGGGTGTTGCGTAGCCCCATCGCGAATACCTCAAAGTCGCTACCGTCGGGGTTGGCCCGTACCAGTACGCCGCGGTTCGGGTACTTCCACTCAGTGCCATCGGGACCCTTACCGTTGAAGCCTACGTCGCCGATGCCCCAGTAGATACGTCCGTCAGGACCCATTTCCAGCCCCGACATACCGTGTCCGCCGAAGCCAATATGTACACCGTAGCCCTCCGAGATCGCCGTGGTTTTATCCGCCAGGCCGTCACCGTTTTCGTCCTGCGTACGCCACAGCTTGGGAGCCACGCCTACAAACAGGTCATCACCGTGCGACAGTATGGCCCCGGCCACGTCGGTTACTTCATCGTTGAAGTCTTCAATTACGCGTTGACTGCGGTCGGCGATGCCGTCGCCGGAGGTGTCGTCTACCCGGTAGACGGATTCTTTTTGAAGGTAAGATCATTCCAGTCGTGAATGCCATCGTTGTTAAAGTCGGCCACCCACTCGTGTTGGTCGCTGGTTCGGGCGTTAGCGTGGTGCGCAGAAACGCCCGCCGGTCTTCTACGGTCTGCATCTTCAGCGAAGCGGTTTCCCAGTCCTGGTGCGCCCGAATATCGAACTCTGATTGCTTGCGACGGTTGGTTCGGATGTAGTAAATTCGTCCTTGGTCGTCAATGTCTATCGCCACGGGGTCGGCCACCAGTGAGTCGGAGGCCCACAAGCGCAGGGAAAGTCCGTCGGCAATTTGGGGGTGACGGTAGCGGTAATAGAATCGGCCGAGCCGGGCGTGCTGAGGATCAATCTGCGTGAATGTGTAAGTCGTTCGGTTCGTTGCAGCCCGCGGTAAAGAAGAATCAGCACCACCGCTAAGGAGTGAGCAAAAGTTGGTAGGCATCGAGCGTATCATTGGTGGAAGATGGAGGCTGAATATACGACAAATCCGAAGAAACCACAGAAAAGCGGCTAGTTTTGCCGAGCCATCGCCGGTGGTTAAAGAAGCGAAAAGTAGCGCGGAAATAGTTCAGCCGCAGCCCGGTGCCCTAGGCCGCTGAGGCCGATGCAGTTTCTCGCCGTGCTTTCAGCTGTCGGAACGAGCTTGACTTCTTCTTCGCTGAGGTTTTTGGGAGTGGTAAGACTCACCGTGGCGAAGAGGTTGCCGAAGCGTTGGTTGTTGTGGTAGTTGGGCATGCCCAGCCCTTGAGGCGAAGTACTTTTCCGTTATCGGTACCAGCGGGAATGCTGATGGTTACGGCTCCCTTGAGGGTTCTACGGTGACCTTGCCACCCAGGATCAGCGGTGTAGACATCTACCGGCAGCGTGGTGTACAGGTCGTCACCCTTGCGGGTAAAGGTAGGATGCGGTTCTAGGTTGATCGTCAAAAACAAGTCGCCCGCCGGGCCTCTCTGGATGCTTTCTCCCCCCTTGCCCGCAATTTTCAGGGTCTGCCCGTCTTCGATACCCGGCTTTCAGCTTGATACGGATTCGTTTGCCCGCCACGTTGATCACCGGGCGTAACTCCCTGTAGGCGTGGGCGAGAGGGATGGTCACACTGGCCTGTGGTCTTGACCCTTGCGGCGTAGCCGCGGCGACGAGGTATACGGATTGGTCTGCTGACCGCCCTGAACCGCCGAAGAAGCTCTCGAAGAAATCAGAGAAACCCCCGCCGCCGAAGACATCTGAGTATTCCTCGCTAAATTCTTGCTGGGTACGCCCGCCGCCGAACGGAGAACCGTACGCGCCTCTACCGCGTCCGTTGGTCCCCTGCTGCTCGTACATCTTCCAGTTAGCCCTAGCTCATCGTACTTTTTACGCTTCTCCGGATCTTTCAGCACTTCGTAGGCTTCGGTTACCTCTTTGAACTTCTCTTCGGCTACCTTATCACCTTCGGTTTTGTCAGGATGGTACTTCACCGCCAGCTTGCGATAGGCTTTCTTGATTTCGCTGGCCGAAGCGGTTTTGGCTACTCCTAGTGTTTTGTAGTAATCTTTGTATTCCATCCGTAGATTAGGTTAAACGCAGAAAGGTCTCTTCACTTGGGGCAGGAGACCCCGGCTGAATAAAAGGTAACCGTAGATAACGACTAGAACAGGCGTTTGGGTGTCGGGGAAACAAAAAAGGCGGGAAATCCCGCCCTTTGTAGTTTAGGCAATCTCAATGAGTCGGGCCGGTTTGGGCTTCACCTCTTCCCGTTTGGGAAGCGACAGGTACAAAATCCCGGCCTCGTAGCGGGCTTCAATTTTATCGCCGTCTACCACGTTCTCGGGCAGGCGGAAACTGCGTCGGAAGCTTTGCGTGCTAAACTCGTGCTTCACGTAGCCTGATTCGTCTTTCTCTTCGTTCTTTACTTCTTTCTCAACCGCGATGGTCAGCACGTCTTTATCGATTTCTACGTTGAAATCAGCTTTGTCTGAAGCCAGGGGCCGCCACTTCTACGGCAAAACCGTTGTCGTCTTCCTTCACGTTCACGGCCGGTTGCGTGCGGTCTGCGTCCCGGGTGAAGAAGTCGTTGAAGAACCGGGGAAACTGATTATTATATCTTATGAGTGTCATGATCTATAAAGTTTAAGTGAATGTATGTTCGGTTACGTCAGGTTAGCTACAAAGGCAGTACCAAGCGAAAATCTTGCTGGTTTAAGCGCAATCCCATGACAAAAAGACACTAATATGTCAATTCGTTCGCAAAATAGTGACAAAATGGCGCTCTTGTGTCTACGGAGTGACGCGTTCTACGGGTCAATTACTGTCGGATGCGCAGCACTCGCTCCTGGTTGAGCACGGCGAATACCTGATCGCCGGACTTCGGTCGCACCGTGGCGCAGCCGGTGAATTGCCCGAAGGCCGGAAGGATTCCCAGTTGTTCGGTGAAGTAGAAACAAGGAAGTTTCACGCGTTCGCCCATCCCCGCGTCAACGCGCACTCCGGGATGCACGTGTCCGGCCAGATTGTAGTGCGGATGGCGGTGTTGATCGGCTTTCGGGAAGTGCAGTCCGCCCCGTCGTAGCACCGGATCAACCATCGGTTCGTGGGTGAGCAGAAAGGGGCCGATTAACCATTCTTCGGGATAAACCGTGAGGTTGGGATGTTCATATACTGCCTCAGGCAAGATATCGTGATTGCCCTTTACCAGCACTACCGACAGCGTATCGTGCTGCTGTAACCACGCTTCAAAGGCCAGCCACTCGTTGTTGAGGTCGCTGTGAAAAAGATCGCCCAAAATTACTAGCGCTTCGGGCTGCCAACGAGCCACCAAATTGGTCAGCACCGCCAGGTCTTTGTCATGAATGGCGGCGGGAATGGCCGCCCCGTGCTTGCGAAAGTGACCGGCTTTGCCCAAGTGAGCGTCCGACAGCAGCAGGTAGCGCTTTTCCTGCCAGAAAATAGCCCGCTCGGGCAATAGCGTGAGGGTTTGCCCCCGCAAGAAATAGTCGACGGAAGGCGCGTTCTTTTTTTTATCGTTTTTTGTAGGATTTTCGGGCACAGTGTAGCGTATTTGTTGTATTATTGAAGTCCTTTTTTTCCAAGGAGCGGTGCAGGCGCTGGCGAGTAGAATTATGAAACCAAAGGAAAGTTTACCCAATCAAGATGACCATGACAACGTATTTTTTTCGCCACCCGGTCCTGCTGACCGTAATCAGCGTAGTTTTTTTGTTTGTCACGCTTCCCAACGTCCGTGCCCAGGACGCCGACGCCATTGTTGGTGAGTGGTATACCGAAGAAAACAAAGCCAAGGTAGAAATTTACTCCTGCGAAAGCAGCTACTGCGGCAAGATCGTGTGGCTAAAAGAACCGAAAAATCCAGACGGTACCAACAAACGAGATGCTAAAAATCTTAATGAAGACTTGCGCTCGCGCACCATCGTGGGCACCAACATCCTCACTGCTCTACAGTATGACGGAGACGATGAGTGGGAAGACGGTGAAATCTACGACCCTGAATCGGGCAAAACGTACTCGTGTCACTTAGAACTGGAAGACGAAAACACCCTGGAAGTGCGAGGCTTCGTTGGTCTGTCGTTGTTAGGGCGCTCTCAAAACTGGACGCGGGTGCAATGATTTGAAACGTGAAAGGATATTGGAAATTGATAGAAATTAGGAAATTGAAAAGGCCACTTGGTCAAGTTCTTTTCTGATTTCTATCAATTTCTGAATTTCACTCGTCGCTACACTACTTGAAGACTATCTTCTAGTGTTTTGTTGTACGAACATCATCAAGGCTAGTTAACCGAATTCCCCCGTTTTCTAATAAAATTTTCTTATCCTTATACAATCCCCCAACTGCTCGCTTGAACGCTTTTTTGCTCAGTCCGAATGCCCGCTGAATGTCCTCCGCATCGCTCTTGTCGTGGTAGGGCAGGTGACCGTCGGCTTCGGAAAGTTTTTGCAACACCACTTCGCGGGCGGCATCGATACCGGCCACCCCGATGGGTTGCAGGCTGATGTCTAGTTTTCCGTCGTCGCGCACTTTCTTCACGTAACCGGGGCGCGTATCGCCGATGGCTAACGTATCAAACACCTCATTGCGGTAGATGAGTCCTTCGTAACGCTGATTCACCAGCACTTTATAGCCAAGATCAGTCTCCTGGAATACCAATGCCGTCACCGCTTGCTTTTCTTCAAGTTCGGAGACATCGCGCTGGAAGAAGGGCTGCAGTTTAGCTACCGCAATCACCCGCTGGGTGCGCGGATCGAGACACACCCGCACCACCACCCGCCTTCCGGCCCGCGGCGGATTCAACTGCTCCTTGAAGGGAAGCAACAAATCTTTTTCCAACCCCCAATCCAAAAAGGCACCAATCGGAGTGACATCTTTGACCGTGAGCGCCGCAAATTCGCCAACTTGCGCCGGAGGAAAATCGGTGACGGCCACCAGCCGATCTTCCGAATCGGTGTAGACGAACACCTCAATGGCTTGTCCGATTTCCATGTGCTCAGTCACGTAGCGGTTGGGCAGCAGGATATCGCCCTGACTCAAGTTTAGGTAGAGTCCGAAGTCCGAGGAGCGGGCCACGGTGAGGGTGTTGGTATTTCCGATCTTTAGCATGACTAGCAAACTTATCGGGGCACAATGTGTTTAGGATAAGGAACCGGATGCAGTTATTGAGCTGGTTCAGACTTATTGATTAAAAGCTATTTTACACCGAAGATGGATACGACAGCAGAACAGTGGATCACCCAAGGGTACGAGCAGCTAGCGCAGGAAGAACTACCAGGAGGCGTTAGGGCATTTTGAGCGGGCGCTGTCCGTGAATGATACCCATCCGGAAAGCTTGTACGGAAGGGCTCGGGCGCTTTTTAAGTTAGAACGGTTCGCTGCTGCTATTGGGGACTTTGATCGGTTGATTAACCTGATTCCGAAGAATGCTACCTACTTCAGTGAGCGGGGCGTGGCCCGGCATCTGGCGGGTGATAACCACGGAGCGCTGGAGGATTTTCGACGAAGGGGTGATGCTGGAACCGGATAATCCGTACCGGTTCTCGAGCCGCGCTTACGTGAAAGACCGAATGCAGAATTATCAGGGAGCTATTGATGATTACACCCGGGCCATTGAGCTAGATCCGGAAGATGCCATTTCGTATAATAACCGCGGCATGGTAGAAGAGAAACTCGGTCACCAGCAACGGGCGCAACGCAACTTTGCGAAAGCCGATGCCCTGCAACCGGGCTCTACTAAAGTGACGTTGCCGCCGCCGCCGCCGACCAGGGTTCCGGATGGGCCGTCTTCAAAACCTAACTCGGCTGATTATATGCGAACTATGCGTTCGGTATTCACTTCCAAGGAACGGTTTCGCGATTTCGTAGCCTTTTTGCGCGGAAAAAATATGTCAAACCAATAACCCCCACGAATCGTATGTTTGGTCTGTTCAAAAGGAAATCAGAAGTAGGAAAGTTACAGGATAAGTACAAAAAGCTGCTGGCCGAAGCACATAGCCTATCCCAACATGATCGCCGGGCCGGTGATGAAAAAACGGCCGAAGCCGAAGTGGTGGCGCAGCAGATTGAGGCTTTGCAAAAAAAGTGATGGTTGCGCCTGCAGTCTTGTAGTAGTAGTAGTTACAGAAGCCAGCAAAAAATGAAAATAACCAAAGTTGATTTTCCGGTCAAATCGGCACTGAACGCGACGTATTTTGATTACGTAGATAGCTACCAGGGGGCTTATACGGATGAAAAGGATAAAATCAGCGCAACAGATATCGGAAAGGCATTCTTTACTTCTGCGCCAAAATGGACCGCAGCGTTGTTTTATTTACGTAATAACCTAAAGAAGCTGACAATTTCAACCACGGCCAAATTCAACAACTGGTTTGGAAAACTTTATCTTTTGCCTGTGAAGCCTTTTCACAAGCTTATCGTGCCAATTATGCTACGGAGAATGATAAAGAAAATTGAGACGAGGAATTAAAAAGTACTAAGAGAAGCTGAGGCCAGAACTCGGTTTGAATCCCAATTACTCGTAATCAACATTGTTGAGAAACAGGCCCGTATACTACAGAAAGCTATGGATTTTAAGCAGCGAGGCAAAAACATCTTTTCCTTACTAAAGGCCACTTACCTGGAGTGGAACGAAGACGAGCCGTTCCGGCAGAGCGCGGTGATTGCCTACTACTCCATCTTTTCGCTTCCCGCGCTGCTGATTATCATCGTGAACGTGGTGGGTTTGGTGCTGGGTGAAGATGCGGTGCAGGGAAACATTTCAACCCAGATTAGCGACTTGGTGGGTGCTGAAGCCGCCGTGCAGGTAGAAGAAATGATTGCCAACGTGAGCCAGCAGGGCAATAACGTAATCGGGATTGTCATCGGTATAGGAACGTTGCTGTTTGGAGCCACGGAAGTGTTTTCTTACCAACTACAGCAGTCGCTCAACCAGGTGTGGGAGGTAGAACTGAAACCCAACACGGGCTACGCAAAGTTGGCTATTGACCGGGCCACGTCGCTGGGAGTTATTCTGGCCATTGGCTTTCTGCTGCTGGTGTCGTTGATCCTCACGGCGGCCCTCACGGCATTGGGAGGATGGATCGAGCGCCAGTTGCCTGATTTTATGCTCTATCTGTTTCAGATCGTTAACCTGCTGGTTTCGTTTGGAGTGATCACCTTGCTCTTCGCCCTTATCTACAAGGTGCTGCCCGACGTGAAGATATCCTGGCACGCAGTGTGGATCGGTGCGGTAGTAACTGCCTTGCTGTTCACCATCGGCAAGTCGGCCATTGGCTTCTATTTTGGTAAGTCTAATCCAGCTTCAGCATTCGGCGCCGCCGGATCGATCATTCTGATTTTGCTGTGGGTCAATTATTCGGCGCTTATCTTCCTGTTCGGAGCCGAGTTCACCCAAGTGTACGCGCGGCGCTACGGCGAACGTATCGAACCCAACAGCTACGCCCAGCGCACGCCTGGGTTCAGACTCAAAGAACAGGAACAGCAGAAGCGAGACCGGGAAGATGCGGAAAAAGACCCGCAGGCCTCGGCAGCCGGTGAGTAGTGTGAATTGCTTGTGCAGGACTTAGGCAGTCTATTGAACATCAGTATTTTCTTGTTCATGACGAATTAGCCATCGCTTTCTTTCTGTTCCTTCTCCGTATCCTACTGATCCGTTTCACTCCCAATTCGCCCAACCGATCAAAACCAGAAAGGCCTGGCGCGCACATCACATTGAAGGGCAGATGCGTGCAGTTTACCAGATGAGCAATACCGTTTTCTGCTACAACGCCAGGAACGAAAATTCTGTCAGCACCGGCATTTTGGTACGAATGAATTCTTCGCCATCGTTGTATCCAAGCGTTGCTGCAATTGCTGAACTTGATGTTCCGATTGCCGGGAAGTTTAGCTTTTCTGCTATTTTGGCGCTTGCTACATCCCAGACGTTGCAGAGCAGTAAGGGACTGGTTTGTTGGTATGGGTTTTGAAGTTCATCTTTTTTTGTTTTTTATCCAAAATAGAAGAAATACAACACAGCTAGCAACCGAAAATTGGACACGTATTTTTTCCGCTTCTGGACTGCTGATTGTTGCCATCACTGGAAGTGGATAGTGCGTAGAAAAGCTGCCCGAAAAGCGCGTGCGTAAGATTGAGATGGGTTTAGGTGAGGAAAAATCACCAACAAATAATAGCTTAGCCCGGCAAGTGATTAGGCCCACGATAGTCAGCGGAACGCTAAATATTTAAAATGATATTGCACCATAGTTCACTTCATCATTCGGCGTTCCTTATTCGTTATTCAATATTCTCAGCCAGCTTTGGGGGTCTACGAACATTTTTCTTAGCCTTGTTGATCTTCAGTGCTCAAATAGCATCTGCCCAAACCGCCACCGTGGCCTTCTACAACGTCGAGAACCTTTTCAACACCCAAGACGATTCGCTCAAGCAAGACGAAGAGTTTCTGCCCTACGGAGTGCGGGGCTGGACACCCGCGCGTTTGCGGGCCAAGTACCACAATATTTACAAGGTGATCGCCGGACTGGGTGATGTTGGACAACCTCCGGCACTGGTGGGTTTGGCTGAGGTAGAAAACCGCGCGGTGCTCGAAGGGCTGCTGCGCCACACGCCCCTGCACCGAACACGTTACCAGATTGTGCACGAAGAATCACCCGACCAGCGGGGTATCGACGTGGCCCTGCTCTACGATCCCGCGCAGTTCCGGTACCTGTCGCACGAAGCAGTGCCGGTGGATTTGGGTTCTCTGAGCGACCGCCCCACCCGCGATATTTTGTACGTTCGCGGGGTGCTTTTTGACTCCGACACCGTTCACTGCTTTATCAACCACTGGCCCTCACGCTACGGAGGCGTGAGTGGCAGCGCCCCCCGACGGCAGCGCGCCGCCGAGGTACTGCAAGCCCGAATCAATGCACTGCAACAAGAGTGTCCCGATGCCCTGATCATTATCACCGGCGACTTCAACGATGGGCCTACCGAGACGAGTATGCGTACGCTAACCGAAGCAAATACGGGTTTGCCGCTAATCAATATCAGCCAGTACGAGTGCGCCGGTACGCATAAGTACCAGGGTGAATGGAACGCCTCAACCAGTTTGTGGTTAGCGCTACTCTGCTAAACGGCAATCGTTTGCGGGTGCAAGGCGGGCAAGCCCAGTGCTACCGTCCCGATTGGCTGGTCGAGGAAGATGAGAAGCAGTTAGGCTTTCGTCCGAAGCGTACCTACGTGGGCTACCGGTACCACGGTGGCTTCAGCGACCACTGGCCGGTGTACCTGCAACTGCGCAGGAAAAGCGCGGAAGTAGCCGAAAAATAACCTATTTTCGCCCTCTTATGAATTCAATCAGCAGTAGTATAATCGTGCCTGCCCGGCTGGTGTTTCTCATGTGGGCGGCATACTACGTGGACCGGCTGCTTCCGGGTGAGTTTGCCGTGTACGGACTACTTCCCCGCACCCTGTGGGGCCTGATGGGTATTGTTACGGCTCCGCTGTTGCACGGCAGTGTGGCCCATCTGGTTTCCAACACCATGCCGTTGCTGATTCTGGGCACGGTGCTCTACATGTTCTACGACCGCATTGCGGGCCGGGTGTTCTTACAGTGCTACTTTCTGACGGGTGTACTGGTGTGGTTGTTCGGCCGACCGTTCTACCACATCGGGGCCAGCGGACTCATCTACGGGCTGGCTTCATTTCTGATGTTCTTCGGACTCTTCCGCCGCGATTTTCGGTCACTGCTGATCTCCATTATCATTGTAATTTTTTACGGGAGCATTTTTACGGAGTGCTGCCTACCCAAACCGAAGTTTCCTGGGAATCGCATCTGCTGGGAGGAGTGGTTGGCTTTTATAATGCCATCAACTCCAGGGCTTACAAACGAATCAGCAATTTTTAGTGCAACAGGCACTCGCGCGCGTATCTTTATGTAGTAATGAATGCTTCTTATGAATTTCACCGAATGGATTGATGCCCACTGGCACATCTCGCGCACTACCCAACTCAACCTGCTGTATTCGCTGATCGCCGTGGTGGTGCTGGGCGTGCTGCGCTACTTTAGCCTGAAGCTTATTTTTAAGCGCGTAAAAGATGTGCGCGACAAATACTACTGGAAGAACGGCATCAAAAACGCCTACACGGTGCTGATGATTATTATTATCTCGGCCATTTGGATCAACACGGTAGACTCGCTGGCGACTTATCTGGGGCTGGCCACCGCCGGATTAGCTATTGCCTTACAGTCGCCGATCGTTAATCTGGCCGGTTGGTTGTTCACTTTGGTGCGCCGTCCCTTCGACGTGGGCGACCGCATTCAGGTAGGAGGGCACGCGGGCGACGTGATTGACATTCGCTTTTATCAGTTCACTATCAATGAAATTGGCAACTGGGTGGATGCTGACCAAAGCACCGGTCGGGTGATTCACATTCCGAACGGAGTGGTGTTTCGCGAACCCCAGGCCAACTACACCCAGGGCTTCACCCACATCTGGCACGAAATCGGGGTGATGGTGACCTTCGAAAGTAATTGGGAAAAAGCGAAGGAAATTCTGAACGCTATTCTTAAGGAACATACCGAGCACTTAACCAAAGCGGCGGCCATGCGACTCACCGAAGCCTCGAAGAAGTTCATGATTTTCTATTCTAACCTCACGCCGATTGTTTACACCTCGGTGAAGGACAGCGGGGTGATGCTCACCATGCGCTACTTGTGCAACCCCAAGAAGCGACGCGGCACGGCGCACAACATCTGGGAAGACGTGCTTCGGCAGTTCGCCCAACATGACGACATCGATCTGGCGTATCCCACCCAGCGAATTTACTACAATTTAAAGGAGGGAAAAGACGGCGCGCGGAAGCAGGAAGAAACGCGTCCGTACGAAGATACATCCGTAGACCCGACGCAAGGATAGTATTCGTGAAGTACGTATCTTTGGTAGCAGTAAAACAGAAAACCACAGTCTTTTCATAAAACCCGTAAAGGGAGTACCATAGCTTTTGATTAGCTTTACCGAACAGCAGGCGCGGAGGAAGCAGCGGCAAGCCCCCCGCGATCCTTTGGTTAAACGTTTGTAGTCGTTTACAAACGTTTAACTTATTGTCTGCTTTTGTAAGCTGTTTATTTGAAAAATTTTACAGAAAATATGAATAGGATAACACTACGGCCACTTTAGGAATTTTTGCTAGTATAACCATACGAATGCTATATTGCAAATAAACGCAATTGCGTATGTACGGTTGTTGCCCACAATATCCCATAACAATTGAAACTATCTAAAAAATCATCAACCAGACAACATAAGGTCGAGATATTAAAAAAATACCCAATCTTAAGTTTTATAATTATTGTATTTATACTCACTTATGGATTAGGAATTCCTTTTAATATGTGGATTTCTCAGAGTTTGAATTTACCTAAACCAATTGATGTTTACTTACCTCGATTAATAACTGTAATATCACCTGGAATAGGTGCGTTGATTTTAATGTGGGGTAACAAAGAGAAGCTTGAATTAAAAAGATTCCTGCCTACAGGAAATCATAAATATCTTTATCTTCTAATACCAACCCTGACTTTAATATTATCGGCTAGCACCCTCATTATAGGAGGTGCAACGTTCGATTTAATAGTTACCATACTTCAAAACAACTGGGAACAATTATTTATTCATTTGATCTTACAAATTTTGATAATTGGGATTGGAGAAGAATTGGGGTGGAGAAGTTGGTTATTACCAAATTTGAATAGAAAACATTCTTTGTTAAAAGCTATGATTTTAGTTTTAATAATTTGGACTCTATGGCATTTCCCGATCCTGTTTCAGGATCGCGAGATTTTGACTCCCTGGTTATTTATAATCACAGGAGCCACAATTATATTAACGTGGGCCTGGAAAAAATTTGGTAACAATATTTTACTTTTTGCCGTAATACACGGATCGATAAACTATCCACAGTTTTTTTGGGAAAATCAAACGGATACAATTGATTCCCAGGTCTTAATAAATAGCTGGACGATTTCAGGTTATTTTTATTTATGTATTGGGATTATTGCTTTTATTTCAATGCATAAAATATTTCACACAAAAACAGTATAAATACAGTGGGCAACAACGGCTATAGTTTATGGCGGTCGTGAATAAACGAATTAAAATTCCTACTTTTTATCGTAAATTATACACGCGGAAAAATCCGAAACCAAAAATCCGCCACGAAACCATAGCCAAACCGTTACCTGCCATACAAAAAAGACTAAAATAGTTGAGACCTAAATTCAGTATCTTTGTTTCATGATAAAACGAGCATACATCGATACTTCTGTCTTTGGAGGACGCTTTGACGATGAGTTTGAAGAAGCAACCAGACCATTTTTTAGGGCGATTCTGCAGCAGAAGATACAAATCATAGTATCAGAAGTGCTCGAGTTGGAGCTGTACAAGGCGCCTGCGCATATTATCGACTTTTACGAATTCATTCCGGAAGAAGTTATTGAAAGAGTGGAATTAACCGAAGAAGCAAAAGAATTGGCTGAAAAATATATCGAAGAGAAAGTAGTCGGAAAAACTAGCCGTGCTGATTGCCAGCATATTGCTATGGCAACAGTATACAGAGCGGATGTGTTAGCTAGTTGGAATTTCAAGCATATTGTTAATTTAGAGAAAATTAGAGGGTACAATGCTATCAATTTTCGTGAAGGTTATACAATGATAGAAATCCGAACACCTAAAGAAATATTTGGAAATGAAGACGACTGAAAAGGAAGAGCATGGTTATGCGTATGCGACAAATTCGCGACCAGCTGAATGAGAAAATTATGGATATGGTTTTCAGAGAAGAGAAAACTTACATCAGGCAAGAATTAGCGTGGTTGAAAAAAAGAGGAAAACGGCAGGTAACACCATGCAACCGCCAGCCGGGTGAATCGTTAACTTGGCGATTTAGTTTCCCCAGGTTAGCCTGTTGATACCCGGCGTTAAGTGCTCACAAATCCCCGGCCCGACGGCTGCCCTTGACGTTACTTGCCATTTAAACAAAAAAGAAAGAACTTGGACAGAAAAGAGGAATGAATTACCAAGCAGAATAACGGCTGATCCTAAAATAATGCTAGGAAAGCCTGTGATAAAAGGCACTCGTATAACGGTTGAACTTATCCTACGAAAAATTGCTGGTGGATACACATTTGATGAGATTTTAGAGATGTACGCCCATATTACCAAAGAAGACATTATGGCATCAGTGGGCTACGCCGTATCCGTAATGGAAAGTGAAGATACTCTGCAAAGTGCTTAGTCATGGTTTTAGCTGATGAAGGGTTAAACGGTAATATAATCAGGGCTTTGCGAGCGGATGGTTACCAGATCATTTGGATAAAGGAAACAAACATTGGCATGGCTGATGAAGATATTATCGCTCTAGCTAAGCAAAATAGCCAGATACTTATCACTGAAGGACAAAGATTTCGGTGAGTGGATTTTTGCTCACCAGTTGTCTGGATTGACCATTATTTTTCTTGGATACGACAAAGAAGATTACGATACTATTCTATCATTTCTACGCTCCGCGTTGAAAACTATAGAAACAGATGAGAAAAACGAATTCATCACAATTAACAAAAACAAAATCAGACGAAGAAGAATATAAAAACGGCAAGTAACACCATGCAGCCACCAGCCGGGTGAATCGTTGAAATGGCAGTTCGGTTTCCCCAGTCAGTCCGTTGTAACTTGAAAGTTCACGTCTCATTATCCCCGGCCGGTGGCTGCATTCACTACGGTTATGTTCAATACAAAACAATTTACTTCTTCTTACTGTAAATCATGAGAAAAAGTTATTTGATTTTATCTTTTACTGTCTGCTTTTTTTTTAAGCTGCTCATCCTCCCACCATAAAGTTGAAGTTGAGAATCGTGAAGAAGCAATAATTCGGAAATTTGAGAACGTCATTGTAGATAATTTACCCAGAAACAGAAGTATATCTGGTGTTGTTATAAAAGGAGATAAAATTATCTGGTCAAAAGCCTATGGAATTCCCAGTTTGGAAGACCTTTTCTTTAGCAAACACCTCTACTATCTATCGTATAGCTTCAATTTCAAAAACATTTACTGCCTTTTTGATGATGCTTTTAGTCCAAGATAGTATCATTAAACTTGATGATCCGGTAGAACTATTTTTGCCAGAGATAAAAAAACTCAGTGGATATTCTGATGATACAAAGATCACCTTTCAACAATTAGCTACGCATACTGCTGGATTGACTGAAGATCGAGAGGTTTATCAAGTGCTGCTTCAGGACCCATAGAGGAATGGGAAAGTAAAGTGTTACAAGCTATTCCGTCCACTTCCTTTGATTATGAGCCTGGAGGAGAAAAGTTTAGTTATTCAAATATTGGATACGGAATTTTAGGATTGTCTCTTCAAGGGCCGCACAAAAACCATTTATAGAATTAGTTGAGGAAAGGATTTTTAAGCCCTTAGAGATGAATTCTACCTGATTGTTGTCCCTCTTGGAGGCAAAACTGTCAGCTTTGTCAGCAGGGTTTCACGAGCTTCCCAATGGCCTATAGATAGACAAACGCCTCTACAGGAGCATGATGGGCTTGGATACGGAGTTCCTAGTGGCAGCCTATACACTACGCCAAATGATTTGGCTAAATTCATAATTTACAACATGGATGGTTCATCTAATCTTGTGTCAGATGAAAACTTAGCAATGATGCAAAGTAAGATAATTGGCCTTGGAGAGCATAGTTATTATGGGCTAGGTGTATTTGTTAATCAGGAAGATCAATTGACCATCATCCATCATGGGGGGCGCATTACCTGGTTATAGGGCTAAATTTGCTTTCGCAAAAGAGAACAAGTATGGAGTGATATAATGAGAAATTACTTCTTTGGAGATCCGGATATTGGAAGGTACCCTTGGAATTATTAGAAGCCCTGAATAAAATGGAGGACTAAATGAACATAACAAAGGCATAGCCGCTATGCTACGGCGAAGCCTTCGCCAGCGCCTATGCGAGTCGTTATGTGTAATGACAAACACATGAAAAAGCTGATATTAATTTACCTCTGTATTATTGGAAAGGTGTTGGCTCAACCGATAGCACCAAATGACTTTGGTCTCGAGTCATTCAAAATCAAAGACAAAAAACTCGGTGAAATAAATTTTTATGTTGATACAACTAATATCGAAAAAAAGTCACCACTATTTATTGATATCAACGGAAGTGGAGGAAATCCTTTAAATAATTATGTTATCTGCTCTGATGCGAGCACGGTTTTCCAAACTTTTGGTGTCAAGAATCTTGAAAACACCAAGAAAAAATATCATTACATTATACTTGATAAGCCTGGCACACCGTTTTGTGATACACTTGAAAGTCAAAAGCTTTTAGCGGATACAGATTTTGCTGAGCTTTTTAGCAGTTATAAATACTCAAATGAATACAACCAAAAACTTAGTTTAAATTGGCGGGTTGAAGCAACTCAAGAGGTTATTGCTTATTTGATCAAAAACAAATTTTGGGACAAATCGGACATTGTAGCTTACGGTTATTCAGAAGGAGGTCAAGTTGTTCCTGCATTAGCGCTTAGAGAAAAAGAATAACTCATATTATTTCAATGGTAGGTAGTGGGTTAAATCAATTTTATGATGCAATTCTTGAATTTAGAATTCAAGCAGATTGTGGCGTTTTATCTCATCAGCAAGCGCAAGATAGTATTGATGAAAGATTTAAAGTTATTGAGGATGTTTATAAAAATCCCACGAATACCGAAATGGAATTGGGCGGACATTCTTATTTGCGCGGAGCAAGTTTTAGCGCCGTAGATAACATTTCAATTTTGCAAAAATTGATAATACCTATTTTTATGGTTGTTGGTACGAAGGATAAAAGTTCGCCAATTCTAGGTTTGGATTATGTCAAACTTGACTTTCTACGATTAGGTAAAACTAATTTAACTTATAGAACGTGCGTAGGCTGTAATCATTTTTTGACGAGTTATATGAGCAACAAAGAAATCGAGCATGATTATTTTCCAGAAATATTGGAATGGATAGAACAAAACTAAAACATATAACACGTGCTAAAAAATCATCGCCGCCCTTCGGGACGACAACGATTTTTAGCACTTGGCCGTTGCTCCTGTTTTTTTGAAAAAGCCGTGAATAGAAAATCCAGCTATCATTAAACGCCGGAATCGCAATGACCGAAAAATTATTGAGGAGTTTGACGTGATATCAAGCGGTGGGCAGTATCTTTTTAACCCAAAAAATCAACGTCTCGGTATGGTATCAATCTCACCCTACATCGCTAGCAGCTCCTTGGCATTCTCGTAAGCGATGGTCGAGGGCTTGTTGCCGCCAATCATCTTAGCAATTTCTTCTACCCGTTCGTTTTCGCTCAGCTGCCGGATGCGGCTCACCGATTTGGCGGAGCTATTGTCTTTATACACAAAGTAGTGCACGTCGCCCTTGGCCGCCACCTGCGGCAGGTGACTGATGGCCAGCACCTGGTGGTTCTTGGCCATTTCCTTCATCATATTCACCATCTTGATAGCAATTTCGCCCGACACCCCGGTGTCGATCTCGTCGAAGATGATGGTGGGCAGCGAGGTTTTTCCGCCAGCACGTACTTGATGCAGAACATCAGGCGCGAAAAACTCACCACCGGAGGCCACCCGCTTCAGCTCCTGGGGAGCAATCCCCTTATTAGCGCTAAATAAGATTTCAATCTCGTCGGCTCCTGACTCAGCCGGAGCAATCGGTCGTTGCTCTACCCGCAGAACAGCGTCGGGAATGCCCAGATTACGGAGCAGACCAGCAATCTGATCGGAGAACTTGCTCGCCACCTTCTCTCGGGAGGCCGGTGAGCCGTTCTGCTTCGGTCAACATCTCCTGCTGGGCCGTATCGCGCACGGTTTTCAGGCGCACTAGTTCGCTGTCCAGGTTATCCACCTCATTCACCTTGTCTTCCAGCGACCGCTGAATGGACAGCAATTCGGCGGTGGAGCTCACCTGATGCTTCTGTTGCAAATGATACAAATTATTGAGACGATCGCGGGTCGCTTCTACCTTATCACGGTCGAAGTCAACCAGCTGGGCTTCGTCTTCCACCTCACTCTGAACGTCGCGCAACTCAATCACGCAACTGTTCAGACGCTGGTATAAGCTTTCGTATTTGGTTGAGTATCGGGCTATTTTGAGCAGCGACTGGTTGGCTTGGTTTAGCAACGCATCCACTCCAACTTCTTCGCCGTTGAGCAACGACTGCGCCAGACCGAGATGCTCCTGGATGTTGCCCGCATTTTCCGATTACTTGCAACTGTTCTTCTAATTGTTCGTGCTCGCCCTCAATTAGTTGGGCTTTTTCTATTTCATCAGCAAGAAGCGGTTGAAGTCGTCTTCACGCCGCAGGCGGTCGGCTTCGGTACGTAGTCGCTCGTATTCACTGGCCGCCCGGCGGTACTGCTGGAAACTCTGCCGGTAGAGTTTTCTCTCTTTCTCATTGCCAGCAAAAGCGTCGATGATTTCCAACTGGTACGAGTTGTCGCCCAGCAGCAGGCTGTCGTGCTGACTGTGAATATCCACCAGCAGGTTGCCCACGCCGCGCATGGTCTCCAGGCGAACGGGAGTATCGTTGATAAACGCCCGCGACTTGCCATTGGGAGATACTTCGCGGCGGAGAATGCAGATGGGGTCGTAATCAAGGTCTTCTTCGGCGAAGAGCGGTTCCAGGCTGAATTTGTTAATGGTGAAAGCCCCCTCAATTACGCACTTCTGCTCTTCGTTATATAAAGCCTTTTTGTCGGCCCGGTTGCCCAACAGCAGGCCAATGGCTCCCAGCATGATAGATTTGCCCGCACCGGTCTCGCCGGTAATGATGCTAAGCGCCTCGGAGGGCCGCGTCTCGAGCGCTTCCTAATAGCGCATAATTTTTTATAGTAAGACTCTTTAGCATACGCCAGGGTCGATGGGTGGAAAGACTAAACGCAAATTGGGGGGGTAGATGTTCACAACCGACGCAAAACATCTCTTGCGGACAGAACGGCGGTGATTGTGGGTTAATTACTCAGTTTATGAAAGTAAAGATAAGGTTTATGCTTTTCGTAAGTACAAATGCTTAAAAATTCTTTTTTTGAGGCGGCAGATGAAGAGTTTGGGTAAAACGCTTAATGGAGAGTTACAAATCTAAGCTAGTTCTTTTTCTGTTCCGGAATTTGGGGAAATTATATCCTAGTGGATGATGCGGAGTGGGGTAAATTTTCCCCAAAGAGATGCTGGAATAGCCTTACGAAGGCCTGATAGGGGTTGGCAAAGCGTTTGCAAACCTATTGACAAATACAGTCTGGCTTCGTGCCATTTTTCGGACTGATACCAATTTTTTAGCTTAACCCAATATCAATTACTACACAATTAGAAGGCAGTGCCACAACCGGTGCTGCCTTCTTGTGTTTGAGGCATCCGTCTCAACGACAAACTTTAGCACAGGAACATTGGGTGCATTTTTAAGTTACTTAACCACAACTAATTTTTTAACCCTTATTCTCAATTTTTTACTATGGAAACTAACGCACGAAATTCCGGACGCGATCGCGTCGATTACACCACCAGCAATGCGTATACCCGAGCGGGAGCGGCTCTACTCAGTAAAATATCCTGGAGTGCTATTCTGGCTGGGGTACTAGTTTCGCTGGTCGTTATGCTCGTTCTCAACCTGCTGGGCATCGGTATCGGATTGGCATCAATCAACCCCGTGACCGAGGCTTCGCCTTTCTCAGGAGTGGGCACCGGAGCCGTTATCTGGTACATCTTGAGTAACCTGATTGCAATTTTTGCGGGTGCTTATACGGCCGCGCGTCTGTCAGGTATTCCCATTCCGGTGATTAGCACCTTTCACGGCATTTTGTCCTGGTGTTTATACACGCTTATTTCATTCTGGTTACTCACCACGGCGGTAGGTACTATTGTGAGCGGAGTAGGATCGGCCATCTCTCAGACTTTATCGTCAGTAGGCTCAGTTGTCAGTGGCGGACAGAACAACGGCGGTCAATCGCAGCAGTCGGGTCAATTGTCTAGCTCACTGAGCCTGGACAAAATTACCAGTGAGGTAAAGCAGATTCTGCGGCAAACCGGTGATCCGGCTCTGCAGCCCGATGCCATTGAGAACACCGCAGAAAACGCTACCCAGGGTGCCCGTCAGGCACTCAGAAGTGGTAACACGATGTCTGATCAAGAAATCGGTGGCATCTTACAGCAGTTGCTGTACAAAGGCGAGAACTTGGTAGATAAAGTTGACCAGAAAGATGTCGCAAGTGTAATAGCTTCTCGAACTGGTATGTCACAGGAGGAAGCAAACAACGCGGCCGAGACAGTGGTGCGCAATTTCAACGAAGCGAAGCAAGAAGCCCAGCAGCTAGCAGCACAAGCTGAGCAACAGGCGAAAGAAACCGCCGCCCAAGCTGCTGATGTGGCCTCAAGCGCCGCTATTTGGAGCTTTGTGGCGCTGGTATTGGGAGCCATTGTGGCGGCTGCCGGAGGACGAGCCGGTCAACCCAAAGATGATTTTGTGGACGTGAAACAAGAGCGAGAAACGGTAGTACGATAGTTTTATAATTTCTGATCAGGTAATCATTACCCAAGGGTGGGCCATTTTTCCCCACCCTTCTTTTGTATAACCGCAATTGCGAGCAGTAGCAGCTTTGGCACGGTTCTGTTACTAATAATACTAAATTAATTAGACTTTTTTACTTTAAACATATCATAACCATGAAAATTTTATCAAGCATTATAGCAGGAGCTTTTGTATTATCAGCCGCTGGTTGCGGAAACGTAGGCGACGCTAACGAAAGCACCGACGCTGACGTACGCACCGAAACCAAAGTGGTGGACGTGGATACCGTAGGAGCTGAAACTACCTACGACGTACGAGAGCGAACCATTGAGCAGGTAGATACGGTAGGAGCAACCACCGAGTACGACGTTGAAAAGCAAGTAGTACGACGTACCGTTGATGTTGACACGCTGACCAAAGATGTCGATGGACAAGCGCGCGTTGATATGGAAGAAGGTGACTACAAAACAGTGGACACCGATGTTGATACCGAAACTGTAACGGAAGAAGTTGAAGTAGATACCAACAACTAGCAAACAATCTTGTGCATTACAAGTTGAAAGGGTATCCACCGTAGGATACCCTTTTTTTTTAACCTTCAACTTTTTCTTAATATGAAATTTACCAAGCCTATTCTTTTATCAGCGTTGGTATTATCGCTCGCTAGCACCAGCGCGTTTGCTCAGGATTCACTATTCCTCACCGATGTGGTAGCAACCCCGCAATTTTTTGTCAGCCTGCTGGCTGGAGTGCTGCTGGCCATTGGTTTTCAGGTATTGCTCACCGCACTGTCGGTTGCTATTGGAATTAGCGCCATTGGCAACGTGCAGCATCATGCGAATCACCCCTCCCATGACTCGAATAAGGATAAGAATGACTCAAGCGGATCAGATACTCCGATGGGAGTGAAAATCAGTTCAGGACTAGGACTTTTTACCTTGATCACCTCTAGCATTGCCCTGTTTTTTGCCGCTATGCTGGCCGTTAAGCTTAGCTTGATTGGCAATGCGGCTATCGGAGTTACTCTCGGACTGGTTATCTGGGCGGCATTTTTTACCGCACTGGCGTATCTGGAAATTACTTCGGTGAGCACGCTGGTGGGAAGCTTAATCAATACGGTCACATCGGGAGTGAAATCATCAGCTTCGGCCGTCAGCAGTATGTTCCAGGGATCGCCTTACAGCAAAATCGAGGACATCGCCGACCACACCATCAATAAGGTGAGAAACGAGTTGCATGATTCCTTGGATCTAAATCAAATCAACGAGAAAATTGACGAATACGTGAAGCGCGTAGAAGAGTCAGGGCCTGACTACGAACAGGTGAAGAACGATATGGTCAACATTCTCAAGGACATTCGGATTGAAGAGAAAACGGAAAATAAGATGGGCGGCGAGATTGACACCGAGATGTTTATCAAGTTTGCCTCAGAACAGTCTAACGTCAGTAAGAAAGACGCTAAGAAGCTAGGCAAAGCTTTCCAGGATGCGCAAAAGGCAGTAGAAGAAGGGGACACCAACGAGGACAAGGCTAAGAAGGTGGCTTCCAAACTCAGTGGCAGAAGTGAAGAGGAAATCTCAGGATACGTTCAGCAGATCGAAGAATATCTGCGCAGCACTGATAAAGAAGAAGTGAATCCGGACGCCATTCGGGACGACATTGAGAAGATCATCGAGAACCCTAAGAACGCGCAGGAGATCCTTTCCAGCCGCGCGGGCAAAACTGACCGCTCTACTTGGGTAGCTTTGTTAGAAAAAGACCAGCGTATGAACCATGATCGCGCCGAGAAAGTGGTAAGCTACGTAGAGCAAGCCATTGATTTTGTCGCCAAGAGAACCGACGACGTGAAGCAGTCAGCTCAAGGGGCGCAGGCTTCAGTCGCTGAACATAAAGATCAGGCCAAAGGACAAGCCGACGGAAAAGCCAAGCAACTTTCTCCCCAGGCAGAGGGCAAACTGAAGGGCTACTTCGATAGCCTGAATCGTCCTGAACTTCAGTACGACAGCCTCAAGCGAGATGTCAAGAAGATCATGAACGATCCCCAGGCAGCTCCCGAAGTCATCAAAAATCGCTTGTCTCGCTTTGATCGCGAAACACTGATGGCCCTGCTAACTTCTAACGACCGTCTGTCGCGCCGTGATATTGAAAACTTGAGCGGTAAGTTTGACGAAAGTAAGAGCAACGTTCTGAGCAAGGTAGATGAGATAGAGCGAGAAACAGCTATCGCCCTGGAACGGGCTAAGCAAGAGGCATTGCATCAGGCCGAGAACACCCGTAAAACTGCTGCTTCGGCCGCTTGGTGGTTATTTGCCACGGCGGTAGTGTCAGGAATAGCCGCCGCGTTGGGTGGATGGGTTGCCATTATCTAATATTTTTTTTGATAAAACAACGGGGACACAAGCTACTTGTGTCCCCGTTGTCATTTTATGATCGAACACGTATTTCTTCTCATTATTGGGATTTTGATCGTCGGCGTGGCGATCTCTGATTTTGCGGTCACCGCTTTTGTTCCCACCGGTGAGGGCAGAATCACTGCTCTGATAGGCCGCTCGTGCTTTAAAACCCTCATGTTTCTTTCGGGCAAAGAGGGCAACCACCGCGTGCTCAATTACATTGGCTTGCTGTGCATTCTGATAACCATCAGCACCTGGACGACTCTGCTCTGGATCGGCTTCTCCTTTATTTATATCGCTGATCCTAATTCGGTTTTGGTAGGATCAAGCAAAGCACCCACCGATACTTTTGAAAAAATCTATCACGTGGGCTACACGCTCTCTACCCTGGGCATCGGCGATTACGTGCCTGGCAACAACTTCTGGCGGATATTTACCTCGTTCGTTTCCTTCATTGGCTTAGTCACCGTCACCATGTCAATCACGTACCTGGTGCCCGTAATTTCCAATGCCATCCAGAAACGATCGCTGAGCCTGCAGATTAGTAGCCTGGGCGAAACCCCCGAACAAATTGTTATCAATAGCTACAATGGTGAGGACTTTAGTGACCTCAACAATATTCTCAGCGATTTATCTGCCGGTATCTTTCTGTATACGCAGAATCACGTAGCCTACCCTATTCTGCATCACATGCACAGCAATAATCCTAGTGAGAATGTTGTTCTCAAGTTGATTGCCCTGGATGAGGCGCTTACAATTTTTTTGTATCATGTTCCCAAGCAGCAGCGGCCTAATCTGCTGGAGGTGCAGTCGGTGCGTCGGGCCATCACCGCTTACGCGAAGACGATCACCTACATGGATCTTGCGGAAGAGCCGCCCCCCTTGCCTCGCTTCGAAATGATTAAGGAGTTCACCGGATTGCAACTGGAGAGAACCCAGGAGCTGCCTGCGCTGAACTATACGAGGCACTGGCCAAACGACGCAAACTACTCTATGCCGACCTGCTGATGGACGGTTGGCAGTGGGCCGATATGCACGGCGAAAAGTACATCACCGATTTGGACGTGAACTACAACAACGAATTACTAAAAGCATGAGCTGGTTTTTTGATTCGGCGCACTCGCTGCTGTGGGTAGTCATTTCGTGTGTAGTGTTTTACCTGTTTATCATCGTTACCACCCGCATCGTAGGGTTACGCAGCTTCACCACTTTTTCAAGTTTTGACTTCCTGATCACGCTATCAATGGGTGCCTTGCTTGCCAGCACGGTAGTGAGTCGGGAGGTGGCGTTGTTAGAAGGTTTTATGGCGATATTCACCCTGTTTGTGTTGCAGATGGGCGTATCACTCACGCGGGCCCGCTGGGGGTGGGTCAAAAAGGTAATTGACAACCAGCCAACCCTGCTTATGGAAAACGGCCAGGTGCTCCACAACAACCTGCGGGCCGTGCGCATCACCGAAGACGAGCTGCGGGCCAAGCTGAGGGGCAGCAACGTGTATAACTACTCCCAGGTGAAGGCGGTGGTACTAGAATCATCGGGCGATGTGTCAATCTTACGTCAACCCGACCAGGGACTACTTCCGGAATTAACTACCCTGGAAGGCGTAGTCCGGCAAGTGTGATATATGAAACCTGCCTTTCTTGGTACTTTTGACTAAAAAACGAGCAGCTTAGGCAGCAAAATTGTAAGAAT
The DNA here is from genome assembly GCA_963836905.1 of uncultured Alphaproteobacteria bacterium. Lineage (GTDB taxonomy): Bacteria > Pseudomonadota > Alphaproteobacteria > Caulobacterales > Hyphomonadaceae > CAWIKY01. The sequence continues at coordinate 385,130 of CAWIKY010000007.1, forward strand.
TGGTTTTTTAACCCCTAAAACCACGTCTTATGCCTAGTGAAAGCCATACGGAATTTGTTGCCAAGCGAGCGGAATTATTATCTAAAATGGATTTGTTTCTTCATTTCATCGCCGCGTTGCGCCATGAGTGTTACTTGTATGCTGGTATTCTACGCGATGAGATTCGTAGACGTACCTTCACACTTCAGGAGATGAGTTCACTGCGAAGCAGTTCGTTCTACCCCATGCTCAATGGCGTGCTGGAGGGATAATGACTGCCGCCTGGGGCTATCCACTGGGATTGGCGATGGAACCCGTAAGCGACACCAAATGCGCGCGCATATTTTCGGTATGAATGCGTGATTCTTCAGCTTTGCGTCGGAAGTTATCGGCCATACGAAAGCGTCCCTTTATTTCCTCTCCAGCCACCAGGTTTTCCAGCATATTAGTTCGCTCCTGCATAAACTGCAGCACCGACCACAGCGAAGCTTCCCGGCTGATATCCTCAGTAGTGGGGGCGTGGTTGTTCAAACGTCTTTCCTGCTGATCGGAAGCTTGAATCACCGGATTGGCAGCAATGTCCACTTGCTTCTGTAAACTAGCGGAGGGTACTTCTGAGGCTGCGGGAATTTTTTCAAGTAGAAACTTGATAAGTGCACCCATTTCATCTACCGCCGAAATATAGTCCGCTACTCCCTTGCTGATCGCATTAGTTGGCATATCGGGATACGGAGCGTCATCCGGATCTTGCGCAATGCTGATTCCCCCGCACTCTTGGATGGCCTTCAATCCGCGGGTACCATCCGACAGCAACCCGGTGAGTAGAATACCAATAGTTCGGTGCCGATGCGTGACTGCGGCCGAGCGGAATAGGGTGTTAATTGAGGGGCGAGAGCCGTTTTCCATCGGCCCGTAGGAGGTTTTGACCGTATTTTCTCCGACGATTAGGTGCTGGTCGGAAGGTGCTACGTAGACGTGACCGGACAGAATAGCTTCTCCGTTCTCGGCCTTCTTCACGGTAAGAGAGGTGGACCGGGACAAAATGCGGTCTAGCTGGCCGGAATGGCCAGAGGCGATGTGTTGCACAATAAAGACCGCCACGGGCCAATTGCTCGAAGAATTGGCTCAACAAACTGGGAAAGCATTTGATACCCCCCATAGAAGCACCCACGACGATAACTCTAGTGTTTTCCATAGTAAATGAATTGGCGACTTTATTTTGTTGGAACTCGTAAGTTCCTCGTTTGTTCTCAAGCAAGTCCTGCCTGTTCGATCGCCCGTTGGCGTTGGTCTACCTGTTGGATTACTTGGTCAATCAGGTGAAGACCGTGGTTGAGCGCTTGGTCAGCAACATCTGCCGGGCTATCTTCTTCTATAAGCTCCAGGCAGTGTTCCAGGTGCTGACGCAGTGGTTCCAGTCTCAGTAGGACAACCGTGGTGCGAAGCTTATGGATGAGATTATCCAGCTGCTTTGTATTGCGTTGTTTCATCGCCTCGTGCAAGGTGAGCTTGTGTTCTTTGAAGGCACTGCTCACAATGCGATAAAAGCTAATCTTCTGCGTGGATTCTCTGAACTGTTGCTCGGCGGTAGCAAAGTCAACCAACGATTCAGCAGATCCTGCCGTATCCTGAACTTCGTTCGTGCGCATTTCACCGCCCACGTCCACAATGACACCCCGGCTGTACTGAGAAATCTTGACAAAAAGATTTTTCGGATCGAAAGGGCTTGGTCACCACATCATTGAAGTGAGCAGCTTCTGCCGACTTCAAAGTATCACGGGTATCGGCGGTGAGGGCAATGATTGGAAGGTTGCGTTTTTCGTTGTCCATTGCTCGGATGAGACGGGTAGCCTCGTAGCCATCCATCACCGGCATACGAACGTCCATCAGAACCAGATCGTACTCATTCTCCGACACCCGCTGCACCGCCTCTTCGCCGTTGATAGCCTCATCGGCCGTGATACCTAGATGGTCTTGTAAATACTGCTGCAAAATCATGCGGTTGATAGCCACGTCTTCAACGATCAGCAGACGGAACGTGGGCGGTAGCCGCTCGCTAGCCAGCGTGCCTCTGGTCAAGATCTTGTGCTCAAGCACACTGGCTTCGGCCCGCTCGAGCGTCAGTGAAAAATAGAAGCGAGCGCCCCGCCCGGCTTCGCTTTCTACGCGAATGACGCTGCCCATCAGTTCAAGAAGCATCTTGGTAATGCTGAGGCCCAGGCCAGTGCCTCCGAAATGGCGTTGTGTGGTATTATCGGCTTGGGTAAACTTATCAAAAATCCGCTCTATGTTGTCCGAAGAGATACCGATGCCCGAATCCTGTACTGAGAACAGTAGCGTGAACGTATCTTCCTGCCTGTTTTCTAACGATACCGAAAGGCGTACTTGCCCTCCTTTGGTAAATTTTAAAGCGTTGCTAAGCAGGTTGTTGAGCACCTGCCCTAGCTTCACCGGATCACCTACCACAAGGGTAGGCACGTCGGACGCTTGTTCTATGACCAATTTATTATAGCCTTCTTGGGCATGAAGGCGATGCGCCTGTTGCAAACTGGTGAGCAGCGAAGCGAGACTAAAAGGAACTTGCTCCACCGCTACCTTCCCCGCTTCTATCTTGCTCACATCCAGGATGTCGTTCACTAGGGCCATCAAACTTTCAGAAGAAAACCGCAGTGCTTGCAAATTATCCAGCTGTTCGGGACGGGACCTTGCTCCAGTAGCAGGCCTGAGATGCCGATGATGGCATTTAGGGGAGTACGAATCTCATGGCTCATGGTGGCCAGAAAATCCTCTTTGGCGCGGGCGGCTTGTTCGGCCACCTCTTCTTTGGCCTCGCTAAGCTCCTGTTGCGTTTGCTTGAGGGTGGTCACGTCGGTGATGGTGCCGTACCATACGAGGTCGCCGTTTTCTTGTCGCTCGGTTTTAGCAGAAATATAAACCCATTTCGTGTTCCCCGTGCGGGCACCAATGATCTGCCCCTCGAAGACGAAGACGCTATTGTCGCCCTGCAAGGCCTCGTCATTGAGGCGCATAAATTTAGGAAGATCGTCGGAATGGATAACGTCGAAGGCTTTCCGGGCATCGGCTATTAGTTCTGCCGGATCGATTTCGTAAATATCGACGACCGCTTGGCTCACAAAACGGAAGTAGGGCTCTCCCTGCGCGGGGGTAACGGACTCAAAAATTACGTCGGCCACGTTGTCGGTGATGTTGCTAATTTGCTGCTCCTTCTCGGTAAGGCGTTCTTCGGCGCGCATGCGCTCTATTTCAGCCCCGGCCCGCAGCGAGAATATCCGTAGCACATGATCGGTGTTGGGCACCTTGTGGATCGGTTTGGTATCGATCATCACCAGGATAGCCAAGGTCTCACCGCTCAGGGGGGAAAGCACTGGAATACCGAGGTAGCTTTCGGCGTTCCACCGCTGCAACTTAGGATCGTCGGGAAACTGCTGGCTCACGTGCTCGATGTAGTGCGATTCGCTGTCGTTGGCCACCGTCTGGCAGGGCACCCCCTGCAACTTATACGAGAAGTTGTGAATCAGCTTCCCATTGATACGCAACGCCTTGGTATGCACCGTGTCGGCCTCGCGATCAATCAAGCCGATGTAGGTATATTTTATTCGGAACAACTCAGCGACCTGCTCGGTCAGGTTCTTGAAGAAACGATCTCCCGTTAGGTTGGCGCTGCGCGCAATGATGCGCTCCATTTGCTGTTCGGAGAGAACCTGCTGGGTGATCTCGCGGCTCAGCAGTGCCCCCCCCAAAACGGTGCCGTCGGGCTTGCGGATGGGCACAATATCGATGTTGTAGTAGCGCGGGTTGCCCACTTTATCAGAACGGGTGCTCTGGTAACGCTCCAGCTTGACGGATTCGCCTTCAAAGGCTTTGACGAACATGGTGTGCGTGTCGGCCTGCAGGTCCGGATAATCCTTTAGAAGCTCCAGGATGTTTTGGCCAGGTTCCAGCGCTTGATCGAAGAATTCCTGAAAGACCTGCTGCTGGGCGGGGTTTCCTAGCAATACCCGGTAGGACAAGTCTACGGCCAACACGCAGGTGTCCCATTCGTTTACCACGCTGCGGATCACTGCTTCTTTCTGAACAATTGTTTGCCGGGCTTCCACCTGTTCGGTGATATCAACCGCTACTCCCTTAATGCCCACGACTGTTTGTCGGTGAAAGACAGGTTCCACCGCAATGTCATAGCTTAGGTCGTTTATAGCAATGACACCGCGTGTGGGTTCTCCGCTAGTCAGCGCCACGTTTTTCAGTGTAATGAGTTCCTGATAGTCATCACCCAGCAGTTCGTAGTCTGACTTTCCCAGGACGTCTTTTATCTTAAAATCAGGGTGGTTGTTATACTGCCAGGTGTAGCGCAAATCCGTGTCTTGATAAAACAGAACGATCGGCGCGTTGGTCAGGGCCAGCTGAAAGCGGTCGCGGCTAACGGCTAGTTCCTTGTTTGTTTGGGTTAACTCAACTTCTTTTTCGCTTAGGTTCTCATTGGATATGGCCAGTTCGGAATTAGTAGTTTGTAACTCTTCGTTGGCTGACTGCAACTCTTCGTTGCTGGTGACTAGTTCTTCGTTAGACGACTTGAGCTCTTCGTTGGCCGACTGCAACTCTTCGTTCATGGCCTGCAACTCTTCGTTGCTGGTTTCCAACTCTTCGGTGAACGTCTGCAGATGCTCCTTGGCAACCGCCATTTCGTGTTCCAGCTCCATCACCCGTTGGGCATTCTGGCTATCATTGTCGTCGGAAGCTGACGCGTCAATGGGAAAAAAGTGGCGCGGAAGCGAATCAACCCGCTCAAAGATGATCAAAAAATATTCCTCGTCTTTCTTATCAGACACAAACGGCTTAACCGCGATGCGCACCCAGTACTTCTGTTCAAAAAATTCAAGCCGAATGACGTTGCTTCGGTAAGGTTGAACGTCTCTCTTTGCCTTGGTAAAGGTAGTGCGCAACTCCAGGTGCAACTCCTGGCGAACAATCTTAAGCGCGTTTGTTTTAAGAGCCCCTTCACCCAGATCCACGTAGGGTTGTAGCTTACCCCGGATGTAAACCACATCCAGGCTTTCGTTCACCACCAGCAGGGGGTATTCGTAGGTACGCACCAGTGCTTGGTCAGTGAGTTCTTGTAAGGTTAGTGGTGGCCGGATAGCCAATTTTTTAGCCGACGATTGAGCGTAGTTGAGTTTTCTAAAATTGGTATACCGTACCTCATTAGGCTCGGCTCCCTCCCGTTTCTTGAAGATTTTATGACTACTGTCTACTCTGGAGAATAAATTGGATAGTTGTAGAATATTTTCTGACTTACCCAGTAGCAGATACCCCGTTGGGTTTAGGGCGTAGTGAAAGACCGGAATCACGCGGTGCTGTAGTTCGTTACCAAAGTAGATGAGCAGGTTACGGCAGAGCACTAAGTCCAATCGCACAAAGGGCGGATCATGGCTGATATCATGCTTAGAAAACAGCACCCACCGCCGAAGGCGCTTTTTGATCTCATACCCCCCCTCAACGGAATTGAAGTACTTGTCAACCAGCTCTGGCTCCATATCTTCTACGGTGGCCTGCGGGTAAAAGCCCCGGCGGCCGGTTGCCAGTGCGCCCTCGTGGATGTCGGTAGCGAATATCTGAACGGGATAACGATCGGCCCGGTCGCCCAGTATCTCAGCGATGAGCATCGCCACAGAGTAGGGTTCTTCGCCGGTAGCGCATCCTACCGACCATATCCGAAGGGAGGCACCCGCTGGCTTGCGCGAAACAATCCCCTCTACGTGCTTTCGTAGCTGCTCAAAAGTCTGCTGATCACGAAAAAATTCGGTGACTCCGATGAGCATGGTTTCAAAAAGGAGCGGAATCTCTTCTTCCGCATTCTTCTGAAGGTACTCATGGTACGCATCAACGGTATCGTACGAGAGAGTTTCCAGCCGTTTCTTGACCCGACGCTCGATGGTGGATGATTTGTACCGCGAGAAGTCAGTTCCCATCTTTTCGGTCATCAGGCGCAACACTCCCTGAAAACTACCTTCGTACGGTTCGTCCTTCGCAGCAGCGGGCTTGTTAACGTAGATAAGCAGGCGCTCACCTATCTCATTAACCGGTAGGACTTCGTCGACGTAACCAGTCTTAATGGCTGATTCGGGCATGCCCGGATGTTGGGCTTCTTGGGGGAGCTGCGCGATCACGTAGCCTCCGTGGGCCTGAACCGCCGATACGCCCTCTGCTCCATCCTTTCCGGTTCCCGAGAGAATGATCGCAATAGCCTGCTCTTGTTGGTCTTTGGCCAGTGAGGTGAGGAACCGGTCTACGGAGGGTACCGCGTGGGCCGTCCGTTTTTCTCTCTTCAGTTCGATGACCCCCTGGTTGATGGTGATCTCGCAGTTGGGCGGCGTCACGTAGACGTGCTTCCTTTGGATAGGCTGCTGGTCTTCGGCCGTCACCACCGGCCAGCGGGCATTGCGGCTGAGCAGCTCCACCATTTTGCTCTCATGGGTTGGGCTCACGTGCTGAGCAACCACCAATGCCAACTGCTCATTATCAGGAAGGGTAGCCGCTAGTTTAAGCAGCGCGTCGAGTCCCCCGGCGGAGGCACCCACTCCGGCGATGAACAGCGGATAATAGTCATCAGAATGATCGGGCATAGAGCGTAGTGGTCGTTTTTTGATAGGCCAACGATACACCGTTGTTCAAAAATCATACAGATGCCCAATATAGGCAAATACGAGCGCTTGAGCAACTTGCCCCGGCTACGCCAAGCGCGCCTGTCTCCCTAACTAGGATAGAGATACTCTGAGGTCCAGCTCATCACTTCGTTCCATTCTACCTCATTGTCCTTTCCTTTGAGCAGGATCAACAGTGCCAAACGCGCAATGCGTTCGGGAGTCAGTTGTTTCTGGGCAGTGAGCGACTGCTGCCGCTTGGGCTGATAGGTCTGGATTGCGTTGATCAGGTCCACGCTGGTTTGGTGGTCCGCCGTTTTCAGGTCGCCCACGTGCACCAGTTCGGTATTGCTGGGGGTTTCGGATACTACCACCAGGTGGCCCGTGCCGGACTTACTGAGCAACGGAAGGTCAGCCACCAAACTGGCCCACACGTCCCGGAGATAAGAAGCGGCGGTTATGTCCAGGGCTTGTTCGTCGGAGGTGCCGGGATGGTAGAACAATACGTCGAGTCGGCCGAAGCGTTCCAGGGTTTCCCGAACCCCCCGGCGCACTCCCGACGGGAGTCCGAAGTCGGCTTGCACCTCCTGCCAGCGGGTGGCATCGCGGAACTCCGGTTCTTGTTCGGGAAACGAGGGGTAATCGCCCACGGTCATCACCGAGGCGCCGTGCTGTAAAAACAGGTGGGCCACGCGGTGCGTAACTGTCTCGGAGGCACTGGCGATCAGGGCCACTTTATCTTTCAACAACTGAATCATAACAGAAGCTTATTGGCTGGGTTGGGAGTAAGGCTAATGATCGAGGGCGTCGGAGGTGTCGGACTGACCAACGGCCTGGAAATGACGCGCCGCCTTGATGGTTTTTTCATTGCCCGTCTGGGGATCGTCGTAGGTGCGTTCGTGCACTTCGATAGACAGTTGTTTGCCCTTTAGCTCGTCGGTATCCGCTTCCTGGTTTTCGATACCCACGGCGTGGAATAACTCGGCCATGATGGGCTTTCCGGGCTCACTGAGGTAGAAGCGATTGTTCACAAACCCGTCCTCATTCTCGAAAGCGACAGTTAAAAAACGGTACGTCTTTGTACTCGCTGCTACCGGACTCCACTTCGGTGATGGTGACGGTATGTCGGCCGTTCTCCAAGAACGGTTTTTCGTTGATTTCAACTTTCATAAAAAAGTAAATTTGGGTAACAAAAAAGGTCATGGGGCCACCAACCGAAGCGGTGACGGAAGTACGGATACAACCGCGGCGAGGTACCTAAATGTTCCGAAAGCGAGAAAAAGGGCAGTAAAAGTTGCGTACGCGGAAATTAGTGACTTAGGGTGGGTAGTGATCGGTGCGGGAGGGTGGGGAAGCGCGGTGAAAGTTTCTGCTGGTTTGGGGAGTGGTCGGCTGGCTATTTCGTGAGGATTTGGGCCAACGAGGGTTAGTCAACCGGCTTGGGTCGACTACTCAAGGAGATTAACTCGACTACTCAGCCTCTCTGGGTTGGGCTATTCAAGCATCTTGGGTCAACTACTCAGCCTCCTTGAGTCAACTACCCAGAGGAGCTCGGGTGCACTACTCAAGCTCCTTGAGTAGCCCAGTTAGGCACCTTGGGTTGGACTACGCAAGTGTCTTGGGTGGGAAAGTTGGGCGGATTTGCTGAGTGAAGAAGATGATACAGTGGGGTGATGATTCCCTCGATCTTTGGGAAAATTTACTTTAGCGGCGGATGCTGGTAGAGGATAAGGTCAAGATCGAAGGGGACCAATGGATTGTCGCGCCGCAGGGCATCAAAGGGGTATTTATTGGGGAAATCTACGTAGACAATGTGACCGCCCATGATAAAAGCAAATTTCTTGTAAAGATGCGAATAAAACGGTCTTCTACTGTACCGTTGATACTCGCGTCCTAACAACAATTGGTATTTTTTCTGTGCTACGTCCACGATAGCCAGTGCTCCGTTAGCAATATCTCTCCGGTGGGCCAGTACATACTTTCCATCCGAACTAACTGCTGCAATGTCACTGGACGCTACCACTTTCACTGAATCTTGTATTCGTCCCCAGGGAGCTACGTATACGTTCGGCTCTGCGAAGCCACCCCACAGGTCATCAGGAACGATGGATTTAGTAAAAAAAAGCTGATCACCCACCAGATAACTATCCGCGCAGAGGTGACAAGGAATGGTTTGTTGGCTTATTTTACCCTGCTTTAGACTATCCACTGAGTACACGTAGATTTGGTTATTTACAGCCGGTTCATAGTAGTCGGTAAGCTCATGCAGGGTGTTGACCAACAGATACTTACCATCGGTAGAGAAGCTAGCGTCAACGTTCTTATCAGCGTAGTGCAGACTATCCAAATGAAGAGTCCGATTTTGATACTAAAATTCTAGTATAGTATAGCCATCATCCTCCATATCCGGGGTGGTAAGATAGGTTGTAGTATAGACCAGCATAGAATCTGTACCATCAAGTACATAAAGATGCTCATAGCTATTGTCAAATTGCTGGTATAGCTTCCGAATGTCGTAATTCTTCTCATCAATTGCGTAAAACGTTAGTGCTTTCCCATCTCGCTGGTAGTCATAAAGTGAAGTACTATTAGCAGCTAGTTTGCCTATTATATCCAGTTTGATAATGTCTTTGTAGCTTTTAGCTGTTTCTGCTGCGCTGCAGAGTTTTGCAACGCTGTCCTGCGCGTAGGATAAATTAGCCAGGAATAACATGATAGGTATTATAAAATAAACGTATTGCCTTTGGTATTTCATGACATTTTATTACTTCAGATACTTAAATCATTTCATTCTCTTGGTAGCCCCCTTACCATCAACTCTGAGATACAACGAGCCATTCGTTTCTCTAAAAGTACCTCCACATTCCAAAACGCGCAAAACTTTCTTTACGCCCCTGTTAATAAAAGATAGGGGAAATATTTCTGTTGTCTTCTCATCTATTTTAATCAATCCCCCCGGAGTGATCATCACAATATGGCCTTCGTCTTCCCCAATCAACTCCGCAGATTACCAATACAATTACAATCATTTTTGGTCAATTATTCAAAAAATGTTAGTCTCTGGTAGCATACTTTTTGATCTTCTCCAATGCCAATTGTTCCATATAATCTGCACCAAATGACCTAGGAATATCATCTTCTTCCTGCGTATGCTGACCTATCTTTTCCCAACGACTACTAACGTACTTGTATATTATAAAAGTGCTTCCCTTTTTAGGATAATAATTATACACTTTTCCGCCTTCTGCCTCTTCAATAAATGGGCCGTCAAGTTCACTTTTATCAACAAGAAATAAATACAAGTCAAGCTTTTCTTTAAGGGCAGTGGTATCTTTTTCAAACAGCTTTTCTACTTGACAAATAGTTTTGGATCTTAACGTTTTTTCTTCTTTGCAATTATCTTCCTTAGTTGCCACTGCCCAGTCTTCGGGATACTTCTTTGAAATCGCAAACATGCACGCTTGACCTACTTTAATTCTCTCAATGTGAAGCTCATAGTAGAATAGATTCATACTATATTGCTTGCCCCTGTACTCATTATTTAAACCTAAGATATGTAAATGTCTATTATAAGAATCTTTTAGAATATTTAGCTTCAGCACCTCATCTGATGTGCTCTGCCCTATGCATGAAAGATTTATGAGTACGAGCGTATAAGAATACAAATGTTTAAATATCATCATTTTGCAGAAGTTTTGGGTCTAAAATAGCCATACCAACCATCGTGTTGGTACAGTGCTCTTCCTGTTCTTGTATATATTGATTTTCTGATGCATCCCTTGCAGTAGCCATCTACGGCCTTTGACAAGCTCTCTTCACTTGATGCGCTGTTTCCAATTGCTTCAACTACTGTCACTTTATCAGTTTCTTCGTTGTAAGCAACGACAATCCCAGTATGTCCTCCGCTAATACCTCGCCAAAGAAATATATCCCCGGCACGAATATCCTTAAAATCTTTTTTATCACTGTCTGTTATGTACGTAACGAAATCGCTAGATTTATTATCGTAGAACTCAATTAACGAAGCTGTCGTATACTCTGGCACCTTCTCAGCTCCTGTCACCTTCTGTATATACCGGCTTACAAATTCTGAGCAGTCCATCTTTTTTAGACCCTTCTTGGTGTTTTCGGTTCTTAAACTTCCTGATTCCTGCTCATACTCCTTGCCAAGGTGCACTTGCATCTCAGTAATGGCATTATTTATCCGCTTTGCCCGTTCGCTCGCCAGCTTTTCCTTGTCGGAAGAAAAATAATCATTGACTCCATCAACATACTCTTTTCCCACCTGCACCAGTATTTTCGCTTTGGTCGGGTCTTCGTCTTCACAGAAGGCCAATACCGCGTAGGGTTTCTTTTCGCTATTGCCCAGGTCTAGCGCAATCAGCTCGTTTCGCTTGAAACTAGGGTCATCTTCCAAAATGTGTAGCGCCAGGGGCACTTTCTTCTTGTCCAGCTCAAATTCATACGTATAGATTACCTTCTTGTCCATTGAGTACTTCGGCGATTTCCCGAACTCAGCCTTGGCAATAATGTCCATCAGGTACCGGACCACTCCTTCCTCCCGCCCTACGTTCGGATGGTCTAAAATCTCTTTGAATAGGTTTGCTGTCTTGTCTACCACCCCCTGTTCGGTCATGGTCTGCCACACAAAGTCGTAGGGAAGGTTCGCGTAGGCCTGCACGGTCTCTTCTTTCATAGGAGCCGCTTTTTCATCAGGATTGTCAAACTCCCCGGTGTGCAGGCTGAGGTCTACCGGAAGGTCAGTGGTGAATACGATTGGCTTCTCAACTGCCTGAACCACCGCGCCTTTCTTCTCACAGTAGTACACGTAGAGTCCCTTGTGCTTGGCTTTCGGGTAGTGCTTGATGATTGCTACGGGTACCGAACCGTCTCTCTTGCGGGGCAGCACTTTGCTAATCGCCGCCAGCGAACTGACTTGGTCGGGAGTGAAGGTGGTCGTGAGCCCTTTGTTGATCCACTTACTCATCACCGCCTGATCTTTAGCCCCTAGGGCAGTTGCAAACTCCTTGGAATACCACGGACTGTATATCTCTACAACCCATTCCTTATCGGTATCAAGATTATAGTCCGACACGTCGTCCTCATCCTGAAACCAGCCTAGCATACTGATCGGGTCGTGGACGAAGTCCCACTGATACTTGCGCAATCGGGTGCCCGCCCCGTAGTCCATCAGGTTGTCGCTGCTGCCCTGGGTGAGAGTAGGGTAGGTCTGCCAACTGTGCTCCAAGCGGAACCAGCCGTGGCCCAATTCGTGGGCGATGGTGCGGGCCAGCGATTCTCGGGCAGTGTGGTTGTGCACAAAGACAAAACCGTAGTTGCGCTGCTTGTTTTAAGGCGCTGTTGCCTGCTTAAAAGATATAGGCCTTTGCTAACTTCCTCTTTCTCGCGCGTCTGGCGGTAGATAGTATTTATGATGCGCTGTCCTTCATGATAATTAGTAGTGGTCCAATAAGCTGGTCGTCCAGAAGTTAGAATCCATTACAGTTGTAGATCGCCGTCCATGCTTATCCCCATGTATTTATCAGAACTGAGATGGCGACCTACCCATACTAGAGTTCTAATTGTAGATGATTAATTCTATACTCATTATGTTCTTTTACGACTTGAACTTTAACAACTGAGAAAGGTACACTCTCTATCAGAGTAGTAACATTAAACCAAGAACCTGTACAGTCATTATCAATACGTTCAATAGTATATCCGTCAATATCTTCTCCTTGACCGCCAATCCAGCTATCGTACCATAAATAATTACATTCGTCAATATTAATAGGACTTTCGCTTTGGTTGTTATATGGCAGGAATGGTTGGGTAGTAAAGCTGGTTGACCAAATAATCAGAAAGTTGTCTATGTTTAACTTGATAGACAGTGGTTCCAATTTGCTTGGCCATAACTTTTAGAGAAACCCAAGCGTGATAGCAGCAAGCCAGATGGTTTCTTTGTGAACGTGCTTTGCGGCATTGACACTTCTCTGAACCGGTCAACTGTTTGAATCCCCGATGAAAATCTTCCACCTGCCACCGATTGTCGTTTTTAAGTTCAGCAACAAATCGGTTAACGGTATGGTCTAGATCGTTAGTAACGACCCAGTCAATGCGACCGTCTGGGGCCACTATCTTGAAAAGCTTTACCTGGAAGGGGATCTTCTTGAGTTTGACGATTAGCCCACGGTTCCACGTCTGTTCATCAAAGACCAATTCATTCAGGTGTTGATACCCAATGTCTCGGCTCACACTTACCATACGGTTGCTCTTCAGTGTAGTGAAAAATGTCCAGCCGCTACGGTGAATGAGTTTGAGATTGTCCATTGAGCCGTACCAACTGTCAAAAAGGATGGTTCTGGCTTGAATATTCTTATGAGTGATAAGCCGCTTGAACATCTCTTGGAAATGGTCATTCTTGGTCTTACCATCCGTATCAGGATGATAGATACGGTAGTCAATAGGCCAGAAATCTTCATCGTTCCCCGCTGAATGAACAAAGTTCACCAAGCCAATGCCACGCACGGTGCCATGCTCGTTACCAGAATATTGACACTTGACTAGTTCTATGAAACGGGAATACTGCTTGTTCTGTACGCTATCATCTACGATAATAGCGGCATTATCATGGTCTACAATGTGAGGACTTACTACCTCCCAAAGCTGAGAGGGAGTGAAACGTTCTCGCCTCAAAAAGTCGCTCACCGCGTCGTGACTCAGGTTTGCTTTGTGATTAGCCAACTCCGTACAGGTATAATTGACCTGAGTACTCAATAGGTAGCTGATGTAGTCTTGCTTGTGTAGCATCCTAATAATATACCGTGTATTCGTCAAAAAGCGAAAGCCCTAATTAAATTGTGGTTCAGGTTCATAATCCCAGTCATATTCAAGCATTTTCGTATTACACTGTTGTATTTGATCAATTAAAGAATCCCCTAGTGACTGAGTAAAGAAAGGAATAGAGGCAATCTTTTTTTGGTATTCCTGCTCATTAAAAGTGTATTTTTTATCACCATGCTTTTGATATGACACTAAAAGGTAACTCCCTTGTGTTTCAGGATACACCTTGTTAATATACCAATCAAAAAACTGACTAACGATAGTATTTGCATCACTGCCTGGTGAAGCGGATCGGGGCTGAGTACAGCTAAGAAAAATAGATACTAACACTGAAATCAATATGTATAGATATCTGTTCATGATTAATTATTTTTTTATACTTGGCCTAACCATCGTTACTGTATACGTTCTATCGTAAGTGGTTCCTTTTCTATACCTACCAGATAAAGTGCCATCCAACCTTATGCATAACTTGTTATTAGCGTCCGTGCCTACAGCTAGCTGGCTTGCCTGCGGATCATGATAAAGGTAACAAGTTTCTTTTAAAGTAACTTCCCTACCAATAACTACCACCCAGTGATCGGTTGTTTTGTCATAGTTACCTGTGTGTCCAGATTTCCAATCTACTCCAACTACGATTGGCTTATTACTATCAAGATGGTTATTAATCAAATCTATACCATTTTGATAGTCTTCCTGTAAAGTCAATATACCTTGTTCGTTATACTTAGTCATTTGTACGGCAGAGCTGTCGTTTGGGGCTACGGTATTATATCCTGCTGAGTTTAGCATATCTTTTGACCTTCTGAAACACCCTTTTTTATCGGCACTTTGGTATCCGTAAAAGGTTACTTGGCTGGTAAGAGAAACAGTAGTAAGTTTAGCTTCCTCATCCGCCTCTTCCCCACCCCACGTCCAATCCTCCCAAAACTTAGGAATTGTTGATAGCCAGCTCGCTTCGCTGTCTTTGGCTACGTAGATACCTAAGTACTTCAACCACAGCGGCCCGTGATCCCAGTCATCGCTCAAAACCTGCAATACCAGTTCGGCCTGCCCCTCCTCTAGGTAGGCAATCAGCAAATGCCCGTCCTCTATCAAAACTTGTACCTCTTTGGTGTCTACCAATTCGCATAGCTCCCCAATCCGAATGTAGTCCGGATCAACATACTCTTTTGTAGAATGTAGTGCTACCCGGAAGGGAACACCTTCTAGAGTAATCTTAGCCAGGGTAATGCCCTCTGGATGAAGCTGTACGCGGGCCTGTTGTGCAACCAACCGCTTGATGGCTAGGTCAACAAAGAAGGTAGCGTCTTTTTTTTGGTAGTGAGATGCGTTGCGTATCGTCCAAGCGGCATTAGCATTTAGGGCTAGATTATGTTGTTTGTCGTTACCGAAACGGTGCTGGGCAAAAAGGGCTTTGGATTGCTGCCAGTAAGTATCAAAGTTGTCGCGCACTTCTTCAAAACGGGGCATGGCTATTTGCAGGAGATGTGCCTGGCCAAACAGCTCGTTATACTTCAGTAGGCTTTTAGCCCAGAAACAGGCATCCAAAGCATTCTCCGCATCATCCTGAAACCACCCTAGCATCGCTTTGGGATCATGGACGAAGTCCCATCAATACTTGTGCAGTTGCGTGCCCTGTCCGTAATCCATCAGATTGTCGGTGCTGCCTTTGCTCAGGGCCGGATACGTCTCAAAGGTATGTTTCAGGTGGAACAAGCCGTGGCCTAATTCGTGGGCGATGGTGGCGGCCAGTTCCTGGTCGTTGTGATGGATGAAGTCAAAGACAAATCCGTACTGACGCTTCTTGGGCATGTAGCCTTGCTTGTCACCAGACTTGGCCTGGTAGCACAGAAACACGTAGGCCGTTTCTTTGTCCGTATCCTGCTTTTGCCGGAATGCCCGGATCACCTGCCGCATCTCTTTGGTATAGTTAGCCAGTAGTCCGGTGGTGCCATCTTCCAGGGCGTGGTTCCATTTCCAGTCGGCCATCATCAGGGGTTCGCTCACGTCTACCTCCAGGCTTACGGCGGCTTGCTGATAGATGGTAGCGACCTTTTCTACCAGGGGCAAGAGTTCGCTGCGGCTGATGCGCCGGTTTAGGGGAACCAGCACCAGCTTCTGATACAGGGCATCGTAAGTGATAGTGTTGAGCTTGCCGACCAAAGCAGCATCCTCGTCTCCGCTGGCGTACACTTTCAGACTACCTTCCTGCTGGTGGGCTTGCCCGGTGAGAGTCAACTGCTGCTGGTGCGACTCGCTGCCCGGCTGGGAGGGAATGGAATTATCGTTCTGCCGGAAGCCCACCCCGGGGGGAAAAGACACCCCTTCCTCCACTGGGCCAGCACGGTCGTGGGCGTACCGCTGGGCAGGGCTTTCCAGGCCACGGGGTAGTCCGCTTGGTTGACTTTAATCTGCTTGTAGTTGCCCTGGTGGGCAGGATAGCGCAAGGGGTCCAATCCCAGAGATGGAGGAGCAGCGGTGTTTGTTTTAGGATTGGCAAAGGTGATCGTCGGCGCTTTACCTACCGGGGGAAGGGCGTTGAGGTAGGCGTCTAGCTTGAATAGAGCCAGCAGCAGACCCTCGCGTAGGGCGTCTTTGGCAATGGGGGTGTTGTCTGACCAGTAGGTGAGCCACTCGGTGACGATCTGCTCGGCCGTGGCCGGGGGCAGTCGGGTGGCCAGAGCGTCGTTCACCTGCACCTGGATGCGACTGTGCGCTTTGGTATCCCCCCGGTGCCAGGTGGTGATCACCAATGTGGGAACAGCTTGTTGTAGCAACTGAGTTTGTTCCTCCCGGGCGTTGACCTGATAGAGCGAGCTTTCTTCGGACAGGGTGTAGAGCAACACCCGCAGGGCGTGGCGTTGGTTGAAGGAAAGCAGACTGTCCAGCACCGTGGTGCGACTATACTCCTCCGCTTCCCCCAGCACGAAAGCCACGTCATTGAGGGGCATCTCGGTTTGCTGCGCCCAGCCAAGTCTGCTAAACAGCAGCGCCAGTGACAGCAGTAGCCACCGGCTCCTTCGGTAATTGATTATTCGCACCTTTACCCTTTGCGTTGTGATTCTTGTTCGTTGCTAAAGGGGTAAAACTAGCCGGGGACATTAAGGGCTAAAAGCTTCGGATGGCGTAGACACTACCCGCGTAAGGTTTGAACCGACTTTCAATTCTTCAGAATGGCCTGATAAGCATCGGTTTGTGAGGGATCAATTTCTACCAGCGCGTTGTAAGCATCGCGCCGCACCGGGGTGTCACCCTGGGTAAACACGCTGATCAGCTCATCTTTCTTCGAGTCCAAAAAGCTGATCACCGCAATGGACTGCGGAAACAGCTTACTCACCTTCTGAATTTCCTGCACTGCGGCCAGAATGTTCTTGCGCCCTTCTTCATCTTTCTCGGTAAACAGGTCTAGCCCTTCCCGATGGTAGGCGTAGTTGGCCCGCCGCACGGGTTGCATCTGGGGATTGATCATATCGTTCATCAGCGCGTAGCGGTTGCGCCCGGCGTTGCCGCTAAACTGGTCCCACCCGGCCCCGCCGTTGGCCGCCGTGGCGGCAATCACCACCTGCTGGGCCCGGTCGAAAAGGGCCTCCCGCCCAACTCACTAAACGAGTCGTAGTCGTAGCCCAGCACCATGTAGGCATAGTAGGCCAGCAAGCTGGTGATCTCGTTAAGGTAACTGTTGGGGTTGAAGTTCATCGGTTGCGATTCTATGTACTCGAACGACCAGTCGCGGTCGGCGAAGTTGAGCATGATGGTCTCGTAACCGCTGCCGTAGACCGGGCGCGACGACTGCACCTGCACCGTGGCCACGTAGCGGCCCACCGAGGGCGAGGAGGTAATATTGATCGCGAAATTACAGTTGATGCGCTCTTTGGGGCCGTAGGAGTCTTCGGTCCATTGACCGTTGTTCAAAAACTTTTGGAATTCGGTTTCCATTTCCTGAAGCAGTCGGGGCTCGCTCAAACTGACGTTCTGCGCGTCAACCCGTACCGTAGCATTGAGCGCTTGGGCGACCAGCTTTCCGGTCAGTCCGAAGATCAGCGTTCCTATCAGCAAGTACTTAGGCATAGTAGGTGGAGATAATGGTGTCAAAAATATCGGCGGCAACCACACGCTTGTCTTTCAAAGAAAACGTGATCGCCTCCGACGTATTTTGCGTCAGAATTTTAATTTGATTGGTGTCGTGCCCAAAACCCGCGCCGGGGTCGTTCAAGGAGTTGAGCACAATCATATCAAGATGCTTCTTGTTCAACTTAGTAGCAGCGTGCGCCAATTCGTTTTCGGTTTCCAGCGCAAAGCCTACGGTGCGTTGCCCAGCTTGCTTCCGTGCACTGAGCGTCTGCGCAATATCAACGGTTTTGGTTAGCGTAAGCTGATGGACGTCCGACGACTTTTTGATCTTTTGTGCTGCCGTCTGCTGCGGAGTATAATCCGCCACTGCGGCCGCAAAGATCGCCAGATCTACGGTTGGGAAAACGGATTGGGTAGCTTCGTACATTTCCTGCGCGGTGCGTACGGGGTTACCTGGAATTCTGGGATGATCTATCCTCAGCGCGGTGGGGCCGCTCACCACATGCACCTCCGCCCCCCGATGGGCCGCTTCCTCGGCCAGGGCATAACCCATCTTTCCGCTCGAAGGCGTTGCTCAAAAAGCGCACCGGATCAATGGGTTCGTGCGTGGGCCCAGCGGTAATTAGCACCCGCTTTCCGGCCAGTGAAGCCTTCGCTTGAAACAACTGTTCCACTGCCTTCACCAGGTATTCGGGTTCCATCATCCGACCCACCCCCGACAGGCCACTGGCTAGTTCTCCTGCGGGAGAATCCAGGCCCCGGTTGCCGTAGCTGCGTAGTGCTCGCAGATTATGCTGCGTGGTGGGGTGCTGGTACATATCCAGGTCCATCGCGGGAGCCACCAGCACCGGACAGCGGGCCGACAGATAGACGGCTGTAAGCAGATCGTCGGCCAGGCCGGTCGCCAGTTTGGCTAACGTGCGGGCGGTGGCGGGGGCAATGAGCAACACATCGGCCCATAGGCCTAGTTCAACGTGGTTGTTCCACGTACCCTGCGACGCATCGGCTACCAAGTTGGTGAGTACGGGACGTTTAGCGAGAGTAGCGAGGGTGAGCGGAGCGATAAATTGCCGGGCACCTTTAGTCATCACTACCTGCACCTCAGCCCCGGATTTGACGAGTCTGCGTATCAGGTAGGCCGTTTTGTAGGCCGCAATGCTGCCCGTAACGCCTACCAGTACTTTCTTGCCCCGCAGTGCCAAGCGCTTAGTCTTCAAGATCTTCTTCTACTTTCCGAAACATCAGTTCATCGTTCAGAAACTCCTCTGCTGCCAGGTTGGTGGGTTTGGGCATACGCTCGTAAAAGCGGGAGATTTCAATTTGTTCCCGGTTCTCAAACACTTCTTCCAGGTTGTCAACCGTAGAGGCAAACTCGGCTAGCTTGCCGTTGAGCTCTTCCTTGAGCGATACGGCAATTTGACGAGCGCGTTTCGAACATCACCACCACTGATTCGTAGATGTTACCGGTGGGTTCGTCGAGGTCATCCAGGTGGCGGGTGACGATCGAGGAGGATACGTTGGGTTTCTTGGTCATAATTGTTGGGTGGATGCTTTGCTTTCGCTGGGTTCTTTGCGAATTTTAGTTAAACAGGTTTCGTAAATCAACTCGGCATCCCGCACAAACTTACTTTCGGGGTAGCGGTCTACGAAAGATTGGTAATATTCAATGGTGGTGTAATAGCGTTCTTTCTGCTTGGCGGTGATACTCTGCTCGGCCAGCTCAAACTGCGCGGCCAATTTCCAGTAGCCGATCTCTTCGTTGTAGTCAGAGTCGGGGAAATCGCGCTGAAAGTTGTTAAAGGCGATGATCGCGGCTTTGTACTGCGAAAGTTTGTAGTACAACAGCGCGTTATCGTAAGCTTTCTTCTCTAGTTTGCTGCGGGTTTCGGCCAACACCACTTCGGCCCGTTCTTTATACTCACTATACGGATAGCGGTTGATAAAGCGTTGAATGGCCTGAATGGCTTCGCCGGTGCTGGTTTGGTCCAGGCTGGGATTGGAAGCTCCAGGTACAACGAGTAGGCGTGCATAAACATGGCTTCCTGCGCCTGTTCGCTGCGAGAGTAAGTTTCGTAAAACTGCTTGAAGTAGTGGGCACTCAGAATGTACTTTCGCTGGTAGTAGTGCGCGTAGGCGTAGTAGAACTGCGCTTCCTCGGCGGTCTTGGTGCCCTTGATGATCGGCATCACGTCTTCCAGCAGCAGGGTGGCCCGGTAGTAGTCCTTCTCCTGATAATACTTTAGCGCGGCCTGGTACTTTTCCTTCCAGTCGGTGCTTTTTGTGATCTTCCGAAAGTCACTACAAGAAGTCACCAGCAGCCAACTGCTCAGAATAACGTATAATATTGATTTTTTCAATAGCTTGAATTAAACAGCAAAGGTAGTTCCTTTCCTTAGAAATACCAATCGGTGCTTGATACCTAGTACTTCCACAACAGCAGAAAGACCTAAAATATTCGATGAGAAGACCAAAAAATGTCAACGCGCGCCAAACGAACGCTACTTTTTGTTAATTCCCAGGCTTTCCCGCATCTTGGCGGCCGCGAACCGCTTATGGAACAGGACGAAGAAGCCGTACTACGACAACTGGCACAAGGCGACCAACGCGCGCTGCAACAGTTGTTCAACCAGCATTACGTCTCTCTCTGCCGGACGGCCCTCCGGCTCGTGCACCGCACAGAGATTGCCGAGGAGATTGTGCAGGACGTGTTCGTGTATCTGTGGGATAAGCGCGACGACTACCGGATTTCTACGTCCGTAGGAGCTTATCTGAACCGGGCGGTGCGCAACCGTTGCCTGAACCACCTCAAAAGCCGCGCGGCCCGCTACGACTGGTCCTCAGAAATCCAGGACTACCAGCACCCAGTGGATGCCGCACCGGACGATGCTTTGCAAGCGGTCGAGCTGACCGCCGCCCTGGAGCAGATTCTGCCGCAATTGCCCGAGAAGTGCCGACTGGTATTTAGTCTAAGCCGCTACGAAGAGCACTCGTATCAGGAAATGGCCGATCAACTGGGAATCTCGACCAAAACCATTGAGTATTACATGGGCAAGGCCGACTCGCCTGATCCGACAGCACCTGACGCGCTATGGCTACGGGTTAGCGGTAATAAAATTTATCAAGTTTCTATTAGGGGAAGGTCGCATTTTTTCTTGTCTTAACCGAAAGGAGATACTATGGATACCACCGACTGAAGTTACTGACCAAGTACGTGCAGGGCAAAGCCAATGCCAACGAGACGAAACGGATGCAAGCCTGGCTGGTCAAAGTCCCCGCCCATCAGGAGCTGCTGGAGCCGGGCACAAGCGGCGTGGGCAGCGTCGGGCGATGTGTACGAAGCCTACACCCCCGATACCACCGCGGCTTGGCAGGCTATCGCCCGGCGTACCGGCGACACGCCAGTGGTGGCCCTTCCGACGAAGACCCGCCGACGCTCCTG
This sequence comes from uncultured Alphaproteobacteria bacterium, assembly GCA_963836905.1. Classification (GTDB taxonomy): domain Bacteria; phylum Pseudomonadota; class Alphaproteobacteria; order Caulobacterales; family Hyphomonadaceae; genus CAWIKY01. Next base: position 406,124 of record CAWIKY010000007.1, read on the forward strand.
GCTGCTCCGCGCCGCGGCGGTGGCCGGACTCGTCCTGGGGTTAGTATTCTTGGTCCGCTTATTCAACCTGACCGGCAACCCGGAACTGGCCGAGATCAGTACCGGCCTTCGCCAGACCAAGCAGCTAACTCTGGCCGATGGCACGCAGGTGTGGCTCAACGAGAACACTACGCTGCGCTATGACGAAGACCTCAACGACTCGGTGCGGGCGGTGTATTTGTCGGGCGAAGCCTTCTTCGAAGGTGGCGCGCAACGAAGACCAACCCTTCCGCATTGTGAGCGAAGGATCGGTGGTGCGGGTGCTGGGCACCTCGTTCAACGTGCTGGCCCACCCACAGGACACGGCGGTGGTGGTGACGGTGGTGAGTGAAGTGGTATCCTTGGCCGACCGCAACGATCAGCGGGCGTCCGTTATTCTGGAAAAAGGGGAACAGGGGGTATATCAGGCTGCCAACCGAAGCGTGACTCAGGTGGCTACCGTCGCGCCCAACGCCCTGGCCTGGCGCACCCGTCAACTAGACTTTCAAAACCAGCCCTTGTCCGAAGTGGCTACGGCACTAGAGGAAGTCTACCAGCGACCGGTGGTGGTTGATACTGCTAGCACTAATCTGCGATTAACCGCAGCGTTCAACGACCAACCGCTGGAAGAAGTGTTGGAAGTTATCTCCCTGACGCTGGACGTGGACCATCACGTGCGGAGAGATACCATCTACCTGCAAAGTCTGAAAAAATAATTGCGTTTTTCTTTAGGGGTGGCACCGGTTCTGCTGTCTTATCAGCAAACAACCAAATAAATCTAAAACAATGAAAAAAATAGAAGATTACCCTTGCTTTTTTCGCCCATCAGCTTTTCGCTTTTTGCCCAATCGGTAGAACCCATGGAGGAGCCGCTTCGCCCCCTGTTCAAGCTTGAATTGGGGGGGGCGGGCCTGGGACTGGCCTACGAGTTGCCCGTGGCTAACCGCTGGTCGGTTGACGTGAGCACGGGCCTGGGAGGCGGGTACCACATCGCTGATGATTTCAGCGGAAGAACCATTCAGTACACCTGGGTGATTAACGATCCGGTGATCTACCTCAAGTCGGAGGTGAAGTACCACTACAACCGCCCGAAGCGCCTCCGCCGGGGCCGGTCGTTGCGCAACAACGCCAGCAACTACGTGGCCTTCCAGACCAAGTACACCACCGAACGCGTGTTTGGAACCACCGGGTACGATCGGCTTGAAGACCCGCTCAACAATGCGTTGCTCAACGAAGTGCATTGGGGACTGCAACGTCCCCTGGGCCAGCAGTTTCTCTTCAACTTCCACCTGGGACTGGGATACGCCTTTGACTACGATTTCAACAACGGCAGCGTGTATCCTGGCCTCGGACTCAAGTTCTCTTACATCCTTTTCAAATAAACACCCACAATTTATCACCATGAAAAATAGCAAAATCACGCTGATCGTATTACTATGGGTGGGCCTAGGTATGGCCTGCCAGGAAGACAAAGTCAAACCGGAGGCCACCCCGCTCGTCCGTCAGTCACCGAAGCACTGCGCGGTAGTATGTGGAAGCTTGAGACTTGGTCGCTACGCTACGCCGACGGTTGTACCGAAGAAATCTCCCTGGAAACTTGCGAATTGATACCTGGGAATTCTACCAACGAGAAAATCTGTTTATCATCTACGCTCACTGGCAGGCCGTTTACGTAGACGAAGAGACGTGTGAAACAGCCTCTTACCGAATCGTTCAGAGCTATCGGCGCGCGCAGGATGCCCTGATTTTGAAGGGCCCCGATCAGGGATTCGTGGCGGCCTGGGGCGGTTATGCCGTCTCTGAAATGCGTATCATTCCGGTCAATGAAGAAAAACTTACAATTTACTTACATGATCCGCAATACAGAAGAAGGGGCTACCGAAAGCGAGCGGGAGGGAGTTCCGAGTAATTCAGAAGTTCTTCCGATCAGCAATTACATCATAGTAAAGCTCATCGTATACCTCCGAACCTTAACTCGCCTCCTTGCTTGGTATGAATGCACCCCGCTACACGAACGCAATCGGCCTGTTGCTTGTCCTTCTGGTACTAGTACTGTGGAGCTATACGGCCTGCGCGCAGACTGCGTTGGATGCTCCGGTATCAATAGAAGCCAACCCTAGTACGACTCGTCAACTGTTGCGCTACTCAATCGAACAAGGTTTTCGGCTCGCCTACAGTGAAAGTTACATGGACCTCAATAAGTCAATAAATTTGCGTAAAGCGAGCTCTACAGTGCGCGAAGTGCTGGATGCTATCGGCCGGGCAACCGGCACCACTTACCAGGTGCGGGGCAACCAGATTATCTTCCGGAAGAAAACGCCAAGTTCACCATTAGCGGCTACATCCGGAAGGCATCCGGGGGCGAAGACCTGATTGGTGCCAGTGTGTGGCAGGGCCGGACGGATTCAGGAAAGCCAGACCAGAACGATATCACGTTTGGTACCAGTAGCAACAACTACGGGTTCTACAGCCTGACGCTGCCGAACGACACCGTGCTCCTGCGCTGTTCGTACGTTGGGCACGCTTCGGAAGAGGTCACCTTTGTGCTGCGGGAAGATACAGTGATCAACTGGGCCTCGACCGACGCGCTGCTGGCCGAGGTGATGGTGACTTCGGCGGCGGTGCGTCCGCTGGAGCAACCCACACTCAACCTGCCGGTGCCCGTGGCCGACCTGCTGACCACTCCCGTCTTGTTCGGGGAGGTGGATTTGCTCAAAAGCTTGCAGCGCTTGCCCGGGGTGCAGTCGGGCGTGGACGGCGGAGCCGGTTTGTACGTGCGGGGCAGCGGGCCCGACCAAAATCTGCTGCTGCTGAACGGCGTGCCGCTCTACAACGCCTCGCACCTGTTCGGCTTCTTCTCAGTGTTCAACGCCGATGCGATCAACAACGTTGACTTTTACGGGGGGCTTCCCAGCGCGCTACGGCGGTCGGCTGGCCTCGGTGGTCAACGTGCAGCTGCGCGAAGGAAACCGAGAAAAGTTTCAGGGCACCGCTTCGGTGGGCTTACTCGCCTCGCGGCTCACCCTGGAGGGACCGGTGGTTTCGGACAAAACCTCTTTTCTGCTGTCGGGACGATACGCGCACCTGGCGGGTCCCAGTCTGGTTAGCCAGTAAGATAAACAGCACGGGTGATGATTCGCTTCTACGGTTTCTACAACCTGGCGGCCAAGGTAAACCATACCTTTCGTACCGGAATCAACTCTACCTGAGCACTTACTTAGGTCAGGATCGTTTTAGAAACGAAACGGCCTTTGAAAGCTCGCTATTAAACGAGGACAGCGACTACCTACGAGACGTAGCGGGCCGCGAAATCATTCAGTGGGGCAACGTGACGACCGCCCTGCGGTGGAACCACGTGTACCACCGGCGCTTGTTCAGCAATCTAACCCTCACCTACAGCCAGTACCGCTTTCGCCTGCGCGAAACCAACGATGTTTTGGTTGTTGATAACGATGTGTCTACCACCACGTTCACCGACAAAGACCGCGTTTCGGACATTCAGGACTGGGCGGCGCGCGTAGATTATGACTACTTGCCCACCCCCCGCCACCACCTACGCTTCGGGGGCGGGCTGATTCATCATACCTTTCGTC